>OY763325.1:0-3981887 GCA_963667315.1 uncultured Thermotogae bacterium | reverse complement strand
CTCTGTGAGTCGTTTTATTCGGTTTAGTAGAACCAGATGGCAATAATCCTTTCTTGATTAAATATTTCTCCCAGTCGTTGATATAGTTCTTGCTGGGAAGATTATACTTTAATGCGACTAATCGTACACCCAGCGAACTATTATAGTAATCCTGAACCACTTTTAACTTGAATTCATCACTGTATGTTTCATTCATTAAAAACCCCTCCATCTGTAATATAATAGACTGTCCCTGTCTTGTCTACTTTTTGGGGTCCAGATCAGTTCTTATGAATCAATATATGCTATAATACTTCATACTTAAAAACAAAAAGAGGAAGTGAAAGATGCCGCGAACAAGAAGAATGAAAAGCGAAACCGGAATCTATCATGTGGTATTGAGAGGGATCAACAAACAGACGATATTTGAGGATGAAGAAGATAATGAGATGTTTCTCGTGACGGTGAATCAGTATAAGGAACAGAGTGGCTATAAATTGTTGGCCTATTGTCTGATGGGAAATCATATTCACCTTTTGATTAAGACCGGTGCTGAAGAACTTGGTCAGATATTCAGGCGAATTGGGGCAAGTTATGTTTACTGGTATAACAGGAAATATGACAGAACCGGGCATCTTTTTCAGGACAGGTATAAGAGCGAAGCAGTGGAGACAGATCAATATCTGTTTGCGGTTATCAGATATATTCATCAGAATCCATTAAAAGCAGGGATTGTGAAAAATATTGAGGCATATCCGTACAGTAGTTATGGTGAGTATCTTGGTTTGGATGATGATCAATACATCGATAAGGATTTTATCCTGGCATTGTTTCACGAGGAAAAAGAACAGGCGTTAACAAATTTTAAAGAATACAATGAAATGATGACAGATGAGAAATTTCTGGATATCAGTGATAGAAGATACATTAGTGATAAAGCGGCTGTTGAAATGATAAAGAAGAAATACAAGGTCTCTTCTTCGCTTGAGTTACAGAATTTTGACGTTGAAAAGAGAACTGCGTGTGTTCAATTTCTTTTGGAGAAAGGCTTATCTGCGAGACAGATCGTTAGAGTTACCGGGATCAGCCGATATTTTATCCAGAAAGTTTAGATGAGAAAATAATACACTTTTACATATCCATTTGTATATTTGTGCTATAATCAAACTGCCAACAGAACCGTCCCTCTCTACTCCTAGTGCAAATACCTCCCAATAGCTCCTGTTTTCACAGTATTTCAACACATTTCAAAAATCATTCATTTTCAAATTCCCTATAATCCCACAAATATATTGAAATCGTCGTCCTTTTTGATCATATGATCACTGTTTTATCGTTTTTTAGCCATGAAACATCATACGCCTTTTCTTATTTTGTGCGGTTTCTCACCTGCTTTGTTACTTTAACTAACCTCTCATGTATACCAGGGTCTTAATCTGTTTCTTAAGCCCTCTAATTCCTTCGTCCAGTATTTCAGTAACGGTGAGCTCTTGTTTTCTGTGGTTCAGAGTCGTTTTCTTCGCTCTAATTGTGTTCACGTCCTACACTTTTTTTGTGCTTCTCTCAGAAATCCGATTTCAGCGTTTGACGTTTTCTGAGGTTCTTCTCATTGTCAATTGAAATAATGGTGTTCATTACAGTGGTACAGAGTCCAGCTCCTTCGGGACGGTTCAAACTACCATTTGTACTACCTACGCTGTTAAATATTTTGGTCTGTGTATATCTGTCAGCATCTTCTTTTCATCATATCGTGTACCTGTTTTTAGCATTGTGTAGATCACTCGGATCAGTTTACACGCTAATGCTATCACCGCTTTCATTTTGATCAGCGGATTATTCCGATCTTTTGTGTAATAGTCATATATGCTCCGAAATGCTTGATTCGTACTGATTAAAACGATAGCCGCTCTGAACAAAATACTCTTAAGTAATTTTCTTCCCATCTTACTGCTTTTTTCTTTTCCATGATGTTTACCGGAGCTCTTTGAAACAATGGCGTAGCCTGCCAGTTTCTGTATCTGTTTGTAGCTTTTATAGTTCTTAATATCCCCTATTTCTGAGAGAATTCCAGCTGTTATGATCGTTCCAATCCCTTTTATTTCCATTAATAGTTTTGATTGTGGCATTTGTTCCAGTTGTTGGCGTATTTTTTCTTCGGTATCCTCTAATTCTTTCTGTGTCATCTCATAAATTCGAATGAGTGTTTTTATCTTGTGTTCAGTGGCTTGACTTTGTTGTCTGATTCCTATACTTTTTCTCGCCTGCTCGTATACCAAATGTGCTTTGCCTCTTCCATAATTCGTTGTCCCTGTTTGCTTCCAAATGCTGTATATGCCATCTTCTCCTGCTTGTATAATTCTGTCCAGACTTCCCAGCTCTTTGTACAGTGAGATGATTCCGTTACTGATACCTCTCTTTTTGAATTTCTTGTATTCAGGAAAGATTTGTGCAAACAGGTTATGCAGGCGGTTGGTATTTCTGATTTGATCTTCTTCCAGTAATTCTCGCAGTGAAACCAATTCTCTTAATTCTGAATAATTCCCTGTTTTGGGTCTCATTGATTCACTGTATCTGCCATCTATTGCCAATCGGCTTATGATCAGGGCATCTCTCGGATCGTTTTTGCTGCTGTCATTTCCCATTACTTCACTCGTTCTTCTGACATCCCTTCCGTTGACTATTACAATCTCTATCCCCATTCTTTCGAGGTATTCTTCAAATACGAAATAATACGTTCCTGTTGGTTCCATCGCTACTAATACGTTTGTAGCTCCTTCTTGTCTCATTACCTTACTTAGCCACTTCAGGAACTTCTCGAATCCTTCTCTCGTATTTGCAAATTTGATTCCTTTTCCAACTTCTATTTTTCGCCAGTTCAACACCCTCGCATAATGCCATTCTTTTGCTATATCTACACCGATTACCAGTGTTTTTTCGCTTATCCTTTTGATTTTTTCATTTTCAGTGTTATAATTTTTTTGCATCTTTAAAGCCTCCTTTTATTTTTTTGTGCTCACTTAATTATATTCGGAGGCTTTTTCTTTTTCAACTTCTTTCTCACTACGTGTACAGGAATACTATGAGCACTTTACAGAATGACATCAAAAGACAGGATGAAGAAGCCGATATTCCTTCAAATCCTCTTGAACAAAATTTCACCATAACGGGTGAGTGATTCAAAAAACTTTCTTCCACGTTAAAATGTAAACTCATGCGGTAATAAACAAAAAAATCATAAAAAAGAGGGTAATGTTTTCAGAAACTTTTACTGGGTCCGGCTCATCAATTCGTGGCAACCCCTTCTTGTTTGGGGTGATCTGTGATAAACTAAAGTGCTTAAAATATTTGTCACATTTAATTCAATCGGAGTTTCACATTAACGGGCAGAAAGCTGTTTTAAGGAGGAAAAAAATGAAAACAATATTCATTGTTATTTGGTTTTGCCTTTTCATGGGAATAATTTTTTCAAGCGGTATGGAAGGGATCACTTACATGTTAAACAGCGAAAGAAAAGAAGCAAGTGATGTGACCAAAGCTGTTTATATAGATTTTTTAAATAGGATGCCTTTGGATTCATCACTGGAAAAAACCTTTGCAACAAAGGGATTTATAACACAACCGAATCTGATGGAAATTTATAATTCAGAGGGACATACAATCTGGACTCAGGAGTCGTTTAAATTTTTAGAAGGATCTGAACACACTCTCTCCACCGTTCATCCCGGACTGTTGCATAATGCCGCCTTAAATCATTTGTACGGCTTGTTTGAAGTAACCGATGAGCATTACACAGGAAACCATAAAATATATCAAGTGAGGGGGTTTGACCTGGCAAACACAACGTTCATCAAGTCCGATACCGGATGGATCGTAATTGATACATTGACGACACAACAAACGGCGAAAGCAGCGCTGGAACTTATGGAGTCCTATTTTGGACCGATAACCGTTAAAGCAGTCATTATCAGCCATAATCATACCGATCATTACGGTGGTGTCGGTTCTTTTGTTGCACAAGATCAAGTATACAATCAAAGCAGCAATGGAACAATTCACTTAATCGTACCTGAGAACTTTCTGAAATACGTGGTAAGTGAGAACCTTTATGCCGGAACAGCTATGCAAAGAAGGGCGGAATATCAATTCGGATCTTTTCTATCAAAAGATGCCAAGGGGTTAGTTTCCTCCGGATTAGGTATGACCACATCAGCGGGAAACGTATCGTTTGTTTTACCGGGAGATATCATCACCTCCACCGGTCAGGAAATGATTCTTGATGGTGTGCGGATGATATTTCAGTTGACGCCTTCAGCAGAAGCCCCTTCAGATATGAACATCTATTTCCCCGAACAAAAAGCCATTTTCCTCGCAGACAATTGTGTCCCCCTCATGCATAATCTCTATACATTAAGGGGAGCAGAGGTGAGAGATGCCCTACTTTGGGCAGATTATCTGGTGGAATGTATAACGCTTTTTGGCAAGGATTTTGAGATCGCCTTTCAATCACATAATTGGCCGCGATGGGGAAAAACAAATATCATTAATTTTCTCTTGCTGAACACACAAGTTTACCAATTTATTCATGATCAGACGCTTCATTTTGCCAATCTGGGATTCAATAGTGAAGAAATTGCAGAAATGCTCGAATTGCCCGATCAATTGAACAATTCATGGGGAATCCAACCCAATTATGGGGCATTGGAAAGTAATGTCAAGGCAGTGTATCAGAAATATCTTGGATGGTATGATGGAAACCCGGTCAATCTGAACCCTCTTCCGGATTTTATGAGTGCAGAAAAATACGTAAACTACATGGGCGGAACTCATGCCATTATTCAAAAGGCCTTAAATGATTTTGATAAGGGAGAATACAGATGGGTTGCCGAGGTTTTGTTCAAGGTTGTACTGGTAGAACCAGATAATTTAGAAGCAAGATTTCTCTGTGCCGATGCGTTGGAGCAGCTTGGTTATCAAGCTGAATCGGGAATATGGCGAAATGCTTACCTATCTGGAGCGTATGAACTTCGATACGGCCAGGCTTATTCCACTCATGCGGTAAAAGGAAGCCATGATACTCGAAAAAATATGACCGCTGGAATGATTTTTGATTATATTGGCATTCTTTATGATGGAAAAAATTCCCAGGATTTTAAAGCGACGTTTGATATAACCATACAGGAAACAGGAGAAAAATACCAAATAATTGTAGAAAATGGTACGATAATAACCTTCAAGCAACCGGGAATAAAAAAGGCAGATCTTTCCATCACAATGATGAAAGCCGGTCTTTTCTATCTTACACAGAAAATGCTCCCACCCGAAGAACTTCTGGTTGAAATAAAGGGGGAGATCAATCTACTAAAAGAATTCTTAAGTTTGCTGGTAATCTTTGACAAAGATTTTGCAATCATGTCAAATAGAAAAGAATAGAAACATAGATTTGACGCATATCTGATAGTCGAGAAACGGAAAGCGTTGGCAGTCTCTACTGCCATACATATTTCATGTTCACGTTTTGCAAAAAAACAATTTTTATATGTTTACTTTCCTGGAAATCCAATCAATTTCTCACATCTATAGACCTTAGGGCTACTCTAAGGTCTATTATATACAGGGGAAAAAAAACACCCTGATTTTCAGTATATTGCAAAGGAAAGTGATGAAAAAGACTTGGAAAAAGTAACAAAAATCCTTGTAGATTCTTTTTATGGCAAATTCAAACATCTTACAAACCTGTCAAAAGAAAAGTTGATAAAACTTTTAAAAGAGTCTGGATTTTCTGATGACAAGACCTTTGATGGATATTTTGTAGCCGAAAAAAACAAATCAGTCGTAGGGGTACTCTTATTGAGCTGGAAAGGTCAAAAAAGAAAAAAATCAAAAAGTACCGGTTTTATTAATCTTGCAAAAAAATACGGCTTTTCAGGGTGATAAAATTTATGTTTGGGGCACTTTTATTACAAGAAGAGCTCAATGAGAGCGAATGTTATATTGAACATATAGCCGTTGATAATGAGAAAAGAGGCGAAGGTATCGGTACAGCACTGTTAGAATTCGGTGAAGACTATGCCTTCAAAAAGTTAAAGAAAGAAAGTTTTACACTTAACGTAGCCGCACACAATAAAGGCGCATTCAAGCTCTACAAAAAATTGGGTTTTAATTCTGTTAATTATCAGCAAAGTCTTTTATCGAAAATATTTTTAAACGAAAGGAAGTGGTTTTATCTGGAAAAGAATCAAAATATTGAAACAGATAAACAAACGATTAAACCGAAATAGATCATGCAAAAGGGTTGGTATCTGGGTTTTCTCGGTATTGGTGGAATCATTAAGCTCCCGGCATTGTTAGGTGTATTTAACGGAGGTGATTTACGGCATTTACTCATCATCCTATGGTTTTTCTGATTCTTATTCTTCTTGCCGGTGGAAAATAACAAAAGATTCGATAAGAGTTAAATTCACTTTAACAGTACCTGTATTTCATATTTTATCCCGGTGTTATTGAAAATGGAAAGCATGGTGCTTTCAATTACAATGATTTTCCCTGTGATTTTAAACTTTTCTCTTTTGGCATAAACGATGAATTCATTTATTCGATACTCAAAGTCATCTTCCTCATCGGTTATAAAGCTATAGCAGAGATATTTTCCCGCTTTGAGTATGATTTGTTCTTTTTCAGAAAGAAGATCTGTTTCCACACAGAAAGTTATACTTTTTTTATCGTAAAGCTCAACAATATCCCGTTCTAATAAATTGATTGATACTTTAAAAAGATTGTTTAAAACCTCTCTTTCTGACATATCATGATTATAGCCAACACTGAACAATTCTTTTAACCCTCTTTTTTCAAAAGCTTTGACTGTGTACTTGTTTTCATTTTTTTTGAATTCCCGGTATTGACTCAAAATCTGTTTTGTCTGTTCCTTCAACAAAATCAATTCATTTATCTGATGATCCAGTTTTTCTGATGATTCCTGTAACAGTTCAAAAAACTGTTCATTTGAAGGGCTGTTAAAGCATTTTTTGATCTCGGGGACGGAAATATTCAATTTTCTAAGAAGCAGTATATGAGCAAGTTTGTATATTTCATTTAAGCCATACAACCTGTACCCGTTTTCCCTATCTTTTTCCGGATTTATGACACCTTTCTCTTCATAATATCTGATTTGATGTGTTGAAATATTTAAAATTTTTGCAATCTCACCTATGGTAAATTTTTCTCTCATCAAGAACTCCCTTTTATAAAGCAAACCTTCTGAACGCAGCAAACAAAAAAACAAAATAACAGACAATTATACAAAAAAGAACATTTAACAGAATATGTTTGTTGACATGTTCTCATTATAAATTGTATACTCCCCCATAAAGAAACAACACAGTATTCCTGTACATAAAGTGAAATAGAACTCCAAAATGAACAGAAAACTTGAATCCTTATTTCACTTTCGCAATTATGTATCAAAAGTCATTTCTTCACAGACTTTTTTGATAACAGGATCCGGAAAAATATATAACTTCTGAGTTTTGATATATTCTACATCTATAAAACTTTGTTTTTTTAATCCGGAAAGAATTTTACTCAAAGTTGGGTCGGAAATACTGGAAAAATTGCTTTCAACATATTTCTTTATTTTGGAAAATCTGTCCATTCCGTAAGCGATGGCATTCAGGACATAACCATAATTAAGCGATTTTAAGATTAATGTCTGAATTTCTTTCTTAACGATTTTTTCTGCCATATCGGATGTCCTGGCAAGATTCGTGTTGAAATCAAAGTCCCCCTCTGTCAACGCCATATAGCCGAACATACTCAGATAACCAACTATTCCGTCCAGTTTTTCTACAGTCTTTTCTATTTCGTTGTCACTGATGGCAATCTCAGTCTCATCAAAGCCTTTTTTCAGAAATTCTAATGATTTTTCTCTTTTAAAACGTTCCAGGGTAATTTCGTTGATATATCTTCCGTAAAGAGGAGCTTCCACATCTTCCACGTTTATAAAATCATGTAATAAACCTACTTCAGAACCGGTCAGAATAAAAACGATATTATCCAGGTTATCATAGGCAGAAGCCATTATCTGTAAAAATTCATTTCCACCTCTCCCGTAAAATCTCAGAAATTGAGCCTCATCAAAGGCAATGATAAATTTTTTCTCTTTCTTTTCCATCACATAATTTATGTCGTTGAGAATATCTGAAATATCCGGTTTTTCATTTTCTATTTTATTGTTCAAGCTGATTGAGATTTCTCCAATACCAATCTCAGAAAGAGTTCCTATAAACTTTTTAAATTTGGATGTCTTAAATTCTCTTTCAATAGCTTTTAAAATCCCACGATTAAAGCTATTTCGCTCAATGCGTTTGTTTTTTTCAAATGCCCGACAATCAATCATGATACTGAAATGATCACTTTCATTTAAAAACACCTTTAACAATGAAGTTTTCCCAATTCTTCTCAAACCATCCAGTAAGATGATTCGTCCCGATTCGACATCTTTTTCAAGCTTATTGAATTCGGTTTCTCGGTTAAAAAGTTCACTTTTTTTATTCTTTGGAGCGATTGAAAAAAGCATCATACACCTCTTTTTCATTTACAGTTACAGGATTCAGTTACTTAATAGGGGTTTAGTTACTTAACTCCTATTAAGTAACCGATTAATTATATCATAAATTGAAAAGATAATGGACTCAAAGAACCGGACACAAAAAAAAGAAAAGAAGTTACATAATGAAGGCAAGAAAAAAAGGAGTGGAATCATATGAAAAAATATAATGTCGTTACTTTATGTGGCAGCACAAGATTTAAAGATGATTTTATAAGGATACAAAAAGAATTAACTTTACAGGAAAACATTGTTATTTCGGTAGGCTTATTTGGTCATTCAGGTGACACTGAAGTCTTATCAGAAGATGTAAAAAATATGTTAGATGATATGCATAAAAGAAAAATTGATATGGCAGATGAAATATTTGTAATTAATAAAAATGGTTATATTGGCAGTAGTACAAAATCAGAGATAGATTATGCAAAATCAACGGGCAAACCTGTTAAATATATGGAGGATGAAGGGCGTAAAGGAACAGAATGAAGTATATGAAAGAAATGTCTGTGTTTGTTTATAACGACTTGAAAAACGTGTTTACCGATGAGAACGAGGAGATAAAATGATGAGTGAAAAATTAAAGGTTAACCTTGGAAATGTTCAAAAAACACTGCTTCTCCCTTTGTGGGGGCGTGCGGTGGAAACACAGAAGAAGAACCCACTGCTTGTGGATCAGACGGCGGTCGAAATCATCAACAGGATAGACTATGACTTTTCCATTATCACAAAAAACCTCAGTGAAATCAGTCAGCTTGGATGGATCGGGCGTAGCCTGTCATTCGATAAAATAATAAAGGATTTTATTGAAAAGCATCCCAAAGCTGCCATCGTCAACATCGGCTGTGGTTTTGACACAACGTTTGAGCGCATTGATAATGGAACCATAGAGTGGTTTGATTTGGACTTGCCGGATGTGATTGAGATACGAAAGCAGTTCATTCATGAAAGTGTCCGGCGAAAATTCATAGCGGCATCTTTTTTTGACGATGAATGGCTAAATCTCCTGAAAAGTAAAGAGGCTATTCTGTTTGTTGCAGCGGGCGTTTTGTACTACTTTGAGGAACAGGAAATCATGGCGTTTTTAGATAAACTTGCGGCTGCATTCCCGAATTTCGAAATTGCCTTCGATGCGACTTCGCCAATTGGTATAAAAATAGCAAATAAGATGGTTATACAGAGTAGCGGGATGGATAAGAAGTCGTTTTTGAAATGGGGACTTAGAAGCGCGAAAGATTTATTGCAATGGCATACACGGATAGGAATCAGAGAAGAATTCTCACTCTTTGAAAATGTAAAAATTGGTTTGCCCTTCAAAATTAGATTAGCGATTTTATTTGCCGATATTCTCAAAATGCAGTATATGGTTCACCTTGAAATAAGGAGTGCGTAGTACTGCCACGCAAAGTGATTGTTGTAAAAAACGGAGCAACTAACGAGAGCATTTCTGTTGGTGAATTTGCATAATCTTTGATAGTCACATATTTCCTTCTTGCATATAGCGTGAGTCTATATAGTATACTGTTAACAAACAAATATTGCAATACGGAGGACAATATGAAAGAGAATCGTTTTAGGTACTTTGGAGAGTTTGAAAAACAGGAAAAAGTAATAATAAGCTGGTCAAATGAAGAAAGTATGATAAACGGCTACAGCATACACGATGTTATGGTGGAAGTAATCAAACAAGTCAGTTCCCAGGTTGATGTGATATTAAATGTTAATCAGGGATGTTCCGTAAACGCGTGTAGAGAAAAGCTTATAAATGCTGAAGTTGATATGAGCAAAATCAAGTTTACATATTTTGAAGATAAGCTAAGGTGGGCAAGGGACTATGGCCCAGATATATTAGGGGATGAAGACGGTAATAAACTACTGGTAAACTTTAAGTTTGATACCTATGGCGGTGAATTTATTGGTGGACCTTATTCAAACCCTTCAGAAAAATTCGGACCCCACATGTCAATAGAACTGGGGTGCACGAACATTATAAACAGTCGTTTGATTTCCGAAGGCGGAGACAGGGAATTTAACGGTAATGGCGTTTTAATGACACTTTTAGATACTGAAGTCAAAAAAAGAAACCCATCCTATACAAAAGATGAAATTGAATCTGAGTACAAGAGATTGTTCAACTTAGATACTGTTATATGGCTGAATAAACCCACTTTTGATGATGAACAAACGAGTAGTGGCCCATTAGACATTATAGATGATTTACCGATATACCGTTCTTCATCTGCCAATGGCCACATTGATGAGATGTGCAGATTTACTGATACAAATACGATAATCTTAGCCGATGTTACGGAAAAAGAAGCATCAGAACTAACGTCCGCAAGAATAACAAAAGAGCGAATGGAAGATGCTTATAATATTTTGAAGGATGTTACAGATTCAAATGGGAACCCGTTCAATATTCTCAGGATGCCAATCCCTGATCCAATATATATTGATGTAACGGAGGATGAGCCGTTCTATACGACCTTTAAAGAAATGAATTCGAAGATGGTTATAAAAACTTTTGATACATATGATAAGGAAAATAATCATAGAATGGCATTCAGAGTCCAACCGGCTCTAAGTTATTGCAATTTTTTAATCTTAAATGAAATTGTCTTAGGGCAAAAATACTATCAAGAAGGGATGTCCTTGTCTATAAAACAAAAAGATACCGAAGCAAAAAAAGTATTGGAAAAGGCTTTTCCAAATAGAAAGGTTATTATGATTAATTCGCTGGCGTTGAATATTTGTGGTGGTGGTATACATTGTATGACTAAAAATATTCCATATATCACAGGGCGGAAGATAAAAGAAGGAAATGAATAATATAATCACTTGTTTAGTTTCATCGGCAAGTTTAAATCAATCGTATCGGCTTTCATCACACACCAATACTCTTACTGAATAGACATAGCCGGTAAACAAAGAAACAAGAAATGGGAACCTGTTCCCATTTCTTGTTATTTATTTTTTCTGCCTATAAGGAATTGTAAATTCCAGTTAAAACAAAGACTTTCAAGTTTTTGAAATTCAGGGGAAAGCATTTCCAAAGAAAATTCTTCAGCATCAAGACTTTCATTGTCTTCGACTAATTGAATCATCTCTTTTATATACTTGATCTGCAGAAATATATCTTCTTTGGCGGCCAATCTACCGTGTCCGGGAACGAAATATTCAATATCCAGTGAGGATAATTCTTCAAGCGCTTCGATCAATCCTTCGGGGTTTCCACTGCCTATCCACGGATGAGAGCTTGAAAACAGCAGATCCCCAGTGAAGCATATTTTGTCTTCTGGGATGTAAGCCACAATATCACCGGAAGAATGCGCTTTATCAAACTTCAACAGTTTTAAGGTTCTTTTGCTTCCGTATAGAACAGTTTCTCCATCTATGGAAATATCGGGTACTCTTATGTCAACGCCGGGTTTCGTAAAATTACTGAGGAATTTGTATTCGTTTTTCAGATTCGCAATTGTATCTTCGTCGGTTTCAGTCTCGAATAATTTTTCGATTTCTTCAACTCTTTTTTTGTAGTCTTCTTTTTCTTCATCAAATTCTTTTTTTGTTTTTTCTACAGCGGTTCTTGTTTCCGGTGAACTGATTAACACAACTTCATCAAACAGGCAGTTCCCAATAATATGATCCGAATGGCTGTGGCTGTTGATCACTATGGAAGCTTTTTTCCCCGTCAATAACTCAGCAGCCTGTTTCATCTCTCTCGCTGCCTCTATATTTAAAAACGTATCGAATATCACGGTTCTATCTCCAAGATCTATAAAACCGGCATTACTGCCACAAGATTTCCCGATCTCTATTGCTGCGTAAATTCCTTCGGTCAACTCTATCAAATTAAAACTATCCGAATCGAAATGAATCTTTTTAATACCAACCATCTTTCCCATCCCCTTTTCCTTTATATGAAATACTGAAATTTTAAGTTAGCATTCATGATTTTTTTGATATTTTCCACTTCAGCAAACTTTCTTAGATTTGATTATAACATCTATTCTTCATATATTTTACATAACTCTTGACAAGAAATAATCTTATATGATAGACTCCAGGGGAAGTAAACCTATAGTTTACTTCCCCTGGAGTCTATTGTACGAAAAAAAATTAACAGGGCACACTGAATAAAAGGGGGTTGAGTTTATGATCCACAATGATGTATTTAAAAACGATGAGGCTGAATACAATCGCATAAGAGATTTTTTAATCAGAGTATATAAACATCCCAATTTTGACAACTGTTGGGATCCTGGAAGGTTGGATTGGTGGCGTTATAATTATCATGCAGAAAAGGAAGTTGAATTTTTCATGAAAAATGCCCATTACTGGATGGATGGTGAAAAAATTGTCGGGCTTATGATCTCTGAATATGGAAGAAATGATTTTTTTATCATTGCAGACCCTGACTATGATCCACAACTTCTAACGGAGATCATTTCCTGGACAGAACAAAATTGGGAGAAGACGCATAAAGAAATATACACTTCCATATACGATTTTGACAAGAGAAAGATCAATCTCTTTGAAGAACAAGGTTATCATAAATCCGGACAGGATGAGACACAATATGAATACGATCTGAATAATTTTGACTTCAAATACACGTTAAAGCCGGGATTCAGAATCATGAGTTTTTCTGAATACGGAGATTATGAACAACGAGTTGAAGTTGCGAGAAATTCTTTCAATAATCCAAGAATCAATGAGACTAAGGTCAAATCACTTCAAGCCTCTCCGGAATATATTGCTGAGCTTGAACTCCTCACCATAACACCTGACAATAAGGCGGCTGGTTACTGTATCGGATGGCTGACAGCTGAAGATCGGACAAGAGGCTATATCGAACCCATGGGTGTTCACTCGGATTATCGAAAAATGGGCTTTGGAAAAGCCATGGCAAAGGAATGTTTTAAAAGACTGAAAAACCTTGGTGTTGAAAAAACGACAATTGGTGGCGTTCATGGAGCTGTCTCAAATTTTCTATATCAATCCCTCGGTCCGGTTGCTGTTAAAGAAGTTTTCTATTATAAGAAAACCTTAAAAGAGGAGAACTGACTGAAAAGTGTATTTTAAGAAATATACTGTAAAACATATATTTTACGATAGACTCCGGCCGAAACAAATTTATAGTTTATTTCCTTTCAGGGAGGAGTGATTCAATGAAAGAAAAAGAACAATATATAAAAAATAAAATTATAAACGCTTTGCTCAACCTCCTGTACGAAAAGGAACTTACACAGATAAAAGCAGACGAGATAGCCTCAAAGGCGACGGTCAGTAAACGCACACTTTATAAATACTATGAAACAAAAACAGCTATGTATTTAGGTGTAGTCCATTATTGTTTCTCAGATATGAACAAACAACTTGAAAAATCATTTGAATCGTTTGAAAAGACCATCTCGCTGAAGCAAATGGAGGTGATGTGTCGGGCTTATCTGAACTACATGGTTGAAAATCCCCAAAAGGCTAAAATCATCATATTTTTTAATGAACAGGATTACTTAAAGGATTATCCCGAAATAACAGGCAAAATTGTACTTGAAGCAAATAAATATGAACCGATGAAATTTTTCCGGGAACTCAGTGAACAAAAATCAGATTCAGAATTTTCAAAAGAGAGTCTCGCGATTCACGTTCATTCAACTATCTTTGGACTTTCACTCCTTCTCCAGTCAAAACGCTATTGGCTTGAAGGCTATTTCGGAAAAACCGTGGAAGAAATCATCGATGAAAATGTGAATATGTTAATGAAATTATTTACAAGAACAACTGACGATAAAGTGAGATAAATGTATGCTTATTATTAAACGAGAACGTTTGAATAGTTCTGAAATCTTTATGATTGACTTTCTGCCTATCTGAAGATGATGCAAACATATATTGCTGAATATAAGGTGTTGAGGTGATGAAAATGAAATGGGAAGTTGATGAAAATTTTCTCTGTAAAGTTAAAGTCGCAGAAAGTCGCAAAAAGAGAATCAGGAAAAGTGTCAGACGCTTTTTAAAGTTCTTGAACGATCATCAAATCAAAACGATCACTGAAAAAGACATCAATACCTTCCTGTATCACTATTCAAAGAACAAGATTACAGAATTTCACGCACAAGATTTAAAACATTTTTTTGATCAGCTTGACAACCAAACCCTTTATAACACCATCGACAGACTTCAATACAAGTATACCGCTCCTTTTAAGCTGAAACAATTTAAATCAGCCATTCCAAAGAACATAAGACAACTCGAATCTTTGGGGATTTTCACCAATTACCAATTGCTGTATTATTTACAGAACAATGGGTTAAAACGGCTGTTAACTGATACAGGTATAAAACGTGATGACCTGATACGTATGATCCGGTTATCGGATATAACCCGTTTATTTGCCGTTAAGGAAACACTGGCAGAATTGTACCTCGATAGTGGGTTCGACTCCGTCAAAGCCATAGCCGGTACAGATCCGACTGACTTGATCGGCAAAATGTCTGAATATGTAAACAAAATGGGACTTTCTAATCTCGTTCCAAAACCTAAGGAAGCGGCTTTTGTGATCAATTATGCCAACAAGGTTGTTGAGTTTTCAGATATAGATATTAACTCTCTTCTCATTTGAAAATTAGCAATCAGCCTATTTGCTGAATCATCCTGAGAAACAGCCTCGCTAAATGCTATCAAAAAAACAACCCCCTCTTGATAAATTCAAGAACACCCATTTCATCCAAAAACTTCTTTCTTCTTAAATCCATATTGCTGATTTGAATTTTTATATTTCAAGGATCCTCAAATACAGATACTGTAACACAAACAATCTGAACCTACCAATTTTTAACGCTATTGACAAAAGCAACATTTGAGTATATTATATGAGTATACTCATATTAAAAGGTGAAAAGATGTCTGCCAGACTGAATAAAGAACAAAAAGGGATAATACGTGCAAGAATTATCGAAGAAAGTTATAAACTCTTTTCCGAAAAGGGCTATGAAGCCACCCGAACAAAAGAAATCGCAAAAGCTGTCGGGATAGCGGAAGGGACCCTGTTCAATTACTTTAAATCGAAGGAATATCTCTTCATTGAATGCATGGCTGAAAAATATAAATTCCTCGAACAACACCTGGCAAAACCAATCCAATTGCAATCAAACGTTGTAGAAATGGTTTACGATCTTCTGATTGATGCGATAAAGGGGCCTGTCGGTATGCCAAAATCCTTTTTAAGAGAGATGGCACATGTCTTGACATGGTTCCTGAAAAAGAAATCAAAGACACTTCAGAATTTGATGGAATTGGATTACAAGGTGGTTGAAAATCTGGAAGAACTGCTTCAGGAATGTATGGATAAAGGGTTGATGATTAAAACAGACCGTTCAACAGCCGCTTATTCGATTTTCTCGGTTGCCATAATGGAGATAATGACATATATCTATTCGGATGAATACGATCGTGAAACGCTAAAACAAGCCTTTAAACAAAAGATAGAATTTGTCATGAAAGGCTGGATTATAGAACAATAAGTTTCATTTCAATAAAATAAGGAGGTCACGAAATGTTTGCAAAAAAAAGATATCACTTCTTCTATATCTGTTTGCTGTCAATCCTCTCATTGTTCATCTTTATCAGTTGTATATCCCCCACCGGTCTCACGATTAACACAACACTGAGAGAAGGAAAAAGCTTTTCATTATCTTCTACTGATACCCTTGCGTTAATCGCAGTTCAACCGCTTGAAAGCGGATACGACAACCTTTATCTGCTGTACGAAGGGACATCAACCGTCTCCGGGCGACCTGTGAGAGCAGAGGAACAACTACAGGGATTGTATGTTCTGGAATCCAAATACGGAAGCTACTCAGAGGCAGCGACTCAATTAACGACTACCCTGGAAAATTCAGACCGTTTCATTTTTTTTAATGATAACATCTGCTTTATGAAAGGATCAACGATTGGTGCCTGTGATCTGAACGGTACGGTTATTTGGGAAAATAATCTGACAACTGAGGGGAAAACAGTCCTCAGTATCGGAAAGGTTGTACAAAACAATGAGAACCACCTCGCTGTTATGACAGTTCAAAATAATACACATACCTGTCTTATCTTGAATCCTGAAAACGGTGAAGCCTCGTCACAGGAACAATTTGGTAATCTTACAGATGAGAACATTATCTTTGGCCCCTTCACGATGTTTGATCAAATCCTTGTCCTGCTGGAAAATAAGATTTTAAAAAAAGATGGCGTGTTCATTTCGCTTGAGCTCACAGAAGGCGAAAGTGTAGTTGCCGTATACGAGACCGATAAAGCACAGCTCGCCCTCATCACAAGATGCAGTGAACAACTGTATGAAATGATCTTCAATGAAACGGGTGAGTGTCTCTCAAGAGAAGCCTTTTCAGCTTCAGGAACTTCTGCCCGAAAGGTAAAGCGCGAAGGAGCCAATCCGGATATCCCCGTATCAGAAAGCGGTAATGCCACCTACCCCACATCCGGAAATAAGATCCAGCAAATTGCTTCAAGTGAAAAACAAAAGCAGGATGAATTTGAAAAGCTGCAAATAGCCTTTGCGGAACAACCGCCGTCAGAAGTTGAAGCCGATGAGATGGCAATTGTAAAAATTGAAACCAATCAACCGGTTGCCGTGTTCTGTACGAGTGCTTATACAGACAACGGAGAATTTTTTGAATCTGATATCCCCGCATTTATAGACTCAAACAACCCGGTAAAAGTAAATGGAAAATATATTTATACCATAGGTGTACCTCTCGCGGAAAACGGTAAAATAAACAAGGTAAGTATAGCCTGTTTAAATTCTCTTCATCCCAATAATAATTTAGGTTTGAATGAAAGTTACTTACCGAATCAGTCAAATGCTTTGAAATTTGAAGTGACTGTAAAACCTTTAGAAAGCGAACCGGTTATCGAAACGGAAGAGGAAATCCCGGAACTGACGACCGAGGCCACTTTAAACATCAAAATCCTGGCCGATCAAGTTTTAAAACAATTAAACATCAAAAACAACGGAATCCTGAACAACATCCCCGATCCTCAGGGTGAAATCGTGCAGACGCCAGATGGCAAAACACTTCATCGTTACGATACCTTCGTTGGAACGACAGATGGACAAAACGCGATAGAAATTCAGGGAAGTAACGACAACGGAGATTCAAACAAAATAACGGCAACCGTCGAGAAGGGTGAACTTCCGATCATTGAATTCGCAGAACCACCTCCTTCAGTTGTATACTGCACCGAAAATGAAGATCATTGTGATGTCACCATAAAGATAAGGGGACAGAATTGTAATAAAGTGTCTTATTTCATCTCCTCAGTGGATGGTGGGAACGGCATGGCCAATTATGAGAATGGCATATTTACCATTAACGTTCGTATTCCGAAAAATGATGAGGCGGCTATTTTTATGGTAGGGATCAATGATTTTGGGGAATCTGAACAAATCCAATGTGTTATTAACTGCTCCTGTCAGGATAAAAACAAATACACCTTGAAAAATATCATCGGTACAGACAGTATTAAAAGTCCGATAGATCTAATAAAGACCTCAAAAACCGGAAAAAAAGTCATTGCGTTTGGAAAAAACAACAGTGGTGATAAACGAATCTACGAGATAAACGACGATCATACAATGACACTTACCGGGTTAAAGGTTGCCAGGGATACAACGGCGTTAAAATCAGACTATATGAATTCGGAATTTTTCGAACAACTTGATTATTATATCGAACGGCTCACTTCAGCAAACGCCTATAATGGAATCATCCCAAACCTTCAGGGGTATCAATCTGTTCCGGGGCAACTGAAATACGAAAGCAGCCGAATCAGAAATCTCGTTCAGAAGACGGATGATGCAACGGATAAAAAGATTGAAGGGCATTATCCCGGCGAAACCAATGACAGTGCACCGGAATACCAATGCGTTGATGTACCGGGTGAAACAAAAAGCTTTACAGAAATCAATTACAGTGGAAATTCGCTGCATGAACAGCTTATCACCGTAGATAAAGACAATTTTGTTAAAGCGATAAAAATGCTTTTACTTTCTCCAGAAAGGGTTGACGGGAGAACTTCAGAACTTCTGTTCACCATGCCGGCCACACTCGGTGAAGCGGTAGATATTTCCATGCACGAATTGGACGCTACAACGACAAATTTTATGATCACATCGGTTACGGAAGCTGAAGAGTATTTTGTTTCAATCTTCCAGTCTGACGGTACTCTCATCAGCAGTTTCCAGATAGATCAAACCGGAGAAACATCCGATTATGCGGATGATACCCTATTCTTCAAAGCTTTCCTTTACAGAGAAGCGGAAATTGTTGGGGAAGAAGTCGTCTGGACATATGGCGATATTTATGTCATCAACAATCGGTATCCGGGTATTCAGGTCTGGAGTACTTCAGAATAAATCAGAGCAAAGTTAGAATCAACCAGCTTTACTGATTATCGTATTGTTTAAAAAGGCAATCACCTCAAATAATTGAAATGCAGTGATTGCCTTTTTCATAAGACACAATGACAATTCCGATGGTAACTTTCAAAGAGTTTAAAGATGATTACTTTCTTATAGAAGTGGATAATGGGTATGAACTAGCATCAATTCTATTAAACATGAAAAAACAAAAGAAAAAAATCAAATAACATTGTGTATAATAGATCACTGTAAATAAATTAGTAAAGAGGTGAGATCGTGTCAAAAGAACGAAGATGTATTTCTGTTGATTCAGAATTAAGAAGTGAAGTGGATAAGAAATTAAAGGCTCTGGGAATAAAGACCAAAGAGGACATAAATATCTTCTTGCATCAAATCATTTAAGTTCCGGTACCACTTTATTTTAACCATTCCATAATAAAATACTGAATAAAACTTCGTAAAAAATTCATACGTTAAAGGGGAAAACTTAATGAATTTTCAGATGAAATATTTTGATGAGCTAAACAACAGTGAACTATACAAAATCCTTAAGGTCAGAAATGAAATCTTTGTTGTAGAACAAAATTGTGTTTATCAGGATTGTGATGGTAAAGACCAATGGGCATATCATCTGTATTTTGAAGAAAACGGAGAGATTATTGCTTATTTAAGAATTTTAGAAAAGGGAATATCATACGATGAAATCTCTATTGGAAGGGTTCTGGTTAAAGAGAACCAACGAAAGAAATCCCTTGCAAGAAAACTGATGTTAAAAGCGATTGATTTCATTGAGAGCAGTTTGAACGAAACGTCTATTCGAATTTCAGCACAGCAATATCTCGTTGAGTTTTACAAAAGTCTCGGTTTTTCAGCTGTATCGGAGATGTATCTCGAAGATGATATCCCGCATCAGGAGATGCTGTATTCGAAATAGGGTTCTTAAGCATTACTGAAATTGCCGATTAACAAGCAACAAAATTTTATAGCTGCTCGTATAATGAACCATCACACAAGCCGTATGGTTTTTTTAACAAGAAATGTTATAATGTTTCCGAATTAAATATGAATATCTTCGGACATTCAGAACGATCCTTCATGTTTTGAAATGGAATTCGGTGAGAATCCGAAACGGTCCGGCCACCGTAAGCGGGGACGAACGTCACAAGATGCCACTGGGCAACCGGGAAGGCGTGATTAGTAGACTGATCCGTAAGTCGGGAGACCTGTCTGAAGATCAACAACAAGTCGCTTTTCCGGTAATAAAAGCAGAACTTTTTTCTTTCTGAGGTTTCTACCTGCATACATTTTCGGAGTGGCGGGACAGGAGACCTAAAATTGCTGAATCCATCAGATATTGAAAACAAGAGTTTTGAAATCATCACATCTATCATGAAGAACAGGGGAACACGCAACCGTTACAACGATTTTGAATGGGAAGTTGTTAAACGAGTTGTTCATACAACAGGTGATCCGAGAATCGGTGAAGCTGTCACTTTTTCAGAAAACTTCTATGAGCATTCCTTAAAAGCCATTGCCACATCCAGAATCGTTACGGATGTCAACATGGTCCTTTCAGGTATATCAAAAGTAAAATTTCCGGATTTTTCATACGAATGTTATATCAGTGATCAGGATATTGCCGAGAGTGCAAAGAAATTGGGCGTTTCTCGCTCATATCTATGCATGGAACATGCACTTTCACAGGGTGATGCCCTCTTCGTCATCGGAAATGCACCAACAGCGTTGAGAAGATTACTGGAAGGTCCTTCTCCATCTTTCATTATCGGCGTTCCCGTTGGTTTTGTCGGTGCTTCGGAATGGAAGGCAAAACTCATCTATTCAGATGTTCCTCACATCTCTATTTCCGGCAGTCATGGGGGAAGTACGATAGCAGCTGCAATAACGAACGCCTTGTTGAAATATACCTCTTTTGAATTCCTGAAACAGTTTATAAAAAGAGAGGGGAATAAGGGCTAATGACACTTAAAAAGGGGTTTACAACCGGAACTGCTGCAACTGCGGCATTAAAAGCTTCAATATTATTTCAACTGAAAGGCGAACAGCCTGAAGCAGTTGTCGTGAACCTGCCGGATGATAAACACCTTACGATTAAAATAGAAGATTATCAGAAGATAAAAGATCGATACTTTGCCTTTGTCATCAAAGATGCCGGAGATGATGCGGATATCACTCACGGCTGTCTGGTTTCAACTGCCTGTGATATACGTTTTGACTCATGGGGAATTACCTTTGACAGTGACTTTGGGGTTGGCAGGGTAACACTGGATGGTCTTGGTCTTCCAATCGGAGAACCGGCTATAAACACCGTGCCTCGAGAGATGATGAAAGCGGTATTAAAAGAATTCAAAATAGAAAATGCCAGAGTAACCGTGAATGTAGAAAAGGGTGAAGAACTGGCGAAATCCACGTTGAACAGCAAGGTTGGTGTAAAAGGCGGCATTTCAATCCTGGGAACTTCCGGCATCGTTGAACCAATGAGTGAACAGGCCTGGCGTGAATCTCTGCTTCCCATGATGGACGTTCTGAAAGCGAAAGGATTCAAAGAAAGTGTCCTTGTCCTTGGCGGCAGAGGCGAAAAATACTTTATTCAGAATTTTGGGAAAGCTGAGAACATCATCATCTGCGGGAATCATTTTGGCTACGCGATCCGAAATCTCATAGAAAAAGACTTGAAAAGAATTCATCTTTGCGGAGCCTTTCAGAAGCTGATCAAGATTTCCGGCGGAAATCTGAACACTGACAGCCGCTATTCAGATAGTAAAAGTGAACTGATGGCGTTGTACTGTATGATGCAGACTGGTTTTTATGATACCGCTATCGTTTCGGAAATTATGAATGCAAAACCTTTTTCTTCTGTCATTGGAATTTTGGAAAGGCACAAGGTTAATGTGAGAAAGCTGTTTAATTCACTTTCTGAAGCTGCTGTTTTTAAATTGAAGGATTTTTTTGATCCTGACGGAGAGAGAGGAATTTCCTTCAGGGTAACAATGATGAACAAGGACAATATTATTGGAGATTTTTGTCTGTGAGCTTAACGAAACTCAGAGAGCAAAACAACAACCTACATAACAAATAAGAGCAATTAAAAGGAGAAAAAATGATCTACCTACTTGGAACAGGCTTAAACAACATCAATGATATCTCAATAAAAGCGACAAACATCCTGAAAAAGGCTGAATTAATAGTCGGTTTCAAACACTCGCTGGACATTCCAAAAGCCTTAAATTGTACAGGTGAAATTGAAGAGCTCGACATATATTCATCTTTAAAACCGGATAAGATAGATAAATTGATAAAACGAATGAAGGAAAAGAAAGATGCCGTTGTCGTCGTGGGCGGTAGTCCTCTTATCTTCAGTTATGCACGTAAAATTGCCTTAAAATTGAAAAAAGGAGAATTCGAATATGTCTGTGCCCCCTCTTCAATCGAGTATCTCTCCGAAAAAGCGGGAGTTGAATTGAACAAGCTCGCTATCGTGAGTGGCCATAACAGTGTTGATCTGGTGCAGACGCGTTCCACTTGTCTTTCTTTACTGAAGATGGGACGACGTGTTGGCTATTATGTCAAGAATGAAGCGGATATCAAAGCACTTTTCAGGATGCTGCTTGTAGCGGTTAAAGGGTTCAACGTAAAGATTCATGCTGGCTATGAACTTGGAACTTCAAAGGAAAAAGTGATAGAGATTGATGATTTCGAAAACTTTATATATGAGCACGGAAGATGGATTTTGCTTCTCGTTCCCGATGAAGATAACGTACTTCCACCTGAATTTCCCCGGAATGAAAATCTGGATACGGAAGGCATTCCCGTCTCCCGTGAATGGTCGCGCTCACTCGTCACACTTGCTTTGCATATACGGCCGGGAGAAATTGTCTGGGATCTTGGAGCCGGAAGCGGAGCAACAACTATCTGGTTATCGTCTCTGACAGGATGCAGGGGAAAGGTGTACGGAATAGAAAAATCTCTTGATAGATTTGAAAAATGCTGCGCCAACACCTCTTCTTATCCAAACATCATTTGTTATCATGGTGATTTCAATAAAGTGTTGAATGAAGTGCCTATCCCGGATGTTGTCCACATCGGTGGGGGATTTGATACCAAAGGTCTCGAAAACCTTTTTAATAAACTACCATGCGGTACAAGATTTGCTTGTGCCCTTGCAACAATAGACAGCGTGATAATGCTGAAGAAGATTAAAAATATAGATTATGGATGTGAGATGTTCACCAGGTCCTGTTCAAGAGAACTTGGCGACAAAACTGCGTTTGTTGGTGAGCACGTCTTTTATCTTTTCAAGGGGGTTGTAAAATGATACACATTATCGGCAGCGGTCCGGGTGACCCGGAATTAATGACGGTAAGGGGAATGAAACTCCTTCAAAAGGCAGACGCCGTTTTGTATGCAGGATCAACGGTTTCAGAAGAAATCCTTTCATATTGCCCAAAGGCTTGTGTGTTTGAAAACAGTGCCTATCTGACACTTGAAGAAATGACAACATTACTTGCGGGATGGCATGCGAGATATGAGACCGTCATCCGACTGCATTCCGGTGATCCCGTTATTTATGGTGCCATAGATGAAGAAAGAGATGCATTGAAAAGAATAAATATTGCATGTCAGGTAATTCCGGGAATCAGTGCCTATTCAGCACTTGCCGCTTCAGTCAAGTCTGAACTGACTGTTCCGGAAGTGGCTCAATCCATTCTGATCACTCGTTTTGAAGGTAGAACACCTGTTCCCGAAAATCTCGATATTCTTTTTTCCGAGCAGCCGACAGCTGCGATATACCTCTCTGGATCTCTGAGTGAGAAGGTACTCGAAACACTGAAAAACCATTATCCATCTGATGCAACACTCACAATCGGACACAGGGTTTCAAGAACAGATGAGAGAATCGAAAGTCGAAGGTTGGAGGAATGGGAAAAGATCGATTTCCCCTCTAATCTGACACTGTTCTTAATCAGAAAAAACGGCGGACAGAAATCAAAACTATACGATGCAACGTTTACCCATGGTTTACGAAAGGCTAAAGATGAAAACAGCTTTGATTAAAGTACGAAGGGCTTTACAATTTGATCATCCAAAGTGGATGCATGAATTGTATGGAACATTATCTGACAGGTTTGATAAAGGCTTCAGCTACTACAACCGGATTGTATTTGTTGGCAGTATGGGCATCCTGATCAGAAAGATTAAAGATCATATCCATTCAAAAATGAGCGATTCAGCAGTCGTTCTCATAGATGAAAAGAAACAGTATTGCATACCCATTCTGTCATCACATATCGGCGGGGCGGTTGATCTTTGTAAAGACTTGCAAACAATTTACGGGTGCACACCGGTCTATACAACGGCTACAGATCTAAACGGAAAACTCGGTATCGATCTGTTTGCGCTAAGAAACAAGATGTCACCGGACAATCACGATGGCATTCTCAAGATCAATTCACGACTGCTATGCTCAAAGACTATAACCATTAAGAATTTCCCATCCGAATTCAAATTTCCGACTGATTATAAAGAAACCACAAATGTGCCGGATGTCGGTTTCGAAAAAGGTGGAAAGCTCCTCAATCTGAAAAAGAAGAATCTTGTTCTCGGTGCGGGATTTCACAAGGATATTCGTACTACAGAGTTATACAAAGAATTTTGTGAGTTAATCCCTGAAGAATTACAGGACAGGATATTGATTCTTGTCAGTCATAAAAGAAAATGGGACAGCAGACAATTTCACGGTCTTGCCAGAAAGGCCACGATTCCTGAAACAGGGTATTTTGAAAACGACGATTTAAATACAGCCATCAAAACGCTCAATCTGGAAGAAAATGAAATGGTAAAAAAATATATGGGTATCTCACATATATCAAAGCCATCTGCTTTCCTTGCTTCAAATGGCGGGAAAGAGTTATTGACCGTTAAGAGTCGAACAACAAAATTTTCTCTTTTTGAGATGAGTGATGAAGCTTGGTTACGTTATGAATATAAACGGGAAGGCGTACCGGAGGTACTAATATGACAGGAAAATTATACGTGATTGGCATTGGCCCAAACGGAAAGCACAACATGACATTTTCAGCTTACTCTGCCATAGACAGGGCAGAGTATGTGGTTGGCTATAATAAATATATCGAAAGAATTTCCCCAATAGTTCCCAAGCATAAATGCGTATCAACGGGGATGTATGGCGAAATTGAACGCGTAAAAAAAGCGATCAGACTGACAGAAAAAGGGCATATTGTTGCCCTGATCTCCAGCGGTGATTCCGGTGTATATGGGATGGCAACACTCGCGTTGGAAATGTCTGAAGGAATCGAAATAGAAATCATTCCGGGTGTAACGGCAGCGAGTTCAGCGGCATCGATTCTCGGTGCACCAATCGCATTGGATTTTGCAGTCCTGAGTCTGTCAGATCTCCTCGTTCCTTTCGAGACAATCAAAAAAAGGGCGAAAGCTTTTGCACAAAGCGGGGCAACTGTTTGTCTTTATAATCCCATCAGCACAAAGCGTAAGAGACAGTTTGATGAAGTGCTTGAAATTTTCAGTGAAGAGCGAAAAGATTTTTATATCGGTGTGGTTAAGTACATATTCATGGAAAAACAAGCCGCTTACTTTTTTAAACTCTCACAGGCACCCGAAAACTGGCAGGAGAACCTGAATATGATGACCATTGTCTTTTTCTGTGATGAAAATTGTGTTGCAAAGAACGGAAATCTCTTCACACCAAGAGGTTATCAGGTATGAACAAGAGGATACTCATTATTGGTGGAACATCAGAAGCAAGGACCTTTGGAACATTTCTGGCCGAGAGGGGTGTGGCATTTACTTTTACGCTGACCGCTAAACCGATGAGAAGGTATCCGTTTGCGTATAGGGTTGAGAAAATTGTTGGTATTTCTCATTCCGAAGAACGAATTGGAAATATTAGCGAACCTTGTAGGGGTCGAACATCTTCGACCCGCATTAGTAAAGAAAATAAAAGAAATTCATTGGGAAACCCAGGATTTATAGTAAAATTCGAATCTCATGAAGAAGAATTCGATTTGATCATTGATATGGCACATCCCCATGCTTATTCTATTGGGAAGCTGTTGGATGATTTGGATGATTCAACTGAATTAAACGGGTGTTTATGGCGTTATCAACGACATAATTGTCTTGAGGTATTTGAAACTTTTGAATCTTATGAAGAGATGACAAAGTGGATTGTCAAGAAAAAAACAAAAAAGATTCTGAGTTTTATGGGCTGTAAAGGATCCGAAAGAATAGCGAAACTCCTCGATTTGCAGCATTATAACTGCCAGATTTATCTCCGTTCGATCAAAAAACCTTGTTTGCAATCAGAATTTGTACAGCTGCTCCCTCTTATTTTTACACCTTCTGAAATGAATAACACAGATTTGCTACAGACAACTCTTGACGAGATTGAACCTGACCTTGTTTTGCTGAAGGATTCCGGAAAAGAAGGTGGAACTGATGTTAAAAGAACTTGGTTTATTGAGAGTGACATAGCATTTTTTGGATTGCGAATGCCTCAAAAGAGAAAAGGGAAGATTTTCAGAAGTCCAGAGGAATTGAATGAATTTTTTATGAATTGGAAAGGGATACAATGATGAAAAAAAACAAGTTCACTTTACTTGCTGCGGGAAGTTTTGTCGGTACACTCGTTCTGCTGATGTATTACACCTGTACAGGATATATGAATATCTCTATGAATGATGTATTCAACATCATCGTTGAAACGATAACAGATCCAAAAACGGCTAAGGAAACTTATGGCACACTCTGGTATGTCGTGATTGAAGTCCGTCTGCCTCGAATCCTCGCTGCTGCCATAGCAGGTGCCGCACTCTCTATCGCCGGAACGGGTTTTCAGGGGGTGTTGTTGAATCCACTCGCTGATCCTTATACGCTGGGAATTTCTTCCGGGGCTGCATTGGGTGCAGCCATGTCCATCGTATTCGGTTGGCATTTCTTTGGCGTTGTGACGATTCAAATCTGTGCATTCCTGTTTGCGCTTATAACTTTGTTTATCGTACTGAAGATGGCAACTTTAAATGGAAGAGTATCGCCAGTTTCTCTTGTATTGGCCGGCGTTATCATCTCTGCTTTTTTTTCAGCCGGTCTCAGTTTCATGAAATATCTCGCCGGAGAGGAAGTCGGAAGTATCGTTTTCTGGCTGATGGGAAGTTTTGCTTCAAAAAAATGGAGCGAAGTAGTGATTTTATTGGGATTCACACTCATTGGCTTCCTCATCTCACTGTTCTATTCAAAAGATCTGAATGTTTTGTCTCTTGGAGACAAAAATGCCTCATCTCTTGGTATAAACACTTCACGACTGAGAACGCTCATTCTGATAACCGCTTCGTTACTTTCGGCGGTAACGGTTTCAATAGCAGGGGTCATCGGTTTCATCGGTTTGATTATCCCACATCTTGTCAGATTGATCACCGGGCCGGACAACACAAAATTGATGATTCTGTCCCCCATTGTGGGAGCTGCTTTACTGGCAACGGCGGACAATTTTACCAGGGCATGGCTACCGTCAGAAGTTCCGATAGGGACAATTACGGCACTGCTCGGCGGACCCTTTTTTATCTTTATCTTCAGAAAAAAGTTGAAGGGGGAATGAGTTGATGAACGGAAGAAAAATGATTCTCTCAGCTGATGCTGTGCATTACAAGATCGGGGATATACCGATTATCAAGGACTGCTCACTGAATCTGAATCAAGGAAATTTTTACGGTATCATTGGGCCAAACGGTTCTGGAAAAACAACTCTTCTTGATCTTTTATGTGATTATAAAAAGCATCATTCAGGCGAAATTAAGCTGTATGGCAAACCGCTTCACAACTATTCAAAACGGGATATGGCACGTCACATCGCACTCGTACCCCAGTCTTTTGATATCCCGTTCCCATTCACCGTCTCTGATGTCATCAAGATGGGCAGGCATCCCTATATCAAACGCTTTTCATCCTTCTCGAAAGAAGATGAACGGCTTGTGGACGAAGTGGTCGCAGAACTTGAGCTTGAAGAGTTTCTCGACAGGGATTTTACCACGCTGAGTGGTGGTGAAAGACAGCGTGTCATCTTCGCAAGGGCACTCGTTCAGGACACGGATATCATCTTTCTGGATGAGGCGACTTCAAACCTCGATCCCTTTTTTTGTCACAATCTGCTCATCACGATCAACAGATGGGTCAGAGATAAGAATAAGACGGTTTTATCTGTTTTCCATGAGTTGAATCTTGCCTCTTTGTATTGTGATGAGATCTTCATGATGAAAGACGGGGCGGTAAAAAGAGCTGGAAAAACTGAAATAATCATGAATGAAGAAAATATAAAAGACATTTTCAGAATAGAGTCGGAAATCATCAGAGATTCAAATCAGGGTAAGCCTTTTGTTATGACAAAGGGAATCATTTAAAACTACGGAGGTAAGAAATGAAAAAATTGCTTTTGGTAACAACTTTTGTACTTTTTTTAACCGTCATTATGATGGCACAGACCATCACAGATGACGAAGGAAGAATCGTTGAATTTGACAAACCATTCACAAGAATCATCACACTTTACGGTGCACACACTGAAAACATCTTCCATCTCGGAGCCGGAGACAGTTTAATCGGGGTTTCAACCAGTGAGGCCTTCCCGCCACAGGTTCACACCCTTCCCGCTTACAGCTACAAAGATGATGCTGAAAAATTCATTACAGCAAATCCGGACCTTATTCTGATCAGACCATTTATCACAAGAAAATATGGCGGACTCGTTGAAAAGCTTGAAAAAATGGGCATTACAGTTGTTTCCATGCAGCCTGAAAGTGTTGATGCTCTTGCTTCATACATCAACAGACTCGGTGCACTTACAGGAAAGGAAGAACAAGCTTCTGAAATGATGGAATCTTTTGAGATAAAAATTGAAGCAATAAAAGAAAAAGTCGCAACCATTCCTGAAGAAAAAAGAAAGAGCGTTTATTTTGAAACCATTCATAAATCTTTCAAAACACCAACACCAGACTCCATTGCATGGTATGTAGTCAACACAGCCGGCGGAGAAAACATTGCTCACGATGCGAAGGCAACAAGAAAGGGATCAACTGTAGCAGAATTCCCAAAAGAAAAACTACTCGAAAGAGGGTCGACTCTTGACCTTTACATCGCACAGAAAGGTGCCATGAACAAGATCACGATGGAAACAATCGTCAACGAACCGGGTTATGGGGCAATTAAAGCGATCAACGAGGGAGAAGTTTATATCGTTGATGAAAAGATCATGTCCAGGCCAACATGGAGAATCCTCACGGGTATTGAAGAGCTGGCAAGACTCTTCTACCCTGAAGTGTTCAACAAGGTAGAAGCAAGAGCTGTTCCACTCACAAATCTCAGATATGCAGAAATGATGGTTAAAAAGAACGGCGTACAGTATTTCACACCAGGATACGATATTGAACAGTTCACAGACGGTGACAGGACACATACATACGGTATGTACACCGATCTCGATTATGAAACGATTGATGCCATTACAGTTGAAACGGCAGTTTTCAACAAGATGCTTCCTGTAACGGATTCAAAGACTTTCAATGCTGAAAAACAGCTTAATTACGCAGAACTTAAAGATTACCTGTCGAATTATTATGATATTACAGATCAGTTCGATGGACTTGACATAAATGCCGTTCCAACAGAAGTTGAGTTTGCGGAATTGCTTGAAAAAGTTATGTAACGCTTAACAACGTGTATGGGTGATCTATGAATCACCCATACACAATTTGGAGGTTTTATTTTACGGAGGGAAAACAACATGAAAAAAGCCATACTCGTTACCAGCTTTGGAACCAGTCATAACGGTACAAGAGAAAAGACTATAGATGCAACGGTAAAAGATATTGCCCATACACTTGAAGGATATGAAGTTAGAACAGCATTCACTTCTTCCATCGTCAAGAAGATTCTTGAGAAGAGAGGAGAAACGATCGACAATGTTGAACAGGCTTTATCAAAATTGAAAACGGAAGGTTTTACAGAAGTCATCATTCAACCGCTTCATGTCATATGTGGAGAGGAGTATCACAAACTACTCTCAAAAGCGAATGATTTTAAAACAGATTTTGAAAAATTGACCATTGGCACACCGCTTTTGACCATTATTGATGATTACAGAGCCGTTGTCAGAGCTTTTGAAGATGATCTCAAACACCTGGATTCAGAGACAGCACTTGTATTCATGGGACACGGGACACATCATCATGCCAACTCAGCCTATTCCTGTATTCAATCCGTGTTTAGCGATGAGAATTATAACAATGTTTTTATTGGCACAGTAGAAGGTTACCCAGAGTTGAAACATGTCATAAAGGCACTCAAGAAGACGGATTATAATAAGATCAAATTGATCCCGTTGATGCTTGTTGCCGGAGATCACGCCAAGAACGATATGGCAGGTGATGGAGAGGAGTCCTGGAAGACTATTCTCATCAATGAGGGATATGATGTGGAATGTGTCCTGAAAGGTATGGGAGAAATGCAGGCCATCAGAGATATATACGTTCAGCATGTAAAGGTGTTGGAGGAATAAATGAAAAAACTTGATGCGACAACCATAGGGGCGATGACGACTAATTCTGGAAAGACCACGTTTACACTTGGGCTTTTAGCACTTTCGCAAAAAAAAGGTGTTGTTTCTTCATTCAAAGTTGGGCCGGATTTCATTGATCCCATGTTTCACAATGTCGTATTAAAAAACACGATCTACAATTTGGATTCTTTTTTTGAATCCGAAAGTTCTTTAAACAAAAGATTTTCAAACGCAATACAGAAATCAGATTATGCCGTTGTCGAAGGTGTCATGGGACACCTGGATGGCTTATCAGATGGTAGTGCCTCAACGGATGAAGTGGCAGCGTTTATTCGTTTACCAGTCACTTTACTCGTTGAAGAAAAGCCAACTATCAGAACACTTGCCGCGATGGTGGATGGTGTGGTAAAACATTCCAAAGCAGATGTGAAATCAATCGTTATTACAAAATCAAGATCTGAAAAACTCTTTCAGATGCAAAAAGAGGCAATTGAAGGCTTAACAGGTGTTCCCGTTGCGGGAAGACTGCCCTATGATGAGGGATTAATGATTCCTTCAAGGCATCTTGGGCTTGATACGGATATGATCAAATTGAAAGATACTATTTTGACAATCGCCGAAAGATGTGCAACACTTATAAATGACAATATTAATTTGAATACAATGTTCCATCAAATAGAGAAGACGACAAAGAGTGCCGTGAAATCACCCTTGCATCAATCTGTAAAAACCGCAGCTATCTCAAAAGACGAAGCCTTTTGTTTTATGTACAAGGCAAATATTGAATGGCTTGAACAAAACGGGTATGACATAGTATACTTCTCTCCGATGAGAGATAAGACTCTCCCGGATGCGGATTTTTATTATTTATGCGGCGGTTATCCAGAGATCTATCTGAAAGAATTATCCGAAAACAAGGCAATGCTCAGGGCCATTAAAGAAATATGTTATTCAGACCACCCCCTTCTCGCAGAATGCGGGGGCTATATGTACTTACATGAAACGCTTGAGGACAAACCACTGGTGGGTTTTTTTGAAGGACATGCCGGGATGGGTAAGAGAATGAGTCGCCGATTTGGGTATGAATATCTCTCATTACCCGATAATTTTATCTTTGCAAACAAGGAACTCAGAGGACATGAGTTCCATTATGGTTTTATAGAAAACGGGAAAGAAGAAGATGGAATTAAAGTCAGAAAGGCTTCGAATGGCTTGGCGTTTGTTTCAGGGCATTTCAGAAACAACACGCTTGGAAGTTTTTCGCATCTTTATTTTCCGTCATTTGGGAGAATGTAGGGGTGATTCACGAATCACCCTTGTAACATTTGAAATTTTGTTAGAGCTTTAAATCATAGTGATAACATCCCCCTTAGTACTGCGGACAATTCATGAATTGTCCCTACAAACTTGGAATGTTGATCTCTGGAGGTAAAAATGGGAAAACCAATCATGATAGTGGGAACCTCTTCAGGAGCAGGAAAATCTCTCACCTGTACGGCTTTGTGCCGAATACTAAAAAATAGAGGGTACAGCGTGGCACCGTTTAAGATGCAGAATATGAGTCTGAATTCAATCTGTTCTTTTGAAGGACTTGAAATGAGTGTGGCGCAGTACATACAATCCGTTGCCTGTGGTAAAGCACCATCAGTCTTGTACAATCCGATTCTCCTGAAACCTGAAATGGGACAGACCTATGTTGTGTTTGAAGGGAATTTCACGGAAAGAATTCCCGCATCTTCATACATGACGGACAGAAAAAGGAAATATTTTGACAAAGGCATTCAAACGCTGAACAAACTTATTGATGAAAATGATTATGTCATCATAGAAGGAGCGGGAAGTCCGGCAGAAGTCAATCTGATGAAATACGATGTGACGAATATGGCTGTGGCGAAAGCTGTGAAAGCGGATACTTATATTGTTACCGATATCGACAGGGGAGGTTCTTTTGCGTCAATCGTCGGCACGATGGAGATATTCAACGAAGAGGAAAGGGGTCTCGTCAAAGGGTTTATCTTCAACAAGTTCAGAGGTATTAAGGAGATGCTGAACGACGGATTTGACTATCTCGAAAGGCGCTATGATGTCAAAACGATCGGTGTCGTTCCTATGATACAGAACAATATCCCGGAAGAAGATTCATTGCAAAGCTGGGAGTCAAAGACGGGGGATGTGGATATCCGTGTGATTAAAACACCGTTTATCTCCAATTTCAGCGATTTCAGTCCCCTTACCTGGTTTAACGGTGTGAGATTTGTAGACTCCGCTGAGGCAATTGATGGAGATGTCATCATCCTACCGGGCTCAAAACGTACAGGTGATGATTTGATATGGATGAAGGAAACGGGAATTGACAAGGCGTTGAAAAAGGCGAAAGAAAGAGGTTCGTTTATTCTCGGTATATGTGGTGGTTTTCAAATTCTTGGTGAGTCGATCAGCGATGATTATGAATCTGAATATGGGATGATGGAAGGACTCGGTTTGTTGTCCGTTAAAACGATGATGAAGGCGGAGAAAAGAACGGCAAACACAGTCCGTAATGTCATCTGGAATAATTTGAATAGTCAGATTAACGGATACGAAATCAGGCATGGTGAGACGATTCTGACAGAAAAAGCTGAGGCTTTCAGTACCCCTTTAAACGGCGAAGAAGGGTTCAGAGATATCGTAAAAGAAAATGTTGCGGGAACTTATTTACACGGGTTGTTTTACAATTACGAATTCACAGCCGAGTTCCTCAATTATTTCAGAGAAAAGAAGGGACTTTCTTTCATATCAGCGGATAACAACTCACTCGACCGGGAAATTAAATTGTTTTCTGCTGAAGTTGAAAAGAATCTGGATATCCCGGCAATCATGAGGGATCATTGATGGCATTTCTCATCGCCCTGTTGCTGGATCTCTTCTTTGGAGAACCTTATAACGCCGTTCACCTGGTGGTATGGAGTGGGAAGTTGATCGGTTTTCTGGACAAGAGGATGCCGAGAAATATTGCTGCCGGTTTCTTTACGGTTATAATCGTTTGTTCTGCCGGGTTGCTTGTCTCGCTTGGAGTACCCCATACAGGGTTGTTTATGTTCATTATTATTCCCTGGTTACTGACCTCAACCTTTTCCGTCACGAGCCTTTATACACATGTGAAACGCTGTGATACGGATGATATGAATGAATTGAGAAGAGCTGCTTCTATGATTGTGAGCCGTAATACAGATGAATTGTCGAAAGAGGAACTGTATTCAGCTGCTATCGAAAGTCTCGCGGAGAATTTTGTTGATGGGATTATTTCACCACTCTTTTATTACATTCTCTTTGGACTACCCGGAGCCCTCGTATACAGATGTGTCAACACGATGGATGCGATGATCGGATATCGTACTGAAAAATATGAGAAATTCGGGAAATGTGCCGCAAGGCTGGATGATGTCCTGAATTTTATTCCAGCACGTTTATCGGTATTGATCTTTGCCATTATTTCTCCCGGAAAATGTTTTAAATCCGCAGGAAAATATGGTGGCATAAAGATAAACGGCACTTGGTCTATCGCCTGTATCTCTGGTATTCTTGATGTACGTTTGAGAAAACAGGGGGTTTATGATATTAACCCGGAAGCTGAACTTCCACATAGAATCGATTTACAGGAGGCCTTGAACGTCTATTGGCGTATCGCCCGCTTTACAATTTTAATGGTATTGTTGATTCTATTTTTTGCGGAAAAATCTTTTTTTAATCATTTTATTTTTAATGGGGTGCTTTTATGACGAGTCAAACGCATGAAAAACACGGGGGAAATGTCCCGAAGGATTTTCTGGACTTTTCAATCTCGGTAAATCCATATAAACCACCCTTCACAGACAGAATTTTCACCGAGGCTGAAAAGATTTCGGATAAATACATCTATTATGAAGAGCTTGACACTGAGCTTTCATCGCTCATTGGCGAAAAATGCTGTCTGACTGCCGGAACAACCGAATCTTTATATCTTCTGTTCATGGCTTTTTCGGGACGTTGTATCGTACCTGAATACTGTTATGGTGAATATACACGAACAGCTGACGTATTTAACAGGAAGATACTGAAACACGAACATCCTCATACGATAGCAGATAAGGGGGACATCGTCATTTTATGTAATCCCGAAAGTCCACGGGGTTTCTTTTATGACGACGGATATGTAGAGGACTTTGTACAAACCTGTTTAAAACGAAATGCCATTCCTGTCATAGATGATGCGTTTATTGATTTTGTCGAAAATCACACACCTCGTTTTTATGAGGGAGCCATTCATTTGAGGACATTCACAAAAATATACGGCCTTCCGGGTATCAGAGCCGGCTATTTTCACGATCCTTATCATCGACTGATGCATTACAGGATGCCCTGGAGCCTTGGTTCCATCGGCAAGGCATTTATGATAGAAGTTCTCAACGATAGATTTAAATTTCCCTCCGACACATTACCGATGATATGGAAAGAAAAAAGACGAGTCGGAGAATTCTTAAGGATCAAAACGGATGCCAACTATTTCTGTATGGAAATACAAGAAAAAGAGTTGTTAAAGCAATCACTCAAAGAACACCGTATTGCCATCAGAGATTGTACGTCTTTTGGATTATTACATCACATACGTTTTTCTATCAGAAAACCCAAGGAAAATGATCGGCTTTTAGAACAATTGCTACAAGTGAAAAGGAAATAATTGTATTTTTACATAAATGTATAATTCATCGTGTCTATTTATATACGATTCCTATTAATTAAATTTCCCGTAGATAGAAAACATCCTTTTCCTATATTCAGCATAATTTATAACATTTTTAATATATTATTCCTTATATTCATATAATATACATGCTAAAAAGCGATATAGTCGAAGCATTTTAAACCTTTCAGCGCAAACTCTGTGAAATGTCTTGACATTTCCTGAAATTACTATACAATATACAAAACAAAATATTCTACAGTAAGCTATGTTTCTTTCCGCTTGATTAACTTGCTTAGATTTCAAAAGGAGTGATTTATGAAAAATTTAAATCTAACAAAAAAATTTATCGTACTGATTATCTGTGCATCTGTTATACCTTTACTGGTCGTTTCAGTTGTCTCGACTATTTTTCAGTTTGCTTCAGAAATGAATGCGGGGGTGAGTCAGATAGCCTCTATTCTTGAAATTAACAGCGAAATCATAAACGATAATCTTCAACCCTATGAAGATCTTCTCGGTTATCTTTCTGCAGCAACAGAACCGCAAAAAACACTTAAGGGAGAAAAATCACTTGAGGAAACGTACAAGGAATTCAAAAAGATTACGGATAATTATGACGACATCCTCAGTGTTTATATCGGGGCTCAGGATTATAACAAGTTCTCGGATTTGAATGCTCTGATCTCATACCCGCTTGCCGAGAATCTTGATAAAAACTTTGACCCAAGAAAGCGGTCATGGTATCAGAAAGCAATTGAAAATTCGGGAAAGATTATTTATACGGATCCTTATTTTGATGTTCTGACAAATAAAAAAGTCATAACATTTGCAAGGGAAATTAAGGAAAACGGCAAGATCATCGGTGTTTTTGCTGTTGATTATGATCTTGAAAAATTTTCCCGGAAAATAATGTCAAGAAAGTTTGGCGAGACCGGGACGACGTTTATCATCAATTCAGATTATCAGTATATTTTCCATCAGATTCCCGAGTTGATTGGAGAAAAAATGCAGCCCAATTTCATTGAAGCACTTGAAACAAGTATTGAAAAAGATGATTATATTGTATCAGCTGAATTCGACGGTGAAATTTACTCCGGTGGTTACTGGCAGACCGATAATGGCTGGACGATTATCTCTGTCGCAACCGAAAAGGAATTCTTTGCAGATGTGGTTTTCAAGATGATCGTTATGATTTCGCTCTCCATTGGGTTAATTGTCGTTGCTTTTATTTTAGGATTCTGGATGAGTGGAAAATATATCAGAAAACCAGTAAATTCAGTTAAGAATGTCATAAAGGCACTTGGCGAAGGCGATCTTTCTCAAAGGTATCAAACGGATACTAAAGATGAAATCGGTCATATGGCTCGAACGTTAAACAGGAGTCTAGATGGGCTCTCATCTCTTATGGAGTCCCTAAAGAAAGCAACCGAACAGATGGAAAATTCATCTGAGATTTTGACGACTGTCTCCGAAAAACAGGAACTTTCCATAGAAGAACTGGTCAGAGAATCCGATGATGCGGGAAACAATGCTCAAAATGCCTCCGCCTCCATGCAGGAAGTCAACGCAGGCGTTGAAGAACTTTCGGCAAGCGCACAGAACATCGCCGATACTTCACAGGAACTGGCATCACAGATCGAATTATCCAACAACGAAATTAAAACGGGACAGGATGAACTTGAAGTTCAAAACAAAATGATGGAAGAAGTTCAGGAACATACCAATCAAACGACCACAGTCGTTGAAGAAGTTGCAAGAAAATCAGATTCAGTACAGGAAATTGTCAAAACGATCAGTGCTATTGCAGAACAAACAAATCTGCTCGCTTTAAACGCGGCAATTGAAGCAGCAAGGGCCGGTGAAGCTGGAAAAGGCTTCTCCGTTGTTGCGGATGAAATCCGAAAACTGGCCGAGGAAAGCAAGGAAGCCTCAAAGAATATTGCAATAATCCTCAATGAGATTAACGAAGGAACGGATGACGCTAATGAATCGGTAAAGAATATCGCTTCTCTGTATCTTAAATTGAACGATAATTCAAAGGTCATCGGTAAGCATTTCCATGAAATATTTGTGTCGATGACAAAAGTTACGGAAATGGTCGAATCTCTTGCAGCATCAGCCCAGGAACAAAGCAGTTCAACGGAAGAAATCGCCAGAGCGATGGATAATTCTTCAAGCTCTGTCCTGCTGATTGCCGATGAGGTTACGACTATGGCTTCTGAAACACAATCTCAAATGAAGCTTGCAAAAAATATCAACGACGCATCTGAAGAATTGAATGCCTTATCGGAAGAACTCGCTGAACAGGTCAAACGTTTCAAAGTCTGAAATAACAAAGAGTGTGAAAAAAGAGGTCGAATTTAATTCGACCTCTTTTTTCATTTTTAATCCAGCAGTAGCTGTTCCCATTCAAAATTCAGGATCATCAATTATTAACCTCATTATATTTTCTTGCATTTAAAGCAACAACTTCACAAAACTTTATATTTGGAAGATATTCAATTCCAGTGTAAAATATTATGAAGTTATATTCAGAAGGAGTTGTCAGAAAAATGAATTTTATCGGAAAGATGTTCCCAAAGGATTCACCTTTAAAATTAATGAAAGAGCATGCTGAACTTGCCAAAAAATCTGTAGACTTTTTGCCGGATGTATTCGGAAAATATTTCTATGAAAAGGATATCAGTGCAATCTCCAAAGAAGTTGATCAGATAGAGCATGATGCCGATCAGATCAAAGTTGAAATCAGAAAGGCCTATGAAGAACTCAGATATTCTTTTTTCAATAAAATGGATATGCTCTTTGTTCTTCACAAACAGGATGCGATTATTGACAAAGCCGATGACGTTATAAAATTGCTGATGATGAATCAGGTTAAAAACCTGGATCATGTAATCATCAAAGATATTGTCGGACTGACGCATACGGTTGTAGATTCAGTTGATATGATGACGGAATCAATTTCAAACCTTACACTGGTAGCCGAATCTTCTTTTGCAAAAAAGGAACTGGATCGCGAGAAGGCTGAAATAATGGCTGTCGAAAAAAAGGAAAGTATTTCCGATGATGAATCCATCATCATTGGGAAAAAACTCTATGGGATGAAAGAAGAAATGAATGCGATTGATATCCTGTTCCTTGGAAAAGTCGTCAGAAATCTATCGAAAATATCCGATCGGGCAGAAAGCGTTGCAGAACGTGTGAGAATGCTGATAAGGCAATAAATAAAATCTGATTATACGAATAGGGGGAAAATGTTTTGCTTGTCTTTGGAATTGGTCTTGGATTTGCCCTTGCATTTGCAATAGGCGCTAACGACGTTGCAAATTCAATGGCGACTGCGGTTGGTGCAAAAGCTATCACGCCAAAACAGGCTGTATTGATTGCAGCCGTACTTGAATTGCTTGGTGCTGTACTCTTTGGGAGTCATGTAACTTCTACAATCATGAAAGGAATTGTAAAATGGGAATTTGTCAACGACCCTAACATTCTGTTATTTGGAGCGATGGCAACGCTTATTTCAACAACGGTCTGGATCCTCGTTGCAACGTTCTGGTCCATGCCGATCTCCACAACACATTCGGTCGTTGGTGGTATGATGGGGTTTGGTGTCGTTGCAGCCGGATGGAATGCAGTTGACTGGATGACGATGTTGAAAATAGCCATGACTTGGGTTATATCACCTTTCTTCGGAGCTTTGCTTTCTTTTTCAATCTTCAAAATCATTACATGGACGATTCTCCACAGAAACAGTCCATACAACGCAGCCAAAAGAAATGCGCCATATTTTATAGCGGCGACATTTTTTATCATCGCTTTCCTTTTCTGTTATAAAACCCTGCATCTTGATCTGATATTAGTTGTATTGGCAGCACTTGCACTATCTGCAGTGGCTTTATTAATCTCATTCAGGATATTTGCCAAACGTATGACACTCGAGAAACCTGAAAACGAATACGATGAGGTGGAAAAAATTTTCCGAAAGATGCAGGTATTCACATCCTGTTATGTCTCTTTTTCACATGGGGCAAACGACGTTGCCAATGCCATTGGGCCTCTTGCACTAATTTTTGCCGTTCTGACAACAGGGATCGCTTCGGCAAAAGTTGAGGTTCCCATATGGATTCTTCTGCTCGGTGGTGCAGGGATCGCAGCAGGTGTCGCAGTACTCGGCAGAAAAGTCATGAAAACCATCGGAGAAGATATAACCGTCTTGAATAATACAAGAGGCTTTTCTATAGATTTCGGTACAGCTACAACCGTCTTAATCGCATCTGTTATCGGTGTACCGGTTTCAACCACGCATACGGTTGTCGGTTCGGTTACGGGAATAGGAATGGCAAAAGGAACCGAAATGGTAAACGTCGGTGTTCTGAAAAACATTATCTATTCATGGTTACTGACAGTCCCGCTCGTTGCCGTCTGTTCCGGTGCTCTCTTCTGGGTATTGAAGAATACAATAGTCTTTTGATAAAACCTTAACAAACCGAACTCCCCTTTTTAAAAAGGGGAGTTTCTTTTTTATCGTTATACCGAATTGAATTTTGAATACTTTTCATCTTCAAAAACCTTAACTTATCGAATTTTCCTTGGACATATAATTGCAATTGGTTAATATTTCTTATCATAACTTCAAAAAAGTAAATATTTATGGTAAAATCAGGTATGTTGTATGCTACATGTTTCACAAACTAATATTTACTTTTAAGGGAGGAACAAACATGAAGAAACTTTCAGTATTTCTGGCAGTGCTGGTATTATTTGCAGCATCACTGATCGGAGCCGAAGTCGTAAAGGCTTACACAACATTTGAAGAACCACTTGCAAAAGAACTCTTTGACAAGTTTGAAGCAGAAACAGGTATCAAAGTTGAATGGGTAAGACTCTCCACCGGAGAAGCAACAGCAAGACTTGAAGCTGAAAAAGAAAACCCTCAGGCATCCATTTGGGCCGGTGGCGTTGGACTCGGACATATTGAAGCAAAACAGAAGGGTCTCACAACACCTTACAGATCCCCGGCTCTCAGCAACACACCGATTGAATACATCGACCCGGAATTCTACTGGGCTGGCCTTTACATCGGACCTATTGCTTTCGCAACAAATATCGACAGAGCAAAGGAACTTGGACTCGAAGCCCCACAGGGATGGTTTGACATCATTGATTCCAAATACAGCAAACTCGTTAGAGTCGCTAACCCGAACACATCCGGAACAGCCTACAACGTTATCACAACACTTCTCGACATCTTCCATGGTGACGAAGAACTCACATTTATGTTCCTCAAACATCTCGATGACAGTATCGAACAGTACACAAAATCTGGTTCAGCAGGCGGAAAGAGCTGTGCAATCGGAGAAATCCCATTTGCCATCGGATACGCGCATGACCTCGTAAGACTTAAAGCAAACGGTGCGCCAATCGAAATCACAGTGCCTGAAGAAGGAACAGGATTTGAAATCGCTTCCATGTCATTGATAAAGGACGGACCGGAACCGGTTAACGCAAAGAAACTTTATAACTGGCTGCTTCAGAAAGAGGCACAGGAAATCTTTGCCAGCTGGTACGTTGTCCCTGTTTCAAAGACTGCTCCAAAAGATGCCATTGCTATCGACATTTCAAAGCTCAACACAGTTGAGCAGGATCTCGTTTGGGATGCTCAGAACAGAGAAAGACTCGTCGGCAAATGGAGTGCAGAAATCGGAAACAAATAAGCGTATCTTGTAGCATTTCAGTTAATATAATGATGGGCGGAGAATATCCGCCCGTATTTCTGAAACAAAAGTTATTTCCCCTCTTTTCAGAGGATTTTATTAGAGGTGATACACTTGTTTACAAAGAAAAAAATGACCCTTTTTATCGTATTACTGATTTTTGTCGCCCTTTTGGATTTCTGGGTGTTTGATAATTTAAAAAACAGTTTTTATGACATTGTGGAAGACAACAGAGAGGAATTGTTCTCGGCAGTTCTGCAATCTGTGCCTTCAGAAGAAGGGATTGAAGAATGGCTGAAAACAAATAAAAATCAGCATCCCGATTTAGACATCATCTACATCCAGGGCTTACCCGGATTTGATGAGACGACACTTTACACGGTTGAAGATTCACTAACAGAACTTTACAGTGAAAATCGGGAAACAAGGACTTTCATGAAAGGAATTGAAAGTGCTGCCTACAACGAGATCTATTTTGCCGACACAGAATATGTTATCAACGATAAAAAAAGCAAGCTGGTCTTTGCGCCGGTCAACAACGAGATGGAATTTACAATCGGTGTCGCCATATTTATTTTTAACAATAAAGAATATGACAAATATACCAATCTGATGAATGTCTTTGCAATTGCAGTTATAGCAATTTTTATTGTTATCTTCAGTATTTTCCAGTTTACAAGGGATCCGGGACTCAGTTTCATCATCCTGTTCCTTATGCTGATCGTGGGCATTTTTATCGTTTACCCACTTTTTGAAGCGGTAAAACTGACCTTCCTTCAGGATGGAAAATTCTCACTTGAAACCTGGAAAACGATTCTCACGACAAAGCAGTACATGTCGGCTCTATGGGGTAGTATACAACTGGGAATTATGACGGCTACCTGTTCAACACTCGTTGGATTCCTGTTTGCCTTCGTCGTTACGAGAACAAGACTCAAGGGAAAGAAATTTATCTCAACAATGGCAACCCTTCCCGTCATATCACCACCGTTTTCATTGACTTTGTCTATCATATTGCTGTTTGGAAATAACGGTTTGATCACGAAACAGTTTCTCGGTCTTCAGAATTTCAGTATTTACGGTCTCGGCGGTTTAACGCTCGTTCAGACGATGGGGATGTTCCCCATTGCCTATTTAACGATGGTAGGGGTTCTGAACGCAATTGATTCCACCCTGGAAGACGCTGCAATGGATATGAGCGCTACAAGACTCAAGACATTCACGTCCGTTACACTGCCACTCGCCATGCCGGGTATTCTCAGCTCATGGCTGTTGGTATTCACTACTTCCCTGGCAGATTTCGCCAATCCTCTCATTTTGTCCGGGGATTACAGAGTGCTTTCTGTTGAGGCTTATCTTGAAGTAACGGGTATGAATAGACTTGGAAATGGTGCTGCACTTTCTTTGATGCTGCTTCTACCGACTCTTGTAGCATTCCTTGTACAGAGAAACTGGGTTAGCAAGAAATCCTTCGTCACGGTTACGGGAAAACCTTCTGCCAACCTGACTGAACTCACTTCAAGACCTGTGAAGATTTTTCTGATCGTATTAATTGCCATCATCATCGCATTCCTGGTTGGACTTTACGGTACCATCGTTGCTGGATGCTTTGTAAAGAACTGGGGTATAGACTACTCATTCACAATGGAAAACTGGAGTGAAGCACTCGAAAGAGGAAGAGAAGCCATATTCGATACGACATTCCTCGCTACTGTCACAATGCCGATAGCCGGAATCATAGCGATGGTTGCTGCAATGATTATCGTCAGGAAGAAATTCCCCGGAAAACGTTTGATGGAGATTGCCTTGATGACCCCATTTGCCATACCGGGTACGCTGATCGGTATCAGTTTTATCCTTGCCTTCAACAAACCGCCATTGATACTCGTCGGGACGGCAGCGATCATCATCATCAATTACGTTATCAGGGAGCTTCCCGTAGGAATTGAAGGTGGTGTGGCGTCACTCAGGCAGATAGACCCTGCAATTGAAGAGGCCGCACAGGATCTTGGAGCGGATACGACCACCGTATTCCGAACGATTATCCTGCCACTGATCAGGCCGGCATTTATCTCCAGTCTGTCCTATACCTTTGTAAGATCAATGACCGCTGTTTCTGCTGTAATATTCCTGATTTCTGCACAGTGGTATCATATAACGGTTCTCATTTACAACTTCTCCGAAAATCTGAGATTCGGCCTTGCAAGTGTGTTGTCGACAACACTTATCGCCATTGTTCTTGGGGTATTTGGTTTGATGAGACTGTTTATAAGGGAAAATAAAATTCTTGCTAAAAACGAAGCGGCAAAGAGAGGTTGAGAATGATGAATCAAAACAAAAAACAAACACCGGTTACACTTGAGAATGTACATAAGATTTTTAAAGATAAACAAACTAAAACGGACGTTCATGCCGTAAAAGATGCCAATATAACGATTAAACCCGGTAATCTTGTCACCCTTCTGGGGCCTTCCGGTTGCGGAAAAACGACGACACTCAGGATGATTGCCGGATTCGAGTTGCCTACAAAAGGAAAGATTCACATCGGAACAGAAGATGTCACCTTCCTGCCGCCAAACAAGAGGGACACGGCAATGGTTTTTCAGAGTTACGGACTATTCCCGCATATGAACGTTTTCAACAATGTTGCCTATGGGTTAAAGCTCAGAAAAATTGAAAAAAGCGAAATAAAGAAGCGCGTTATGGAGATGCTGGGCGTTGTCGGATTGGAACATCTCGCCGAAAGAGCTCCTTCAAGACTCTCCGGTGGACAGCAGCAGCGTGTTTCGCTTGCCCGTTCACTCATCATAAAGCCATCCGTTTTATTACTTGACGAACCGCTCTCAAATCTCGATGCCCTGTTAAGGGAACAGATGCGAGTTGAGATCCGAAGGATTCAGCAATCCTTTGGTATTACGGCCATATATGTTACCCATGACAGGGTAGAAGCGATGAGTCTTTCGGATCAGATTATCGTCATGAACGCCGGAGAGATCGTACAGATTGGTCCACCTGACATCATTTACCTGCAGCCAGACTCAAAGTTTGTTGCGGGGTTCATCGGCAAAGTAGCTTTCTTCCCGGTTGATGTGAAAGAAAAGGGTGAAAAGTGTACAGTTAAGATCAACAGCAAAGTCCTTGATATCCATTCATTTACAGATGAGGTAAAGATTGGCGAAAAAGCCGTCATGATGTGCCGTCCTGAATCCATGATTCCAGTTGATCCGGGAAAGGGTATCATCGACGGTGTTGTCAGAACAAACATCTATCTTGGGAATAGTGTGGAATCGTTTATCAAGACTGACTTTGGAGAAGTTCTGGTTCAGATTGATAATCCGGTCAAAAAGAGGATTTACAAAGAAGGAGAAAAGGTTTCTATACAGGTTGATCCTGAACTTGCAAGGATTTTACCTGACAGAGATTAAAATAATCTTTTATGATAAAAGGGATGGACTTTTCAGTCTATCCTTTTTTTTCGGTAAGCCGTCTTTAAAAGGATGTTGGATTATTGCTTTTAAACGGACCCCCAAAAACACAAACTGATTTTTACCGCTCCCTCTTTGACAAACTTCAATTTCTCCTATAAAATGGAACAAAAGAAATAACAGGAGGCTCATTCATGAAAAATAAACTCTTAACACTGTTTCTCATTATCGCCATAACACTCACCCTCTTTGCCAAAAAGCCAAAATTTATCTTTCTCTTTATAGGAGACGGTATGGCAGGAGAACAGATACACGCCGCTCAGGAATACCTTGAAGCTGTTGAGGGAAAAGAAAAAAAGCTCAATATCCTCAATTTCCCCGTTAAGGGAATGACAAAGACAAATGCCGCTAATTTTTTTATAACAGATTCAGCAGCTGCCGGAACAGCCATCGCAACAGGTTACAAAACGAATCTAAAGGTACTTGGGCTCGATCCGTCACTGAAAAAAGAACTTGAAACGGTCGCTGAAAGAAGCCGTGATATTGGGATGAAAGTGGGTATTATTACGACAGTTTCAGCCGATCAGGCAACGCCAGCTGCCTTTTACGCCCATCAATCTTCAAGAAGCAATTATTATGAGATCGCTGAACAACTTGTAGAAAGTAATTTTCATTTCTTTGGGACAGGCTTTCTCAGATATCCCATGGGACGATACGATCAGAAACAAAACATATTGAGTCTTGCAGAACGAAATGGATACACAATCATCGACACTCAGACGGGGTATGAGGCATTTACTCCTGAAAGTTCCGAAGAGGAAAAAGTCTGGATCATCAATGAAACAATCGTTGAAGAGGCATCAATCCCTTATTCAATGGATAATACAGAAACGTTTGATATTGATGATATCACGCAAACAGCGATAGATTTTCTGTACAACGAAAATGGTTTTTTCATCATGATTGAAGCGGGAAAAGTCGACTGGTCCTGTCATGCGAATGATGCCGCAGCGGCTATACATGATCTGATAGCCTTCGACAGGGCTGTGAAACATGCCGTTGATTTTTACGAAAGGAACCCAGAAAACACCCTCGTCATCGTTACCGGAGATCATGAAACCGGTGGCTTAAAGACCCATTTCTCGGGTGTCAATAACAAATCCGACATCAGTCTTTTAAACTATCAGATCATGTCACAGGAAGCCTTTACCAATCGACTAAACATACTTTTTGATGCTGGTTTGTTAAGCGATTTTCACGGAGAACTTCTACCTGAAATAGAAAAATGCTTTGGCCTTTATGTCATACCGGATAAAAATAAAAGCCCAGCTTTGGTTTTATCTGAAACAGACGTTGAACAACTAAAAAAAGCCTACGACGAATTCCAGAAAATAAAAAGAACCGGTATAACCGATTATTTCTCACCATATGGAGAATACAATCCGATTGCGGTTACCTGTACACATCTCTTAAACAAAAAAGCCGGATTAAGCTGGTCAACTTTCACACATACCGGAACGCCTGTCGTCACATATGCACTTGGAAAGCAACAGGAACTTTTTTCAGGCTATTATGACAACACGAACATCGCAAAGGTTATATTTTCAATACTTGAGGAGAATTAGTGTAAAGGGAGACAACGTCTCCCTTTACACTCAAAGATAATAAACAAATGAATCAATCTTCATTTTATCATTCTCGTTGTGATTCCCATCAAAAGTCAGGTTTAAAACCGGCTTTTTAAGCTGTTTTTCATGCTTCAGGATGTTCAGCATAATTCCTGTATTTTCATATAGAGAGGAAACGGTAATGAAGCCATCGACGTTTACTGAACCGGAATGAATCTTTGCATAACGGTATCTGCCGTTCATTCCCGAATAATATCCGATAAGCTCGTCGGATAATCTTTTTAACCGGTCATAATCGGAATCGAAGTTGCTGTTTTCCCTTGTTCTTTCAGACAGCAGACACATCTTTTCTTTGAGAATCGTTATATTTTTCTTGAAATTGATATCCGTCGTTTTCGCATTAAATTCGGCGTGGTCTTTCCAGAACATCATCAGATATTCACTCAGAGGTGTATAAACGACTCTTATATTTTCCCTCTCAAGTTTTTCGAAATGATAGTTGTTCAATCCATCGTTAAACAGAAGCATGGGATCGCCTACAATCATTACAGATTTCCTGACCCCTTCTATTCTGTTATACGTATAGGATTTTTCAGCCATTTTCTTGAGAGTGTTGACATCAATTCGATCATTTCTGATCATTCTGAGTATCCTATCGAGGAATCGCTTCCTGTAACTTAGAGGTGCCAATCTAACTATATCGCCAAGTAGTATGGCATCCGTCAGAACCTTTATCATACCTGTATTATCTGAATATATAATATCCTCAAGAAACGGGGAATACATTTCAGTTTTTTGAAGGTATTCCGGGCTGATTTTATCCAAAATAAAATCAGCATATTGGCCATCAACATCTGCCCCTTCATTACGGGGAATACAATAAATACTTCCCGGACCATCGTTACCCTTCTCTTTCATATGTTTTAAAACAGATCCGAGTAACGCAGTAGTAGTAAAATACTCCTCTGCCAGCATAAACCGCTTTCCCATATCTATTGATTCCGAGGTGAACGGCTCAATCACTTCTGCATCAACACCGCTCTGTTTTAAGAATGCGGAAAATATTTCTGAATACGGATGCATAGGCGGTAAATAAACCTTTTTCTCATTCGCGGTAAAATCAGATAGTTCTGATTTTGATCTAGCCTTAACATCTGTACCAAATTTACACAAATCTATCTTCACACTTTCCCTTCGAACTGATTGAGCGGAATTCAAACTATTCACAAATGCTTCAATTCTTGTAATGACACCAACTTTTGAAGAATGTTCATCCACTTCTATATGCAGATATGGTTTTTCTCCCATCTCTGTCTTAAAATAATGTGATAAAACAGAATCCGGTCCACATCCATGATGTGTCAGAAGAATGGCATACATGTTTTCAGTGTTTGCAATCCATTTTGCTGGTTCTATGATATGTTGACCAAAAGGCCAGAACATATTCGTATACTTTTTACCAAGTTCGGTTTCCGGTAGATTGTAGAAAGGCAAAACCTTATATCCCATCTTTTCAATCTTGTCAGGGATCCCCATATTCAGCACGGGATCAACTGCCCCATATAGTTTTGATACAATTACGAAGACCTTTTCTTCACCTTCCACCTCTTTCATGACTCTTTCAGATTCAGCTTCCAGGCGCTCTTCAAAATCCACAAACGCCTTCATCCCTTCGTGAAGTGCTTTGTTGATCTCATCATCTGATCGACCGAGTTGACGCCCCAAAGTCATGAAAGAATCAGACATAAACTTCTTTCCAAAACTGAAGGCAATCGTTGGAGAGAGGAGGGGGATGTTCTTTTCATCAAGATTCATGGATTTTCTAATCATCTTAAAGGCTAATTGCATATAAGGGCATCCCATATTCTGCCTGCTCTCAGAACCCGGATGATCTACACTGTAAAGATCGGGGAAGAATATATAATCTACTTCCTTTTCCACAAGTTCGGCAACATGCCCATTCATCAGTTTCAGAGGATAACAGGTCTCATCCAGTGAATACTGTTGAGCCATTTGAATCGTCTTTTCGGAGGTATTATCCGACAGGATTACATTAAAACCAAGTGTCTTGAAAAAGGTGTAGAACATACTGTACATCCCATAGGTAAACAGACCACGCGGGATACCAACTGTCTTTTTTTCCTCATCAATCGCTCCATCATAGGTCTTGAACAGGATTTTTCCCGAATACTCCGTGAATTTGTTGATAATTTCAGACTCCATTTTAACATTTCTGTTCTCCTTTGAGATTTTATTATTGAGAAAGAATCCTTTAAACTCACTACAAGTTTTCTCTCTCATCTTTTCACCGGATAGTATCGCAGCTCCATAGGCACCTGTGATACTGAAATATTCGGGTACGATAATCTCTTTTCCGGTTACCGCCTTAAAGGCATTCAGCACCCCCTGATTCCAGGCAATACCCCCCTGAAGGAATATTTTATTTCCAATTTTTCTATTTCCCACAACTCTGTCCAGATAGTTCCTCACAATGGAATAGCATAGACCGGATGCAATATCCTGTATGGGGATTCCTTTTGACAAAGCCGAAGCAATACTGCTTTCGATAAAAACGGTACATCTTTCTCCGAGATTTACAGGATTTTTCCCATTAAGTGCTGTCTTCCCAAACGATTCAACAGGAATATTGAATTTCAGCGATTGCTCTTCAATAAAAGAGCCGGTACCGGCTGCACAGATCTTGTTCATCTGAAAATCAACAACGACACCATTTTTAATAGAGATGTATTTTGAATCCTGTCCACCGATTTCAAAGATCGTGTCAACATCGGGATTGATGGCAACAGCTGCCCTCGCCTGAGCGGTAATCTCATCTACGATCAGATCAGCACCTATTGTCCTGCCAATCATATAACGACCCGATCCCGTTATGCCGACACCCAGAAAATGACAGATCCCATCATATTTTTTCCCAAAAGAGCTTAACGCCTCCATCAATACCTTTTTGGGATCCCCTGCCGTTCTAAGGTAAAGATAATCTATTATTTTCCCTTCTTCACTCATCAATACCACATTTGTACTCGTTGAACCAATATCTATTCCAAGATAGCAATTGTTGCTCGAAGTGTTCAGAATCTCGGGATGAGAGAAATGCTTTTCAGAATAATCGGTCAACCCAAATCCCTCCAGGCTCTTATAAACAGAAGAGTTTTCCACCTCATCATAATGATCTTCTTCGTTATTCATACAGTAAAAAAAGAGAGCATTATTCAATGTGTTTTGTTCATTTAACGCCATGACAGCACAACCGAAAGCCGTCATGCATTCGGATAAATCATGAATATGAAGGCTTTCATCACTTAAAGCGAATACATCTTTCAAAGCTTCTTTGATACTGGTATTTTTAGTTACTCCTCCAACAAACAAAACAGGTCCTTTTAGTTCTCCTCGACCGACAACAGCACTTTTATAGTTTCTCACAAGCGCATAGCTCAACCCTTTCAGAATCTCTTCACTGGGTATCCCTTCCTGCTGATGATGGATGATATCCGTCTTGGCAAACACACTACATCGCCCGGCAATCCTCGGCACACTTTCAGCTCTTTCCACCATAGCTGAATAATCCTTCAATTCAATATTCAACCTGTTAACCTGTTCTTCGATAAAAGATCCTGTCCCAGCAGCACAGTTTGAATTCATAGCTATCCTGATACCACTTTTATCCTCTTTTGTAAAATTGGTAATGTATTTTGCACTTTCCCCACCTATTTCAATAACGGAACGATAGTCTTCTTCAAGAGAACAAACACCTTCCATCAGTGCCGTTACTTCATTAAGCCTTTTAATCTTCAATTTAGCAGCAAGAAATTCTGCACCGCTTCCGGTTATTGAGATATATCTCAATTCAGACAGATTGAATTCTGCCTGAACTGTCTTCACCTGTTCTTTTAGAGCTTTATCTATTTCCCCATGATGCATACCATATTGTCTTTTCAGGATGTTCTTTTTTTCATCAATCAAAACCGTTTTAACTGAAGAATATCCTATATCAATTCCTAAAACAAACATAATTACCTCCAACTATAAATGATATATACATCTATAATTGTAGTATAATTAAAATATAAAAGATGTATCTGTAGATACTGGGGGGATGATGGATATTATTAAGAGTCTGACAAAGAGTAGCGTATTTAAAGATTTATCTGAGGAAGAAATCCTGAGATTATGCCGATTATCTCAACATAAACTGATCAGATACAAAAAAAATGAGATTGTAGTTGATGCGCATGAAAAATGCACACAACTCTTTATTCTGATTGAAGGTTCGGCGGAGATACAGAAAACGCTCATTTCCGGAAAATATTACAATATCCTTTATTTAAAACCTGGAGATGTTTTCGGAGCAGGACAACTTTTTTCTGATTCCGATACTTTTCAAATGGATTTGATTACAAGTTCCGTTTGTTCTTTTCTGGAGATAGGCGCAGAGAGTGTCAGGAATGTCCTGTTGACAAATCAACAGGTGATGTACAATCTCATGACTATCATGGGGAACATGATTCTTGACCTTAATAAACGAGTTGAATTATTTTCCATAACCACCATCAGAAGAAAGATTGCATTTTCCTTACTCAGTGCTGTTGAAACATATGACACCAGTCGATTCACATTACCCATTTCAAAGACGCAATGGGCAGAGCATCTGAATGTCTCAAGAACCTCGTTGAGTCGTGAGTTGAAAAAACTGGAAGAAGAGGGCGTTTTCATTATTGAGGGTGAAAGGATTAATATTTTGAATATTGAGATGTTGAATAACCTGTTGTAAACGTTTGTATCAGAAAAGGCGTGTAAGGTTTTAAATTCTTCTCGCTAAAAAAGCCTTGCATCTTTTAAATCCCCTCCAGGGAGGGGATATTTTGGTTTTTCAGCAAGCTCTATTTATATGTTTATAAAACTTCTTTCTGATCTTTGATATTTGCCGCTCTATTATTGAGAATAAGCGAACTGAGGTATCTGTATCGCGGCATCGGTTCGAAGATATCCCTTGAACCGCGGCGTCTGTTGAATCCAGCAAACGGTCTTCCGACAGCACTTCTAAGCTTGATATGCCCTCTCACTTCAACTTTGTTCAATAAAAAGAGGGAACAGAAACGCAGGATTCCGGTAGAAAGAAAGATAATCTGCAACCCGTTCATTTCCAAATTCATCATCGTAAACGTCACATCACTCAGATAATTAGCCGCTGTTCCTCCCAGCACGGAACCGATAAAACCACAAATTCCGTTAATTGCAGCGAAATATCCATACAACACACCTGCATTTGATCCTCCGACGATAAGGGGAAGGGTAAAGATTGAAAGGTTGATTGCCGACCAGGTGATACCGCCAAGCGTCGTATCCACCCACATGAGAACGGACATCGTCTGAGGTGTCATAAAAAACCAGATGGAAGCGAGGACGGAACCAAGCGATACACCGATTCGAAGGACATTTTTATGACCTATTTTATCCGCTACTCTCCCCCAGAAAAAGGCACAGAGGATCATCACGATGTTAAAACTCATTGAGAGTATCCCAAGTGTTGAAAAACTCATGTTCAGATTCTTGATCTGATGAAATGAAAAGAAAGCTGCCGCAAAGAGGTTCGCAAAATTCCAGAACCCCCCGAATATCAACAATCTGATATTGTTCTTGTCACTCATAATATATTTGAAAAGATTTCCCGTTTCAATCACTTTCAGTTCAGGTTCATGTTGTCGCCACAAAAAGACGATACTCAAAAGGCTGATGATTGAGCCAATCGTTATAACAATCTGTACCCCGGTCATATTCGGATTATTTTCCAGTATTCTCGAAAAGATAAGAATAAAAGTAAGACTGACGGCCGTGTTGATAAAATTTCTCGTTCCAAAAAAACTTCCCATCTTTTTCTCCGGAATCAAATCCCTCATCCAGGAAGTCCATGCATTTCCGGAAAATGCTCCAAACACGAAACTGAGGGCTACAACCGAAATAAACAACTGTTGCGTGACAATCCCAAGCAGCGGAAAGAGAACGAGAAGAAGCCACAAGGCTCTCGTTAAAAATGAAAAAAGGATAACAATCGGTTTTCGTCTGCCGACCTTATTCACAATTCTTGGCACAAATATTTGAAAGACTTGACTGAGAAGCTGAATCCCCATCAAAAACCCGAGCATGAACTCGTTAACACCAAATTCAAGCGCCACTTTGGTAAAAACAAAGCCCTGTATCATTATCAGAAATACTGAGGCACCTGATCCTTCTAAAATTGAGTTTATCATCGCCTTCCTTAAAATTTTTTCTTCCATCTAAACACCTCTTTTATTCAATTTTCAAGGGACTATGTTACTCAGAATCAGTGGATATGTCAACTAATATCACGTAACTTGTTATATACGTTATGATAACGGTGTGAAATAACGAAATTTAATGCTATAATCATTTTGTTTAACTTCTATTTAATAATGGGCTTTCCAGGACCACACAATAAAGAGGTGATTGTATGAAAAAGCATTCCATTATCCTTCTGATAGCTACAGCTTTTTGTCTGATTCTTTTTCTTGCTTTTACAGGCTGCACGAAATCCGTCAAACTTTTCACATTTGATTTTATCACAAAAGAAGGGACTGTTTTTGCAACCAGTACCGTTTCAATATCCTTTGAAGTCAGTGATGAAGGGATTCATATCTTCAAATATGTACTTGACGGGAATGATCCCGCAACCACCGTATTGAACGCAATAACATTTGAAGGACTCAGTGCGGGAGAGCACATGCTGAATCTGTCTGCAATTGAGATCCCCGAGGCCTCAAAGACGATTCTCTTTTCGGTGAATCTCAACGGCCCCACCGTTGAAGTTCGAACGGCAGACAGGGAATATGATATTGAAGGCAGTGCAGCTCCAATGGGTAGAAATGCCCTGATTTTCTGGAATTACGATACATATGATCTGATGGCACAGCGACTGTCAATTTTGGAATACGATGAAGAATGGGGTGATTTTTTGGTTCCGGATGGTGAAGGGGGATTTACAAGGTTGTCACCCTATACGGATCCAACAGCGCAGGAACAGGCATGGATTGACCTTTCAACACACAAACGCTCTTTTTACGCATCTGACAGATGTGTCGTGATAAATGATGTGTTGTATGATCTGTTTGAGATCGGCAAATCCTACAATATTTTCATTCAGGGACAAAGCAATCTCGGAACCTGGGGGAATATCGGTAATATCCGGTTCAGACTTGATGAACGTTATGCCAGTGATCAAACCCCTGTGATTGAATTTGAAGTGACGGAGTTAACGCTTCCCACATCGGAAGCCTCAGGAATGATGACCGTCACCTTTACAGGGCAAAACATCAAAGAATATTGTGCTAAACCCGTTCATGATTATTTCCAGAACGATACAACCCAAAACAGTGAGCTGATGTACTTACAGTTTGGACTGGATCTGCTATTCGACGGTGCTTCACTCACATCGATTGAGTTCCCTCATTTCAGTGAAGGGTATGACGATTATTCGTTCTGGCAGGAGTATTACTGGGGATATTACTTTTCGAGAGGATTTGTCGAAAATCAGTCAAACACGGATGCGGGAACCGAAGTCCTGGCGAGTGTTAATTTTGCACTGGACAGCAGTGTTAATGATGATGGTATTTATCTCGTTATACCGTATAGCAATATGTATATACGGGATCAGTCAAATAGGACCATAGATGGTATTCAAGTGGATCATACAATTTTCAGGCTTGATCTGGACGAGGGGGAATGAAAATGAAAAAAATAATCGCATTCGTATTGATACTATATACTGTAACAGTCTTTTCGTCTTCTCTGATTCAACAGGCAGAGGAAGAATGCCTTCGGGTTCAGAAACAGATTGAAGAACGAAATGCGCCTTGGACTGCAGAAGTGCCGCCAATACTAAAGTATTACGCTGCCAATGGTGTCAAAGAGCTTGATTTCCTCTACTCAAAATGGGCAGCTGAACAAGAACTTTTTGAAAAAGATGATCTCCTCAAAAGAGCAACTACACAGGAACAGCTTTCAAAATCAGCTCAAAGCGTTTATAAAGCAATGGGAGACATTGTTTTACCCGCAAGATTTATCACAACGCATAGCCCGATAAGGGATCAGGCGAGCCACGGAACCTGCTGGGCTTTTGGTGTCGTTTCCTCATTCGAAAGTGCCAAACTTGTTCAGGAAGGAAACACCATCATTTCAGATTCATTCTTCCCGGTTGATTTTCAAGATGACCGGTATGATTATTCGGAACAATTTGTCTCATACCATAATATTGACTGGAACGTTTATCGAAACTGGATGTATAATGCTGATACACAAGAATCAGAATCTGATCCCATCCTTCAGGATTCAGCGGAAGATTCTGGGGGAAATAAGATTTTTGCAACATATAATCTTATCCGATATGGTATCCCACTCGAAACGGATTTCCCATACAGACCATTTGATTTTAGTCAATATATCAGATGGAATCCTACGAATAGCAACTGGACTGATCATCTGATAAGTTCCGTCAAGACATTGACGATTCCGGCAGATTATCTGTATGAGTCTTATTATGATTCAAGGGATGATTATATTAATTCAATTAAGGAAATCCTGATGAAATATGGTGGCTTAGCCGTCAGTATAAAAGTTCCTCAAGATCTGTATGCTTACAAATCGGGAGTTTATATTCCAACTCAATACGGATATACCGGGGGACATTGTGTTACCTTAACAGGATGGTTGGATTTAGAGGCGTTAAAATTAATGGGCTGGCTGCCGGCATACACTGAAAGTGTTATCGTTGATGATCCAAATTCATACGACACCTGGGAAGCAACCGAATTCTGGGTTCTAAAGAACAGCTGGAGTAATCGGTGGGGTTGGAACGGCTATTATATACAACCGATTCCAAGCGAAGAAGCTTATCATTACGGAATGATTCAAAACTGGATGATTGAACATGACGTGATGACAATTTCCTATTTTGAATTAGACAACAGAACAGCGGCTGACTTTGATTTTAACGGTGACACCTTCGTCGATCAGGTAGACTTCCGCTTACTCGTTTCTCATCTTGAAAACGATGAAGACACAGTTGAGTATGATCCTTCATACGACTGTTCAAGACCGCGGGATCGTCAGGTTAACGTTGAGGATATCAACAGTTTCCTGAAATTTATGAATGATGATTGATTTATAAACAGTGAAGAACCATTTTATCCATTCGCCTTGCCATCATACAAATCAAAAAAAGGTATCCTTAAAAAATCCCAGCAAAATTCCTGTTATAATAGGAAGAATGGAAACAGTTCATTAAAAAGAATCAGATTCAAAAATATAAAAGAGGTGAAATGTATGAAAAGACAGTTTGTAATCATCGTAGTTTTATTGATAAGCATCTTTAGTTTATCACTTGCAGAAGACATGCTTCAAAAAATCATTGTAACGCCGGAGAATCCAACCAATTCTTTTGATATCCAACTCTGGTTGAGCAAAGGGGATGGTGCAACCTATATCTCGGGAGAAAACCTGACACTTTCTTTCAGAACAACCAAAAATGCTTATGTTGTCCTTTATGATATTCAGTCAAATGGTTCCGTAAATATCATCTTCCCAAACAGATACGATCAGGACAATTTTGTCTATGCGGATACGACTTATACCCTTCCAAGGGGCGGTTATAATTTTACAGTCGATACGGTTACGGGTATGGAATATATTCAGGCTGTTGCAAGCACAGAGCAGTTCGTAAACTTTAATCAGTGGCAGCAGGCCTTCACAAACTCTGTTTACCCATCTGTATCGTTAAATGCAGAAGAATATTTTGGCAATTTCAACAGCAGAATTTCTGTCATTCCCAATCCCGAAATTCAGTGGACATCGGCAATCACTTCATTCAACGTAAGGAGTAATTCAAATTACAACGGCTATCTTTCCTGTACCAGTTATCCATCCGGTGCGGAAATATGGGTTGACGGACGATATACCGGTAGAAAAACACCGACCTCTTTCACTCTCAATTCCGGAAATCATCTGATCCGATATGTTATCAATCAGACCAGAGAAAACAGCCGATATGTAAACATCACCCCGGGTCAAGTTACAAATCTTTTCATGGATATGCTCCATTAAACGCTTCCCCTGTCTTTACGGCAGGGGTTTCTTTTCTATTTCTCAATTACTAAAAAAACAGTTCTCCCGCTCAATCATAAATAAAATATTTACGACTGAACAGAAGAACCGTTTGTGTTGGTCAGACCAACTTGAGGACAATCAATTTATACTAAATCTTTCCTTCATACGCCTTGATAAAAAGCTCTTTAATCTCACTGATAAGGGGATATCTCGGATTAGCTGTCGTACACTGATCGTCAAAGGCAAGTTCTGACATCTCATCAACCCTTGCATAGAAATCCGCTTCACTGATTCCAAGTTCTTTAATTGAAGCCGGAATCTTCAGTTCTCTTTTCAGGGCTTCTACCGCATTAATCAGTCGTTCAACCTTCTCTTCATCATTCGCCCCGCCCAGATTGAGATGATCAGCTATTCTACCATATCTCAAAGCGGCATGCGGATACTTGTACTGCGGAAATGCCGTTTGTTTCCTTGGGGCTTCCATTGAGTTATACTTGATAACCTGACTGATCAGCAAGGCATTGGCGAGTCCGTGGGGAACGTGGAATATAGATCCCAGTTTATGCGCCATCGAATGACAGATACCAAGAAATGCATTCCCAAAAGCCATACCGGCTATAGTCGAAGCGAAGTGAATCTTTTCTCTTGCCCTTCTGTCACTGCCATCGTTGAAGGCTCTTGGCAGATAATTGAAGACAAGATTGATCGCCTGAAGTGAATGCCCGTATGTAAAATCAGTTGCGAGAACGGAGACATACGCTTCAATCGCATGCACCAGTGCATCTATCCCGGAATGCGCCGTTAGGTCTTTCGGCATGGTCATAACGAGATCAGGGTCCACGATTGCCATATCCGGAGTGAGCTCATAATCCGCTATCGGATATTTTACATTTGTTTTTTCATCCGTCACAACGGCAAAAGGTGTTACTTCTGAACCTGTTCCGGATGTTGTCGGTACGCAAACCATCGTCGCTTTTTTACCAAGTTCTGGGAATTTAAAGATTCTTTTTCTGATATCCATAAACCTTTGCGCCAGCACTTCAAATTTCACTTCACTATGTTCGTACATCAGCCACATGATTTTCGCTGCATCCATCGGTGAACCGCCACCCAACGCGATGATGACATCCGGTTTAAAGGAATTCATCATTTCAAGTCCCTTGTGTACAGTCTTTGTTGTCGGATCAGGTTCTACTTCATAGAACACTTCCGTTTCGATATTCATATCTTTCATCGCTTCAGTAATTCTTTCCGTATAACCGTTCTGGAACAGATAGGCATCTGTAACGATGAATGCTCTTCTTTTATCGTGTAATTCTTTCAATGCCATATCGAGCGAGCCCGGTTTGAGATAAATCTTAGGCGGAACTTTAAACCAGAGCATATTTTCCTGTCTTTTTGCTACAGTTTTAACATTCATAAGATGTTTTACCCCCACGTTTTCACTGACAGAATTGCCTCCCCATGATCCGCAACCCAATGTGAGAGATGGTTCGAGTCTGAAATTATACAGATCCCCGATGGCACCCTGTGATGCCGGCATATTCACGAGTATTCTTCCCGTTTTCATGGCTTCTCCATACTGCTTAATTCGATCTGTATTTTCAGGATCAGTGTACAGCACGGATGTGTGTCCCATTCCGCCAAACTTAACAAGCGCTTCCGCCTTCTTCACACCGATATCGAAATCTTCGGCCGCATACATGGCAAGTACCGGTGATAGTTTTTCACAGGAAAACGGCTCCGTTTTTCCAATCTGTGCGCATTCTGCTACCAGTATCTGTGCCTCTTCAGGCACCTTCACTCCGGACAAAGCCGCAATCTTGAAGGCACTCTGTCCAACAATTGCCGCGTTGATTTTCCCGTCTTTTAAAATCTTTTTCCCAACACGTTCCTTTTCCTCTTCTGTGAGAATATATGCCCCTCTCTTGGTCAGTTCCATTTTTACCTTTTCATATACCGCTTCTACGACGATTATAGATTGTTCAGATGCGCAGATCACACCGTTATCAAACGTCTTGCTCATCAATACAGAATTCGTCGCCATGAGTATATCGGCTGTTTCATCGATCAATGCCGGTGTGTTTCCTGCGCCAACACCTATTGCAGGTTTTCCCGATGAATAGGCTGCTTTCACCATTCCGGGGCCGCCGGTTGCAAGAATCAGATTGATTTCAGGATGTTTCATGAGATAGTTCGTGAGTTCCACACTCGGATCGCTGATACAGCCAACGATCCCTTCCGGAGCTCCAGCTTCTATTGCCGCATCGTAAATGATTTTTGCCGCAGCCGCCGTACATTTTTTTGCCCTTGGATGAGGGGAAAAAATGATGGCATTTCTCGTTTTTAATGCGAGTAAAGCCTTGAATATGGCAGTAGATGTCGGATTAGTTGTTGGGATAACCCCTGCAATGATCCCAATAGGTTCGGCAACTTTTGTGATTCCTGATACATCGTCCTCTTCAATGATGCCACATGTTTTGGCATCTTTATAACTGTTGTATATATATTCCGCTGCAAAATGATTTTTGATAACCTTATCTTCAACAATTCCCATACCGGTTTCTGAAACGGCTTCTTTTGCAAGCCAGATTCTGTTTGAATTTGCCGCCATTGAAGCCTTTCTGAAGATTTTGTCCACTTTCCCCTGTGAATAAGTTGCATATACACTCTGTGCACCTCTTGCTTTTCTTAAGAACAAATCCAGATCTTCAACAGTGCTTATTCGTTTAAACATTCTAACTCCTCCTCGTGAGTTTGATGAAAATTTCACACATTTTGATAATTTTTTATCGAATCGTATTAAATAAAAAAGAAACAACCTAAGCGATATAGTCCTAATTTATTACAACAAACCATTATTAGTGATTATTTTCACTATACGCTTTAAAACAAAAAGCGTTACCTGAAAACCGCTTTTGTGAATTATTTCTCTTACGACGGTTGCATTATAACATAAATAAAGAGATTGTCAAACGCCTAAAGTAAAAAATACATTTTCACTTTTTGACATAACAATTAAAAAACACTAACGTTTAATTATTGCTGTATCTTCTTTTTATGGTCATATTTAAACAGGCCCTCAGATTTTATGATGATCATAACAACCACAACAAAATTTAAGGTAAAGAATATATCTACCGGTTGGATTCTGAAAGTATAGAAACATCCATGCGACAAGATTTCCCATATTATGAAAAGGACAGCAGATGCACAAGTTTTACCCGTCCTTTCATATATTTTCACCTGTCAAATAAGAATTTTATCTATCATAGCATGGTTAAAAAGATTATTCACAGCTGAATCCTTCTAATGTATATGACTATGATATAATCATAGCGTATACTGTGGAGGTTTGAGATGAAAAACATTTTGATATTGAATGGTAGTTTTAGAGTAGGTAATACGGCTAAAACACTTGAACCTGTAAAAAAGATATTGCGAACAAAAAAAGAGCTTGAAATCAGAGAATTCATGATCAAAGAGCTTATCGATACGACCTGCCATGGTTGTGCATTAGCCATTACAAAAGGGAAGAAATTTTGCCCAACTTACGAAAAAGAAAAAGAACTTATCGATCAGTTAAATTGGTGTGATGGATTAATCATAGCCTCTCCTGTATACAACGGACGTGAAACGTTTATCATCAAAACCCTGTTTGATAAATTTGCCTATTTGGTACACAGACCGCGTTATTTTGATAAAAAGGCGATGGTTCTTGTGACAAGGGGGTCAATGTTCCGAGATGCCGGCAGGTATATGTCAAAGGTTCTTGGCCAATGGGGATTTGATGTAACGGTCAAATGCGGTGAACCGGAATTACCGGTATTAAAGGAAAATCTGATTCAAAAAACAGAAGATAAAATTATCAAAAAAACCGAACAATTTTACAACTCCCTGGAAAAGAATAAACCGGTTCCGGGAATCGGGAAGAAGATCTGGTTTGAAGTTTGGAAAATAAACGTAACGCTGGGAAGAGAATGGAACAGAGCAGACTATGACTACTGGCAGGAGAAGGGGTGGCTTGAAAAATCATATTATTATGATACAAGTATTAACTTTTTCGGAAAAGTGATTTCGGCAATCTTAAACCCTGTTATCAAAAGACAGATGAAAAGAACATTTAAAGGATATTAGATGAAAAAATTACTCTTTATACTTCTGATACTGTTATCCGGATTTAGTGCCGCTCAGGCAAATCTGGACACGGAATTTTCGACAAAAGACTATATGGATTATCTAAATTCTCTGCAGACCGTTTCAACGCCTAAAAATGAGACTGCCATTCCATTGCTGTTCAGAAACCTGTTCAATTTTAAAAGGATTGAAGAACAAATCAGAATAATATTTGCCCCTGAAAAGATAAACCGTGGAGAATTCCAAAACAATATCAGAAGAACCGAACACGCTTCATTAATCGTTTTTTTTGTGGCATTGGGAGGAATCGCAATCCTTTTTTACGGCTATAAACTCCTGCCGTTTCTGATCATGATTTTCGGAGCCTATCTCGGTTCCATTGCGACTTATAATGTCATTGAGAGATTTTTTACCGTAAGAGAATCAGAATTATTGTTATTTGTTATCATGGGAACGATCATCATGGCAATTGCTTCACTGTTACTGCGAAATATCTTCATTTTCCTTTTTGGAGCAGTGTTTGGTCTCTTCATTTCTCAGATCGTACTGGCTTTCTTTTCGTTGCCGATCACAAACACATTCCTGTTTATGATTTTCGTTGCGATACTGTTCGCGGTTTTCGTCCTCCTTTTTAAAAGATTTTTCATGATCTTCCTGACCTCGCTCACCGGAAGTATCCTGCTGGTCTTTTCTGCACAATATCTTGTTCTCGAATTGTTTCAGTCCATTTCATTTGAAGATCAGTTTTTCACCTATACCTCGATCATCGTATTCTCAATGATGCTCATCTTCGGGCTCTTTTTTCAGTTTAAAACGACAAAGCGTTTGAAAGTTGAATAAAGTATTTTCTTTCATTTATAAAACAATATTTATCAATGCCTTTTCATTGAAAACAACTTGACTCTTACGTAGTGTAATAGTTTATACTCTTTTCTGGAGATGACCATCACAGGAGGGGAAAAATGTATACCGTCAGTCAACTCTCAAAAATCTCAGGCGTTTCAGTTAGAGCCCTGCAGCATTATCACAGAATCGGCTTGCTCAATCCGACGAAAATAGGAGAAAATGGTTACCGCTATTACAATGAAGATAAATTAATGGAATTACAGCAGATTCTCTTTTTCAAGGAAATCGATTTCAAACTGTCAGAGATAAAAAAAATCATGCAGAATCCATCATTCAAAATTGAACATTCTTTGTTAAAACAAAAGGAATTAATGTTACTTAAGATTCAACGCTTACAAAACATTGTAGATTTAATTGACAAGACGGTCGATGACCGGAAAGGAGGGAAACAGATGAGTGGAAAGGACTACTTTGAAGCGGTTGATGAAAAAACCGTCAACGAATACACTGAAAGGGCAAAACGGGAATACGGAGAAGATGTCGTCAATGAATCCTTAAAAAATGTACAAAAGGTTTACAACAACGATTACAACAAAATTGCCCGGGAGTTTTCTGACTGGCTTGAATCGTTGAAAAAGGAGATGGAAAAGGGATTCCAATCACTTGAAGTGCAATCTCTGATAGAGAAGTGGTACAGAATCATCAACAGGATTTTCGACTGTGATCTAAATATCTTCAGTGCCCTTGGGTATGGTTACAGGGATAATGAGGAATTTGCGGTCAATTTCAGAAAGGCTGATGAAAACATGCCGGAATTTGTCTGCGATGCCATTCAGTATTATTGTTCCGAAAAAAAATAAGACAGGTTATAAAGTTATATTATATCGATTGTGTACAGCGTTCTTTCAACATATTTTATCATCCTTGCAATATTCTATGTGTATTATGGTATCATTAGATTAGTTATCACATTCTATTATGAAAAATATTGAAGGCGATAAGATGTTGAATATCGATAAAGGTATTCTTGATGGCGCTCCGATTTGTTTTGGAATCGGCAGGCTGATCAAAGATTCAGACGGTAGTCTAATAGATTCTGAAATCATATTTTTAAATTCAAAACTCAGAGATTTTCTCTCAAATTTTGGAGTTCGGGAAACTCATACAAAAATTTCCCACATTTTAAATTCAATTGACTCGGGCCTTACGGAATGGTTGTTAAGAGAACTACAAACCGCTGTCAAGAATGGTGAAACAGAAAGTGAACTCTACTCTCCGCCTCTAAAGGGCTGGTTCAGAGTATTCTTTCAACACCATGATAATGATATCATTAGTGTATGGTTTGAAAATATCACCGCAATAAAAATGCTCATAGATTCTTCGCAGGAGATCATTAAATCTAAGAATTTAACTTTAAAGATACTCGCCGAAGAGGCGAGGAAAATTTCCGGCGCCAAGTATTGCCTGATCAACCTTTTTTCTGAAGACAGAACTTCTTTTACCACAACGGAGATTGCCGGTGATCAGGAGGATCTTCCAATAGTTAAAAAAACATTGGGGTTTAATCCGGAGAACAAAACATGGCCAACCCTTTCAGGTTTTACAGATACATTCAAAAACTCTGATATTCATAATCTTAAAATTTTTGATTCCTTCATGGGTGTCAATATCCCCTCCGAGCGAATCCGGGATTTTAAAGAATCACTAAACATCGGCAATATTTCTCTTTGTAAAATTGAAAGCGACAATAACCTTCTCGGTATATTGACACTCGTTTTTGAAAAGCATAAACGATTGCAGAATGAATACCAATTAATCAATTATGCTCAGATCATAGCTCTGTTTCTCATCCAAAAAAATCTTGAAAAAGATAACAGGGAAAAAGCGGCTGAACTGAAACAAAAACAAAGTAAGTTAAAAAAAGAAAAAGAAAGACTTGAAAGCGTTATAAAGGGCATTAACGCGGGAACTTGGGAGTGGAACATTCAGACGGGAATAACGATTTTTAACGAAAGATGGGCAGCTATGTTGGGATACAGTTTAGAGGAGCTTGAGCCCTGCACGGTAGAGACTTGGGAAAGCCTCGTAATTCCAGAGGATCTTCCATTAGCCCGAAAAGCCCTTCAGGATCATTTTGAAGGAAAGTATGAATTTTATGATACCGAGTTCAGAATGCGACATAAAAACGGACGAATAATCTGGGTTCACGATAAGGGTAAGGTAGAAAAATGGACAGAGGACGGAAAACCCCTGATCATGTACGGGACACATCAGGATATAACGGAAAGAAAGACAAGTGAGCTGGCTTTAAAAAATGCCAAAAAAGAAAAAGAAGAATTTTTTGCTTCCATCAGCCATGATTTAAAAAACCCGATTCATACCATCAAAGGTTTCGCAAGTCTTCTAAAAGAAGATCTGACAGATCCGGAAGATATCGATTCGATAGACAATATTCTCGAAGCCGGCTCGACGATGCTGCAGCTGATCTCGAATATCCTGGATTTTTCAAAAGCCGAAGCCGGAAAAATCACGATAAAAAAACAGAAAACGGATTTGAGAAACATCATCATAAAAAATTACAAACACTTTCTGCAAAGAGCCACAGATAAAAACATCATCATGAATTACATCATAGAGGATGGTATTCCGGAATATATCTATACGGATCCTTTGAGATTGAATCAAATCATCATGAATTTACTCGATAACGCCGTCAAATTCACCGAACGGGGTTCTGTAACCTTTTCCGTAGCGAACCTCTCGAAAGCTGGGAATAAAAGGGAAATTAAGTTCGCCGTGAAAGATACCGGAATTGGAATGACACCGGAAGAGAAAAAGAGAATCTTCACCTCCTTCTCTCAGGCTAATAGCGATATTGAAAAAAAATATGGTGGAACCGGTCTCGGTCTTTTCATTTCCTCAAAAATATTAGAATTGATGGGAAGTGAATTGAAAATACATACCGCTCCCAAAAAAGGCAGCACATTCAGTTTTACACTCGATTGTGATGAAACTATTTCCCTTTAACAACTATCGTGTGACAGTCTGCACCATTTAATCTGTATTTGAGAATCTCCTGATATTCCTTTGAAAAATACCATGCATCAAAAGCTGATTTGTCCGGAAACCGTATGATAACACTTCTACCCGCCTTCATTTCGCCTTCTATCGTTTCAGGAAAGGGATCAACTGCAAGGTATTCCCCTTTATATTGAGAAAACACTTCGTCACACCGTTCCAAATACTGATTGTATTCGGATTCATCCGTTATACTAATCCTCGCCACAAAATAAACACTCATGTAATCACACCTCTAATATCGCTCTGAAAGTTTTTCATCCAGTCTCCATTGTGGTGGTTCACCGTTATCGCCCCAGTATTCTTTAATTTCTGAAATCATGTCATCCGAAAAACTGAAGATCGAATTGACAAAAAAACTCAACGTGTTGACTTCATCATGCACATGAACGACTGTTATCACATTTTCCGATGTTGAATAGATTGATTCGATTTCGGCATACCATCTCCCGGGATATGTTTTATTGAACCGGATATATTTCTCAACCCCCTTAAAGACTTCTCTTGTATTCGGCAGCCAGATGTTGGTATCAGCTTTCATAATCCTCTCTAAATCATCAAATGCGGCATCGTTAATAGCTTTCCAGAATTTTCGAACCAGTACATCTCTGTTTTGACCATTCAAATCGTTCACCTCAGAATAAGTTTTCTAATATTATACCCTACATCACAAACAGACAGCACAGTAAGGTGTTTTTCCCTACTGTGCTATCCTTAAATTAGCTCTATTTCATTTTATTCGTTAATCCAGTCAAAGACTTCCCGCTTGCTGATCGTTGCCAATGCGATGTAATTATCTGCCGCTCCGTAATGGATATAATACTGATCGTTATAGTCAACCAGGGCATCCGTAAAGACAACCTGCGGAACACCCCCAAAGATTTCCCAATCCTCTTCCGGTTCAAGAATCGGTTTCTCGGTTCTTTTCAATACCTTTGAGGGATCATCGAGATCAAGAAGCATAAAGCCAAGTCTGTAAGTGAGCCTTGCCGGATGTGGCGCATGCTTGTGAACAGCGTGATAGCAAAGCAGCCAGCCATAAGGGGTTTTCACCGGAGGGCCACCCGCGCCTATCTTCTCATTTTCCCAGTCGTTGTCAAGAGGTCCTGCGATGATCTCGTGCTCTTCCCAGTGTAACAGATCATCCGAATAAGCTATCCAGATATTAGGGGGATCTCGGTGAAGCATCACATATTTCCCATTTATCTTTTCCGGAAAAAGAACACAGTCCTTGTCGGGGTCGTACTCGGGCAGGATGATGCCGTGTCGTTCCCATGTGATAAAGTTTTTGGTAGAAGCAAGTGCCACTTTTATATCCGTTGGCGAATAAGCTGTATATGTCATATAATATCTGTCTTCGATCCATGTCAATCTCGGGTCTTCCACACCATAAAGCTCTTCCGGTCTGGCAGGTGAAAAAACCGGTTTTTCCATTCTGTTAAAATGCAGACCATCCGTACTGACTGCATACCCCATTCTCGAAACCATATCAGCTCCCTGAGCCCTGTACAACATGTGGAATAATTCTCCATCATGGACAACAGCCGGATTAAATACATACTTTGATTCCCAGAGATGCAGGGGATTCGGTGCAAAGAGCGGATTCAAAGGACTTCTTTTCAGTTTAATGTTCATTTTTTATCACCATCTTTTTCGAAATTAAATTATTTAAACGATATCGATATTCCCTGAAGGAAATATTTTCTGAATGCGAGAAACAGGATAACCATCGGCAGGGTTTGAATAACCGAACCGGCAAGAACCGGACCGATATAAGTTGAATATTCATGATTAAAACTTGCCAGTAATACGGACAGCGGCATCTTATCATAATCCCTGATCAGAATAAGCGGTGTCAGGAAATTGTCCCAGATTCCAATAAAGGTAAACAGTCCGACGATACTTGCCGTTGATCTTGAAAGCGGCAGCATAATAGAGAACACGATCCTTGATTCACTGGCCCCTTCCATACGGGCCGCTTCGATATAATCATTGGGGACATTTCTGAAACTCTGTGTAAACATAAAAACACCCCAGGCACCAAATAAGCCGGGAATGATCAGACTCGCCCTGGTATTCAATAATCCGAGAGAGCGAACGACAACGAAGGTTGGAATCGTGAACATAAAACCGGGAAACAACATCTGAAATATCGTAAAGTTTTTTAAAACCTTTCCACCTGTAAACTTAAATTTGGCAATACCATAGCCAACAAAAGCGGATGTGAGTACGACACTGAATGTAACGGTCACAGAGATAAAGATACTGTTCATCAGAGCCTGTAAAAAATCTCTGTCCATTTGTTCAGTTGTATCAAAGATATACTTAAAATTTTCAAAGGTCAGCCGACTGGGTAAAAACTGTGTATAGATCTCATTCTGAGGCTTGAATGCGGAAAAAGTCATCCAGAAATACGGGTATAGCCAGAATAAAGCCAATACGACCATAATGAGTTCAAAGATGGCAAAGCCAATCTTCTTTCGTGTCCTTCTCATCATACAAAACTCACTTCCTTTTCAACGAGCTTCCTGACAAGGAAAATACAGCCAAAACTGATTGCCGCTGCAAATATGCTGATTACCGCCGCATATCCCGGCCCCGTTGATGTAAATTTTCTGAATGCATTATCGTATATGTACATCATGAACATATACGTTCGTTTCATCGGCCCGCCACCGGTTATCATATACGGTTCGGTAAAAATCCCGAAAGACATCGTCACCTGCATGACCAATACCATGACCATTGAAGGGTTCAGCAGCGGTAGCGTAATCTTTGTAAACTGCTTCCATTTCCCCGCTCCATCAAGTTTTGCCGCTTCATATAATGATTGCGGTATGGCACCGATTCCCGCAAGGAAGATCAATCCATAATATCCCAGGAACTTCCATGATACCATCAATGCGATGGCAAGAAGCGCAAGCTGCGGTTGAGAAAACCACGGTATGGTAAATCCAAATGTCCCATACAGAAAACGGTTAATGGGACCACTTTCGGATAAAAGCTTCTGAAAGACTATGGAATAACTGACACCCGATGATATATTGGCGACCAGGAATGCCAGCACAACAAAGGTTTTAAAATGCTTCATCTTGTTAAAAGCCATTCCCAGTAATACAGACCCAATTAACGATATCGGAATAAAATAAAGCATGAAATTAAAGGTATTTCCCAATACCAGCCAGAACATCTCATCGTTGAATACCTTTATAAAATTGTCAAACCAGATAAACTTCGGCGGCGACAGGTAATTCCATTTAACAAACATCAAATAGCCCAACCATGCCAAAGCATATCCGAAGAAGATCGCCTGATGAACGATATACGGTGATATGAGACTCCAGCCTTTTAAAGATTCTCTTCTTTCAAGTTTCGTCCTCTTATTCGTAAGTTCTCCCCCTTTTTTAAGTGATACAAATTTATCGTAGAGGCAATTCACGAATTGCCCTTTTTCCAACAAGTCATTATTTACACAGATACTACAGGGGCAATTCGTGAATTGCCCCTACAAGAACAAAACCTTTTTAGAACAATTCCCTGTTTATCTTTTTTACAGCTTCTTTCAACAGTTCTTCCGCACTTTTATCCACCAGATAAATCGGCTCCGTAAGATTCGTCGTCATGATATCCTGTACTTCTATCGTCTTCGAAATTAAAGCAGGCGGTACGCTGTTTGGAACCGCTTCAGCATAAATCTTGATTAAAGGGTCGGCATCGATAACAGACTTAAAGACCTCATTCGTCGTTAGATCCGCTCGGACAGGCGGAAGGCCTGTTATCTCAAACCACATCTCATCATGCTTTGGGTTGGAGTAGACCCATTTCATGAATTCCCATGCCGCTTCTTTGTGTTTTGAATGCTTGAACATGACCATTCCTTTTGTATCGGCAAAGGTCTTTACCGCTTTGTCAGCCGGATAATTATCCGGTACAGGCGGATAACTCATCACGATTTCTTCCGGGAAAATGTCCGGGAAAAGATTGTTCGCCCACGGAATAGACCAAGGCCCCATCAACTGACCGGCAAGTCTTCCGGTAAAGAGGGGATTATCCATCATATCAACAGATGTCCATCCTTCATCAAATAATTTCTGTCCATATTCCACAACGGCTCTTCCGGCTTCGTTGTTGATCAACGCTTTTCCCTTTTCCGTATTGATATAGGGCTGACCATCACTCGCTGCATAATAAAGTGTGATGAAGTCAAACCATCTGTCCCACCAGTTCTTTCCTTTTAAAAATTCTACAGCATAGACCTCTTTCGGAATACAGATCTTTTCTGCAAGTTCATATACTTCACCATAGGTGCGTGGTGGTGTATCAAATCCCGCATCTGCCAGCATATCCTTTCGCCACCAGAAAAGCATCGGGTTTGAATAGATGGGAAATACGTAGGAATCCCCATCAAATTCCCATCCCTTGATTGCCTCTTCCATCTTTCTCACGGCTATCAAATCTGAAAAATCATTAAAATTGTTAAGGGGTTCAAGCTGATCAGCTTCGATAAGCTGTGCCGCAAACCCACTGAAAATATTCGTACAAAGATCAGGTGCCTGTCCCGTAACGATTGCCGTGAGGATTGCCTCTTCAGAACTGCCGGATGCGGGTATGGTCTTCCACTCTATCTCAATCTCCGGATGTTCGACTTCCCATTCTTCAAGAATTGCCTTCCAGAACTGTTCCTGATACATATTCGGGGCTGTCCATAAAACCAGTTTCTCCGCCATCAACGGCGTCAGTAAAATTGCCAAAAGCATTAACACTATCAGATACTTCTTCATCCTTAACACCTCCACATATTTTTGCCTTAAAGACAACTGTCTCTTTTTATAAAACTCGTGTGCAATGAAATCTTCACCGGATGAATATTCTCATCGTACAGGAGTTGTCTGATTCGCTCGGTAGCAAGATCCCCCATCTCATATCTGTATACCTTCACCGTAGATAACGAAGGTGAAATCGTAGATGCGAAAATCGCATCATCAAAGCCGGCAAGTCCAATGTCTTCGGGAACCCTGAATCCACTTTTGCTGAAATACGCCAGAATTTTTTTTGCCATACTGTCATTCCCCGCAAATATACAATCCGGTACCCCCTCATGTTTAAAGATCTGAGGAAGCAATACATCAAAATCATCTTTGATATCATCACAAAGGAAAGTCCGAGGAAAAAAACCATACTGTTTCATGGTATCCCGATAGCCTTCATATCTGTCTTTGAACCCGTAATGTAAAAGAGGTCCGTGGATATGAAATATCTTTCGGTAACCTTTTTCGATGAGATGCGAAACACAGCTTACCGTGCCATCATAGCCATTTGAAACAATACTGTCCACACTGCATCCTTTTAAATGCTGATCAACCAGAATAAATGGTTTCTGATTTTCCCGGAACAATGTCACATCTTCAACACTGATATCTCCTCCGATCAGCAAAAAGGCATCGTAATCGGAATCAATTCTTTTCCTCTGCTCTTCCAAAACCAGTATAGAAACTGTCATATTGAGTTTTGACGCTTTTTCTTTTATTCCTTTAAAAACCGTCGTATAGAACCCGTCACCGAGAAAATCATGCCCATCATTTTTTTCATAATTGAGTATTCTGTTACTAAAAACGACACCAATCTTGAAATTCTTCCTTCTTGCAAGACCTGAAGCTGTCTTTGATGGTGTATAGTCAAGCTCTTCGATAACTTTTAATACGATTGCCTTTGTTTTTTCAGAAACGTACCCCTTCCCGCTGATAACCCTGGAAACAGTTGCAGTTGAAACACCTGCAAGTTTTGCTACTTCATTTATACTTGACATATAACCTCCCAAACATGTAAGCGTTTACACAATTATACACAAATAAAATACCTCTTTCTATTTCTGTTTTCAGCTATATGATATGAATATTCATGATTATCTCTATTTAAAACCTTTATTCTTGTTATTGTTGACTATTATATTCTTTTTCTTCTTTTTTCTATGAAGAATAACATAATAATCTAAAAACTCTTCTTTTTTTTCAAAACAAAGAGTTTTTCTAACTTATTCAATCATATTAGTCAATTTTCGCCATAATTCGCTCTATTTTCGAATTTTACTTTTCTATACGCGTAGTTATATCATGTTTATGTTGTGAAAGCGTTTACATATTTTCAGAAAATTAAAGGGAGGAATTTGTAATGAAGAGAAACGTTGTTATTTTTTTATTAGTCATTATAGCTACATGTGTTGCATTGTCAGAAACGGTAGAAATCGGTTTAACCGCTAATTCCCTAACAGGAGAGCCCATCTCCTACAGAATTTATATGTATGAAGCACTTGAACTTGTATCGGAAGATTTTGACGCTAACTGGGATTCTCTCAGAGTATACGATGCTCAAAACAACGAAATCCCTTATCAGATTGATGATCTTGACGGAAACGGGAAATTGTCATCACATGATATGCTCAGTTTCTTCATGCTTGATAGCGCAAAGATTGTTGTCAGTGATGACCTGTCGATGGATTTGCCGGAATATGCAGCCGTTCTTTCTGTCGAAGAAGTAGAAGGGGGCTTTTTAGTCACCGGTGGAGATCTTGATGCCGACGTAAAAATTGATAATCACGGCTTTGCCAATTACACCCATTACAAAGATTTTGAAGAAGATGTGTATACAGAACTCGGAATCATGAGAATTGCCGGATGGAAAGGAAGCACTTTCTGGGCAGACGGACAGCTTGGCAACAAACATGAAGAAAAAACATCCTACAATTTCAAAGTCAACGAACTCAGCTTTGTTAACTCAGGGGCTGTCGGCGCAACATTTATCGCCGATCTTGAATCAGAAACCTTTATCGGTGTTCATCAGATCGTTATCACACAGGTCATGGCAAACGGAGAATGCTTTGTAGAATCCAATATAGTATTTGAAACATACACCGATCTCATGAAATTACAGGAAATGTCCACAAAGGCTCTCACAAACGTAGATATGGACACAAACAAGCATATCATGCCATTGCCAAGATCTATGGTCTGGGCGCAGCAACTCAACACAACAACGTTTGATTACTGGAACGACAGAGATGCCATAGAAATCGTAAACGGAAAACCTTATGTTTGTTTCGACGCACTTGATGCCATGAAACCACTCTGGTGGGGTGCCACTTACATCTTCTCATCTGCTGAAAGCTGGAGAGGTAACTATTCAGAAGATCTTGGCGCCTGTGCATACGCCATTGCAGTTGAAAAGCCAATTGTATATGCTGACTTCAACGATTTTGTCATGGGCAGCACATGGGTATATGAAAGCAGAGAATTCAGAGAAGGTCTCTTCAGATGGATGCCCGGAGAATTCAACGCGTTTGAAGCAACAGAAGGAAACGTTTCAACGGAAACTGCCGACTGGGTCGCTCATTTCCTTCCCGGAGACAACATGATCTTCAGAAAGATTTACGGATTTGCCGATGAATTTTCAGCTACTGCAGACGCTATCGAATACCTTGAAGCAAGAGCAACTGAAATCGAATCACTTTCAATGAGTGAATGATTCTGATACAATCAACGTGTAAATAAAAACACTGTACATCGCAGTGGCCGGTTTTGTCCCTGCCACTGCGATTAAAAACAGCACCGAGGGAGGAAACAATCACATGAAACAAACTTTAATCATCTTCTTAATCCTGACAGCAATCTTCACGACATCATTTTCTAATCTTCCAAAAGAAGAGCAACACCTTATGTTTCTCAGAAGCGAACTTCCCGTTGAAGGAGATAAGAAGGTCGGTTATATCATCTACGCAGATAAAAAAGCGGGAGAATATGTCCACACAGATGCTAACGGAGAAGGCATTTCATGTGTTGATGATACAGCCAGGGCGGGATTGTACTTCCTGAACAAGTTTGTAAACATTAAGGATAAGAACAGTGTACAGGCGGAGCGTTATCAATCTCTCCTTCTCGAAACTGTTGATTTCTGCGAGGCGTTCAGAACGCGAACAGGCGATTATTATAATTTTGTCTTCGAAGACGGGGAGATCAACAGAAAAGGAATAACAAGCAGACCATCGGCAAGCTGGTGGGCTTTAAGAGAATTATGGCTTTTATCCGAAGCACTCAATGTTCTTGATGATTCTGAAGATTTCAACCGGGAGAGTATCTATAAAAAAGCCGAACAGACCGCCACTCTATTTATTGAGGAACTCGATTCTGAAGGTCTGATAAGAGGTTACTCCGATCTATCCGCTTTGTACGTCATTTCTCTCGTCAATCTTTATGATTATTCTGAAGATGAAAATTGGCTCAATCTTGTTCAAACCGTTTCAAACGGACTTCTGAGTAAAAAGTCAGATGTCGTCTTCAATGGCATCATCGATGAAGGCAAAGACGTCTTCAATTATCACAGCTGGGGCAGTCGTCAGGTTCAGGCACTTTCCATGGCTTATTCCGTCACACAAAACGAAGACTATCTGTCTGCCGCAAGAGCGATGGCGGATTCTCTGTATACACATATGATCAACATCGGTCCATTCTATAATTTCACTCCAACAAACATGACTCTTTTTTCTCAGATAGCGTATGGCACAGAAGCAGCTGTCACATCCCTTTATCATCTCTATGAAGTATCCGGTGAAGAAAAATACGCTCTGTTGATGGCATTACATACCGGTTTCTTCTTTGGCAACAACCATCTGAACAGAATGATGGTCGGGAAAAACGGTGAAGGCTTTGACGGACTCGAAAAGGTCTTCATCAATTCAAATTCCGGTGCCGAATCAACCATATCCTATCTGCTGTCTCTATCCCTTCTTGAAAGACTCCCTGAAGAAATCACAAAATTCGCCTTCATGCAGCCGGTTCACAAATCAGATTACCTGTTGATTGAAGCCGAAAACATGGACAGCGGTTTATCAAATTGCGATACTGAAGTAAGAAACGGAATTGAAGGGGTAGCCGGACAATCCTTCATATTAAAGGAACCGTTCAAACTCGAAAAGGGAAAATATGACGTGTTTATTTTCGGGGATGATTTGGAGGAAGCACAGCTCAAGTTCTATATGGGCAAGTCAAAGATTGAACAAATCCTCACCTCTGAAAACCCAAACTATCTCGGCAGAGTGGAAAACCTCACTGAAGAAGAGCTCAGGATCATCTTCTCCTGTAAATCAGAAAAAGAGGTTTTCATCAATCAGATTCTTTGTCTTCCGGTCATAGAATATCAGATATTCAAAGAAGGCGAAATCAATCATCTCATCGCATTCAACACCACTGATGAAACGGTCACCTTTGAATACCAGACGATTGACGGCAACGGTTATCTTCAGTCTGAAACAAATTTCGACCTTAGAGCCGAAGATATTGAATCAGCTGAGGTGTTATTTGAAATAGAAACTGATAAAGCCATTTCCGGGTTCAGTATCCTTAATCTCGAAAAAGCGATGACAAACAACGGTATCGGTACAGCACTTCAGCCAGGTAATCTTGATAATTACAGCGGAAAGACCGGTGCATATTATCCCGAAGAAAAAATAACGGCTAAAACTGAAAATGACATCGTTTATTTCAACGAAATTCCTTTCAGGATATCGACTGGGGAACAGGACAATCTCATACCGGGCGGACAAGTTCTGAAGGTCAACGAATCGGCAGATGTCCTATATCTATTCGGAAGCTGTGATCACGGCTCTTTCAGCGGTGATATCGAAGTGTGTTATTCAGATCATGAAAAAGAATATTTTTCATTGAGTTTCCCGGATTGGTGCGCAGACATCAGAGATGAAGGGATAATAGCACTTGAAGTCCCTTACAGATACGATTCAAACAATCTGAAAGAATGGATAAAACCCAAAATTTACGCCCTTGAGATACGGTTAAACGGGAAAGAAATTGAAACCGTTACATTCCCTGAAATTCCTACCATGCATGTCTTTGGGATGACCTTAAAAACCAATTAAAATTTCATGTAATAAGTTTAGAAAGAAACACTTTGGCAAGCAGGTTTCCGATCATCAATGCGAGAAACCTGCTTATTTTTTATTCTTTCCACTTTTTCGGAGAAAATCACAATTAACCGATCGCGTTCCGCTCCTTCAAATTCCCAAGTACACAAGTAGCCAAAAAGTTCTGAAATCCCAAGCTTCCTGCAAAAATCAGCAATCCTCTCATAATCAGCATCATAAAACCGCTCATCCATAACATCTTCAACATCAAAACGCCATTGTGTCGTTGAATATCTCACATACTGTCTGAAATAAACGTTGAGTTTTTTAAAATCATCAATGGATTCAACAGAATCATAAAGACGGATAAGTGATGAGATATGGACCATATCTTTCATCTCAGAAAAAAGCATATTTACAAGATCAAGCCTCGCTTTATAAAAAGAATTCACACTTTCAGGTTCATATTCATATTGCACACAACGGTTAAAAAAGGAAATCAACCTCGGATCACTATGGATAAACTTGAACAATTTATCATGATCTTTTTCAGCAAGTTTGAATAATTTTGATAAATCAATGCCTTCTAGAAAAACAAGTGTCATAAAACCCTTCAGAAACAGTGACTTCAATTCAAAGGGTGACATAGCAGAAACTCTATCTCTGTTTTTGATAAAAGCTTCCTCTTCCTTTATCGCCTGAATGATAAAATTAATCGTGTGGGGATAATCGAAAGAGAATTCCTCTAAACCCAATACCCCGACAACTTTTTTTAAAGTCTCAATTTTTATATTCTTATTTTCACCGTTTAAAAGTTTATATAAACCCGATACAGATATATCAACCTCTTCTGAAAAAGAATTTATGTTCTTGATACGCTCTTTTATAAATTTCTGAAGCCTTCGCGTGTTTGCAACTTCATCCTTTCTCCCATTTTGTTTGACTTTTGAAAGAGAAAGCTGTTTTGCCTGTTTTATCGCTTTAACAAACTTTTCTTTATAACCTATATCTTTTCCCAGCAACTTTTCGTAAAAATTCAGCATGATATCCACAAACTCAAAGTACAATGCCTCTTTATTTTCTCTTAAAATAGTAAGAGCGGTGTCAAATGAATTGATAACGGCACTTTCATTATCAAAATAATACCCGCAATTGTACAGAAGCAAATTGACAGGTTGGAGATAATCTTTCCGTTTGAGTTTGCGACTATACCAGACAGCATTATTTAAACCGGCTAAAATACATGTCGGATGAGGATATTTACGAGCATATTCATAAACCTCATAAAAAGTGTACATACTCTCTTCAATTTTCTCTTCTTTGAGTTCTTTTCTACCTTTGGTATTTAACAAAACGGCTATACCTGCCTCATCCTCAGTATAAAGCTTGCTCCAAAGCCTAAACTCTTTGGACATTTGTTTACTACTTAATGCATAATTACTTTTTATCGCTTGTCCCACAAGTTTTCTGTATGCTGGTGGCACCAAATAAAACTTTCTGATTAATTCATTATACAAATTTTTATTCAAATCAGTATCTCCAACAATTTCAGCTACATGCATCATCGTCGTCATTATCAGAAATCTTAATCCGCTGTTTTTTGTCTTCTTCAGAAGCCTTTTTGAGAATGAAAGAAGCTTTTCATTCTTTATAGTCCATTTCGCTCGTAGAAGAGAAAGATAATTTTGTAGATCCTGATTGTTATTTCTATCTCTTAAATAATTTAAAAATAATTTTGAGTATTTACCGTAAGATATAATAGGTATTATTTGTAAATTCTTCAAAAACTCACCTCCAAATAAAAAAATAACAGATTTTATTTTTTCACTGTATTCCCCTATTTTTAGTATGTTAGAGTTATAACATTCCACTCAATATATCATTATGTTACAAAAAAAAATAAAAAAAGACCATTTAATGCGGATTACAGGAAATAACAATTGGGTTGATAAGTCATATGCCTCATGTTACCATTCTATCATGAAAACAAAGGAGGGGTGACATTGAAAAGAAAATTGTTGATACTTATGTTTATTTTGTGTGTTTCTGTATTTATCCACCACTCCTCTCCCAATTCCACCTGTTGTGGTTGATGGAGGAGTTGCAGGATAAAAATCACCATAAATCAATATTTTTTTGTAATCACAAAAGGAGATGAAATAACGCTTCATTAAGTAACAAAAATTATCGCCGGAATCAACAAGTGAAAGGAGGAAGAATATGAAAAAGAAAATCATTTCACTTATAGCCGTATCTTTGTTACTGTTCTCTATGACATTCTCTATTGATGGTTGCGGACCATGGCAAATGGTTTTTCATAAATATGGCTGTGTACTAAGAACTTGTAATGGTTCCGATTGGACTACTATTGCGAAACAAAAATGGACACAAACTTGTACAGTGAATGGTGTAGCGGAAACGGTATCTAAATGGACGGAACATTATGTTCATTGTGGTTGCTGAGCGTAGTTATAAGAAAAGAATGCTTTTTGATAAAAACAATTTTTATCAAAAAGCATTTTTCAGGAGGTTATTTTGAAAATAAAGACCAAAGTAATAATATATGTTTTAGTGTTGTTTGTGTTTATAACATCTCTTTCATTCTCTTTTTTTGAATGGAATAATAAAGATGAAGAAATGCCGGATACATTCAGTTTGAAGACAATAAATAACGAAAAAATTAACATTGAAGAGTGGACTTTCGAGAAAACAAGTGTTAAAGCACCAGCCGGTATTGTTTTTTTAGGGGATTTTATATATGTAACGGATAAAGATTCTGATGCGATTGTTGTACTGGATAAAAATGGTGACTTTAAACGGGATAGTTCAGAGAGTAATCTCTATTTATTTGAACCAACGGTAATTAAAACAGATGGCGAGTTTCTTTATGTTATTGATTCCGGATACAATCAGCTCAAGATATTATCTCAAAACTTTGATCTGATAAATTCAATCAATTTACCAGGACTGTATCTTGGAGATCAATACTGGGATCTTGAAATTATTGAGGAAAAGATTTACTTAACAGCTGGTACACCTATCATAGAAACGACAGGGATTTTTGAATTGGATAAAGCTGGTACAGTACATCAATTTGGGAAAAAATTTGTCGGTTATCTTTCCAATTTTAGTGGAGATTTGATGGCAATAAATGCAATGGAGTATTTTGAGGGTGAGGATGAAACTGGACAATATGTAAGAGGTGTGCAAGCGGGTAGAAATGGCTTGTTTGAGGTTAATGAAGATAAATTAAAAAAAAGGTATGAATATGTTAGAAAATACACACCACTTGATTTTTTACTTGTTGATGATCATATTTATCTCTTTTCCGGTTCACGCTCAAATCTGGATAAATACACGACAGATGGTCAATATATTGAAACAATTTTAAATTTAGAATATGCGGATTATTACGTCCAACTCGAATCAATGGGTGATAGTATCCTGCTGGTACGTCCAACCGAAGATATATTCTATAAAATAGACATCAACTAAACCTTATCAAGGAAATAGGATAGATTAAAAAAGGTGGGGATATATACTTTATTTTAATGATGAGACTTACATGGCAGTTGCATTTGAAGCAGGAAAAGAGCTCCTCTATCATTGTCGATGCTTCCGTCTGAACGGTTCACGCAATCGTTAAAGTGAATATTTCAGTTATAAAGGGGAATTCATCTCCATTTATTATCCAATAGAATGGCATCCGTTCACAACGGTTGTTTTTATCCTTTTACCGATAGTGATAACACTAATCGTCACGGTTGTCTCCTCATCATGGCTGAGGCATCTGAATGTGGTGAAATGGTTGAAGCGAATCGAATGAAGGGGAGAGCTCTACACATCCGAGGATTCATGAGGATATGGAAACGCTTAAGAAACTTTTGAGCAGTAGATGAATCTTTCACACATACCTTATATAGCGGGCGGAAGATGTTCCGCCCTTACATGAGATTGATTTCCCGATTATTTTCAAACCGTTTCTTTTCGTTTAGCACTCTTCAAAACCCAAAATAGCATCCACAATCTTATCTGAAGCACTGCCATCGCCAAATGGATTTGAAGCAACTGACATCTCTTTATAGACAGAGTCGCTTTGAATCAGTTCGGTCGCATGATTGTAAACTGTTTCCGTATCCGTTCCGATGAGTTTGGCAACTCCGGAACTGATTGCTTCCGGTCTTTCAGTCGTTTCACGTAGTACAAGGACCGGTTTCCCAAGCGCCGGGGCCTCTTCCTGAACCCCGCCGGAATCACTCAGGATGAATTGACAACCGTTCATCAGTGCCACAAATTCAAGATATTCTACCGGATCAATCAGGGTTACCCTTTCCAGTCCTTCAAGTTCAGGGTAGACGACATCTCTGACTGCGGGATTATAATGGACGGGGAATACAAGATGATAATCTTTGTTCTCATCAATCAGTCTTCTGACGGCTTTCATCGTACTTTTCATCTTCTCACCATGATTTTCCCTTCTGTGCATGGTCATCAGAATATATTTTTCCCCCTTCAGATCGTACTTTTCCAGATAGTCTTCAAGCATGGTCTTTTTATTGTCAATCACCCACATCAGGGCATCGATAACCGTATTCCCGGTGATGGAAATTCGTTTTTCATCGACAAGTTCTCTAAGCAGATTGTCCTTTGATTTCTGAGTCGGGGCAAAATGAAGTGTCGCCAGTTTGGAGGTCATGCATCTGTTCATCTCTTCCGGGAAGGGATCGTACATCTCAAAAGACCTCAATCCGGCTTCCACATGTCCCACCGGCACTTTGTTATAAAAGGAAATGAGTGAACCGACAAAGGTGGATGTAGTATCACCCTGTGTCAGGAGCCAGTCAAAGCCATCTTCACGAATGATATCATCAAGTGCCGCGGAGAGTCTGCCGGTCAATCCGGCAAGTGTCTGTCGGTCTTTCATGATATTCAGATCATAATCCGGTGTGATCCCAAACAGTTCAAGAACCTGGTCGAGCATTTCTCTATGTTGAGCAGTCGCAATAACTTTTGCATCGATACCGCGTTCAACCAGCTTATGATAAAGCGGTGCCATCTTAATCGCTTCCGGTCTTGTCCCGAAAATCAAACCTACTTTCAATTGCTTCACCCCTCAATTTTATTTTTAAAGTATTTAAAACAGTTCATATCCTCACAGTCAAGCGAAATTCCCTTCTGTTCCAATAGGTTAAGCGCCTCTCTTCCCGCCGGATCGGTATACTTGGCAAGATATGTCGCACTGTGAAGATGCAGACATTTCAGCCCTTTCTGATCTCTGATCCCCCCGATACCGACTTCCAGTGCTGAATGGTATTTTTTAATAAACTGCTCTCCGCTTTTGTCAGAAAGATATATTCTACTCTTTCGGTGTTCGGCGTATTCTTCGTTGACTTTGATATACTCACTACTGTCTTTTAACGGATCCAATTCAGAGATATGTCCCGATTCTTCAAGTTGTGCCAGATGATATTTCAGATGAGGACAGATCATATAAAAGGTTGTCGGAAAAGGACTTGAATCTTTTACAGGATAGCTTTCAATGACCTGGGGAAAGCCATATTTACATCGTTTTGAGCATCTGTAGAAGTTTTCAGGGACTGCTTTCTTCTCCATCTGTCCGGGTATTACAAGTCTATCCATCTTTGAACGGTTTAGTTCATAAACGTAAACTACGGATTTTTCCATGGGAACTTCGCCATCAAAGAGTGTGAGAAATCCCTGATTCATCAGACGCCCCGTCCAGTTATTTAACGAGCAGGGGATCGTCGTCTGAATATAATCACAATCAAAATGTCTCGCATACTCCTCCACCAGAGGCAGCACTTCGTTCATCCAGTCCCCGGGCTCTGTCATGAGGCAGATAGAGAAGTTCTCACGCTCATGCTCATGCACCCCTGCAATGAGCTTGCCTTCATCACATTCAAAGATGAATTTATTTTCAAGACAGTCTAAAGAAGGATATAACGTCCAGCAATCTACCGCATAATCACCGGCGGCAAATAAATATCGTGAAAATTCATTTTTTCTTCTTTGAATCTCTTCGGGAAATATCGGCCTGACCGTTACTTTTGAATCTGAAATCTCCTGTTCTTTTTCAGAAATCTTCTTTTCAAAGAAGTAAAATGCGTTTTTCCGATCAAAACAGTATTTTTCCGCAATGTGCATACTTTCAAGTGATTCAGAAAAGATAAGCGAAAACAGTCTTGAAGCGCCGGTTTCCATGACAGCCCGCATGATTTCAGCCATCATGAGTTTACCCAAACCTTTTCCGGTGTATTCGGGGTCTACTCTCAACCCTTCAAGATAGGCATCTTTTCCATAAATTGTTGCATGATTTATTGCACACACTCTGTTGTTGTCCATATCTTTTACGATTAGTAACGGATCGGTTGTATTCAACCATTTATCCAGAATATACGGGATATAATCATCCCCATCCCAGATCTTTGATGACAGTTTTAATATCCCTTCAATATCTGCAACAGTCGGTCTTATAACCTTAAAATTCATAACAATCACCTCAGTGAATCATTTAACTTTTTTCTTCATGAGTATTGTATCATGAAAAAAGGACACCCAAAGGTGTCCTTTTTTCATATTAAATAGAAATAAAGCTTATTGTTTAAACTTCTCCACCGGGATTTTTGAATTTGTAACCCTTTCCTCTAACAGTCATAATGTACTGCGGGTTGGAAGGATCTTCCTCAATCTTCGTTCTGAGTCTTCTGATGTGTACGTCAACCGTTCTTGTGTCTCCGTAATAGTCATAACCCCATAGTGTGTCCAGCAACACGTCTCTGCTGAAAACCTTTCCTTCATTTTCAGCGAGGAATCTGAGCAGTTCAAATTCGAGTGGTGTCAGGTTCTTGGCATCTCCTCTGACAAGAATCTCGTATCTTTCGAGATCAATTTCAAGATCCTTCACTGCAATTCTCTTCGGTTTCTCTGCCTTCTGTTCAAGTGATCTCTGAATTCTTCTGAAGATTGCCTTGATCCTTACGAGAACTTCTCTCACACTGAACGGTTTTGTAATATAATCATCTGCTCCGAGTTCAAGTCCGAGGATCTTATCAAATTCATCCGTCTTGGCCGTAATGAAAATAATCGGTTTGTTCTGATGTTTTTCATGTGCCCTGAGTTTTCTTGTGAGGTCAAACCCGTCTACATCGGGAAGCATAACGTCTACTATGAATAAATCTATATCTTCGTCGTTGTCAGCCAATTCCATTGTTTCTTCAGCATTGTAGGCCTTCAGGACTTCATAGCCATCTTTCTTAAGATTATAGCTCAGAAGTTCAACGATAGAAGGTTCGTCGTCAACAACTAAAATTTTTCTTTTCATTTCTTTCAGCTCCTTGTATTTTCGTTTAAAGTTTATCTATCTTTTCATCCACCCAACCGATTTTAACATAATTACGAATTATTTTCAAGTCTTATCGAACAAACAAAAAATCATTTACAGTTAACATTTCATCGAGTAGAACTAAAAACCAAATTCTCTTTATTTATGCCCATTGTATAACAAGACGTATTTTTTAACAATACAATTGTAATTCAGTAATTCAACAATTAAATGAAAATCTCGGAAGTTCACAACGCCTCATCTCAATTAATTTTCGTAAAATAAGAATTCATGCTATCATAAAGTGATTAAGAAAAAAATCTGATAAAAAGAGGTCGAAATGGATAGCATATATATAGATCAAAACTGTGGAGAAAATGAATTTAAAATACTGATAAATGGGAAGTATGAAACACTCACCCCAGAAAACGGTGAAAAATTACTCGGTAAACTGGCACCGTTCACGTTCAATCCGGTTCAGCAGGCATTCAGACAATATTATAAGGGTGGGAATGCCGTTATCGCAACACCCACCGGAACCGGAAAAACCGTTGTATCCTTTATCGCCATGCTGGATCATGAAGATGAAAACAGGATCGTCAAGCCAACTATCTATCTTTCACCCACGAGAGCACTCGCCAGACAGGTTTATCAGGAATTGAAGGATACTGATCTAAAAGTCTTTCTGAGAACGGGCGAAAAAAAGATGGACGTCAAGGAAAATTTTGACATCGTCGTAGCAACACCGGAAGCCTTCCTTGCTTCAAGACATTCATCGGCAGAATGGATCAAAAAGGCAAAACTCGTCATCGTGGATGAAGCGCACATGCTGGTACAGGATTCAAGGGGGATCGTCTATGAAGAATCTATCGTTCACGCATTGGGGGATGAGAAGACATTAATACTCCTTTCGGCAACAATGCCTGATGCACTTGAAATGGCGACCTGGACAAAGGCTGAACTACTTATCGAAAGTAACTGGCGCCCCCTTCCACTGGAAAGAAAATTCGTCAGATATTCCGCCCCAACGAGAAAAAACAGAAAAAAGGTTGCAAAGGCTGTATATAATGATTTCCTTGAACATAACATAGAAAATCACACCAAAACGATGATCATCATCCCGTCGAAAAAGAGCGGCTGGTATCTGCTTGAAGCCTTTGAAGAGATGGGATTCCCGGTGCTGAATGAAACTGTTCCCTACATTAAAAGAACGGATACAACCGGTGCCGTCATGGCATTTCACAATGCCGACATACCAATAGATGAAAGACATGAAATTGAAAAGAGATTTAAAGATCAGAACGATCCGTTAACAGTCCTGGTCTCAACACAGACCCTCGCCTATGGATTCAATTCACCGACAGATGATATCCTCATCTTCGTTAAATATTCCGCCTACAACGATGATAATCTCTGGCCGACTTTCCTCGATCTGCTTCAGTTTGAAGGAAGAGCGGGAAGAAAAGGCCATACAACAAGAGGCTATGGCCAGGTGCTTTACTCAACAGGCGCGCGAGCGGGAAGAACTCAGGAAATTCTCGAAGAAAAACTCCGAAAAGGACTGGATGATACCCTGCAAACCGCTCTTGACAAATCCTTCTCAAGAGTCTCACAGGGATATCTCAACAATTTCAACAGTGGTGTCACAAGAGAGCTTGGAGATGTAGAGCTGGCAACACTGGGGATCATGTCCGTTGAACCGGTTCGAATTATGGATATTCATTATAAGGACAGGGCAAAAAAGAAAGTCCTGGACAGGGCTCATAAAAGATTGGTGGACATTGGTATGCTTGATGAGGAATATGCCATCTCATCCCTGGGACAGCTTACCGCCTCATATATGCTAAATCCGGAAAAGGTGAATCAGTTCGCATCGGTCATTCCAAAAACAAACGATGGCGAACCGGATGATCAGGCGTATTCCTTCTGGGAAAAGTTCAACTCAACGGCATTGCTCATCCCGACATACGGTTCCATCCCACCACATTATCCACCATTCATTCCGATATTCCCGGGACTCTGGAATGTGGCAACCCTGACGGGTAGTTTTCCGGATACGGGTATTCTCCAATATGGACTGAGCACACTCACAACGAGAATCGGTGCGGGGTTTAAGAAAGATACGCCGGTTGCCATGAGGCAGCGACCACCTGCATGGACAGCTTCCATCTCGAATGAATTGCAGCTCGTCATGAGCTTCATCAAGAGAGGCGCCTATAAGGGTTTCTGGCCGGACATGAACGACAACGAATATCAGCGAATCATCCGATCACTCTCATACGGAGTCCATCCATACTATTCACTACTGACGGAAATCACCAACATCGGTAGTATCAGGGCAAACATGCTCGCATTCGTTGCCATGAACGCCGGTATACAGTCCGATGTTGAACTGGTGTACAAGATACTGTCCGATGAAAAGGCTATCCTGGATGCTTGGCCACAGACACAGCAATTCCTTCAGAGCTGGTATGCCCTTCAGGCAAAATGGATTCACGATGAACTGGAGATTGAGGGAAACATCTCGATCTCTGAGATCATCAATACGGATTATCAGACCTTCCAGGAAGCGGTGTATCTCGTACAGAAAGAAGCTGAACAGAAGGGAAAGACCTTCTACGGTGTACAGGTTCTCGATTTCATAGAAAATCCCATGCAGAACGTCGTGGAGGAATTCAGATCAAAGCATCCTGATGCCACATTATTCATCAAACCTTCCAACGATCAGCAAAAGGCAAAGGATATGCTCTATAACGATTCCATCACACTCGTCGCAACCGATTCAAACGGCAACAGCCTGGGTAAGGCAAAGGTTTACAAACCCGGAAGATTGCCGCCTAAAGTGATTCTGGAATACATCCCGCATACTGAACCGTTCCTCGCAAGCGATACCAGGAAATTTATCTGGGTGGATTAATCTCTCTGATTAAAAATAAAAGCTCCTCTCATATTAGAGAGGAGCTTTTAAATTATTTCAAGCTAAAATATTTCGAATTAACTGCAAGAATATCATCCAGTAAAGTATCCACAACATCCAGCCCCGGACCAAGCGGATGAATGATCAACGCTTCTTTCGCCTTCTTTCTTGACTGTTCCGTATGTGCCTGAATCGTAAGCCGTTCAAACTGTTTGATGGTATGGATCAATCCTCTGGCAGAAGGGTTTACGTCACCGATGCAAACGGGTCTGATGCTGTTTTCTGAAACGGTTGTGTTGATTTCCAGGACATAATCATCATCGAGATTTTTAACCGCTCCGTTGTTTCTGACGTTGACGATATGGTTGTTCTTTTTACTGCTGCAGAGGTCTCTCAGAAGCTCGACCGCCGCTGTTGAATACATGGATCCGCCTCTTTTGGTGAGTTCTTCCGGCTTTTCATTGAGTGTTTCATCCTTATATTTTCTGATCAGTTCTTTTTCTATCTCTCGAACCTGTTCTCCTCTGGTCCCTTTGGTTTTCTTGGCTTCCAGCTCTTCTTCCAGCATCTCTCTCGTCGTGTAATAATATCTGAGATAGGGGTTGAAGATCATCTTCATCTCTTCGGCAAATTGTTCGAAGTTTGCCGCATCTGGAATATTTTCCGGTTTGAAGGCATCGCTCAGCGCCTTGTCCGTTACGTTCAATCCCTTTACAAACACTTCTTCTATCCAGGTCATATGATTGAGTCCATAATATTTTAAAAAGACATCATTGCGATCACATTTGATATCTTCCGCAATTTCCTGAACGATGTTGATGGGCACATTACACAGTCCGGCAAACCGTTCAAATCCCAGAGTGTTGATGACAAACTCGGATATCAGTCCGGATGGATTCGTGAAATTGATGATCCAGGCATTTTTGTTCGCGTACTGCTGTACCTGTTCCACATACTTCTGTACGATGGGAAGTGCCCTCAGAGCGCATGAAAATCCACCCACGCCCGTTGTTTCCTGACCGATCAGATCGTATTTCAAAGGGATGGTTTCGTCGTTGATACGCCCTTCAAGGAATCTCGGTCTGTATTGTTGAATGATAAAATCGGCCTCTGAAAGAGCTGCTTTGGAATCAAAACCATGTCTTATTCTAAAAGGAGCGTTCGCATGTTCAAGCATTCGCTCGGAAAGTTCAACCACACATTGAAATTTGTCCGATTCCGGTACATCCAGCAGATAAACCTCTTCAATACCGATTGTTTTACTATGGGCTATCAGCCCTTCCATCAATTCCGGTGTGTATGTGCTTCCTCCACCGATAACCGTTATTTTTTTCATCTTATCGCCTCACTTTCTCATTGTAGGTCTTTAATAGATTTTCGTGAATCTTTTCTGTTATGATTTCTCCGTTTTTTTCAAGCGCAAATAACACCGCTCCCGTCACGGGATCATGATCCGGGATAAAAACGCGGCAATCATTCCCCAATCCGTTACGGATCATATCGATCAGAAGTTTGTCCGCATGTTTGAAAACACTTCCCTCCAGGACAACTTTTATAAGGGGGGTAAACGCCATATCCTTTCTGAACGCATTTACGATTGCAACCACTTCACCGGCTATTTCCGATAGAATAGTCAATGCTACCATATCGCTTAACTTGGCCGCTTCATACAGCGTGCTGATCAGAGCAATGTTGACATCCGGTCCCGTATAGGGGACATCCGGGTACTCCGTTTTCATCATCTCTTCAATCGTAACGGAATAGTTTTTTTCAAGCAGATCGTGCATGATTGTTGCAGACCCTCTGCCATCCGCCCCACGTACGATGGCGGAGGCGACCATACCGGCAACGTGATAACCACCCAGTCTTTCACCGAAAAAGTTGCTGAATCCCCCTTTCCGCATGATTTCCCGGCCGTTGTTACCAAAACTGATGCTTCCCGTTCCACAGGTAACCAAAATGCCTTTCCCATCTTTTACACCGGCTCTCAAAGCAATTAAGCCATCGTTATCAAAATGGTATGACTTCAATTCCAACCGTTTTAAAATCTCTGAGATGATTTCATAGTCATAGTCAAGATCGGCACCCGCAACACCAAAAAATGCCTCATCTATATCCTGTTTTTTTATACCGGCTTCTTCACACGCGCCTTCAAGGGTTGTTTCAAGTACCTGAAAGGAAGCTGCAATTCCGCATAACTGGTAATTAGAACCCTCTCCCTTTCTGAAACTTAAAACAGTTCCCGTTTCATCTGTTATGATCATTGCGGTTTTCGTTCCGCCGATATCCACTCCAAGATAGTACATAATCTCTCCTCCCGTTTTAACAATTCGAAAAATCTCTTTCATTCTGATAGTATGCTGAAATGCGTTTCTTGTGAAACGACGAAATCTCTCATTATTCCTGATTTAAAAGAAATATTCTCTATTATCCCCATTTTACTCTTTATTTCTCTCACTTTGAAATACTGCGAATAGAATACTTAGGAAAACTTAGCTGTACATAATCGGCAATATTTCTGTATAATCAGAAATAATCTGTCTTTTACTGAAACGGGTTTCAGATTATGCTGAAGATAAGAGGTGAAACATATGGCATCATTAAGAGAAATATCGATGAAAACGGGAATTTCCACAGCCACACTCTCACGTGTTCTGAACGGAAGTGAAAATGTTTCAAAAGAGATGAAACGCAAGGTATTCGCAGCATTAAAAAAATACAATTATAAAAGAAGTACGATGCTCAACTCGAAAGCAAAGAATATCGTCGGGATCATCGTCCCGGATCTGAGAGGCTATCATTACTCAGAAGTTGTGTCGGGTATTGAAGAAGCCCTTTTACAGAACGGGTATGATTTTTTTCTCGCCAGTTCCAAACAGGAATTGACCAAGGAAATAAAGATTATTTCAGAGCTTTATGAAAGAAAAGCAGATGGCATCGTTTTATGCACTTCCGCAAAAGATGACAAACTCATCAAACATCTTCTGGATTCAACGATTCCGGTTGTCGGTGTGGATCGTAAAGACAGCGAAATAAAGATAGACAGTGTAACAATTGATAATTACAGTAGTGCAAAAATGGCGGCTGATTATCTTTATGACAAGGGACACAGACGATTTCTGCTCATAGAGGGAGAATCCTTTGTTTATTCTTCTGTCTTGAGAAAAAAGGCATTTGAAGACCTTGAAAGAGAAAAGAAAGATGTATTCATCCACTATGAACCCGGTGATTGGGAAGCAGAATCCGGGTATAAAGGGGTGAACAACGCTTTGAAAAAAAACGTAAAGTTCACGGCGGCTTTTTTCGTTGATGACTGGATGGCTTATGGTGGGATGAAAGCCTTACTTGAAAAAGGGGTCGGGATACCCGAAGACATCTCAGTGATGGGGTTTGACGATGCCCCTCTCAGTCGTTACATGACACCCGGATTGACCACTATTCGTCAACCGCGATTTGAAATTGGCTATTCAGCCGGAAATTTGATTGTTAACAGGATTTCAGGTGTCGAAAAAAGCAAGGTAAAAAGAAAGATATTACTCAAGACCGAATTGATAGAAAGAGATTCGGTGAAGCAGGTATAAGAAAACCTCCCTTTGAAAAGGGAGGTTTTTATCTTTATGGTTTCTGTTGTTTATTTTTTGACAGGAAAAATGGGTAAAACATGTTTTCCGTACATCTCGTTCAGAACTTCTGCCATTGAAAGGTACATGGCTGAAAATCCACAGAAGATCCCTACGACACCAGCGAATACTTTTGACGTACCGGTAAAATCCGCAAAACTGAGCAGGAAGAAGAGCAACGCCAGTGATGCGAAGACGAATTGCTGAACTCTGTTTGCCTTGAATGTTCCGAAGAACATGAAAAGTGTAAAGATCCCCCAGAGTAAGAGGTAGAAACCCATTGAAACATCGGTAGGAGCTGCGACCGCAAGATCCATTTTCGGGAGTAACCAAATGGCAACAAGGGAAAGCCAGAAAAAGCCGTATGAGGTGAAGGCTACTTTTCCAAACGTATTGCCTTTTTTCCATTCCATGATGCCGGCTACGACCTGCGCCAGTCCGCCAACGAAAATGCCCATTCCCATAATGGCACTGTCAAGTCCGAAAAGTCCCGCATTGTGGAGATTTAACAATACGGTTGTCATGCCAAATCCGAGCAATCCCAGCGGTGCAGGATTTGAGGTGGTGTCCTTATGAAGGACTACCTGATGTTGAGTGTTTTTGTCCATAAAAATCCTCCTGATATTTATTAATAAGAGTAAAAATTCGCTTTATATTAGCGTTTCAACGTATTAAAGCCGAGGTATTTTATCATAACAGGCACAAAAAAACAATTAAAAATATGTACCAATAATAATTCAAAAACCCTTAATATTGAATGATTAAATTTATATAATTAATGTTATAATCGTTTTTGTTTACTCAGGGAATCCATTTTTCTAATTTATTGCGAGGTGAAGTTGTGAAAGATTTAATCAGTATTTCTGATCTAACGGTACAGGCTATAGCGGATATTTTCAAGATTGCAGACCATATAAAAGAACACATCAAACCTCTGAAGGAGAAAACCATCGTCATGTTTTTCCCGGAAAGCAGTATACGAACCCGAGTAACCTTCGAAAAAGGAATTCATCAACTGGGAGCACAGGGAATCTTATTCCCCAGTAGTACACTGGATAAAAAAGAGGCTGTGCAGGATGTTGCGGGTTATCTGGATAACTGGTCCGATGCCGTTATCGTAAGACACAAAGACATAGAAAAGATCCAGGATTTTGCCTTATACAGTAAAAACCCTGTCATCAACGCTATGACATCACACAATCACCCGTGTGAGATTCTCTCTGATCTTTATTCTCTTTCAAAAATACGAAGGGATTATCTGAATGATCAGTATCTTTTCGTCGGAGCTTCGGGAAATATCGGCGAATCCTGGAAAGTGGCGTCAAAGCTTTTAGGATTTGATCTGGTTCAATGCTGTCCTCCCGGTTATGAAATCGATGGAATAACGGTCATCAACGATATAGAAGAAGCCATATGCGGCAAAGATATAATCTTAACCGATTCAATACCTGCTAAAGATCAAGATAACTTCAAATCGTATCAGATTAATAAAAGACTGATGCATCTTGCAAATGATAATGCACACTTAAATCCCTGTCCTCCTTTTACAAGGGGACTTGAGGTTTCAGCTGACGTCATTTCAAGTGATTATTTTGTGGGTTATCCTTTCAAGGAAAACCTGCTGATTGTTCAACAGGCAATCATCCTTTACCTGATGGGTTTTTAAAATAAAAAATTAAAGAGAGGAGGGATTCATATGAGAGTGGTAAAATTCGGTGGCTCAAACCTGAAAAAAAGAGAGGATATCTCAAAATTGGTGAAGGTCATCGGTCAATATGACAGACCGCTTATCGTTGTTATCTCGGCACTTTACGGTGTAACCAACACGATTATCTCTACAATCGAGCATGCTCATAGAGATTATGATTCCATTGAATTACTAAAAAATCAACTTTACAAGGCTCACAGGGATATGCTGTCAGATTATCTGTCTGATGAAGCTGAAAAACGAACCGCATTTGAAGAATTGGAGAGGCGAATCGAAGAGATGAAAAGATTCCTCCTCGGTATCCATTATATCGGAGAAGCCCCTGATTTTGTCAGAGATACGGTTCTCAGCTACGGTGAAAGGCTTTCAGCCTACACACTGGCGATTATCCTGAAAAAACTCGGAATAGACTGTCAGGAAGCAACGCCTGAAGCTATGGGTCTGATAACGGACGGGGAATTCGGAAACGCCACTGTCAACTTCAAAAAAAGTTCAAAGTGTGTATGCGATTATTTTAAGGAAGAGAAAGTCTATATCGTTCCGGGTTTTTACGGTATCTCGGAAACCGGTAAGATAAATCTTTTCGGAAGGGGCGGCAGTGATTATTCCGCAGCGGCTATTGCCGGCTGTGTGAAAGCAACATCTCTGGATCTCTGGAAAGATGTGGAAGGATTTTTAAGTGCTGATCCCAGGGTAGTAGAAGATGCCTGGAGTATCAAAAAGATGTCGTATCTGGAAGCAGCTGAACTTTCGTATTTTGGAGCAAAAATAATTCACCCCAGAGCCTTTGAACCCCTTATGGAAAATAACATTCCATTGAATCTTTTTAACATCGACGGGGATCTTGAGACGGTGAAACCGGTAACCGTCATCACGGCAAACTCCATCAGGACAAAATATGTCGTCAAAAGTGTCTCTCATACGGATAATTTTGGTATCCTGCAATTAAAGGGACCAGGAGTTGGCGTTAAACCCGGTATCCTTGCTGACGCAACGAATGCCATGAAGATAGAGGGAATCAACATTAAATCCGTTCTGACATCTCAGACCATCATCAGCATCCTGCTCTCGGCAGATGATCTGTACAGAGCCTATTCCGTCATGCATCATTTAAAGATCATGGGGGTTGAAGAGGTCAACATCGTAGATGATGTATCACTTGTCGCCATCGTCGGAGACGGTATAAATGAAACCCCCGGTATTGCCGCAAAATTATTTAACGCCCTTTCAAGAGAAAATATCAACGTCAATATGGTTTCGATTGGCATTTCTGAAGTCGCCAGTTATTTCATCGTTACCTCTTCCGAAAGAGACCGTGCGGTAAAATCTATTCATAAGGAGTTCTTCAATGAAAACAATCAACGAAATAAATAAAAAGATAAAAGAGGGGAAGGCAATCGTCCTGACCGCTACGGAGGCGAAATTACTCGCCGAAGAGGAAGGAACCAAGACACTGGCGGAAAAGGTCGATGTCGTAACGACGGCTACTTTCTCACCGATGTGTTCATCGGGTGTTTTTATCAATCCAGGTCACACATCACCACATATGAAGATGCAAAAGGTAACATTGGATGGTGTAGAGGCTTACGGTGGAATAGCAACCGCAGATATTTATCTCGGTGTAACCCAGGAAAGCAGGGAAGACAGTAGATTTGGCGGAGCACATGTCATCAAGAAGCTCCTGGATGGTGAAAAGGTGGAGTTCCAGGCATTCGGAAAGCCGACGGACTGCTATCCCAAAACCGAATTCAGAAAGAGTATCACACTCGAAGATCTGAATCAGGCGTATTTTTACAACCCGAGAAACTGCTATCAGAATTACAATGCTGCTTACAATTCATCCGAAAAAGAACTGAGAACGTATATGGGAATCCTTCAGCCAAATGGACAAACGATTCATTATGCCGGTTCAGGTGAGATTTCGCCTCTCATAAACGACCCGCTCCTTGAAACAATAGGTGTCGGAACAAAAATCTTTTTCTGTGGTGGTGAAGGTTTCATCAGCTGGGAAGGGACTCAATTCAACATGGACGTTGAAAGGGATGACAAAACCAATCTTCCGATAGGACCTTCCGCAACACTTGCGATAACGGCAGAGATGCGGAGTGTTGACCCCAGACTGATTTCCCCGATCTATATTCCCGGTTACGGTGTCAGTATTTACCTCTCTATCGGTATGGCAATTCCCGTTATAAACAGCGATGTCGCAAAGGCGTTGACGATACGAAACAGGGATATCATCACCAATGTTCATGATTATGCGACGGGAAAAACAGTTTCAAGGGTAAATTACGATGAACTGATAAATAATGAGGTTTATGTAAACGGCAAGAGAGCTTTGACCAGAACCATGTCGCGAATCAATGAATCCTATTCCGTTATGGAAACACTGAAAGCCAAAGTTCTTGACGGTAGCTTCGTTATAACCGAACCTGTCAGGAAATTACCCGTCTTTGGTAAATGTACTCCCATTGAATAAAGATGTTTTATCACAAATACATCAACAGTCAATTTGAAACCTTTAAACGCAATTACAAGCAGACTGACCTGTTCATCGGAACAGATCAGTCTTTGTTTTCTGAGAATATTGATGAAATAAAACTTCTGATAGACAAAAAGCTTAAAAGGCTTTATGATGAACTTGAAAGACAAATAAAAATACTCCCTGATTTTAAAACCAGTCTGAAACCTTTAAACATCACAGGTAATACAAAATATATTGAAAATATGATACGATTCACCAAAGAAGCGAATGTTGGTCCGATGGCAGCAGTAGCGGGGATGTTCTCGGATGAGATAACATCCCTTTTAAAAAAACAGTATAAGAGTTGTTTCTGCGAAAATGGTGGCGATATCTCCATAGATGCCACGGAAGAATTGTCGCTAATCGTCTTCCCGGGATCGCCAGATTTTAAAACAAAGATAAAGATGACCATTCCATCCGGAAGACATGGCGTCGCATCGTCAGGAAAAATCGGACATTCCTTAAGTCTGGGCCAAGCTGATCTCGTCAGTGTCGGTGCTGAAAATGCCACAAGGGCAGATGCCTTTGCAACAGCTATTGCCAACAGGGTTGTAAAAGGAAGAGATAATTCCTATCTAGTAGAAACATACGATTTTCTTGATTATGTCCTCATTGTTGCAGGTGAAAAAATCTGGTATAAGGGGCAATATGAACTTGAATTTATTAAGTAATAAAGGAGAAAATGAATGCTGGTGAAGAAGTTATGATTATAGAAAAATGAAACATAGAATAAGAGTCTGTGCAATCGTTTTTAACGACAAAAATGAGCTATTACTCATCAAAGCGGACACCCCCGAGTCACAATACAGCTGGTGGTCATTACCCGGTGGCGGTGTTGAGAGAGAAGATGACAATCTTTTTCAAACAGCTGAACGTGAAACGTTTGAAGAAACAGGTATAACGATTAAAACCCATAACAGGATTCAGTATATCAGTGAATATTATGAAGGGGATAGAGCTCTCTTTCATATTCAGATTTTTGTCAAAGCAGATTATATATCGGGGACTCCTCATAACAGAAATCTGATTGGAAAAGGTGGCGATGAAAAAGCGATAAAAAAAGCTGCTTGGATTTCTCGACAAAAAACAGCAGAACTAATAGTCTTTCCGGAATTCATCCATACAGATGAATTTTGGCATAGCACAAAGGACGGGATAGAGTATAAGGGGAAATCAAGTGGTTATTATTTTCATCACACTGTTTTAAAGGAGGAATTAAAATAATGCGGCATCGAGTTAGAGCGGCAGCACTGGTCTTTTCAAAAGACAGAAAATCATTATTAGTGATCAAACATGTTCATCCGGAAACAAAAAGAGAATGGTGGGTACCACCCGGTGGCGGTTTGGAAATTGAAGATCGTGACCTTTTTCAAACGGCTGAAAGAGAGACCTTTGAAGAAGCGGGTATAACAATCCAAACGACCGGAAAAATAAAATACATCCGCGAATTCCATGAAGTATCCAGAGATATTCTCCATCTCGAACTCTTTGTTGAAGCTGAATATGTCCGTGGAGAAACAACGATTGAGAATATCCACGGAAAAGGAGAAGATGAACATTTCATCAAGGAAGCCGCCTGGTTGACCAGAGATCAGTTGAAAGAGATTCTTGTCTTCCCTGAAATCGTTCACGAAGACTCTTTCTGGGAAGAAAATGATGAGATCGGTATCTATCTCAAAAAACAAGTCGAAGACAAGCTGATAAGCAGATAGAGAAGATTTATAAAGGGGGAAATCAATATGAACACAATCATCGAAAGTCTGTTACGACGAAAATCAGTCAGAGTTTTTGAAGAAAAGCACATCCCGGAAGAGATTAAAAACGCAATTCTCACAGCAGCAACTGCGGCTCCAACAGCGGGCAATCAGCAACTGTATACGATACTGGATATAACCGATCAAACATTGAAAGACAAATTGGCTCTAAGCTGTGATAATCAACCATTTATAGCCAGTGCCCCAATGGTCCTCATTTTCTGTGCCGATGTCAAGAAATGGTATGATGCCTTCGTTGAAGCCGGAGCAAGCCCCAGAGATCCAGGTGCCGGAGATATCATACTTGCGGTCAGCGATGCCAATATAGCCGCTCAAAATGCAGTGACGGCAGCCGAGAGTCTCGGTATCGGTTCATGTTATATAGGCGATATCATGGAAAATTATGAAGAACATAAACAAATGCTCAAACTTCCCAAATGGTTATTCCCGGCAGCAATGCTGGTATTCGGATATCCAACCCAACAGCAGTTGGAACGTCAAAAGCCGCGAAGAGTCGATATGAAATATATCGTACACAAAAATGGTTATCACCCATTAAACGGAACTCAGCTTCGCGATATGTTCGACGACAAAATCGGTAACAGAACCTTTGAAGAATGGATGAATGCCTTCTGTGACAGGAAATACAATTCAGACTTTTCAAAAGAGATGAATCGTTCGGTGAATCAGTATCTGGATGAATTTAAAGGGGAATAAAACAGGGAACAGCAAATAACTTAATCTCGAAAGTATCATGCGACACTTGACTTTTTTCAGACTATCTTAAAGTGAAAGCAGTTGACCATAAGCAATCGAGTTGAATACCCTGTAGATACACATGCATTTAAGGGTCACATGTAACTGTGTGACCCTTTTTATTATTATGCGTCCAGATATTCTTTGATGATTGCCGTGCAGCGTTTGACATAATCCTCCGGTGCATCGTCGAGATAAAGACAATAGTTCAGAAAATTCACCCTTCTTGCAATCATCAGCATCTCAAGAGTATCATCTTCGAATCTCACTTCAGGGTAAACTTCATTGTACCCTTTGATAACGGATGCCTTAACTTCTTCATAATCGAAATTTTTGTCATTTCTGTAATAAAAGAGCATAATCGCCAGATCATGGACGGGTAAGCCATACATGGCTTCTTCAAAATCAAGGACTCTGAGGCGGTCCTCATGAACTTTAACGTTCCACGGGTTGAGATCAGCATGTATCAGCTGCGGTTTCTTTCCCTCATACAGTTCGCTCAATCTCCGATTCAATATTGGAATGACTTTATCCATCACCTCAACGGTTTCATTCGTAAGATATTTCTGATATTTTTCTTCATGGTATACGGCTTTCTCATCCGGATAATAGAATACCTTATCCCATCTTTTTGGCGTGATATATTCAGGTATGTCGAGTTCGATGGTCTGAGAATGAAGCTGAGCAGCAAGTTTCCCCAGTTTCCTGAAGTTCTCGGGGGTTTCTTTTCCATCAAGGTCTTCCCCGTCCATCCACGAATAGACGGCTATTCTTTTCGGCCTTTCAGTCCATTCAGATTCCACAATGGTTATCCCTTCGCCTTCTTTGTTCATCACAACAGCGGGGGTCTCAATATTCTTCAGACAACTCAGAAAATAGACTTCAGCCTTATTATCGTTAAGGTCACTTGATTCCTCCTGGAAGATCTTTAATGCAAATAATTCCCCTTCGTCCGTTTTGATTTTAAAATGAACATTGGTTTCTTCTACGAGAAAATCCAGCTCGGCATATTTCATATCATAGCGTTCCATTGCCTTCTCCGCCACTTTTTTCAATAGTTCCATTCTTTCCACGATTGCACCTCTTCTTTACTTGAAAACCTCTCTCTATCAACCAACACGATAAAGGGAGGTAATCGATAAATTTCATAAAACGCAGTACATTATATCACTTTCATAAAAGGTACTCGCATCAGATAAACAAAATCTCAGTTGATAACATCTGAATGAAAGCAACGCTTTAAAGTGATAAAAGAAAAGAGAGATGATCATATGACCATCTCTCTTTTCTTTTATCACTTTCGGAAGGTGTTACTTTGCTATTCGCTGTCGTTGTTGTTTATATTCTTGACGGATTCTCTTTCCACAATATGCGTGTTCAACATAATTTTTCTCTTTACCTTGCTTTTTTCCTTTCCTTCAATTCGATTAACCAACAGTTGTCCTGCGCTGAACCCCATGTCAAATCTCGGTTGATGAATGGTTGTCAGAGATGGCACAAGATACTGACTAAGCGGGGCATTGTCAAATCCCATAACGGAAACATCTTCCGGTATTCTCAGTCCACATTCATGTAAAGCACGATACCCTCCGCAAGCCATCCAATCATTCAGGAAAAAGACTGCCGTAAAGTCAAATCCTTTTCTCACCGCTTCTTTTACGGCATTAAATCCATTTTCAGGCTCAAAAGCCCCCGGTTCATAATGGACCTTAAAATCCGGATGATCATCACTGAAATGCTGGAAGGCAGATTTTCTCAATCTTGAAGCATAAACATTTTCATCACCTTCTGAGAATAATATCTTTCGATGTCCCTTTTCGTATAGATAATTTGCCGCCATCATCGCTGAACTGTAATTATCAATCGTGATAGAGTCAATTCGAATCTCGCTGTCTTTCCTGTCGACACCAACAACCGGTACCGATGAATTCAAAAGGTGTTTAATCTCATCATCATCTTCCTTGGACGAACAGACCACAATTCCATCCGCCTTCCTCTGATAAAGTTCGGAGATGATATCTATCTCTTTCGAGAGTTTCTGCTTGGTTGTGGCAAGAAAAAACTCATAATTATTTTTCAGAAGGGCATCTTCAATCCCCATTGTCAATTCAGGGTAATGATAACCTCTTAGATTCGGAACAATAATGCCAACGAGCTTTTTGATTCGTTTATCCACCATCGATGACCTGTGATAATCGAAGTCATTTAGTGCTCTTAAAACTTTTTTCTTCATATCCGGAGAAACACTTGAACTTCCGTTAAGAACCCTTGAAAAAGTCGCGATTGATATTCCTGTTTTTTTTGAAATTTCTCTCAGTGTTGGCATTTAATCACCTTCTGAATAGTATAGCTTTAAAGAATTAATAGCATTTTTTTCTATAATATATAGGGACAGATCAATATGTCTGCCCCTGCAATAAACATTATTCGCTGAACAGTACGGTATGATCGGGAGCTACTTCCACAAAACCTTTACCCGCATTTTCCCTGTAAAAATCTCTGACATCATAAACAACCTGCTCAGGTAAAAATTCCACCTCTTTATCCCATCGCATCCCTATTTCCGGGATGGATTCAAAAAGCATCTTTGTATACGGATGAACAGGATTTTCATATATTTTCTTTGTATCTCCTCTTTCAACAAGTCTGCCCTTGTACATGATCAATGTCGTATCACTGATATAATACCCGAGGTTCAGATCATGTGTGATAAAGATGACGGTCATACCATTTTTTTTACAGAGTTCTACAAGCAGATTCAAGACACCGATTCGCGTTGAGGCATCCAGCATGCTGATCAATTCATCGGCAACGAGGATATCAACATCCAATAAAAGAGCTCTTGCAATCAGAAGGCGTTGAAGTTGTCCACCGCTCAACTGATGTGGAAATTTACCCAGAATTCTGTTTGGGTTCAGATTCACATTTTCAAGCGCTTCCTCTATCTTTTCTCTCCTGTTCTTTTCATTTCGTCTGAATGATTTAAAGAGCATGTCAAAAACCCTGTCAACCCTAAATAACGGGTTAAATGAGGAAAAAGGATCCTGGAATATCGCTTGAACCTTTCTGTAATACTCTTTTTTCTCAACTCTTTTTTCTATCTCGGTAATATCGCTACCCCTGTAATATATCTTCCCCGAAGTGGGTCTCAGCAATTTCAATATCATCCTTCCTACTGTCGTCTTACCACTTCCGCTTTCACCGATCAGGGAAATAACCTTCCCTTTCTCGAGGTTAAATGAAACGTCTTTCACCGCAATGGTCTTTTCCTTTGAAACGAAACCCGTACTGAATTCTTTGGTGAGTTTTTCTACTTTCATGATAATGTTTTTGTCATCCACACAAATCACTCCTCACCTTTCGGCATTGTTGCTTTCCAGTTCCAGCACGACACATAATGATTTTCAGATATTTTTTCCCTTTCAGGTGTTTGCTCACATTTTGCTGTTTTATACGGACATCTGAATCTAAACCGGCAACCTTCGCCGATATTGAGAAGATGTGGCGGTGTTCCCTTGATGCCTTCAAGCGCCTTGTCTTTATATTGTATACCAACCTGAGGAAGTGATGCAATCAATGCCCTGGTATAAGGATGTCTCGCATTTTTAACCAGCTCATCTGTCGGTCCTATCTCCGCAAAATGTCCGGCATACATGATCAGAATTCTTTCGGCAATTTGATAAAGAATCGACAAATCATGTGTGATAAAAATAGAGGAACCGATGATCCCTTCATCTCGCAATTTCACCAGCATATTCGCAACGAATCTCTGTGAACTCACATCAAGTGCGGATGTGATTTCATCTGCAATGATAAAATCGGGATCCAGCAATGTAGAGATGATCATGATCATTCTCTGCTTCATTCCCCCTGATAATTCCACCGAATATCGGTCAAGGCTCGAAGGATCGAGGTTTATCATTTCCAGCCTCTCACGGACCTTGTTGAAAAACTTTCTGTTCGGCCTGATTCCGTGTTCTGAAACAAGATCTGAAATAAAAGTCTTGATTCGTTTCGTTGGGCTGAATGCATCCAGTGCATATTGCGGAATGATCGATATATTCTGCATCCTCAAGGGTTTAAACGCCTTTTCCGTCATCTTCATGATATTTGTTCCAAGAAGATTTGCCTCTCCCGAAACATATTTTAAAGGGGGTTTTCGAAGCATCAACGTACTGGCAAGTGTACTCTTCCCACACCCCGATTCTCCCGCAACGCCGAGAATCTCACCTCTTTTTACGTTAAAGGTAACGCCATCAAGCGCCTTGACATCCCCTTTCAAAATCTTATAATACGCCTTTAAATCTTTAATCTCCAATACATTCTCTGACATCGGCTACATCTCCCTTAATCTTGGATTGAAGACTTCATCAAGTCCAGTATTTATAAAGTAAAGCGACACAATCAATATCGTCAGGATAAGTCCCGGGATGATTGCCCACCACCAGAGTCCAAGCTGAATTGCATTCCAGTTGACGGCATTCTGCATAATCAACCCCAGTGAAACCCCCTGCGTTGGTCCAAGTCCGATAAATTCAAGACTGACTGCTGCAAGAATTGTACCATTGAACTGAAGGATAAAGACCATAAATACATATGAAAACATATTTGCCGCAATATCTTCTGTAATGATTCTCGTAACGGGTGTTGAAGATATCCTTGACAGGTTGACAAATTCCTGATTCTTTAAAGAAAGGGTCTGTGACCTTACCGCACGAGCTGTCCACGTCCAGGCCGTCAACCCAATGATGATACTTTCACTGAGAATCCCGCGATAGGGCAGATAAGCTGAAATAATAATCAGCAGTGCCAGCGTTGGAATGACAAGGAAGATATTCGTTATCATCATCAAGGCTTCATCCGCAAATTTGCCACTGTAATACCCGGCAAAAAATCCGATGATAAGCCCAACAACGGTTGCAATCGTTCCACCTATGAGACCGACGACAAAAGTAGATCTGAGCCCGTAAACAACTCTCGTAAAGACATCCTTTCCCATAATCGTCGTACCGAACCAATGTTCTGCAGAAGGTTCAAGGTATGGCGCACCGGCAAATTCATCATATTCATAAGATGTCATCAAAGGTCCAAAGATTGCAAGAAATAAAATTGCCATAAACACTATGACACCAAAGATTACTTTTCCGTTGGTTGCCGCAAAATAAAGATTTTCATGTTTCTTCCAAAATTCACTCTTTGCCATAAATCACACCTCCCCGGAGAAAGAGAATCTAACTCTGGGATCTATCAGCATATAAACAATATCTACGATGAAATTCGCACAGAGCATAAAGATTACCAGGAACAGAAAACACCCCTGTACAAGAAAGTAATCCTGATTGACGATTGCCTTTAACATTAAATAACCAAGACCTGGATAAGAAAAAACGATTTCAGTTGTCATCGCACCGGCTACAATCGTTCCAAGCTGAATCGCAAGTCCTGATACCTGTGGTAACACACCATTTCTGAAAGCATATTTCCTGATAAGCTTCTCCGAAGCTCCGAGGGATTCCATATATTTTGAGTAATTAGATCCCATTTCATAAATGATCATATTTCTCATCCCAATGGCCCAGCCACCAAGCTGCACGAGGAATAATGTAAAGAAGGGCAGGAACCAGTGATGGAGAAAATCTCCTATGAAAGTCAAGTTGAATCCCGGTTCAACCGTTGCACTATACGCATTACTGATCGGGAACCAACCGAGCTGTACACCGAACACAAATGCCACAACTACGGCAAACCAGAAATATGGAGAGGAGGTCAGGAAATAAAAGAAAGGCATCATCCTGTTATCGGCCTTTTTATTAACGCCCGATAAAGCACCAAGGTTATTCCCAATAAACCAGCTTAAAAGTATCGCAGGTAGAAGTAGCATCAAGTCATAAATAATGGCCTGTCCGATAATCTCAAGTACAGGCTTCGGAAACATATAGATACTCGTTCCAAGATCGCCTTTGAATAAGGAACCCCAGAAATTCGCATACTGTTCCAGCATTGGTTTATCAAGCCCAAATGAAGAGGTTATCTGAGCCTCAATAATCTCTCTTCCACCTTCCATACCTTCAAATCTCGAAAGCAACATGGAAATCGGATCGCCTGGCATAAATCGTGGAATTGCCCAGTCAATCGTAACGGCAACAAAAAACGTAATAAGATAAATAATCACTTTTTTGGTCAAATACTTTTTCATCTTTTTTTAAGTACAACTCCTCTCTAAAATTAACAGGCCCCCCCCTACAGGTGGAGACCTGTTAAACTAAGATTTAAATGACCTAATTACTGTTCAAGATTGATGAGCATATCAATGGCGCCATACTGCCATTTTCCAGCCCAAGTACATGGATAGCCTTCAGGATTGTCTTCTGTCGGCCAATTCTTCCATACGTTAGATGTTGACTGTGCCCAAAGTCCGTTGTACCAGAGTGGTACTGAAGGCATTTCTTCAAGCATAATTTTCTGGATTTCCGCAGCTTTTTCCATGATCGCCGGATCTGCATCTTTCATCATGTTGAACTCATCGATAGCTGCAAATAATTCTGGATTATCATATCGTCCGAAGTTACCATCTGTCACTTCTTCACCGTAAATTTCATCACATACAACATAATTCCAGTATGTCCATGGTGTTGTACTTCTTGATGATGAGTTGTTGTTAATCGCCATGTCGAATGTTCCATCATGGATCATATTATTATAAATTGAATAGTCTGGAAAATCTGGAACTGCATTGATGCCGACGGCCTTAAGATTGGTTGCGAGAATCTTGATAGATTCCATCCAGTCTGTCCAACCGTTAGGAACGATAATCTTGAAGTTAATTGCGTTTCCTTCCTTGTCATCTCTCCATCCGTCTCCATCAACATCAACATAACCAAGTTCATCTAGCATTTCTGCCGCTTTTTCAGGATTGTAAGAGAAACCGTATTCTTCTACAACATCTTTGTCGAGGAACTTCAGCCAACCTTCACCAAAGAGACCTGTTGGATTTGACACTTCAACCTGATTTTCAAATACTTTTTCCGCGATCATCGCAGGATTGAATGAGAAAGCAATTGCCCTTCTGAAATCAGCATCTTTCAAAGCACCCTTTGTTGAGTTAAGGAAAAGAATTGCCGTGTTTTCTGCAAGCATATAAGGTGAACCTTCGTACCACGTTGTCAGACCAAAGGTATCTTTTATTTTTGGAACGCCAGGAATAAAGAAGTTACTGAGGTCAAGTTCACCCTTCATAAGCATTCCCAAGGCAACGTTGTTCCCATTTACCACGAGGTTAACGAGATATTTTGGTTTTGGTTGACCCATTACGTCATTTCCCCACCAATCGTCATTTCTAACCCATATCATTCTGTCCTGACCTGTTGCTTCAGCCATGTAAGGACCAGTTCCTACAGGATCTGCATTTGCAGTTGTAAGGTATTCTGATGGATCCATCGCTGCCCAAATATGCTTCGGGAGAATTCTCTGATCATAAAGAACCTTTTTCCATTCCTGATAATGTACATTATCGTTGAATGTAAATCTCACTTTGTAAGGTGTGAGTGCTTCAACACTGTCCAACCACTTCCAAACATTGGAATAATGAAGTGCATTGTCCTTTGCAACTTCAAATGTAAAAACAACATCGTCTGCTGTGAAGGATTTTCCGTCTGTCCATTTGATGCCTTTTCTCAGTTCAACTTCATAAACCTTATCTCCTATCCATTCACCTTCAGTTGCAAGATAAGGAACAAATTCATCTGTCATCGGGTAATAAAGGAATAAATATTCATAAACAAGTCCACCTGTACCCGTTGTTTCCTGCCATGGTGTAAGCGGATTCCAGTTTGTTGGAGCTCCCCACATACCGCCACCGTAAACGAATGTTTCCGAACGATCGTAAGCAAATGATGTTGCTGCAACGAACAATACTAAAGCTACTGCCAAAAAGACCTTCCAATGACCTTTCATAAAAACACCTCTTTTAATAGATTTTTTTTACAACAGTTTTCATGCCACCCATTTTGCCCTATTCATGAAAATTATGCTGTTCAAAAACAACTATATATTGAAACATGTTACATGTTGAATTATTTAAACTTGAATTACACCCGATTATTCAGAAATATTTAGAATTATGTTGAAATCCTTTCCATTTTCGGATTGTTTCAAGAAACAATGAAACAAAATATTTCAAAATACGCTCTACTCCGCTTTATCAACTGATAACCAAATAAAAAAAGCACGGAATTCCGTGCTTTTTTTAATCAACTCTCTTGTGTTCATTCATTATCTTGTTATTTCAAACAAGCTTCTTATGATCAAATCATTCAAAGTTATTTCTTTATCTGAATTAAATTGTATAACTTTTTTCCTCGAACCCAGAGAAAAATAATTGTCATTCGTGATGATGATTTCATCATCCAGGCGATCCGCAAAAGCCACCGAACAATAAACAGCCGGAACGGAAGAGGAAAGTGTGAGGCTATAGTTCGAGTCGTTTTGATCGAGTTTACAGTTATAGACCGGCTTCTCAAGACTGAGTTTTTTAGGAACACAAAACAGCTTAAAGCCCTCTGAAACGGTTTCAGTCCTTTCATTCAACAACTTAAAGAAAACGATACAATCTTCTGCGGATGATTTTATCTCTTCAAGTGTTATCTTTTTTACCATTTCGGATGACAGCTTCTCGACTTTTACCGTTTCGCTTGTTGTATACAAGACTTCGCCACCCGTTGAGATAACTTCTATCTCATAGGTCCCTTCAAACGCCTCATTGTAATCGTTACTGATCCATATCTCCATATCTTTTTCCGTTTCGCACCCACTTATCATAAGTGGATTAAAGAATCTTTTAGCCACATAATGCAAAGCTTTCCATCTGCCGTAATAATCTATCGATGACCAGCTTGCAACAGGCCAGCAATCATTGATCTGCCAGTAAAGCGCTCCCATACAGTGGTAATCATTCCTGTTTCTTCTCCAATGTTCCACACCGTACTGCATGGCTTCTGCCTGAGAGAGCTGGGATAATATGATTTGTTTCTCAAATTCTTTCGGAATAGAGAACTGTTTTTCCATGTAATCGTATATTTTCTGATTCCCCGCAGAATTCTTCTGATGATTCTCCATTATTTCACTGTTATACACCATCTGATCTTCAGGACAAAACGTTTTGACTGTTTTAATATCCGGAAAGGATTCAAAACCAAATTCCGACATAAAGCGTGAATCAAATTCACGATACGATTCAAGGGGAAAGCCGTCATGCCAGACTTTCCAATAATGGGAGTCCCCATAATCAGCAGAATCAGGATTCAAAAAATTCCCGCCGGATGAAGGAGAACTTGGCCAATAGGCACGTGTCCCGTCAAATTCACTGACACAGGAAGGCAAAAGATCTTCAAAAAGTTTCAGGTAAAATGTCTTTAATCCGGGAACAACTTTGTCAAACCCCCAATAGACCCAGCCTTCTTCCATCTCGTTGTTCCCCACCCATATAGCGAGTGACGGATGATTTCTCAAACGTTTTATATTATCTATTGCTTCCAGTTTTATATTCTCTTCAAAACCTTGAAAATCAGGCGTCGGTCTGCATGCAAAGGTAAAATCCTGCCAAACGAGAATGCCTTTATGATCACAATAGTCATAAAATTCATCATCCTCATAGACACCGCCGCCCCATACTCTGATCATATTCATGTTGGCGTCTACACAATCACGAATCACTTTTTCATAGAGTTTCTTTCGTCTCCCCCTTACGATCAGTGAATCAGAGGGGATCCAGTTACCGCCTTTCGCAAAAATCGGAATTTTATTGAGTTCAAAATAGAAGGTTTCTCCCCATTTATCCTTGTTTCTAATGAGATTAACCTCTCTGATCCCAAATTCAAGTGTTTTTTCATCGACGATCGTTGTTCCGCATAACAGGAAAACACTTATCTGGTAAAGGGCAGGCGTGCCGAGCTCTTTTGTCCACCATAACTCAGGATCATTAAGTTTGATGTCATTGCTGATCAGATTCCCTTTAACCATTTTCACAACATCGCAAACCGTTTCTTCTTTGTTACCGATGATATATCTCACAGAATAATCATCACCGGCATCAATTTCCCTATGGCTATTCAATGTCAACTGCGTCTTAACAATTGCCTTCTCAGCTTTCCCAGGTTTAGAAAATTCGATATCTGTATTTATAGTCAGATCATCAATCATGGTATCAGTAAATGTATGCAATTCTACATCGCGCCAAATCCCCATATCCGGAATCTTTGGACCCCAATCCCAACCAAACGAATGATAGGCCTTTCTGAGGGTTTCAACACCCGGAATCTGAAAATCATGCGCACCGATATTATTGATGTCAAATCCCATATTACGCACTATTTCATAGGCTTCTCTTACAGGACTTTTAAACAGAACTCTGATCAGATTATTTTTTTTTAAAATGTTCTTTTCCCTGTTTTTCAAATAACAATCGTAAATTCTGTGCATATTCTCACTATTGAGAATTTCCTCTTCGTTAAAATACACTTTACAGATGGTATCAAGTCCTTTGAATCTCAAAAACACCACCTCTGAATTGAGGAGTTCTTCATCGGCAGATAACGTAGTTGAATATTCCCAATCACTCTCATAAACCCATTTTGAATCAAATTCATTCATTCCGTAAAACGGGTCCGAAATAACCCCGTTAACCAAAAGTGTTTCGTATACACTCCCGGGTACAGATGCAGGATAAGCTTTATTCTCACCTTTTTTCTTCAGAATCCAGTCGTTCGTCAAAACGATTTTTTTATGTTTTTCCATACAGATACCCCTTTGCAGTTTTAATGATCTGATGGTATTTAATCATGAAACACGTTACATTCAAAAAATGGGATCGACAAATTTAAACGTTCTGGTATCGATCAATCCAAGGTTCGTTATCTTTAATTCGGGAATCACTTCAAGCTGTATAAAGGACAGGGCCATAAAGGGGTTATCCAACACACATCCCAATTCTTCCCGTGCAGCTCTTTCAAGTTCCAGCTTCTTCTCGACAACGGTTTCAAGCGGCTCCGAGGACATCAATCCGGCGATCGACAATGGCAGGGAAGCAATTATCTTTCCGTTCAACGCAATTGACATCCCACCGTTATTACGGATGACATCGTTCAAGGCACACGCCATGTCCCGTTCATTCTTTCCGGTGACGGAAATGTTGTGAGAATCATGTCCCACTGAAATCGCCAGCGCACCATCTTTTATTCCAAGTCCTGAAACAAACGCCATGGCATACTGTTTCTCCTCCGTATACCTGTTGACAACCGCCACTTTGGCAAAGTCTATATTGGACAGATCCGGTTCACCGTCGATAATATTGACTTCGGCAAACACTTCTTTTGTCAGAATAGATTCACTGAAAATCTTCATCCCTCTTATTTTAACCTTGTCTTTCTCGACCTTCATCATAAAATCATCCGCCTCATAAAGCGGACATTTAACCGTATTCTGCACGTGTCTGAAATTCACAAATGCCGGGGGGAAATGAGCGACACAATCACCATTTTCAGCGACTATTTTCGAATCCTTTATGACCATTTCCGGATAAAAATCTTTCAGATCAGATGTGACGACCATATCTGCCTTGTATCCCGGCGCGATAGCCCCCATACTCCTGAGCCCGTAATGTCTTGCGGTATTGATTGAGGCGATTCGAATAGCGGTAATGGGATCAACTCCATTTCTCACACTGATGCGAATCATCTCATCCACATCCCCTTTCAGAATATCCTCCGCATGTTTATCATCTGAGCAGAACGACAAATAAGGTTGTGTTTTATCGTTCACGATCGGTAAAAGATTTTCCAGATCCCTTTCGCCACTCCCATATCTCATCAGAACCTGCATCCCGCAGGACAATTTTTCATACGCCTCCTCGGCGGTTGTGCTTTCATGATCTGATTTGATAAAAGCCGCCGCATAGGCGTTGAGATCCTTGCCGGATAATCCGGGGGCATGTCCATCGATTTTCTTGTACTTGTGCCGGAAAAGCTCAATCATCGTTAGAAGATTTTCATCTTTATTCAGAATACCGGGATAGTTCATCACCTCTCCCAAACCGAGTACTCGTGGATGCTTTTCGATGAAACCGATCATATCCATCACCTTCACATCGGCACCGTTCGTTTCCATACCCGTTGCCGGAACACAGGAAGGCAGCATAAAATAGATATTCAAAGGAATTCCCTCCGTATAGTTCAGGAAAAACTGAACGCCTTCAAGCCCCATAACGTTGGCGATCTCATGCGGATCCGCTATGACCGTTGTCGTTCCCCTTGCCAGGACAGCCCGGGCAAACTCTCTCGGCTCCAGCATACTGCTTTCGATATGGAGATGTGCATTTATCAAACCGGGAACGAGGTACTTCCCTTCCAGATCAATGATCTCTTTCCCCTGATCATAATCCCCGACTCCCGCAATCCGCTTTCTGTAGATTGCAACATTAGTCTTTTTGATATCACCGGAAAACACGTTAACAACCCTGGCATTTTTTATCAGTAAATCCGCCGGAACTTCACCCCTTGCTACCGGGATAATCTCAATCGCTCTCATCTAATCCCTCCTATTTTTCTTTCTGCTTTTTCAAACTAACGCCGTATTTTTCATCCTCTTCCACATTCCCCAATGGTTCTACATGAATCAAGACATCATAAACGTTTTCCATATGTGAACGAATACTGTTTTCAACCCGTTTGGCGATCTCATGACTCTCGTAAACCGTCAGATTCCCTTCCACTTCGATATCAAGATCGATGATAATAAAGGCACCAATTTTCCTTATTCTCGCCTTATGCGGATTATGGGCTCCTTCAACAAGAATAACAGCCTGAAATAGCTCCTTGTAAACGGAGGTATCTTCAATTCCCTCCATCAATTCATGATTCTCTTCGTAGAATATCTCAATCGCAACTTTTATGATCCAGATCCCCAGGAATAAGGCGATGATCTTATCTATAACAGCCAGATTCAGCACATAAGTAAAGATAAGTCCAACCAACACACTTGAGGAAAGAAAAACATCATTTCTCATATTCTTTGCATCGGCTATTAACATGGAACTTTTTTCCGCCTTACCGATTTTGTATTTATACCAGGCAAGAAAGATCTTGACTACGATAGAAAAAAGCGTTACATATATAGCCGGAGCGGACGGAATCTGCGAAACTTCTCCTGAAAATATCTTCTGGACCGATGTAATGATCAGCTGAACCCCTGCATAGAAAACGATAAATGCCAGGATACTCGTTGCAATTGTTTCCGCACGCCCGTGCCCGTAAGGGTGTTCTTCATCAGGGGGTTTGTCGATAATCTTTGTCACCCAAAGCGTAAGGAAAGATGTCAGAATATCAGTTGTACTGTCGATACCATCCCCAATGACGGCGAAACTTCCCGTTAACATCCCAAAAAATATTTTAAGAAAAGCCAAGATAGAGTTCCCTATAAGTCCAACCCACGACGCCCTTTTTATGTTTTGTATCCTGTTCAATATTTCTCCTCCCGGTAATTAGTTTTAATTTATCAATTGTACCTTATTAAGCCAGGCTAAGGCAAGTAATGTGTTAGCAAATAGCAAAATAACGATGACTAATTTTTAAACTAATTAAATATTGCCTCTTTTTCAAATATAATGGTATAATCACGGGTATTACCTGAAATGGTGTACAATGAAACAAACTAATATATATTTTTTGGAGGGTGTATTATGAATAAACTTCAACTCGTTAAAGCACTTGCAGAAGCAACAAGCACATCACAGAAACAGTCAGAAAGTTTCCTGAACGAATTCCTTAAGACAGTAAGTGAGGAACTTTCCGAGGGAAACGAAGTTAAACTTGTCGGTTTCGGAACATTTAAGACAAAGATCAACGAAGCAAGAAAGGGTATCAATCCACAGACAAAGGAAGAAATCGACATTCCCAAAAAGAGAGTGCCAAAATTTGTTCCCGGTAAAGAATTGAAAGAAAAAGTAAAATAAGATATTTTTATTTATTGAGAAAAAGCAGTTTGTTTAGACAAACTGCTTTTTTTTATTGGTATTGGAGATCCTGTCCCACAATTCAGAGATTTCAACATTGTTCTCAAAAAAGCAGTTGAAGACGACGGGATTAAAATGAGACGGTTGCGTTCTTTTTTCTTGCCCTTTCAGAATCGAAAGTGATTTTTCATGGCTATAAGCACCCTTATAAGGTCTTTCCGACCGCAAGGCATCGTAAACATCAACGATGGAAACAATCGCCGCTTCAATCGGGATATCTTCTCCTTTTATGCCGTAGGGATACCCGGACCCATCATATCTTTCATGATGATAAAGTGCTATATTCAATGCTGTTTTGAAATAACCATCGTCACCAAGCAATTTTTTACCGTAAAGGGTATGCTTTTTCATCTTTGACCATTCTTCATCGGACAATTTTTCTTTCTTGGTTAAAATTGATTTCGGAACCAATATCTTTCCAATATCGTGAAGGGGTGCGAAATTTTTTATTTCATGTACCTTGTTAGGAGAAAGCCCCATTTTCAAAGCAATATAATACGATAATTCACCCACTCGATCAATATGATTTCCGGTTACCTCATCATAAGCTTCTGCAATATAAGCCAGTCTCGTGCTGAAGTTCATATAAGATTCGTTTAACAGAGATTTATTTTCATCAATTTGCAGATACAAGCCGATCAAATTGCTGAAAAAGGCTGCAAATCGCCGTGACTCAATGGAAAACTCCTTATTTTCATCTTCAATATCAACTGAAATATTGCCATAATGCATCTTTTCACTCCTTATCGGAATTAACAGAGATTTTCTCACATTTCCGAAAACTTGATCAACCGCATCCCTTCGAAAAGAACGACCGCACTTTTCAGTCAAATTCAGAATATTGTCAAATATTTCCGGTTTTTCAACATCAAGAAAAAATTCATCATGAAATTCAAAACGGTTTAGCAACTCGTTATCATAGCCTTTTGAATCAAGAAAAACGGCTTTATCATCTTTTCTGGTGACAAGTACTCCTTTTTCAAATTCAGGAATAAATTCATTGAGACGATTAAAAAAATTTTTCAAAAGGACATCTTTATCGTGAAATTGAAAAAAACTGATACTGGCAAGTTTTTCAATCTTTTCTAACAACGCTTCATTCGCCTTATAAGAGGCTGCCAATTCATCACTGATGGCTTTGATCTGTTCATAACTCGATTGAATTTCAAAATTCTTTGCCTTCAGTTCCGAAACATCAGATGCTGATGTCAGGACGACTCGTGAATTTTCATCTTCATCGTACATGAATAATGTCTTGGTAATTTTTAACGTATGAGGGTTCCCCCAATAATCATTGATCAATATTTCTTTGACGACATCTTTCCCCGTTTCAAGAACACGCCTGTCCATCTTCTCCAACGCTAAAAAATTCTCTTTATCTATGTGATAGAACTCATTCATATACCGGTTTTTCATACCTGACGCTCGAACCCCGAAAAATCTCGCATTTTTTTCATTGGTGAACAGGTATTTGCCCCTTCCAGTCTTAATACTCACCATAGCCGGAACGTTGTCGATGATATTTTGTATCTGTTTATTCTTGTTATCAATCAATTGAATCATTTCATTTTTCTTACGCATTTCCTTTCTCTGAATCAGAATAAAAATGACGATGAATACTGAAAAGATTCCGATAAGGGTGACAAGCATCGACACAAACTCCGTCACGGATATTGAATTTTGATTATAACGCTTGATCGATTCTTCAGATAACGTTTCGGCAACGGCTTTAATCTCATGAAGCGGAACGTCCGTTTCCGTAAATTGCGCTGTATTGCAAAAAGCAGAGAGGTTTATAATAAAAATCATTATTATCATACAAACTTTTTTCAACTTTCACATTCCTCACATAACAAAATACAAAATGGCTCTTTCACATCTGACTGTTTTAGAGTATTTTTATATTAACATAACTCTTTACTTATCATTTTTTATTTATATGAAGAAATGATAAGTGAGGCTTCGTGGAAATCTCTATAAAAAAAAGGAATTTCAAAGAAACTCCTTTTTTTATACCGCAAGTATTTAATTCCTTTATTGTCAACAGGTTGTCAAGGCTTTCAATCTGATGCTTTCTTTTTATTTTGAAGGCTAATAGCATCAAGTGCAGCCGTTGTCATACCAGACTTTTTAAGGCAGCTCACGATAAAAGCCGTTTTATCTTCCACATAAGAATCAATATCATCTCCATATTTTTGGGCGAGTCTTTTTTTCAAATCGGAATAAGCCTTCACATCATCGGGATGGTTCCTGAGCCATTTCTGAAGCCTAAGATGATTTTCAAGACTTTCAATCCCTTCAAGACAGCAATACAGATGATGTTCCATCCAAACACGTTTTTCGTCCGTATACGGCACAATCTCCGATTCCCTTGAAAAAGCTTCCCTGCCTTTAATTCCCAAATCACCCTGATGCGTGTAACCTACCGATTCAAGTTTTTGGATAATCCTTTTTTTAGCAGCTTCATTGTTTACAACGATATCCATATCAATGATCGGTTTCGCCGCAAGTCCTTCAACCGAAGTACTTCCAACATGGAGGATATCACACTTAATCCCCTGAAAAAGATTTTGATAATAGGTCTTAAATGCCTTAAAAGCAATGCCCCATTCAGGATCATAATCAACCACCGTTATTTTACGCATCTTGGTCACCTCCAACACCCTTTTTCCAGCCTGACCGCATTATTATGCGAAAGGAAATCTGCTTCTACACTGTCATTTTTAAAATAATCAAAAAAAGCTGTATATTTCTCATAATTTTTATAACCGGTCACCGGAGAATCCGTTCCGAAAACGAATTTTTCTTTTCCACATAGCCCAATTGCATTCTGTATCGTTTCAAGATCGACCCATGTCGTATCTCCATACAGATTATCAGCATTCATAATGTATTTTATAGAATCCCGATTATCCGTGTTTAATCCCATGTGTACAAGGATAAAGTTTATTTTGGGATATTTTTTCGCGATTTTAAACACATACAACGGATCAGAATACTCATCGGAAGCTGTATGAACGGCGACTACAAGAGAATTTTCATCGGCAAATCTGAAATATTCCGTCAACCGGTCATCGGTAACACGAATTTTCGAGTAAAAAGGATGAATCTTCAAACCGATAAAGCAGTCTCTGTTTTGATTAAGAAATCGGGCTTTATTTTCATCAAATGCTTCAAAATGAGGTTTTATCCAATAGAGACCCTTTAAGACATGGGGATTATCTTTGATGAGGTCTAAAACGGCTCTGTTCACAGATAATTCATCACCCGTTCCAGAAAACCGGTTACCGGAATGATCGAATTCCACACATTCGGCTGAAGAAACCCATCCTTTACGGATACAATAATGCGCCATCGAACTTAAAAGGATTTCGGCCGGCATATCAAAATCAGGTGTTTTTCCAATATGTACATGTGTATCGATGAGCATACTTACAACCTGACTCTTCTGACAGAGGTCATTTTTTCCTTCAATTCCTTTCCGTAAGCAGTATTGGGATCAAATAACCTGTCAACACTCACACCCCCATGATACACATTGGAATGCAGCATCATATCCTCTCCGATATACATCCCGACATGTCCCGGAAAATAGATCAAATCTCCAAACACCCTCTCCTCAGGATTTATAGCTTCAAGTGCTTTTTCCTGCTGATTGGCATCTCTCGGAATGACAACACCGAGAAGATTATAAAGCCTGCCTACCAGACCCGAACAATCCGTTCCAAAGACTGATGAGCCTCCCCAGAGATATGGTGTTCCCATAAACTCTCTTATGTATTTCGCAAGATGTGTTTTATCCCTTTGAACATCATCATAGCATCCTTCTACGATCTCAAATTCGCCACCGGCAGTTTTAAAGAATTTATTCTCATCAGAGCATGTATCGGAATAAATGGTTGAACCCATCGAAACCCAGAAAGACCTGTTAATATCTTCAACGCTTTCAAGTAATGCAAATCTCGTCTGTACAAGCTGTCTGTTATGCATACAGATAGCTTTCATGCTCGTTTCATCACAAAAGGACAATCCATTGTTGTTGACAAATCCTACATAACCGTGATTCAAGTCCTTTACCAGGGAATAAGTTGTCCCCAATTCGAGAATTTGACACCATTCACCAAATATAAGCTGTCTGACCCTTTCACTTCTGAATCTGGGATCTTTCCGGAAATCGAGAACCGGAATCGTGACCTGAGCAAATGAAAATTCTTCGGGAATCGAATCGGAAAGCACCGTAACGATACGCTTTTTTATTTCCGGAAAGTTTTCGAGACACGTTAAAACTCTCTCTTTGTTTTCTTCACTGTCCACCTGGACAAAAACGGTCACCCCATCATTTTCTACGGATCGGTATCGGTACAGATTTACACGTTCATCTTCAAACAGCTTTTTGATTTCAATATCCAGTCTGTCTTTTGGATCAAGATTCATTTTTTCACACTCCCCTGTTTTCATGCTATAATTAATTGATTATTGTTATGCCTGAATTGCGTAGGACTAATTTGAAAGCTAATTCAAAAGTCAATACAATTATACATTATTTACGAAAGAAGTGATTTGAATGATAAAGAAAATTAATGACGGATTGATGATTGAAGATGTAAACATTTTTGAACTTGCCGAAAAGTACGGGACCCCTTTGTATTGTTACAGTAAACAATCCATAAAGGATAGAATTAAATTGATCTATTCGGCGATGGAAGAGCTTAACGATTTCCATCTTGGGTTTGCATTGAAGGCAAATAACAATATTCACCTGATAAACCTGCTTGTCAAGAATGGCTGTATGATTGATATTGTAAACCTCAACGAATACACATTGGCAAGAGAAGGGGGGACATCGGCTGAGAAAATCGTCGTAAATGGTAACGGAAAAAGCCGTGAATTTCTTGAAACGATGATCAGTGAAGGTGTTTATTCCATCAATATCGATTCCTACGAAGAGTACAAAGTCGTTAGAAACATTGTAGAAAAGATTGACAATAAAGAGAATATCCCAAACTTCATGCTGAGGGTTAACCCTGATGTCAACCCCCATACGCATCCCTATATCTCCACCGGATTGAAAGAAAACAAATTTGGTATACAAATGGATGTAGCGCGAAAAATTCTTTCAACCGATAAAGGCCTTATCACTGGTCTGCACACACATATAGGGTCTAACATTTATGATATCAGTGCCTTTAAAGATGCCTTTTCGAAGATATCCGAACTGATAAAAGATTTTGTTCAACTTAAAACACTCAATATCGGGGGCGGTTGGGGTATTGACTACCACAAAGACGGTAATGATTTTGCTATTGAAACGTACAAAAAGGAGATCGTTCCCGTTTTAAGAGCGATGAATTGTCAGATCATGATGGAAATCGGAAGATTTATTCTGGGTCCTTCGGGTATATTACTTTCAAAGGTGCTCTATAAAAAGATGACCGAACATAAAAACTTTGTGGTTTGTGATGCCAATATGGCGAACATGATCAGACCTGCTCTTTATGATGCTTATCATCACATCCAACCTCTTCACACCAAACAGTCCCAGGAAAAGATAACCGCAGATATTGTCGGGGGATTATGTGAAACCGGTGATAGACTTGGAAAAAACAGGGAGATAGAAGATGTCAACAAAGGAGATCTTCTTGCAATTCACGATGCGGGAGCCTATGGCTTTTCAATGGCATCCAATTATAATGCCGAGTCCAAACCAGCGGAAGTATTAATTTACAAAGACAGTCACAGGTTAATAAGAAAACGCGAAACGGTCAAAGATTTACTGAAAAACATGAAAATCTAAGATCAGCAGATTAGGATCATTCAAGGTTTTATAAATTTTTTTGATCTTGATCTATCAATTGCAATCAGTTTTAAAAACCAGGTGATTTTTTTGGATAAACCGGGTGAGTCGTTTGATTTTGAAATTGTAAATGCAACTTCAATGGCTTTCGTTCACAAGCGGATAATCTTTGACGAATCCGGTCTTGTTGATGATTTTATCGTCCGACACGTTAACACGGCATTTGAAAAACTCATGAATGTCAAAGGGGAAGATATACGCGGTATTGAAGAAAGTAGTTTTTTTGGATACGCAAAGGAAAATTATAAGCAACTGTTGAAGGGTTATACACCATTCTTCAAAGAGAAAAAACCATTCTTCATCGACATCTATTCACCAAGATTTCAAAAATGGCTGAGAATAAGGTATGAACATGTACGTGAGGATTATTACATCTCCTGGGTCATTGATATCAACGCTGAAAAAATCATCATGCAGACCTCAAATGAAATCTTTCAATCAGGAATTATTAAACCGAAAAAAATTGCCGAAAGAGCTTCCCGCCTCTCAGGTGCCTCCTTCGTCCTCTTCTCTCATTTTAACGAGGAAAAGGAATATCTATCCGAATACGAATATTTTTTAGAAGATTCAGTTTTAGAGGAGTTTTCAACCTATATCGTCAACCTCTTTTCAGAAATCCCCAAATCAATCCTGATCAATTCTTTTTACGAGGTGCTTCCCTTACATATAGGCAATTCAACCTATAACATTAACTGTCCTGCTGGCTTTAATGCCAGGATTCACCTGTTAATTCGTGAAAATTCTGTCAAGGGCCTCTTTCTTTTTCTTTTTAAGGAAAAGAAAGAGATCGATAACCTTTCGTTCCTTTTGACTTACATGGAGCAAATCAGTCTGCTGTTGTTAAAGACTGAACTGCTTGAGAAAAGGCTCAAAGCTGAAAACGAGCTTCTAGAAAAGGAAAATAATTATCGGATAATGACGGAAAACACCACCGACGGTGTAGCGATGATCAGAAACCATCGGTTCAAATATGTTTCACCCTCCTATGTAAAAATGCTTGATCTTGACGATGAAAAGGATCTTCAAACCATAGAAGATGCATTCATTAATGTCCCTGAAGAATTCCGAAAGAAAATCATCCGTGATTTTGAAAAAGCGAAAGCTGAAAAAAGCATGAAACTCACGTACCGTTATCCTGTGGAAAAGAAAAACGGTACAAAAATATGGGTCGAAGACAATGTAAAATTTTCATGGGGTAATGATAAAACAATGAATCAGGATATTATTTCCATCAACGGAAGGGATGTCACCCGACAGGTTCAATTTGAGAATGAATTGAAAGAGGCTAAACGACGGATTGAAAAAGCCGATGCCGTAAAGACCGAATTTATGATGAATATGAGCCATGAATTAAGAACGCCGTTGAACGGCATCCTTGGTTTCTCGAATATCGTAAAAGGCACCGATCTTGATGAGGAACAGATTGAATATGTCCAAAACATAGAAACCTCTGCCAGAAGGCTTCTCGGAATCGTTAATGATATACTTGACTTCACCAAAATACTGACGTATAAATTGAAGGTCAATTATCAGTCGGTCAATATCAAAGCTCTCTTGGAAAATCTGATCAAAATGACGAGAAAAAGTACCGAGAAAAAGGCTTTGACCGTTGAACTTCAGATTGACGATGGCATCCCGGAATATCTTCTGACCGATAAACTTAAATTATCACAAGTTATCGGTAATCTCCTGATGAATGCCGTCAAATTCACTGAAAAAGGAGATATTTTGTTAAAAGCACAGCTTTTAACAAAAAATTCCAAAAAAGCAATGATAAAGTTTCTTGTAAAAGACACGGGTATAGGGATTGATGATTCACTAAAAAAAATCATATTCGATTCATTTACGCAGGCCGATTCTTCAATCTCAAGGCAGTATGACGGAACCGGTTTGGGGTTAAGCATTTCAAACGGAATCTTAGAACTTATGAATAGCCGATTAAATCTATTCTCACAACCCGGAAAAGGCAGCGAATTCAGTTTTATCCTGAGTTTCAGAATTACCTCTCAACCAAACAATATAGATCCCGGTTTGTTAAAAAGAAACGAAACCGTTGAAAACAGTAAACCGCTGAAAATAATGATCGTTGAAGATAATGCGATCAATAGGAAACTGAACGAAACAATCATCAGACGCTATTATCCCTCCGCAAAGATTGTGGCTGCCTTAAACGGAAAAGAGGCTGTGGAAAAACATAGTAAATATCGCTTTGATCTGATCTTGATGGATATCAGAATGCCCAAAATGAACGGACTTGAATCAACACAGATTATCAGAAAAAACATGAAAGACAACGAAACGATCATCATCGGTGTCTCGGCAGAAGCTCATCAAGAAAAGATAGATGCCGGTATATCCATCGGCATGGATGATTACATCACAAAACCGGTTATTCCAAATGAACTGATCAAAGTCATCAACAGATACATCTGACCGGAAGTAAATTGGGGTGAAAATGGACACAAAGAACCTGAAGAATTTTGAACATTCTCCCGTTGCCTTTTTATACGGTTCCGCTTCTTTTAACGATACGGGAGAAATCGTTGATTTTAAAATTCTATACGTCAACAGATATTTTGAAAACATGACAGGCTTTCGGAATGAAGGTATTCTGAATAAGTCTTTTACCGAAATCTTCGGCGTATCAACGCCAATCCATAAAGATTGGTTATCAAGAATTCTAAGGATAACGATGGCAAGTTCCTATTGTGAAGAGGAAGTCTATTCTCACCTTTTGAAAAGCTGGTACAAGATCAGATTTGAGAGGGAATCGAATGATTCGTCTGATTTTAAATGCTGGGTGATGGATATCACAAAGGAAAGGAAGCAAAGAGAACAGCTGAATTTACTTGAGACAATCGTTTCCACCGTATCAGATCCAATGTCCGTCGTTGACCTTAATTACCGTTATCTTGCTGTAAACAAGGGGTATACAAAAATTCACAGCAAACCTGAAAATGAAATCGTCGGTAGGAAAATCAGTGATTTCTACACACATAACAATCATTTCAACGTACATATCAAACCAAAGCTTGATGAATGTTTTAAAGGCAATAGCATAAGATACAAACAATGGATAGAGCCTCCCAATAAACAGAAAAGCTATTTCGAAATCTGTTATTATCCACGGTATTCAGATTCTGGAAACGTCATCGGATGCGTCATCCACGGAAAAGATCTGACCGAGGAAATCATCCTGAGAAAAAAATTATCAAATGTCATAGATGGGACAGATGCCGGTACGTGGGAGAGAAGTCTCCTCACCGGGGAAATCTTCATAAACGAGCGATGGGCAAATATGATCGGTTATACATTGGATGAATTGCAACCAATAGATAATAACACCTGGAGAACCAGAATACATCCCGCTGATCTAAAGAGAGTCAACAATGCCCTTGCTGATCATTATAAGAGAAAAAAGGAATATTATGAATGCGATTATCGTTTGAAACACAAAAACGGGAATTGGATATGGGTTCTTGCCAGAGGAAAAGTTCTGGAATGGGACAAAGAGGGGAAACCGGCTAAGATGTTTGGGACACATATCGATATCACACGGCGGAAAACAGCCGAAGAAGAAATGGTCAGAAGCTGGAATTTGCTGCAGTCAATCATCGACACCCTTCCGGGTACGCTTAATGTCATCGATAAAGAATATCGAATCATCGCGTATAATCAGAATAACAGACTCCTTGAAAAGATCAGGTCAGCTGATAAAGACACAATCTTCGGAAAAAAATGTTATGAACTATACATGAATAGAGCCACACCGTGTCCAATGTGCAAACTTGAGGAAGTTCTGAAAACACGAAGATCTTTCACAGAGATTATCGCCGAAAATGACCCGAGAGAAGATATGTCCGGAAAAGCCGCAAAGGTTTTCACATCTCCTATTTATGACACAGAGGGAAATGTTTGCGGAGCAGTAGAATATTCGTTGGACATAACCGATTTAAAAAGGGCAAAAGATACTGCCGAAGCACTAAAGAAACAGAAAGAAGAATTCTTCACCAATATGAGTCACGATCTCAGGACACCGGTCAACAGTATCGTGGGATACTCTGAAATGTTGAAAAAAAAGGTTTCCGAAAACATAAAAAATGAATACCTCAACAATATCATCAACACATCGGGAAATCTTCTCAGAATCATCCAAAATATCCTCGAATTTTCAAAGGCTGATTCCGGAAAACTCAGATTGATGAAGGAAAGGACCGATTTTTATCAGATACTTGAAGATTCTTTTGAACTGATCAAACCCCTCCTGAACGATAAGACACGGTTTAATCTTTCCCGGGATATCAGAACACCGCGTTTTATCAACACGGATGGTAGAAAGCTGGAACATATCCTGACAAATCTTTTGAGTAATGCCGTTAAATTTACAGAAAGCGGCGTTATCACCCTATCGGTAGAACTCCTCAATGTACAGGATGATGAAGCGACTATCCGAATTTCTGTAAAGGATACCGGTATAGGAATTGCAAAAGAAGCACAACGTTCGATCACGAACATGTTTAATCAGGCGGATCATTCTATTCACAAAAAATATGGCGGGTCCGGCTTGGGATTATCCGTTGTTTCAAAATTCCTTAAGTTATTCAACAGCCGTCTGGTCATCAAAAGCACTTTCGGAAAAGGCAGTGAATTCAGTTTTGTCTTCCATGCCGAAATCCTTGATAATTCTGAAAAAGACTATGACATATTAAAAGATGCATATTTCAAGGTACTGATCGTTGAGGACAACGATATCAATATCATACTGCTTGAGGCTATGATTAAGAAAGACTTTCAGAACGCCGCAATATCTATTGCCAAAAACGGTCAAAGGGCTGTAGAAATCTGTGATGAAGAAAAACCCGACATCATCTTTATGGACATCAATATCCCGATCATCAACGGTTTTGTCGCGACAAAAAAGATCCGAAATCTGCCGTTGAGTTCTGATGTCTCAATCATCGGGTTCACGGCCTCGGCTGTTCATGAGATTTATAAAAGAGCCAAAGAAAGCGGAATGGATAAATGTATCACAAAACCTGTAACATCGGAAAAGATAAAAAAGATTATCACATCATCTTTATGATGTGCATTTAAAAATATGTTATGATAGTGTAATTTTGAATGGCAGGTGAGAAAATGAAAAAAACACAGAGAAACAGCTTTTTTATACTCGTATCTTTACTATTACTGGTTTTAACCCTTTCAAGTTGTGATGAAATGCTTCGAAAAGAGGAGGAATTCGCTTTTGACATAAACCCTGAAAGTTTAAACAGCACACTTCTTGATATTGATTCGAGGAATGGTTATATTGAAGTTAGCCCATGGGAAAGAGATTATTTCCGGATTGAAGGGAAAAAGTATATCCAGGGAACCGGAAATCTCGAAGATGAACTCGGTAAAGTTCAGATTAAATACAAAGAAATCGGCTCAACAACACGGATTTACGTTGATTTCCCAGAAAGCAGCAACATTTTTAAGATGGGAAGTTACGGGGCAAATCTTAACATCAGCGTACCACTGAAGGTTTTAAACACAGTCAACAGAATTGACCTGGACACATCCAACGGTTCAATTGCATTAAAAGAATGTAATGGCAGTGTCATTGCCGATACGTCGAACGGCAGAGTAATAATAGAAAACTGTACCGGAGACTTTAAACTAAAAAGTTCCAATGGTTCAATTACAATCAATCAATTAAAGGGGCAGATTGATGCCGATACGAGTAATGGCTCCATAAAGATTGAGGATTGTTTTCTTTCAGGATTCAATAATGCCTTCAACACCTCAAATGGATCAATTACCGGAAATTTCACACCATCCCTTTCAGGGAATATGACGTTTGATACAAGCAATGGCAGAATAGACTTGAAAATACCTCAAAATTCAAATCTCAATTTTTCTGCAAAGACCAGTAACGCATCCGTTTCAATCGAAAACCTTAAGATGAGAATGAGCCAGGATTCGAAAAAAAGAAAAGAAGGGACTATCAATGAAGGTGGGGCTTCTATCAATCTCAGTTCCTCAAACGGAAGCGTTAAACTTATTGGAGAATAAAATTTACTAAAGTTTCGAAATACAACTCCGATAAATGGTTGTAATTATAGAAATCAAAAAGGGTTAAGGGCAGAGGGTGTCCCGGAGGTGTTTTTATGATTGATTCTGGTGGAATCAACAGAATAAATTCTTCTGATTATTTTAATCAGATAAAAAAAACAAAGCAAGCACAAAAGGCGGATAAGCAGGTTGACGCTTCAATATTTAAGACGGAAAATCTCGAAAAAAGTGCAGGCATAAAGTCTATGCTGAAAGAGGCCGAACGTATCCCGGAGGTCAGAGAAAAACTTGTCAACCATTTTCGGGAACTGATAAAAAATGATGCCTATAATACTGATCCTGACAAAATTTTGAAGAAAATTTTGGGAGAATAGTCGGAGGTTGAGCGTGAGAGCACTTGAAGATTTAAAAAATCATATTGAAGCTCAGACATCAATCTTCCATGAATATCAGAATATTCTTGAAAGAAAGGAACGGGCGTTGATTGATGGCAACTATGACGAGCTTAATATCATCACGAGAGATGAAGAAGTGATGGTGGTTTCCATTGACGAAGCGGAAAAAAGAAGAGAAGCGTTATCTGCAGATTTGTGTGACACTTTAACGATTGATAGAGAGTCATCTGTTTCTGAAATAGCCGAAGCAGTTGGGGAGGAAGAAGGCACAAAATTTATGGTGCTGATTGCAAGGTTGCTTGAATGCCTTCAGGAAATAAGCCATCTGCATTATACGATAGAGAAAATGATATCTTTTCAGCTGAAAAACGTTAATTTACTGAGAGATACCGTTACAGGTCAGGAACGAATCAACACTTATAATATCAAGGGGAAATACCAGCAGGACATGCAGAAGAAAATGTTCAACGGTAAAGGGTAGAACCGGAAAGGACGACATTATGAGAATAAATCATTCGATGCTTCACAGCAAAATACTACAGGATATTACAAATGATTATAAAAGGGTCGCTCAATTACACGAAGAGGGATCTACTGGACTCAAGGTGAGATATCCGTCTGATGATGCGATTATTGCCACAAGAGCTTCAAATGCCCACACAAGAGTCCGTGAGATGGAGCAGTTCAAAAGGAACGGGAATACGGTTGGGACATATCTGGATCTCTATGACAGTGTTACTCAGGAAATGTCATCTCTCGTTACACATGTCAGAGAGTTGACGGTCAAAGGGGCAAACGGTTCATTGACGTTGACTGACCGTGAAAGTATCGCTCAGGAGATTGACAAGATTAAGGAACATATGGTTCAGCTTGCCAACACCAACGTTGGGGGAGAACATATCTTTGCGGGAGCAGATGCCGCCAACGCACCGGTTGCCGATAACGGAACCATCACGATGGAAACAAAGGCAAATGTCCGACAAAGCACGAATCTTGGAGGGTATAATTTTGCTTACGGGATAACTGTTTACGACGCTTTTGTCGTAGATGGCAACGAAAGTGTCTTCAACCTTCTTGAAAACATATCTGAAAATCTTAAAGAAGATAATCCGGAACAATATTTAAATGATATTGCGCTGGTGAAAGTGGAAAGGTTTGAGTACAACCTTCAGAAGATCACTTCCGAAAATGGTTCTTCGCAGAAATTCCTTGAAATGTCAACAAACAGATTTGAAGAATATACAAACTTTCTTACCGAATATGTGTCGAAGGAACAGGACGCTGATTTTCTGGAAACATATACGAATCTTCAGAATCAGCAGACGATACTAAATGCCGCTTTAAAAACAGGCAGCAGTGTCATGACAACCTCTCTTGTCGATTTCATCAAATAAAACTCCGGCTTCCCAAAGGAATTTAAATGTAAAATAAAGGTGGATAGAGTGCTATCCACCTTTCGTCATTTTTGTTCAGTCAAGGAGATAAAGAACTTCTCGCCGGTATTTTGACAATCCATTCTGATGATTGAATAATGAGTTCTGAACGCTGCGCTTCCTTTATCGCCGTTTTTCATGATTCTTCTGTAAGTCTGCAGAACCTGTTCATTCAAATAAAAAATACCGTTTCTGTGCAACCAGAAACTGATTAAAAGTTCCGTATCAGAATTTCTTCTGAATGCCGGAGGGTTATCCTGTTCCAGTGATATATTGGCCTTTGCCGGAACATAATAAAGATGTACGGTCCCCCCCATCTGAGCATAATGATACATCGTCTTGAAGACTACCGTTGAGTTGTCGATATAACTGTAATAATCGAGACCATAGCTGGTCCAGGTATCAAGCACCCTGTCATTTATATAAAATGAAAAAGCCAGGAGAGGCATCATAAGCATTATCAGGAAAATGGATTTCAGCTTCAATATTTTCACACCTTGTAAGAGAATTTGATTTTTTCAGATTTCAAAAATCTCTTTCATTATATCAGATTTTTTCATGTTATAATTAACTATAAATGCTGTGTACAGTTTGAAAGGAATTGATTTACATGAAGATTTTAATTACGAATGATGACGGAATTATGGCAGAAGGAATCGCATGCCTGAAAAGATATCTCACAGAGGCCGGACACGAAGTGATCGTTTCAGCACCGGCAACAGAACAAAGTGCCACAGGCCACGCGATCACCTTGCGAAAACCGCTGTGGGCAAAAAAAAAGGATAGAGACGGAAAATTCTTCGGTTATGGTGTCACCGGTACACCTGCCGACAGTGTAAAGATAGGGATACTTGAATTTGCAAAAAAAGATATTGATATTGTCATATCCGGCATCAATAAAGGGGCAAATCTTGGAACCGACATTCCTTATTCAGGAACTGTATCCGGTGCTTTGGAAGGTGCCATAATGGGGTATCCGGCAATTGCAATTTCCAGCCTGGATCCAAAAAAACCTTATTTTGAAACAGCTGCCAGATTTCTGACCGAGTACCTCGAAGGATTTGATCCAAAGTCGATTAAACCTTTCGGTGCGTTGAACATCAATGTCCCTTCCGTCGATTATAGTGACATCAAGGGATACAAGTTAACAAGGCAAAGCGCGAGAAGATTCGATGATTATTTCGAAAAAAGACAAGATCCATATGGCAATGATTATTTCTGGCTGATGGGAAATATTAAAGATGAAGATGTTCCTTCAGACAGTGATTGGGCTGCTGTTAAGGAAAATTATGTTTCTATCACACCTTTAACCGTTTTTATGTGTGATAATGACTGGTATAGTGAACTACAGAAATAAGAAAGGATGATACAATGGAATTTAAACTCAGATATTACGGTGATCCTATATTAAGACAAAAAGCTCAACCGATAGATGATTTCGGAGAAGAACTCCAGTCTTTGATAGATGACATGGTAAGGATTATGTATGCTGAAGACGGTGCGGGACTTGCGGGACCACAGATTGGTGTCAGTAAACGTATATTTGTCGGAGATGATAACTCCGGAGATGGCTGGCGGGTGTATATTAATCCGGAAATCCTTGAGCTCTCAGAAGAAAAAGAGGTAGCTGAAGAAGGGTGTTTGTCAGTTCCCGATATCTTTGAAAATGTTGAACGGGCAAAGACAATCAAAGTCCGATATAACGATAGAGAAGGGAATGTGCATGAGGAAAATCTGAGCAGTTATAAAGCAAGAATTTTTCAGCATGAGACCGATCATCTCAACGGAACACTTTTTATCGATCACCTCAGCACGTTGAAGAAAAGGCTCTTGAAGAAAAAACTCGACCTCATCAAAAAGATGGCAAAGGAAAAAGCAGATGAATAATCTCTGTAAATCCAAAGAAGCTATGAGAATCGTATTTATGGGAACACCTGATTTTTCCGCCTTCCATCTCAAGAGACTCATTGAAGAAGGGTATAATATCGTTGGTGTCTTTTCTCAGCCGGACAAAATATCCGGAAGAGGTGGGAAAACCAGACCGACGCCTGTAAAAGTTACCGCCATGGAAGCCGGAATAGATGTTTTTCAACCTAAGTCTGTTAATTTAAAAACCGGTTTTGCCATGCTTGAATCACTTAATCCCGATGTTATTATCGTTGTCGCTTTTGGAAAGATATTAAAGGACAAGGTAATCAACCTGCCCCGCATGGGAATCTATAATGTTCACGCTTCCTTACTGCCTGCATACAGGGGTGCAGCACCCATACAACGTGCCATTGAAAATGGGGATAAAAAAACCGGCGTTGCCATTATGAAAATTGCCCCGGAACTGGATGCAGGAGATGTAGCAAAGATGACTGAGGTCGCAATTGAAACGGCCGATAATTTTGAATCCGTGCACAATAAACTTCAAAAAGCGGGTGCCGATCTTCTGGTTGATTTCCTTGAAGCTCTACGTAAAGGAGATGCCACATTTACTGAACAAGTCGGTGAAAAGGTAACATATGCCGCGAAGATCGAAAAAGATGAGCTACCGATAGACTGGAAACTTGATGCCCTTACAATTTATAACAAGATCAGGGCATTTGACCCGGTCCCTTGTGCGAGGACGTCCCTTGATGGGATGATGGTCAAGTTAAAAGGATCGCTTGAAATTGCGGAGAATGATTCTGAAGCACACCCGGGTACAATCCTTGAAATCACAAAAAAAGGGGCCTGGATTCAATGTGGAGCGGGAAAGATACTGATACATGATATTCAGCTCCCTTCGAAGAAATTCACCACCTTCCTTGAAGCAAAAAATGGAAGAAAAATCGATATCGGGAAGTGTTTTGACTGTGTATAAGATGAAAATGAGCTATTCAAAGATCTCAACCTTTGAACAATGCCCTTTAAAATTCAAATTTCAGTATATTAACCGTTATCCAACCAGTTCAAGTCCAGCACTTTTGCTGGGGCAGACCATTCACAGTGCCCTTGATAAGTATTTTTCGTTCTCTGAAGACAGAAGATCGCTCACCATCCTGAAAAATCTATTCAGAAGCGAATGGAAAAATGAGCGTAATAAACTCAGAGATCAAGGCAGTCTTGAAATGGATAAGGCAACTGAAGCAGAACATGGAAAACGTGGATTAATCATGCTGGAAAACTTTTACAGCAGCCGTCTCAATTTTGAACCACTACAGCGTGAAGAATTTGTTGAAGCCAATCTGAAAGATGACATCCCTTTCCTCGGGAGGATTGACAGATTGGATAAAGTTAAGATTGATGGCAAAGAAGGGTTCAAAGTAGTTGATTACAAAACCGGAAAACTGAGTGAACGATTCATCGATTTCATTCAGCTTTTCACCTACGCCTGGTTGATGAATGAACAGGGACATAAAGTGATCGCTTCGTCCTTTTATTATCTTGAACAGAATAAAGTAATCGAAAAACCGTTGAGTGAAGAAATATACGAACAGACCAGACAAAAACTGATCGAAAAGTGTATACCGGTCTATGAGGCCCTTGAGTCTGACAGTTTTGAGCCAAAGGAATCGGCACTTTGTCCTTATTGTGATTATCAGAGGATGTGTCCGCTCAAGCAAGCTTGAGCGGCAAGAGTTTAAAGAACAAAACTCTAATCTTAAACTTAACCTCGATTGATTAATATTTTTGGTGGCTGCAGGGGTAGATCCCTGTGTCTGCCCTACACAAAATGAAAGGGGTAATGTTGGAAATTGGCTTCTTCAAATGATGATATGAAAAAAACAATCGCAATTATAGGTTCTACAGGATCAATCGGAACACAAAGCATAGATGTTGTGCGTACACTTAAAAATTCAGGGCTCGATTTTGAAATCGTCGGGATTTCTGCGAGAAGTTCAGAGTCGTTTAAAACTCAATTATACGATATAAAACCAAGGGCGTATGCCTTTTCTAAAAGACTGGGTGCATCAGATTCAAAATACTTCTCAGATTCTTCAGATATGATTGAATATCTCAAGCCGGATATCACGGTTATCGCTTCGAGTGGTGGCGACTCACTGACGTATACGGTTTCCGCCATTAAAAATTCAAAAAGAGTCTGTCTGGCAAATAAAGAATCAATGGTTCTTGCCGGTGATATTGTCAACAGTCTGGCGGAAAAATATGACTGCGAACTGATCCCGGTTGACAGTGAACACAGCGGTGTGTTCCAGCTTCTTGAAAACGAACGGGTTGAGGATATTGACAAAGCCATCATCACCGCTTCCGGCGGTGCACTCAGAAACTGGAATCCTGAAGATCTTAACAAGGCAACGGTTGAGGATGTTCTGAATCATCCGACATGGCATATGGGCTCAAAGATAACGGTTGACTCAGCGACTTTGTTCAATAAAGGACTTGAGGTCATAGAGGCTAAACGGCTGTTTTCACTGAAAAAAGAACAGATTGATACGGTCTTTTGCTATTCAAGTTATATTCATGCTATGATTGTTTTCAAAGACGGGGTTATAAAGGTTCATTCCGGAAAACCGGATATGCGAATTCCCATCGGCTATGCGATGACTTATCCGGAAAGGTTGTACGAATACCAAGACAAGTCGTTAAGGCCGGAAGATTTAACGATAAAAACGCTTGAGATTGAAAGCTATCCGGCATTAAAGATGGCCTTTGACATCCTCGATATGCCGAATTCATATTCGATCATTTACAACGCTGCAAATGAAATTGCAGTGGACTGGTTCCTGAAAGAAAGAATCGGTTTCACGACTATTTTTGAGATAGTAGACTTTGCACTCAACAGGTATGCGACGGGAGAAATCGATACAATAGAAGAAATCATAACATTTCACGATGAAATAAAAAAGAAAACTGAAAAGGATTGGAGGCGATTGTTGTGAAGGTTATATTAAAACAGGATGTTCCAAAACTCGGTAAAAAGGGAGATATAAAAAAGGTATCGGACGGATATGCCAGAAACTTCCTTTTCATGAAGGATCTCGCGATTGAAGCAACAGCGAGTGCGGTTAAACATCTGAAGAGCATTCAGAGTGTTCAGAATGAGCATGAAGAAAAAGAAAGGGCAAAGAATCAGGAAAAATTGGATAAACTCATGAAGGAATTCTTTGTCATGAAGGTAAAATGTGGAGACAAAGGGAAGCTTTTCGGTTCCATCACAAGTGCTGATATCGCAAAGGAACTCAGTGAATACCTTGGCGAAAAGATCGAAAAGAAACATATTGTCTTGAAAGGAAACCTTAAGGAACTTGGAACCTATGATATTCAGGTCAAATTGCCGAGAGGCGTCAAGGGAAAGCTTAAGGTCAAACTGGAAAAAGCAGACTAAGTCCAATAGTCTATAATCTATTATTCGTAACAGGAGAAAAAAATTGGAAATATTGACATTTTCGAAAGCCATGTATTCAACATGGCTTTATTATGCCCCCGACAGAATCTTATTTGATTGTGGCGAGGGAATAAGTACACAACTAACGAACAAATTGTTTGCGGTTAAAAAGATCTTTCTGACACATAGTCATGCGGATCATATATCAGGTTTATGGGGGTTTTTAAACACAAGAAGCAGTGCGATGGGCGAAAGAGATAAACCACTTGAGATCTACTATCACAAAAGTTCCGAACTCATCAGAAGCTATATTGATTTTATTTTAAAAACCGGAAGCCGTTTAAGATATGACCTCTCGGTACACGAGATTGATACAGATGAACAAATCATGCTGACTGAGGGAAACGGCAGAAGATTTATCAAGGCATTTGCAACCGATCATATGAAAAATGAAATCTCAGTGGGATATCAAATCAGAGAGACACGTAAACGCTTAAAAGAAGAATTTAAAGGTCTCGAACAGGACGAAATTAAAGAGATCATTAAAAAGAATGGAAGAGATTTTATCACCGAAAGATATTCACACAGTCTGATGACTTTAAGCGGAGATGGCAACGTCATCGGAGATGCGTATATGGCCAATACTTCAACCCTGATTCATGAATGTACTTTTCTGGAAGCTGAAGACAGACGCGGTGATAAACACACAGAGATCGGGGAATTACTTGATAAGATCAAATTAAACAAACCCCGAAAGGTTATTTTATATCATATCTCGAACAGGTATATCAACAAGTTGCGGGATACTATGAAGAAAGTTGAAAAAGAGCTTAAAGATGAGGGTATCGAGTTCTTTTATGTTTACCCGGGAAAGGTGTGTCGTTTTTAAGGAGATGAAAGATGAAAATTAGTAGGGAGAAAATCCTGAAACTACTGGAAAGCGCCGAATACAGACCAATGATAACTAAAGAACTGTATAAAGAATTTAAGCTCAGAGAAAGAATTGACAGAAAAAGATTTAGAACCGTTTTAAAAGAAATGGTTATTTCAGGTGAAATTTTCAAGACGAGCGACAATCGCTATACAGCACAGAAACCTAATGAACTAACCGGAAGCCTCCAATTCGTAAAAAGTGGGAAGATGGCATTTGTAAAAGCAAGTGATGGTAATGAATACGTTATTTTCCCTGAAAATGCAAAGGATGCCATGCATAGGGACACGGTTAAAATCAAAGCCGAGGGCAATTACAGAGAATGGCAAAGAGCTCGGGTTATAAGTGTCATCAAAAGAAACTTGACACGTGTCGTTGGTGTATTGATAAAAGAAGGAAAACGGTATTACGTCATCCCGGATGATAAGCGTGTCGGTTATCGATTCGCTGTTCAGTTGAAAAATATTCAAAAAGATTTGAAAGGGGCGCGTGCCGGAGAAAAGGTATATGGTCAGATCACGGCATATCCGAATGGTCATATCCCGCCAAAAATGAAAATCAAAGAGGTTCTCGGAAAGATTGATGATCCGAAGGTTCATCTCCCTTCCGTTATATTGAAGCATGGCTTGCCGTTCCCGGAAGAATTTCCGGAATCAGTTGAAAAACAGAAAGAAACCGTTCCGACAAGGGTTGCGTTTTCAAAGAAATCTGAAAGAAAGGATTTCAGGGATAAACTCATTTTCACCATTGACGGAGAGACCGCCAAGGATTTTGATGATGCCGTCTCGATTGAAAAAATGGAAAACGGAAATTTTAAACTCGGTGTATATATAGCTGATGTTTCTCATTATGTGAAAGCCGGAACCCCGATTGATACGGAAGCTTTTGAACGGTCAACCAGTGTTTATCTGATCAACACAGTTATCCCAATGTTACCCGTAGAATTGTCCAACGGTATCTGTTCGCTGAAGCCGAACGTCAACAGATTGGTTGTCAGTGTTGAAATAGAGATTGATCCAACCGGAAAGGTCATCGATTTTGAAGTTGCCAACGGTGTTATAAAAAGTAAAAGACGGTTGACGTATACCATCGTCAACGATTACTTTGAGGATAAAAGTAAAAAAGCAAAAACCCTGCTTTCAAAGACTCCGGGATTGATTGAGTCGCTGGAAACGATGAACGAACTGGCATCCATTCTACGTGAAAACAGAAGAAAAAGAGGTGCCATCATCGGTATTGAAAGCGGGGAAGTTTATATCAAGCTCGATGAAGATGGCCATACCGTAGACATTATTCCACGCAACAGACATATGGGCGAATCACTGATTGAAGAATTCATGATCAAGGCAAATGAAGTAATCGCCACCATGTTTATGGATGCCGATTTACCTTTCATCTACAGGATTCATGAGATGCCGGAAAATGATACCCTCATGCAGTTAAAGAGTTATATCACAGCACTCGGTGTAGAAAATGAGATGCCAAAAACACTGACATCCACGACCATTCAGAAATTACTTGAAAGTCTTGGTGGTAATCCCCTTAGAAACAGTGTCGAAAGGCTGGTTGTCAGAACGATGAAAAGAGCGATATACGATGAAAGCAATATCGGACATTACGGTTTGGCTTCAGAAGCCTACACCCATTTCACATCACCGATCAGAAGATATCCGGATTTGATTGTCCATCGGCTCATCAAAGAATATCTCAGTGGGAAATGCTTCTCTGGAGAAAGAATTAAATTCTGGCAACAGCAGTTACCAGCCATCTCAACACATTGTACACAGAAAGAACGCGTTGCCAACGAATGTGAATGGGATCTGATTGCCTTGAAGAAAGTTGATTATGTCAAATCTCACAAATCCGAGATCTTTGATGTTGTCGCAACAAACGTTGGAAAAATTGGCATATTCGTAGAAGTAAAAGACCTTTTAATCCCTGGTTTAATCCATATTTCAACACTTATGGATTATTTTATATACGATGAAAAACAAAATATTCTCGTTGGAGAAAATACACGAAAGATCTACAAACTTGGAGACATCCTAACGGCAAGGGTAAAAAACATAGACTTTGTCAGAGGTGAGGTTGATTTTGAGATTGTATGATTCAATGCCAGCTACCCCTACAAAATGGGGCGTGGCACTTGGAAGTGGAGGAGCGCGTGGCTATGCCCACGTTCCTCTTCTGGAACTGATTGAAGATTGCGGGATTCATCCTGAAATTGTAACAGGTTCCAGTATTGGTTCTGTTGTAGGGGCTGCTTATGCTCTGACAGGAGATAGTCGCATGGTTAAACTGATGACACACAAGTTCGTCAGAAAAAATCAGGAAAAGATACGGGAATTGGTTAAAATGGCTTCATCCACGACCCTGACAGATGCCCTGAATATGGCAAGAAAATCAACTTCGGGAAGAGCGGTTGTTGATGAAGATTTTTTATACGAGATGCTCATCCCAATTTTCGGAGATGCGAAATTCTCGGATACAAAACTCAAACTGGGTATCGTTGCCACAGATATAAAAAGAAGCAGTACGACACTGATTACATCCGGATATATTATCGATGCGGTCTGTGCCAGTGCTTCCGTTCCCGGAACATTTGCTCCCACCCGGCTCGGTGGAACACATTTCATCGATGGGGGTGTTATGTGTGTCGTCCCCGTAGATCAATGCAGAGAGCTCGGAGCCGGAATGGTTATCGCTGCCGATGTCACCAATAAACTCCGAAAAGACTCCTTCAGGAATTCTCTGGATCTGATGACCTATATCAATCAATTAAAGCTGGAACGTATCATACAGTATGAACTGGCGAATGCCGATTATTCCGTGCGATTTATCAATCTCGATATGAGCTGGTACAGATTTGATCAATTTGAATCGGCGACGAAGCTTGCCGCGGATTTACTGGAACAGAGTTTACGGAAGGATTTAACCGATGCATAATAAATATACGCTTTATTTCAACGGAAACAATATCAATATGCTGCGAATCGTGGGCGCCTTGAGATCAATTGAAGATAAGATAGGGGTTCCTGAAAAAATTGTAGCCACGGGTACCGCTTCCCTCATTGCGGTCATGTATGCTCAGTACGGACTTGAAAAAACGACCGATTTCTTTAAAACCAATTTCAGGACGATGGAAAACCTTTTCTCATTTGATTTTTATGAGACAAATCGGGGTATCATGTCAAGAAACGAATCCTACAGAAGACTCACCGACTTCTATACACTCGTAAAATCAGGCTCCAGCATTAAGAACTTTAACGATTTATACGCCTTTCTTCGTTCAGACCAATCATCACAACATCTCGGTATAGAAGAATTTGCGCGAATAAGAAAATTTATCACGAATGCCTTTCCATTTATGAAAGGGTATATGCTGCCAATTCCCTGCTATACCAGTCTCTTTAACATCGAGACCGCAGAAGAAAGGCTCATCTCCGTGACCACTCACAAAGAACTTCTCGCGGCAATTTCCATCACACCGTTTATGGGCCCGATGACGATAGATGATAAATCCTATATCAGTATGCAGAATATACAAGGGGCTTCCTCTCTCGTAAAAGACAGGAAGATGGACCTTCATATTTTTGTCGACACACTCTCTGAAAACGGGACCCCTCCCGTTATGAGTGCAATGTATATTCTCATAGCGGCGGATTATATGGGAACACTGGAACTGAAAAAGAGATTAAAAAAAGACTTCACCTGCGATATCAACCTTTGGGAAAACCCTGAACATTTAAAAACAGCCTCTTTTGACCGATTAGTGGATGAAGGCTTTCAAACCACAGAAAAACATTTCAGAAAACTCTTTAAGAAAATGAGAGGGCTAAATGCAGATTGATATACTTAAGTACTATCAAAAAGGGATTGAAGAAACATTTGAAAACCGATACGATCTTGCCGTCTTGATAGATGTTTATCGTGCGACGAGTTCAATGGTTATCGCAGCTCATAGAGGTGCGAATGATATCTTTGCCGTAAAAACACTGGAAAAGATGTATCAAGCGAAAAACGCTTCCATCATATTATGCGGGGAACGTAATGCGATAAAACCGGAAGGTTTTGATTTCGGGAATTCGCCTCTTGAACTTCTTAAGGCGAACTTGAAAGACAAAAAGGTTTTTATTTCCACTTCAAACGGTACCAGAACACTTTCGGCATTCAGAAAAAACAGTGACAACTTTATTGCCACTTCATTTTTAAACCTTTCCCCAACAGTAGAATATATAAATAAAAAGAATTACAATAAAATCCTTCTACTCTGTGCCGGATCATGGGAAAAATTCTCTCTTGAAGATTATCTATGTGCCTGTATCATTCTTTCACATCTTGAAAAAGAACTGAGCAACATTGATGATGACAAAACATTACAAATCACAACGGGAAATTACTTTCACTCAAGTAAACCGGAACTTCAAAAAGTACTTCAACACACCGATCACGCGAAAAGGCTTAAAAATATCGGAAAATATGACGATGTTGAGTTTATCACTTCCTCTATTGATCATTACGAGGAAATTCCGGTTATTAAAATGATTGACTGATAACCGATCACTTCATAATTGCATAGTTCAAAAGAACAGTAGATGCATTTAGAAGCTCAGTTTTTATAAGTCTCAACTGAATATCCAAACACAAATCATCACAAAACGAAACACCTCTCCTGAAAAGAACGGGTTCAATCGTCAGAAAAAGTTCATCAACCAATCTTCTCTCGATAAAAAGTTCATAAATACGCTTGCCACCGGCTATACAACATTCGACTTCAGCATCATTTTCAAGTTTCTCAATCAACTTTTCAGGAGAAAGGGATGTAAAAATGACACCGGGGATATCCCGATTCAGAAAATCAGGATTTCGCGTCATAACATAAATTATCCGACCGGGTAGTCCCCTGTTAATCGTCTCAAAAGTCTTTCTTCCCATGATAATATTCTTCGCCTGTTTTGTTCTCTCTTTGAAAAAAGCAGTATCCTCTTCACTCGTCCAATTCAAAGACGATTCACTTTCTTCTCTGGCAATATTCCCATTCAGACTCATCGCGAGTATCATGATTTTTTTCAATTAGTATTCACACCCTTAATAAAAAGGGCGGAAAATCTTCCGCCCATAATCAGTAAATATTATTTATGTTATGATTCTGTTCTGAAGACGAATTTTTCGTTGCTGAACATCTTTGAGGCCAGCAGAACAAGGACACTGGTCACACCAAGGTTCATGAGCAATGAAACCGTGAATTCAAACATCGGCAGATTTGGTGTCGTGAACAGCTGTTTTAACGTGATGATGCCGTTGATCAGCGGAATGTAAATCAGCATACCCGTTTCCTTAAAGGCCTCCGGCTGCATGCTCATAACCCCGAAAATGATGACGACGACAAATATCGGCATGGAGTAGGAAGAGGCTTCTTTTACACTCTTGGCGAAAATACCGACGACGACTATAACGGCTGCGATAAGCACGGCCATTCCAATGGTTGTAAACAGGAGGACCATGACCGTTTCAAAATTGAAAGCGGCAAGCATATCACTGGGAACACCCTTCATCATGGTTGAGAATGCGATCACAAAGGCGATGATGGAGATGGTCGCCGAGGTGATGTTCATCAGCATGATATACAAGATTTTTGCCCAGGCGATGGAAGTTCTGGACACCTGATTTGAGAGCAGGATGGTAAGTGTCTGTCTTTCCTTTTCTCCCGCTGTTGTATCAAATCCGATGGAGAATGAGGATGTGAACAGGTAAAGGACCAGCATGTAAGGCAGCATCATACCGAGAAAACTTCCGGCCATTTCTTTTTCTGTCGCCACATTCTGGAATTCAAGATTCGGCATATCCAGGAGTTTAGCACTTATCCCATTTGTTTCCAGTTCGTTTCTCAGGAAGTCGTCTCTTTTGGTTCTGATGGAATAATTGAAATTATCCTTGATTCTGCCGGACGCTGATGATCCGGAATAGGAGTAGAGCTGTATCTTGAGATTATCATCACGCAGAAAATCTTCAGCATGTTCTCCGCCATCAAAGATAACGGCAAGATGAATCACTGATTCTCTCAAATCCTCTTCCAGGTTTCCTGCACTTTCAACGATGACATAATCGTCTCCAAGATATTCCGCAAATTCTTTGAAGGCTACTTCATTATTGGTATAAATCTTATAAACCGTCTTGTCCAATTTTGCCTCTTCCTGTGTAGACATCATGTTGATGAAATAAAAGATTGCCATAAACATGATAACCGGCAGGAAAAATATTGAAAATACCGTTCTTTTGTCTTTAAACAGATTGGCAAATTCTTTTCTCAGTATGATCAATGTATCCTTCATAATGCATCAACTCCCATCAAATCGAAGAAGGCATCTTCGAGATCTTCTCTTCCGGTCTTTTCAAGGATGTCATTTACCGTACCCTCGGCAAGGATTTCACCCTTGTTGATGATAACGAGATCATCGCACATTTTCTGAGCCACACTCATGATATGTGTGGACAGGATGATCGTCTTTCCCCTTTCTTTCAAGTCCCTGAGATAATTCAGGACCACTCTCGATGTCATGATATCCAGACCGTTTGTCGGCTCGTCAAAGATAACGATATCCGGTTCATGGATCAAAGCGATGGCGATGAGTGTTTTCTGTTTCATCCCCGTTGAATAGCCGGATACTCTTCTATCCATGAATTTGTCCATCTCCAGATACTTTGCAAGCTCAGAAACCCTTTGTCCCAGTTTTTCTTCCGGGATGTGGTTCAATCTTCCGAAGAAATAAAGAAAATCCTTTGCTGAAAGCGTTCCCGCAAGATTCATATCTGAAGAAAGAAAACCGATGTTCTGTCTGATCTTCTGTGAATCTTTGACCGTATCGTATCCCATGACCTCAACACTTCCGGCTGTCGGTTTAATCAATGTTGAAAGCGTTCTCAATGCCGTCGTCTTACCGGCTCCGTTCGGTCCAAGCAGCCCGAATATCTTTCCTTTTTGGACTTTAAAACTGACACCCTTTAACGCTTGTACGGTGTTCTTTTTCGTCTTAAACTCCTTCTTTACACCTTTAAATTCAATCATATCTTCCCTCCAAGGTATGGTTGTCTTATAACTCGTCGCATTATATCAGAATATTTGCTCATTAATTCACAATTTATGTAAATTTTACTTCTAACAGTATATCGATAATTGATTTATAAGTTTTTTCTCAATTGTTGTATGATCCTGCAAATTCTGTAAATACCGTATATAATAATAGTATTCATAAACACTATTAACAAAACAATGATAAGAGTAAATAAAGAAAATTCCTCATCCAAAAGGGTCAAATTGAAGACAATCGCCCAAATTGACGGAAAAATTGCCAGACACAGTGTCACGAGAAGTCTTTTGTATTTTTCTATCTTCGACGTATTCTCTGAATAGATATCCGGATAAACAGTTTCCGAAACTTTTGATTTAAAATAATGCCAACTGGCAACTGAACTGATGTATTCCCATCCGCAACTCTCAAAATGCCGGATATACTCATCAAACTCATCTTTTTTTAATACCCTGTAATCAAACGAAAAATTTAAATCCTGTTTTTCAGTCTTTTTAAATTGATACTCACAGAAGCCGGCATGATCTAATTCCCATCCCTGCTTTGCCATATTCTTGAGCCATTTTATCTCCTTCTCTTCGTTCCAGGCACAAAATAATCTTTTTTCAACTCTGATATCGTTCATATTCTTATCCTTTCCCTTCAGCATATAATATTTCCTTTGCATTTTTAACATTTTGCTCCAAACGGTTTAATTCATCGAATAAGATTACCTTTCCGCTTTCTGTCGTCTCATAAATCTTCCGTCTTGCATTTTCAGCATCTACGCCTACATAATTTATCAATCCGGATTTTTGAAGGTTGTTGAAGGCTCCGTATAAAGTCCCAGCACCAAGCTTGATCCGTCCATTCGTGATAGCGGAAATTTTCTGCATCACCCCATAGCCGTGCAAAGGCTCACAAAGGGCTAAAAGAATATAAAACATCTGTTCTGTCAACGTTATTTCTTTTCTCAAAATCTCCACCTCAATATATATCACCCTTCGTTATATCGCTTAACGATATAACGTGATGCGCTATAATAGCATTAATATTTTTAAAAGTCAAGTTGAAGATTTCTAAATGATATAATGAAGTATATTTATTTCGGAGGTGCAACAAATGAAATGGGATTTGACTTTTTTTTATAACGGGGTGGACGATCCACAGATCCAGAAGGATATCGATAATACCCTTGATAGAGCCAAAGGATTTGAGGAGAAATATCAGAAGATTTTAAAAGATGAACTGAATACGGAAACGTTTAAAGCCATGTGTGTTGAGAGGGAAGACATTATAACAATGGGAGCAAATGCAGCTCAGTTCTCAGGATTACTGTTTTCAGAAGACACACAGAATATGGCTGCTCAGAAATTGGCGGGAAAAATTCAAAATGCAATGGGAGAAATAGAGGAGCATTTTTCCTTTATCGAACCAACACTCCTCATGCACAAAACAGAAGAATTGGAGAAGTTGATGAAAGAAGTTCCGGAATACGCCTGGGTAATCGAAAGAGTTCTTGAGAGAAAGGAACATACACTTTCAGCGGAAACAGAAAAGGTCCTCGCCGCTAAAAGTGTTACCGGAAGAAATGATCTCGGTGATCTTTACAGCAAGATCACTTCAGCCTACTCCTTTGATATGGAAATAGACAATGAAAAGAAAACTTTAAACGGTTCTCAGGTCAGAAATCTCAGATACAACTCGAACTTCGAAACCAGAAGGACTGCCATGAAGACCTTCTTCAACAGATACAAAGACGACAGTACGGTTATTACAGGACTTTACAACAATATCGTTAAAGATTACGATGTTGAATCAAAGTTCAGAAAATACAGCACCCCCATCTCCATGAAAAACATGGATAACGAGATTGAAGATGCAATTGTCGAAAGCCTTATAGACACAACGGTTAAAAACGCCTCACTCGTCGAGAAATATTACAGTTGGAAAGCCAAAAAGATGGATCTTGAACTGGAACTCGCCGACATCTATGCCCCCCTTGAAGAAGTCAAAAGGGAATACAGCTTCGAAGAATCAAGAGATCTCGTTATCGAAACGTATTCAGAATTCGATGAAAGAGCGGGGAAAATCGTCAAAAGTTTCTTTGATGATAGAAGAATCCATTCTGAAGTTCTTCCGGGAAAACGTGGCGGAGCCTTCTGCTCCTACTATGTTCCGAATGAAAAACCATTCGTTATGCTCAATCACAATAACAACATCAACGATGTTCTGACAATGGCTCACGAGCTTGGTCACGGACTACACGGAACACTTTCAGCCAAACAAACTATGCTCAACTATCATACACCACTCACAATGGCGGAAGTGGCTTCGGTATTTGGTGAATTCCTCGTTTTCGACAAATTACTCCCGACACTCTCTGACGACGAAAAACAACTCTTTCTCGCCTCAACAATAGAAGGAAATTTCGCGACCACTTTCAGACAGAACATGTTTGCCAGATTCGAAAAGAAGAGTCATAAATTAGCATCAGAATCCGGTTTTGCCTCATGGGATGATCTGGCAGAAATCTATAACGAAGAATTGAAGATTATGTTTGGCGATAGCGTGAAGATCACTGAAGAATACAAATGGGAATGGGCCTCCATCCCGCATATCTTCCACACACCGTTCTATGTTTACGCCTACAACTTTGCAAACCTGCTGGTCATTGCATTATATGAAAAGTATCTCGAAGAAGGCAAAGCAATGATTCCCGCTTACCTGAGACTCCTTGAAAATGGCGGAAACAACAGACCGGACAGACTGCTTAAAGAACTCGGTATCGATCTTTCAGACGCTTCTTTCTGGCAGAAAGGCTTTGACTATATCGCCAGATTAATTGACGAATTAAAATAAAAAAAGGCGGGAATTTCACCCCGCCTTTTTTATATCTTTTTACCCATCAAGGGATTCTACAAGTTCTCTTAAACTAAAAGGTTTCAACAATACGATATCCGCACCGTTTTCAACGGCTTCCGAATGTAATTCTGAATCCGCACTTCCGGTAATCGCTATCAGCTTTTTAACAAACTCAAATGATTTAAATTTCCTGATCGTTTCGATGGATGACCCCTTTGACAGCAACAAATCAACGAGGATATAATCAATATTCGTCTTTTTATGACATTTATTCACCGCATCTTGCGGATCCTGATAGGTAAAACAGTTCGCCCCCGCATTCTTCAGGATTAATTCGAACATGTGAAGATTTTCGATATCATCCTCAAGGATCAGAATATTTTTACCCTGCAGAAAGACGTTGATATCCGTTTTAACTTCTGCAGTTTCTGCAATGGAATCCGCCTTGCTGAGTGGTAGAAGAACGTTAAAAACACTGCCTTTTCCGAACTCACTTTCCGCCCAGATACTTCCGCTAAGTTCTTCTATCAATTCCTTGCATATCGATAAGCCAAGGCCGCTGCCCGGTTTGGACGCCGTATGCTCCTCTCTCGTATAACGCTCAAAGATCTTTTCGAGTCTGTCCTTATCGATACCGACACCGGTATCCGTAACGGTAAACTTAAGAAATTCTTCGTTTTCAAGGGTGCATTCAAGCTTAACAGAACCCTTTTCGGTATACTTGATCGCATTTGAAACAACATTCATTAAAATTTTCTGCAGAGAGGTTCTATCGATAAAAGTAAATAGGGGTACATTTGAAGAAATCTTATAATTTAAGGTGAGATTCTTTTTTTTCGCAAGAATATTCAAGCCTTTAACCGTGTTATGTACCATTTCCCGAATGTTCGTTTTCTGTGGTGAAATAGAGAAATTCCCCGAGTTGATTTTGGAAAGTGTTATGAGATCGGATATGATATTCAAAAGGTAATTCGACTGTTCTTCCATTACTTTTAGAAATTTCATAACTTCCACATCGTCTTCCATCATACTCTGAAGCAATTCTGTATATCCCATCACTACTGTCAACGGTGTTCTGACATCATGCGAAATACTTGCCACAAGGTGATCGCGATACATATTGTCCCGTTCAGAGTTTTTCAACTGTATCCGCAATTCCAAAAAGGAATTGATGGCAGCCACGATTGGTCTGACACCTTCAATCATCTCATCCGTAAAATATTCCTTATCATTCAGACAATCAAAACAAAAAACACCGAAATAATCACCAAACGGTTTTAACCTCAGTTGTAATGTTGTTGAAACATCTTCCTGAATACCCGCTTTTTCAAAAACCATCTTTGTCATTTCAGGAAAGCCTTCCATATAAAAACCCGAATCCATCACGATAACATCTTCCAAAGGATTCTGTGTAGAAAGGGAATACTCCAACGGGATGGCATTCTTTTCATATGCTTCGTCATCGTAACCAATACCACAGATATAGTACTCACAATTTTTTTTCAGTTCCCAGAAACTGGCTTTCTCGACACCGGGAAATAATTCTATTATCTCACCAAGTATTTGTTTAAAAGAAATCTTATCTTCCTGGTCAGCTTTCAGAATCGAAAGGATATTTGTTATTTTTTTTATTATTTCATTACTTTTAAAAGCCATAATCTAAACAATTATCTCCTTTGTTAATTTCCCTAATTCTTGATTAACAACATAACGATAGAATTATACCATAAATCTTTTTTTAATACAAAGGAAAAGTCAATAAAAAAAAACAGAGATGCTATAAAAACATCTCTGTTCATATGTTAAAGTTCTAAATCACTTATTTCATATCTTCCAGGAACACCTTGTAAGCGTAATAGGTCTCATAAACATCTGCCTTACTGACCAATTCATATGGCGAGTGCATCCCGAGAACGGGAACGCCTGCGTCTACAACTGCCATACCCTCTGCCGAGAAATATTTGGCAACTGTTCCACCACCGCCCTGATCCACTTTTCCGAGTTCTCCACTCTGCCAGTGAACGTTTTTATCGTTGAATACTTTTCTGATACTGCCGAGGAGTTCAGCATGAGCATCATTTGCCCCACCTTTTCCCCTTACGCCGGTATACTTTGCAAAAGAGATCCCGTAGCCGATTTTCGCAGCGTTACTGGCTTCATGTACATCTTTAAAACTCGGGTTAAATGCAGCTGTGACATCTGCAGAAAGTAACGTTGTCTTTGCGATAATTTCTTCATATGATGCTGATGATTTATATATTTCTGCAACCCTTTTAATAACCGTCTTCCAGAAATAACACTGGGCACCTGTATTCCCTTCACTTCCAATTTCCTCTTTGTCAAGCAACAAAATACAACCGCTTTTTTCCAGTTTTTTAACATCAAGAAGCGCTCTCATCCCCGTATATGTACATACTCTGTCATCGTGACCATATCCACCGACAAGGCTTCTGTCAAGACCAACGTCTCTTGGTTCAATAGCCGGAACGATTTCAATTTCCGCAGAGAAGAAATCCTCTTCGGTGATACCATATTTATCGTTAAGGAGCTGAAGGATATTGAGCACAACCGGTTCATCCACTTTTTCTTCTTTCTTATAGCTGATTGCCTTTGACCCCATGATCAGGTTCAGTGTCTGTGCCGTAAAGACTTCTGCTACACTTCCCTTTCTTCTGTCGAGATGCGGCAAAAGATCTGTAATGACGAATACAGGATCACCTTCGTCAAATCCGATTCTCACATTTACCTTTTCACCATCTGCTTTGATGACAACGCCATCGATAGCCAGGGGTATATTGAACCACTGGTACTTTTTAATACCACCGTAATAATGTGTATGAATTAATGCCATTTCACTATCTTCGTAAAAAGGATTGGGTTTAAAATCAATTCTCGGAACATCGACATGTGCTGCAACAATGTTTAAGCCATCTGCAATGTCGGATGAGAAATGATAGAAACCCGCTGACTTTCCTCTGTTGTTCTGATAAATCTTAACGCCTTCAAGTTTTTCAGGCGGATTTTTCAGAAAATCCTCATAATTGACATAACCCGCTTCTTCGGCCATAGCAATTGCTTCATCAATTGATCTTCTTTCTGTCGTAGAAGTCTTCAAATAAGCTTTGTAGTCATCATTGAACTGAAACACAGTCTCATGATCTCTGGTTGCCCATACATTTTCCTTTTTCATTCTAAGGTTATCTCTAACCTCTTCAAATCTGTTTTTCTCTGCCATTTGAACCATCACCTCGTAAGATTGTTTTTTCTTCTCTATAATTAGCTAAACTAACTTTATCGTTTTAAAAATAAAGGCGACACGGAGTCGCCTTCTAAATCAAAGGAGTCAAACTCCTGAAAAATAATTATTCAATAACGATCGCATTTACCGGGCAGGAGCTTGCAGCATCTTCTGCACAGGATGAATCTGTTTCAGCAGCAATAACTTCTGCTTTTCCATCGTCAACCATTTTGAATACTTCGTCGCAAAGGCTTTCGCATACGCCACAACCGATACATGTGTCCTTATCAAGTGTTACTTTTGCCATAACTTACACCTCCATAATTTCTTTGGAATATCAACCGGGGATATTATAGCATAAAATTTCTTTAAAATCTTTGAGATAACACTTCATTTCAAAAAACTGCCTATGCTATAATACGGCATGTAAAGAATAAAATCAGGAGGTACGGAATGGCAGAACTCAGTAAACATTATGATCCGAAAGACATTGAAAAAAAATGGTATGAAAAATGGCAGCAAAACGGCGACTTCAGACCCAAAGGAGAAGGTGATCCGTTTGTAATTGTCATACCGCCTCCAAACATCACTGCGCGACTTCATATGGGACATGGTTTGAATCTGACACTGCAAGATATTTCAACAAGGTTCAACAGAATGATGGGAAAAGATACTCTCTGGCTTCCGGGCGAAGATCATGCGGGGATTGCAACCCAAAATGTCGTTGAAAAAAACCTAAAAAAAGAAGGGAAGACCAAGGATGATCTCGGAAGAGAAAAGTTCGTTGAGACCACCTGGGACTGGGCTAATGAATACAGAGGCCATATCAGAGATCAGATCAGAAGCATCGGTTGTTCGGTAGACTGGTCCAGAGACCGTTTCACCCTGGACGAAGGACTCAACAAGGCTGTCAGAAAGGTGTTCGTTTCATTATATGAAAAAGGCCTTATATATAAAGGAAAGTACATCGTCAACTGGTGTCCGAGATGTAACACCGTTCTATCCGACGAAGAGGTAGAACATAAGGATGAAAAATCAAATCTCTGGCATTTCAGATACCCGATAAAAGACAGCGATGAATACATTGTTATCGCGACCACCAGGCCGGAAACGATGCTTGGCGATACGGCTGTTGCCGTAAACCCATCCGATGAAAGATACAAACATCTTATCGGAAAAATGCTCATATTGCCAATCGTAGGAAGAGAAATTCCGATTATCGCAGACCAGTATGTCGATAAGGAATTTGGAACAGGATGTGTTAAGGTCACACCGGCACATGACCCTAACGATTATCAGATGGGAGTTCGACATGATCTCGAATTCATCGAAGTCATTGATGAGAACGCCATCATGAACGAGAACGCACTCAGATTCAAGGGGATGCCGATAAAGGAAGCAAGGACAGAAGTCGTTAAAGATATAGAAGAACTCGGTTTACTCGACAAGATAGAGGATTACAGTCACTCCGTCGGACACTGTTACAGATGTGACACCACCATCGACCCGCGATTATCGGATCAGTGGTTCGTTGCCATGAAAGATCTTGCCAAACAGGCTATCGAAGTTGTAGAAGACGAAAGAGTCAAATTCCATCCACCAAGATGGAAAAAGGTATATCTCAATTGGATGTATGATGTACACGATTGGTGTATCTCAAGGCAACTCTGGTGGGGTCACGGTATTCCGGTTTGGTATTGTCAGAATTGCGGTGAGACAATCGTGGCTGAAGAAACACCGCACAGCTGTCCGAAATGCGGCTCTGAAAACCTGAAACAGGATGAAGACGTTCTCGATACATGGTTCTCCTCAGCGCTCTGGCCATTCTCAACGCTTGGCTGGCCTGAAAAGACTGAAGACCTGGCTAAATACTACCCAACCAGTACGCTGGTAACCGGTTTTGATATCATCTTCTTCTGGGTTGCCAGAATGATCACGATGGGAATGGAATTCATGGGAGATGTTCCATTTAAAGATGTTTACATCAATCAGCTCATCAGAGATAAAAAGGGAAGAAAGATGAGTAAATCACTTGGGAACGGCATAGATCCGATAGAAGTTGTCGACGAATACGGCGCAGATGCCATGAGATTCACACTTTCCATTCTCGCCGGACAGGGAAGAGACATCAATCTGGATATCAAGAGTATCTTACAGTATAAGCATTTTGCCAATAAAATATGGAACGCTTCAAGATTTGCCCTGATGAATCTTGAAGACATCAAGACGACTGAAATTGATGAAGAATTACTAACACTGTCTGATAAATGGATTCTTTACCGGTTGAACGAAGCGGTCAAAGAAGTGACAAAGGGTCTTGAAGGATACGATTACAACCTCGCTTCCAAGTCTATCTTTGAGTTCTTCTGGAACGAATTCTGTGACTGGTATATCGAATCCATTAAACCGGTTATCTACCAGGAAGGCTTCGAGAAGATTAAGGAGAATACACAGGCGGTTCTGCTGACAGTTCTCGACAAGAGTCTTAGACTGCTCAGTCCGTTCATGCCGTTTATCACGGAAGAAATATGGCAGATGCTTCCGCTCGATCATGAAAAGAAACATCTTATGATTTCAGATTGGCCCGAGATTGAAGAACTTGAAAGATACGCCGGCAGTTCAGATGATTTCAGAAACCTTATGGAAGTCATCAGAGGAATCAGAAACGTTCGTTCAGAGCTCCAGCTGCCCCCATCAAAGAAGATAGAAATTGCCTGTACATATAAAACAGACAACAAATATACACATGAAGAGGAAATTTACCTCAAGGCACTCGCTTCAATTGCAACCCTCAAAGAAACAGACGGCAAACCGGCACAAAGCGCAACGGCATTTGTTTCTCCGGAAATTGATGTTTACTGCATACTTGGCGATATGATTGACTGGGATGAAGAGAAGGCAAGAGTTGCAAAAAAACTCAAAGCGGGGGAAAAGGACTGCTCACATTTTGAAAAGAAACTGAACAACGAAAAGTTTATCAAAAATGCAAAAGAAGATGTTATTGAAGAAACAAAGGCTAAATATAAAGACGCCCTTATAACCCTGGAAAGATTGAAGAAACTCATGGAAGACTTTGAAGGATGAGTGGTAAACTGACAGTTGCCGGAACGCCCATAGGCAACATGGAAGATTGTACCCCTCGCGTCATCAACGTCTTAAAATCTTGTGATTTCATTCTGGCAGAAGATACGAGGCGAACCATCCAGCTTTTGAATATGCTGGAAATAGGAAAAAAAGAGATTATTTCATTCTCGCAGCAAAAGGAAAGAATGAAGGCGGAACATATCGTTCCGCGTATAAAAGGGGGAGAAAACGCCGTGATTGTTTCGGATGCCGGAATGCCTTGCGTTTCCGACCCCGGTTCGTATATAATAACATTGTGTCACGAAAATGAGATTGAAGTTGATGTTCTTCCAGGCCCAAGTGCAGTCACTGTTGCATACGCCGCTTCAGGGTTTGGTGGTTCTTTCATCTTTGAAGGATTTGTAGGACGGGATAAAAAATTCAGACGTTTTATCCGTTCGATCATAGAAGAGAAAAGAAATATCATCTTTTATGAATCACCATTCCGTTTAAACAAAGCCTTGAAAGATATTTACAATATACTCGGGAATCGTGAGATTTTTGTTGCCAGAGAGATGACGAAACGTCATCAGGAGTATTTCAGAGGAACATGTGAAGAGGCAATGGAACATTTTAAGGGTGAGGTTAAAGGAGAAATAACCGTCATTATAAGGGGAGCTGAATGAAATGAACAAATTTTCTGAATTAGAAATCCTAATGAGGAAGATAAATGCAAAGATCAAAGCAGAAGGACGAATGGTATTAAAGGAAAATTCTGAATTCGAAATCACACCGGCACAGTTTGATGTATTACAAAGTGTCTATTGGCATGAAACGCAGACGATGACTAATATCAGCAAAAGACTCGGCGTTGCGAAAAGTACCGTAACAGGGCTTGTCAATAAACTTAAGGAAGATGAACTGGTAGATTACAAAGTATCTGAAGAAGACCGACGTGTGAGATTACTCACGATAACCGAACATGGTGAATCAGTCATCAAAGGCGTTATCGAGAGAAGAATTCAATTCGTTGAAAAGATGTTCAACGATATTGACCCATTCCTAACAGATGAATTCAGAAAGGTGTTAAGAATCATCGTTAAAAGTTTTGAAGAACAGGATAAAGAATAACTCATTTTTATAGGGAGGATTTGAATAAATGAAATTAAGAGATGGCGAAATAATTGCAGGCGTATCCGCGAGACATCTTCACTTATCGCACGAGGATCTCGAAACACTTTTTGGTAAAGATGCAACACTCACACCTAAAAAAGACCTTGGACAACCGGGACAGTTTGCCTGCGCAGAAAGAGTGAAAGTCGTAGGAAAAAAGGGAGAAATAGACAGAGTCAGTGTTCTCGGACCGGTTAGACCGGAAACACAGATAGAAGTAAGTCTTTCAGACGCCAGAAAACTCGGCGTCGTACCACCACTAAGAGATTCAGGTGATCTGGATGGATCCGCTCCGGTTAAGCTCGTTGGTCCTGCAGGAGAAGTCGAGCTTGAAAAAGGGCTTATCCTCGCAAAAAGACATATACACATGACCCCTGAAGACGGCGAAAAATTCAACGTTAAAGATAAAGATATCGTTTCAGTGTTCTGCGACACAGCAGGCAGAAAGACGGTCTTTATGGATGTCCTCATCAGAGTCAGCCCTAAATATGCACTTGAATTTCATGTGGATACCGATGAAGCAAATGCAAGTTTCCTGAAGACGGGAGACAAGGTAAGAATACTATCAGAATAACAGCTGATACCCTCGTATTAAGAAACGAAACGAGCTCGAAGTTTATATCAAGCGCCGGGATCAGTGCAGCACTTTGTTTTATTCTTTATACATTTCAGCGTTTCCTGCCTTTCGCGGGAACGCTGATATCTTTAAGCGCACCCGTTCCGCTTATATTGGGTGCGCTTAATTACGGAAAGCGCTGGTTGTTTGAAACTTCATTCGCGGCTTTCGTACTGGTTTTCATCTTCAACGATCTGACCGGAAGTCTGATGTTCCTGTTCTATTTTCTCGGAGCTGTTTTTGCCGTTTATTACAGGGTCTATGAAGGAAAGAAGCTCAGTTTGATCCTGCCGATCCTGACAGGGTATAATCTGGCAGGGGAATATATATCATTGCTGATGCTTACCGGTTCAGAAGGACAGATTTTCGGTTTTTTTGAAAGGTACTGGTACTTATTCGCCATCCTGATGTCCGTTATGACTTTCATCTTATACGAAAGAATCTGCCTTATCATCATGAGCTACATTAAAAACAGGGGTTTATATGTTAAAAAAAGAAGAATTGCTTAATCAGTTTATGGACATAATAGAAAAAGAAAATAAGAAGCAGAACCTCATCCGTTTCAGGAACAGAGAGGAGCTTTCTATTCGTCACATACAGGATTCAATTATACCTTTTGATTCTGAGAATCTGAGGCCTGTAACCGGGAAATGTGTTGATATCGGATCAGGCGGCGGGTTCCCTTCTATCCCCCTGGCGATCATCTTTGATCAAACTGAATTTCACCTTGTCGAGAGTGAGAGAAGAAAAGCGGAACATCTTTCATCCGCGTCTGAAAGACTCGGTCTTAAAAACGTCACGGTTCATAATATGCGTGTGGAGGATTTTTCCAAACAGCATCGGGAAGAATTTGATTTCTGTACCATGCGCGCCGTTGCCAGTACCTCAATGAGTCTTGAATATGCTGTTCCTTCACTCAAAACAGGTGGCATCATCTATCTTTACAAAGGGCCAAATTTCCATAAGGAACTTGAAGAGGCGCAGAATGCCTTGAAGGTGCTCAACGTTGAATACAACTTCACATTTGATTATCCCTACACTTTTGAAAATGAGACGTTTAATCCGCTTATTGCCGTTTTCACCAAGAGAAGGGAGACGCCCGCCAAGTTTCCGAGACGCCCCGGGATGGCAAAAAAAAGGCCTTTATAAAAGAAATCATAACTCACCCTTTTAAATATTGAATTCTTAAATGTATCTTTACATAATTCACATATTTCATTTGCTTTAAACGCAAGAGTTGTTATATAATTCTTTTGGATTATTAAATATTGTTTCACTCTATTTCATATCTTTACTCTATTCATAACACTCCAATACTTTTAAAATCCTCAAACAGAAGCAAAGAAATAATACAAGAGAGGTGTTTTATGTATAAAAAACTCATAGTCATTTTTTTCATCGCAGTCATGTTCTTCCTCACAGCATGCACAACAGAAGATACCAATAACCAGCTGAATAATCCGGTAAAAACCATTCTTCTCCCATCACTTGGAGAAGATTTTACATTGGAGGATTATACCGACTATGGTGTTTGGCTCTTGAAGGTTGAAAGGAAAGCACTCTCTTCAAAACTTTCCGAAACCGGTAATGATTATGTCATCGAGATCTGTTCGGGCAACGCCTATCCTCTCAGCCAACACAAAATATGTGAAGATCTACTGGTGGCCTTTTTACCCGACAGATTGGAAAAGGAACAAATCCTTCAGGCGGGCATAAAGCATCCGAATGATACTTCTCAGCAAAGAGACCCGGAAGTTGATTCGCTCTTTATGAGTGACGTCATCATCGAAGCAGAGGAAATGCAGAACGCAACAAACACCTTTCAAATAGAATTGATTGATTATCTTCAGCTGAAAGATGATTCGGAAAGCATTATATTCAGCGAAGAAGACCGTCTGATCAGACCAGCATATGTGATCAGCAATGAGAAGAATGCCTATTTGATTAAAAAATATCGTGATGCCAGACAGGTTTCCGATTCAAAGAATACAAACGGTGCATTTGCCTTCTTAAAGGATCGGACAGTCAGCGAACACAACGCTCAGCTTTCTTTCATCAACCCCAACCGCACACAGCTTGAATTCGGAGGCAATCTCTTATTCTTTGCTCCAGATAACCGAAAGAGACTTCGTGAGCTCGGAGTTGAAGGGGATCCATTGGATGAAGGGATCTATCAAATTCTTGAAGACAGCGTAAATGATTGTTTCACCATACAGATAAACAGCAATAAGATCAGAGAAAAAGCAGCCTATCAGGAATGTGTCTCCTATTCCATCGTCTTTTCGGAGGCTACGGAATGCAACTTTACAGCAACCGAACAGGCTGAAGTGTATGAAGCCACAATTTCCTGTGAACAGATAAAGAACATCGAACTCGTCAGAAATGCAAGATTTGAGGGACATCTTTCCCCCGTTATCGCCAAGGTGAGCGGTCCAACCAGAGAAACGGAAGAGGAAAATTCGATCTTCGAATGGGAAGAAGACCTCTCGGGGACTTCGGGCAGAAGGCTGGTAAACTTCCAGTTCATAAAGGATACGGACGACTGGACGGAGCTCTCGGAATCCAGTTACACCTGGACGGGCTATGCCGAAGGCGAACATCTCTTCAAAGTCCGGGCTGTTGACGAAAGAGGCGCCACGTCGAACGTTCTGGAATGGACCTTCACCTACTCAGTTCCGGGATTCAAGGTCACCATCATCCCAACACCCTGCTCATTAGGGGATATCAAGGTGAATGACGGGGAATGGGAGAGCACCATCACCTGTCTGAAAGGGCTGGAATCGGGGGACACCCTCACACTTTCCGCCACACTCAACGATTCGGTTCTTTATCGCTTTGATGGCTGGTATGAGTCATTTTATGGAAATCTGTACAGTAAAAGCACGGAATTGAATTACACACCACCAACAATAACAAGAGATGCTACCTATCTCGCCACATTCATGCGAAACGAATGGATCAAAAATTACGGTGGGAACTACAGTGAGGAATTCCAATCAGTCATCACGACAGATGACGGAAAATTTGTTGCAGCGGGTTACAGCAACTCTACCAATAAAGATTTGTCCGGACACGCCCGAAAAGTAGATGGCTGGATCATCAACTTTGACTGCCATGGAACCATCCTCTGGAATCACACTTATGGCGGTTCGGATGCTGAGAAATTTTATGATATTAAACAGACCGGTGACGGCGGCTATATCCTCGTTGGTCAAGCCAAATCATCGGATGGCGATCTTCCGGGAAATAAGGGTAAAGCAGATGGCTGGATCATCAAACTGAACAGTGACGGGGGGAAAGAATGGAGCCGTAATTATGGTGGCTCTGAAAATGATTTCCTGACTTCGGTAATCGAAACAGAAGATGGCGCATTTGTTGCCGCCGGGAGTTCCAGCTCGAAGAATGGCGATCTTCCGGGAAACAAAGGAAACAAAGGCTACTCGGATGGCTGGATCATCAAAGTAAACGGGGATAACGGGGATAAGATCTGGAGTTACAATTTCGGGGGAACCTACAGGGATTCTTTTGAAGCGGTTGCCGAAACAGCGGATCATGACTATCTCGTTGCCGGGAGTTCCTGGTCAAAAGATTACGATCTTTCAGGTCATCATTATGGTAAAGCGGGTATCCAGCAAGTAGGTATTGACGGAACCTGTGACGGCTGGATCATGAAGATCAGCGAAGCGGAAAATAATACGTTAGCAATAGATTGGTGCGGAAATTACGGAACAACTTCGATTGATGTCCTTTATGCCCTGCAATCAACGGATAACGGAATCTTTGCAGCGGGTTATATAGCCGGAAAAGACGAAGATTTTGAGGACAAAAACTACGGCTCGGTTGACGGTTGTATCCTCAAGATAGCGGAAGAAACGGGAGAAGTGGCTTGGGCGAAGAATTACGGTGGCAGCAGGGCAGAATATTTTTTTGATCTCAGAGAAATTGATGGCGGAAACTTTGCCGCAGTTGGCAGAACAAGCTCTTCAGATCATGATTTAGTCGAAAATTACGGAAATGATGATGGCTGGCTTTTTAAGATAGACGGCGATGGCAATATCATAGACCATCAGAGCAGAAATTATGGCGGCAGTCAAGGTGATTATCTCTATTCCGTAACCGGATCGCAGGATGGGAGTATTATCGCGGTTGGCAAATCATATTCCAATGATCATGATCTTTATAAGAAAAACTATGGCAGAGATAATACCTGGGATGCCTGGATCGTTAAACGCTTTACCGTTTATTGAAAGAAAAAGGGTTTACACAACAAAAGAGGTCATCCTGATGGATGACCTCTTTTATTATTAATCACTGATCTTTTAAAACCTTTATAATAACCTCAAACCCCTTCAGAATCGTTTCAAACTCCATAAACGGCCGCTTCGGAAATTCAACACATTGTTCCCGGATAAACGGGACATGAATAAACCCGGATTTCGTCTTTAATCCTGTTTTGGCGATATGATTCAAGGCGGTATACATGACAAAGTTGCAGATATAGGTTCCTGCTGTGTAAGAAACTCTGACAGGAATCAGTGTTTCTTTCAGGGCTTTTTCCATTTCTCGGATGGGGAGCGTCGTCCAATAAGCGGTTTCTCCGGATTTATCAATCACAAGGTCAACAGGTTGTTCGCCATTATTGTCCGGAATTCGTGCATCCACAAGATTAATGCCAATTCTCTCAAGTGAGATATGTGTAATCCCGCCATAAAGTCCGAAACTGATCAGATAGTCCGGATTCAAGTTATCCAATTTTGCTTTCAGAACTTCCCCGGCTTCTTTTACGGTAACGGGTAACAGAACTGTTTCGATATCAAACTGCGAATATGTTTTTTCTGAAATTATTTCAACAAGTTTTTGTGTTGGATTGATTTTTTCTTTCCCAAACGGCTCAAAGCCACTGATGAGTATTTTCATAAAAACCTCCCAAAGTTTTTTTAAAAAAAAAGAGACCAACCCAAAAATGGATCAATCTCCTTTTGTATAATTACAAGCCATAAGTATTATACCAAAAAATGTGGAAGATATCAACTTAAAACGGATTTTGACTAACTTTTTTCAATAACTGTAGTAATCATTTTTGTTAATATTTGCAGAAATCCATCCCAAGCTCATAAAAAACACAACCCCCTTTAAAAGGGGGTTGTAAATTATTTGTTATATAAAATAAATATTCTTTTGTATGATTTGGCTCTTTTATAAGATTATGGGTAAATACCTCTCATCTTTGTAGCGTGAGCAACTCTTTCGATAGCATTTACGTATGCTGCTGTTCTCATATCTGTGCCATATTTTGAACCTGTCTTAACAACACCGTCGAAAGCCTTTACCATGATTCGGTTCAGCGCATTTCTTACATCTTCAAGTTCCCAGAAGAACCACTGCAAGCTCTGTACCCATTCGAAGTATGATACTGTAACACCACCGGCGTTTGCAAGGAAGTCAGGAACAATGATAGTACCCTTTCCAAGAAGAATATCTTCTCCCTCAGGATCGATAGGTCCGTTTGCCGCTTCAACGATGATTTTTGCTTTGATTCTGTCTGCATTCTCAGCTGTGATAACACTTTCAAGGGCTGCAGGAATGAGCATGTCAACGTCGAGTTCGAGCAGTTCAGCATTTGTCATCTTCTTTTCTGCTCCGTTATAGCCTTCGAGTGAACCGTTTTCTGTAAGGTATTCCATAAGTTCTGTTGTGTTGAGTCCTGTTGAGCTATAGTAGGCACCTGAGATGTCACTGACTGCAACAACTTTTCCGTGGAGTTCGTCGTTGATCAATGTTGCCGCATAGCTTCCAACGTTTCCGAATCCCTGGATTGCGATGGTCATTTCGTTGATTGGCTTGTTGATTTCTCCCGTTTCGTTGAGGTACTTAACAACTTCTTCAGCACAAATTCTAACGCCTCTACCGGTTGCTTCTGTTCTTCCGACTGATCCACCGATTTCGATTGGTTTACCAGTGACAACACCGAGAACGGAATGTCCCTTGTTCATGGAATAAGTATCCATAAACCATGACATGATCTGTCCGTTTGTGTTTACGTCCGGTGCAGGAATATCTTTTGTTTCACCAATGATAACCTGAATTTCTGAGAAGAATCTTCTGGAAAGTCTTTCGAGTTCGCCTTCGGAAAGAAGTGCAGGATCAACCTGAACGCCACCTTTTCCGCCGCCGTAAGGAATCCCAACAACTGCTGATTTCCATGTCATCCAGAATGCCAATGCCTTAACTTCATCTAATGATACGTTCTGATGATATCTGATTCCACCCTTGGCCGGTCCGATTGCTACGTTGTGCTGTACTCTATGTCCTGTAAAAACTTTAGCGCTGCCATCATCCATTCTAACTGGGAAATTAACGGTTAATTCTCTCTTTGGTTTTGAAAGCACTTCTCTCATGCTTGCATCAAGATTCATAACATCTGCTGCTTTTGTAAACTGCTGTACTGCATTTTCGAATAAGCTCATTGTGTCCCCTCCTGTAATCTGTTAGTGGTCTCTTTCTGTCTTACAATAGTATTTAAACATATGTTATTTATTTCGCAAAGGTCATAATCAACTAATTTTTAACGAATTTACCTCTTCAGAGGCATTTAGAGTTTTAATGCATCTTAAAACTAAATAAATCATCTTTTTATGGAGAATTTGACAGTACACAGTTTATGTGGTAACATTTGTTACGTAACAGATGTTTTTTATGAGGAGGTGAAATAGTGCCGCCAAAAGTAATATATGAAAAAGAAACCCTATTAAAAACCGCTTTAAGTTTGCTCAGAGACAAAGGCCAAGAATCTCTGACAGCCCGAAATATAGCGAAAAGGCAAGGATGTTCAACGCATCCGATTTATTCTGAATTCAATTCAATAAAAGAATTAAAGGCTGAATTGTACAAAGTGTCATATGAATATTTCACAAATTTTATCACGACGGGAAATGGAAAAATAGACTTTCTGGACATCGGCGTCAACTATGTTCTTTTTTCAAAAAAGGAAAAAAATCTCTTTTCATTTCTTTTTTTAAATAAAAATTTTGAAATCAATTTGGAGGACGTTGGCAAAATTGACAGAAAGATTATTAAAAGTATAAGAGAAGATGAATATGTGCAAAATAATTCAATCGAAAATCATGATGAAATTTTTTTCAATCTTTGGGTTTTTGCTCACGGACTCGCCACTTTAACTTATAATTCAAAAGAACCTTTTAACGAAAAAGTAATTAGAAGGATACTGGAAAAAACCGGTGATCTTATTTATAAAGGAATGACCGTAAAACAATAATTATTACACTCTGGAGGTGTTGAAGTGATCAATACAATCTTGAAGGTTGACAACTTGAAGAAACATTATCCCACTGTCAAAGCAGTTGATGGGATTAGTTTTGAAATCGAGAAAGGAAAAGTCTTCACGCTGCTCGGACCAAATGGAGCCGGAAAGACGACAACGCTTGAAATAATAGAAGGAATCAAAAATTCAGATCATGGTGAGATAGAATTTTTCGGCAAAAAGATGAAACATGTCACAAGAGACGCAAAGGAAAAGATGGGAGTCTCCCTCCAATCGACAAATTTCATCCCGCATCTGAAAGTAAAGGAAGTCTTTGAACTCTTCGCATCATTGTTCAAGAAAAGTCTGCCCGTAGATGAAGTCATCGGATTCGTTTCACTCGAAGAAAAAAAGAATGATTTTGTCGAAAAGCTTTCAGGAGGTCAAAAACAGCGAGTGGCTATCGGGTGCGCATTGATCAACGATCCTGAGATGATATTCCTGGATGAACCGACAACCGGTCTTGATCCTCAGGCGAGAAGGAATATCTGGGATATTGTCAATCATCTGAAAAAAGAGGGAAAGACGGTCTTCCTCACGACCCATTATATGGAAGAAGCTCAGGAATTGTCTGACGTCGTCTGCATCATGGATCACGGAAAGATCATCGCAATGGGTACACCTGCAGAACACATCAAAAGACTCGGAGAAAGAAATTACATTGAATTTAAGGCAAATTTAAATCAGGAAGAGATACAAGAATTGAACTCATGGGATGTAGAAGAAATTGAAATCGGAGAGGAGACCGTTGTCATTCCGACAAAAGAACTCCATACGGTTCTTGAAAAGCTCCTGTCCTGGGCAAATGAAAAGGGAATGAGCCTAAACGACATCAGTGTTCGCCAGCCAAACCTCGAAGATGTCTTCCTTTCCCTGACAGGAAGGAGGCTAAGGGACTGATGAACGGAAAATTGTTTAAAAGTCTTTTATTAAGCGGGGTGAGGGAAAAAGAAACCATCTTCTGGATTTTCCTGTTTCCGCTAATGCTCTTTACGATCATGGTTCTGATCTTTTCAAATATGGGCGGAGAAGACCTCAGTTTTGATATGATATTGATCGACAATTCAGGAACCGGGATGGGTTCTCAGATCATTCATCAGGTTCTTGAAGCTGTTGGAACACCGGCTGAAGAGGGAAAGGACCCGCTTTTCAAAATAAAGGAGATGCGTGATAAAGAGGAAGCTTATATTTTACTGAAAGAACAGAAAACGGATTTTATCCTTGAACTTCCGGAAGATTTTAATCAGAAGTTCGGACAGGTTTTGCTGCTTTCAAGATTGGGAAACCTGCCGGAAGAAAGAAAACCTGAAATCATCATACAAAAGGTGGAACTCAGAAATGCCTCTTCAATGGCAGGCGACATTATGGCGCAAATCATGGCACAGGTCAACCTTGAAGCGGCTAAACAGATGAACATCGAAATCCCCGAGATAACAATAACCGGTGAAGTTGTTGGACAGACAGAAGCATTTAATTATGCGGATTATTTCTTTGCAGGTGTTTTGATCATGGCATTTTTCAGTACCGGCTTGTTCAATATGGGAATCAACCTCGCCTATATCAGAAACAAAGGGATTTTTAAAAGATTTGCCTGTACACCTCTGAAGATCAGCCAGGTGATGAGCAGCACAATACTCTCAAACATGATCTTTATGGGAATCGCTTTTGTTTTATTATTGATTTATGCAAAACTACTTTACGGTGTAACCTGGGCAGTCTTTCAGCCTGAATCAATCGTTTTTGCCATTCTTACAGCAATGCTCGCTCTGGCATTCGGATTCTTCGTCGGAACAGTGTCCAAAACACCTAATTCAGCGTCAGGCCTATCGAATTTAATGTTCTTCCCGATGCAATTCCTCGGAGGACTTTATTTCCCGGTCTTTGATCTCCCCCCTGCTGTCAGCTGGTTTGTCTATATCAACCCTCTCACCTATCTCGCTGCAGGCATGCGAAAAGCCATGGGATTAATGGATGCACCGGTCCCTCATTTCACATTGTATCTTGTCCCGTTAATCTGGGCCGCTGCTTTGTTGCTAATCTCGCTTAAATTGTTCAAATGGGATGGAGGTGAATAAGATGAAACTCACACTTGCGATGTTAAAAGCTTTTATGATCAGTCGAATAAGAGATAAATCAGCGCTTTTCTGGACACTGGCTTTTCCGATCATGTTCCTTATCATATTTGGTCTGGCATTTGGTGGCTCTTCAACAACATCCGTATCAACCGGAACGGAAGCCACACGTTATGCGATATTGATTGATGAGGATATCGATGCATCTGTCCAACAGGAAATCCTTAATGCCTCAGACAGATTAAATCTGACCCCCCTTGCCGTTGATTCCGAAGTGACTCTGAAGCAAAGTGTAGAATACTCACTGGACAATGTCGATTTTGGTATCAGATTATATAAAACTGAAGGCAAATGGCAGGTAAAGGCCTATTATAACGCTGACGATGTCACACGGATGCAGATGTATGAAGCATTGGTACAAAACCTCGTAACCGAACTTAGAAAAGAACTTGCGGGTTTTGAAAATATCCTTAACGTCAAGACCGAAAACATGGAATTTGCCGACGAACCCATCACCTCAACAGGATATATCATGTCAGGTGTTATTGCCGTTTCAATCACTATTTCCGGTATCACGGCCTTAATCGTCAGTTTTGGCTATTACAGAAAGCAGAATATCATCAAGCGGCTGTTATCCACCCCGTTAAAAGGATCACAATTCCTCGCAGCCGATATCATCAACAATCTGATCGTGTCTCTTGCAACGATTATCATCATACTAATCTGTGCCAAATTGATGTTTAACGTTACATTCCAGATCAATTTTCTGTACATGGGTGTGACCTATTTCACTTCCATGTTCCTGATGATGGGGCTGGGTGGTCTGTTCCTGCTGATATTCCGTGAACCGAATGCTGCCATGAACATCGCCAACGGCTTTTCAACGATCATGATGTTCTTCGCCGGCGTCTATTTTCCGATGGAATTATTACCAAAATGGCTACAGGGAGTCGGAAATGCCCTGCCGATGACCTATATCGCTGAAAATATCCGTTTTGCACTTGGACAGGATTATATGGCCTTATCAAGATTCTGGATGGTCAATGGTATCTTTGCATTGCTGGCCCTGATCATCATCCCACTTGTCGGGAAATCAATATTCAAACTCGAACAGACTTAATTGAACGGGGCGGATTTTAAATCCGCCTTTTCTTCTGTCAGATTCTGACAGTTCCTGCGAACTCTATGAAACACAATGAAAGGAATATTAATTCCGACTAAGTTTTAAATTTATCAAGTTCTATTTTCAAGTCATCGGAGAGTTTGTGCATATCATACGCTGAACGATTGGTGTTCTGAACAGCTTCTTTTTGCGTCATCACGAGATGATCAATCAGCTCCACTTCATCAGCGGCTGCGACCATTAATTGTGCCGATTTGTTTACTTCAACGGCAATTTCTTCTATCGCCCTGTTCTGTTCTTCGGATGAATGACTCAATTCAGCTATAGCAGCTGTAACAGAATGCAGTTTATCAGAAATAGAAACGAAATTCAGCAGGGCTTCATCTGATTTTTCAGTCATATTCAAGACCAGATTGGTTGTCGTTTTCGATGTATTGTTAATGGAAGCAATTCCATTTTGTATCTGTGACAGTAATTTTTCTATACTACCGGTTGCAATATTCGTTTCGACTGCCAGTTTTCTGATTTCATCTGCAACAACTGCAAATCCTTTACCTGCCTCTCCGGCTCTTGCAGCTTCAACCGCTGCATTTAAGGCAAGTAAATTGGTTTGCTTCGCAATCCCTTCAATACTTTCAAGTATACCAACGATATTATGAGACTGTCTGTCAAGCGCCTGTACTGCTTCGCTGACAACTCTGTCATTTGTCGTCACATCCTCGTGTGTCTTCATGAGAAGCTGTGATATCTCTTCCATTTCTTTTTTTCCCTCTCCTGCAGATGCAGATGTCTCTGAAGCGTCTTGCTTGATGGATTTGGCAAGATCGACGATCGTCTTTGATGTTGCGGCAATTTCCTCAACGAAAGAGCTGATTTCCTCTATTGAATTCGAAGTGACTTTGATATTTTCACCTGTTTTTCCAATTTGATGATGAAGATTATTTGTGATATCAGCCGAACGATCTGATATGTTTTTAATGATCTCAGAGGAACTGCCCACATTTTCAAATGCAACTTTCACATCGTTCATGGTTTCCCGTAATGTCCCCACTATGGTACTGAGTTCTTTTCTGATCCTGTTGAATTCGTTTTTATTACGCCGATTTGGATTAAACGGGATATCAAGTGTAAAATCGAGTTTGCGGATTAAACGCGCTTTTTTCACGATAAAAATGACCTGATGTCTCATATTTAAGATAATGTAAAAAGCAACACTGATACTCAGAAGGATCGAAAATATAATGATAAAATCAATCTGCCTGTTATTCTCTAAGAGCAATTCCTCACCGTTTTCACTTGCGTTGTGAATCATGTCGAGACTACTCTTCAGAATTCGTTCCTGATCATCAAACAACGCTTTCACATAACCGTTCAAGGAATCTATCTGTTCGGTGATGTCTTCGTTGATAATATCAAGTGAGATATTTTTTGTCGATTCAATATCATATTCTTTATATTCAATATCCTGATCAAGAAAGCTGTTTTCTACCTTTAACTCCCTTGATCTCTGTAATAAATCAGATAATTCCTGCAACTCTGCGGAAAAAATCCTAAGCCCTTCAAGAAAAATCAGGTTTCGACTATTTTTGACAAATTCAGGATTTTGATTCAGCTCTTCATATATCTGTTTGAGTTGTTTCTGAATATCTTTGTTCAGTCCAAGACTTTCCTGTGTATTTCTTAATATTTCTCTTGTTGTTAAAGAAATCCCGAAAAGATTAAGGTGTTCAAGGGTTGATGTGTTCTCCTTGGACAGCCATAATTTTTCCAGTTCATAGACGGAGAGCGCATAAGCATCGATTAATTGGTATACCTCTTCCCTAAGCGCTTCAACCCCTTTAGAAGTATCGATCGCTTGTAAAGCTGCACCCAGCTCCTCAAGTTTCCAATCCCTGATCTTTATATATTTCTTGACTTTGGTTTCTATATCTGTAATTTCCTCTTTATTCGAAGACAGTTTTATTTTTTGTTCATTCAATATTTCTGTCTGATGCAATTCAGCCTGTTTATACGAAAAGATATCATCCACATTATATTGCAGATCCTCAAGTAGGATATGGAACGCTTGATTTAGCCCCATCTTTTCAGAATCAGAATATATCTTTGTCATCCGTTTACTAAAATCCTGATACATTTCATTCTGCTTATCGATATCTGTCACATACCCGAGACTGAGCACCACCTCTATCATTTTCTCTATATCAGTTTGAAAAGCATTTGCCTCAATAACTTTGTTATATTCCTGATCAGATATCTCCAATTGTTTGTTGATCATCTGTGTATTGTGCCTGACACTCTGTTCTGATTTTTCCGAAACAATGTATATCCATAAAAATAGTACAATGATCACAGTAAAAGAAATCATAAGCTTTACAGAAATTCTCATTTTTCACTCTCCATCCCCTGATTTTTACCGTTATTCGTTTTATTCCTTTATACGCAAATTATTTTAAGCTGAGGTAAAGAGAAGAGAATTTTTTTAGAGTGTTTTTAGTAATAACAACAAAAAAAGAGCCGGGAATAAACAACCGGCTCTTCTGAATGCATGACGCTTATGATTTAAAAATTGACAACAAACTTTTCGAGTTCTTCCTCGGTTTCAGGGATATCAAGTACACCCGTTTTTGCGGAATAGATAATACCGTTCAATTCAAGCAAAATATTTTCCGGGATAAGATCTCTTGTATATTTCATCGGGCTGATACCGATTCCGTCTTCCACGAGACCGAGCGTAACAAGACCGCTTGTGAAGAAATCTTCAAATGAATCCATAACACCGTTGTATGCTGCAACATCAATTCTCTTGAGCGCTGAACAAAGCACGCTGCCTTCTACGATATGATCCTGATCAACATCCGCTCCAATAGCGTAGAACCCTTCGCCGGCACTCTTTACCGCTTCAAATACACCAAGACCACTGAGGCCTGCAATCTGGAGTGTGATATCCGCTCCCTGTGACTGCTGAGCCAGTGTCATCGTCTTTCCCTTCTGTACGTCGATAAAGGACTGTACATAGCCAACGAGGACCTGTACGTCTCCGCCATGAAGCTGATTGTATGCTTCAACTCCCGCTCTGTAACCGACTTCGTATCTTTTAACAGGTGCTATTGGGATGCCACCGACGACTGATACGATATCTGTTTTCGTCATTGCGGCTGCGACAAAACCAACGAGGAAACCGCCTTCCTGCTCCTTGAAGGAATAGGTTCTGATATTCGGCTGACCGAGCTCTCCCATATCGATTCCGATAAAATCCGTGTTCGGATACTGAGGTGCAACAGCCTTTATCGCTTCTTCCAACATGTATCCAACGGCGATAACACATTCAGAGTTTTCCGCGGCCTGTGATAAATTCGGAACGAAATCACTCTGTTCATTTGACTGGATAACCTTTGCTTCTACACCCAGTTCTTTTGCCGCTCTTTCAACTCCTGCCCATGTCCCATCGTTAAACGACTGGTCCCCAAGACCTCCGGAGTCTGTAACCATTGTGACCTGAAAAGCGAATGAGAAAACGCTTAAAACGAGTACAAGCATAACTGATAAGAGAATCTTTTTCATAAATGAACCTCCTGATAAGTTTTATAAACTATTATAACATCTGAAAAAAATCAATCAGGTTAATTTTTGTGATAATCAACTTAAATTATTTCGGTTCTTTCAACGTCATTAATATTAGATAATAAAAACATAGTTTAAAACTATATGGAGGTTGCCTATGAAAGAATTAGACGGCTATAAATATTATGATTCTCTGACTTCTGGCGCATTAACCTTACTGGGAAACCAGGAGGAACTCAACAGGATAAACGTATTTCCCGTACCGGATGGTGATACGGGAACAAATTTAGCATCAACGATGAAAGCCATACTGGAAATATCCCGCAGGCATCAATCTATATCGGAATCAGCGAAATCGATAGCAGACGCAGCCTTGATAGGGGCAAGAGGTAATTCAGGTGCCATTTTCGCACAATTTTTTCATGGATTGAGAACCGAGATCGGCAACAGAACGTCCATTTCAACGGCGGAGATACCGAATGTTTTTAAAAAAGCCGTTGAATACGCTTATAAAGCCGTATTAGAACCTGTCGAAGGAACTGTTTTAACGATATTGAAGGTATGGTCCAATTCATTTTACGATGAATTTCAGAAGGCAAAAGATTTTTTAAACAGTTTTAAATCAGCTTATTATAATTCCTTGGAGGCGTTGGACAAGACACCCGAACAATTGGCTGTATTAAAGGAATCAAATGTTGTCGATGCTGGCGGAAAGGGTTTTCTGATCTTTCTCGAAGGTGTCTTGTACTATCTGAAAACAGGCGTTAAACCAGCGATCGAATCGTTTAACAACAACCCGGATAATATAATCTTTGAGGAAAAACATGTACATGAAAAAGACATCACTTACAGATACTGCACTGAAGCGTTGATCAATATTGATGAAAAGAATATCAAAACACTGAAAAAGATAACCGCTTCACTCGGTGATTCTGTTGTAATCGCCAACAACGATCAAAAGATGCGGATTCACCTTCATACCAACGATCCCGCTGAATTCTTTTACAGAATAAAAGATTACGGCGACATCGTTCAGCAGAAAGTGGATGATATGAAGATGCAGTACCAGATCAGCAATGAGAGAAAATATCCGATTGCACTTGTCACAGATTCTTCCTGCGATATACCGGATATGTTGATTGATAAATATCAGATACAGATGGTTCCGCTTCAGCTTAATTTTGGTCCCGTCAGTTATCTCGACAAATTGACCATAAAACCGGAACAATTCTACAAGATGCTGAATCATACGACCTACTATCCCACAAGTTCTCAACCAAACATTCGTAAATTCCAGAATCTTTATTCCTTTTTAATGAGTCATTACGATCAGCTCATCGCCATTCATATCTCCTCTAGATTGAGCGGAACCTTTAACCTCAGTAAAACCGCTGCTGAACATTATTTAAACGGAAATAAAAAACTAACGATCATTGATTCGAAACAGGATTCAGGCGCTCAGGGTTTGATCGTGGAAGAAGCGGCAGAAATGATTGAAAAAGGGCTCACTTACGATGAAATTGTCAACAGATTATCCGAATTGATCCCAAAAACTAAAATTCTCGTCAGCGTGAAAACACTCGACGGGATGGTCAAAGGGGGAAGAGTCAGCCCGGTGAAAGGACTGCTGGCAAAACTGATGAATCTGAAACCTGTTATTTCACTGGATAGCGAGGGCAGTTCAGAGTTATACGGCAAAGGGTTCAGTGATCGTTCAAACAGAAAGGTTATCTTCAATCTTTTCAGGGAAATGCATGAACGAAAAGGGATCAAACGCTATTGCATAACCCATGCCAATAATTTAAAAGAAGCTGAGATGTATGAGGAAATTGCAAGGGCCATTACCGGAAAAGACGCGGATTACATTTACAACCTTTCACCGGTTATAGGGGCTCATTCCGGAATTGGTGCCGTTGCCATTTCATATATAACGAATTAAACGAGGTGAGACAGTGATTACGTTATTTCTATACTCTATGTTATTTGTAGCCATATATATGACCATCGTATATCTGATCGCTTTAAAAAAAGATGATCTTTCGATTATTGATGTGGGTTACGGCCCAGGATTCGTCGTTGCCGGAACGGCACAGATGATCGTTTCAAACAACATCAGTGTCCATTTCATCGCAGTTTATATACTGATCGCAATCTGGGCAATGAGACTGGCATTGCAAATTGGTGTTAGAAAGCTTGGAAAAGGCGAAGATTTCAGATACACAAAAATGAGAAAGGATTTTGGTAAAAATTGGAAAATCATCAGTTATATAAAGGTGTTTCTGTTTCAGGGATTAATCATTCTCCTTATTGAATCCCCGCTTTTCTTTATCGCACAAAGTGACGGAATACAAACGGGTATCCTTTTCTATACCGGGATCATCGTTTGGGCCATTGGATTTTTCTTTGAAAGTATATCAGATCTTCAAAAATTCGTCTTTAAAAAACGAGGCAATAAAGGAATTATTCGAACGGGTTTGTGGAAATATTCGAGACATCCGAATTATTTCGGTGAAATTACACTTTGGTGGGGAATCTTTCTGATCGCCCTTGAAACATCTCTTGGATGTTTTTCACTGATCAGTCCCGTTCTGATCACAACGCTTCTCATTATGTTCAGCGGCATTCCACTATTGGAAAAAAGGTATAAAGACAACCCTGAATATCAGGAATATAAAAAGAAAACCAGTATTTTAATTCCCTGGTTCCCAAAAAAAGAAAAGAAAGGATGATAAGATGAGTTTATACGATTTTAAATTTGATGATGCATTCGGTTTTGAAAAAGATTTGTCTGAATATAGGGGAAAAGTTCTGCTAATCGTCAACACGGCGAGTAAATGCGGTTACACACCTCAGTATGAAGGGCTGGAAAAATTGAATAAAGAATATGCCGATAAAGGTCTTCAGATCGTTGGATTCCCCTGCAATCAGTTCGGTGGACAGGAACCCGGAAGCGATGATGAAATACAGAAATTCTGTCAGGTCAACTACGGGGTTTCCTTTCCCGTGTACGCCAAGATTGATGTTAACGGTAAAAACACACATCCACTGTATGACTTTCTGAAAAAAGAAGCGCCTGGTCTTGCCGGGACCAAAGCTGTGAAATGGAATTTCACAAAGTTTCTCGTGGATAGAGAAGGCAATGTTGTTAAAAGATTCGCATCTAAAACGGAGCCGGAAAAATTGAAAAAAGACATCGAAGCACTTCTGTGAGTGCAATCAAAAGAGACCATAACAATAAAAAAGGCTGCTTTTAGATGAAAAGCAGCCTTTTTTATGAAATGAAGAATTATTGCTGATAAGCTTCTCCTTCAACGGTTATCGTTTCCCTGCCGATGACCGGAACGAAATAACTGATGATAAAGTCCATAACCGTATACCCTTCGACAATCTTGACATCCTTTGCAAAATCCGCCTTGTAAGGCGCAAGTCCCGTTCTGATCAATTCATCCAGTTTCAGATTCGTATCGTTGAGATTATAAAACATGGGGCTGAGAACGTACCAGAGTTCCCCCGACTGAGAAAAAGACCCGACAGGTCTTCCGGACGCTTGCGGAAAATATCCGAGATTTCCGTCCATCGACTGGAAAACGACCGAACAACTGTTAAATCCGAGAATCATAACAACTAAAGCGACTACCAAGAGTAATTTCTTTACCACAAGTATTCCCCCTTATCATTTATAAAATGAAATATCATTTCATTTTATTCAGAAATTATATTTCACTGTGAAATCTGCATGGGATATAGTCCCCCGGAATAGGACAGGGAGACGAAAGGAGAAAGTTCATGGTTTATCCCGATTCCGAATTGCAAACCGGAAAAGGCGTTGACCGGAACGAAGACTTCTGCTGCAAGGTTGGCGTCGATATAATCCATCCCCAGCTTAAAATCGGCGGCCGCATAAACGCCAAAGATTCTGCCGTTGGCATTGTTCAGGAACTCAAGAATTTTAACCTGAACACCGAGACTGCCATAATAATTGGCAAGATCATGACACCCCGTCCCTATCCTGAAACGGAACGGATCGGTGATCTGAGGACCATAGGTAAACATGAGATCAATCGTATTATCCGACAGATAATCCGAACGCATCACACTGCCAACGATGTCGTTTTTCTGGAATTCAAAATCAAGCCCGATATAATCGTTGCTGAATTCCACCGAAAAACAGGTCAAAGCCAAAAATAAAATCGAAACTGTTAAAAATAATTTTTTCATAAAAATCTACCAATGTTTTTAAAATTTAAACTCTCTCCATGACTATTTTACCACACTTTTAAAAAATCGCCACCGGAGCAGTTTTCAATCGTTAACAAACCTTCCTCATCAGACATAACGTAATTGACAGCGCCATTATTCACGGAATACCTGTATTGCGTTGCAGGTGTAACAAGAAAATTCTGAAGATTTCTCAAGGTACAATCTGCCGTACCGCTTCCGTAAAGCTGAACAGAATACTCTGAAACGGTATCCGTTATCGAAGAAGGGTCCCACCCCATCTCGTACAGATCGTTGATGCCGCCGCTGACATAGCCTTCCCAGGTCCCCATTCCGACCGTCTGTCCCGCTGCAATGCCATAACCACTTCTGTTCGTAAAAACCAGATAGCTCTGATTCTTTCTGAAATTGAACAGCCAGTTGAGCTGCATGAAACAATCCTCACTGTGCTCCCCGTTGTGTCTGTGATAGAAAAAGCCTTGCTTCAAATCATCCATGACATTCACGAGTCTGTCTGCACCGTATGACGGATCGATCAGTTCATCAGCCGTTCCTGCCGTCATGGAAAGAAAGGGAAGCGGAACGCTGTTGTCATGATAATGCTCAAGATAATAGACCAGATCGGTATATTCCCTTGCGTTAAGATTCCCCGAAGGCGTGCCAATCTGAACATTTTCGGCAGCTGTTCCGACTATTTCCGTTTCAAACAGAGGTCTGAAGACATCATCCCCGGGGGTAAAGAAAGTAAAGCCGGAATGGGCATGAACGGCAGCGAAAAGCTCGGGATTTCTCAAGGCAATCTGAAAAGCTCCCGTTCCCCCGATACTGTGACCAAACAGATAAACCCTGTCGGGATCAAGCGTTATCTGAGGATCAAGGTTATCAACAAGTGAGGTGTTCAAGGTCTCGTTGATGATTGAAACAATCGCATCCATCGCCCATGTATGCAGCTCACCACTCCAGTGTGTGCCATACCACCAGCAGGATTCATTGATCATCGAAGGAATGAACTGAAAGGAAAGCATGACATATGCGTATTCCGTCGGGCAATAGCTGGCAACCTCCTCCATCCTGTCAAAGTCCCCCCCCCATTCATGAATCTGAACGACAAGCGGTATATTTTGTTTAGCCGTTCCGTAATGATTCAGCCTGAAGGCAAGCGTCATCAAACCGCCATTATCTCCTGGTATCGTCCTCTGGGTTTGATAACTTGCAACGGGATGATTCGTTCCGTCCACATAATGATATCTGTTGAATATCTCATCCTCCGTCGTCACGACAGGTGGCGTTTCAGGAAGCTCCGGCAGAGAAGAAGCATTCACCTCATCCGCCCCTATCTCATTCACCGATTCCATCGGCCGCAACTGATTGTCGTAATCCACAGACAAACCTTCAATTGCTGCCCCCGAATTCAGGACAGTTGGAATATCATACGCCAGATGAAGGTCTCCCGCTGCTACATCTGTAAACCAGAGAGCCTGAGCATTGGTCACATTCGTGTGTACGTCTCCACTCGCCCCATCCCTAAACGTGATATTTTTATTCGTCAGATTGTTGATGATCGTACAGCCGGTTGTACCGGGGAATCTGTATTCGATGGCATTTGGATAATCATTTTCAAAGAATATCGTGTTGTTGTAAACTTGAACATTTCGTGCGTTTTCAAGTCCTATCCCCACATCGGCAAAATCATCCGACTCCTCGTGAACGATCATGTTGTTTCGGATGATCCCGCCAATATGCCCCCTGTCACCAAGACCATAACCTATTCCGCGATCACAGTTGATGATGAGATTCCTCTCGGCAATCGTTCCCTCCGAATCCGACCAGAAATGAATGGCATGTTCCGCCTGTTCATCTTCAGGACTTCTGATGTTTCGGAACGTACACCCTCTGACGATCCAATCCACACAATTGTGTCCATCCACACCACCGATATAATATTGAGGGCCATAATCGTCTGTGTATTCAAAGAGCGTATTCTCTATCAAACCGTTCGTCGACTTCTGTGAAGGAGCAGAAGCGTTGTAGGAGATCTTCAGCATCTGTTCTCCCGTATCCCGAACGATACAGTTTCGCATCGTGAAGCCACTCGTCCCCAATTCTCCCTGAACCTGTACGGCATGATTGCCAACACCCTGAAGGGTTAATCCCTCAAGGGTAAAATCATCTCCGGATACGAGAAAGATATGGGAATTTCCCAGGAAGATTCCACCGCCATCTAAAACGACATCTTCAGGATCACCCGTTTCTCCCCTTATCGTTATTCCGTCCGTTGAGACAACAAAGGCATCATCCATCCGATAATTTCCGGATGTCATGACAATATTTTTATTTCCACCCGATGCAGCCGCTTCAAGTGCCGCCTGCAACTCTGCATAACTCGAACAGACAACCCCATCTCCCGCAACGCTTTTTGACCGTTCATAAGCGCCTATATCCACATCGTCTCCCTGGGGTCGGCTCACTTTCACAATATCCATCGTCGGTGCGGCAACCGAGGTCCCTTCATCTATCAGCGGGCTGTCATCGTTCAGTCTGTAATCGCCATCATCTGCACCCCATACAGGATTCACAAAATCAGGATCAACGGAAATGATAGACGTTCCGAAAGAACAATCCAACAAATCAGTTGCGTTGTATTCCACCCCCTGATACGCTATCTGTTCAACTCTGTTTGGGGCATAAAAATTAGAATTGACGATGTTGACAGCCACATTCTCCCCAAAATAGGCAACACCGTATGAATCGGAAAATGTGCAGTTGATGATATCCAACTCCAGGGGAACAGAATTGTTGTACTGAGAATAGATGGAATAAGAACGCCGCAGGGGATTATCGTGAACCGTCAGATTCTTCAAGACAAAATCTGCCCCGGCATCATCCACCTGATCGATCACAACAGGGCACCAGGGGGAGCCGATATCCCCATCTCCGGTACCGTATATCACACAGTTGACAGCGAAAGAACCACGCCCCCAGAGCTTCAATCCATCACCATAATTGTTTGCGATTATACAGCCTGCCACAAGGCTGTTCCGAAGCTTGAGATCCACACCATCTCCCCGATTGTGCTCAACCGTACAATCAATGACCGAAACAGGACCCTCCGACTCCTCAAGCCCGATCCCGTCCGGTCTGTCATACGGTAAAGCGGGATTGTCCATCATCCCCTGATAATAATGCCCCGAATAAGACAGAGAACTGTCTGAAACTAAAACATTCTGCCATCCTATACTACCATCAGGACCACCGATAGCACCAAAACCACAGTATTCGATCTGACAATTCGTAACCGTAGAATCCAAAATATCCTTGAAGTTTATCCCCATCTCGTCAATGTGATGGATATACAAATTCTTCAATAAAATATTGTTTAAACTCTCATCTACACCTGTGATACCATCACGAAAATTAGAAGAAGCGTTATTTGTAATAGAAAGATTCTGAATACTGACATATGAACAATCATTTAGAACGACAGCAGCGTACAGATTAGCCTCGCCTTTAAGAATTGTTGCCCCTGTTCCTTCACCGGTAATAACAACCGGACTGGCTTCTGTTCCGGCAACCGGCATCAGCATATCATCCGGATACGTCGAAAGAATATATTCCCCAGCCTTAATCACCAGCATATCCCCCGGAGAAAGCTGACGGGAGGCATACCCCGGTGTGCGCCAGGGACTGGCTGCCGATCCATCGTTTGAATTATCCCCGAGAAGTGAACAGTAGAAGATTCTCCCGATAAACTCCGGAAGATCAACCCCTCCGGGTATCGGAACAGCGCAGGCTGCAAAAAACACACAAACCAAAGTAAGAACCAATATGGATAAAAAGAGATTCTTTTTCATTTTAATCACCCCAATATATTACAATTATAGTTGCTGGTTATCGCATCATAAAGTATTTAATTATACGCTTTCAAAATGTATAATATAAAAGGATTCTGATGAAAGGGAGATGTATATGAAAGATATCTTTTTAAAAATCCCGGAACTTAAAAATTTTACAAGAACGGAAAAGATCACATACGGCTGGTCTTTTGATGAAAAGCATATGATAGAAACTTCGAATGGAGAAAAGTATCTGCTTCGGCTGGCTCCCGCTGAAAAAATTAAGAATAAGAAGAAAGAGCATGAGATTGTTTCCGTATTCAACTCGCTTGATTTTGATATGTCTCGTGTGGTTGGCAGCGGACTGATTGGAGACCGGTCTTATATCCTTTATTATTGGGTTGAGGGTCAGGACTTGAGGTCGATTATTTCTTCTCTTTCCGAATCGGAACAATTTGAGATTGGGTTGAAAACAGGAAGAATTTTAAAAGGGATTCATTCTCTGCCTGTTCAGAAAAGGCATATACCGGAGACAAACAAGATTCCTAAAAAACAGCAGCAGTTGAAACAGTATGAGGCGTCAGATGTCAGGATTGAAAATGATGAGGAGATCATCAAATATGAAAAAGACAATCTGCATTTGATGTGTGCGACATCCCCAACTTACAAACACGGGGATTTTCATACGGGAAACCTGTTGTATACGCCATCGGGAAATGTTGGGGTGATTGATTTTCAGAGAAGTGGCTGCGGTGATCCTTTTGAGGAATTCTACAAGCTTCAGCATTTTGATGTGTCGCTGAGTATTCCTTTTGCCGTCGGCTATTTAAAAGGGTATTTCAACGGGGAACCGACTGAAGATTTTTGGCGGATCAATTCTGTCTATGTAGCTCATGCTTCTCTTTATTCCATCGTCTGGGCCTTGCCTTTTGGTGAGAAGGAAGTCCTCGGGATGCGGGAAATTGCGTTGAAAAACATCGATGATTTTGACGGGTTTACTCTGATTGTGCCAAAATGGTATCGGGAGAATTCGTCGAGATGGGGGATATAATTTTATAAGGGGAATTTTGCCCGCTTTGGAATATAAAATATAAAAATCCCATATGGTCTCATGAAGTTCCAGCGGAACTTCATGAGACTTGTTTTTTAGTTTCAACTTTCCTGTAAAACTTTTTCAGGAACGCGTTTATTTACAATCATATCCAGAGCGAGACCGATCGTAATAATGATACCCCCCACAAGGTTTCTGATTGAGAAGGCCTGTGACAGAATAACGTCTATACCGATTCCGGTAAATATCTGACCTGCGAAGAGCAGGAGCGTCATATAAAAGGATGAGATCTTGCTAACGCAGATATTGGTGATAAAAACAGCACACATCCCAACAATCCCGCCTGTGTAGATCAAGGGATTCGGAGCGAGTGTGAGTGGTGCTTCTGCATTTCCTGTCATTGTGATAATAGCGAATACGATAATTGACACAACCGTTCCGGTCAGATAATTAAACCAGGTACTGATTCTGACATTAGTTTCAACGGCAAGTTTTCCGTTGACTGTTCTTGAAAAAACGATGGTGATTCCCGTCAGGAATGAAATAATGATGGGAACAATATGCACCAGATCCTTTGCGGAAATCATAAAGGCTATCCCACATAGAACCGACAGAATCCCAATGAGTCTTTTTGGTGAAAACCGAACCTGTTTCATTCCGAAAGCACCAAAATGGTCAATGATCAGAGAACTGACACTCTGTCCGAGCAGGGTCAGCGCCAACATGGCAGACAGATCTATCTTTGAAAATGCCATATTGTTGAATACGATCGTCAGAACCCCTATAACACCACCACTGTAAACATAAATGGGTAATTTGGCTTTAAAGAGTTTTTTAAAATCTTTTTTCGCAAAAATAACAGCCGATATGGCGATTAACCCTGTTAGATGAATAACAGCCGTTGACGTATAGACACCGGAATGATTCGAGAACATTCCGTTTATCATAATCATAACGGAGATGATCATTCCGGTTATCGCAGACAATGCATAATACACTATAGCACACCCCTTTTAATCTTCCTTGCCCTTTCAAGCAGTTTTTTGTAGATCGGAACGATCTCCGGTTCGTTGCACATCTTGTCCATATTTTTTACGTCCAGCCATCTGACATCGCTGTTTTCATCGTGTTTAACTCTCAGAATTTCCCTTTCGTCAACGATCAGAACGTATGCCGCCGAGAGATGGAGATGTGTGCTGACGTATTCTCCCCTTCTGTAATGTCCGTTTACTGTGAGGATATCAAGGGAGAGTATCTCTTCTGTCAGGGGTCTTACATTCTCGATTCCTGTTTCCTCTTTTGCCTCCTTGACAGCTATTTCGAGCAGGTCTCTGTCGCCATCGGCATGACCACCTGTCCACGCCCAGGTCTTGTAGATGTTGTGATGTACCATGAGTGTTTTCGTCATCTCTTCGTTCAGGATGAAGCCCGATGAGGTGATGTGAGCAAGTTTGCTTTTTCTCAGGAGGATATCGTCTCCGAGTTTATTGATTTGATCGAGGATGATGGCTTTGTCACTTTTTTCCTGATCTGTTTTTGGATTGTAGTTTTGTATCTGTGTTTTGTATGGCATTTTTGCTCCTTCTTGATTTTTTAGAAATCATCTTTAAATGTGAGAATATAAAACCTTGTAGGGAACGAACATTTTCGTCCCGCTCATTCATACTTTTCATGTTCTTTCGATCATAATGTCTTTGTTTCTGTTACTATGGCGGGTGGAAAATGTTCCGCCCCTACAGTGATTCGATTCCCCATTCACTTAACAAGTTATTCCCGAAGACCCTATTATTTTCACCAGCTATTTCAATAGTAATTCCATCATTCTTTTTTTATACAGCAGATTATCCAATGTTTTACAGACGCTTGCGTTCGGTTCATTATAGGAAAATCTGTCTTTGATGGCGAGTACGTCATCATCGTAGAGCACAACCTGTCCGTATGTGATTTCTTCGTGTATGCAGGTATGACAATAACAGTCTTTCGATTCAAGAACGATATCCTCCCAGAGTGCTACTCCCATCGCAACGGCATCCGGCAAGTCGATAATATGATCACCGCTTCTTTTGAGGTTGTATTCGAGCAGCCTCTTGTTGCATTTCACGGCAAATTCTGCTTCCGGTTTTCCCGAATTGAGGAGTATATCCATGTCTATCTTATTCCAGGCAGCATCTCCAAGGCAAACATCGAAGCCGATAATCGTTATGGGAATCCCGGATCTGAGCATGATATCGAACGCCTCCGCATCAACATAGACGTTGAATTCTGAAACTGGTGTTGTGTTTCCCTTGCCGAATCCAGCCGTTGCCATTGAATAGATATGCTTGACGCCTTTCATCGTTTCCCTGTCTTTCATCAGGGCAAGTGCGATATTCGTTACGGGTCCTATTGTCACAATTTCTATCTCATCGGGATTCTTTTTAACAATTTCCAGAATTTTATCTACAGCGTGTTCGCCTTCGGGTTTTAAAGTCGGGTGAATCAGATCAGAGTCTCCCATCCCATCATCCCCGTGAACGCCTTCTGCCGTTACAAGCTCTCTCATCAGAGGTTTAGCCGCCCCCATGTAAAGAGGCGGATTAGCAACATCGGTTATCTCCACAGTCATCAGGGCATTTCTGGTACCCAATTCGAGCGGTACATTCCCGCATACGGTAGTAATTGCTTCCACTTTCACATCTTCAGATTTCAACGCCATGATAAGGGCTACTGCATCGTCACTTCCTGTATCGGTATCTATAATAAATTTTCTCATCGTTCCCTCCTCTTTGTTGATTGATTATACGTCTGTGGGTTATAATAAAAAAGGTCAAATGACCAAAAAGGGATGACAAATTATGAATCTGAAAAAAATCGTTGAAAATGCCCCCTCTGAGATAAAAAAGGAATTTGTTTATAAAGATTTCAAAAAAGACAGTTTGATCATTTCGCCGTCTCAAACGATCGAAAATCTTTATATTCAGGTTGATGGTACGATAGAGGTTTACAATCAGAATATGGCGGGAAGTTTTTTTCTATATTCCGTTGATGAGGGATACACCTGTTTTGGTGAGGTCGAATTGTTCATCGAAGGGTTAAAACCTTTAAATGTGCTCGCTAAAACAGATTGTCGCATCATTCTTTTAAAGAAGGAAACGATGATGAAATGGATGAAGCTTGATTTTGACTTCAATCTGATGTTGTTCAAATATATGGCTTTAAAGTTGAACAAGAATTCGGATAAGATGGCACAGATTGCTTTCATGACTGTCAAAGACAGGGTTTTATACAGTCTGTATACCCATCACAAATTTGGTGATCTTCAGGAACTCTCCAAGGAGAGGCTTTCCAGTGAGGCTTGTGCCCCTTTGAGGAGTGTCAATCGGGCGCTTTCGAAACTGGTGGATGCGGGATTTGTTTTGTATGAAAAAAAGAAATTTTCGATCTGTAATACCGAAGAAATCGAAGCACATCTTGAGGAGATTTTGGAATAACCGTTGAGATAAACGAAGAAAAAAGGGCGGACAGGGTAATCCGCCCCTGCATTGAAGTTATCTATAAAATTCTTTTAACACTTTAAGCAGATAATGATGATCGGCTACGCCACCCAATTCTTTGACGGAATGCATGGAAAGCATCGGATTTCCGATATCCACTGAACGCATACCGAGTTGGCCCGCGGTAATCGGGCCTATTGTACTGCCGCCTCGCTCTCTGGAATTGTTGACGAATCTCTGAACGGGGACGTCAACTTTCTTACACAACAGTTCAAAAACGGTTGCTGATTCACTGTCGCTGGTATATCTGAAATTGGAGCTCATCTTGATAACCGGACCGCCGTTCAACACCGGATGATTGGTAGGATCATGTTTTTCAGGATTGTTGGGATGAAGGGCATGTGCCATATCCGCGGAAATGATAAATGAATTCTCAAGTGCTCTGATATACCTTTCCCTGTCGCCTTCCAAAGCTATCGTAATTCGCTCCAGTATTGTCCCAAGAAGTGGTGAAGAGGCTCCCTGCATGGTTTGACTGCCGATTTCTTCGTTATCAAATACAACGACAACCTTTGTTGTTTCTGTCGCTTCCGATTCTGTCAACGCAATCAATGACGCATATGCCATCGCCAGGTTATCCAGCTGTGAACAGGAGATCATTTCTTCGTCCATTCCAACAAGCTGTCCCCTTGTCATATCGTGTAGGGACATCTCGTAGTCAATGATTCTTTCAGGTTCAATGTCAAGTTCTTCTGCAATCATCTGTTTAAAATTATACTTGTTGACCGTTTCTTCAATCGTACTGAGAAGCGGCAGCATATCTTTCTGCTTGTCCGGACCAAACCCGGTGTTCACCTCTCTGTTCATGTGAATGGCAACACTTGGGATAATACACTTTTTGTCTTTGATACAGACATGTACGGATTCCGGCTTAAAGGGATTTTCCCCCTCAAGCGTTACCCTTCCGGCAAACCCCAGCGGTCTATCAAACCAGCTGTAAAGGATTGGGCCTCCGTAAATTTCCGTATTCAGTTTTAATCCCTTTCCCCCAACTTTCATCTCAGGGTTGGGTTTGATGCGAATAGCCGGTGAGTCACTGTGAGAACCCGTTATCCTGAACCCGTTCGTACCGACTTCTTCAGTTCCCGCAATAAAGGCGATCAAAGAGGAATCATTTTTCGTTGTAAAGTACTTTCCGCCTTTTTTCAGTTCCCATTTCTCGTTGATCTTTAATTCCTGAAATCCACTTGCGGAAAGAATCTTCCCCATTTCATCCACGGCATGGAATCTGCTGGGAGACTTTTCTATAAAATCCAACAACTCATTTGCTTCTTTTAAATAGGTATCTTTCAAAACTTACATCTCCTTCATCTTTTCGAGGACAGCTACGAGGAATCCATACAGTCTGTCAACCGAGTCAATTTCTACGCTTTCGTCAGGGGTGTGAACATCGTACATATTTGGTCCCATCGCCACCATATCCAGTTCAGGATTGATAACCTCGAGGAAAAGACCGCATTCAAGCCCTGCATGGATGGCTTCAATCTGAGGTTCTTTGCCCATCACTTCCGCATGAACCTTTACCATATGATCTCTGAGAGGTGATACTTCTCTGTATTCCCAACCGGGATAATCCGAATCATGTCTGATCTCACAGTCGCAGAATTCTGCGATTTCATCCAGTTTTTTACTCAGCTCCTCTTTCTTTGAAGCAACTGAACTTCGTGTTGAGCATTCAAACAGGACTTTGTCGCCTTCATATGTGATAACACCCAGGTTGTTGGAACTTTCAACAAGTCCTTCGATGTCATGACTCATCGTGTTAACGCCATTCGGAATCGCCATCATGAGATGAATTGCCTTGTTTCTTTCAGACTTCTTCCACGGCATCTTTCTGTCTTTTGGCAGTTTGTCAAGTTGTGACAGTGAAATTCTGAAATCAGGATCCGTTTTTCTGTATTCCGAATGAATCGTCTTCATGACGGAATCCAGAAACAGTTTCAACGCTTCCGCTTTTTTGGTTTTTACACCGATGACTGCCGTACATTCTCTTGGTATGGCGTTCATCTTTGCCCCACCTTCAACGGCATAAAGGTTAAGCCCAAAGGCACTCTTAATTTCGTACAAGATTCTTCCCATCAATTTGTTCGCATTCCCTCTTCCCTTGTGAATATCCGCACCCGAATGCCCGCCTGCCAGTCCGGCAACACTGAGTTCGAAGATGGCTTCTTCAACAGACTCTTTTTTCTTCTCAAGGGGTAATGTAATCTTGGTTCTGACCCCTCCCGCACATGAAACATAGAAAATACCTTCTTCTTCTCCGTCAATATTGATAAGTTTCTTTCCTTCAAATCGTGATCCATCGACTTTCATTGCCCCGACAAGGCCCGTTTCCTCTTCAACTGTGATGAAAATTTCAAGAGGCGGATGCTTGAGGGTTTTATCTTCAAGGATACTCATACAGTATGCAACGGCTATTCCGTCATCGGCACCGAGTGTTGTACCCTCTGCACTTAAGATATTCCCTTCAACTTTCAGTTTTATAGGATCTTTCAGGAAATCATGTTCCGTTCCCTTATTCTTTTCACATACCATATCCATATGTCCTTGCAGGATAACGGTATCAAGATGTTCATACCCTTCCGAAGCGGGTTTTCTGATGATGACATTAAGAACCTCATCCTGATAAGTCTCATATCCCAGATCCTGTCCAAATTTTACGAGGAAATCACTTATCTCTTTTTCGTTTCCCGAACCTCTTGGAATCATGCTTATCTTTTCAAAATTTCTAAACACTGCTTCGTTCTTCACTTCGCCATAATTTAACATTTCTTCCATCCTCCCATAAAAATTCTTAATTCTATTATATTACACAAAAGCGGAAAGTCAAAGCAAATATTTTACCTTTTTATAATTTTCTTATACTAAAATTGGGTTAATTCATGTTATAATCTGTTGATATAAATATAGGGGGGAACATATATGAAGAGTAAAACCACTTTATCATTATTGTTTCTGCTGTTTATTATAATTCTTTTCTTATCTTCTTGTGCGGACGTAAAAAAACAGGAACCTGAAGGGTATCTGGGGCTTGATGCTGTAAAAAGCGGTTTTTTCAGAAATGGAAAGATCATTTATTCAACATCTAATCCTGACGTTTCCATGTTTGGCACAGATGAGCGGATAGGAATCAGAATATTCAAACAGGACGGAGACACGAGCAGTGAGTATTATGCCTATATGGATTTTAAGACCATAAGCGACGAAGAGCTTACCTTCGAACTCATCAGATTTACTTCGGAATCTTCAAAGACGGTAAATATTGTATCTCTCGGAAAGGGACAGGAGTACGATATCAATTCGGATTCAATCTGGGATATCAAATGGACCGGGAACAAGTTTATCGAATCTGTCAGTGCCAGGAATATTGACTCTGCCTACTATATTGAGCTCAATTCCGGGTTTGACTTTAACGTGACTTTCCGGACAATCCCAAAAGACACCGTCATTGAATCATCCATTCTCACGATACGGGATTATGACAAATTTGTCATCTGCACCAATTGTCTTGATGTTGTTAAAGCGTTTGATGACACCGACAACACGATGGAGATTGCCAGGAACTCCCTTAAATTCTCAACCCGATCCGGGGATTATGTTTTAATGAATTCTACAATCACATATGATAGGTTCCCGATAATGGAAATCGAAAGTGTCGATATTGTCGATGATAAAGCGGTGTTTACCCTTGACGAACTCACCAACGAGGAGATTAATGAATTCCTCAGAGGGACGAAATACAGATCCATGACCGGAGAGAATCCCGATGAACCCTATCTGGTCTTTCCAAGAGGTTCAGATAACAAAACCATCATTTGGGAAGGCAGGATGAATCACACATCAACAAGTGGAGATTCCGTCATCAAAATCTATTCGGAAAACCCGGTTCAAATTACGCTTGAATACATGGATATTGACTTTGAGATGAATCTTGATAATTCGTTAAGACGTTTTTTCTATCATCCGATCTTCGGTATTTGCGGAGATTTCACTATTGAGGTTGATTCAAGGGAAAGAAACATCGACAGAGTACCGATCATTTCAGAACCCGTGTTTGTAGAAGGACCGGTTATTCCTCTGTATGGTGATGTGACTTTCGGTTTTTCTGCACAGTCTGAGGGGGAAGGCAGAATAAAGTCAAAGATCACCTATTCACTCGATGAAACCTATTACTCAATCCGTATCGATTCCCAGGACTGGACAAATGAATCGGAATGGACCCCACAAGGGGATTTCAGAAGAAGCATGACGATTGATTCTGCCACCGGCGTTATTTCTGAAGATGTGGTCAGTATCACGCCATATCTCCATGTGGATTGTTCACTGTCGTTTATGGATATCTTCCATTCACAGCATAACGATTTGAAGATAGGGATGAAATTTGACAGTTTTACCAAGGAAATGGAAAATCATCTCGATGTGCTGCCATCCTTTGAGATTGATTCACAGTATGCGGTGGAATACTTGAAAGTTCCGCAATGCAGTTTCCCTTACAAGACAATCTACTCTGTAGAGCTCAGTCCCTATATCATTAACTGAATTGAATGCGAAATTTTACGATAATCTCCGGCTTTTCAAAAGCCGGAGTTTTTTTGTGTTTTGAATAGAGTAGTGGAAAAGTTTTATTTCTGTTATAATTCATATGTTTTGGATTGAAATAATGCAGTTCAAACATATTTTCCCGAGCAGGTGATAACATGAGAGCATTTTTCCAGCATTTTCTGACTGAAATCAGATATATAATACGAAATCCCTTATTCTTTGCCATTTTAATCATAACACCGTTTTTGCTGTTGACCGTTTCACTGATGTTCATCCCGACGGAACGAGCACTTGACGATGTTCAAATCGGTGTGTTGGGAGAAGACAAAAGCTTTGCGGGAAAATATCTCGCCAATTTTATCCTTGGTTTTCTCAAACAGGAAAATATCTACAAACTAACGGATAAAGATGCCGCACTTAGTGCACTGGATAAGGGGGACATTGATGGCTTGATCGTCATCCCCATGGGATTTACCGGCAACATGCTTGCCGGAAACAACACCTATATCTCCTATATCCCGAGCAGTGCCTCTTTGCTTGAAAGTGTCACCATCTTCAAATTGCTCAAGATGGTATTGGGGGAGATTGAATACGGCGCAATGATCGATATGAATCTGGATGAAAAAGTATCCAGAACCAGCGACGTGAAGATTCCGGAGTTGCGTGTAGAGGGAATTGAGCATAATTCTCTTGATTATCCCGATGTGATGGCACCGGGTGTCCTGGCATTTGTTATCCTTTCCACCATGTTAATAGGGATTATCGGATCAGTCAGTCGTGAAAAAGACAGGGGAATCCTTGATGGGTTTCATGTCTCACCATCCAGCAGACTGTCATACGTCCTTGGAAAATACTGTGCGCATGCCATATTGGGGATTATTCAGACGGTGACCCTGTTACTGGGGACAATTTATTTTATGAATATCAATTACGAAGGTTCCATCTGGCTGGTCGGACTGCTACTGACGATGGGGATGTTGACCTATCTTTCGATCGGACTTTTGATTTCAATATTTGCCTCAAACGGAGATGTGGCAATGGGAGCGGCAGTAGCCCTCGTATTCCTCATGTTCCTGGGTGGAGGAGTCTTTTTCGCCCTGTCACAGATGCCAAAAGTCATGCAGGTTATCGCACCGGCTCTACCGATTACAGTCCTGACGGATATTTTACGCAAGATCATGATTGCCGGTAAAAGTTTCAGCTCCCTGATCAACGAATTCATCTATCTGGTTATTTATCTTTTCGCCAGTCTGACGGCATCGTTGGTCATATTCAAGCTCAAGACGAAATAAAGTAATTTTTGAAAGGAAGTATAGAATTGATAAAAAGAGACACTGATTTTGATGTAATTGTCGTAGGCGCAGGTCACGCAGGCGTTGAAGCGGCACTCGTCGCAGCCAGAAAGGGGAAAAACACCCTTCTTTTGAATTTGAATCTTGATACCATCGCATGGACCCCATGCAACCCTTCAGTCGGCGGTCCTGCAAAGGGAATCGTCATCAGAGAAATTGATGCGCTCGGTGGTGAAATGGCTAAAAACACCGACCGTTCCATGTTGAATATCAGGATGCTGAACACCAGTAAAGGCCCTGCGGTAAGAGCTTTAAGAGCGCAGGTCGACAAATATGATTATAGTCAGAACATGACCCGCACGCTGATGCATGAAGAAAATCTGATCCTGAGATATGGTCTCGTTGAAAGAATATTACTTCGAGGCGATGTGGTGGAAGGGATTGAAACACATTTCGGAGAAAGATATACCGCCAAGTGCGTCATCATAACCGCCGGAACTTTTATGAAGGGAAAGATTTTCGTTGGACCGAAGGAATTGAGTGCGGGAAGACTCGGCGAATTTTCTGCGGACCTAATTTCAACTTCAATAGAGGAACTGGGGTTGAAGGTGGATCGTTTCAAGACGGGAACCCCGGCGCGTATCAAACGACAAACAATCGCTTTTGATAAACTGGAAAAACAGAATACCGCTGAAGAACCGATGGGTTTTTCGTTCTTTACAAAAAAGGAAGTTCTCCCATCCGACTGGCCTGTTTATATCACCCGAACCAATGAAAAGACCCATCAGATCATCCGGGATAATATAAAATTCTCGCCACTTTACGGAGATATAAAACTCATTGGGGGGACCGGGCCACGTTATTGTCCGTCAATTGAAGACAAGGTCCTGAAATTCGCCAACCGGGATTCACATCAGTTGTTTATCGAACCGGAAACCAGAAAAAACGACGAATACTATATCGGGGGATTGAGTACGAGCCTCCCGTTTCATGCGCAGGAGGAGATGATTCATTCGATATTCGGATTGGAAAAGGCTCAGATCGTCCGACCGGCCTATGCCGTTGAATATGATTACATCCTACCCGAACAGTTAACCCCTTATCTTGAAACAAAGAAGATATCCGGGCTGTTCTTTGCCGGTCAGGTCAACGGAACAAGCGGTTATGAAGAAGCCGCCGGCCAGGGATTTATCGCCGGAATCAACGCCGTTCTGAAAATTGACGATAAGGATCACTGGTTCCCCAGGAGAAACGAATCCTATCTCGGTGTTCTGATCGATGACCTTGTCACAAAAGGAACGGATGAACCCTATCGTTTGCTGACTTCAAGAGCGGAATACCGATTATTACTCAGACATGATAACGCACATATGCGCCTTGCAAAATACGGATTTAAATTTGGGCTGGTTGACGAAGCGTTCTACCGGCGAACCATTGAACTTGAACAAAATATAGAACGGGAGATTGAAAGACTGTCCCGGATCAGGATCAAGGCAACGGAACAGGTCAATGACATGCTCACCGCCAACAATTCGTCTCCATTAAAAGAAACCAAAAAGCTGGTCGAGCTGGTCAAACGACCGAATATCGGGTATTCTCATGTCAGAGAATGGGATCCGAATCCGATTGAGGATCGTGAACTGATTGAACAGCTGGATATCGCCATTCAGTATGAGGGGTATATTGAACGCTCATTCAGAGAGATCAAACAGTTTGAGGATATGGAAACGTTCCTGATTCCGGATGATGTTGACTATGGCAACGTTGAGAACCTTGCGACGGAAGCGGTACAGAAACTCTCAAACATCAGACCTGAATCGGTGGGACAGGCAAGCAGAATACCTGGAATAAACCCGGCTGATATTGCCAATATCATCTATTTCCTCAGACATAAACAAAATAAAAAGGTGTGACGTCTTGAATAATATCATTGACTTGTTTTTTCATTCTTTTTCTTCGATAATGCCGGTTTTCGCCATATTTCTGACCGGTTTTGCGTTTGGAAAGATTTTCAAAAAAAATTCTGAGATGCTTTCAAAACTTTCATTTTGGCTGTTTGGAACCGTTCTGGTTTTCACCTATGTAACAGAACATGTTCCGAAACTGGAGCATCTGTGGAAATATTTTCTCGGAACGATTATCGTAACCCTTTTGATCATCCTTTTTTATTGGGTGCTTGGAAAGATTCGCGGCAAATCATACACTTTATGGGCCTATACCAACGCATTTTCGAATACGGGTTATATCGGTTATCCGGTGCTTGAATATTCAATAGGACCACATGCGATACCCCTTGCGGTCATTATGGCAAGTACCAACATGGTTTTGCTACCAACCGTCGGGATGTCATTGCTTTCATCTGAAAAAAACGGTGTGTTGAAGAACGCTCTGAAAAATATGCTGAAAGTCCCCTGGCTATACGCCTTCATTATCTCATGGATCATCGGTGCGATGGGATTCAACTGGCGCGAGGACTTACCGCTTCCGATGTTCAGTTTCGTTGAGATGTTGAATAGAAGTGCCATACCGGTCATATTGCTTGTCGTCGGTATCAATCTGTCCAAGATACCGCTCAAACTAAGCCAGTTGAAACAGATCATGCCGGCTTCTTTACTGAAGCTGTTCCTGCCTCCGGCTATAGCTTTGGTCGTTGGAAAACTCATCGGCATGGAAGGACTCGTTTACCAGGTTTTCGTCCTTGAAATAGCAATGCCGACTGCGGCAAATACAGCCATTATGGCGGAAGGAATCTCAGATGAGAATAAAAAGGAAAAAGAACTTGAATTCTCAAGTGCCGTTGTTGTTTATTCAACATTCCTTTTCCTGTTTACCTATCCGTTCTGGTTCTCCATCATGTCGTAAAGTGAATTATAGAAAGCAATCTTAGAGGCAGGTACAAGACCTGCCCCTGCAAAAACAAATTAACAGGAGCTTCGGAAAGTTTTTTTGGTGAGGGAAACTCAGAGTCAGAAGTTTGTAGGGGCAATTCATGAATTGCCCGATATTAATAGTGTGTACCCCCTTTTTGTTTTACTTGGACAAAATGAGCTAAAGCGATTTATTTCATTTACGAAGACCCTGAAATTAAACAACTTTAATCCGGCTGTTTAATTCTATTTTTTAAGATTTAAGGAAAGTGATTCAACATTGAAAAAGCTAAAAGACATAGCCTATGATGCAGAATATCTGAAAGTGCTGAGCGATTTCAAATCGAAATCAAAGTTTATCAGAAATTCACTCGCAAGGGAAAAATTAAAACAACTCTCAAAAAAGTCTCTCGATAATATCCTGAAAAAATGTGATGAAAGACTCTATCAGAAAGTCAAATACAAAGATCAATTGACATTAACCATAGCGATAGATGAAATCCTTTATGGAAAGGGAAAATTCTCGAAACGCCTGAAAGAGGCGTCTGAAATTCTTGAATGTGATGACTGGACGTTGTCTGCATTATTGTTTTATACCGCACCGCGTTTCTTTTATCTCCCCACAAAAGCCTTGAGTGAATTTGCCAAAAATCAATTCAATATAGATTGTCAGCAGTTGACATACATGCAGTTCAACACGATGCTGACCAAAATGATCAAATCAAGCGATCTCAAAGATTATTATAAAGAACCGATAGAATTCACGGCTGCCGTTGAAACCCTTTCAGATGGAAAGGGCCGACTAGCGGGAAATACGCTGGTTGATTCTCAGGATACGAAGATGATAGATGAAATATTGATAGAAATAAAAAAACTGGATATGTACAGACTTCGTGAGATTGAGATCAGATGGATGCAGGAATTTTTTAAAACACTTGACGATAATCAGAAGATGACGCTTATCGATACTTTAAGAAGGAACACCATTCATCCCTATTTAAGAAGAATCATAACTCTGGGCTATGATAAGGGCGTCGTCATAGATGGCAGCAATATCATCCATTCCGGTTTGATCCAACCGGATCCAAACCGCTTAAAAGAGCTGATGAATGTTCTCGGGATCAACGAAACAATATACTTCCCCATCATCTTTGTTTTTGATGCCAACGCCGATTTCATCATCAAGAAACAAAGACATTTCTGGGAAAAACATTTTCTAAAGAATCATAACGTCTATTTTCATTCGCCTGCCGATGAAAAGATCCTTGAAATCGCCTACACTAAAAAATATCATATCATTTCCAACGATAAATACAGAGATTATAACCCTGATAACGCCACTATTTTCCAATTCAGACCCGACAGAGGTGAATTTTATCTGCGTAAAATATAATTGAGATGTTGACATTTCTCTAAAATAGTTGTATACTCAAACCGGTTTCTAATAAAAACCAGTTTTTATAACAGGGAGGAGTCAAATGAATCTCAAAGAAAAACTATATGTAAAATCTGAGAGAGATGGACTTACGGAAATAGTTACCGGATTACTATTTCTTTTTTATTCAACAGTTATCGATATGCTCATGAATTATTCAACCCATAAAGGCAAGATTGCACTTATCATTATTTTCTTTGCCTTTTCCGGACCTGTTATTCAGTTTCTTCGAAAAAGATTTACTTATGCAAAATCCGGTTATGTAAAAGTTGAGCCCATGATCAGTAAAAGATATTTGTTTATTACGATCTTTCCCATCGCCTTTTTTCCGATGCTGATTGGAATCCTGAAGTATCTCTTGAAACTGGAGGCGTTAACAACCATTATGCTTCATTACTCCACATTATGCTTTGGATTTATCCTTATGCTATTCTATTTAAACTATCTTAAAACGACCGGAGAGAGAATTTTTAGAATTTTCACTATTTTTTCACCTTCAGCCGGAATCCTTCTCTTCCTCTACAACAATGCTTTGGATAACACCGGAATTATCCTTTTCTTTCTGATGAATGGTAGCTTGATGCTTGTATTTGGGATCTTCAAATGCTTACATTTCTTTTCAACTATCAGAAAATCAGAAGGTGATAAAGATGGGCAATAATCCTATAATTCCAATATTGACTATCGACAGGATCATCCATGAGCCGGCACGAATGCTGATCATGTCGATCCTCTATGCAGCCAGCGAAGTTGATTTTCTTTTTCTATTAAACGAGACTGATCTCACGAAAGGAAATATTGCAACCCATACGCGTAAACTTGAAGAAGAAGGGTATATCAAAATAAAAAAGGAATTTATCGGAAAAAAAACACATTCAACGTATGTTATGACAACAGCAGGGAAAAAGTGTTTCAAGGCATATTGCGAATCAATGTATGATATTCTGATAAATATATATGATTATAAACAACCTCCTAATGTTTGACAAAGGAATCATAAGAAAACATAAGTTTTTCAGTTCTTTTTCTAAATACACCCAAATAATCGATGATAGGCTCTCTTAATCAACGATTGAAAAAAACATGTTTCAGGCTATACTGAAACAAAGGAGCATTATTTTTATTTTGATGAAGGAGTGAGAAGATGACTATCTATAAAATTAGAGAAAAGATAAAACAGATGACATTACAGGAAAAGGCCTCACTGTGTTCCGGTTCTGATTTCTGGCACACGGCGTCAGTAGAAAGACTTGGTATCCCTGCCATCATGATGGCAGACGGCCCACACGGGTTGAGAAAGGTCGTTGAAAACCCTGAAACAGGAGAAAGTGAAACAGTAGAAGGGGTTTGTTTTCCGCCCGCCGTTCTTCTCGCTTGTTCATGGGATAAATCATTGTTGAAAGAGCTCGGTGAAACACTTGCCGATGAAAGCCTCTCGGAACAGATTTCCATCCTTCTCGGACCGGCGATTAATATCAAACGTTCTCCACTCTGCGGAAGAAACTTTGAGTATCTTTCTGAAGATCCCTATCTGTCCGGAAATTTATCCGCTGAATACATCAAAGGGGTTCAGAGCAAGGGTGTGGGAACCTCTCTGAAACATTTTACAGCCAACAATCAGGAACATAAAAGACTGAGTATCAACGAACGGATAGATGAGAGAACCTTCAGAGAAATCTATCTATCAAACTTTGAAATACCGATCAAAGAAGCAAAACCCTGGACGGTTATGTGCGCTTACAACAAGATAAACGGAACACATTGCAGCGAACATAAAACATTGCTCACCGATATCTTAAAAGATGAATGGGGTTTTGACGGTATCGTCATTTCCGACTGGGGAGCAGTTAATCAACGTGTTGATGCCTTAAAGGCGGGACTAGAACTTGAAATGCCTGCCAGTGATGGCATCGGGGAAGAAAAGTTAATCAACGCCGTACAAAACGGAAGTCTTGATGAAACAACTCTTGATCACGCAGTAGAAAGACTCCTGACAGTAATCTTTAAAGCTGTTGAAAACCGGAAAGAAAATTGCACATACGACAAAGAGGAGCATCATGCAATAGCTGCCAGAGCCGCTGCTGAGAGCATGGTTCTCTTGAAAAATGAAGGAAACGTCTTACCGTTGAAGAAATCGGGAAAGATTGCCGTTATCGGTGAATTTGCAGAAAAGCCAAGATTCCAGGGTGGTGGAAGTTCACATGTCAACGCCTTCAAAATAGACGCACCCTTAGAAGAGATTAGAAAACTCGCCGGAGAAAAAACTGCCATAGATTTTGCAAAGGGATATGAAATTGACAGTGATGAAATCAATCCTGTTTTACTTGAAGAGGCTAAAGAAGTTGCTTCAACCGCTGATGTAGTGGTTCTCTTCGCCGGTCTTCCGGAAAGATATGAATCGGAGGGTTATGACAGAAAGGATATGCACATGCCGCTCAATCACAACAAACTGATTGAAACCGTAACGGCTGCAAATCCAAATACCATCGTCGTTCTCAACAATGGAGCCCCCGTGGAAATGCCCTGGATAAATGATGTAAGAGGATTATTCGAAGCATACCTCGGAGGTCAGGCCTGTGGAAGCGCAATCTCAAAAATTCTCTTTGGAGAAATAAATCCTTCCGGAAAACTCGCCGAGACTTTCCCCGAAAGACTTGAACACAACCCTTCTTTCCTGAACTTCCCCGGGGATGATTATGAAGTGAATTACAACGAAGGACTTTATGTCGGGTACAGATACTATGACAAGAAAAAGATGCACCCGCTTTTCCCGTTTGGTTTTGGATTAAGCTATACAACCTTCGAATACGGCAACCTCTCCGTTGATAAAGACCCGATAACGGATGAAGAAACGCTAACCGTAACGGCTGAGATTAAAAATTCCGGAACCGTCTCCGGAAAAGAAATCGTTCAGCTTTATGTATCCGATCAGAATAAAGGGGTTTCAAGACCGGAAAAAGAATTAAAGGGATTTGAGAAAATAGAGCTGAATCCGGGAGAAACAAAGACCGTGACCTTCAAACTGGACAAAAGAAGCTTTGCCTATTACAACACAAATATTAAGGACTGGCATGTCCAGGGAGGAACCTATATCATCGCAGTGGGTAGCTCATCTGATGATATAAGACTTGAAAAATCAATCAAGGTAGAATCAACGGTTCAGATTAAAAGAAGTTTCGATCGCAACAGTACCATGGGCGACATTATGGAAACCAAACTTGGAATGGAGCTGACTGAGGATATCCGGGAAACGTTCTTTGAAGATTCCGGTTTATCCACCGTCTCGGAAGAAAATCAGGAAATAGCCGATTCCATGCTGAAATATATGCCGCTCAGAGGAATGATGAATTTCGGTAAGGGTAAATTCACTGAGAAAGAACTGGAAGAAATCCTTGAAAAGCTAAACGCCTGAACGGCCTGCACCGTTACCGATACTATAAATCCCCGCTAAAGCGGGGATTTTATTTGGGAACCCGCTCACTTCATCAAAACACAGATAACATCGTTGACATTCGTTCCCGTTGGACCGGTCATGATAAGACGATCTGTTTTCTTCAGTGCATGATAGGAATCATTGTTCCGCAACAACTCTTCAGGTTTGATCCCTTTCTCAACCATCTCATCATAAGTGTCAGAAGTTACAATACCCCCTGCCGCATCTGTCGGCCCATCTGTTCCATCGGTACCGAATGAAAAAAGTGTTATATCCGCTTTCATGTCTTTCAATTCAATTGCCGATGCGAGAGCAATCTCCTGATTTCGGCCTCCAAGACCCGTCCCCCTGATATGAACGGTTGTTTCTCCTCCAAAAACAAGGCAGCAGGGAAGGGTGTACTCAGAATCCTCTGAATAGACTTCTTTTACGATTGATGAGATAAATCTTGCAGCTTCGGATGCCTCGCATTCGAGATGTGATGTGATGATTCTGGAATGATATCCCATTGCCTTAGCCTTTGCAGCTGCAACCTTGCAGGCATGAGAGACATTGTCGATGATATGTGTCTCTGCGTTATCGGTCTTCTCAGGCAAACAGCGTTCCAGAGAATGATGAAAAGCCTCTTTTTTCTTCAGCAGATCAAAACAAGCCAAATCCAGTGATTCAACCTGTCGCTTAAATGTTTCATAATCTTCCGAAACTGGGCTGACAGGCCCAGATGCAATATCCTCTACATTATCGCCAAGGACATCACTGATGATATAAGCCTTCACTTCAGCGGGGCTGACTGTCTGCGCAAACTGTCCCGCCTTAACAATTGAGAGTCTCTTTCTGATTGAATTGATGAGTTTTATATCCCAACCCGCTTTCAGCATAATTTGAGTGATTTCTGCAGTATCAGAGACATCCAATCCCTCTACCGGTATCTCAAACAGAGAGGAGCCACCCCCTGAGATGAGGAAAATCAGCAGATCTTTTTCACCAAGAGTGCCAAAGACTTCGACCGCCCTTTTTGCCGCTTGAACACTCATCTCATCCGGTACGGGATGTCCCGCTTCAAAGATTTCGAAGTCTCCTATTCTCCCTCTCGAATGATCATATTTTGTGATGACAATTCCCTTCTCTATTCTGTTCCCAAGTTCCGTATGAGCTGCAGCAGCCATATCCCAAGCTGCTTTCCCGATTGAAAGGACGTGAAGCTTTTTCTCCTGAAATTTTTCTTTCTGTTTTCTGAGGATTTCCCTCACTCTCTTTTCAGGGTTTAACACCTTCACCAATTCATTTATGATTATCTTCGCATCTTTTACAGTTTGCATAAAAACCTCACTCTTCAAAGAACGGCAAAAGACCTTCAACCGGATCCGAGCCTTTCGCCTTCAAATATCCCAGCAGACTCAGAAACAGATCATGTTTTGCTTTCCATGCCATTCTGTCATATTCATATATATCCAAAACACCCTGATAATAGTCAAAAGAAGTGATATACCCTTCCTGCTGAGCTTCCTGCAGCTTGACCAACCGATCCATATAAAGCTCCTTTTTATCAAGAGCCGCATTGTACTGTGCAACGGACAATTTCACTTTTTCATGCGCGATATTGATCTCAAAGATAACGGAATACTCGGCTGACTGTTCCTTTAACTCATGAATCTTCGCTGAACGCTTGTTGACATCAGCAAGGTACGACGTTGTCATCCCCGTTTGAGCCAGTTTATATTTCGTATCCTCCACCTGCATATTCAGACTTTCTATCTTTCTGTCGATATTCTCCTCTTTAATCTTTTGTATTTCCTCGACGGTCAGTGAAGGCAATTTGATATCCTTAAATTTGAGTTTCGGCAGTTCGGAAATAAACAAAATCTCTCTCATATGTCCGTTCATCTCCGACTTGTAATTGTTATAATAATCCAGTTTTGACTGAGAGAGATCCGCTTCGATCTGTGCCAGTGAAACATCCATATCCGATACACCGCCATAGGCAGCCGCCTTCTTCTTGTTCTCAAGATCCTCACTGTACATCTTGTGTTCAATCGTTGCAATTCCCGATTCGATATCTGTTTTTTCAAGTTCAAAAAGGATTTCCAGAACCTCTTCCAGAACCTCCCATTTCTCATTCATATAGGTCTTATAAGCCTTCAACCTCTCCAGATCGGCTTCAATGATACTCAATTTTGAATCAGCTTTCAGAAGAGTCGCATTGTAGTTATCAAAAGCACTCTGCCAGCCAAGTTCTGCCGCAACGGCATCGGGGTACTGTTCGTATATCTTTGTCAGGAATTGACTCAGATCAATGGAAAAACTGGAAGATATCATAAGAAGAACCAAAATTACCATTAAAGAACATTTTTTCATATTTGACCTCCAGGTTATTTCGATTTAAAAAAGTTTTTTTATCCCCCCATTTGAAAAATAGGGTTCGAGATATTGAAGAAAAAAACCTTTATGTGATTTTATTCTGTTATAAGATTCTGTTTGAAGTTCTACCGTTTCTCCTTTATTTATTCTTTGCAACAGTCTAAGGATAAACGCCATGATCTTCGTCATATCTCCAATCGACTGATTGTAAGGGCCCGCAACAATTGAAGATTCAAGCTCATGAGGGATGAATAATCCAATCCGGTTCATCCTGATTCCTGCTTCCTCTGCTTTGTTGTACATCCTTCCCATCTCTTCAACCACTTCTCTCAAATCAAGCGGCTTGTAATCGCCTCTGAGATAAAGTTTCTCGAGAACGGTCTCCTTGAGAATGATGGTCGGATGAATTCTCAGGGTATCCGGCTTCAGTTCACAGGCGATATCGAAACTTTCCCGGTCTTTTTCCTTCTCCGAACCGTACAACCCCAGCATCAGATGAATACCGGTTTCAATGCCTGCAGCCTTTAACAGGTTCACTGCATCTTTACAACTCTGTGCATCATGACCTCTGTTGTTCTTTTTCAGTACATCGTCAAAAAAACTTTGAACTCCCAGTTCAACGGATTCAACCTTGTACTGTTTGTACAGGTTGATGATGGTTTCGTCTATCCCGTCCGGTCTTGTGGAGAGTCTTATCGAATCAACAACGCCAGTGTTGATATAAGCATAAGCCCACTCCAGAAATTTTCTCTGAACGGCAATGTTTGTATTAGAAAAAGAACCCCCAAAAAAGGCAATCTGCTTTTTCTTACCGGCAGACGCGTATTTCAGAGATTCTTCGACTTCTTTATCCAGTTTTTTCAGGATATCCGTATCTTCAAAATTGAGATGATTATAGCCCGTAACGGCGGTTTCGTTACAGTATATACATCTGTTGGCACAACCCATCCACGGTAAAAATACGGGGATGATGAACAATTTCGAACTCAAATCAGACTCTCTTTCTTCATCTCATCGATGGCCGACTTGGCTGACATCTGTTCGGCCTCTTTCTTGCTTTTGCCCCTGCCTTTACCATATCGTCTCCCGTCTATCAAACATTCGATGATAAATTCAGGATCATGAGAAGGTCCTCTTGTACTGACAAGATTATATTCCGGCAAGCTTTTCATCTTCGACTGCGTAATTTCCTGCAGTTTTGTCTTGTAATCAAGCATAAGAGAATCTCTCATAACAACATCAATGTACTCATAAATCTCTTCAATAATAAAATCTCTGGCTGTTTCAAAGCCCAGATCAAGGTACAGGGCTCCACATAGCGCTTCAAAGGCATCGGCAAGTAGTGAATCTCTGTCTCTTCCGCCCGAAAGCGTTTCTCCGTGCCCAAGGAAAATAAAGTCACCCAATGAAATCTTCCGTGCCACTTTGGATAAAATCGCCTCACTCGCCAGAACAGATTTTGCGCGAGCAAGATCACCTTCAACATTTTTTGTAAATTGATTGTAAAGTCTTTCGACAATTACAATCCCGACCACAGAATCTCCAAGAAACTCCAGCCTTTCATTCGAAAGTAAGGTGTTGTTCTTGAATCTCGAAATCTCATTAACGTAAGATGAATGTCTCAATGCTTGAAAAAGTAATTCCTCATCGTTAAAACGAATACCGATAAGTTTCTGAAATTCATCTATCTTACGCTTCTCATCCCTTTTAATGATTGTTCTTCCCCCCCATCTAATCATTTACAAAAGTAAACAACTTACTTATATATTTATTATACCATTCCTTTTAGAATAGTTGTGCTTTTATGATATAATTTTCCATCATGAAAATAGCATATTTTGGTTCGTTAAAGACGAAGTTCGTGAAAGCGGGTATCGACCAATATCTCAAGTGGTTAAAACCCTATACAAAATTGAATGTAATTGCACTAAAAAGTGGTGGCGATCTGAATCGGGATTTAAAGGAAGAGATTCAGCGTAAAGAGGCCGAGTTACTTTTAAAGACAAGAAAGGATGAAGAGCTAATCATCCTTGAGGAACGTGGCAAAAACCTTACTTCGGTTGAATTTGCGGAGATGATCAGCGAATCAATGGTTTATTCAAAGGACTTGATGTTCGCCATAGGCGGGTACACGGGTTTTCATGATGATATCAAGAGTTCTTCCTATAAAAAGATTTCTTTATCCAGGATGACGTTTACACATGAAATGGCTTTATTGTTATTAATAGAACAGATCTATCGATCAATGAAAATTCTCAAAGGTGAAAAATACCACTATTGAGTAAATTTTGGAAGGACGGTGTGGTTTTAAGTGGAACCAGAACCTTTTAGTAGCAGCACTCTTATCTGGCAAATAGTATTACTGTTATTCATGCTCTTGTTATCCGGTCTTTTTTCGGGCTCTGAAACGGCTTTAACGTCGATGAGCAAGCTCAGGTTGAAGGAAATGGCTGAAAAAGCCAGGTCCAAGGAAAAGAAAAAGGTTGTCGAAACGGCTTTACATGAACCTAACAAATTACTGACAACCATTTTGGTCTTTAATAATGTCGTTAATATTTTTTCTTCATCGCTGGCGACTCTGATTGCGTTGAATCTTTTTCCGGAGGGAAATGCAGGAGCTGCAGCCGCCCTCGTCACGGGAATCATGACAATGCTGATTCTGATATTCGGAGAAATCACTCCGAAAGTCTATTCCACACAGAATCCGGAAAAGGTTTTTAACCGGGTTATTCATCTTGTCACATTTCTCAGTACGATTTTGACACCGGTCATCTGGTTACTGGTTCAGATCAGTAACATCTTTGTGAAATTGATGGGCGGTGAAGTTGTTAAGGATGCACCGTTTATCACAGAAGATGAGATCGTTTATGCGATGCAGGTTGGCGCAAGGGAAGGTGCAATAGAAGTAGAGGAAAGCAAAATGCTCACACGTGCGTTGGAATTGAAGGAAACGAGTGTCAAGGAAATCATGATTCCACGTGTTGACATGGTGGCAATAGAAGATTTCACCAAACTCAGTGAAGCGTTGACCTACGTCACCGAAGAGGGGTATTCAAGATTTCCGGTTTTTACCGATACCGTTGACAATATCGTTGGAGTTCTATACGCCAAAGATATCATCAAGGTTATCGACAAGAGGGGAAGTGATGTTCTTGACAGAATCGACGTCAAGGAAATCGCTCGCATCCCGTATTTTGTTCCCGAGACAAAAAAGATTGATGACCTGCTTGAAGAATTCAAGGAAGATATGGTTCATATGGCAATCGTTGTCGATGAATACGGAGGAACTGAAGGATTGGTAACAATCGAAGATATCATCGAAGAAGTCATGGGGGAAATCCTCGATGAATTTGATGAAGGTGAAGAGGCCGGAATAGAATTAATTGCTCCAAATACCTATATAATAGATTCTAAAGTACCGTTGAACGATATCGAAAGGGAATTGGATATTGAATTCCCCGAAACTGATTTTGAATCAATGGGAGGATATCTTCTGGAGGTTTTTGAGCGCGTTCCTGAAGTTGGAGAGGAAACCAATATCAACGGTTTTTATTTCAGGATTCTTGCGGCGAGCAAGACCAGAATCGAGAAGATAAAGCTTGTAATAAAAAATACAGGAAGCAGAAAACTTTTTTCTGACAACGAACTGGACAGAGATATTCAAGATTACAGAGAAGAGGATGATTATGATGAAAAATGAAAAAGAATTGATAGGCATTGCAATTAAGCAACTTGACAACAGCTATAGCCCGTTTTCAAAATTCAAAGTTGGTGCCGCATTACTTGGTAAAAGCGGAACGGTTTATACCGGCTCAAATGTGGAAAATTCCTCCTATGGATTAACCATATGCGCCGAAAGATCCGCTTGTGTCAAAGCGGTCAGCGATGGTGAAAGAGAGTTTGAAGGTATCGTCGTTGCTACTGAAAGTGATGATCCGGGTTCTCCTTGTGGCGCATGTAGACAGTTTTTGTGGGAATTTGGGGATATGGAAGTCGTATTAGTCAACACAGAAGGTGCTATCAAAAAATTCATGCTGTCTGAACTGTTACCGGAAGGGTTCAGACTTTAAAAACAACGGAAATGGTTCCGTTGGGATCATTTCCAATTTACAAACGAGGTGTTTTTATGGCAGAAAAAAAATTATACCGTTCAAGAACGGATAGAGTTCTTGGTGGTGTGTGTTCCGGGGTCGGTAAATTCTTCGATATTGACCCTGTAATCGTTCGCTTGATCTGGGCAGCAGCTATTTTTGCTGCAGGGACGGGATTTATTCTTTATATCATCGCATGGGTGATCATCCCCGAAGAACCATCGAGCTTCAAGCATACAGACAGGGATTTTATGGACGATGATGATGATGACTTTATTGATTCGGAATTCAATTCTGAATCAGGCTCATATGAATCTGAAAAGAAGATCAAAGAACAGATGGAAAAAGAAAGAAGAAGTAAGCTGGTTCTTGGTGTGGCAATTCTGATCATCGGCGGTATCTTTCTTGTCAGTCAGATGATTCCAGGAGGGTTCCCCTGGAGAATTGCATTAGGTGTCATCCTTATCGGTGCCGGTGGTGCAGTATTGTACAAATTCTTCAGAGAGGAGAAATAAGATGCGCCTCTTTTTTGGCTTAACGTTACTGCTTATAGGTGTCTTAATCGTCTTTGGTATATTCGATACCTCAATTTTCGGCACGATGATCGAAAATCTCTTTTTCCTTTGGCCGTTTATCCTGATCATGATCGGGATTTCCATTCTTTCAAATATCAAGACGTTGAGGTGGTTGAAGGTTGTCAATGTGATATTCATCATCGCGTTCACTCTCGCTTTGATGTTCTATCCGACAGATTATTATGGAAGCAGAGAATATGAAGAATATCCCTTTCAGATTGCAATTTCATCCCCTGAAGTGAAAACCATCCTTGAACTTGAGCTGGGAACGGTTTATCTTGAAATTGACACGGATTATGAATTGACCAATATCATCAGCGGTTCTTATATTTCCGATAAAAATGATCTGGAAATCGAACAAAGCGGAAACCGTTTAAAATTGATCAGAGATAATGATTATCAGTTTTTTGCCTTTAAAAAACCGAGGCATGAGATTCACCTGAAAGTTCCCGCCGATTCAAATCTGGAATTGTTAATTGATTCAGCCGTTGTCAAAGGTAAATTGAATCTGAAAGAAAATCCGTTTGAATACGTTGACATCAATACGGCGATGCTCGACCTTGATATACTGTTGAAAAATACCGGAAAGCCTTTATATTTCAAGACACAATCGGCAATCAATTCACTCGATTTTTATCTACCGAAAAACTCAATGTATTACGATAACATTGAATCGGCAATCAGTAACCTGAAAATCAAAGACAATACTTTTAAAGAGAATGAAAACATACCGGATATTATCCTGGATGTTCATTCGGCAATCAGTAATATACATCTTGAAGCGATTGATGATGAATAGAAAAAAAATATATTTCACTTTATCGGCCGTTCTTTTTTTCCTTTTCCTGTGGGTATTTTTTTATTATATTTTCTATTCCCCGCTTGAGACGGGAAAAGATATAGAAATAAACTGGATATCACCTGAGCAAACACAATCCGCTGTGTTATCTTTTCCGTTAGTTGTAGAGCAGAGGGGACCCATCTTATTCACCATGTACGGTGAGTTAAAAGGAAATCTATCGGAAGACTTGGGAATGGTACTTCCCGCAATTGATGAAGCGACGGTTGAGATTATCTTCAACGGTGAAAATATAGATTCCTTTGTCTTTCATCAGACGGGGAGTAAATCGAATCAAATGCTTTATTCAAAGCCTATTCGACTCCCAAAGGATAAATTCCTTGAAACAAATAAAATCCTCATACATATTCAGACAAGGGATAAACTGGAGATATACGCTGCCCCGTATTTCGGGAATTTTGATGCGTTTAATCGTCAATTAAGCACGATGTGGTTTCTCGGTTTGGATTTCTATCTTGTTGTATTCGGTATGGGTGCTTTATTGGCTATCATCCTGCTTTCCCTGGGAAAACAGGTCGTAGAAAAAAAACAGGCTTATATGACGATCGGGGTAGCCGTCCTCTTTAATGCCCTTGTCAGTTTTTTATTCGTTCTGAATACACCGGATATCTTTCCTGACATCGTCAATTCACCAACAATAGACATCTTAAGACCGATGGCATACATGCTCTATGTCTACTTTCTGGTCATCGGAATCGAATCTTATTACAAGAAAGACAACAGTGCATTGGTGATTTCGAAGCGATTGCTTCTGCCAAATCTTGCCGCTTGCTTACTGTTGTATTTCGGATTCAACATCGTTCAATATATCATCAGTTATATCAACCTCACTTTCATGCTTTATATTGCATTTGGCAAAAAAACAACCGAATTTATTTACCCGGTATCGGTTCTCACGGCAAGTACAATCTACATGCTGGTGGTGGATCTGCTCGGCAGTGTTATGCCATTTCCGATTCATGCCATGTCTTCCATGATGATTATCTTCAGTTTCGGGATTATCATGGTTGGTGACTTCCAGAAAACGTATAAAGAACTTCAATCAACCTCTGATGAATTATACGCTTCTTATGAAGAGCTGACGGCTATGAATGAGGAACTTGAAAGTTCATACAGGGAACTTGACAGAAAAGTGGAAGACAGGACTTATGAATTGAATAAAACGACCATGTCCTTAAAAACACTTCTTGATAATACGGAAGAAGGATTTCTTACTTTCTCGGGATCTTTGATTATCGATAAAGAATACAGCCTTGAATGCGAAAGGATCTTCGGTAAAGAGGTAGCAGATCGATCTATCTCAACTCTTTTATCCGATAATAATACCGAAATAAAGGAATTCCTCGACAAGGTTTTCCTAAAAATATTAAATGAGAACAACAGGATTGAAACAGACATGTACATGTCGCTTCTGCCTGAAGAGATAAATAGAAACGGGAGAACCGTAAAACTGAATTATCGTCTTATCAACAGCGAAAATGACGGGAAAAAGATCATGATGATCCTGCACGATATTTCAGAAAGAGTCGAACTTCAGAATGAGATTGAACACGAACGAAATATATTGAAGATGGTGATCAAGGTCTCTAATTCAAGAACAGACTACCTTGAACTGCTTCATGATTACAGACAGTTCTCCATAACGGGAATCGCTCAGATCATTGAGAGCAATCTTTCAAACGAAGATAAAATCTCAGAGATCTTCAGGATGATTCATACCTATAAAGGCAGTTTTGCAAACTTTGATGCCATTAACGCCGTAAAGGCTTTGCATGATTTCGAGACTGAAATAAACAGCGAAAGAAAATATCTTGCAACACTCTCAAGCGATAAACTGTACGAATATTTTGATTCTTTCGACTACAACGCATGGATCAGACCGGATACAGAACTAATTCGTGAATTACTCGGTTCACAATTCTTCTCAAACGAACAAAAACTGGTCATCGAACCGGACAGAATCGTCGATCTCGAAAACAAGGTGGCGGAAAGCGAACTGGGTGAAGACGGAAGAGAATTCCTCATCGAATTGAAACGATTACGTTATACACCTTTCAGAGAGATGCTTGGGTATTATAAAAATTATGTCAGTCAACTTGCCCAAAGAATGGGGAAATTTGTTGAGCCGATGATCATCGAGGGAGACGATATACCCGTTGATAAGGAACTTTACAAACCGCTGATCAGATCATTGACGCATATTTTCAGAAACAGCATCTATCATGGGATTGAAACTCCAGAAGAAAGGGCCGTAAAAGGTAAATCCGAGTATGGCGTTATCAAAGTCTACGTTCAGGAAATCAATGGTGAGATCATTTTAACCATCAGTGACGATGGAAAAGGAATCGATCTCGACGATGTGGCTCAAAAGGCTCTGGAAATCGGTATTGTCGATCACGAAACACTTGAAGGCATGTCATACGATGAGAAACTCAAGTTAATCCTGATGGATAAATTGAGTACCAGCAAGAATGTCACAGACATTTCAGGAAGAGGTGTGGGCCTTTCAGCTTTAAACAGCGAGTTACATAAATTTGAAGGGTTCCTTGAAATAAAAACCGTTGAAGATGCCGGAACATCTTTTATCCTGCATATTCCCATCAAAGAAGCCCATGAGATGCCAAAATTACCACTTGACTCTATTTTAAATATGCTGAAAATGGAAGCCGATAAGTACCTCCAAACGATGAATATTAAAATATTGCAGGAAGAAAAGCAACAGGTCTTTGAAGCTATTGAGCTCTTCAGATACAACGCCATGATAAAGGTCAGTGGAACGGTCTATGCCACAACCTTACTGTCTCTGGACGAGAAAGTTGCAAGGGCATTTGCTTCAAGACTGCTGATGTGTGAAGATGAAAGTACGTTAAACGAGAAGGATATACAGGATGGTGTCTCAGAAACCTGCAACATTTTTACGGGAAATGCTCTCGGCGAAGCGGCAAAAGAGGAAGCCATTCTTGCGATAAGCTCCCCCATTTCTATCAATTGCGATAACGGTAATATGAATTATCCTGATAAAGCAAAATTCGCATATTCAATAGATACAGACTACGGAAGGATAAAACTCTGCGTGATCGAAAAATAATTTATTTAACGATGACATCGGCCTTTCCACCGGAATTCCTGATCTTATCAATGAGGGGTTTGAGTGCAAAACTCATCTCCTCCGGATAAGCGCAGGCCGCGAGATCAAAGAATATCTTGACACCCGGTATGGCAAGGAGTCCCTGAACCGTCCCCTCAAGCTGAAGATATTGTTTGTTGTTTAATGTGGAGAAGACCTGTATAAAGAAGGCGCCTTCTCGATTTGAAACGAGATACGGCGTTCCAAGAGGTTCTGCGCTCGTTTTTGACGCAACCGTTTCTTTATGTTCTTCTCTCGCAGTATTCTTATCCGATGGCTTGTCGGGACTCAGTACATGCTCAATCGCCTTCAAAACAGCAGACACTTTGAATGGTTTGACGATATAATGTTTTGCCCCGCATTCAAGAGCTTTGAAAACCATATGCTTCTGATCTAACGCGGAGATCATGATGATGTTGGCTTTGGGAAATTCATCTATAATATTCTTAACAGCGTCTATTCCCGTCATAACCGGCATAGTGATATCCATCGTAACCAGATCGGGTTTGAATTTCCGATAAAGTTCAACAGCTTCTTTTCCGTTGGAAGCTTCACCAACGATATTATAACCGGCCTGCTTGAGTATATTCTTCAGATTTCTCCTCATTAAAACTGAATCATCAGCAACCAAAATATTGTACATTGTTCTCAACTGCCTTTCAATATTATATCTTTATATCTATTATCATCCTGCAGAACCTCGATAAAGGCATCCACAACATTCCCATCAAACTGCTTCCCTTTATTTTTGATTAATTCATTCACAGCTGTCTGATAATCCAACGCCTTTCTGTAAGACCTGTTTCGCGTCATGGCATCCCATGTATCCGCAACAGCAAGAATTCGTGAGACTTCCGGTATATCTTCCCCCGAAACGCCTTCAGGATAGCCATTTCCATCAAACCGCTCATGATGGTACTTAACATTCACCGATATTAAACTCAGATATCTTGACTGGGCCAATACTTCATGTCCCCAGCCCGGATGTTTTTTGATGATATCAAACTCGTTATTCGAAAGTCTTGACGGCTTGTTGAGGATCGCTTCAGGTACAAGGATTTTCCCGATATCATGAACAAGCCCCGACCAGTACGTTTCTTTCACGCGCTCTTTGTCGTATCCCATCTTGATCGCTATCTTTTTAGAAAGATCGGCAACCATTTCGGAATGACCTCTGGTATACGCATCATGAATTTCCATCATTCTGATGATAGACAGAATAACTTCTTTCTGAAATTCCTCATGCATCTTACCCAGTCTCTGAAAAGCAAGGAAAGTGGCTGCGATATTTCCCAAAGCGCCAAACATTTTTAAAGACTCATTCGAAAAGGTGGCATTCGATTTTTTTGATGTATCGATAGAAATCGTTCCGGCAATGTCATCCCCGATGTCGATTTCCATAATAGCCGTCTGATTGGTTCTCAGAGTTGCCTGATAATACTCTCTGAAAATGTCTTCCGGCATTCCGGAATTGTGTACCTCAATCCCATCAAGAACAAATACATTGGAATCGAAATACATCGTGTCTTCAGAATCTCTTGGATTGAGAAAGTAACGCTTTTTAAGATCCAATCTCTGAAGAAGGCCAAGATTATGCCCGACTGTATGAACATATTGCCATTCATCTCCATCTACGATGACGACACTGCCGTACTCTGCTTCAGGAATAATTTCAACAGCTTCTTCAAGCAGTTTTTTCATAAAACCCGTATCTGAATCAAATTGTGATGCCATCTCAATAAGCCGCGAAGCAGCCTGAGTTACATTCTCATACTGTTCAACAAGATGGAATAATTTTTCATTCTCAAATTCCGCTTCGTTGTATCTCACATTGAGCTCATCGACTTTAGAAATCAGCCTTTTAACTTCTTCTTTTTCACTTTCGATATCAAAGAGGTCATCTTTGAGTTTACGATTCTTATAAAAGAGATAAAGACTCAATGCGGCAAACGCTATGGCTAAATATATAAACACTTTTTTCCTCCTATGAGCAGCAAAACAGGCATCAGATTAGCATTACATTACTGTCCATTTTTCCCAATACTCATAGGGATTATATCATAGAAACTTCGATTTTATTTTTCCGATTTCGCCAGTGTATCAAGTACCTCTTTCTCTTTGTATGGAATCAGTAACAACCCACCGACGATAGTAAAACAGATTGCCGCAACGGCAGTCAGACGAACACCGATATCATTTTCATTACTCATCCCGAGGATCAGGAGGGAAGGAAAAAGGATTCCGGCAATCATCTGCCCCATTTTCGACATAAATGTCCTTGCACCAAAGAAAATCCCCGCCTTGAAATTTCCCGTTTTGATGCCATCAGCTTCAGCAATATCAGCGATAACAGCATTGGGAAGGATACCAAAAATCGAAAGCGGAACAGCTGCAAGAAATGCCAGAATATATCCCTGAATTTCAGCTGTCAGGAAGGCAATATTTCCAAGAATAAACACAAATGCAAAGGTTAACGTATAGATGATAAAACCGAAAATCAGCATCTTTTTCTTTCCGAATTTCTTTGCAAGGAAATTTACCGGTACATAGAAAAGGAAGGAAATACCGAACATTACAAGTTGAAGGAAAGAAGCCGTTTCTTTCGGCTGTTTTAAAAGGATGGTCACATAATAGATCAACCCGGTGGAAATACCGGTCAATGCTACCCAGTAGGACAAATCAGAGGCAACAAATCTGAAAAAGTTTTTATTCCTGAATGCCGTAACAACCGCCTCAAATATTCCCTCTTTCGATACATGCTGAACACAATATCTTTTCTCATCGATAAAAAGAATCGGCAGCAGCATGAAGACAAACCCAACACCGGCAAATATGGCGACGGTGATCTGAAATGAAGCAACAGGTGAAAACCCGGCATTCTCAAACAGCGACTGAAACAGGTATATCTGAGATCCCACGGCAAAACCAATCGCCCATGTGATTGAAATCAATGTACTGAGAAGCAGTCTTTCATCTGAATTATGGCCGAGTTCCGAAAGCCATGCAAAATAAGGCGTCACATACATTGTCATAAACCAGTAAAAGGTAATGACGGTTGAGAATAGCCAGACGATATTCCAGATACTGGATCCTTGAACAGGTGGAATAAAGGCAAGGACGGATAAAAGACTAAACGGAAGAACACTGATGGCGAGAAATTTCCTTCTTCTACCAAATTTGGAATGGCTTTTATCAGACAATCCGGCTATCATAGGATCCGTAAAAGCATCAAACAACCTTCCCAATGCAAATACAAGACCAATATAGGTCAACCCAAACAAAATAGCCCCCTGATTAAAAAAAGCCGGAAAAGTTTTTTCTCCGGTATCCGGTGGCAAATAAAAATAAACCAGTGCATTTCCGACGGCAAAACTCGCAAGAGACCACCCCAATTGACCTAAAGCATAAATAATTTTCTTGGAAAACGGAAGTTTTTCTACATTCTGCATATTTATTTCTCCCCTCTGCATTGTCTTTTTCACAGTATGATTTTATCATAAAAAAGTCATTTTCTGATCATTTATTATACCTGTTAAATATCACTCAACTCCTCCAATAACGGTATAACAGGAGACTTTTTATCAGAAGGTTTCATCGTGTTGATTATACCTTTTAATTAACCTCGAAAAAAGGCCTCTTTATATAAAGAGGCCTTTTTTGATGTGTGTGTTTTATTTCATTTCTCAGAATCAAAGTTTGAATTTATCTATATCCCTTTCAATAACTTCATCCAGCTGCAGGAGTTTTTCAGCGGTCTCCGTCAGTTTTTCAATTGAATTTCCCTGTTCTTCCACCTGTTTGACCATGTTCTGAACCTTTTCGGAAGCCTTGATCATTGATTGTGCCGAACGGTCCATTGCAGTGGCTATCTCATCGGCAGCCGCACTTTGCATTTCAGATGTTTCATTAAGCGTTCTGACAGAATCATTTACAACGGAAAGGTTGTCCAAAATCATTTCAAATTGTTCCAGTGCGGATCTGGAATTACTGTTCATATCGTTGACGATCTCAACCGTCTTTCTTGAAGCGGAATCAACCTCAACAACACCGCTGCCGATCTCCTTCAACATCGTCTCAATATCCTGTGTCGCCTTCTTACTTTCTTCAGCAAGTTTTCGTATCTCATCCGCAACCACTGCAAATCCTTTTCCGGCTTCACCCGCCCTTGCAGCTTCTATTGCAGCGTTTAAAGCCAAAAGATTTGTCTGTTCGGAGATACCGGATATGACCTCGACGATTTCACCAACATTCTTCGCCTTTTTCTGCAGCTCATTGACGATCACTGTTGCCTCTTCCGCATGGGTTTCAGCTTCAGAAACGATCGTCGCCACCTTGTTCAATTCAACCTGACCCGCCTTCGCAGATTCGGAAGTTTCCTTCGTCTTTTCAAATAGACTTGAAGAAATATCACTCACATTTCTCGCAGAGGCGGCAACCTCTTCTATACCGGAACTGACTTCTTCTATCGCAGCTGACGTGTCATGGACTTCAACATCCGTTTCAGCAGCTTGAATCTTCAAATCTTCAGAAATCTTTTCGGATTGTTCCGAAACCATTTCAAGTTCCTCGGTAACGACTTTCACATCATCAACTGCATCTTTAAATGCCGATAATGTATGCCGCATACTGAGAACGATGTCTGAAAAAGTATTCTCAATCACACCTATTTCATCCTTTTTCGATCCTTCTGAAAAATCGAGACTCAAATCCAGGTCTTTTAACACTTCTGCCTTATTCATCAGTCGCTTGATGGCAAAGCGTATACTTAAGAATACAATAACGGCTATAATAACACTGAGAACGATTGAGGAAAGAATCAGCAGAAGAATTTGCGTGTTGTTATTCCGCGTTGTTTCAAGACTCTTCTCATTGCTTGTTTTAATGGCTTTAAAGCTGTCTTCAAGTGTCACATACTGCTGATCGAGTGATTCAGCGATCTCATCTCGTAATTTATTGGTTTTAACGAGAACATTATTCATCAGCAATTCAAAAGCTGTCTGTCTTGATTTCTCATAAAGTGTTCTCAAACCTTCTATTCTGGATTGATATGCTTCATCCTCCGACATCATTGATTCTCTACGATTAAATAAAACAATAATTTCATTCAGTTTTTCAAGATAATCATCAATTGAAAGACTAATCAACTGTGCTGATACCGGATCATAAATTGACGAACCGAATTTTACCTGAAAATCCACATTCGTTTTTATCTTTGTTCCTATTCCGCTTATTTCTTCATACAACACAGCTGCTTGCGCCGGCTGAAGGAGAATATTTCGAATAAGAGATTCCATACCCGCAAATTCTTTTACGGTTATTCCAAGATTCGCCGGATCCCAAACCTGCTCTATTTCAAACAAAGAAAGCCTTTCAAGCAATGATTGAGAAAAGGCATCCACTACTTGCTGCTTCTGTTCCTCCGTTGGCTTCCTCAAACCCTCAAACTGTGTTTTAATCGCCGCAAACTGCTCCAGAAACGTTTGTACCTTTTGATCATCAACCGTCTGAAATTGCATTATTTTGTCATTTAAGCCTTTACCCTCTTCATGCAGTACATTCTGAAGGTTTTCGGTCACTGATACTTCTTTTGTTGCGTTGATTTCCGTTTCCTTCTTCTGGAAAACATTCATAACTTCTTCTTCTATTTCAGTTAATGCTTCTGTATACGCTGAATTTTCTCCAATCTGTGTATAGATCATATTTATTTCTTCATTAAATTCCGCTTTTAACGCATCACTATCCTCGATATTGCTGACATATCCCAAGCTTAAAACAGCCTGTATAAGCCGTTGAATATCTTCATCAAAACTCTGGAACTCTTTAAAAGAGTCTAATTTTTCAGCAGAATTTTCTATCTGTGAAGCAACTTCTTCACCACGTTCGTAGACACTTCCCGTTGAAAGAGTCAAAACCATCAACACGACAAGTAATATTGCAATGATAACAGCAAATCCAGATATCAATTTTACAGATATTTTCATAGAATCCCTCCTATTGATGCGAAAAAGATGTTAAACTGATTATGATAATAACATAATTTTCATATAAAAATTAGTTTTTCAGACATCTATATCATCAATATTCGTAACTTTATAGTTGATATAAAATTATATTGAAAACCTGTTCTTTAACACCAAATAAAAAAGACTTCCATATGATAAATGGAAGTCTTTTTGGTATTTTTCTTTACACTTTTTGTCTGAAGAAATGCTTGTTAAGATAATCGATCTTCTCAATGGCAACATCCTGCTCCATACGCATCAGGATTTCATCCGAATCAAGCTGATTCACGCTGCATATCCTGATGATGGTATCCCTGTCGACCGGATGTCTTTTGATGATATCAACGATAGCCTCGTATTTATTCCGGTCAAAGAGCCTGATATCAATATCTGTCAGCTCAACATCCGCTTCAGTTGGGAAGTTTCTTTTAAAGGTTTCGATAAATTCTTCCGAACACCTTTGAACCCATGAATCTGCAGGGGGTCTTACCGGCGTATTCACAAAAACCTTATCCGGTGCTAACTTCTGAATTTTCTCAACTAATCTTTCGCCGCCATCTCCTGCATCGGTTATCCCGTTAATACACATCGTCTCAAGATAGAACTCACCGGTGTATTTATCTCTGAAATCTCTCAAACCGTCATACATCTCATGAAACGAAATACGTCCAAAGGGTCTGTTAATCTTTTTAAAACTTTCCTCATCCCATGCATCCAGGGATGGCATAACGATATCTGCTTTCATGGCGTCATTTTTCACATCATCCTTGAAGAACAGTGAAGCGTTCGTTATCAAAACTACTTTTTTGTTGAAGATGACCTTGAGCGCTTCAATCAGATGACCCAGTTTTGAATATAAAGTGGGTTCCCCTTCCCCGACAATCGTCACCACATCGAATAGCTCTTTTTTATCTCTATACGGTTTCAACTGTTCGATAATATCCGATACACAATAAAACGCCTTTCTTTCCATTTGCATATTCCGTGTTCTACCCAGCTGACAGTACACACAGGAATAGGAACACGTACTTAAGGGAATGGGACTGACCCCCAGCGATCTGCCGAGTCGTCTTGACGGTACGATACCAAAAACTCTTTTCATCCTATCAAATCCTTTATCGGTTGGAAAATAAATCAAGTAATAGTGCGATTAATGCAATACTGCCTCCCAGAATCACAAGCAATAGAACAAAATCGGTAAACTTGAAGCGAGCTCTTTCTTTCAGGGTAGTCATCACAGTTGTCTCTTTTTTCCTTCTTTTGACACGCCACCTTTCAGTTCCCTTGGGAATAGGGTCCACTTCTGTTTCAGGAGGCGGCAGCAGACTTTCATCTGTCTGTTTAGGTCTCACTAATCGTAACGCTTTCAGGATAATAGAATAGGCAACAACACCTTCCATCAGTCGGACCTTCACAAGGATATACGTTTCCTTTTTTTTACCCGGAAGAATTTCTTTCGAGACGATGATTCCGTCTATCGGCTTTAAAAAACCTTCTTTTTCATCTAAAAATTCCTTATACTCTTCTTTTACTTTTTTCTCTGTTTCTTGATCAGGATAGGACAGAATCGTGCACTTTAAAGGCATCCCAATCACAAAACGGTCTATCGTTACACCATGAATCGGATCAATCAGCGGATAAAATTCGGGAAATTTACGTAACTCAGCAAAATCTTTAACTTTTTCAGCCTTATTCCCCATATCAATACTATCTATCATCAGTTTTGAAAATTCATCCGATGTAAAGGTCTGTATATTCAACTGAAGTTCTTTTTTCTCAACCCAGTTTTCGAAAAGCCCCAGTATTTCCATATTCACTTCATCTTTTTCATCTCTTTCGATCAAATACGTTAACCGTTTTGAGAATTTTTCAGATCCCCCAATCTTTTTAAACTGAAAGCTGACATAGTCCATTATTTTCTTGCTGTTATCAAGAATTTCAGGATTATCGGGCAGGATATCATTGAAGATTTCTGAGATCTTCTCTTTATAGATTAAATAGGGATTATATTTCAGATCAGGCATCTTTTTCGACAATGAGGCGGGAAAATTGAAAAAGGAATATTCCAGATTCTCGTTTTTTTTCCCAAAAAAATAACCGAGAATCAGTTCATCCATCATAATATTCTTCACCAGAATCTGAATGGTAAAAATATCAAATTCATTTATATTTTTTTCAAATTCTTCCATCGTTGTCCTCCTGATCGTCAATCAAAGTTCCGGTAATGGATCGATAACCATGTTCAGTAATCTTTACCGCTACCTTTTTCCCCGTTTGCAGCTTCTCACGGATACCGATTAATATCGAATAGGTTCCAAGCTTCCTTCCAAAAGAGATATTCCCCTTTGTATATTCAATAATAACATCTTTTATAACGGTTCCGACAGGAAAAATCTTTTCAAGCATTGGTTTATCGATTTCTTCCCTGATCCGGTCTTTTAATTTAATAAACGCTTTAGTGAAATGTTTGATCCGATTCTTTTCAACATATCTGTAAAGAGGTGTATTCGGAAAAATCATCACCTTTCTCATATTGATCCTTCGGATCAGTAAATTCAGTTCTTTCATTTTTTCCAAATAATCAAAATTGATCTGATACGTTGCCTTCGTCTCACCTATCAAACCAAACAATAAATTGATTCCGGGTAAAAGAGAGGGTATGCCATCTTTCCTGACTCCCCCGATACGATTCACAATCTCACAAGCCTTTATGACTTTCTCAGGATTTAAACCGAGATTATTCATCTTTATGACCGTTTCATCAAAACTCTCCACACCGAAGGATAAACTGTCTCCCGGTGTGTTGTATTCTGAAATGATCTCAATGCACTTTTCAGAATCCGAATAGTCGGCAATATATCCCGGATTGGCGTTGTCGGTATGCAACATCTGAAGATCGGGACATATCTCCCTTATCCCCGAATACAGGCTTTTTAGTTTTTCGGGAGAAGGTTCCCCACCGGAGGAGCCATACGCAATGATATTCGCGGCTCTTCCAAGTCTGAAATATTTTGCACCATTTTCCGAAAGACTTCCGATCTCATTTAAAATATCTTTCAATCTTCTTTCACGATACATGCCATAAAACAACGGTTCTGTACAGAACGAACAATGTACTTTTCTTTCACAACCGGTAGAGACTTCGATCTCATTGATAATATCAGGATATGACGGATGCTGCCTGATCACTTGAGCGCCAAGGGGTGCAACGATTCCCTGAATCTCAGGATCCCTTACAATATTTTCCGGCGGCAGATCCCCTTTCAGCAGATGAAACAGATAAGTCTCAATATTTCCGGTGACTGGACAATCGTAAAGTTCACCGATGTTTGTTATCGCTTTAGCCGTTTTTCCCCCTGCACTTGTGTATCCCGACGTATAGGGCCCATGATATATCTTGAGAGGCTTTGGTGAACTGACGGCAATCCGTTCGAGTTCAAGGTATTTAAGTGGATTACCCCCGACATATTTTCCGGGAACACTGACACCACCCAATAAAACCAGATGATCATAGCCGTTCAAAGTATTCCATAAATCATTGTCCCGGATCTGATCAATCGTATAATATTCCGGATAAACACCCCGGTTCACATAACACCCATACACATAACGACTGTTTGGAGAAATATATGGTGGTACACCAAACTGTGCCGGCTCATCCACATACCCGTCAATAATGATCACTCTTGTTCCCATAAAATCCCTCTTTCTTTCCTTTTTACTTCATATTTTACCATCATAAAACATATTCTCAAAATTTAATAAATAAACCCCCTTCATTTTATAATGTGTTGAACACTGAATCAAGTACGTCTTAATTGTGTCGATAATTTTTTGTACCCTTTAAAAGGACGGTGATGAAATGGGAGTAGATGGTATATCTTCCGGTATTGTTCAACAGGCAATGCAGATGAAAAACCTTGAAATTTCCTCTGAAATCAACACCGCAGTCATGAAACAGACAATGGAGCAGATGGTTGAAGCGAACGAACAGCTTCTGAAGACGATGCCTGTTGAAGATGGTTTGGGTGCGGTACTTGATGTAAGAGTCTGATAATGAGTTCTCCTCTCAGGAGGAGAACTCATTCCTTTTTTAATATTAATTTCATAAATCTTTGATATAATTGAATAATCAAACTCAGGAGGTAAGAAAATGAAAAAGATATTGATATTTTCCATGATATTGTTGCTCATAAGTGTTGCCGCATTCGCTGCCAATGCATCCGATCTCGCAGTAGATCTTATCGGAACGGGCTTCGATTCCCTGGACGCAGACATCGCAGTTGGTGAAACTATTCAAGTTGGAAACAAATTCATCATTCCGCTTTTTGAGGCTAACAGCTTCTTTCTTGGCGGTGGTGGCGGTCAACCGGTACTCGGTGCCGGCGGACTTGGCAGTCTAAATCTTGTTCCTTACGCTGTATTGATCATCAGCGATGATGATTTTGTCGTCAAACCTGTGACCAATCAGGTCCCTTTTCTTGAACAGATCGTTGGTATAATCCCGGAAATACTGCCTTTATTCATGCAGTATTTCACACTTGAGAGTTCAAGTGTGGAATCTTTTGAAACGGAAATGCATGACGTACCCCTTGAAGTTCATGGAACAACTGTTGAGGATATGAAAGAGGAAAAGGTTCAGGTAGCAACACCTTATACCGTTGATAGTGCTGTAGAAAGACTTGAACAGATGCTTTTAACTGATCAGGAAGAAGAAACTTATAAAGGAATCAAACCTGAAATAACAGCGCTCATGCAGGAAGCTCCAGACAATCCAAACGTTTATGCCTTAAACGGTTACGTTACCCTCAGACTCCTTGCCAGCGCTTCACCTTTAGAACAGATGAAATACGCCATGGAAGCTCAGAATTCTATCACGAAAGCACTTGCAATGGATCCGAAAAATTATTTTGCAAACCTCGCAAATGGTTGGCTGAATCTCTACAGTCCTATGGGACAGATGAGCTCGTCCGTCAAGGGATTTAAAAATGCTATTGACATTAAACCGGAACAATCGGAAGCTTATTTCGGAATCGTTGAGGCGTATGTTAAAACGGGCGATATTAATTCAGCAAAAGAATATGCTGAAAAGGGAAAACTAATTGCTCCCGATTCATCAGAATATTTTGACGAATTGCTGAACAAGTAATAATATAACAAAAAAACAACCGAAATTTCATCGGTTGTTTTTTTGTATATACTGTACTATTTGTTATAATACAGTATAAGAAGGAGGAGATAGTATGATAAAAATCTCAAATTTCACAAAATCTTATGGGAAAACTGCCCCGGCTGTACAAAATCTGAACCTTGAGATAAAAAAAGGAGAAGTTTTTGGTTTTCTTGGACCAAACGGTGCCGGTAAATCAACAACCATCAAATCAATTGTCGGAATGCTAAACCCCTCTCAGGGAGAGATCACGATAAACGGGATAGATGTTACCAAAGATCCTGTGAAATCAAAGATGCAGATTGGTTATGTACCGGATGAGCCAGTACTGATGGAAAAATTGAAAGGGATTGAATATCTCAATTTCATAGCGGATATCTTTAACGTTGAAAGTAATATCAGAAAAAAAAGAATAGAAAAGTTATCTGAGTCATTTAAACTCGTCAGTGCTCTTGCCAACCCAGTGGATACCTATTCACATGGGATGCGTCAGAAACTCGTATTGATCGCTGCTCTACTGCATAATCCGGAAGTATGGATACTCGACGAGCCGATCGTTGGACTTGATCCCGAATCTGCCTATATACTCAAGAAGATGATGAAAGCACATGTTAAAAATGGAAAAACGGTGTTCTTTTCAACTCACGTTATGGAAATCGTAGAGAAAATCTGTGATAGAGTGGGTATCATCTCAAAGGGAAAACTCGTATTCTGCGGTACGATCGAAGAATTAAAGGTTAACAGACAGAATCAGAGCATGGAAGAGGTATTTCTGGAGGTGACGGACAGTGAAGCGGAACAGAATGATTTCTCTTATCTGGACTCTGATTAATGCCCATTACGGATTATCCAAGAAAAGGTATCAGTATTTTGTTCAGAAGAAAAGAATCTGGGAACTCTTTTTATTCGGTGGTTCATTTGCAGCGATCATTTTCGGTGTCGGACCTCTGTTTCTGAACCTTCAGAAACTGATGATAGAACAATATCAACAAATGGGTCTCGAAGGACTGTTCCTGAACAACGCCATCCTGATGGCGGGAATGGCGGGATTTTTCCTCGGTGTCTTCTTCATGGTGACCGAATTCTTTTATTCTAAAAACCTTGCCGTGCTGATGCCGCTGCCTTTGAAACCGAAACAGATGATTGCGGCAAAGATTTCAGTCCTGATTATCGATCAGATGTGGATCTCGTTGATCGTCTTGTTGCCCGCTATGATCCTTTTCGGAATACAATTACAGGTTAGCCCCGTATACTGGCTCATCATGTTTATCGTTCTTTTGTTTTCACAGGTGTTTCCCATTTTATTACAAACGATCGTTATCCTACCCATATCAAGATATATCAATTTTGGAAAACACAAGGACTTTTTCATTTACTTTTTAAGCATTCTGCTGATGATTGTCGTTTTCGGATTCCAATTCTGGGTCAACAACGATCTAGCCGGTTCAGGAGCCACCCGGCATCAGGTCATGAGCTTTCTGGCAAACCCGGAAAGCTTGATTTCAAAACTTGGGAGTGCCTATCCACCGGCATTACTTGGCGTAAAAGCACTTACCACTACCGGCATTGAAGGACTATTATGGGTCCTTGCATTTATCGCCTTTCATACAGGGGGGTTCTGGCTGGCATTGTTCATCGGCGAAAAGACCTATTGCAACACGTATAAGAAATTCCAGGATAACGGAGCAGGAAATAAAAAAGTCACTTCCGATCAGGTCATGACGATGGTTTCACAAAGGCAAAATGTTTTCGACTCACTGATGAAACGGGAATGGAAATATTTTTTAAGGGTACCGGCCTTTGCGTTTAACGGGTTTGCTAACGTTCTCGTCTTCCCTATTCTCATCGTAATATTCTTTTTTGCCAAAAACAACCCGGAATTTCAGGCGATGTTCAAGATGATAGAACAATACGATCAGTTTATCGCCCCCATCGGAATACTACTGGGTGGGCTTGTCGGTGGCATGAATATGCTGGGTGCCACAGCGTTCAGCAGGGAGGGAAAGATGCTGAAAGAGTTAAAATCCCTGCCGATAAGCATTGAAAGCATATTCAGAGTCAAACTCGCTCATGTCATGACGATGAGCACGATAGGTCCGTTTGCATCAGCAGCTATTCTCTGCATGATATTCAAGACAAGCATCCTGACCTTTCTTGAAATCGTCATTATCTCAGAAATTCTTGTTTTGTTCCTGAACACCATACAGCTCCTGCTGGATGCCATTTTTCCCTCATTGAACTGGGAAAATCCTCAAAGAGCGATGAAACAAAATCTGAACGCATTGTACACAATACTCGTCGTTTTCGGATTTACAGGTGGAATGGGTTATCTTGGCTTTTTACTGAAAGATACACTATCACCCTCTATCATGAGTTTGATACTGATGATCATCGGAATCGTCGGAACCGTTGTTTTCTATCCTTTATCAAAGAAGGCCATTTACAAACTCATGCAAAGAGATTTCGCATAAAATAAAGGGCAGGATTACTCCTGCCCTTTATTCTACTTCAAGACCAGTTCAATCGGACAATGATCCGATCCCATCACATCCGAATGAATAGTGGCATCAGCCATAGCTTCTTTCATATTCTCACTCACATAAAAATAATCTATCCGCCAGCCTGTATTCCGCTCTCTCGCTTTCGTCTTGTAATCCCACCAGCTGTAAAGTCCGGCATCTTGCTTGAAGGCTCTCAAAGAATCCACAAACCCGGCATTTAAAAATTTATCGATCCATTCCCTTTCAATCGGTAAAAAACCGGAATGTTTACTGTTTTCCTTCGGTCTGGCCAGATCAATTTCTTTATGTGCGGTGTTCACATCACCGCATACGATAACTTTTCTCCCTTCACCGAGAAGTCCTGCCATCTTGTTTAAGAAGGCATCATAAAACGCCATCTTAAAATCCAGTCTTGCCTTAGATGCTCGACCGTTTGGGAAATACACGTTGAAGAGTGTAAAGTCTTCATAGATCACTTCAAGTACTCTTCCTTCACTGTCAAACGCCTCAATCCCCATACCGTTGATGACCTCAATCGGTTTCTCTTTTGTAAATACAGCCACACCACTGTATCCTTTTCTTTCAGCTGATTCAAAAAAAGAATGATAGCCGTCTATATTTAACTGCCCCTTTGTAAGCTGTTCAGGATGTGCCTTTGTTTCCTGAATACACACCACATCGGCATCGTATGCCTTTATCCATTCATACTTGGTCTTTCTGTGTATCGCCCTTATTCCGTTGACATTCCATGAGATTAGTTTCTTCATATGTCCCCCTTATTGTTGAGATTAGTCTACAAAGCGTCATAATTAACTCATTTTGTTACCATTATTATACTTGACGTGGAGTGTACTCCAAATATTAAAATCATCCTGTAGAAATTTTGAAGACTACCTGAAACAGACTTAAATTCTGAGGTGAAGATCGTGAAAAACGTATTTAACGTATTTAAAGATGAAAAAATAAAAGAAGTCCTTTTTGAAACGAACCTGACAACAAAAGCCGGAGATATTTTAACAAGACTCCCATTATAAGAGCAAACAACAATGTTAGAAATATCGGTCTTTTTGTTTGAGTTTTTGAAACAATCGATAAAGACTTGATTTTTTTGAGATTGTGATGTATAATACACCGCACTTGAAAAGGTGCGACATGCAAGCTTTCCGGGCTCTTAGCTCATCTGGTAGAGCTCCCGGCTCATAACCGGGCGGTGGTAGGTTCGAGTCCTACAGAGCCCACCAAAGGAAATACGGGGTGTGGCGCAGATGGGAGCGTGTCAGCATGGGGCGTTGAAGGTCGCTGGTTCAAATCCAGTCACCCCGACCAAAGATGATAGAGGCTTTTCTCTCAGGAGGAAAGCCTCTTTTATTTTCTATCTATTACTTTCAAAATACTCTTTTCTAATATTTTCAGTAAAAGCTTTCCCGGGTTCCTTCAAATTGACAAACACGACACTGTCCTCTGTATTCTTCTTGTCGTTAAACATCTTTTGCGTCATCTCGGTGGTCCAGTCTCTTTTAAGAATGTTCAAATCTTCCGAGAATATTTCCCTGAAAAAATTCACATATTCACTGATGATCACATTTTCAGAATCACTAAGCTTTTTTATCATACCGAGTGCCACAGCTTCACCGTGAGAAATTTTGTACGTTGTCTCGAAAACATGCCCGTAGGTATGTCCGAGATTAAGATATTTCCTGATATGCTTCTCATAAGGATCTTCATTCACTATCTTCATCTTATCCTTTACTGACTGAAGTACGAATTGATTAAGACCATCGAAAGTTGGGTTGAACAGGATTTGTTTTGCCCTTTTAAGCTGATTCATCAAAATCAGCTTATCATTATGTACAACAAGTGCCACTTTCAAACCTTCAACCACGCCATTTTTAAGCTCTTCCAGTCCAGTTGAGAGCGTAATCAACGGATCGATCAGGACGATTTCAGGAAAATTAAACGTCCCACAGATGTTCTTGACACCACCTATATTGATCGCATTTTTCCCGCCTATTGAAGCATCAACCTGTGCCAGAAGCGTTGTCGGAACAAAGCTGAAATCAATTCCCCTTTTAAAGGTCGATGCGACAAAACCCGTCAGATCGGTTATCGTTCCGCCTCCAAATCCCGTTATACAACTTCCCCTGGTCACACCTTTTTCGATAAGATACTCCCAGGAAGCGTTCAGAGATTGAGAAGTCTTTGATCTTTCACCATCCGGCAGGACAAATTGATCGATATTCTCAACAAAATCTCCATAAATTCTTTTTACAGATTCGGATAAAAAGACAATTCCAGACGCTTCTTCAACATTTTTCAAAGCCTTCATGGGGTCAAAGCGAATCGGATGAATCCCGTCAAGGGTAACTGATTCACTTCTAAAGCAATCTGGATAACTGTTTTTTATCCTGTATATCAAAGGAGGTAGATTTTCGTTGACAAACTCCTGAGATCGAAAATCTACAGTGGGAAAACTTTCAAACAGTGATTTTCTCCTGTCAAACAAAACCTTGAGTTTTTCACTTCTACTCCCGCTAAGAAGAGGTCTTTTACTCTTATCTCTTTCCACATTCGATAAAAGATCCTCAAAATTTTTATTGATATAAATGGTATTCTGACCTTTAAGCCTAGACATGTTTTCTGAATCTTCCAGTATTCCCCCACCGGTAGAACAGATGAAATCACCTTCAAGTGATAAGCAGTAATTCAAAGCCTCGGATTCGAGTTTTCTGAAATAAGCTTCTCCATACGTATTGAAAATATCTTTTATCTCTTTACCGGCTCGTTTTTCAACAATCTCATCCGTGTCATAAAAGGCAATATTAAAAAAATTGCTTAACTTCTTCCCGATAAAGCTCTTCCCGGCACCCGGCATTCCAACTAAAAACAAAGACATTCAATCACCTCTTGTCATTTTCTGAAAGAACAAAATCCATGATCGTTATAGCCGTAACCGCCTCAACGACTATGGCTGCCGGAGCAATTGCCGTCACATCCGACCGAACGTAATTGACATCGGAACTTTCGCCCGTTTGAATATCAATTGATGCCATTCCTTTTGAAAGTGATGGAATCGGTTTAAAATAAGCAGTGAACTCAATCGGCATACCGTTGGATATCCCCGCTTCAATCCCCCCTGCATTGTTTGAAGGCCTGATCACCTGATCATCAATCTTCTGAATCTTATCATGAGCCAGTGAACCAACCATCTCATGAACCATCGGATTACCGAGATAAAATCCCTTAACAGATGGAATAGAACAGATATTGGCTGCCAATAGGGCGTCCAATCTTGTCGAAGCTGAAGAAAAACTCCCCAACCCAGCTTTAATTCCCTTTACAACCGTTTTAATCTTCCCCCCAAGCGTATCCCCTTCACGTTTAGCCTCATCGATAATTTTTACGATCTTTTTCGTCGTATCAGCATTCGGACAAAATACACAACTTGCATCTCTCAAGGCTCTCAATTCCTCGATATCTGTTATACTATTATTTTTATTTTCAACCGGTCCGCATGAGTCCACATAACTGAGAATTTTGATATGCTGCGTTTCAAGCCATTGTCTGCAAAGACTTCCCGCAGCTACCGTTCCAGCGGTTCTTCTTGCACTGGCCCCTTCAGCATACAGACGCATATCATCGTAGCCATACTTTTTAAAAGCGGCATAATCGGCGTGTCCGGGTCGCGGAACCGTTCGTTTGTCGTCACCTTCAGGATAAGTTCCTCTGTTCTTCACTCTCAGAACGATCGGCATATTTGTACTGAATCCCATCCAGATGCCTGACTCGATTTCCACCGCATCTTTCTCCTGCTTCATCCTTGCACCACGACCATACCCAATCTGTCTTAAGCGTAAATCCTCATTTATTCTCTGCACATCAATCTCAAAACCAAAAGGAAAATTCTCAATAACACCATATATGGCCGGCCCATGTGAATCTCCGGCAATCTGAACCTTCATTTTATTTGTAATCATCTTTAAACTCCTTCAATAGTAATCTCTTTCAAAAGCTCGTAAAAATTAGGGAAAGATATAGAACAACATTCCGGGTTGATAACTTCCACCCCTTCTTCAGAAAGCAAACCGCAAACAGAAAACAGCATCGCCATCCTGTGATCGTGATGAGAGGCCACTACGCCTCCTGTTATCCTCTGAGGCCCTTCTAATTCAAACCCATCTTCTTTTTCTATAATATCAACGCCGATTTTCCTCATATTTTTACATAAGATTGCTATCCTGTCGGACTCCTTCACCCTCAACTCTGAGGCATTTCTGACAACCGTTTTTCCTTCGGCAAAACAACCCAGTAAAGCAACAAGCGGAATTTCGTCTATCATATTCGGAATTAACGTTTCCGGTACTTCCACCGCTTTAAGATCAGAAGTTCTTATCGAAATCACACCATAAGGCTCAATATCATCATTTTTTTCAATTATCTCAACATCTCCTCCCATCAATTTAAGCAACTTTAAAAAGGCTATCCTTGAAGGATTCAGCGAAACATTCTCTATCCTGAGTTCTGCATTTCCATGACAGGCACAAAGGGCAAGAAAAAAAGCAGAAGAAGAGAAATCACCCGGTATCTGCATATCCATACCGTTTATCTCTGATTTCCTAATGGTAATTTTACCATCCTCAGTCTTAATATCAGCACCCATATATCCCAACATTCGTTCAGTATGATCCCTTGATGGTACATCTTCGATTACGGTCGTCTCACCGGAAGCATTTAAACCTGCAAGAAGAATAGCACTTTTAACCTGAGCACTCTTTTTTTTGTTATAAAACACTATACCGTTTAGACTATCCGAACCATTCACCGTATAAGGTAAATAGCCTTCATTTTCCCAGTTAAAAAGACTCCCCATTTCCGTCAATGGAATAGAGATGCGTTTCATCGGTCTCAGTGACAAAGAATCGTCTCCTGAAAATTGATATTTCCCCTCATAGCCGGAAACCAAGCCGGACACAAGACGCACTGTCGTCCCCGAATTCCCACAATAATATGGACCGCTCTCAGGTCTGGAAGCCGGTTCAATAGAAAGTTTATTAAAATCCCCTTTAAACTTTACACCCATCCCTTTCATTATCGTAAAAGAACTCTTCACATCATCTGAATTCAGAATATTTCTGACAACCGATGACGTATTTGCAAAACCATTCAAAATGAGCGATCTGTGACTGATTGATTTATCTGTCGGAACTTTTATATCTCCCCGTATCTTCTTTGAAGGTAATATTTTCAAATTGATTTCCTCCCTGGCAGTAAATTACATGAGTATATCATCTATTCCTGTTCAAGCACAAATAATTAGCTTAAGAAATCACTTCATTTCATTTCTTTGCTATTTTGGTTCTTTTTATTGATTTTTTTATGTATTTTATGATATTATATTTTTATTCATTATAACTTTAACACTTAACTTTTCAAAAAGAGGTGACGTAAATGGCTAAAGAATGTGAATCACTTGCAGCTTGCGGTTTCTTTAAAAAGTATGATTGTTCAAAAGTAATGATTTGTAAAGGATTTATCAGGAAATATTGCAAAGGTTCTAAGCAGGACGAATGTAAGAGAAAAATGTATAAGAAAGAACATGGCACACCGCCACCGGATGACATGATGCCAAACGGACTGATGGTAAAAGAATAACACCCTTTTACTCTGAACAATAGAGTTTCAACGCCTAAAAAGAAAACCCCATCCTAAAAAGGATGGGGTATAAAGGAAAAGCTAGGCGATACCTACTCTCACACGGCGTGATGACCGTACTACCATCGGCCACAGAAAGCTTAACTGCCGGGTTCGGGATGGGACCGGGTGTTTCCTTTCCGTGTATGTTCACCTAGCATAAAGGGTATGTTCTCAAGAAAGACTATCTTTCTCATGAACAAAATAAGTCATTCAAAATAGCATAAGGAATTTTCATTACTTTTAAAACTGACGCTTACTATTCGGAACTCTGTCAAGTTCCATTTTATCCTTCTTCCGATTATCTGGAGTTTTATGATCTTTCGCAGAAAGATTTTAAAATCTCCCAAATAACTTTCAGCTAACTACTTGGAGTTTCGAAGAAACTCCCAAGGAACTTGTTTTGCAAGTTCCAATTATAGTTAAGGCCTCGGGCTATTAGTACCACTCAGCTCCATTCATCACTGAACTTCCACTTGTGGCCTATCAATGTCCTAGTCTCGAACTGCCCTTACTCCATATAGGATGGGACACTTAATCTTGAAGTTCGCTTCGCGCTTAGATGCTTTCAGCGCTTATCTTTCATAGACTTAGCTACTCAGCTTTTGCAATTGGCATCACAACTGACTCACCAGTGGTCTACTCTCTCCGGTCCTCTCGTACTAGGAGAGACTCTCCTCATGTGTCCTGCGCCCACGACAGATAGGGACCGAACTGTCTCACGACGTTCTGAACCCAGCTCACGTACCGCTTTAATGGGCGAACAGCCCAACCCTTGGGACCCGCTTCAGCCCCAGGATGCGATGAGCCGACATCGAGGTGCCAAACACCACCGTCGATATGAACTCTCGGGTGGTATCAGCCTGTTATCCCCGGGGTAACTTTTATCCGTTGAGCGACGGCCATTCCACTCTGCACCGCCTGGTCACTAAGACCAACTTTCGTTCCTGTTCGAGTTGTCTCTCTCTCAGTCAGGCAGGCTTTTGCCCTTACACTCTTCAGCTGATTTCCAACCAGCCTGAGCCTACCTTCGCGCGCCTCCATTACTTTTTAGGAGGCGACTGCCCCAGTCAAACTGCCCACCTGGCACTGTCCATGCAGCGCTCTTCACACTCACACGTTAGTGCACCGTTGTAAGAAGGGTGGTATCCCAACAGCGGCTCAGACACACCTGACGATATGTCTTCTTCGCCTCCCACCTATCCTGTACATCTTACAACAATACACAATACCAGGCTACAGTAAAGCTCCACGGGGTCTTTCCGTCTAATCGCGGGTACTTGGCATCTTCACCAAGTGTGTAATTTCACCGAGTCCTCCGTTGAGACAGTATTCTGATCGTTACACCATTCATGCAGGTCGGAACTTACCCGACAAGGAATTTCGCTACCTTAGGACCGTTATAGTTACGGCCGCCGTTTACTGGGGCTTGATTTCAATGCTTCTCCTTACGGATAACATCTCCACTTAACCTTCCAGCACTGGGCAGGCGTCAGACCCTATACGTCTTCTTTCGAATTTGCAGAGTCCTGTGTTTTTGGTAAACAGTCGCCAGAATCTTGTCACTGCGGCTCGAACTAGCTCTGAACCTGTTCGAGCACCCCTTCTCCCGAAGTTACGGGGTTATTTTGCCTAGTTCCTTAACGGAGGTTCTCTCGCTCCCCTTAGCCTTCTCAGCTTGCCCACCTGTGTCGGTTTCCAGAACGGTCAATGTATAGGTCAATACGGCACGCGGCTTTTCTTGGCAGTGTGATTTCAACTCCGTTGCTCATCCTTCGATCAGCTCCCCTTCACTTCTTCCCTCAGTGTGTGTACTTCACTGCACACCTCAACGGCTCAAAGCTTGGACGAATTTGCCACTTGTTCGCGGAGCGTTTCCTCCTGCGTTCCCGCTTGCAATTCTCTATACACTGGCACAGGAATCTTTACCTGTTTTCCATCGGCTACCCTTTTCAGGTTCACCTTAGGACCGGCTTACCCTGGGAGGACGACCCTTCCCCAGGTACCCTTGGGCTTTAGGGGTGATGGATTCTCACCATCATCTCGTTACTCATGCCTACATCCGCTCTTGTATCTCGTCCACATTACCTCACGATAACGCTTCTCCCTACTATACATTGCTCTCCTACCAATCTTTCGATTCCATAGCTTCGGTGTATGACTTCAGCCCCCTGTATCTTCGGCGCAAAGGGTCTCAACTGGTGAGCTGTTACGCACTCTTTCAAGGATGGCTGCTTCTAAGCCAACCTCCCAGCTGTCTTCGACTCTTCACTTCCTTTCACACTTAGTCATCTCTTTAGGACCTTAGCTGTTGGTCTGGGTTGTTTCCCTTTCGTCTACGGAGCTTATCCCCCGCAGGCTGTCTCCCGTTCATCCATTACCGGCATTCGGAGTTTGATTGAGATCAGAGGTTGCCCCCCTCACCCATTCAGTGCTCTACCTCCGGTAATTTTAAAAACGAGGCCGTACCTAAATACGTTTCGGAGAGTTCCAGCTATCACCAAGTTCGGTTAGCTTTTCACTCCTACCCACATCTCATCCAATTGTTTTTTACTACAAACTGGTTCGGTCTTCCAATGGGTCTTACCCCACCTTCTCCCTGGACATGGGTAGCTCACTTGGTTTCGGGTCTATCGCATATAACTAGTCGCCCTGTTCAGACTCGGTTTCCCTGCGACTACACCTTTCCCGGCTTAATCTCGCTATATACGATAATTCGTAGGCACATTAATCAAAAGGCACGAGGTCACTTGCGCTCCCTCTTCTTGTAGGCATTCGGTTTCAGGTTCTTTTTCACTCCCCTCCCGGGGTGCTTTTCACCTTTCCCTCACGGTACTCTTCACTATCGGTCAGTAGATATATTTAGGCTTGGAGGGTGGTCCCCCCGGATTCACACTCAATTCCTCGTGCTGAGTGCTACTTGGGAGATAAGAAACTCCGAATATGTATTTCGCTTACGAGGCTGTCACTCTCTTCGGCTACCCTTCCCATGGTATTCTGCTATACATATTCTGTGAGCCCGGCTATCTTACGGTTCGCCTATCTCATTCCCACTACCACACATACACAACGCCCGTATGCTTGACATGTATGTGTTTTGGCCTTCAGCGCTTTCGCTCACCGCTACTCACGCTATCGCTTCGCTTTCTTTTCCTCCGGTTACTGAGATGTTTCACTTCACCGGGTTCGCCTCCCTTTCGGGATGTAGTCCCCTCGGACTACGGGTTGCCCCATTCGGGTATCCACGATTCTACGGCTATTTGCTCCTTATCGTGGCTTTTCGCAGCTTGTCACGCCCTTCTTCGCTATCTACTACCAAGGCATCCACCAAATGCCCTTACTACCTTAACTATTGTGCGCTCTCGAAGATTGTCTCCAATCTTCTGGAACTTTATTTTGTGATAAACTCGAGGTTTATCTTTTGGATGTTTGTTGCTGATGATTGCGGACCAATCATCTTTTAGTTTCTTAGCCTCCTTTCGGAGCCTTCGAAACTATTTTGTCTCGTAATCATCTCTGATCACTAAACTCGGTTGTTTGATTCCCCTAAAGAATCATAGTGATCTTCTAAGTAATCACCTGTAAGTTCTTTTCAAAACTCACTTACTTCTATCTGTGTCAGCTTTACTTTCTTTTACTTGGAGTAGTAAAAGAAGTAATGTAGTAATTTCTCCTGTAAGAAATTTACTACTTCCCTATGCTATTTTCAAGGACCTACTTACTGAGCTTTCACTCAAAACCGGATAACGAATTGAAGTGTCTTTTCAAACACTTCTCTAGATGAACCATTTTTTTCTCCACTTTTGTGGAGTAGTCTCCTTAGAAAGGAGGTGATCCAGCCGCACCTTCCGATACAGCTACCTTGTTACGACTTCACCCCCCTCGCCAAGCCTACCTTAAAGCACTGCCTCCATTGCTGGTCGGCTTGCCATGCTCTTCAGGTATTCCCAACTCGGGTGGTGTGACGGGCGGTGTGTACAAGGCCCGGGAACGTATTCACCGCAGCGTTCTGATCTGCGATTACTAGCGATTCCGACTTCATGCAGGCGGGTTTCAGCCTGCAATCTGAACTGGGGGTTAGTTTACGGATTCCCTCCGCATTGCTGCTTTGCCTTCTGCCTAACCCATTGTAGCGCGTGTGTAGCCCAAATCATAAGGGGCATGATGATCTGACGTCGTCCCCTCCTTCCTCCGTCTCTTCGACGGCAGTCTCAATAGAGTGCCCATCTTAAATGCTGGCAACTATTAACAAGGGTTGCGCTCGTTGCGGGACTTAACCCAACACCTCACGGCACGAGCTGACGACGACCATGCACCACCTGTATAAGCTCTCCAGTAAACTGGAGTCGTTCCACTTTCGCTTCACTACCACTTATATGTCAAGACTTGGTGAGGTTCTTCGCTTAGCTTCGAATTAAACCACACGCTCCACCGCTTGTGCGGGCCCCCGTCAATTCCTTTGAGTTTCATCCTTGCGGACGTACTCCCCAGGCGGTTCACTTATCGCGTTAGCTTCAGCACAGTTTGCCTGTCGACATCCTACACCTAGTGAACATCGTTTACGGCTAGGACTACCCGGGTATCTAATCCGGTTCGCTCCCCTAGCTTTCGAGCCTCAGCGTCAGGTATACCCCGGAAAAGCGCCTTCGCCACCGGCATTCTTACCACTCTCTACGGATTTCACCCCTACAATGGTAATTCCCTTTTCCTCTGATATCCTCAAGCCTTGCGGTTTTGTATGCATTTCTCCGGTTAAGCCGTCGTCTTTAACATACAACCTTCAAGGCCGCCTACGCTCCCTTTACGCCCAGTGATTCCGGGTAACGCTTGCCCCCTACGTCTTACCGCGGCTGCTGGCACGTAGTTAGCCGGGGCTTATTCCTATGGTACCGTCACTTCCTTCTTCCCATTTAAAAGAACTTTACATCCCGAAGGACTTCTTCGTTCACGCGGCGTTGCTGGATCAGGGTTTCCCCCATTGTCCAATATTCCCCACTGCTGCCTCCCGTAGGAGTAGGACCCGTTTCTCAGTGTCCTCGTGTCTGATCACGCTCTCACGCCAGATAGCCGTCGTCGGCTTGGTGAGCTGTTATCTCACCAACTACCTGATGGCCCGCAGACCCCTCCATCGGCACCCTAAAGCTTTCCTCTTTCGAGCTTATGCGGTATTAGCAACCGTTTCCAGTCGTTATCCCCCTCCGATGGGCAGGTTTCTACGTGTTACTCACTCGTTCGCCACTTTCCAAAATGAATTTCCATCCGAAGATGAATTTCCATCCCTTCTCGTTCGACTTGCATGTGTAAGGCACGCCGCCAGCGTTCACCCTGAGCCAGGATCAAACCCTCCATCCAATTTTATGTAACTAATTACATCGTAATTAGTAAAAATCGCTTCAGGTCTTCCCTGTTGTCACTCAGTGATTATGGTCTGAACTTTTCAGTTCGGTCTCCCGTATAAAACTTGTCTTTCAAACTATCTCATGAAGTATTCGAAGAATACTTCGAGAAGCTCGTCCCTCAAGCTTCACATCACTTTGGTTTTTTCGGTTTGGAGATTTGTTCAGAATCTCCTCGCACTCAAATTATATCTGCCCGATATAATTCGCGTTGGAGTCAAAATTTTCATCTTGTCTCACTTGCTGGTTCGTCTATTTTTCGTTATCCGTTTTTCAATGACCTGGTCTTCTTCGAAGCCCTTTAAGTTTACTTCGTAAACTTATCATCTAAGGTTCTTCTACTTTCAGGAACTCTTTTCGAGCTTCACGCGCTTTCCGTTCCGCTCCGCCGCTCCGTTCAACGGCGAAGCAATCTTACCATTCCTCCTCCCTTTTGTCAATTAACCCCTCCTCACATCCACGTTACTATACAGTAAACCCGTTTTTTCTTTTCTCTTCCCTTTGGTATAATTGATCGTTTGGCCTGTTTTTTGCTATGTTTGATAGGAAACCCCTCATTAAATCTGCAGCACTTTGTCATAAAGGATTAAGGCTTCCGATTCCAAATACTGCTGGTTTAATTCCTTTGTTTCAAAAAAGGTAAACAATAATTTTGAAACAGGAAGTGTAATTTTCAGAAGATAGGAAGTTTTGAAACGGCTCTCTCTTCTAAAAGAGGAAAAATCATCGGCTACATCGAAATTAAACGTAAATGATAACAACGTTTTAGATCGTGTCATCCAATCAGATTCTGTTGTCATACCTCTATATAAAACAACTTCATAAATATTTTGAATTTCGAAGATTGCCTGAACAAATGCAAGTCTTGTTATCAGATAATCGCAACGATTCTTCTTTGCCCCCATATTTTGAAAAATATTTTTAGTTCTCGGGGTAGTTCCGTCAAAAGGAACAAGTCCCATTTCAGCCAGACATATTTCCATCCCTTTTATCCATTCACCTGAATTTGGGTTGAGCACAATTCTTTCAGCAGTTTTCCTTTCTATATCATACAAAGATTCTGATACAAAATATCGTTTTAAATCTTCAGCTAATATTTCTGACCCTTCCTTAGTTTCAAAATTGAATGTTTCATTATTTCTGAAAAAATTCGATTCGCTTTTTAGCCATTTCATTACACTTTCTTTTTTCTGTTTGATCAACTGAAGTGTCTTATATTTGTTATTCGGTTCAGATGGAATCAACAACCTCTCATTGACACTGTCAGCTTTTTGCCTATATAGTTTTTCTGTCGCAGGATCAAGACGTATAAAATTTTTTTCAAACTGAAATCTCTTAATATCTTCAAAAGGCAAATCCCAATATTTCCCGTTGTCCTTCTGCCATCCAGCAAACGACTACGATTCCCCTCGACTAAAAAATAAAAATCGCCTGCCAGAAACTCATTATCCGGTCTCATATTATTATCATATTCATGTGTCCCCATAAAATCACCTCTCTTCACAAATCTATCATAATTGAACCTTATAATAGAAGATGAAATAAAATATAAGAAATTCCGTTTATTTCAAAGTACTTTAGCGTGGTCACATCAGCAATTCTTAGTTTATTAGTAAAAAAATAATCTTACATTTATATACTAATCAACTTTAAGTAAAATATTAACGTAAAAAAACTGAATACTCGTGGTACAATAGAGTTGTTAAGCTATATGAACTTTAATTTGTGAGGTATGAAAAAGAATGCCCATATTTGGGAGAAGACTTGAAAATTACGATGACAAAGAACTGATAAAAAGAAGAGAAAAAATAGGTGAAAGAAAATTTTGGGAAGAGGTATACCGTCGATACGGAAAATATCTCAGAGCGGTTGTCAGTTACAAATATCCTGATTTTAAAGACAGTGCGGAAGATATTGTACAGGAAACCTTTATGAGGATGGCTTTTGAAGATTTAACCAGGGTAAAGAACCTGAAGGCGTTTCTGGCAACAACAGCTGCTCATATTTCTATCGATAAACATAGACAGAGAAGTGCGAAGAAGCGTGCTGATTCGAACACAGTGGCTCTTGATGCAGAAATGGGTTCCGATGGTGACAACTCTTTCCTCGAAATCACTGAGAATGAGATGTCTGATAACCCACTCGATCTGGCAATTCAGGAGATGAAGATAGAGGAATATAGAAAGATTCTCGAAAAACTTCCCGAAGACTGCCGTCAGATGTTAATTCTTTCAGCGGAAGGAATGAAATATAAGGAAATCTCAGAACAAATGGGTATTCCTATTGGTACCGTGGGAACCAAGTTACTTCGCTGCAGAAAGAAATTAAAAAAACTGCTGGAATCGGAGACCGAATATTATACTCCTACAGAGGCTAACAATGGTAAGTGATACCGGCTGGATTCCTGTTGATTTGGCATCCTACAAGGCAACCGGCTGGGATGGAATAGATGTATTATTAATTACGGGTGATGTGTATGTTGATCACCCGTCTTTTGGTGTTGCCATAGTTGCTCGAATCCTGGAAAGTACGGGATTGAAGGTCATGGTTGTCTCGCAACCTGAATCTCCCGAAGCCTTGATGCATCTTCCAAAACCAAAACACTTTATAGGTATTACATCGGGAAACGTTGATTCAATGGTGGCAAATTATACTGCTTCCGGTAAACCGAGAAAAACCGACGATTATTCCTTTGATTCGAAAGCAGGAAAAAGACCCAATCGGGCCGTCATCGTGTACGCCAATTGGGTAAGACAGGTTTTTAAAGGAATACCACTGATTATCGGTGGCCTTGAAGCCAGTCTGAGAAGATTTGCCCATTACGACTGGTGGCAGAATAAAATCAGACACTCAATCCTTCTTGATTCGAAAGCTGATCTGCTTTACTACGGTATGTCTGAAAGTGCCCTTCTGAAAACGTCCGAATTATTGCAAAGAGGCGTTCCTTTCAAAAATATCAGGCATTTACCGGGAACTACTTTTGTAACCAGTTCAAAGGATGATATTCCGGAAGGCAGTGTAATGATTCCGGCATTTGAATCTGTACAAAAAGATAAAAAAGAATATGCAAAGGCGTTCGATAAATTCTATAAGATGATTACATCGCTGGATGACCATCCCGTTGTTCAACAGGATGGGACACGCTATATCATTCAAAACCCGCCTTCAAAACCCCTCTCCACAAAAGAGATGGATATGATATACGGCTTACCCTATAAAAAAGACATACACCCGAATCTAAAAAAAAGAGCACATCTAAAATCCCTTGAATCCATCATGACATCCATCATCACACACAGAGGATGTTATGGAGAATGCAATTTCTGTGCGATTGCTCTGCATCAGGGAAGAACCATACAATCCCGTTCAATCAACTCAATTGTTCTGGAAGTCGAAGCCTTATCGCATAGAGAGGAATTTCATGGGACGATCTCAGATCTCGGTGGTCCTACTGCCAACATGTATGGATATGATTGTGCCAAAAAGGTCAAGAGCGGTCCTTGTGTGGATAAAAGGTGCCTATTCCCGAATGTCTGTAAGAATTTAAAGCCCAATCATGAAAATTATCTAAAACTTCTGACGGCCGTTACAAAGGTTCAGGGTGTGAAGCATATCTTTATTTCATCAGGAATAAGACCCGATCTGATCTACGCTGACGGGAAGAACGGAAAGCATTTCATGAACCAACTTGTGTTAAAACATACCAGTGGTCTTCTGAAAGCAGCTCCGGAACATTTTTCTGTTGAGGTCTTGAATACCATGGGGAAAAACACAAAAGCTGATTTCGAAAGATTTTTCAGAGATTTCTATACGATTTGTACAAACGCTGGAAAGACGCAACATATAACGGCATATCTGATGGTCGGACATCCGGGTGAAGGAAAAAGACAGAATATTGAACTTTCAGCAGAGATTAAAAAGCATTTTAAAGAGCACAAGCAACCTATTCAGATATTTACACCAACACCGTCAACGATTTCAACGACGATGTATTACACAGAATTTGATCCTGAAACAATGAAAAAGATACTTATTACAAAAAAAGAGAAAGAAAGAACTGAATTTAAGAAAAGAGCTCTATCAGAGCTGCGGGAGGATGAAAAACATGGGAACAATGAAAGCATTGGTAAAAGAAAGACCGGAAAGAGGGTTCACACTAAAGGAAGTCCCCATTCCGGAAGATCTCAGAGACGACGAAGTTCTCGTAAAGGTTAAATACGCATCAATCTGCGGTACGGATCTTCATATTTACGAATGGAACGAATGGTCGCAGAACAGGATCAAGACACCACAGATCGGTGGTCACGAATTCTCCGGTGAGGTGGTAAAAATCGGAAAGAACGTCAAACTCGTCAAAGAGGGAGATTTCGTTTCAGCTGAAACACATATCCCTTGTACGGTTTGCAAGCAGTGTCGGACGGGAAACATGCATATCTGTAAAGATATGGAAATTCTCGGTGTCGATAGAGATGGTATATTTGCCGAATACGCAAGAGTCCCGGAAGTAGTCCTCTGGAAAAACGATCCGGATATGCCCCAGCATATGGCATCCGTTCAGGAACCTCTTGGTAACGCTGTTTATACTGCAACAAGCGGAAACATCACCGGTAAAAGCGTCCTCATAACCGGGGCCGGACCTATTGGTGTCATGGCTATTCAGGTAGCACATGCCGTTGGGGCGGGGCCTGTAATCGTCAGCGAAGTAAAAGATTACAGACTTGAACTCGCCAAAAAGAACGGAGCAGATTTCATTGTAAATCCGGCTAAAGAAGATGCTTATGCAAAGATCATGGAAATCACTAATGGCGAAGGCGTTGATGCCGTTCTGGAAATGTCCGGTAATGAAAGTGCCTTCAACCTCGGTATCAAATCTGTTATGCCCGGTGGTCACATCTCAATCCTTGGTGTATTCAACAGTACAGTAGATTTGAACATCAACGAGGCAATCTTTAAAAATATCACCATGTACGGTATCACGGGAAGAAAGATGTTCGATACATGGTATACACTCTCAAGCCTTCTTAACACAAAGAAGATAGATCTTGATAAGATTATCACAGATGTCATCCCGTTTGAAAACTGGCAGGAAGGCTTTGACAAAATGGAAGCTGGAACATGCGGAAAGGTAGTTTTAAAGATATAAACTTAAAAACCATAAAGAAAAAAAGAGAACACAACAAAAGGGTAATCCTGCTATGGATTATCCTTTTTGTTGTCTTTTCGGTGTTTCTCTACAGGGCATACGATCTGCAGATCAATCAAAGTGAAAAATACGCCAAATACTTTGACGAGATCAGGATGAGACGGATTGAAATTCCAGCCTATCGTGGAAACATATATGACAGAAACGGAAAATTACTCGCATATACAACCGTAAATCGTTATATCGATATTTCCGAGAGTTTCAAAGGTATATACGGTTCAAGAAGGCAGGATCTCATCGATGACATCTCACTTATGACAGGGATATCAACGATTGATATCAATGATGCATACAATAAAAATATCGATATCAAAATACGTCCCGATCTTTCTGTTACAAACCCGCTGATAAAAATAATCTACAACTTTGAACGTAAATATCAGTTTGAAGGCAGTTTGAGCCATGTAATCGGATATGTCAATCATGAGCTGCTGGGTGTTGCCGGTATAGAAAAAAGTTTCGAGGATACACTCAACGGGATACCGGGAATACAACAGGTTGAGGTCGATTCGATCACGAGACAACTTCAGAATACATGGTTGAGAAAACCACAGAAGGGTCAGGACATATACCTTTCAATCGACTATGATTTGCAGAAATACACAGAAAGCCTTCTTGAGCAATTTGAAGAACCTTCAGTTGTAATCGTTTCCAAACCTAAAACCGGTGAAATCCTGACAATGGTCTCCAACCCTTATTATGAAAGTTATGAGATGTCGGAATCCATTCCTGTTGAAAAATGGAAAAATATTGTTTCAAATGATGACAAAATTTTTCTGGATCGTGCTATCTCAGCAAGATACAACCCCGGAAGTCTTATAAAACCCTTTATGGCGATTTGTGCCATCGGCGGAAAAGAACGAACGACTTACGATTTCATCACCGGAAGGGTGAACTGCAAGGGAAGTTTCTCCTTATATTCCAATGATGGCACAACAGAATACAAATACAATGACTGGATTCCAACGGGACACGGAACCGTTACCCTCTTTGAAGCGATAAAAAAATCCTGCAATGTATTTTTTTATAATGCCGGATTGGAAATGGGAATTGATTATCTGAAAAGTGTCAGTGATACCATCGGACTGGATAAGCTCAGTAATATTAAACTCCCCGGTGAAGTTGAAGGGATTTATCCTTCACGTTACTGGAAAAAAGAGATAACCGGTGAAAACTGGTATCTCGGTGATACTGTTCTTGCTTCTATCGGTCAGGGATACGTTCAGTTAACGCCGATTGAACTGATAAAACTCTTCGAGCTTATTGCACTGGAAGGCAAAAAAAACGATTCATTTATCACAGCAAACCCCTTTACGATTCCACAAACCTTCTTAAGTCTGCCTAAGAGTCATTGGGTGTACCTGAAATATGCCATGAATGCAGGAGCATCACAACCCGGTGGAACGGCATATGATGTGTTCAAGGATTCCGACTACAAAGACAGATTATCTTCGAAAACAGGAACCGCTGAAACTGGGGAAGAAGGAGTATACAATGCCTTTTTTGGAGGAATCTACCCTTTTGATGACCCTGAATACTGTGTCCTCGTCTTGGTGGAAAAAGGGGGATATGGCGGACAAACAGCTGCGCCCGTCGCAAAAGAAATATTTGACTATCTTCTGCTCGAATTTGATGATCAATAAGGAAAGAAATTTACAACATCTGCTGCTTTAGGAAATCGAAATGGGTTTGATTTGACAAATTTTGTTGATGATTATGCCATTGAAGAAGGTGAAAGAGAAGAGCTCATTGAACTTTTCGCATCCTTAAATTATTTTAGGATATTTTCTCTCTGAATCCCATGAACATCAAAAAAGGCACTGCTTAAATGATCTGACCCCAAAAAGTTGGACAGGGAAAATTAAGAAGTTAAAAGGGAATGTTCTCGAAATTGAATCGGGGACATTCCATTTAATTTCAGCTTAATTCTATCCTCATTATACCAACGAATGTAATGATGAAGTTCATGCTTAAAATGATCAATATCATCAAAAACCTGTAGATATAATAATTCTGATTTGAGTAAACCAAAAAAGTTCTCCATTAACGCGTTATCATAACAATTCCCTTTTCGGCTCATACTTTGGGTAATACCGTTTTTGTTAAGTGCTCTTCTGTAACGATGATGTTGGTATTGCCACCCCTGATCTGAATGCATGATTAACCCTTCAAGAGAATCATATTTAGAGAAGGCATTTTCCAGCATTTCCGCGATTTGGCCAAGATTCGGGCTAGTTGTCAGTGAATAGGAAACGATCTCCAGACTGAAGCAATCCAAGATAGGAGACAGGTAAAGCTTTTGACCGAACAATGAAAATTGAGTGATGTCTGTCAGCCATTTTTCGTTAATCTTTTTGGCGCTAAAATCTCTTTTCAAGAGATTAGGTGCTGTCTTACCTGCTTCTCCCTTATAGGAACGATATTTCTTCATCCTGACTTGGCAGATGATACCTGATTCACGCATCAAACGCTGAACCTTCTTATGGTTTACGACATAACCTAATTGGTTTAGTTTCATCGTTATACGCCTATAACCATATCGCCCACGACTCTCGTGGAAAATCTCTTTTATCCTGGCTTTCAATTCTGCGTTTTTATCTGGTTGCTTCATTTGCTTCAAATGGTAGTAAAAAGTTGACCGTGACAGATTGGCTGCTTTCAAGAGCTGTCTCAAGTCATATTGTTGCCTTAGAGTATCTACTACCGCCGCTTTTACACGTTGTTTGAGTTTCTTCTGGCTTCCTCTAAGGCAATCAATTTTTTTATGTAGGCCAACTCCGTCTTCAAATATTCATTTTCCTCTTCTAATTCTCGTATCTTCTTCTCTTCCTCTGTTTGAGGCTCTTTACGCTGTATTTTCTTTCCCGTTGGTCGTCCTTTCCTTATCCGACTCAAACCCTCTTCACCCTCTCTTTCATAGATCTTCTGCCAGTTCCACAATGTTGATACGGATGGTATCCCTAACACTGCTGATGCTTCTGATAGGCTGAGCTCATTTTCTGTCGTATATTTTATAGCATATTTTCTGAATGATTCAGGATATTTCCCTTTTGCTTTTGTATAATAGGCTTCTTCATTTAGCTGGTAGTATTGCCACCATCTTGTTCCAAGACTCCTTGATATCCCTGTTTCTTTTGCTGCCTCTTTGATACTGTACTGCTTTGTCTTCATTTTTTCAATAAATTCTTCCTTCTTTTTCATCTCGTATTTCGCCATGAAAAAATGCACCTCCAAAAGTTTTTTTATTTCTGTCCAACTTTTGGGGTGCATTTCATAAAAGCAGTACCTTTTTATTTTGAAAATAATTACTTATTTCTCCCGAATTGATTCCCAGTTCCCGATTCAAGTGATACGCCACAATCTTCACAACTTTCATCACATACACCGTTGTTTCCCGCTCTCTGTACGCTTCTCCCTCTGACACTCTGATTGTTCATGCCTTTTCCGTTTGTTTCCTGCATGCTTCCATATCGGTTGCCCGTTCCGTCTTCAGGGGCTATTCCGCAGTCTTCACAACTTTCATCACATACACCGTTGTTTCCCGCTCCCTGTACTGTTCTTCCTCTGACACTCTGATTGTTCATGCCTTTTCCGTTTGTTTCCTGCATGCTTCCATATCGGTTGCCCGTTCCATCTTCAGGAGCTATTCCACAGTCTTCACAACTTTCATCACATACACCGTTGTTTCCCGCTCCCTGTACTGTTCTTCCTCTGACACTCTGATTGTTCATGCCTTTTCCGTTTGTTTCCTGCATGCTTCCGTATCGGTTGCCCGTTCCGTCTTCAGGAGCTATTCCTTCCGTTGTTTCTGTCTGATTGATCGAATAACGATTTCCCATTCCATTCATTGTTGAATCAGAATTTCTGTATCCACCGGCTGCCATTACCATACCACTTACAACGATTACCACGATTAATACCGCTAATAGTTTTTTCATTTCAATTACCTCCTAAGTTTTGTATTTACATGCCTATTGTAATCGCCTAAGCTTAAAGGAACTTTAGAATCACCTTAGAGTTTGCTTAGAATTCCGTATTATTTCTGATATAATGGTCTGAATGATTGAGAAATTCATTTCGATAAAAGAAAAAGGAGAGTATACATGGAAAAAGTTCTTGAATTGATTAGCAGAGTCATCCCGATATTTTTGTTACTGGGGTTGGGATATTTCATAAAGAAAAAGCAGTTTTTGTCGAGTACCACGATAGATGATCTGAAAAAAATCGTCGTAAACTTTGCCCTCCCTTCGGTATTGTTTATCACTTTTCTGAGTGTCAGACTGGATCTCAACGTTCTTTTCTTTTCAATAATCATCTTCGGACTGAATATCGCTGCTTTGTTCTGGGGTAGATTTGCAGGAAAGAAATTCTGCAGTGAACACGACAGTTTTCAATTTCTGCTGCCGGGTTATGAATACGGAATGTTGGGTTGGAGTCTTTTTGCCGGTGCATACGGCGTTCAACATGCCGGTGCGATAGCGCTTGCGGATCTCGGACATGAATTCTTTATCTGGTTTCTTTTTGTCCCTATCATGATGAACGCCGGAAAAAAAGGAGCTTCAGTGAAAACGGTTATTTCAAATTTCATCAAATCCCCGGTCATTATCGGGATTGTTTTTGGGGTCCTTTTCAATTTACTGGGGCTTGAAACGTTTCTTTACGATTTCTGGCTCACCTCTTCCGTTATCAGTACACTCGATTTTCTCGGGAATCTCGTCGTTCCCCTCATACTGATCGTAATCGGTTATGGCATCAACATTAAACGTGAATCGTTCAAAGAACTGGGAATACTTATCCTGACGCGAATGGGGTATTGGATCCCTGTCTTTCTCGTTCTGAACTTCATCGTCATTCCGACGTTTTTCGATTTTGGTGAGATGTTCACACATGCCCTGTTCACACTCTTCATCCTGCCGCCGGCATTTATCGTACCGGTATTTATGAATAAGAGTAAAAAGAGTGAGGAAACCTATGTTCATACGATGCTGACAGGCTATACCCTGATCTCGATGATCATCTTTGCCATTTATTTTGTTTTTTCCCAGATTTGATAGTTTGCTTTATTATGAGAATAAGAAAAGGTATCTTTAAAAAGATACCTTTTCTTCTATATACATTTTAATTATTTTCTTTGTAACCAGTTTTATTCTATCCCCAAAGCAGCTTTAACTTCTGAAAGCTCAAACGGTTTGGCAAGGTGAAAATTCATACCGGCATTCAAAAATCGCTCTTTGTCACTTTCCATTGCATACGCAGTCATTGCAATCACTTTTGGCAACTTTCTGTTTTCATTCAAACAGATTTGTTTAATTTTCTGAAAAGCCTCCAACCCGTTCATCACAGGCATTTGTATATCCAGGAATATGATATCCGGATATGCTCCTTTATATTTCTCCACCGCTTCTTTTCCATCCCTTGCAAGAACCAAGGTATAATCACCAAGTTTTTTTAAGATTTTAGTAATCAATTTAAGGTTCATCTCATTATCCTCGGCAATTAAAATCTTTCCGGTTCCGGTTGCTTTCGCTTCAAATTCACTTTCATGAGTTTGAACCTCTTCCTTTTGTTGTGAATCCCTGAGCCTCAATACTTCTTTTATCTTTCTGAAAAGTGTCTTCCTGACTACCGGTTTGATCAGATAATCAGAAGCCCCATGTGATTTTATCTTCTTTACATCATCACGTATATCAACAGATGAATACATCAGAATGGTATATTGATGACCATACTTTTCCTCAATCATCTTCAACATATCTATCCCGTCAATCCACGGCATATGAACATCCAGCAGAACCAGATCAACGTCCTGATTCTGTTCAATCTTCTCCATACCATCTTTCGCACTATCAGCAAGGATAACTTCAGCACCTTCATTAAGCAGCATCTTACAGGTAATCGTCCGATTCAACTCATTATCATCGACGAACAGGATTTTCATCCCTTTTAAATCCATATCCAGATCACTGAACGGATGTGCAACCCGTTCTGATTTATTTAATTTCACCCTGAACCAGAATCGACTACCTTTCTTTTCTTCACTTTCAAAACCCACAGATCCAGCCATTATTTCTGCAAGCTGTTTTGAAATGGCAAGCCCCAAGCCCGTCCCCTGGTATTTTTTTGTCGAACTCAAATCTCCCTGAATAAACGGTTTGAACAATCTTTTTTGGATTTCTTCTGAGATGCCTATTCCGGTATCTTTAACTGAAAACTCCAACTCGTATTCTCCATTCTGTTCTGAAAGCTTCTTGACTTCTATCAGAATATTTCCTTTATCTGTAAACTTTACAGCATTTCCAACGAGATTGGTCAATATCTGCCGAATCTTTAGTTCATCACCCTCAAGGTATTCGGGAATCTCATTATCGATATAATAAACAACTTCTATTCCTTTTTTGTGCGCGCCCATCGAAAGCATTGCCAGGATATTATCGATCATTTTTTCCAGACCGAATTCTCTTATTTCAACTTCTATTCGTCCTGCTTCAAGTTTGGATATATCCAAAATATCGTTGATGATTCCCATCATCTTTCGTGCCGATAATCTGACAAACTCAAGATATTCTTTTTGTTCCGAGTCAAGATGTGTATCAGCCAGAAGCGTTGACATCCCTATGACACCGTTCATTGGCGTTCGAATCTCGTGACTCATATTCGCAAGAAATTCTGACTTCGCCTTGTTTGCCGCCTCTGCCTCTTCCTTGGCATTTTTCAGTTCTCGTTCGAACCTTTTTCGCTCCGAAATATCCCTAACTACGGCAACTGCGACTTCTTCGTTATACCACTTATTTACTGTTAGAGAAACTTCAACATCAAATGCCGTTTTACTTACAGGTCTGAACGCCTTCCATTCAAAGATCATCTTTCCCTTTTTCCTGGCTTCCTCCATTATATTTGGAAAATCTCTTCCGTTTAGCTGTTCTGAATATGAATAATCGGGAATCGTAAAAGAATCATAATTATCTGTACTCACTTCATACATTTTGAGCATCGCATGATTCACCTTGACAACACTCCCATCAAAACGACTGATGATGATAGCATCATTGATCGTATTGAATAGATTTTCAAGATTCTGTTCAGACAATTGAATATTCTCTTTTGCCACTTCAAGCTCTTCAATCTTATGTTTTAATTCCGGAAAATAACTCTTTTTCCTGGAATTTTCGTTTAAACCAATGATATCCTCACGAATAGTGTTCCAGTTTTGTCTTCGATTCATTACATGGACTCCTTATAAACCATTTCAAGATCCTCTTTCGTTGGTATTCTTGGATTAGTGGCATTACACGGGTCATTTATCGCCTTGTCCGCAAGTATATTGATATCGGAAATATTCACACCCCTCTCTTCCAAACCACCTTTAATCCCACATTTCTCTGATAATTCGAATATATGGTTAAGAAGTTTCTGTTTTGCCTCTTTCACCAAACTGTTTTTAAGATCAATCCCAAAAATTTCTCCTATCCTTTTATATCTGGATACCTCAGACCCAAAATTATAATTCACAACATGCGGCAGCAGCAAGGCATTACATTCGCCATGTGGTAAATCAAGATAGCCCCCCAGACTGTGTGCCATCGCATGAACACATCCAAGACTGGCATTTGAAAAAGCCAATCCGGCCTGGAGACTGGCATGCATAACGGCCCCTCTTAAGTCCAAATCATCTGGATTTTCAACGGATAGAATAAGGTTTTCTGAAATAAGGCGAATGGCATCAAGGGCATGAAGATCTGTTATTGGTGAACTTGCATTGGAGGCAAATGCCTCAAACGCATGAACGAGGGCATCCATACCGGTACAGGCTGTTAAATAAGAAGACATTGTCAACAACGTCTCAGGGTCTATTAAAGCCACATCCGGAACTACGGACTTACTGATGATCGCAAATTTATACCTTTCAGCGGTATTGTTGATGATCGCAAATTGCGATACATCCGCTGATGTTCCGGCAGTGGTCGGTACGCATATAAGAGGCGGCATTGGAATCGGAACCCGGTCAACCCCTTCATACTCCTGAATCTTCCCTCCGTTTGAAACGATTATGCCAATTCCCTTTGCACAATCCATTACAGAGCCACCACCAACTGCTACGATGACATCACAGTTCGATGCCTTATAGATTTCTGCACCATTCATCACTTCATAATCTCTGGGATTGGGCGAAATAGAATCAAACATGATAATCTCAAAACCGTTTTCCTCAAGTAATGAAAAAATCTCTTTTCCCCATCCTGTATTTTCAACACCGGAATCTGTTGCAAGAAATATCCTTCTGCCACCAAGATTTCTCGCATAACTCACGGTAAGTTTTCTCGAACCGTTGCCAAAAATAAACTCAGGTGCAACAAATTTTCTCAATTCATACTTTTTTTCCCTACTCATTCTGACCACTCTTTTCATTTGATTTATGATACGTGTACGCAAAGAAGTAAGAATTTCGATATATCACTTTTAAGTTTAGATAAAAACAACTTAAAGTGTGTTTTTAATTATAACAGATTCTTTAAACCTTTCGGATATTATATATTCTTTTCATTTTTTTCTAATCTTATTTAAAAAAGTACCTCTTATTTTCAGCTCATTGACTTTTACCGAGGATTTTATCAAAATTCTGATGAGCTATTTTATTGGCGGCTGTTTCAGAGAGTTCCTTTAACAAAGCATCGTATTTTCTGATCTCAGATACATATGAATTATAATGCCCAATCTTATCCGTTCCGATCAGGATCCTGTCAGCATACCCTTCAACGAAGTCCAGCCAATTTTTATCGATCTCACCGTTCTGAACAATCTGCTCGTCAAAAACGATCCAGGAAAGATCCACCCAAGCATTTTTATAATTATCCAGTAGTGTTTTCGCATTCTCAATGATGGTGGGAATCTTCAGATACCTTGAATAGCCGACATGACACCACACGATTGTCGTGTCGGGATGATTAGCAACCGCTTCCTCTATCTCATGAAAATAAATGGCATCTTCCTTCCCGGCCGTTCCGATATCACTGTGAATCCAGACCGGAAAATCATGTTTGGCAGCCAGTTCATACACAGCATCAAGTGCCGGGTGATTGGCTCTCGCCTGTTCTCCATACGTCAGCCTGGACAGATCATCATGCCTTGTGAGAATCTCCCCGATCCCCTCCCAGATTCCCGGAAACCATTCCAGCATTCGGTTGATATGGTCTATCGCGTTTTTATCCGTTGGGTTAAAACCGCAGATAAAGGGGTGAATCCTCGTTCTTTGCTCTTCAGTTGCCTGAAGCAGCTTCCTTGCAAGTATGATATCAGTGGAAGAATAATAATAGACTTTTGAATCGTCATCATCATAATAAACGGGTCTGAGGGGTTCGGTAAACTCCCAGGTCTTGGTCACCGGAAGTCCAAATAGAATGATTTCTTCGACTTCTGCCTTGTCCATATTTTCAATAAGACTATCAATACCATCGGTATGCTGAACAAAATCAACAAAATGACAATGCGCATCTTTTATCGGATACTGAAAATCTGAAGACAAGACAGCCGTAAAAGCAACAGCCACCAAAAGGAAAAGCAGAGTCAATCTTTTTTGGTTATTCATATATTACACCTCCATCATTTAATATAATATTATACATTGGAGAGTGGTCATTATTTACATCCTACTGTTACCGTTAGATTAATCATTATCAGATCAGTGAATCCACAGCACTCATTTATCTTGTGCTGAAATACTGTATTTTTGAAGGGGAAGCTGTCCCCTGAGTGATATTCCTGGCTACAACCCTCCAGTAATAGCGTGTATTTGGCTTTAAGGCGGTAACGGAGTATGCGTTATTGACAAGATTTCCGGTATACAGTTCAGGGTCTGTAGATTCCGAAAGATAAAGATCATATCTTAACTTTATCCAACCCGCACCTGGTTCAATGGCATTCCAGCTCAAGGCAACCGCTGATCCGATATTTTCCGTCCCGGATACCGGAAGAAGACCTTGCGGAGAAGGTGGACTCCAGATACAGCCGGACAGAAACACTGAAACTGCTAAAATAGAAAAGATGAACGTTATTTTCTTCATAACTCCTCCTGACGAGTCGAATTTTGATCCTCATTTGAGATCTGTTTGGCGTTTAGAGTCTTTTCGCTTTTTCTATGAATATGGGATTTGTGAGAAATTCTAGTTCTTTATCCTTTTTTATGCCCATCATGATGATGAAATCTTCCTCTTCATCCACCGGTAAATTTAATAGCCTGCCACTTAGGGTTACCGGTTGCATGCCTCTTTTCGAAATGATGAAGATTTCCGTTTCCTTATCACAGTTATCAATATTATAACTCACTTCTACACCATTTTCATATTCCCGCTCCGTTTTGAGTACAACCGTTTGACCAAATGTCTTTCCCCCGACTTCAAGGCATACTTTAGTATTTCCGGAGAAATAGAATCTGCCGTTTCTGATTGCATCAACAATACACTTTTCGGTATTCTTTACAGATAAGACACGCATTTTCAAAGCCCTGTCCAAATCTGTATAACCGTGAAAATCAGCACCACAAGTCCCAAATACCCTGTTCCCCTTTTTTAACAACCCGATCCAGTAATTAATCGCTTCCCAGTTTCTGTTGATGATTTCTACTTTTGAATTCCATATTTCAAGAAAATCAACCTGTTCCGGTTCTATTGACTTTTCCCATCTGCAACCCGGATAAAAAAAGCCACCGGATGTGAAAGGGTGTGCGATTCCCATGATGCCACCTTTTAATCTGACTTCATCCTTGATCTTCCTGATATCTTTCAGGTCTCCCGCTTCATCATACCAGCTGACATAATCACTGATGCCAAGTAATAACACATGTCCGTAGAACGTCGTCAGTTCCTCTGCCCTATATCCATTGATCCCATTGAGAACTTCAAACCCCTCCCATGCAGCAATAGAATTATGATCTGCCATGAAGAAGAAGTCATATCCCTGTTTAACGAGATAGTCAGACATCTGCTCAAAGGACAGCTGACCATCCGTGAGATTTGTATGCGTATGAAGTTCTCCCGTGTAGACCGTATATGAGTCATAATACTCGAAGGAAAGTTCCAAAGTGATCTCTAAATCCTCAAAAATCTGAAAAACTTCAAAATAGACTTCCCATTTCCCGGCAGCAAGAAAATTCTCGCGATCCTCTCTATCCTCTATAATCATCTCATCCTTGCTCCGGTCAAACCTGCCATACCACTTTCCCGACCCATCAAAAAAAGAAATATCGATTCGGTTTCTGAAAAAATTCTCGATAGTCGATTCAGTATGTTTTTTAATAACGATCTTTTTACATCTCTCCGGGATCATTATCGTTGATTTTATTACTTTTGAAAAATGAGTCGTGCTCAATTTCTGAATTATCTTCATCTCTTCTCCTCTTCTGCCGCCAAATACTTCTTTTCCACGAAAATCATTAACGGCATTCCTGTTTTGATTAAAGAATTTAACTCCTGAAATTACACTCTGAGGAGCATTTTGTCATCACATCATAACATTTATTGCATATAAAACCAACTCAGTAAAGGTGTTTCTCCTCAGCAAATGAAAAAAACACCACCCATTTTCTGATATAATGTTAAAACTAAAAAAGAGGTGCAATCATGAGTGAAGTACGATTATTAGAAATGAATATGAAGAATCTGATTAAAGTTTGTAAATTGAGTGATACCTTATCCCCCGAACAGCAAAAATGTGTTGCGCCAAACGTTTATTCCGTGGCACAGGCACATTTTGCTCCTGATAACGCCTGGTTCAGGGCCATATACCTTGATGACACACCCATCGGTTTTATCATGGTTGACGTTAAACTCGAGGAAGAAGATATCCCCAAAGAGGAAATCCCAAGTGTCATGCTTTGGCGTTTCATGATCGGTGGAGAATATCAGGGGAAAGGTTATGGCAAAAAAGCCTTGGATATCGTCACCGACACGTTTAGAAAAGAAGGAAAGAAATATTTCTACACCTCCTGTGTGATGGGTGATGTCAGCCCATACGATTTCTATTTGAAATACGGTTTTGAAGATACCGGTGAAAAAGATGAAGATGAAGAAATACTCAAGATGAAATTATAAGTATTTGCACGCGAATAGGGGGAGACGGATGATAAAAGAAGAATTTCTCAAGATAAAAGAAAAATTGGCAACCTTTCAATTCAGTTCGCTTAAATATGTTGACTATGAAGCTGTGAAGAATTTCACTGTTATAGATCATTCCAAAAGCGGAATAATTCTCATCGGGAGAAACTCCGAAAAACGGATGAATGAAATCCATTGGGCAACCGATCATTCTGACTATCTCCTTCATTTTATAGAAGAAAACGAAAAATCATTTATCATAACATTTGTTCCGGAGAATTGGATTTCCCAATTTAAAAGCGCAGGACTGGAAGTCTATGCTATCTGGAATGACTACTTTAAAACCACGATAAATTCGGATGAATCGATACAGCCTTCAAAAATTCTGTCAGATAAAGATGCGAAGAGCCTCTCCGTTCTGACACTTTCCTGTAGTGGTCAGTCAAGAGGCTTCACCGGACAAAGCGAACAATTCTGTCGAGACTGGTTAAATTCTGAAAACCTATCTGAAAACCCGATTCACGATAGAACCGTTATTCCCTTTTATATTGAAAACACACTCGGAGGCGCCGTTTTTGTTGCCACATATGGTAAAGACAAAACACTCTGGATCCGTGAAATTGTAGTTGCTCCGGAACATCAGGGAAAAGGCATCGGAAGAAAACTGATGAAAATGGCTTTTTCCTATGGAATGGAAAGAAATGTAAAAAAGGTGTTTCTTGCCGCAGATGAATGCAATAAAAACGCCATTCATCTGTACAAAAGTCTTGGCTTCAAATGCAATCCGAAAGACAGACAGATAGATATGATATGGTTATCCGCTTCTTCTGAAAACCGTTAAATTTCAGAACGGATTGGAAAATATTGAAGGGGTTATCGATCAATATAAAAAGCTCTATTTGTGTAGAGCGTGAGAAGAAGTTTGAAGAGGGCGTGATTTTTTATCGGTGTTGAAGAATCGGCACGCTTGTTCGCTGAATAGAAATACCAATGATTTCGTCTTAAAACAGCACGCTTTAAAAAGTGCTGTTTTTTCTTTTATCTTTCGCAGAAAAAACAACATCCAAAAACAAAGGAGAAAAATATGTTTAATAAAACAAAAAAAGTTCTTTTGTTCGTTTCGATCTGTCTCTGCATCATGGCAACTTTTATCGCCTCAAACAGGACAGCACCAACTCTCAGCCCGACTGACAAAATCACAATAAGCAGAAAAGCAGCATATGCCTCTTTTGTTCTAAATATCGACGGAAAAAACTTCGAATTCGGTTTTAAAGTTTCAACTAAAAATTAGAAAACGATAAAACTATTATTTTTCTATCATAATAGAAATTGATAGACGTCACGTCTGAATCTTCCATTATATCGAAGTATTTCATAGTCATCAAAAAACATAATCTCCTCCTTAGCAAAGGACCGGGGAACCTTTTCAGAGAACTCTAAACACCCTCTCATAATCCATAAAAGGTTTAACCCAGATTTCACCTGTATTTTATTTACAAAAAAGCGGAACTTGTTATATTATATAATTTACAATGCTCTTTTTATTGTATTCACTTTAATGAAGGGGTGATTAACGATGAAAAAGATCCTGGTTCTGATGATGATTATTTCCCTGATATCCGTTTTAGCCTTAGCAAATACTGAATACAAAATTTATTCAGAGCTTTTAGGGACATTACAAATGTATGATGAGGAAGGCAACCTTACCGGCTCAACAGTTGAACAAGTTAAAGAAATCCAGAAAAGAATAGGTGATGACACAGAGATCGAAATAGTCCCCTGGGTTAGAGGATTGACCGCTATACAGAATGAAGATAACGTCATTTTGTTTTCAACGGCTTTAAATGATGAAAGAGAACCTCTGATGAAATGGCTCGGACCATTAGAAATTAAAATCATCGCGCTTTATGTCAAAAAGGATAGCGGTATTCGTATTAATTCCATTGAAGAGGCAAAAAACCTTTCGAGAATCGGCACTTTAAGAGGCGATGCGAGAGAAGAACTCCTCCTGTCACAAGGATTTAAAAACCTCGACAGTGCCAATAACTACATAAATAATATCAAGAAATTATACGCTGAAAGAATTGATGCTGTTATTGAATCCCCGGATACTTTTTTTGAAGCATGTATGCAATCCGGTATACCCCCTGATGCGTTTAAAGAAGAATATCTAATCGTTTCAATCGGATTATATATCGCTTTCTCCAAGAATTTCCCCAGTGAGTTATTCAACAAATGGAAAGAGGCATTCAAAAATATGCACGAAGACGGAACTTTTGAAAAAATTTATCGCAGATGGCATCCTAACGCCGATCTACCGGAATTCCTTGTAATTGAATAAAAAGTTAAGGAATTAATCATATAATGCTCCACACAACCAATTTCAAGTTTTTCAAGCCGTTCTTCCCTTTAAAATCGCTCCCAAAAAATCCCCAAGTCAAATGGGGTAACACTACTTGACATAAAATATCTGTTTTCATTCTAAGATTCATCATAATAGGATCAACTCTATTTCTACTTCTAATCTTCGATCTTATATCTGTTCTTTCCGTCAGCTTTGGCTAAGTACATTCTCCTGTCAGACTCAACGATCATAGCATCAAAAGAGTTGATCGCTGAACCATATATACTGATACCGATGCTGACACTGATCGAAATTTCAAACTCTTCTACTGTTATCGGTTTCATGATATTCTTCAAGATTCTGTCGGCAATTACTTCAGTTTCTTTCTATTTTGTTCCCTGAAGCCAGACAACAAATTCATCACCACCAAATCGACAGGCAATATCCGAATAACTCAGGGACTGAATGATTCGTTGAGCAATATTTATGATAACCTCATCTCCTATATCATGCCCGTAATTGTCGTTAATTGATTTAAAATCATCGATATCGATAAACATCATTGCGAAGATATCATCATCACTTGATTTTGAAATGATTTTTTCGATAAGATTTCTAAAATAGTGTTTTTTGTATAAATTTGTCATGCTATCCCGTATCGCTGCCTGATTTAAGATTATATTTTGTTCAAACAAAAAGGTATACTTTTCCGAGATGACCAGGGAATAGAATATCTGAAAGATAAAGATTCCGATGGGAATGATGTTGGTGCCCGATTGCAAAATCGCATCCATTATAATCGTTCCAATGATAAATACACTTCCTATAAAGGCAAAATTACTTCCCACAATGCCCTTTCGGATGAGTTTTATCTGACTCAAAAGGATGTAGATGAATGTCATGATGGTAACGACTAAAAATACAATATCCAATACACTCAGAACACTTTTCGGGAAAAGAAACACGGAAAGGATCATAAAAGCCGAGAAGGCTATGATACCCTTTAAAAACCATTTGTGACAAAGTTCTTTGAATAGAAAACAGATAAAGACAGAAAAGAACGCCAGCATCATCGCTCCTGAAATAAACTGTATATTAAACGTTATTTCCCAGTTTATATTTTTAACAAAAGTGTTGATAACCCTTTCTCCTGTTATTAAGATTCGGGTTGCCATTGCGAGGTTGAAGAAAGCAAAAAATAAAGCCGCCAGTTCTTTTGTATTCAGCAGGAAGAGGGAGAGATTGTACAAACCCATAATCGATATCGCGCCAAACAAAACCATTTGAGCCAGAATTTTTCGATTGAATGTTTGAATGATGTTTTCTGATTCCCCCAATAGCAGCGGTCTGACAAACCCAGACGGAAAATTGTGAAAAGCAGATAGTTGATAGTAAATAGTTACCGTATCCGAAGGTGCAACAAAAGTAATGATTTTAGGTTCCCAGGACATCTTTTCATCAATTTTATTTCCCGCTACCTGTCCACTACCCGTTAAATAAAGATTATCCAGATATAATGCAAAAGCCGAGGCGTTGTCGGGAATGTATAAGCCATAATTTTTTCCAACTTTTAACCCTTTTATTTCAAGCGCATACGTTCCATAATTGGATTGTTCGCTAACATGTGGAAAAGTGACGATCGTAGAGCTTCCATTCAGTTCGGAAGGTGTTATCAATTCTTCATCATAAAAAAGCCATTCACCGTTCAGAATGATGTTATCTTGAAAATCTTCATAAGGAATACGCAAAGAGCCTTTCTGTGCCTGAAAGATATTTGAAGTACTGATTTCGGTTTTATAGAACATTAAAGATATAAATATGATCAATATGATAAAAATCAGGGTGATTAAAAAAGGACCACTAAATTTGACTCGCCAGCTCATACTTCACCTCGTCATAGGTTATCTTTATCCTTTTATTCCATGTACTTTCCCTTGTCAACTTTTGTAATACATTTGATTTGATTATAACACATTCGTCTTAACTTCGATTTAAAAGGAATGTTTCTTTTCTTAAAATTTCTCGTATTACAAGTCTTGAAAGGACAGCCTCAGGCTTCACGCAGTTTCTTTAGCCATTCTAAAGCCGCATCATGTGACATGACACCGTAATCGAGGGTTTTAAACTGATAGAATGCACTCTCTTTCTCATAAGCATTCAATTCAAGAGTGTTCAGCATCTGAGAATAACCGGCAAGTTCATCTCTGACTTTTTCTGTCTTTTGAATCATGTCATCAATAATTTTTAACCGGTCATTTTTCTCTTTGATAAAGCCCAGGAAATAAATCTTCGACAGGATGTTCGTCTCCAGTTTCTTTACATCAACTTCATCATACATCCAGTCATAAAAATACTGCTCACCAGACGGACCAATGCTGTATATCTTCTTATTTCTGCCATTCTCAACTGTCTCTCTGAAAGTGATAAACTCCTTTTTCAAGAGCTTTTTCACCGCATTTTGTAAACTGCCATAACTCGCAGAGTAGATCAGAAACAACCCTTTTTTGAAACTGGTATTGATTTCATAGATCGTCATGTCTTTGAACAGCAGAATCCCAAGAATAATAAATTCCATAGATCAACTCCTTCACAATATATCTCATCATAATATATCGAACCGTAACGTGTCAAGACTTGACTTTCATATCCATATATATTACTATTAGTAATATATGATTAAAATAAAAAAGGAGGCATATCATGACTATTTATCTGATCATTTCAGGCATCATCATCTTAATCGGTATTCTTTTATTCATCTATATCAGGAATAATTCAAAACCACAAAGTGCTGAAAAGGCTGCTGAAAACATTGAAACTATTTTAAGGAAAGAACTTGCAAAAGGGAAAAACCTCTCCGATATTCAGGTATTGATCGAATCAGGCGAGAAGCATTTTTCCGGAAAATTCATCTTCAACAGGGCTCAAAAAGGCGACAGACCTTTTCACGTTGCAAGTGTCGGAAAATCTTTCACAGCAACCATCATCGGTCTGCTTGTTGATGAAGGCAAATTGAAATTTGAAGATCTCCTCTCGGATTATCTTCCGAAAGAGGTGCTGAAAGGTCTTTTTGTGTTTCATGGCGTGGATTATCAAAATAAGGTTACCGTCAAACAACTGTTGGGTCATACCAGTGGTATCGCCGACTATTTTGAAGATAAGGCCGTCGGATCTGACAGTATGAAAGATCTGATCCTGAAAGAAAAGGACAGAATGTGGAAACCGATGAATTTAATTGATTTCACAAGAAATTATCAGAAGGCAGTTTCCAGACCCGGTGTGAAATATCATTATTCGGACACCGGTTATATTCTGCTGGGATTACTCATCGAAAAGGTATCCGGAAAGACGTTTGAAAGGGTGTTGCATGAAAGACTCTTCAAGCCTTTGAAGATGGATCATTCGTACCTGATGTTCTATTCAGAACCTGAAAACGGCGACTCACAATTAAACGATATCTGGCTTCAGGGTCATGAGATCAGTACCTGGAATTCTCTGAGCATAGACTGGACAGGTGGGGGGATCGTTTCAACCCTCGATGATCTGAAAATCTTCATACATGCTCTGAATAATTATAAACTGGTTTCTGAAAGCACATTAAACGAGATGTACACCTTTGACAACAAATTTACGGTTGGGATCTATTACGGACTGGGTTTCATGCAATACAAATTCAGTGATTATTTCCCGACACTTGGAAAATTGCCAGCCTTAAGGGGGCATATGGGGGTTCTCGGAACGCAGCTGTTTTATGATAAAGAAACGGATACAACCGTTATCATGAATTTTGGCAGTACGGACTATACGTCTAAAAGTGTAAGATTGATGATTCCGATTCTGATGAACGTTTTCAGAATTTCACGCTGATTTCAAAGGTGGAATATGATTTTTAAAGTATTTTCTGTTCTTTCATAGCAATCAAACTTAATCATGTTATACTTGAAATGTTATCTTATTACTTAATCATCTTTTCAAGTAAATATCTGTTTTTTAACTTTTTTACGAAGGAGGAAGAAACGCATGATTATTAGCTGTCGAAAGAAAAGAACTCTGATTTCATTGATTTTTATGTTTTCTTTTATCGGGTTATTCGCCTGCACGGGTTTACAATTAATCGGTGAAGACGGCACTGTAGTCAGAGGAAGAACAAATGAATGGGGTGCATTTAATATGCATTCGAATGCAACGATTTATCCCAGACAGACTGAATTTACCGGAACAACTCCCGAAGGAGCTAATGGTTTAAAATGGCAGGCAAAATACGGTTTTGTCTGTTTTGAAGCCAGCGAAGGCATAGCCATGGACGGGATGAATGAAGCGGGATTATCTATCGGGGGCTTTTTACACAAAGGGTTTGCAGATTATCCGGCATATGACCCAAAATATGCTTCCGAATCTATTTCGCCCGGAGATCTTCTATATTTTGTTTTATCTAATTTTGATTCGATTGAAACGTTGAAAAAAGAGATTGGAAAAATCAGAATCGTTCCGGTTAAAGATCCTGTGATTGGTATGGAATGGCAAGCCCACTGTTTTGTATCTGATCAGACAGGTGCAAATGTTGTTATCGAATTCACGCATAAAGAGATGACATTATACGATAACCCTGTTGGGGTTATCACGAACAATCCCAATTTTGACTGGCATCTGATTAATCTGAGAAATTATGGGTATATTTCAGACACGCCTTTCGAGAATAAAAAATGGGGGGAACTTGAGATTTCTCCACTTGCAGCCGGTTCTGGTATGTTGGGACTGCCCGGTGATTTTACATCACCTTCAAGGTTTGTAAGAGCTGTTGTCTTTAAACAATTCTCCCGAAAAACAAAAGGTGGTTATGATACAGTTCAGGAACTTTTCAGGATCCTTGACAATTTCAACGTTGCACCACATCTCGCTGAAGCTTCCAGTATGAGCGCTGAAGATCAAATGCCTTCGGCAACACAGTGGACCATTGCAAACGACACAAAAAATCTCATTATTTATTACCATACGATGTATAACAGACGTGTCAGAAAGATAGAGATGAAAAAACTTGATTTTGAAAATTCTGAAGTCAAACGTATACCAATAGATGTAAGCACAACTGAAGATATTCTGGATATAACCGGAAAATTTTAAGCTTAATCGGCTCATCTCCCCATTAAACATTTCACTTAATGGGGAGATATAATTTATTAAAATTAGTCTGATGGCTGAAAACCGGGGATGATAAGAACAGAATCGAGTTCAGCCGATTCATTCGCAGCATACGGAACGAAGCCCAATGAGAGCGTCTTAGAATAGAAAGTGTTGACCTGAGGCATATTGGGGAAAACATAGTCTGTGACGAAGATGAATTTTCCTGCCCCTTTATAACGCTCCAAATAGTCGAGTCTGTAACCTCTATCCTGACTGTTCGTCTGGGAGCCATCTTCATAGAAGAGGCTTTCTATTGAGAGGCCTGTGATAGTTTCAAGATACCGGCCATCGGTATCATAATCAAGGATTTCAACGGCATTCTGAGGGAAGACTTTAAATCGGGGATTACCGGTTTTATTGACCGCATAGGTATGGATTTCGTTCACAAAATTGATCATCTCTGTTGCGGCAAATTGTTCGCTGACTTCGCCCTGTTCTTCAGACCAGTAATAATAAGCATCAATGATATCCAGCATCACCCCCTCAAATCCAAGTGCAATGATTCTATCCAGATAATCAAAGATGATATCTTTCCAGCCGGTTTGCCAGTATCTGACCTTATAATTTCCTTCCCAATCCGGATTTTCTTCGCCCAGCCAGGAAGGCGGGCTTGTAATCCAACTGTTCTGCCAGTAGTATCTGTACTCTTCAGCTTCACCAATACTGAAATAGGCAATTGGAAGGGTCCCATGATCCTTCAGCGATTGAATCTGGGCGGGTGTGTATTTCTCCGCTTCAGTGCCGTCATGAGAATAATCGATGATGGCAAGATCAAAGGTTGTATTGAGAATATCATCGATTTCCGCTCCGTTTATGGCATAAACAAAATCTTTAATAATCGTCTGTGCCACGGTAAATGTGGTACTGTTACAACTTACGAGAATTAGAGGTATCAAGAGAAGGAATATTAATGTTTGTCTTTTCATTTTTCTCCTCCATCACAAAACCGGGATCAACTGATTTCAAATTAAGATCCCGATTAATTTTTTCTTCTACGATAACTCTGCTTTTTCGGGTAGAAAATCTTCCACCCTTTCAGAATTTCACAAAACCGTTCTGATTATTTGATATTCTCCCTCACCTTGTCTAAGTACTTCTGCATCTCTTCAAAATCCCTGTCTTTGATAATATGTGTCAGGAATGAAAGCTGGGAATTGATCTTCTTGATCTGATCCACAACATACGGGTTGAAGAGGATTTCAGAGAGCAGATAATCATCTTCATCCATAAGATTTTCTGCAATATGCATATGTTTTTTAAAGGTGGTTCCGGGTACGGCTTCTTCCGTCAGACAACCCCCGAACACCAGCGATGAAACAAATGGTGTGGCAAGTGAATAAGCCATCGTTCTGTCGTGTTCATCGAATGAATATTCGAAAATGTTGAGATTCAACTGTCCAAAGAATGCTCTGAAGAATGCTTTTCCCTCTTCGTCCGATTCCTTGATGATAACGGCATTTTCCTCTTTCAGATCTCTGATATTGGCAAATGTCGGTCCGAACATCGGATGCGTTGAAACAAATCTGAACCCCGAATGCTTATAATAATCCTCCAGACCATATTTCACAGATGTAATATCGGAAAGGATCGTCTCTTCAGGCAAATATTCAACGATTGAATCAAACGCCTTTATCGTGTTGTTAAGGGTCACACAGTTGATGACAAGCTCCGGCTTAAACGCTTCTAACTCATGGATTTCCTTAAATCTTGTGACATTGAAGAAGTGTTTCATCTGTTTGATATCGGCATCGTAAACGGCTACATCATGCTCATGACAGAGTTCTTCCGTCAACCATCTGCCCATTTTACCCGCCCCGAGTATAAATATTCTCACTTCACGCACTCCTCATTATAACACCCAAGCATTCTGAAATCATCCGTGATTGATTCAACCTTCTCCAACGCCTTCTGAACATTTTCATCCTCCTTTGAACCGAGGAAATCGAGGAAGAAGGCATAGGTTCCCTTCTGATTCGGTATCGATTCGATTCTTGTGAGATTAAGATCTGCTGCGGCAAATTGTTCGAGTACACCAAAAAGCGTCCCGGATTTATGCGCAGTGGAAAAGACGATGGAACACTTCGTACCGGTTTCTTCATTTTCCTTTTTGGAAAGCACCAGAAATCGTGTTCGATTGATATCGTGATCCTCAATGGATTCCTTGATAATCTCAAGGTTGTAAAGCTGTGCCGCCAGTTTACTGGAGATAGCAGCCGTATTCTTTAACCCCTTTTCAGACAACATCTTTGCCGCTCCTGCCGTATCATAAAACTGAACCGGTGTAAGTTTGTTTCTTGAAAGGAAATGTCGGCATTGTGCAAGTGCCTGAACGTGAGAATAAACATCTCTTATCTCCCGGTAATCAGTTCCGCTGTAAGTCACCAGACAATGCGAGATGGGAATTTCAATCGCCCCCACGACAAACAGATCCGTATGAATCATCAGATCGTTAACCTGACTGACAATACCGCCAAGTGTATTTTCAACCGGGACAATTCCGTAATCGTACAATCCATTTTTGACACCATCAAAGACATCGGCAAATTCCATACACGGCATTGGTACACAATGGGAATCCCATCCTTTTGCTGCGACTTCACTGTAAGCCCCGTGTTCTCCCTGAAAAGCGATGAGTTTCAAATCCTGTTCCTGGAGCTTTTTGCTCTCTCTGATAATATTCTGATACAGTTCGAGTAGAAAATCTCCATCAAGAAGATTCTGTGAATTATCCTTTATCTTATCGTATATTTTCTCTTCTCTTGATGTATCCTGTATATCAGCTTTAAATTTCTTCGATAAAACCGCCTGTTCCATCCTGTCGTTTAACAATTTTATGATTTTTCCATCCAGAATATCGATATTTTTTCTTATGCTGTTCAGATCCATACGCATCACATCCTTAAAATTCTTCTTTCATGAACTTATCCAGTTTTCTTGCCTTTGTCATGATCACTTCAAACTCTTCCGGCGTATACTGCTGTGCCGCATCACTCATCGCTTCGGAAGGGTTCCTGTGAACTTCAACGATCAACCCGTCCGTTCCCGCTGAAATTGAAGCATAGATCATCGCTTCAATCAACGTTTTCTTTCCCGTACCATGTGAAGGATCGATAAAGATCGGCAGATGTGTCTCATTTTTCACAGCCGGAATCATACTCAGATCCAGCGTGTTTCGCGTATACGTTTCAAATGTCCTGATTCCCCTCTCACACAGCATGACATTCGGATTCCCTTCCGCCAGAATATACTCGGCACAATTCAACCATTCCGCTATCGTTGAGTACATCCCTCTTTTCAAAAGAACAGGCCTTTGTACCCGTCCGACTTCCTTCAGCAAAGAGAAATTCTGCATATTTCGGGCCCCGATCTGAACAACATCCGCATATTCACAGACCCAGGACACATCCCTCGGATCCACAACCTCCGTCACGATGGGAAGCCCCGTTTCACGTCTTGCCTTATCCAGAATCTTCAACCCTTTCAGACCAAGGCCTTGAAAGGCATAAGGGGATGTTCTCGGTTTGAAAGCCCCGCCCCGAAGCATATTCGCCCCGGCTTTTTTCACCCCGATAGCCGTCTGAACCGTCTGTTCTTCGCTTTCCACAGAACAAGGACCCGCAATGACAACAAGATCCTTTCCTATTTCAAGATCCCCCACTTTAATAATCGTTTTCTGCTTTTCTTCTGTCTTTTTCACGAGTTTGAGATTTTTCAATTTACGCCTCTCCTTCTATTCACTTTTGTTCGATAATTTCTTCCATGATCAGTTCAGGAATTCTTTTAATTTGTTTAGTTTACCATATTTTTTTATATTCGTTGGATTTTTTTGAGAAAGACTTAAAGCCCCCAAAATGCTTTGACTCGCTTCTCTATCTCCTGATGATTCCGAACACTGACAGCATGAGACCAGTCAGATGGAAAGATTGTCGTATAGGGGCGTTTGACAAAGCGGTCATCGATCAAAAGGACAACCCCTCTGTCGGTTGAAGTGCGGATGACACGCCCGACCGCCTGCATCACCTTGTTGGCACCGGGGAAGATATAGGCATACTCCCAGCCCTTGCCGATTTCAGCCTGATAATACGCTTTGATGAGATCGCGCTCAAAACCGATCTGCGGCATACCAACCCCGACAACAACGGCTCCGCTGAGTCGGCTTCCCGTCAGATCAATCCCCTCACCAAAAACCCCCCCCATGAGGACAAAACCGATAAACGTTTCATTCGGGGCATGTTCAAAGGCTTCGAGAAATGCTTCTCTATCCGCTTCATTCATGGCGGGCTCCTGTTTCTTTGCCTTAATCCCGGGATTTTTTTTGATAAACGCCTCAAAGACCATATCCATATATTTGTAAGAAGGGAAAAAGATCATATAATTCCCCTTATGTGTTGTAAGGATTTCAATATTTTCGACAATTCGATTGACGGATGCCTCTCTTGTTCGATAGCGTGTTGAAATGGCTGCGTTAACCATCAGACAGAGATTTTCCTGTTCAAAGGGTGATCTGAGGGTCAGACTGTAATCTTTTTCTTCTGCTGCAAAGAGTTTCTTATAATAATCAAGCGGTGACAGGGTGGCGGAAAAGAATACCGTTGCACGCCCCTTGCCAAGCATCTCTTTGATATGCCCGGAAGGATCTGTGCAGAAGACCTTGATCGTATCAGTCCCCGTATCGTAGATGGTGGTATATTTTTTATCGTATCGCTCCAAGGCTGAGTTGAAGGCGTTGAGTTCAAAGAAATAGTCGGTCATCTCTTCTTTCATTACATTGTATCCGGGTAGCATCAGAAAAGAGGCAATTTCTTTCAGACATGCTTCAAGGGGCTCTTTTAGGGATTCGGGATTTTTCGGATCCGCCCATTTCTTCCCCTCATCTTCACCAAGCAGATAATACCCCATTTCCGTTTCAAGTTTCCTGGCTGCTTTCTTTATCTTCTTGTTGGCATTCCCCGAATCCGAAATGAGATGCTTCACCGTTCCAACCTCCAGAACTTCCGAATACATGTCCCTCGCCCTGTCTGGAAGGTTATGCGCTTCGTCTATGAGAAAGATATAATCTCCCCCGTCTTCAAAATAGCGCTGGAGATGGGCTCTGGGATCGAAAAGATAATTATAATCACAGATGACACAGTCGGAGAACATCGAAAGATCAAGTGAAAACTCATGGGGACATACCTGGTAAAACGCCGCATTTTTCCTGATCAGCTCACTGCTCATATGCTCGGTTTCTCTCAATGTATTTTCAATCGCGACGTTTACACGGTCAAAGTGACCGTTGGCATAGGGACAGTTATAAGGATCACATTTAAAGGTCTCGTTAATACACATCTTCTCTTTTGATGTGATGATGATGGATTTGAATGCCAATCCCTTTTCACGCATCAGTTTCAGACTCGTCTCAACAGCCTGTCTGGTGATGGTTTTCGAGGTCAGATAAAAGATTGATTCTCCCATTCCCTGTCCAATCGCCTTTATCGATGGAAAAAGCGTCGCAAGGGTTTTTCCCGTTCCCGTCGGCGCTTGTGCAAAGAGCTTTTTTTTGTCCTTTATCGTGTGGTAAACAGCAACGGAGAATTTACGCTGACCTTTCCTGAATTCTCCGAAGGGGAATTTTAGATCATTGATACTTTTATCACGTTTTTCGTTCCAGTCATCCCTTCTTTTGAGCCATTTTGCCTCTTCTTGGATAAGACTTTTAAAAAACGCTTCAAGTGCTTCCACCGTGTAATGATAGTCGAGATATTTCATCTCTTCATCGTCAAGATTGTAGTAAGTGATTCGGAGGTCGATAGAATTCAGCTTATTCTTTTTACAGATCATAAACCCATAGCACATACACTGAAAGAGATGCTTCTTGTCCAGAACATCCGTTATATCATCCAGCGGTACCCTCGTACTCTTGATCTCATCCACAAGAAATGTTCCATCTTTTTCTCGAACGCCATCAGCGCGCCCGTAAACAGAAAGAATCAATTCTTCGGTTTCGTATAGGAATGACAAAAACACTTCACTTTCGTAGTTCTCGTCATATTCCTCCTGTATCTTTTTATGCGCTTTTGTTCCCAGGATGGCACTTTCATTAAGAGCCGGGGCACTGAAACGGTTGTCAAGATTGCCCGACCTGTATATAAACTCTATTAATTCCCTTACGGCTATTGAATGTGTTTTTTTCAAATAGGACTCCGTCAGCTGAAGAGTGGATCGTTATTCCCGAACAGGATAAAGCCTCCCCATATCCATGTGGGTGCTTCGCCCCATTCTGATCTGAGTTTTCTGATCATCTTCAGCTTTGCTTCTCTAAGCGATCTGGATTTTGTGTAACCTGCGAATATGCCCTCGTAGAAAGTCGTCATGAGTTCGACGGTGAAAAAGTCGGGAACATTCCACAGGCTTAGTATAACAGATGAAGCACCTGCACATAAAAATGCCGAAGATAATCCAAGAACCCCTTCCCCGTTTCTGACTTCCCCCGCTCCAGTTCGACAGGCAGAGAGGATGACGAGCTGTGTATGCATCAGTTTAAGCGAAAGTGAATCCGTTGCCGTCAGCAGTCCATCCTCAAGGAAGTCATCAAGCTCTTCCCCTCTGAGCATGTTGTTGACACCGCTGAGCGCAATTCCACTTCTCGAAAACGGATGAATATCTTTTCTGGAATCCAGATAAAAACCATGCGTGGCAAGGTGAAGGATCAATGGTGAATTGATTTTTTTTATCTCCGAATCGTTCACGTCTTTTTTGTAGAAGTTTTTAATCGTTCCGATCTTTTTCTTATCGATCAGTGATTGAATCGCATCCACTTCCTCTTTTGTTCCCGGAAGTGGCGGAAACTCATCCAATTCATTTCTGAAAATGGTTGATGTCCCTCTAAATTGGCTCGAATCTCCCTTGTTAGAAGATTGTTTCTTTTCGCTCTGAACATAAAATTCGGGATTGGCAAAGAGCATCACATCATGTTGCGTATCATTTTGTTCTTCTGGAAGGCGATTGGCTGTTTTGATGATACTTCTTCCCGAACTGACATAAAAGATTTCAAGAGCCTCAATAAGGTATTTCCCGTCATTATTCAAAAGCGTTTCAAACGGCAATTTTGTAAATTCGCCATCTGTGGAAACACAGAGTTGTGAATAATCCGTGAGCTTTTCGCCTTCAACACACCCGAATGCCAGATTGTATATCTGATGGAGCACCTGTTCATTTGTAACCGCTTCATCATCCGAAGGGGAAGACACACCTCTGTTATCCTGATTTCTGTTGATATCCGTCTTTTGTATCATTGTATCGATTACCTGCGCATCCTCTATGATGTCGTACTGAATTCCGTCATCGTCGATGAAAAAGATGATATAACTTTCACCTGCAAACTTATTCTGTGGATGCTTGAAATCAAAGCGCTTGAATTTAAAGAAATCTACAAACAGCATCTCTTTTCCAATCTTCTCACGAAGCATCTCTAAAGAAACTTGCCTGATCTCTTTTTCAAACTTGTATGAGGGGATGGCAGCTGAAATCTTGTTTTCAATCAGAGAAATCTGTTCGTTCAAAGCCTTGATCCGTTTCTCGTTTTCCTCCTTTGCATCCTTGAAAAATCCTTTCGTCGTTCTGAGGATGACCTCTTCTTTCAATTTTATCAGTTCATCGTATTGCTGTCTCAGAAGGGGATTTTTATCCTTCAGAATATTCCTGTACCGTTCGATATTGGTTTCAAAAACGATACCCTTCCTTTTGAGGATCGTCTCATAGACCTGTTCTTTTGAAAGCGTTATCTCACCACCCATTTCGACAAAGAATGAGAGGTAGATGTTGATATCGTCCGCTATCTTGGAAAGAAAATTCCAAGCGTAGTCTCTGGAGAAAGAGGTTGAGATATCGAAGAGAATTTCATTTTGTATATCTACCGCTTGTTGTATCGCCTCACCCGCCTCTTCATATTTGTTAAGCTGAAACAAAGTGATCGCCTTAAAACTGAATGTTTTGGCGTATTGTATGTGTTTCTGACCATATAAAGCAGATTCTTCCTCTAAAAGAGTATCTAATAATTCTATGGTTTGAGTCGTCATCTTCTGATACAGTTTTACCTTTGACAAATTGATCAAAGCCTTGATCCGAAGCGCTTTTCCAAATTCCAATTCTCCACGATTTAAAATTCTGTTTATAGTGGTTTCCGCATTTTCATACTCTTTTTTTTCGATCATCAATACAGATGCATTGAGTAGAACCGTCGCCATCATCCGACTTTGTTTTTTTTCATCAGAAAAATAGGTTAACAAATCGTCTATAATTACCTCACCTTTATCAATCTCACCCGAATGAATCAAGGCGAAAGCAAGATTGTTAAGCGTTTCAACGATAAACGGATGATATTGGGGTAAGGCATCTTTATATATCGCAAGTGATTCAGACAGATATTTTACCGCTTCCCCATAATTTCCGGTTTCTAAATTTAAAACCCCCATATTATTTTGAATTTCAGCGGAAATCTTCTTCAAATCATGTTCTTTGGCAAGCATAAAAGACAAAATGTATTTTTCATATGCCTTGGCATACTTCCCCCATTTCCAATACAACAATCCATTATTCATCAATGTGTACAGATAATCTTCCAGATATTCTTCCCTATCTTTTTTATAGACGGATAAGATTGAATCGTAAATCTTCTCGGCGCCTCTAAAATCGCCTTTCTCAACATTCAGTAAAGCGAGGTTCGATTGACATTCAATCGTCTGAGGATGCCGTTCTCCAAATTCAACCATCCGGATTGCAAGCGATTCTTTGTACTTTTTTTCTGCTGAACTAAACAGTCCCATGTAGTAAAGTAACTCTCCAAAAAGATTCAAAAGTGTTGCTATATATTTTTTGTTCTTCTCCTGTTTTGAATCCTCTTTCTTCAGAAGGCGATTAAAAAAAGCTTCATCGCCACTGTAATCATGAAACAAAAGAAAAGCCCGGTTTATAAATTTCACGAGCTCTTCTTTCTTCAAATATGAGAGGTCATCATTTTCATTTATTTCATCAATAAGCGTCTGCAAAAGATCATAGCATTTAGCTTTGTTTTTTAGTTTTACCTGTTCTCGAATACCATCAACAAGATTCTGAATCTCTTTTCCGTTCATGAATGTTCACCTTCTTAAAAAAGGTCAAGGGGTTCAATTGCCAGAATGTACTTACCGGAATTGACATTGCTGATAACCGCTTCAAGCTGGTTGGTATCGGAATTGAGTTCCGGTTTAAGCATCTTGGATTGCTCTCCCTGTTCAACGGGAATCAGGAGAATGAGCGGTACCCGTCCCTCCTCTTTACCGGCGGGGAATGATATTCTGATACTGTTCGTTTCGGTTTGTGCGTTGATATTGACCACACTGGCATCATCCACAATCCCGATGATCTGATTCTTGATCTCTTTTTTAAACTCCGTTGCCGTTCCTCTCATCGCATAACATTGAACGGGATGTTCAAACTGAACGGACTCTTTTGCCCCATGAGCCGTCTCCTTGATAATCCGGGTGATATTTGCGGCACCCTGATAGGTTGTGTTGAATATGACATCCAGCGTATACGCCGACAGCTTTTTCCAATTGCTCATCCACTTCTTCAGTCTGCCCTGTACTTCTTCTCCATATACAGTGTGAAGATTTACAGCTCTGAGTGATTCCAGAACAGCTCTTTGCTGCGGGGTTGGTTTTAATGCCATCCAGGTATCATATTCATGAGAAAATCCGATAGCCTTCTGAACCTTTTTCAGGCAATCATCACATGCCAGCACATGTTCTTCCACCTTTAAAATCTCTTCAACTGAAAGTTGCTCTTCTTCAGGAACACTATAACTGTGAACATATTCTGAATCGATATATTGTTCAATCTCTTCATTCGTTAAGTGTTTTCTCATATATAACACCTCTTCTTTGTTTATTTTTTTATCCTTTTTTGTTTATTCAGGATCTTCTTCTGTTTATTTTACCCGAGGAATTTGATTATGTCGCATGCCCTTTCTGAAAGAAAGGGGCGGGATTTCGTAAGGTTATTCCTCCTCAGACAATAAAGCCTTTCTGACACGCTTAAATATTCTATGATTCCAGTCCCTGATATTTTTAAGCGGATCTTTACTGAAAAAGATACCCAGCGATATCTCTCCGAGTTTTGTGTCAAGATAATCGACAAGCATATCTCTCGATCGGTGATCTCTCGTCGGAATGATCTCAGAAAGATTCAATTCGAGTTTTTCCTCAAGAGGTGAAAAGAGCTCTTTTATCTCTTCATCATCGTGAAAAGAGCTGATCATGATTTCATCTCTCGTCCTGTCAAAAAGCTCATAAAGTGAGATATCTGAAAAACTCACAATATCTTCCCTGTCCGAACACGTCTTTGTCAGAAGAACAACCAGCGTTTGCCAGGGATAACCGCCTTCAACGATCATCGTTCTCAGAACATGACTTTCAAATTGCTGTTTTTCCTGTACCCGATCCGGAGAAAGCTCCGTCGAAACAGCCCAGACTGCCGGCGAATGATCCTCTTCATCATGTTCGTTAAATTCTCCCACAAGATTTTCAGGGAGATTCTTCTCATCCTTCACCATATTTTCGGCAATCGTTACGAGATAACTGAAGATAGAGCCTTTGTACGGATTATATTTATCCACATATTTCTCGAATTTCTGAAAAGTTGTCATCATGATATCTTCACATCTGTTGTTAAAATATTCCGTTCCTTTTTTGCCATAGAGTCTGCTGGCAACATACGATCTGATGGGAAGTCTGTACATACTGTACAATTCATACATCCCCTGTGATGAAGAATCCGATCCCATATTTTTTTTCTGAATCATGTTGAAGAGTAAAAGATTCAGGTTAATATCGAATAACCATGAGTTGAAATCTTTTTCTTCCTTCATCAAATTAATCAGACTCCAGGAAACAGCCCAGGATTCGGCTATATTTTTATCCACAGCCTTTTCTACTTTCTTTCTGTCCTGAAAATTCTGTGCGGAAAACCGTAATTTTATTCGCGCTTTCAGACGAATCTGTAAAAAATGATTATAGTCCTTCTTTAATTTCATATAAGCATTATGCTTATTTTTTAAATCCATTATGAGGTCCATATTTTCCTCCTAAAGGGGATTTTTTTCATGTATTTTATTTTATCACAATTTTTTATTTTACCTTGCGACATTCTCATAAAAGACATGTATAATATTACAAACCATAATTTTTGAGGTGATCGTATGCGGAAGCTGTTTCTTTTTATTATATTTCTCTGTTCTTTTTTATTAATATCCTGTGAAGTGATTGGACCCGTTGATTTTGGTCTTTTCTCCCTACCTGTCGAATGGGCAACAACCATCCAGCGAACAGCGGATGGTGAACAGGGTGTCTTTCTCGAACAGACTTCCGATGCCGGATATGTTGTCCTGATTGAATACACGGATGAACAGAATCCCAATACGCAAAGGGCCGTTGGTGATAACGGTGTCAAATTGGCAAAACTTGACAGCAACGGGGATCATCAATGGACCTACAACCTGCCTGATACGGAAGATCCCTATGACGAAAAAGGCGCCTTTGTCATCAGAAACAATTTCAGCAAACCGGAAGCTTATCTTACAGGTGTCAATAAAATTGACAGGTATGGCCTTTCAAATATAAAACTCAGTTATGTGAACAATTCAGGTAGTTTACTCTGGGAAACCTATCTTTCGGGTAGCGGGGATGATGTCATATACGGTGCCCTCGTTTTGGATCAGTATAAGACCCTGGTGTATGGCAAAACCAATTCCTACGACGGGTCTTTTGACAACAGGGGACTCCATTATGATTATGATGGTTTCATATTCGTTATCAGTAATGAAAACGCGGAAATACTTGAAAGGTATTATTATGATTACAATAGAGAAGCCAACCTTATCAAACGGGTGATTTATAACAGCTACGCTCAGGAATACTTCATTATCGGAGAAACGAATAATGGTAATCTGAATAAAATCTGGTTGAGGAAGATCCCTCAATTAAACGCAACAACTCATTACGATGCCATTTTAAAGGATTCGGATACGTATAATTACTTCTTTGGCGGAATCGTCGAAACGGGTTTAAACAGTTACGTCATCGGGTGTGAAAAAAGTGGCGCAAGTGATAATTTCCTCGATTTTTATGGGTTGAATACCGCTGTAATAAACAATGAACTCATCGTGAGTTACTCTTTCCAGGTTGAAAATTATAACCTCGCCATCGGTCGATCCATCGAGAAAATCATAGGGTTTACGCCTTTTTACACCGGTAACTCTGTTCTCGTCGGAATAAAACACGGAACGGAGGAGAATTACAAGAACACCTTCCTGTTGATCAATCAGGAAACCGGTGCGCTCACGCAACAGGAATACAAGTACAAAGAAGGCGTTCTCTACGAGCACCTTAGCGGCAATCCTTACATCAACAGTTACGGGCTGACCGGTTCAGTTTCACCTGACGCTCAAGGTTCACCTGTCAGAGTCGCCGGTGGGCATGCAACATGGGTTGAAGGTTTTTAGAGGAGGTTGATATCATGAACAATAAACTCGCAGTCATATGGACCTCCGCTGACAGTGAAGTTTTCACAAAAGTGGTCTATATGTATCTGATAAATTCAAAAAATCAGGAATGGTGGGAAGACGTAACCCTTATCGTCTGGGGACCTTCGCAAAAATTATCCACCGAAAACGAGACCATTCTGGAACTTCTCAAGGTTCTACAAAGTAACGGCATTAACATCAAATACTGCAAGGCTTGCAGCGATGATTACGGGATAACGGAACAGATAGAGGAAAACGGTTTCGAAGTGGCTTATATGGGGATTCCTCTGACGGAATATCTGAAAAGTGATGATAAGGTTTTGACATTCTGAGTCTTCACAGTTCCTTCACAGTTGATACGGTACAATCATGATGACAACGAAATGCAGACCAAACAGCAAAACAACAACGAAAAAACATAAACAACCAACCTTCCCCCCTCATCCCCCTGAAAATGGGGGATTTTTTTATAGAAAAAGGACACCGTTTTCAGTGTCCTTTTTGTAAAAACTTTTTATTCTTCAGAACTTCCGTCGTCTGGAGCCGAATCATCCTCAACCGGAAGGGGATATCTCGCCTTACAGGGTTTACAATAAAGATGCTCCCCCTGTTTTTTTGTATATTTGACGTAGAGAACCGATCCGCATTTTTCACATCTGTAGTCCGTCGGTTCATCCCAGGAGATGAATTCACAATCTCCACCGTTGTAGGTGTTGTTTTTACAGGTGTAGAAGAAACTGCCGCGTTTACTTCTTCTCTTAACCACTTCGCCGCCGCAATCGGGACATTTTCCCCTTGCCTTGACATCAATATTCTCGGTATACTTACATTCCGGATAATTGCTGCAGGCGATAAACTTCCCGAACCGTCCGAACTTTTCAACAAGCGGTTTCCCGCATTTCGGACAATCTCTCCCGATTTCCTTTGCCTCGGGGGCCTGGCTTTCAACGAGTAAACTCGGATCTTTAAAATAGGCAATTCCCTTTTCGAGATAGGCTGGGATGTCTTCAGGAACGGATTTGTTGTTTTTACAGTCCTTACATGTCAGATAAGGGCCGTATTTCCCGACTCTGAGTTCCATGTTCTTCTCACATTTTTCACATTTCACATTTGTTTCCATATCCACGTTCAGTTTTTTGGACTTGATCAATTCGTCCATACTCGTCAGTGTGGGCACAAAGGTATCATAAAATTCTCCCAACACGACTTTCCAGTTTCTGTCCCCCGTTTCCACGTTATCAAGATCGGTTTCCATCGTTGCGGTAAACTTTTTCTGGATGATCTTCGGAAAATGCTTGGTGAGGAAATAATTGACGACCTTCCCAACAAAGGTTGGGGCAATCGTCTTCCCCTCACGCCTGACATATTTTCTGGAAAAAAGGGTTCTGATAATGGATGCATAGGTACTCGGTCGTCCGATACCGTCTTTTTCAAGCATCTTGACAAGACTGGCTTCTGTAAATCTGGAAGGCGGTTTGGTAAAATTCTGACTCATATCCAGTTTATCCAGGTTGACCTTCTGTTCTTCTTCAAGATCACTTTCAAGAACCTTTTCACTGTTTTTCATCGGATAGAATTTTTCAAACCCGTCAAAGATCATCTTGCTGCCTTTCGCTTCAAAAAGGTATTTTTCTTCTTTATCGATAATCTGAATCTTTTTGTTCATATACTGTGACGGAGTAGACTGTGATGCCATGAAACGGCTCCAGATGAGTTTATACAACCTGTACTGATCGGATTCCATGAAATCTTTGACCGATTCAGGTGTCTTATCCGGATAAGTCGGTCTGATCGCCTCATGAGCATCTTGAACATTGGATTTTTTCTTTTCAAATATTCTTCTCTTATGATAGTTCTTGCCATGCGTTCCCACGAGATACTTTTCTGCCCCTTCAAGTGCCACATCTGAAAGCCTTGTGGAGTCCGTTCTCATGTATGTGATAAATGCCGTCTGACCTTCAGGGGTATTGATCCCTTCATACAATTTCTGCGCAACCTGCATGGTCTTGCTGACACCAAATCCGAGAATCGTGGAAGCTGCCTGCTGAAGCGTACTGGTGGTGAAGGGTGCCGGTGGTTTTTTTGTTGCTTTTTTATCCGTGATACTCTTGACGAGAAACTCACTTGCCGCAAGCTCTTTTCGTATAGTCTCTGCTTTTCGCTTCGTACCGATTTTGTCTTTATCAAGCGATTTCCCCTTGACCTTTGTCAATTCTGCCTCAAGTTCTCCGAAGAGACCCTTGAATTTCCAGTATTCTTCCGGAACAAATTTCACGATCTTATCATCCAGTTCACAGATAAAGCGAAGGGCAACGGACTGAACTCTCCCGGCACTGAGGCTGTTCATCCTCAACGCTCTCCAGAGATAGGGACTGATCTTGTACCCTACGATTCTGTCGAGAATTCTTCTCGCAAACTGCGCCTCAACCATTGATTTATCGATCGGTCTCGGGTTCTTCACCGCCTCTTTGATCGTTTCTTTTGTGATTTCAGAGAAGATAACTCTATTCTTTACATTTTCCTTTAAACCCAGGATCTGGGCGATATGCCAGGCGATGGCCTCTCCCTCCCGGTCCATATCCGATGCCAGTATGACATCTTTTCCTTTTGCCTTTGCCTTTATATCTTTTATAACGGTTTCTTTCCCCTTCATGGTGACAAAGATCGGTTCAAACCCCTTTTCCACATCCACACCGAGTTCTGAAACGGGAAGATCTCTGATATGCCCCTTAGAGGAAATCACTTCATAACCTCTTCCAAGATACTTCTTGATGGTCTTTGCCTTTGAAGGAGACTCAACAATAACGAGATGACTCATAAGAGACCCTTCACCTCTTTCAGCAACTTGTCAAAGGATTCCTTGGAAGTACTTTCAACGTATACGCGAACAACAGGCTCTGTTCCCGATGCCCTGGTCAGTATCCATGTATCTGCTTCTCCGTCATCCAGCTGGAAGCCGATACCATCCATGTCCAGTCTCTCTTTTACCTTGAAGCCACAGTATTTATCTTTGACAGATCGGAATGAAGCCATCAGTTTATCTTTCTGTTCATTGCTTTCAAGCTCAATGTTAATCCTCGTGTTGAAATATTTCCCGGTAATTTTTTCAACTTCTTTTCTGATGACACTGAGTTCAAGGCCTTCATAGGCTCTCATCTCTGCGGCAAGCAGACAAGCGAGTATACCGTCTTTTTCAAGTACATGTTCTTTTATACTAAGCCCGCCGCTTTCCTCTCCACCGAGAACATAGTTTCCCGATTCAAGCAATTCGCCTATATATTTGAAGCCAACGGGTGTAACCGTTATTCCGGCTTTAAAATGCTCAGCTATTTTATCCATCATGTGAGACGTGGCGACACTTCTGACGAGATCCCCTTCAAATTTCTTGTTCTTGTACAGATGCCAGGCTACCATGGCGAGATATTCGTTTGGCGTGATGAAGTTTCCCTTTTCATCTACAATACCGAATCTGTCGGCATCGCCATCAAGTGCAAGCCCCATATCCATTCCGTTTCTTTCCACATCTTTTCCCAGCATATCCAGGCGGATTTCATCCGGCTCAGGTCTATACCCGCCGAAATAAGGTTCTCTGAAATCGTTGTAGTAGGTGATATCTGATTTCTCACCATAAATGACTTTCATGATGGTATCCATGAAATCATTGCCGGTTCCAAACACCATGTCCACGCCTGCCTTCAAACCCATATCTCTCATCTTTTCAACGTTTATTTTTTTAAGGATTTCCTCCGTATATTCCAGGACGGGTGTGATTTCCTCATAGAGTTTTTTCTTTTGTCCGTCTTTCATACTCATTTCAGATACAGCGTTTTCACCTGATTGAATCTTGACGATAGCTTCTTCAATAAAGGCCGTCACATCGGGCATCGCCGGTCCGCCGTTTTCAGGATTGAACTTTATCCCGCAATAATAGTACGGGTTGTGAGAAGCCGTCAGGTTAATGCCGCCATTCAATTTTTTCTTCGTGATGAGATAGGAAATGACCGGTGTGGGTGTCGGTCGGTCACACATCAGCACCTGAATACCGTTTGCCATAAGAACCTGTGCCACCTTGGCGGCAAATTCCTCCACCATGAATCTGGCATCGTATCCTATGATTATCTTCGCCTTTTTCTTCTTCTTTGTTTTCACATAATCAGCAATCGCCTGTGAAACTATCGCAACGTTTTCAAACGTAAAGTCGTCTGCAATAATACCTCTCCAGCCGCTCGTTCCAAATTTAATCTCTCTATTCATATGACTTATCAACTCCTTTAACCTTGATCTTCCTTGAAAGGAATTTATTATATTCACTCCATATATTCTTGTGTCCGCTGTTATCATCTTCAAGCGTCTTTTTTGAAATCTCTCTGAATTGAGCTATCTTGGAATCCGCATTGTCCGCACTGTGAACGATCATTGCTTCAATTGTCTTAGGCTGAATAGGCGCTCCCCAGTCAATTTCACCATGATGGGTGAGAATGATATGATCAAGTTCAGTCAGCAAATCCTGTGGGAAACCTTCTATCCTGTCCGCATATCTGTGAATGATCTCTATTCCGACAACGAGATGTCCGAGTAATTCACCGACCGTACTTCTTTCTATCCCCGACTTTGCCAGACGATATTCAGAAGTCTTTCCGATATCATGAAGCAGAGCCCCCGCGACGATGAGGTCCTCATTGATATCCATGTTCGGATAATTCTGTCGCATTCCCTTTGCCAAACTTACAACATCCAGTGAATGTTCGATCAGTCCGCCCTTGTAGGCATGGTGAACGGTAACCGCTGCCGGAGCTTCGATAAATCTGACCATCAATTTTTCATCTTTCACAAACATCTCTTCAAGCAATTTCTTTATATTTTCATCTTTCACTTCTTCAATCACACTCAGAAGATCATTGTACAACTGCTTCATATCTTTGGATGTGACATTGATGAACTTCTTCGGATCATAATCACCATCTGAAAGAAGCGTAATCGCATCTTTTGAGTTCTTGACATGAATCTGCTTGCTGGTATCAAACATCTTCACGCGACCTTCAACTCTTACAACTGTTCCATGTGTCAATCTTTCATCATTTGTGAGGGCATTCCCCCAATCCACACCCCGTATGGATCCGCTTCGATCCTCAAATGTCAGCAGAAGAAAATTCTTCCCGTCTCTCGTTTCCTGAAGCCTCTTACTCGATACTTTTAAAACGGCAGAGATCAGATCATCTACTTCCATTTCAGAAACAAGCTTCCCGCTGTTCATGGGTATATCTATTCCTGATTCATTCGAAAACTCATTCATCTTTTCTTTCAGTAAATCTCCAAGTTTCACAGCACACTTCCCTTCAAATGTTCTATACTTCGGTAGAGCGTCCAGAGTTTCACCTTAATGCCATACCGGTTTATTTTAATAGTTATTATACACTTAAATTTAAAAACACAAAAACCTTAACATAAACCACACTTTAAATAGAATCAGGGCGGAAAGATTCCGCCCCGAAAATTATCTATTAAATCGCTCAAAATTCAGACGTATCTTCGAATAACCCTTTTAGTTATATCACAAGTTACCTCATAATTGATAGTATTGACTTTTTGTGCCATCTCTTCCGCACTTATTTCCTCTTCTCCCATCTTGCCGAGAAGAATCACCTCATCCCCCATTTTCACCGCTTCTATATGAGAGACGTCAACGACAAACTGATCCATACACACGCGCCCGACGACCGGACATCTTTTACCATGGATCAGAACATCGCCCTTATTGGATAGCAAACGGTTATAGCCATCCGCATATCCAACCGGGATTGACGCAACACACATATTTCTATCCGCTATAAAGGTCCTTCCATAACTGACAGACGTTCCCTTTTCTATGTTTTTTACCATCGAAACGGCTGTTTTCCATGTCAACACCGGTTCAAGCTGAGGTTCTCTCTTTTCACTCCTGGGATCCATACCATATGAAGCGATACCAACTCGAACATAATCAAAGACGTGATCGGTATAAAAGAGTGACGCGGCACTGTTTGCGCAATGTCTTATCTTAATCTCGGGAAGTCTTTCCACAACATCTTTAAACCTTGAATATTGTATCTGCGTAAAATTCTTCTTTTCATCCTCTCCGTTTAACGGTAGAAAATCGGGCAGTTGATTATTATCATCTGCAACGGCAAAATGCGTATAAATCCCCTTCACGTCAAAACGATAATCAGCGATGATCTTTCTGATCGTTTCAATACAATTTCTGAAATCAAAACCAACCCTTGACATCCCTGTATCGATAATCACATGGGTTTTCAAAACATTGTTGTCAAAACAGGAACACAGTTCGTCATATTGTTCTTTGGAGTAAAGTGTTACTGTCAGATCATACTTGATAAAGAGTTGTGCATACTGCGCATCAAAATAATTTAAGACAAGGATATCCGTCTTTATGCCATTTTCTCTCAACTCAATTGCCTCTGACAAAAAAGCAACAACTAACATCTCGATTCCCATTTTCTCTGCGGCAAGTCCGAGCTGAACGGCACCATGACCATATCCGTCAGCCTTGATAACGGGTAAAACCTTTGACGGTTTACATTTTTCAATAAAATATGCCAGGTTATGCCTGTACGATGCCAGTGATATGTCAGCGACAGTATTTCTATAATCTCCTTCGCTTCTGTACATCTTATCCTCCAAGTATGGAAAGGAAAACACCGGCCGCTACCGCTGAGCCTATAACACCCGCAACATTTGGCCCCATCGCATGCATGAGGATAAAGTTTGTCGGATCTTCAGACTGTGCGACCATCTGTGCAACTCTTGCCGAATCCGGGACAGCTGATACACCGGATCCGCCGATAAGCGGATTGATCTTTTCCTTGAGGAAGAGATTCATCAACTTTGCAAAGAGAAGTCCGCTGATCGTAGAAATAACGAAAGCAATCGCACCAAGAAGCAATATGAGCAAAGAATCAGCCGTCAGGAAAACTTCTGCTTTTGCAGAGGCTCCAACTGATAGACAAAGCATGATGATTGCGGGATCTGCGATATATTTGGAACAGGCTTCAGCCAATCTTTTCGTCAACCCATTCTCCTTCAGGAAGTTTCCGAACATCAACATTCCGACAAGCGGTAAAGCCTGAGGCACGAGTAATCCGATAAAGATAACGGTAATAACCGAGAAAACCAGTTTTTCTATCTTCTTGACTTTTCTGGGTGGTTTCATCCTGATCAATCTTTCTTCTTTTGTGGTAAAAAGTCTCATAATAGGCGGCTGTATAATCGGGATCAATGCAATATAGGAGTATGCCGCTATCGCTATCATCGACAACATCTCAGGCGCAAATTTGTTGGCGATAAAGATTGAGGTCGGTCCGTCAGCACCACCAATAATGGATATGGCAGCTGCCGGTTCAAATTCAAAACCCAGTAATTTTGCAAGAAAAAATGCTACAAAGATTCCAACCTGTGCAGCACCGCCAAGAAAAATAGTAATTGGATTTGAAAGCATAAAAGAAAAATCCGTCAGGGCACCTATTCCCAAGAATATCAGTGGCGGGTAAATCCCCCATTGCAAGCCGAGATTGATATAATACATCAACCCTCCTGGTCCTGTCGCCGTCGGTTCCAGAAAGAGACCCGTATAGAGAGCCGGAATATTGGCGATAATCATACCGAAACCGATTGGTATGAGAAGAAGCGGTTCAGCGTGTTTTGCTACTGCCACATAAAGCAAAACACACCCAAGGACAATCATTACAACATTGCCCCATTCCAAGCCCATGAAAGCCGAATGTTCAAAAAAAGAAGTAAACGCCTGAATTAACACTTGACACCCCCTGTAGTATCGACTGATTCCCGTCTGCGTATGAACAGAAATCACCGTATAACACGAATAATCATTTCAATTTCAACATCATTGATTTTAACATATGGGCCTTAATTTGGGAAGATGTCTATTTTAATATCTTGATTCATTCATCAATCCCGTTCGTGATCATCTCGAATTAAACGACTGAAACATATGACGATGTCCCGCAACATGAATCCATCTCCAAACACCGAATATCCGAACTATCAAGATATTCAGAGGTTGACTCTCTCTGATTAATTTATATTTTCTTTCACTTATAGAGACTGTTTTCGTTCATTTTGAAAGTTAAACGTTTATCTCCGATAATATATAGTATCGTTTACACCTCAATAAAAAATCAGACTAAATTGAATTTTTTTGCATTTTATACCATCGATAACTACTCTTCCAATCCTCATCAACGTTTTTCATTTTTATGAAGATACATCAGACTGTCTAAATGTTTGATATAATCATCGGATGAACCGGAAACGCTTTCATCATACTGTTCAATCCCATAACTGATTCCGAGAAAAAAAGGATACAATCCATCAAGATTTTCGAGATTTATTTCATCCGTTATTCTTCTCATAATCTTGCCCGCATTTTCAATATCACAATTTGAAAAGATCAAAAGAAACTCATCTCCTCCGAAACGACTGATAATATCCGTTTCTCGAAGACACATTCTCAGAATAGTGATGATCTGCCGGATGAGCTCATCTCCCATATCATGCCCGTATGTATCGTTGACATGCTTCAGATTGTCAATATCCACATAGGCAGCCGTTAATGGGACATTCCCTTTTTTAGCCTTCAATATCTGATGGTTGAGATATCGGATTCCCATCTTTCGATTATACGTCTTTGTCAGGGGATCAAGCGAAGCGAATGCTTCAAGCTTTTTTTCAACATTCTTTCTTTCAGATATATTGACATGGGTTCCGATTAATTTAGAAGCTTTTCCCTTTCTATGTTCAAATACTTTTCCCTTGGTCAATATCCATAAATAATGGGAATCAACCGAAAGCACACGATATTCTGTTTCAAAACTATTTTCATCATTTATCAGCATATCCTGCATGGTTTTTTCGATTTTCATCACATCCGGTTCATAAATACACGCTTCCCAATCGGAATAAGTCACCGTCTGTGTTAAGGCATTATCAAAATTGACAGCCAGTTGTTTCAACCAGTTACCGGATATCATATATTGTCCGTTGATTAAATTATATTCCCAAACGAGTATGTTGCCCCCCTCTAAGGCTGTCTGAATCACAAACTGATCCTTAATGGCAGCCTTGGATAATTTTTCAAGCCTTCTGTTTGCTGTATGCAATTTTCTCTCGGCTAAAAATTTTTCATAGGACAATTCCACGATCATCTTCAGTTCTTCCAGGTTAAGGGGTTTTCTTAAAAAAGCATAGGGATGAGAAGCAATGATTCTCTGTTTAAGGATTTCAAGGTCTTCAGTCTCAGTGCCAGTTATATAAATGACGGGAACAACTCTGATGGCGTTGATCATCTCACTTGCATGGATACCATCAAGTCCCCCTTCAAGATTGATGTCCATAATGATAACATCCGGTTTCATTTCCCTGTAGCACTTCAGAGCCGCTTCTGTCGAAACGGCATTGCCACAGATGAAATAATCCTTTGACAGGTATCTGAAAATTAATTTATAGGTAAATTCATCATCTTCCACCACGAGTATCTTGACACGTTTCATAAAGAATCACCTTCACCTTGCTTATTCAATTGTATATTCAAATTATATCATATATTAACATTCCTTCTTTTATTGACAGAAAAAATACCAATGGAAACCAGAAGTAATGCAAAGATAATAGCGAGAGAAAAATGTTCGGAAGGAATGAATAATACTGAGAAAGCCGATCCGGATATAGGAACGATGAATTTAAAGATGGTTATCTCTCCGGCTTTATGGTATTTCAGCAAAGAATACCACAGTCCGAAAGCGGCTGCTGAGATAAACGCGGAATAGATGAGTAGAGATGTTCCGAACAGATTCCATTTAAGTGTGGGATTACCGGAAATAAATGCAATACCAAGCAGCATAGCAGAACCAAATAACATCTGCCAGGCAGAAATTTTAAACGGATCCATCTGTTTGGAAAGCTTCTTTGCAAGGACGGTCCCCACGGCATTAACGATCCCCGTAAAAAGAAGGAACCCCTCGCCATTGAGCGCAAAATCCCAACTGAAGTCTTTTCCCCAGTTAACAAGGACAATCCCTATAAAACCGGCTATCAGACCGATAACCTTGCCGCGGTTCATCTTGTCATCTTTGTAAACAAAATGGGCGACCAGAACCATAAAAAAGGTCCCGCTTGAAGCCAAAACGGAAGCCTTTATTCCAGTGGTATTGGCCAGACCGTTGTAGAAAAAATAATATTGAAAAGCGGTTTGAAATAATCCAAGAATGATAAGATTCAAGACCGTTTTCAATTCAAATCTCATCCGTTTTTTCTCAACCGCTTTATCACTGAATCGGGAAAAGGCAAACAGGATAACGGCAGCCATGAAAAAACGGATTGCTGCGAGTAATATTCTTCCGGACACCGAACTCTGGATTCCGAATTCTATATAAGCATATTTTAAAGTCGGAAACGCACTCCCCCATAAAAGCGCACAAATAGTTGCTATAACCCCTGAAGATAACTTCCCCGACAACAATTTTTCCCATTTTGACATTTTCTCACCTTTTTATACTGTAATTTCGCCTTTTTTCTCCCTCGCCTTTAACAGGACAAGAAGACCGGCGAGAATCATTATAGCATTCATACTGATAAACATCATATCAAACGAATAATTAGCAATTATACCACAGACTACAGGGCCAAGCATCGCACCAAATGAGCGGACGGATGCCAGCATTCCCATAAATTCAGCCTTCCGCTCTCCGGGACAGTTGAGTGAAATAAAGGTTGAGGCACCGTTTATGAAAGCACCGTAGGCAAGACCAAGACAAACATATCCACAAGCCATCAAAACAGGACCATTTGCAAAGAAGAAACAGATTGGCGTCATACTGGAGAGAAGAATGCCGAAAGTCATCGATAATTTCGGACCGATTCTTGAGATAAATTTGCCGGACAGCAGATGAGAAAACATCTGAAGAAGCGGATTAAATGAAGATAAAAGGACACCGAGCGATACCGACAGTGCCAGATTCTCAGTCATAAAGATCAGAATGGCGGACATCGTTCCGCTGATACCGAATTGCCTCAGAAAACTACCGATATACACTGACCACAATCCGTTTTTTTTCAAAGGCGTCCAATCTGATGCAATCGGAAAGAGTCTGTGGAGAAAACGTTCAGATTTTTCCTTCTGAAAGTTCTTGTTTCCCTCCCGGATAAAGATACCGGAGATGACGGGAACCCAGGCAAGAATACAGAACGCTACAATTGCAGCTCTGGGATTGTTATCCACAAGGAAATACGCGAGTATGATCTTCCCGACAAACATCCCGACTGAATACGAAGTGTTTAAAAAAGCCAGTTCTCTTGAAACGGTTTTGATATCGCCGGTTGCGTATTCGGTGGCAAGGGCCATTGATATCGGCTGAAGCCCCTGTTTAAACATCGCAAGGACACCAACAAACCCCAGAAGCCAAAATTGATTGTCCGTTGTCAGGAATAACAAAAATGAAAAGGCCGTAAGGGTTACTGACAATAAGAGAAGCGGTTTTCGGTGTTTGTGTTCATCCGATATGGATCCCCAGATCGCACCCGAAACGGTAGAGACACCTCCGGTAACCGTAGAGATAAGACTGATGACAAATATTGATGCGCCTACTTCCCTGAATCTTGACTGAAGCAGCATATTAAACGTTAAAGTCACCAGTAAACTGAAAGATGCCGTTATCAGCAAAGGAATCCTTTTTTTAAACAAGTCTCCCACTCCCTTTGTTAGTTTTCCGAAACTTCAAATTCAGTATACTACAAAAAAAATCTTTTTCCAACTCCGGGGGTTTCAACAAATAACTTTCAGATGACCGTTTCTCACCGGAACATTTATGTTATAATCAATCAGAATTTGTTATGAAAGGAAAGCATATGTTTATAAAAGAATATTATTACTATTATTATAATGAGAGCGACTACCTGTAAGTCTTGAAGACCTGCGGAGAGTTGCTCTTTTGATAACTTTTCGGAGGCTTTTTATAGTTCAAATGAGGTCTCCTGTAAAGGGAGGCCTTTTTCTTTTTTAAATATCAATTTATGAATAAAAACATCTGGAGGTAAAGCTATGATTGTAATTCTGAAAAAAAATCACACCAATCAGCATCTGGAACACATCCTGGAAATCACCCGGGAAATGGGATTCAGATCACATGTATCACAGGGAATAGAAAAAACTATTATCGGCGTTATAGGAGATGACAGTTATGTGTCGGTTGACAGATTTGAAAATCTGAGCTATGTTGACAAAGTCATAAAAGTCTTAAAACCCTACAAACTGGTATCGAAGGAATTTCATCCACAAAAAACCGTACTCGATGTGGGAGATAACGTCAAGATAGGAAAAGGATTCAGTATCATGGCGGGGCCTTGTGCGGTAGAATCAGAAGCTCTGCTGGATGAAGTCGGAGCTTTTCTGAAGGAAATGAATGTTCCGTTTCTGAGAGGGGGGGCCTTCAAACCCAGAACATCCCCTTATTCTTTTCAGGGACTTGGCGTCAAGGGGTTAAAAATCCTCCGAAAAACAGCTGAAAAATATGGTTTGAAAGTTGTCACAGAGTTGATGTCGGAGAATGAAACAGATGTCGTCAACGCATATGCCGATGTCATTCAGATCGGAACGAGAAATGCCCAGAATTTCAAACTGCTTGAAAAATGCGGTTCTCTCGGCAAGCCTATTTTACTTAAAAGGGGATATATGAGCAAGATAGAAGAATTCTTTCAGTCTGCAGAATACATCATGGCAAACGGGAATTCAAATGTCATCCTCTGCGAAAGGGGCATCCGGACATTTGAAACGGCAACAAGAAACACATTGGATCTGTCAATCGTCCCCTATGTGAGAGAAGAATCTCATCTCCCGGTCATCGTTGATCCCAGTCATGCAACCGGGAAACGGGAACTGGTCCCATCAATGGCATACGCAGCACTCGCTGCCGGTGCTGACGGCATCATGGTAGAAATTCATCCCGATCCTGAGAATGCCGTTTCCGATGGAAGACAATCACTGACATTCAAACAATTTGAACAGATGACACGAAAGCTTTCAATTCTTGAAGAAACGCTTTTATCAATCGAGTGATCACGATGAGAATACTCATCCTTAACGGACCAAACCTCAACTTGCTCGGAAGAAGGGACCCCAAACAATACGGCAGTTTCACCTATCTGCATCTCGTTGAAAGCCTCAACCGTTATGCGGAAGAGAAGGATTTTATGATCGAGTGTTTTCAATCAAATCATGAAGGCGAAATCATAGACCGTATCCATGAGGCGCTGGATACAAAAGACGGGCTTGTGATCAATCCGGGTGCGCTGACACATTACAGCTATGCTCTCAGAGATGCACTTGAAGTGCTTGAAATTCCCAAAGTGGAAGTCCATCTGTCAAATATCTTTAAACGTGAGACGTTCAGGCACGAGAGTGTTGTTTCTTCCGTCTGTGATGGTGTGATCAGCGGGCTTGGCGCTAAGGGATATTTCCTGGCGATCGATTATATTTTAGACAAAGGGCTATAGCCTTTTTTAATACTGCGAACTCGATAATAAAATAAATATAAATCAAAAATATAAAAAAGGGGAATCTCTCTCTCAAATATAGAATCATAAATTGGTGATGTTATTTGAAGAGAGATTTCTTATTTTTTGATTTGGGAACCGAGACACTTAGAATATTTTCAGCTCAGAACGGCTTGATCTTTCATGGGCCCTCGCGGGTTGCCTATAACGAAAACGGAGATGTTACCGGTTACGGTTCCGAAGTGGATGATTCACAGCTTTTGGACAGAAACAGCGTTATCTACCCCATCAGAAACGGGAATGTGGCCAATCATCATGCTTTGTTGGATCTTTTAAAATTGATCATCAAAGATGCCTATAAGAAATCCATCACATCAAGAGTGGTGCCGGTGTTTTCCATTTCACCTTTTTCTACAAATGTAGAACAGAGAGCACTGATGTATGTCGCGGATGCCCTGGAACTCGGAAGGGTACTTTTTATACCGGAATACGTCTTTCAGGTCTCCTCAATCTTCGGCAAACCGGGTATACAGGGATTGGAATTCCTCATACAAACCGGTATTGGCAGAATAGACATCTGTCTCGTAAATGATTCACGCCTCATTTACGGTGAGACTCTAAAAGGTGGTTTTGAAAAGATTCAAAAGAAAATCATCCGCTTTCTCAGAGCCGATTGGGATATTGATGTGGGTAAAAAGACGTTGAATGCAATGTTTGAAGCAAAGGAAGATGAAGAAATCATCATCAACGGCAGGAGTAAGATGACCGGAGAGCCGGTTTCGGTAGAGATAAAACAGACTTATTTTCAGAGTATCGTAAAGATGGAAAGTGCTCCGTTGATGGAGGCGATGAGAAGGGTATTTGAGCGAATCCCACCGGATTTAACAGCCGAATTCCTTGAAAAAGGAATCAGAGTTTCCGGAGGACCGGTGAATGAACCCTGGTTTCTGAATGCCATCAAACGGGAAAGTGATTTCAGGATTAACATCACGGATACTCCCGGAGAAGATATCCTGAACGGATTCAGACGAATCGCCGAAGGAGATTGCGAAAAAATCGTATCAGAATACTCATTTTTACCATGGGGCGCGGAGGTAAACAGATGATCAGAGGAATATATACAGCAGCGATGGGAATGCTCGCAGAAGAATCAAGAGTGAACACGATATCCAACAATCTGGCAAATGTTGACACTGCCGGCTTTAAGAAGGATTCTCTTGCCTTCAGCACTTATCTGAAAAAAGAGATCTTCAGGAATGAAGCGGAAAATCATTTAGGAAAAAGAACACCGGTCGGCAAGATGGAAAGCGGTGTTGTCCTGGATGAATCCAGACCCTATTTTGAACAGGGGACTGTAGAGATGACCGGAAGCGCCTATGATTTCGCCATCACCGGAGACGGCTTTTTCACCGTTGAGACGGCTGACGGCAGAACTTATTATACGAGAAACGGTCAATGGCACAGGGACAGCGAAGACTTCCTCGTTGACAGTGTGGGAAATTACATCTTAAACGATGCGGGTGAAAGAATTTCCGTCGAAGGTGAATTTCTTGTGGATCAGGATGGGTCCATCTTTGAAAATGGTGTTCTGACCGGAAGAATCGACCTGGTCAATTTTGCCAATCCCGAAGGATTGAGAAAGGTCGGGAACAACTATTTTGCTCAGACTGATTTTTCAGGTGAAGCACAGCAGAGTTTCACCGCAACGATCGTTCAGGGCGGATATGAAAGGGCAAATGTCAACGCCGTCAAGGAAATGGTCAATCTTATCAATGCGCATCGTCATTTTGAAATCGCACAAAGAGTCATTACAACAGAGGATCAGCTGCTTGATGCCGCTGTGAACAGAGTCGGAAAAGTATAAACAATATAAATAAAGGATAAGACAGGAGGGGTCGCTTTGATTACAGGTATGTACAGTGCTTCAACGGGGATGAATGCACAACAGCACAAACTGGATACGATATCCAACAACCTCGCAAACGTAGACACAACAGGATTCAAAAAATCAAGAAATGAATTTGCAGATCTTTTTTATGTATATGCAAAAGACACCGGAGGACCGGACAGTGATACGAGCAGTACGAACGGACCAGTTTACACGGGACTTGGCGTCAAGGAAGTCAGAACGACCAGATTGTTTTCACAGGGAAACCTTGAAGGAACGGGAAGGCCGCTGGATGTTGCCATCAACGGAGACGGTTTCTTCCAGGTAACGCTTGAAAACGGAAGTCCGGCATACACAAGAGACGGAGCTCTTCATTTGAAAGACGGGTATCTTTACACCAGTGCCGGTTACAGATTAGACGGACCAAGCGGTATTCCCAACGATGATATCTCCATCACACAAATGGGAGAAATCATTGACCCGACAACAGGGGCAAGTTACGGTGAATTGACGGTTTACGACTTTGTCAATGCAGAAGGTTTAAAATCCATCGGTGACAACCTTTATGTCCGTTCCGATACGAGTGGCGCGGCAACCGAAGTGGCACTCGGACTCAGAAACACGACGCTTGAACAGAATTTCCTTGAAAAATCCAACGTTAACGCTGTTCAGGAAATGGTTAACATGATCTCGGCACAGCGAGCCTATGAATTGAATTCAAAGTCAATCACAACAGCGGACAATATGCTGCAGACCGTCAACAGTCTCAAGAGATAATAAAAACGAATTATAGGAAGTGATAGAAGATGATAGGTTCTCTTTATTCAGGTTTAAGCGGTCTTATGGGTTATCAAAATGCCGTGGATATCACGGGTAACAATATTGCCAATCAGGGTACGATCGGTTTCAAATATGCCAGGGCATCTTTTGGTTCTCTTTTCACGAGTAATCTTGAGTCCCGAAAAGATGTCAACAACCAGATTGCTTCGGATAACCCGGGGAGGATTCGAAATACGGGAATCGGTACGCAAATCACTTCCATCGATACCATCATGACAACAGGGATGATCGAGAACACCGGTGTTTTCAGCGATCTCGCAATAGGCGGAGAGGGTTTTTTCTTTGTTGGACCCGGAAGTCATGATAGTGGCAGTATTGCCGGGAAGATTTATGCTTCCAGAGTGGGAAACTTTGAGAAAAACGCCTTTCCTGATCTCGTTCAAACCAGTACAGGCCTTTACCTGTACGGTTTTGTCGCGGAGAAAAATGCCAACAACGACTTCGAAATCAACAATGTGCCTACGGAAGAAGAGATGCTTGATGCGTTGGATAACGTTGAAAAGAAAACAGAGTTTCTGAACAGACTCGAACCGATTAAACTTGAAGAATTCCAATCTATTCCACCAAAGTCCTCAAAATCTCTCGCCGTATCAGGGATACTCAATTCACAACTCGGCCCCGAAAAGATGATGAGAGTTGAAATATCGGATAACCAGGGCAATCCATATGAGGTCTTTTTGGAATTTGACAGGGACTTCTCAATGATCGACAGCGAGCTTGGAAAAAACTACGAAACCTATACAATGAACTTGACGGTAAAAGACCCTTCCGGAGCTGAGATTTCTCCAATAGACCCTTCGAGTAAGACGATAATCTTTTCTCCTGACGGTTCCATGCTGACGGAAAGCGGTACAACCGTCAGCAATATCGGAATCACGCTTCCGGGTTCGGAGATTACACTGCTGAAATCAACACTGACAGAGAACGTACACTATACTTCTCCAAAAACATCTTCATATGCCGATATCATAACCGTTACCGGAGATGTGGAGGAAGTTCCGTTCACATTCGAAAAGATTGAAAGAGGAGACTGGGTCATGCGACCTGATCTTCCTGTGTCCGGAGAAATAACAGAAGTGAGACTGAAAGGGGCTAACGGAGAATATGTCATTGCGAATGACGGTTCCACACCGCTTGAAAGTGGCGGTGTAAGACTTGGATTCGCTACAGACGGCAGCCTGAGTTCTCAGAACATCGTCGATGAAAATGGGGATACGATAGAAGCGTTAGACTCAATCGTTTATGTCTTCTCAGATGGCTCCACCCAGGAAACCGCATGGAATGCATCGAATTTCAGTCAGGTTGCAAGCACATCAGATGTTCGAATTCAACAGGAAGACGGACGTGTCACCGGTGCTCTTGTCAATCTCGAATTTTCTCCTGACGGCTATCTCCTCGGGAACTATTCAAACGAGGCACAGATTCGTCTGGCACTCGTTCCGCTTTCTCGTTTCAGATCCACAGAGGCACTTGCTTCAACGACAGCTAATCCATTACTGTATGAGATCAAATTTGATGAGGCAACCGGAAACGTTGATGGTAATTTTTACGGTTATTTCCGTCCCAGTCAGGGATTGACCGGCGGACTCGTTCCGTATGCTCTTGAATCATCCAATGTTGATATCTCAAAAGAAATGGTAAACCTTATCAAGTATCAACGTGCGATTCAGCTGAATTCCAGGACGGTTCAGACAGCAGACCAGATACTGCAGCAGGCGATTCAGCTTAAAGGATAGCCTATAACTTTTAACACAAATAACTTCTATATGTTTTACAATCCTAAAATTACAGTGGTATAATCTATTTATATGCAATATTTATTTTTTTATGTATAAATTCCATCCGGATATGTGTATCAACTATAAATATCTTATTATCATATAGTAAAAGGAGTTGCATAGAATGGGTATAGAGCTTAGAAACAGAGATTTTATCACGACACAGGATTTTACAAAGAACGAACTCGACCTGATGCTGGATATCTCACACGATATGAAGAAGAAGTTTGCATTGGGTGAACCGACCAGATATCTCCAGGATAAGACTTTATTCATGATTTTCTACGATGAATCCACCAGAACACGAAATTCAACTGAAGCGGGAATGACACAGCTTGGCGGTCATGCTCATTTTCTTGCACCCGCTCATATGCAGCTCGCACACGGAGAGGCTGCTAAAGACACTGCCATCATACTGAGCAGATTCGGACATGGAATTGCGATCAGACACTGTCTGCATGGTGAAGGAAACAAATACCTCAATGCCATCGCCAAACACTCCAAAACACCACTTCTCAATCTTCAGGATGACGTTTACCATCCGTTCCAGGTCATGGCCGACACGATGACCATTCAGGAAAAATTCGAAAGAAATCTAAGAGGGTTGAAGGTTGTTGTCTCCTGGGCATACGCCGAAAGCCATCTGAAACCGTTATCTGTTCCACAGTCTCAGGCACTGATGTTCCCAAGATTCGGAATGGATGTTACACTTGCCTACCCCGAGGGATTTGATCTCATGCCGGAAGTAATGGAGCAGGCAAAGAAAAACGCTGAAGATGCGGGAACCAAATTTGAAGTTTCACACGATATGGCAGATGCCTTTAAAGATGCCGATGTCATCATTGCAAAGAACTGGGGCGGTTTCTATGTTGGCGAAACAGAAGAGGAAATCAGAGCCGTTCAGGCAAAACATAAAGACTGGATCTGTGACAGGAAGAAGATGGACCTGGCGAAGAAAAATGCAATATATATGCATGCCCTGCCGGCAGACAGAAACAGGGAAGTCACAGATGAAGTGATCGACGGTAAATGGTCCGTTGTTTACGATGAGGCAGAAAACAGATTACATACCGCAAAATCAGTTATGGCATTGACAATGGGAGGGAGGCCGTAAAAATGGCGAGAATCCCGACTTATGATCTCGTTATACAGAACGGAATTCTGTTATACGGGTCAAAAAATTTCCACGTCCATCTTTGTATAAAAGATGGAAAGATTGCCAGTATACTGGATTCAAAAATGATGGTACCCGATACGAAAGAGATTTACGATGCTGCACATAAATATCTTTTCCCCGGCTTGATAGACCCACATGTTCACTTTGCGCTGAACCTTGGTGAACATACCTCGGCAGATGATTTTAAAACGGGATCAAAAGCGGCAGCATTTGGTGGATATACAACGGTATTCGATTTTACCGATGTCATATCCAACAGCATTGAAGAACTTGAAGACGCTGTCGACAGAAGAAAAGAGCAGGCTTCAGATTCTTATATCAACACACAACTCCATCTGACCCTTGCAGAACCGAAATTTTCTCCGGCTCAGGCGGTTGAACTGGCAATCAGGCATAAATTGAAATCCATCAAGGTCTTTACAACATACAGTGACTCCAATAGAATGACGAGTGACGGCTACCTTTACGATCTTCTCAAAGCAACACGCGGCACAAAGATCATGGTAATGGTACATTGTGAAAACGACGGTATCATTCAATACAAGTCAAGAGAATTCAGAAAAAAAGGAAATGTTCCCTGTACAGCCGCTTCAATGATTCACGATACCCTTACCGAAAAAGAAGCCGTATTGAGAGTCTGCCAATTCGCAATAGATGCCGACAGCAAGGTCTATATCGCACACGTTTCAAGCGGAGAAACCGTTAAACGTGTTAACGAATGTTTCGGTGAGTATCTGGGGAAGAACATCTTCCTTGAAACATGCCCGCATTATATCTATCTCAACAACACCTACACCATGGGAGAAAACGCCCATCTATACACCGTTTGTCCGGCATTGAGGGATGAAGATGAAAGATTACTGCTTAGAAAACAATTACTGGCAGGATTACTCCACACGATCGGATCCGATCACTGTCCATTCCCAAAGGAAGTAAAAGAACAGTATAAAGATGATTATCTGAACATACCAAATGGGCTTCCGGGTGTTGAACTCAGTTTTTCACTAATGTACAACCTGCTGATGCTTGAACACAGCAAGATGACGATTGAGAGCCTTGCCGGCATGTTCAGCACAACACCGGCCAAGATATTTGGCTATTATCCTCAGAAAGGCACGCTTTTCCCGGGAAGTGATGCGGATATCATGATCTACGACCCGAACCATTCCTGGAAAGTTGATGCAAGTTTGCTCCATATGAATACGGATTATACACCGTATGATGGTCTGATGCTCAGAGGACGAGTAGATTCAACGATTTGTGGCGGAAAATTCATCGTCAAAAACAAAGAATTTTTTCCGGATTTGAAAAACTGGGAGGATTAATGATGGATCAGTTCAAGGATCTCGTCGATAAGTACAAGCAGCTTGAATATCACCTGGAAGAGGATATGCCGTTTAACAGGCCGTCGTTTGATGAAATGTACATGGCGATCGCCGAAATCGTCTCACTCAGAAGTACCTGTCTGCGTGGAAAGATCGGAGCGGTTATCGTTAAAGACACACGGATCGTCTCCATCGGCTACAACGGTGCACCGGCAAAACTCGGTCAATGTGACGAATTCGGCTGCATCAAAGATACGGACAGGGGAGGGTGTATCCGTACGATACATGCGGAACAGAATGCCATTGCCTATGCGGCAAGAGTCGGAATTCCGCTTGAAGACAGTACATTGTACGTTACGATGAGTCCCTGTATCGACTGTGCAAAGCTCATCATCGCAACCGGTATCAAAAAGGTCATCTACAAAGAAAAATACCGAAAAGGCTATGCCGTCGATTATCTTGAAGTTTCGGGAATCGACATGATTCATCTTGAAACGGGAATTGAAGAAGTTTACAGGAAATATAAAGAATAAGAAAAGGCGGATTGAAAAATCCGCCTTTTTATCGAAGTGCAGGCAATTCTTTGAACCCCTATGAAATCGCCGTTAAATTTTAATCATTTCTTCTCAAATTTCAAAACCATCGCATGTGTACTCGATGTTAAAGTCGCCACTCTCAGTTCCGCTTTTGCATTTTGACTTTCCCATTTATAATAAGAATCGAGTTTTTCGGCTTCTTCATATTCCTTGTAATCAACCAATGCGTCTTCCGGGAGTAAGCGTCGAATATTCTTCACAAAACGATTGTAAACGCTTGCGGCCTGATTCAGATTGGTAAACCCAAACACATAGGAAACCGTCTTAAGGGACTGATCCGCTTCGTTAAAAAAGAAATAAAGGAGGCATGATTCATTGTAAAGCTCACTGATATATTTCAGCCGGTCATTTCTCTCCTCAACGAGTTGTTCATTCATCCTATACCAGATATCATAACGGGGTGTATCCCATTTGAAGCCCTCTAATCCGGGAGGGATGGTCTTGTCTGAAAATTTCTGAAGGCTTTCCGTTGTGTTGATTGCCTGTACCTCTTCCTTTACAGATTCCAGTTCTCTCGTCTGAAGGGCAAAAAACATATCCTTATAAATATAGTCGTCCTCTTTCGGCAACGCATAACCGTTTGTGATTAGAACGGCGTTCCAGAGAACAGAAATGGCATAATACTCGTATACATCATCCGTCCAGACATAAGCCTGCTTAAAACCGAGAGTGTCACCACTGTCATTTTCAAACGAAAGATAGACTGAATTGTTGAGCAGATTCTCTTCAAGGAATTCAACCGTTTGATCCGCATGAAGGGTAATGATCCCAAGAAATTTCACCAGCGAACCATCGGCGGTATTCAGGAACACCTGACCGCTTGAATCGGTTTCTATTGAATTGATCCTGACTTTTTGCTTAAAAATCGGCTCAAGGCCAAGAAGATTATCGTCATAATAAAACTCCCTGATCTTGACTTCATCTGCAAAAAGTGGTGTGCAAAAACAAATAAAAAATAGAATGACTACTGTTTTTATAAAATGCACACTTTTTAGCTTAAAAAGGGCATTTTTCATAAAACTCCTTCCTTAAAGATTCTGGAAAAAGAGACGTAATACCTCTGCACCGCCAACAACCGTACCGATCGTGCTGCCGATATTGGCAAGGATAACAACGAGCAGTACCTTCGTGACTTTATTTTTCCAAAACCCTTTTACGCTCATAACATCTTCACCCAAAGATTCAAAATCTTTGACATTTGGTTTCCTGACCAATGCTTCAACAAGTCCGGCAAACCATCCCGCTGCAAGCAATGGATTTAAAGAGGATATCGGGGCAACGGCAAAAGCCGTCAGAATCGACAAAGGATGCGGCAGGGCGATGGCACAGCCTATGGCCGACATCGTTCCATTCCATAACACCCAGCTGACGATCTGTTCCCAGCCCGAAGCACTGTTCATAAAAAACGTGGAGATGATGAGGGCAACAATAACGATTGGAATCGCCCATCCAACGATCTTCCATGCTTTAGACGCCGGTGGCACATATGTTATTTTCTGCAAATCCTGTTCTTTTTCAAGTTCTTTCTTGATCCCGGGAATATGGGCAGCACCAAGAACGGCGACGATCTTTTTCCCCGGAGCGGTTTTTATCTTCTTGGCAAGATACTGATCTCTCTCATCGACGAGCTTTTCCTTGAGTTCCGGAAAGGAGTCGGACATCTCTGCCAGTGTTGTTTCAAGCATATCTTCCGTTTTCATCTTTTCCAGTTCCTCTTCACTGATTTCTTCATTGGAGAAGATACTGCCGATCAATACACCGAGCAATTTCATCTTCCCCATAAAACTCATCGTTCGCCAGATTCTGGAAAAAGTAACCTTGATATCCCTGTCGGCAAGAACCAGTCTTGCATCATTCTCCTTTGCGGCGTTAATTCCTGCGATCATCTCAGCACCTGAATTGATCCCGAACTGATTGGCTATTCTCTTCTGATAAGCGGAAAGTGCTAGGTTGACGAGAAGGAAGGTGGCTTTCTTTTCCTTGATAATCTTGATAATATCCATCTTTTCCCATTTGTTTTTGTCAACGATGGATTCATATCGACCGGCATCCAGTTCAACACAAACGGCATCTGGTTTCTCTTCATCAATGACTTCCTTGACCAGCTCGGCACTTTTCGGTGACACATGTGCTGTCCCTATGAGGATAAGCTCTTTCTCGCCATATTGAATCCTATGTATATTTTTTTCCTGATCTAATTCCATAAAATAATACCCCCCAATTCTGGACTTTGTTTTTGTCCGATATATTTTACCATATCATAGAACATGTGATTAAATAGTGAACACTTTTGAAATTCCTTTAAAAATTTGATACAGTGAATGTTGTATAATTCAGCGAGGTGAAAGATGAACAGTATCGATGATTTAAAAGTTACGATAAAAAGAATGAAGAGAAAAACAATCTCCATGCAGATGACAATGGATTCCCTCTCGGAACCCTGTCTTATCGTCAAAGTTCCCAAGACCCTTGACGAAGACTATATCAAACGGGTTTTAAACGAGAAAAGAGAATGGATCATCAACAATAAAAACAGGGTAATGGAAACCAACCGGACGAAAAACAAACGTTTATCTTATTTTGTCCTTAAAGACAAGGGGCATTTGCCGCTTGAAGGAAAAAAAGTGCCTTTGCATGTCATCAAAGATAAAAACATACCGAATTTCAAGATGGCAATCCATAAAGACAGAATTGTCATGAACATCAACCCGTTCTTCACCGAAAAAGAAGAAATCCTGGAAATCATCCAAAAAGAATATTACAACTACGCCCTCAAGACATTTTACGATATGATCAAGGATTACTCCTATGCCTATAACTTCGAAGTCAACAAGATCAGGATCAAGGATATGAAGACAAGGTGGGGCAGCTGTTCCAACAAACTGAATCTCAACCTGAACTGGCGGCTCATCCTCACAGAAAAGCCCGTTTACGAATATGTACTGGTTCATGAACTCTGCCATCTCGGCTGCTGGAATCACAGCAAGGCCTTTTGGAACAGAGTGGAAGCCATTCTTCCCGATTACAAACTCAGAAAAGCACGGTTGAAATCCGTCTCGGACTTTCTCAGCTTCTTCGAATTTGAAAAAGTCAGATTCGAACTCTTTGAAGAGGAACAGCATGAACATACTGATAGCCGAAGATGAGAGGGAAATGGCAAGAGTCCTTTCCAGATACTTCGAAAAAGAAGGGTTCACCGTCTACCTCTGCCATGATGGTGAAGAGGCACTGAACGTCTTTTGTGCCAACACGTTTGACGTTGTCGTTCTCGACTGGATGATGCCCCGACTCTCGGGAATCGACGTTTGTCGGGAAATCAAGGAACTGTCCGATACGAAAGTCCTCATGCTGACGGCAAAGAGCGAAACGGAAGACGAGCTGAAAGCCTTGGGAACCGGCGCAGACGATTATCTCAGAAAACCTTTTGATCCAAGAATCCTCATCGCCAGAGTTAAAAAACTTGCCGATTATAAAGAAGTTATCAGACACGAAGAAATCACCATCAACCTTAAAAAAGCAAAGATTTACAAATCAGGAAAAGACCTGAACGCCACAAACATCGAATTCCAACTGCTCAAACTCTTCCTCAGCAACAAAAACTGCATATTCGGGAGAGAACAGCTCCTGAACAAAATCTGGGGATACGATTATGACGGAACCGAAAGAACTGTAGACACCCACATCCGAAGATTGAGAAAAAAGATCGGTGAAGAGGTTATCACAACACACAGAGGACTTGGCTATTGTGTTGAAGACTGAGAAGAAAAGGCGAAAAAGAAAGGCAAGAATGAGTCGAAGACTCATTCTCATCCTCTCGATCTTTATGATCACAACGTTTGCCGCGATGTATTATGTCAACACGATTGCCGTCAGTCGCTATACCACTTACAAAATCCACAAACAGCTTGAAGAGGCCCATGAGGCGATTAAAAAATATTCCTACACCGGTTTTCTCAACAATGAAGAATATCTCGAAAAACAATTTGATGTCAACCTCATTTCCTTCTATTTCGAATACAACGAAAACTACTTCAACGACGAACTCAGACGATTCCTCAGTAAAGAAACCATCACATTGAACAGAATCTGGCTGACCCTTGAAGGGCTGAATACCCTCCGTCAAAAAAAGGCCCTCATCAGAACTTATGACCAGGGAGACCTGGGAACAAGTTATACGATCCTGTACACCTTGAAAGACGGCTGGGTCATCTGTATCGGAAAATCCATCCCACACAGCTCAGGACTCATTGAATCCTTCAATGAGATAAACCTCATCATGTGGTGCCTGACCCTCTTTATCCTGCTTATCTTCATCGTGTTCTACATGAGAAGGGTCACCAAACCCATCGAAAAACTCACCACAACAACGGAAAACATCGCCCATCTGAACTTCGAGCAAGTCAACATCCGGACGAAAGATGAACTTGAAACCCTCGGAGACAGTGTCAACCTCATGAGCGAAAGACTTGAAAACGCCTTAAAAGAAATTGACCAGCAGAATCAGAACCTGAAACGCCTCATCTCCGATATCTCCCACGAAACCAAGACACCCCTCTCACTCATCAGTCTTTACGCTCACGGGATCAGAGACGGACTGGATGACGGGACCTATCTCCCCGGCATCATCAGAGAAACCGAAAAGACCTCACAACTCATCGGTAGAATCATCGAATATTCAAAAACAGAAAGACAGAATCTAACCCTTTCGGAATTTGACCTTGATATGCTTATAACGGAGGTTATCAAAACCCTACACCCCATTGCCAGGGAAAAAGACGTGAACATACTTTACAAAGGAAAAGAACAATCAGTCACAGGGGATAAAGAAAAGATCAAAACACTCCTGAACAACCTCATTCACAACGCCATCAAATACACTACAGACAACACAGTGAACCTCACACTTGATCATGCGCTCACAATAGAAAACGGTTTTGACACAAATCTTTCAACTCAGGAAACCAATCAGCTCTTTGATCCCTTCTTCGTTTTGGATGAAGCCAGAAATAAAGAAACAAGCGGAACCGGACTTGGGCTTTCCATATGTAGAAATATCCTTAAATTGCATGGGTTTGAGTATTGTGTAAAAGCAGAAGATGGAAAATTCACTTTCAACATAAGCTTTGTTCCCATGGCTGAGATAAGTATAAGCAAGCGCTTCCCTTTTATCCTTACCATTATAGGTTAAGATGCGATGATGTTTTGAAATATCAAGTGAAAAACTGATTTTAACACAAGCACGCTCAATCTTTTTACTGGGCCTGCTGGTCAATTTCATGTACCTCCCACTTAAGATATTTCTCTTTTATCTCAAGAACTTTTGGAGTAAGTTTTTCATCTGAAGTTGAAATAACTCTATGATATCTATCAGTTGTCATAAAAAGTCCTTTCATAATTGCCTCTTCCAGATCATCTCCACCAGAACGGATACCAATAGAATCATCTCTTATAAACAGCCACCCCTCAGGTTCTTCCGTTATCAAAAATCTTATCAATTCAGCTGGTTTATAATAGGTTCCTTCGAAAGTAAATTCGCTAACCTCCAATATACGAGAACCATCTTTTTCCAGAATCATATTACTTCTCATAGAGTAAACAGACTTATTTATCAACTCCTTTATATTCTATTATCACATAAAAGATGGATCTTTAAACACTAAAATAGTAAGGCTCGCCTATTTCTGCGACAGCTTGTCGCAGAAATTCTCCTGAAAAATCCAAAGCCTTATCGTAAAAAACTTGAAGAAGAGGAGGAAATTTATATTTCAATCTGTTAAAATCTATAAATAAACAATATTGATTCGGAAATAAGTTCGGAGAAAGGTTCGGAGTAGTTCGGAGATAAATATTGAACATCACAAAATATATGAATTACAAATAAAATATCAGAAATGATATAATATTAAGTTTTCAGTTCATTTGGAGAAGGGAATTTGTGAGAAAAAAGGTAAAATGGAGGGGAAATGAAGAATAACATCGAATTATGTAATTTATACGTATGGGGCTATCAACCACACACACAAATTAGTTTTAATATGGCAGCAGAACATATACTCAGTGAATTCTCAAGTAATCTGGATCCTTTTCTATTTCTCTTTGGTATATCAGATAATGAAACAGATAAAAAATACCAGATATGTTTACCCCCGGAAGCTAACTATATAAATTTGCAAGATTTTTCGGAATTAGATATATTGGCTGAACAATATAGAAAAAACGCTCCAGATTCAGAAATACTCAATAGCCATCCAATTGCTGAAGAAAATAACAAGCGTAGAATAAAAGTTAATGCTTATAGAAAATCAATACAAACTATTCTAGAAAAAAAAGGTCTTTATGACGATAAAAGTTATTTTATTTCCTTTCCAACAACAATTAACAATTTTCACGTGTTCACTATACTATCAATCAATAAGCCTATGCTCCAAAATATATATTCATTGAAAAAAGACAAAATACATGGTCGATACACTATTTTCAATTCGCTTTTTTCAGCAGTCATCGATAGTCTTTTTGTAGAATGTAACAACGCTTTAAAAGATCCAGAAAATGCTTTTACAGTTATTGGTAATTATGAAAATCAAATTTTCAAAAATGCCGGAATTAAACTAATGAATTCCATTTCTGCTCGAGTAACAAACAATTTGGTACCAAAAGGATTGCTCCAATCCTGCAACGAAATTGCAGCGCTAAAATACGAAGGAGCTAAAGGTATTGGAAATATGATACTTGCTAGTAAAAACCATGAAAACATAAAATATCTTTTAAAACTCTCAGAACCTATAAATTTCAAAGAACACAGAAAAGTTAGAAAGTTCTTGGAACTATCTTCGAATAACTTTGATATCATCTCAGATACGGAAAGAATCTATGGTCTAGGCACAACAAAAGGAACTTATAACCCTATGAAAGAAAACCTTTTTTATATAAAATTCTTAGACCATCATAAATGGGAACTATATCATAATGATTTCCCAATGCTTCGAGTATGTTATTCAAAATCATCCTATCCGAAAGAAAAAATTAATAAAATCAAATTTACCTCTGACTTGGATAAAATTTTTGGTAATATTCGAAACGAACTTAAGGAAGAATTATGGGATATAATTATTACTGCAACTGAACAAAAACATGGAACAATGATTGTAATTTCCAAAGAAGCTACTGAAGAAGCAGAAAGACTCAGTGGACAATGTTTTAAGATAGTCCCGCAAAAAATTGATAACACACTGATAAAACAAATCACCAGCATTGATGGAGCCGTATTAATAGATGAAAATACTACTTGTCATGCAATAGGTGTAATTTTAGATGGTATTGCTACTTCAAAAGGTAATTCAGCTCGTGGAGCAAGATATAATTCTGCAATTAGATACTATGAAGCAAATAAAAAGAAGGGGAATCATTCATTAATGATTGTTGTAATTTCAGAAGATGGCATGATTGATATTATTCCAGATTTACTCCCAAAAATAAAACATTCAACAATATTAAAGAATATAGAAATATTAAAAAAATTGATTACCGAAAAAAGTTTAGATACCAAAGAATACAACAAAATAAAATCCTTCTTTCACGAAAATAGATTTTATCTCAATGAATCAGAATGCAACCTGATTAATGATTATAAAAAAAGAATAAACGAAAAATTCAAAAAGGAAACTAAAGGGGCGATTTTAAATCTGAATGATTTCTTTCCCTCACCAGAAATGAACGATAGTTATTATGAAGAAAATGGTACAAAAAAATAATTTAAAGATAACGCTGAACGTTTCCTAAAAAACTTCAGCTCAAAGCTCAATTCCCCAATGCCTTATAAACAGCATCAATAGGATCAGCATAAAAAACAGGCTGAAACTTAATCAGCAAATCAGCTGGAACAGTCTGATAATCAACAACCACTAAAGTCGGAATCAAAACCCTTTTCCCTCCGGCATCAACAATCACTTGAATAACATTGGTAAAATTTTGAATCTTCGAAATAGTACCACTGACAGTCATATTCCCAAGGACAACGGTGCTTTCATTCACAGGTCTCTCAAGTGCAGTAGAACACAATCCAATAAATTCAGCAACAGCCAGTTCATTTGAAAGTCCGATTCACTGCAAATCAGCGACGTGCATCAGATAATCTTTTGTAGTTGTTGAAATAGTTGCACTGACGCTCTTGCAATTTGCCTTGAAATATCTAAAAGCGGTGTCCAGGCTTTCCCTTGCTTCTCTGCTGGAACTGACACCGGATTTATCAAATTTTCCATTCCCTGAACAGCTTCATTCTCCAATTTACAAATCCCGATCATATCGGAATCACCATGTCCGGCAACATACAGTTAATGGTTTCACATCTACGAACAATAAAAGGGCATACTCTTTTTAATGAGGTCACACGTTTATACTGGAAAAGGGTTTCATCAAACACCCTTCTTTTGATTTCATCATTCGTTAAGCCTTGTAATTTCAATTTTGATGCTTGTTTTAATTCAAACAACAGAAACGCAACTCCTGTCATTCCTAAACTGTACTTTTTCTTCATTGTTCAACTTTTTCTGTTTTGGATTTGTTTTTTTTGAAAGAATCTTTCGGTTTTAGTTACGAAGTAATCGTGTTCTGGAAAACTGATGTTATAGCTTTCGCAAACTCGTTTCTGTAAAGTCAAAATCACTTTTGAACATCCCATAATCACCCCCCCAAAATACTTAAAATTATAACATACGATATATGAAGCTACTTTATTTTAGCCTTTTTTATCGCTATTGAGCATCTTTATTGTTGGAATAAGTTATGTTAGTTTTAATTCGAATGTTTTTAAAAATTTTCACAAAATATAAATAAAATCATAGATTTTCTCCATGCAAAAGAGTATTTTGAGATTTTTCAGAAGAGATATTAAAGGATTAGTTAAAACTTGCGGGTATTTCAACAGGATTGGATAATGAGTCAATTTTTCACGGTAATTTTTTACCGCAAAAATGGTTCGGAGATAATCCTCAAACTGATGCGTAAGAAATAGAACTTTACTTCTGTGACATTCATGTCACAGAGAGGCGTTATAGTAACCCTGAAAAACAGAATGCCTTTGTATCAGAAAGGCATTCACCCCTCAAAGAGGGGAATTTTTAGGGGGTATTTATCATGAAAAGGATTTTAATCGCTTTTTTTGTTTTATCTGTTTTTGTATTGATCATGGGTGCAGCGTTGGGTTTGAATGAACAGAACAGTTTGGTCCAATTGAAGGGTGACAAGTTGAATCTGACCATCAATCCTAAAACGCTTGAGGTCATCAACGAGACTTCAGACGGTCAGAAGGTTGTGATTTCCGATCCCGTTTCCAAGTTCACCATCAGCAATTTGAAAAAAGAAGCTGAAGAAATTTCCTTCAGAATTGAGGAGGAGAAAACGGCTGTCCGCTTCAAACTTGAATCAGACAGGCTCGTTGCAACCTTTGAGCGTGAAGATGAAGGGCATTTTACATGGCCAGTTTTAAAAAGCACAAGCGGGATTGATAATTATATTCTCCCGCATAACGAGGGGAAATTCATCCCGAAGAACGACAAGCAATTTCTGGAATATCTTGCACAAAACGAAAGCCGGGACTGTGTGGAATTTCTTTCGATGCCGTTTTTCGCCTTTCAAAACGAGCAGAATACTTACACTTATATCATGACATCTCCATTCAACAACGACATGAGCTTTTCGGAAAATGGCGGAAACATCGCCCTTTCCCTCTCTCACGCATACACAACCAATCACGAGGAAAAGGTCTTTTCATATGAGATCCATGTGGGGGACAATGACCCGATATTTCCCGCAAAGGTCTTCAGAGAGTACCTGTTCAGGACAAAACAGTTTGTTTCACTGGATGAGAAAGCTGCTCAGACATCCGATGTTGAAAAGCTTTATGGCGGTGTTCAAATCTATCTCTGGAGTGCGGGGGTTCTGGATCAGTCGGATATAAAAAACTGGTTGTCTTTTGTAAAAGAACTTTACAGCGGTAGAGAGAAGGGGAAAATACAGTCTCTCGTATGGGGACATTTTTCATCTGAACTGAAACAGGTGATAACAGATTGCGTTGAGGACGGGTTTGTTTCCCAATATGCGAGAAAGGTCATTACACGCGAATTGAACCTCATGCTCAAAAACAAAAAGATCTGTGATACGGAAACCGTTGCACCGTTCAAGGCGTTTTACGATAAGGCATACGGGGTTTCAATCGTGACAAATGATGAGATCGATATACTTCTGAAAAAGGGCATCGCTGACTTGAACAAAGAGGAGCAGTATCGTCTCAACCTAACAATATTCTTTGAAAATTTTAAGAATCATATGGCTTATGCACTGGAAGATCTTGGAAACGCCTTTTCCACAAAGACGCTGGATAGACTCGGAGAACTTGGAATCGATAAGGCGTGGCTATCAGGGGATAACCTTGCGGAGAACTGGATGTACAACAAATCGGTTGCTGAAGATGCGATGAATCGGGGTTATCTGATCAGTACCTACGACTCCTATCACAGTTTGCATGAACCGGGTGCCATATACTGGGAAACGGCTGAATTTGACAAGGATGCCTGGGATACGGGAGCCATTATGAGAAAAAATGGTGACTATGTCGAAGGATTTATGCAGAAAGGAAGAAAACTGAGTCCACTTGTTTCTCTGCCGTATGTAAAAGAAAGACTGATGACCATTACGGATAATGTGAAACTGAACTCCTGGTTTGTCGACTGCGATGCGGCGGGAGAATTGTACGAAGATTATAATCCTCTCCATACGGCAAGTATGGCGGATGACTGCGCTGCGAGAAAGGAGAGAATACGGTATATCATCGATACTTACGATATGGTAGTCGGTTCCGAACTGGGGAACTGGTATCTGACGGATACACTTCACTTTGCTCAGGGGATGATGACACCGGTTATCGCCTGGGGGGACGAAGATATGCAGCAAAATAAAGAGAGTGACTATTATCTCGGTAGCTACTGGCCACCAGAAGGGCCGGATATTTATATCAAGCAGGTCCCTTTAAAGACAAAATACAAGTATCTGTATAGTGATCCCCGTTTCAGACTTCCCCTTTATGAGGCGGTTTATCACGACAGTATCGTTATCTCATCACATTGGGGATATGGTAGTTTGAAATTCTCCAACACACGCTCGGAACAATCATTAACGGAGCTGCTGTACAGTGTTCAACCGTTGTATAATCTTAACCTTGAAGAACTCGAAAAGCATGGTGAATTCATCTCCGAATTTTACAGCATCTTTTCACCATTACATGAAAAGACAGCGACACTTGAGATGACAGACTTTGACTTTTTAACCGATGACCGACGTGTGCAGAAAACAAGATTCGGTGACGTCGTTGAGATCGTCGTCAATTATTCCGATTCTGATTTTCTATATAACGCGATTTCAGTTGCGCCCTTGAGTGCCCTGATCAGATATCTTGAAGATGAAAAATCAGTCGTATATTCCGCAGGAAATACGAAAGAATAGTATGATTCAGCTGGTTTAGGCCATACTCCCCCGCGCATTAACAGGCGGGGGTTTTGATATTGATAAGGAAAATTAACAATTTGACTTCTCATTTTTTTTATTGTATACTGTATTAGAGATATTCTGCAAATTCTTAACCATGCGCAGTTTTTCTATTTATAAAAAACAAAGAGATATTTTCATTGTTTCTTTTTTCAAAGGCAAGGACGCCTTTTGGTTATTAAGCGCAACATTTAATCATTAGAAGATTCTTTGAATTTTCAAATTGAACACCTGCAAATTTCATGATGAGATTTCAGGTCGTTTCTTTGTTCTATATGCAAGAATGCCCATCATTTCTTGACTATTATCGTTATTCAATGAAAATTCTAAGAATTTTCAAATACATTACCTTTTAAATTCAAGGAGGTGTTTGCTTTTGTTGGATCAAAACAAACCTGTTTCGGTACTTGATGCCGAACAAAAACATCTTATTGCTTTAAAAAGAGCTGATGAGCTCAAAGGGAGAATTTCAGACTATTTAGAGGCTAAAAAAAAGATCCCTGTAGGTTTACAAATGAAAGAGGAATTTGACAGGAATAAAAAGGAAATCCTTGAACTCCTCAACGCAACGGAAGAAGACTGGCAAGATTACAGATGGCAGCTCTCTAATCGAATCACAGAAGTGGAAATCCTTTCAAAAATCGTCAATCTGACACCCAAACAGAAGGAAAATATCACAAGAGTTGGCGAAAAGTACAGATGGGCAATTTCACCCTATTACGCCAGTTTGATGGATAAGGATGATCCCTATTGCCCCGTAAGACTGCTTGCCATTCCAACTTTCCACGAGATATTTGAAGCGGACGGAAAACTTGATCCGATGGGAGAGGAATTGACAAATCCCGCCGGTGCCATCACCAGAAGATATCCCGACCGACTCATCATCAATGTCACAAATGAATGCGCGATGTACTGCCGCCATTGTCAGAGAAGGAGAAATATCGGTGAAGAGGACTGCCCGCAACCCGTTCAGCAGATTGAAGAATCCATCAGATACATAGCCGAGAATCCTGAGATCAGGGATATCCTGATAACAGGCGGTGATCCGCTTACGATGCCCGATGAATTCATCGAAAACATTCTGAAAAAACTGAGGGCAATCGAGCATGTGGAAATCATCAGAATCGGTTCCAGGACACCTGTTACGATGCCGCAAAGGATCACCGATGAACTCGTTGCGATGCTCAGCAAATATCATCCTTTATTTATCAACACGCATGTGAATCATCCAAAGGAAATCACAGAGGACAGTAAAAGAGCCTGTGAAAAGCTTGCGAATGCGGGGATTCCACTTGGAAATCAGGCGGTACTCCTGAACAGGATCAACAATGACAAATATACGATGAAACTGCTCAATCAGGAGTTATTGAAGATCAGAGTCAAACCTTATTATATCTTTCACGCAAAACATGTTAAGGGAACAACCCATTTCAACACATCTATTGATGACGGGATAGAAATCATGGAATATCTGCGCGGTTATACGTCAGGGCTTGCCATTCCAACCTACATCGTCAATGCACCCGGAGGATACGGGAAGACACCTATCCTGCCTGAGTATATGATTTCAAGGGGAAAAGAATCTGTCAAGATAAGAACATGGGAAGGCAGGGTTATTGATTACGAAAATCATGAAACGAAAGATTTTGAGATAGAGTAAAAAAAGGCAGGTCTTTGACCTGCCTTTTTTATTTATTCTTCAATTGAGTGACTTTTTAATCCTTCAAACACGGCCGCTGTATACTGATCCTCTCCGATAAACCCTCTGATAATAACCTTTAAAGGATCCTGAAAGGCTGTCCCGGATAGATCAACCGTTATTTCCGAATCTTCGGGATTCATATACTTGATACTGTATGTATCCGTTATCAGTGCTTCAACTCGGTCATAGAGCTGCAATTCATCCCATGCGGCGTGAAGGACCCTGTCATCGTCTATATAACAATATTTAAAGAATGTCGTCTCCGGCATTGCCGAAGAGATCCATTTTGAAAATTCGCCTTTTTGTCCATAGATGTCTTCAACGCTTATCTTCAGATTGTGAACCTCATTTTCATCAAAATTATATGCGAGAACCATCTCTTTTTCAAAGGTTATTTTTTCACCCGGTTTGTTATCATAGGAATACTCACCGTTTAAAACAGAAACGGAATCGGAATGAAGTTCAATTCGCGGTGAATAGTTCCCGTCAGTATCCCTCATGAAGGTATGAACCTGTAATTCGGGAGGTGAAGGGACTTTAAACGTCAGTTTATCCCCATAGACATCCGGCATGAAGAATGGCATTATTTCAATCGTCTGTCCGTTATTCGTGAAGGTATATTCCCCCTGAGCTGCAATCGTCCGGGTACCGTTTTTGACCCTGTAATAGGCAAAAACATCCGTCATAAAGGAATCGTCTGAAACCAGATCCAGCGTGATCGTTGTGGTTGCCTCATTCAAGCTGATTGAAGTAATCGTCGCCTTCGGCAACTGAGGCAGAACTATTTTGTCTCCCTGTGAAGGGATTATTTCGGAAACAAATATCGTGTTCCCATAATACTGAATATTATAGGGGATTGACCGTTCAGTCGAGATGACCGGATATTCGATAATCGGTTCATAGGGATCTATCGGAAGATTTTTCCCCTGAATGTTGATGCTCATATCATAGATATTAAAATACTGTCTCTTTTCCTGTTCATCGAATGGTACCACAATCTCTGTCTCCGAAAGAACAACAGGAACCTCAAAACTGTAGGACAAAATCTTCTTCCCATCAATTGTAAGTGGTGAAATTTCCACTTTCACTTCATCTTTTCCGGATAACAGTTCTTTCAATATATCAATCTGTGCATAATTCACATTGATCTTTTTTTCGTTCCCGTTTACTTTGAACAGGTATTGTGCCGGGCGGAAGGTACCAAGATACTTCCCACGCCATTTCATGGAAAGGTATGGATCCTCAAGCTGATACTCAACACTGGTAATCGTAGCCAATTCCGCAAGATCAAGATGAGCCTCCCCCATCTTTCTGACAAAAGAGAATTCCGATTGAAAACTCCTGAATTCCTTCATAACCGTCCTTTCATCCAATTCTATCTCGAAAAAATAGTCGCCAAAAGGAAGGTTCTCATAGGTAATTCGTCTGTTGCCGGATACAATATCCATTTCTTCTGAATGATCCTGCGAATAAACCTTCAATTTAAAGGTCACATCATCATCAATTTCTTCGGGATAATTGATGGTTAGATCAAGGGTCATCCGGCTCGTATAAAAGAATTCAAACCCCAAAAAGATTAAAAAGGCCAAAATAACAAAAAAGATTATACGAAACTTACTTTTCAAAGTCATTTTCCCACCAGCCATCTCGTGATTCCCAAAGCTGTATTAACTGTTTTGAAATTGCTTCATCATGTCTTATAGCGGCTTTTAAGTCCTCAAGGGAATCGAATTTTTTTTCACATCTTAAATACTCAAGGATATAACAGATGATATCCCTGTCGTATAAATCAAATTTTTTATCGATATAATATATTTCAAAATGCACATTATCCGCATAACTCACCGTCGGGCGATTCCCCACATTCAACAGGCCATACCCCAGTTCCGGTGTGTATGCCAGATAAACACCAAATGCCGGAACCAGTAGATTCGTATTGGTTCGTCTGATATTTGCGGTTGGGAACCCGATGGTTCTTCCCAGCTGCTGATCTCTGTAAACATGCCCCTCAACGGAATAATGCCTTTTAAGCACCTCATTGGCATGACCAATGTCCCCATTTTTGATGAAATAGCGGATCAGTGAACTGCTGACGCGATGACCGGAAAAATTGACCGGTGGTACGATCGTCGTTCTGAAACCGTATCGATGTCCTAATTCTGCGAGCAGCTCCGAATCCCCCAGTCTGTCCTTTCCAAAATGAAAATTGAACCCTACGACAACTTCTCCCGGATTATAACGTTCAACCAGATATTGAACGAATTCAACGGGAGTTAAATTTCGCATTTTATCAAAATCCATGAAAACGACGTCGTCTATCCCGAGATTTTTGATGATCTTTTCTCTCCTGTCTGCAGAATAAATCATCCCAAGACCTGAATTTTCCATATAACTTTTGGGATTCAGATAATAGGGTGCCGAATATTCAAATGTCAACGCCATGGCTTTCCCACCGGCAGGTTTTAACTCTACAGCCTTTGACAGAAGGCGTCTGTGACCGATGTGTACACCGTCAAAAATCCCCAGTGTCACAGAATTCTTTTCAGACATATGATTCTCCAAATACCTTTTTTAACTTTATGATGCTCTCATCTCGATCATTCTCCGATAACGTCTTGAAAAACGATGCCTTTCTCTGGGTCGTTCCGAGTGCCAGGAGATGATTCTGAACATCCAATATCCGTACAGTTTCTCCCTTCATCGCTTCTTCATCATACGCTTCAAGCCAGGAAGGCTTAACCGGGTTACCGTTGAGGATATATTTGATGAAATCATCTTTTACAACCGCCTTGCGGAATATATTCAAACTATCGGACAATCCCTTTACATACGCTGCCCAGTCGTAGTTCACACCCTCATCAATCTCTCTGTAATTCCCCGGAACGATGATGCAATCGTCAGATGAAAAACCACCATTCTTTGTTCGCTTTAACGTGATGGCAGCTGCATGGGTTCCCATTTCAATTCCGATGTCAAAGGCAAGCGATCTGAGATAGGTTCCCGGTGAAACGGTAGCCTTTATCGTCACGTCTCTTCCCTCAGTACCGAGATACTCAAGGGAAAAGATATCAATCTCACGAGGGGGCATCGAAATGACCTTCCCCTCCCGAGCGTATTCGTACAATTTCTTCCCTGAAATTTTCTTGCTGAATACTGCGGAGGGACCTGCTTAATTCTGCCCCTGAAATTCTCCAGTGTTTTCAAAAGAAGGGGTTCATCGATCTTATAATCGGAATCATCCGAGATAACCTCTCCTTCGATGTCATAAGTATCCGTCAGCAGTCCTAGCCTGAAACGCATGATATATTCCTTCTGCTGATCTTTCAGATATTCAAGGATCCGGGTTCCTTTCCCCACACCCATGACCAAGACCCCTTCAGCGAAGGGGTCAAGTGTACCTGAATGTCCTATTTTTTTCGTACCGAGTTTTTTTCTCAACCAGTTGACCATATCATGCGATGTAGGACCAACCGGCTTGTAAAGCGGAAGTACACCGTTGAGACTACTCAAATCAATCCTCCGCCTCTTCTTCCTCATCATGCTTGATGTTCAAGCCATCAAGGATATGCTGCATCCTGACACTCTCCTGAATCCCTTTATCGTAAACGAGTTTCACTTCAGGTGTATGGAATATTTTAATCTGTCTCCCGATAAAGCCTCTGAAATAGCCGGCTTTTTTTGCTAGAATATCAAAAACAGCCTTTGACTTTTCTTCATCGTTGTTCGGATCAAAAACCGAGACATATATATTAGCATATCGCTTATCTCTAGATAATTCAACTCTTGTAAAAGAGATGAGTTCCTTTGGAATAGCCGGCAGCTTCCAGCCTGCAAGTGCTTGTGGTAATATCCTTAAAATTTCCGCTTCGATTCTTTCTTTTCTGAATACCTTTGGCATTTAATCACTTCCTCTTTCTCAAAAAAACTGCTCCTTGATTATATCATTCATTCCGTTTTGAACCAAGACCCCTTTTGAGAAAGGCGATGAGCATCTTCATATTTTCTTTAATCACACTCATATCACCGAGATCCGCCAACTCTTCGAAGATGGAATAATAATTCGAGAAGATGTGTGAGATCATCTTTTCAACAAATTCATATGAGAACGCGTCCGAAAAGTCTCCGGCTGCAAACCGAGCCTGAACCATCTGTTTATAAGCATCAACATCTTCAAATCTGTATTTCCCGTTGAGCTTTTTGAACATCGTACTGTCACTGTCATTGATGACCTTGTTGAAAAATCTCACATATTGCGGATGCTCATGTGCAAATCGAATCGCAAGTTCCAGCTGCATCTCCAGTATTTCAAATATATCAGCATGGATCATTTTTTTCTGTATTTCCGGATCGGCGTTGTTATTCATGAATTCAATTTTCTTGTTCATCGCCTTTTCAACGATGAAAAAAAAGAGTTCCTCCTTACTTCTGAAATGATAGTAGAAGGTTCCTTTACTGATTCCCGCTTCCTTAATGATCCTGTTGATTGAAGCTTTTTCATATCCTTTATCCGTTATCTCTTGGATTGCCGCCTGTTCCAAGTCGTCAATACGGTCAAATTCTTCTCGTAACATTTTCTCGCCTGCCTTAAGTGGGATTCCCACTTCTTTCTTTTTTATTTAATGAACAAAATCTTTATTTACTGCTTGATTACCACTTCGCTCTCAAGCACGCATATTCAAAGAAAACAATCAAATGTGGAGTCTCTGAAAAAGAAACCCCACATCGTATCCATTATATCAAACCCTTCTCATCCTGAACTTCCTGCTCATAACCGGGAAGAGAATTGCCAGTAACACTATATGATACACCATTGCAACAGCCCAGGCAAGATAAATATTCCCGGGTAATCCAAGTGCCTGAATCGTAACCACCCTGAACACCCAATACGTCGGCAGGATGTAAAAAGGCCATTGGAAATTCTGAGGGATAAACAAGGATACCATCGGCAGCATCAGCAGGACGAATCCCAGCCCTTTGATGAGGGCAATCGCTGAATTTTCATTATCAGCCAGTGTGCCGATCAGGAATCCAAGGAAAATACCGAGCACTGAGAAAACTGTGAAACTCAGGAACCAGGCAACGATGTTGATGGTAAATCCGAATAAAATCCAATAGATGACGACCGAAAAAACCAGACAGTACAGAATCGTCTGAAGCATTTTCGAGAAAAGATAATCCTTAATGGTAACAGGGGCAACGGATAGCGCACGAATCATCTTTGTTTCTTTATCCATGACGATAATAAAACCGGTCATCATCCCGGATATGGACAACACCATCATCGTCAGCAAACTGGAGATGAATTCTTTCATGTTGGATTTTTCCTTGCCGAGACTTTCCACTTCTCCAAGTCCTTCTGTCCCATCAACCGCAACGGAAACGATCATTGGAACGGCGGTTCTTATTGCTTCGGACTCATTCCCCTGAAGGATTACTTTCACCTTTTCACCGTTATAATCAATCCCGTAAACATCATCATTTTCTTCAACTCTTTCACGGACGGCCGCTAAACTTTCAAGCCTTTCAACCTTGAAAAAGCCAGAAAGATTCACTTCAATTTCAGATGGAACATCCGATGACAGATAAAGCGTCATGGCTGTATCATCGACTGTCGGGATAAAGAATAGTTTAACGATAAATGTAAAGATCAGCGGTGCAACAATCATGAACTGCATCATTCTGTTCCGGGTTCCGGAAACAAAGTCTTTCATCATCAGGTTAATAATCTTTTTCATCACACTCACCTCTTTTCCTTTAACAGGTGTTTGCGTGTTACAACCCACGCAAGGACGAAGAAAATGATCAGCTCAATCCCCAATACAAGCAGCGGGTTCGATATATCCGCCCAACGCCAACCGGGTTTCATCATCGCATCAACTGCAAAGATAACCGGATAGGAGGGAATCAGTTCAATCCCGGGAAATCTGAAATTCGGGTTTGTGTAGGTAAAAACCGGCAGACTGATAATCATCATAAAACCGAGCATAACATACATGAAATCCGACAGGGATGAGAAAAACTGTCCCAAGAGGATTCCGATGAAAGTGATCAGAAACGCCACGACACCAACGAGTAAGAAATATGCCGGATAATTGATACTGAACCCGATTGTAAAGGCGGCAAAGACAAAGGCGAAGGCGAGCGCCATCATTACATTCAACGTCGCCTTGGACATCAGATAATTAATCGTACCGGCCGGCGAGACCCTGTAGGCAGTGAGACTCTTTTCCTTTCTTTCCTGAAAGATCATCGTCGTCCCAAACAGGAATCCAAGCAAAATGATATCGCTTGCCAGCAACATGGGAATCATCTTCTCTTTCAGGTTGAGCTGTGCGGGATATTCCTTCAACGCCTCAATTTCTATCCGGTCAAGATCATTCTGCCCCTTCAAACGGTCCAGAAAGAATTGCATGGCTGCTCTTGCACTGTTCACCATCTCATCCGACTCGTATCCCTGCTTCAGAAGGGTGAAGCCATCATCCGACAATATAATCCCCATTGCCGTTCCTTTATCCATTTCCTTGTCAAAATCTTCTCTGTTCTGATAAACCACAGCTCCACTATCCGTCTTCTCAAAGATCGCCGTGTATGCTGACCCCTCACTCTCATCGAGAATGACCTGTCCGCTGAAAGGAGTGTTCAGTTCTTCCGGTATCACAAAATTAACCAGCAAAATATACGCTATCGCCACGATAGCCGTGATCAGAATGATCCCGTTTCGCATCGCCACTGTCAGATCTATCTTCAAAGCATTTATAAATTTGTTCATTTACATCAACTCCCTCCCGGTAAGTTTGATGAATATCTGTTCAAGTGTCGCTTCCTGTGAATGAACGGTGACAACATCCTTGGTCTTCATGAGGTCAGAAAGCCTTTCCTTCTCATTTCCCTTGTCGAGGAAGAATATCTCGGATTTCACACCCTCTGCCTCTTTATACTCCACCTTCACTGATTTCGTACCGTACTGAAGCTTCAGATTCTTAGGGGTGTCCATCGCTACGATTCTACCTTCATTGATGAACGCCACTCTATCGCACAATTCCTCCGCCACAAACATGTTATGCGTCGTCAGGAAGATCGTATTCTTCTGTCGTTTTTTCTCTTTGATGATCTCCTTTATCTTCTTTGCCGTTGTGGGATCGAGCCCCGAAAGCGGCTCATCAAGAAAAAGGATTTCAGGATTATTGATAATGGACCGCGCAAAGACAAGGCGTTGCTTCATCCCCTTTGAATAATCCTGTGCCTTCTTATTTCTGGCATCACTCAAACCCACTCTTTCCAGAATCTTGTCGGGATCTTCGGTTTTTCGGTTGAAAAGTCCCGCATAATATTTGAGATTTTCATAGCCCGTCAGCTTCTCATAAATATTGGGTAATTCGAAAGAAACCCCAACCTTTTCAAAAAAAGTCTTGGTCATATTCTTCAACGATCCCGAATCGTAAATCACATTCCCTTTCTGCAGCGGCAACAATCCGATCAGTATGTTTTGCACGGTACTCTTTCCCGCGCCACTCGGTCCAAGAAAGCCGAAAATCTCTCCCTTTTCGATCTCAAAATTCACATCATGTACCGCATCAACCGTATTCCCGTTGTACCGATGTGTCAAGTTCTGTACTTTTATCATTTTAAACCCTCCCTTTTTCATCCTTTTCTAAACTCATCATTCTAAACTTATACGTTTATACTTGATGGTCTAATCATAACAGAAGTTTTTTTATTTGTCAACCCCCTGGTCTAAACTTTGTGGTTTATTTTTAAAAAAGGCAATTTTAAAATAAAAACTCATAGTTTTCGACAAATAGATATACCCTTGAAAAAACCATATCCTTGAAGGAGGTTCTTATATGAGTGATTACTTTGAAAAAGTACTCGAAACAGTCATCAGAAAAAATCCGCATGAACCGGAATTTCATCAGGCGGTAAAAGAAGTATTCGAATCGATCAAACCGGTTTTAAAAAACAACCCGAAGTATGAAGAAAAGGCGATCCTGGAAAGAATTACGGAACCGGAAAGAATGGTCAGTTTCAAAGTCCCGTGGCTTGACGATGCGGGAAGGATTCACGTCAACAAAGGGTATCGTGTTGAATTTAACAGTACACTCGGTCCCTATAAAGGCGGATTACGCTTTCATCCTTCCGTCTATTCCGGTATCATCAAGTTCCTGGGATTTGAACAAATCTTCAAAAACGCCTTAACAGGAAGACCCATCGGCGGTGGAAAAGGTGGCAGCGATTTTAATCCTAAGGGGAAATCGGATGATGAGGTCATGAAATTTTGTCAGAGCTTCATGACAGAACTTTACAGACATATCGGATTTCAAACCGATATTCCCGCAGGAGATATCGGTGTGGGGCACAGAGAGATCGGGTATCTCTTTGGACAATATAAGAGAATCACAAATACTTATGAACCGGGATTTTTAACCGGTAAGGATGTGAATTGGGGCGGTAGTTACGTTCGAACAGAAGCTACCGGGTACGGGCTGATCTATCTCATGGCTCAGATATTAAAGGATAAATCCGAATCACTTAATGATAAAAAAGTAATCATTTCCGGTTCGGGAAATGTTGCCATTTATGCCACTGAAAAGGCACAGCAAATGGGAGCCGAAGTCATCGCGTTGAGTGATTCAAGCGGATATATCGTTGACCATGAAGGCATCAATCTTCAAACGGTTAAACGTATCAAAGAAGTTGAAAGAGGTAGAATCAAAGAATACTGTGATGCACATAAAACGGCCAGTTATTATGAAGGAAGTCAGGGCATATGGCAGATTAAATGTGATATCGCACTCCCCTGTGCCACTCAGAACGAGTTAAACCTGGAAGCAGCCCAGCAGCTTGTGAAAAACGGCGTCATGGCTGTCGGCGAAGGGGCCAATATGCCCTGTACGCCACAGGCCATTAAATTCTTCCTCGACAACGGTATTCTTTTTGCTCCGGCAAAAGCTGCAAATGCAGGAGGGGTTGCCACATCGGCACTCGAAATGACACAGAATGCCATGTGGGAATCCTGGTCTTTCAGAAAAGTTGATGAAAGTCTTGAGAAGATCATGAAAAATATTTTCTTCCAGTGCCGGAACAAAGCTCACGAATACGGATTGGATGATAACCTTGTGGCTGGGGCAAATATTGCCGGATTCATAAAGGTTGCGGATTCCATGATTGATCAGGGACTTGTTTAAAGTACTTGACGCTTCCATCTTTTTTTGATAGAATGTTATCGGAGGATGAGAAATATGCAAATTGATTTCCTGACAGACAAGATAACACTGGTCAGGGCTCTGTACAACACGAAAAGAGATGAATCATTGTACAGGGCCGAACAAATAGAATTATGAAAGGATTCATCGCGAAATAGACTGAATAGGATCGGACTGCATGTTTTATACAATTTCCGAGGTTTGTTTTGTGGTATTCAAATAAAGACTATATGTGAAAAATAAGGCTGTGAGCAATGTTTCGCTCGCAGTCTTTTGTTTTGAAAATGAGAGAAATTTTTAAGCAGAAGACGGAAGAATTATCCATCTTCTGCTTTTTTATATGAGAGCAGATCGGATAACGCTTTCGAAAAAAGAAAAAGAACGATTGTAGGAGGAAGAAAATGAGTTTATTGGAAATTCAAAATTTATCACATGCGTTTGTAGATAAGAAATTATACAAAGATGCAGCTTTAACACTCAACAAAGGTGAAAGAATGGGAATTGTCGGGCATAACGGCAGCGGAAAGAGTACATTGATCAAGATTTGTACCGGAGCAGTTATTCCTGATAACGGCTTGATCACATGGCATCCGAAGATTAAAATCGGCTATCTCGATCAATATGCAATGATTGACAGAACGATCACCATTAAACAATTTCTTGAATCGGCTTTCAAAGGATTATTTGCCATCGAAAAGAAATTGATGTTTCTTTATGAGAATTTTTCAGACAGTCCCGAACAAAGGAAAAAGCTCACCCTTTATCAGGAGCAACTGGAAACGGGAAATTTCTATCATATTGAAACTGAAATCGAACGGACGGCAAATAATCTGGGCCTTACAGCGATAGGCCTTGAAAAAAAGATCTCTCAAATCAGTGGCGGACAAAGAGCAAAGGTCATTTTGGCAAAATTGCTGCTGGAAAAACCGGATGTCCTGCTGCTGGATGAGCCGACCAATTTTCTGGATAAAGAACACATCAATTGGCTTGGGGATTATCTGTCAACAATTGATCAGGCATTTATGATCGTTTCACATGATCATAAATTTCTGGAACGCATATCCAGCTGTATCTGCGATATCGACAATGGGGAGTTCAGAAAATACCCCGGAAACTATTCTAATTTTCTCAGATTAAAGGCCCATCACCGTGAGGATTATCGCAGACGTTATGTACAACAGCAGAAGTACATCCAGAAAACTGAAGCGTTCATCCGAAGAAATATTGCCGGAATCAAAAGTAAAAATGCAAAGGGAAGACGCAAGCAACTTAACAGACTCGAACGCCTTGCGCCACCCAGTAGTACACAAAAAAAACCCGTTTTTTCTTTTTATTCAATCGCCTCAGGGCATGAACCGCTGAAGGTCGAAAAATTATCTATCGGTTATACCTATCCATTGATAAAAGATATTAATTTAAAGGTTAAATCGGGACAAAAAATCGCCATTACGGGATTTAACGGCATAGGAAAATCAACTTTGCTGAAAACAATGATTGGAGAACTGACACCACTCTCCGGCAAATGTGTCTTTTCAGAAAAGATTACCCTTAATTACTACGCACAGGATCTGATCTGGCAAGATACACTGTCAACACCACTTGAAATAATTGGATCAGCTTATCCGGCTATGAAGGAAAAAGAACTCAGAAGTCATCTGGCAAGATGCGGCATTTCAAATGAGCACATGCAGCAGGCGATTAAAACATTGAGTGGGGGTGAGCAGACAAAAGTCAAACTCTGTTTACTGACACTGTCCCCAGCCAATTTTCTGATCATGGATGAGCCGACCAATCATCTCGATGTAAAATCAAAAGAATCGTTGAAAGAGGCATTTAAACAATTTGAAGGCAGTATCATCCTCGTTTCACATGAGGAGGGGTTTTATAAGGATTGGGTAGATGGGGTGATTAATATCGGGTAATCCTATCTTATACACATATGAAGATGTCCTGAGAAAACAATAAAGGGTGATTTCATTCACCCTTTATTGTTTAAAATATAGCAGTTGCCCTGTCAAAAATACCATTCAACCAGGCAAGGGCTGTCCCATAATTCGTCACGGGAACACCACTCTCCTCACAGAACATGAGTCGCGTCTGCATTCCCTTCCTGTTGAGCATACAACCCCCGCAGTGAATGACCATGTCGTAATCTTTCAGATCAACGGGGAAATCTTTCCCACCAATCACTTCTATATTTAAGTCTTTGTTTAATCTCTTTTTCAAGAGTCGTGGCAATTTGACTCTTCCGATATCTTCACAACTGACATTATGCGTACAGGCTTCGGAGATCAGGACTCTCGAACCATCTGCCAGTCTGTTAAGTGTTGCAACACCATCCAGCAGCAGGTTCAAATCCCCTTTCTGTCTCGCAAAGAGAATCGAAAAAGACGTCAACGGAATAGTTTTCGGCACGATCCGGGAAACTTCTTTGAAAGCTTGAGAATCGGTTATCACGAGATCCACCTTTTCCAAATCGTTCAAGACCTCCGCCAGCTCAATATCTCTGACCACATGACATTTTATCCCGTTATCCAGACAATCCCGAATCATCTGAACCTGCGGGAGAATAAGGCGACCCTTCGGCGCTTCCGAATCAACGGGAACCACCATCACCACATTAGCGCCATAATCCACAAGATCGCCAATCAGAGTAGGGTCTTCCACCTTTGTCCGAAGTTTTTCAATCATCACATCCTTAAGGCCAAAAATATTCTCTCCCGTCTTGGCAGACACAAAAACAGCATCGGGGTGAATTGATTTTACCGTCTCAAGTTGTTCTGCTGAAACGGTATCAATCTTGTTCACCACTTTGATAAACGAGATATTGAAGCGTTTGAACAATACTTTTGTCTTCTCCAATTCACTATCTTCAGGATTCGCCGCATCGATAACGTAAAGGCCAAAATCCGTTGTATGCATCATCTTTTGCGTCTTTTCAACCCTGAGCGATCCCAATTCACCAAAATCATCAATCCCGGCCGTATCGATGAAGAGGACCGGGCCAACGGGGATGAATTCCATCGCTTTTTTAACGGGATCCGTCGTCGTCCCCTCTACGGAGGAGACGACGGATATATTCTGTGCGGTAATCGTATTCATGAGCTGAGATTTTCCGGCATTTCTCTTTCCAAAGATCCCGATTGTAATCCGGTTCGCATTGGGTGTCGTTCTCACAGTTCGGCACCTTCTTCCAGATGATGTCTCTCAAACAGTTCTTCCAGATATTCTTTTATCACACTGATCTCGTCATCTTTCATCTCCCATTTATCCTCAACAAACGCCGTATAATCATCTGACAACTTTACTCTGACAGCTTTACAATACTTTTCCTGTCCAAGTCCGGCAAGATAGGAATCCCGCTTCCCAAACTTTCGTGTGATCCATATCTTGTTGTCGGGGAATGATTCAATATAATCCGAACAAATAGTCATCGCCATAATCTTATCCCGATTAGATGAAGACATCTCTCGTTCCCGCCTCAATCATTTCAAGCCTCGATTCGATAATCTCTTTCTGCTTGGGATTCTCTTTTCCTATTCTTTCAAGATTATCGGCTATCAACTTGTTCCCGGCTTTCATCGTCTCATCAGAAGCATAATCCATCAAATATTCCTTGAAAGTGATGATGGCATTTGGAATGCAGAATGAATGAACATTCCCCGGTTTGGCAAACGCCATGAAATGCTCTCCCGTTCTGCCACATCTGTACCCTGCTGTACAGAAAGACGGGATGAAGCCAAGCTCTGCCACCTTTGCGATCACTTCGTCAAGCGAACGCATATCCCCAAGCTGGAACTGTTCTTTTTCGGGAATCTGCCCCTGTGCTGACTGCTGATAACCACCGATGGCAATTCTTGAACCGGCATCAAGCTGCGTGATCCCAACAGGAATGAGTTCGTTTCGAATATGCGCCGGTTCCCTCGCCGTGAGGATCATTCCCGTGTAAGGAACGGACAATCTGAGGATGGCGATGATCTTCTTAAAGGCCTTATCCGAAACTTTGTATTTTAATTCCTGATTGAACGGTGTGTCGATTGCCGGTTCAACCCTCGGGAATGAGATGGTATGCGGTCCAACACCAAATTTTTCTTCGAGATGAATCGTGTGATACAGCAGTCCCATCACTTCAAATCGCCAGTCATAAAGCCCAAAAAGTGCACCGATTCCCAGATCATCGATACCACCTTCAGCCGCCCGATCCAGACCATAAAGTCGCCAGTTGTAATCCGCCTTCATGTCTCCCTCCGGATGTAACCTGGCATACGTCTCATGATGATAGGTCTCCTGAAAGATCTGGAAGGTTCCGATGCCAATATCGTGCAGTTTTTTGTACCCTTCAACATCCAGTGGCGCGGCGTTGACGTTGACACGTCTGATTTCGCCATTGCCGACCTTCGTATCGTAAACCTTTCTGATGGTCTCACACATGAAGTCCGCATCATAATCGGGATGTTCCCCATATACCATGATTAACCTTTTCTGTCCCTGCCGCTCAAGGGCAAGGGTTTCCTGTTCAACCTCATCCATCGTCAACGTCTTTCTTTCGACAGAAGTGTTATCCCGTCTGAAACCGCAATACAAACAGTTGTTGATACATTTGTTGCCGATATACAGCGGTGCAAAAAACACAACTCTGTTGCCGTAAACAGACTGTTTGATCTCTCCGGCCAGTTTATACATCTCTTCAAGTAATGCTTCATCTTCCACATGCAGAAGTTTTGCCGTCTCCTCCGGTTCCAGACGCGTCTTGTTTCTGGATTTTTCCATAATAGCCCTGATTTCCTCTTTTGCCGGATTTTTACTCCTCTCAAGTAGCTCTTCAATCTTTACATCATCGATAAAATCTTTCATGTTCTTACCCCCGTAAAATATTTGCTGTCTCCTCTTTCCATGTCCACTTTAAAACCGGAATTTTTTATCTTTGCTTTTATGCGTTCCAGTTTCACACAATCCACGTTCTGTTTATCTTTGTATATCTCATAATTTTTTCTCGTATCCACCGGTGTTATCACGGGCATCAACACATTCGCACCAGCCTGAAGCCCCCTCTGCCAGCCGTTATCCGCAATCGTATTCAACGCTGTAGAAATGGGGATCAATGTTCCCGGAAGCAGAAGTCTCGTCAAAGCCATCATCAGAAGTGTCGTTTTGACCGATCCCCTTTCATAATTTGCAAGCGGGGTTTCGGGGTGTGGAACGAGCGGTCCGATCCCAACCATATCCGCTTCCAGCTCTTTCAGAAAAAATAATTCTTCCGCCAACCTGTCCGGAGTCCCCTCATCCAATCCAACGATGAATCCGGCACCCGTTTGAAATCCAATGGCTTTCAGATCTTTTAAACATTTGATTCTGCTTTCAAATGACATCCCCGGATGCAGTTTGGTGTAGACACATCTGGAAGTTGTTTCATGTCTGAGTAAAAACCTATCCGTTCCCGCTTCAAAGAGGGCTTCGTATGCCTTGCGGTCTCTTTCACCGATTGAAAGCGTAACTGCCGCATCGGGACAAGTTCTTTTAATCTCTATTATGATGCCTGACAACTTCTCGGTTGTGAAATAATCATCCTCTCCACCCTGTAGCACCAGCGTTCGATATCCGTTTGCATAGGCATACTGACAACAGTTTCTAATCTGTTCTCCGGTAAGTCTGTAACGTGTTACCTTTCTATTTTCCTTTCTGATTCCGCAATAACAGCAGCTGTTCTTGCAATAATTGGTAAACTCCAGTAAGGCTCTCAGATAGACATCTTTACCGTATACCTTAAGTCGCGTCTTCAACGCCAATGAGCTGATTTTTTCAAACACATTCTCATCACAGTTTTGAATCAGATAAGCCAACTCTTCTTTTTCAAGATGATTCGTCTCATAGAGTTTTGTTATCAGATGATTGATCACAACAACACCTCAGATCTCCTTTTTAGATATCGAAGTCTTGACGTTAACCCCCGAAATATTCCCAAGTTTTCCCGTCAGACTGTTAATCTCGTCCAGTTCTCCAACGACGATAACCGAAATAGCCGATACCTTGTCCTCATGCATAGGAAGGCCCAGCCTCCCTTTTACAAGATGTTTGTATTCCGAAATAATCTCGTTGAACTTCGACTGACACGCCTCAGGTTTCTCCAATACAGCCCCAATTACTGCAATCTTTGCCATTATTTCCTCCTTATAAACGAAAAACGCTCCCATAAAGGGAGCGCAGATATATGAAATGTCATCTAAAAAAATGACAGTACAATCACTGTTATTATCCGGTCCCTTTCAAATCAGCATCACAGATACTTTTAAGTCAGGTTCTTGCTTGTGTTCTTCAATTGATTCAAGACTTCTCTCGAAAAAACTGAAAGGTTATTCAATTTCCGGAGTATTATATCACACTTTGAGAAAAAAAGAACAATCTAAAAAAAACGGTTCCCGCTTTATATAGAAACTGTTTTTAAAACAGATTAATTCCGGGAATTTTTCCCTTTTTAAAAATGGCAACCATACTAACAGCACCGATTAAAACTGCTCCATAGATAATATCTTTCATGTAGAATGGGAGATTAATCATAACAAAACCATTGGAAAGAACGGATAACAACAAGGCTCCGATAATCGTTCCCCAAATATTTGGAACACCATCCCTTAAAAAGACAGCCCCGATGAACATAGAACTTATCCCGGGAATCAGATAGCCTTCACCCATCCCAGGTGTTCCGGATCCAAGAAGCGATCCAAGCATTATCCCACCAAATCCGGCTGTAAAAGCAGATATCAGGAAAGCAATAAATTTTATCTTTTTGACTTTTATTCCAACGTGATTTGAGGCTTCCGGATTCCCACCGACTGCATGAAAAAACCTTCCCAATTTAGTATGCTCAAGCAAAATAATGAAGATGATGATAAAAATCAGAAAGATGATGACCGGACTGGGAATCACGTCAAACACCATAGCCCTTCCCAGTGCCGGAAGCATCTTCGGGAAAGATGCCGAGTAATATGTTGAACCATCAGTAAGCCATTTCGTGATACCTGCAAGCAGCGTCATCATCCCGATTGTTTCAATAACAGCCGGAACACCAAGAAATACGACGATTAAACCATTGATAACACCTATTCCAAGAGAAGCAATAATAGCTACAGACCATGCTGCCATTGCTCCGAACATCACCTTTCCCATCAGTATGACACTTAATACTCCCGAAAAACTTGCCAGCGAAGCGAATGACATGTCAAATTCTCCTGAAATGACGACTGTCGTCAACCCTATTGCCAAAATCCCTGTTATACTCGCCTGTCTGATAATGGAAAGGACATTTCTCAAACTGTAAAATGATGGTTCCATGAACGAAAAGATGGCAAAGACAATCGCTAAAGTAAATAGAACTCCGTATCTTCTCAAAACAACCGAATAATTATTTTTTAATTTCAAGACATTCCCTCCTTATCATAAAGCACATTCAAGTATATTTTCTGCATTAAACTCATCTCTAACAAATTCACCACTTATTGTACCTTCTTTGAAAACATAAATCCTATCACAAACACCGGTTAGTTCAGGGAGTTCAGAAGAGATAAATATAATACCAATATTTTTTTCCTCTGCGAGCTGACGTATCATCTTGTATATTTCATATTTTGTTCCAACATCAATGCCTATCGTTGGTTCATCTAAGATCAGGGCTTTGATATTCTCTTGGTTTATCCATCTACTGATAATAACTTTTTGCTGATTTCCACCACTAAGCTGTGTAATCTGCTGATCAAGACTCACATATTTAATCCGTAGAATATCACTTTCGGCAGCCTTTCTCGCTATACCTCTCTCTTTTGATTTATTGACAAGACCTAATGTATCGGTGAACTTATCGATAAATGAGATGGATAAATTCCCCTTAATGTCAAAACTACTGAATAAGCCTTTTTCTTTCCTGTCATCGGGAACCATATAAATATGATTCTGAATCATCTTGTTCACTTCGGGAGTAATCTGTTTTCCTTCAAGCTCTATTAAACCGCTTTTAATCTCCCTTAATCCATATATGGCTTCAACCGTTTCCGTCCTACCTGATCCGATTAAACCATAGAAACCCAGCACCTCTCCTTTTTTCAGATAAAACGTATTGTTCTTTAAAAACGTATAATCTGAAAGATTATCTATTTTCAAAAGAGTTTCATTAAAACTTGCTTTAACTGGAGGATACAGATTGTTGATATTTCTATTGACCATATACCGAATACAATCGGATTTTGTGATATTATCCTTATCTTCAGTAATGATATGCTCCCCATTCCTGAAGATCGTTATCCTGTCGGCATTTTCAAAAACTTCTTCCATCTTGTGTGTGATAAGAACAACAGAAACACCATCCGCCTTTATCTTTTGTATGACATTAAAAAGAGAGGCCGCTTCCGCTTCTGTCAGACTTGAAGTCGGTTCATCAAGCAATAAAATCTTAGGTTTGTATAAGAATGCGCGAAGTATCTCTATCGCCTGTCTTTGTGCAGAACTCAGGTTGGACACAGGAATATTAAGCGGTGTATTTAGCTGATATTTATTCTGTATGGATTGTGCAACCTTTAAAATTTCCTTTTCATCAATTAATATCTTTGATTTCAGGGGTTCTTCACCAAGAAGAATATTCTGGGCACCGGTCAGATAGGGGATCAGATTTCTTTCCTGATATACCATCCTGATTCCCATTTTCAAGGCTTCAGAAGGATGATTGAATTGAACACTCTCTCCTTCTAAAAATATCTCTCCGCTGTCCCGATGATAAATCCCAGTAATGATATTACAGAACGTGCTCTTCCCCGCACCGTTTTCACCACATATTGCATGCACTTCACCCTTTTTCAACTCAAAATCCACCTGATTCAAAGCAAGTACACCCGGAAATTCCTTCGTCAATCCCTCAACTCGCAGTATTGTATCCTTGTCTGCCATAATAGCCCCCTTTAATAAAAACATCGGAAGACTTTCAAGTCTTCCGACGCTTTGAAAAATCACTTACTGCTGAATCTTGTATGGACCACCGGCATCCTGCCAGTTGTACCAGGCATCCATGTCATTCTCATCGAAACCATAATAGTCAAAGACGGCATGAATTGAACTTCCAGGTTTCGGGCAATTTGTCTCATCCGTCAGAACAGGCATTCTGTAAATAACTCTTGATTCAGGCACGAGTGATCCCTCGTCTCCTGGATTAACACCCAGTTCTACCTGATTGATAACATCAAAAACCGTATGTACATAGAGTTCGAACGGCTGACTGATAGTTGCCGCAAACGGTGACCCGCTTCTAATCATTGAATAAACTGAAGAACCACCATCTATACCGGTAACAAAGATATCATCTCTCGTATAACCGGCCTGTTCAATTGCCCTTGCTGCATACTGTCCAGGGGTATCCCAACCGGAGAATATCCAATTCAAATCATCCCCATATTTCGTCATCCAGTTTGTAGCAGTATCCAAAGCACTCTTTTCATAACCTACAAGTGGAAGGAATTCTTCCGAAACAAGTTCGAGAGCTGGGAAATCTCTTTCAAAAAGGGTTGCTGCCGTATAAGCTCTTCTTCTCATGATATGCCATTTACCGCTGAGAATAGCGACTTTCCCCCTCTCGTTTAACCTCGAGATTCCCCAATAAGCCATCAATGCACCGGCTACAGCGTTGTTCTGTGTACAACTGACAATAACACCCGGTCTGAGCTCTGTATCAACACAATAAACACCAATCCCTTTTTCCGTTGCCTTCAGGATTAAGTCAGATATGGCTTCCATATCCCAGTAAATGATAACGATAGCATCAACGTTCTTTTCGATGAGCGTTTCCATCGTTTCACGCTGCTTTGCCGGATCTCTAACTGTCATCGCATCTACCATTTCCCAGCCTCTGTGAGCACATTCTATCTTCACCTGTTGATAATCTCTCTGACAGGATTCCGCTTCAAGTCCGTGGCCACAAATAGCAACCGTTACATCCTTTGCATATTCTTCCGCAAAACAAATCGACATACTGAAAATAACAAGTAATACAACACTCAAAAAGATTGTCTTTTTCATAGTTTCACTCCTTATTTGTTAGATATTGATAAAATTCGTAAAAAAACAGATAGACCACTTGTGATCCCGGATCAATTTCTCCGGAAGTTCTATCTCCAAATGCTTTTGCACGCCCTTTTTTCGAGATCATATCCTTTGTCCGTTTAACACCACTTTTTGCTAACTGTACTATGAATTCAAACAATTCATTCATATCTTTCATTTCTTTTTTTTCTTCCAAACCTATGATGATCTCTTCATAGACATCTATCATAGTCTTGTCTCCGACTTCCGCCTTCCCCCTCTTTTGAACACCCTCTTTTGCCTTCTGAATAATGGGAAGCAGATCTGTAATCGCAATATCACTTTTCCCCTTAACCACTTTTGCGGCATATAGAAAAGAAGTTCCTCCGAGTATGGCGAATGTAGATGGATTTGCTTCCATAAAAATCATACCAATCCGTTTTAACAGGGTATCGACACGCTCATAAGATTCTTCAGTAATCCCTTTTATGACAGCTTTGGCACCTTTTCCAATCGTAATCCCCAGATCTCCATCACCAATAGCGGCATCAAGTTCTCTCAGTTCTTCGATATGGTAGGCTATCATCTGTTCTGACACATATAATATAGCCTCCTTCAAATCCATAACAGAAATATTTTTCTGTTTCATACAATCATCCCTTTAAAACTGCTGCAAAAGCATCGGTGCTTTGATCGGCATATCAAGCAATTCCTTCAACTCTTCATCAAGCTTAAAGAGGGAGATGGACATCCCTTTCATCTCCATGGAAGTGGCATACTCTCCCACGAAAGACCTATGAATCTTTATTTCCTTCGTAGACAAAATATGCTCAACACGATTAAACACGACATAGAGTTCCTGGGGCGCTGTTGCTCCTAAACCATTCACCAGGACAGCTACCTCATCACCCTTTTTAAAGGGAAGATCGTTAACGATTTTCTCCATAAGAAAATCAGTGATCTCATCAGCTGTCTTGATTTTTCCACGTTCGATCCCTTTTTCACCATGAATTCCCATTCCTATTTCCATTTCCTCATCACCTAGTTCGAAGGTTGGAACCCCTGCAGCCGGAATCGTACAAGGAGAAAGTGCAACACCCATCGTTCGAATATTTCCGAGGGCTTTGTCGGTTGTTTGCTTGACCGTTTTCAGATCAGCACCCTTAGCGGCGATTGCACCGGCAATCTTATACGCGAAGAGGATACCGGCTATCCCTCTTCTTTCATCTTTTCTTTCAGGTGGTGCAGAAGCAACATCATCCGCTGCGATACAGGTCAGGACTTCTATATCTTCATCTGCAGCCATATCTGCAGCCATATCAAAATTCATGATATCGCCACCATAGTTCCCATAAAGATAAAGGACTCCCTTACCGCTTGAAATGGTCTTTGTTACTTCCAGCATTTCTGAAACAGAGGGAGAAGAGAACACCTCACCAACAGCCGCTCCGTCGATCAGATTCTCACCGATGTAACCGAGAAAAAGAGGCAGATGTCCTGATCCACCGCCGGTTGCAATTCCCACTTTTCCTTCAACGGGAGCCTTTGTATAAACGAGGACCCTCTTTTCATCATCAATCTTCCTGAAGTTTTCGGGATACGCCTTTGTTATCCCGCTCATCATCTGTGCTATCAAATTATCAGTGCTGTTGATGATCTTCTTCATTTTATTTTCCCCCAAGCCACTTGACCACATTGGTCCAGAACTGACCGTAGTCACTCCATTCAACCATACCTCTACCCCAGTGAGGCGCAGGATCAGTTGCAAATGCCATAGTTCTTCCCTTTCCGTATTTTCCGGTGACGATTATCGGATCGCCATTGTATTCGGCTAAAATCTTCCCATCCGGTTTTGCCTGAATTTCATTGTATCCGGAGAACAACGGAGGTGCTGATTCAAAATCAACATTTTTAAAGAAATCATGATCCTTTTCAAGAATAACGGGTTTCATCCCCTCTGAAATCTCCACTCTGTCATCGTACGGAAAACATGTAACGGGGAGTATTTCTTCAACGGCTGTTTTATGCCATTTTGCCATTCCAAACATTCCGCCAAAAGACATCCAGCCACCTACTCCACAGAAACCTCCACCGTTTTCAGTCCATTTTTTGAGGGCGCCCAATCTATCAACACCCATCGGACAATTATTAAATCGATCTTCGTACATGATGACTGTATCCGTTCCGACATCACTGAAAAGGATAACATCATACTTTTCCAATTCATCCGGTTTCGGAAAGTTTCTCTGTACTTCACTTGTGGGACAATAAGTGAGATTAATCTCCGAATCATCTTCCAATACTTTTCTGAGATGAAAACTTTCATCATGAACCACACCGTCCGTCCATGCGTTCATCCCCTTAACATAAGTTGTAATCAATAAAACCTGATCTCCGCAATAGAATACGTTTAACAACTGAATCCCTCCTTTTATGTTGTGAAATTAAAATAAAAAAAGATGCCTCTTTTTTTAAAAAAGGCATCCATTACCTGTATACAAAACGCGCCTGCCATAGACGCAATTTAATATTTAATTTGATTGCAGCCATCAAAAGCTACAACGAGATAATAATTCAAAAAGAAAAATCTGTCAAATCCGATTAGCCTTAATGAGAATGAAATACAGATATTTATTTCTTATTAAGAAACAAATACTCTTTTATCCATCGAAATTCAGAACATTTTATTCCATCCTTTTTATATTTGTAATTTTTTTATTTTTGTATTATACTTACTGTAGATAACTTTATATTGGAACTATATATTTATTCAAATAACTGGGGTTAAGAAAATGCATAATAGCTTATTGGAAATTTCGTCGCTAACAACTTTCACGAACAACAGTATCAATTTAACGGAAGTCAACTTTTCACTTGAGAAATCACAGATTCATTCGTTGATTGGAGAGAGAGGGGTTGGAAAAAGCGTTTTCGTCAACTGTCTTCTCGGTAAAGAAAAAAAGTTTGTCGGCTCCATAAAATATAAAGGTGAGGAAGTTTCAGAAATACTTGATGACATTAACAGAAAAAAGATAAATTTTCTGATCAAAGAACCCATGCTGGCTGATGGATTGAAGGTCTATGAAAATCTCTTTCTGATCAAAGATGACAATCAAAGTCTTTTCCAGAGAATCAATCATCGTGCATTGAAAAAGAAGACGGAAGAAATCTTCCGACAGTTAAACGTCACCATTGATTACAGAAAATTTGTTCATGAACTCACCGTGGAGGAAAAAAAGGTTCTGGAAATTGCCAAACTTTACCATTACAAACCGGATATCGTCGTTATGCTTGAACCGACTGAGAGTCTTTCCAAAAAATCCAGAGAAATATTTTTTAACCTGATAAAGAAACTTCAGGAAAACGGAACCGGAATCATATATGTTACCAATAAGTGGGAAGAAGCCTTGAAAGTTGCCGATAAAATTTCCATCATCTATGAGGGAAAAATTGTTGAACAGCTTCCCTCTTCAGAAGCGAGAAAGAACCCTGTCAAATTATTGCAACTTATCTCTGGACAACCGGTTAACAAGCATATTGAAGATGAATATGAGTTGATTCAGCAGGAAAATGAAGATGTTATAGATGCCATCTTCAAAGCAACGGAATACCTAACCTCAAACTACGAACTCAACGATGTGCTCATGATGGTGTGTAAATATTCAAGTAAAATCATGAATGCCTCTTCAAGCAGTGTTTATCTAATTGATGACAGCACACATACCGTTATGGATTTTATCAGTCATGAAAAGAAAAAAGATTATTTTTCTCAACTGAAAACAAATGTCGTTATGGAAATCATGAAAAAAGATAAGCCTTTTTATAGCAGTAGTGCAGAATTGGATTTTGATAAAAAATTCAAACAGAACAAGAAGATAAAAAGTATCCTTTGCTATCCTATTCTCATCCGTTCCAACAAAACGGCATTGATCGTGGCATCATATGACGTTATCTTTTCATATGAAGAAAAACATCTCAAATATCTCAAAACATTATCAAAACAGGCGGCAATTGCCATTGACAACACAAGACTTCTTGGGAAGTCAACCTTATTACAAGAAACACATCATCGTATTAAAAATAACCTGCAGACCATTACGAGTCTCATCATCATGCAGAAAAACAATTATAAAAAAACACATAATCAGAACTTTGATGAATTGATCGAAGATATCGTTTCACGAATCAAAAGTATAGCAGTTATTCACGATCTACTGAGCAAAGATGTTGAAGGAAGAAGCATCGTCAACACAAAAGAATTAATCAACGCCTTGTTATCTTTTTACGTCATCAATGGACAACCTGAAATCCAACTGGATCTTGAGGATATCTTTATCCCTTACAACAAGACGACCAGTGTTTCGCTGATCATAAACGAACTTTTGAACAATTGCACCAAACACGCTTTTAAAGATATTGAAAACGGCATAATCGAGATATCCTGCAAGGAAATCAAAGAAGAACTGACCATAAAAGTATCTGATAACGGAAAGGGTTTACCGGAAGATTTTAAACTCGCAGACTTAAAAAGCCTGGGTTTATTCTTCGTAAACTCTATTGTCAAATATGATTTTAAGGGCAAATTTGAAATATACAATAACAATGGAACTACGGCAATTATTAGAATACCGAGGGAGAAACTGTTGTTGTCAAAAGCATAAAAAGAATTCAAAATGGGGGAAAGATTATGGATAAAAAACTTAACATTCTGATTGCCGAAGATGAGTACATTGTTTTAATGGGACTCAGAGAATCGCTTGAAAATCTTGGTTATAACGTAATTGCTCAGGCAACAAATGGCAAACAGGCAGTTGAATACGCACTTGAATACAAACCGGATCTTTTAATCATCGACATCAACATGCCGATACTTGATGGCATCGAAGCTATCAGAAAGATCAACAACAAAATCAGCGTCCCTTCCATCATCATCACGGGTTATTCAAAGAAAGAGCTGATTAAAAGGGCTAATGACGCCGGCGTCTTCTATTACCTCGTCAAACCGGTTGATGAAATTGAATTAAAACCAGCCATTCAAATCGTGATGTCAAGATTTGAAGAATATAAGGATCTAAAAAAACAGTTGAAGGATAAAGAAACTGCTTTGGAAACGAGAAAACTAGTTGAACGTGCAAAGGGAATTATCATGGATAAAAATAACATGAAGGAAAAAGATGCTATGAAATATTTACAAAAACTGAGTTCGAGCAAAAATAAAAAAATCTTTGAAATAGCAAAAGATATCATTGAAGCCGATAAGCTTCTATCTTTAAACCAAAAAAATTAATTCGTAAAAAACAATGAAATATCAAGATTTTTCGTGCTAATCGTTTTTATTCAACAGTAATCACCCGTAATAAGTTATATATGCATTTGACATATTTATTCCCGATGCTATACTGTAAGCGTTAAATTTGAATAAGTGGTACATCTATGGCAGATGTACTTTTAGATAAGGGTTAAGGTGCCTAATTTAGAGAGGCACCTTTTTTTGTTTTGTTGTTTTTAATGTTATATCATTTTATAGTTTATTATTTATATATAAACTAAAGTGTTTTTATTCAAATTTTAGGAGGTAGAAACATGGGTATAGTAGATGTAAAACTTGAAAGACTCAGCGAAGTCAGCATGAAAGATTTCAGCACATTCGGAAGGATTGTCGGAAGGGTTGAGGAAACGGAAGAAGGAAAATATCCACTTCACCCTATTGATGTCAAACCGGCTGTTGAAATGGATATCCTGAAAGGATACTGGGATCTCATCCCTTATCTTGACGGGGCGGACAACAGATTCTCAATGGGTATGCTTTTTGTTAAACCTAAACCACTTGGTGAAATCCTGGATTGGACAGAGGTTCATTATGAGACATATGAATACTTCTTCCCTCTTGGTGGAAAACAGATCATATTTGTACTCGCCCCTGCCGCTGAAGTGCCGGATCCTGAAAAGACAAGGGCATTCATTGTTGGTCCAAATGAAGGTGTATTACTAAACAAGGGAACATGGCATTATCCACCGTTTGCAATAGACGGTGTAACCCCATGTCTCATGCCACGTTATGGGAAACTGGGAGAAGTCAGATCTGATGTAACTGAAGCATTTGGGAAAAAATGGGACACCCCTATTGGAAAAAGATATTTCAAGGATCAACTTCATGCCCTCAAAACAGATTATTGTGGTGAGGGATTTGGAGGAGAATACAAGGTAAGACTGGTTCTTTGATCATCCCTGAAGGGGAAATTTTGAAGGAGGTTTTTTATGAAGAGTAAATTTTTGTTCGTTTTGGTTTGTGTTTTGATGATTTGTTTTGTCGGCTTCGCCGCAAAAGAAAAGATGGTCTGTACATATGCACAGATGGCAAATGACTTTTTCCTGACATTTGACAAAGGTGCAAAAGAAGCTGTAGAAGCATTAGGAAATGTTTATGTTGCCGCGACAGATGACAGAAGACCTGAAAAGTTCCTTTCACAGATTGAATCTTTTTCATCCGCAGGAGTAAAGATGATATTTGGTTATTCACCAACAATCGGATCCGTTATTCAGGCTTCAAACATCGTCAACAGAGAACAAGTTTATTATGCAAATATCCTTGAAATAGCTGACTGGTGGACACCACTCGATGCGGGTCCATATTATGGTCAGTTCATCGGACCTGATGCCTATGTTGACGGGTATCTCGGAGGTCTCGAGATGGGAAGATTCCTCGGTGGTGAAGGAGAAACTTGTGTTCTATGGGGATTCCCGGGATCAAAAGCAGGAAATGACAGAGTTAGAGGTTATAAGGCTGCACTCATGGATCATTACCCGGACATCACCATCATCGCAGAAGAATATGGTGATTTTGTAAGAGATAAAGGTTATTCCATAACTCAGGACTGGATTGCACAGTACGGTGACAGAATTGATGGGATATTCGGTGCCAATACAAGTATGAACGTTGGAGCAGCAGTTGCATGCGAAGAAGCAGGTCTTGATGTTGTACAGGTTACAACGGATGCCAACAAATCAAACATGAAAGATCTCGCCAATGGAAGACTTGATGCCGTATTTGGTATTTATGGATTCTGGATGGCCGGTAGACAGGCTGTGACGGTTTACGATTTGAAACACGGCTGGAGACCAACGGTTCCTGAAACGATGATGTCAACCATGCAGGTCTGTATCACAAAGGCTAACGTGGATTGGTATATAGACACATTCTGCCAGGATGAAAAATATCCATTTGACTGGACGCTTATGTCAAGAACACTTCATCCGGACGACTGGGATCCACAGGGATTGCTGGTGCCTATCTATCCGGACAGATTTACAAACTGGATCTATCTCGAAAAACCGAGAGGATACGATATTCCTAACGAATATAAAGATTCAATGGCTTCCGGAGAATACGAAGAAGTTTATCAGATGTATCTGAATCACTTCAACTCCGCCTGGGTTATCCCACCGGTTGAAAGTGCCCCTTACAATTACATTTTTGCGGCAAATGATCTTGGGGACAAACTGAGAGCAGATATCATCACAAGAAAAGAAGATGATGTATTAGAACATAAGGTCATAGATATTCCATACCATGACGATGTCAAACCATTTGGTGAAGGTGTCTAAGTTTTAATAAAATCCTTTGGCAGGCTGATCTCTAATCAGTCTGCCTTAAAGAAAAAGGAGTGGAACTGTTGATTTCTAACAGAGAAAATTTAAACAAATCACGTTTGGAAAAATTAATAGTCATATTACCATATGCATTGCTGGGAATTCTTTTTCTGATCTTTACCATCATGTTCCCTCCATTTGCCAGAATAAGAAATATAACCGGTATTCTCGCCATATCAACCGTTTTTCTTCTTGTAGCAGCTGGAGAAACATTCCCAATCATGATGGGAAGTATTGATTTATCAGTTGGTGCCATGCTCTCTTCCTCCTCCATTATGGCAGCCTATTTTTTCCCATACGGAGGTCCGGGGTTCATCATATTGGCTATCGTTATCGGACTTGTATCCGGTTTGATAAACGGAACGCTTATTGTCGCTTTGAAATTACCTTCTTTTATCATCACGCTGGCTATGATGTTCGTATATCAGGGAATTGCCACAGGTATTACACATGGATATAACATTAATATCAGAAACAGAAACTTCAGTTGGATATCTTCAGGACAGTTGATTCCAGGCTTACCCAATGTTATCTTATTCGGATTTATTATCTTTTTCATCTTTGTATTCATCAGTAAAAAGACTAAAGTGGGGATGTATATAAAAGCAATTGGAAGTAACGAGGAATCAATGAAAAAGATGGGAATTAACGTAAACAAGTACAGAATCATCGCATTTGCCTTTTCGGGTCTTTTAAACGGTTTTGCCTGTGTCCTGCTTTCTGCATACCTGGGAATGGCCCCTGCAAGACTTGGAGACAAATATCTATTTAATACACTCATAGCAGTTGTTGTAGGTGGAACGTCCATCATGGGTGGTGTTGGCGGTTTAATGAGAACATTTATAGGTGTTCTTTTAATAGGAATCTTTGACAATGGAATGAATCTTCTCGGTGTTGGCTCTAATGTTCAGGATATCGCAAAGGGAATTTTGCTGGTACTTGCAATTTCCCTTGTTATATTCTCACAAAAACGTGGGAAGATTTTCCTTACGAAATAAATATGGGAGGCATGTCTATGAACACAAAAAAACTAAACAACAAAAAACTATCAAAATATTGGACTCCTATATTGCTGGTAATACTTATCCTGTTTTTCGGTATACAATATCCTGTATTTTTATCCATCACAAATCTCAGTAATTTGTTAAAGCAGATGTCCATCATGCTTATCGCCTCCATGGGAATGTCCATGATTATCATAATGGGAAGTATAGATATATCTGTTGGTGCCACCATGACATTCTCAGGTGTAATAACGGCCATGACAGTACCTACTCTTGGTTTTGGAGCGTTATTTGTGGGTATTTTGGTAGGTGCCGCAATCGGCTTGGCAAATGGATTTCTTGCAACCTTATTAAAAATCCCCACATTCCTTTCTACAATTGCCATGATGGGAATACTAAACGGTGCATCGGTATTGATCCTTAAAGGATCTCCACTTAATATTGAATCCCCTTCATTCCTTGCATTGGGAAAGGGCAGTTTTCTTTTTGGTATTCCAAATGTCATCGTGATTCCGTTGATCATCGTTTTATTAACAATCGTATTCCTTAAGAACACATCATTCGGAAGATATCTCTATGCCATTGGCAGCAATGAATATGTCTCAGAGTATTCCGGGATAAATGTGATGAAAGTTCAAATCATTACATTCACCATACATGGTGGTTTGATCGGTCTGGCAGGTGCAATGCAATCATCATTACTCGAAGCGGCATGCCCATATATGGGAGATTCTTACACATTATCAGTCATCGCCGTTGTTGTCATGGGTGGAATAGCACTCAGTGGCGGAAGAGGGTCAGCTGTTGGAACTGTTTTGGGAGCAGTTTTAATCACAGTACTAATCAGCGGTTTAAATTTTATGGGCGTAACACCGGAAATCAGAAATGTTGCGATGGGCGTATTAATCATATTCGGTGCTCTGGTATCAAACACCGGTAGACCAAAGAGTATCACCGTCAAGTGATCGCTTTATGTCATCAACCATTTTATGATAGAGAGGTCTAAATAATTATGAATAAAACTAATCAAGAAGAAAAAAAGTGTTATTTCGAAGTTAAGGGAATTCAACAACAATATCCTGGAATCCATGCGCTTAAAGGAATAGACTTAAAAATAAACAAGAATGATATCATCGGCTTTGCCGGTGAGAATGGAGCGGGAAAGTCAACGCTTCTAAGAATCATCTCAGGTGTTGAAAATCCAATTTCGGGAGAACTTTTCAAAGATGGTGTTAAATATTCGCCTCAAAGTTTTCGTGAAGCCAATATGCTTGGCGTCTCGATGGTTTTTCAGGAGCAGAATCTGATCCCGGATCTCACGGTATATGAAAACCTATTCCTTTCACATGAGGAAAAATTTACAAAGAAGGGCATACTTGATAAGAGAATGATGATTAAAAAGGCCAATATGTATCTCAAAAATTTTGACATGGATATTGATGCCAGAAAAGAAGTCATGGACTACATGTTTCATGAAAGACAGATGCTTGAAATAATCCGTGCCTTTGTCGTTGCCGATCTATACAACATAGATACGCCACTTATCCTTCTCGATGAACCAACGGCAGGACTACCTGAAAAAGAACGCGAACTGTTGCTTCAGAAGATTCAGGTATTTGCAGGAAAGGCAACATTCATCTTCGTTTCTCATCGTTTGTCAGAATTGATGAATACCTGTAATAGGATTCTCGTATTAAAAGACGGTGAAGTCGTAGGAGAAGTCAATCCCAAAACAGTCAAAGAGGAAGATATTCATCCGATGATGGTGGGAAGAGAACTCAGCAGAGATACTTATAATGTAGAAGAACAAAAATCACTACGATCGATAAAGGAAAAGGAAAATATTCTTGAAATCAGAGGACTCTGCTCTAAAAATGAATACGAAGCCATCAATCTGGAATTAAAACCTGGAGAGATACTGGGTATCGGTGGATTAATTGGCTCAGGAAAAAAAGAGCTGGGAGAAATCCTCTTTGGAATCGGCGATTATGAAAAAGGTGCCATCAAAATAAACGGTCAGCTGGTTGAAAAACCAACTATCCGAAAGATGATTGACAATAAAATTGGTTATGTTCCTTCCGAGAGGAAAGAACTTGGTATCATCGGGACACTCGATGTCACAAACAATCTTTCTTTACCTAATCTTAGGGAGATAAGAAATTCTTCTACATTTGTGAACAAATCAAAAGAATCCCTACTTGTTGATGAAGGGATCAGACAATTCAGAATAAAAGCAAAAAAAGAAGATCTTTGTTTCTCTTTAAGCGGTGGAAATCAACAAAAGATCGTTTTATCAAAATGGATGGTAAAAGATCTGGATATTCTGATACTGAACAATCCAACAAGGGGAATAGATATAGGAGCAAAAGAGGAAATCTACACATTTATAAGACATGCAGCGGAAAATAATCTTGCCATTTTGCTGATAACGGATGACCTGCTTGAGTTAATCGGTTTGAGTAATAGAATTATTATCATGAAAGACGGTCGTATCGTATCAGAGGTTGAAGCAGACAAAGATAATAAACCATCTGAAGAGAATTTAGTCAAATACATGGTTTAACTGGAGGAAAAGTTATGAAAAAAATTCTAAATAACACTGAAAATTTAGTAAAGGAAATGTGCAACGGCATGGTTAAGGCACATGGAAACTTGCTGGATTATGATGAAAAATACAATCTCTTATCCAGAAAAGTAAAAAAGACGGATAAAGTGGTCCTTATAAGCGGTGGTGGAAGCGGTCATGAACCGGCACATGGCGGTTTTGTCGGTAAAGGAATGCTGGATTGTGCCGTTTGTGGTGAAGTCTTCGCATCCCCTTCAGTTATGCAGATATACAACGCAATAAAGCACAATGCCACGGAAAAAGGTGTATTACTGATCGTAAAAAATTATTCCGGGGATGTTATGAACTTTGATAATGCAGCTGATCTTGCAATTGACGAGGATGATTTGAATGTTGATTCTGTCTATGTAAACGACGACGTTGCCATCGCAAATGAAATTGATCGAAGAGGTGTTGCCGGTACAATTTTCGTCCACAAGATTGCAGGGGCAAAGGCAGAAGAAGGTGCTTCACTTGAAGAAGTAAAAGCGGTTGCAGAGAAAGTCATCAAAAACGTTCGTTCCATGGGAATTGCTTTAAACTCGTGTACAGTTCCGGCAAGAGGGAAACCAACATTTGACCTGGAAGAGGAAAACATTGAAGTCGGTGTTGGTATACACGGCGAGGCCGGTGTTAAGCGTGAAAAGTTGATGAGTTCTAAAGAACTGGCTATAAAACTGACAGACAACATCATCAAGGATTTGGATTTAAAAAGTAATGAAGAATGTGCACTGATTGTAAACGGCTTTGGTGCGACACCCCTTCAGGAACTTTATGTCCTCGCAAATGACACAATAGATTGTCTTGATCAGAAGAACATCAAAGTCTTCAAATCACTGGTTGGTGATTATATGACCTCCATAGATATGGCAGGAGCTTCCATCACATTGTTAAAATTGGATGATGAATTGAAGCAACTTTTATGTGCTACTTCCGACACACTTGCGTGGAAAGAGTTTTAGGTGATTTTACATGACTACTATCTCAAAGGAAAAATTGATGGAAATGGTGAAGTTCACAGCAGAAGATATCATAAAAAATGAATCCTATTTTTGTGATCTCGATTCAGTTGCGGGTGATGGAGATTTTGGAAGCTCTATTGCAAAGGGCTTTAAAGAGATAATTTCACAATGGGATACACTCAACACGGAAGATATAGGAGGCTTTTTACGTTCCTGCAGTATGATTATCATGGAAAAATGCGGTGGTGCATCCGGTCCGATATGGGGAAAGGCATTTCTTCTTGCCGGAAGAGCTGTAAAGGGTAAGCAGGAACTCAATTTGACAGAGATTGGGGAGCTGTTCCAGGGATTTGTTGATGGTGTTCAGAAAGTCGGGAAAGCACAACTCGGTGATAAGACACTTCTGGACTCATTGATTCCCTATACGAATTCGCTAAAGAAGGCGGTTGGTGAGGAAATCAAGCCTGTAATTGAAGAAGCACTTAAATGTGCTGATGAAGGGGCGGAATCCACAAAGAGCATCACGGCATCAAAGGGAAGAGCCAGATATCTCGGGGAAAGAAGTATTGGCGCATACGATGCCGGTGCCAAAGCGGTAGCCGTTTTGCTAAACGACTTGTACACAAAATTTTTCTAAAAGAGGTGATTCAAGATTAAGACCTTATTCGATCATAAAAGCTTATTATTGATTGTTCTACTTTTTCTCATCGTCTCAACACAGAGCCTTTTTTCATTTTGGATAGACACATATATAAAAAAGATCATTTTGGATGAGGTGGCATCCGTTAAAGTTGTCGAATATTCCTTTGAGAACGAAAGATGGAAGGAATTGGATTTTATCAATTCAGAATACGATAAAGAAGGGAATATTCTAAGTGAGTATCGCGAAGATTCCGAAGGCAACATGCAATTTGATTATTCCTATCTATACGACGGATCCAACATGACAACCATAAATGGCAAGAGACTCAGAAGTGGTGAGTGTATCACCTATCGTTATGAATACAATTATGATGAAAACGACAATCAGGTTCGTGGCATCCGTTTTGACGGAGATGAAATCGTATCGATTTACGAAGCTAAATATGATGAAAACAATCAGCTGATTGAGGGAATCAACACAATAGGTGGAAAAATTGATTACAAATACACTGCAACTTACGATTCAAATGGACAACTAATCAGTGAAGCCAAATACAAAGGCTACACTTATAAGGGTGAAACCAGATTCCAGCTGGAATACAGAATGGATTATATTTTTGATGAGAATGGAAACGTTGTTGAAGAGAAGAAATATAACGATTTCTCTGAACTTGAATACCACTACATATACCAATATGAAGGAAATAATATGATTGGCGCCAACAAATTATCAGAAAACGGTTTGATTCTTTCAAGCTATTCGGCTGTTTACTCGGACGACAACCTTACGGAATTCACTATTACGGACAAAGATGGTGCCATCATACAGAAACATCAGGCAACCTATCAGGGTAACAATATGATTTCTGAAAACGATATCACACACCCTCCTAATATTCAAAAAGTCTACGAGGCAAAATATGATGAAACTGGAAATAAATTAGAAGAGATAAATTATGAAGAAGAAATCGGTGGTGAGCTCTTTGTTTCAAAATATGTCTATCTTTACGATGACCATAACAACTGTATAGAGGAAACTTATTACATCTTCTCTCATGAAACTGAGAAATGGATACCTATTTCAAAACAAACAAACGCCATTCTTTATTATTGAGCAGGTTTACATAACCTGCTTTTTATTCTTTTCATAGTTATCCTCAAATATCTCCAAATTGAGTTTTAAATGTTACTTCCTTATTGTCACAATTTTCCTTTTTTCGTTGATCAGTTTGATCATCGGATCAACATACCTTTCGATTTCATCTGAAAGCGTTGTACGGGTAATATCGAGGATAATATTAACATCAGGAATCGCCAGTAATCCCTGAAAAGTTCCTCGTAATTCGGTTAATTGCCGATTGTTGAGAAGTGCGTTTATCCTGATAACAAACGCTCCGTTTTCATTTATCACGGTGTACGGCGATTTTAGCTGAGGTCTTTCATCCATACTCGCCTTTTCAATTACTTTTAATGCCTGAAGCTGATCCAATGCCTTCACAACCATATTGACATCAAATGGTTTGATAATATAATACTTTGCCCCTCTCTCAATTGCTTTAAAAACCATTTCCTTCTGATTCAGAGCAGATATCATGATAATATTGGCATCCGGGTATTCCTTAACGATTTCATTTACTGCCTCAATCCCATCCATAACCGGCATCGTAATATCCATTGTTATCAAATCGGGTTTGAACATCTTGTAAAGTGCCACAGCCTCTTTTCCATTAGCCGCCTCACCGATTACAACATGCCCCAGTTGTTTTAATATGCTTTTCAGACTTCTCCTCATTAAAACCGAATCATCCGCAATTATTATTCTCATTATGAATACTTCCTTTTTTATGTCATAAGTATCGCTATATCATTATATAACAAATCATCAAAAATCTTCAAATTAAAGGACAGACGTTTAATATTTCCGCTTTTGCCTTGCAGAATTAACAATTAATGCGATAAGTGTCACCAGGAAAGGAATCGTCATCAGTAATTTTGCCGGTAGATGTGAATTGATTTGCAGAACATTTGCTGCCGATGAAGCAAAGCCAAACAACAAGGAAGCCAGTAAGATACCGACAGAACTATTTCTTCCAACGATTACGGCAACGAGTGCAAGCCAGCCTCTGCCATTGCTCATTCCGTCGACAAATGAGTCGAGCGGCAATGACATTGCTGCTCCGGCCAGGGCACACAAAAAACCTGAGAGGGCGTAAGAGACATAACCGAGTTCTTTTATTTTCAAACCCGTACTGACAGCAGTACGCTTGTTATGCCCCAATGCCTGAAGATGAAGACCGAACCAGGTCTTTTTAATGAGGATATAGGTCACGATAACCGCGATAAAGGCAAGATAATCAAAAATATTCTGTGCGGAAAACAGATAGCCGAGAACGGGAATACTCGACAATACGGGTATATCGAACACCTGAACAGACTGTTTGAGAACAAATGTTGCCGTGCCTTGTGTATTCATCAGAACTGCTGAAAGAAAAGAGGTTAATCCCGCTGCAAGAAGATTCATTGCCAAACCCACAACAAATATATCCGCTTTAAATTTCTGATGAAGAAAATACATAAACGCAGCCAAAAGACTACAAACAACCGTACTCATCAAAACACCAAGAAAAATACTGGAGAATACCTGGGAAAAATAGGGGGAAAGAAAAGCTGAAAGCAGGATAAAGCCTTCAAGTCCAATGTTTATCTTCCCTGATAATGAAGTAAAAAGCCCACCGAGTGCTGCAAGCAATATGATTGATGATGATGTAATTGTCTCGTGAAACAACGCTTCCATTTTATCTTCTCCGATTTCTTTGAGTTATTATTGTTTTTTTTCGAATGCCCGGAGCTCCCGAGGAACTTCAAGCAACCTGTTTTTTTGTTGCACTTCTCCACAAACTTGCCGTGACAAGGAAAAACACCGCTGCCTGTATGACTTTGGAAATCTCGGGTGTGATATCTGTAAAGATAGAAGACGCGAATGCCGCAGAATCCAGGAATGCAAACAGAAATGCCGCAGGGATAACCCATATCGGATGATTTCTTGCTATCAATGCGATCGCGATTCCATTCCATCCGTAACCTGAAGAAAATCCCCTGATCAACTTCCCCTGTGTTCCCAGGATTTCAACGATACCGCCAAGCCCGGCAAGGGCTCCACTCAGAAACATGGACGTAAATACAATATGCTTCCCATTGATGCCAATATATTTGGCAAATCGCGGATTTTCTCCGTAAAAAGAAAGTTTCAGACCGAATATTCCTTTTTCCAGCAGGACGTGAAGGATGATGACCATTGCCATAGCAATAAAAATACCAATACTGAGATTTGACGGTGATAATATCTTGGCAAACATCATCCGTGAAGGGATTTCATGAGATGTAATCAACCCGGAATCAACATCAAGCATGGGACCTTCAAGAAAAAAATCTGTGATATAGACCAGACTGTAACCGATTAATAAAGATGAAATCAGTTCTGAAACGTTCCACCTGCTTTTCAACACTGCTGAGATTGATGCCATTATACCGCTCGCAGCTGAAGAAACGATCATTGCAACAGGTACAGCAAGAAACACGGGGATATCTTTCAGCAGGAGCAGCGTCGCGGTCCCCGCAAGTGCTCCCCAATAAAACTGCCCCTCAATGCCAAGATTAAATTCATTTGTCTTAAAGGCGATTGAAGCCGCAAGTCCGGTTAGGATGAGAGGAATCATCGTCGCAAGAAGATTACCGAAAAAATAGGTATTCGAAAATGGCATCGTCATAAATGACCGGATACTTTCAAACGGTGAATCACTGGTCATAAAAATGATGACGAATCCCGTTAAAAACGCTATTAAGATGACAATTATTCTCTGTATAATAAAATCTTTTTTATTCATGATCTCCTTTGCAAACGGTCCTCTAATCTTTATTCTATTCGATACCGCGGTCAACAAACAATTTTGATGCTATAGTTCATACTTTCCCTTTCAATCCCGCAAGATAATCATTCAAGAGATGCTTATCAAAATCTTTTCTATCCAGACGGCAGACAAATTCTCCCCTGAACATGACGTAGATTTCATCACAGATATCCATCAATCCATCAACATCCGATGACACAACGATAATGCCGGTGCCTTTTTCTCTCAGTTCTTCCAGGATATTGTAGGTAAAATGTACGGCACCTGAATCCAGTCCCCTTGTCGGTTCATTAATCATGAACAGTTCGGGTGTCTTATCAACCTCTCTGGCGATTACGGATTTTTGAATATTCCCTCCGGAAAGCATGCCAATCGGCTGAATCACGGAATCTGCATGAATATCATACATCTCTGTCATTTCTCTGGCTTTTTGTTCCAGCCGTTCCTTTTTTAGAAGACGATATGATGAATAGTCAGCATCCGAAAAACGTGTTGCCATCAGATTATACATCAATGGAAGCGTTAAGGCGGAAGCGTGATACAACCCATCTTCCGGAACATAGGCAATTCCCAGTTCCCTTTTTTGAGCAATGGGAATATCCTTAATGTCCTTCCCCTTGTAAAGAATCTCGCCTTCACAGGGAAATGATGAATCAAATATCGTTTCGAGCAGACTTTTTGCGCCATTTCCGGCCAGTGAAGCAATACCGCTCACATCACCACTTCTGATTCTCATATTAACGTTCTTAAGATAAACTCTGTTTTCTTTTTTCAGCGTTAAATTATTGATCTGAAGAATAATCTTTTTTTCTCCTGTATATGGCCTGATCACAAATTCCGGGAGATCAAAATCCAGCATGCTCTTCAATATTTCCCCTTTATTGTACGCTCCGCGCTGTGCATAATAAACGTTTTTTCCGTGCCTGAAGACCCGAATGTCATCACATATTTCAAACGCCTCGTTCAGATTATGGGTAATCAACACCATGGCCTTTCCGGATTCTTTGAGTGTTTTCATAATATCGAAAAGCTTGTCCGTTTCAAAATCACTCAGAACAGCTGTCGGCTCATCCATGATAATAACATCAGCATCTCTGAAAAGAATTCTGATGATCTCAACAAGCTGCTTTTCGCCGATTGATAGCGTACCGACCCGTTTATCCAAATTGATTTCAAACCCGTACTGTCTGATTAGTTGTTTTATTTTTTTCTTCTGTTCAAGTCGTTTGATGCGTTTCAGTCCAACGGTTTCAGAACCGAGAATGATATTTTCAAGAACCGTAAATTGATCGATTAACCGAAAATGCTGATAAACCATCCCTATTCCTTGATTTAAAGTTTCTCTTGGATTTTTAAAGTCCCTTTTCTCTCCGTTTAAAAGAATCTCTCCTTTATCCGGACAATGAATACCGCATAGAATTTTCATCATGGTCGATTTACCCGCTGCATTTTCTCCGAGCAACCCATGAATCTTCCCACGATTAATCGTGAAATTGGCACCAGAAAGGGCATGGGCATTGTTTACCCGAAAAGTCTTCCAGATATTCTTCATTTCGATTTCTTTCATTTTATTCTCTATAATGGGCTTATTTCTCCTTCTTTCAGCGCTTCATAAATTTCTATCATCCTGTTCCGAATCGTCTCAGGAATATTTTTCAGATATTCCGGGTCCTCAAAGGTAAAACCAATGATACCTTCTTTGATTCCCCATCTATCAGAAGTCCCGTAATCAAGACGTGATTTGAAGGCATTTGTCAACACCTTTTCAATGGCAATATCTGCTGATTTCAACGCACAAGCCAGTATTACATCCGGGTTGTTTGAAATCGTATTGGAATCCGTCCCGATAAAATACCGATTCTGCTCATCGGCTTCCTGCACAATCCCAACCGATGTATACCCGGCAATACCGTATACGATATCTACACCCTGAGAGAAAAGAGCGGCTGCAAGGTCTTTTCCTCTGTTGGGATCGGCCCAGGTTCCTGCAACAACAAAAGCGGCTTCTATCTCCTCATCAATATCCCCTGCACCTTTTTCAAAAGCGGGCTTCATCTTATTGGTCATACCGGGATAAATATCTCCCGCAACAAGCGCAACCTTTTTTTCATCGTTTGCAAATGCCATCTTACTCTCGGTGACAAGTCCGGCAAAAGCACCTGCAAGATAGGCCATCTCTTCATCTTTAAAGGCGAGTGAATACACGTTATCCATTGCCGGGGCAATTCCGTCTATCAGGATTATTTTCTGATTGGGAAACATCTTTGCCGTTTTCTCAACAGATTTTGGCATTCCTTCCGTAAAAGTTACAACAACATCATATTTCATTGTCGCTACGAGGCTAATCAATGTCTGTTCCCATTTTGCAGGATTATGCCCGCCTTCAACAACCTTCAGGCTAAAACCATTTTCCTGAGCACTCCTTTTTGCCCCTTCAACCATCATCGTGTAAATGGGCGTGCCGCCAACTTCACCCGTTATCATCAAAGCAACTTCAAACGATAATACAGCTGCACTGAAGACCATCAACAATATGAAAACTATAAAAATTTTTTTCATCTTATCCCTCCTTATATCTCCAATTCTATCATTTAGAAATCACTATTTCAATATGACAAACAGTCAACTAAGATTGTTATGTACTTCCATTATATCATTTGCCACTTGAAATTATTGTTTCGTCATGGTATAATCTGGAATATAAGTACAACTTTTTAGACGATAAAATAGACATTTGGAGGTAACTTTATGCTAATTGAAAGGCTACTTGAAATGCTCCCATCAATGACCCCCGTGAATCAGAAAATTGGTAATTTTGTTTTAGATCACAAATCTGAGATCGGTTTCATGACAATCGGTCAGTTGAGCGAAAAAGTAGGTGTCAGCAAAGCCTCCATCGTAAGGTTTTCAAGAGCTCTTTACTTTAAAGGCTTCAATGATTTGAAGAAAGCCATTCAAAAAGATATCAAAAAAGAATTAAGCCCATACGAAAAGATAAAATTAACAACACTTGATGCGGATACAAAAAAGAAACAACTCCATGAACTGGGAACTCATGAACTGATGAACGTACAGGCAACACTCGATAAAACGAATGCCAGAGAGATGATCAGAGCTGTCAAATACATAGAAGATGCAAAAAGAATATTCATTTCCGGATTCGGAATGAGTACTAATCTGGCTAACATTATGGAATATTCCCTTTTTTCAGTCATCAATAAGCCGATACACGTTTTGAAGGGTTCCGTTTCAGATTTTGCCAGTGAAGCAAATCTGATGAATGAAGATGATGTCCTATTCATGATCACATTTCCCGTTTATTCAAGAGAGACAAATTTCATTGCAGGTGTTGCCCATAGAAGAGAAACACCTATTTGTCTTTTAACCGACTCGCTGACATGTCCCGTTTCAAAATTCGCCTCACTGATTATCTTATGTGAGACATCCTCACTCCTCAGAATTAACTCGTACGTTGCACCATTGACTATCATACATATCATCACCAATATGCTTATCCTTGAGAGAAAAGACAGGGCAGAGCAAAACGTGAAAAGTGTGATGGAAATGGAAGAAGAAGGTTATAAAAATCTTGATGTATTCCTTAAATCCCCTAAGTGGGAAAAATAACGGAGGTGTTTTTATGAGAAAGTTGAACGTTGCTGTTGTTATCGTCTTAGTCATGGCAATTTTATTTGCCGGTACCGCCCTTGGTAGAGCTAAGACACCAAAAGATGCACTCGTAATGGCTGCAAACACAGGAATCTTTATTTCGCTTGATCCTGCTATCTGTTACGAAGTGCTCCCAGCACAGGTTGTCAGCGCACTTTATGACAAACTTGTCGGTTTTAAAAATGTAAATGAATCACTGGTTATTCAGCCTGAACTGGCAGAAAGCTGGAAAATTTCTGAAGACGGCATGACATTTACATTCAAACTCAGAGATGACGCAGTATTTGCAGATGGAACCGAAGTCCTTGCAGAAGATGTCGTATGGAGCTATAAACGATATCTTAAGCTCGAAAGCACATCAGTATGGCTGCTTGAAAGCGTTGGAATCAACAAAGACAATATGGATGAAAAAATTGTTGAAGTTGACGAGAAGACAGTTGCACTCACATTTGATGCACCTTATGCAGAAAATATCGTACTCGGTATCCTCGACAACAGTTGGGGTGGCGTTATCAACAAGGATCTCGCTCTTCAGCATGAAGTAGACGGAGACATGGCCAAGGGATGGCTCAATGACCATAGTGCAGGTGCAGGACAGTATGTACTTGACAGATGGGAAAGAAACACAATGGTTACGATGACGGCTAACCCAAATTATTACGGAGACAAGCCAAATCTTAAGAGAATGATGATCAGAGACGTTCCGGAACCTGCAAACCAGAGACTGCTCCTTGAAAAGGGAGATATCGATGTTGCATGGAACCTTGATCCGGTTATGCTTGAAGAACTCAAGAACGTTGACGGTGTACAGGTTGTCACAACTCCCGGTCATTCAAATGAATATCTCGCTATGAATGCAAGCTGGGGACCATTAAGAGATCCAAAAGTCAGACAGGCCATCAAATACGCAATTGAATATGATGAAATCGTTGATGTCATCATGGCAGGATACGCTATCAAGACACAGGGATTCATTCCTAAGGGTTACTTCGGATTTGTTGATGAAAATCCATTCACCCAGAACATCGAAAAGGCAAAACAGTTGATGGCAGAAGCCGGCTACGAAGATGGTTTTGAAGTTGAACTGCTGACAAACACAACGCAGAGAAGAAAAGACGAAGCGGCAAAAGTACAGGCAGATCTCAAGAAAATTGGAATCGATGCAGAAGTTGTCATCATGCAGGCTTCACAGATGTACACGAAATACAGAGCACAGGGTCATCAGATGATCATCGCCGGTTGGGGAAACGACTATGCTGATGCAGACAACCTTGCAATGGCAATGGCAAGTTATGCAGCCGGACAGCTCGCTTACAGATGTGCATGGGATGATGCATATGCAATCGAAGCAGCAGAAGCCGGAAGATTTGAAAAAGATCCTGTTAAGAGACAGGAAATCTACACGGATTTGACACATTACTGGTTTGAAAACGGACCTTTCGCTATGTTCTATCAGTCCGTTGAATTCTGGGGTGTAAGAGAAGAAGTCAAGAATTTTTACGATTCAGCATTTGGTTATTCCATGGCATTTGACTGGGGTGGCTTTGCTAAATAAGATTTATCCAAGATTCAACTTTTGTTATCAAAATTCGATTCTCCCCGTGAATAAAATTCACGGGGAGTTTTAAAATCGGGGTGTATAGATGAATATATGGACTTATATTCTAAAAAGACTATTTTTAATGTTAATTGTGTTGTTCGGTGTGGCTTGTATCGTATTCTTTATCGCCCATGTCATTCCTGCTGATCCAATATCAGCGATGCTGGGTGGAAATGCTCCCGAAGACGTTATAAAGAGAGTGGAAGCACAGCTTGGATATGACAAACCGCTGATTGAACAATTCTTCACGTTTATTACCGGCGCAGTAAAAGGAGATTTCGGTATTTCCCTGAGAACACAGAATCCGGTTATGGAAGATATCAACAACTATTTTCCCGCCACACTTGAGTTGACAATATTCGCCATTATCATTTCGACAATATCGGGGATAGTACTGGGAGTTTTGTCAGCCGTTCATCGAAATAAATTTATCGATCATTTTTCACGAATTTTTTCTATCATAGGTGTCAGCATGCCGGTCTTCTGGACAGGATTGTTGTTGCTGCTGTTTTTCTATTACAGATTGGACTGGCTTCCGGCAGCAGGGCGACTGGATTTCTTTACATTCCCACCTGATAGAATCACAGGAATGTACCTGTTAGATTCAATTCTTACAGGAAATTGGGAAGTTTTCTGGGATGCCTTAAGACATATCCTTCTGCCCGCTTTCTGTCTCGGTTATCTTGCAACTGCTTCTATCGCTAGAACGACAAGGGCAAGTATGCTGGACGTATTAAAGCAGGAATACATTACAACGGCAAAGGCAAAGGGATTAAAGAAAAGAACAGTTATTAACAGACACGGACTCAGAAACTCACTCATTCCAACGGTTACGATTATAGGTCTGACATTTGGTTCATTGCTTGAAGGTGCCGTTCTGACTGAGACCGTTTTTTCCTGGCCGGGTCTTGGACGATACATCACTCAGGGACTTTTAAATCTTGATTATAATTCGGTAATGGGTGGAACGCTTTACATTGCCTTTGTATACTCTCTTGCTAATCTTGCGGTTGATATAATCTATGCGATTCTTGACCCAAGGATGAGGACGTGATTGATATGGTAAACACAAAAAAGACAAAAAGCACATGGCTTCAAATGATGAAGCCTTATTTCGAAGACTGGAAACATACCATGTATCTATGGAAAAAAAACAAATTGGCTATTGCCGGTACGGTTATTATCGTTTTCTTTATCCTGACCGCTATATTTGCACCACTTTTAACCCCATACGAACCGGATGTTCAGGATCTTGCGATCAAATTGCAGGCTCCAAGCTGGGAACATCCTTTTGGGACCGATCAGTTTGGCAGAGATATCTTGTGCAGAATCCTTTACGGTTCAAGAATTGCGATTCAAATCGTTCTGATCATTACGCTGGTCAGCGGATTTATTGGTGTTTCTATCGGTGTAATAGCAGGATATTTCGGGGGTATCGTTGATGAAATTCTTATGCGACTTACCGATATGTTCCTCGCATTTCCCAGACTGGTTCTGGCGATGGCGTTTGCCGCAATGCTTGGACCAAATCTCATCAACATGATCATCGCCATATCCCTTGTAAACTGGACACCCTATGCCAGAATTTCAAGAGCTGAAGCGCTGAGAATAAAAGGCCAGCCTTATATTGAAAGTATCAAATCAATGGGGGCCGGACATCTAAGAATCATGTTTTCACATGTTCTTCCCATGACACTTTCACCTGTCATGGTTCAGTTGACACTCAGAATGGGAACTATCATTATTACCGCAGCCAGTCTGGGCTTTCTCGGACTCGGTGCCCAGCCACCTAGTCCCGAATGGGGCGTTATGGTCAGTGATGGAAGAAGCTATCTGATCGATCAGTGGTGGGTTTCTACTTTCCCAGGTCTCGCAATCGCTCTCGTTGTATTTGGTTTTAACTTGCTTGGTGACGGTATAAGAGATATGCTCGATCCAAGGTTAAGGAGATGATGTTATGCAGATGAGAGGAGACTTACTTAACGTATCTGATCTAAGAGTTGTATTTTATACATACAGAGGTGTCATAAAGGCTTTAAATGGTGTAGATTTTTGGATGAACAAAGGAGAAAAACTGGGAATCGTAGGAGAGACAGGTTGCGGGAAATCTGTTACATCAAGAGCTGTTATGCGTTTGATTGAAGATCCCGGGAAAATCCTTGAAGGAAAAGTGATTTTTGAGGATAAGGATATTTTAAAGATGAAAGAGCAGGATGTACGACGTCTGAGGGGAAATGAAATATCGATGGTTTTCCAGGAACCCAAATCATCTTTAAATCCTGTTATGAACGTCGGTTTTCAGATTGCGGAAGTACTCGCAAAACAAAATGGAACAAAAATAAAAAAACAATTACCTGCAGCGGCTGAAATGCTTGGACTTGTTGGGCTTGACGCAGAACGTGTCATGAACATGTATCCGCATGAACTGTCCGGAGGGATGGCTCAAAGAGTCATGATCGCCATGGGACTTGCACCGAAGCCGAAACTTCTGATTGCGGATGAGCCGACATCCGCGCTTGATGTGACCATACAGGCTCAGATACTTGAGTTGCTGCATGATCTCGCAAACAAGATGGGAAATGCTGTTATGATGATCACACATGACATGGGAGTCGTCGCAGAATTCTGTGATAAGATACTCGTTATGTATGCAGGGAATTCAGCAGAATACGCTTCTACGGATAAATTGTTTAAAAAACCGCTTCATCCGTATACCTCCGGTCTTTTAAAGGCTGTTCCGCAGATTGGAAGAACGGATGAATTAAAGGCAATAAGCGGAACGGTTCCCGATCTCGTATCACCGCCGGATGGTTGCCGTTTCCACAAAAGATGTCCAAAGGCGATGGCGGTCTGTAAAAAAGAAATTCCGCATTTTGTTGAAATTGAGCCCGATCACTACGTCGCTTGTCATTTATTCTCAAATAAGGGGGTTCAATAATATGTCAGAAAATCTCCTTGAAATAAAAAATCTTGAAAAACATTTCAAATTGAAAAAAAGCGTATTTTCCAAGGCGAAATTCGTCCGTGCCGTTGATGACATCTCTTTTAATGTTCCTAAAAACACCACTTACGCAGTTGTTGGTGAATCAGGTTCGGGAAAAACAACGCTGGGGCGAACACTTCTTAAACTGATCGAACCCACAGGCGGTAAGGTGATGATGAACGGCATCAATATCCTTGATCTCAGTAACAGAGATTTTATGGAATACCGGAGAAGAATGCAGATCGTCTTTCAGGATCCGTATAATTCACTTCATCCGAGAAAGCTCGTCAAAACAATCATCGGTGAAGGCATGAAGATCCACTTTAAAGGCATCGGTGAAGAGGAAATCAGACATAAGATCAAAACCGTACTGGAGCGTGTGGGGCTTAGAGAAGAGCATATGTTCAGATACCCGCATGAATTTTCAGGTGGACAGCGTCAGAGAATTGCATTTGCCAGAACAATTGTTCTCAACCCGGAGTTCATCGTCCTGGATGAACCGACATCCGCATTGGATGTTTCCGTTCAGGCGATGGTTCTGAAAATGCTCAAAGATACAAAGATGGAAGAAAAACTGACCTATCTCTTCATCACACATGATCTTTCCGTTGTGGATTACCTGGCTGATTATGTAGCCGTTCTGTATCTGGGACAGGTTATCGAAAAGGGAAGAAAAGATGATGTTTTCAATCATCCCGCACATCCCTATACAGAATTATTGATGAATTCCAATCCAATACCGGATCCATTCCTGAAAAGGGAAAAGATCATCGCTAAAGGGGAAATACCCAGTCCGATAAATCCGCCAAGCGGTTGCAGATTCCATACCAGATGCAGATACGCCAAGGATATCTGTTCATCAAAAGAACCTCAATCAACGATCATCGGAGATGGACATGAAATAAAATGCCATTTCCCATTAGTATAGCGGCAATTTAAGGCAGGTCATCGTACCTGCCTTTTACATTATGTATTTTGATAAAGAAATAACCGAATGATAAGGATACCGTTCTTTTTGTTATCATAACAATAATACATTTTGAGATGCATGCGGTATAATTATCTGAAGAAGATTTTTATGAGGGGGGGAAGAAAGTAATGGAGTTTTTAAGTGTCAATCTACCGGAAGACATATTAAAGGCGGAGTATAACGGTGAGTATTCAGAAGCGGAAGAAAAGATCAGGCGATTTCTGAATGGCAGACTTCCCGGTATCATGAGAGAAAGACTTGAATATGAGTTATATAGAATTTCAAGGATGCGGAAGAATTATATTTATGATATGGATGAAGCCAGAGATATTCTGAAATCCACCGTCAAAGAAATGAACGACGAGGAGTTCGACAAACTTTTTAAAGAAGAAAAACTGGATTACATTATGTTTGAAGAAAAGCCTTATTTCGAGAACCGATTTGCCGATAACCTTTGTTTTTCAGATGAAGTCTACAAATCGAGGAAAGTTACAGACAAAAAGCGTGAAGAGGGAAAGCACTTATTACATCAGCGCCTTGATGAACTTTTAAGAGGTGATTCTCCAAAAGCATACAAAGTCAGAGGCAGGATAACCAAAATGCCGCGAGCATTACCCGCAGGTGCAAGGATCCTGAAATGCTGGTTGCCTTTACCTAAATCAGACCTTCAGCAGCGTGCTTCATCGTGGATTAAAACGGATGTCAGAGATTTCACCGTTTCAAGAAATAATCATCCGCAAAGAACTTTTTTTGCACAAAAAAGAATTGACCCGACATCAAAAAACGCTTTCAGCGTCGAATTTGAATACAGGATTACGGAGATCATCTCAAATGTGGATCCGGATATGGTCAGATTACCAAAGATCAACATGGACAATTATATTGAAGAACAGGGACCGCATATCATCTTCACACCGTACTTGAAAAAACTCGCTTCGGAAATCGTCAAAAATGAGATCAATCCATATCTTATGGCAAAAAAAATATACGACTGGATTACGTTAAATGTCAATTATTCGTTCATGAAAGAATACAAATTCTACGGCAATCTTTCCGAATATGCAGCAACCAATTTTAAAGGGGATTGCGGGGTTCAGGCGTTGCTTTTCATCACCTTGTGCAGAATCTGCAGAATCCCGGCAAGATGGCAATCCGGCTGGTATGCAAACCCAATTACACCCGGCAATCACGATTGGGCACTTTTCTATTGCGAACCGTATGGCTGGCTGCCTGTAGACTGTTCCTTCGGTGGTGCAAGAAGAGACAATGAAGCCTACAGGGAATTTTACTTCGGAAATCTCGATGCCTTCAGGACGGTTACAACAACGGGCTTCATGGCATCATTCTTCCCGGAAAAACAGTATATGAGAAATGATCCATACGATAATCAATCCGGAGAAATGGAAACCGAAAAGTATGCGATTGAGGAAGAAGACACGATACATCTGAAAGAAATAATAGAATTTACAAGTTTATCCGACATAAGCGAAAGGGATGATTAACGATGAGTCTTATCAGGGGACTTGAATTTATCACAGAAGAACACAAATACAAAGTACCGTTTCATATCACAAATAGCGTCGCTACAAGTTCTAAAGTTATTACGGTCAACCTTCATCTTGACAACGGGATTACCGGTTTAGGACAAGCCTCCCGCTCCTTCAGGGTAAACGGGGAAGTTTATGAGGCATTACTGTTGTACAAAGATGAATTGCTTGGTTTAATAAACGGAATGGATGTCAGGAATTACAAACGCATCTTTGATCAGATAGACAGAATCTCAAGAACAGCTCCAAGTTTGAAAGCGGCAACTCAATTTGCGGTTCTTGATGCACTCAGTCAAACGGTCAAATTACCCGTTTTTCAAATTCTTGGCGGAAAAAAAGATTTTGTTGAAACAGATCTCACGATCAGCATTGATACACTGGAAAAAACGGTAGAAAGGGCAAAAGCCGCCTATGACTCCGGATTCAGCGTTATTAAATTGAAAGTTGGTGAAAATCTCAGGGAGGATATCGAAAGAGTGCTTGCCGTTTCAGAAGCCACCAAAGGGGCAAAGTATATCGTCGATGCCAATCTCGGATACAGCCCAAAAGAAGCCATTCAATTTGCCGACATCATGTACAAAAATGACGTTAATATCGCGATATTCGAACAGCCGGTGGGGGTCTATGATTTTGATGGCTTACGTTTGATCAGAAACAGTGTTCATTATCCGGTGGGTGCAGATGAAACGATCAAAACGAAATACGATGCCATGAGGCTTGTTAGAGAGGATTGTGTTGATTTCATCAATATTAAACTCATGAAATCTGGGATTTCAGATGCACTTGCAATCGTAGAGATTGCAGAAACGGCAAACAAGAAACTGATGATCGGGTGTATGGGAGAAGCCGGTATCGGTATCGCACAGAGTGTTCATTTTGCTTGTGGTACAGGTGCCTTCACCTATCACGATCTTGATTCCTGTTTCCTTCTTGACAATCCTGAAGAAATCAGATACAGATCGGAAAAAAATAGATTGTATCCTACATTATAAGACGACGGGCGGATCATATCCGCCCATTTTTAATGCTAAAATAAATTCATATGAAAAGAGTGATAACCGTGAAAATACTCAAACTCTTCAAAAACGTTGAGGTTTACACACCTGGGTCAATCGGAAAGAAGGATATATTGATCCATGATTCAAAGATTATAAAGATAGATGAACGGATAGAACCGTTTAATCAGGCTGATTGTGAAATCCTTGATCTGTCCGGTTTAAAATGCTTCCCCGGTTTTATCGACGGACACGTTCATATCGTCGGGGGAGGGGGTGAGGGTGGATTTTTCACCCGAACAACACCCGGAAGTTATGCTGATTTTTTTAAAGCGGGTACAACAAGTGTCATCGGTGTTCTTGGAACGGATGGCATCACAAGAACACATCGGGATCTTCTCGGACAGGCCAGAAAATTCGACTATTTTGGTTTGACAACCTGGCTCATGACGGGAAACTACGCTCTCCCGCTTGTGACCTTAACAGGAGATATGAAAGACGATATCTGTTTTATCCCCGAATATATTGGTATCGGTGAAATTGCCATCTCAGATCACAGAGGATCCGCCATCACAACAGATGAATTCAGGCGAACACTTCTGAATTCCCGCGTAGCCGGAATGCTGTCAGGAAAGAAAGGAAAGGCAATCATCCATATCGGCGGAAGTCCGGATGGCTTGAAATTATTGCGCGAAGCCGTTGACCCCGGAGATATTTCACCCCTTCAGATCATGCCAACGCATATTGCCAGAAACGAACAGACGTTGCGTGAAGGGAAGCAATGGGTTCAGGAATATGGTGGGTATATCGATTTCACCGCATCCGAAAAAACGGCAGATATCATCGCCGCATTCCTGAAAGATGGTATCAAGATTGAACACCTTACCTGTACCTCTGACGGGTGGGGCTCATTCCCCATTTTTGACGAGGATGGGATATGCACAGATGTTAAAACTGCCCCAGTCGATACACTTCAAAAGGTATTTAAGGATCTGATCCTGAAGAATAATATTCCAATCGAAACAGCTTTGAAACCCTTCACCTCAAATGTTTCAAGCTTCTTCGGGCTTTCAGATCAAGGGCATGGGACCATCAGGGAAAACGGTATCGCCAATCTTGTTTTTTATGATACAGACCTAAACCTCAAACTGACGGTCGCAAAAGGTGTTATGAGATCAGTTTAGTTTTACGATAGCGGGTGGGCGATTTTAGTCGTACAACTTTTCACTCACCCTCTTGCCTTTCTTTTAATTATTCCGGCGCATTTAACGGTCCGTTGACCCTCTCCTCACAAGTAACGGTTTGATCAACAACCCTGTAGGTTTATTTTTCTGAGACTGAATCGTTTCTATAAGAGAGTTTACAACATTCCGGGCAAATTTATCCACATTTTGTGAAATGGTACTGAGTGTCGGCAGAAGGTAGTTGCCCACCGGAAGATTATCGATTCCAAGAACTCCTATGTCTGTCGGAACTGTTTTACCCGCTTCCTGAATAGCCTTGTATACCGCTGGAACCTTTTCATCTCCCGAGATGAAAAAAGCATCAATATCATATTTTTTGATATGTTTTTTAGCAGCTTTGTAAGTACTTTCCAGGTTCGTAATCCGATATTCAATATGATAGTCAATTCCCTTTTCTTCACAGATATTTTTGAACCCGTCTACTCGATTGTGATTGACGTTGAATTCATCACTTCCCAGAAGAAAAGATATTTTTTTGTAGCCTTTCTCACAAAGGTGCTCTGCTCCTATTTCCCCGACATGATAGTTATCAAGGTCTATGGAACAGGTATCTTTATTGTCGAAGTCCTGTCCAAGAATCACAAAAGGAATATCATTATTCCTCAGATATTGAATCCGAATATCCTTCGGCAGATTGTCGAACAGAACCGCACCATCCGCCAAACCACTCTTCAGAAGAATAAAGCCATCTGTATCATCGTCTATAACCCCTTTCCCTGAAGAAGGCGAGATGATCACCTTGTATCCCCTCTGTTTAAAATCGGTGATGATATTCATCATGATCAGACTATGCCAGGCATTCCAGTAACTTCCTCCATGTTTATCTATAAATAATATAATCGTCTTTGTGATTTTTGTCTTCAACGCTTTCGCCATGATATTAACGCTGAAATTGTTCTCTTCAATGGCGGCAAGAATCGTCCGTCTTGTTTCAGGTTTTACATCGGGCGAATTGTTGATGACTCTTGAAACCGTTTTTATTGAAAAACCGGTTTGCCGTGCGATATCCGACATCGTAACTTTTTTCAATGTTTAACACTTCCTTTTGTCCTACGTTGACAATTATCCATTCCTCTTTGAAATCAAATACTTTTTTATCATATCATAAAACAGTTGTTTCCATACATTTATTAGCCTATTAAAACTTTTTAATATTTAACATTAGCATGAAATAGTTCGTTTCCATTCATTTTTAGTACATAATCATAAATATTCAGCAATAATTAGCTGTAATCACCTATAATCAGATTTGACCTGAGTGAAGAAAAGGACTAAAATTTTTAGTGTGAAGTTATTTTTTTGCAGTTAATGACAACGTTGTCATAAATTACACGAGACATAAGCGTGTCTTGTTTTGCAAAGCAAACCACTTTAATTAAACGGAGGGATTTTTTATGAAGAAAGCCTTGTTAGTTGTTGTAATGGTTCTCGCAGTAGCATGCGTATTTGGTGAAACACTCGTTGTTACTTCAAGATTATGGTCAGCACCATCAGAAAAAGAATTTATTATCAATGAAGTTATCAAGCCGTTTGAAGAAGAAAATAACTGTACGGTTAAATTCTCTACTTTAGATGACACATCAATCCTTGACCAGGTTGAACTTCAGCAGAAGACAGGAAACATCACAACAGATGTTATCATTTCCTACGCTTCAAACATGCCGGATTGGGTCAATCCAGGTTGGGTTTGCGATCTGACTGAACTCGCAGACAGCTGGGATGACAGACATTTCTCAAAGGGTTATGACTCCATGACAGTTTTCGATGGCAAGAGATATTTCCTTCCTATCGGAGCAGATGTATACCTCTTCATCGTTAACAAAGAAGCTCTTAAGTACAAACCTGAAGGTGTAGATATTCAGAATATCACATGGGAAGAAGTTGTAGACTGGGCAACAGCAATCGCTACAATGGAAGGCGAAGGAAAATACGCCGTAACAGGTGTGCCGATGAAATCACTCATCTACCAGTACGGTGGCGTATGTCTTTCCTACGGAGCAGACTGGCCAAACCTCGACAATCCCGGAGCAATGGCAGCCATGTACCTCATGAGCAAGATGGCAGACGCTTATACACCAGCCGTTTTGACATACGACGATGTAAGACCTCCAATGAAAAGAGGAGAAGCCTGGATGGCAACTGCACATTGTGCAAGAGTCGGAGAAATCTACAAGAACGATCCGACGAAGTTCATCGTTGCACCGGCACCAAAGGGACCTGCAGGAATCGGTTCAATCGCAGGAACAAGCGGATACGCAATCGTAAAGGGTACAGAACACAAAGAACTCGCTATGAAGTTCCTTGAATACATGACAAGACCGGAAATCATGCTCAAATCATCAAAAGGTACCGGCGGATTCATTCCTCCAGTTGATGAAGCACTTGCACTTCTCGAAACAGAAACAGACGAACAGGACATGGTTATCGCTATGGCTATCAAAGTTATGCAGGAAGGCGTTTTGTCCTACATCGCACCGGTTTGGAAAGACTGGGGTAAAGTAAAACTTATCTACGATGATATCTTCAAAGAAATGATCCTCGAAAACAAGACATTCGATCCTGACTACCTTGAACTGTTACAGTTCAGAGTTGACGAACAGAAAAAATAATAATTGAAATACCTGGGGGGATGGCATTTGCCATCCCCAATTGTAGGGGCAATTCACGAATTGCCCGTGTTAGGGAAGCAAGAGAACTTCAAACGGGCAATTCGTAAATTGTCCCTACACTAAAAAAAGCCACAGAATTTATGAATTATTCAAGTCGGGAGAAGGTGACATATGACGTTAAACGGCAGTATGGAATTACAGCCAAAAGGATTCCCGTGGAAGAAGGCTGTACCCTATTTACTAATAGCTCCAACAGTTATTTATTATATAGTGTTCTGGATAAGACCTGTTTTGACATCGGTATTCCTGAGTTTCACTCCGGAAGCCGGAACAGGTTTTACCTTAGGCAACTATGCAAGAATATTCAACGATCCGGTTTTCTGGCAGGCGTGTTTAAACACCGGGATATTCGTCGTCGTTTCGGTTACGCTTGAATTTGTGGTCGCATTGGGACTGGCGCTTTTGATCAATAAGAAATTCAAAGGATCAAGTTTATTACTCGCCGTTGCACTCATCCCGATGGCGCTCCCACAAGTCGCAGTAGGTGCCATGTGGTCAAGTGGGTTTTCAACTTACGGCTGGTTGAACAGTCTTCTGATGGAGATCGGCGCCATTTCAGAAAGTGGAAAGATCCTCTTCCTCGCGGGAAATGATATGAGCTCCCTCCTTCTGATCATCATCATTGATGCCTGGCAGGTCATTCCGTTCATGATGACAATTTTACTTGCAGGATTGCAGGGGATACCAAAAGAATCAATTGAAGCGGGATATGTTTTTGGTGGCAATAAGATGACCGTTCTCAGAAAGATCACTATGCCAATGCTCAAACCCAGTATTCAAACAGCTCTCATCATGCGAATCATCTCAGCCATACAGGTTTGGCTGATTATCGTTCTCATCTTCGGATTCAGAAGAATCCCGGTTCTTCTTGAAGAAGTCGTTTTCTTCCAGGAACAGATGCAGAATGAATACAAACTGGCTCTGGCCTATTCGGTCATCGTCGCAATTGTCGTTTCTATCGTTGCCGTCTTCTATCTCAAGGTATCAGGTGCCTTTGCCAAGGAGGAGGAATGATGAATGATCTTCAGAAACGAAATGTTAAAAAATCGATAAATAAGACGATATTCTACGTTTTAATCATATTCGTTGCGTTTGTCATCGTAACCCCTATCTATTTCCTCCTGTCACTATCCTTCATGTCCGATCAGGAGGCTTATGACTGGCCGGTTCCTCTGGGGATAGATTTTTTTGGAAATTTCAGTGTTCAGCCCGCCTCTGAAGAGGGAGCGTACATGATCAGCGTGTACAGTAATTCCCAGGAAAAATACGTATCTCTCATTCAAGGAGATAAATTTGATGAAATGCGAGATTTCCTGATGAAGAAGACAAATTGTGATATTCCGATTGAAAAACTGACTCAGGCTGTACAGGATGTGGAGCAACTGGTAAATGAAAACCGTGCAGTGATCACAGAGATAAATTCAAAAATTGATGCAGCCAACAAGACATTACTCAAAACCAATCAGGATATCATAAAGATTAAAAGAAAGCTGAAACTCGTAGAAGGTAAGGAATCGATGAAAACCATCGAAGACGGTTTGAAAGAGGATCTTGCAGAATACGAAGAGATTCAGGCTGAAGCTGAAACGGCGATTGAAACACTTCAAACTGAAATAGAACCGTACAACTCAGTCCGATTCAGAGTAACGAAGAACATGTTTGCCAACTATATCACCTTCTTTAAGGTTACGCGAGATGCGCTCCCTGCACTATTCCGAAGCATTCAGGTTGCACTTCTCACAGTTCTTATCTCACTGACGATTGGTGGAAGCGCGGGTTATGCTTTCGCAAGATACAGGTTTAAGGGGAAGAATATATTAAAATTATCAACACTCTTTGTAAGAATGTTCCCGGGTATTGCAATCGCCATGCCGATGGTTATCATATTGGCCGAAATGGGATTTTACGATCAGCCTCTCGGTCTTTCACTGGTTTACTCCGTAGGACAGATTGGTTTGACCATATGGATTACAGCAAGTATCTTTATGGGAATACCGGTTGAACTCGAAGAAGCCGCACAGGTATTCGGAAGATCAAAATTCGGGGCATTTATATATGTAACCCTACCACTCGCTCTTCCAGGTCTTGCCGCAAGTGCCATGTATGCGTTTATCGGAAGTTGGGCGGAAACGGCACAGGCAATCGTTCTGACACAATTCAATCCTACGTTCCCGGTTGTTGTGTATCAGACGATGGTAGGGGCAAAGGGAATGGTTAATCTGATAGCGGCCGGTGGTGTGGCCATGGCTCTTCCTGCAGTAACCTTTACAATTCTGATCAGAAGATACATGCTGCAGATGTGGGGCGGCGTAAAAGTATAATAAAAAAGGAGTCGTGATGATATGGCAACACTTAAATTAATAGATTTGGGAAAAAGATATGGCAACAAGGTTTGGGGGGCCAGAAATATAAATCTGGAAGTCAAAGACAAGGAATTCATCGTTTTCCTCGGACCATCCGGTTGCGGAAAAACAACGACCATGAGAATGGTAGCCGGACTTGAAGAAGTAACGGAAGGACAGATTCTGATCGATAAAACGGATGTTACCATCCTGCCCCCGAGAAAGCGGGATATCTCGATGGTCTTTCAGAGTTATGCGGTATGGCCGCACCTTTCTGTGTATGACAACATCGCCTTTCCTTTGAAACTTCAGAAAGTTCACAAAACGGAGATAGAAAAAAAGGCAAAACGTGTGGCAGAAATGACAAAAATAGCGGAATATCTGGAAAGATTCCCACGCCAGCTTTCAGGCGGTCAGAGACAGCGCGTGGCACTTGCCAGAGCACTTGTTGTAGAACCGAAAGTATTTCTGATGGACGAACCGCTTTCAAATCTTGATGCGAAATTGCGCGTCAAGATGAGAACTGAGCTTAAGGCAATTCACGCACAGACACAGGCAACGACTGTATTCGTTACACATGATCAGGCAGAAGCGATGAGTATGGCAGACAGGATCGTTGTCATGAAAGATGGCGCGATTGTTCAATGCGGTACTGCCGATGATGTTTATTTCGATTGTGAAGATATGTTCGTTGCGGGGTTCATCGGAACACCTCCGACAAACTTCATCAACATGGATATGTCTTCTTCAAATGGTTCGCTGACGTTAAAGAACAACATCTTTGAATACAAGCCGGCAGATCAGAATAAGGAAATTTTGAACAGGTTCAATAAAAATGAAGTCATAATGGGAATCAGACCTGAAAGTATGATCGTTTCAAAGGAAAAGAAAGCGGATACCGTCTTCTCCAGTAAAGTCCTTGTTGTTGAACCACAGGGATCACATCAGATCGTTGCGATTCAATCGAACGATAAGATCATAAAAATGATAGCCGATCCGTTCCCTAAAATAATGCCGGGAGAAGAAGTTCACATTTCATTTGAAACCAAACGTATCATGTACTTTGATCCTGAAACAGAAAAAAGAATCAGATAATAAACTTTAAAGATAACGGGTGAGTGATTACAATGAAAATAGCTTTAGCGCATTTCAGAGTCGGTGAAACGGATGGTGTTTCACTTGAGATGGAAAAATGGAAGCACGTTTTTGAACAGATGGGACATGAAGTAATCTTTATTTCCGGTACGAAGGATTATGGAGAATACTATATCGAAGAACTTGATCTTCACAGCCCGAGATTTAAAAACTGGGAGTACAACAGCTATAACAAATTCAGAGATTATGAAAATTGTGAAGCTTTTAAAGAAGACATCTTGAAGGCAGCAACCGTGATAGAAGAAAAACTCGATGAAATTGTAAAAAAGGAAAACATCAAGGTCATCGTCCCCAATAACATCTTTTCATTAGGTACGGGATTACCCTGTGCAATTGGATTTGCAAATGTTATCCGGAAAAGGGACTTGATCAGTATCAATCACAATCATGATTTTTACTGGGAAAGACCGCATATGTCGACCCCTTCTTGTGATTTTGTCAAAGAGACACTTGAGAATTTTTATCCGCCGGTCGGGCATAAAATCTCTCAGGTGGTCATCAACAAAATCGCTCAGGCAGATCTTCTGAGAAAAAAAGGTGTCGAATCAACCGTCGTTCCGAATGTGTTTGACTTCCATGCCAAAGAATGGATTCATGATGATTATAACGCCGATCTTCGTGAAAGACTCGGAATCGGCAAAAACGATATCGTATTTCTTCAGGCAACCCGTGTAGCAGCGAGAAAGGCAATTGAACTCGGAATTGAAACAATTGGGGAAATCAAAAAACGAAAAGAAATGCTTTACGGCAATCTTTACGATGGCAGAAAATTTTCAAAAGATGACAAGATTTATCTCTTTATGCCCGGACTCATCGAAACGGATGATGATTATCTGAATTTCTTAAAAAAAGTTGCCGTTGATGAAGCGGTAGAAATCATCTGGGCGGATAAATTCTTCGGAGCTCAAAGAAGTGAAAACAAGGCCACGGGTGAAAAGAAATATTCACTCTGGGACGCTTATGTCATAGCGGATATGATTACTTATCCTTCTATACTGGAAGGTTGGGGAAATCAGTATCTCGAAGGTTTATTTGCAAAAAAACCGATGATTATCTTCGAATATCCGGTATTCAAAACGGATATCATGCCGTTTGGATTTAAAAATATCTCGTTGGGACACACATTCAGAAAACGTGGCGAAGAAGATGACTTCATACAAAATGATGCTGGCAAACTTAAAAATCAGATCCCGAATGATTACGTCGAAATCGACAGACAGAGAATTATCAAGGCAGCAGAAGAATCGATACAAATTTTAAAAGATCCCAATCTTTACTACCTAATGGTTGAAAAAAATTTTGAAATTGCAAAGGAAAAACTATCCTATAATGCGCTTGGAAGAACGTTAAAAAAGGTTATCCATAAAGCCATCGATTAACAACACAACGCCTCGAAAAGAACTTAACAATTCAATCCCCTGAATAAGGGGATTTTTTTGATGAAAATTATGTTATAATTAGGATAATCATATTGGAATCAAATCACTATTGTTTACTTATTAGTATCATAAGGAGTTTATTATGACTGAAAAGAATGAGCTTGTTCCTGATGATATGAAGTTTGTAATAGAGGCTATAGGCGTTGGGATATGGAAATGGAATATTCCAACCGGTGAATGCTGGATCAACAACAAGTGGGCTGAATTAATCGGTTACACTCTCCTCGACTTCTCCAATAGAATCGAAGATTGGGAAAACAACACACATCCTGATGATCTCAAAACAGCCAGAAATAAGCTCGACAGACATTTTCGCGGAGAGATTGAGTATTATGACTGTGATTTCAGAATGCGTCACAGGGAAGGGTATTGGGTCTGGATAAACTCAAAGGGAAAAGTGATTGATTTCAATGAAGACGGCTCTCCCAAGATCATGTTCGGCATCCACAAAGATATCATACAGAGAAAAAAAGCCGAGAAGGCCTTGAAAGAAAGCGAAGAAAGATTCCGACAATTATTTGACAAAACTTCCGGTCTCGCCATACAGGGGTATTCGCCCGAAAGAAAGGTTGTTTACTGGAACAAGGCATCGGAAGAACTCTACGGTTATACGGAAAAAGAGGCTTTCGGAAAAGACCTTCTCGACCTCATCATTCCCGATGAGCTGAAAGAAGGCGTCAGAAGTGCTATTGATCACATGAACCGAACAGGTGAAAACATCCCCGCCGGTGAACTGCGTTTAAAAGATAAAGCCAACAACCCCGTAGATGTCTTTTCATCTCATACCCTGATCCGGTTTGAAAACAGAGAACCCGAATTGTTCTGTATTGATATGAATTTAAGAGAATTGAAAAAAGAGCGTGAAAGAGCACAGGCTGCAAATATAGCTAAAAGTGAATTCCTCGCCAACATGAGTCATGAATTGAGGACGCCTTTGAACGGTGTCATTGGATTCAGTCAGATTCTGAAAGATACCGAATTGAACGTTGAACAGAAAGAATATACGGATATCATCATGAACTCCGCTTCCTCACTTCTCGAGCTGATTGATGATATCCTCGATTTTTCAAAGATAGAAGCCGGAAAATTAAAACTGAAATATGAACCTGCAAACCTTTTTGAAGCCGTGGATCAGGTTATCAAGCTGATCCGGTTAAAAGCGGAGGAAAGAGGCTTATTCTTCTCCACTTCGATGGATAAGACGATTCCTGACTATCTCCTGATGGATCGAATCCGTTTTAAGCAAGTACTCCTCAATTTACTTTCAAACGCCGTCAAATTTACCGATTCGGGATATATCCATCTGGATATCAAGGACGTCTCTCCGGAACAAAACGCAGATAAAGTAACATTGCTGATCGCCGTCACGGACACCGGAATCGGTATCAGAAAAGAAAATATCATAAAAATAATGGAACCCTTCAATCAGGAAGATTACTCTATCACCAGACGATTCGGCGGAACGGGTCTCGGACTGAATATCACTCAAAACCTGTTGACAAAAATGAACTCTACCCTTCAGATTGAATCCGAATCTCTCAGAGGGAGCCGTTTTTTCTTTGAAGTTGAATTCTCAAAGGCAAAACAGCCTGTTCTTTCAAATGCCTTATCACCTAATAATTTGAACGATAAAACGATCTTGATCGTGGAAGACAACGTTATTAATATGACAATCGCCGAAAGCCTCCTGTACAAAGTTTCCGGGAGTTTAAACGTCCAGAGGGCCTTCAGCGGTAAAGCAGCTCTTGAGATGCTCCGAAAGGAAAAACCCGATTTAATTCTGATGGATCTCAAGATGCCCGTTTTAGACGGATATGAGACGACGAAAATCATCAGGGCAAAGTATCCAAAATTACCCATCATCGCCTTGACTGCGATGGGTGTAACGGATGAAAGAGAAAAATGTTTTGAGTACGGCATGAACGATTACCTTTCAAAACCATTCTCCGTTGAAAAACTCAAAACCACCCTTTTAAAACATCTGTGAGATGCTCTTAAATCAACTGTTTTGACAGTCGATCACGGCGACAGACATTGTTCAGGCTACTTTCTCTATCCTGAATTTTTGAATTTCCCTTTCAAGTCCATATCTGAGAGTGCTTAACGTTTCAGAATTCTCATCTATCTGTTCTATTCTCGAAATCTGATTGCCAAATATCTCAACAATCTTCTGCATTTGAACAGTCGCTTCCATCATTGAATTCGATGATAAATCCATGGCTTTTGTCATCTCTTCAGCCGTGTCTTCCTGCAACCGGACAGAGAGACTTAATCTCTCCACTTCATCATTCATAAACGTTAATTGAGACATAATTTCGTTGAACTGCACAATGGATTCCCTGGATTTATCCTGCATTTTTCTGATAACCTCTTCCGTATCATCAGAAGCATTTGATACGGATCTTATCCCGTTATCCATATGATTCAATATTGTTTCGACATCATCCGTTGCTCTTTTTGTTTCCTCTGCAAGCTTTCGAATCTCATCGGCGACAACACTAAAGCCTTTCCCCGCCTGACCGGCTCTTGCCGCTTCTATTGCGGCATTTAAAGCAAGCAGATTGGTCTGTTCCGAAATACTGGCTATCGTGGAAATGACGGCACCTGCTTTCTTGGTTTCCTCCACCAGCGTTGCCGCTATCTCCCGTGTATTCTCCGCTTTTTTTTTAGCCTGATCAACAATCTCTCCTATCTCAGAAAGTTCTTTTGTCCCGTTTTTAGCGGATTCAATCGTTTTCAGAGATTTTTCGGAGAGCTTTTTAGACACCGATGAAACCTGCACGGCAATTGATTTGATCTCCTCTATCTCAGCTGAAACCTGCTGGATGGAGGCTGACGTATCCGTAACATTTTTATTCGTCAAGGAGACTTGATCGTTGATGACATGCGTTTCGGTTTTAGTTTCCAGCGTAATCTGATCAAGTTGCCGGGTTCCGTCTTCAATTCGTTCTGACGCACTTTTAACACTCTTCAGTGTATTTTTGACCTCCAATATGATTCTGTCAAGAACCACCTGTAATTTCGAGAATTCGTCTCGTCTCTTTTTCTGAGATACCGCTCCCGAAAAATCAAGTTTCTCAAGTTTTTCCATGTCTTTTACAAATCGGTTTATACTGTTGCGGATACTCAAAAAGACGATGAATCCGATTGAACAACTGAGGATAATAATGGCACTGATGATGATCAACACAGATTTATTATTCTCATGAATAGCCGACATACTCCCCTCACTTTGAGTTCTGATACCCGAAAAGCCTGCCATAACCGATTCTGTTTTCCTGTTCTTAAACTCTGTGATAATTGTTTTAAGCCGATCGATATGCTTGATGACACTCCCGTTGATAATACCGGTTGTCAACAGCGACGATTGTTCCAGCATCATCTTGTTGAACTCATGATCGGCTTCACTGATTGCTATTTCAGAGTTCAGCGCCGTTCTTTTATTCAGCAGGTCTTTCAAACCACGAAGGCTCTGAAGATAATTTTCAATGGAAAGCAACAGCAATTCTTTTTTAAAGGGCAACAGCGTAGAACTCAGGTTGATTTCGGTTTTAAACACTTCTGAAGCACCTTCTATCTGTTTCATGTTGTTCAAGGAAAAAAAGGCATCTCGGGATTCGACGATGATAGCCGATACCGTTTCAAACTCTCTTGTTACGCCCAGATCTTTCCACAGTTTTTCCGTTTCATAGATAGTCAATTTGTTGATTCGGTTTACATAGTCTTTCGGCTTTTCTTCTGAAGGATCTGAAAGTGTTTTTTCTATCTCTTTGATAAATTGCCCGAGCAAAAAGGTATTCACCGATTTGAGTTTGTCGATATCCGCGTCAACCTTGCTGATATCGTTTTTCAAACTGTTCAGTTTAATGAAGCTGTTATTGTAATCAGAACCGGCTGACAACTCACCTTTTTTATAATCGTATACAGACGTAATATCCGTCAACAAACCGGACAGAATTTCAGGTATCTCTTCGTGGATGCTCAGGTCTTTTGCGTCCGCTTCAAGTGAATGAATCTTTTCAAGAATCGTTTGATATGAAGATTCAACCTGTTCACCCTTCATAACGTAACCAAAATACAAAACATCCTGTGTCAGGGAATTGATATGTCTTTCAATCGCATCCGTTTTTAGAAAATCACGAAATCCACTCTCAGAAGTTTCAATCTGATTGATTATCATATTACTATTTTCGCCAACCTTTGATGTGTTTCCCAACGAAGTGTAAAGAAGACCAAATAACATTGAAACGATAATGGTAAATCCTAGTAACAACTTCACGCTTATTTTCATATCCCACCCCACAATGATAATCGATTAACACTTTATGTTATATTGAAACGGGTTTCATTATAAATTGGATTAGGATTCCGTGAATCCGAGGAAAGCGGAATATTTCTAAATACATCTTTATATATCCTGTTTTTGTATGTATTTATCCCTGTCATCTTTATTTCACATTTTTCCTTTATTTGTTATTAATTTTGTTATTTTACTTGACATTAGAGTTTATTTTTCACCCATAACACGATAACATCTGGGAGATATCTCGTTATATTGTAATCATGACTTTAATTCTGCTCTTCTTCGTTTTCCAAACAGCTTTTGATTAAAAGAAAGCTTTTTGAAAGCTGTTATAGTTGACGGCTACAGCTTTTCCTGATATCCTATAGGGAGTTGCGCTGTATCTACTATGTCTTAAGAAACAGGGTGCTTCATTGATCTTCTGACGCAGTCAAGAAAACACCAAATGCTTGAACGCCTCAAGTGCTTATAGATAAAGATATACAGGAGGGTATGCATATGACAACGGAAGCTATCATCAAACAGATAGAAAAAGAAGTGAATCAGAAATACGATGCCAAATTTTCATTGGGGATTATACAGAATGGGGAAATGAAAAAATATCTCATCGGTGAAAACGGGTGTGAAGATGAATTTATCAAATACTATTATGAGATCGGATCGATCACCAAAACCTTCACGGGGTTACTGGTTGAAAAGGCCGTGCTGGAAAACCGGCTGTCACTTGAAGATTCCTGTGCCAAATACATTCCCGAACTCGATGATTCGGTTTACTACCCGCCGATCAGAAGACTGGTAACCCATACCGCCGGTTACAGAACGGATGATGACGTATACGATGAAAACGGAATGCTGACGATCGAGAATTGCGATAAATATTTCACAAAAGAGAAGCTGCTACAGGAGATGAAACGGACGAGACTCGACGACAAAGACTATCCGTTCAGTTATTCAAATTTCGGAGCTTCTATCGTTGGAATGGTGCTTGAAAACATCTACGACACATCTTATGAAGAACTGATCGATGACTTGTGCATGACTCTTTCTCTAAAGGATACTTACGGACTGACCCCCCCCAACAACCTGGAAGGTATCCGGGAAGACGGCTCTCGAGGAGGGCATTGGACATGGAATGAAAAAAGTGTGATGAGAAGTAGTGGTTATCTGACCTCTACACTGGATGACATGTTGCGCTATGCACAGGTTCAGATTGACGGGGATTTGGATTATGTCGTTAACGCCCAACAGGCAAAACATCAGATCAGTGATGACGGCTTAATCAATGAAATTGGAACTTTCTGGCTTGTATTTCCTGAAATCAATGCTATCTTTCACAACGGTGGAACGGGATGTTTTAACAGCGGAATTTGTGTCAACCCTGAAAGCGAAATTGCTGTCGTGGCCCTTTCCAATTATCGTACCGATCTCGTCAACAGCGTGGTCAGCTGGGTTTATAACCTTGGAAAAGTAGACTGATTAAACCTGACAAAAACTGACATCATTCCGTTTTATAATCAGATAACTAAAACAGGAGGGATAGACATGAATATCATCCAAATTACAAAACAGAACATTGACGAAGAGCATATCTGCTGCGCCATCGGAAACGATAAGACCAATAAAGCAAGGGCGGAATCAAAAAAACATGGATGAAAGATCAGTTCGATCACGGTCTCGTCTTTAAAAGACTGGATGAACGCGGAAAGATGTTCATCGAATACATGCCCGTTGAAAATTGCTGGAAACCGGTTGATGGAAAAGATTACATGATGATCAACTGTCTCTGGGTTTCCGGGAAATATAAAAAACAGGGGATTGCGTCCGCTTTACTGGCAGATTGTATTGCCGATGCAAAATCAAAGGGGAAAGCGGGGCTCTGTGTTGTGACGAGCAAAAAAAACAAACCGTTTCTGACCGAAAAGAAATTCTTTCAGAAAAAAGGATTTGAAGTGGCGGATTCAGCACAGCCTTATTTTGAGCTGATGGTTTTGAAATTCGATGAAGCGGCTCCCGTTCCGAAGTTCACAGAAGGCTGTAAAGCGGGGAAAATAGATGTGGATGAAGGATTCCTGTTCGTCTACTCAAATCAATGTCCGTTTATGGAGGAATATGTGCATTTATTGTCAGCGATCTGCGAAGAGAGGGGAATAAAGAATAAGATAGCCAAAATTCGTTCTTCCGAAGAGGCAAGACAATTTGGAAGCCCTTTCGGAACATTTGGTCTGTATTACAACGGAGAGTTTGTCAATCATGAATTGATGTCTGAGAATAAATTCAGAAAAATGCTGGATACAATGACGGAAAAGTGTTGAAAAGGTGAATAAAACATAAAAAAAGGAAGCCTTTTAAGCTTCCTTTTTTGTTTATCAGGGATATTATACCATGAATTATCTAACCCGTCAACAGGACTTTTCATACAGAATCATTAAACTTTCTTTGCATCATTGCCGCTTTTAAAGAATACGCAGGATGTTTATAGCGATATCCTTTATCGGTTATCTCATTGTCAATCGCATTAACCGGACAAAAATTGACACAGGCGAGACAATTTTCACAACGATGCTGCCATTCCGGTTTGCCATTATTCATCGTGATATTGTCAACCGGACATACGGAAGCACATATCCCGCAACCGGTACATTTTTCGTTGGCAACGAAACTACTGTCCAATCTGTAGATGGCCGCTTCCAGAGAAGCCCCCTTATGCAATCCCGCCTTTTGGATCAGGTATTTTCTGAAAACAGGTTTGAGGATAAACAGGAAAGACTGTGCAAACACATCCAGTGAGATATTCTGTGCATGATGGCCGTTTTTATTCTGATGAACACAGGTTATCACCCTGTCAATCATTGCCTCACCCTTCGACAGAACCTTTTCTTTCCGCTCATATTTTTTCAAAAAGGCATTCTGAGGCATCTGAACACCAAAGGAGGACGACAGGTTTCGCCCCTTCCCTTTCAAGATTGTCTCAACCGTTTTGATGGCTTCGCCTCTGCCACCGCCATAATTACAAACGGCAAATAACCGCGTATCGGGATGAAAGGCTGTTTTTCTGCAAAACTCCCTTACGATATTTGGTGTATTCGCATAATAAACGGGATAGACTATCCCCGCAAGTTCAGTTTCAAAATAATCGTTCCGGTTCCTGATAACAGAAGCTATCGGAATCAATTCAGCGTTGAGTTTTTCGGATAATCTTTTTGCTATAAAACAAGAGTTTCCGGTTCCCGTAAAATAAAATATAATTTTTCTCATCCATTGACCTCTTCATCAAAGATGACATCTTTCTGTCTAAAGATGCTATTGATTTAAAAAAATGTGTATAAATAATGAAAAAAGGAAGCTTTTTCAAGCTTCCTTAATTTGTTTATCAGAAGTATTATACCATGAATAGCATTCGCTGTCAATACCCTTTCAGGATATTGAAAAAATACGCTATAATCAGATAGAAAAAAAGAATATTAAAGGAGAGAACATGTTTACATATAATTTTTGTCTGTTTAAAAAGAACGATGAAATTCTGCTGTTAAATCGAATAAAATCACCCTGGATGGGTTGCTGGAACGGCATTGGAGGAAAACTGGAAAAGGATGAAATGCCAAGAGATGCCATGATACGGGAAATCGAAGAAGAAACAGGCATTCAGGAATACGCCCTGAATTTCAAAGGGGTTGTCACATGGACCTGGAATAACACACCGCATGGCGGTATGTATATCTACCTCGCCGATATCTCAGATGAATATCGTTATGAAACCCCACTTGTAACCGAAGAAGGAATCCTGGACTGGAAGAAAATTGACTGGATCCTGGATCCTGAAAATGCCGGTATCGCCAAAAACATTCCAAGTATACTCAATCATATGTTGAACGATGACAAATGCTACAATCATCACTGTGTCTATGATGGGGATGATCTTGTCAAATGGGAGGCGATGCCAATTGATCGGGACATGGAAGCAGAGAAGGATATTGAAACAATCCTGAACAGCCAGAAAGAGACTGTTTCTGATTATATAAAATAAGGGAGAAAATAAATGTTTGAAAAACTGAACAACATAAATGAAAAACCGAAACCATTTGAATACTATACCGCTTCAGAACTCTGGACAAACGAACATACCTCTAAGAAAATGCTTGAATTCCATCTGAATGATTCAATAGATCTTTCCTCAAGAAATGGCGACTTCATCGAAAGATCCGTTCAATGGATCATTCAGCATTTCAACATCGACTCTCAGAAGTCAATTGCCGATTTTGGCTGTGGACCGGGATTATACGCTAACAAACTGGCAAAAACCGAAGCTGGGATTACGGGAATTGATTTCTCAAAGAGAAGTCTTGATTATGCGACTGAGACCGCTCAGGAAGATAATCTCAAAGTTGATTATGTACACACGAATTATCTTGAATTCGAAACCAATAAGAAATTTGACCTGATCATCATGATATTCTGTGACTTTTGTGCCTTAAGCCCGGAGCAGAGAAGGAACTTACTGCGAAAATTCCACAGTTTCCTCAAACCCAACGGAAAACTTCTGATGGATGTCCATTCGCTCAACGTATTTAACAGAAAACAGGAATATACCGGATACGAATTCAATCATCTGGATCATTTCTGGGCTGAAGAGAATTATTACTGTTTTATCAATTCATACAAGTATGAACGGGAAAAAGTCATGCTGGATAAATACACCATCGTCGAAAAAGACAGAACAAGGGAAGTCTACAACTGGCTGCAGTGTTTCAGTAAAGATTCTATCAACACAGAATTCGAAGAAAACGGCTTTAAAATTGAAGCATTCTATTCAGATGTTGCCGGAACGCCTTTTAATCAGGAATCAGACGACATTGCAGTGATGGCTTCAAAAAAATGAAAGCATTGTTCACTCACATCGACTGTTTACAATTGTACGTTCCAGATCTTGAAAAAGGCATTGACTATTACTGCAACAAACTCGGCTTGAAGATCATATGGAAAACAGACATGGCTGTTGGACTCGGAATGGAAAAAGGACTCTCAGAAATTGTTATACAGAACGAAAGAACAGCAAATGAAACGGATATCAAAGTCGATTCAGTTGTTGACGCTGTTAAAGCAATAAAAGAAGCGGGTGGCAAAATTGTAGAAGGACCGTTTGATATAGCCATTGGAAAATGTGCTGTCATCAAAGATCCCTGGGGAAATCAATACGTCATTCTGGACAGTACAAAAGGGACTTTTATCACGGATGATGATGGGAATATCCTTGGGCAGGAAAAGACTTAAACTGATTAGTTTAAAGCAAGTCAAAATGATAAAATAGAGTAAGCAAAGAAAGGAAGTGAGAAAATGGAAAAGTTCTTTAATACAGCTGGTCCTGTGAGAGAAGACAGTAATTATATGATTGATCCGCTCAAGAGAATCAACAAAGACGAGATTATGATGCTTATTGAGCAGAAAAAATACTTCGTTTTACATGCACCACGACAAACGGGAAAAACTTCCTCACTTCTTGCGTTGCAGAATTATATAAACAATGAGGGAAAATATAAATGTCTGTATATCAACATTGAAACAGCACAGACAGCCAGAAGCGACGTATCAAGGGGAATGAAAGCGATTCTTTCTGCGTTAAACAGGGCAAGTTTTCTCACGTTTAAAGATGATTTTTTTGAGGAATACCTTATTGATGGAATAGACAGATTTGGTGGGGACGATGTTCTGAATCAGGTCTTGTCCTTGTGGAGTCTTCATAGCGAAAAAAAAGTCATCCTGCTGATAGACGAGATAGATGCTTTAATAGGCGATACACTCATTTCAGTTCTCAGGCAGTTAAGAGCCGGATATACCGGAAGACCGGATGCTTTTCCACAATCTGTAATCCTTTGTGGTGTGCGTGATGTCAGAGATTACAGGATATTCTCCGACAAAGATCAGCAGATTATCACTGGGGGAAGTGCATTCAACATAAAAGCAACGTCATTAACTGTTGGAGATTTTTCAAGACAAGACATAAAAACACTCTATGAAGAGCATACAAAAGAAACAGGACAAGAATTTGAAAAAGATGTGTACGATTTAGCCTGGGAATACACAACAGGTCAACCCTGGCTTGTCAACGCGCTTGCTTATGAAACTTGTTTTGAAGACAAAGTTGGAAGAGACAGAAGCAAAACAATCACAACGCATATGTATGAAGCGGCAAAAAGAAACCTAATCCTCAGACGTGACACCCACATCGACCAACTCGCAGACAAATTAAAAGAAGATAGAGTCAGACGCGTCATAGAACCCATGCTTGAAGGGGAAGAATTCTCAGAGAACGTCTTCAACACAGATATCGAATACTGCAAAGACCTGGGACTCATCAAAAAAACAGAAGACGGTTATCAAATAGCCAACGCCATATACAGAGAAATCATCCCAAGGGAACTGGGCTACATGACACAACTATCCCTCGAAAGCAAATTTAAAAGAAAATGGTATGTCAACGATGATGGTACGTTGAACATGGAAAAACTCCTTACAACATTCCAGCAATTCTTCAGAGAACACAGTGAAAGCTGGCTCGGGCGTTTCCAGTACGAAGAAGCAGGACCACAGCTGCTCCTGCAAGCCTTCTTGCAAAGAATAATAAACGGTGGTGGACAAATTGACCGCGAGTATGGGCTCGGAAAAAAGCGAACGGACCTTTACATCCGCTGGCCCATCATCCCTGACAGATTCAAAAATAAAAACAACGACATTCCTTTTCCAACATTTTATAATGTAGATGAATTACAGAGGATTGTTATTGAGATCAAGCTCAAACACAAAAATTCCTTTCAGAAAGTCATTGAAGACGGCTTGGAACAGACAGTGAAGTATGTGGATAAGACTGGGGCGAAAGATGCTTATCTCATCATCTTTGATCAGGAGAATGATAATTGGGAAGAAAGGATATTTACGAGGACAGAGCATTTTGGACAACATGAGATTGTTGTTTATGGGATGTGAATGGTTTTAAATCTATCTCAAGCTCATCAACAAATTATTATAAACTCAAAGTGAAAATCGTACTCGGAGAATTCTAAGTGAACCCGGGTCTGCAAATGATTGTACCGCGGGACTCTAAGTGAACCGCGGTCTTTTTTTTGCAGAAATTAAATTCAATATGCATTTACACTGCAAAAAATTGATATTGATTGTAAACAATGATAAAATAAGAGATGAAGGACAACTTCTGATTTTTGTCTGTTTTCTAATTTCAGAAATAGACAGAGATGGTTTTAATTGCAATTGATGAAAAATATTCTAACAGACACACAAGATATCATTCATTTAAGATATCTTTATTTCATAATAGGTGGTGAGTAGTATAAAATCAGAATATAATGGAATGAAATGGTTAAAATGTGATCTACATATGCATACTCCAATGGATGGTCAAAATTGGTTGGGTGAAAAATTAGAAAAACATGATGATGTAGATAAAATTAAAGAAAGCGCTTATCAGTATGCACATGCTTGCTATGAAGTTGAATTAGATGTTGTTGGGATAACAGGACATAATTTTTTAAACAAAGATTATTTACAATATCTATATGAGTCTTTTGATAAGATAAAAAGACAATATGGCCATAAAATCACACTGTTCCCTGGCTTTGAATTTGCAGCAAATGTGGGTAAAGGTGCTCATGTAATTTGTTTGTTTGAACCTAAAACACCTGAAGATAATATATCAAGTGCACTTACGGAATGTGGAATATCTTATCCGCCGAAAGATAGTGGTGGTGTTTTAAAGAGATCGAAGAAAAATCTTGAAGAGATAATTAATATTGTACAAACTAAGTATAATGGGATAGTAATTGTTCCGCACATTTTTACAGATGGATTATTTGATAATGAAAATATCAATGAATGGCTTCAACAAGATGAATACAAAAATGATGATTTATTAGCAGCTGAAGTTCCTAAAAAAGTTAAGGAAATGAGTAAAGGTTTTCAAAATTTATTTGCAAATAATGGAAAATGCATTGCTGCTTGGAAAAGAAAAAGACCTTTAGGGCTTTTAATGTCTTCAGATTGCAAAATGCTAAATGAAAAAGATGATGACGGGAATCCTAAGTCAAACTCGATTGGATATAGATATACTTGGATAAAAATGTCTTCTCCTTCAATAGAATCGCTAAGACAAGCTTTCTTAGACAATGAATCCAGAATTCGTCTACCAGAATCTAATAAAAAATCATCACCTCCATCTGATGATTTCAATAGTTCTAGAATAAAATCATTAACAATAAAAAAAGTGGCTTTTTTGACTGACCAAACTATTAATTTTTCACAGAATTTAAATTGCCTTATTGGTGGTAGAGGAAGTGGGAAATCTTCAATTATCGAATATATAAGAATTGTTTTAGATAAAACCGCCACTTTGGATGAAGATACAAAAAAAAGATTTGAAAGAATACGCAACACTTTAGACAAGAATAACTCTGAAATCGTAATAACATTGGTGAAAAACTCTGGGTCAGAGTATAAATTGGTTTGGAAAAACGACGAAATTCAACTTATATCAGACGATCCCAATATAGACAAAAATTCTGTTTTGAATAAGATAGATCTTGATATCTTTAGTCAACAACAGATTAATAATCTTACAGATACCAAAGAAATTAAAGGAACTAATAAAAAAGGAAATAATCTCTTAAAATTAATTGATAATTCAATAAACGATACGATGATTGAGATTCATAATAGAGAAGAAGGTTTAAAATTAAAAATTGTTGAGACTTTTTCCAAACTGCGTGATAAAAAGAGAAGAAAAGAGTTTATTCATAATCTGGATTTAGAAATAAAAGAATTGACTGATTCAATAAAAAAAAGAAAAGGTATTCAGGATGAATATAATAACTATAAAGCATTAGAAAAAGAAAAAACGGAGTTAAACAATCTTTTTTTCTCACACAAGAAACTTCATGATAATTTGAAAAACGAATTAAATTCAATGAAAAATGAAGTCAAAAAATTTGAAAATAAGGATTTCCCACATTATTCGGAGTTAGAAACAATACAATCTGCAACAAACAGAGCACAAGAAACATTATTTTCAACAATAGAAAAGGCATTAAATGAATTTGATAAGAATTTACAAGCAATCTTCCGTGATTATAGTATAAGTAAAACGATAAAAGAAGAAATAAAACAAGCCGAAGAAAAATTTAATCAAGCTTGTTTAGATACAGGATTATCCTTAAAAGAAATAGAAGAGATTAATAGTATAAATGAAACACTCAAAAAAAAGAACGAGCAGCAAAAGAAATTAGTCGATGAATATAATTTATTTGTCAAAAATATTGAGGATGTCGCAATTTTGCTTGAAGAATTATATGAAACTTGGTATAGAGAATATCAGAAACGAAGAGAAATAACTGATCTTGCAAATCAATCGGCAACCATAAAAGAAAAAGGTAAGTCAATGATTAATGTATCACTTGATTATCAACAAGATTTCAGTAGTTTCCAAACAATATGGAACGAATTTCGACCCAAAGATAAAAGAACAAAATTTGGAAGAAGCTGGGATGCTATAGGGGAAAATGTTTTTGAAAAATTCCTTGAACAATCAAGTTTTTTATCCCCTTGGATTCTTGTAAATAAAGTCCTAAGAGATGAATTAGAAATAGATAGCCTAAATGAATTTAAATCTGATTTCAGTGAACATATAAATCAAAATATAGAGAAGTGGGAAAAAATACAATGTTGTAGAATAGACGATTATTTAGACATAGAGCTTTTCAGAGAGGATGGACAAACTGCCGGGACAATCTCAGGTGGACAACTATCTGATGGTCAAAGAAACACTGCTGCTTTAGCTTTGTTATTAAGTCAAGATAATGGTCCGATAATAATTGACCAACCGGAAGATGAATTAGATTCAAATTTTGTTTTTTCACAACTTATCCCAGTTCTTAGATCAAAAAAAGAAAATCGACAAATTATTATTGCAACTCACAATGCAAATATTCCGGTTAACGGTGATGCTGAATTAGTATATGCACTTGAAGTTAAAAATGGACAAGGTATTCTTCAAGCAGAAGGTGGTTTGGATAGAAAAGAGATAACACAATCAATTTTAAATATTATGGAAGGTTCAAAAGAAGCATTTAGAAAAAGAAGAGAAAAATACAATTTTTAAGATAGAGTCTTATCTAAAAAGTCATATTTATTGGAGAGTTATAAATGACAAAAGCAAGAATTCTCTCGCTCATTGAAGAAGGGGAAGGTCTCAGGATTGAATTCAAGGTGTGCAAGCAAAAGCTTCCCAAAAATGTATATGAAACGGTATGTACCTTTCTCAACAGAAACGGCGGTGAGATTTTGCTTGGTGTGCGTGATGATGGTGAGATTATCGGTGTTGATAAAGACAAAGTCGAAAGCATCAAGAAAGAATTTGTCACGATGGTAAATAATTCTTCGAAGATTTCTCCTTCGTTTAATTTATCCATTCAGCAAGTCACTGTAGACGATAAAGAAGTCTTGTATATTCTCGTTCCCGAGAGTTCGCAGGTTCATCGCTGCAATGGGAGATTCTTCGATAGAAATCAAGATGGAGATTTCAACGTATCGGAAAAGAATACGTATCTTTCCGGTCTTTTCATGAACAAGCAACTTTTTCACACTGAAAACAAGATATTTTCTCAATTTACAATGTCTGATTTGAGATCTGATATCTTTGAAAAGGTGCGGAAGCTGGCAGCCTTTCAAAACAGAGAACATCCGTGGCAAAATATGTCGGATATGGAAATTGTCAAGAGTGCAAAGCTTTACGGCAAGGATATGATGACAAATAAAGAGAGAGTTACACTTGCCTGTATCCTGCTTCTTGGAACGGATGATGCCATTCTGGATATTATCCCTTTCCACAAAACAGATTTGATTCTGAGAAAGGTCAATCTTGATCGTTATGATGACAGAGATGATGTGCGAACGAATTTTTTTGACACGTACAATCGCATTATGGAATTTTGACAAAAGCATCTTCCAGACCCATTTTATCTTGAGGAAACTGATCACGTTCCAGTGTTCGGGATAAGATTGTTCGTGAGATAGCTTCCAATATTCTGATTCACAGGGAATACACGAACGCCTTTCCGGCAAAGAACATTATTGAAAGAAACAGGATATATTCGGAGAATGCCAACAGACCACATGATCATGGTTTGATGGATTTGAATAATTTCTCTCCCTTTCCAAAAAAACCCAACATCGCAAGAGTCTTTAAAGAAACAGGGTTGGCTGACGAACTTGGTTCCGGGGGGAGAAATCTCTTGAAATATGTTGGGATTTATTCGAATGGAAAACCTCAATTATTCGATGAAGATGTGTTCAAACTGATTGTACCCATTCCAGATTACACATATGGCTCAAATGAGCCTGTAAATGAGCCTGTAAAACCGAATGCCTTTGAAAAGAAGATGCTGGTCGAGATAAGGAAATCGGTTATCTCGAGAGAAAAGGCTCCGACAGATCGGGGCAATAGGTTGTTATCCATAAACAAAGAGGTGAAAATGAAGATGCCTACAATTGATATTGAAAAGAAATCATATTTGAAAGATTGTTTAACAAAGCTGAATAAAAACCAGTTACTACTCTTGGCGGAAAACCACCACTGTGCAATAGCCAAAAACACAAAGAAAGATCAGATAGTTGAAATCTTAAAAAAACATATTCAAAAGGCGTTCTTGAATAGTCTGAAGTATATGAACGCCTCTCAAATATTTTTTATCGTTGGGATGCTTAAGGAGATGTTGGATACGCATATGATTGAAGTATTACCGGAAAATTTACCTGAGTTTGAAGGCGATTATATGAAGATATCCATGTATGATTTCAACATCTTATTAGATCTCGGTTATACGTTCTATAATAAAAACAAAGATCCCATCATACCGGCTGATTTGCTCATGCTCTACACGAAATTTATTGCCAGAACCAATTTTGATATTACCAAATACCAGCAATTACAGCTTATTATAAAAGGGTGTATCAATTTTTACGGTTATTGCACCGTTTCACAGGTATTGAAAGTCTTCAACAAATTTACCCGTTCAACGATGAAGCATGCGGAAATTGAAGACTATATCATTGGCTTTAATCAATTCAGAGAAGATTTTATCGTGTACCCCGAAGACGGATTTCTTTACCATTACGATATTGATGTGGATGATTTTGAATTATTCATGCTGACCGACCCGGATCAAAACTATTATATACCAAACGAAAAAGAGCTTGAAGATTATTATTTCAGTATAACCTGTCAAAAGGCAAAGAAAACGGTGAAGAGGCTATATAATTTTATCCTGTCACACGGATGTTTTGAAGAATATTATATCAACGAAGACGATGAAGAGGAAAGTGTGGATATTCATTTGTTCTCAACGATCATCACGGAAAAATTACTCTTAGCGGCAAAACTTGGACAAGGCATTTATAAAGCCCTGGAAATTATTGAAGAGAGAGTATGCAGCTTTTCAAGCTCTACTGATTTACATCAGTTTTATTCACTTTATCGGGAATTGGATCGAAATACGAGAAAATGGATTTTAAAGGGGCGTTTTCTTTCGGAAGTGTAACCCATAGTATTGCCGAAATATCAAAGAAAGGTTGCTATCGCAACAAAAAAGGAAGCTTTTTCAAGCTTCCTTTTTTGTTTATCAGAGTCATTATACCACGAATATGACGATCTGTCAATAGGGTCAGAGAGCTCCTCCGCCTCCGGAACTGGAACCTCTTCCGATACCGCCACTGCTCCCCCGTCCCCCTTTACTCATGGAGGATGAAGCCTTTAAAACGATTCGGAGAATTTCCAGAACAATGCGGATGTTGGTTTGCGTGATTCTGAAATTAGCAGAGCGCAAAACAGAATTCATCAGATAGGTATATCTCGTATCGTATCGGTTGTAGAAAGAGCTGTGGTCACTCATATCTCCCCATTTTTCTTCGGGAATGACGTTTTTCAACGATTCCATGACCGTATCAGCACATCCAAGAGCTGTGGCATAGACGAGATAATCTTCCCATATTTCAACGGACTCCGGTGGATAATCTCTGATCATGGAAATATCATCTACAAAATTCTCAAAGTTCTTCCATTTATGGTAGAACGTCAACCCCTCTTTACTCCATTTTCCAAATATCTCTTTGGGCAGGAAGAAGAGAACCGTTGCAGTAAAGATATACAGAGCAAAATAAACGATCGCTTCAATAACCATATTCGGTGTCGGAAAATCTGTTATATAAGCATTTAGTATGAACCCGGTCAGGATCATAACAATTCCTAAAAATACGGAGAGGATATAGCCGTTTGAATTGAAGAATTTTCTGGATTTTGCCTCACGCACCACGAGTTTCTGATATTCTCCAAATCCCCTTTTAAAAAGCAGTGCCTCCTGATTATCCCGGCTGACTTTATCTTCCAGCACTTTAAAATTAAGGATATTTTCATTGGCATAACCTTTCAGAAACCCATACAGGTATTTTTCGCTCTTGGAGAGATCATTTTCTTGATAAGGATCCTTTGAGAGAAAATAAATCCGGCTTCTTTCATCTTTAAAACTCGGTATCCGGTGTTCAGTCGAAGTGAAGGCGATATAATCTTTACGGTAAAGGTTCAAAATGACAGAAGCAAAACCATCTCTGTCGACACTTTTCGTCAGATTTTTCACGATCGCGTTGATGACATCCGGAGAATCTCTCGAAGGAACTTCTCTTTCATAAACACCTTTGTATGCAATCTCCGGTTCTTTTCCGAGATATTTGAATAACAGCCATATAACGATTAAAAATACCACATATACGATGGGGGGAATTAATTTTTTCTTCAACCATTCTGTGTTGTAATACGTCTCAATCTCTTCTACTTCTCTTTGACTTAACCCTTCATTATAGGCAGAGGCTTCCAAATTTTGAGGCTCCTGATAGAAAAAGCGTGTTTCCGCATAAGCATATGGCGGCAGCGAAATGTTTTCTATTGAAAAGGTGTTATCTTCTGCTTTTACCTTAACTTTTGGATGCGTGTATATCTTGTCGGGTATCAGATTCTCTGGGAAGGTATAAACGACGCTCAGATTCCTGACCGGTGCATCCCAGCCATCGGACCAGTATTGTCGAAATATCTGTGAAGAATCTTCCGATGTTTCCAGAACATCTTTTGCAAGATATGTTACATGCAACGTATATTCCTGACCTTCAGCCTGTATTTCCGCATGACTTCTCTTAAACCATATCTGTGCTTCAAAGGAAGTCTCCGTTTTTCGGGTGAATTGAATATCAGGGTCTTCAATTTCTTCTACCCAGATATTCACATCACTTAACTGAACATATCTTGACGTTGGGATATACCTGTATAGTCCTCTGAAATCTTTTCGCATCCTGACCTTAATCACTTCGTGAACATACAGACTGCCATCATCATTGATATTCTGAGTGATATTTACAGACTCAATCGTGTATTTGGAACCGAAGAACCAGCCGATATAGCCACCGGCTCCCGTTATGAATTGCGTGATGATAAAAAGGGCAGCAGCACAAACCAGTGCCAGAAAGATTCTCGTCTTTAAATTCACAGAATCCCCTCCTTTGGTCGTAAAAAAAACATTTAACAGAGAACAGCCACAAAATCTTTTTTGAACATCTTGATACAGATGATAAGTTGTTTTAATTTTGAATGAAATAAGAGTGAATAACAATAAAAAAAGGAAGCTTTTCAAAGCCTCCTTAATTTGTTTATCAGAATTATTATAACATGAAACGGATAAGTTGTCAATAGGATTTGTATTCAAATGAATATAAATTCAGTGGTATTACAGATATAATCATTTTGAGCTATAATAATAAAAAGAAGAGGAAAAGTGAGATGATAATATGAAAAAAACCGGACAAAAGATGTTTTCAGTCTCAGAATTTTACAAAACAATGGATAAGGCATTTTCAACGATGAAAGCTGTCAGAAATGCCAAGCAAAAGAACCTTATAGATGATCAATTACAGACGAAGATCATGTTGACCGTTACCGAAGTCAACAATTGCGAGATGTGCCGTGTGTATCATACCAAACACGCAAAAGAACTGGGAATTACCGATGACAACATCAACTTGCTGAATAACGGATTCGTCCTTGAAGTAGATAACAACACAACAGCCTATGTATTCGCGAAGCGCTATGCCGAGAATGACGGAACTTACGGTAATGAAGACTGGTTTGAACTGACACAGAAATACGGAGAGGAAAAAGCGGAGGGAATTCTCGGTATCACCCGAATCATCATGATGGGAAACGCATTGGGGATCGCTGCCGGAAATTTTGGTAAGCGACTATCTTTCAGACCCGTCAAGGGAAGCAGTTTTTTCAAGGAGCTTTCAATCATTCTGACGGTTATTCCGTTTATGATTTTCATTCTGATCAAGAATTTATTTAAGGGAAAGTAATCATTTTCTGTTAGATTTCCTGGGATTACACAGCATTCTCTAAGGTCTCAGCTACATTTTATAATCTCATTCTTTTAGAAGGAGATTATAAATCTCATGCCGTTTGGAAGATTTTCAGCTTTGATCTGCCCATCATGCGCAGTAACGATTCGTTTGACAATATTCAGGCCAAGACCGTTGATCCCTCTTGTTCCCTTGTGAAAAGGCTCGAAGATGGTTCCCAAATCCTTTTCATCTATCTGTGGTCCGTCATTTTCAAAGATGAGCTCGAAAGAATTCGCGTGAGCAATTAATTTAAAAGCTATCTTCTTCTGAGCATAGCGAATTTGATTACTGATAAGATTATCCATCATGACTTCAAACATTTCCGCTTCGTAGGCGAAATATGTTTTAACCGCTTCTATGTGAATAGACCAGTCAAACTTCGGATACGCCTTCTCCGCCCCCAACATAAACTCTCTGATAAATTCCGTAAAACCGTCTTGTTTAAAACGATTTTTATTTTCCGAAATATATTCCGTCTTTGTGAGGTTCAGCAGATCGTTGACTCTTTTTTCTATCTGCTCAAACTGATCATCTATGACTTCCAATGAATCTTCAAGTGTTCCTTTCGGGTAAATCTGATCTCTGATGGCTTCAGTATAACTCTTTGCCGTTGCAATAGGCGTCTTCAGTTCATGAGAAATATATTGCAGGAATGCCTGCTGATTTTCATCTCGTTTCACGAGATTTGCCCTCATCTGCTCCACGCTGTCTGAAAGTCTGCCTATTTCATCCTTACTTTTCACACTCACAGGCTCATTCCATTTGTGCTCAGATATTTGCAGGACTTTTTTCTCCAATTCTGAAAGGGGTTTGGTGATGTTGTTCGCGATAATAGCAGCGAGAAATAGACCAAACACAATGGCAAGAGAGAGAATGGGGAAAAACATTACACTTATCGATTCGATCAGATACTCGGAATAATCATCCTGAAGATACGAGATCATATAAAAATAATGATTATCGTACATCGTCTTCGTGATTCGGAAATAAAGACTCTTATCATCAAGATCGAAGGAATATCTTTTCGATTCCTCTTCTTGTCTTGAAAGCTCATATTCGACAATCCGCATCGTATTGACAATATTTGAGGAAAAGATATTTCTTGAAAAAAAGATATCTTTCATAATAATATTAAATTTTTCGGTTGGTTTTTCTTTAAAATATTCCTCTGCGATATCGTTTAAATAATATCCATTGTAAGTTGAAGTAACACTGACATCCATAATATCGAAGAAAGATTCAGTTACAATTTCATTCAATCCAATTGGAAATTCCAATTCTTTTTCTGAAACAATCATAATTTCTGAGATAGTGTATTGATCTGAAGCATAAAGCATGCGCTTCGGGGTCTCGGAATACATAAATTTGTTCTCAAGCGTATCAGAATAACTCACAATAGAAAGCCATTGAGAATCCGTCAATTTTTTATAAGTTTCCTCAACGGAAAAATGTCGAATGAAGGCTATGAAAAGAACACTGACGATCACAGAAAAAAACATGAGTGTCAAGCTGATGGTAAAAAAGAATTTTGTTCTCATTTTTTTAGTCTTTCTTTGTTTACTGTTAAGTTCACTGTAACTCTTCAACGGTCACCTCTTTTGTTTTCAGCAATCTGTAACCGATAGCATAAACCGTTTCCAGACTGAGATATTTCATGCGCTTTCTAAGTCTTCTGACAAGATCATCCACCACTCTGTCAGAACCAAAATAATCCTGCCCCCAGAGTTCATCAAGAATCTGCTGACGCGTAAAAACCCTGCCAACATGGTTCATCAATAGACAAAGCAGATCAAATTCCCTGCTCGACATTTCTATTATTTTCCCGTTCAACGCAACACTTCTCGTTTCAAAATTCACAAGATAATCATCAATTTTAGATGTATGAAAAAGAGTATTTCCATAAACTCTATTTAACAACTTCTCAACCCTGAGCACGAGTTCTTTCGGAAGGAATGGTTTCGCCAGGTAATCATCACTTCCCATCTCAAGGCCAACAATTCTATCGGTATCCCTGTCCCTGGCTGATATGAAAATGACCGGTACTCTCGGATTTGCTGTCTTGATCCTGTCTATGATGGAATAGCCGTCAATCCCCGGAAGCATGATATCCAGCACCCACAGATGAAAAGGTTCTTCCGCCTGTTCCATGGCAGAGAGCCCATCTGAAAATTCTGTGATATTCCATCCTTTGTTCTCTAAATAGGTTTTCAGTATTAACCTGAGATTGTCTTCATCCTCCACGATGGCAATTGAATAGGACATCTTTTCCCCCTCTTACTAATTAACTTTCTTTGCTTATATCATACAGGAATTATTTCTTATGGGCAATTCAATAATTACATATTAAGCTATTTTATTTCTTTATATTACTCAAATAATTTTTTCTCATTGAAATCATCATTGTTAAAAATTAAGCTTTCATTTTCAAAAAAAGTTTTCACACAAAGGCAAAGGCACGGTTTTTTATGATTCAAAAACCGTGTCTCTATCTTTATTCAACCTTATTCAACTTTAACAGGATAACATTCACTTACGATTTGAAAGACTTCATTGACACCATATTCCTCTTTGTCACCGACAAACCCGGTGATACGATTGACCTCATCACGTATCTCCCGGGTCAGCATGTCGTTCCCGGTATATACCGACAATTCCATCTTTGTCTTCTGAGCAAATATCTCCTGTAAAGCTGAAATGATTTCGTCCTTCCGCAAAATGATTTGTTCCCGACACGCATCGCTACCGGTGATAAAACTCAACTTCCGAAGTGTAGCGGTATCTTTGCCGCCTTTCAACAGAAAAGTTTTGTCTATACCTTTATATTCAAATAAAGTATAGTCAACTTCTCGTTCCTGTTCTTCAAGATTAATACTATAAATCAATTTTTTTTGAGGATCTGCCATCAGAATAGTGTTACCGTATGATGCTAATTGAATATTCCAGCCTGAATCATGAAAGTCAAATTTCGACACCGTTTCGACGTATTGTCCATCTCTTGTGTACTTATCAAAATTCATCCATGTACCGGTGAATACATAGATATAATCATCCACAAGTAGAAAATCAAGTGGCATATATTCATCAGCAAATTTAAATTGCTGTTTTAATTGATTATTAAAATCATTTAGTTTGAACAATTTGTTTTTCCCCTGTAAAGCAGCTAGATACGCATCGTTTGAATGTCTTTGTGTAACGTACCTAAACTCAAAAGAATTAACAGCCATCAATTCGTCGTTAAAATTGGCAAGATATCCCACAAAGCCATCGGCAATTTTTTTAAACTCGTTATTTTCATTTAATTCATAAACCATCGCATTGTCATCGAACAGCGAAAACATTGCCAAATAAATCTTCTCATCAATGATTTCGAAATCCCATTCTTTGATATTTGGAGTCGAGAATGTATTTGGATCCGAATCTATTAAATCTAAAGATTTTACCAATTCAAAATCCGTCGTCAACACCTTGAGTTGATTGTTTCCGGAATCAATCACGTAGAGTAGTTTCCCATCGGTTTTGATGACCGTAGGTTCGGATAAAGAGAGTTCGTCTTTTGAACTTTGCCTTTGAAAGTTCCCCTCTTTGTCCAAAACAACTATCGTTCCCGTTGTTTTATCCGTTACATAAATATAATCATCTAAAACGGTAATACCACCCGGTTTTTCAACATGCGTCTTTCTTGAGCTCCATCTTTTAGTTTCAATATGGTTGTTGAAATTTGGATAGGATGCATCCATTTCAGCACCATAAACAAAGCTGAACATACATAGGACAAAAACAACCAACAACATCATTTTTCTCATCGTAACACTCCTTTTATCTATATTTATGTTCCACATTATAGTTCTACCAAACAAATATGGGATAAATATAACTTAATTATGTGAAATTGTGTGAAATGAAGCTTATCCGTTATAATTGAAATAAAGATTGAGAGGAGTTTATTATGACAATAAAAGAAGTTTCCGACAGACTTGGACTCTCGGTTCATACGCTGAGATACTATGAAAAAGAAGGGCTTATCAGGAATATAAAAAGGGATATCAACGGATTCAGAAATTATTCTGATAACGATGTGGGTTGGCTAGATTTGATAATGAAGCTGAAACTGACCAGGATGCCTTTGAAAGATCTTAAAAAGTATGCAGATTTATTTTATGCCAACGATCCGGATTTGGACAAGAGGATAGAGATTTTAAAGGCACATAAGGAGAGAGTGCATCAGGAAATCAAGAATCTGAAGACAGCAGATCAGGTGATCGATAAAAAGATAGCCATTTATTCGAATCAGAAGTTAGATTCTGTCTCTTGACATAGAGTTCCCTCTAAGGTTTATACTCCTATTGAAATCACAATCACATCATTGATTAATTAAAAAGGAGTGTTTGCATGAAAAAAATTAATCTTGGAAAAACAGCCATAAAAGTCTCACAACTTGGCCTTGGCTGCATCAACTTCGGAACAACGGTCAACGAAGCACAATCATTCAAACTCATGGATACCTATGTTAAACTCGGTGGAAACTTTCTGGACACGGCAAACAATTATGCCGTCTGGAATGGTGGTGATGGCAGAGACAGTGAAAGGGTCATCGGCGCATGGCTTAAAGAGAGAAAGAACAGAAAAGACATCATTCTGGCAACAAAACTCGGTGCATTGCCACAAGATATGAAAAAAAGGGATTTTTCTGCTATGCAGGGGTTGAGTGAAAAGGTAATTTTTGAAGAAGTTGAAAAATCTCTTGAAACGCTTGGAACTGATTACATTGATCTGCTCTATCTGCATGTGGATGATTTCAACACCCCACAGGAGGAGACGATGCATGCTCTGAACGCAATCGTAAAAAAAGGAGTTGTCAGAGAGATCGGTTGCAGTAATTTTCTCACCTGGCGAATTGAAAAGGCAAGGCATATCTGTACACAAAATAATTATAAATTCTTTTCTGCCGTTCAACAGCGTTTGAGCTATCTTCATCCGGCACGGGATGCCGATTTTTTCCCACAGATCGCCTATAATGAAGAATTGAAAACGTATCTCGACAGTTATGGCGATATGACACTTGTCAGTTATTCAGCGCTCCTCGCGGGGATGTACAACAGGGAAAGTATCGATGACGAGGCTTACAAAACCGCCTACAACGAGAAACGTTTTACTGAAGCTAAAAATCAGTTGAATCCAAATGGGTTTGTGTTGAAAAAAGTTATCGAAATGCATGACGGCAGTGTGGCTTTGATCACTTCTTCAAAAACCACACATATCATTGAAAGTATTAATTCTGTCAAATAGGGCTTTAAAAGCCCTATTTATTTTTTGATATCAAAAAAGCCACAGATGAATTGCTGAATCGCATCCCGCATCCTTTTAGAGGGTTTTGATTCCGCAAACTCTGCCGAATGATACAATCCGGGCACGACATACAGCTCAGTTTTCACCTCATCTCTCATCAGCTGAGCCGCATAGGCGATATCCTCATCTCTGAACATATCTTCGGTGCCCACCGTAATAAAAGTTGCCGGCAATCCCGACAAGTCCTCACATCTTGATGGAGCAGCCGTATAGGGCACATCGTCTGTCCCATAGAGTTTGTTCAGATAAGACTGCCATGCGTAGGTGTTCTGTTGTCTGTTCCAGGCCTTTACATCAGCCATCTGATATGTTGAGGGTAAGACCTGTTTGTCATCCAGCATGGGATAAAGCAGCATCTGCAGGGCGATATCCGGTCCTTTCATATCTCTTGCAAGCAGAGCAAGACAGGCACACATCCCCCCTCCGGCACTACCGCCGTATATACCGATCCTGTTTCTATCAATTCCCAAGGTATCTGCATTTTCCGATAGATAGCAAAGTGCATCGTAACAATCTTCAAGACCTGCCGGATAAGGATGCTCCGGTGCGAGACGATATTCGACACTGTAAACGGGAAGTGATGTGTAATCCGCCAGAGCCTTTGCGTTTTCCAGTTCGGATTTTGCAGAACCTACAATATAGCCGCCGCCGTGAATGAACAGAATAGCGGGAGAATTGTGATAAGAAGCTAGCGTTGAACATTTATACAATGCAATATTTCTTCCGTTCTCTCTTGAAGGAATATCTGTTTTATTTACGGAAACTGAGGGAAACCCCGGAATGAAGACGTTGTGATTGACAAGATCCTTCACCTCCGGCATGACGGCATCGCTCAGCGGGAGACTCAATAAATTCCGGTACGCTTCCAAAAGGTCTTTATCGATTAAAGTTTCTATCTCTGCCTGTGAATAGGGTTTCATTTTATTCGCTCCTTCTTTTTTATTGACAACAATGCATAAAAGGTCGTCCATTTGCTTGCTTCGCCCTTCTTATCCGGTTTAAAGTAAACTTGTCCGGGCGTCCAGTCAAGTATATATTTCCCTTCCCTGTCCCTCTTTGATTCAAGAATTTCCCAAACCGTTTTCATCTCTTCAGTGTTCCCATATCCCAGAGAACTAAGCCCATACACGACTTCAATCAAGCTGGTTCGCCATAAGAACGGAAATGAAGTCAACGTGATTTCCTTGACAGCCGGTGTCTTTAAATCTCTGTTTTTAAAAATGGCCTGTCTCTTCAGGAAATATGACACAAGATGTCGACAGACGTCTGATTCCTGATATTCAGGTAACTCAGTAAAGGCCAGCAATGCCTTCAAACTTCCCCTTATACAGCTTTTTGTCTCTCTGGTCTTATGTTTCCCTTCATGATTGTCACAGAGATATCCCCCGTCTGTTTTCCCTGAATTCAAAAGCAGTTGAATCGTTTTCTTTACCCTTTCATCCTCTCTGAAACCCATACGAATGAAAGCACGCAGGTTGTAGGCATAAAGACATGAGAAATGATTCATGAAGTCTCCATCTGGCTTTTGAAGATTCAGATACCGGTTAACGGCTTTTTCTATTCTCTCATCTTCCCTCGTCATACCGAGTTCGGAGAGAAAATTCAGATTAAAATGGGTGGTGACATAGCCGGTATATTCAACACCATCACCATAGCCGCTTCCGGTTCTCCTGTTATAAAAATACCAGTAGCCTTCATCGTTCATCTTGTCAAACAGCTTTTTCACAGCTTCACTGTTCTTTATCCGTTCCTTTGTTTCTTTGACCCGGGAATCATCTTCATCTTCTTCCAGCAGTTCCGTGAACGTTCTGTACCTGATTGATGGATTATCTTCCTCGAGCAGCCAGTCAATAACACTTGATTCAAACATTTCCCTCACCACACTTTTGTTTGATTGACTAAAACAGCTCTATTATAAACCACGGACGAATAATTCTAATGCTATAATAGGATTATCAAAAAAGAAAAGAGGGGAAAAAAATGGCAGAATTTAAATATGAAATCGTTAAGACATTCGGAACACTTTCAGAAAACAAAACGGGTTGGACGAAAGAGGTATCCCTTATCAGCTGGAACGAAAGAGAACCGAAATATGATATTCGGGACTGGGCACCGGAACACGCCAAGATGGGAAAAGGTATCACGCTCACACTTGATGAATTGAAAAAACTAAAAGAAGTTTTGAATCAGATGGACATTTAAGGGGTATTCTATGGACGGATATATCATGAATCTGAGAAAAAAGGTTGGAAAGATTCCCTTGATTCAGACGGGTTCAGCGGTGATTCTGATTAATGAAGAAAAAAAGATCCTCATGATTCTGAACAAGGCAACGCTTAATTGGGGATTCCCCGGTGGTTCCATGGAACTTGGCGAAAGTCTCGAAGATTGTGCCAGAAGAGAACTCAAAGAGGAAATAGGTGTAGATGCGGGACAAATGCAGTTGATGGATGTCTTTTCCGGTCAGCACATGCATTACTTCTACCCCAACGGGGATGAAGTATACAACGTTGCCGCCGTTTACACCTGCACTGATTATTCCGGTGAAATCACACCGGATGGCATAGAATGTGATGTTGCGGAATATATTGATCCGTTTGATTTACCGGAAAACGTAACTGGATTTGTGATGGCTATCATAGAAAAATACAGGGAAAAGTATTCGGAAAGAAACGCCGATTATCCAAGTGTATTTTGACGACTTACTCAGGGAAGAAGGGGAGGCAGATGACAACTTCTGAAAGTAAAGCTGTAGTATATTATTTTACCGGTACCGGAAATTCATTTAAAGTTGCAGAAGAAATTGCTAAAGACATAGATGCCTGTACAGTGGATATCACTAATTTTGAAAAGATTGATACCCTTATTGTCGATTCTGATCTGGTAGGTTTCGTTTTTCCGCTTTACGATTTCAAGGCACCCGAATATATGCAGAAATTTGTCTCAAAACTGAGCGGACTAAAGGGAAAATATCTCTTTGCCGTCAGCACTTTCGGCATAGCACCTTCGAAAGGCATGCAGCTTTTTAAGGAAGATATCCACAAAGCAGGCGGAGAACTTTCACTTGGGTTTGCCGTTCAGATGCCTCATAACGGTATCGGGTCGGGTGTATTCTCTGAAAAACAGCATCAGCAAGCCTTTCAGAAATGGGATGAAAGAAAACACTTAATATTCGAAGCTGTCAAAGAAAGAAAGGTTCTTCCCGTTGACAGGAATAATTTTGGTGAGCTGATGAACATTTATCTCCTTCAGGGAATGTTATTCAAGACAATTCCGACACTCTCCAGGATGCTGTTCAAAGTGGCACGTCACGGCTGGGAATCTATTGCCTATACCGCAAACGATAAATGTATCGGCTGCGGAACCTGCGTTAAAATCTGTCCAACGGGTAATATTACACTAAAAAACGGCAAACCTGTCTGGGGCGATCATTGCGCAAACTGTTTTGCCTGTCTGCAATGGTGTCCACAAAGTGCTATAACACTGGGTAATACAAATTTAAACGTTAAAAAATATCATCACCCTGATGTTTCTTTGTCAGATATCCTTCAAAACAGGACGTCCGTTTGATGTGTTCAAAGGCAAACCCCTCAGAAATTCTGACAGCACATGAACTGCTGAATGCAATTTATTCCAAAGCGCAGGAATTCCACTCGTTTCTAAATGAGAGGGGGATCGGGCATAAATACGGCTTCTATCCAAAAAATTATCTGAAGATCAATGGAAAACAATGCCTTCAGGAATATCCCATCCCTGTCTGTTCATTTGAAAAAGGGGGGGATATCGGGTTCAATCTTGATGGTATTTTTTTCGAATTCTTTGTTGACAAAAAGACACTGGAAAAAGCGATTTACAAAACCTTTTTCAATACTGCTTATCGAACTGAAATCTATGGGGCTGAACACTGCATGATAGATTTCCTTTTTGAAGATGATACGGCAGAAAAGTTTTTAAACAGGCTCCGTCATTCAAATGAAAAAACTTTTGGGGTTTCATTTTATTATCATCGGCAATTGAGTTCTCAGGATTTATATCGAGAATTTGTCAAAAAAAGCACCCAGATGGCCTTACGAAAATAATTTCAGGAAAGGTATTTCTCGATCACTTCAATGAGTTTTTCCTGCACAAACGGTTTAATCAGATAATCATCCATGCCGGCTTGTTCCGTTTGATCGAGCTTTTCCTGATTCACCGATGCGGTCAATGCGATGATTGGGATAGACTTTCCGAATATCTGCTGCCTGACAAGCTTTGTTGCCTGATAGCCATCCATTTCAGGCATTCTGATGTCCATCAAGATCAGATCAAAGTTTTCAGATTTACATAATGTAACCACTTCACGACCATTTTTTGCCTGTGTAATTTTCATTTCAGGGTATTTTGAAGCCAATATGGCTTTCACGAGATTAAAATTGATCATATTGTCTTCCGCAACGAGAATATTTGCATCAGCCTTTTTTGTGACTTTATTTCCTGTTTTGTGATTGTCTTGCGTATGACATTCATCCTTCGCTGTTTTCAGCGATAAGGTAAAAGAAAAACAACTTCCCTTGTGTAATTCCGATTCAACTTCAAGCGAAGTGTTCATCGCCTTTAATATACTATTGGAGATCGAGAGGCCTAAACCGGTTCCACCATATTTTCTCGTGATACTTGAATCCTCCTGCGTAAACAGAGAGAATATCTTCTATTGATTTTCCTCTGCAATTCCCTTCCCGGTATCGGAAACGAAAATTCTACACTTGCAACCCTCAGCATTTTTCTGTATTATCTCAGCCCCAATCGTGATAAAACCCCTTTCAGTAAATTTAACGGCATTTGAAATAAGGTTGTTCAACACCTGCGTCAGTCTGAACTCATCCGTCAGGACATAACGTGGGAATTCCCCTGCGGTAAAAACACGGGCTTCAACATTTTTATCGTTCAACAGGGCGTTAAGCAGGTGATAAGCATGTTCAAGCAGTTCTTTGAGATTAACGGGGCGTTCTTCAAAGTCCATTTTACCCGCTTCGATTTTTGAATAATCCAACACATCATTAATAATGTTCAAAAGGACCCTTCCAGACACTTTGATATTCTCAAGATATTGCTTCTGAATCTCATCAAGGTCGGTATTCTGCAATAATTCAGAAAATCCGATCACACCATTCATAGGCGTTCTGATCTCATGACTCATATTGGCGAGAAAGTCAGATTTCGCCTGATTGGCTGCATTGGCTCTCTTTTCACTTTCTATCAAAGCCTTTTCCGCTTTCACGCGATCTGTTATGTCATGGATGATGGAATACAGCAAATCTCGATTGTACATACTGATTTTACCGCTGTAAACCTCTACGAGTTTAACGGTACCATCAGAAAGCCGATGCTTGAAGAGAAAATAATTCTTATGGCCCCGCTCTGCTCTTTTCATTTCAGCATGAATCTCCTCCGGCGAAAGTATATTGATTTCATTAATTTTCATCGCTTTTAAAACCTCGGAAGGGTAACCGTAAAATTCACAGGCCGCTTTATTCGCATTAACAATCCTCCCCGAAGATGGATCAATAAGCAGCATAATTGAGGCATTATCAAAGAAAAGTGATTCATATTGCCGGACTGTATGCTGAGTTTTTTCGTAAATGGTTTGTATCTCATTTTTCTTTTTTTCCAACGCATCAGTAACATCATTCAAGGCGTTGTACACCGTGAGATAGGTCTCATCGTTTATAACTATGCCCTCCAATCCACTATCTTTGGATAACTGTACAAAAACATCTTTAATCTCTCTGATCGCATCAATATGTCTTTCCAGCTCTTTTGGCATAATATTCTCCCCTATTTACATATTAGCTACAATATTTACTCATTATAACATCTTTGAATCATAAAAGTGATTCTTTTTCAAATAATCTATTCTTTTTTTGCAAGAAGACCCTGCATGACAAATCCTGACATATATTGGACAATTTCCGGAAAATATTGAAACCCTATTTCTTCTTTATGCGTATCGATACTGATAAGAGCGGAAAATATTGCCATGATCATTTCAGCAGAAATATCCTTTCTCATTTTCCCGGTTTCCTGCCATTTTTTTACAACTTCCACAAAAGTGTCAAACATAAAATCGAAATGGTCTATCCCTTTACTTTCCTTGTATTTCTTTTCAATTTTCGAGAATATTTCACGGTTATACCATTCTTTGAGGATCGGATTTTCCGTCATCCCCGTTGCATTCAAGGTCATTAAATGCCCCATCACTTCAAACGGGTCACCGTTCAGATCTGTTTCATGCATGATCTGTTTTTTCAATTTCACATTCTCTTCCATAAAAATCTCCATAAACAGGGCTTCTTTAGAGGGAAAATAATTGTAAAAAGTTCCCGTTCCAAGATTCGCTTTTTCCATCACGGCTGCCACATTTGTTGCCTTGAAGCCTTTTTCAGCAAACAACTTTTCTGCACTTTTCAGAATAGCTTCTCTTTTTTCCATGTCAACACCTCAGATTTTTACATTTTTTTCGCCATCTGTCTGCCCATAAAGTCAAAGAGATGACCAAACATCCCCTTCATTATACCGAATGATGTATCATAATAATAGTCCGATGTCAGCCAGCCATTTTGTTTGTAATACGTATGATCGTAAAAATCATCATTCAAAGCCCGCATATTGGATCGAACGATTCTGAACAGCATTAGTTGAAGAAGAGATGGTGTGGGGTTTTTCTCCCTTCTCAGAATTTCATGATACCTTCCTGCAGCCTTCTTCATTTTTTTCTTTAACTCAACTTCCTGTTTTTTCGTCATCGGATCCAGCGTCGTCAGAACACTCCCTTTTACAATCTGAAATCCAAAGAAGGCGCCAACCTTATCCAGATATTTGCTTACCTCTTTTCCACCAGAGATTCCCTGGGTCACGATCGCCGTCCATGTTTTATCAAAGCATCTCGGTCGATGGAAAACAAAGGCTATTCTGTCGAGAAAAAGCTTCATGAAGGTTGATACATGAAATGAATAGACCGGTGTCGCCATGATAATGCCATCTGATTTTTCGATCTTTTCAAGCAGAATATCCCTGTCATCTTCAAGCGGACAATTCGCCTCCCCTTTGTTGAAACAAACAAGACAACCTTTGCATGGTTGCAGATTGTATTCACTTAAAAAGACATATTCAAAATTAACCTCCTGTAATTTTTTCAGATTCTCCTCAAATTCTCTAACAGCCGTATACGTTGCCTTTTTCCTCGCGCTTCCAATGAACACTGTAATGTTTTTCATTTTGGTCACCTCTTTGATTTAATTTCGATAAAATGAATGAATGAATTTTTATTCATTCATATACTATCAAAAAATTTCTATTTTGTCAAGAATTACTTATCGCTATTTCTATTAATGACAAAAAGATCAAGATGATATAATTGATTGATTGCTGGATTGAAAGGAGCTTTACTTTGCAGAAAGAAAAGATAAACTCATTAATCAACAGAACTTATTTCATAGGGGGTTCTCCCTGTTCAGGGAAGAGTACCGTTTCAGAACTTTTATCCGAGGAATACGCGTTGCTTTATTACAAGGTTGATGATCATGATTCAGACCATCTTAAACGGATTACTCCTGAAAAACATCCACTAATGTGTAAATGGCAAAACCCTGATTGGAATGAACTGTGGATGAGACCTGTTGAAATTCAAGTGGAAGAGGAGTTTCAGATTTACAGGGAAAGGTTTGAGATGATACTTGACGATTTGTTTTCATTGTCGGAAGAGCAGCTAATCATCGTTGAAGGAGCGGCTTTGATCCCGGAGTTAATGCAGGGTCTTAAAGTTCCGAATGATAGATTGATATATATGATTCCGACAAGAGAATTTCAGGTGAAAAAGTATTCGGAACGGGAATTCATAAAATATATTCTTGCTGAATGTGATGAGCCGGAAGTTGCCTTTAAAAACTGGATGGAAAGAGATCATCAGTTTGGGCAAATTGTAGGTACTCAAGCAAAAGCGTATGATTCTAAAATATTGACAATAGACGGTTCGAACTCAATTGAAGAAACGGCTGATTCAATAAAAAGACACTTTTCCCTTTAAAAATATTTAAAAAAATGGAGCGTTCACATGTTATCAAAAGCCATGACGATGATTCTCGGCATCATCTATAAAAAACCCATTAACGCTTATGAAATCATAAAAAAACTCGAAGAGATGAATATCAACAGCTGGTATAAGATAGCGGATTCTACGGTTTATGCAACGGTAAAACAGGCTAATAAAAAAGAATATCTTTCTGTCAAAATTGTAAGGGATGGGGAAATGCCTCAAAAAAAGATATATAGTCTGACAAAAAACGGAGAAATTGAGATCGAGCGAACTGTCGAATCTTTCATATCCGGGTTTGATTATGATATTCGAAATTTCAACATCGGGATGTTTTTTTCAGATATTCCGGGTGTTGACAAAACCATAAAATTGCTTGAGAAGAGAATTATACTGCTTAAAAAATATCAAATGGGTATTGCCGAAAAGATAGATGAGATGAAAAGTACAGGCTATTCCGAACTCATCATCGAAAACACAAGACAGAATCTTCTTATCGTTGAGGCTCAGCTGAAAGGTAGTGAATCAATCCTGAAGGTCATGTAGAATTCGGAGATTTCATAAGAAATCTCCGAAACACCATTCGTATAAATCGACAACAAGCGATAAATTTCAAAACATCTCCAATTCTCCATCGTATTGCTTCATCTTTTCGATCAGAAGTCCTTTTGCCGCGAAGGAAAAGGCGATATCCGTTCCCCTGATACACATCAGTTCTTTACCCGACTCTATCTCAAGTTCTTCCAGATCCTTTGCATTCAACACAACTTTTCCCGCATTATTTTTTCGGCAGGTATATTTTCTTCCCTTGTATTGAATCCACTCCTCATGAACTTTTTCATCGTTCAAAGACGGGTTATCAAAAAGAATATTCTGAAGTTCGGAATAAGACAGTAATCTCTTGCTGGTCACACAAAATCCACCGCTTTCATCACTACCGGACATCAGAATAAATGTTGCATCCTTGCAACAATGATAGTCTTCATACGCCTGTGGGGGGATTTTCACTTCAAAGGTCTCTTTCATCACTGAAACACCATAAACAAAATTTCCACCTTCATTTAATCTCGGCATCCTATCGCCTCCATTCATAAGATGCAATAGTATACTACTATGATTATAGAGTATCAACCCCCATATAAAAATTCCTGCTAAAAACTTTAAACGGGAATTTTTATACAAATGATTGTTGTGTCCTCTTTTCAATCTACTTCATTTCAAGAGTATGAAAAGCTCACTTTTTTAAATTTAAAAGAGAGTCTTCTACTGCCTTCAATATAACGAGACTGCTGTAGGTTGCTCCCGTGATCATATCAACCTCAAGTGACTGTTCTTTGATCACATCGGAAGTGATATTTTCCGCGACCTGTCCCTGACCGGTAACATGTTTTCTTATATTGATTGCTGTTATTTTCCCGTCTTTGACTGTAGTAGTCAATTCAACTTCTATCGGAAACTGTTTGAAATATCCGTTATAGCTTCCATCCGGAATTCTGCTGATCTCTATCTCAACAAAGCCAAGCTGCTCTAATTCTTCCAATCCCTTTTCGGTTTTATCCAGAAAATCTTTTACAAAAATACCTGCAATGATTACGACAATCACAATGATTATCAGGATGATCAACCCTCTTTTCTTCTTCATAAACACCCCCATTAACCTCGAATTTAAAGTCCAGAAAGATTCATTATCGTCTTAAATCACCTGATGATACCTTATAATTTTTCATCTGTTTAAAACCTCAGTGATTCCGACACCAAAACGATCAGATTATCAGGAAACTTGCTGCTTTATCCATTTTTTTGCTTTCTCAAGCTCTCCATCCATCAACTGTCCACCGGATTCTTTCACATAGAACACCTCTGATCTGATAACTTCTAAACATCCCTTTTTCTTAAGAGCTCGAGTTATTTTTTTTACCGCATAGCCAAAAGTTCCTGCCATCAACGTAAAGACCTTGTTGTTGACATCCTCAACTGCATATCTGGTATCAAAAGAAAGACAGTTTACACCTTTCAGCTTCCCTTCGGGAAGATTTTTCAGGACTCTCTTTAACTTGGGTGTCATCGTAAATGCCCTTGTGGGAGAACCCACTATCAGGTAATCTATCCGGTTTAAATCAGATACTGAAAAAGTATCCGCATCTCTCAATTCCGATTCACCAATAGATTTCAGTTGATCATTTATCGCCTGTGCGACCTTTGCCGTATTTCCGAAAACCGTATCGTATAAGACCAATGCCTTCATTTTCTCACCTCTCCTGTTTAAAAGCCTCTCTTATCGCTCATCTTTTATTCGAAAAGCGTATCCATTATGTTTGAAAAATCCCTATACAACGTTTCCTTCGTCAATTCTTCATTATTGCTAACGTAAAGCATCAGCATGCCATGGATCGAATACAGCACGGTCTTCAGTTTTATTTCCAGCTGAGCCGGTGTACAGGCACTTTCCTTCATGTACTGCATGAAAATCTCCTTCGTTCTTTTATCCACATTCGCGATCTGCGAAAGGTTGAATTCCCCTTTCTCAGATTTATCAAGCGAAGTAAAAAAGAAAAACTTAAACACATTACGGTTCTCCACAAAATAGTCCACATAGGTTTTGAGCAGGCTTTTAAAAGTGTCATTTTTCTGCTTGACGCTATCAGCTTCAAAGTATTGTGAAATCTCGTCGACGAAGAAGCGCTTCGTATACCACAACAGCTCATCCAGATTCTTAAAATGGCCGTACAAAGTCCCCAACGAGTAGGATGCCGCTTCGGAAACCTTCCTTACCGTCACAGATTCTATGCCATATTCCCTGATCAATTCCATTGTGGTTTCTGCAAATATCTTTTTGACCCGTTCGTCTTTTATGATCTTTTTGTCTTCCTTATTCAACATCATCACTCCAATATTATAACGTCTATATAATTTTTATAACATCGTTCTATTTTATCCTGTTTTTTTTATTTTGTCAAGGGAGAGTTTTTATCAGTTGACCTTAGGAGGGACCTAAGGTTTATAATAGAGTTGAAATCACATTACAGATGAAAGGTGGTAACAATGAAAAAGATCTTATGTATAACACTCTTAATCCTCACAGCAGCTATGTCTTTTGCTTTTTTGAATGATCCGTTTTCTCTTCATATTAAAACTGAAAAGCAAATAGACTTTGATTACAACGGCAATAAAATATCCGGAAGTCTATATATTCCAAAAATGAATGAGGATACACTCAAGGTTGTTATTTTCCTTCATGGAGATGGTGCAGTAAACAGAACAGACAACGATCAATATATCTTTCTGATGAATGCCTTTCTGGATAAAGGTATAGCTGTCTTTTCGTGGGATAAGCCAGGAATTGGAACATCTGAAGGGAACTGGTTGCATTTTACCCTGCAAGAGCGTTCAGAACTTGCGATTACAGCAAAAACAGCCGTTAAAAACACGGTTAAAACAGAAAAAATCGGCTTCATGGGAATGTCTCAAGGAGGCTGGGTTCTTTCTGAAATTGCACTCCTAACAGATCAATATGACTTTATGATCTGTGTCAGCGGTGCCATCAACTGGATGAGACAGGGGAAATATATAACAGAGGAAAGGTTAAAAGATTCCGGAATGTCAGAAGCTGAAATTGAAAGATATAACAGCTTCTTTATAAAAAGTGATCAATATATCATTGATGGAGACTATGAAGGGTATCTTTCACATTTGAAAGGCAACGAATATGACGAAAAAGCAATGAGTAAAGACAGATTTTTCTTCGTGCACAAAAACATGTTTGCAGATGCCACGGAAGGTATTTATAAAATAGCATCCCCATTCCTTGGATTGTTCGGGGCTGACGACAAAAATGTCAACGCAAGGGAATCAGCAGCGACTTACCAAAAAATCTTTGACGAACTTGCAAAAGATGATTCTGAGATCATCGTTTTTGAAAATGCATCACATACCATGCTGAAACAGGGCTTCAGAGCGGGAGAAGCAGACACGATGAAGATTATGGGGGCGGTGTTTTCGGGAACCGGTATTTATACGGATGGTTTTCTGGAAAAACTTGGTAACTGGGTGAATGGCCTTGAATAAATAATGAAAATCCTACATTATACGATTACCAGCAAATAAGTTGCGTTTTAAGCAGTTAAAGATAAAAAAGGTGGAAATTTCTTTCCACCTTTTTTTACTGTTTACTTCTTTATTGCACGAACAGGTCTCCCCTCTATATAACCTCTGTACCCAAGCGGTTCAAGCTGAAAACGGGGTGCTTCTTCAGGAGCCCATTCAAAGCCGTAAAACTTAGGATCATATCCATCTATCGCCTTCCAGACTTCCTGAATGGCCACTTCAAAATCCTCATCATCGTATGGCTGCCCCTGGAATATCATCATCTTACATTCTGGCAGGTCGATGAGTTCGCAGCCTTCAGGTAATTCTCCATCGAAATCAAGTGGCACTTCAACTCCCTGTGCATATTGAGACGTTTCGGGTTTGATCATATTGTCCGGAAGCCAGACACCCATCGGTTCGTTCAAAGCCCCCTTGATACTCGTCAGAACACCCCAGATATCACAGGATACCTCTTCACAGTATTTAAAATAATCTGTCGCCTTTATTCCCCTTCTTATGATAAATTTTCTCGCTTCTCTATCAACAACCTGCACAAAAACCGTTCTGAGTTCTTTTTTTTCTGACATCATATCATCTCCTTTTTTTCGTTTATCGGGGTTATCCACACGATACGGCATGAACAGTTTAATCGGAGGTGTCTTTTTTGAATACGCCTTGGGAGCAATCCCGAATTGTCTGGAAAACGCCTTTGTAAATCCTTCATGTGAATTAAAGTGAAAATCAAAGGCGATATCGATTACCCTGTTGTCTTCATCACGCAGTCTGAGTGCTGCTTTTGTCAACCTCAAAGCTCTCAGATGTTCAAACAAAGCCTTACCGGTAAGCTGTTTGAACAACCTTGAGGCATAACAGGGAGAATACCCGCATGAATCGGCGATCTTTTTCAAAGACATCTCTTCAAGATAATGTGCTTCCATGAACTTTATCATCGTATTGACTGCATTGATCTTTTCTTCTCTGTTCATCCCCAACCTCCGGGAATCATGATACCATTTCAGTAAAGGTGATTTCTTGAACTGTATTGTCAATTTTTTATCGACTATAATCGATAAAAAGCAATAATCCAAGAAATTTATCGATCATAGTCGATATGAACCTTAATCTTAATAATTTTATGGGATATAATCGATAGAGATTAGAGAAATGATCATCTATGAAAAGATTCTAATAATTTTCAGAAATATATGTGCAAAGGAGCGACATCATGAAAATCAACAGACTATTCAGCATCGTCCATATCCTTCTGAATAAAGAAAGGACAACCGCGGGAGAACTGGCAAAGGAATTTGAATGTTCAACCAGAACGATATACAGAGACATTGAAACACTTTCAATGAGCGGTATCCCTGTTTATACCGATAAAGGAAATGGCGGCGGCATCAGTATTCTGAAGGATTTTGTACTGGATAAGTCGGTTATGACGGAAGAGGAAAAAAACAGTCTGCTGCTGGGACTTGAGATACTCCAGACCGCTGAATACAATGACAATGACATTGCCTTGAACAACCTCAAGAAGCTCTTCTCAAAAAACTCGGAATCTTTTCTTGAAGTGGACTTCACCCCTTTTGACAATAACATTCAGAAATTAAAATTTGAACAGATAAAAGATGCTTTGAAAAAAAGTCAAAGTATAGAACTCCAATACAAAAACAAATCAAATGCGCTCACGAAGAGGATCATTAATCCTTTGAAACTGATTTTCAAGAAAAAGAGATGGTATTTAATCGCCTGGTGCCATTCCAGAAATGATTACAGAACATTCAGGATTTCAAGGATTGAGGCGATTCAACAGACAGGTTCTCCTTTTAACAGGGAGGATTACGATATTGAAAATTATCGTTTGACTTCTTTTGACAGTCGCAAAAGTGAAGCCGTTGTTTTGATATTGTCAAAAAGTGCCTTGTTCCGTGTGAAAGAGGAGCTCTTTTCAAGTGAGATAAAAGTTTTAAAGGATTACATTAAGGTTTCTTTCGATACGGAAATTGATGAATGGATGACAAATTATGTCATGTCATACGCCGATTACCTCCTGGATTGTTCTCCTGAAAAATTGAAAGACAAACTGAAGAAAAAAGCCGAGAAAATTTTGAAAATCTAACTTCAAATATGACACACTGATGTCGCATTCAGAGTTCTATACTCTTTCTGAACTTTAAAAAAGGGAGATGACGGAAATGACATATGATATCGTGACACTTGAAGAAATGAAGGTTGTCGGAAAGTCGATCATGACGACCAATGAAAACGGAAAAGCGATCAGGGATATAGGGACATTGTGGGGAGACTTTCTCGGAAACGGTTTAGTCTTCGCTATCAAGAACAGAACAGACACAAGAACGATCGGACTTTACACGGATTATGAAGGAGATCACACCAAACCATACCGTTTTATGTGTGCCACACAAGTAACTGAGAACGGAAATCCTAAACTTGAGGAAAGAATCATAAAGGCGGGGAAATATGCCAAATTTGTTGTAAACGGTGAGATCCAAAAGGTCGTCGGTGAAGTCTGGCAGGCTGTATACACTTCCGATTTGAAAAGGCGTTTTGATTGTGATTTTGAAGTGTACACGAATGACAATGAAGATATGAACCATCAGACGGTTGAAGTGTATATCTCCGTGGTTTAATAAACAAATTGACAAAACACCCTCCAAGAGGGTGTTTTTTTATTGAAACAACGAGAGGTTGTCTTTCACAAACTGTCTGAACCCGATAGGTTTTCTTTTAATAATTTGCTGAAGTTCATTTGTTCTGATATCCGCCAAACCAAATTTTGTCGTATAATAAATCCCAATCATCACAAGGATAAATTTTCTCTGATACCCCTTTTTTCTCATCTCTTTGTAAAATCTTATCACTGACGGATTTTTGTACACGATCTTTCGCTTCAGTTCCTCACTCATTATCTCCGCAATCTCATTATAGGTATACGATTCCTTTCCGGTAATGGTATAGGCCTGATTATAATGCTCTTCCTTACCAAGGGTTTCACAGACAGTCGCGGCAATATCTCTGACATCAATAAAATTCGTCTTTCCGTTGCCTGCCGGAACGATAATCTCATTTTTTTCATTGATCTCCTGAAGATGTGTTGTACTCAGGTTCTGCATGAAAAAAGTGGGTCTGAGAAAGGTATAAGTGATACCCAGTTCGAGTATGTATTTTTCTATCTTATGATGCGGTACAACCTTATTCTTTTCCGCTCCGGCAAGAGAGAGAAAGACAACATGTTTCACCTCTGAATCCTTTACCGCCTGTAAAAATGGCAGCATATCTCTTTTAATATTGGAAATATGAGGCGGTCTCATCAAAAAGAGAGCATCAATATCTTTCAGCGCATTTTGCCAGGTCTTTTCATCGCTGAAGTCAAGCACTCTGTAATCTGTATGCTCAGGTAATCTTTCAGCTGATTTCCCGCTGCTCACTCCTGCATACACATGCATGTCCTTCAAACCTGAAACAACGTATCGTCCAACATTTCCGGTTGCACCGGTAATCAAACAGTTCATACCATCTATTCCTCCGCATATGCCGGAAGTGCTTCAAATTCAACGTTGTTCAGATTCTTAATTTCCTTGTTGTACACGCGTTTCATGAAGATCATGCTAAAAGTAAAGGAGGCGACTTCTGAAATCGGGAAAGCCCACCAGACGTTGTTGACATTGCCCGTCTTCGACAACAGCCAGGCTGACGGCAGCAAAACGATCAGCTGACGGATAATCGATACCTCAAGGCTGAGCATACCATGCCCAAGTGCCTGAAAGACTGACAGCGAAATAATAGAAAAGCCTGCGGCAAAGAAACTGATGGCGATGGTTCTCAACGCGGGGATACCAAGCGAAAGCATCATTTCCGTTGCGTTGAACATCTTCAGTAATTTTTCCGGGAACAGCATCATGACGATTGCCCCTATCGTCAGCATCCCAACGGCGTAAAGGATACTGAGTTTTATCGTTTTTGTGATACGTTCCCGTTTTCTCGCCCCAAAATTGTAGGCAACGATCGGCACCATTCCATTGTTCAAACCGAATACAGGCATAAACACAAAACTCTGCAATTTGAAATAAACACCGAAAACAGCGGTTGCAGTTGTCGTAAAGGAGATCAGTATTCGGTTCATAAAATAAGTCATAATTGATCCGATAGATCCCATGATGATGGATGGGATTCCAACGGAATAAATCTTCCCGATAATTTCAATATCCGGTTTGAAGCCTTTAAAGGATATCTTTATCTCATGATTTTTTTTCAGGTTGAAATAGAGTGCAAGACACATGCCGATAAACTGACTGAACACCGTTGCAATAGCGGCCCCTTTAACGCCAAGAGCCGGAAATCCAAGCCATCCAAAGATGAGTATCGGGTCAAGAATGATATTTGCACCTGCTGCAATAGATTGGGAGATAAACTGATAGAAAGTTTTCCCGGTTGCCTGTAATAAACGGTTAAAGATAATCTGGCCAAAAAGGAATAGCGAGAAGGTACAGACGATAAAAGTATAATCCCCTCCCATGGTAATGATCTCCTGATTGGTTGTCTGTGAAGCGAAGAAGACACCGGATGCCGTCATACCGAAAACGGCAAATAGAAGATAGCTTAAGAACGAAAGAAAGATTCCGTTGTCCGCCGTTTTATTTGCCACTTCAAAATTTTTAGCACCAAGATTCCGAGATAAATATGCGTTGACGCCAACACCCGTTCCAACCGAAACAGCGATCATCAGATTCTGAACCGGAAATGCCAGCGATACAGCCGTAAGAGCATTTTCACCTATCTGTGCAACAAAAATGCTGTCAACGACGTTATACAATGCCTGAACCAGCATCGAGATGATCATCGGTATGGACATTGTCAACAACAGTTTGTTGATCGGCATTATCCCCATCTTGTTTTCTTTTTGTGTACTCATTGTTTTTTCCATATTTTTTACCCCTTATTCAGACTCTTTTTTCTCAAATTTACGGGAACTTTTGCGCCCATCTCTTCAAGGTTGTCAATCATTCGATTGTAATATGCCTTCAATTGATCCAATTCCTCTTCGGTAAACCCTTTAAATATGCCACGATCGACTTCTTCGGCAACATCATGTAATCTGTCGGTAAACGTCAGACCCTTTTCGGTGAGGGTGATAAGGTTTCTTCTCAAATCATTCTCATCCTGAACTTTTCTCAGTAAACCGGCTTTTTCCATCCTTTTAATGGAAATCGCCACTGTCGAAGGACTGATACCTATCTCATCCGCAATTTCTTTTTGTGAAGCCTTCATATCCTTCATATCGTAACGAATGACGAAGAGTATCACCGGATGAGTCGCCTCACTGAGTCCGTTCTGCTCATCTTTCACACTCAAGATATTCTGATGCATCCTGCCAAACGTTCTGAGCAGCCATTCCAGTTGACTTAACGCGTCCATTTCACACCTCACAAAAAATACTTTGCCGACTAACTATTTGCCGGCAAAGCATTATATCAGATATCTATTTTAATTAAACATCCGAACCATTTAAATTCTGTTACATGATATAATGCTTCTAAATTAAAATAAAGGGGTATTAAATGAAAGAAATCGAAAACTTTTATGACAAAGATCCAACCATCGAATGGAAAAGACTTGAAAATAACAAAATTGAATTTGATATGACCATGAAATATCTCAAGAATCATCTGGAAAAAGGCTCAAAAATTCTGGATGTTGGCGGAGGACCGGGAAGATACGCCATCGCTCTGTCTGAAGCGGGACACGATGTAACACTTGTTGATCTTTCATCAAAAAACCTTGTACTTGCAAAACAAAAGGCAGATGAAAACGGAATTCTTATAAACGATTATGTTCATTCAAATGTACTGAATCTATCTGAAAATATTGAAGAGACATTCGATGCGGTGCTCTGTTTTGGCCCATTGTATCACCTCGTTACCGAAGAAGACAGAGAAAAAGCCATCACAGAATGTTTAAAGAGACTTAAATCGGGAGGATTGCTCTTCACTGCATTTATATCAGCTTATGCTCCGATCAACGACTGTGTGACTTATTATCCGGAAGGGATTATTGGCTATAAAAAACGATTACTTGATTATCTTAAAGATGGCGTCAACATCGTCAGTCAAGAAAATCCCGGATTTACAACGGCATATTTTATAGACCCGAAGGCAATTCAACCTCTGATGGAAAAGTTTGACCTTGAGACCCTTGCCATTACAGGACTGGAAGGCTTATTTGCTCAGTCAAAAGATTCAATTACCGCTTTATCCGAAGAAGCTTATGAAGAATGGCTTGATCTTAATTTCCGGATTGCCTCTAATCCAATGACGTGGGCGGGGACAGAACATATGCTGCATGTTGGAAGGAAGCCATAAAGGAAAACAATTTAAAGGGCAGGGACAGAGACCTGCCCTACAACGAACTAAATTTGGGAACTTCAAACTATATTTCGAGTTATCCGGGTTTACCCGGTTTCAAACAAAATCTGTCCGCTCGTTTCCAAATATCCTATCTATCTTTATTGATACACAACTTCGAATACTTCACATACAACCAGCATATCCTCGTTAAATGTTTTGGATATTTTTTCACATTCTTCCTCAAAGAATTCCAAGTGAGCGTTTCTCCAGTATTCAAGACTTTTGTCCCCTTCCCCCTCTGTGGCAGCAAATTCGGCTGAAACCTCCTTAAAGGGAACAATAGAGATATCGGTTGTTCTGATGATGCATTTTGCATTTCCATCCCAGTCTATAATGATACTGTGATCACCTGCTTCAGGAACTTTTTCATTGTCATACGCATAGATTTCGTGCAAAGAGGCTGTTGCTCCTTCTGTTAAAATGTATTCAATTTAGATAGGAGATATTTCCCTCTGTTTGCCGGATCAATCTTAAATTTTTCTCTTTCATAGTATACATCTTTCGGTGCATCTTCATAACCGGAAAATTTAGATTCAAAGAATCCCATACCGGATGTATATTCATGTACTTTCATCTCATAATGATTGAGATTTTCATTGGGTACTTGCCCCTTTATAACACAGGTTTCCCCTTCAATCATCGGTTCACTCATCGTCGCCTGCATCTGCTGAAGATCAGATATCGCCTTCCCCATGAGTGTAACGGGGATATTTAATGTATAATCACTAACCGGCCACAATAAGCGTGTTCCTGATTTCTGTAACGCTTCAAAGAGAACCAGAGGGGCAAGATCCCGATATTCTTTCGGAGTAGAATCCACGCTGTTAAACTGAAAATCTGTAAAGGTTATCTTCATATCCGTCAGTTCCCATCCTTTTAAGCCCTGGTCGATAAAGGCGAATACACCATCCTCCACTCCCTTCTGGAAGGTAGGTTTTAAATCACCCGTTCCAACTTCAGAATGGTATTGAACACCACTCCCCCTCTCCAGGGGTTCGATCTTCAACGCAACACCTGCCGAAAATCTCAATCCATCTTCAAACATCATCTTTGAGGCAGAGCTTTCTTCAAGTGGCGTTTCCATATAAATAGTCATCGGATCGGCCATCTCCACTTCTACCCCATAATCCCGTTTCAGCATCTCTTTGACAATTTCCATCTGAACATAACCAAAGAGATTGATGTAAATGTCGTCGTTGAAATCACTGAGTTCATACGAAAGATAGGGATCTGCTTCCTGCATCAGAGACAGAGCTTCCAGCAACGCTTTTCTCTGAATCGGCTGTTTTGAGCTTATCTTCGATCGCAATGTCGGTTTCCCAAGAGAAAGCATATTTTTATTCTGCGTACACCCGAAGACATCCCCAATGTTCAGATGATGCAGTCCCATCACAAGACCGATATCGCCGGCGTTCAGATGATCTGTTGTTTTCACCCTGCCGTTCTCCCAGATTGATATATTTGTCACCTTATCCTCACCAATATTGTCAAATTTCTTCAGATAACCGGAAGTCAACTTTAAAACACTAAACCTTCCCTTTTTCTTATGAGAACGCCCGGTTCCAAAAACAATGCCACCGGGCATTTCGGATTCCAAAGGGGTAAATTGTGGAAGAAAATCATTTACGGCATCAAGTATCTCTTCCACTCCGATGTTGTTCAAGGCACTGCCAAAAAATACGGGGTACGCCAGTCTTTCGTTCACTGCTGTTTTAAGAAGTGTCCTCAGCCTTTCAGTTTCGATCATACCGCCTTCAAGGTAATCCATCATCAGCATATCATCCACTTCAGATAAAAGTTCAATCGTCTTATCATCCGCTTTTAAACCCGTTGCACTGATAGTTGCATCCCTGCAGCCTGAATCGCTCACCGATTGCATCGTAATGATATTCGTACTGAGAAGTTTTTGAATCCCGTTTATCACGTGCTCAATGACCACACCCATCCTGTCGATCTTGTTGATAAAGATGAGAGTGGGGATATTCATTCTGTTCAATGCGTTAAACAGCAGTTTTGTGTGTGATTGCACACCTTCCTTTGCCGATATCACCAGTACGGCACCATCGAGGGCAAGCATGGAACGTTCGACTTCCGCAACAAAGTCCGTGTGTCCCGGTGTGTCAATGATATTCACTTTTTGGTCTTTATAAGTGTATGATGTTGAAGCAGACATAATCGTTATGCCGCGTTCTTTCTCAAGATCAAGCGAATCTGTAAGCGTATCACCATGATCCACTCTCCCCAGGTGGGAGATTGCTCCTGTGTGATAGAGCAATTGCTCAGTAAGTGTTGTTTTTCCTGCGTCTACATGTGCAAATATTCCTATGTTTTTAATTTTTTTGTTCAAAAAATTCATCCTTTCTCAATAACAGGATGAATCCGGCGCATTTGTTTCAGACAGTCATACTTAGTCTAACGCCTAATTCATCCCCTCCAAGACGATCGCATAAATATCCCCTTCGTTTCTGAATTTTTTGTTTTTGAACATATAATCATCTCCTTATTTTTTTGCCGAACGCATTCAGCTTTATCATTTATACCACAAAACATGAAAAAGCCGGATCCTTTTCCTATCCGGCTTATTGTAAAATTTTATTTAATCTTGATGGATTCGAACATTCCCTGTAACGTTTCATCCGTTTCATGCGTTTTCCCAACGATACCAATCTGTATCTTCTGACCGTCTTTAACGGTTATATAGACTGTTTGTGGACAACCGACCGCTTCGTAGGTTGACGTATAGAAATCCAATCCAAACTTGCTGACTTTTTTCGTTTCGGTTCCGTCGTATCTTTTCTGTAAGCCAACACAGGAATCCTCAGCATCCGACTCATCAAGGCCGGTGCCTCTGACCCATATTTCAAGCGCATTGCTTCCCTTGTAAAGTTGAATACCGCCTGCGATATCCATCTTTGAATACCCGTCGGCCTTGATAACGCTGAAATGTTCCGTTTCAACCAGTTCACCCTTTATGGTCGCTTTTTCTACAACTTTTGGTTGTGAAGCATTCTGTTCACCTTCTGTTGATTCATCGCAGCTGACAAAAACGAAACTAACCAGCAGTACAAATAACATCAAAATAAAAAACTTTTTCATAATAACCTCCTCAATATAATAAATATAGGAAAAATGATCCCCTCAGAAAGTTGTACCCTTTTAAACATATTCTGTCGCATGACAAACTTTTAAATTAAAATTTTCCGTTATTTTCCTAAATGGTGTTCATGCTTAAAAGTAATCAATACAAATTCATCATATAGCGTTTTAAAATTTTTCTGAGAATCGCAATAATCGTGATAGCGATGATAGATTCCGCAGCTCTGGGAAGACTGAAGCCGCTGATGAGCATCCCAAGCGCAAGCGCTGATGCCGGTGGATGTTCTGTTTCGGTCACAACCGTCAGAAAGACTGTTTTTCCAACGACAATCGCCCCAAATATGGCCAAAGCGGTATTCTGCTGGAAATCCGGAAAGACACCCAGTAACCCATTCATAATCAAGGAACAGACCCAGGCACCGAAGATGGCAAAGATATAGCTGCCGATAAGATATCTCGATCCGGCTGTTTTCGTATGCGGTCTGGCAAAGGCTATTGACGCACTTGCGCCGATTGAGGCGATGATAACCCCCTCCGAAATAAAATCCATAACGATCATAACAACGGCAATAACCCCTGCAACCATCATCGATTGTATGATAAACTGCTTTTTATGATTTTTGAATTTCTCATCAATTTGTATAAACATATTCACTTAACCTCATGGCAGAACTTTCTTACACCATTTTATCATAAATTACTTTTTTTCATGTGATCTGCTATTTTTTTTGTACGGCGGCTTGTTTTCTGCTACAATACAATAATAAATAAAAATTCAGAAGAATTCGAAGGAGGCATTATGATTCCGGATTTACATCAGAAATTTATCGACAAAGCAGTTGCGTATTTCAGCAAAGATTCAAGATTTGACGGTATCGCTGCAGGGGGTTCATACATCACGGGGGAGATGGATGATTTTTCAGATATTGATTTCATCATCGTGATCAAACCGGAACATTATCAAGAGGTGATGAATGAAAGAAAATTGATGGCCTCAGATCTTGGTAATTTGCTATCCGCATTCACAGGAGAACACGTCGGAGAACCTAGGCTTCTGATCTGTCTTTACGGACCGCCATTGCTACACGTCGATCTTAAATTTGTTTCCCTTGATGATTTCCCTCACAGAGTTGAAGACCCGGTAATACTCTGGGAAAGGGACGAAGAACTGAGTAAAAGGATGACTGAAGAAGAAGCCGTTTTTCCATATCCCGATCTTCAATGGATAGAAGACAGATTCTGGGTATGGATTCATTACGCCGGAACAAAACTCGGCCGAAATGAAATTTTTGAGACGATTGAATTCATCTCCTTTCTCAGGCAATCCGTCATCGGTCCCCTTGTCCTGATGAAAAACCACAAATTACCGAGAGGTGTGAGAAAGATAGAAGTGGATGCACCTGAAGAGAGCAGCCGACTTAGGCAAACTATCGTTGAATATAACAAACAAAGCTGTATCCGTTCATTAGAAGCTTTGACAGCATTATATCTGGAATTGAGGGAAAAATTTGCAACCGACGCATTTGAAAAAAAAGATGAGGCACAGAAATATGCCGTTGACTATTTAATGAGTCTGAAGGAGTGATACATTATCGATACTTACGATCATCTAATCCCCATTGTTGAAAAAGCCTTATTTCAATACGCTATGAAGGTCAAATCAATAGAATTTCTGACAGAGGAAACAAACACCTATTTTAAAGTGACAACGGAAGACGATATCCCTTACGCTTTAAAGATATACCATGAAGGGTCAAGTACCTATGAAGATAATAAGGCGGAGATATACTTCATCAATCGCCTGAAAGGAGTTCATACACCACATGCCGTACTGAATAAAAGCGGAGAGGGTATAACACTTGTTGAAAATGAGAAAGAGGATTCTCCGATCAGGATGGCTCTTTACTCGTGGCTTGATGGAACAGACCACTACGGTAAAGAATCACCAGAAACCTTCAGAAAATTAGGACGTCAGGCGGCCCTTATCCATCAGCAAACAGCCTGCTGGGAAATACCGAAAGAAATTAAAATAAAGAAATGGGATAAGGTCTTTTATTATACGGGAGAAGAAGCGGTTTATATGAAGGATGATTACAGGCACATCGTCGATGAAAAAGATTGTGCAATGCTTGATAAACTCGTACCAATCCTTGATCAAAAGCTCTCGGTATTTTATTCCCGTCAGAATCCCCAACTTCTGCATGGTGATTTGAATCCGTGGAATGTGAAATTTAAAAATGGTGAAATCAGGATCTTTGACTTTGAGGATTCTCTTCTGGGCTATCCCGTTCATGAACTGTCCATCATCCTTTATTTCTACAGACATGCAGAAGGGTTGAATTATGAAGAATTAAAAAATGCCCTCCTTGAAGGGTATCAATCCATTGATCCCAAGGCTGAATTTTCGAATGCAGCGTTAGAACTTCTCATATTGGCAAGAGAATTAACCTTCATGAATTACTCACTTCTGTTTGATGACGAACCAAAAACATACGCAACCATCTGTCTGAACAGAATAAAAGAAGCACTTTCTAAGCAGGATTCAATAAAAATAAAATAACACAAGAGAGATAAAAAAAATAATCAGATCCCCTCCAATTTCAAGGAGGGGATTTTGATCACTTTTAAAAATAACCTATTGCACCGATACTGATGCTGTTCAGAAAACCGTCCGGTATATAAAACGGATGCATCTCATCGGCAGAATACCCCCATGTGCTATCCAGAAGAACATCAATCCCTTCAAGTCCCATATAAGTCACCCCTGCGTTGACCATCAACCCAAATTTATAGTCATCCGCTATCTCTGAAAAGGCACAGATGAGCGCTCCGGTAAAATCAAAATCGTCTTTGTTCACCCTGAGAAATGTGTTGAATCCGGGAGAACAGGTAAAATATTCACCGGCAAGGGAGTTAAAGATTTCGAGACCGAGGTTGAACTCATCCTCTTCCAATCCCAGTCCTGTAATCGCACCACTGTACTCAATTCCCGCAATCCCTTTGAAATACAGTTTTTTTTCAAAGACATCCCGTACGGTTGAGGTGGCGTAGAAATCATTATAGTCAAAGAAGATGACCGTCTCAATACTTTCAGGCATCATGGCGCTTCCTTCGAAATAATAGATCGTCGAATCAAACAGATCCCCCTGACCATCGAGGGTCAGCGTCACCCTGGACGGAATCTTCAGTTCAGTTTTGGTATCGTAGATAAGCGCACCGGCAGGCAACAGGGTGCCATCGTCGAGTGTCGTCGTTGTCGAAAGCCTTGTATAATCCTGTCTGATCCATGTGGGAACCTGGAAATGAAAATGATCTCTATAAAGTCCGGCTTTCATCAGCACATCGTAAAAGGTAAACCCTAAACGAACCCCATAGTTCATATCGTGATATGAGAGTGGATAATCTTTCTCAAAGGCATACTGTTCCGAAACAGGGACAACAGCGGTCGGTGGTCCGTCTATGGCGGATATGGTATTAATCGCAAAACCCGTGAGATAACCGTTTGATGTCAATGTATTCATATAGGTATTGTAGGTTGGGAAAGACATCTTGGTATAGGGAGTGAAGAAAAGTTCCATATCCAGATCATCAAAATATCCCTGAAGTAATAACCCATCAATCGGCTCTTTAACAGGATTTGAATCGATCCCCATCATAGAGGATGAGCTCAGTACATCGGATGGACTGTAAAGGTTCCCACTCCCCCTTTGAAGTTTAAAGCGTCCGGCTCTCAGAACAAAGTCCTCAAGGGCATATTCATAATATATTTCATTGAGGTTGATAAGAAAACGATCCATGCCAAATGCCAGACTGGTATAAGTCGGCAGCATTCCCTCATTTGTTCTTTCACAATATAATAAAGGATTCGAGAAGGCAGCCGAGGCATCCATTGAAATCCCGTGAAAGAATGTTGCTTCTATATCTGAAAAAAAATAGCCGTAATCGGTCTGGGCATCAAAAAAGATATCCAAACCAAAATTCTGAAAGACATCCACTTCCTCTGATTTACCGTTGTATCCTATGTTGTATTCGAATTCTCCCCCCCAGGAAAATAGCATACAGGATAAAACGGTCATCATAAGTATGATGCAATAACGTTTCATTTGTATCCCCCCTATTCAATTTACTTCCCCTTTAATAAACCAGTTCAAAACAAATATCGCATGATCACTTTCAAAACCTCATGGGTGAAGTGCGTTCATTATATCAGCGACATCCGCTACCTCGAAAATCGTTTGAATATCTTTGTTTTCATCCAGGATGATGAAAGAGATTGTCTTTTCACCATTCTTAAGAAAATCTCTTAAATCACCTTTAAAGTCCGCAAAAATAACCAATCCGTTTGCCTTTCTTTCATCCTCCATCTTCATTTTGATTATCGGATGAACAAAACCGACATACCCTTTGAAATTAACAAGATAAAGCATCTTTTTCAATAAGCCTTCATCTCTTAAAAAATCGAGGATCTTATCCAGTTCTACTCTGTTCTTTTCAAGTCTGTCGGGATCACCATACAGAATGTACTTCAAATCCTTATCGTGAATCAATTCTTTAATTCCAATCCTCTGATGTTTGTCTTCTACGATCATATCAGGTATCTGAGAAGAAAAACAAAGAAACACAAAAAACATATTGAATATCACGGTTAAAAGGATTTGTTTCCTCTTCATCTTATCTGTATCTCAAGACTCTGCTGGTCATGTTCAACGTACTGAAGAACTTTTTGGTAATCGGAATGTCAAATTCAGCTTCGACGAGTTTCATTCTCGTCGAATGATTCACTTTGATATCGGTTACTTCAAGCTCTCCAAAAACAGTATAACCGTCTATTTCGCTGTAATCACCGGCAGTCATCGTCTTGACCATTTCACCGTTATTATCGTAGAATTCGATTCGCTTCATATTCAACGATTCGCGTTCAATCGTCATGACCATATAATCATAATCCACATCATCATCATCAATATCAATCTGAATCACATAGTGTTGATCCGTTTCCTCCAGCATCTTCTTTTCATTTTCCTGCTCCACATCACCTGAAACTAATGCCAGTTCGGAATACTTAAGATCTGTATCCAGGAAATTATCATTCTTCGTACTGCCCGTAATCTTTTTCACCTTTCGGTAACTCGGCATGTAGATATACTGTTCATCCTCCTCAAGTGTCATCACCGTCGTGCCGTTGAGGTTCCTTGGTTTTACGATTCTCATCATGGTATAACTGTCGGCTTCCTCACCTTCATCCATCACCAGGATATAAACTTCCATTTCCTTTGTGTTTTCAACCTGTCCCTTAGAATCAATCAGATCCATCTCATACACCTGTTTGGCACTGTCAAATCCCTGACTTTTTTCTTCCATCTCATCCAGAACCTCTTTTGCTGTCTTTGAAAATCCCGCTGCAAAGATAAACGTCATGATCAGGAACATTAAGACTATTTTTTTCATACAGACCTCCTTTATTATTTAAGAAATTTTTCTTTTGGTATCATCATCAGCAATATCGGAAGCAACGTAAACAACAATAGTGTCGTAACGAATACGTTAAATGATGAGATAAGTCCAAACTGACCCATCATGGCTGCCCGGGAAAAAGATAATGGAAAAAACGCTAGAAAAGTGGTTAAAGCGCCTGAAAATATTCCTCTCCCCGTTGTCGATGAAGTTCTCAGAATTGCTGCCTTTTTATCTCCCAGTTTCCTTAACTCAATCCTGAAACGGTTGAGATAATGAATGGCATAATCTATTCCCAATCCCATCATCAATGCTGCAATAACGGCTGTGGCTGCATTCAAACTGAATCCAAGTCCTGATATGAAACCAAAGTTAAACAGAAGTGTCAGTAAAAGCGGAATCATCGACACTATTCCTATCAGAAAGGATTTCATCTGAATAACGAATAGAATATAGATGATGATAATGGCGATCATGAGCGAATTGATTTGACTTTCTGTTATCTTTTCCTGAATCCCGCTTGTGATAAAATCTGAACCGGTCAGATTGATGTCCATATGCTTACCCTTTTCCGTCGTTGCGATGGCAACGGGAACTTCTTCATCCTGAATATAAGCAGCCATCTCACGGGCATCCGCTTCCTTCATATCCGGATAAGTCCTCTTGATTTCTGAAAAGGCGATATCGGCTCTTAAGGTTGTTTCCTCCTGATAGAGAAATTCGTCATACAATCCCTCTTCATCGTTTTCTACAATTGTCCGGAACGTTTCAAGATCAACGGGCTCCATGTAATAGTATTCAAGAAAATCATTGAACCTGTTGAGAAGTGCCGCTTCTGAAAGTGTTCCAAAAAGTGTTTCAGATGTTTCTTTCTTCAACAAAACGAGCGATTCAAACAGGTCTGCCTCAAGTTTTTTGCCTCTTGCCGCAAGAAACTGCTCAAGCTGACCCTTCCACGCTTCAATCGCCTCTTCATCTTCAAGATCGAGTCCCATTATGCGATAATCACTCAGTATATAATCATCAATAAATTCCGTAACAGGCTTGACAATCTCAAATATCTCTCCTTCAAAAGCTCCGAAAGAACCTGTCAGAATCGCCCTTGCCTCATTCTTTTCCATTGACGTTATCTGCCTGACCGAATCTCCATCCTGAATGAGAAAGAAAACCTGCTCCATCGTCGCGTTTGAACCGGGTATATGGGGTGTCCCGGAAAAAGCACCGGATATGTCGGCCACCGTATCTGTCAGACTTCTGGAATTGGAAACAATTCCGATTGTCTCTGAGAATTTCTGTATATCCCTCATGGCACGATTGAAATAAAAGTCACGATATAGTTTTTCATCCCCACTTCCCTGTATATAAACGGATATCTGTTCCTGACCCCCGAAATTATCTTCAAGGTATCTACCACCGACGATTGCCACATTATCATCTCCAAGGAAGTCGGATTGATCCGCTTTTACCGAAAGACTCGGCAATTGCGCCAGCATCAGGACTGACAGCAGAATAATGATGATGACCGTGATTCTTCTGTGCTTGAGGACTAACCCTGTAATTTGCTTGAGAAAAGGCATTTCTCCATGTTCATTCAATATCGGTCTTGCTTTGGGTTTTAACAACAGCAGTAAAACAGGAACCAGTACCATTGAGGTCAACAGGATAAACCCGATCTCTATTGATCCGAATATTCCGAGTTGACTGATGGGGAGAATACTCGCTGTCAGGAGGGAAAGCAGTCCCGCTGCCGTGGTGACACAAGCAAGGATCATCGGTTTTCCCACATCCCGATAAGAATTTTTTACCGATTCTTTAGCCGATTTCCCAATATGCCGCTCCTCATAATATTTCGAAATAAAATGGATGGCGTTATCGACTCCGATTCCAATCATGATGATGGGAATCAGCAACAGAATACTCGACATGGTTATTCCCGTTACCAGCATCATCCCGACAGTCCATACATCAGCAATGATGACGACAAGAAGGGGAATAAACAAACCCGTTTTCGTTCTGAACATAAATAGCAGAACCGTTATGATCAAAGCCAGGGCAATCGGAATCAAAATCAACGTATCCTGCCCGGATAGTTTTCCGAGTTCATAACTTGTGGCGGGATTCCCCGTTAGATAATAGTCCCTCCCCGTACTGTCAAGATAGTCATATATTCCCGTCATGGAGCGATTGATGTTGACTTCATCGCTGCTGTAAAGGTTAACGATGAAAAGGATGGACTGGTTATCCTCAGAACAGAAATTATCTTTCAAGGTCTTGTCGTTATCAATGACCGCCTTTAACTTAAGCGGTTCTTCCTCTTCAAGGTCATAGCTTGTTTCAAGACTACCCACCAGTATCTCCTGCTCATTTGATTCAAAACTCATGGAATTGGTCAGAGAGCTGACACTTCTGACACCGTAAAGAGCGGCAAGTTCCTCTGTCATTTCCGAAATTTCAGCTGTTTCCTTCCAATATTCGGGCCATTTGACGGCAACAGGCAGGATATTGTTCAGCTCAAATGTTTCACTTGCACGGTTGAACAAGGCGAGATTCTCATCACCGTCGCTGATATAGCGCGTGACATCCTCGTCGATCGTGATGCCGGAAAAATAAGTTGTAAACCATATTGTAATTGCCGCAAAAACAAGTACAATTAAAATAAGATAGCCTTTTTTCATGATAACCTCCGTATATAATCAATTCTCATAGATTTAATTTTGATTCAATATAATCTGCCAGTTGTTCCGGTGAATCCGAGAAACCGGTCATGATCCAGTGATAAGCCATACTCATGATAGTTCCCAGCAATATCAATTTTTCTTTTGAAGCGGTTTCATCCCGGCTGAATTTTGTCGGCATGGCCTTATCCAGCACATCCATCGTCAATGTAAAATAAAGTTGAATCAGTAAATTCACACAACCTGCCTTCAGAAACAGGTTGATTTGCTTCATTTCATCTTTTGCCCAATGGAAAAATAAACACAGGAATTCGTTCAGATTAATCTCTTTTCCCGTCAGAAAATCTGATTCAAAAGCATCAAACATTTCGGAAACGATATCCTCAAATACTTCGTCCACACTCTTGTAGTGACGATAGAATGTTTGTCTGGAATACCCCGTTTTCTGATGAATATCCATCACGGTTATCCCATCTATTTTTTTAGTTTCGAATAATTTCAGCAAAGCTTCCCTGGTCTTTTTCCGTGTTTCTCTCGCCGTTTTGTTTAGCTTTTTTTTAATCATCAAAATCCCCTTCCAAAAAACTGTTACACTTGTAACGATTTACTCTATCATAAAACAGTTACACCTGTCAAGTTTTTTATGAAAATATCTGATTAATTTTTGAAGATCTCAATTTTGACAATATTAGTTCCGGGAGTATTTTCCCCAGCATGAGAAAGTGCTGAAAGAACAACTCAAAAAAAGGGGTGGATTTTCTCCACCCCTTTTTTTGAATCAACTGGTTCATTCTTCTTCAGGTTCTGTCTTCTTCTCGGACAACTTTTTCTCCATCGCATCAAGTTTTTCCATGATTTTCAGGAAATCTTCTTTTTTGACATATTCGCTGTCGTCTTTCTTCTCTTCCGCTTCCTCTTTCTTTTCCTTCATCTCTTCGGGAATATACTTCTTGACATATTCTTTTGCCTCATCGGTTGTTATCTTTCCCTTTTCCTGGAGATCCTTTAGAAGTTCGGTGATCCTCTGATTCATGTAAGCGGAAAAGCCGATACTCAAGGTAATGGGATTCATGGTATCTTTCAGGGTCCTGCCCTCGTTCAAGTCCTCAAACATCCTCTGCGCCTCTTCCTGTGTGATCTTTCCCTTCCTGACCAGTTCCTCCATCTTGTTCTTCATTTCCGATACGGCACCAACACTCATGAAAAACATATTATCGAATATAGACATCTTTCTCACTCCCTTTTTTATGATAAGATTCTTCGAGATAAATTCTGCAATTTCCGTTTCCGATTCCTTGAAATCATTTTCTATCCAATAACTCGTTATCGCTGTCAGAGTCCCCTGCACCATTCTTTTTGCCAGATTAAATTCATATTGATTCTCATATGCTTCATGTGGTATGACAAAATCGAGCGCATTATTGACAATACCGTTGGATTCCTTAATCAGAAAGTGCTCATTCCCATCTGAAATAATTAATTGCATCTTCGCCGGATTTTTTCTGCACATCTCCAGGAATTTCACGATAAACCCTTTAAGAGACAGATCACCTGAACTCAAAAACTCACCGATAAATCCTTCATATTCATTGTTGAGAATATCTTTCAGGACTTCTTCGACACTATTGTAATGTCGATAAAAAGTCTGTCTGGAATAGCCGGTTTCACGATGAATATCCTTTACGGAAATATTTGAAAGCGATTTATCCCTCATCAATTGAAGCACCGCTTTCATAATGTCTTCTTTTGTCTTTTTTGCCGCTCTGTCCTGCCATCTCTCCTTCATAAAATCACCTTTGATTCTTTTAATCTCTCCGATATCATATAAGACGAATTTATTACTTTACATATGTCACATTACAAATGACACTTATCCAAGATGACAGTTGTCAAGGAATAATTTATGCTATAATTATACAGATATAGAGAAAAGGGGTGGGGTACAATCGAAGATAAAAGAAATATTCTAAAAGAGGAGAAGCCGTTTAGTTACAGAATCACAAAAGACGAGAAAGCGTTGATCTACTGGAATGGCAAACAGGTGATGATCGTCAGGGGAAAAGATTTTAAGAAACTTATCCAGAAGGAGAAATCAGGGGATGATTACGCCATGCAATTGTTTCTGGCCAAATTGACCGGGAATTTCAAGCATGGTAATGAGAAAAAATAAAAAAGACGGATAGTTTTACCCATCCGTCTTTTTTATTTGATAAGTCTTACTCTTCCAGTGATAGGGTCATGAATTTTGCCTGCACACCCGGAAGCACGTTCAATTTTTCCGCAAGTTCTTTATGTTTTCCCTCTTCTCCAACAAGTTCAAGAATGAGAAGTCCTTCATCCGAACAATTGTCCAGAACGTTGTCATGGAGTCCAAGTCTCATCTTAATCAGGCAGCCCCAGCCTGTCAGTATTTTCTGTACTTTTTCCGCACTGTCCTTTCTGTTTGAAACCATTATTGCCATTACCGTCTTCATAAATAGCACCTCCGTAATTTAAATACTCAAATAAAAAAAAGGCGGAATTTCTCCCGCCCATACGATTTATTCGCTTATTTCTTGATTGAGTAATAGGTGTTCTTTCCGTTGTAAACTGCGCAATCTCCGAGTTCTTCTTCAATTCTGAGGAGTCTGTTGTATTTTGCAATTCTGTCTGTTCTTGAAAGTGAACCTGTCTTGATCTGTCCTGCATTTGTTGCAACTGCAAGGTCAGCGATGTATGTGTCTTCTGTTTCTCCCGATCTATGTGATACAACGTTTGTCATGTGGTTGATCTTTGCGTATTCGATGGTGTCCAGAGTTTCCGTAACGGAACCAATCTGGTTAAGCTTGATAAGGATGGAGTTGCTTGCCTTCTTTTCTACACCTTTGATCAATCTCTTCTTGTTAGTAACGTAGAGGTCGTCTCCAACGATCTGTACCCTGTCTCCCATGCTTGCTTCCATCTTTGCAAATGCATCCCAGTCTTCTTCGTTGAATGCGTCTTCAATTGAGATGATTGGGTACTTTTCCACGAGCATTTCGTAGTATGCGAGGAGTTCGTCTGAAGTCATATCTTTGCCGTCTACATGATAGGTCTTTGTTTCTTCGTTATAGAATTCGCTTGCCGCACAGTCCATAGCGATAAGAACCTGTTCACCCGGTTTGTAACCGGCTTTTTCGATAGCTCTGATAATAACGGAAATTCCCTCTTCGTTTGATCCGAGATTAGGGGCAAATCCACCTTCGTCTCCAACGGATGTGATATGTCCTTCTGCCTTAAGGATTGATTTGAGGTTGTGGAAGATTTCTGCTCCGGCTCTCAGGGATTCTCTGAATGTTTCGAATCCTGCAGGCATGATCATAAACTCCTGAATGTCCAGACTGTTGTCTGCGTGACTTCCACCGTTGATAATATTCATCATGGGAACCGGGATCGTCTTTGCGTTTGCCCCACCGATGTACTTGTAAAGCGGAAGGTCAAGGGCAGCCGCTGCAGCTCTTGAACATGCCATTGAAACGCCGAGAATAGCGTTTGCACCCAGGGTTTCCTTATTGTCGGTTCCGTCGAGATCAAGCATTACCTTGTCGATGAAATTCTGTTCGAAAACATTGAGTCCGATCAGTTTCGGGGCGATGATGTCGTTAACATTCTTAACAGCCTTCATAACACCTTTACCCATATATCTGTGATCTTTGTCTCTCATTTCAAGCGCTTCAAATTTTCCTGTAGAAGCCCCGGAAGGAACGATAGCTCTTCCCATTGTGTCATCTTCAAGCCATACTTCCACTTCTACTGTAGGATTTCCTCTTGAGTCTAATACTTCTCTTGCAATAACATCATAAATTTCGAGATACATTTTTAAACACCTCCGTGTATTTTTTCACATGTCCAATAATAGTATACCATAAAGATGTTTTTTTGAACGAATCATCTCTATAGCGGTCTTTATCAGAGATATTATTTTTTATCATCTGATCCTGTGCACGCATTTCAGAAATTGATTAATTTTTTCTTTATCCGTTAGGACGAATAATGGTATAATAAATTAATATCTCATGAAAAGAGGGGAGTTGTTGTGTTAAAAGATATGTATAGCGCCGCGATTAAACTTATCAATAACCTTTCTACGAACGATGAATCAGCGGAACTATATCCAATAACGGCGATGAATAAGATTCATCAATTCTTGGCTTCTTCTCTGACATGTATTTACAGGATTGAAGACGGAACTCCCCCTGTACTTCGATCTGTCAGCCAAAAACTTGATCCGGCTTTCGAGGAAATACTAAAAGCATTTATCGAAAAAAGCAAAAACATCAGGGAAGTACGGACATTTCATGTTTCGGAATCCTTAAAGATACCTTTTACAAAATGCCTGATATTACCCTTTGTCTATTCCGAAACAGAAAACTGTCTTTTGATCTCTTTCGACTATGCGTTGAAGGAGATAGAAACATCGGAAGGGTTTAAAGTATTAGATACCCTGAAAGACAGCTGTACCATGATGATGAAACACAAACTTCTGATCAAAAAACAGGAAGAAACCATACAAGCACTTGAAGAAAGAGAAAAAACGGCTCACAGACATCAAATGTATTTCAAACAGTTATTTGACAATATGAATAGCGGAGTTGCAATATACACTCCCATTGAAGATGAAGACGGCATCAATTTCATCTTCAAGGATTACAACAAAGCCGGAGAAAGACTGGATGGTATGAAAAAAGCGGATTTACTCGGAAAAAAAGTCACCGATATCTTTCCCGGAGTGGTGGAATTCGGTCTTTTTGAAGTTTTAAAATCGGTAACGCAGACCGGTAAAAGCCAGCAGCACCCCATATCCCTGTATAATTCCGGTTCCCTGAAGTCATGGCGAGAGAATGACGTTTTCAAATTACCCGATGGCAGCATCGTCGCTATTTACAATGATTTGACACAACAAAAGCAAGCAGAAGATGATGCAAGGAAATATTCGAGATACGCAAAGGCATTGATCGAAAATTCCCCACATCCAATGCTCATCTTCAATTCCAAAAAAGCCATCGAATATGTCAACCCGGCCTTTCAATCGTTGACCGGCTTTTCTCAGGAAGAGTGTGTTGGAATGTCATCAAACTTCCCATGGATTCAGCAGGAAAAGGATACTTCCTCTATCGTATTTCCCGAGGATTTTCATAATGGTAAAAAAATTCATATTGAAACACGCTTTATCAATAAAAAGGGTATCCCATTTTGGGTGGAGATGTATAACATGCCCATCAGACTTCGGAGCGACCTGATTCTTCATATCAGTTACTGGGTGGATATCACGGAGAGAAAATATGCCGAAGAGAATTTGAAAGCCAGGGAAGAGGAAAACAAAAAGATTTTGAACGCCGTTGTAAGTGGTTTATACATCTATGATTTTGAAAAGCAGTACAATGAATACATCAATCCATCCTATACGGCCATCACAGGTTGGACACTCGATGATATTCATGCCATGGGGAAAAATTTCCATGGCTTATTCCATCAAGAAGATTTAAACAAATTTAATCGCCATATGGATAGGATCCAAAATAGTAAAACAGATTATTTTAGGACAATGGAATATCGTTTTCAAACGAAAAATGATGGCTGGAAATGGCTATTGACATATGATGTCCCATTTGAACGGGATATAGACGGTAAGGTAAAAAAAGTCCTCGGCACTTTTATTGATGTCAGTGAAAGAAAAAAAATAGAAAAGGCACTATTGGAAAGTGAAAGAAAGGCACAAGAAGCAAACCGGGCAAAATCGGAATTCATTGCAAATATGAGCCATGAGATCAGAACACCTTTGAATGGGGTCATCGGTTTTACCGATCTTATGATGACCACTACACTCAATAAAGATCAGCAGCAGTATATTCAAAATATTCAAAGCGCATCTATCGTTTTGATGGATTTGATCAATGATATCCTTGATTTTTCCAAAATAGAAGCCGGGAAACTGGAATTGGAGAACGAAGAATTCAATCTACTTGAAATGCTCGAAAGAACGGTAGAAGTCATAAAGATAAAAGCTCAGGAAAAGAATATCGAACTCCTTTTTGATTATTCTCCGGAAGCTCCTGTGCGGGTTTATGGTGATGCTGTCAGACTCAGACAAATCATCCTGAATTTTTTGTCAAACGCCGTCAAATTTACCGAAAAAGGTGAAATCGAATTATCCGTGAAAATCAGCAATCGGAATGAAGACGATAAATTGATCAGGTTAAGATTTTCTGTAAGGGATACGGGTATCGGAATCCCCGAAAATAAAAAAAGTGATATTCTACAGCAATTTTCTCAGGCGGATAATTCTATTACGAGAAAATATGGTGGAACCGGATTGGGTCTTTCAATAGCCAAAAAGATCATCGACAAAATGGGAAGTGAGATGAACATTGAAACACATCCGGGAATGGGAAGTTGCTTTTCTTTTGAAGTGGACTTACATTATTCGGATACCATGGAATGCCAGTCACAAAAAATCCCGTATTCTTCCGTACTGATCGTAGATGATAATCGAAAAAACCTTGAAATCCTTGCAAAAATATTCAAACATTGGCACATTAAGGTTGAACTTTCGCACAATGGTTTTGAGGCCTTACAAAAACTGGAAACCATGATGAATGCTATAGATCTGATCATAATGGATTACGCAATGCCTTACATGAACGGGATAGAAACGATTAAAAAGATGAAGAGTGAATTGAAAATGACAGCTGATAATAAGCCGATGATCATTCTGTACAGTTCTATTGATTCCGGAATAGCCGAAGAAGATACCGTTGACGGGTTTATCGATAGAAAGCTTGTAAAACCTGCAACGATGAACACTTTGCTGAAAGTCTTATGCAATCACAACGAAAATATCAATCAAAAACAAAAACATGAAAAGAGCGGGGCTTTATCCGGAACGATTCTGATTGCAGAAGATAACACATTAAATCGTGAATTGATTAAAAAATATCTGAAGAAAATCGGAGTCTTTTCGGTGTTTGAAGCAGAAAACGGAAAAAAAGCCATCGACCTTTATGTCAAAAACAAGGAATCAATAGATTTAATTCTGATGGACATTCAGATGCCTGAAATTGACGGCTATCGTGCTGCTCATGAAATCAGATCCATTGAAGGGCAGAACAGTAATCTTAAAATAATCGCTCTCACCGCCAGAAGTATCAAAGGTGAAGAGGAAAAAGCCAAAGAAGCCGGGATGAACGAATTTTTATCCAAACCGATAAGACTGGATACGTTACGGGCACTCTTGAGGCGAACACTCCCGAAAACATCCGTTTCTCTTAAGAACTGGATCGAAAAATATCTGACCACTATGGAATTATCGCCTTCTGAAATTGAAGAAATTATCTCAGAATACGCACACAGCCTTAAGAATAGTATCAAGAAACTTCAGGATGCCATACTTTCAGAAGATTTTGACACAATCGAAAAGATATCCCATATGATCAAAGGGACGTCGGCAAATGTTGGCGGTCAACCTTTGGTTGATCTCTTCACACAAATGAACAATATGTTGAAAAACGGCGATCACAACAGCATAAAAATCCAAATGATCCTGGAAAAAGTAATCCCCATATCAAATTTGCTTCAGGAGGAAATCATTTAATATCTATCACGATTCTGACCGCTTTACCAAGAATTTTACACTCTTCATCCCATTGCCGTCTGTTAAAAAACAGGGGGGCAAATCCGGGGTTTTCACTTCTTAGGACAACACCAAAAGTATCGGGAAAATATCTTTTTATGACTGCCTCACCACCGTTTATCAAAAAAGCCCCAACATCACCTCGCTTTAACAGAGGTTTTTTTTCAATCAACACACGGGCGCCATCAAGGATAAGAGGTTCCATGCTCTTTCCCCTGACAAGAAGATAAAAATCACCGGATATATCGGGAAATACCGGAAGATATCCGATAATATTTTCCCGTGCAAATACCGGTTCTCCTGCTGCGATTTCACCAATAACCGGCAGCATATCCGTCGTATTCTTCCTATTCCCCCTGTTTTCAAGACCCAAAAGATACTGTGTGCTGACTTTAAAATGTTCGGATAATTTTTTGAGGATTTCCATTGAGGGTTTATTCTTACCCATTTCAAGCTTTGAAACCATCTGTGGTGTTATCCCAAGTATCTTTGACAGCTTTAACTGTGTTTCTTTTTTCTTTTCCCTTAAGTCCCTTAACAATCTTCCAAATTCATTCATCTTCGTGATCACTTTCTATAAGTTGTATCCATTATAACACTAAATACGATATCCCCTCCTGATTATTCAACCACAGGTTGATTTTGTATATTAAACGGTGTATGATAGGTTTGTTGGAAAATAATATTTTTTATTTTTATTTATTTCTTGACCTGGTATGTATACTTTTCTCGTTTTTGCAATATTTTATGGGCTAATTTCAGAAGGATGTGTTAGATGAAAAAAGTTTTTTTAAGAGTAACGTTTAAGATAAAGAACCACTTTGAACACCTTGAGATAGATCCGGCGGATATAAATCTTGAAATCAAACGTGAAATCCATACCAATTCAATAAAAGAATTGGCTTTCTATAAAACAAAGATTGTAAAAATTGAGTATATCGAAAGAATTACATAATTAAAACTTTTTTCTCAAAAGACTTGATTTTCTTCTCATATAGGTATATTGTATATATATGTAATTTACAAATAGACGAACGGGGTGATTGAATGAAAATAGTTATAATCGGAGGCGTTGCAGGAGGCGCAACAGCCGCCGCAAGACTCAGGAGAATTGATGAAAACACGGAAATAACGATTATCGAAAGAGGCGAGCATGTCAGCTTTGCAAACTGCGGACTGCCTTATCATGTAGGGGGAATTATCCCTGTCAGAGAGGCGTTGCTACTGAACACACCGGAAACATTCAAGAACAAAATGAATGTAAATGTCCTTGTGAAAACCGAAGCGACAAAAATAAACAGAGAACAAAAAGAAGTGACCATAAAGGATTTGACCAGCGGGGAAGAAAAAAACATAGCCTACGACAAACTCCTCCTCTCCCCCGGAGCCATGCCTTTCAAACCACCTATAGAAGGGATTAACGATGATGGCGTTTTTACACTGAGAAATGTGACGGATATGGATAAAATCATCAACTGGGTTGAACAAAAGAATTGTAAATCCGCGACAGTCATCGGCGGAGGATTCATCGGTCTTGAAATGGTTGAGAATCTCAGACATAAAGGGATGGAAGTCAATCTCGTGGAACTTGCCGATCAGGTATTGCTGAACATCGATAAGGATATGGCGAACGGGGTTCACGCAGAACTCATTCAGAATGACGTCAGATTGTATCTCAAAGATGCCGTTAAAGGATTCAAATCATTGGAAAATGGTGTTGAAGTCATACTCAACAGTAGCAGGAAATTTGAAACCGGTGTCGTCATCTTCTCCGCAGGGGTCAAGGCCGAGGTAGAACTCGCTATCGACTGCGGACTGGAAATGGGAAAGAGAGGGATTAAGGTCAACGAATACCTTCAAACCTCCGATGAAAGTATCTACGCCGTCGGGGATGCCGTTGAGATCACACACGGAATACTCAAGACACAGGTTAATATCCCCCTTGCAGGTCCGGCAAACAGACAGGCAAGAATCGTTGCCGGAAACATGCTCGGATTTGAAACAGAAAAATACGAAGGGGCTATCGGAACAGCCATCACAAAGATTTTCAGCAAAACCGTCGCCTGTACAGGATTAAATTCAAAACAGCTTCACGATGCCGGTATCAATTTCATGGAAACCTTCACGATCGGTAAATCAAACGCCGGATACTATCCCGGTGCAACGCCGTTGATCATCAAGACCCTGTTCGGGAAAAACGGAGAAATATACGGTGTTCAGATTGTTGGCGCAAAGGGTGTTGACAAACGAATTGACATCTTCGCAACCGCTATCAAAATGGGAATGAAAGTTGCCGATCTTGAAAAGCTGGAACTCTCCTATGCCCCACCATTTGGCTCGGCTAAAGACCCGGTTAACATCGTCGGGTACGTCGCCAACAATATCATCAAAGGTGATGTGGAGGTTGTCAGCTGGAAAGATGCCTACGAAGCCAGAAATGACAATTCCAAGATTCTACTTGATGTCAGAAACCCCGATGAACTTGAAATGCTGGGAACGATAGACGCTGACAATCTCATGACCATCCCGCTCCCCGCAATCAGAAAAAATATCAACGCTTTTGACAAAGAAAAAGAAATCTATATCTTCTGCGCAATAGGTGCAAGAGGTTATTTTGCTTACAGAACATTGAAACAAAATGGCTTCAAAGTAAAAAATATCAGCGGCGGATTCACCGTTTACAACATGGCAACGAAGAAATTTTTATAAAAAATTAAGTGATGTCAATTAAAATATAAAAATCAACGAAGATAAAAATTCAGGAGTGGATGGTGTTTCCGAAAAACACCATCTACTTTTATTTTACATAGGAGATAAAGATCGTCAAGAGAAGACGATACATAAACCGAATTAAATCCGTCTTCAATTTCGGGTGATGAAATGATATTAGCAGCTTTCGGAATCGTGTTTGTTTTACTCATTTTAAGTACGATATTCAACATTTTTATACTCTACCCGTTATTGATAGCCCTTATTCTGTTTGGAATAATCGCTGTTAACAGAGGATGGAAACCTTCTGCTGTCATAAAAATGCTGTTGAAAGGGGCATTAAAAACCTGGCCGGTCGTTCAGATATTCACGTTGATAGGGATACTGATCGGTTTGTGGTTTTCAGCAGGGTCTATTGCCTGGATCGTCTATAACGGACTATCTCTGATGATTCCCGAACTCTTCATCTTATTCGCTTTTATTCTCAGTGTTATCGTATCATTCCTTCTCGGAACATCTTTCGGAACCGTAGGCACGATTGGTGTCATCCTGATGATCATGGCAAAAACGGGCGATATAGCTCCAGGACCACTCGTTGGCGCTATCATTGCGGGGGCATATGTCGGTGACAGAAATTCTCCGATGTCTTCAAGTGCCCATCTCGTCGCAACACTCACTAAAACGGATATCTATATCAACATCAGGAAATTGTTTAAGACATCTATGATTCCTTTGATGATCTCCATCGGTCTGTATCTGATTCTTTCATTCCTCATGCCGTTCCGGCCCGGTGAAAACAACATCATGGAAAGTATCCCGTTATCGTTTAATCTCTCGTTCTGGAATATCACACCTATTCTGGTACTTGTCATATTGGTGATTTCAAAGATCAACGTAAAGATTGCCATGATCATATCCAGCATCACAGCTTTTCTTGTCAGTCTTTTTTATCAAAATATCGATTGGGTGGATATATTCAAAACGATGCTGTTCGGTTTTGAATTGAATCCTTCAAATCCTCTGTTTGAAATTTTCAAAGGTGGGGGGATTGCGATGATGTTCAACGCCATGCTGATCGTTCTCGCCTCTTCTGCATTCGCCGGATTGTTTGAGCATACCGATCTGATCGTCTCCTTTGAGAAAAGAATCGAACGTTTAACCCATCAAACAAGTCCGTTTTTCGCCTCCGTCATCACATCTATCGTAACGGCATCACTTGGCGTAACACAGGCCCTTGCCATCATCATGAGTGAACAGCTGCTGAAAAAGCCCTATAAAATTCACGGGAAAAATACATACGATCTGGCCCTGGATATCGGCGACAGTGCTGTCCTTCTGTCCGTTGCCATCCCCTGGAATGTCGCCGGGCTTATCCCGGCAAAGATGCTGGGATATGATGCCGGATTCATTCCATTTGCCTTTTTTCTCTTTCTCGTTCCTATCTATCGATTGATAAAAGATTCAAGCAAACGAATACAATAGAAAAGAAGTGCCAAAAATGGCACTTCTTTTCTATCAAACTATTTTATTATCAAAAACGCTATTACATAAGATTTTAAATTAAAAACAACAGATTTGTTTGTAATAAACAGAATAATATCCCTTGAGATCAAAAAAGGATGGGAATTTTCCCCCATCCTTTTTATAATGTTGTTATCCGAAAAATTTATCTCTTGAGGTTTACAAGTTCCTGCAAAATCTGGTCCACTGTTGTTACTGTCCTTGCATTTGCCTGGAAAGCCCTCTGAACGATAACCATTCCGGTAAATTCTTCGGCGAGATCAACGTTTGACATTTCAAGCACACCCGGTGAAATGGTTCCACGACCACCGACTCCTGCGAGACCAATCTGAGCAACACCACTGTTTGCACTAACCTGATAGAGCGTATTACCCATTTCCGTCAAACCAGCCGGATTGTTGAAGATAGCAACGGCAACTCGACCCAGTGATTCACTCTTACCATTTGAGAACGTTCCGACAACTTCACCGGCATTGTTGATGGCAAAATTCTGCAATGTTCCCATCGCATTCCCATCCTGTTCGGTGACAGAAGCGGAGAAATCACTTGAGAACTGAACCAGTTCTGCAAAATCAACTGCCGCACTGACTTCTGTAGCACCTTCTTCAGGCGGCGGTGCAGCCCCATCATCAATCTTAATACCCGGATCAAACTTGATCCTGACGATGTTGATATCATCTTCAACCTTACCATTCTGTCTGAGTGCCTTTAAGGCGGATACCCTACCAGCAGAGTCAAATTCAACAACACCACCGACAATTGAGCTAAGATCATTGGGACTTGGAATATATGTCTTTTCATCATCATCAACGTAACTGATTGGAATACCGGATTCTTCGCTGGCCTTCCATGCCCACTGGTTTTCTTTTAATTTCTGGAATTCAAGGAAAACCGTATAGGCGTTACCAAGTGAATCATACGTTCTTGTTGAAGTTGTATACTTTGGTGCAACATAATCACCAAGTACATAATTCTGCGTATCATTTTTATCGAAGAATTTAATATCTCCCGTTTTTGGAATTGAAATGGAAGCCTTGAGAGTTGAAGCAACCGTAACACCAATCGTATTGAATTCCTGAGGGTTGTCCGGGTTAGCATATTCAATTGAGAACTGATCTGCATTTGCAGGTGGATAATTGGACATAAACTGAATTCTTCTGTTTGATTCATCAACCGTATATTGAAGATCAATATCGATCTTTGAATCATTCCCCGCCGTTGATATTCCGGTGACAAATCCCGCTGGTTTCGCGATTGCCTTTTTTGTAAGCTGCCAGGAACTCTTTGTTCCATCTGCAACAAAAGAATCCTTTGAACAGTATTCAATTCTGAGTTTCTTAGCACCGACAAGACCGGCTGCACTCTGATTGATAATATTAACCGTACCCGTATTTGCATCGTAAGTGTAATCCGTGTTTGCAACCAACGGCGTAGCGATAACTGTACCAGTGTTGTCAAGACCGGATACGATGATGTCTACTTCGGTGATTTCATCTGTTCCCTCTGAATTGAGGATGGGTCCAGAAAGATTATATTTTGTCTTGGTATCAAGATAAGCCTGATCTTCCTGAGCGTAGTAAGCTACGTTTACCGTATCTCCAGAGGCTGGTTTCCAAGTTCCCGTAAGACTTGCGTTAACTATCTGTCCTGTTGCTCCCAACGCGCCACCTGTACTGTTCTGAACTGTATATTCGGCAGCATCCAGATTGTAAAGAGCCTTTGTTATAATCTTATCCATGATTCCATCATCATTTGCATCAAATATATCTTTTACCGATGCTTCAACAGTTGCTGGCGCTCCAACAGTTGGACTGTAGTTAAACCATGTTGATTCTGCATCCCCGTTGATAATACTCGGTGACGTGAACGGGTTACCACCTGCTGCACCGGCTAATGTATCCGTCGGATATTCAAAGAATTTTTCTATATTCCCAAACTGATTGAGTTCCACCATACCGGTCGTTCTGTTCAATTCAGGCAATTCACTCGGGTTATCCGCATTCCAGTCAACCAGTTCAGCATTCCATGTATATTTAATCGTTGAACCTGAGAACAATCTTTTTGTATCAAACGGTGCCTTCTTTTCAAATGTAAATCTGACTTTATAGTTCTTTGTGGGATCATCAGGATTCTTTACGGTAATCGTAAGGGGTTCAATTCCAACATCTGCGTTCAAATTTCCGCCAAGATCCATATTGGATGTTGCCTTTGCACCCATTGTCATTCCCGCCTGAATAAACAGGTCGGATGGTGGCTTATCGAGATCAAGGAATCTCTGACCGGTCTTGGGATCCACTTTCGAAATCCAGCCCTGGAGTTTCATCCCGGTTGAAGGCTGTATAAAGTTTCCGTTCGAATCCAGTTCATAATTTCCCGATCGGGTATAAAAACTCTGAAGTCCGTCGGAAAGAACAAAAAAACCATCTCCCTGAATTCCAAGATCCGTCTTTTTACCGGTGTTCTGGAAGCTTCCCTGTGTCATAACCTTACCGATTGAACCAATCTGTGAACCGAGACCGATCTGCATGGCGTTCGTACCACCACGTCCACCTATTTCAGGTGATTTAGCTCCCACTACTGTCTGATTGAGCATTGACTGAAAAGTTGTTCTAGAGACTTTAAATCCCACTGTATTAACGTTTGCTATATTGTTTCCTATTACGTCCATCGAACTCTGGAATCCCTTAAGTCCTGAAATTCCGCTGAACATAGAGCGCATCATAATTCTTCAACCTCCTCTGATTTTGAAAGGAGGACGGATCGAACAATCACCGTCCCGGGGTTTCCTCTTCGAGGACCAACCGCACCTTTCATTTGTTTAATCATTTCTTTATGTACACACTGTCAATGTTGGTGAAAAAGCGACTTTCCATCTCCTCTTCCTTCATCGCAGTGACGACTGTCTTATCCTTTATGCTGAGTATAAAGGCATCTTTTCCAAACATCGCCAGGGTATTTCTCGCACCTTTGCTTTTTGCCTCTTTTGCCACTTCTCCGAGTGTTTCAAGCCTTTCATCATCCATCTCAATCTTTCTTGCTTTGATTCTTTCCTGAGCATGGGATGATAATTTGACTTCCTCCTGTTCCGTATGAGTCCGTAAATCACTGACCAGCTGCTGAAAGGTCTGCTGTTCGTCCAGTTTATCCTTTTTCAGTGGTCTTTTCTGAACGTTGTTTCCATAAAGAGGTTCCGCCCTCGGGTTAATCAGATTACTATTACCACTCATGCGAGTCACCCCCTCAAGTTTGTTTCTCTTCTTCCGGTTTTTCTGTTATTTCAATGATTTTTTTAAAATTGTATTTTTTATCGTTCACTACAACATAAATATCATCATCTACAAACTGAACAGCTTCTACAAGCCCTCCATCTACACCACCAAATTTTGTCTCAGTTCCGCTTTTATCCGTGTTTGTCATTTCATAATAATAGGTTCCTTCAGTTTGAAGAACACCACTGCCATTTCTTCCATCCCATTTATAACCATAAATCCCTGCCTCTTTGAATCCTATTGAATCCTCCTTAATAATATTTCCATTTACATCTTTTATTCTGATTTTGATATCCCCATTTTCTTCTACGTTGTATACTATCCCTTCAGCATTGTTATCTCTGAAAGATATTGTATTTCCTTCTACAACAGCGTATTTACCAACAACAGCAGAAGCCTGAAGTCTTGTAGTTGATTGCATTTGCGAAATAAACCCCTGGAAAGATTCAGTCATATTCGTCATCTGTTCCATCGTAGTGAACTGAGTCATCTGATCAAGGAATTTCTGGTTGTCCATTGGTTCAAGAGGATTCTGATTCTGAATTTCCGCTACGAGCAGCTTAAGAAATGCATCCTTGTCCAATGTGTTAGAATTGCTGTCTGAACTTTGTGTCGCGTTTGTAAATATATTATTGTTGTTATTTACTCCATCAACCGGCATCTTCGATACCTCCCTTCAAAAGATCTGCGAATGAGTATTCTGCTTCGTTGTCAAAATCTGAAGCTGACTCATTAGAATTGTTTTCGTCATTTCCATCATTCTGATTGTTTTGTGAATCCGTGTTCTGATTCTGCTGATCCGTTCCCTGTTCTTCAAATTTCTCCATCTGAATCTGAACTTTCTGAAGCTCAAAGCCGCTCCCTGAAAGTCTTGCAGCAAGTGCTTCAGAGTTCTTCTGTAAAATTTCCTGCGCATCTTTCGTTTCAACCTGCATGAAGATAGAAATTCTCAACCCTTCCTTTACAACTTCCAGTGACACTTTACCAAGCTCCGGCGGGGTCAACTGTATGGTCGTCGTTTCAACCCTGCTCATTTGTCTTTCCATCATCTTTGTCATATCACTGATACGCTGATAAACCTGTTCAAGATTCGATGAATTGACAACCTGCCTGTTCAACACAGTCGACGTGAACGATGCTGATGTTTTTTCAGCTGAATGATTCGCATGTTCACTTGAAACTTGACCTTTTGTATCTTTTACCTCTGTCTGGTTTTTTGACTCGGTATTTTCAGAAACTTTGTTCTGTAACTTCTCTACTGTTTCCTTTAACGCATCTATTTGTTTTAAAGGACTCTGGAAAACCTCTGTTTTAGGACTCGCTTCTTCTTTTTGAACGGCAGCCTGTTCTGTCGTCTGGTTAAGTGAAACTCTTCTGCTGATCGGTGATTCATATCCTGTTCTCAAAAAAGCGGCTTTTACGACTGCTTTATCAGCACTTTGAATCCCTCTCTGCATCTCTTCAGTATTTCTTGAATTCAATTCAGAAATACTGTTCTGATTCCCTCTCACTTCAGTCCTGACAGACTGTGTCATCCTTTCAAAATTGACCGTCAGTTTCTGAACGATCTGTGATGACTCTTTTGTTTTAAAGACGACGTTGTTCCTGCTGTTCCAGAAATCATTTGAGAAGTTCCTCTCATTGAAACTTTTTATGAGGAATTGTTGAACCATTTCAGATTTCACGGTTACAGTCTTCACTTGCGTAAAGACGTTTGAAGTCTTCGCCGGATCAAAGAGTTTCGAAAAATCAGAGAGTTGCGCTAAAATGGCTTCATTTCTCTCAACAAATGCTTCCGCATCATTAAAATTAAATGAATTGATAAATCGTTCAACCTCTTCAGCTGGAATCAGTTTTGATTCAAAAAAGGAACTGATCTTTTCAAAATCAACTTTTTCATAATGTTCCAGGAATTTGACCAGCTTCTCGGGAATTTCAATTTCATTCGTCAAGGACATTTTAATGTCTTCTTTACCGACATTTCCCTTCTGAACCTTTTGAGCTGAATGCTCAACAGAATCTTCCGTCTTCTGAACAGGTTGTTCCTGAATCATTTCCGTCTTTTCAACGGCTTCCGGTTTAATAACAACCCTTTGAACAACTTCCGGATGGTTATTTTTTTCAGATACGATTTCAGGATTTCTCTCAGTCTCTTTCATTTCAGTTTTAAGGCTAACCATACTTTCCGATTTTTTATTGTTGACTATCGGCTTTTCTGTTTCTTTATCTGCCTTGTCCACATCTTCTAAAGCAACCGTTTTCTTCTCTTCGTTCGTATGAGAAACTTTCACAGCTTCCGGATTCTCTTCATCTCCCACTTTTTTAACTTTCAGCACAAATCCCTTTAAAGTCACTTCACCTTTTTCTTCAAGATCATTCACAACTTTCTTCAGTGAAGTCAGTATTTCTTTGGTTGATTTCCCTTCGCTTCTGAGATTGGCGATATACTGTTCCATCTTTGGATATTTCGATTTCTTTTCACCGCTCAGCAAAGACATTAATGTCTTTGATTTAACGGTTTCCATATCCGTTTCGCCTTCTGTTTCTTCAACAACAACCTTTGATGCATCACCGTTTTCTTCCGTTTCCTTTGATTGAACGAATGCCCCTTGTTCTTCAGCTTTTTCTACAACTTCACTTTCTTCCGGCTGCTTTTCAACTGCATCAACGACGACTGCTTCTTCGCTATCCTTTACTTCTTCACTTTTGCCTTCTCTTTCAGAAGTCTTCTCGGGTTTTTTTGACGTGATTTCAAATTTACCTTCCGAAGACTTCTGTTCCTCTTTTAACGTTTCGTTAAAAGAGCCATTCACACTCCTGTCAAAAGAAGCATCTGAATTATCGGATGCCGACCTGAATTCCTTCTGCTCAATACTCTTCGGAGCAGCAGATTTTACCCTGGATGCATTCGCACTCGTTCCGTTCATCTTTACAACATCAATTAATGTGGTTTTCACTTTGTCACCTCCTTACCTGAAAGATTGGCGAGTATTCGTCCCGCCTTGTTCTGATCAATGGTCGCCAGCTGACCGACTATTGCCGAAGCAATTCCCGGATCTACCAGCCTTAAACCGCCTACAATTTCTTCTACATCTATTTCATTCGAGGCAAGTGCCTGCGCCAGTAAAGCTTCATCTCCGTTGGCAAGCCAGCTTGCCAGTTCTTCATAACGTTCTTTTGTCGAATCCCATGAGGTCATTTCAGCTACAAGTCTCTCCTCTTTAAGATCAAGCTCCTGCTGCCGGGCATCGAGAGTCGACTGAAATGTATTGAGTTCTGTCTGAAATTCAGTCAATTCTGTGGCTTTATCCTCCAAAACCAATCGGTCATCCTCAATCTTCTGAATGTACGTCTCATATATCTCAGAATAATATTTCTGGGGTTTAATCACATCTCTTGGGGTATACTCTACATAATTATTGACGATTGGAACCTTTTCGAGTAAATAGGATAAATAACTCCTCCAGTCTGATAATGGTGTGACTCCGGATTCACCGAGCTTTTTGAATTCAAAATCGATATACCCGTAAATCAATCCCAGTATTCCCAATATAAAGACGATCATAACCGCTATAATTATTCTTTTCAGTTTGTTCTTCTTTGCCAACGTATACTCCTCCCCTTATATTCTTCAATAACAACAGGTATTTTTCCTTGATGAAATAATTTTCAATCTAAAATTTTTCTCAATACCTTGTACGACAGAAATATGAGGCAGATGATACTATAAACCCGTATATAAATTTTCATATTCTTTTTTTAATACAAAATAAATGTTTATCTGATATAATTCTGTTTAAGGAAAGAAGAAAATTTTGTTTCATCTTGCGAATTATCTTCAGACCTATTTGTTTAGACATACGAACAATTTTAATATCTTATAGAATTACTGTGTATCAGGAGTATTTTTCAGGAGGAGATCTTTTTGAAGGAACCAATTTTAAAAGTTCAAAACTTAAGAACCTATTTCTCCATGGCCGAAGGAACGGTTAAAGCAGTTGATGACGTGTCCTTTGAAGTCCATGATGATGAAGTCATCGGTATCGTTGGAGAAACCGGTTCTGGTAAAAGTGTTACCGTAAAGTCAATTTCAGGGCTTATCGGAAAGCCGGGCTTCATTGCCGGTGGAAAAATTCTCTTTAAGACAGATGAACTTAAAGAGTTACAGGAAGACGGTTATCTTGACCTGACAAAGTTAAAGGGCGACCAGTTCACAAAGGTTAGAGGCAATCACATCAGTATTATCTTTCAGGATCCCATGACATCACTCAACCCGATCTTTACGATCAGGAGACAACTGCTGGAGACGATCATGTTCCATCAGAAAGTAGATGAAAAAAAGGCCGAAGAAATCGCTGTTGAGATGCTTGAAAAAGTTGGGCTTCCAAACCCGAGAGAAAGACTGGATAATTATCCGTTTGAATTGTCAGGTGGCCAAAGACAGAGGGTTATCATCGCCATCGGTATCTCATGTAACCCCGAAATCCTGATTGCCGACGAACCCACTACCGCCCTGGATGTTACGGTACAGGCTCAGATCCTTGAACTCATGAAAGACCTTCAGAGAGAATATCATTCAGGTCTGATATTTATCACGCATGATCTTGCCGTTATCGCCGAAATGGCTGACAAAGTCATGGTTATGTATGGTGGTAAAACGATGGAATACGCAGATGTTTATACGATCTTCGAAAAACCGATGCACCCTTATTCCAAGTTACTGTTGGATTGTATCCCAAGGCTGGATATGAAGCAGGATGAATTACAGCCAATTCCCGGGCAACCACCGACCATGATGAACGCACCGGATCTTTGCCCGTTCTTGCCAAGATGTCCGAGAAAAACGGATCGTTGTTTGAAAGAAGTACCACCACTTGAAGAAGTTGCAGAAAATCATTTTGTAAGATGTTTTAATCCGTTTGCAACAAAAGTTCAGGCTACAAACAGCAAGTCAGGTGGAGGTAAAAAATGAGCGGAACAAAATTACTTGAAGTCAAAAATCTACAGAAACACTTTCCGATAAAAGCGGGATTCCTTATTCGAAAGACCGTAGCTAATGTTATGGCGGTTGACGATATCTCATTCTCAATTGAAAAGGGAAAGACATTCGGTCTCGTTGGAGAATCCGGTTGCGGAAAGAGTACTGCCGGAAGAAGCATACTCAAGCTGCTTGAACCCAGCGGTGGGGAAGTTCTTATCAACGGTGAAAATATCGCAACAATGAAAGACAGGGAACTCGTCAAGTTCAGAAAAGAGATGCAGATCGTTTTCCAGGATCCGACATCATCCCTCAATCCAAGGATGACGGTTGGTCAGACATTATCTGAACCACTTCTCTTCCACGGTATGGCAAAAAACAAGGATGAAGCAAGAGAAATTCTCGGTGAACTGCTCCTTTCCGTTGGAATGAAACCTTATCATCTTGACAGATTCCCCCATCAGTTCTCCGGTGGACAGAGACAGAGAGTTGCCATCGCCAGAGCTATCACGGTTGACCCGTCACTGATTATCCTTGACGAACCGACTTCCGCTTTGGACGTTTCCGTTCAGGCACAAATCATCACATTGCTCAAGGAAATTCAACAGAGATTGAACGCCGGTTATCTGTTTATCTCTCATGATCTCTCAGTTGTCAGATTCATCTCCGACGAAGTCGGCATCATGTATCTCGGAAGATTCGTTGAAAAGGGAGAAACAGACGCCATCTTCGACAATCCGCTTCACCCGTATTCAAAGGCATTGCTTGAAGCAGCGCCAATCCCAGACCCGAGGGCAAAAAGAGACAGAAAGCATCTCGTCGGCGGAAATGTCCCGAGTCCTATCAACAGGCCGAGCGGCTGTTTCTTCAGCACGAGATGCAAGAGCGTAATGCCACAGTGTCAGAAAGAATACCCTGAATTAAAAGAAATAGAACCAAATCACTTTGTAGCTTGTCATTTATACAAATAAAAAGAGAAGGGGTTCAAACCCTTACATTTTAGAAGGAGGAACTTTTTATGAAGAGAGTTTTGTTTGTTTTGTTAGCAGTATTGTTTGTAAGCGGATTCGCATTTGCAGAACCTGAATATATCATTCAGGACACAGAAGGCGTTGTAGGTGGAACATTCTACGTTGGTGCAGTGGGTGGACCAAAGACATTCAACCCTGCAGAAGCACAGGAAACATCATCCACAGACATTCTCGACAGAATGTTCATGGGACTGCTTGACTATGATGGAGATTCAGCTATCAGCGGTGGAGACCTGGCAGCTTCCTACGAAGTTACAGAAAACGGAAACGGATGGATCTTCCACATGAGAGATGGCATCAAATGGTCAGACGGTCAGCCCCTCACAGCTGAAGACGTTGTATGGTCATTCAACAATGTTTACATGGTTGAAGGACTCATCACATCAAACACAATCGACGTTGTCAGAGACGGAGACGGAAACCTTCCCAAGGTAGAACTCGTTGGTGACAACTCAGTTCTTATCGAATATCCAAGACCATTCGCTCCCGGACTCAGAACGGTCGGTGCAGTTCAGATTCTTCCGAAGCATCTTCTTGAAGAAGCAGCTGCAGACGGTACAATCAGTCAGAAATGGACAACAGCAGACGTTGCTGAACTCGTCGGAAACGGACCATTCATCGTTACGGAATACGTTGAAGAAGAAAGAGTTGTAATGTCCAGAAACCCACATTATTACAGATATGACAAAGCCGGAAACCAGCTTCCATACTTTGACAAACTCGTATGGGTTATCTGTCAGGACCAGAACACAATGAGACTTAAGTTCGAAGCCGGAGAAACAGACTGGCTCGGAGTACCAGCAGACGATTACCCGGCGATCAAGGGACAGGAAGCAGAAAAGAACTGGATCGTAAAGCCTTACGGACCGGTTACAGGAACACTCTTCCTCGCACTCAACTTCAATTCACCAGACCCGATCCAGCAGGTATGGTTCAGAAACCCATTCTTCAGAAGAGCACTCTCAACAGCCATGGACAGAGACGCCATGATCGATGTTATCTACAACGGATTGGCTCAGCCACAGTGGGGACCAATCAGTCCTGCATCACCATTCTATGACCCAATCGTTGAAGATTACACATACGACTTCGATATTGATGCTGCAAAGGCACTCCTCGAAGAAGGCGGATTCAGCTGGAACGATGAAGGAAAACTCATCGACAAAGACGGAAACGTTGTTAAGTTCAACCTTACAACAAACGCAGGAAACAGCGTTAGAGAAAAGGCATGTAACCTCGTTGTAGACACTTTCAACGAACTCGGAATTGAAGCTGTCTTCAACCCAATCGACTTCAACACACTCGTTGGAGCACTCATGAACACAGGTGACTGGGAAACAATGATCATGGGTCTTACAGGTGGACCGGATCCTCATTCAGGGGCAAACGTAAGCAAGATCCTCGGCGGACTTCACTTCTGGAACTACTCACCGGAAACAGCCGATTTCATTGACAGAGACACATATTCCATTTCCTATTCCGAATGGAAAATCGACGAAATCTTCAGAAAACAGACATCAGAAATGGACGAAGATGCAAGATATGACCTCTTCAGCGAGTATCAGGTTCTTGCAGCAGAAGACCTTCCATTAATCTACACAGTTCAGCAGCTCAGAATGTTCGCATACCCGGAATATCTTAAGAACGTTAAGATCGGTGGATTCTCAGCATGGTTCTGGAACTGCTACGAACTTTACAAGGCAGAATAATCTGAATTTCGGATAAATAGTTCCTTATGCAGGGGCAGATAGTCATCTGCCCCTGTATTGGGTATTTTTGTCCAAAATATTATGTTTTATGCAGGAGGGAGAGTTTTTTGTTCAAGTACATCGTTAGAAGGCTGATAATGGCAATACCGGTTATACTCGGTGTTTCATTTCTGTCCTTTATAATCATACAGGCTGCACCGGGTGACTTTCTGGACCAGTTCAGAATGAACCCTTCCTATTCACAGGAAACGATTACGCAGCTTGAAATAAAATTCGGTTTTAATGAAAATATATTGGTTCAATACGGTAAATGGTTGGTCCAAGTTTTACAGGGTAACTTCGGTCACTCTTTCCAGTATCATCAACCGGTTTACAACATCATTTGGGGAAGACTGGGCGCAACATTGCTGTTGAGTATCACAACGCTGATTCTCAGTTGGTCTATCGGTATCAGTCTGGGAATTTTTGCCGCAAGACGTCAGTATAAACTCGGGGATCAAGTGGCTTCGGTGGTTGCACTCATAGGCCTCTCAATCCCGAACTTCTTTTTTGCGCTCCTGTTCCTTTACATGTCTTCAAAGACAGGGTGGTTCCCAATCGGTGGTATGACTGCCATCAATCACTCAGAGATGGGCTTTTTTCAACAGATAGGGGATTATCTCTGGCATGTTGCAGGTCCGGCTATCACACTGGGATTTTCAGCGCTCGCAGGTGTTATGAGACAGATGAGAGGACAGTTCCTCGATCAGCTGGGAATGGATTATGTAGAGTTTGCCAAGGCAAAAGGTATGCCTGAAAAAGTCGTTGTATACAAACACGCGCTCAGAAACGCCATCAACCCCCTCATTACCATGTTCGGATATACGCTTTCATCGCTTCTCGGTGGTGCGGTTCTGACCGAACAGATATTCAGCTGGCCGGGAATGGGAAGACTAACGATTCAGGCATTGAACTCACAGGATCTGTATCTCGTCATGGCAAGTCTTTTGCTCAGTTCGATGATGCTCGTAATCGGTAACCTCTCGGCAGACCTTCTGCTCGCAGCAGTTGACCCACGAGTCAGAAAGAGATTCCAGTAAGGGGGTGTTGTGAATATGGCAGAAAAAAAAGCACAGAAAAAACCGGCAGAAGTTACACATGATAATTTGGATGAATCATTTGAAGTCGAATATATGAGCAGATGGAAACTGCTTGTCAGAGCATTCAGAAGACACAAGGCGGGAAGAATTTCTCTTGTTATTCTTCTGATTCTTTACGTTTTGATGATCTTTGCAGATTTCTTTTCACCGGCAAACCCGTATCAGCAGTATACGGACAGAACGTTTGCACCACCCTCTGAAGTTCATTGGACCTATGAGGATAAACTGGTGGCGCCATATATTTATGATGTTATGAGTTACAGGGATTCCATTACTTACGAAAGAATATACGAACCGGCATCCGTTATCGAGAAGCTTGATGCGGTAGATACTGATGGCAACGCGGTTAATTTCACATTGGGAAAAGAAGGCGTTACAGATATCTCACTCGTCTTCACATCAAATATCACGGCAATCGGTTCAAAGAGAGAAAGAAGTTTAAAAAAATCAACAGAAGAGATGGAAATGATTCCCCTTTCAAAGATTGAAATGATGAAACAAGGTGGCAGAGAAGAATCGATCACTGATGAAGAGACACTCAAAACATATCTTGAAGACCCTATCTATTCATACAAAGTAGCAAGAATCGGAGATCTTCAGCAGGTAAATATAGAAGAAGGCGTTAATGCCGTCAGTATTAAATACGATGATGGTTCTAAGAAAAAGATTGAGCTCTCGGCTATCAACCATTTCGACCTCAAACGATTCACGATCAAATGGTTTGTAAGAGGCTGGGAATACAAACTCTTCGGCTTCATCCCAATGGATATTCATCTCTTTGGTGTAGATGCTCCGGCACAGTATTATATCTTCGGGGCGGATGCCTACGGAAGAGACGTTTTCACAAGAATCCTCTTCGGTTCACAGGTATCGCTCACCGTTGGATTTGCCGGAATTCTCATCACCTTTACCCTTGGGTTATTCCTCGGTGGTATGGCAGGTTATTATGGTGGATGGGTTGATGAAATTCTCATGAGGGCAACAGAAATCCTCATGTCCATTCCGAGTCTTTATCTCCTGATCTCATTGAGAGCGATATTACCGGCCGATCTCCCGTCGAACATCACCTATCTGATGATTATCGTCATCCTGTCATTTATCGGATGGCCGGGTATGTCCAGGGTTATCAGAGGGATGGTCCTCTCGATCAAACAGTCGGAATACGTTGAAGCGGCAAGGGCAATGGGGTATCCGACCGGAAGAATCATCTGGAAGCATATCATCCCAAATACCAGTACCTATATTATCGTTTCGGCTACGTTATCCATTCCTGGATATATTCTCGGTGAAGCGGGGCTTTCATTCCTCGGTTACGGAATCAGAGAACCACAGTCCAGTTGGGGACTTATGCTGTCTCAGGCACAGAAACTCTCCGTTCTGGAACAGTATCCGTGGTTGTTGTTGCCGGGTGCATTCCTATTCGTAGCTATTCTCGCATTCAACCTCTTTGGTGACGCCATGAGAGATGCAATGGACCCAAGATCCCTGGGACACAAATAATCAAGCTTAGAATTATTGGGGAACTCTATAAAAATTAAAGGACGGGCGGAAGCCCGTTCTTTGTTATATCACACAAATGAGGAATTAAAAGGAAAGGAAACGGAAATATGTTCAATAAAGAAAAAACAGATTTTGCAATAGAATCAATTGACCCACAGAAAAGAATCAGGAGAGGCTGGATGTTCACCTTTTTCGTCATTGGTGTTCTGCTCATTGTTGCGTGGGTTGTCACGACCATGAACACCGTAGTTTATGAAGATTATTATGATGAATTCATGGGACATCATATAAGACTCGTCATTCAAAAGACCTCCAGTGCAGATAACATTGCATCTGAGGCTTTCCTGGAATTCAGAAGGGTTTACGCAAAGTATACGGAAACCTATGGTATTTATCCGAAAACAGATTATGAAGACGGTAAAGAATGGTCTCCCGATGAAGAAACGATGATCCTTTTGAAAGAGTTAAATGCTATTGCAGAATCATCAAAAGGCCTGTACGATTATACGATCGGAAACCTTGCCTTATTGCATGAAAAGGGAAAGATTCCGACGGTAGAAGAAATCGATACACAGATCGACAGAGTGGGTTTTTTTAACGTAGAGTTTACTGAAAATGATTCTATAAAGCTTTATAACAACATCAAACTATTCCTTAAGCCTGTTGCCTTACCCTATGCACTTGATGCAGTCAAGACATTCGTTCTTAAAAGAGATGAAAAACAGACCGGGTACATACAGGTAGACAGAAATCTCTGTATATTCGGAAAACGAAACGGCTCGACAGACTGGATGGATCAGATTCCGGTTAACGGCAAAGATGAGGTTGTTTATCTCGGCGGTGGCAGCATCTGGAGAGGACTCACCGCAGAACTCAACCCAATCAACGGTGAATACACCTCTTCCAACTATAAATGGGGTATGGTTATTACCGACTCCTGCGTTAAATCCAAGACGGCACTCATGACACTATCGCTTCTGAAAGAAGAACAGATTGATGAATACATTAAGAAATGGCATCTGATTTGTGCATTGGATTATAACGGAGAGAATCAATATTATAATAATTTTAATTATATCTTTACGAATGACAATGGATTACTGGATTAAAATCCAGTAATCTAATTGCCCCAATAACCGTTCGTGTCGTTGACGGTGAGTACTTTACTTTCAAAGATTATATCAACTAAATCATCTCCGCCACTCGTATAATGCCACACATCTCCGGTTGTATTGCTGATACTGATATAATCATAATTATCACTCAACGCTCGGATCTGTTCACTTTCTCCCGGTTGAATTTCATAGCTGGCACCCTTTATCGGCATTTTTTCAAAATCAAGAACTTGAACATGGATCACACCGGTCGTATCATTTTGAATCTCCATAATATTACTATTCTGCGGATATTGTGGTAAAGGACATCCACCGGCTGTAAAAATAATCATAAAAAAGATTAATGCAGTAACGAACAGAACATTTGTTAATTTTCTACTCATAATAGCCTCCTTTTATTATGTAATATTGTATTATATCATATAATACTTTTTGATGAACACTATGAGTTGTCAAATTATCCTGAATATTATTCCTTTTTTAATTTCTATAAATAGGGACATCTTATCATTTTATATTGATCTAAATTAACCCTTTTTCTCCTTTAAAATAAAAGAAGATAACCAGAACATCATAAACACGATGATCGTGTTCAATGAGGCAAATGCCTGGCTTTCGAGGTAGTATCGATGGGCGGAAAGAGAATAATTCACAACGCTTGCCAGCGGGAAGAAATCTCTGATCTGCATCGTATAGGAAATGGTGAATTCACCGTAGATAACGGCAAATATCTGAAAGAAAACCGCAAGAAAAGTGGGGAGCAATATCGGTAATTTGATGGAGATGAATGAGCGCATCTTCCCGGCTCCATCCATATAAGAGGCTTCCAGTAATTCAATCCGGAAGCCTCTTACATTCTGAAAGAGGAAGGCATATGCCAGTGGGACGGAAATCAGGATGTATCCCGCTATAATCAGCAATGCATAGGGAATCCCATAGAGGATATTCATATAAAGTAAAGCCATTCCCATGAAAGCACTGGAAATCCCCAGGATTGGAAGGATCATGTAGTCGGTCATTCTATTCTTTAAATTAACCAGAAAATAACCCAGGAAAGTTGACAGCACTGCAGTGACGGAAGCTATTCCGATTGAATTGAAAATGGATCGCACAACATCAAATTTTCGATTCACCTTTTCAGAAAAGAGATTGAACAGATGGTTCAAGGAGAACCTGCCTTCATGCCAGTCAAAAAAGACCCCGGATAAACCGACAAAAAGCATCGTATATTCAAAAGTACAATAAAGCATTGTAACCAGCTTCTCGATCCGGGTGGTTCTGATATTCAGACGTTGTGGCTGTTCATTTTCATGGGTTTCCTTCAGCAAACCCGAACAGATATAATTCAGAATGAACAATATCCCAAACTGAAAAATGGCATAAAAAAGGGCTTCAGAGAAATCGAATCGTCCCCTCAACGCATTTGCGATCGAGACTTCAAGGGTTGAAAATTGTATCCCGCCAAGATTTAGGACAACGGCAAAACTCATGAATGAATACGTGAAAACAAGGAAAAATGCCTTTAACAGCGCTGGCAGAATCAGTCTGAAATCTACGGCAAACAGTCGTTTCATCGTAGATGCCCCGTCTAATTGGGCTGCTTCGAACACTTCGGGATTGATACTCATCAAGGCATGTGAGAGATACTTGACGAAAATCGGTGACTCATAAAATATGTGTGCAATGATGATGGCTTTCAGGGTGTACAGGACATCAACATTTAAGCCCATCGCATTCAGAATACCGTTTTGTGAAAAGATCACACTGAAGGCAATCACCATGGATACCGGTGGAAAAAAGAAGGGAATAAAAATAGAATTTTCCAGTAATCCGGAAACGAAGTTTTTGTTTTTTGCACAGTAAAAAGACGGTATAACGGCTACTGCAAACGCTGCAATTGAGGATAAAAAAGCCTGATACAACGTAAACCACAGGACCCGAAGAAATTTCGGGTCCCTGACTGTGGATAAGTCGCTTATATTGAAGAAATCCCTGATCATCGTGTAAAACGGAAATAATATAAACACGAATATGATGATCAAAAAAATCAATTGGTGCTTTTTTTTACGTATCAGTACATTATTGTTTCCCATTCATCAAGCCACTTTTCAAGATTTTCACCTATCTCTGCCGCATCAATTGAAACGATCTTCTCCGGTTTAACCGCATAATCAAATGATGCGGGCATTTCAACTTCTACAACCGGAAACATCCACTGATTGAGCGGGATTTCCTTCTGTACACTTTCGGAGAGCATAAACTCAATAAATTTTTTTGCAAGGGTTGCATCATCCGTTCCCTTTACGATAGCCGCTCCTTCTATCTGAACATATGCCCCTTCATCGGGAATCAAGGTGGTATAAGTTGTTGAACCGTAATATTCGACGGAATAAGCGCCATCTGTCGCGTAGCTGACCATCATCGGAGCCTCTCCCGCTTCAAATTTTGAAAAGGCTTCACTCCATCCCGATGTTACCGTGAGAACCGCCGGTTTGAGCTCTCGCCAGAACTGCTGCCACCTTTCACCGTATATGGCAATTGTCCAGAGGAGAAAGGACTGTCCGGTACTGGAACTTCTCGGATCCTGAATGATCAGCGCATCCTCAAGGGTCTTCAACTCTTCAAATGTATGAATTTCTCTCTCCATCTTTGCCGGATTTTTGATGATGGCAATGGCACCAAAATCATACGGGTAAACATGTCCTGTTTTATCGAACACTAAATCCTGATTGGCAATCCTGCTGATGTTTGAAGGTACAAACGGGTATAACAGATCATGCTCAATCGCCTTGATGGTGAGACTCTGATCAAATCCGACGACGACATCGGCCTTTGGACGCTTTTTTTCAAGAATCAACCTTGACAGAACATTCCCGGCATCTCCCAGTGTGATCACTTTAACCTCACAGTTTTCAGCTTTCTCAAACTCGGCAACCAGGCTTTCTTCTATCCAGTCCATACTTTCATATGTATAGACGGTTAACTGCCTTGAAAAACCCATCACTACCATTAACATCATGACAAAAATCAGAATTTTTTTCATTTTAATCCCTCCGTAAAATAAAAACACCCTACTGATTGTCAGTAGGGTGTTGCGTTGATGATATACTATCTCCCTACGCCGGCATTACCCGGATCAGGTTCACAGGGTCGGAACGAATCCCTCTCAGCCTTAACGGCTCCCCTTTTTCTATTTATTTTTTAAGCGACTCTCATCGCCGCTCTATCTTAACAGATATGATGTTTCTTTTCAGTTTCTGTTTGAATAATATTCCTTAAACATCCTTTTTTTAAAAGGGGCGGACTTTGTGATCCGCCCTTCGCAAACATTTTAAGGCATTCCTACATACTGTATATCGGATCCCGCGTTCCCCGGATCGGCATAAGAGGAAGCAAGTGATTTGACAACGGCGCCACCTCCTCTGAGATTTGTACTGCCACCTGAATAAATCTGTGTGGTCAACGCGTCAAACGAGCTGTCTCCGCCAAACCCGTATTCTCCACTACTCTCCTTGAGCATCATGGCGATTCGCCAATTGGTCATAAATCTGCCGAAGGAAATGGAAGAGGCGTAGGTATTCAACGCATTCTGAATTGCCGTATAATCGTTGGCATAATCCTCTATGATCTCTCGATAGATACTGTCTCCCTGTCCCATCTGAATCCGGAAATACTGCATAAAGATGTAGGAGAGGGCATAGTTTGACAGTGTATCTCCATTGTCTCCCCATTTCAGCAACGAATGACCATCCCGAATGTTTGGTGAGGAATTATAATAATTTATTCTCCCGGTCAGTTCAGATGGGCCATATACAAGCCTTTCCGCTGCCATTGATAATCCTTCATCAATCCATGACGGCATATCATCTCCACCCTCAACGAGATAATTTCTGTTGAAGTTGACCATGTGCTGGAATTCGTGAGCCAATGTTGAGAATGACTGAGACACATCTATCGGATTCGATTGCGGATAATGCATGGTCGGATAGGTATCGATATAGAATATCTCCATCAGATTCGAACCGGACATATTGAACAGATCCCTTGCCCAGAAATAGCCACCGATATAACTCCCCGTACTGTCAAAATTATCCTGAATGTCGAACATCAGTATGGCAACCTTGCCATCAGAGTTGACATCAGACGGGGTGTAGAAATTCTGAGTCACCGCAGAATAGATCGTGCTGTCAAATTCCGATGCCGCCTGTTGAGCCTTGGCAGTGGTTATATCGGCTGTATTCTGAGCCCATACTTCGCAATATGTTCCAACAGCTTGTAATGTAGCCGTTATGACTTCATCCGCATCCGTCTTGAAATTGTAGACGGTAAATTGTTTTGTATCTCCGACCGCTCTTGAAACCAACCCCGTTTCTTCACGATCAACGAGAAGCGAACGATCAAACCTCATATCTTTATTCATCTGAGGATCAAACCTATAAGCCTGGAGGTCTAATCCTTTTGGCATGTTATTTTCACGGCTTCTCGCCATCAACATCCTTGCAGAAGCGAGAGACCCGCTATATTGGGTTGTTTCACCATTTGCAGATTCATTACTCACCAGGAGATAATTCCCCTCATAAGGGCTGGAGAAATCAACTCCGGTCTGGGGTGAACTGCCCGATACGGAGAAACTCCAGATTGAACCTGAAGTCGACCCATAGGCATTGTTGGCAACAATCTTCCAATAATAGGTCTGCCCTATTGTCAGGGTTGATGGCGTATAGCTCGCAGCAACCTGAGCAGTAGTTACCTTTGAAGGATTTGAGCTCGTTCCGAAATAAACATCGTATGTATCGGCACCGGCTGAAGACCAGGTCAGCGTTGGTGTCTGATCCTGAATATTGGACCCGTTCGCAGGACTGGGATTCGATGGAACGGATGGCTGTGTCTGAGCCGTCTGACCATCACCGGTCCATGCCTCATCAATGTACATGCTTCCCCAGTACATATAGAGTTCAACTTCATTCTCTCCCGAACCAAAGTACTGAGATTCGATGATGTACTGTCCCCATGTACTTGACATAACAAAGTATCCTTCATACTCTCCGTTGATGTACACATCTATTTCCGCATCATACCCATAATCGGGTCTACCGAGTGCATTAAAGGTGAAATCCTTGGCGCCGTCAAACGTGAAATAAAGGGAACCATCATTTCTGACTTTCCAATGTGGCGGACTGGGATTATTGGTGTCAAAAAAGGCTCTGACATAGCTGAATTCCATATTACCCGTCACTTCAGGTGTGGCAGTCTTTAAAATGACTCTGCCGTCTGAGCCGGACGGTACATCACCCGAAGCCGTTGTGAAGGACCAGACATCACCTGTAGAAGTCCCATAGGAATTCTTTGCGACGATCTTCCAGTAATACGTCTGATCCTCATTCAGCGTTCCCGGATTATAGCTGTTGTAACTCTGATCACTGGCGACAAGCGACGGGGAAGACGTCGTTCCGAAATAGATATCGTATGCCGTTGCCCCTGAAGAACTCCAGGAAAGAGATTGCGTTGTCGATACGCTGGAGCTGCCATTCGATGGTGTGGGACTTGAAGGTTTCGACGGCGGATTTTCCGATGAACCGGAATAACTGCCGATGACAAAATCTGAATCCGTATGATTTGCCTGTACCGTCTGATCGTTCGAGCCCATATAATCCGTGACTTTATCTTTTGAATAATTGTACAGTTCCCTGTGTGTGAGATTACCGTCCTGGACACCTCCCGGACCGTAACCATCGGCATCAAACGTTGAATCGTAAACCCCACTCGGATTGGATGAGCCGACATTTCCCATCCCATCGTTGAAGAAGAATGAGAAGAAACCATGATTGAGGTTGCCGTCTTCGTGCGAATACTGGTCAATCGCTGACCCGGTCATGACATAGTATTCGTATTGAGAATTGTAATTCCCTCTCGCTGAGTCGCTTTCTTCGAAGGCATCCAGAACACCTTGTCTGAACTTCGCCTGCATCTCTATTCTTTCCGCTTCGCTCAGAACTCTACCGGAAATCATATCCGTAAAATTCCCTGATTCACAGGCATCTATCAGAACGACTTTCGTTCCGTTGATATTGTTGAGCAACGTTCTCAACTCACTCATACTCATGTCCGAACCATCCGAGAGGTACATTCTCGACTGGCCGCTCTCATAGAAACCATGCCCGGAGTAATGGAAGACAAAGATATCATCCGCCTGACTGCCTGATACAAAAGCTGCCAACCAGTTTTCAATCTGATTCTTCACAACATTTCCGGTCTGTTTCTGTATGACATACCCTTCTGAGAGGTTTTCAAATGTGATCTTGATATCGTCGGCATCATCATCCGTTGCGGAAAGATCATTCCCGCCACCACCATAATCAGTCAGGCCGAGTGTTAATCCTCTGTATGCCGCACTTCCGGATGGGGCTGCTTTTGTGGTAAAGTTCCAGACACTTCCAGATGTACTGCCGCCATTGTTGTCCTTTGCCACCACTTTCCAATAATACTGTGTGGAATAGGACAAATTGCTGACGTTAAAACTCGTTCCCGATACAGACCCTTTTAAGGTCGTCGGGTTATTGGTCTTGTCCATATACACGTCATAGGTTATCGGATCACTGTCTGCATCCGTTGATGCTGTCCATGAAAGTGTCAAGGACGTTTCCCGGTCAGCACTTCCCGATGCCGGTGTAGGATTAGTCGGCGCCGTTGGGGGATTATTAGCCCCCGGAAGGGTTCTGAATGACCAGACCGAACTTGAAGTCGTGTTGGAATGACTGTCTTTTGCCACCACTCTCCAGTAATACAAAGTATCATTACTTAGGCCACTTCTCGAATAAGAAGTCCCACCGAGATTGGATACAACAAGGGGGGGATTGGCCGATGTACCAAAATAGAAATCATAGGATATACTGTCCCCTTCAGGATCCGTTGACGCTGTCCATGAGAGATTAAGAGAAGTATTGACGCCTGTTGCATCGTTGGCCGGGGAAGGATTGGACGGCGTTGTCGGTGGGTTATTCGCACCGGCAATCGTTGTAAATCGCCAGATATCTCCTTCTGTCGAATTATTATTTGAGTCTTTTGCCACAACCTTCCAGTAATAGGTTGTTGAATTGCTCAAACCGCTGAATGTTGCGATCGGACTATCAACAGTCACAACCAAACTCTGTGGATCAGCACTCGTCCCAAAATAGACATCGTATGAAATATCATCATTTTCAGGATCGGACGATGCCGTCCATTCAAGGGTGGGAGCTGTAGAGATGTTCTGAGCATTATCCACCGGATTTGGGTTTCCAGGTACAGATGGCGGCTGGTTAGTATTAGTCGGCTTTGTTTCGCCATAGTTATTCGCAAAAACGATAAAATCTATGATATTGACTGCACCATCGGGATTGGCAACATCGTAAATACCATCCCAATCACCTTTAAAATAATCCTGTGCAGGTCCTATATCATAAAGAATCCCGTACGTATCATCACCGGAAACGGAATTATATTTTCCGACAAAGGCAAGAAAATCCTGAATATCGACAGTATCACTGTCGTTAAAATCTCCGAGAAGTTCCGGGGTCAGTCCACTGTTAACCGTAATGTTGCCATTGTTAAAAGCGGTTCCGAGAGATCCGCCGGAAGCATTCAAAGCAGAAGTTCCGGAGAAACTGACCGTCGTTGTATTATTACTGGATAGCGTTTTCATTCTTATTTTAAAGGAAAGTTCTTCTGTGATATCCACATCCTGCTGAAAAACAAAAGACAATGTCATGCTGTTATTCGTCTTGTTTTTAATCGTTAACGCAGGCTGGAAAGTTCCCAGTACTTCAAGATAATTATCCCCGTACGCCGGATCAACGATGATATAATTCGGATCAAAATTGAGCGTAAACTCCAATGCCTGGAGTGAGGCAATATTTTTTGTATAAATATAAAGATCAAAAGACTGATTCGTATTGATCTCAGTATCCAGAATACTTACCCCATCGGGAAGTGGGGTGGAGACTCTCTGAGTATTCTCATCAAGTGTTTTAACGTTGATGATATCGCCGGGAACTATCTTTTCCACACTGAACAGATAATCTCCCTTTTTTATTTCCGAAGCAGGGTTGATCATCGCCAGAATCAATCCGGAATCCGTCATCTTCTTTATCTTCATCAAATCGCTGTTAACGGTTATCCGTTCGGGGTCGTTAACGTACCCTTCTCTGAAGGTTATCTCAAGTGCATGATAATTATCATCCGAATAAACCTTGTATGCTCCTGAGTCCTGTAGCGCATATAGTTCACCTGATATCCGTGTTCTTAACGTCGTTTCCATACAGCCTGCCAGCAAAAGCATTACGATCAAAAAAGCTGAGAGGTAAAATAGCCGTTTCATATCACACGCTCCTTTCGTTATCAGTTTATAAATACATATCCTTTATCTGACTTGTCAAAATTAATCTGCCCAAAATTCTCATCAATTGCCTCGGATGAAGTGTTCATCGTTATATTAAATACGCCTGCCAACGTCTTGGCATCGCATGTTATGTTTAAAAATTCCTGATGATTCAAACTGAAATTCGACGATTTGGTAATCGAAAAGGTTATCCGGTTTGCAGCTTTTGTGACAATCCCAAATGCCCCCGAAATATTCTGAACCGTTACATCTCCATCACCGTTGGGAGCCATTTCAAGTTGCGTCGAATCATAATCCAGAATGATCTCAAGTCCCCTCGCATTTGATACGGTACCCGAAAGGATTACCGTAAATGTAGCCCCCGTCGTCGTCTGAATATCCTTTATCTCGATGTAATTTCCCGTTTTCTGCGGTGCCGTTGAAAAGGAACCCCTTGCGGATTCGGTCACACCATCATCATTTTTTGCCACAACTTTCCAGTAATAAAGGGAAGAATAATCCAAAGGTGTAGAAAGGTTGTAGGTTGTGGCGGTCAGATTCTGAACCAGATAATCCTCCGCTTCCGTTGATTTCCAGAGTTTTATATCGTAGGTATCTGCCAGTAATGAGGCTCCCCAGCTTAATACCGGAAGAATTCCCTGCTCTGAACTCAACGGCGCTGTCAAGTTAAATGCTGCCGGAAGAATATTCACAGGTAGCCCCGGGGCTCCCCCACAACCTGTGAAAATCATCATCAATACGATCAAAGATACCAGAATAACTAAAATTCTCTTCATAACAACCTCCTTTGAGTTCCCGTTATTTAATTGATTATTATTTAACCATCGTTCTAATAAATTATAACGAAAAAAACTCTCAATTTGATGTTGTTTTAACAAATATTTGTTAAATTATTATGAATATTCTGATTAATATAATGACACAGCTAACAAAAAAAGACTGAATTAAATCGGTCTTTTTTTGGTTTTTCTATTAAATTCTGTTCTATTCCTGCTTTATTCTATCAGTCTGGTGAATAGTTTCCGATGACAAAATTAGAAGTTATATAATTGCCTTGAACAGTTTGTGTCGTGATATCCCCATGATATTCATGAACCTTATCCTTTGAATAATTATAAATTTCCTGATAAGTCAGATTCGTATCCTGATTGCCTCCCGGTCCATAACCGTCAGCATCAAAAGTCTCGTTATAGGAACCGGAAGGATTTGAATCACCAACATCTCCCATACCATCGGCTAAGAAAAAAGTGAAAAATCCATGATTCAAATTACCGTCCTCGTAAGAATATTGATTGACTGCTGCACCCGTCAACACGTAATATTCATGATCCGAATTATAAAGACCTCTTGAAGATGGTTCATCTTCAAACGCCTTGATAACACCTTCTCTAAACAATCTTGCCTGTTCAATACGCTCTGACATCGTTAGTTCTCTCCCGGAAGAAAGCTCTGTAAAATTGCCCGATTCACAAGCATCTATCAGAACAATCTTTGTCCCGTTGATTGCATCAAGTGCCGATCTGAGTTCGGACATACTGAAATTGGAACGGTCTGAATAGTACATTCTTGACTGTCCGGCCTCGTAATAGCCATGCCCGGAAAAATGGAATACAAAGATATCATCCGGACCACTGTCGCCGGAATAAGCTGTTATCCAATTTTTAACCTGAGCTTCAGTGATATTTCCCGTTTGAATCTGTATCTGGTATCCGTTTGTAAGGTGTTCAAACGTTTCCTTTATAGACGCTGCATCATCATCAGTGGCATCCAGATTGCTTGATCCCGTTCCGCTATAATCGTTAACTCCGATTGCAAGTCCTCTGTATTTACCCGTCGAGGGGCCTGAAACATCTTTTGTCGTCAGGGAATTCAAGACACTTTTCGAACTGTCTCCCGTTTCATTTTTTGCCACAACCTGCCAGTAATAGGTCGTACTGTTCTGAAGTCCCGAGACCTGATAGGTGTTTTCAGTTAAATCCTGAGCGACACGCTCCGGTGTATTCGTCGTTCCCATATAAAGATCATATCTGACGGTACCGCCTTTCGGATCAACCGATACAGACCAGGTTAAAGTGATGGTGGTTTCCGCATCTGTAGCGCCTGTAGCCGGGTTAAGACTATCAGGGGCCGACGGTGCATTCAAGTTAATCCTGACCTTTCCACTGCAACCCGCAAATACGATGATCAAAGCGATTACGATTAAACACAATATTATTTTCTTCACAAAATCCGCTCCTATTCTATTTATTCATCGTGACCGCAACATATTTCCCAATCACGAAATTGGAATCCGTATGATTCCCCTGCACGGTCTGTGTCTGACCGTAATTACTGAAGATATAATCCTGAACCTTATCTTTTGAATAATTGTAGAGCTCTCTGAAAGTCAGGTTCTGATCCGAAACGCCTCCCGGTCCATACCCATCGGCATTAAATGTTCCGTCATAAGCTGCATGATGATTCGAAACGCCCACATTCCCAAGACCATCATTGAAGAAAAAGGTAAAAAAGCCATGATCAAGAACTGTATCTTCATTGGACAATTCGGTGATGGCAGCCCCTGTCAGCACATAATACTCAAATTCAGACGCATGCGTCCCGCGGGCGTTCACATCTTCTTCAAAGGCTTCCAAAACGCCCTGTTTAAACTGCTCCGCCTGCTGAACTCTCTCTGCGATCGTCAATTCTCTTCCCTGAATCAGATTCGTAAAATCACCTGAATTACAGGCATCAATGAGAACTATTTTTGTTCCGTTGATCTGATCCAGATAGCCTCTGAGATCTCTCATACTGATGTATGTACTGTTGGACATCACCATCTTTGATTCCCCGGCGGAATACGTTCCATGTCCGGCATAATGGAAAACAAAGATATCATCCCGCTGACTGACTGCCGCATAAGCTGCAAGCCATGTCTCTACTTCGGCTTTTGTTACACGACCGGTTTCTTTCTGCATGGCATAGCCTTCGCTAAGGTTTTCAAAAGTAATTTCAACTTCATCAGCATCATCATCCGTTGCGGAAAGATTTGAAAAATGATCGTATTGCGTTAATCCCAGTGTGAGACCCCTGTAAACCGACTGTGTCTTCGTTGTGAAACTGTTGATAAAACTCTCGGTTATTTTGTCTTCACTGCTCTTCGCAACAACTTTCCAATAATATTTTGTTCCGGCACTGAGCGTGTTGACCGTATACGACGTTCCGGTCAATGCTTTAGCATATACGGCCGGATTTGATTCGGTCCCGAGGTAAAAATCGTAAGAAATCTGGCCACCAAAAGGCACCGTAGAAGCTGACCAGGAAAAAGTAATCGGTGTCTGAACCGACGTGCTGCCATTTGACGGTTGTAAATTCCCAGGTGTCGATGGTGAAAACAAAAAGCCGATACATCCCGTGAACAAAAATAATGAACTGAATAACAAAATCAGAATTAACGCTGTCCTTTTCATAAAACACTCCCCCATTTTCTTTTTTCTACCATTATTAAACCATAATTTTACACTCTTTTTGATGACGATTATTTTATATTTAAAATTCTAAGACCTCGCGTACGATAGCTTTTCTGAAATAAAATCAAAAAAAGAGGTTCGGTTTTCACACCGGAACCTCTTTCATTTCTCACTTAAAAGATTTTATTCTGCCATAACTCTTAACAGAACGATATCGCCCTTGATTTCAACCGTATAATCTCCATAATAGTAAATATTGTATTCAACAGACTGTCTTAAATCATCAACGGTTGTGCCTTCGGGCAAAGAACCATTATAATAAATGTTGTAAACCGGTTTATCTCCGGATTTCCCCATACTGATCTTAAACTGCTCAAGCATCTCAGGCTCCAGCATATACATCTCCAGTACCCCATCATAGATATCGGATATACCAAGTTCATCTTCCGGATAATAATACAGCTGGTCGGTTATGTAATTCATGATTTGTACATAACCGTTGCTGATATCATACATAGCCTGTTCACGTTCTTGTGCCGCCTGCATCTCTGTAATCGTCGACAGATCAAAAGCAAAATGAGCGGAAAAATCTCCAATTTCATCAAATTCGACATCAAGTGTTACAAAATCATTGTAGCGAATAGTCCCCCAAAGATATTCCGGAATATCCGCCACATAATACGCCAACCCTTCATCAGATTTCAATTTCTCTGTAAAAAGCAGTTCTCCTTGTCGAAGCTGAAAACTCGCCAGATCAAAGGCATATATTTCTATATAATTATATCGGCTGTCATATCCGATATACACATCATCACCGTAACTGTATTCGATGTAGCCCACCGTTGCCGTTTCAATCTCATACATCTTCACAAAATTGTCGAAGACCATCTTTGCGTCTGTGCATTTTGCAAGCATATACGGCATATAACCTTTCTCTGAAAAACAGAGATTGACTCTTTCGAGTTCAGGTCCCATCAGCGGAAGCAATTCAAAGTAGTTTTCAAGATCATCCACATAAGCTTCTATCATCGGTAATTCATAAAGCACCTCTCCGAGGAATTCAAGGGGTAGCCCTGTTCTCGGGATGGAGATAAAGTTTGTGATCTCATAATCACCTTCGAAACTTGGCATGGCGTTGAAGAAATCCAGATCAGTTTTATAAATCTCAGTATTCTTCTCAAAGCTATCACTGATATAGGCCATATCTGCATAAAAGTCCAGGAATATTTCGTTTTCTCCTATACCGACTCCGATAAACTCGGAATCAACCTTACCGTGGAAAATATTCATCATTCTCATCAAAGCGGAACTGAAGCTCAAGGTATTATTCTGGAACTTAATAAAATAATCCTCTGTCATCGCCATATTCCTGTCATATTCCGTCAGGCGCAGTTTCTCGTCAGCTGCTGCTTCCAGGGAAGTTTTAAGCATCTCAAATTCACTTGCTGCAAGATAATACCCCTCTTCAAGCTCGGCAAAATAAAGATCAAAGAAAACCGGTTCATAATCGTCGTAAAACCTGACTTTAAAATGTTTGACGCTATGGCCCGCCACATCTTCCATCGTAATGTCAAAATTTACACCGAATTCAACTGCTTCCTGCATGGCAGGTCCTTCAAGAAATCCGAATACCGTATCCATATTGACGGCATTGGTGATCACACACATCGGCATCGCCGCAAGTGCTGATATGGCCATCTCAGAATCCAGAATATCCGTAAGATCGTACATGTAACCCATATCAAGAGCCTCAAAGAGATATGTACTCAAGCCGAATTTCCCGTAAAGATACGCCTTCATATCCTGCAGTTCAATATCCGTGTTCAATATTCCCGGTGCGAGTTCAGCAAGCATGTCAGAATCCACTCCCAGCATTGAAACGATTTCTTCAGGAATTGATATTTCAAGTGCTGCATCCACATCAGCGGGTATGTAATTCAAAGGAGTAAAGGCAAACATTGCTGAAACCAACACAATCAGTGAAACGAATAACAGATTCTTTTTCATTGTAACGCCTCCTCAAAGTTTTTTGAAACTTGAATAAAATATTATATCATGGATGATTTTACAGGAAACTTCATTTAAAAAAATCACTGTTATGGTATACTTAAGGGAGTAAAATCATGCATTACAGCTTTTTTATTTATCCGGATAGTTCGGTATAAAGTTCTAAAAAATATAGCCATATGGAGTTGAATTTATGAAAAAAATCACCTTCTTTCTTTTTTTTATCCTACTTGCTTTGAGTTCATTTTCAGCCTGGGAGGCACCGGATGATGCCATCATCAAGGAATCCTATTTGACGATTTATACCGGTGTGCTTGATCTCATCGATGCGCAGTTAATGGAAGATTTTGAATTGACGGATACGTTGACCCTGTTGAGAGACAAGATCGTAGAGGATTTTGAACCCTCATTACTGGGCGATTATGTCGACAGGATTGAAACCAAAGGCATTCAGATGGTTGAGACATTGACGGCCTATTACCGGGAAAGCACAGCTATACGTCTCATTAACTACGATTTTTTCGAAAAATTAAAGAATTTTCTGATTTCCAACCCACTTTACGTCAGAACACCTTCTGACGAGATTTCGGAACATTTCAAACGGATCAATGCTCCTTTGACAAGGATTCCCGACCGTATCATCAAGACAAGGGGGTTCTTTTATTATCGTGGGAAATACAAGTATCATTACAATGACAGCACTTATTATTATATCCCTTCCAAATACATCACACAGGTACCCGTCAGCATCTCGGATGCCATTGACAATTATATCGACGCATCTATAGAATGGAATGATGAATGGTTTGTAGAAACGATGGGATACCTGAACGAGAAATTCGGATTTCCAAATCCCTATAAACTGGTAGAAGTAGCAAGTGAGACGGGAATTGTGACCTGTCTCCCTTCAGAAAACATTTCCTTCACACAGGAAGAGATCAAGGGATTCAGAATCATACACGGCAGGGACATCATCAACGAAAACGAAGTGTTAAGTGCTTCGGAATATGAACAGTATCAGATGGCAACCAACAGCTGTCATATTATCGGTCATGATTATCCCTTCAAGCCGGCTGAACGATTAAACGACGCGGTATATCAGGTTGACAAGGGATTGATCATGCATGTTGAAGGTTATCCGGACAAGACTAATCTCATCATACAATCATCCACATTCTATCCGAGACCTTTTGATGTTTCCGAGCAGATGCCGGATGTCAGGACAAAACCAAGGGATCTTGTCCTTGAAAAAATGGATAACGATTATGAAAAACTCCTCTCTGAGATCCGCGAATTGATTGAAACAGCAAGAAAAAGGGAGATGGGGGATTACAAAACGCTTAAAGCCTTTGTTGAAGACCTGGATAAAAACTATCAGCCTTTCTGGCAGTATTTTCATGATGAGACAAAGATCAAAAAGGGGATGATTGAGAATCTTTCCATCAGTCTTAAAAAGAAAATAATGGCTTTGATTGAGACCCTTGAAAGCAACACGCTCGCTGACCCGGCACTGATAGAAGATATTTATGTCATCCTGAAGGAAAACCCGCAGAGTGTCAGGGAAATCCCCGATGATCTCTTGAATACATTTATAGATAACGGGATTTCTTTTGACAGAGTAGAGGCTCTTTTCAGGGATGAAGAAGATATAGACAGTTATGTTGATGCCCGTTTTATCAATTCGAGACCCATCGACTTCTTCAAACTTGCCGAATCCCTCGAACGAATAACCGGAATCGAATTAGATGAAGTCTATATTATGAAAAATAAGCCTGAAACACTTGAATCAACAGACACAACGCTTTATGCGTATACTGTCATTGAAGACCTGATCGTAAAACAGTTTGTAGCCGATGACGCCTTATATACCGATAGTCAGAAACCGCATATTTATTGTACGCAGGAATTTTATCCGATAAAGGATTATCTTTCCGATGAACAGATTGAACAATTTAAACCGGCAGATCCTGATTATATTTTCTACAATGAAGAAACTGTTGTGTTCAGAGAACTTTTCAGACATTATATGTGGATGTTCCTCAACAATCATCTTGATGACGTTCAGCAAAGGGATGAATTCCCCTGTACCATCATAATGGATGCGGATTTGTTCGAAGCGCAAATTAGATAGATACTTACGGGCGCAAACTCCATCTTCTTTCAGAAGAAAGAGTCGTGGATTTCACGAATTGCCCGTTTTATACTAAAAAGATAAAGGGGTGTGATCGAATTGAAACTCAATCTTACAGTAAACGGAGAAAAAAAGATATTCGAAATAGAACCAAACGAATTGTTGATCGACGTATTGAGAACCAACGGCTATAAAAGCGTAAAAAGAGGTTGTAATTCAGCCGATTGCGGAAGCTGTACCGTTCTGAAAAACGGTAAGGCGATTCTTTCATGCTCGACACTTGCAGCTTCGGCTGAAAACGCTGAGATCACGACGGTCGAAGCTTTTGGAACACATCTCGAACTGGATGAAGTCCAACAGGCATTTGTCGATGAATCAGCTTTTCAATGCGGCTTCTGTGCGCCAGGCATGATACTCGCCACGAAAGAATTTATTGAAGAATTCAAGACACGTGAAAACAAAAAGATTACCGAACACGAAATAAAAGAAAGGCTGACCGGAAATCTCTGCAGGTGTACGGGTTATGAGTCACAGATAAAAGCGGTGGAAAACCTTATCAGAAATTATGGCGGGGAGGTTGAATGATGGAATTTAAAGTGGTCAATCAGGCTGAAAAAAAAGTTGATTTTAACGCACTTGTGAAAGGGAAACCGGTTTTTACCGAAGATCTTGCTCCCGAAGGAACTTTGGTGGTTAAACTGCTGAAAAGCCCTCATGCACATGCAAGAATTACGCATATAGATAAAGAAGATGCGCTGAAAACAGAGGGCATTGAATGTATCATTACTCATAAAGATATCAAACAGATCCCTTATACAAGGGCCGGACAGGGATTCCCGGAACCTTCGCCGTACGATACCTGTATATTGAGTGACAAGGTACGATTCGTCGGGGATGCCGTGGCAATTGTAGCCGGTAGAACTATAACGGCCGTCAAAAAAGCGTTAAAAAAGATAAAAGTTGAATACGAGGTGCTGGAGCCCGTTCTGGATTTTGAAAAAGCAATGGATGAAGGCTCACCGGTCATACACGATGAAACGAACGCTGAAAATATCTACGATGCCAAAAAGAATCTGGCATCTCATTACGAGATGAGCATCGGCAATGTTTCAGAGCTCATCGCCAATTCAGATATCCAGCTTGAAGGGACCTACTATTATCCTAAAGCCCAACAGGTACCCATGGAAAATCATACGACCCTGACCTATTTCGATGAAAAAGACAGACTCGTAGTCGTTTCATCTACACAGGTGCCTTTTCATGCAAGGAGAATCCTCTCAAAGGTTCTGGAGATACCCATGAGAAATATCCGTGTCATAAAACCTCGAATCGGAGGCGGTTTTGGCGCAAAACAAGGGGTTATCATTGAGGGATTCACTTCTCTCGTTACGCTGAAGACCGGAAAACCCGCCATGCTGGTTCTCAGCAGAGGGGAAAGTCTAATCAACACATACACCAGACACGATATGAAAGTAACCGTTAAAATCGGGGCAGATAAAGAGGGGAAATTAACAGCAATCGATATGTATGCACTCTCCAATACAGGGGCATACGGGGATCATGCCCTAACCGTTGCAATGGTCTGCGGCTCTAAAACGCTACCGCTTTACAACAAGGTTGAAGGCGTTCGATTTGTTTCAGACATCGTCTATACCAATCTTCCTTCCGCTGGAGCTTATAGGGGATATGGCGCGCCACAGGGATTACTGGCATTGGATGCAATGCTGGACGAACTGTCCTATGCCGTCGGAAAAGATCCGATCGTTGTAAAGGAAATGAATACGATGAAAGAAGGCGAAACATCTCCTATTTTCAAAATCATGGGAGAGGGGAAGGAAGGCGTCGCCCAGACGGCAAAAAGCTGCAAACTGGATGAATGCATCAGGCGTGGAAAAGAACTCAGCCATTGGGATGAAAAATTTACTCAATATAAAAACTCGCTTTTCTCCGAAAAGGCGAAAGAGTCCGGAAAAGTTCGCGGTATCGGTTGCGCGCTTGCCATGCAGGGATCAGGCATCGCAAAAGTTGATATGGCATCGGCAACCATCAAGATGAATGATGACGGATCGTTCAATCTGCTTGTCGGTGCAACGGATCTCGGGACGGGAAGCGACACCATACTCTCTCAGATTGCGGCAGAAGAACTGAATGTTCCCCTTGAATATATTCATATCTATTCTTCGGATACGGACCGAACACCTTTTGATGTGGGAGCGTACGCCTCCAGCACAACATATGTTTCGGGAAATGCCGTCGTCAATACGGCGAAACTCGTTAAAAAACAGATTCTTGAAAATGCAGCCATGCTGTTGGAATGTGATGAAACAAAACTTTATCTGGAAGATGGTACGGTAAAATCGGAGGATGGAGAAAAAAGCTTATCCTTCGCTGAGTTATGCACAAAACTCTTCTACAACGTTGACCAGAAACAGATCGGGGCAACGGGATCGTTTGTCGGAGATGAATCACCGATACCGTTTATGGCATCGTTCCAGGAAATTGAAATAGACATAGAAACCGGGAAAATCACACCGATAGAGATCGTCAGTATCGTAGATTGCGGTAAGACCATCAACCCGGCACTGGCAAAGGGACAGATAGAAGGGGCAACCCTTCAGGCACTCGGACCTTCCCTGTATGAAGAGCTGACATTCAACGCAAAAGGTTCCCCGACAAACGCCTCCCTTTTCAGATATAAGATCCCGGACAGATCCAGTTATGGGAAAGTCACCGCCGAAACCGTTGACAGCTATGAACCCACAGGTCCGTTCGGAGCAAAAAGTGTTTCTGAAATCGGTATCGATACACCGGGTGTCACAATCCTTAACGCCATTTACAACGCAACGGGTATCAGATTCAACAGCATTCCGGTCACACCGGAAATGATGCTGAAGGCGATAAAGGAAAAATTACAATCCGGGGAATAACGTTATATGCCTGAAAATCAACACAAAAGGGGAAGGCAAAATGCCTTCCCCTTTTATCATTTCTTCAGCCGATTCATCATTATTCAAAAAGTCTGTTGATATCCTCTCCCGAAAGATAACTTGCAAAAAAAAGGATTGACCCAACCTTCAACCCAACACCACAACCATCCAATGTGTTGGATTCACATGCTTCCGCATTCAGCTGATATATCGAAGGAATGCCTGCAAATCCGGCAAGCCTGTATTTAACTTTTAAAAAATCTACAATGACCGCCTCAAGATCCGTAACAGTTTCCCCCGGTTTGAAAACATTCATCTTTTCATGGGTTTGGAGGGCTATCTGGGAAAGAAATGACAGCATATAATCCTCTTTCATATTCGAAGCAGATTTAGTATTCAGAACAACGCTACCGAGCGTAGAATCGGAATCGCCTATATGTAAGACCGTGCGCTCTTCCACTTCGACTTTTTCATACAATTTAATATCATCAAAACGTGTGTTAACAGAATAATCCGCAAGATCATTCATCTTCTCAAGCAACTGTTCTTTCGTTGACACCCGCTCAATCTCCTGGAGATTTTCAGAAACGTATAACATGTTCTGAGCGATATTTTCGATGTATTCAGACTGTTCCTTAACCGTTTTTATCGCATCAACATTTGAAAAAGCCCGCTTGATTTCTGCCGGTACGATCTTATCCAGTGTCGAGAGTATCTCTTTCTTATAATAATTCTCAAGAACAGATTCTCCGATGAAAATGATTATCTCTCTTCCAGACTCTGTTCTGAGCTTGTAAGTCTTTCTGGGAAGCTTCTCAACACTGATATTACAGGATTCAAAATCCCCTGAGAATTCAACCTGTATGAATTCAGGCATCTTTTGATTTCTAAGATCAACATAGTTCAGACATTTAAAGGTAAATGAGTCCTCAATCCGTTCATAAATAGCCACAGACTCCGCCTGAAACATTTCCTTTATCGCATCGCAGATATTCTGATACAACGCTTTTTCATCAAAAACTGACAAAATAGCCACCGAAAAGTTCTTTAAAATTTGAAACGCAAATTCAAACTGACTGACGAGGGTTGACACTTCACTCTGTTTACTCTGCTCATTCAACAAAAAACGAGACTTCTGAAGCAGTGACGTGAGCATCTTCAGGATGGATAATTCCTCTTCTTCAAAATCAGTATCCCTTTTGAATAAAAGGTAGTAACTGTATGTATCTTCAGAAATGCAGGTCATCAAATAACCATCGCTGAAAACAACTGAACCGGGATAACATCTTTTACACACTTCAAATTCATCAGGGAAATCATAACAGCCGACATTTCCCACCTTTTTCAGAATATCGTTATCATCTTTTGTATAGGCAGCCGCACAGGAAGTAAATATTTCTCCGAGAGAATCAATCAGAATATTCAACAATATTTCTACGGGAAACGGTTCTAAAAGTGACGGAATGAGTTTTTCAAGGCTTAACAACTGATAGGTGAACTTCGTCAACGTATTTTTATCTTTGTTGAGTGCCTCAAGCGTCGTCGTCTGATGCCAGTATTTCTTCAGCATCATCTTTTTTTCTTCATCATTTGACTTTGTAAGCAGACAGAAATTATCATCTCTTGCGAGAATCTCTCCCTGAAATTCGTCGATCAGTTTCTCCAGATTCTCAAACTCAAATTCACTGATTTCAACATCCCTTGCATCGACAACTCGCCAGCAGGAATCTTTATCGACATAAGACAACAGGATTGCCGGTGAAAGAATTTCAGCAATATGCTGCTTCGCTTCAGGGGTTCCGAGTGATTTTATCAGTTTTTCTCTATACATTCCTGAACCACCCCTCTTTTTTCCGGATCAAAATACAATTTAACCGGTTGTGAATCCTGTAAATTGATTTCCTGTCCCTTGATTCTCAGTTTTATATTCTCCGTACTCGAAAGGATTTTCACCATTCCCTCTCCCTCAACATTCTCGAGGATGGCATTAATTTTCTCAATCTCCTCCAAAGTTTTATACAACTCATTCTCATATCGCTGATATTCAAACAACGTGCTCTCAAGTTCTGCTCTATTATCTTTTTTCACATTTCTCAGCTTCAAGGCAACCTGTTGAATGGCGCCTTTCAACTTGATTCTCTTTTTCTGTAACCCCTTCAACGTCTCGATATACATACTCCTGTGAAACCCCTTCACCTTAATACCTCTTCCCTTCTGTGAGGTCTTATAGGCCCTCAACTCTACCGAAACCTTTGCATCCGCATTCGAATTGATGATTGCCCCTTTCTTCCCGTTGACAAAAATACTTCCCTCACAAATGACGTCACTGTTCATAATATACTCGTTGATATACATATTGCCTTTGACGATCACATCACAATCCTGAATGAACTTTGCCTTCAGATTGCCGTTGACTTCAATTCGCGTCTTTTTATTCCCCATGATGCCAAGAACAACAGATAAATCCCCTTCTGTAACGATATGCGTCTTCTCCTCTATCCCGCCCTTGACATAAACATTCTTTTCGCAATTGATATGAAAACCGGTACGTACCCACCCCGAAATTTCAACGTTTACTGTCGAGTCGATATTCCCCGTCTTATAATCCACATCAGAATTGATTCGCAACACGGGATCAAGGGTTAAAACCCCGTTGTTAAATTCGATCACGCCATCCTCTTCAACGATGACATACCCATCAACTTTTTTAAATCCTTTTTTCAATCGGAGATTTAATCTTTTCGGCGGAGATGGAAGAATCTTTTTCCCATAGACCGTTTTTCCGAGAGTCCCTTGTTCTGCGGGAATTAATCGGGCAATCCTCTGACCCTCTTTTACATAAGTAAATATATCAAGATTGTAAAAATCAATTTTTTCCGTTGCCACAACCGAAGACGATGATTGTATATTGACCAGCCACTCGATCGCTTCATCCTGTGATTGACCCGGAGAAAAACCTTGCGCAGCAAGTATCCTTTTACTGCCTTTTAAAAGCTCAGAAGAAAGCCTGTTGAAATCTATCCCAACAACAATCCCTTCACGATTAAGTTCCGCAACAACTTCTTCGGCAGTTGGTTTTTCAATATAACGGATATACGCTTCCAAACCGTCCGGTGAAACTTCAACACACAAATTTCGTGTATTTTTTTCAACTTCAAGCCTCATGGCGTCATGCGCTCTGCAAAATTCCTGTACCGATAAAAAATCCTTAGAGCCCTTTAATTGAGATAATACGTCTTTCATCTCGTCTATCTTCAACGGACCCGTATCCTTTTCAAGTAAAAATGAATTGACCCCTTCTTTGACTTTAACCATCTTTTCTCCCCACAAAAACATGTCATATAAAAACATCTTCTAAATCAGTCTATGTATGTAATGATTATACGCCAAAGAGTATACAAATTCTTTACACTCACTATAAATGTTAACAACTACAAAGATACATAAACTTTGTAATCCCATCGTGATAAAACAATATATATTAAACTTCTCTGTTAGGAGAACTTTAAAAACACACGCTTCACCCGATGATCTTCATCATAGAGATATCATCATTCTGATAACTTTCTATGCTTAATTCAGATGCCTTCAAAAAGATTCCCTGAAGGTTTTTGGTTTCATTTAATATTTTGATCAAACCTGAAGTCTCCAGCATTCCCGATTGAGTCCGAATCTCGGTGAGCCCATCTGTAAAGATCAAAATACTATCCCCTTTTTCAAGCGAAAATGCCTCTGCTTTTGAGAAATGCGGAAAATTATAGCCCAGAAGGGTATCATTCTGAACCGGGACTTCAGAAATTTCGCCATTCGCTTTTATAAAGACGGGTCTCGGGTGCCCGAAAGAAATAAGTGCAACACCTTTATCGGTTCTTTTTCCGAATATCCCCGTAAAATGAACATCGGTTGTCTTGAAAGCGTTGTATCTTGATTCAATCGCCTCTCCAAAATGATCCAGAGAAACACGCTCTTTAATCAGGTCTTTTATGATGAGTCTCAAACTGGTTGAGATCAAAGCAGCGGAAACACCGTGACCGGAAACATCCAATACCCCGAAATAATCATCCTCATAAAACAACATATCACCACTTAAAAAGGCGGAGGGATGATAAAACACTTCCACTTTTTCCGGCAATTCCTTTGGCAGAAAACCGGTCTGTATATTCATCGCACGGATTAAATCATCCGCATCCCTTGCATATTGAAAAAATTCTATGCCTGAATACGGTAACCCCTCTATATCGATGGGAAAGGCAAAAACATTTAACGGAATCCGTTTCCCCTTCGTCTTATGTCTCGCATAAACGGCAAAAGGAACAAAATTTGTTTTTTTTGATTTCATGCTTCTGATGAGCGGACATAACTCGGTTGGGCAAATCAGCATACCGGTGGCATCAATATGAACGAGAATATTATCCCTGCAGCATCTGCCGACAACATCTTCTTTCGTGTAGCCGGTAATCTCTTCTGCCGCCTTATTCCAAGAATGAATCGTTCTCGCTTCATCGACGAGATAGGCACCAACATCAAGCTTCTCAAGAAAGGTAAAGAGTTCGAATCTATCGCTGATCAAATCCAATAACATTTTATTGTGTTCAAAGTCGGACATGTCTTCCCCCTTTTATTTCCGGTATTTTTATATTATACCAGATTAATATTTCAACAACTTCAAACATAAAAAGAAATATAAAACAAAATTACTCCGTCATTATCTGTGAGGTGATAATAATGAAAAAAAATTTGATTGTATTGAGTTTACTGGTTTCAATGTTTATCGTATCAACTGTTTTTTCAATGGGTGTAGAAGCTGTCAAGTCACTTGATATTGAGAGGTATCAGGGAAGATGGTATGAGATCGGCAGATTTGGTTTGTTCTTTGAAAACGGATTAAGTAATGTAACGGCAGAGTATGGCTTGCTGGAAGACGGAAAGATTTCTGTTCTGAATACCGGTTATTATGGCGGTCTTGGAGGGTTAAAAAGTTCAATCAACGGCAGTGCCTATATTCCAAATCCCGAAGAACCGGCAAAGTTACTCGTAAGATTCTTCTCATCTTTTGAAAGTGATTACTGGGTAGTGGAACTGGATCAGGAAAACTATTCCTATGCGGTTGTGAGCACACCCAATATGCGTTTCCTCTGGATCCTCAGCAGAACACCGCAAATGGATGAAGAATTGTACGACACGATCGTTAAAACACTTGAGACCAAGGGGTATCCCGTAGAAAAAATTGAAAAGGTTGCACAAAACTGGTAAATGAACGGATTGACATAGATAAAACGGGTGCACTTTTACAGGCACCCGTTTTTTATTATCGTAAAGACTTATTTTTCTTCCATGAATGGATATCTGTAATCATGTGGGGGTTCAAAATTTTCTTTGATACTTCTGACGGACATCCACCTGAGAAGATTCATGGCACTTCCCGCTTTGTCATTCGTTCCAGAAGCTCTGGAACCACCGAATGGCTGCTGTCCTACAACGGCTCCTGTTGGCTTATCGTTGATGTAGAAATTTCCTGCCGCATGTTCAAGTGCTTTTGTCGCCTTTGCGATTATTTCTCTATCCTTTGCAAATACCGCTCCTGTAAGGGCGTATGGTGATGTTTCATCGCATATTTTCAAGACTTCGTCAAAGTTCTCCGCATCGTAAACATAAAGTGTAACGACCGGTCCGAAGATTTCCTCCTCCATCGTCTTGAAATGAGGATCATTGGTAATGATAACAGTCGGTTCGATGAAATACCCCTTTGAATCATCATATTTTCCACCGAAGAGAATATCGGCATTGGCATGATTATCCGCATAATCAATGTATTCTGTAATCGTATCAAATGCTGCCTTATCGATAACAGCACTGACAAAGTTTGAAAAGTCTTCTGTCGCACCCATTTTAACGGTTTCCAGCTGTGCACCAAGTTTTTCCTTAATCTCCGGCCAGAGGTTGTCCGGGAGATAGGCTCTCGACAGAGCTGAACACTTCTGCCCCTGATATTCAAAAGCACCTCTGATGATAGCTGTGACAACCGCATCAGCGTCTGCACTCTTATGAACCACGGCAAAGTCTTTCCCACCCGTTTCACCGACAATTCTCGGATAGGTCTTGTAATTTTCGATATTTTCTCCAACTGTCTTCCACATGTGCTGGAACACACCTGTCGACCCTGTAAAATGAATTCCTGCAAGGTTAGGATCTTTCATAACGATATTTCCAACCTCAGAACCTCGCCCCGGAATAAAGTTGATTACACCGGCAGGGAGACCTGCTTCTTCAAATAGTTTCATGACGTAATACGCTGATAAAACAGCTGATGATGCCGGTTTCCAAACACAAGTATTCCCGGCAATCGCAGGAGCAGACGGTAAATTCCCGGCAATGGCCGTGAAATTAAACGGTGTTACGGCAAAAACGAATCCTTCAAGTGGCCTGTATTCGCTTCTGTTCCAGATAGCATTACTCGATTCAGGCTGATCTTTGTACAATTCGTTGAGATAATAGGAGTTGAAATTAAGAAAATCAATCAATTCACAGGCTGAGTCTATTTCAGCCTGAAAGGCTGTTTTGCTCTGTCCCAGCATTGTTGCTGCGTTTAACGTACTTCTCCATGAACCTGAAAGTAATTTAGCCGCTTTTTTAAAGATAGATACCCGATCGACCCATGAAAGAGCTGACCATTTTGCCTTTGCCTCCATAGCGGCATCAATCGCCATTTTAATTTCTTTTTCACCGGCTTTGTGGAATTCTGCAAGAACGTGACCATGATCATGAGGGATGACACATTTCCCCATATTCCCCGTTTTAACTTCCTTACCGCCTATAATCAAAGGAATCTCAATCTTTTGAGATTTCATCTCTTCAATCTTTGCCTTCAATTCCTTCTTTTCACAGCTTCCCGGTCTGTACTCAAGAATAGGTTCATTCTTCGGTCTTTCGAGAAAAAAATATCCGTTCACTTTGTTGCCTCCTTTAAAATAATTTGATTGCACTCCATTTTTCTTTTTATCTGTTAATATTTTTAACGATTAAACGACTGAAGGTTCAGCAATACTCTCATTTCTATCAAATCTCCCAAGATCCAGCGTCACCTCATAAGACAAATCAGAGCCGGTAATCAGTTCAGCCAGATAGACCCCGATCGAAGGCGCCAGCATGAAGCCATGTCCACTGAAACCAATCGCCATGTAAAAGCCCGGCTGCTGCTCTGATTCACAGATGATCGGTTGTCTGTCCGGTGAGATGTTGTACGAACCCGCCCATTGACGGATGACTCGAAGATTCTTCATATCCGGCAGGATGCCCGTGACCTTCTTTGCCATTGTCTCCAGAAACTGCCAGGTACTGTTTGTGTTATGCCCCGGTTTTTCGTTCTTCGGACCGTGCCCCATCACAAAACTCCCGTTTGGTGCCTGCTGACAATATATGTTATATGAGAATGACATGACCATCGGATCCAGCATCGGCGGTACTTTTTCCGTTACGAGGATCTCATGCCTCTCGGAAAAGACGGGAAGATCTAATCCGACCATCTGACCGACCTCATAAGCCCATCCACCGGCAGCATTCAGAACCGTATCGGTCTGAATGAACCCCTTATCAGTCTCTACACTTGTTATCTTACCATTTTCAGTATGTATTCCTTTAACTTCGGTAAACTTGTTGATCTCAACACCGAGTTTTTCCGCCGCTCTGGCATACGCCTCTGTTGTCAGGAAAGGGTTTGCGTGTCCATCAGTCCCACAGAAAGCTGCACTGTGGATGTCTGCGATGTTGAGCATCGGTACAATTTCCCTTGCCTCTTGTGGAGTGAGTGCCCTTGAAGGCACACCAAGTGAATGCTGAACATCGAGATTTCTGGCAAACTGTTCCGTCTCCTTTTCAGAGAACGAAAGGAGCAGATACCCCCTCTGTTTCAATTCGATATCCACCGCTTCACCAAGCGTCTCGGACATATTCTCAAGAATTCTCATACTTTCCCTTGCAAGCAGACAATTCTGCTGTGTGCCCCATTGTTGCCTGACACCTGCCCCGCATCTCCCGGTTGCACCCGATGCGAGAAAACTCTTTTCGATGACAACGATATCCTTCATCCCTTTTTTTGCCAGATTGAAGGCGACACTGCATCCGATAATTCCACCGCCGATAATAACGATACTCGCTTTATTCTTCATCAGCACCACTCACAATCTCTTCAAAAGTTATCCCGCCAAAAGGCGGTCTCTTATTCTGTTTGATGATCTCATCCATGGGTTTGCCTGTCATTCTGGCAATCTCCCGTGCGATGAGTGGCGTACAAGTGTTCCCCTGACAGGGTCCCATCCCGCATCTTGCAATTCTCTTAACCTCTTCAAGCGTCGTATATCCCTCATTGATCAATTCTCTAATTCTGCCCAATGTGACATCCTCACAACGACAGATGATGACATTATCATCCTTCATTTAATTCACCACCAATATATTTCTGGTCTGCGGGACTAGTGATTTTTCCATTTCAACTGTTATAACAGCCGTTTTATCCTGACGGTTGCCATCTAAAATCCTGATGACGGTTCCATCTCCTAATTCTTTTCCTTCACGACTGAGCAGTCTGACGGCCTGCCCCTTTACAGGTCTTGGAAGTTGTTCGTATGGCATGGTGACGGTTCCCATTCCCTCTGAGGAATTCAACTGTTCCACAAAGATCGCCAATCCGGGACATCTTGAAATACAGCTGCCGCAGCCTGTACATTTTTCAAAATCCACCACCGGCGTCTGATTGATATCTTCAAAAGGCAGGATAGCATCAAACGGACAGCTTCCAACACAAGGATTGCATGGTATCTCCTGAAAACATTCTATGATCGCATATGGCTTATTCATCCTCTCTGTCGACGGCATCTTCTTTTCTATATTGTTGGCTGATGCCACACCTGTCTTAGCCAGATGAGAAATATTCGCCCTTTCTCTTTCAGATTTTTTTTCTTCATTTTGTATCTTTATATCGAGCTTGCTGAGTCCGGATCTGATCTTCTCTCCAACCGGACCGGCTCTGAGTCCATTCAGCTCCAGATGAAGTTCATCCATTCTGCCGTTTAACGCAATCGTCTCATCGACAAACATAACCGCATTGAGCCCCGCCAGTTCACCTTCCAGCATCGCAGCCGTCGCTTCTTCAATCCCCGCAAGATCTCCGGCGACAAAGACTCCCGGTTTTGAAGTTTCGAGGTTCTCATCCCGTATCGGTACAATACCCCCTAATTCAGGGATATATTTTGTCTCACATTCCATCTGAGATAGAAGATCAGATAGAGGCGTAAGTCCCACTGCAAGGCAGATAGCATCACATTCAATATCTCTTTCAGTTCCTTCAATCTCCTGCCATTTTTCATCTAACTGACATATCGTTGCCCCCACAACTTTGCTCGTTCCGATTGCCTTTTTTACCGTATGCCCGGTTAGAATAGGGACACCGAGTCTTCTAAGTTTTGAAGCATGGACAAGATACCCGCCGATCTTCGGAGCGGCCTCTACCACACCAATAACATCCACACCTGCCTGAATCAACTGATAGGAAACGATGAGTCCGATGTTTCCGGAACCGATCATTAAAACCTTCTGAGCAGGCTGAACCCCGTAAATATTCATCAGTGTCTGAACGGCACCGGCACCAAATATTCCCGGAATATCGTTGTTTTCAAACGGCAGAAACTTTTCAAAGGCCCCCGTCGCCAATACAATAGACTTCGGCTTCATCTTCAACATCTGTTTGTCTTTTAAGACCGTCAAAACACCATCGTCTTCATAGTAGCCAAGCGCTGTGGATGATGTCATAATTTCAACCGATTCCATCTTTTTCAGCTCTTCTGTCAGATCTTTGGCTATACTGATTCCCCTCGTACCGGCATGTTCCTCTTCCGAACCAAAAAATCTGTGTGTTTGTTTGATCAGCTGTCCGCCAAGAAAATCCCTCTCCTCAACAAGCAGCGTCTTCAAGTTGTTTCTTCCTGCGGCAAGTGCCGCACAAATACCTGCCGGACCTCCACCAATAACGATTACATCATAATTCATCAAATCTCATCACCCACTTCGTTATTTCTCTGAGATTCGACCACCATCCCGTCAACAGCATCCGTCACACAAATCTTAGTGTTTGGGATCCCGTCAACAGTCATCAGGCATGCAGAACAATGTCCAATAGCACAAAAGAGACCTCTCGGTCTTTCCAGATCATGACTGTCATGATAATATCGCACACCGGCAGCATGTAATGCCGCTGCGACAGTCTCTCCCTGATAAGCCTCAATCTCTTTACCATTGAACGTGAAACTAATCTTCGTGCCTCTTTCAAAATCTAAAACAGGATGTTCTTTAATTCTCATTACCAACCCCCTGATATCTTAGGAAAGGCATTATAACCGTCTTTCACCAAATATTTGTATTCAATAAAGTATAGCATGTAAGCATTTTAAGATACGTGTTTTTATTGATATTTTTTCTTTCAGATTTGTTTTTTGTGAAAAATTCGCAATTAAATTATCGATTAAGACTGTAAAAGCTGAAAAATATTGCAGTTAAAGTTTCTTGATTTTTTAAACTATCAGTAGAAAATATGCAGCGATCCGATCAAGATATGACTTCAAAAACAGAAAAATCCGGAAGTATTAATGAGAAGAATTAACAAGTACACTGATGTAAAAAAAGCTGAGAATTTCTCTCAGCTTTTAATTTACCTTTATTTTATATAATAAAAATCATATTGACCAAGTTTTTTACCCAACGGACGATAGCCTTTTTCCTTAAGAACGGAAATTCTCTCTGTAGCTTCAGGAACAGCTTTTGTCAGGATATGACTGACATCAAAAAGCTTATAAAAATGCTTATCGGCTATCTCAAGAATATCACCGATGATTGGCTTCCTTTCCTGATCGCTTCTCAGGTCGATCCTCAGGATACCCATCCCGTTAAATTCATCGTCGATTGCCCTGTGAAACATCTCTATCGTTCCAACAACCTGTGAGTTATCATTCATCACAACGGACCATCTGACAAAATAGCTGTTTTCATAGGAAAAATTCCAAAATTCTATCGCTTCACGCATCACATCAATCTTTTTATAATGAAAATCATCCCCATCACAGTTATCCGAATTGAAGAAAGGAACCGATTTCTCATCAGAATAACACCACAACAGCTCTTCGGCATCATCCATCTCAGTTTTTCTTAATGTGACATGTTCTGTCTGATAAACAGGACATTTTTTGTATACATTGATCATTTTCTTAATCCTCCATTTTGTTCATAAGTCATATATCAAAAGTTTCCGTATCCAATTATAACAGCTTTGAGTCATATCAACATTGATTAGACTAAAAATCCTCTTTAAAAATCATGCTCATACAACTTTTTGGAATACTCAAACACTTTTCCAAAATGGAAAGTATGATGATAGATCTTGATATTCAGCTTGATTTCAAGTTCACCGGATGTTTTAAAATCAAGTTTCAGATGCTTCTCATCCAGAGTAAATGCCAATCCGAACGGAATTTCAAGTTGAGGACGCAGAACACAGGCAATCGTTATCCCCGGATATGTCTTAAACCCCACATCAAGTGTAACAGATGGATCAATCTCCGCCTTGTATTCCGGTCCGTGCATCTTTTCAGAATGATGATAGATTCCGTGTGCATGAGACCATTTATGCAAACCATCCGGGATCACATGCCATTTGAATTTTACCTTTGCCCCAATATCATAACTGAATCCCAGTTCAAGATCCAGTTCGGGCCCAAAATCAAATTCAAATTCGGCTATTTCAGCTTTGGCATCATAATAAAAATCCAACGGCACACTGACACGAACAGGAACACCACAAATAGAAAAACTGATTCCCGGATCGGCAAGTCTGTACTCATCGTCTTTCTCAAATCCGGCTAACGCATCAATGACGAGAATAGAAGAAAAGTCCATCGGAAAAGTCAAATGCCCGCTTGAGGAAAAACTCTTCCAGCTGAGATGAAATTTTATTTTACAATCGACATCAAGATCAAATTCATTCTGTATCTCCACCGTTACACCGTCTGCTTCATAAAGCGGTATATCCCATTCCTTTGAATAAAGATTCTTTCTGACCCTTGCCAGGCGTTCTTTGTCATCGGGGGACCCGAAACGCTCAATGATGGCTGCAAGATCATCATCCACATCAATAACCACCGTTCCCAGTGCATCCTCCATGGTGGATTCCGTTGCCTGAATCAGGATATAATCGGTATTTGATGTATCGATATTTTCTACTTTTCTAACCATTCCACCATATTCATCAAGAATAAAATCACCCGCATAGAATTCTGGAAGATTATCCGATTTATAAAATGCAATATTCGTAGAGGTAGCCGGTTCACCGAGATCATATCTGGATAAAAAGGTCGAATTAACGACGAGGGATCTCGGATGAGAGATACTTACCGCAATCATCCCCTTTGTATACTGAGGAGAAACGGCATTCCCCGATTGTTCTATTCTGAAAACAACCCGCTTGAACTGATCATGATAGGCATATTCCCTTGTACTCGCCGTTTCAATTTCATCAGGGGTTTCATGTCTGAAAGAAAGCAGACACGATTCTTCTATACCCGGATGATTTGTGGCAACACCTCTGTGATAAACCATCCCGTTAAAGGCATCCCCTCTTCCCTGAGAAAACAAAGCTTCACCAAGCGCAAGGGTTATTATCAGATTCTCTTTCCTTTCTTTGATCAATCCATCCGGACCATAGATGAGATAGTCATAGCTCATATGTTCCTCATCTATCTCCTTGATATAAATATACCCATAATCCCTCGTGAGAATGATTGGCAGAAAATATTCCGGATCCACTTCATCCTGCTCCCAACCATAGGTGATATCCTGAAAACCGATGACGGTTCCGGGACCAATCTGAGAAAATTCATCGTCGTTTGCATTAAAAGCCAGGCTTCCGTTGTAAAAAGCCCCCGAAGTAAGATCTTCAAAAGGGACTCTTACGATGATGATTTCCTTTATCGTACAGGAACTTATCACAAAAGTGATAATAAACAAAGCTGTCAGCGAAAGAAACATCAAAAATCTCTTTTTCATATAAACCCCTCCCTGCAAATGTCGGGCATCATTATTCAGCTATATATAACAATAGATCATCAATCGTATAATTATAGCACAGAGGGCAACATCCTCTCATCTACTTCTTCGTTTTCAGCAGGGATAAAAAGGCATTCAAGACCACGGCAAACACAATAATCAGCATCCCCCAATTAATCCTTTCAGCAATCATCAGATACCAGATTGTCAACATGAGAAAACAGATGGCGATGCTTACTCCCGTCAGCGTCCTCTTGGTTTTATCTTTCATCTTCATACAGCCTTTTCCAATTTCTTTCGCTTTCTTCAAATTCGGCAAGCGTCATACCAAATAATATCTCATCGAAATAGCGACCGTTGGTATAAACATTGCGCCTTCGTATTCCTTCTTCCTTAAAACCAAGTGACTTATGAAGAGCGATAGATCCGGTATTGATTATGATTGTTGTGCTATTGCATTTCTGAAGGCGTAATTCATGAAATCCGAATTTTAACAGGAGACTTAACGCCGCTTTCGCATACCCTTTATTTCGAAACCCCGAAAAGATTCTGATTACTATTTCAAAAGAACCGTTTCTTTCATCCACGCCATAAATTCCGGCTGTTCCTACAAATTCCCCCGCTTGATTTTCCACTGCATATCGATACTGCTCTTCTCCTGCACGTATCACATATTCACGATAATACTTTTCTGTCGGTACACCGTGAATACCCGGTTCATACACACGGATAGCTTCGCTTTCCCTTGCTTCCTCAAAGAGTTTTTCCTAGTCATCCTCTCTGTAGTGCCGCAATTCTATCTGTTCTGTTGCAAAATAATAGCCTGACATAATTTCCCCCTTATGCATAATAAAATTTTTTATACTAAAAGATTTTTCTTCAGTACATGTTTTCTGATTATCCCTTTCAGAAAGAAAAGGAGTACAATCGCAAGAATTCCGAGATACACAAACACAGATGAGTCAAAGATAACCGTTGTCCCATCTACAAGTGATTTCGCCCACGCATATTCCATCAAATTCCCTCGAACAATACGTATGAATAATATAAACAACCCAAACAAAATTACTGGAAACCCTATAAGGGAAACGGGTAACACCCACATCTTTTTATTGATCAAACCGCGAATATAGGTAAAAAATACCGAAGGAATTAAAATAAAAGATATCAAAGCAAACAATAAAACCGTACTGATATCAATTTGATTGGATAGATAGGCTTCAAAAGAATTAATCTGTTCCATATTGACAACCCACTTGATTATCAGTAGATAACCGATAAAGAATTGAAGTCCGCTGATTTCATGAAACAGGAAACTGTTTCTGCCGCCAAATGTGGCAAGAATATCATCGGCAAAAGCTTTCTGATTATTTCCGACAAAAGCTTTCACATCCCGTCCTGAAACTTGGGCATCATGGAATAACTCCAGTAAATCATCGGCAACCATTTTGGCTTCCCGAAACCCAATGCCCGATGCCTGAATATAAAGGACACATTGATCATAAACCTCTCTGTACGATTCATTCAGCATCTTCAGCCGTCTGTCATTTCTCTTTTTCACAAGCACCGCTGCTATCACTGCTGCTGTTGCAAGCATTATCATAATCGTCAGGAAGAAACTCATATTGACATTCTCCGATTGTTTCCCGTTAAAGGCAAACCAAAAGGCTCCTGTAACGAGAATTGCCGACAAAATGACCGTCATCAGCAACATCACATGTTTAGTCTTCATCGCCCACACCTTCTTTCTGAATCAATTGATCTACGATTTCCCTCAAATTTAACCATTCTTTCCTGAACTCCGATAATTTGCATTTCCCCTCTTCAGTCAGATAATAATACTTTCGCTTCGGCCCAAGAGGCGAATCCTTTTTTATGGAAAAGATAAACTTCTTCTTCTCCAGTCGAATTAATATGGGATAAATACTCCCATCATCCACATCATCAAATCCAATCTCATTCAATCGCTCACATATTTTATAACCATAAATTTCCTCAATACTGACGATCTCCAGAATACAGCCTTCCAGAACACCTTTCAGCATTTGAGTATTCTTTGCCATACGCTCACCTCCCAAATCAGAACTACTTGACAAAGACAAGTAGTATAATCATTATACACATGCTACTTGTCTTTGTCAAGTAGTGTTATAAAAATAATTACTAAAGACAGACAGTTGTTTTTGCTGTGATTCACTTTATTCGTTATTATCAGCCATACTATCAAGTAAGAATTTTAATTTTATGCTATAGTATTTCAGAAAATTAAAAGGAGGCAGGATATGAAACTTGAAATTTGCGTTGATTTACTGGAATCGGCCGTTATCGGACAAAAAGGCGGGGCTGATCGAATAGAATTATGTGCTGATCTTCAACTCGGCGGAACTACACCAACAGGCGGACTGATGAAAACAGCGAGGAAGCATCTGGATATAGACATTTATGCCATGATCCGACCGAGAAGTGGTGATTTTCTTTACACAGAACTGGAATTTGAAACCATGAAAGCAGATATTGAACTGGCAAAGGAAATGGGAATGGATGGGGTTGTTTTTGGTATTCTTGACGAAGACGGCAACATCGACAAAGCAAGAATGCAAGAACTGATTGAACTGGCAGCTCCGATGAAGGTAACGGTTCACAGGGCTTTTGATGTTTCCAATGATCTTTTCAAATCTCTCGAAACACTTGTAGAATTGGGGGTTGAAAGAATTCTGACATCAGCCGGGGGATTAAAAGTCACCGACAACCTGCCGCTTTTAAATAAAATTGTAAAAAAAGCCGATCACAGGATCAAGATTATGGCGGGAAGTGGTGTAACGGCTGAAAATGCTCAGAAAGTCATCCAAACGGGTGTGGATGAGGTTCACCTTTCAGCAAAGTCAAAACATGAAAGTCAGATGAGATTCAAACAGGAAATAAATATGGGAACAAGTGAAGGGGAATTTGTCGAAAAAACGGATATGGAAAAGGTCATGAATATGAAGAAAATCTGTACACTCTAAAAAAAAGAAAGACAATCAATTCTCTTTATGAAAACTGATTGTCTTTCCTCCGACGCCATCGTTTATGGCGGTACTAAACGAGCAATTACAAGGCGTTACGAAACAGTAAATTGACAAAACGCAACACATCCCAAGTCAAAATCCGCTTTAAAACCAATACTTTCATAAAATTTCACCGTCTTCTCTTCATTCAATGTCAGTAATATTTTCTGATAGACATTTGAATAGACGGTCATCACTTCATTCAGTAATCTACTGCCTATCCCCATTCTCTGATGATCAGGTCTTACAATGATGTCCTGGATGTAAATGATCGAATGTCCGTCACCGACAACCCTTATTATTCCAACTAATTCACCGTTATCACGGGCAGCCAGTACATACAATGAGTTCTCATATGCCTTTCGCAGCATCTCAGGTTTTTGTGTATAATTAACCCAGCCGACGGTCTCATACAATTTTAGAATTTCTTCTTCCCCATAGCCTTTATAAGGCTTGTAAACTATATTTTTCATTATTTTACCCCTTTATTTGTTATTTCTTCACTTTTTTCAACGATCCAGTTCCCGGAGGATAAAACTCAGGATGGTTTTCAATTTAAAATACATCGAATCAGGATCTTCCGGAAGTGTCTCGATATCCACTTGTCGCATCGCCAATATCAACAACGGGAAGATTGAAAGGGCGATGAGATCTTCCCTGGCAATTACATCCTTCCCCCAAAGCACTGCATACTCCTCAATCAGTGTCATACTCAAACGTTTGAACTGCTGCAACTGCATCAGAATATTCGATGTAAGCAAAATGGCAAATTGAAGGTTTTCCGGCCCAAGAATCAACGGATCCAAATCGATGAAATTAACAGTCTTTTTATCAATTAATATATTTTCATAAACCATATCAGCAACGATGATAGAAGGCTTTTCAAGACGCATAAAACGATCACAGGCACTATCATCCCTGATTCGTCCTGCCATTTTTTTTAACGTCTTGTTTCCGGTATGATCAACGATATTTGAGAATAAAACGCCGATTGACGGCAAACACACCACAGACTCGTCTGAACATTCATTTAAAACAACGTGTAATTTCTTGGCTTCCCGAATGACGGTTTCAAGCTCAAGCTCTGAATATTCACGTTTCGGCATACCTTTCAGTTTATCGATCACCTCTAGTGTTCTCGTTTTACCGTTTTCTTCAAAAGGTTGTGTGTGGTAAATTCTACAGATATTTTTATTTTCAATGGCAATTGAAGATAAAATTTTTTTCTGGATTTGCGAGGTTTTAAACTCTTTATTGGATAATTTGAGCAAAAAACCTGAATATTTGGGATGTTCCATGACCACCGTGTCATTTTGATCATAGAGGATTGAAAAATTCCCTGAGCCGTTCGTCCTATAATCAGCCACTATTCGATCGATAATCGTTTGTTCCATCAGTATCAGCCTTCCTTAAATCGATCATATGTCAATCAATTAAATTGATCATCAAATTATAGCACAGGAGTAGTTTTACTCTTTCACTGTATTTCAGAGGTGTCTTTTCGGCTCAAGAGTAAGCGGCTGTCGTATCAGATATTCCCTTTCTTCAGATTATTATTCACAAAACAGAACAGGAAAAGCGAGGAATATAAAATTTGTTTATAGTATGATTTAGACAGGAGGTGAAAAGATGGAATGGTTGAGGAATCTGAGCAAGGCCATAGAATATATCGAAGATCATCTGGATGATGAAATTTGCTACGAGGAAACCGCCAGAATTGCGTGTTGTTCCACCTTTTATTTTCAACGGATGTTCTCCTATGTGACGGGGATATCGTTGTCGGAATATATCCGTCGCCGAAGGATGACACAAGCCGCTTTTGACATCCGGAATACGGATATAAGGGTTCTGGATGTGGCGTTGAAATACGGTTATAGCTCTCCGACTTCTTTTAATCGTGCATTTCAAAAGGTCCACGGGATATCACCCGTTTCAGCAAAGACAGCCGGAAGTGTTATAAACGCCTATCCACCAATTAAATTATCAGTCAACATAACAGGAGGTGATGTCATGCCCTACAGAATAGAAGAAAAAGAAGCAATGAGAATTGTCGGTATCCGTATCCCTTTGACTGCTGATATGGAGGAAAACAAGATGAAAGTTCCGCCATTCTGGAAAACGACTTTCAACAGTCCTCAGTTCAAGGAACTCTGTGAAGTGCCGAATCTATTCCCGGAGACCCTATTGGGTGCTACAGTTTCTCAGAATGATGATGATATTTTTTATTACATCGCGATCGCCACAGATCAGCCGGCACCTGACGGAATGTTCGCGTACGAAATACCCGCCGGTACCTGGGCGGTTTTTGAAAGTAATGGCTCTTTCAAAGAATCTGTTCAGACTATTTTTAAGCGTTTTTTAACCGAATGGCTTCCTTTTTCAGGATACACCTGGGCTGGGCTACCGGATATTGAAATTTATCCTTTTAACAAAGACCTACCCCAGACAGGTCATTCCGAAGTATGGATTGCCGTAAAAAAAGAAAAGGAGGAATAACTGGATGAAATACCAGATTGATATCAGATATATCGAACCCGTTCGAGTTGCTTATCTGCATTATAAAGGCGTCGTAACTGGGGCAAATAAATTTTTCCCGAAAGTCTTTCAGTCAATTCAGGGAAAGACAACAGGAGCACCATTTTTCTGCTTCAATTCTATTCATCGGGAAACGAAGATGGGTGATATAGACCTGTGTGTTCCAACAGATCAGAACCCCACCGGAAATGGGATTGAAGTGAAAGAATTGCCGGGTGTAAAAGCCATTTGCACCACACATAAAGGATCCTATAATACTATGAGAATGGCCTATGCAACAATTGAACAATACGCTAACAGCCATAATTTAAAGTTACAGCTACCATTCCGGGAAGTCTACATTAAAGGACCGGGAATGATATTGAAAGGGAATCCAGATAAATATATCACTGAGATTCTGTTTCCAATCCGGGAGGCATAATATGTCCGCTATTATCGTAAAAGATTTGTTTAAAACCTATAACAACGGCATCCGGGCATTGGATGGTCTTAGTTTGAGTGTAAAAAGAGGAGAGATATTCTCTCTTCTGGGACAAAATGGTGCGGGGAAATCAACACTGATCAAGGTATTGACCACCTATCTGCATCCCACTTCCGGTAAAATCTTCATGTTTGGAAAAGACGTTGATCATGAAGCGGCGGAAATCCGTTCGGAAATTGGCTGTGTCGCACAAAAGACCTCCATCGATACACACTTATCACTGACTGAAAACATGCACTTTCAAGGTAAGTTGTATAAGATTCCGAAGCAGGATGCTAAGAAACGTATGGAAAAGCTCATTGACTGTTTTGGACTGGAAAACTATTTACAATACCCCGTTGCCTCCTATTCAGGCGGGATCAAAAGACGATTGGACATTGCATTGAACCTTATGTCCAACCCCAAAGCACTCTTTCTGGACGAACCCACTGTCGGAATGGATATTCAGTCCAGAATGGCGATGTGGGATATGGTAAGGAAAATCAGAACGGATTTTGGAACCACTATTTTTCTGACAACCCATTATCTGGAGGAGGCGGATCAGTTGAGTGATACGATCTGTATTATCAAAAAAGGGAAAGCAGTCATTCAGGGCACGCCAAAAACACTTCGAGAATACCTTCGACAAAACATGCTGACAATAAGTTTTTCAACAAAAAAAGAGGCAAAAGACTGCTTTGAAGCTCTAAAAGGAGAGATGGAACTCAAGGCATCCGATTTGCGTTCCGAAAAGATCATTACCGGCATAAAGAAAGATAGTACTGATCTTAAAAAAGCTGCCCGGTGGCTGCTGAAGCACGATATCCCATTCCGGGGAATCGAAATCATCCAGCCCACATTGGAAGATATTTTCATAAACTTAACAAAAGAAAAAGGAAAGGCGGGTTACTGATGGAAATTCTGACTTTACTTCACCGCAACATCAAATGGCGTTTTCATAATGCCTTTACCATTGTTATCACAATATTGCAGCCGATATTATGGCTTGTATTGTACAGTGCCGTCGCGGGACAATCGATGAAAGGGATTGGAATTGAGAATTATACCGCTTTTGTTTTTCCGGGACTGATCGTACTGGTGAGTTTCGGTGCCTGTAGCAGCAGCGGTATGATGAATTATTTGATGAAATCAGACGGCAGTTTTTACCGGATACTAATCGCTCCGGTCAAGAGAGGTTCTATCATCCTCGGTCATGTTCTGGAAGCGGTGGTATGCACTTTTATCGAAGTCGCTATCATGGGTGTCGTCGGGTTATTTTTTGGCGTAAACGTCGCTACAGGATTCATCGGCATACTCCTGATAACCCTGTTGATAGCCTTAACAGCGTTATTCATTTCAGGACTGACTTATGCCATAAGCCTCTGGGTTCCAAACGAGGTCATGTATGAAACCATCATGAACGCTATCGTTCTCCCTATTTTCTTTCTGAGTACGGCATTGTTTCCGGCAGATCGTTTATCTGGAGGACTGAAAGCAGCTGTTAATTGTAATCCCTTCACCCACGTCATCAATATCCTGCGTGATTTGATCTTTCAGGATCGTATCGTCACCCATACTGTCATCTCAGTTATCGTTATGCTCGTTGTGATGTGTTCAATCAGCTTCTTATGGGCATTTTACAGGTTAAAGAAAGAAACCGCCCTTTAAGCATTCAAATATTCCCAACGCCATACTTGTCCAAAAAAGGTCTCAGTTTGACCGCAGGCTTATCATACGTTGATAACTTAAAAGTTTGGCGACAGTCTTGAATGATCATCCAAAACTGTCGCCGTTTATATAACTGATGTGGTTATTTCTTTTAAGAAAGTAACCGGTTCGTTCTCTTCAAAAACAAAGGATTTGAGGCTATCGGAGCCAAAATATGTTGGATCGGAGATGTGTCAAATATCATCTATTACCTTCACCATCTCAATCATTCGCTCATGTTTTATGTCACTGTTCTTAAACAATTTCAGCAGCCCCAGCATATTAACGTTGTCTCCATTAACGTAAAAAAAATATTTCCTGATGCTTTCCGGAGTATTATCAAAGGCTCTGCATATCACCGGGAAGAAAAACCCCCTCTTTCTGTATTTCTCTTTGACATACAATTGATTGATATACAACAATTTTGAACCGCGTTTCTCAAATATCATCCAGGAAACCGGTTCTTCCTTTATGAAAAGGATCAGTGAGGCATTTTCATCAGCTGTTACGCTCAAAGGATTGAAGTTGTAGGGGATAGACGTTCCCAATTCCATTTTAATCCGCTCCGTTTCTTGAAGGTTTAACCCGGCAATTCGCTTTATTATGGCATCTTCCGGCAAATTCAGATATCTGCTGTACTTCCGCTTCATCCGGTCTATTGACTTCTTAATCTCAAGCCTTTCTGAAACAAACGTGTTTCGAACGTATCCCGACAATTTAAAATCCAAACGGTTATAAAGTGTTTTTGCCGTTTGGGTCCATTCTCTATCTTCAAAATAACTGCTGTAAAATTCTCCGATCGCTTCTTCTTGCGATTTCTTTAAGGCCGCTTTCAATAAGGCTTGTGCATACCCTCTCTTTCTGTGTTTCTTTGAGATATAGAGGCACTGACAAACATGAACCGCATCACTTCTTCTTTCAACTGCGATAAATCCGGCCGGGTTCCCTTCAATTTCAAGACCCAGCGCATAAAAATAATCTTTATAAAGATATCTCACGAAGTTTTTTATCTCACTGGGAACATATACAGCCGAATAGTTCAGAAACTCTACGGCATTTTTTGACTGATATGGAATAATCATTTGGTTTTCGTCTGCCCCTCTCCGTACGTATGTTTTCCTTTAAAGAAGTGTACCACACCAAAGTCCAGCATCGTGAAATTGATGGTTTCCAACCTGACACCTGTCAGCGTCCACGGGAGCATAAAGAATATCGCCTGACTGACGGGAATTCCGAACGGCGATACGACAATCGACATCGCATAAAGGTAGATAGGAGCCGGAACCCCTGTTGTGGCAAGGGTTGCGCCAACAGACCCAAAGAGTATAAACACATATTGAAGAAAAGCGATTTCCAGTCCGGTCAGCTGGATCAGAAAGACCGTTGTTAATGCAAACATACTGGCAACCGAAGGAATCAGCATGACCATGATGAGTGGCAGCGTTCCTTTGATGGTCTCATCGTCATACTTTTTATTATTTTCGCACACTTCAATGACAGCCGGAATGGCTGCCAGAGTTGAAAGCAGTGAAAAAAGGATGATCATCGGTTTCCGTATCATGTGTATATAATCATGTGGCTTCATTTTGTTGGTAATACACCCGATGACAAGTGCTATCAGGAACCATATGCCAACGATGATGAACTGACAAACCGTGAACATCAGAAAGGCGGAAATAACGGAAGCGTCTTCGACAAACAGCCTCGCCTGTGACAGCATCAGACTGAAAAGACCAAACGGCAGGAGATAATAGGAATAATTAAACAGATGCAAAAAGAGATCGTTCAACGTTTCCACAACGCCCATGACCTTTTCGCGTTTTTCCCTTTGTTGCTTTTTCAGGGCAAATGCGAGAAGGATCGCAAAAAAGAGGATGGCAAGTGTTTTATTCTCTGAAAAAGACTTAAAAATGCTGTCGGGAATCATCGTCTTCGGCAAAGACCAGAGCATCGTACCAATATTCATCTCCGAATAGTCGGCGATATTTTCCGATGTGTCACTGTTCATGGCAACTGCAAGCTTCTGACGATTATCCGTTGAAAGACCCTCACCCGGTTTTACAATAACGCCAATCATCAGTCCGATGAACGAACCCATCAGAAAAAGCAGCAGAATGACGGAAATAAATTTCGTGAAGAATTTAAACCCGCCCATCTTCATCATGAGTTTCACGAAGTTAAGGAGCACGACACAAAACAATATGGGAATCCCGCATAACAGAAGATAGTTGAAGAAAATATCTCCAACAGGGCTTAGATATTCGATCAGCATGGGGAACGCAGCCCCGCAATACAATCCGATAAGCATCGAAAAGATGACCGTCCAAAAGTTCAGCAGCCAATGATGTTTTTTCCCCGATTGCTCTTGTTTTTTCTGACTGAACCGGATGATAAAAAAGGCAGAAAATACGAGAAGGATCAATACGAAGTAGTTCCATGGTGATTGAAAAACCCCTTCTTCCGTTTCAATTCCATTCAGATAGGGATCGAGATTAAGGGCATGCTTCGCATACAGTTCATCGATAATATGATTGATATCGAACTCCGTAGACAAAAATTTATCAAGCCAAAGGTATAAGGAAAGGTTATCAGGCGAAACCCCAACAACGATCCCGTCACTTTTCAATAATTTATAAAAGGTATAATTCAGATAAAATTCCGGATTATAGGTTAGGAAGAATTTTGTCCAGATCTCATCAAAATAGAAGGCATCGCAGGCTTTTGATTCCAGGAGGTCTTTTATCTCAGATTGCGCAAATAACTCCACTTCAGCATTCGGAAAGACTTGTTTGACCCACATCTCCTGCGCTGTATTCTTCACAGTTGCGATTTTTGCCCCCTCATCGTTCAGGAATTGGATTATATTTTCCGACGTAATATCATAATACGTCCGCTTCATCTTTTCAAGCAATTGATTGTTGATCAGTACACTGTCTGCACTGTTGATATACGCATCCGTTAAAAAGACATCTCGATTTCGTTGTGGGGTATACGAGAAATAGGAGATGATGACATCCCCTTCACCCTTCTTCAAATCCTCGGCAAGCTGATTGAAACTCCCCTTTCGGATGAATTCCGGTTCAACTTCAAGCCCTTTGCAGATCGCCTCGGCAAGTTCAACATCTATGCCGGACAACTGACCCGTTTCATCCTCATAAAAAAATGGCCACCAGTCATCTGCCACCATGAGAATCCGTAGTCTCCCGGTCTTTACAATAGCATCGATATCAGAATTTGCCTGCGAAAAAGCGTAAAAAAAGAGCAACATGGTCATTACAGCTGTTAAAACGATTCTTTTTTTCATATACACTCACCCTGATGTTATTTTCGGCCTTTTTCAACACTCCCCCGTAAGTGTATAAAAAACTTTTCTTATTTTAACAAAATAAGCTAATGGAAGACGATCTTCCCACCCGCGAGAGCAGCCAGTTCCTCTTCTGTCAGATCTTCAACACCTGCTTGAATCAATTTCAAAGCTTCTTCTGCCAGTTCCTGATCGAATGCAATATCAAATGAAGATACTTTTCCGACAATTTCTTCTGTTGTTTTAAGTCCCTCAAATTCTTTCATCCAATCCTTGCCGGCTTTTACTTCAAATTCTCTGATCTTTTCAAGTAACGCTTTTGTCATATACGACCTCCCGTTATCAATCGTTCAATATATTTTTCGCTCATAAAATTTAAAAGTGTATCTATAACTTGCAGAATTATATCATATAAACGGGTTAAACACGCCAATAACTACCGTTATCCTTCTACAACACCAAATTACCAACATAATAATCATAAAATTCTAATCGAATAAGCCTCATTTTATCATCTTTTTTGATATAATCAATAAAATAAGTCGATTTTACAGGTTCGAATTTTTTATCTTTCAAGGAGGTTTCAAATGAAAAGAATTATTTTATTAACCGTCATTCTGACTTTCGTATTAACATCGGCATTGGCATCTCCCATCAATTTTATTACAAACCCATATCCCCCCTTCAGTTTTGAAGCAAACGGTGAAATTAAAGGGTTCGCGGTAGAAGTTGCAAAGGCCGTTGCCAATGAGCTGGGAGATTCCATCTCATTCAATCATATGGAATGGGCCGATGCGTATAAAGCCCTCAAAACAGAAAAACGAACGGCACTCCCTTCTCTCATGATGAGCAGCGACAGAAAAGATCACTTCAAATGGGTTGGACCGGTTGGTATCCTCAGAACAGGTTTCTACAGAAAAGCTTCCGATGACATCTCGATTAACCGTATTGAAGATGCAAAAGCCGCCAAAAAGATCTGTCTTTTTAAAAATGAATACTCGGAAGAGGTTCTCAAGGCACTCGGATTTGAAAATATTCTTTCCTTTGATACTCAGAAAGAGGCTTTTGAGACCTTCATGAACAACGAAGACTATCTTTTCATCTGCAATAATTTCGGTATCGTTTCGCTACTTCAGGATGCGGATATGACGATTGATGACTTGACGGATGTCTTCACAGTCTCAACGGATTTCATGTACATCGCTTTCTCAAAAGATGTAGATGATGCAATTGTTGCAAAATGGCAGAACGGACTTGACCATTTAAAAGACAACGGAACATTTGAAAAGATTTATAAAAAATGGCTTCCCTGGGGATTTGTTCCGGGAAAACAGGTTTTTCTTACAGAAGAATATCCACCACTCACATACACTGACAAAAACGGAAATCCAAGCGGATTTGTCACAGATATTGTAAAGGAAATAAACAATAAGATGAACAGAGATGAAGATATACTCGTTCTTGACTGGACCGTTGCCTACAATGTAGCCATCTTAAATCCCAACGTGGTTCTGTTCAGCATCGCACAGACTGAAAACAGAAAATCACTCTTCAACTGGGTCGGTCCCGTTGTAAAGAATTCCGCCTTTTTCTATAAAAACAAGGCTTCAACTCTGACTTTACCTTCCACCGAATATGCAAAGAAGGTTGGAAAGATTGCGACGACTGCCTCATGGTGGACCGAGCAGAATCTCAAAGATGCCGGGTTTAAAAACCTTATCAGCTTCACAACAGCGGAAGAATGTGTAAATGCCCTTGTGAATGGAGAGGTAGATCTTTCTATATTCACTAATCTAACTGTCGCAGAAATCGTAAAAGATGCCGGTTACACGATGGATGACATTGACAATATCCTCCTTTTTGAATCAAAAGATGTTTTCATTGCAATTTCAAAAGGTACCTCTCCTGATTTCATAAAGAAATTCCAGAAAGCTTACGATTTCATCGTCATGGAAGGTGTTTATTCCGAGATTTATAACACATATTTCGCAGAATAAAATCATATTCTACCCCATTAAGGCTCTGATCCTATCAGGGTCTTTTTTTCAATAACACCTTGACTTTTCACTTGATTTCTCATACTCCAAGACTTTCAATTTCGATCAAAAAAGGAGTATAATAATATGGTTATTGTCTGACTAAATTTCATAAGGAGTGTGATTTAAATGTCAAGAAAAATGATTTTAATCGTCATGCTGATTGCATGCTTCGCAGTTTCTTTGCTGGCTGACACCGTAGTTTTAAAGAACGGCCGGGAAATCGCGGGAACGATTCTCTCACAGGTTGGAGATTTTATCGTTGTAAAGGACGATTTCAACATTGAATACAAGATTCAGAAGACAGATGTACAGAGCATACAAATTTCCTCACAAAAACCACAACTTCCTCAGAAAAAAAACAACATGACTCCTCCGGCTATCGTCGATGAGGCAGAAGATAACAACTCTTTTTCAAAGGCAAATCTTCTCCCCTTTGATGCCCAGGGGATTGCCACGGTAAATGCAAGAATATTCCCAAACGGTGACAGGGATTATTTTGCTGTCAAAGCGGATAAAGCCGGAGAATACTCCTTTACCGCGACATCAAACAAGCCGGGCTCGAGACTCGGCATTCGAATACTGAATGCAGACAACGGTCTGCTCAGAAATTGGATATGGGCAGAAGTCGGTAAAGACAGCATCACCGCTTCAATCGATATCAACTGGGCGTATATCGGACAAATAATTGTCTTTGAAGTTGCCCAATATGGTGATAACAAGATCACCGATTACAAGGTGGATGCCGCTTATTACGCCATTCCGGATATCTGGGAGCCAAACGGAAGATTTAAAGAGGCAAAACCGCTCAAAGACAACACGATTACGGAAAGTTACATCTTCCCGAATGGGGATAGAGATTATTTCAAGATGTCAATCCCATCTCAGGGGCGATTGATGTTGAAACTGAGTTGTGCGGACCCAAATATAAGACTGGGCATGAGACTTTTAACCGACGAAAATCAACTTTTGAGAAATTGGGTTTGGGCGGAAGATGTGGGAGAAATCTGTGAATTGACACAGGACTTCAACACTTCTGAACTTGTTTACATTGAAATCGCTCATTATGGGGATAACCGAAGGTCATTCACCCCCTACCTGCTCGAAAACATCTTCGATATCATCCCGGATAATTATGAACCAAACGGCCGTTTCAGAGAAGCTTCAACAATCAAGATCAATGTTGATAATACCGGATATCTTTTCGCCAGGGGAGATAGAGATTATTTCAAATTCAATATCCCGCAAACGGGAATTGTTAAGGTCAACGTCAGCACAACGGATCCGTTGACCAGACTTCAATTCAGAGTTCTCACCGATGAAAACCATCTGTACAACAATTGGGTTGTTGCCGATGAAAATGCCCTTGAAGTTGAACTTGAAAGAGAAATGTTCTCCGGTGATTATTATCTTGAACTGGCTGAATATGGGGACAACTATGCCAGTATGAAGCCTTACAAACTGAATGTTTCACTTTCACCCTCATCGGATGGTTTCGAAGAAAACAATCGTTTCTCAACCGCAAAACAGATCCTGCTGAACACCCCGTACAATGCTGAAATCTTCCCAAAAGGAGATAGAGACTACTTCAAAATGAACATCAAAACCCCCGGAGAACTTGTCATCAAGATAAAACCGGGACCTGTACACAGATTGGGCTTAAGAATCCTCAACGGGGATAACGGCCTGTTCAGTAATTGGGAGTATGCCTCCGATTTTTCCAAGGAATTAACGGTTAAAAAGGACATAAAAACAGCGGGAACCTATTATATCGAAGTAATGGATTATGGCGATGCACGCGGTAGTATCGTTCCTTACACAATCATCGCAACATTGAAATAACCCAAGACCATCATGGGGGCAGATCTTATATCTGCCCCCTTTTTTTTTATTCGTTTCGATAAGTTCCAATTTCTGATTCCTTCACTTTCTTTTTCAAGACCAAAACCCATTCATCCACGGAACTCTCATTATCAATCCCTGTAAATCAAAAAATCTTTCACTGGAATATTTGCATTTTCGATCAATCCGTTTAATTAGATTTCCGTCCTTTTGTTGACAAAAAGCATTTTTCATTATACAATACATATGAATGATTGTTCATATGTTCAATATTGAACAAAAGGAGTGGTTGATCATGGTCAACAGAAAAGAAGTTCCAAAATGCGATCTGATCCATATTCATGAAGGAACGGTAAAAGCTATACAAGGGAAATTACCGGATGAAGAAATACTGTACGATCTTGCAGATCTATTCAGAATTTTCAGTGATTCAACACGTATCAAGATTCTGTCCGTATTGCTTGAATCTGAAATGTGTGTTTGCGACTTGGCTTGTACACTTTCCATGAGTCAGTCGGCAATCTCTCATCAGCTCCGGACACTTAAAAAAAGCAAATTGGTTAAATTCAGACGGGAAGGAAAATCGGTTCTCTATTCACTGGCTGACAGCCATGTGGAAACAATTCTCAGTCAGGGAATGGAACATATCAACGAATAAAGGGGGAAAAGATGAGAAAAAAATTCAAAATTTCAGGTGTCGACTGTGCAAATTGCGCTGCGAAGATGGAAAGGGCGATTGGAAAGATAGATGGAGTTGATGAGGTCGCTTTGTCATTTATGACTCAAAAACTGATCGTTAAAATGGATGAGGCACAGGAAGATGCGATTGTCAATTCGATGACAAAAGCCTGTAAAAAGATAGACCGACACGTTAAGATAGAAACCATCAGGTGACGTTGAAAAAGGAAAGGAAGGGACACCATTGTTATCAAAGAGAAATTGGGAGATCATCAGAATAGTAGCTGCAGCCGGATTCTTTCTAATCGGGTTGTTGTTTAAAATACCGGAAATTTATGCGCATGTTTTGATGCTGACAGCCTATGCCCTTGTTGGCTGGGATGTCCTGTGGACAGCGATACGAAATATCCTTTCGGGACAGATATTTGACGAGAATTTTTTAATGGCGTTGGCAACAGTCGGCGCACTGGCTTTGGGAAAATACCATGAAGCGGTTGAAGTCATGATATTTTATCAGACGGGAGAACTGTTCCAGCGGATGGCAGTAGATCATTCAAGGGCTTCCATAGCAGACCTGATGGATATTATGCCTGAATTTGCCAACGTAGAAGAAGATGGTGTTTTAAATCAGGTAGATCCGGATGATATCCGGGTTGGGGATACGATCATCGTCAGACCGGGAGAAAGGATACCGCTCGATGGGGTGATCACTCAGGGAAACTCAACCCTGAACACCGCTGCTTTAACGGGAGAATCCAGACCGGAAGATGTAGCCGAAGGGGATAGTGTTTTCAGTGGGAGCATTAATCAGGGTGGTTTGCTTAAGATTAAAGTCGAAAAACCTTTTGAAGACTCAACGGCATCAAAGATCATCGAACTCGTTGAAAATGCCGGCACTAAAAAGGCGAAGACCGAGAAATTCATCACCCGGTTCGCCCGTTATTATACGCCGGCAGTCGTTATCGCCGCAACACTCCTCGCCGTTATCCCGCCCTTGTTCCTTGGTCAGATTTGGGGAGAATGGATCAGTCGAGCTCTGATCTTCCTCGTTGTTTCCTGCCCGTGCGCATTGGTCATTTCTATTCCGTTGAGTTTCTTCGGCGGTATTGGCGGGGCCTCAAAAAACGGCATTCTTGTCAAAGGCGGAAATTACCTTGAAGCACTCGCAAAAGCGGATACGATGGTCTTTGACAAGACGGGAACATTGACAGAAGGAAGTTTTAACGTTGTAGCCGTTCATCCGAAGCGTCTTGAAGAACCCAAATTACTTGAACTGGCGACTTTATCCGAGGGCTATTCAAATCATCCGATATCTCATTCATTGAAGAAGGCATACGGAAAAGCACCCGATCTTACGAGAATCTCAGAGATCAATGAAATTTCAGGAGAGGGAATCGTCGCAACCGTAGACGGGCAACAGATTCATACCGGAAATCACCGGTTGATGAACCGAATGAAAGCCGACTGGCATGAATGTCATATTCCGGGAACGACCGTTCACGTTGCCCTTGACGGCTCATATGCCGGACACATCATCATAGCCGACCGTGTAAAGACTGATGCAAAAACGGCAATAAAGCAATTAAAAGAACTGGGAATAAAGAAAACCGTCATGCTGACAGGAGATAATCAACATACGGCGGAAGTCATTGCAAAGGAACTGGCGATAGAAGAGTATCATGCACAATTACTTCCACAAGATAAATCAAAAATCCTTGAGAGGATCCTCGCTTCCCGGGAAAAGGGCAGGAAAGTCGCCTTTGTTGGGGATGGCATCAACGATGCCCCTGTTCTGAAAAGAGCAGACATAGGCATATCCATGGGATCCCTCGGTTCCGATGCCGCCATTGAGGCATCCGATATTGTCCTGATGGATGACAATCCTGCAAAACTGCCTCTCGCCGTTAAAATTGCAAGAAAGACCATGTCGATTGCAAAGCAGAACATCGTTCTCGCACTGGGCATAAAGAGCATCGTTCTCGCACTGGGAGCCTTCGGTCTTGCAAATATGCAGGTTGCCGTCTTTGCAGATGTTGGGGTGGCTTTGATTGCCATTCTGAACTCACTGAGAACATTAAAGGTAAAATCATAGACCAAATGTTTTTAAAGGAATAAGAAGGAGGAATGAAAACGCTTTTAAAAAAACAGAAAATCCACATACACCTTTATCAATGGTAGAATATCGTAAGAATAAAGATAAGGAGTGAGACCATGCCTTTTGTCATGACCCATCTGTACATCGCTTATGATATCATCAATACCACATCTCAGATCAAGAATCCTTCCGATTTTCTACTCGGAGCGATAGCCCCCGATGCTGTCCACTTCAGAAAATCCTATGAAAGTGATATGAAGAAAGCCAGCCATCTTTGTGTCGGGGAAGAAAGATGGGGCTGGATTTCCAATAATGAAGAATGGACTGAAAACATCTTCGCTTTTCTTGATCGGAACAGCTCGAACGCAAATACCGACTTCATCCACGGCTACTGTTCACATATCCTGGCAGATATTCAGAATAACATTAAGATATGGACACCATTTAAAGACTCGGAACAAGACGCCTTGAAAGACGGGATGGGGTCAACACTTTATCATAAAGAGGCAAAAGCGGTAGATTATCTGCTTTTTCTCAGAGATCAGAGGCGTAAAACAATATGGAGCCTGCTGAAAAAAGCTTCGGGATACGATATTGAGAACGTTGCTTTCAAGGTTGAGATAGAAGCCATGAGAGATTCCATTCTGAATGAACAATATGACAACAGGCCAATAGCTGATGATTCAGAACACCGATACAATACCCTTTCCGGAATGATTCAATTCATAGAAGAAGAATCAAAATACATAAAAGAACTCTTATATGCTGAAAGGCGGGGTTAAATGACCGTAAATGAGGTAAGAAAAAAGATAAAAAGAAACGGTAATCTGACAGATGATGTGATCAGGACTCTGGCATCAAACAACTGTCATGAAACGTCTCTTCATTCAAAGGCAGTTGCCGAAGAAGCGGTAAAACTCGCAGAGCGATTCGATACTGATCCAAAAAAGGCGCAGATTGCAGGTTTATTGCACGATATCAGTGCTGTTATCCCATGCAAAAACAGGATTGAGATAGCGGAAGAGCTTAATTTGGATATCCTTGACGAAGAAAGAACTTTCCCGATGATTATTCATCAGAAGCTTTCCGCATTTATCGCTTCAGAATCGTTTGGTATCCAAGACGATGCCATACTGAGTGCTATCCGTTGTCATACAACGCTTAAAAAAAATCCGTCGAAACTGGACAAAATAATCTTCGTTGCGGATAAAATCCAATGGGATCAAACGGGAACACCGCCTTATCTGAAGGATCTCCATGATCAATTGCAGATCTCACTGGATCACGGAACATTCTTTTTTCTGGATTATTTATGGCAGCGGCGAGATACACTTAAGGTGGTGCATCCATGGCTGAAAGATGCACACCTACAGATGAAAATTATGATAAGGAGTTGAAAAAGATGATCCGTTATCCAAAACCTTTACAAATCGGTGATACAATCGGCATATGCGCACCATCAACCGGTGTAGAAGGCGCTTTCGCCTGTAAACTGGACAACGCAAAGAAACAGCTGAAAGAACTGGGGTATCATACCGTTGAAACTCCCTCCGTCAGAAACCGCAAAAAGCTGATGAGTAATACACCCGAAATTCGAGCTTCTGAATTCGAGAGCCTGTATTTAAACGAACATATTCAAGCCATCATCCCACCCTGGGGCGGAGAATTCCTCATGGATATGCTGCCACATCTCAATTTCAGTGAACTGGCCGCAGCACCCGCAAAATGGGTCATGGGATTTTCAGATATCAGTACGCTGCTTTTCACCTTGACATTAAAGTTGACTATCGCAACAGTGCATGGGCCTAATTTTCTGGATTTCGGAAATGTACCCGTTGATCCGTCGGTTCTGAACGCTTTAAACATCTTAAATAATGCGGAAGGTGCAACCTTTATACAGCAAAACCTCGAACACTATCAGAAAGAATGGCTGAAGGTAACGGAAACAGATTTCCCCCCTTATAATCTGACAGAAAAAGTACATTGGAAGATACTCGGTGAAACTGAGGCCGCAGAATTTTCAGGACGACTGATCGGTGGAAATATGGATGTCCTCTGCAAACTCATCGGGACACCCTTTGCACCCGTAAAAGAGTATGTCGGTCGGTATGCCGAAGAAGGCGTTATCTGGTATTTTGAAAGCTGTGAGATGAATGCGACTGATGTCTACAGAACCCTGTGGCAGATGAAGATGAACGGATGGTTCGAAAATTGCAGAGGATTCCTATTCGGCAGACCGGAAGGATTGCAAAAGGTTGAGCATTTCGGATTAACGGAAGCCCTGACAGCGGGACTGAGTGATTTAGATGTGCCGATAGTTTACGATATTGATATGGGGCATGTACCGCCACAATTGACTTTTATCAATGGCTGCATTGCATCATGCAAGGTAAAAGGGGATGAAGGCGTCATTTCTCAAACTTTAACTGAATAATATCATCCGAATCATTCAATAGCAAAGACAAAACAACGGACAGTGGTTATAAAACCATCGCCCGTTGTTTTCTTTTTATGAGATGCTATAATATGTATAATCACTGTACAACGCATATGACGACAATAAATGAATTACCCGTTTTTTCAAAAGGAGGCTATCTCATGAAAATCAAGCTATTTCTTATCGTATTATTATCCGTTTCTGCGATCATATTCGCGACGGAATCGGCAACCGACAATTTTCTTTTTTCACCAACAGAATCACCTGACCTGTTCTTCGAACAACTGTTCATTGAATATGCCACACTCTCCGGTAGCGAACTGGATAGTCTTGGCGATATGACACCTTTCGGTGTCCCCCATTATCAGGACAAGATGAAAGATCTGTCCGGAGAAGCGATAGAAAAATATTACGCTATGCTGCATGCGGCACTTGAGAAGATCAACACCTTCGATTTCGACGTATACGACACGCAGACAAAATACAATCTCGAAACCATCAAATGGTTCCTGGAAAACAAGGTGGCTGGTGAACCTTTCATGTATCATGAAGCCATACTTGCACCGCTGATAGGATTTGAAGGGGAAATGTACGATATCTTCCTGAATCAGATCGTCATAGAATCCGTTGAAGATGCTGAAGATTTTATCGCGAGAATGCCGTATGTTCAAAAAAAGACCGATCAGGTCATCGCCATATTCCACGAAAGTATCGATAGAGGGATGCTGATGAATACCGCTTCCATAAGAGCCTCGATGAATACGTTGTACGATCTGAGGATGGGAGCAAGCTATTCGAAGACTTATGCCAGATATAAGAAACAGGTGAATCAGTTAAATCTCTCTTCTGAAGAAAAGAAAAGACTACTGGCAGAAGGACTGAAAGGGATGAACGACTATTTCGTCCCTGCCATGAAAAAACTGCATACAACACTTCAGAATTCTCTCTCCATTCCTAATGCAGAAAGCGGCGTCTGGCATTACCCGAACGGTGATGACTATTATCGTTATGCCTTAAAAACAAACACAACCCTCGATCTTGATCCGGAGGCGTTACATGAATTCGGAAAGGCAGAAGTGGAAAAGATAAGAAAAAGAATTGCGGAATTGTATGCTATTTTAGGGTCAAACACGACCATCAATACCGATGAAAGCATCATGGATCATATGAACGATCTATTCTATGATGAATTTCAACCGGAATACCTTCCGGAAATTCAGGTTTATTATGCCACAATGTATTCTCCTCCGAGGATTGACGGCAAGACAAAGGGTATCTATTTTTCCACGACCGGCACCGCAGAAGAAAACAGTGTGTATTTCCACGAAGCCGTTCCCGGTCATCATCTTGAAAGAACCTACAACCTCCGAATGGAAAATATGCCGATGATCAGGCACATGTGTTTTTTCACTGCCTATATCGAAGGCTGGGCACTCTACTCGGAAAGACTTGCCTGGGAAACAATGGCAGATGAAAAACTGAAAAGAGAACTTGATTATCTCCAGAACCTTCTTCTCAGGGCAAAGAGAATCGTGGCGGACACCGGTATCAATTACAAACGATGGACACGATCTCAAACCGTTGCTTATATGCTCGAAGACGGTTTTTCAAGAGGACTCGTTGAATCGGATGTCAACCGATATATCACCTGGCCAGGACAGGCATGTGCCTATTATGTCGGCTATACCAAACTGATGGAACTCCGAGAGGTAATGGAAGAAAAATACGGAGCAGATTTCAACCTGAAGGATTTCCACAAACTCATTCTCGAAAACGGACAGATGCCACTGGAGATTCTGGAAAAGAAATTCATGGAATCCCTTTAAAATAAACAAATAATACAGGCTGTAACTCATCGTATCTTTTTTGTACCACCTCTTATTATGTTATAATATATTTAATATTGATTTCCGAGATCAAAATCATGTATTCTCAAAATTTGTATTCATCTTTGTTGCTGTTTGACAGAATATCTCATACTTTGTAATTTTGATGAATTCAGAAAATCTCTGAAAATATTAAGGGGGAAAGAATTATGAAAAAGAAATCGCTTTTTATAACAACGACGATTGTTGCCTTATCCTTGATGGTTTTATTAATGTCAGCTTGTGAATTTCTGCTTACTGACCTTTTCGGGACGAAGTCTGATCTTGAAATCATTATAAAGAACAAAACTGATCGCGATATCGTAGTGACACGTATGGATAATGAGTTAATGCCTTTGGGTGATCCAATCACTATAAAGGCTGGAGAAACAAAACGTCTTTTGTGTGTTGTCGATAACAAGCTAGTTTCATATTTTTCTATTGCTGATTTATCCGGTGCCGTCTGGCGTTATGTAACGGATACTAACACTACTTCTGATATAGAAGCTGAAGGTGGAAAAACATACGAAATATCCGACCAAACGGGTTACTGGTTCGATGTATGAAGACGCTCTATAATTTCCCGGAATATTTAGGAACTGTTGAATAGCCGATAAATCCCCGCTTGACGGGGATTTATTTTGTATTAAAACATATGGAAATACGCTGTGTTGATTTCTTTATGGTTATTTCGATTTATTCAGCCAGCTCCATTTGTTAGAAGCTTTTTAATATTTAATTTTTTCAATTGATTATCCATTTAACAAGTTTATTAGTTCTTCCTTGAATAATACCCACACCATACAGGTGAAAACCCCGTTTTGATTGCAACCGTCATCGAAGCAATATTCGAGCCGAAAATTGTGTAATAGCTTAATGCGTTCCGTTTTTCTATCTCATCCGCCAATCTTTTAACCACATACACCCCAAGTCCTTTTTTTCGATACGCCGGTAAGGTATCCACACCGATCTGCCACATGACGGGATTCCTGTCATCAGCACCGGCAAGAGCCACCAGCTTGCCTTCATCAAAAGCGCCAAACGCTATCACATCATCTTTATAATTTAAGGCATTTCTGAAGACCCTATTGCCATACAGTTCCTTGATATTATTTCTGTCAAATAGTCTGTAGTCAAATCCATGGGGTCGTAACACTTCTTTTTCCGTTTCCGTATATAAATATCTGATATGCTCACCGGCAAGTCTTTGTCCATGTTCCCGTAATTTGACTTCTATTCTGAACAGAGTTTCTCCGTTCATTATCGCGTCGTTTGTTAAGTCCTTAAATTGTTCCACACACCAGTCATAAACGACTGCATCAGCTCTCACAACGATATTTGACCCAAATGTGATCATCTCAAAAAAAACAGAATCAGAGAGTAGATATACATTTTCACCCTTGTTAAAGACCTCCGCTGTACATTGCCACTCAGCAGCAAGCTGTTCGCGAACCGTCGCTATTTTTTCAGCTTTATTCATAGCTGTTCCGTTAAAGGATCAGTTAGTATGACACGCTTCAACACCACTGCTTTCAGCCATCGTCTGAAAAAAGAAAGTTGATGTTCTGTATGAAAAAAGTGTTCAGAGCCTTCCAGCATATGAAGCTGACTCGAATACATCTCACAAAATTCTTCAATCTCTTTTTTTGAAACGATTTTGTCACCTTCACCGTACAATATGGAGGTTCTGCTCTTCCAGTATGAAACGGGATTGTTTTTGACATAATCATAATAATCCCATTCAATGATTTCGCCAAATGATGTTTCGATTGAGCACTTCTCTTTCAGCAGCTCTTCGCTTACACCTTCCGCCATCATCATTCCCCGAATTAATGAGAGCATATTCACGACAGGTGAAAGAAAAAGTGCCTGACGGAACACATAGTCTTTATACGCCATTAAGCTGAAATATGCCCCCAAACTGCACGCAAAAAGACTGATCTCTTCACTCAGTCCGGAGCTATAATCCAAAACACACTTGAGATCCGAAACAGCATTTTGAATCTTCAGAGGATATGCTTTCTCCTCAACTCTTTCCCCGTGCTCGGGAAGATCAAAACTGATTAGCTGATAGCCTTTTTGTATCACTTCTTCAGCGAGCGTATGGATGACAAGATCTTCCTTATGGGAGAATTTCCCATGAACTGCAAGAAAAAGCCGTTTCGACGGTTCACCCCATCTTATTGCGGGAATATCGTTAATAAAAAATTTCTGTTTTATCATTTTATCAATCCTTTTCAAATAATTTGATTTTTTTCAGATAAAGAACATCGACACGATCACATCCTACTCACTTCGAAAAACGGCAAGCACTGAATTGGTATGATTGGAGACAACCACATTCAAACCGATTTTCGTCAGATCACATCTCTCTTCTTCTCCCGAATAATAAAACACCGTCGCCATTCCCGAACACACTTCTCGTCTGCTGCCATGCGTCCTGATCTCTCTCAATGTTGTTTCCGTTAACCATTCATGCCCCTTTGAATGTCCAATAAACTCCACTACGTTAAACATTTCTCCTCCTCGAACAGAATCCCTCAAAATTCCATTCTGAAGTAGCAAAAAAGCGGCGCTCACGACATTCTCCCCTTTCGGGAAGCCTTCTCATGCCATTGCCTTCCATTTCGTCTACTTCTATTATTTTTATAATATGGTGAAATGTCTCCAAAGAGCTGTCCTAATTGTTCAGCAGAAAACTTTTGTAAGCATCTTGCGAGGGAGTTTCTCTTTTCGGCTTTTTGACCTTTCCTCTTGCCTCCAAAAGTTTTACTTCTTGGAGTTTAGAAGATATTATTATATCACAGTTCCTGTGTTTGGGTCAATTCTGTTCGCCAACCTCTTTGCTCCCAAAAGTTTTACTTCCCGGAGTTTAGAAGATATCATTATATCACAGTTCCTGCGTTTGGGTCAATTCTGTTCGCCGACCTCTTGCCTCCAAAAGTTTTACTTCTTGGAGTTTAGAAGATACTATTATAACATAGATAGCCTTTTTTTAAAAACCTCTTATACCAGCAGTTATTTTTCGTATCGTGGAAGATCGTCATCTTGCATTTTTTTAATCATCCATTTTTTTCATAATGGCTTAAAAAGCATTATAAACAATAAAACAGTGGAACAAAAAACCGTCTTATTCCACTGTTTTATAAAACTACTTTCATTCATTTAAATACAAGAAACAGATTAACTATTTTCCCTGAACCGTTGCTATTTTTGAGCGAACCGGAATATTTTCAGAATGCAATCCCGGGGTCTGTCCGTGCAAATCAAAAGTAATATTCACTTCAGGTCTGAAGATAAGGACATGTGTCGACCCACCAAAATGGAACATGCCCAACGGATCACCCTTATTAACATGTTGCCCTTCATAAACGGTAATTTCATTTGATGACACCTCTGCCATTCCAACAAACAGGATACACATCAACCCGATGTCGGGATTATCCGCTTCTATAAACACAAGCCCTCTGGAAGCCACTTGTGTGATATACGCCTGTGATTCATTGGGTCCGGCAGGATCATACCCCTCCGATAATGCTTCTGCATAGTACGAACCATCCAGAAGACGTGTTTTAACGATTGTTCCGCTTACCGGACTATGCCATCTATGATAACTCAACGCACTTAAAAACGCCTGATAAACCGTTCCGCCTTCAAAAAATTTCGTCAAAGGGTCTCCCGCCAACATATGATTAAGAGAATAAGGCTGTCCTTTGATCCAGAATTGATCCTGAAGTTTAACATCTTTCGCTATACGATAGGGTGCCGATTCACAGGCATTCGCGATAATCGAATCATCTTCCGGACTTGCAACAGGCCGTCTGCCCTCCCGAAATTCTCGGGTGAAAAAGTCATCCCAGGAATCAAAACCATGAAACGGTTGAGAAGGATCGCATTGAAAATCTTCAACGAAACCAGGCATGGCATTCATGGCATTGCTCCCAAACCAACCACGCTCAGGATCGTCATCGAGCACATACCTCGAATCGGGTGAGCCGAGAAACACCGCCCATTGCGTGAGGATCTTTTTTAACTGCCGATTCACCTTCTCATTCAAAAACGCTTCTGTTCCCGCAGGTGTTCCCATAGGCCAATCAAGGATGGCGTTGATGGGGAAACCCACCAAACCTGTTTGATTGAATTCAGGTGCTTGTGTCAATATAGTATTCAACAACTGCAACATATGATGATAATCTTTTACCTGCGGACTACCCGCGGGATCCGTTTCATATTTCTGAGCTGCAGGAACCTGTTCAAACATTTGAGTAAAGAGTCTGAAAAGAACCGGATCCTCTTCAATCACCTCTTGAAATTCTTGAATCACAGGATGAAAAGTTTGCGCTGATACAGCAACCGTAAAAAGCAACATGAACAAACCTACAAGCCTAATGCCTCGTTTCCATTTCCCTATCATAAGGTATTCCTCCTTTTGAGTGACAGCCTTTCCACAAAAGCACTTCCAACAGGATGCACAACATATTTGAATGTCGGGTACATCTGGCAATTCCACATTTGTATTGAAATCTAAAAATAAGTTAGAACACTTGTGATTATAGCATGTTTAATTTTCACGAAATCACCTCAAAATTTTCAGGCGTTATAGGTATCATCCCGTTCTGCAATCGCTCGAAACAAACAACTCAGATCACAACCGCTGTTATTTATGATTTCAAACTGTATCAATTTTATTGATTCTTATTCTATTCATTCGATTTTCGTTTTCAGATAAAGAACATCGACACGATCACATCCTACTCACTTCGAAAAACGGCAAGCACTGAATTGGTATGATTGGAGACAACCACATTCAAACCGATTTTCGTCAGATCACATCTCTCTTCTTCTCCCGAATAATAAAACACCGTCGCCATTCCCGAACACACTTCTCGTCTGCTGCCATGTGTCCTGATCTCTCTCAATGTTGTTTCCGTTAACCATTCATGCCCCTTTGAATGTCCAATAAACTCCACTACGTTAAACATTTCTCCTCCTCGAACAGAATCCCTCAAAATTCCATTCTGAAGTAGCAAAAAAGTAGCGCTCACGACATTCTTCCCTTTCGGGAAGCCTTCTCATGCCATTGCCTTCCATTTCGTCTACTTCTATTATTTTTATAATATGGTGAAATGTCTCCAAAGAGCTGTCCTAATTGTTCAGCAGAAAACTTTTGTAAGCATCTTGCGAGGGAGTTTCTCTTTTCGGCTTTTTGACCTTTCCTCTTGCCTCCAAAAGTTTTACTTCTTGGAGTTTAGAAGATATTATTATATCACAGTTCCTGTGTTTGAGTCAATTCTGTTCGCCAACCTCTTTGCTCCCAAAAGTTTTACTTCCCGGAGTTTAGAAGATATTATTATATCACAGTTCCTGCGTTTGAGTCAATTCTGTTCTATAAATTTACACATCAAGTAAAAAAACAAGACGCCTGTTAAAGCATCTTGTTTTTCAAGCTTATTGATTTTCAATAGAAATACTTCTTCACCGGATACTCATATCTTATATTTTTTTACAAGTGTATGTAATTGACCTGCAAGAGCGTTCAAATCCTCTGCAGTTTGATTCATCTTCTCAGAAGATTCAGATACCTGTCTGACACCTGTGGTAATTTCCTCCATCTGCTCAGAAACGTTCGTCATAGATTTTGCAGAGGTATCCATTGCTGACGCCATCTCCTCTGAAGAGGCACTTTGCTCTTCAGCCGCTCCCATTAGTGATTCTACCCGGCTGTTGACAGATTTCATATAACCTTCTATCCGATTGAATTCTTCAACGATCTTAACAGACCCTTCATTGAGCTCATCATATAGGGAATTGGTGCTTTTAACCGCCTCATTAGCGTTATTGGAACTGTCGTTAATCTCATTGAGAATAGAAGCGATATTCTGTGATGCTTTTTTACTTTCCTCAGCGAGTTTTCGAATCTCATCGGCTACCACAGCAAATCCTTTCCCGGCTTCTCCGGCCCTTGCCGCTTCTATCGCTGCATTTAAGGCAAGAAGGTTTGTCTGTTCCGCAATAGAAGCAATCGTATTGACAATTTCCTGAACATTTGCGGCTTTTTCTGCCACTTCAGTAACGAGCTGTGTGGCTGTTTTATTCTGTTTCCCCACTGCTTCCATCCTGTTTCCCTGTTCTTTCAGGACCGTTTGACCATTCTGTACGGCATTTTCCGTTTCATTGATTTCGTTCGCCAATTCCTGTGAGGTTCGTGAAACATCTTGAGCACTAGCGGCAACTTCCTCTACACCAGACGTTACTTCCTCAATGGATGCCGATGTGTTTTGGACATTTGAATCGACATCTTCTGCCTGAGATGTCAATTCTTCTGAAGTTGCGCTTCCCTCTTCAGCCATAGCCGATAAATCCTGTGCCGAATGACTGACGTCTTCAGTAGCTTTGCTTATATCAATCATGCCTTCTCTCAAACTGTTTCCCATAACCTTGAGAGATTCTGCCATCATTCCGATTTCATCACTGCTTTTCACATCAAATGACACCGTCAAATCGCCTTCTCCAAATTGCTTAACATCTTCAGCCAGTGATTTGATGGGTTTGCTGATAATCATGCCAAGAAAATAGCTTAAGGCTATAAATACACCGGCAATGATCAGCACGATTAATAAAACGAATAATAATATATTATTGGTATCGGCGTTAATCTCATTTGAATCGACTGCTATTCCAAGTGACCAGTTCGGTGTATTCATGATCGGATTGAAGACCAGTAATTCTATAATCCCATCAGGTGTTTTAATCAAGGAAACACCCGTTTCACCTTCAATCATACGCTCCCCGGTTTCCGCCAGATTCTCATAGCCAACAGAGGAAGTATCAAGCAGATTCTGTTTCATAACAATTTCACGATCTTTATGGGCGATAAGAAGACCTGTTCCATCCACGATAAACCCGTATCCCATTCCGCCAAGGGATGCCTTATCGGCAATTTGTGAGATCATCTCAAGTGTAATGGATCCGCCTACAACACCGACGGTCTTACCTGAATCGTCTTTGACCGCATACGCCAGAACAAATATCGGGTTTCCGGTTATGGCAGAATAAACGGGATTGGATAATGCAAACTGACTTCCATTCACAACCATCTTAAAATATTCTCTCTGAGAGATATCGAGAGCTGCGCCATTCTGTACCTTTCCTTTTCCCGTTTTATCCACAAGAAAGACATTTTCAAACGCTTTTCCAATAATATCCATCCTCTGATTAAGATACGCTGACGCTTCATCGATAGCCATACTTTTAATGATATTCGTCTCTGCCAATACTTCTATCGATTTCTTCTGTGTATCTATCCACTGACTGACTTCAGCAGATTTCCCCATGACAATTTCCTTTGCATTGTTTTCAACCATAGTTCCAACCGTATTCCCAACCATCAGAAATATAGAAAGTGCCAATACACCTAAAGCCACAACAGCTGTGATAACGATCCATATCATAATTTTCCATTTGATACTTTTTAGTCTAAAGGCCATAATATTCCCCCTATCATAATTAGTTTATACCTCATTATACACATGTTATATAACAATTATATAATCTTTTATGTATCAATTATCTATTTATTAAACTATGATGATTTCAACTGTAATTTTGAAATTTAATCCGATTCTCATGTGTTTTAAACGATGTGTATGCGATAACAATTCAAAAAGGCGATCACTTTAAAAGCAATCGCCTTTCAGATTTTAAGCTATAAATTTTAAGCCCTTCAAGTAAATACGATTTTTAGAAGAAGCCGAATCCAAAGTCGGAATTCATCGCGGAAATTGATCCAACGATGTCCATTGGCACTATTTAGGGGTTTATATGATCTCCCACTTTTCTCTCAAGGAATATGGGATTTGTAAGTAATGCAACTCGTCTATCAGAGGTCATTGCAAGAACAATCAGAAAATCCCGCTGATGTTCCGTGCGCCATTCCAATAATTTCTCCTTGATCACTAACGGTTGTAAACCATCTTTTGTAATAATAAAGAACTTCAGATCATGAGATATATGCTTTAAATCGTAATTAACCGGAATGAATTTATTTTCAGGTGTTTGATCGTTGATGTGAAACGTCTGACCAAATGTTTTCCCGTTGATATCAATTTGAATCTCCGTTTCACCGGACAGATAAAACCGACCAGCTTTAAGTGCTGCCACGATACTTTTTTCGTCATTTCTATCGGATAGCACATAAACCTTCAAGGAGGTATCAAGATCCCCCATGCTGTGCAAATCCGCTCCGCAGGTACAGAATATTTTCTTATCCGCCTTCAGAAATTCTATCCATAGTTCTATGGCTTCCCAGTTTCCCTTAAAATTGTTCCCCTTTGAATTCCAGACTTCGATGAAATCGATAGATTCAGGTTCTATGGGGCCATCCCAGCGGCAACCGGCACAGAATGGGCCGCCATTTGCATAAGGATGAGCAATTCCCATCACCCCTCCTTGTGAATGAACCTCTTTTCTGATTTCGCAAAGTTCTTTTAAGGTCCCGTCTTCGTGATACCAGGGAACAGAATGTTCCAATCCGAGTAAAAGGACATGACCTGAAAAAGTCGTCAGTTCCAATCCTCTGTAGCCCTTAATCCCGCTCAACATATTGAGATCATCCCATGCGGCAATCGAATTATGATCGGATACGAAGAAAAAATTACATGGCTTCTCTTTCAGATATTCCGATACCGCTTCAAGCGACAGCTTCCCATCTGTATTGATCGTATGTGTATGCAGTTCACCGGTATAGACATTGTAGGCTTCATACAACTCAAAATGGATGTTCAGAATAATTTCAACGGGTTCGTAGATCTGAAAGACCTCATAATACAGTCGCCATTTTCCCGAAACAAAATTCCCTGTATTTTCTGAATTTCCATCGATGATCAGCTCTTTCTTATACCGATCAACCCTTCCACGCCACTTTTTTTCAGGATCATACAGCGAGATATCAACCTTATTCATAAACATTCCTTCAACGGATGCCTCAATTTTCTTTTCAATGACGATACGCTTACAGTTATCGGGAACCGTTATCTCAGAAATCAATAGTGTATTCTGATGCCCCGGGTTTATAGATTTTCTAATTTCCATCTTTAACCCACTTATTTCAGCAGATCTAATTTCATTTTCCAGATATAATCCGTTGCATATTTCGTTGTGGCTCTGTATTTCTCACCGGCTGATTCATACAGAATATACAACATATCATCTTTCAGATAAATGTTCTCCGACATGGGAAGTGCCGTGATTTTTCCGGAAAGAGTCTTACTACTCAAAACCCATATTGGAACCTCCACCCCCTCAATCGTCTTCAGCGTTACCGGTTCTTCAAACACTATCGGATGATAGACACTGATCGTCGAATCATTTCCCCTTCCGTAAGAACGGCTCAAAATAATTTCTCCGTTGTCAGCCACAACGATTCCCTGAACAATATCCGGAATAGAGAGAATATAATCGGGAACAACAGGATCTGCTCCGGTATCTGCTACCGCCTTTTGAACCAGATCCGTCTGAGCATCCACCTTAAACCCGGTCACCCATGAATGATTCACTTCAAATATGCTGATTCTGACATAATGATCCGTGTTGGTCAGATAATTCCCATCGTGGAAAAATTCACCCACCCATAGAACATCATCATTGAATGTTACAAAAGAGGCGTTTGTTCCCGTGTTAAACTTATCCACTATCCTGACGATTTCACCATCCTGAGCAGCATATAGATCAGAAAGCGGTATCCTTCTGAGAAAACCGCCGGAAGATATCCAGAGATTCAAACGGCTGACGGCAACGCCTCCCGCATGGCCGGTATAAATCGTTCCATCTTCATTGGAGACGGGAACTGATTTTATTAATGTTCCGGTATCTGCATCCACACAAGACAACACACTCGCCCCTGTACTGCGATAATATGAAAGGACAAACCAGTTTTTATCCTCAATATATCCCATTCCCTGAGGGATCAGTTTCTCATTTAAACCGGGAATAACAGCAAATTTCTCACTGATTTCAAAATAGGGTGTGTATTCCGCAAATTGTTTGTTAGTTTCCTCATTCACAACCCTTATCTGGGTAAATTTCTCATTCGAAAACACACAAATCGTCATCAAAATCATAACGGTTATAAGGATATTTTTCATAATCCCTCCTTAAAAATAAAGAAAGCCGGGAAAAATCCCCGGCTTTTTATCATGCTTGATTACCAGTAATATTCGTCAAGAATTTCCTGACATTTTTCCTGTGTCTCTTTCAACAACTGATCACAATCAGCTGTCGGATCTGTTATAGCTGTCTGGAAAGTCTTTGTAAAGGCAGAAAGAACTTCTCTGTATGGTCCAAACCACGGTCTTCTGACAGCTCTTGTCATCAACTGTTCATATGTAATATTCTTCAACGGATTTGCTTTCAGTTCTGTCTGCATCTCTTCCGATTCATAAGCAGATTTTCTGCTGCACATGTAACCGGTGTTCATTGCCCACTTCAATGTATTTTCCTTTGACGTTAAGAATTTCAGGAATTCCCATCCTGCCGCTTTTTCTGCTTCAGGTTTACTTTCGAACATATAGATGTTTGCACCACCGATCGGTACTTTTTTGCCTCCCTGTTCAGGCATCTGGAATGCTCCAACTTCCCATTCGGCATTTGCCTGAAGATAGGTCAGACTTCCGGTTGATCTCTGTGTCATACCAATCTTTCCTGTGAGATCCAAAGCACTTCCACCACTGGCAACCCATGTCCACACGCCGTCTGCTATTGCCTTCTGTAAAAATTCGAGGGCTTTGACATTCTCAGGTGAATAAATTTTCATCGTTTCACCATCTTCAGAGATGATTTCGCCACCCCATGACCACATGTACTGTTCAAGGATCCAGTCGGATGTACTGAATCTCAACCCGTAATAATCGTCTCCAAGAGCTGCTATTGCCTTTGAAGCATCGTAAACATCCTGCCATGTTTCAGGTCTTTTGTCAGGATCTAATCCTGCTTGTCTGAAAAGATCTCTGTTTGCGTACAGGAGAGGTGTACTTGGATTGAGTGGGAATCCATAAAGTTTACCATCATACGTCTGAGCAGCGATAAAGGCTTCAAAGAAATCTGACATATTCGCCTTGAAATCGGCATCTTTATCGATATATTTTGTCAGACTTTCAAAAGCGAAACCATCGACAAACTGTCCAATTCTGCTCTGTTCAATCTGAGACATCGTCGGCAGATCATTTGCAACGAGCGCCGCAAGTAATTTCGTGAGTGTATCCCCGTAGGATCCTGTATAAACTGCTTCCACTTCAATTTCGCCTTCGTGCTCGGCGTTGAATTCATCGATGATATCCAATAAGGTCTGGGAATAGACTCCCGTCTGGGAATACCATACGGTTACTTTCGTTGGTGCTGCAAAGCCAACTAATGCGATGAGAACTAATGTTGCGATTAACAAAATAACTTTTCTCATGATGAAGCCTCCTTTAAATTTGATTATCCTTTTATTCCTACACCTCTAATCCCTTCGACATATTGTTTCTGAATGAAGAAGAAGAAAATGATGATTGGTATTACTGCTGTTGTTGAAGCCGCCATTTTCCAGGTCCACTGTGTCATCCAGTCACCTGAAAACTGAGAGAGCCCTACCTGTATGACCTGTTTTTCCGGATCATTTATCGCTACCAACGGCCACATGTATGAGTTCCACCTTCCCAGGAAGGAAAAGATTGCCGTCGTCCATAAAGCGGGTTTTGACATGGGTAAAATAATCTTCCAGAAAATCTTCATCCTGCCAGCACCATCCATGAAAGCGGCATCTTCCAGTTCACTGGGAATCCCGAGGAAAAATTGCCTCAGAAGAAATATTCCGAAGGCACTGGACATGAATGGTACAATCAGTGATGCGTAGCTGTTTAACATCCCCATATTTTTAACAATGACATATAAGGGAATGATGATGACTTCTCCCGGTATCATGAGCGTTCCGATCAACAGGATGAAGATTGCATCTCTGCCCTTGAATTTAAAGCGTGATAAACCATAGGCGGCAAGACTGTTGAGAACCAATTGAAGTATCGTAACAGCCCCTGCAACAAACACGGAGTTGAGCATCAGCTTACCCATCGGTATCAAATCGAAAGCCCCTTTATAATTGTCAAAATTGAACAAAGTCGGGTAGAACTTCGGCGGCCATGAAAAAACTTCTTCCTCTGTTTTGAAAGAAGTGATTACCATCCAGATGAAAGGAAGATTGATGATGATCAACACCGCAACTAATATGGCATAAACCAGTATTCTTATCTGTAATTTCGGTTTTCTTATCATGCGTAAAAAGTCCTCCTTTTACTAACTTTAAATTGAATAATCGTGAAGACCAGCATCAACACGAACATAAAGACCGCTATCGCTGAAGAGTAACCAAATTTCATATTCTCAAAAGCCTGCTCATAAAGGAAGTATGTAATAACACGCGTGCTATCAAGGGGTCCTCCCTGTGTCATAACGCTGACGGAAACGAATACCCTGAAAGATGCGATAAACTGCAGGACAACTACAAACAGTGTTGTCGGTGAAAGCAGTGGCCAAGTGATATTTTTGAATTTTGAGAAAGCGGAAGCCCCATCGATGTCTGCCACTTCATAAAGAGATTTCGGAATAACCTGTAGCCCAGCCAGGAACAGTACCATATTGTATCCCACTCGTTTCCATACCCCGACGATAATCAGAGCCAGCAACGAATAATCGGGATCACTCAGCCACCCAACCCCTTCTATTCCAAACAGGGAGAAAAACCAGTTCAGCAACCCGTAACTCGGTTCAAAAATCCAACCCCATATGACTGCCGCAGCCGCCATAGCTGTTATAACGGGAATATAAAAACCGGTTCTGAAAAGACCTTTCAGTTTCAGCCAATCCATATTCATGAGCAACGCCAGCCCAAGCCCTATGAAAATGGCAGGCGGTACCGTTCCGAGAACATACAAAAACGTCGTCCACAGAGAATCCCAGAATTCAGCACTTGAAAACATCTTCTCATAATTTCTGAATCCGATGAACTTCATCGGTCTGATCATGTTCCACTTGAAAAAGCTGTTGTAAAATGCCCAACATAACGGTAAATAGATAAAAATAATCTGTGTTGACAAGGCGGGCAGAATAACCGTCCAGCCGGTCAACGTATCTTTCAGTTTTCGCTTCATTGCACCCCTCCATTTATATATTTGATGGAATTTCTCCCAATGATTTCAAAAGGAGGTACAACTTCGTCAAATGGTTCCTTTTTGATGACACTCAGCATCTTTTTCCCAATATATTTACCGATTGCCGAATGATTAAATCGAACGGTTGTCAGAGACGGGGTCGTATAGGCGGCTTCAGGGACATCCCCAAAACCGGTTACGGAAACATCCTCCGGAATAGATAATCCGGCCTCCTTGAGCGCACACATGGCACCAAAAGCAAGCTGATCATTCTGACAGTTGATCGCCGTTATCCCTTTTGATACAAACTCACCACTTTCAAGTAATTGGCGGACCGCTTCATAACCACTATCATTTCCCGCACCTTTACACACGCGGACAGTCTTATCATCAGCCAATCCATGCTCTTCCATCGCAGCCTCATATCCATTGCATTTTTCCCGATAGACCTGAAGCTCTGTCGTTCCTGACAGATGAAGGATTCTTTCATGTCCATTTCGAATCAACAAACTTGTAATGTCCTTCTGATAACCGTGATAATCAAAATAAACACATTTATCTTGATACCCCTTCACGTTTCTGTCAAAAACAACGATTGGCATCCCTTTTCGGGATATGTCGACAATTTCCTCATCGGACAATCCTACTGAAATAATCACAATACCGGCAAAGTTAAGGTCTTCAAAGAGATTGATCTTCTCCATCTCTTTTTCTTTCGAGTATCTGCTGCTGGTAACGAAAAACCTGTAGCCCGCTTTACTGACGACACTTTCGATCCCACTGATAATACTGCTGTAATGTCTTATCTCAAAACGGGTCAAAAGGAGACCGATGAAATTTGTCTTTCCTTCAATCAATGCCTTCGCATAGATATTCGTCTTATAGCCAATTTCATTTGCGGCTTTCAGAACTTTTTGCCGCATCTGTTCATTCACCTTTGAATTATTATTGAACACTCTTGAAACAGTTGCCGGAGATACCCCCGCTTTTTCAGCAACATCCAAAAGATTAGGTTTTTTTTGCATTATTTATCCCGCCTCCTGAGAAAACGTTTTCTTGAACTCTTCTGAATTGCTTACAAACCGTAAACTCTGTAAATTCAAATAATCTATTAATACCTATAATACTATAAGAAAACCTTTTCACAACTGATTGTACAAAACGAATATTAAGAATTTGTTTAGTATTTCAAAGAATTTAAATTGAAGTTTTCCTTTTCATTGATGATGTCATCTGATCGATCAACAACATCGGTCTGTCCGTTATCAGAAAATCGCAAACAGCGGCAATCTTCTCAAATTCTTCCGATGTATTAACCGTCCAAAACGCAAGTTTCACATCATATTCCGCTTTTACATCCCTGAACCAGTTTAATTTCTCGCTGTTATCTTCATGAAAAAAACGGGAATCCAGATTCAAGCTGTAGGGTAAATAACCCTGTATCATATCCAGAATATATGAACGATAATCATTTACTCCCTTGAAATCTATAATCGGAGCAATCAAGGCCTCCGGAATCCGCTCTTTCACATGATTCAGACAAGCGTGTTTAAACGAAGATACCATTAGACGTACGGGTTGAAAGTGGCGTACGACCTCTTTGAATTCGGGTAAGACATCCGGGTCTTTGATCTCAACATCATAAAAGATCTCGTTTCCGAATCTCTCGAATACCTCCTGTAAGGAACAGATATTATCCGAATCAAATAGTTTCAACCCCTTAAGATCTGTTACAGTGAGATCTTTGATCGATAAATCTTTATCAAAAACACGTTTCAGTGTTTCATCGTGTACACAAACAGGTACCCGGTCTTTTGTGATACGAATATCCAATTCAAGACCATCTGCTTTTTCAACCAGCCCCTGTTTAAATGCGTTGATTGAATTCTCTCCCGGACCTTTGCCGGTTCCTCTATGCGCTAATATTAAAATCTCTGTCATCCCCTCTAATAAGTTAAGAAAACCTTTTCACGAATGATTATATACCGATTCTTTCTCTTCGGCAAACTTTATTCAAGTCGATTATCATAATTTATTCTCAACTATGTTCGATTAAGGGAAAATAGCTCCGATTTTTAAGGGTTTACTGGACGAAAACTGATTTTCATTTTTCGAAGTATCACATTTGAAACAAACTCCTTATTGTTTCATAAAAATCGTATCAATGGTAAAAGAAGTAACAGGTGTGAAAATCATGCTCTATTTTCAATAAGTCGAAATGCAGTATGCTATACTATTTAACGTGGTGAGTTAATAAAAATCAGATATGCTGAAAGGCTGTAGTTCAAAATTAAGAGGGGGTATGGGCATGAAAAAAATAAAAAAATTTTTGCTCTTCATGATAATGCTTTTTACCATTATGTTATTATCCGGCTGTTTCTTCCTTTCACAACACCCAAAAGAATGGACGTTGATGCTTTATCTCGATGGGGATGAACCTGCCATGCAACAGGATTTTATTGCCGCATTTCATGAAATGATTGCCCGGAACGTTGGGAGTACAGAAAAAATAAACGTTGTCATACAATTTGATAGAATCCCCGGAAGGGCAGATTTTGACGGTTGGACCATCGCTCACCGCTTTTACTACACCCCCGGAATGGAGCCTGTTCCTGACAATGCCGTTAAAGATTGGGGAGACGGACTGGGGGGAAGAGAAGTCAACATGGCAGACCCCAAGACCTTATCCGACTTCATCAATTGGGCTCACAAAGAATACCCGGCTAAACGGTATGCTCTGATGATCGGTGATCATGGCTACGGCTGGAGAGGCCTTGTGATTGATGAAACCAGTGAGGGTCAATTCATGACACTGAAAGAACTTTCAACCGCTTTGGAAACAGCTAAAACCGATTTCGATCTTTTGATGCTTGACGCCTGTCTGATGCAGATGATTGAAGTCCTGCATGAAATTCAAAACAGTGGCAGTAACATCGTTGTAGGCTCAGAAAACTCAGGTACGACCTGGCCTCTGGCGGACATCATCTCCTATTTCTCCTCAGATTACAAGCATTCACCGGAAGAAATTGGCACGGCTGTTGTAGACTTTTACAATCAGGCACATCCCGGAGAAACGTCCATCACGCTTTCAGTGGTCGATATGGCATATATAAACGATTTAAGCCGACAGTTCAAAGAGATGGTCGATACCATCCTCTCCGATGATCCCTTTACCACTGTTCAGGAAAAGGCTCAGATCGTATTGAACACTCTGGATCAAATGGTCATCTACAAACGAAACGGATCTGACTGGACGGATGCAGGTGGTTTATCCATTTACTGGCCACAGATGCAGCAGGGATTTATGCCACAGGATTTCTTTTACAACTATATCCCTCAGAATACTTCATTTGCCGAAGATACCCATTGGAGAGATTTCCTGTATATCTATTACAATCACATGAGCTACCCTGATGTCATTGAAAACGAAATCTATCATATCAGATCCCACTTAAAAGAATTTGAAGATCCCAATATCGACTTATATCAGTTTTGCAAGGCGATTGTCGATTATTCGGAGTAAATGGAATAAAACCTTTTTCTAAGCAAACGCTAAGCTGATTATCAGATTCCTCTAAGCTTCAAGGATTATAGTAGACCTGTAAAACAAAATCAAAGGAGGAATCAACGATGAAAAAGGTAATCACAATTTTATTGGTAACACTCATGATCGGCGGACTCACGCTCGCAGCGGGAAATATGATGGCGGTAAACAGTGGAAACGGACAGGGCAGCGGTGACCGGCAGCAGATTCAGGAATTTGTGGATGAGGATGGCGATGGTATCTGCGATAACCTCGGAGAAGGCAATGGTTCCGGAGATGGTACCGGAGAATGTGATGGTGTCCCCCTGCAGCCACAGGATGGAACCGGACATCAGTACGGACGTAATCAGTAATAAATCAAATCATTCGATTTTGGGTTATCCTTATAATAAGTATAAACACCAAAAAAGACAGGCTTTAAAAACCTGTCTTTTTTTATATACTGCAAATCCGCTTTCTGATTTAATAGTTTCGTTTCAGTCAAGCCTTCTCTTTTGATTTTTTGAACCTTGCAGGATTCAAATCTGTCTCGGTCAAAATAACCGCTGTCAGGATGATGATTCCCCCAATCACGATTTTCGGTGTCAACGGCTCCATCCCTAATAACACGGAAAACAGACTGCCAAAGAAGCTTTCGGTGGACATGATGATGCCTGCTTTCCCCGCTGTGGTTCTCTTCTGGGCACTGGTTTGCAGAAAAAAGCAGATACAGGTACTGAAAATCCCCAGATAGATAACCGCCGGAAGGCCTCCCATAAAGTTCATGCCGGTGACGTCACCTACACCAAAGATACCGATACTTAAGGCGGACAAGACGGTTGCCGTCACCATTTGGATGAATGTGATATGGACCGGATTGGCATCCTTGACCGCAATACCCGTATAAGCGATATGACTGGCGAACATAACCGCACAGATCAACACATAGACATCCCCGATGTTAAACGCAATATTCCCAGTCAGATCAACCGTTAGAATAACAATACCGACAAAAGTCAAAGCCGCCGTGAAGAATATTTTGGTCTTCGGTTTATGGCGGGTCAACAACCAGACGATAAACGGTACAAGAACAACATTTACCGCCGTTAAAAAGGCACTGTTGGAAACGGTGGTCATGCTCTGACCCAGTGTCTGAAAGAAAAACCCCAGAAAAAGGAATACACCGGCACCGGCACCACGAAGCCATACACGCCGGGATATCTTAGTCAGATCTTTCCAAAGGATTATGCCAAGCAGCAAGGCGGCGAATCCAAAACGAAGAACAAGGATCAACGCCGGGGTCATCCCCGCATCAAAGGCATATTCAGTTGCGATAAAACCGGTTCCCCAGATGACGGCTACAATAGCCAGCATCAGATCCGGATTCATTTTTTTAAGCATTCTCTACTCCTCTCTATTGCATTTTCTTATTTGTGTTCATGACCTGTCATTGAATCATACTGTCCTATTGGAGGCAAGGCTATCAAACGATACACGCGATACTTTTTCCTCTCTGATACTTATTACTTGCACTATAACACAAAAAAACACATAATTTTCAGTCTTTATATCTTTTTTTTTCACTCATTTTTTAAACCACTTTGCAATCATTTGATTTCAATCAGAAAAAGATTATAAACACTTCACCGTCATCATCCCTTAAAATTCAAAGGTTATAATCTTCGGGAAAGATTGACCTTGTAACAAGATGATTCAGCAAAGGAATGTGAGAAAATGGAATTAATCAGACGATTTGAAAAAACAGTTGACAGGTTTACAGATAGTGTTGCCATTACAGATAACGACGGGGATCATCCTTTTCACGAATTAAGGAAGAAAGCGATTTCGATTGCATCGGCAATTGAAAAGCAGATGAACGGCAGGATAAACAAGCCAATTCTCATCTGTCTTGATGAAGGGTTTGACTATATTGCAGCGATCATAGGTGTTTTGTACTCGGGAAATTTTTATGTCCCGATCACAAAGGGATTTCCCGGTCCCATGATGCAGCAGATCGTTCAGTCGATCGATCCGGCTTTGATCATCACTGATCTGAACAACTCCCAGACCTTGATCAAAAACGGGGCAAGGGTGTCCTCATTTCTATTACTTGATGATTTGGTTCTCGACAATCATGCATCACAAAGCCCCACAGGATATAAACTGATTATAGATATGGATCCACTCTACATCATGTATACGACAGGGTCAACCGGTATTCCAAAGGGTGTCGTCATCCGGCACAACAGTGTCATTGACTTCATCGACTGGATGGGGAAGACTTTCAACATCACCGAAAGAACGATTATGAGCTGTAAAAATCCATTTGGATTCGACGGTGTCATCCATGAGATATACGCCCTGCTGTGTTTTGGCTCCCGTTTAATCGTGACACGCCCAAAGGAAAAGGTCTCCGATGAACAACGTTTGAAACAGACCATTCACGAGCTAAACCATTATAAGGTAAATTTCGCCCTTTACGGTCCTTCCACCTTTAAGGACATTGAACAGGCTGACGGATTCAAGGATTTCAAGCCGGAATTTTTCACCCACATTCTGTTTGCCGGAGAAGTCATGCACAATAAGCATCTCAATTACTGGCGAAAACATCTGCCCCACGTGACATTCGCCAACATGTATGGTCCGACGGAAGCGACCGAATTCTGTACATATTATATCGTTGACCGGGAATTTAGAGATGATGAACCACTGCCAATCGGAAGTCCTTGTGAAAACACGGCGATTATGATTCTGAACGATGCCATGGAGCCTGTAAAGACCGGTGAAACGGGAGAGCTCTACGTTCGCGGAACGGGGGTTTCTGCCGGATACTGGCGGAATCCGGATAAAACGGCAGAAGTCTTCGTTCAAAATCCCCTGCACGATGATTATGAGGATATCTGTTACAAAACGGGGGATTTGGGAACCTTCAATGAAAAGGGTGAGATCATGTTTCTCGGTCGTGTCGACCAGCAGATTCAGTTTTATGGGGCAAGAATCGAACTGGGTGAAATCGAACAATTTGCTTTGTTGTTTCCCGGAATCAGTCGATGTGCTGCCTTTTTCGTTGAGGAGCTCTACAAGATTATCCTGATCTATGAATCGGATTCAGACATCGAAAAGCGCAAGATCTTGAATTTTCTTCATAAAAAGCTGTTGGCAGCCCCAACGGAATATATCCGGGTAGACACGCTACCACTCAACCGAAACGGAAAAATTGACAGAAAAGAGTTAAAGGAGAGCTTATATAATTATTATGGAATTAATCAAACGATTTGAACAGACAGTCAATCTACTTGGCACCAATATTGCCGTCATTGATGACAAGGGAAGCTACAGTTTTCGGGAACTGCATCGGAAGGCTTTGAAAATTGCCGTTGAAATAGAACTGAGGGTACATGGACAAACCAATATACCGATTATGACCAGCATGGTTGAAGGGTTCGAATACATGGCAACCATCATGGGGATTTTCTATTCGGGGAATTTTTATGTCCCCCTGATAACAGAAACCCCAAAATTGAGACGACAGAAGAACATTCAGTCCATCAACCCGGAGCTAATCATAACCGATTTGAAAAGTTCCTCCTCAATTATAAAAGCAGGTGTTTCAGTATCAAAACTGATGATCGTTGAGGAGATCCCAAATACTGAATCAAAGACCTTGCCCACAGGCTTCAGAAAATCAATCGATATGGATCCCGCATATATCATGCATACTTCCGGTTCCACCGGTGATCCCAAAGGGGTTGTCATACAACATAGAAGCCTGCTGGATTACATTGACTGGTTCGGCAGAACGTTCATGATAAGCGATAAAACGATCATCAGCTGCAAGAACAGTTTTGGATTTGACAATTCTATTCTGGATATCTTCAGCACCCTCTGTTACGGGGCGAAAATGATATTGAAACAGAACAGAGAAGACAAGAATGAGAAGGATAAGCAAAAGCTCATGCGGCAATATATGCAAAACATCATCGATGAATTGAACACCTACGCAGTAACGCTCATCTTTTATACCCCTTCCATGTTGAAGTTGTTCGCCAACAACGACGGGTTTGCCGATAGAAAACCGGAATATCTTGAACAGGTCCTTTTCTGTGGGGAAGTCATGCCCAACAAACAGCTGAACTACTGGCGGCAGCATCTGCCGGATGTCCAATATGCCAATCTGTATGGTCCAACGGAGATCACCGATGTATGCAGTTATTACATCATCGACCGGGAGTTTGACGATGATGAACCACTTCCCATCGGTATTCCCTGTGAGAACACGGATATTTTGATCCTGAACAGTGAAAACAAACCGGTAAAACCCGGGGAAAAAGGGGAAATTCTCGTCAGGGGAACAGGGGTTTCCTGTGGCTACTGGAACAAGCAGGACAAAACAGCTGAAGTCTTCATTCAAAACCCGCTGCATGATGATTATGAGGACATCTGCTATCGGACAGGAGATCTGGCAACTTACAACGATAAAGGCGAGATCATGTTCATCGGCAGAAAGGATTCTCAGATTCAATTTCACGGGCTCCGTCTGGAACTCGGGGAATTCGAAGCGGCTATCAATGCCATGGAAGGGATCAGTAATTGTGCAACTTTTTACCTTGAAGCGTCACAGAAAATCATCGTTTTCTACGAGGCGGCAGCAACCATCCAAAAGATTGCGATCATGCGTTTTCTTTACGACAGAGTTCCCGTTATGCCCGCTGAATTTATCCGTTTGACGAAGTTCCCCTACAATACAAGCGGGAAGATCGACCGAAAAAAGCTTTCAGATGAGCTGAAGGAGATGTGTTCAGATGACAACCGTTGACAGGTTTGAATCAACCGTCAAGAGATATGGGGAAAAGATCGCCATTATCGATAACGCCGGGGAACATACCTTTTCAGAATTGCGAAGGCGGGCCGTTCAAATAGGCTCAAGGTTAGAAAAAAGGTTAAACGGCAAGATAAACCGGCCTGTTGTCGTTTGCCTGAATGAGGGATTTGATTTCGTTGCCGCCATGCTGGGTGTCCTGTACTCGGGACATTTTTATGTCCCCGTCATCAAGGAATTCCCCCTTTACAAGATTGGAAAAATTCTCAATTCTATCGATCCGGCATTGATTATTACGGATCTGAACAAGACCAAACTGTTTATCAAAAACGGTATCTCTGTCTCTTCGTTGTTACTGGAGGAGAATATTGAAGTATCGGAAAATGAGTCTCCGGAGGTCTTCGGGTATAGAAAAATTATAGACGTCGACCCGGTTTATATCGTTCATACTTCCGGTTCCACCGGTGATCCGAAAGGCGTCATCATTTCACATCGCGCGCTTTACGATCATTTATTACAATTAAACAGATCGTTTAAAATCGATTCAGAGGCCATCATCAGCAGTAAGAATTATTTCTGTTACGATGCCATCGTTCCGGAGATGTATCCCATGGTCTTCTACGGGGCTCGGATGGTCATCATCAGACCCGAGAAAAAAAGAACAGCGATAGAAAGATTGCGGGACATTATCCATGAATTAAATGAGTATAAGATCAATACCCTTTTTTATACCACTCCCCTAATTAAAATGATCGCCAACGAAGACGCATTTAGAGAAGAAAAACCGTTATACCTGAAACAGGTTCAGTTTGGTGGCGATGTTATGCCGGTTAAATTGTTGAACTACTGGAAAAAACATCTGCCGGAGGTTGAATATTCCAATGTTTACGGTCCAACGGAGACAACGGATGTGTGCAGTTATTATATCGCTGACGAAAAACTATCCGAAGAAGAGATGATGCCGGCGGGAAAGGCTTTTGACAACCGGGAAATCCTGATCATCAACAAAGCGGGGAAGAGTATTCGCCCCGGTGAGGCTGGAGAAGTCTATATCAGAGGGATCAGTGTGGGCTCCGGGTACTGGCATAAAAAAGAGATAACAGCAGAAACCTTCGTTCAGAATCCGCTTCACAACGATTATCGTGATATCTGCTATAAAACCGGAGATCTTGCCACATATGATGAAAATGACATCATTCAATTCATCGGTAGAAAGGGGTCGCAGATAAAATACAAAGGAACGAGAATTGAACTGGGAGAAATTGAGGCCGCTGCCCTTTCGATGTCGGAAATCAAAGACTGCTGTACTATTTTTCAGGAAGAAAAGGAAGTTATCACCCTCATTTACACATCGGATACCGAAGTGGAAAAATTAAAATTCATGCAGTACCTCCACATGAGAATTCAGGTCGTTCCTACGGAATATATCAGAATGGAAGAATTCCCAAGACTCTCAAACGGTAAGATCGATAAAAAGTCTCTGAGGATGCTGCTTTCACAAGAGTAAATGGGGGCGTAAATAGAACGGGGAACAGAATGCTCATTCCGTTTCCCCTTTCAACACTTCATATAACATAACAAAACGTTACCATCTTTTACTATTTAGCAGCCAAAATACCCGCCGGCTACTGCGGAAAGTTCTGCTTCACTCAGTTCTTCAGTTTCATCATTTGTTAACAGATTAAAAGCTTCCTCGGCTACTGTTTCCGTTAATTGAATATCATGATCTGCCAATTTTTCCCGGAGTGCTTCAGCTGACGTTATTGATTCAAATTCCTTGATCCACCCCTGACCCAGTTTGCCTTCAAGTTCTTTAATCTTTTCCAGTAATGCTTTTGTCATAGTCTCCTCCTTTAGCTTGCAAAATAGCCGCCGGCTACCGCCGAGAGCTCTTCTTCACTCAACTCTTCACTTCCATTGTCTTTCATAAGTTCCAGAGCCTCTTCGGTATTTGTATTTGATAATTCAATACCATAATCTGCTGCCTTTTTCTGAAGCTCTTCAACTGAGGCAATTCCTTCCAGTTCCTTCATCCAGCCCTGGCCCAGTTTTTCTTCTATCTCTTTGATCTTTTCCAGTAATTCTTTTGTCATAATTAGTTCTCCTTTTCTAATAATTACATACTGGCTGTGTAAATACCTACTTTAAGAAGCTTCTAAATATGATATATCTTGCCGCCGGCTACCGCCGAGAGCTCCTCTTCGCTTAATTCTTCCCCTTTATCACTGTTCAGTAACTTTATCGCCTCTGTCGCCATCGTATCTGTAAAGGTTATGCCAAACCCTTCAGCCTTCTGTTTCAAAGACTCTGGTGTTGAAATACTATCTAATTCCTTCATCCAGTCCTGACCCAGTTTTTCTTCTATCTCTTTGATCTTTTCCAATAATTCTTTTGTCATCTCATACCCCTTTAACAGTAAAAATAACCACCGGCTACCGCTGAGAGTTCTGCTTCACTGAGTTCTTCATCGGTATCATTTGTCAAAAAAGCCATCGCTTCAGTTGCCTGTTCTTCTCTTAATTCAATCCCTAATGCTGATGCCTTTTTGACTAATTCTTCTTCCGTGTTAAAGCCTTCCAATTGCTGCATCCATCCCTTACCAAGTTTCTCTTCCATCTCTTTAATTTTTTCAAGTAATGCTTTTGTCATGTCTGTCATCTCCTTATTTAAACTTCATATTTTATCAAAATCGATCAAACGATCTGCCGCTTCACCAGATCGTAGAAAAGGCCTTCTTTCATCATCAATTCTTCATAACTTCCTGATTCAACAATTCTTCCCTTATCCAGCACACAGATCCGGTCACATTCCTTCACCGTACTCAGGCGATGTGCAATCACGATCCGGGTAGCATCAAGACTTTGCAAGGTATCCGTCACAATCTTCTGTGTATAATTATCCAGCGCACTGGTCGCCTCGTCGAAGAGGATCAGTTTAGGATTCTTCAGAATGGCGCGGGCGATTAGTAATCTCTGTTTCTGCCCACCTGATATAGTCGAACTGCTGTCGTTGATATACGTCCTCAATTTCATCGGCAAGGATGCTATATCTTCTTTTATCCCTGCTTTTTCAAGGGCTTCCCAAATTTCCTTTTCAGTGATATCCGGGTTGTTTCCGGCAACATTCATGATGATATCGCCTGAAAGTAATTGAGAATTCTGCAGCACAACGCCCATCTGCCCCCTGATCTTTGATATCTCCACCTGTTCAAGGTCTTTGCCACCGACATACACCTTACCTTCCGTCGCTTCCTCAAACCCCAGGATCAATCGCATCAGTGTGGACTTTCCACTTCCCGACGGACCAACGATTGCCACATATTCTCCATCTTCAATCCTGAGATTCAAGTCATTGATGACCAGCTTTGTGTTTTTGTCATATCTGAACGAACAGTTACTAAACTCCACATCCCCTTTGATTTCACCCGGATCATCTTTGATATCCGTCTTTTCGGGAATTTCATCCAGTATCGGCTTGATGTTCTTGAGTAATGAATAGGCATAACTCAGAGATATCGTCGTATGCGACATATGGGCAAGGATTCCCTGAAAGGAGGCAAAAGCACTGGTAAAGGCAACAAATCCCCCCATGGACAATGAGCTGTTGGTATAGGCCATCAGGTAGATGATGATCGAGCTGATAATCGTCATCAGATGAATGTAAATGTTTGAAAAATTGTGGATCTCCGCCTCTTCTATCTGATCTTTTTTCTTTTTTTCATAATAACGGCTCCACCTTGAAAAGACTTTTCTTTCAGATCCCGATAGTCTTATTTTGGCAACACCGAAAAACATTTCCAGCATCATCCCGGACAATTTCGAATTACTCTGCAGTCTTTTATAGCCAAATTTCATCTGAAAATACCCCGCAATCGCAATCACAACCAAATTGATACCCGTAATGCCAAGAGCGGTAAGCGCCATTGAAGAACTGTACATAAACAGGATGACGATATAAAACAAACCAAATATCAGCCCCAGTAAGGTCTCTGAAATCGTATCCGAAAGAACAATTCTCATATTGTAGAATCCCACTATTTTCTGTGTGATTTCACCGGAAGAATACCCTCTGTAAAAAGATGGCGGAAGATCTATTAACCTTGCCCAGAGAGCCGTCTGAGTTTTCATATCTATTTTAAATTCGTACTTGGAGGTAATCATATACCGCACCAGATTGAAGATCAACGCGGACAATCCAATCGCGAACATAAAAAAGATGATCTGGAAGAATTCCACCCTCTCACGTGCGGGAATCTGATTTTCAAGTGTATACCCTGTCAGAACCGGAATTAAAGAATTCAGCAATCCCGAAACAACACCGATCAGGATGATTGCCGCCAACGTACCTTTATTTAAGGGAAGGAAGGCAAATTTTGCCAGTTTCGTAAAAGAAACGGGTTTTCTTGAAAATTCCCTGTACAGATAATACCCCACATCCTCTATTTCAGAAACATTCTTTTTACTGACCTTCTCACGTTCACCACTCACGGTGTTGATAAACGTATATCCTCCAAGCGGTTTTCGAAGAACGGCAAGGGGTTCTCCCTTATTATTCAGTGTTATAAAAGACCCATGATCCTTTTTATCCCAGTTTGCTTCAAGAAATATCTTTCTGTATTTAAAACCGTTTTTCTGCGAGAGAAAATCAAATGGATCAGCCGCAGCGGCAATTTCCTGTTCAGAGAGTTCTTCTATCGTAAGTCCAATCTTCTCTCCAACCAATCTGCAGGCTTTCAACAGTGAAGATGTTGTCGTCTGTTTTTCACTTTGAAGCTTTTCGCTTCCCTCCAGGAAGAGATCGTTTAGCCGATTTTGTGACTTTATATATGCCGTTTCATCGATTGAATCGGCATAATGAATCTTTTTGGCAAAATCCTCTTCGGTTTCGTCTACCTGCTCTATGATCCTCATGATGATTTCTTTTTGTTGCTTGATCAAAAATGACTCATCCTGTTTGTCATTAACTTCAAAGCGATTGTATGTCGCTTTCAGAATTTTTCTAAGATTTCGGTTCAATTCCTGCAGCTCATTCATCGTCACTTCGGATGAAAGATCAAAAACTGCCCTGTAATCCCCCGAATCTTTTTTGATAACGGCGAGTCGCGAATGATTGACACATCTGACCGTTATACAATGTGTCTCGGGAATATCGAAAAAGATAAAAGAGGCTCCTTTTTCAACCGAACAGAAATAGACCATCCTGCCTGATTGATCCTTCTCTTCACCCTTTTTAACTGAGAGAAAAAGATCGGCTCTGCCTTCGCAGACATAATGATAATCCCCTTTCTCAAGGATAAATTTCCCGGATGAATCAATATGGGTTGCCGCTTTCTCAAGAAGTTTCATTTTATCGCTCATCCCTATCACATCTCAATCAGTGTGGTATACACACCATTTTCTTTCATCAGTTCTTCATGGGTTCCGCGTTGTACAACTTTTCCCTTGTCCAGGACGATAATTTCATCGCAATCCCGGATCGTACTCAGACGATGTGAGATGACAATCGTTGTACAGCCTCTTTTTCTCAGATTCAGATCTATTTGCATCTCTGTTTTTGAATCAAGTGCACTCGTCGCCTCATCCATGATCAGAATAGAAGGATTTTTACACAGACACCGTGCTATCTCGATACGCTGCCGCATCCCACCGCTTATGTTTTTCCCAAACTCCATCAGATGATAATCATATTCGGATTTATGCTGATCCTCTGAATCGATCATCGCCGTTATCTCTTCATGAATACAGGCGTCTTTTGCCGCTCTGATAATCTCTTCTTCTGAAAAATAGTTCTCATCACGGGCTGCCCACATCGTAATATTATCCCTGACGGACCCTGAAAACAGGATGACATCCTGTTCCACATAGGCGAGTGACGCTGTTGTAATCCCCACTGGAATTGATTTGAACGGCTTTCCATCAAAGAGAATCTCTCCCGACCAGGGTTGCAGAAGTCCCGAGATCAATTTCCCGAGTGTTGACTTCCCGCTTCCCGAAGCTCCGACAAGGGCTACACGATCACCCGGTTTGACACTTAGCGTAAAATTCTCTATGAGGGGTTCTTCCAACCGTGCATAGCCAAATGTCAGATCTTTGATCGTGATACTCCCTTCAAGCTTTTTATGAATCTGCCGACCCTCTTCCGCCTTGCGATTAAGATATTCATCCAGGGGATAACGCATAACATCATCAAGTCTTTTTCGGTCTGCATCTATCTTCTGAATATTCATCAAAATGGCGAGGAACCGCTGAACAGGTTCATATAAAGCAGCTGTCAACGTCTGAAAGGCAACGAATGAGCCGATGCTCATCGTTGAATCCATGATTCTGAGTCCCCCTATAAGGAGAATCAGCGTCACTGAAATGAATTGTGACAGAGTCGGTATAAACCCGTAAAACCTTGTCTTTCTTGATATCCTGAAAAGCATATTCTGAAGGGATGTATACTGATCCAGCAACCTTTTGAAGAATACATCCTCCTGCCCCGTTGCTTTCAGTGTCTCAATTGATTTAATGCCAGATACCGCTATCATAGAGAGTTTCATCTCATCCGTCAGCAGAATATGATATTCTTCATTAATCCTTTTACCGGAGTAAGAGACCAGAAAGATATTCAGAACGAGAAAAGCCACACTCACGCAGGTCAGTAAGATATCATACTGAAGCATAATAACGATATAGAAAACGGAAAACAAGGCACTCAATGAAGAAATGATCAGTTCATGCCCAAGCGTTTTGGCTATGTTTTCTCCCGATTCAAACGCCGTGTTGACACTCGCCGCATAACGCTGAGAATAAAAGCTGAGGGGAAGCCGTATCGCATGGTCAAAAAAAGCAGCGGCCGTTTTGACGGATATACTGTTTTCAAGACTGATAACGGTTTTATGCTGAAAATATTGAATAACTGCTGTCAGGAACGCCGTCACAGACATGGCAATTACAAGCGGTTGAAGCCACTCTGTCCGCTGCTCGATCAGAACACGATCGATAAAGATCTTTGAATATGACGGGATAAGAAATCCTGAAACCGTTAGAAAAAATGCACATAAGATTAAATACAACAGGACTTTCCGGTTGATCTTGACGTCTTTTATATGCGAAAAGACATCAGCCGGTTTTTTTGGAGACGGTTTAAAGTCCTCCGTCGGTTCAAATACCAGAACAATCCCCGAAAAAGTTTTTAAAAATTCAGTTTCATCACATCTTCTGTGACCAACAGCGGGATCATTCAAATAATAGATGCCGTTCTTAATGCCTTCCAGTACAACAAAATGCGCTGTATTCAAAAAAAGGATGAGCGGAAAGGTTTGATCCTTTATCTTATTCAGATTCGTGCGAATCCCCTTTGCCTGAAGTCCGTAATGCCTTGCGGCTTTTAAGATATTCAGGGCATTGCTGCCGTCACGGGAAACCCCACATTCATATCTGAGTTCTTCAAGAGAGACAAACTTTCCGTGATACCCCAATATCATCCCAAGTGCCGCCGCTCCGCATTCAACCGCTTCAGTCTGTAAGACCGTAGGCGTTTTTTTTATCTTTTGTTTTGTCTTATTCACCTGCACCATCATCCAAACTCACTTGAGAATCAACTGTATTGGTTTCACACTACCGGTAATGGTGATCCCCTCACAGATCGTTCCGTTTTCTATCTTCATGGGTGGGCCTTCCTTTGAGGTCCACTGATAACCCGATACGGTGTCTTTTGAGGGTATCAGATCGACAATGACTTCTATGACGATATCCTTTGCAAACATCTCACCAAACTCATCACTGCCGGTAAACGCTGCAATCTCCTTTGCCGTCGACGGGTATTCCGAAACACTGACTACCGTTCCGAGGAGAAAACCGTAGGCATCTTTACTGACCGTTGACGGTACGATCCTGCATGACATACCGGGATAGATTTTTTTACCATCCTCTATCTTGTAATAAAGGGCAGCTACAAGCTCCTTGACTGAATAGCCGGTCCGGTTGATCTTGACGATCTCCTGCCCTTTTTCAACAAACTGCCCTTTTTGAACCATCTTTTCGGAAACGATGCCCTCTTCAGACGCAACGATACTCATCTCCTGTTGTAAGTGAGCTTTGAGAGATTCCAGCTCATCCTGTCTTGTCTTCCTTTCTTCTCTTGACAGTGCTTCCAATTCCTTTTCAAGTGCAACGATACGGTTCACCAGCTCAGTCTTATCAAGCCTGGCGATGATATCACCTTTTTTTATCCTGTCGCCAATCTCAACTCCAATATCATAAACCATCCCTTCACCTGAAGAATAAACATAGGTAAAACCGCCACTCGATACCAGAACGCCATTTGTCTTCAACGTGACATCGATACTGCCAAAAAAACCCCAGTAAACCACTCCTAAAAGGAGGATCAGGATTGACAGGATCACGATCCAGGAAATCCCCGTGGTAATATTGACAGGAACATTTGATATATTCAAAGAACGTTTTTTATCCAATTTTAAGATTGCCTTCTTTTTTTCGTCCATCAGTTCCCCCTCACTCAATATCCGAACTTCGAATCTCTTCCACGAACAGAAATTCACCGTTGATGACCATTTTAAGCAGTATGTTATCCCCGATAAATTCACCGTTTTCACAGGAGAGTGTTCCGGTGATACACCGTTTTCGTTTAATCTCTGACAACGCTTCAACGAGCTGCTCTTTGTTCAGGTCCGTTGTTTTTTCAGCTGCCTCTCTGAAAATCATCAGCGTATCATACGCAATCGCTGCATACATATCCGGATTCGAATGATATTTATCCCGGAAAGCCGTCACAAATTCCATATTTTCTTTCGTCGACCTGCTTAACTGATAATGCGTTGGAATGATCGTTCCTTCTGCATAATCACCAAGATAGGAAATATATTCGGGAAAATCCAGCGAAGAAGTTCCCACGATAAGTATCTCGGAATTTCTTTTTTTTATCTCCTTAATGATGTCTTTTACCCATTCATACGTTTCCGCGATGACAAGCACATCCACATCAAGCGCATTCCACCTTGCCAATACACTTTCAATATTTGCAGAATTGATAACCGTCGTCCTGTCCAGAACCTCCAATCCAAGATCTTTGGCTGCAATTTCCACTGAAGTCACAACACCTTTTCCAAAATCATCATCGGCATAATAAACGGCAAATCGTTCATATCCCTCACCTTTAAGAAAATTAAGCAGATAGGCCATGACCCGTTTATCATCCGGAATCGTCCGGAACACGGTTGAAAATTCATCCCGCATTAAATAGGGTGTTGTTGTACAGGAAGCGATGTACGGCATCCCCGAATCATTGTAAATCTTTGAAGTGATCATCGCAACTCTGGAATTAAAATGACCGATTACGGTCAGAATACGCTCATCCTGAATAAACGTATGTGCCGCCTTCATCCCTTCAGCAACAGCTCCTTTGTCATCTATAAAAACGGTTGCCAGTTCCTTTCCCTTGATCCCGCCTGAATTATTGATAACCTCCAACGCCAGCTCAAATCCTTTGTTGAATTTGATCTCATCATCAAAAAAGGCCGGGTATGATAACCCGATATAGAGCTTATTCTCTTCACCCGCAGAAAACACAAAACTTGCAAAAAAACACATACAAAACAGGACTAAAATTTTTTTCATTTTTCACCCTAAACCTTCTTAAAATTTAACGATAAAACCGTTTCTTTCTGATATGAATCAAATCCTTATCAAAATACCGTAAAAATTCGATGACATGCTCATTTCGAAAGATATTTATGACCATTAAATTATTCTATCATAAGAAGAAAATAAAATTGAACAGTTATGCCATCAAAACATTTACTATAGCGTTAACATATATTGTCATTACATTTATTTCTAATATTATTTTGACTTTTGATGATTTTTATATTGTGATATCAGAGAAAGAATTAGGAGGCCTTTCAAAGTACAGAGTGCTCCCCCTCAAAGTACAGAGGGGGGGAGTTTTTACCTGGTGCAGGTTATGACATACTCAGCCGGCATACTCGGTATTTCAATGTTGAATATGACCTGATTCGGATTTTCTTCTGAGCGGTTTCTGGTAATAATTGCTTCATACTGATCGATAAACGTTCCATCAACATAGAAATTCGCTGTAGATGTAGCGACGTCCAAACCGTTGAAATGCGTTTCAAACTCAACGTATGCATTTCCATCGGCTTCCGTTATGGTGGCCACATTCCCATCACGGGGCATCAATTCTCTTTTCAAGTTAGGAAAGATCTCCTTTATCAGCATTGACGTCCCCGAATTTAAGATAATCTTTGTAAATCCCTTTATCGTTCTCTGGGAAACAGGTGGAATCACCATCGTTGCCACACCTGTTATATTTTCAAGATCTTCGGAAATCTCCACATTCGTTTCTCCCGGTGATGTACCGGTCCAGGCACCATCTCCCAGATCAATAGCTGCGGATATGGTCCATTCGCCACTTGCTCCGTCAAAAATAGCTGCGATAACACCGTTACATGCTGTTATTAAGAATACGGTCAAAATCAAAATCACAATTACGGCTAACAAAAAATTCCTCTTCATTGTTTCACCTCCCGAACAATCATTTATCGTTCAAGTTCCTTTGGATTTTTGAACAGTTCTTCCATTCTCTTCAACGGCTTCTCTGAAAATGTCGCAAAGGCAACCCTTTCATCAAGTGTGTATTTGAAATCAATCACCTGTTTGAATTCGTATCCTTTTTCAGGATGAGGAAATGCCTTTAAATAAGCCTTCCCGACCGTCAGGAACATCGCATTGGTTCCCCATTCATAAAGATGATGATAAGGCGCATTAAGGCCAATGCTGCCGACGTTTGCTATGATACAGGCGGCAAACATGGGATCTGCCTTGATCATCTTTGCCGGCAGCAGATTCATACGATTCAGAAGATGGGCACATTTGAAAACAAGCGGTCTTAAAAACGGTGGAAAACTGAAAAGAAATTTCAGACTCTTATCCGCTTCGCCACCTGAATCATCTTTTGAACCGTGAACCTTTTGCTTTAGCTTTTTCAGAATTCCTGCAATATCCTCAATCGTTTCATCGCCTTCAAATCGAACCTTAACCCAATGATTTCTCGCTGACTCATCTTTTGATGATTTCACAACAAAAGAGTACGTTATTTCTTCACGCTGATATAAACGTTTTCCGACAATGAATCGGCCCAATTGGGGAAATTCAGGCGCTAGTTTTACCATGATCGCCAAAAGAACGGTGAAAAAGGTGTATTTCTTTTCTCCTGCCCGTTCATTGTGTTCACGAATATAGTTAAACGTCTTCTCCACCGGAATCGTCTGCTGATAATAAATCAGTGCTTCCTGTTTTGATTTCAGAAGATAGGGTGCAAACTGTTCAATTAATCTGGCATTCCTTACCCGTTTTCCATCCGGTCTCATCGTCATCTCCTTTTTCGGTTATCAAGCTGTTCTTGCAACGCGAAATCCCGTGTTAAAATCAGAGCAGTCCGGGGTGAAATAAAATCTTGAAGAAACTCTGCAGGTATGACTGTTAAAAAACCACCCGCCACCTCTGATCACTTTTTGTTCTCCACCGGAAAAACCCAGTGGATTTTCCACAGCTTCAGGTTCATACGCCTTAAACCAGTCATGACACCATTCCCAGATATTTCCACTCATATCATACAACCCCAGTCTGTTCGGTTTCTTCTGCCTCACTTCCCTTGTTTTGGGAAAATTTCCCATCAAACGCCGAGGCCATTTTGAATCGCTGAGTCGAAGATATTTTTCGCCACTGTTCTTCCAGTACCACCCTACTTTATCCAGCGAATCACCTCCCGAAAAGAGATAATCCTTTTTCTCAATACTTCCACCACGTGCCGCGTATTCCCACTCCGCTTCCGTTAACAGGCGATAGCCTTTCACACATCGTATATCTGAGGTGAGCTGCCCATTTTCATCAAGTAACGCCCCCTTCTTCTCAGAGCCATCAAGATAATAAGCAACGGGCAAACCATTTTCACGACTCAGCCAGTTACAATACGCTGCCGCTTCCCACCAGGAAATATTGAGTACGGGTTTCTGACCTCTGCCAAAGGCATAACCCATTTTTTCGGAATAGTCCGTGATAAGGTGTAACCGATTACCTATAGAGTAGTCATCGTACTCTGAAAAAGTAACCGGACATTCCGAGACAAAATAATCATAATTCAGAAAAACCTTATGAACGGGATGTTCTATTTCCCAACCCATTTTTGACTCCCGGGTATTCCCCATCATAAAAGAACCGCCGGTTACATGAATTTCAAGCGTTTTTTTCATCATGTGTCTCACCGTATTTTATCCTGATACTTTGAAACGATACTTTTCCCACCTTTGTTTTAGGCATTTCTCCGATGATTTCAATTTCTCCCGGACACCGCCATGGAATCAGTTTTTCTCTACACCATTGAAGAATCTCCGCCTTTATTGCCATCTCATCCATCATAAGATGATCTTCCTCCAAAACGACAATCGCTTTGATTTTCTGACCTCTAACAGTATCAGGTACCCCAATTACAAAAGACTCAACGACAAGTGGATGAGCATTCAGGACTTCTTCTATCTGAACGGGAAAAACAGCCATCCCGGAAACCTTAAAGATCCGTTTCATCCTCTCTTTGAAATAATAAAAACCTTCTTCGTCAACACACCCCAAATCACCTGTATGAAGCCATAGTTTCCCATCCGGATGTTTTCTCAGAACACGGGTGGTTTCCACTTCATCATCCATATATCCCATCATGACATTAGGCCCTCTCACACAGATTTCACCCTCTTGACCTGTGGGGGCTTCAGTTTCAGTTCCCGGTATCACAATCATCGCTTCCATTCCCGGCAAGGGTTTTCCAATACTCCCTTTTTTGTACACCTTTTCAGGCATTGCCATACAAGCCGAAACCGTTTCAGTTAACCCGTATCCTTCACTAAAAATGGCATCCGGTGCCTTTTTTTTTAATATCGTTTTCAATTCTTCCAGCGTACTATCCTTCAATTTATCGCCACCGCAGTTTATCTTTCTGAACCCTGAAAGGTCTGCCTTTTGAAAATGTTTGTTTTTCAGCAATGGTTCCAATAATCTGGGAATCGTCTGAAAATATGCCGGTTTCTTCCGTTTAAATAAACGGCCGATGGTATCCGTTGTAAATTTCGGTACAAGGATGATATGGCTCCCCCATGATAAAAAGGAATGCACAACAACCCCCAAGCCATAGCCGTGAAAGATCGGTAATATTCCCAGAACCTTACCCCCAAGCTCTACAGCTTTTCCCCGTTCACCAATTTGCTGCGCCAAAGTATTGAAATTTCCATTGGACAACATAACCCCTTTCGGTGTTCCCGTTGTGCCACCACTGAAAAGAATAACGGCAAGTTTATCCGTTTTTTTCTCATTCATCTCCGATGACTGCATAACAGTATCTTTGGACTGTTTTTTATTGATATGCCAATGAATAAAATGATTGGCGTTTATAACCGGAATACGCTCAGAAGACTGGCCATTCCGTTTAATCCTCTTTGACAAGCGATAGGGAAACTTCAGATAAAACGGCATCTCATCACTGATAGAGAACACAATGATCTTTTTCAGATCAGTTTGTGCAAAAACCGATTGAAATTGTTTTTGGAATTGTTCCAGTGTAATCGCATACGTACTGTGAGAGATATGCGTATAAGTTTTAATCTCATAAGGGGTGGAAAGGGGATGAATCGGAGAAACAACTGCACCAATTTTATTCAGGGCATAAATACTTATCACCGCAGTCAGACAATTTGGAAGACACAAAGTCACGCAATGTCCACTACGTATACCAACAGCTCTGAAAAAATCCGATGCATCATCTATTCTGCTTAAGAGTTGACGATAAGTCGTCTTTTTCCCCATAAATTCACAAGCAGTTAGATTTGAAAAACGCATGGCCGCAATCCTTATATAATCATACATAGAGCCCTTCACATCATTCACATTAACACCTCTTGTTGAAAAAAAGAAACATAACATAGTTCAAACAATAGCTGTCCTGTTAATGATTATACTAAATCCGATTTTATAAATGTATTTTATCTGGCAACATTCTATTTTATCATATTTTAACTAACATTTCACTTCATTTATATTAATCCTTGTGTAAGAACAAAAAGAAAACCCCATCCTAAAAAGGATGGGGTATAAAAGGAAAAGCTAGGCGATACCTACTCTCACACGGCGTGATGACCGTACTACCATCGGCCACAGAAAGCTTAACTGCCGGGTTCGGGATGGGACCGGGTGTTTCCTTTCCGTGTATGTTCACCTAGCATAAAGGGTATGTTCTCAAGAAAGACTATCTTTCTCATGAACAAAATAAGTCATTCAAAATAGCATAAGGAATTTTCATTACTTTTAAAACTGACGCTTACTATTCGGAACTCTGTCAAGTTCCATTTTATCCTTCTTCCGATTATCTGGAGTTTTATGATCTTTCGCAGAAAGATTTTAAAATCTCCCAAATAACTTTCAGCTAACTACTTGGAGTTTCGAAGAAACTCCCAAGGAACTTGTTTTGCAAGTTCCAATTATAGTTAAGGCCTCGGGCTATTAGTACCACTCAGCTCCATTCATCACTGAACTTCCACTTGTGGCCTATCAATGTCCTAGTCTCGAACTGCCCTTACTCCATATAGGATGGGACACTTAATCTTGAAGTTCGCTTCGCGCTTAGATGCTTTCAGCGCTTATCTTTCATAGACTTAGCTACTCAGCTTTTGCAATTGGCATCACAACTGACTCACCAGTGGTCTACTCTCTCCGGTCCTCTCGTACTAGGAGAGACTCTCCTCATGTGTCCTGCGCCCACGACAGATAGGGACCGAACTGTCTCACGACGTTCTGAACCCAGCTCACGTACCGCTTTAATGGGCGAACAGCCCAACCCTTGGGACCCGCTTCAGCCCCAGGATGCGATGAGCCGACATCGAGGTGCCAAACACCACCGTCGATATGAACTCTCGGGTGGTATCAGCCTGTTATCCCCGGGGTAACTTTTATCCGTTGAGCGACGGCCATTCCACTCTGCACCGCCTGGTCACTAAGACCAACTTTCGTTCCTGTTCGAGTTGTCTCTCTCTCAGTCAGGCAGGCTTTTGCCCTTACACTCTTCAGCTGATTTCCAACCAGCCTGAGCCTACCTTCGCGCGCCTCCATTACTTTTTAGGAGGCGACTGCCCCAGTCAAACTGCCCACCTGGCACTGTCCATGCAGCGCTCTTCACACTCACACGTTAGTGCACCGTTGTAAGAAGGGTGGTATCCCAACAGCGGCTCAGACACACCTGACGATATGTCTTCTTCGCCTCCCACCTATCCTGTACATCTTACAACAATACACAATACCAGGCTACAGTAAAGCTCCACGGGGTCTTTCCGTCTAATCGCGGGTACTTGGCATCTTCACCAAGTGTGTAATTTCACCGAGTCCTCCGTTGAGACAGTATTCTGATCGTTACACCATTCATGCAGGTCGGAACTTACCCGACAAGGAATTTCGCTACCTTAGGACCGTTATAGTTACGGCCGCCGTTTACTGGGGCTTGATTTCAATGCTTCTCCTTACGGATAACATCTCCACTTAACCTTCCAGCACTGGGCAGGCGTCAGACCCTATACGTCTTCTTTCGAATTTGCAGAGTCCTGTGTTTTTGGTAAACAGTCGCCAGAATCTTGTCACTGCGGCTCGAACTAGCTCTGAACCTGTTCGAGCACCCCTTCTCCCGAAGTTACGGGGTTATTTTGCCTAGTTCCTTAACGGAGGTTCTCTCGCTCCCCTTAGCCTTCTCAGCTTGCCCACCTGTGTCGGTTTCCAGAACGGTCAATGTATAGGTCAATACGGCACGCGGCTTTTCTTGGCAGTGTGATTTCAACTCCGTTGCTCATCCTTCGATCAGCTCCCCTTCACTTCTTCCCTCAGTGTGTGTACTTCACTGCACACCTCAACGGCTCAAAGCTTGGACGAATTTGCCACTTGTTCGCGGAGCGTTTCCTCCTGCGTTCCCGCTTGCAATTCTCTATACACTGGCACAGGAATCTTTACCTGTTTTCCATCGGCTACCCTTTTCAGGTTCACCTTAGGACCGGCTTACCCTGGGAGGACGACCCTTCCCCAGGTACCCTTGGGCTTTAGGGGTGATGGATTCTCACCATCATCTCGTTACTCATGCCTACATCCGCTCTTGTATCTCGTCCACATTACCTCACGATAACGCTTCTCCCTACTATACATTGCTCTCCTACCAATCTTTCGATTCCATAGCTTCGGTGTATGACTTCAGCCCCCTGTATCTTCGGCGCAAAGGGTCTCAACTGGTGAGCTGTTACGCACTCTTTCAAGGATGGCTGCTTCTAAGCCAACCTCCCAGCTGTCTTCGACTCTTCACTTCCTTTCACACTTAGTCATCTCTTTAGGACCTTAGCTGTTGGTCTGGGTTGTTTCCCTTTCGTCTACGGAGCTTATCCCCCGCAGGCTGTCTCCCGTTCATCCATTACCGGCATTCGGAGTTTGATTGAGATCAGAGGTTGCCCCCCTCACCCATTCAGTGCTCTACCTCCGGTAATTTTAAAAACGAGGCCGTACCTAAATACGTTTCGGAGAGTTCCAGCTATCACCAAGTTCGGTTAGCTTTTCACTCCTACCCACATCTCATCCAATTGTTTTTTACTACAAACTGGTTCGGTCTTCCAATGGGTCTTACCCCACCTTCTCCCTGGACATGGGTAGCTCACTTGGTTTCGGGTCTATCGCATATAACTAGTCGCCCTGTTCAGACTCGGTTTCCCTGCGACTACACCTTTCCCGGCTTAATCTCGCTATATACGATAATTCGTAGGCACATTAATCAAAAGGCACGAGGTCACTTGCGCTCCCTCTTCTTGTAGGCATTCGGTTTCAGGTTCTTTTTCACTCCCCTCCCGGGGTGCTTTTCACCTTTCCCTCACGGTACTCTTCACTATCGGTCAGTAGATATATTTAGGCTTGGAGGGTGGTCCCCCCGGATTCACACTCAATTCCTCGTGCTGAGTGCTACTTGGGAGATAAGAAACTCCGAATATGTATTTCGCTTACGAGGCTGTCACTCTCTTCGGCTACCCTTCCCATGGTATTCTGCTATACATATTCTGTGAGCCCGGCTATCTTACGGTTCGCCTATCTCATTCCCACTACCACACATACACAACGCCCGTATGCTTGACATGTATGTGTTTTGGCCTTCAGCGCTTTCGCTCACCGCTACTCACGCTATCGCTTCGCTTTCTTTTCCTCCGGTTACTGAGATGTTTCACTTCACCGGGTTCGCCTCCCTTTCGGGATGTAGTCCCCTCGGACTACGGGTTGCCCCATTCGGGTATCCACGATTCTACGGCTATTTGCTCCTTATCGTGGCTTTTCGCAGCTTGTCACGCCCTTCTTCGCTATCTACTACCAAGGCATCCACCAAATGCCCTTACTACCTTAACTATTGTGCGCTCTCGAAGATTGTCTCCAATCTTCTGGAACTTTATTTTGTGATAAACTCGAGGTTTATCTTTTGGATGTTTGTTGCTGATGATTGCGGACCAATCATCTTTTAGTTTCTTAGCCTCCTTTCGGAGCCTTCGAAACTATTTTGTCTCGTAATCATCTCTGATCACTAAACTCGGTTGTTTGATTCCCCTAAAGAATCATAGTGATCTTCTAAGTAATCACCTGTAAGTTCTTTTCAAAACTCACTTACTTCTATCTGTGTCAGCTTTACTTTCTTTTACTTGGAGTAGTAAAAGAAGTAATGTAGTAATTTCTCCTGTAAGAAATTTACTACTTCCCTATGCTATTTTCAAGGACCTACTTACTGAGCTTTTCACTCAAAACCGGACAACGAATTGAAGTGTCTTTTCAAACACTTCTCTAGATGAACCATTTTTTTCTCCACTTTTGTGGAGTAGTCTCCTTAGAAAGGAGGTGATCCAGCCGCACCTTCCGATACAGCTACCTTGTTACGACTTCACCCCCCTCGCCAAGCCTACCTTAAAGCACTGCCTCCATTGCTGGTCGGCTTGCCATGCTCTTCAGGTATTCCCAACTCGGGTGGTGTGACGGGCGGTGTGTACAAGGCCCGGGAACGTATTCACCGCAGCGTTCTGATCTGCGATTACTAGCGATTCCGACTTCATGCAGGCGGGTTTCAGCCTGCAATCTGAACTGGGGGTTAGTTTACGGATTCCCTCCGCATTGCTGCTTTGCCTTCTGCCTAACCCATTGTAGCGCGTGTGTAGCCCAAATCATAAGGGGCATGATGATCTGACGTCGTCCCCTCCTTCCTCCGTCTCTTCGACGGCAGTCTCAATAGAGTGCCCATCTTAAATGCTGGCAACTATTAACAAGGGTTGCGCTCGTTGCGGGACTTAACCCAACACCTCACGGCACGAGCTGACGACGACCATGCACCACCTGTATAAGCTCTCCAGTAAACTGGAGTCGTTCCACTTTCGCTTCACTACCACTTATATGTCAAGACTTGGTGAGGTTCTTCGCTTAGCTTCGAATTAAACCACACGCTCCACCGCTTGTGCGGGCCCCCGTCAATTCCTTTGAGTTTCATCCTTGCGGACGTACTCCCCAGGCGGTTCACTTATCGCGTTAGCTTCAGCACAGTTTGCCTGTCGACATCCTACACCTAGTGAACATCGTTTACGGCTAGGACTACCCGGGTATCTAATCCGGTTCGCTCCCCTAGCTTTCGAGCCTCAGCGTCAGGTATACCCCGGAAAAGCGCCTTCGCCACCGGCATTCTTACCACTCTCTACGGATTTCACCCCTACAATGGTAATTCCCTTTTCCTCTGATATCCTCAAGCCTTGCGGTTTTGTATGCATTTCTCCGGTTAAGCCGTCGTCTTTAACATACAACCTTCAAGGCCGCCTACGCTCCCTTTACGCCCAGTGATTCCGGGTAACGCTTGCCCCCTACGTCTTACCGCGGCTGCTGGCACGTAGTTAGCCGGGGCTTATTCCTATGGTACCGTCACTTCCTTCTTCCCATTTAAAAGAACTTTACATCCCGAAGGACTTCTTCGTTCACGCGGCGTTGCTGGATCAGGGTTTCCCCCATTGTCCAATATTCCCCACTGCTGCCTCCCGTAGGAGTAGGACCCGTTTCTCAGTGTCCTCGTGTCTGATCACGCTCTCACGCCAGATAGCCGTCGTCGGCTTGGTGAGCTGTTATCTCACCAACTACCTGATGGCCCGCAGACCCCTCCATCGGCACCCTAAAGCTTTCCTCTTTCGAGCTTATGCGGTATTAGCAACCGTTTCCAGTCGTTATCCCCCTCCGATGGGCAGGTTTCTACGTGTTACTCACTCGTTCGCCACTTTCCAAAATGAATTTCCATCCGAAGATGAATTTCCATCCCTTCTCGTTCGACTTGCATGTGTAAGGCACGCCGCCAGCGTTCACCCTGAGCCAGGATCAAACCCTCCATCCAATTTTATGTAACTAATTACATCGTAATTAGTAAAAATCGTTTCAGGTCTTCCCTGTTGTCACTCAGTGATTATGGTCTGAACTTTTCAGTTCGGTCTCCCGTATAAAACTTGTCTTTCAAACTATCTCATGAAGTATTCAAAGAATACTTCGAGAAGCTCGTCCCTCAAGCTTCACATCACTTTGGTTTTTTCGGTTTGGAGATTTGTTCAGAATCTCCTCGCACTCAAATTATATCTGCCCGATATAATTCGCGTTGGAGTCAAAATTTTCATCTTGTCTCACTTGCTGGTTCGTCTATTTTTCGTTATCCGTTTTTCAATGACCTGGTCTTCTTCGAAGCCCTTTAAGTTTACTTCGTAAACTTATCATCTAAGGTTCTTCTACTTTCAGGAACTCTTTTCGAGCTTCACACGCTTTCCGTTCCGCTCCGCCGCTCCGTTCAACGGCGAAGCAATCTTACCATTCCTCCTCCCTTTTGTCAATTAACCCCTCCTCACATCCACGTTACTATACAGTAAACCCGTTTTTTCTTTTCTCTTCCCTTTGGTATAATTGATCGTTTGGCCTCTTTTTTCTTCATCATTTCAAATTAATAGGTTGTCGCTTTTCTGCAGCACTGTCTTCTATACATTACCCCCAATCGCAAACTGGGATTCTGTCTTTTTATTTATCTTTCACTTTTCAGAGATCCGTACAATCCAATCGACAATCGTGTCCAGAACCAATCCGGTATTCCCTGCATTACAATGATTCTCTCCACATTCTTTTTCAGTGAATAATCGATATGTCATGGAACTGACGTTTACCAGTGAGTCGACAACAGCTTTATACATTTCCACCGGGATAAAGTGATCTTTTTTAGCACCAATCAAAAGATAATCCTGTGTGATTAATTCTGCCACGTCGAGCATCTGAAACTTATCGGCCTTTAGAAGATAGTCGTAAAAGGTATTCACTCCCATATTATGGAGTCCGTGATATATCCCCCATTTAGCCATCGGGTCCTTCTTTATTTGTTTTTTCATGAGAAAATTTATGAGGTTCTTACATCGTAAATACAATAAAGCACGCAACGTCTTCTGAAGTGTGCGATTTCTGGTTGAGAGTAATACATCCAGAAAATTCGGCAGGATACTCCATGAAACAACCCTTTTGATTCTTTTTTCGAAAGCAGCTGCTCTTGAAGCAAGCATGCCCCCCAATGAAATCCCGATGATCGTCACATCATCCAATTTGTAATGGTCTAAAATACGACTGACCGGTTTTTCCCATTCACAGATCAACGGCATTCCGAATTCTCTTAAGACCTCTCCCTGACCCGGCCCCTCAAACAGGTATACTTTGATATCTTTTCCAGAAAAATAGAGCATAATCGGTAGAAATTCTTCGATGTAGGAGTCGTTTCCTCCATGGATCACAACCGTTGAACGAGACCTTTCGGCATTGAGCTTATTCGTCCAAACCGGTAATTTTATCCCCTGATAATCTACATATTCCCTGTTAAGTACACTATTAAAGACAAAGCTGTTTTTCTCATAAAAATACTCCCTTGATTTTCTGTACAATTTTATTTTTTCACAACTTCCATCAAACTCAAAAAATTCAGCCATTCGATAATAAGCAATCGCTTTATTTACTTGATCTTCCTGCAGCGCATGATCCGCTAATTTTACAAATTCAGATACCCATGTCTCAGTTGAGTCAATATGCCCGCTTATGCCTTCAAGCTCTTCTAAATCCCCATCACTCCACATGATTGTACGATTCAGTTGATAGTTGAAATTCGGCTCATTGTTCAGGAGATAGGTCCCTCTTTTAAATTTAATGCCATTCAATTTCAAAACCTCACTTTTTTATATATTTTTCGGATTCAATCTAATAAAAATCGGAAATTCCTTTAAGTCGGTTGCCATTTCAATCCTTCTACTTTTCACACCTTCTTTAATTTCTATTACAAAAAAGTACAGTTGTACTTTATTATATTTTATCATACTTCAGTATTCTTTACAATTTTATATGCATCCAGCACAACTTTTTTACTGTATAATTGGTATATGTCAAAAATGAATAAAAGGAGCGGGATATGATGGAAATTAAACCTTCACCAATCGTTACCGGTTTTATCGCCTTATCACAATTGATTATTTTGACTTTGGCAACAATGATTACTGTAAGCGGTGGTTCTTTCAACTTCGGTTCAATCCCATATAAAACCGTTAAGGGAGCCCCTGTTACTTTAACTTATGATTATTCCATCGGACAATTTGAAGTGACGAACGAAGAGTACATCGCTTTTTTGAATGATGCGGAAGTTTTACCCGATGGCTCTTTCAACGGAACCGAATGGATTGATATGGATGACGAAGATTGTGAAATCGGATTCAGCGGGACGCATTTTGTATTAAATACAGGTTCTGAAAAAGCCCCTGTCATTGAAGTAACATGGTTTGGCGCAGCCGCTTTCTGTAACTGGCTGAGTCTTAAAGAATCGTTGAATCCTGCTTATGATTCGAATGGGAACTTGCTGGATATGGAGGGGAAAATCACTTCGGATATCACAAAAGTTGAAGGTTACCGATTACCCACCGAAGCTGAATGGGAATTTGCAGCTCGCGGTGGAAATAAGAGTAACGGATTCATGTATGCGGGCAGCAATAAGATTGAAAAAGTCGGATGGTACCGTTATAACGCAGATTGGACGCATGACGTCGGAGAACTGTCGGGAAACGAATTATCTATCCATGATATGAGCGGAAATGTCAGCGAATGGTGTCATGACTGGTTTGCAGAAGATTATTTTGAAACACCTCAAGCCCATAACCCCGTTAATCTTACAACATCTTCCTTAAGAGTTGTCAGAGGTGGAAACTGGTTTCAGGATCAATCCTATTGCAGGGTTACACACAGAACTGCCAACGATCCCATTGACAGCCACTATACGATTGGCTTCCGAGTTGCAAAAACCGAATTCAAATAGGAATGATTCGGGGAGAAGTCATAAAAAAGAATAACAGAGCGATTTCTCCCTTTGTTCTATTTACGCCTTGAAGAATATTTGACGATCTGGACATCCTCTACGGTTATCAAACCTCCCTCAACATATTCCTCCACAACGGGAATTAAGGCATCTATCTTTTCAGCTTTATCGACAACTTCTATGATGATGGGTAGATCCTCTTTGAGATCCCAGACGTTAAACTGTTTGATACAGCTCCCAAGACCGTAGCCTTCTATACCCGAAATAATTGTTGCGCCCCCAACTTCAAATTCTCTGAACTTTTTCAGAAGAAATTTATACAACGCTTCTCCTTTGTAATCATCCCTTTCTGAAATGTATATTTTCAATCTTTTTCCTTCACCACGCATAAAAACCTCCTTAATGATTTATTCCGAAGTTCTGTATGTTCAATTCACAGACGGTTCCGCTTCAAGCCAACGGTTTCCCGCAAAGCGTATTCCGGCTGCACCCAATGGTGCTGTAACGATAATGGCTAGCACCGCAATCGTGAGGATCACGTCTCCATGGGCAACTCCCGCCGCAAGGGGGACAGCACCTATCGCAGCCTGAACCGTAGCCTTGGGTGTATAGGCAATAACACAGAACAGCCGTTCTTTCCCGTTCAGATTCGTTCCCAGTAAACTGATCAAGACACCTAAGCTCCTTGCACATAATCCCAATCCGATGATCAGCAACCCCAACGGTCCGGCTTCAAACGCGAGATGGATATTGACCTGTGCCCCAACAAGAACAAAAAGAATGATTTCGGCAAAGACCCAGAGTTTGTTGAATTTAGCCGCCAGGCGATTGGCAAGGATTTCATAGCGTTCCTTTATCACAAATCCCATAACCATTATACCGAGAAGCGATGCAATGGGAATGATGCTCTCCAATGCTGTTTCAAACCCTGTCATGAGAATGGCCGTAGCGAGGATGACGAGCGTCTTTTTTGTATCTCTCATATGAATTTTTTTAAACATGAACAACAGCATAAAGGCAACCACAACCCCTATGGCCGCCCCCAGTATGATAGAGATGGGAACCCCAAGAACTTTCATCGCAATGTTGATATGCTGTCCCCCGTAAAAACCAAGAAACGATGAGAACAAGGTAATGGCAACCACATCATCAACCGAAGCACCCGTCAGTATCAATGTTGGAATCCCTTTTTTCTCACCTCTTCTGTTTTCGATAAGATTTAACATCTGAGGCACAACAACTGCCGGAGAAACAGCGGCAACGATAAACCCAAGCATGCCGGCTTCAGGAACGGAAAATTCAAAAAGCCAGATGGCGAGGGCCAATATCGTAAAACCTTCAAACAACCCGGGAATAAAACTCAGTTTCACTGCCGGAACGCCGACTTTTTTCAAAGTTTCTTTTTCAACACCGAGCCCGGCTCTTATGAGGATGACGATCAGGGCAATCTTCCGCAATCCGGCGGAGATATTAAGGATATTCGGGCTGATGATATTCAGAACATACGGCCCCATAACGATCCCAAGTATCAGCATCCCAAGTAAACCCGGCAATCTTATCTTTTCAAAAAAAGTACTCAACAACATTCCAAACAGAATAATCAGAGCAAGACTAATGATCATTGCATCATTCCCTTCAAATCACTTTATCAGTGACAGTATCGTCATTATGTACGATCCGGTCATCGCAAGACGGACCATTATTCCAATCTTCCCCGGAAAAGCCAGATTCCCTATAAAAGCGTTGAGACCCAACCCGGCAAGCAGCAACACAACCATTGTAATTACCATCAAATCACCTCTAAAATAAGTTTCCATAAAATTATAACATTATAGCGCTTTTCTTCTTATTCGGATAATCTGTTAATGCTATAACAAGACACTTTTTTAAAGGCGTTTTGTTATATGACAGAATAAGAACCGACTGATTCACCTGCTTACAATCTTTTCTTTCACGCTGTTAATTAATTCATTTTTCGCCTGTTCGATTTCCCAGCTCAAAACCGAAAACGACATGTTTATCGCAAGAAACATGGATTGGCCGGATCCGGCGGGACAAATCACCGTCAACCTCAGGGGAATTAACATGGAAACGAAGACGCCACCGGTTACTTCCGTTAATTTTAATATTTGCAAAAATCATAGAATAATCACATCCGTCCAAAACTCATCTTCTTTTATATAAAACTTTAAGCTTTGAAATAATGCCTGATTTATGATAAAATAAACTGAATAAACCACCTCGGTTTCCTGAGTTTTTTAAAGGAAGTGAATAGATGACGACTCAAGAGAAAAAGATTATGCGCGTTGCAGCGTATGAGGTACAGGAAAAAGGGCTGTCCTTTACCATGTCTGATCTTGCTGTGAGGAACGGGATCAGTAAAAAAACACTCTATGAAATCTTCAGAACAAAGGAAGAGGTCATCATGAAACTCATTGAAGAATCGCATAGAAGCATCAAGGAGCAACAGCACGTTCTGTACAACGATACCGCTTTAACAGCGGTTGAAAAATTGAAGCGCCTGTTAACGGTCGTTCCGGAATTCCATTTTGCCTTTGATTACGCCTTTTTAATGGCATTAAAGAAAAAATATTCGGTTGTTTATGACAAAGTTGAGGCGTTACTGAAATCAGATTGGGATCGGACATTCGCCCTTATGAATGAAGCGGTGGATAAAAAACAGATCAAAAGGGTTAACAAGGTTCTTTTCAAGGAGATGTACTGTTCAACCATCATGGCTGTTCATGATATGAAATTACTGTCAGATCTGAATATGACCTATGCACAGACACTTGAAGAAATCATTGACATCATGATAGAAGGGATTTCAATTTAACGGGGGGATAAAATGGAAAAAGTGCTGCAATCGGAACACCTATTACCCAAAAAACTGCCACTAAAGATTAAAGTGGCTTATGCACTCGGTCAACTCGGATGGTCCATTCTTTCGGGTATTATTCAGGTATGGCTTGTCTGGTTCTACAACCCGCCGGCAGGCGTCAATATCCCCGAAATGGTGCCGCGAAATGCCGTATTCGGATTTTTAACCGTCATTGGTCTGATCACCATGGTCGGGCGTTTCATGGATGGGATCACAGACCCCTGGATCGCGTCATTGAGTGACAGGAGTAAAAATCCAAAGGGTAGAAGAATCCCGTTTATGGCAAAAGCAGTCATCCCATTTACCGCATTGACCGTGCTGGTTTTCTTCATGCCGACGCAAGGCGTTTCGACCATCAATATCATATGGTTGACCGTCTCGCTGCTAACCTATTACCTTTTCTACACGATGTATGTGGCCCCGTATTTTGCCCTGACATCCGAATTGGGGTACACGGAAAAAGACAGATTGGATCTTTCAACTTATATCGCCCTGACATGGTTTATCGGTTACATCATCGCCAGTGGCGCATCATTCATATGGCCCATCTTTGAAGGCATGGGTATGCCCCTCGTTTCAGCCATCAGATTATCACTCGGTATTCTGGCAATCTTCGGGTTCATCTTTATGATCATTCCGGTCTTAATGATCGATGAAAGAAAATATGTGACGGTTAAATCCAAGCCTTCAAGTTTTAAAAGTGCTATAAAATCAGCTTTTCAAAATAAGAATTTTGTATTGTTCGAGATTTTTTTCCTCGCATATGGGATTGCCATCACCATCTTCCAGACGGGAAATGTGTATTATGTGACGGTACTGCTGGGATTTGACGAAGGGTGGGTCATGATCATAACAGCCATAACCGGTATACTGGCGTTTGTTCTCTACCCGGTTGTCAATCTGTTGACACCAAAAGTCGGTAAGAAAAAGCTCTGCTTCTTTGCCATGATCATGTTGATCATCGCTTATCTGTACTGTGCATTTCTCGGTGCGATGCCTTTACCGCCAACGGTTCAGGCTTTCATATTCGTCTTCTTTGCCGGTATCGGTTTTGCCATATTTGGAATTTTACCGAATGCCATCGTAGCGGACATTGCCAAAAATGACGGAGATCGGACCGGAGAATACAAAGAGGGGATGTTTTTTGCCGTACAGACTTTTATGAACAAGCTGGGACAGATGATCGCCATGGTCGTTTTCAGTTCCATCCTGCTGCTGGGAAAAGATCCCGGAAACGATATGGGAATCAGACTGACGGGAATCATAGCGGCAATCATTGGTTTTGCCGCATTGATGATATTCACAAAATTCAGAGATGAGTGAGGTGTTTATTGATGATCGTTTGGATAATCCTTCTAATTTTAATGCTCTTAACAGTCGGTATAGCCGCTTATCTTGTCAGAATTGCCTTCAACCCGAAAACCCACAACTATGATAAAACGTATAAGATAGAAGTGGATAACGGAAACATCTCCCCCATCTTTTACGAAGGCCTGGAAAAAGAGGAAGTATACATCGATTCAGATTACGGCTATAAGATACACGGTATATGGTTCCCAAACAGTGATTCGGATAAAACCATCATCATCGTCCACGGGTATACGTATACGTTGTTCGGGTCGGTTAAATACATGGAGATATTCCTGAAAAGAGGTTTCAACGTTTTTCTTTACGATCACAGATATCACGGTAAAAGTGGTGGTTCAAACTGTACATTTGGTCATTATGAAAAGGATGATCTGAAGCAGGTGATCGACTGGCTATTAAATGAGAAGGGAAAGATGTCTGTTTTGGGAACTCATGGCGAATCAATGGGCGCTGCAACCGTTCTGATGCACGCAGCCATCGATGACAGAGTGGATTTTGTGATCGCCGACTGCCCGTTTAAAAGCGTTTGGGATCAATTTGTCTACAGGCTGAAAGTCGAATATAAATTACCCGCTTTTCCGATTTTATATTGTACCAATTTGTTTTCCAAATTCAGAATCGATACTAAATTTACTGAGATAGCCCCGATAAAAAGCGTTGAAACAATAAAAATCCCCATCTTCTTCATCCACGGAGATGCGGACACCTATATCCCCAAATCACATTCGGAAGAAATGTTTGCATTAAAGAAAGGGGAAAAGAGATTATACATCGCCAAGGGGGCTGAACATGCCAGATCCTATTCGGTTGACAAAGAAAAATATGAGAAGGAAATAGAAGAATTCTTAATTTCTACGGGGAGTGTGAAGTCGTGAATCAAAAAATCGAAAAGTATTCGTTAAAATCAAAAGCCATGTATGGCTGTGGGGATATGTTTGCCGGAGGGGCCTTCCTGCTAATCGGGCTGCTCTTCCTGAACTATCTTACAGATGTTGTGTTGTTGTCTCCGGCTCTTGCCGGTAGTATCTTTCTCGTGGGAAAGATCTGGGATGCGATATCCGATCCTTTGATGGGCGTTTTATCCGATAGAACAAAATCCAGATTCGGCAGAAGAAGAATTTATTTCCTCATCGGTATTCTACCGATATTCTTCACCTTCGCCATGCTTTGGTATCCGGTAATGACACAGTCACAAGCGGGAAAATTTATCTATTACATGATCGCTTATATCCTTTTCAATACGGTCTTTACCATGGTCATGATTCCCTATAATTCCATCCTGCCAAATATGACGACCAATTACATGGAAAGAAATTCATTCACCACCATCAGACTCATGTTCTCAGCCGTTTCAGCCATTCTTTCCGGTGTATTGCCGATGATGATTGTCAATTGGCTCGGGGAACCGAAAACAACGGGTTATCTCGTCATGGGGATCGTATTTGGTGCCCTGTACGCCTTACCCTGGGTATTCGTTTTCAAGGGAACCTGGGAAAACGAATATGTGGCGGATGACACAAAATTCAGCATCAAAAACACCTACAAGGAATTCGGACTCGCCTTCAGAAACAGATCTTTCAGACTCCATATGGGTTTTTTCGTTTCAGGTCAGACGGCTGTTGATATTCTCACAACTCTATTCATCTATTATCTGACATACTGCCTGAACAGGGGGCATCAGTTCTCACTCGTATTAGGGGTCCTGCTGATCGTTCAGCTGATCGCCATGCCGCTTCATATGAACATCGCCAAAAAATGGGGAAAGACGGCACCACTCAAGGTTGGCCAGTCCATATGGATCGTCGCCCTTCTCATTTCATTGTTCCTCAAACCGGAATCACCGGCGTTTCTGATCTTCCTGGTTGCCGGACTCAGCGGTATCGGATCAGCCGCTTCCACATTTGTTCCCTGGTCCATCCTGCCTGAAATCTCAGATGTTGATGAACTGATCACGGGAAGAAGAAGAGAAGGGGTTTACTCCGGTATGTCAACGTTTATACGAAAGATTGCACAGGCAACATCCGTGTTCCTTATTGGCGTCGCTTTGGATCTTCTGGGGTATGTTCCAGATGTTGCCCAATCCGACGGAACTATCCTCGGAATCAAATTACTGTTCGCCATCGCACCAATTGTGTTCATCATGCTTGCATTGTTTTTCTCATCAAAATACAAGATGACCGAGAAAAAGCATACCATCCTTATGGAAGAACTGGGTTTAAGAAGACAGAACGTCAGCCATAATGCGGACAAAAAGACGATAGAAATTTGTGAAGAATTAACGGGTATTAAATACGAGGATCTCGGAAAGTAAGTCAACACAAAAAAATGCCCTCTCGTAATTTGAGAGGGCATTTTGTTATGAAAACACCTTGTAATCTCTGCCTCTTGCAAAACGTCTCCCGCTGTAAAACCCCAGACCACAGAAAACGATGATAAGAATCACAAAAACCAGCAAGCCAATGTTTGTATACTGTAATGTGCTGATCTGATCTGCCTGTAATTCAATCCTGCCAAGTGCATCCGGTAAGAATTGAATCAACCAGTACGAAGTGAAGAATGACAAGATCATCGAACCTGAAATGATGGAGATGAACGAGATGGTACTCTCCTGTGAAATCAACGCCAGGATACCGATCAGAACGCCAAAGGCACCTGCAACGGCAAACATAAGCCAAGAAGGCGCCTGATATGACGCATACTGCTGAATGATAAAACTCTCAATAGCGGGATAAATGAGGTTGTAAACCCATGCCCCGATAAAAAAACCACTGAGAAGTCCGCCAACAAAGAATAAGAACTTAAACAGCGCATAGACCACTCCGGCTATAACAAGCCCTGTGATGATCGCAAATACAAGATTTGCGTTTGCCGAATCCCCGATGATATTCCTGATGTATTCGATGTTTGAAATCATCGGAAAAACCATACCGATTCCGATGATAAACCCAACGACAGAAATAATAATCTTTGGAAAAAAGTTACTGGCAAAGAGTAAAGCAATCGCCACCGGAATTGAAATATACCAATGAACAATAATTTGAGATAACAACGGATAAAGCTGTGAAATATCCGCAGCACTTTCTATACCTGGCACATATACCCCCCCTAAAAAATCAATCTATGATCCCGCTGAAATAGCCAACCACATGAGAATAATCCCCGTTCATACTGCCGCTCGTCGAATGTTTGATATAACGTGGTGTTCCAAGCTCAGCCGCCAACAAAGTCGTAACAGGGCCAAATCCGCACATGGAGATGTTATGCTCAGTCAGTGAATCATACAGTCTATTGACACTTGATGAGAGGATATGTGTGATAACCTCTTCATCTTTCCTTCTCGTCACCTCTTCCGGTTCATAATGATTTAAATCCGTTGAGGCGATAAAAAGACAGTTTTTTTCTTCCTTTAATCTTGAAAAAACCTCTCCGATCTCAACAGCCGTCTTTTGTCGCTGATCCATCAAGGCAATCGGAAGAATCTTGATATCCCTTCCATAAACATATTGTAACATCGGTAAATGAATTTCTATCGAATGCTCGTTCATATGGGCATCGTAATCGGAAGAAGCGTATGGATACGCCTTTAAAAAGGATGTCGCAAGTTCCTCGTCAATCAAGGCCGTCCCAAACGGTGTTACCCAGCTTCCCTTGTCCCAAACGCTGACTGGTGCTCCTATCCCGGTATGATTGGGACCAACGATAACGATTGTCTCGGGAACACCCTTTGGCGCCGCTTCATGAAGTGCCATTGCCGCCGTTGTTCCACTTGCCATATATCCCGCATGCGGCATGATTAAACCAAAGCTCTTTTCAATTTGTTCCTTTTTCGTTTCCGGTTCTGAACCCGGTCCTTCTTTACTTAAAAACAACTCCTTAATCTGTTCACTCAACGCGATCATATTTCCCTTATAAAATATGCCTGCTACAATTGGTTTCCTTTCCAACATAATCGCTCCTCTCACAATAGAGTTACCAATACAGATTATACCATAATAGTAACAATCAGGTTCCGATAAATATATATGAACCGACAGGTTTTATACGGGTGTTCAATTTCAAATAAAAGTGTAAAAATACCATCAGCTTATGTTATAGTAAGTCGAAGCAGGTATGCGGGAGGTGCTTTATGATATGTGCGATAGGCGATATTCATGGGTGTTATGATCCTTTAAAGGCATTAATCAACTGGCTACAGGAAAACATAAAAAAACACTGCCGACAGTTCGAATATATTTTCATCGGAGATTATATCGACAGGGGACCTTCCAGCAGGGAGGTCTTGGATTATCTCATAGACTTTGATGAAAAGAAAACATTGCTTATGGGAAATCATGAAGATATGCTCCTGATGTTTCATTACGGGTCTGAGAAGTATAAAGTCAACGGAAATTTCTGGCTGACGGAAAACAATGGCGGATTAAAGACCATCAAGGCGTTGGATCCCAGTACCGAACTTGACAGACTCGTTATCGCTGAAACGGGGGGACACGTTGCGTCAAGAAAATATATCAGAAATAACGGGGAGTTCAGACTTGAATCCAAATACGAAAACTTCTTCAACGGTTTGAAGTATGCCTGTGTCAGGACAATAAAGACAAAGGATGGCGAGCGGGAAGTCCTTTTCTCTCATTCCATGCCAAATCAGACTGTACCGATTGACGAAATCTTAAAATGTTCATCCTTTGAGGCATTCCATGCGATGAGAAAACACTATCATCTGCAAACAAAAGAAACAAATCTCTGGAACCGGACATTTCTGACCGAGCCCTTTGAAAAATACATCATCGTTCACGGTCATACACCGACATTCTATGCGGAACATTTCATGGGAAGTATCACCGCCCCGGACAACAAACCCGCCTATAGTGAAAAAGCCGTTGAAGACAGCTCCGTCCTGCTCACCACAGCCAAGACAGACAAAGCCGTTCTCCAAATCGATATCGACACAGGTCTCGTCTACGGTAAAAAACTCTCCGCCCTGCTATTACCCGAAACTGAATCCGAACGGATGCTGTTTACAGGACCGGAAAGACTGCCGGGTGCCGTATCCTTCAATCTCGTCTCCGGGTATCATAGCGATTATATCGAAAATGATTTTTCCTTGAATGATTATTTAGATTTTTAACTTCTTTTCAGTAAAAAATAAATTTCATAAAAAAAAAGTAAACCGGTTTTTTTATGTTCGTTTACAGACATTTTGGTGTATAATCAAATCTGTTTGTTCGGAAGCGAAACAAAAGTTTTCGGAATTTGTCTTTTCAAATTCCACTAACTCAGAGAGATGTCAACTGATTTAGGAGGTTTAAATGTTAAAGAAATTTATTTCGTATTATCGTCCACACAAGAAACTCTTTATTCTGGATTTATTCTGCGCTTTTTCCATGGCAGGCATTGATTTACTCTTTCCACAACTCACGAGAAACGCTTTGGACAATTACATCCCGAATTCCGATATGAGAACACTTTTCATATTGCTGGGCGTTATGGGGGTGCTTTACCTTGTGAGAATGGTTTTCAATTACATCGTTGATTACTGGGGGCATGTCGTCGGCGTCAGGATGGAATATGATATGAGAAAAGAGATCTTTGCTCATCTTCAGACCCTTTCATTCAGTTATTTCGATAAAATCAGAACCGGAAAAATCATGTCAAGAATCATAAGTGACCTCAGAGACATCACTGAACTGGCACATCATGGACCGGAAGATCTTTTTATTTCGGCAGTTACACTCATCGGTTCATTCATCCTGCTCGTCAACATCAATGTCTACCTCACTTTAATCGTCTTCGCCTTTGTTCCGTTCATCGTATGGTTTGGAATGAAAAAACGATTAAAAATGTCCCGTGCCTTTCGGGCTGTCAGAAAGAGAATTGCAACGGTAAACGCCAATCTTGAAAACAGCATATCCGGCATAAGAGTCGCTAAATCTTTTACCAATGAAGAATTTGAAATGGATAAATTCGATGAAGGAAACGCCGAGTTTAAAAGAGCGCGAGAAGAGGCCTTTAAAGCGATGGCGGAGATGACTGCCGGTGTACATTTTCTCAATAACATGTTGAAGATCACCCTGTTGGGATTTGGCGGATTTTTCGTTTTCAAGGGCTGGCTCACAATCGGATCCCTTCTCGCCTATTTCCTTTATATCGAACTTTTCTTCCAGCCAATCAGACGGCTCATGATGTTCATGCAGCAGTATGAATCGGGTATGGCAGGATTTGAAAGATTCATCGAGATCATGAATATCAAATCTGAAATCACAGAAAAAGAGGATGCCGTTGACCTTGAAGATGTCAAGGGAAATATCAGTATCGAAAAGGTAACTTTCACATATGATGAAAAAGAATATATCATCAAAGACTGCTCGTTTGAAGTCCCCGCCGGAAAAACGATCGCATTGGTTGGCCCCTCCGGTGGCGGTAAAACGACCATCTGTCATCTTATACCAAGATTCTACGATATTACGGACGGTTCGATCAAAGTAGATGGAAACGATATCCGTGATGTCACACTTGAATCGCTCAGAAAAAACATCGGAAACGTTCAGCAGGATGTTTTCCTTTTTGCCGGGAGTATTCGGGATAATATTGCTTACGGAAAGGGAAATGCCACAGATGATGAAATTATGGAAGCGGCAAAACATGCCAATATCCACGATTTTATCATGTCGCTGGATGACGGTTATGACACATACATCGGAGAAAGAGGCATCAGGCTCTCCGGCGGACAGAAACAGAGAATTTCAATCGCAAGGGTATTCCTTAAAAATCCGCCCATCCTCATTCTGGACGAAGCAACCTCCGCCCTTGACAACGAAACCGAAGTCAAGATCCAGGAATCACTGGAAGCCCTCTCGAAAGGACGAACCTCTCTGGTTATCGCTCACAGGCTTTCCACAATCAAACACGCAGATGAGATTCTCGTTATCACAAGAGAAGGCATCATCGAAAGAGGAACCCATGAAGAATTGATTCAGGAGAAAGGCTATTATTCCAAGCTTTATAATGCCCAGTTTAAGGGCTTCCTCCCGGATGAAGTTGAATAAAGCATAAAACAGCTACCGTTCAAAAAAATCCCCTTCACGTTTTTGAAGGGGATTTTTTATTGAGAACGCTGATTAAAGACCAAGATCATCGGAAACAGCCTTCATCGCATCTATCACAAATTGAATATGTTCCGAAAGGTCTACACCGAGTTCCTCAGCCCCCTTATTGATATCGTCTCTGTTGACGGAGGCGGCAAACGCCTTGTCTTTCAATTTCTTTTTAACGGATTTAACCTTCAGGTCCTCAATCTTTCTTGAAGGTCTGACGAGTGTTGCAGCCGTAATCATTCCACTCAGTTCATCAACCGCAAAAAGCGTCTTCGCCATCAGTGTTTCACGGGGTGTCCCCGTATATTCCGCATGACCGAGTATGGCTCTGATCCATCCCTCATCCACACCTTTTTCTCTGAGTATTTCAGCTCCCTTGTACGGATGCTCCTCTTCGGTGGGATATTTTTCATAATCAAAGTCATGAAGCAATCCAACAACAGCCCATGCCTCCTCATCTTCCCCAAATTTCTTTGCATAGGCTCTCATAGCCGCTTCCACGGCAAGGGCATGTTTAATCAGATTTTCCTTCTTTGTATACGCGTTTAAGAGTTCCCAGGCTTCCTGTCTGTTCATTTTCATCCTCCAATCCTTCTTTAAAATAATCAAGGGCTACAGTTTCCAATAAGCCAACCCCTTTTTTGGTACAAAAAAAGGGACTCATCACAAGTCCCTTTTTATGATCTATTCGCTTATGCCGATTTTTTCAGTACTTTGAGTGTCTTTTCCCTGTCCTCTACCATTTCTTTTGTGATAACGATTCTATCAACATCTTCGAGTGACGGCGCTTCATACATGATATCCAGCATGACCTCTTCTAAAACGCTTTTGAGTGCCCTTGCACCGGTTCCTCTTTTGATCGCCTTGGCCGCGATGGCTTCAAGCGCGTCATCCGAAAAATCAATCTCAATATTATCCATTTCAAGCAACTTCTTGTACTGCTTGACAACGGAGTTCTTCGGTTCGAGCATGATGCTGACAAGTGCTTCTTCATCAAGATCACTCAACGTCGTTGAAACGGGGAATCTTCCTATAAATTCCGGTATTAGACCAAACTGAATCAGATCATCCGGTGTTACATGAGAGAGAATTTCTCCAAGTCGCTTCTGATTCTTTGATTCAATCTTTGAACCAAAGCCCATCGAGTTACTTTCAATTCTGTGTTTGATGATCTCTTCAATCCCGTCAAAAGCACCACCGGCTATGAACAAGATATTGGTTGTGTCAATTTTTATGAAATCCTGATACGGGTGTTTTCTGCCACCTTTCGGTGGAACATTCGCAACAGTCCCTTCAACTATTTTGAGCAAGGCCTGCTGCACCCCTTCACCTGAAACATCTCTTGTGATGGATACATTATGACCTTTTTTACCGATCTTATCAACTTCGTCAAGATAGATAATCCCTTTTTCCGCCTTTTCGATATCGAAATTGGCGGCTCTGATAAGCTTAAGAAGTACGTTTTCAACATCTTCTCCAACGTAACCGGCTTCCGTTATAGGTGTTGCATCTACAATCGCAAAAGGAACATCAAGCGCTTTCGCCAGTGTCTTTGCTATCAGAGTCTTTCCGCAACCGGTTGGACCAAGCATCATGATATTGGACTTTTCAAGTTCAACACCTTCACTCTTTCCGGCAAATATTCTCTTGTAATGATTGTATACGGCTACTGCAACTGATCTCTTTGTATGCTCCTGACCTATAACATACTTGTCCAGTTCCTTCTTCAGCTCAATAGGTGTGGGGAGGTCTTCGCCGACCTCTCTGAACAGAATCGTTTCATCCTCTGACAGCGTATCGTGATACAATTCGATACATTCATTACAGATATAAACGTTGGGTCCTGCGAGGAGTCTTTGAACCTGACTTTCAGGTCTTCCACAAAAAGAGCATCTTTTTTCTACTTTCATACTACACAACCTTTCAAATTCTTCATTGATTCTTTTCGATTACCTTGTCGATAATCCCGTATTCCTGCGCCTCAAGGGGTGACATCCAGTAATTTCTGTCCGTGTCTTTTTCAATCTGCTCAATTGGTTTTCCGGTATGCTTTGAAATAATTTCATTCAAATGCTTTTTGGTTTTCATCAATTCACGAACTTGTATTTCTACGTCTGTTGCCTGTCCCTGTGCACCTCCAAGTGGCTGATGAATCATGATCTTTGAATTTGGAAGTGAATATCTCTTGCCATCTTCACCTGCCATCAGGAGGAACGCTCCCATGGATGCGGCAAGCCCCACACAAATGGTGGAAACCTGTGGTTTGATGTACTGCATGGTATCGTAAATAGCCATTCCCGCAGAGACCGAACCACCGGGGCTGTTAACATAAATGCTGATGTCCTTGTCCGGATCCTGTGCTTCAAGGAACAAAAGCTGTGCGACGACAATGTTGGATACGTTATCATCAATTGCCGTTCCGAGAAATATGATTCTATCCTTTAAGAGTCTGGAATAGATATCATACGCTCGTTCGTATCTGCCTGTCGTTTCTATAACTGTTGGTATAATCTGGTTTGTAAAATCCATTTTTCACCTCTGAATATACTTGTTAGTCTGCGTTTTCTTCTTCCTTCTTTTCAACTGCTTCAGTTGCTCTTTCAACTTCAGCGATGATCTGATCTACCTGATCTTCTGCATCGTTTTCCTGTTCTCTGGTAGGAAGTTCCTTTTCTTCAATCGTGCATTTGTCCATAAGGTAATCGGCAACCTTGTCCTGAACAAGTGCCTCTTCGATTCTCGGTTTCATCTGTGCGTTCTTCATCACGAAACCTTCTGCCTGTTCCGGTGTCATACCCCATGTTGGTGCAATTCTTCCGATGTATTCCTTGAGGTCTTCATCTTCAACCTTTAACTCAGCATCTTTAAACACCTTCTGAACGGCGTACATTTCCGTCAGTTTATCCTTGTTTGCCTTTTCTACCTCTTCAAGGAACTCTTCTTCGGAATCGTACTTTTCAAGTTCCTGTTCGTATGTCTTTTCTTCCTTCATACTTGCGATTGAGTTGTTGACGATTTCCTTCAACGTCTCGTCAGAAATGTCGAGTTCAGTATCCAGTGTCAGGCCATTGATGATCTGACCTTTGATGGCATTCTTTGCGGTTTCATCGAACGCATCTCTTGCCTCCTGACGTATTGCAGCCTTTAATTCTTCTAATGTGTCGCCTTCAACTTCCTTAACTTCCTTGGCAAATTCATCGTTCAGTTCAGGCATTACTCGCGTGTAAACCTCTTCAAGTTTCATCTTGTACACATATTTGAGGTCCTGTCCTGATTTGTTGCCATCGGCATCGGCTGAGAATTCCTTTTCATATTCCTTTTCTTCTCCGGCCTTCATTCCGAGACTGTTAACGATGATATCTCTCTTGTCATCTTCGAATACCTCATATTCCTTGGCATCCTGATTGTACAATTCTTTTCCGTCTTCGTTATAAACGGCATAAGCGAGTCTGATACTGTTTCCGTATTCAACTTCTCCCTCTTTTGGTTCGAGGATTGCGTACTCATTCTGAAGCTGTTTCAGTCTTTCAGTTTCCATTTCCGTGATATTTTCTTCGTTTGGCACAAACTTCTCAACGGTGATATCTTTGAAGTCCGGTAAGACGACTTCCGGTTTACAATGAACGGTGATTTTAACGGTTACATCGCCTTCTTCTCCGTAACTTACATCATCAATTGAAGGCATCATAATCGTTTCCTTTTCCTTCATGATTCCATCTATATCTCTTTTTAAAACTTCTTCAAGTGCATATGCCTTTAAAGATTCCGCACCAAGCATCTTCATCAAGAGATTCTTCGGTGCCTTTCCCTTCCTGAATCCCGGTATCTGGTAATTCTGCGCAGCCTTCTTAAGCTCTGAATCTATAAACGGCTGAAATTCGTCCTTTGTGTACACGACCTGCAATTTTTCTAAATTCTTATCCTTTGAAATCAATTCCTGTTTCAAGAGTAACCCTCCTCAGATTTATCAATATAAATTATATCATGTTTGTTCATCACGTCTTAGAATAACACTTAAAGCATTCCATCTCCCACGACCTCATAGTTTTTCAAATAACTCCCAAACCCATAAATTAAGATCATATATTTTCGAAGAAAACTTAAAAGGCTCGGTTTCTCACGAGACTATTTGCCCCGGTAATACAACAAAACCGGCTCAAGACAAGCCGGTTTGCTGAAATATATGGAGGCAACGGTCGGATTTGAACCGACGAATAGAGATTTTGCAGACCTCTGCCTTAGACCCCTTGGCAACGTTGCCAAACGCAAGATATTATAACAGAACTTTTCAGTAATTTCAAGACCAAATGTGAAGATTTCTTAAACTTTTTTTGAGTTTGTTTTTATGTTAAAGTGTATTTGGTATATTGTGCCGTATATTATATAATGAATGAGTACAACAATTTGGAGGTGCGTTTTGCCGGAAAACGAAAAGAAACAGGTTCAAAGTAAAAACTCAAATCAGAAAAGAAGGCCTAACAGAAACAAAAACAGAAAAACACAGACGAACAAGCCAACCAACAATAAACCTGCTCAGAAAAAGGAAGCCAATAAACCGGAAACTGGCAAGGTTAAAGGGGATAAACCCGGAAAAGAGAATAACCCAAGGACAAACAAACCTAAAAACAACAACCGTACAAGAAACACCAATCAGAAGAATAATAATCAGAGGAACGATAAATCAAAGGCTAACCATCAGAAAAACGATAGCCAAAAGACAAACGAACAAAAAAACACCAATCAGAACAAAGAGCATCAATCCGGGAACAGCAAAAATAACACTTCAAGGAACAGGAACAAAAAACCGGGCTATAAAAAACCGCAAAACAAGGGAAAGAACAAAAAGACAAACAAAAACAGTGCCGACGATTTCAAACTTCTCTCAGCTCCGGTAGAAACAACGGCCTGGACAATAGAAGAAATTGGCCGATATGTTTCAGCCGTAAAAAAGGCATTCGAAAAAATCCCTGAAACAGAAGATAAAACGATTGACCTTCGGGATATATGGATCAACAGTTCACTTCCGGGAGATTTGATCCTTGAAATCATCAAAGATCATTATGAAAAGATCGGTCTGGAACGGGCATATCTCATGTTGGACGGAAAAAAAGTTTTTCCCGAAGTACAAGCCCCTATTCTGACAGAAATACCGCCGGAAGACCCCGAACAGGAAATAACAGGGGGAGAATCGAAGGAAAATTCCTCAGAAGCTTGATTTTCAAAGAACTTTATGATACAATCCACATTGTATTTTACCCTTTACCGGGATTGAGGATTGAGCCTCCTCAGACTTAGTTAAGGGCGTATATTATGGAGGTGTAAACATGGCTCTAGATTTTGACAAGAAACAGATGATCATCGAAGAATACCAGATTAACGACAAGGACACAGGTTCTGTAGAAGTTCAGATTGCAATGCTCACAGCAAGAATCAGACAGTTAACAGAACATCTTAAGAAACATCCTAAGGATTTCCACACAAGAAGAGGACTCATGAAACTCGTTGGAAGAAGAAAGAGACTCCTCAGATACATCAAGAAGAACAGACCTATCGTTTACAAAGAAATGATTGGAAAACTCGGTATAAGAAGGTAAATAAAACTTTCTCCGAAAGTTTATGGGTGTTTTAGAACAAAACCCCACCGATTCATGAAATGCAGGGCGGAATATTTTCCGCCCTTTTTTATTGCAAATCTACAACTTGACTTCCCGGAGCCCTTAAACTACCATTCTTTCACCCAGGCATGATTCACATAAAGTTCCTCAAAACCAATAGAAAGATAAAACGGCATATTTGCCCCGACATAAGCCTTATCCGCGCCGTAAATTCTGTTAACCGTCTTGATACTTTCAAGTACAGCGGCCTTTCCAAGCCCCATACGTCTATAATCGGGGTCTGTTGCGACCGGTTCAACATAGGCGATATTTCGTGACGGTTCATACCAGATTCCCGCATAGGAAACAAATTCTCCGTCAGGATTTTTCACTACGATATTCAGACGCTTATCAAAATTCGGAGCCGACTGCATCAGAATTCGCTCTTGAGAATAGCCGTCAGGAAGTACTCCCTCATGATTAAACCCTCTCCATAGAACACCGGCGGTCTTTCTGTAATCATCATCCTTTTCAAGAGAAGCGATGGTAAATCCTTCAGGCAGGGTATAAGCCAAAGATTTTGAAGACAGATCTAAGACTGACCTTGGCTGATCCCATTTTGTTTTCTCAAAACTGTGACGTATCGCCAAATCCGTTAGTCTCGCTTCGGTTTCTTTTTCATCCTCATAAATAAATAGAACAAGTTTATGCTTTCCGGACGCATCTGTCTGACATAGATGCTCATATGCATACTCAAACAGCTCTTCCTTCAGAAATTCATATCCCCGTCTGAACTCAAAATAAGCCTCTCCAGGCCACATCTCATAATGCGCTATTGCAATAATCTCATCCCGGTGTTCCCAAATTTGAATCTTATGGGCCTCTTCCCTTTTAAAATAAGGATGATAATGCATATATTCCCAACGTGAAGGAAACCAGTTTGAGTCCTTCTGTTCAGGATCAAATGTTTCTGCAAGAAAAACCATCACCTTGTCATAATCTCTTTCCAAATTATATGCGTAGCTGTTCATATTATCCCTCCAAAAAAGCTTATAAAATTATACCATCATTCACACATGATATAATTTTACAAATAACGATATAAAAAGAAACAAAAAAATCCGGAGGTAAACCATGAAAAAAAACATCCTGACAGCAACACTCATCATCTTTTGTATCTTCCTGCTTGGAAAACAAATCACATTCATCACCTCAGCGGAAGCAACCGAGATCAGCATCATCGGCGATTTTACAGAATTCCAACCCGAACCGATGGAAAAATACAACGGGCTCTGGAAATACACCACAGACCTTGAACCGGGGACCGTTCTGTACAAGTACGAAACAGACGGGATCAGAACCCTGGATTTCAACAATACAGATATCGCTATTCATGAAGGAGAACCCTACAATATCAGGGAAATACCCTCTTTCGAAATGGCTAAAACAGGCGACTCAAAGGTGGGGAAGATATATTTTGAAACAGCCAGACCCTATATCAATCCCGTCAAACCGGGGGAGTTATACCTCACAATCGGTTTTGCGGAAGGGGATGTTGACTCTGTCACCCTTCAATCAAATGCACTTGATGTCACGAAAGAACGTTTCACACAGACGAAAGTAGATTATGTCAGATTTCACATCAAGACGCCGGCTTCCGTTCTTAAATACAGATTTCTTATCGACGACGGGAAAGAAATCCTCTTCGGCATAAACGGCGGGGAAGGCTTCTTCTCATTCAACTTCGAACAACCACAAATCGCCTATATGAACATTCCCGACTGGGCGAAGGGAGCCACGATTTATCAGATCTTCCCTGACCGGTTCAAAAATGCCGATACAACCCGAGATCTCCCGTACAGACCGGACTGGAACAGCACACATACTTCACTGAATCTGGGATTGGCGCATTATGGTGGAGACCTGCAGGGAATCACAGATTCGGTTCAATATCTCAAGGACCTCAACGTGGACGTCATCTATCTCAACCCGATCTTTGAAGCGAATTCCGCACACAAATACAACACCACCGATTACCTTAAAATAGACCCGGCTTTTGGAAATGAAGAAGACTTCGTCACGCTGGTTGATACCCTTCATGCGGATGAAATCAACATCATCCTTGATGGTGTCTTCAATCACACGGGAACCCGATTTTTCGCCATGCGGGAAAACTTCCATGAACAGAGAAGGTCACGGTATTTAGACTGGTATTTCATCACTCAATTCCCGATAGAAGAAACGGCTGAAAGCTACAAGACCTGGATGGGATATGCCTCATTACCGAAACTGAACACGGACAACCCGGCAGTCAGGGCCTATTTCGCAGAAGTCACGGGGAAATGGATGAAACACGGCATAGACGGCTGGCGGCTGGACACTGCCGAACAGTATCCGATGCGCTTTCTGTCTGATTTCTTTTTCCCGACTGTCAATGCGATAAAAAAAGATACGATGGTGGTTGGAGAATACTGGAAAGACGGGAGTGAATTCTTTGACAACGCCTGTATGAACGGTATCATGAATTATCTTTTCAGAGATGCAGCCCTCACTTATGCAAGCGGTGGCAGCTCAAGAGCCTTTAAGAATTCCGTCAGCGAATATCTCCTCAAGTATCCGCCACAGATCATCGACGGCCTCTGGAACATGCTGGGGTCACATGATACCCCGAGATTCTTCACCATGCTGGATGAAGATGTTGAAGATGCGAAAATCGCCATCCTCCTTCAATTGACCTTCAAAGGGTCCCCTGTCATCTATTACGGCGACGAACTGGGACTTGCCGGAGAGGGTGATCCCTTCTGCAGACAGCCATTCCCATGGGATAATCAGACCCAGTGGAACATGGAGATCACAGAACTTTACAAGCAACTCTTGACGATCAGGGAGAACAGTGACGCCATCAAGAAGGGAAGCCTTAGCTTCATCGTTGATAAAGCCGGTGTTCTGGGATTTGAAAGAGTCTACGAAGGGGAGAAAATCATCGTTCTTGCCAACTCCAGATCGCGGGGATTTAAGATTAAATATGAACTGGATGGCCTCTATGAGAATCTGTTAAGCGGAGAGAAACTGGAATATATCGAAACGGTTGACGGAAAAGATTTCATGATTTTGAGGAAGACCCATTAGTAAAAGGCAGGGGGAACCCTGCCTTTTTCATTAAAACTATATTTTAATTACCGTAAAAAAACTTATTTAACGACTTCCCAGTTCTCATCGACCGTTGCATCGATGACTTCATTTTCAAGCAGATAAGTCCCCATCAATTCTGAGACTTCCATCATGATATCCTTGACGACAGGCTTTCCCTGGAACATGAAATAGCCACCGCCACCACCGGCACGATAGTTGTTGAGCACGATCTGATACGTAGCCGTCATATCGAGCGGTTTTCCATGGTAATCGAGTTTTGTAATTCTTTCGCCTTCAGGTTTTGACACATCGATGATATAGTCAATCCCTTCCCACATGTCATAATTGTAATGTCGCGGCTTTGGATCGACCCACTTTTTAGCAACATCAAAATCGCCATTTTCGTCCAACGTGAAATAAGTCGCCGTTAATTCAAGGGCATCTTTAATATCCTGACCACTGACTTCAATCACCTTAAGTGTGTTGGGGTAGATGTAGACCCCGTTGATATCCCTCAGTGTAACAGGACCTTCCTGCCAGCCTTTGATATCGTTGTTAAACAAGGCACTTGAAGAAATATCGACACCGGAATATGCCATCTGAACCGTGTTGATATACTCAATCAACGGATCGTCCCCGAGTCTGACTTCAAGGGGATCTTCAACATAAAACTCACCTTTTGCCGTTCCAACCGGTGTGTCAAGCCATTTCTGAACCTTATCCTCATACGGCTGTATCAGGTCAAGAATCTCCTGATCCGCTTCGACTCCACTTGTGGAAATCAATTCTACTGATTTGGCTGTGATCAGCCAATCACCACTGGCGTTGTCAAGTGTGAGTTCTATCTTTCCAACAGCTTTCCCCCAATTCGAAGGCATACTGACAGGCACGCCCAGGACGAATCCCGCAATGGAACGGTGCTGATGACCGGTTAACAGAACATCTATTCCTTCAACCGTCTCAAGTAAAAGATATCCCTTGTTTTCACCTGTCAAATCCTCAGTGGGTTCTCCTGTTTTAGGATCCCTTTCCAATCCGCCATGATAAGCGGCGATGACGACATCCGCTCCCTCTTCCTCTTTCAGCATTTTCACATAATGTGCGGCAACCTTAACAGGATCCGCAAAATCTACAGCCGCAATATTCTTCGTGTCTTCCCAGTTTGGAATATAATCCGTCGTCAACCCGAGGATGGCAACTTTGACGCCTTCCACATCATAAATCACATACGGCTTGTAATACGGAGCCGTTGTAAATCGTCTGACAACATTCGCACTGAGGAACGGGAAATCCGCTTCCGATTCGGCCTTATCCAGTAACGCCATCCCATAGTTGAATTCGTGGTTGCCGATGGTCGTACTGTCGAATCCCATGGCATTCATCGCCAGAATCATCGGATCAACGGGTTCACTGTCAATCTTGGCATGATAATACTCCAACGGTGTTCCCTGAATGAAATCCCCCGTATCGATTGCCATTACATTGTCATTCTCCGCTCTGAGTTCCTTTAAAAGGGTTGAAACCTTTGCAAGACCCACGTCTGATGGTTGATTCGAGGCATAATTGATCGGAAATATGTTCCCATGCAAATCACTCGTATGCAAAATCGTCAGATCAACCGTTGCGCCGAGAACCATAACGCCCAGCAACAAAACAAAAAGCAAAACCAAGAGTTTTTTCATATACATCCCTCCGTAAATTTAGGTAATACAAATTATATCACATTCGACAAAAAAATAAAACAAAATTAGAAACGCCCTTGCTACAAACCCCTTTTAATAAGCAACGAAATGTTAATGACATCTCCAATTCTTCCAACAAAGCTGCTATCGATACCTGTTGTGTTATAATCGATTCAATCACAAGATAATTGACTTAAATGAAAACAAATTGAAAAACAGCTTTTAAACTATGAGGAGGGACATCATGCAATTAACCCCAACCAAAAAAGTAATTCTCGGCATCCAGCATGCCTTCACCATGTTTGGCGCGACTGTTCTCGTACCCTATCTTACAGGTGTCCCTGTCAACGTTGCACTCTTTGCCGCAGGTGTTGCAACGCTCATCTTTCATCTGATCACAAACCGAAAAGTTCCCATATTTCTTGGGAGCAGTTTTGCCTATATCGCACCGATGATAGCCGTTACGCTTTACTATATCAATCAGGGACCTGCGCAGTACGGGAGTATTCACGAGGCCTTAGACGCAGGTGTCGATATCGTTCCGATGCTTGCGTATGCCACAGGGGGTATTTTGATTGCCGGTGTCACAAAAATCGCCTTCAGTTTGCTGGTAAAAGTCATCGGGGTCGAAAGGATCATAAAATTGTTCCCGCCGGTCATATCGGGAACCACCATACTCGTTATCGGAATTATCCTGTCTCCGGTTGCCATCGATATGGCTTCCTCAAACTGGCCGATCGCCTTGATCTCGCTGATAACAGCCATCATTGTCAGACTTTATGCGAAAGGCTTCTTTAAATTGATCCCCGTTATCATCGGAATCATCGTCGGCTACACGGTGGCCCTCATGACGGGTAACGTTGATCTTTCAGGACTCTCCAATGCCGGCTGGTTCGCCCTGCCGGATTTTTTCCTGCCAAAGTTCTCCCTGCACGCCATATCGTTGATCGTTCCGGTTGCCCTCGCCGCAGCTGTTGAGAGTATCGCCGATGTTTATGCTGTTTCCGCTGTTGCCGGTAAGAAATTTTATGAAGATCCGGGGATCGATAAAACTATCCTCGGAGATGGGGTCGGAACGGTTTTCGGCGGATTAGTCGGAGGTCCTGCCTACACCACCTATTCAGAAAACACAGGTGTTCTGGCGATAACTAAAATTTACAACCCCGTTGTCATGAGGATTGCAGCCGTTTTCGCCATCATCCTTTCCTTCATCCCGAAAGTCGGCTATGTGATCAGTTCAATCCCAACTTCCGTAATGGGTGGAATTGAAATCCTCCTTTTCGGTATGATCGCATCGGTTGGACTAAAAACATTGATCGACAATCAGGTCAAACTCGATGGAAAAAACCTCATCATCGTTTCCACAATGCTGGTGCTAAGCCTGGGAGGGGCAACATTCACACTGGGGTCCTTCAATCTGGAAGGAATAGGTCTTGCCGTCATAGCGGGGCTCGCACTCAATCTCCTGTTTATGTTCACGAAAGCGAGTGATGAATAAATACTATACCCTGATCTTTGCCCCCCAATTGACTTTCAGGGCAAAATCCATACATCTTTTGAACACTTCTGACGTTAACGCCGGACATTCAATTCCCAGAGGTGCCAGTATTTCTCTCGTCCGGCGATTATCAAAAATCCTTTTATCACAAAAATAAGGATAATACACATCAATATAACTGTTGATAACCGCTTGCAAAGGTCCCCCGTCATTTGATACTGCTTCAGTGACTTCAAGACCTGAAATACCATAATGCCGCTCAATATTCGCAACGAGTTGCCGAATGGTATCGGAGTTCGGATTAACAATATGAAAAATACCCTGTTCTCTGCTATCCATAATTGCAGAGACTGCCTTCACCAGAAAATCTATCGGCACAAGATTCAACTGACCACTCCCGGGAAAACTCAGGGGCAGATGGACAGTCCCATCAGCTTTCATCGACACATTGAGTTGGGCCGCCCGCTTCCCGGATCTTTCCAGCATATCCTTTTTCAGGGAATCTCTGAAAAACAGCAGCGTTCTCACCGGAAAATACAGGGCATTAAACCGAAGGCTTTTTCCACTGGTGGAATCCCCATATGTGATGGAAGGTCTGAAAATGGTAAGCGGTATCCCCTTCATCCGACACAAATGCGTTATAAGTTTTTCAGCCTCATTTTTCGAGCGTTCATACGGATTATAAAAATCGTCGGGGGACTGTATTTCCTCATTCACAACACCTTCCTGCTTTCCCGCTGAATAAGCTGAGCTCATATGATAAAACCGCTCGCAATTCGGAACAGCATCAAACACATGTTGTAATCCCGTCAAATTCGTTTTTTCGACCTGCTCCTTTTTCCGTTCAGCAAAAGACGTATCTGCAGCACAATGCAGCACTTCACCGACTCCCCTGAGAATACCCCTGTGTTCTTCCGAGAGGGATAAACCGGGAATATTAATATCTGAAGGAATCACAACCGGCTCATATTCAGGCTTGATATTCAAAAAAGCCAAAAGTTTTTCAACACGTCGCCGGGCATTTACTTCTCCCTTCGGGCGGACCAGAAGAATAGTTTTATACCCCTTTTGCATCAGGTCTCCCGCCAAAAAACCTCCAAGAAAACCGGTGGCACCTGTAATCAAAATCGGCGAATCATTTTTTAAAACTTGCGCCATGGTATAAATACGCCTCCTTCCTGGAAAAGCCTTTGTTGAGCACATCCATAATCCAGAGGACACGTGAATCCTTCTGAGAAAATTCAGCCAGCATGGGGCCTACCTTTGCCATCGCCTTTTGCATCTTTGCCACTTCCACAGGATCCGCATGATCCAGATACATATCCCATTCGAATATCCCCATCGCCCCCTGATCCACAGGCGTAAGAAATCCAAATTCCCCTCGCACGCCGCAATCCGCCGTCAACGCCTTGAAGGCTTTATGAATTGCCTCAATTTGCGGAAGATTGTCAAGAGGGACGTATACGATAGAAACGATAAGGTGACCATCCCTTCCCATCCTGGAGCTGACAATTCTGAATGTATTCAGCCAAAGCATATTCGACAGTTCATTACGGCTATACAGCTTCTCATAAAAAACCTTTAAATCTGAATCGACAGCATCTGCAATTCGTTCAGGAGAAGGATCAAGGATGGTCTCGATGAGTGGCAGCATTTCCGGCTTTGCCAACAGTTCATACGGCTTGTGCTCGCCTTCCGCCCCCTGTAATATCTGAAGAATCCCGTCCTCGGCAAATGCCGGTATCCCGAGCATCAGCGCCTGCATGACATCCTGTTCAAGTACCGTTGATGCCATCTCTCTGGCGGCTTGTAGATGATACTTATTTCCAAGCACAACCACGAGATATTCAATTCCCAGCTCATTACGAAACACCCGTCTCAAGGTTGACGCAAGTTCAGAAGTCGGTGAGATAAACGTACTCAGATATTCTCCTCCGAGCACCCCGATCCCCAGTCCGATCTGTCGACGATTTAATTTCTGTGCATAATCAATCGCCGACTGCATATCCGAAAACGGAACCGCTAACGCCGATTCATCTTCAATGATCGGATGCAGTTTGATCACAGCCTGTGTGCAGATTTCCTGAACGGGCGGCTCAGATTTTGAAAATCCGTACAAATTAGGGGATTCCCTTTGGGAAAGCGTAAAAACCTCACCATCCATTGAAACAAATTCCGCATCAATTAAGTTGTCCGTTCCCAGTCCATAAGAACTTGAGAACAGGGAAAACAAACCGGAACACAGGATGTTGGCACAATAAAGTGCCGAGGGTTCAGCGGCAAGAACCCGAAACCCACGGGATACAGCGGCTTGCTGAAGCTCGTACGAACTGATGCCGGCACCGATTGTAACGGCACGGTTAGCGATGTCAAATGTCATCCGCTTCATTCTCACCGTATCGATGATAACGCCGGATCCCAGCACAAATCCCATTGCTGAAGACCCGTTCCCCCTTACGGTAAGCGGTATCTCTTCCTTTTGACAAAGTTTGACAATCTCACGGACCTGCTCCGTATCCGCCGGTAGGACAACATATCCCGGCAGGGTTTCAAAAGAAGTCGGACACGGATCATTGGCATAGGCCATTAAATGAACCGGATCGTTCGTCACATATTGCTCACCGCATATCGTCCCGAGTTGATCCAGAAAAGCGTCAGAAGGCACTTCAACCGGATCGTTCGCTTGAAGATAATCGCTGACATAACGCTTCAAGGTTTGAAACACTTTCAAAGGTCTGAGTTCTGTCACAAAATAGCACTGTTTATCACATATACCGCAAAGTGTACAACTATTTGCCACTTCCACAAGCCCCGTTGTAACGGGGATCCGCTTTTCCAATACCGCAGTTGTAATATCCATCATCCCCTGAGGATAAAATGAAACAAAGAGATTCTTAGTCCCTGACGGACATACACCGGTCCCCAGAAAATCCACCTTACACATGGCATAATGCCTGCAGCGTCGTGCCGTGTGCAGGATTTTATTCGTGCCTTTGTCGAAACCTTTCTTCTCTGACTGTTCCATGCTTTTACCTCCTATAGGCAGTGATTAATGATTTCCCACCCGTCAGACACCGTCTTTTGATTATCTCTGTTTCTTTGTCCCTTTAATAATTCCCTGCGCGGCATGCCAGCCTGTTAACATGGCTATGGGAACACCAGCGGGTGCATACGCCCATTGTCCCGCCTGATAGATTCGGGGAATGGGGGTTTGTGCTGATTTCGGCATATCTTTCAATTTGTTGAAAACCGGTGCTTTTGTTTCGAAAGACCAGCCAACTATAGACCCTTCAGAACTTCCAACTACCTGGTTGATGGTCAGAGGGGTTGCTGAAAACTTGAACAGAATATCATCTGTTAATCCCTTGTAGAAGGATTGAGAGAATATTCGGATAATGCGATGCTCCATCTCTTTTTTAAACGCTTCAAGCCAGCCCGCCGCATCAATTTTTTCGATGACTTCATAATCAAAAATACAACTTATCATCACCCCTGTCTGACCTTCGGGTGCCAGGGACGCATCACGAAGGGCCGGAATAGAAACTTCAAACGTGTTTAAACGACAAAAATCATCCAGCCACGCTAAAATCTCCTCCCTGGATTTTTCCTCAAAATTCTCTAACAGCCTTTCTTTTGCAGCTTGCGTTGTATTTCCCAATCCCTGTTTGGAGGGGGTGTAGAACAAATGCTCCCCGCCATTTTCCCGGAAATAGGCTGGCGGACGATCAACTGCAAGATACATCATGAAAGCGGATTCAGCCGCCTTTGCGGAAAGCACCTGTTGTTTCTGAGTTTTAAACTTTTCTGTCAGGGGCGTATCCAATCCGGTTGGATCAAGTTTTCGATACAACGTTTTCAAATCTGCCGCCCATATTAAATGATCGTATTCATATTGATTGCCGTCTGAATCGACTACTTTGGATGCTGAAGGGTTGATGCTGACGATTTGCGTATTGAACCGGAATTCCCCGCCTTCTTTTGTGATCTTTTCATGTAAAAGACGCGGCAAAGTGGTCGTCCCACCCTTCGGATAAAAATAATCAAGCCAAACGTAAAAATAGCCCAGGGCAAAATAAGTGGGTGTTTTTCTGAAAAAAAACTGGGTCAAAATATCTTTTAAAGACTGATTATCGGTCAGGTCATCAAGAAATGTTTCCATCGGCATATCAAATTGATTGAATTTTCTCAAAACGTACAGCAATTTGAATGTCCAGGGGATTAATTTCCTGAAGAGAAATTTCTTGTCACGCTTGTAATCCACAAAATACGGGTTATCGAACGCGTACAAAACCTTTGTGTATTCAGAAAGCTTATCAATACTTGCCATTATTTTTTCAATATCCTCACTACTTTCCGGGTACAAATTGAGCAAAAGCTGTTTGTATGCATCAAGGGAATCCATTGAATCGACACGAAACATCTGATCTTCAACTGCGAGTGAAACCCTGTTTTCAACCGTTTCCCAATCAATACCCAAATCATTTAATATGGGTTTGACCATACCGGAATTGACAAAGGCTCTCGGCCCCGTGTCAAATGAAAAACCTTCCCGTTCAAAGGTGTTGACCAGTCCCCCGCTTCGATTATTCTTTTCTATTAATAAAACCTCATAATTTTGCCTTGTCAGATAGGCACCGGCAGTGAGTCCTGCCATACCGGCACCGACAATAACTACCCTTTTCTTTGCCTTTGTCACTTTAATCCCCCCAGTTCGAGACTCAGCTCCCATAATTTTTCCGCTTCTTCCCTGTCCAATGCGGGTGGTGCCGGTTCTTCCTCAGTTGTAAGATTAAAAAATTTACCGCTGATCATTTTTACCCTTTCAGAAACCCCGAGATAATACAAGGACTCAGAAGCAATGTCTATTGGTCTTGCGGTTCTGTCAACCAATAATTTTTTATGTAATTTGTAAAATTTCCCGTTGTTGTTCCCGCTATTCGTCTTCACATTCCCCGGATGCATGGCATTTATCGTGACACCGGTCCCAGAAAAGCAATCGGCAAATTTCAGCATCGACAACAGTTGAGCCGTTTTGGCAGAGCCATAGCTTTTTAAACCCGAATATGAATGTCTGTTCCAGGACAAATCGTCCAGATGCAATCCCCAAACGGCAAAGCGATGCGCTTCTGAATTGACAAAGATGATGCGGCCGCACCCCTGCCGGATAAATTTTTCCTTTGTATAATAATTCAAGATAAACGTACTCAGATAATTGGTTTGAAAAACCTTTTCCAGATGATCTGCCGTGAATGTCTTTTTCGTGACAAAAAGACCCGCGTTGTGGATCAAAACATCTATCGTTCTATCGAGCACCGTCAATGCTTTTGCCACTTTGTGAACGTCGGCCAATTTTGAAAAATCGGCAATCATATACGAGCAGTCAATCCCATATTGACGATGAAGCGTCTGACACAGCTCTTTCGACTTTTCTTCATTTCGGTTGACGGTTAAAAGATCAGCCCCGTGAGAGGCGTACTTTTCTGCTGTTGCCCGGCCTATCCCTGACGTGGCACCGGTAATGACGACCAACCGTTTTTCAAAATCGGCTGTACAGATTTCGGGATCCAGTTTTTGATTACGTAACATCGCAAAAATATTAGACCATTTATATTGTTTAAAATACTTATTCATGTAACCTCCAATACGGAAACAACGTGTAAGAAAATATCCACTTAAATTATATCATATGACAAACAATTGTGGCGTGTGTGAGAAAAATCATAACATCATTAATTATGTTATAATGTCGTGTTCAGACATAGCGTTAAAAATCTGCTCGAAAGGTCTTAAAAGAAAATGTTGCATTCCGCGATAATTATAGTGATAGGGATCCTATCCAGTTATATTTTATTTTATAAATTTCCGGTTTTAAAAACAAAAAAAACCGATTGGTCGCAATATAAACTATCCGTTATCATTCCGGCGAGAAATGAAGAAGAGACTATTCGTTTATTATTACAGGATTTAATGGCTCAGAAGACAACTATCCATGAAATCATTTGTGTAGACGATGCCTCTACTGATAAAACATTGGAAGTTGCCACATCGTTTGGGGTCCGGACCATTTCAATAAAGGACAAGCCGAAGGATTGGACGGGTAAGTCCTGGGCCTGTCAAAAAGGGGCCATGGTGGCAACTGGCGATATGCTGCTGTTTTTGGATGCCGACGTAAGACTGAGCCCAAACGCCATTTCAACACTGCTTGATCGATATCACGAGAATAAATGTGTTATTTCTGTTCAACCTTATCATCATACGGAGAAATATTATGAGCAATTTTCGTTCTTTTTTAACCTGATACAGATTGCCGGAAACGGAATAAGTGTATGGGGGAAGCCGAAAAATATGGGGTTATACGGACCGGTTATCTTGATTGATCAAAAGACGTATCTCGCTATCGACAGACATTCGGCAGCGAAAACAAGCGTTGTTGATGATGTGGTTTTGGGGGAAAAGTTAAAACAAATGGGTTTTCCGTTCAAGCTTTTTTTGGGGTCAAAAGATATTTCCTTTAGAATGTATGGAGATGATTTCAAATCTCTGTATCAGGGATGGATCAAAAACTATGCAACGGGAGCCTTAAAATCAGACCCGTTTATCTTTTGTCTGGTTTTTTTATGGGTGACTTCCTGTCTCTCCAGCTCAATCTTCTTTGTTCAATCATTGACAACTTTCAATATGGGATTGATTCTGTTAGCGACGTGCTTTTGTTTTCTATGGCTTGTTGAACTATTCAGACTCTCTTCAGCCATCGGTCGCTTCAAAAAAACGACGGTTATTTTTTATCCCGTTTACCTGGTGTTCTTTGTTTTGATCTTCTCAATCTCTCTCCTTAAAAAGATTTTTAAAGTTGATGTGGTATGGAAAGACAGAAAAATAAAACTTGAAAAATAAACGTTGAAAAAAGGAGGGTGGAACGTATCCGCATTTTCTACATCTCAAATCTATGGATTGTGATTTTATCGGCTGTATTATGGTATACCTTTCAGCATTTAGCGGAATACATCGCTCATAAAGTCCCCAAAAAGTGGTTATCCCCAAAAGGCTTTCTGTTTAAAGAAAGAAAATGGGAAAAGGGAGGGGCTGTTTATACAAAGATTTTCAAGGTCAAAAAATGGAAAAAATATCTTCCCGATGGTGCAGCGGTTAGAAAAAACGGGTATCAAAAGAAAAACCTGACGGATTATTCAACGGAAAACCTGGAACGTTTTCTATTGGAATCCTGTCGCGCTGAACTCGTACACCTTTTATCTATCGTTCCATTCTGGGTATTTGGGTTATTTGCGCCGGTTGAGATCATTTTCTATATGCTGATTTACGCTTTGGCCGTCAATTTACCCTGTATCATCGTTCAACGGTATAATCGGCCCCGTATTTCAAAACTGATTGAAAGAAAAAAAGGCGTTGTGGAACAACTGTAAATTGAGAATACGACACCTTTATAAGACAAGATACACAACAACCGCCATGATGAACATCAACAAGAATGACAGAATAATATAAGCCAATGTCCGTGAATAGCCTTTTTGAGTCAGCATGTCTTCATCATCAAGCTTCTTCATGATCGGAAACAGAGTCACATAAAACAGTGTGGTAGATAAGAATAACGCAAGGACGGCATAAAGTTGCAGCGTTTCACTGCCAAAAATGACGATTATCATCGATAAAGCCACAAAGATAACCTTAACGTTTGCAACCCAATTGGCAAGATATTTAATCAACGAATATACCGGGTCTGATGCATCCACCTCGTGTAAGACTTTAAATACACCAATCCCATTCCCCTTTTTCATCGTTGGTTTTAAATAAAGAACCATGATATTTGATACTTCTAAAAAACAAAACACACTGATGACCACTTGTAATATATTCACTGCATAACCTCCTTGTCCGTGTGGGTAGCCTTTTATTTTATCATATTTGAATAACAATTACATCGTGAAAATATTTAACTGACCAATACCTCCGTCCCTTGAAGACTTATATTGAAAAAGATTCCGGCCAGCTCTTCCGGGCACAATTTTTCCAAGTTTTATCGATATAGGCATGCGTCAATTCCTGCTCGATCAAATGATAATAATACGCCCCTCTATCCGTCAAACGATAGACAGAAGCGGTGTCTTTTTTTATCAAACCAATCAGCGAAAAAAAGTTTAACCAAAATCCAAAGACAGCTTTCAATTTGACCTTAAACAGCTCATGGAAGACCGCATCATCCAGCTTCCGCTCATAACAGTTCCAAAACACCCAATAAACCATCCTGGAACGCTTTGAAAATTCCAAAGTCATGGCAGCGGGCAGACTCCCGGACGCCAGCGACCGGCAATAAGCCTCAACCGAAAACGTGTTGATCAACAAACGAGACATCGTCAGGGTAACGGCACTTGGACCGAGACCGACAAAAAAATCCCGTGTGACGGAAGAATACTTCTCCGTATCCGGTTTCCTGAACGTCCACACCGACCCCCTTTCAAATCCGAATCTGTTCGCCGTATCAACCAGCTTCCTGAGCAGTTTTTTCTTCATCCGGGGACTCACGGGGGGATTCTTAGTATTGGTATAGGAAAAATCGATGAACGGATAGGTGGAAATCTGAGTGGCTCCCGCTTCCACCGCCATCGAGAAATCATCCGCCAGTGTTTCCGGGGTCTGCCCGGGAATTCCAAAGATCAAATCAATATCAATCGTTTTAAAAAGCGGTTTCCCGTTTGGTGTAAGAATCCTCAATGCCTTGAAGAAATTCTTTTCACTGTTTCGACCAAGATTTCTCAAGAGCTGTTCGTTGAAAGACTGAATCCCAACGCTCGCCATCGAAAAATGACCGGGTTCTCTCCCCTCTCCTGAAGAAGGGGTTAAGCAGGACAGCGTATCTTGAGTCAGGTTTTCCGGATGCAGCTCGATGGCAAAGGCTCCTTTGAAGGCAAACAAATCACAGATCTTGCGATTTATCGTCTGAAGTGCCCCGCCAAGTAACGCCGGGGTTCCACCACCGTAATAGACCGATGTGATTTCATCAATCGAATACCGTGATTTCACCAGTTCAAGCTCTTTCAACAACGATTGAACATAGCTGTCGGCGAGCTCTTTGTCATAACGAATCTTGTAATAAGGACAGAAGTCACACAACTTCCGACAAAACGGCACATGGATGTATAGCCCCGCTTTTTTCAAATGATAGTGACGATTCTTTTCACTTCCCTCATCAAAAGGAGAAAATGTATAAGCCTTGCTCTTCCGATCCAGTATGTTTCGCATAAAGCTCAAAAGCATGATCTTCCTGAACCCCCTCTTCCCATCCGTATTTGTAATATAAGATTATAGCATGGTAGATGATTTCATCTGAAAAAAGCCTCCCCGTTTCGTTCAACAGATTGAACCATATTCATGAAATAACAAGCCGTAACAGGGATATTGACACGGCACACATATCGTGATAATATCAAACAGGGGAAGAAACAAAAGGGAATTATTGGGCCAAAAAAGGAGATGCACACATGACATACATGGAATTGATGAACAGATTCTGGAAAATCGACATCGAAGCCGCTTTCAGCTGTACAGAAGCAAAACTCTACTTTGCCCTGCTGGATATCGCCAACAGCTTTCACTGGGAAAAAGATGAACTCTCATTGCCGGTAAATTTACTGCTGGTAAAGGTTAACTGCTCAAAAAAATCACTCTTCACGGCAAGAAAAAAACTCGAAGCCTACGGACTGATTCATGTCACAAAAGGTGAAAGAAATGCAAGAGCCGCGTGCTACAAAATAATGGATGTTTCAACGTCTGAAACCAGTAAATACACCACGGCAAAGAAAAAAGACCCCTCAAAAGACACGGTTCAGCCTCTGAATCCGGAAACACTTGAAGAACTCAAAACGGAACCAAATCCGGCGCACTTTCCAACACCCTATAAAAGAAAAGAGAAAGAAAATACAATCATAGATAAAAAAATAAATAAGGATTCTTCCTCTTCCTCAATGAAAGCCATTGACTATGATGAGGAAACCTGCCGGGAAATTATAAAAAGCTATAACGCCATCTGCCATGATTTGATCAAAGCAAGCCGAATCACCCTGTCAAGAAAATCCGCTATTCTGAAACTCGGTCGACATCTCAAAACGCTGGATGACTGGAAAACTTATTTCTTCAAAGCGGCAGGGATTCCCTTCCTCTGCGGGGGAAGCTCAGGCTGGACCGCAAACTTTGACTGGCTCTTGAAAGAGGAAAATTATCTGAAAATCGTAGAAGGAACGTTTTACGGGGGATTTGAGAGTAAAAAGAGGGAATACGGGTTTAATGATAATGAGCTGATGTTCCGAATTCATGCGGCAGAAAAGCAGGGTGAAAGCGTTCCGTTTTGAGTTGCCGAAAAGAGATTTAACCTGGATTATATCTTGTATCCCACGGAAAACCGTGTTGAAAATGCATTATATCTCATGGTGGAAACGAATAACACCGGAACGCCTTCAGATGATATGGCTATCCATATGAACAAGGCAAAATCAGATATGGCAAAAAATCAGCGTTTGCAGATAACCTGACTATTGCTTGACTGATTAAGGTTTTCCCTCGTTATTCTGATGAGATCAAACGCCTTGCCCTTCAGCTAATCGCCATGATTGACGATGCGAGAAACAGACTGCTCAAAGAGAATATCAAGTTGAACGCAAAAATAGTGATCGGTGGATTCTCTTAATCTTTTCATTGGTATCCAGAAATTCCAGAATAACTTTTTTCTGTTCTGCTATTCCGATTTTCTCCGGCACTTCTCCGGCACTGTTTTGTTTTCTATAAATATTAACTTCTACAGAATCCCCTTTTTCTATAATAACAGGTGCTTTCAATCCATATGTTCGACAAGAGGAAATTATCCTTTGAATACCGCTCCCCCATTGCTCAATATAGCCTAACTCCTTAAAAACTCTGGCTATTACACGATTTCGAATTTCAGACCTGCCATTTAGAACATCATCCTGCGTTAAAGTACTCGGAAAGCCACCTGGAGAAACAATATCCACAATATCATCATAAATACCTATCCTGATATCTCTTCCAAGATTTGAATAATTTCGATGAACAACAGCGTTCACAAGTGCTTCTCTTATTGCAACATAGGGAATCTCCGGTACTTCCTTATTTTTCAGCTGTGTTATCTGTGGACCAATATTGATATGATTTTTAACAAATATCTCAGCGTTTTTCAACTGCGAAAAAAGATCTCCTGAATACTCCTTTTTATCGATAAAAACAGACATATTAACACCTTTAAAACGGGCACATTTTATTCGACAGTTTTCATATTTCCCCAGTAAAATCAAAAGACCTTTTGAAGGATACCACTTCTTATTTTTTTTAACAATTAACTTTAAACTCTTCAAATTCTCTTCCGTCAATTCCTTATCAATTGAAGAGAATTCCTCTTTTATAGACTCAAGGTTCAAAGATTCAAAATCAACGTAAAAATCTGGCTCTTCATCAAAACAGATATTCTGCCGTTGCCTTTCAAGCTCAAGAATATCTCCATTTGAAGCCAGTCTGTTTGAAGGTCCGATTCTGAGAAAAGTTCCCTCTTCCCTGCCTTTTCTTTTCACATAATAGGGCAGCTGATTACCTTTTGAAACTTCAATGATAATAATCGTTTATTTTAAATTCAATCATTTTCCCTTCGCCTTTTTTGATATCTTCAAGAATCACGAAAATCACTTCCCATCAGTATTTGTGATGTAAAATTATATCATGGAAGTATATACATATTAGTTCAGTCCATTGATCTATTATCAGCTTTTTAGTTCATTGTCCTGAACTAACCACAGAAAGACTCAAAACTAATTGACAAAACACTCTTATCTTGTTAACATTAAATAGGTTCGAAATAATGGAAAAAGATAACGATGTGATTCCAGAACCATCATCATTGAAGAATATTGCACTTGATGAAAACGAAGCTGCATAGTTAATTGAGGTATTTATGCCGCCAGTCAGAGAAAGGGTTAACAACCGATTTGTGAAGAAAACACTTTCTTTGCCCTACTGGTTAGCTGATAAGGCAGATGAAGCGGGGGTAAACTTCTCTAAAATCTTTCAAAAAGCTTTGATGGACTATCTCGATGTAAATTCATCTGATATGGAACAAATGGGGTGACCGATGGTTACCCACCTTTTTTGTTTCATTTTTTCTATTCCTTTCTAAACCTTTTTTACTAAATGTCATATTTTTTTCTCAACCATTATCAGAAACCTTTCCTTTAAATAATAGTCACTTTTTGATATAATAAAGAACAGATGAAAACTTTTCTGTTAAAAATTCTCTTTCAGCGACTACGTTTTCTGCAAAAAGATATAGGTGGAGGTTAAATATGCGTTTATGGTTATTCAGAGCTGGAAAAAACGGTGAATACGAAAACAAATTTCTTACAGATAACAGAGTCTATTTAACCTGGAATGATTTAGACATAGACTTAAAACAATTAAAAACAAAAGAGTCACTGTATAACATATTGGTTCAGAAATACGATCTGGAAAAAAAGAAAACTGCCATCAACTGGGCATCTCAAATCTGGCCCATTGCCCATCGTATGGAAATTGGTGATTGGGTTGTTCTACCGAGTAAGATCAATAGAACTCTTCATTTTGGCAAAATCATTGGAGAATATGTTTATGACAAAACACTTCCATCCCCCTATTGCCATTACAGAGATATCGACTGGTTTGCGTTGGATATTCCAAGAGACAGATTTGATCAGGATATCCTCTACTCCCTCGGTGCCTTTATGACCGTTTGCAGAATCAACAAAAACAACGCGGAAGAACGCATCCTTCAAATGTCAAAAAACAACTGGCAGGTTAAAACAAATAACACACCTGAATCAATCCCAGAAATACTCGGAGAAGATTCAGATGATTCAAGCATTGATCTGGATGATTACATCTCCGATCAAATATCAAAAAGAATCATCCAACGCTTTAAAGGACACAGAATGGAAGAATTGATCAATGAAATTCTAAAAGCAAAAGGTTTCACCACATACAGAAGCCCGGAAGGTGCCGATCACGGTGTGGATATCCTCGCTTCACACGGTACGATGGGATTTGATTCACCAAGAATTTGTGTTCAGGTTAAAACAACCGATTCATCTGTGGACAGACCAACACTGGATCAGCTCATTGGCACCATGAGTAACTACAACGCCGATTACGGACTGCTCGTTTCATGGAATGGCTTTAAACAATCTGTGGACAGAGAAGAACCGAAGCAGTTTTTTAAAGTGCGTTTGTGGAACTCAAAGACGATTATTCAGGAGATTTTTGACAATTATGAGAAACTGAGTGATGAGATTAAGGCTGAGATTCCTCTTAAGAGGGTTTGGATGTTGAATTTGGAGGGGTGATTATAAAAAATGCCATATATTTTACCAAGTGAGTTTCAATTCACGCATAATTTTTGTTTTTTTCTACATGATCATTTATTGCACATACTAAATAAATTTGAAGAAGATGATTTCCACTCGTTTCAGTTTGAATTAAAGGAAAATAAAATACCGGAAAACTTAGAAGGTGAAGAATTGGTCCAATAGAAAGATATAATTTCATATGTTGTATCAAATTCATTATTCCATATCCTTGATGCCAACGATATTTATAACTTAAGATATGATAAGAAAAATCAATTTGGATTTGAACCCTTATGGGAAATGGCTACACATATAATAACTTCAAGTAAAAATTATAGAACCGAAAAAGGCAACTTAAATTTGTTTTCTCTCCATATGAGGCTAAATTGACTCAATGGAAGTTTTTATACACATTTTTGCCAAGCCTACTATTATATACATATCAATTGATTGTTCTTTTTTATTATGGAACAATAGATGATAACAATGATAAATTTAATGTAGAAATCTTGAATAAACTAGTAGTCGGATATTACCTAACTTCCAAAGATCAGGAGTCAAATGATGAGGGAGAAATTGATCCGGATGAAGCTTTATTTCTTAAATGCCCAATTTGTGGTCAAGAAATCAAACTTACAGAAAATATCGAAAAAGAGATTCTGAAAAATTGGACTTTCAGATGTAAAAATGGGCATGTGAATGATTATTTTGATTTTCTTCCATTAGAAGTTCATACATAAGAATGGTATATAATAGCTTTATATAACAACGACCTTGTTGTATGAAACATCAGTATCAAACTTATGAAAACAGTTCAAGTACCACTGCTATTCACTAAAGCACTTTAAACTGAATTCTTATCCAGCAATAGCGAGAGGAGATTCATGATGAATAACCACGGGTTCGATTCTGTCGGTAAGCACAGCAAAGGCTAATGGATTGTTCTTAACTGACCAACTCCTCCGTCCCTTTGGATTTCATAATGTTGATTTTACAAAAGTAATAGAAATAGTTTCAGACAAAATATAGTGAGTGAGGAAGATAATATGGCAAAGAAGAAAGCTGCTGAAAAGGCAATAAACATCGACAATATTTTATTTAATTGTAGAGATATTCTACGCGCAGCACGCAACTCGGGTTCATTCTTCGAGAAACGTGATATGATGCTTACACTTGTTTTTTTACGTTTTATTGGTGAAAAGTATGAGGATGGGATTGAAAAACTTCGTCAAACTTTGATTGAACAAGGACTAGATCCTGAGGATGAAAATATTAGAGCTGCATTTTTTGATGATGCAACTTTTGCAGATGGAACATATAACTTGCCAGTAGAATCACGCTGGTCAACTATTATTAATACACCTGCACCGAAACTTAATGTTGCACTTGATAATGCTCTCCATAGCATAGCAACAGATTCAAAAGACTTAAAGGGTTGTTTTATTGAAGGTACATTTACCACACGAAACCTTGCTCCTAATGATATCAAAAAGATTATCGATGAAGTGAATAAAATTAGTCACAAAACATTTGGAGAAGAAAAAGACCTTATTGGGCGTGTATATGAATACTTTCTTAAAGAATTTGCAGTTAATGCTACAAAGGAAGAAGGAGAATTCTATACACCTCATGATGTTGTTCAGCTTATGGCATCTATGATTGAACCATATGAAGGAACTCTATATGATCCAGCTTGTGGATCTGGTGGTATGTTCATTCAAAGTGCTGAGCTTGTAAAGTCAAAACAAGGTAATATTAATAGCATCAACGTTTATGGACAGGAAAAGGATTCAGCCACATATCGTCTTGCCAAAATGAATCTTGCCTTACGTGGAATTAGTCATCATCTTGGCGAAATAAATGATTCGTCATTTACTAATGATTTACACAAAGGTTTGTATTTTAACTACATTATGGCAAATCCACCTTTCAATCTTAAAGGGTGGTATGATGATAATTTGAAAAATGATGCTCGATGGTCAGACTATGTTACACCTCCAGCAAGTAATGCAAACTATGCCTGGATATTACATATGCTTTCTCACTTAAAACCATCTGATGGTGTAGCAGGGTTCTTACTTGCTAATGGCGCATTAAATGACAGTGACACTTTAGAAATTCGAAAAAAACTTATACAAAACGATAAGGTGGAAGCAATTGTTGTTCTTCCAAGAGAACTGTTTATTACTACTGATATCAGCGTTACACTTTGGATTTTAAACCAAAATAAAAAAGATGGTAACTATCATGGAAAAAATCACCGTAATCGTGAACATGAAATACTATTTATGGACTTGCGCCAATGGAGAGAAAACCCAGTTAAAGGTGAAAGTAAAAAGAAAGTACGCTTGATAACAGAGCAGATTAAAAGAGCAGCTGATATCTATCATACATGGCAAAGCGAAGGATGTGACGGAGCAAATTATGAAGTACCTGAACTTTTTCGAAGTGTGGGTATTTCTGAGGTTGAAACAAAAGGCTGGACACTTATACCAAGTAAGTATATTGAGTTTATTGACCATGATTTAGATATTGATTACGAAAAGGAAATGGCTCGTATTCAAGCTGAAATGCAAGAAGTTATGAAGGCGGAAAAGAAATCCCAGCAGATGCTGGAAGATGCATTTAGGGGGATTGGATATGGCATTGATTAAACAAAAACTTGGGAAATATATTGAAAGAGTCGAGAATCGAAATACTTCTTTAAAATACGGAATTAAGGATGTTAGAGGTATTTCAAACTCAAAACAAATTCAACTAACAAAAGCTGATATTTCTGATAGAAGATTTGATAAATTTCAAATTGTAAGCAATAAAGATTTTGTGTTCAACCGTCGTACAACTAGAATGGGCGAGAAAATAGGATTAGGTTTTAATAATACAGGCGAAGAGTTTATTGTTACGGAAGATTATGTGGTTTTTAAGGTTTCTGATATAGAAGTCATATTGCCAGAATATTTGTTTATATTTTTTAATCGACCAGAATTTGACAGATATTCAAGATGGGATTCTTGGGGAAGTGCAACAGAGTTCTTTAATTGGGGTGAAATGTGTGATGTATCCATTACAATTCCACCACTTCCAATTCAACAAAAATATGTAGATGTCTATAACGCTATGCTTGCCAATCAACAAAGCTATGAACGGGGGTTGGAAGATTTAAAGTTGGTTTGTGATGCTTATATTGAGTATTTAAGAAGAAATATGCCTTGTAAAAAGATTAAAACATATTTATCGGAAGTTGATGAACGAAATGACGGAAATAAGGTTAAACTTGCACGGGGAGTTGATATTAATATGCAATTCATTGAACCTAAAAGAGTTGCAGAAAACTTTGAAAAAGGAAAATTAGTTCGGCATAGACAATTTGCTTATAACAAGGTAATGAAAGCAAATGGAACAAAATTACCTTTAGCATTAAGAGATGGCAAAGAATGCGTTATATCTGGTTCATATCAAGTCTTTCAAATAAATGATGAAAATGAATTATATCCTGAATATCTCATGTTATGGTTATCTCGACCTGAGACACAAAGGTATCTTGGCTTTAATTCATGGGGGTCTACAAGGGATGTAGTGAGTTTTGATGAAATTGGTGATATCGCAATTCCTATTCCAGAAAGCGATCATCAAAAAAGTGCTGCAAATATTTATATTGTTTATACTTCAAGAAAACAAATTAATGAAATGCTTAAAGCGCAGATTAAAGATATTTGTCCAATCCTAATAAAGGGATCTATCGAAGATGCTAAAAAAACAAAGGAGGCATAGTCTATGGCTAAATTAAAAGAATACAATGGACGTTACTGTGAATCTGAATATGAGTATGCCTTTCTTGAATTTCTAGAGGCTGAGGGTTGGCAATATCTTTCTGGAACCAATATAAAACGTTCTGTTAAACGAGATGTATTGATTGAAGATGACTTCAAAACATTTATCGCAGACACAAACCCAGAGTTAACTGAAGATGAGGTGGCTCAGATTTTTGATGCTGTTCGTCTTGTAGGTAGCGAAAGTGATTTCGCAACCTTACATAAGGTTTATGGGTGGATGGTAGATGGTGTTCAGTTCACGCCTCAAGATGGAATGGCAAGAATGGTATCTTTAATTGATTTTGAGGACCCAAGCACGAATATTTTTCGTGCAGTTAATCAGTTTACTGTGGAATATACAAATAATGGCAAGAAAGTAAATCGCAGGCCTGATGTAATTTTGTTTGTAAATGGTATGCCACTTTGTGTAATGGAGTTTAAAAATCCAGCATATGCTAATGCCACAATACATCATGCATGGGAACAAGTAAACATAAGATATTGGAGAGATATTCCACATCTTTTACATTATTGTCCGTTAGCATGTATCTCTGACGGCGTTAAAACTAGATTAGGAACTGTCCGTACATCTTATGAACATTTCTATGCTTGGCGTCGTGTAAATGATGGTGATGAAATTTCTACTCTTCCCTTTGCTGAAACAGAAACCATGATAAAAGGTGTATATAGCCCTACTCGTTTTCTTGAAATTTTTAGAGATTATATCTATTTCCAAGATGAAATTTATGATCACGAAGAATGTGAAATTGTATGTCGGTACCCTCAATTTTTTGCTGCTAAACTTTTAAAAGAAAGTATTGTGAATTCAGTTGTCACAGGTAGTGGCAAAGGTGGTACATACTTTGGTGCAACTGGATGTGGCAAAACCTATACAATGGCTTTTCTCGCTCGTCAACTTGCACTGCGTTGTACAGATGTTTCTGAAATAGGCTCTCCAACTATAGTTCTAATTGTTGATCGTGATGACTTACAAAAACAAGGTGCAAAACTCTTTACAAAAAGTAAGGAATTTTTAAATCTTGGTGAGGTTTCCAAAGTGAAAAATAGAGCTCATTTAAGGCAAGAACTCGGAGCAAGACAGAGTGGTGGATTTTATATCTGTACCATTCAAAAATTCTGCGACAGAAAAGATGACAAAATTGGTCTTATTAATGACCGAAAGAATATTATTTGCTTTTCAGATGAAGCCCATAGAACTCAAATTGAGCATTCTAAAAAGATTAAATTCAGTAAAGATGCTGATGAAAACATGAAAGCCATGGTGTCTAAGCCTTATGCAAAAGTGTTAAAGGAGGCATTCCCGGGTGCTACTTTTGTAGGTTTTACTGGTACACCTATTGCAGAAACTTATCAAACTTTTGGTGAGGAAATTGACCGATATACAATGGACCAAGCTGTTGCAGACGGGTTAACAGTATCTATTAAATACCATCCTCGTATTGCAAAAGTTTTGCTTGATAAAGAAAAAGCTAAAGAAATTGAACAGTACTATAAAAAATGTGCTGATGATGGTGCAACTAACGAAGATATTGAAGCAAGTAAAAAAGCCATGAGTTCTATGGACATGATTTTGGGTGACCCTTTGCGTTTAGAGCGACTTGCGATTGATATTCATGATCACTATGTTTCATCCTGCGCTGGCGATCCAGAAAGAATACAAAAAGCTATGATAGTGTGTTCTAACAGACGAACTGCTTACGATTTATTAATGAAATTTAAAGAAAAATATCCAGAATGGTTCGAGGAAAAGAAAGGTGCAGAAGATGTTGATATAACGGAAAAAGAATTTAAAAAGTTAAAATCAATGCCATTCATTGCCATGGTTTCAAGTGTTGGTAGCAATGATGAGGCAGAGATGTATAACTATTTAGGTGGTGCACGTAATGATAAACGTTCTGAGGATTTAGACGCTGCTTTTAAACAAGAAAAATCTAACTTTAGAATTGTTATTGTTGTAGATATGTGGATTACAGGCTTCGATGTACCTTCTCTCACATATATGTATAACGATAAACCCTTAAAGAAACATTTACTGATACAGACTATTAGCCGAGTTAACAGAAAGAATCCTGGAAAAGAGTTTGGTATGATTGTTGATTATATTGGCATTCGTGATAATATGCGTGAAGCAATGAAGATATATGGTGGGAACAATTCTGTTGCACCTACTGTAGATGATGTTGAACAGGCTACTGAGGTGTTCAGAGAAGAACTAGAAATTTTGAAGACATTATTTTCTGGTTATGATTTAAGTTTGTTCTTAAATCCAGAGTGCGATCCAATGATACGTTACAAATTACTTGCTAAAGCAGCAGAATATGTTTTTGTTTCGACACAAGAATTACAGACGGAGAAAAATGGTAGAGTACAAAAAGTATCATTTAAAACCTATTTTTTAAAGACCGTTAGAAGAATGAGAACCGCATTTGATATATGTCAGCCATCAGGTGAGCTTGGTGAAGCCGAATCTGCACTTGCTCAGTGTTTTATGGCGATAGCTGGTTTTGTTCGTAAAATGAGTGGTACAAGTGAAATTGATGCTGACACAATGAACCGTGCAGTTTCCAAAATGGTTGAGGAAGCTTTAAAGTATAATCAAGTGGAAAGTGTTCTTGAAAGTGGTGAAGAAGAAGATTTATTTTCTCCTGAATACTTTGAAAAACTATCAGATGTTAAAATGCCTGCAACGAAGCTTGAACTACTTATAAAAATGTTACGAAAGCAAATTACAGAATACGGAAAAGTAAACCAAGTGGCTGCAAAAACATTTCAAGAAATGTTGGAAAAGACTATTGCTGATTATCACGAGAGACGTAAACATCTTACAGCCGAAGAAGCAGGAGAAACACAAGAGAAAGCTTCTGATAATATTATAAAAATTGCAACCGAGCAAGCACTTTCTATTCTACATCAAATGAATGAGAATAGAAATAGCTTTCGTAAACTTGGTTTAACTTTTGAGGAAAAAGCTTTTTACGATATATTAATAGCTTTACGTGACCAATATAATTTTGAATATGGTACAGATAAAGAAGTAGATGGAGTGATTATTAACAATAAGTGTAAGATGTTAGCAAAAAAGGTAAAGGAAATTATTGATACAAAGTCTTCTTTTGCTGATTGGCTTAATAATCAAAATATTCGTGACCAGTTAAAACTGGCTATAAAGATATGCTTGGTAAAGAATGGTTATCCACCACAGTATAGTCCAGAGATTTTCAATAAAGTTATGGACCAAGTAGAAAACTTTGAAGAAAATTCGGATATTTTTGATAACAAGAAAGATAATGGTTATACGTATGATCACTAAACACAGAGTATTCCTGTACATGTGGAGAAATAGGAGTTGCAAAAGAAAAAGCCTCCGAATATAATTAAGTAAGCACATATATAACCAAAGGGTTAACCAAAGTATTCCTGCAGAGCTCCTGCAGAGCTCACCGGGACGGTTTGAAGTGCACCCGAAATGGTATACAAAAAGGGGACGGCTAAAATCTCAAATTTTAAGCAGAAAAATAACGTTGTTTGTATAAACTTGGCGGGAGACCGTCAAGTTTTTTTTGAGGCCGTTCGTTCACATAATAGTCCATGTATTCTTCAGTCATTTCAACAACATCCCGGAGATTCCGAATGCTGTTTTTCTTTCTTAAATACAGAGATTCACATTTGAAATGTCCGAAAAAGCTTTCTGCGCAGGCATTATCCCAGCAGTTTCCTTTGCGGGACATACTCTGTGTGACGGATAGTGATTCAAGGAGCGCAATATAGTCATTGTTGGTATAATGAACGCCTTGATCAGAGTGAATCAAACTTCCTTTTAAATCACACTTTCTGGAAAGTGCTTGAATAGTCTCTATACTTAAACTCTTGTCTTGTTTGGTACTAATGTTCCAGACAACCGGTTCGTTGTTATATAGGTCTATTACGGTACAAATATACACCATTTCTCTTCTCGTTGGTATATAGGTGATATCTGTGACAAACTTTTTGTACGGTACATCTGCTTGAAAGTCTCTGTTGAGGATGTTTTTCTTGATTCCTTTGTCTTTGTGTTTGTAGTTTCTTTTCTTTCTGACAATGGATTGAATCCCCAATTTCTGCATGATCCCCAAAACTTTTTTATGATTGACAACAAGATTGTATTTGATTGTCAGAACATCCTTTATCTGGCGATAGCCCATCCGTTTACCGGATTTCCGGTAAATATCCAACACCAAATCTTCAATCACAGAGGATTTTATTTCTCTGTTTTTGTATTTATAGTAAGCTGTACGGCTTACGCCTGCTATCTTTGTCAGCAGTGTGATGGAAAACTGGGATTCAAGTTCCATGATGGCTTCGTATCTAATCTCCCGAATTTTTAGTTTTTTTTTGAGAAATGGTTTGAGCGATTCAAGGCTCTCAAGATACTTAACACGTGCTTTTAACTCTCGAATCTCATCCTCGTATTGTTTCTCTCGTTCACTGCGATCATCATGACGAACGATATGTTCAGGTGCTCTGTGAGTCGTTTTATTCGGTTTAGTAGAACCAGATGGCAATAATCCTTTCTTGATTAAATATTTCTCCCAGTCGTTGATATAGTTCTTGCTGGGAAGATTATACTTTAATGCGACTAATCGTACACCCAGCGAACTATTATAGTAATCCTGAACCACTTTTAACTTGAATTCATCACTGTATGTTTCATTCATTAAAAACCCCTCCATCTGTAATATAATAGACTGTCCCTGTCTTGTCTACTTTTTGGGGTCCAGATCAGTTCTTTTGGGAAATCTTTTATTTCTTAATACTCGAAATCTCAATCCCAGTCCTGATAATCTCTTCAACAAATCCCTCAGGATTCAAGTAATCATCAACAGTGAAAGGCTGTGGTTCAAGGTCCAGTGTGATTTTTCGAATCACTTAGGAGTTTGTTCCAAACTCCAAGTCTATTTGTCTATATCAGAAATTTCAGTTTTTCGATCCGGGAGTTGTTTTTAAAGTTATCAGAAAACACGGCTAAATCAACATCGCTGTATTGATGCGTTGTTCCCTTGGCATAAGAACCAAAGAGGATTACTTTCTCGACAGTGATTTCTCTGGAAATCTTCTGAATATATTGATTGATTATTTTTTGTGCTGATTCAGGGATTTTATCCATTAAAAACCTCCTCAGTTGTAGACAGCAATCAATACTCAGCTTTTTCTTTGTTAGTCACAGAACGAATATTCTTAACAAAGTTGTATTTCTATCTTTATTTTATCACTGTTTACAATAATTCTCAAATAAAACTAAGAGAACGAACAACATTAATCCAAATTGTCTCTGTGTACGGGGAGAGGCATATCAGAATATATCTTTAAACAAATCCTTTCCGATTCCTCTAAATTTGTACTATATAAGTATGGAGGCAGAGGAATTGTTTCTATAGTATTTTACACCTTCTGTTTGTATCTCTCGTGATTAATCAGTAATTGATGATCTGTAAAATATCATTACAGGCATCTATAGTATCAGAAATTGTCAATCCCCTTGAAAATGCATTCTTTTTTTGAAAGTTTTGCCAGCCTTTTTTCATTCTTGAGTTTTCTTTTATGGAACTTAAGAGCTTTTGAATAGTATTGGAATCAAATGTTGTGTGTCTATACTCAAAAGTGTTTTTCAAGGCTTTTTCAAGGATTTTCGGATTGATGTGTTCTCTTTTGAGTTTATTTAATATATAAATATCAAAATAGTCTTTGTATCTGCTATTTAATAGCCCTCTGACAAGAACGGTATGGATTTTCTCAGCGATCATTGTTTCTATGTTATATGACTTGATCTTTATAATTTCTTGGTTGTAAAGTGTTTTATAATCATAAAATTCTGCTGCTGGTGTAACAGGGTCTCCAGTCGCTATATCAAGTGGTATTCTTTGCCGAATATTTTCGAGCATACCCAAAATTTTAATTCTGAATCCTCCGTAATCATCTTCATCCCTGATTGCCTCAGTTCCCTCAATTGAAAAGTTTAAATTATCTTTCAGGTCAATGTTTATAATTTCTTGGATAATCTTTGTGATATTTTCTTCCGAAAAATGATGATCTGAGAACAACATGTCCATATCTTTTGTTGTTCTGTTTTTTATACCGATTATTGATGAAAGCAGGAACCCGCCTTTAAATATGAAAAAGTCTTTGTACCGACTGGAAGCGATTCTTTTCAGTATAGCTTCCAGGAAAAATAAAGTCTGAATTTGATTGTAATTGACGCCGGTTTCCTTTTCAATTTTCTGGATAGTGCTTCTCAGTTTATTTTTATCCATACAACACCTCAAGCAGTTCAACTGCTTTTTCTTCAATTTTGAAAAGTCCGGCATATTCCATCAGTCTGTTGATATTTTTATCTTTGCTTCTCAAATAATTGTTTATTCCTTTAACAAAGGTTTCTGAGTCTATGGCCTTTCTGTTTTTTATGAGATCACAGATGGTTCTTTCTTTGTTATAAGTCTTTACCGGGTTGGAAAATATTGTTTTTACTTCGGCTATACCGATTTGGAACAGTTCTTTTTTTTCATAATGTACAAATAATTCTTTATCATGAAAATTTACATTATAATTGTTTGATATAGTAATTTCTTTGATTTCTGGGATTTTATCTATTAAATTATGAAGAAACAGAGATGATGTGTAAGAATATATACACTTTTTATATGTCAGCTGAAAAAAATAATAGTCATCATAAGCAGCATCATGAGACAGATAAATCCCTCTCCCTACTCTGGTTAGTAAACCTTCCCTAACCATTTTTGTAAGATAAACTCTAGGGATTTTATTTTTATCAAAATATGAAGTTGTCACTATGCCGTTGTTTTTGTTTATGGCATCATTGATTTTTTTTTGGTATATATTCTGTTTTCCGTTCACACGGTTATTATATCAGATATTCAGTTTAAATGGAAAATGTTAACCAAAGAGTCGAATTATACCCAAAGTATTCCTGTACACGTGGTGAGATAGAAATTTCAAAAGAAAAAGCCTCCGAATAGCCAAAGAGTCAGTTCTGTTGGCGAGTTTACAATCAGCAGATAGACCCAAAATATAATTTGCCAACAAAATGTTATTATCAACCAGGAAAACAACCGAAGGATAAAATATAGCAATCATTGAAGAGTTCTGGATATTGGGTCATAGTTCAGTTACTTACATGTGTTTTACCTATAAACATTTCATAACCATAATGATCAGCACAACTCAATATTTTTCTAAAATATCGTGATAACCTATATCAAGTAATAGAATTTCTTTTTCTGCATCATAACACCAAATAATCCTGATCTTAATATTCACACTTAACTCAAACAAATCATTTTCACCTTTGATATGTTTCGTTCTCAGTGATGGATGAAAAGGATCTTTTGCCAGTATCATAGTTTTTTGTTTGATCAGTTTTTTATCTTTTGAATCCAGTTTTTTATAATGTTTTTCAAATCTTTTAGTATATGTTATTTTGTACGAAACCATATTTATCAATGATCAAGATGGTCGAATAATTCATCAACAGAATCAAAAACCGGTTGATCTCCAGATTTTATTTTCTTCTTAATTTCAGATAACTCTTCTTTCAATTCATCAATATATTTTTTAGGATAGGTAACTACCGGAATAATCTGAATAATGCCATCTTTCTCGATTAATTCAATTTCATCTCCTTCTTTTATACCTAATTTGACTATAAATTCTTTTGGAATCGTTATTTGAGATTTTTTTCTAAGCTTTGTAATCATAAAAACCACCTTTTTTCGTTAGATATTCCTACTTTCCCACTATATTATATCACATCTAACCCATAGACAGGTACAGTCACTTACTTTAGAACCACGGGGTCAGGACGAAGGGTACAGCTAAAATCTTAAAATCAATATGACATTTTATCAATAGGGACGAAGGAGATTGAAAAGACAGTTACCATTAACATTTCAAATTAACACATACACTGTTTATTATATTCTTTTATTGTGAGAAAGCAAGAATAACATAGGCAAACCAATGGAACCGAGGTGTTTGCGTCATATAGCTCTTTATTTGTTGTTCATTTAACCGTTTTTGATAACAACACTGATCCAGCCTTCATTTTTTCTATCTTCTCTCACATCTCTGGTTTCAACAACTTCCAAAACACTCATATTCTCAAGGCTATCCAGTAATTTAAGCAGTTTTTCTTTTGTGAAATTGGTAAAGAGCCGACCATCTTTTTCATGGTTTTTTTCCCTTAGCTTAAAGGACATAAAGAAAACGCCTTGATCGGAAAGAAACATCAGGTAGTGCTTTAAAACGTCGATCATCTCATTTTCAGGGACATGTAACAGGCTTGAACACGCCCATAAGCCATCAAAGCAAAGGTTCTTTCCAAATAAGATGTTGGGATCAAATTCGTTAAATCGGGCCAAAGCAACGCGTTCTTTTAAAAACTTTTTTGCATACGCCACCATCGCGGCGCTGCCGTCATGTGCATAAACGTTATAACCTGTTTCCAGAAAATAACGACTATCCCGACCGGAACCGCAACCAATGTCAAGCACGGTGTCACCTGGACTCAAATATTTCTCAAAAAGCGTGTACAGCTCCCACATATCGGCCTCCACCGTTTCTTTAATATATTTATCAGCGTTTTTGTTATAGTAGTCAATGGACATCGTTCTCGCCCCTTATTCGGTTTTGATTGACAAATCATACTTTATGATACCATTTTATTCCCAAAAACCCGTTGTATTTGAAATGCTATAATTGGATAACTGGAAAGAATAACGGATCTCATCGAGAAAGAGGCGTTAGCGAATTGAGAGATTGATTATGCAAAGATTACTCAGCCCATAGCTTACACATTTTAGGCTATACACAATGATGCCGGTGGAAATATTCTAATTGGTGTTAATGACGATGGAATGATTGTGGGTATCGATGAGAAAGCAGGAACAACTCAAAAGATCCGTCACTCAGTGCCGTATACGGGGATAAAACAACTTTGTATGAGAAAAATTGCAGATATGCCCGTTATGATTACAATATTTGGTGTCAGTTATCACAAGATATAATAAAAGGAGAATGAAATGAATAAGATAAAACTGTTAAAAATAGCCCCGGCTTTTTCTGTTGCTTTATTTGACATGGTAATCACTGTTACACATCAGCCTGAACAATACTGGCAGGGTCATTTGAAGGCTGCAAATGAGGGAAATCCGGTTGCGGCAGCATTTATGCATAATCATGTTTCGGGATTCTTCCTGATTTCAGCCATATGGCTTTCCTTTATCTTTTTGCTGGGATATTTTCTTCCCGAAAAGGCATCGCGTTTTTTCCTTTTTACAATATTTGTTCTTCATTGTACAGCTGCATCCGGATGGGTGAAATATCTCTACGGCGGTTTCTGGGGATATGTAATATTTACGGTGATAGCCTGTGCTGTATGGTTTATCTTTGAAAGTCTTGTTAAACGATTCGAGAAAGCGGGAGAGAAATAATATCAGGAGTATAGTCTGCCGTTTCGCTTTTTTTATGTCAGGGTGAGTTGATTGTACCGGTTAGTCACAAAAAAATTATATGCCAGTCATAAAATGAAATACTTTAAGATATTTCAAAACAAGGAGTGATGTAATGATCCATGAAAAAAAATCTAAATCTTTCTTTATTTTCTTTTTTTGTGTTTTTTTTCTTTCTTTTGTCACGGTAAATGCTTGTTCCGTCACCGCTCTTGAGGACGAAGACCGTTTAATAGTGGCAAGAAACATGGATTGGCCGGAACCGGACGGATTGGTTGTTATGAATCCGAAAGAGATTAAAAAAACAGCCATTTTTGTTCCCAAAGACTTGACACCTTTAACCTGGCAGTCCGAATATGGAAGTATCACGTTCGACCTTTTGGCAACTATTCCCGGAATGGGTACGCTAAACAGTCCGGGTGGTGGACTGAATGAGGCTGGATTATATGTCGGAACCTTGTTTGCAGATGAAATGGTTTGCCCAAGTCCGACCGGAAAAAAGGCTGTTACTTGCATTGATATTGTAAGGCTTTTGCTTGATACGAGTAAAACAGCAGATGAAGCCCTCGATATGCTGTCAAATATTGATATTTTACCTTTGACACTGAATGATATTCAAGTCACATTCCATTACTTCATCATAGACAGAACCGGCAAATGTTTTATAGTCGAATTCCCCTCACAATCCAAGGGAAGAATGATGATTCACACACCGCTTTACAAAACCACAACAAATGAATTTTATGAAGTGAATGCTTTTATTCTGCACCAATTTGAACCTTTCGGAGGAGATAAACCTATTCCGGAATCCAATGTGAAAAGAACATCTGAAGTCCGCCTCACACGTGCGACGTATTATTCATTAGAGGCAATGAAAAAGGGCGAAATATCCTTTGATGATGGTTTTTTCGTCATGGAAGCCGCCAGGCAGTTTGAAGGCACTATCGCTTCCGATTCGGCTACTGACTGGACGGTCTGTTTTGACCTTAAAAATCTTGTTATTGAATGGACTTCATTTTTCAACCCGGAAAGAAGAAGTATCGATATGAAGCAGTTGAGTTTTAATGATACCGGTAAAATGGTTTCAGTTGATATTCAATCTTCCGGGACAGGAGACTATACTAAATATTTTAAGTAGAAATATGACACTCAAAAGGTCTGAAAACAACCAAAAGAGTAAAAGGTACGCCGATTCATTCGTCATCATCAGTGAAATTTAACTTCAAGAATCAACTGAGGTGCTGATTTAAAGCCTATTTCGTCTATCCTCTTTTTCAGTTGATCTCCTCTGTCTTTAAATTTGTCCAAAGCTGCTGCGTCTTCTGCTCTTTTCAGGTAGATATCAACATAGCCTTTTAATTGTGTTTTGACTTCTTCACTCATGTTCGACCCATCATCATCATCTGTTTCTTGCACTAAGTCCCAGTATTCAACAGCACCGGATTTATACGCCTCTTTAATGAGCTCAATGAGTTCCTGACGTTTATAGGTTTCATTATGGCAAACCCCGTTCAATCGATCAATCTCAGCCCAAAAGTGATGCAATAAAACATGGGTCTTCTGTTGTTCATCTTCCACATCTGCGTACATCTCATTGATGATTAAAGCACCATCTTTTTTCAATAAATCTTTCATATTTGCCAATGTTCCCGACAGATCATCAAGATGATGCAAGGAATTGGACAGGCAAACGATATCAAAGCTGTTATCCTTTAAGCCGGGTTGATTGATATCCATCACTTCAAAGGTTATCCTGCTGTCCGGGAAGTTGGCTGATGCTCTTTCAACTGCTTTTTCACTGGTGTCAATACCAAGAATTGAACCATAATCATCGGTGAGTGCTTGAATAAGTCCAACAAAATTCCCCACACCGGTCGCGACATCGAGTATCTTTGCATCCTTTTTGTTCTTGAAAACCTTCCTTAATCGCTTCATCTTGATCTCCCCCAATTAATTTTTTTTAATCTCCCAATATGATGTCTATATTTGATGTTCCCTGTACGATCCTGTTTTTCGCCATCATAGTCTTTGACTCATTTATCAAACAATAAAATCCTATCTATCTTTAAAACGCGTGTTATGATAATAGGCTTCCTGAATAACCGGCAACAAACTTTCATCCAGCTTGTTAAAGATAACCCTGAAGTATAATCCTTTTAACAAGCCGCAAACGTTATGGGAAATCCTCAGTACATCGGGGTATTTATTCTCATACGTTACATTTTCAAATTCCTTTATCCAATTGATCAACAGTGATTGATCGAAGTCTTCCCGCTTTAAGAGGTTAATCAAAGGGGTCACCATTCTTTCATCTTCCAAATCGATGAACGCGTATTCTCCTGCCAAGATCTTGTTTTTGATACAGTTTAAAATGTCTTTGATATCTTCGGCAGTTAACTCCTTTGAATTGGCTAATTCTTCAAACATATCCGCACCATGCGCCGCAGAATGGGCCCAGCCTTTTTCCGGTACAAAACCTCTGTGATCTTTTTCTTTTGCGTAGTAATCAACACATTTGTTCTTGACCTCAATGACTTCTTCCTGGGATAAATAATGGTCTTCATTATGCACCCATATCAATATCGCAACGACTAATGCCGAAAAGGTTCTGGTAAACACACTGTCAGTTTCTTTCTCACCCAGACCGTAGAACAAGTGATTTTCGTCCAATGCGGTTTTCAACAGTTTTTTCAGGTCTTCCTTTGAAAAATAGCGATACTGAGCAATAAAATAATAAAAAGCAACGTAAATCAAGCTATCTCTCAACTCCGGATCCGTGCTGCCGATAAACGTAAACATCGGAATGATTAATGCCTTCGCTTCCTCTTTGTTTTCCAATTCAAATTTCTTTTCTTTTAATTCTGACAAACGTCTTTTTAAGGCTTGTTCTGTCATGTCTTTTATCCCCCTGTTGAATTATTTATTTCGAAGAAAATTCCCGATATTGCTATCCCCATCTTTAATACCAGCTCAGTGAATTATACTATATTTATTATTTTTACTTCGTAATACTGTACTGTTTTCATTTTCCACAAAAGCCAATGTCAAGCGCATCTTCTTTTTTGAAGGCGATATTTTGTGCTAAAATTAAGAAAATTTCTTCAATCCATCGATTGGGGATCATGATGTTAACAATGCACAAATCCTTTTTAAAGAAATAACTATAAACAAAAACTATCACAGGAGAATACGATGAAAAAACCAGAAAAAATGAACGAATTTTTCAACACAAGAGCTTCGGGATACGACAATCATATGAGAACAAACGTTGATGCCTTTGATAAACTGTACACAAAGATAGTCGATCCCATTCCGTTTTCAGAAGAGGTGAAGAAGGTACTGGTTCTTGGATGCGGGACGGGATTGGAAGTTGAAGCTATTTTCAAAAAACTGCCAAATGCCCTGATAACTGGAATTGATCTTTCTGCTGATATGCTCGAACAGCTCAGAGAGAAGTATCCGAAAAAAACGGATCAAATTGAATTGATTGTTGATTCTTATACGGAGCATGACCTCGGTAACGCCCGTTTTGATTATTGTGTTTCGGTGATGACCGTGCATCATCTGCTTGAGGATGAGAAGCTGGCGTTATATCGAAAGATATTATCAGCTTTAAAACCTGAAGGATTGTATCTCGAAGGGGATTTTGTAGTTTCTCAGGAAGAAGCTGCGAGATTTCTCGAAGCTTATTTCAGGATCAAGGAAGAGAATAAAATTGAAGATATGAAATATTATCATGTGGATATCCCTTTCACTGTTGAGACTCAGAAGAGGCTTTTTCAGGAAGCGGGATTTGTGAATTTTGAAATTATATTTCAGGAAGAAAGCGCTTCTATTTTTTCAAATAAAAAATGCTGATCAAACTGTTGAGTATACAATCGATAAAGGGCAATTCGTGAATTGCCCTTTATCGATTTGCTCTTTCCAACGACTTTATCAGTTTACCTGCTTTTTTATTGAACAAAATATACTGTTGTCTCTATACTCTCCAAAATCTCAATCGTAATCTCAAAATTGGCATTGCCGTAGTCCACATCGATATAAGGAGACTGCAAGACCATCGACAATATCTGCATATCCTCGGGAAGAATATCCGGATCCCTGTCCACATCTTTTTGAACGACCATTCTTAACGGATCCTGATTCCCAAAGAAAAAACCGGTAAAGGCTTCTCTTTCCTTTTCACTGAGCCAGTAAGCGTATATCCCAACCCTTCCGACGGAGGTGTCCACCGGCAGCCAGCCGTAATTCGGCAGATAAAACTCCGCCCAGAAATGGCTTCCCAGGTTACGATTGAAGAGCTGAAAACCCCCGGTTGTCCTTGCCGGAATCCCCAGAGAGCGGCACAACGCGGAGAAAAACATTGCCTGAGCCCCGCAGTCCCCATAACCGTTTTCAAGAACGTTGAGACTTTCGGGAATATCTTCCGCTTCAAGGTATACATGTGCCATCAGGCTGTAGGAAATATTGTTGATGATATAGTCATACAATTTTTTGGCCATGAGATACGGATTGGTTTCTGCCCCAACGATTTCATGTGCAAGGACCTTTAACGCTTCGTTATATACAATATTGCCCGATGATTGCGTATATGTTTGATAGAGCTCACTGTCCCGATTATACGGCGCCACGGTATCCGGATCAACGTCAAACCCCTGCTGATAATGGGTAAAACTGTACACCAGCGAAACATTGAGGCCGTCTTCTTCCGCCATATCAAGATCAAGAAGCACGTAGGCGATATCGCCGGTCGTTTTGGGATAAGCAACAACGGCCTCGGAAGGCTCCAGCTTGATCAGCTTAAACCCTTCCTGACAAGCTGTTTGAAGGGGTAATGGAATCCACAGTTTTATATGTCCTTCACGCGGCAGTTTTTCTTTCTCAACCTGTATGGAATATTCCACGATGTATTCTCTCGGATTAAAATAAGGGCTGTAGGCCGATTTGAAGTTTGTTCCGGCCATCCCTTCATGGTAATACGGATACAGGGATGTGCTGGTAACACTACGATATCGCTCTCCCCAGTCCTTACTCCTTTGAATCAGGTCTAAATCCCGGTAGAACAGATTGGGTTCCATATCCTCAAAATACAGCGTTTCGCCATCTATTTCGTATTTCTGAATCTTTTTATCCGCAATGAATGCCAGAATAGCCGCATCAGTTTTCAGATCCGGATAGTATTTCTGAATGATCGTCTTTACCTCTTCGTAGCCCAGGGTAAAAGACAGGGTTTTCTTCAGCATCTCCTTATTTTCCAGATAGGCCTCGTCTCTCTCGATCGAAAAAGCACAGACAATCAACAGTGTTAGAAGAAGTATCCACAAACGCTTTTTGTTCATAAAATCCCTCCTGTTTTCGATATGCATCTTTTAAAATTATTCTCATACTTAACATTTTATAATAACATGACAAGGGGTTATTTTCAATTCAGGGACAATCCGATAGTCAAAAAAACGCTGGTGGAACGGCAATCTGAATTTCACCTGAAAGAAACCTCAGGGTTGTATAATAGTATGTTAAATACCATAAAATTCAATATGACCAAGAGGAGGGATCCATATGAAAAAAAGTCTCTTTTTAACAGTAATGATGTTTTTGATCACGGTGATGACTTTCAGCAGTCTTTTACTGCCACTATACGATGGCAACCTTGAAGGAGTTAAGGCCGCCGTATCAAATGGGGCTGATTTGAACGAAATCGGCACAGGAGATTCTTCTCAGAAAACCCCTTTACTTTATGCGGTTTCAAAAGCCGCTTATTATCCGGAGTATAATGAGATCGCCCTATTTTTGATCGAACAGGGAGCCGATATAACATCGATGGATGCGGATGGGCTGACGGCTCTTCATTATGCCGCAAGAGACGGCTTGTTCCAAGTGGTCAGGAAGCTGATTGAACAGGGAGCTGAAATTGATGTCCTGCCCGGCGAAGCTGCCTATAACAAGGGGGAAACACCACTATTAAAGGCCTGTCTCCGAACATATCAATCAGACGGCAACCGTGAAATCATCACATATCTTGTCGAACAGGGGGCTTCAACCGATAAACATCCCCTGGCTTTTCAGAGTCCTTTAACGGCGGCTTTGTATTCAAAGGCACTTGATTCTTCGCTTTACCTGATCGAACAGGGGGCCAATCCAAATGAACGCAACAACAAAGGCGAGTCCCCGCTCTTTATCGTTCTGGACAAAAACCTTGACACCTCACTGTTAAAAGCTCTGCTGAAAAAGGGTGCCAGCCCTGAAACGGGCAATAATTACGGAACGCTTCTGAGAGAAGCCATCAAAAACCGGCAGCTTGACGATGCGCAGCTTTTAATCGATGCCGGTGCCGATGTTCACTATGTCGATGAAGCGGGAAACAATTACCTTCATGTCTGTGCGACAATCAATTCACCAAAGACATTAAACTTCCTGCTTGAAAAAGGCCTCGATCTTAACAGGAGAAACAATGAGGGGAATACTCCCCTTTATATCGCAGCAGAAAAAGCCTACGAAGATGTCGTTAAATCAATGATCGAAAACGGTGCTGAGGTATTTACGGTCAACAATGAAGGGTACGCCCCGTTGCACCTCCACCTTTTTGCCGATGAAGGGGATGTGGAAGCGGTCAAATGGTTGCTGTCCATGGGTGTGGATGTCAACTTGAATCAAAATGAGGTACGGATGGCACCGCTTCACATCGCGACGAATAATGGCAATCTTCAGATGGTGCAACTCCTCATCTCAGAAGGCGCTGATCCGCTTCTCAAAGGGCTTCAGGGCTATACGCCGTTACATACCGCCGTGTTGAGACGCAACAGTGATGAACAGCTTCTGGTAATTGACACGCTCTTATCGCTGGGTGTTCCTGTCGATATCGAATCCGATACGGGCAGTACGCCGTTGAATGAAGCCGTTTTACAGGAAAGTGATCCTACAATCATCCGGCATCTGATTGAAAAAGGTGCCGCTATCAATCATCAGGACAAAACCGGTAAAACAATCGCTCATCGTGCGGTAGAGATGAGCTGGGGAGCGGATGATGTGTTGGCGTTGTTTATAGAATTCGGCGGTGATCTGTCTATCAGAGATAATGCGGGAATGCTTGCAGAAGATTATGCGGATGATGAGATCAAAGAGTATATTAAAAACGCATCTCAATAAAACGTTCAGATCATAGAATAATGAAAAACAGAATAAGGCGTTAACCTCTCTATCGCCGAAATCAGCCGAAAAAGCAATGTCTTTTCCAAAAAGACATTGCTTTTTCGATAGCATTCTGTCATTTTCACTTCGTTGACTTTATCTTTGCAATTAGATATAATTATTGGAAGTCATACGAGCACACCATATCAGGAGGCAAAAAAATGTTTTATTATCATATCGAGATGGGTTATCTTTAACGACTATGCTGAAGATCGGGATTCATTCAGTCAGTTCTCAGTCAGGCAGCGCCACATTCGCAGATTTGATCAAAAAAAAGATTCAGGTGTACGGCTATGCGAGAAAATCATCACATGGTCAGGCATTTGTCAACGCCATTAATACTCAGGGTGGAATTTATGTTGAAACGCCCAGGGCTAAAGGCGAAGCAGGTAGTAAATTTATCCCATTAAAGCATCATACAGTGGGGCACAGTATTAAGAAACTCGTCAATGAATCTGATATCATTATCATCACACATCCTTCCCAGTATTTAAAAGAGACCATCACACAATTAAATAACGCCGGCATCCGGGAACGTAAAGTCCCCATCATTCTTTCTCCTTCGAGAACTTTTATCGTTCCATATTTATGGCGCATACTGGGAGAAGGCTATCCATTTGTCTGCTTTTCCACCTGTCCGTATTCCTGTAAGGCCAACCAAGTTGGCAGGGTGTTCATCAAACGCCGTAAAAGAAACTGGATGGGCTCCCTCGAAGGTCATTTTAAATCGGAATCCATCAAAATCGTCAAAAAACTCTATCCTCAGGCCATCTGTAATCATGTCCCCGCGACCACCTCTATCGGAAATATCGGGGCAATCTTTCATCCCGGACCGTATTTGTTAAATTTTGAAGCGATACAGGTTGCCCATGCCAAAAACAACGTGTACTCTTTTTACATGGAAGGGATTGCCAACAATAAAGCCGTGGCGCAGCACATGGAAGACATCGATCAGATTCGTCTTCAAATAGCTGCGCGTCTCAAATTACAGGTGTTTGGATTGCATGAGAATCCAAATGAAGAAAGATGGGGTGAAATCCTGGGTGTTTTGAGAAACAAAGAGAAAAAAGTGACTGATGATTTAGCTGAATTAAGGCAATTAAGACAGCATTATCTCATCGAGATCAATGAAGCCGTCATGTCGGCACAGCATTGGCTGGATTATACTTATGGCGTCGAAAGAATCCCCGGTGAAAGTCTTGATCAGACAATCGCAAGGACTTCGACGTATAAAAAGAGATCCCGACCTCAAAACAGGTATGTTGAAGAAGACATTCCAACGGGAATTGTCCCGCTAAGGGCGATTGCCAAAAGGTTAGGACTGAAAACCGATCCAATGGACAGGATACTGGCACTTCATAAAAAATATTATAAAAGGTTCTCAAAAAAGGACTGGCGGGATCTTGAGAGCTTCGATACAGAATACATTACGGATTATTTACAGGGTAAATTCTTTCAAATCATAGATTGATTTTCTCGGGATTTACACCAAAATCCATGCATGGTGTATATTTATCTTTCAAATAAAAGGGGACTGTATGAAAAAAAGCTTTATCGGAATGACTATCGGCAATGACCCCCACACTCTGGGGATTTACAAGGCGGCAAGAATTGCCAGATTGTCGCATATCGACACACATATTCTCCCTTCATCGATGCCGGATGAAGAGAAAATTCAACAGCTGATCAGACTCAAGCCACAGTATCTTGGTTTGAGTTATCGCCTGAGTCCGGAAGAAGGGTTAAAGGCGTTGACGGAATTTATGGTCAAGCTTAATGCCTCAGGTTTTCTTAAGAACAACAGGGTATCGATCTGTTTTGCAGGTTTAGCCAAGACGATTGCTTTATGCGAAAAAGCGGGGATCGACAAGGCGTTTGGATTAAGTCTGATCGATCCCGGCAACGATACGATCCGGAAAACCGTCAGCACATTGGATTTCTTTAACGTTGTATCGGAAAAACAGCGGTCAGATATTCTGAAGACGGTAAAAGAAGAAGCCGAACCGTATAAAATTGATCTTCTGGACCATTTAACCGGTACCATTTTTAAAGACAAGGCCTATGAGCGACAGATCCCTTTGAAAAAGCCCTCGGAAAAGGGGATCCATTCCCTCCCCCAAAGGATCAATGAATCTGAAATGCCGGTAATTCGAACGCATTTCGGTATCCCCGATGAAACGATTTTACCCACCGTTGAGGGAATCAAACAGTTATCCGAAATGGGGGTGGTAGATGAAATCTCTCTGGGATCCTCAGATCTGTCTCAGAGGTATTTTGATCAGCCTGAGATGTTCAAACGGCTAAAAAATGACGGAGGTGTCCCATACAAAGACAAAGATGATTTGAGATTATTGTTTCACGCAACCCGCAGGGGAAATTACCCCGCCATCAAACCCTATGCGCATGTGCGGAATCTTAAAGGGTTTGTGGATACATGTCTGGAGACCGGGATGCTCATCGGAGCCCATCAGTCGGTTCCTCTGTTCTGGTTCTCCGAATTGGACGGCAGAGGACCGCTTTCAGTTCCGGATGCCATTGATGAACATATCGAAACGGTCAGCTATCTTTCACGCTTTAACATACCGGTGGAGATGAACGATCCCAATCAATGGTCATCCCGGTTTGTACACGACACCCTGTTTGTCTGCGATTACGGGTTGATCGCATCCGTCATGTATAATAGCGGTGTGAAGGACTGTGTTTTTCAATTCCAATTTAACAAACCCGCAGAAACCGGAGATTATGCCGATCTTGCCAAGATGTTGGCAGCACTCACCCTTATCGCTCAACTTCGGCCAGCCGGAAATACTTCAAGGCTCATCGTCGAAACCAGATCGGGTATTGAACATTTCAGCACGGATCAGGAAACGGCAAAGGAACAATTGGCACGAACGACACTGTTGCAGATGCTCCTCCATCCCGATATCATTCACCTGGTCAGTTATTGTGAAGCCGATCATGCGGCAACGGTTGATGATATCGTTGAAAGCTCCAAGATCGTCAGGGAAGCTGTAAAGGTTTTCAGAGAAAATGAAGAGAGAATCGTTGAGGAAATCGACTGGGCGATAGTCGAAAAAAGAAAACGTTATTTGCTGGAACAGGCATGGTGCTTCATCAGACATATCCTGCCCCTTTCCGGTCATTACAGACCCGGCATGAAAACAGAAACATATTATCAGTGTCTTTCAGACAAGACTTTATTAACGGAAATCATGAAACGAAAACTCATGACGGCTCCCGGTATCGTTCATCCGGCATATATGACCCCTAACCTGTTCACAAAAGCGGGAAAATACGGTTTTATCGATTGTTATGCCGCATGGGATGACCCTGTTCCCATAAGTGAGGAAAACAGAATTCATCAACTGTTGAAATGATGGAAAATCGATTATTACAGACAGACAACAAAGAATCTGGAGGTTCAAAATGACTAAAAAAAACAAACACAACAGTAAGTTAATCTGGCTCTTGTTGACGGTTACAATCATCCTATTGATCACTGTCGGTGTTTTTTATGTCTATACACTTGATTATTACAGAGCGGAAGCGGATGTTCACAGGTTGATCGCCGAAGAAGGCCTAACCGTCGACGTCAATCAAAATATAACGGTAGTACATCCGGATCAAACAAACGACAGAGGGATCGGATTGATTTTCTACCCCGGTGGAAAAGTCGAAGCGATTGCCTATCTCCCGTTACTTTATCAATTGTCTCGGAAAGGGATCACCTGTTTTTTAATCGAAATGCCCTTTAATCTGGCTGTATTCAACATAAATGCCGCAAATAGCGTATTCGAAGAGTACCCGGAGTTTAAAACATGGTTTCTGGCGGGACATTCTTTGGGTGGCGCAATGGCGAGCAGTTATATGAATAAAAATTACAGCAAGGTTGACGGCTTGATCCTGATGGGGGCTTATCCGATCAACGACGCGCCAGTCCCCACTCTGGCAATCTACGGCAGTGAAGATGTCAACCTTGATCTGACAAAATTGGAGGGGATGGAACAGAAGATCGAAATTTCCGGCGGTAATCACGCTTATTTCGGAAATTACGGCGAACAAAAGGGAGACGGTACGGCAACTATTACAAGGGAAGAACAACAGACGATCGCCGTACTCGAAATCGTGAAATTTATAAATAATCGGAAATAGAGGCCTTCATTCAGAAGACAAGGGATTCCACAACACATTAGCTATCGGAATATTTATCCGGCAGTTTATAGTCGCCGGATTTCAGACACCTCTCCACATCGGCATTTCCTTTCAGTGTATTGTAATGGGAGAGACGGGGTAATCCGTCAGATTCATGGTAAAATATCTTAATAACCTTTTACGATCGCCATCACGTATTACATTTCTCATGATACAAAGTGAAGATTCAACTGTTTGGACTGAAAGGTTTTTGTGTTTCAACGGAGGGGATAACGATGCGCAATATCGATCATATAATGGAAGAATCAGAAATTGGTTTTGCAAGACATAAGATCATCTACGATGAGAACGGTAAAGCGTCAGATTATGAATTTATAACTGTGAATACCGCCTTTGAAAAGCTGACGGGATTAAAGAAAGCGGATATTCTCAATCGAAGCGTTAAACAGGTCATTCCCACTATCATTGAAGATGAGTTCGACTGGATTGACTACTACGGCAAAATCGCAGAAAACGAAGAAAAAAAGATATTTGAACAATATGCCCCCGCCATGGATAAATGGTATCGAGTGGAGGCGTTTTCTCATCAAAAAGGGTACTTCACCACTCTTTTTACAGACATCACCCATGAGCGGGAACTGGCAGAAGCCTCAAAAGAGTTCTTAAATGATGAAACTGAACACAACACCTATGAACGGATCACACAACGCATGAAAAAAATCTGTGGAGCCGATTATGTGACTTTAAATATTTTTTCGAAAGACGAAGAGCGATTTGTGATGACAGCTATTACCACTATTCCTTCCGCTTTACAAAGGGTTACACAAATTTTGGGATTTGATCCTCAAAATAAGGAATGGACGCCCGATCCCTACCTGACAAATCAAATAAGAAATAACCGGGTCACAACTTTCAGCAGCCTATATGAAATGGCCCAGTGTTTCATCCCGAAAACAGTCGCTAAACTTCTGGAAAAGACCTTTAATCTGGGAAAAGTCGTCATCCTAAAAAGTGCTCAGGGAGACCGGTTAATCGGAGATTTCACTCTGATGTTCTCGAAAGGAAAGGATTTAGAAAATGAAAATGAAGCGATTCTCTACGCGGATATGGTTGGAATGCTCATCCAAAAGCGAAACAGACAGCGGGAGCTGGAAGAAAATGAAGAGCGTTTAAGCCGCGCCATCGAAGGAACCGGTGCCGGGCTTTGGGATTGGGATATGGTAAAAGACAGAGTGTTCTTCTCAAAAAGCTGGAAGAAAATGCTGGGCTATGAAGAACATGAAGTCAAAAATGATTTTTCAGGCTGGAAATCGCTCTGGCATCCGGAAGATGCCTCACGCATTGAGAAAGCCATCAACGATTATCTCGAAGGAAAAACGGATGTTTATGAGATTGAACACAGACTCCGGCACAAAGACGGCAGTTGGCACTGGATCAGTACACGTGGAGATATAGAAAGAGACAGAACGGGTAAGGCCGTTCGCTGGACGGGAACTAACATCGATATTACGGAAAGCAAAAATCAACTTTTTGAAACCGAACGGCTCAAAGAACAGTTTGAATTAGCCGTTTCAGGTACAAATGACGGAATATGGGATTGGAATCTGCTGACCAATGAATTGTTTTTATCCAAGCGCTGGAAGGGCATATTGGGCTATGAAGACCGGGAAATCAAAAATGAATTTAAAAGCTTTCTCTCATTACTGTATGAAGAGGATGCCGAACGTGTCAATGACTTCGTTCAACGTTATCTCCAAGGTGAAATCGAACAATATGCCATCGAATTCAGGATGAAACACAAAAATGGCTCCCCTGTATGGATACTTGCCAGAGGAGAAGCCCTCAGAGATGAAACGGGAAAACCTTATCGAATGGCAGGTTCCCATAGTGATATCTCTAAAAGAAAGGCGGTAGAAAAACGGTTAAAAGAAAATCAAATTCGTCTTGAATTGGCGATGGATGCAGGAGAACATGGATTCTGGGACTGGAACCTGATCACAAATGAAACCTATTTCAGTCCGACCTATTACACCATGCTCGGATACAAAAACCAAGAACTACCGATGACACCCGATACATTCATGCATCTGATCCATCCTGAAGATGCCAGGACGAAAATGCCGATCATTCAAAAAAGTATAACGAAAGGTAAAGCCTACGAAGTCGAATTTCGTCTTAAATGCAAAAACGGTCAGTATAAATGGATATTGGGAAAGGGAAAATCTTATTTTGAAAACGAAACGGGAAAACCTAATCGAGCGGTAGGCGTTCATATCGATATCCACGATCGGAAAAAGATGGAACAGGTACTAAAAAAATCGAAAGAACAGGCAGAAGCGGCCAATAAGGCCAAATCTGAATTTCTGGCGAATATGAGTCATGAAATCCGCACCCCCTTGAATGGAATTATCGGTTTTTCTGATCTGCTCCAGCGTTCAAATCTCACCGATAAACAAAATGAGTATATGAATGCCGTGAAAAATTCCGCCGATGCCCTTTTGGATATCATCAACGATATCCTGGATTTCTCCAAAATAGAAGCGGGAAAGATGGACCTCAACCCTGAAAAGACAGACATCATAAAACTCTGCGAAAATATTATCGATATCGTCAGGTTCAGAGCTGAGGAGAATGGGATTGAACTCCTCCTGGATATTAAACGTGAAATCCCCCGCTACGCCTGGGTGGATTCCGTCAGATTGAAACAAATCCTCATCAATCTCCTGGGAAATGCGATTAAGTTTACCGAAAAGGGACAGGTGGAATTAAAGGTTTATAAATCAGAAACCATCGGCCAAAAGACCGGCACCCTCTTTTTTGCGGTTGAAGATACCGGTATAGGTATTAGTAAAAAGCATCAGAATAGAATTTTCGAAGCCTTTGCACAGGAAGACATTTCAACCACCAAAAAATTTGGAGGAACAGGACTGGGACTGACCATTTCCAGTCAATTATTGAAGATGATGGGAACACAACTCAAATTAAAGAGTGAATTGGGGAAAGGGAGTATTTTTTCCTTTGCACTGACGGTGAAAACTGAGAATTCAGAAGAAAAGAAGCATTTTATTCCCGATGACATGCACAGTGTTCTGATAATCGATGATAATCCGGACAGCCGGACAATCCTGCGTGAAGTATTGGAACCGGCTGCAATTAAGGTTACAGAAGCCATAAATGGTTTTGTGGGCCTTGAGATCCTCACAAAAAACAGACGTTTTGATTTACTCATCATCGATTATCATATGCCCTATATGAACGGTATTGAAGTGGTCAAGACGATACGCGAGAAATTTGAGATTTCTGCAAGGGAATTACCGGTGATTCTTCTTCACAGTTCGGCAGAAAACGAAGACTTGAGAAAAGCCTGTCAAAAGTATGACATCACGGCAAATCTCCTGAAACCCTTTAAAATGACCCAATTGTTGCAAGTACTTTCAGAAATACAAACCAAAGACGATTCACAGCCGGACAATGGGGAAGCACAATCAGAAAACATAGTGAAACCAGCGGATGTTAAAAAGGTCTACAAGAAAATTCTAATCGCAGAGGACAATGCAACCAACATGCTGTTTGCAAAAACGGCACTTTCACTTATCTTGCCGAATGTCACGATAAGAGAGGCGAAGAACGGGAAAGAGGCTGTCAGAATTGCCAGAGCAGAAGCACCTGACCTCATCTTCATGGATGTCCGTATGCCAAAATTAGACGGCTATAAGGCGACAAGAAGGATTCGTGAGTTTGATAAAAAAACCAGAATCATCGCATTAACTGCAGGTGTCATCAAAGGTGAAAAGGAACGGTGTTCGGAAGCGGGAATGAATGATTATCTCCCAAAACCGGTTACCATCGACAGCATAGAAAAGGCACTCTTTGAAAACCTGCCAACCGCTGAAAAGACTCAGAACCCTGTCAAGTCTCCGGAAATTAAGCCAGCCGTTTTTAATCGAAAGGTTTTGGCGGATCGACTGGGAGGACAAGAGGATTTCATTCGTCAAACGCTGATGATGTTTAGGGATGATCTGATCATGAAAATCGACAGACTGAAAAAATTGAACGTTTATGAGGAAAAACCCGAAACGCTTCATTTCATCTTCCATTCAATAAAAGGACAGGCTGCCAACCTGTGTTTCGAAAAGCTCGCTGAGGCATCTGAGACACTTGAAGCACTGGCTGCCGGTGGAAAAAAAGAGGAGATTGCAAATAAAATGGGACATTTTCTTTCACTTCTGAGAAAATGTTTAGAGATTGTACGAAAAGAAATCCCATGATATTATCCTGTGTATTCGTCATAAAATCAATAGGAGGTTTATATGCTCAAATGTAAAAATCGTTTTCTGCAAGTGATCATGATGCTTATTTTATTCTCTGCAACCGGCTTTTCTTCAATGGAATGTTTCATCGCTGAACCGGAAGGCTATTGTAAACAGGCGATTATAACTGCCCGTAGGGAGATTTGGCAAAAGATCAACGCAGGGGGGGCCGGCAGCGGTTCGGTTGCCATCATGGACAATGGGAACCTGATGTATTTTGAGGGATTTGGCATGTCAAACAGGGAAAAGCGTATCCCCGTTAACGCCGATACCGTTTTCAATATTGCTTCTGTAAGTAAAGTGTTTACAGCCGCTGCAATCATGCGCCTGGTAGACAGCGACCGGGTGGATTTAGATACTCCCGTTATTAATTATCTGAAAGGTTTCTCCATGGCTGATCCCCGCTATCGGGAGATTACCGTAAGAATGTTGTTAAATCATACCTCCGGCATTCCGGGAACGACAATGGCCAATACCGATGGCTATTCCTATAACACTATGACGAATGATCTGATTTTAGAAAATTTAAGGCAATCCCATCTGATTCATAAACCGGGTGCCTTCGCTGTTTATTGTAATGACGGTTTTTCTCTCGCGGAGATGATCGTAGAAGTCGTTAGCGGGAAAACGTTTGCCGATTTTTTAACGGATGAGATCTTTATTCCGTTAAAGCTTGAAAAGACAGGCGTGGCAGCCGATGCCTCTGAAAAAGGCATTCCTGCCATTTATTATGCCGCTGCGGATGGGGAAGCCAGACCATTAGAGATCGTCTCCGCGCTTGGGGCCGGCGGATTGAGTGCCAATGTTCTCGATCTTTGTCGCTTTGCCGATTGCTTTTCGGATGAGGGAAACCACATTTTTTCACCGACAAGTTTAAAGGAAATGAAACTGCCGCAGCCCTGTAAATTCAGTGACAAAGTAAAAAATGATTTTATGAGTTTTGGTCTTGGATGGGATTATACCAACCTACCCCAATATAAAACAGAGGGAATACAAGTTCTCGGGAAAAGCGGAGACAGTATGCATTACGGGACAATGCTCTTTACCGTTCCCGCAATAAGGCTCTCCGTTGCAGTAACCATGACCGGCACTGAACCTGAGGCAATCAAAATAGCCGGAGACCTATTGAAAGATGTTTTAGTTGGAAAGGGTATTTTCACCAATTCTGAGGAAAAGGTCAACCTCCCGGTTCTTCCACAGGCATTGCCTGAAGATTATGCCAAATATGACGGGTACTATGTAGGGAGTTCCGGTAATTTAAGCCGCATATGTGTTGATTCCGAAAACAACAGGGTCAACATCCACAGCTTTATCAACGGCGAAATGCTACCGGCTGCTACTTTTTATTATAATAACGGAAACCTTTACGATGAACCCTTCAATGAAAATTATTATTATTTTCTTTCAACAGAAAATAAAGATTATTTAATGTTATCGGCATTGGGAACAGATTATCTGTATATGGAAAAACTTGAAGCATTGTCAAACCCCCGCTCACTGATCATCGATATCGAGGGGAAACAATGGTTGCGAAGGAATGTCCGTCCTTTTGAAATCAACACACTTGCATCCAATCACATTCAAGTATCCCATAGCCTTGAAAATCTTCCCGGGTATAGCTTCTTTAACGGAATTCAACGGATTGAATCCCCTTATTTTGCCAATTATGCGGCAAACACGATGAGGGAGCAGAAAGATTTAACGCTTTTCAAACAGGAGGGGAACTGGTGGGCGCAAACGTTTGATCTCCTATACTCATCTGCCGAAAAGGTTACCGTTCTTGAAAAACCTTCTGTAGCCATAGCCATAGGAAAAAAAGGCTACAGTGAGTGGTTGAGGATTCCCACAACCTGTTTTTTAACTGTCAAAATAAGCGGAACAGGCAAGGTGATCGTTTTTTCGTCTGACGGTTCTGTTGACACCATCATTCATGAAGAAGGTGACGATAACGGAATGATATTTATTGAAGAAGGCAGCTTCATAGAATTTGTCGGCAATCCCGGAGATATATTTTCTTTGAAAAGATATTAATATCAGGAGAATGAAGCTGGAAAGCACTTCTATCTTTAAATTCAAAAAACAATATGATAGTCATTGAAAGCCTTCCATTTTCTATTTCTGTAGGAGCCACCAGACATCATCGCCTGAAAAGCCGCAGTTTCTGTACAGTTTTTCAGGTTTTGTCCTGTTGTTCATTTCACCAGAAACGGTTGTAAACAAAGCCTTTCCGTTCAATCGTCTCAATAATTCCAATACGATGGCTTTCCCCAATCCCTTCCCACGGTACTCGGGCAAAACCTGTATCCATTCCAGTGAGCCTTCCTGAACGATCGGATCATATTCGCCAATCCCCAGTGCCGCAGGTCTATTCAATTGTTTATCAATCATCCATATCCAGAGATTCTCATCGTAGACTTTATGCTTGGTCCAGCTTAAAACAGTTGCTTCACTTGGCCGAAGCGTTTCATAACAATCCGCAATAAACCGGGAAACAATCTCAGATTCTTTTTCAATTTTCACCTTGTAAATCTGATAACGCTCATCCGTTTTATACGGCTGAACACAATGGCTTTCATGACAAATTCTGAAAAACGGCTTAACGCATGTAAATTTTTCAATCGTTATCTGCTGAAAATAATCGTCGTGAATAATCATGACATCGGATTGTTTCGTTAACTGTGAGAAACGCTTTTCGATCTTTCGCTCCTCGTTCCAGTACAGATGGAATCCGTTCTGATCTAATCCGTCTATATGATTAGTCACGTCATCGAAAAAGACCTGTGAACCGTGTGCCGATTCTATTCGTTCAACAGTCTTCCAAATCGCATTCGGAAGAATTTTACAGGGATTATTCTGATAAATGCTATACAGGAAATCTTTAAATGCCTTTTTCATAGTCAAATAATCATCCTCCTTTATTGGAAATTATTCATCATCGTTTGTAAATACAAGCCGTTATACGCATCGTACAAAACGCATTCTTAACATTCTATTCAATTTGTATTATAATATACTTATCGTAATATTTGTAGAAACTCAATAAGCCTTTTGAAATCACTTGATGAAGCTTCGCATCATGCTATCTGAAACAGCCAAAGGAGGATCCAATGAAAAAAGCTGAAAACGATTTAAAGCATATCGTACGGTTAAATACCATCATCATCGTTTCAATTTTTATCCTGTTCACCGTCATCATGAATATCATCATGTTTGTATTTAACAGAGATCAACTGCTGGGAGAATTTTCAGCGTTTGTTGAAACCAAATCAAAGGCTGTCGAATCAATGGCTGAAGTAGCTGAATCACATCTTCTCAGGTTGAAGGATGCGTATGACACTTTTGTGGGCGGTATCTCGCCATCATTGCCGGAAACGATCAGGTTAAAACAGGGAAACGCTCCCATGGATGAACAGGGAGAGGAGATCAAGGCACAATACGGTTCTTTGTTTCTGAAAACGGAAACAACCCTAAACCCGGAAATGAAAAAAATCCTGTCATTTGCCACGATCATGAAAACGACACATGATACGGCACCGTTTTTCCAATGGTCCTATTTTTACGCAGCGGATAAAAGCTACAGTCAGCTGTTCCCTTATCTCTCCGGAAAAGATCTTCTATCATACACTGAAGCGGACGATTTTGATACCGCGTTGAATCGGGTATTTGATGCCGGTGGCACACAACCGGTCAAATTAATAGGACCGGTTCAAAACCCTGAAAGAAAACTCATATGGACTGAGCCTTATTCAGATACCGCCGGCAGCGGAATGATGGTGACAATGCTGATCCCCCTTTACGAAAATGATACATTCAAAGGGGCCTTTGGAACCGACATCACCTTAAACGTATTCAACACCATCCTGAGCGATTCAAATATGTCCGGTTTGCAATATACGATCATTGATTCCAAAGGAATCAGCTTATCCGGAGAAAAGCCCTCATTTATTCCCGCTGACAGCGGAAAATTCGAATATTCGATGAATATGTATGCCATGAAGCTTGAGATTCCGGATACAGGCTGGTACATCGTGGGATCAATCGACTCTGCAAGTATCCTGAAAATCATCCTGAAGATGAACCTGATCTTCATCCTCTCATCCCTTTTTCTGTTGCTGTTTATCTTATTTACCCTGAACCTTTTCGGAAAAAACTTCACCCATCCGGCCATCAGACTGGTTTATATGATTGAAGAGCTTAACGAAGGCAAACAGGTTCAGGGAAATGAAAAGATCCCGCTTTTCTGGACTAAATGGTTTGAGAGATTAAAAGAAATTTACAGAGAGAGAAACGACTATTTTAAAAGAATCAGCATCAGTGAAAGAAAATTCAGGGAATTGACGGATATGCTGCCTGAAATCATCTTCGAATCAGATCTTAACGGGAATATCACCTATGCCAACCGGAAAGCGTTTGACGTCTACGGCTATACAAAAGAAGAATATGATAAGGGAATCAACTTACTGGATACCGTTCAGGAGATTGATCGAAAAAAAGTCCGGGAGAATATCCAATCGCTTCTTTCGGGGCAAAATTCTGAACCAAACGAATACACCGTCAAGCGAAAAGACGGTAAAACCTTTCCGGTTCTAATCCATACTATCCCCATCATTCAGGATGGTCACCCGGTGGGGTTCAGGGGAATCATCACAGATATCACCAAGCGAAAACAAGCCGAGGAGGAATTAAAAGACCATCGGAATAATCTGGAAGACATGGTCAATAAACGGACTGCCGAATTAAAACAGACTCACGATGAACTAAAACAGGCAAAAGAAGCATCCGAAAAGGCCAACCGGGCTAAATCAGATTTTCTCGCAAACATGAGTCATGAGATCAGAACCCCAATGAATTCCATTATGGGGATGACCTATCTCCTCTTAAAAACAGACCTCAACACAAAACAGATCGATTATCTTCAAAAGATTGAAAATTCGACAGATCATCTCCTGCAGATTATCAACGAGATCCTTGATTTTTCGAAGATTGAATCGGGAAAGATGGTCCTTGAAATGGCAAGATTCTGTCTTGAAGAAATTCTTGGGCATATTGCCGACCTTTTTATAGAAAAAGCGGTGGCGAAAGGGCTGGAGATCATCTTCGACATCCAGAGCGATATCCCGGAATGTCTGATCGGCGATAAACTGAGAATTGAACAGATTTTGATCAATTTCATCAGTAATGCCATGAAATTTACCGAAAGGGGAGAAATCGCCATTGCCATCAGAATGCTTGAACAGAATGAAAAGGAAATTCTGCTGCATTTTGCCGTAAAAGATACCGGGATTGGCATCAAAGAGGGTCTAATTGATCAGATTTTCAAGGAATTTGAACAGGCCGACAGTTCAACAACTCGAAAGTATGGCGGAACGGGGTTGGGTCTCGCCATCTCAAAAAAACTGGTTGAGTTGATGAAAGGCCATATCGGTGTTGACAGTATTTACAATACGGGCAGTACCTTCTGGTTTACCGTCCCACTTCAAATCTCAGAAAATACGCATCATTACAATCGAAAAATCCCCGATTTGAATGGAAAAAAAGCCTTAATCACCGATGACAATAAAAGCGCCCGAGACGTTTTATCCGGTATGCTTTCTCTGATGGGTTTTGAGACGACAGAAGCAAAGGATGGCGAAGAAGCCTTAAATATCGTTTTAAATAATCCCGAAGACAATCCATTCGACATCATCTTCCTGGATTGGCGCATGCCGGGAATGGATGGCGTTGAAACGGGGAAAATCATCACCGAAAAAACCGGGAAACAAAAACCCTATGTGGTGCTTGTAACCGCTCATGAAAAAGACGAGCACTTCAAATCAATTCAACAGCAGTATTTTGATGATATCCTGCTGAAGCCCGTTCAGCCTTCCACCCTTTTTGAGGCAGCCGTAAAGCCGTTTACCCAAAACCCGGAAAAACTGGAAAAGGATATTAAAAGACTCAACAGTATTTCCGAAGATCAGATTAAGAGACTCACTGGCTGCCGAATTCTTGTCGCCGATGACAACCTCTTAAATCAGGAGATCATAACGGAAATTCTTCTTGAAGCAGCTATTGAAGCTGAAATTGCGGTAAATGGGGAAGAAGCCGTTCAAAAGTTCCATCAGACCCCTTTTGATCTCATATTGATGGATATGCAGATGCCCGTTATGAATGGGATTGACGCAACCTTACAGATAAGAAAAACGAATCGTGAGATTCCGATTATTGCCATGACTGCCAATGCGACACAAACCGATCGGAAAAAATGTCTCTCGGCAGGGATGAACGATTTCATTTCAAAACCTGTCAACCTAAAGGAATTCTGGGATACACTCTCCACATGGCTTAAGGCTTCTGAAAAAAAATTGCCGATAGAAGAAACCGGGGGATCAAAGTTGACAGACGCCTCCGATGAAAAGATCCGAAAATTGAAGCAGATCCGGGCACTTGATGTGGAACAGGCTCTGAATAAAATATTGAGAAAGAAAGACCTTTACTTGAAGATCATCTCCAAATTCATTCTGCTGCAAAGGGATATGCCTTCAAAGATACTGGATGCCCTGAACGGAGAAAAACCGGAAGAGGCCGCCATCATCACCCACAGCCTTAAAGGGGTATTGGGAAGTATTGGGGCATTCGAACTCCAGAACACGGCAAGACGTATCGAATCAGACCTTGAAAACCATACAAACGGCAACACGATCATGGATGAATTGACCCGCTTTTCAGAACGCTATGAGGACCTGATCACAGAATTAACGAATATCTTTCCCCAAAAGTTAAAAGCAACAGATTTGTCCGAGTTTGAAAAAAACAGATCAAAAAACGTCATTATGCATATGCTCGAATTGCTTGGTGAAGACGATCCAAGAGCCTGTGATGTGTTCGAAGAAAACGACACGTTGATGAAAAAGTTGTTGAAGGAAAAGTATCAAACGGTTTCAAACCATATCAAACAATTCAATCTGGAAGAAGCATTAGAGGCATTCCGGTCTATTGTCCAAGAAATCAACAGCGAAGCGGGAGGTGACTGATATCGATAATTCATTAAAGTACACCATTCTCGTCGTTGATGATACCCCGTTAAATCTGTCAATCATCAGTGACGTGCTGAAGGAAAAATACAAGATTAAAGTTGCCAACAACGGCGAGAAAGCATTAAAAATAGCCAATGGGGATAAAATGCCCGATCTCATCTTACTCGATATCATGATGAAGGGGATGGATGGTTATGAAGTATGCAGAAAATTGAAAAAAATGAAGCGCACGAAAGATATTCCAGTCATCTTTCTGACCGCCATGACCAATCAGAGCAACGAAAAGGCGGGGTTTGATGTGGGTGCGGTTGATTATATCACCAAACCGATCAGTATTCCCATATTGCTGGCACGCGTAGAATCGCAATTAAAGTTGAAAGAGGCACGGGATTTCCTGAAGGACAAAAACGATTACCTGGAAGCGGAAGTCAAGAGACGGACCAGAGAAGCCGATATCGCACATAATCTCGTCATCTTTGCTCTTGCCAGTCTTGCGGAGATCAGGGATTATGAAACGGGTAATCATATTAAACGTACCAATCTATATGTCAGCCTGCTGGCACTTCAACTTTCAAAGAAAAGCAACTATCACAATAGGTTGACCGAAAAATATATCGATCTGCTTTACAGATCAGCTTCTCTTCATGATATCGGTAAAATAGGCATCAGTGACAATATCCTGTTGAAACCCGGGAAATTATCGGAAGAGGAATTTGAGATTATGAAGACACATACCACGCTGGGAAGAGATGCCCTCATTAAAGCGCAACAACATATCGGGCAAAAAATTGATATGTTGGAATGCGCCAAACGCATTGCTTATTCACACCATGAAAAATGGGATGGAAGTGGTTATCCCGAAGGACTCAGCGGTGAGGATATTCCTCTTTGCGGAAGGATAATGGCAGTAGCCGATGTTTATGATGCCTTACGCAGTAAAAGGGTTTACAAACCTTCCTTCTCACATGAAAAGGTTGTCTCTATTATAACCAATGACAGCGGGACGCATTTCGATCCCGAAATCGTAAAAGCCTTCCTGGAAATCAAGGGAAAGTACGAGAAAATATCCTATCAATATGCGGACAAGGAATGAGCGTTTCAGAACAATTTCAGTTGCTCTTCCTTCGTTTCGAGTGTATGCATATAGGTAAAAAGCGTATTGGTATCCCATATGATGTCATTTTGACGGCAGGTTGATTGAAACAGAGCCATGAGTCTTTGAGCGTTTGGAGAGGGAATTTCATAGGCGTAACCAAAATGCTTCATATATTTTCTTTTCAATCCGGGAAAGTGCTCATCCAGTTTTTGATAATAGTATTGTCTGTCCCCGTCACGAAGCGTCATCCCGATTCCAAAATTCAAAACACCGTAAACATCCGCTTCGATACAATAGTCCAGTAACCCTGTGATGTTTTCTTCCGTATCATTGATAAAGGGCAGAATGGGCGTCATCCAGACGATCGTCGGAATCCCCGCCTCTTTCAAGGTCTTCAGGACTGCTGCTCTTCGACTTGTTGTGCAGACGTGAGGTTCCAGTATTTTACACAGATCATCATCAAAAGTCGTCAACGTCATCTGTACCACACATTTTGCCTTTTTGTTGATACGCTTAAGCAGGTCAAGATCTCTCAATATCCGATCGGATTTCGTCTGTATCGCCAGCCCAAACCCGTAATGTTCAATCAGCTCAAGACATTTCCGGGTGAGTCCTCTTCTTTGCTCTTCATGAAGATAAGGATCACTCATGGCACCCGTTCCGATCATACATTTCTTTCGTTTACTTCTGAGTGCCTTTTCAAGTAATTCAGGGGCGTTGACTTTTACCTCCACATCTTCAAAATCATGCTGCATCTGATAGCAGGTGCTCCTCGAATCACAATAGATACAGCCATGTGTACACCCGCGATAGATATTCATACCGTTTTTCGGGGAAAGGATTCCTTTTGCTGCCTTTTCATGCATGATCACACCTCCTGTACCCGGATTATAGCATCCCGATGTGTCAGTTTTTGTCAGGTTTTATGCTCCGGGTTTCAGCAGGACCAGGTTGGAATCAGCTGATTATCGCTATCTCCTCCGTTCAGAGTGACCTGTTCCAGATTTTCCTTTAAAAACTCGCAAAATGCTCCCGGTTTGTCAAGAAAGGGGACATGTCCGGCATTTTCAATCAGTACCATCTTTTTCCACGGGGCATTTAGGGTCTCTACATATTCTTCAACCATAATCGCCGGTGTGATCCAATCGGCCTCTCCGGAGATAAACAAAGCGGGGACTTTGAATTGCCTGATGGCTTCATAGAGATTAAAATCAAAATACATCTCCTGTATGAGGGGTTTTTCATAGCGCACGATCTTTTCAAAATCAGATGCGATTAAAAACCATTTGACATCGTTAAATGACATATCCGGCGAGGTTAAACCGGTCCACATGTTGGCAATCGCCGACATTTCTTCTGGATTTTGAAGATATTTGAGACTGGTCGTAATCATTTTCACAGTGTTGTCGAAATCTATCTCATCAACCGTTTTTGTTCTGGAGAAAGCTTCAGAGGTTTGCCTCAAAATCTCTACATCCTTAGTTTCACCCTGATTACCGGCAATTCCCGCTGCTGCCTCAGCTGCTCTGACTTTCCCCTCATCAAAATCAACGATCTGTCCCACACCGATGTAAGCCTTTACTTTTTCGGGATGCCTGTTTGCGTACAAACTTCCCAGTATTGTTCCCCATGAATGGCCCATGATGATGATTTTTTTCTCGTTGAATTTGGCCCTGAGAAAATCAACCAGCTGATCGAGATCGTTGAGTAACGTTTCCCGGCTGAGATCCGTTTCTATATTCATCTCCCGGTTTTCATAATACGTTCTGCCACTGCCTCTCTGATCCCAGCTGACCATTGTGAACGCATCGATGATCCCCTTGTTGTAATAATAATCCATATACGCCATCGGATATCCGGGGCCGCCATGAAGCATCAGAATCACCGGATTGTCCGCATCTTCCCCTCTGATCCTGATGTATTGTCGAATCCCCCCGAGTGTGATCCAGGCATCTTCCTGAATCCCGTTCTCGGTTCGAATTTCCGCCTGACTCATATTATAAAACTTTATAATGAGGATGATACAGATACCGACCATCAGTAGCAGAACAACGATGATGGCCGTCCATTTGAGCATCAAACCCGCTGCATTTGTATTTCTCATTTTCCGACTCCTTTTTTGAATACGACGAATCAGACTTAACAGCCCCCAGTCGTAAAATAAGTCCACATCTGAGCAAGAACTGCGGACCCTCTATTCTACTATATTTTTATTAAGTTGTGTTCAGATCAATTTTTCTCAACTCTTTCAGGAGCGTTTCATGGTTCATTCAAAATTCTCAGACAAACGAGTGATTCAACCGGTTCAAACCCTTCGGAGAGATAAATGTTTTTGGCATGTTCATTTTGAGTGTCAACAGACAAGCCAACTTTTTCATGCCCGTTTTCTTTTGCATACATCAACCCGGCTCTGATAAGATTTCCGCCAAGGCCACGATTCCGATAGTCTTTTAACACGGCAACAGGACCAACATCAGAGCATTTTTTACCATTTTCCTCAAATGTCTAAACCTGTACGATCCCCAGAGGTTTTTCACCCTCATACAGAATTTTCATCCCTTTGTGCGTATGATCCGAACTGCTGAGATAGCGCATAAGGCCTTCCATTGTTACCGGCGTTGAATTGCCGGTCAGCGTTGCGAAGGCTTCATTTCTGATCTTCAACCATATCTCTTCATCCCTGTCTCTGACAAAATCTTTCAATATCACCCCTTCAGGAAACTGAGGTTTTCTCACACTTTTTAATGTGTTTTCCATATAGAAAACATATCGTTCAACGGCCATCCCCATCCCTTTGAATAATCCTATTTCTTCTTCCGCGGAAAGGGGTATAAACAGGAATGCGTGATCAAGATTATCCCGTTTCAATTGTTCAACAACAAATTGATGGAGTTGCCGATAGGCTGACGCCCCCTCTGAAAAATCCTTTCTAACGTGAAAAATCCTCAACCTTGTTCGATTACCCCTGATAAAATATTCGTTATATATAAGCGATGCAACAGCAATAATCTCCCCTTCCTCTGTGAGGATCATCGTTGGATTTTCTTCACCCATTTTAAACTTAGTCATATCTTCGCGTGACGTATACGATTTATCATGTTCTTCGCCATATCGAATGGCATAGGAAACAAATTTATCATGCCATGCTTCATTCAACACGCTCTTTCTCATCTTCTTCTCCCTCTTCAACTTCTTATTCTAAGTCGGCATAGGCCTTAAACAGTCTGATACCGATTTGACTCGATGATATAATGATCCTGCCAGTGAAGACCATTTTTAACTCAATCTGTTCCAATGCCCGTTTGATATTGTGTACTTCAAATTCTTTCATCATATGACACCATTTCCGAATTCTCTTTACAAACTCAAAAACGTTTGATTATGATACGAATGGATGTGTGGCATTCTATTCATAATCTTAAGACTACATGATATTATACACGCAGAACAGGCCCGGGAGGTAAATATGACTAAAGAAATACAGATTAAAAACGTAAAAGATATTCCATCAAAGGAAAAATCAGAACACGCTCTCTACACCTATCACAAAAAGGAAATCACCTCAAGATCAGACTTCACGCAATGCTATGTTGCCCAGTATACGATACCACCCCTCAAGGCGAATTATCCCATGCATTCACATGAAAACAACACGGAGGTCTTTTATATCATCAGTGGCGAAGGCGTACTGGAAACTCCCCAGGGGATCAGGGAAGTAGGCCCGGGAGATTTCATCGTCTGTCCTCCGGGAAAGACCGCTGCCCACAAGATCAGGAACCGGTCGATGACCGATGATCTCGTTTATATCGATTTCGACACCACCAATTCCCCGGATATCGTTCATTATCCGGACTCAAAGAAAACCGGTATCATCCGCCATAATCAGTCAAGCACTTTTTTCAAAGATGCTTCAGAAGTCGACTATTACACGGACGAATAATCGTGCAAAAGCGCCTTCCATCACACTTCATACGGCAGTTTTTTGTCATCAATACCGGCGATGACATTTTCAGCCACCATCAATGACATCCTGTTTCTTGTTTTATGACTCGCTGAACCGATATGTGGAACGATGATACAATTCTTCAGCTTCAGTAATCTCGAATCCATATTAATCGGTTCCGGATCGGTTACATCCAGACCCGCACCACCGATCTGTCCGTTTTCAAGCGCCCCGATCAGATCGTCTGTCTTGATAACGGCTCCCCTTGCCGTGTTGATGAGGATGCAGTTTGGTTTCATCTGTTCGAATTCATCCTTTCCGATCAGCCCCTTTGTCGAAGGATTCAGATTGGAATGCAGACTGATAAAATCACTGTTCCGGTAGATCTCGTCCAGAGAAGCATATTCAACACCAATAGACGCTTCCACATCAAGCTTTCTCGTCCGACTGTGATAAAGCACTTTCATCCCAAATCCTTTGGCGCGTCTTGCCATTGCCTGTCCGATCCTGCCAAATCCGATAATCCCGATCGTACTTCCCCAGACATCGTTTCCCAGCATCAATTGAGGGCCCCATGTCGTCCAATTTCCCGCCTTAACATATTCGGCACTCTCGGTAATCCTTCTTGCAACTGCCATCAGAAGGCTGAAAGCCAGGTCAGCCGTTGTTTCCGTCAGAACCCCGGGGGTGTTGCCGACTCTTATCCCCTTTGATTTTGCATAGGCGACATCTATGTTGTCATATCCGACCGCATAATTCGTAATCACTTTCAGATTCGGGGCTTTGTCGATCACTTCCCGTGATATCTTATCCGAAAGCATGGAGACTATCCCTGTCACCTCCTTAATTCTTTCATTAAGCATTTCTGACGGCATAGGGGTCTCCTTGTCCCAAACATCCACTTCATAGTATTTCTTTAATTCGTTGATCCCTTCCTCAGGAATCATACGGGTTACAAGCACTTTCTCCATTTTCATACATCCCTTCCTTTTTGATTAATATGTCATTATCCTGATCAGATTCAAAACAAAATCACCGATTTCCTCTTGATCATCCTCACTTTTCTTTCAAGCATATCATATAGAAAACCACCTCTGAAGCGTATCTTTTAAACAGCCGGGTCTTCTCCATTCTATTCTCCTCCCTCTTTTACAGTTATATTCAAGATTAAATTGACCGCCGCTACAAGTTCCCGCCATCTTGTTTCACTTTCTCGTAGTTTGGACTTCCCCGATTCCGTGATCAGATAATATTTTCTTCTTGCGGCGTTGTTCTCTTCATTCCCCCAATAACTTTCTATCAACCCTTTTGTATTCAACCTGTACAAAAGCGGGTACAGTGTCCCTTCCTTGAGCTCAAAATACCCGTTACTGAGAACGGATAGTTCTTTGATAATCTCATATCCGTAACAATCCCTGGTGGCAAGAATTTTTAAAATGATGATTTCAAGGACACCTTTTTTTAATTGTTTCGCCATTCCATCCATCGAATCACTCCATACGTCAAACAATATACTATGTAGCACATAGTATATTATACAGATATGTATTATACTTGTCAACTCACCCCAAATCAATAATCAACACCCTATCTATCACTATATGGTATAATTTACTTAATATTATTCTCCATGTTACTATGCCGTGAAATGTTTTGCGTTAAACATCGTTATAATAACGATATAAAACTTATTATCAGGGGAGATGGTCATCATTAAATCATTAAAGTTAAAACTTATGCTTTATTTCTCTATCATTTTCGTTTCATTTACCATCATCTTTATGCTGGGTAGTTATTTTTCGTCACGAAATTCGCTATCCGGATTGGCAGAAACAATCCTAAACGAGAAACTGGAAGGTGATATCACTTCCGCAGGACTTTATTTCGAAAAATATTTCGGTGAGGTTGAATTTATTAACGGCAACCTGGTTTACAGTGATCAGAAAATAATCGGCGATGATCATGAAATGGTTGATCGCATCTCAGATGAATTAAATGTGCTTGCCACAGTTTTTGCCAAGTCGGGAGATGATTTCAAAAGGGTGACCACGAATATTGTGAAAGACGATGGAAAAAGGGCGGTTGGCACCTATCTGGGAAAGGATAGCGCAGCCTACAAACCGGTCATGTCCGGAAAAGATTATTTCGGAGATGCCGTTATCCTCGGGAAAGAATATCTGACGGTTTACAGACCGCTGAAACGCAACAGCGATATCATAGGAATCCTGTTTATCGGGGTTTCAAAAGAGGCAGCCACGACAATCATCAACGAGGATTCAAGCAGAAACCTCTTTAACATAGCGCTTCTTGCTGCTGCGTGTCTGATTATTGCCATCGTTGTTATCTATCTCATATCCGCCAGAATATCATCGGCTCTTATTTTTGTTAAGGATATTCTGAAAAATATCTCCGATTTCGACCTTCAATTTGAAGGCAATTCGGAAGCGGAGCGATTCGCTTCCCGCAAAGATGAAATCGGTACGATGACCAATATGCTCGAAAAGATGCAGGAAAACCTTAAAAGTATGATTGTCAGTCTTGCTTCACAGACAAAAAAAATAGAAGAAAATTCGACTAATCTTGCCGCGATCTCCCAGGAGCAGTTCGCATCGGCGGAAGAACTTTACGATCAATCGCGAAACATTGAAAGTCACACTCAAAACACTGCCGCATCGGTCGAAGAAGTCACCTCGGGCATTGAGGAAGTTGCCGCAAGTGCTCAGGATGTCTCCACACTCAGCATGGAGCTTGCCGAACAGGTAAACGAGGCGGAAAAAGTTGTTAACAAAGGAAAAGAAGAGATTAAAACACAGCAGGATATGATTCTGATCGTCAACGAACAGAACAACAAGGCGGTTCAACTGGTGACCAACGTTTCGGATAAGGCCGATAACGTACAGGAAATCGTCAACACAATCTCTTCCATAGCTGAACAGACGAATCTGTTGGCGTTAAATGCGGCAATAGAAGCGGCACGAGCAGGAGAAGCGGGAAAAGGCTTTGCCGTAGTAGCTGATGAGATCAGAAAACTCGCCGAAGAGAGTCAAACGGCTTCCGGAAATATCGAAAAGATCCTTAAGACGATTAATATTAGCTCCGTAAAGGCCAACGAAGCCGTACAAAAGACGACCGGTCTCTTCAGAGATTTCAAAGATATTTCAGGTAATCTCGTATCGGAATTCAATCAGATTTCAGAAAACATGGGAAACATCACACAACGGGTGGAATCATTGACCGGGGCAGCTCAGGAACAAAGTGCTTCATCCGAAGAGATGTCCAGCTCCATGGATGTATCCGCCAAATCAATTGCTGAGATTTCGGATCAGCTTGAAGTAATGACAGGTGCTGTTGAGCAACAGGAAAGCAGTTCAAAACTTGTCAGTAACTCCGCTCAGGAACTCAGTCTGCTGGTCGAGGTACTTGAAAACGAGATCGGACGATTCAGATTATAAAAAAGGCAGATTAAACATCTGCCTTTTTTATTCTATCAACACATTCGATATCACCGCTACGATTTCTTCTTCCTTAACCGGTTTTGACAGATAGCCATCCATCCCGCCTTCAATTCCGAGATTGATTTCATCCTGTCTGACCTCCGCGGATAAACCGATAATCCTGGTTTTACCGCTATCATATCTCCTTATATATTTTGTCGCTTCAATACCATTCATAATCGGCATTCGAATATCCATGAAGATAAAATCCGGCTTATGCAGCAGGTACATTTTTATGGCATCTTTCCCGTTTTCAGCCAGTGATATCTCGACATTCGGGAAATTCTTTTCAAGAATAACTCTCACCAGTTTCATATTGATCAGATTATCCTCAACGATCAGCGCTTTCACCTTTTTATCCTGGTCACCGTATTCCCTTTTCTCCTCGGATTCAGCTGTTAAATACTCCTCAAGATAATCAACTTCAAGTGTGAAACTGAACGTACTCCCCTCATTCTCTCTGGATTCAACCGCCATCTCACTTCCGAGAAAATGGAGCAATTGCTTTGACAGCGTTAAACCCAATCCGGTCCCCCCGTATTTTCTCGTGATTGAAGATTCCCCCTGAGTAAAAGACTCAAAGATCTTCTCCTGCAATGATTCTTTGATTCCGATTCCGGTATCGGAGACACTGAAGCGAATCGTAACTTTATCATCAGTCTGCCCAATCTTTTTAACGTTTAAGGTAACGGTTCCCCGTTCGGTAAATTTCACCGCATTTGTCAGAAGGTTATTCACGATTTGACTCAAACGCAGACGATCCGTGAATATGGTCGTTGGAATCGTCTCATCGTATGTAAAATCCGTATTTAACCCCTTCTTATAGGCTTCGGTTTGTATCAGTATCATCGAAAGATCCAGCAGATGGTGCAAATTGGTTTTTTCATTCTTGATGGCCACGGATTGGGATTCGGCCTTTGAAAAATCGAGGATATCGTTGATCAGATTCAGCAGATGATAGCCTGATTCTTTTATCGCACGGATATGTTCACTTTGTACCTCATCCTGAATCATATCCTCAAGAATCCCTGAAAACCCCAAAATTCCATTTAAAGGGGTTCTGAGTTCATGGCTCATATTCATCATAAAATCACTCTTCGCTTTATTGGCCTCTTCGGCTTTTTTCTGCACGATCTTTAATTCCGTGATATCTTCAACATATTCGACAACACCCGATACTTCCCCGCTGACATTGATAATCGGTGCAAAGTAGCGTTTCAAACATTTGTATTCCCCGCCATCCATATATTCCGTGATTTCTGTATAAGGTTTGGGATCATTGATGATTTTTTCCAGATTACAATCACGGCAGATCTTTTCTTCCTCTCCAATCGCTTCAAAACAGGATTTCCCGATATAATGATGAAAAGCCTCTTTGTGTTTCGAATGACGATTGACTAAATTACTGTTGCAGGCGATGATTCGATGATCCGTACCAATGACCACCAGTAAGCCGGGCAATGTGTCCAAAACGGAACGAAGCGTTTTTTTATTTTCCTTATCCTTCTTTTCAGATGCAAGGCGCTCGGTAATATTTCTTGCCACCGAAGAAATAAACTGTTTTCCCTTGTATGGAAAGAGCTGTGCAACCACCTCTTGAGGAACGATTTCTCCGTTCTTTGTCACGTGTTCAGCCCTGAAAATCGCCCGGCCATTCTTCAACAGTCTGTCAAATATCCCGGGTGCCTTTGCCACTGATCGTTCGGAATCTATAGAAAGGATTGATTTTGACAACAACTCCTCTTCCGTATAGCCTAATGTTTCACAAGCCGCTTTGTTAACGGAGATAAACGGACCGGGTCTGAAATTCTTTTCATCGAATTCGTGAACGTATATCGAATCGAGCACATTGTCAAAAATTGCCTTGTACATCTGTTCACTCTGTATCAATTCATTTTCATATTGGATCTGATTGTCGATATCCATCAACCATTCAAAAACAGTGCCGTCCTCTCGAAACCTGAGATGACACATAAACCATTTTTCGTATAACTTTGAATATTGCCTGATCAGATTCCCCTTGGTTATTCTTTTTTTACCGAGGCTTTCCAGTCTCATCCGATATTGATTTTCAGAAAGTTCCAGAATGTCAAATTCAGATTTGCCGCAAATTTCACGGTTATCTCTCACCAGAACTTGTTCAAGGGCAGGATTGATATGTATAAAAACAAGATCGACGATATCACCGTTTTCATCAAGAACAACTTTTTTATGCGCAAAAGGAATCGGAGAAAGATCTTCAATATCATAATGGTATCCCTTTTTTTCGTTCAACATATTCATCACCCGCTTTTATTGATTCAACATCGGAACTAATTCCGAAATCCACTTGATTAAACCACAAGAAGTGATACATTCAAAACAACATTTTTACAAGTTTACACCTTAATAAATCTATTATATAACAAAGCGAAGACGATTCAAAAAGAACCGTCTCCTCGTTAATCAATAATTAAACCATGAATTATTTTTAATGATATTTTTATATTTTTCAACCTTCAGAGAATCTTTTTCTTTGTCCATTTTCCATGATCGAAAACATCAATGTACCGGAATCCAATTTCCCTGAGTTTTTCAAGCCCCTCAACAATTCCCTTCCCGACATTTTGAGCAACATGCGCATCGGAACCTATTGTCAGGACTTCCCCACCGCAATCGTAGTAAAGCTGAACGATATCCCAGTCGGGATTGGGATCTCCATACATCCCAACGGCACTCATATTGATTTCAATCCCTTTCCCTCTCTCCTTGAGCATTTTAAAGATTCTTTCAAGCTCAGGATAAAGATCTTTTGAAAATTTTCTGTGTGCCGGATCATACCGTCGTGGCAGATCAAGATGTCCCAAAACGGTAAAGCCCTCGACACGGGTCACAATATCATAAAGTTCCCGTAAATACTTCAGATAGTCGATCTTCCCATCCACAACGTCGAATTCGTCATGATAGGACATAATCGCAAAATCAAACGCATTCAGATCCGTCGTTCTTTCCGTCTCGCCATCCCAACTGTATTCAATCCCCGTAGGCAGTCCGAATTCTCTGACGGTGTTCCGGTAAACGGTCCGGTCCTTACAGGTATCCTTAAGGGCAAAGGAGGTCTGCATATCATCCACATGATCCGTGATGATGATGTGTTCAATGTTCAACGCCTTTGCCCTTGCGATAATCTCTTCAATCTTTGATTCAGAATCACCCGAAAAATACGAGTGAATGTGATAATCCTGCATCTTTTACCCCTCTTTTCCGTATTTATTTTTCAACATGTCAAGCACTTTTGTCTTCAGGATATCAATACCGTCCTTTGAAGCGGCTGAAAGAAGGACACAGTCCGAATGTGCTGTCTTCAATGTTTCGAACGCCTCTTCATCCAACTTGTCGATCTTGTTTAACACGACAAGACGCGGAATCTCATTCGCTTTGATCTCCTTCAAAACGGCTTCGCTGGCCCGTTTTTTGTCATCCCAATTAGCATCACTGCAATCGATAACATGAACGATGAGATCGCTGTAGACCGTTTCTTCCAGTGTCGCCTTAAACGATTCCACGATGGTATGCGGCAATTTTCGGATAAATCCGACCGTATCATTAAAAACGGCTTCATAGCCTAATTCAAGAAACACTTTTCTTGAAACCGGGCTCAGCGTCGCAAAAAGCTCATCCTTCGGCTGGAGCTCCTCATCCTTTGAAAGTGCTTTCAGTAGTGTTGTCTTTCCGGAGTTGGTGTACCCAATCAGTGATACCGTGTACACACGCTGATTCATCCGTCTTTGCCGCTGCGTCTTACGCTGTTTTTCGATGACCTTCAACTTTTCCTTAAGCAGCGTGATTCTCTGACGAATACGTCTTCGCTTAACCTCCAGTTTTGTTTCTCCGGGCCCTCTTGTTCCGATTCCGCCACCGAGTCTTGACAATTCCTTTCCCATCCCCAGTATTCTGGGCAGCAGATATTCAAGCTGTGCCAGTTCAACCTGTAATTTCCCCTCCCGCGTATGGGCGTGCAGGGCAAAAATATCCAATATCAGCTGTGTTCTGTCAACGACCCGGCAACTCAGACTCTCTTCAATATTCCTCAACTGTGTGGGTGTCAGGCTGTTATCAAAGACGACAACATCTATCTCCAGATTCATGATCTTCATATTAATCTCTTCAAGTTTACCTTTTCCTATGAGAGTTGAAGCCTTCAAACCCGGCAGAAGCTGCCATGTCGTTTCGATCACTTCTCCACCCGCAGTGTTCACAAGACTCTCGAGTTCGCTAAGACTCTCTTCTATTGCGAAGACATCGTCTCCCTTAATACCACCTGCTACGAGTAAAACCCTTTCCAAATTTCTTCAACTCCTTTTCTTTTTTATTATTCCAAATAGAATAGCATCCAATTTATAGAAATGTCAAGAAAGGTTGTGCTATAACATTCGGGTATAGTATAATGGCTTTTGATACAAAGTACTCCTTACCGGATATATGCTATATACTTATCATAGTTATTAAGATCAATTTAAATTTTATTCATTAATTGAAGGGGAGGCCATATGAATTATCATTTCCGAAAGATACGACAGAACGAAGTAATTGAGTATATCAAGCTGAAAGGAAGAGTTTATCCGAGATTTGCAACACCTCAAAAGGATATGGAAAAGACGGTGCGCATGTACATGAGAATGCTGGATGACGACAAGGTTTTCCCAATCGGTGTATTTGACGAAAACGAAACACTTGTTGGTAGAATCCTTATCTTTGACTACTTGATGAATTTCAGGGGAAGGGAAATGCGAATGGGGGGTATCGGAGGGGTTGGTATCGATCTCCCGAATAAAAAACAGCATATCTGCCGTGATATGATGAAATTCAGTTTGAATTTCCTTCAGGATACGGGAATAACCTGTTCGGGTCTTCATCCCTTCAGACCTGATTTCTATAAGAATATGGGTTATGGCATTCTGACGCCTTTCTACAGATATCACATCAATACAGCAAGAATTAAAAACTATGCTGAATCGCTTGATGTCACCTGGCTGAAAGATGATGAAAAGGATATCAGAGATATGGCAATGTGTTTTAATGAATTTTATAAAAAAACAAACGGTGAAATAAAACGAAGACCAACCTGGCCGATGAACCAGATGCAGAATGAGAAAAATTTCATCGTCGGGTACAGAAAAGATGACACGTTGGCGGCCTATGCCATCTGTAATCCCATTGAGACGGGAAAGGATAATTTCATGCAATACGATCTGAATGTGGATGAATTCATTTCTCTCAGCCTTGAGGGTACAAAGGCTATCCTGGGATTCCTGAGAAATCAGGCTGATCAGTTCGACAACATCGTGATGTACACCCAGGATGAAACTTTCTATCATCTGTTCGATGATCCGTCGGATATCAGACGGTGTATTCTTCCCCATGCCAATCACAGTTTTGCAACTGCCAGTACGGGACTGATGTTCAGAGTCCTGAACCCGAAAGAATTTGTCAAAACATATTCTCAGATGAGAGAGATTAAGGGCGATGGGATCACCTGCACGTTCGAGATAGATGAACCCTTCCTTGATCATGAAGACACCACCATCACCCTGAAGATCACGGAAGATGACTTCTGCCTGTCAGAAGACGAAAGTGCTGACATCATCAAGATTTCAATGGCAGATTTCTCATCCATGCTATTCGGTTCCGTCTCCCTTGAACATCTTGCGAGATACGGATTGATTGAATACGATAATGCTGAACAGATGAAAAAGTGTTCAAGATACCTCATGAATTGTGAAAAACCAAAATATCATGCGAAGTTCTGATTTAACAATGCAGAGTCTTCGGAGCTGAAACGACTGCCTATCCAAAAAGAACGGGCGGAAGCTACTCCGCCCTTTAAAGATTCCGATTTTCCATCCGTTTACTTTCCAAATTTCTCCCAAACACATTCAATAATCATCTTCAGAGCCGCCTTGACCGTCCTCATCCTCACCTTATCCCGATTACCTCTGAACAGAAATTTCTTAACAACGGGGTTGCCCCTGAATGAAACGGCGATGTAAACTGTCCCAACCGGTTTTTCAGGGGTTCCGCCAGAGGGACCGGCGATCCCCGTCGTTGACACGGCGATATCCGTCCCAACGGCTTTTGCAGCACCCAGGGCCATCTGAACGGCACATGCTTCACTTACCGCTCCATATTGACGCAGGATTGCTTCGCTCACGTTCAACCGTTTCATCTTTTCTGCATTGGAATAGGTCACAAAACCGCCCATGAAAGTCTTTGAGGCACCGGATATATCGACGAGGGAAGCCGACAGTCTCCCTCCCGAACAGGATTCAGCCGTGGCGATGGTCAATTCATTTTTGATCAGAAGTTCCACACATTTCGACTCGATCGTATCGTTATCCACCCCATAAATGTATTTCCCAAGTCTTGAACGAATCTCCCGCTCAATGGGTTCGATCATCCTTTCGGCAGTTAATTCATCAGCGGCAGACGCCGTCACACGAAGTTTTAATTCACCGGCTCCGGCATACGGTGCAATGGTTGGATTCGTCTGATTGTCGATGAGATCGGCAATGATCTCCACAACAGTACTCTCTCCCATCCCGAAAATCTTCAGTTCCTTCGAATGAAAGACCCCTTCCTGAAATTGTTTCAGATACTCTTTTGCCAGCTCAAACATCGGTTCCATCTCATTGGGGGGGCCGGGCAACACGATGATTCTCCTGCAGTCTCTTTCAAGAATGGCTCCCGGAGCCGTGCCGTTGTTATTCTCAAGAACGATTGCAGATTCGGGAAAGAGAGCCTGTTTTTTATTCCGTTCCGTTACTTTGACATCCCTTCCTTTGAAGTATTTCATGATTTGATCGAGAGACGGTTGATGCAAAACAAGTTCCTGTCCGAAAAACTCACAGGCGGTCTCCTTCGTCAGATCATCCTGTGTGGGGCCAAGCCCCCCCGTCGTGATGACCAGATCACATTCTTTGAAGGCAGCTTCCAACGCCTTTTTCAACCTTTCAGGATTATCACCGACAACCGTCTGCCTGTAAAGTCCGATTCCCAGTTTCGACAGCTCCTGTCCAAGATATGCCGCATTGGTATTCACCGTTGATCCCAATAATAATTCCGTTCCTACTGCTATGATTTCTGCTTTCATCTTATCATTCCTTTATTTTTATAGGGGCAAATTCATGGGAATTCCAAGCATTCCCCGGAGCTTTCCTTCGGAAAGATCACAAATCCAATATACAACCCCTTAATTTGTTTGTCAAGCAATCAACAAACTCCACCACACTTAAAATTAAGACCATTTGTGATATTATTTATTGACATTTAGAAACGTTAAAAAAACCGGGAGGATGTGTATGATTGAACGATACTCACTGTCCCCAATGAAAGAATTATGGGGACTTGAAGCGCAGTATGAAAGATGGCTTGAGGTTGAACTTGCCGTTGTCAAAACGTTTGAAGAAAGAGGGATGGCACCCGGCGGAACCTATGAGAAATTACGGGAAACGGCTGAAATTGATGTTGACAAGATTCTTGAGATCGAAGAAATTACACGGCACGATGTCATCGCTTTTATCAAGGGGATTACAGAAAACATGGGGGATGAGGCACGCTATTTTCATATGGGGATGACCTCATCGGATGTTGTGGATACGGCATGGTCCCTGGGCATGAAAGAGGCCTTGGAATTGATCATTGCCAAACTCGATGACTTCATTGAAGTACTCAAAAAAGGAGCTTTGAGGTATAAGAACACCGTTACACTGGGAAGAACGCATGGTATACACGCAGAACCCACTTCATTCGGACTCAAATGGCTGTCATGGCTGAGCGAAGCGCAAAGAAGCATGGAAAGACTCGAAAAGGCATTGTATGAAATCTCACAGGGAAAGATCAGCGGAGCGGTCGGAAATTATGCCAATATCTCGCCTGAGGTTGAAAAAGAAGCGCTTGAAAAGATTGGTTTGAGAGCCTGCGAATGTTCCACACAGGTTGTTCCGCGGGATGTTCACTCGGAATATCTTTTTGCCCTGGCATTGATGGGTGCCCTGATTGAAAGGATCAGTGTAGAAGTGAGACATCTTCAGAAATCGGAGGTCCAGGAGGCACAGGAACCGTTCAGAAAAGGACAAAGAGGATCATCCGCCATGCCGCACAAGAAGAACCCGATCATCAGCGAAAGACTCTGCGGGATGGCACGGCTGCTCAGAAGCAATGCGGATGCGTCCGTTGAAAACATAGCCCTCTGGCATGAAAGAGATATTTCCCATTCATCCATCGAAAGGGTTATCATTCCGGATTCCTGTATGATTTCCTTCTACATGCTGGACAAAGCCATCTGGATGATGGATAATCTCGTTGTCAACGAGGATCAGATGCTGGTCACCTTCGAACGCTCCTATCATCTTGTTTATTCACAGAGAGTCATGCTCAGTCTGATCAATAAGGGAATGAGCCGTGAAGAAGCTTACAAGATGGTTCAGAGAGAGGCATTGGACTGCTGGAACTTTAAGTCGGATTTCAAGGACGCCGTCCTGAACAATTCGGATATCAGGGAATATCTGGATGATGGGGATATCGATACTATCTTCAACCCGGACTATTATCTTCAGAATGTGGAAGAGATCTATAAAAGATTTGATCTCGGAGAAAAAAAATGAGCAGGATCTTCAGAGTATATGTACAGAAAAAGAGGAGATTTGCCGTTGAAGCAGCCCATCTGCTTGAAGACCTCAGAACCAATCTCGGTCTGAAACAGCTGGAATCTCTCAGAATCCTGAACCGTTATGACCTGACGGGGATCAGAGAAGAAGATTTAAAGAAGATCACGAATCTTATCCTGTCAGACCCCGTTGTAGACGATGTGTTTTTTGAACGGTATGATTTTGAGCATTGCGACTTTTATTTCGGTTCTCAATATCTGCCGGGCCAGTTCGATCAACGGGCCGATTCAACGGAACAATGTATCAGGATCATCCTCAACGACTCCAATCCCATCGTAAGATCCGCACACTTTTACTGCTTTACAGGAATACTCACCGACAATGACAAAGAGAAGATAAAAAAATATATCATCAACCCCGTTGATTCAAGACTGGCGGATACGGCAATCCCCCAAACCCTTGAATTGAAAACGGAGATCCCCCAGGAAGTCCATGTCCTGGAAGGGTTTCTTGATTTTTCAGAAGATCAGATCAAACAATTCCATCTGGAACAATCTCTCGCCATGTCAACGGAAGACCTGCTCTTCTGTCAGGCATACTTTAAGAAAGAAGGCCGGAATCCCAGCATCACCGAGATAAAGGTTATCGACACCTACTGGTCGGATCATTGCAGACATACAACCTTCTCGACACAATTGACGGAGGTTAAATTCGATGATTCAAAACTGGGTAAAGTCATGGAAGCCGTGTTTGAAGACTTTAAAAGGGATTTTGCAGACTATTATCCGGCCGGCAGAGAGCTTACCCTCATGGATATGGCAACCCTTAGAACAAAGATCGAACTTCGGGACGGCAATCTCGATGATATGATCGTCTCCGATGAGATAAACGCCTGTACCATAGAGGTGGCTGTTGAGACCTCAAAAGGAACGATCCCCTACAACCTCCTGTTCAAAAATGAAACGCATAATCATCCAACAGAAATCGAACCGTTTGGCGGGGCGGCAACCTGCCTCGGAGGGGCTATCAGAGACCCTCTTTCGGGAAGGGCATATGTCTATCAGTCGATGAGAATCACGGGAAGTGCAGATCCCAGACAGAAGATAGAAGACACGATTCGGGGCAAACTCCCGCAGAGAAAGATCACCACTCAGGCGGCACACGGTTTCAGTGCCTACGGAAATCAAATCGGGTTGGCAACCGGACAGGTTAAGGAATACTATGACGAAGGGTATACCGCCAAGAGAATGGAATGCGGTGCCGTTATCGGAGCAGCCCCCTCTGAAAATATCAAAAGAGAAAATCCAGAAGAAGGTGATCTGGTCCTGCTTATCGGAGGGGCTACGGGAAGAGACGGTTGTGGAGGAGCTACGGGGTCATCCAAGAGTCATGACACAGGATCCCTGGAACAATGTGGAGCCGAAGTCCAGAAAGGAAATCCCCCGACTGAAAGAAAATTACAAAGACTTTTCAGAAATCCGGAAATATCAAAACGTATCAAAAAGTGTAATGATTTCGGAGCCGGTGGTGTTTCCGTTGCCATCGGAGAACTCGCCGACAGCCTTGAAATAGACCTGAACAAAGTCCCGAAAAAATATATGGGTCTCGATGGGACCGAACTTGCCATCTCAGAATCACAGGAAAGAATGGCGGTTGTCATCGCCCCTGAAGATCTTGCCCTTTTCGAAAAGATAAGCGCGGAGGAAAATCTTGACTGTACACACGTCGCGAGAATAACCAATAACGGCAGACTGCAGATGCAATGGCATTCGATGAAGATCGTCGATCTTTCAAGAAAATTCCTGGATACGAACGGTGTCAGACAGCAGCAGACGGTTGAAGTGGCATCTCCCGAAGTCTTTAAATGCATATTCGCGGGGAACACACCGATGGATGTAATGTTTGAACTTGAAAAGCGATTGGCATCTCTCGAACTGTGTTCACAAAAAGGGCTTGGCGAAAGATTTGACAGCACAATCGGAACGGGCAGTGTGCTCTTTCCTTTTGCCGGCAATCTTCAAAAGACACCGGCTGACGTTATGGCTGCAAAGATCCCCGTACTTGACAGTGAAGCCGATGTCAGGACGGTCAGCCTGATGTCACATGGATTCGACCCGGCAATCTCCTCATGGAGTCCATTCCATGGTGCCCTTTACAGTATCCTGCACGCCTGTTCAAAACTCGTGGCGGCAGGTGCCGGCTTGAATCAGATCCGGTTAAGCCTTCAGGAATTTTTCGAAAGTCTGAGAAAAGAACCAGCCAGATGGGGAAAACCATTTTCAGCATTACTGGGAGCCTATTGGATTCAAAAGGCACTGAATTATCCCGCAATCGGCGGAAAAGACAGCATGTCCGGAAGCTTCAACGATATCGATGTTCCACCGACACTGATAAGTTTTGCCGTTGGTCTGACGGATACGGATACGATCTGTTCAAATGAGCTGAAAGCTGCGGGGCACACCCTCGTATATATCAAAAACGCCACGGATGAAAACAAGATGCCCCTTATCTCATCCCTCAAAGAAAATTTCAAACTGATCCATAGCCTGATCAAAGCCGGGAAGATTTATTCCTGTTCGGCAATCGATAAAAACGGTTTACTGCCTCATCTTGCCATCAGGTCATTTGGAAACAGAATCGGTTTCGAACTGAGTGAAACGGTTAAAGATGAGCTTTTCTGCACACTTCCCGGTTCATTCATCCTTGAGTGTTCAAATGACACGGCAAGCGAACTGATGGAAAAAGGCGGTATTATCATCGGAACAACCAACGATGAAGAGAAGATTAAATACGGTGACGAAGCAAAACTGCTTGAAGAACTTGAGCTGATTTGGGAAACACCGCTTGAAGAGATATTCCCGCTGATTGAGGAAAGTAACTGCGAAGCAGTCCATAATATCATCGTTCATTCTGAAAATCCGGGAATCAGGAAATGCAGTATCTCAACAGGGAAGAAGCCAAAGGTCTTTATCCCCGTATTCCCGGGCTCAAACTGCGAATATGATACGGCAGCCGCATTCGAAAGGGCGGGCGCGGACGTCAGCATCAAGATTTTCAGGAATCTGAACATTGCCGCTGTCCATGACGCTTCGATGCAATTTGCAAAAGAAATCGAAGAATCTCAGATTCTGATGATTCCGGGAGGATTCAGTGCGGGAGATGAGCCGGATGGCTCGGGGAAATTCATTGCCGCTGTCCTCAGACACAACAAAATCAAAGATGCCATCATGACCCTGCTCAACAGAAACGACGGACTTATCCTCGGGATATGCAACGGATTCCAGGCGTTGATACGCCTCGGATTACTCCCTTACGGTGAATACAGAATGCCGGACGAAACACTGCCCACACTGACATACAACAAGATCGGCAGACATATCTCATCCATCGTCAACACAAGGGTCGTTTCCCTCAACTCTCCGTGGTTTGACGAATCACAGCTGAATACCGTATACAAGGTGCCTATCTCCCATACAGAGGGAAGATTTTACTGTTCTGATGAAATGTTCTCTCAATTGAATGAAAAGGGGCAGATCGCCACATGCTACTGTAACGAGGAAGGTTATATTAATGAATATGCCCATTCAAATCCAAATGGTTCAACGGCATCCATTGAGGGTATCATGAGTCCGGACGGCAGAATACTGGGAAAGATGGGACATAACGAAAGGGTCCATAACAATCTGTATAAGAATGTTCCGGAGGTGGAATTACATAACATCTTCAGAAATGGTGTGAAGTATTTCCTTTAAAAAGACAATTCACTTATCCTGATACAAAAAGTCCCCTTCACGGAATGTTCCGGTGAAGGGGACTTTTTCACATTGAAACCCTTATTGGTTTAACCCCTCAATCCAGGCAAATGCCAGTAAAAACGCGGGGATATAACTCTCTACATGTTTTCCGGTTGGTAATTCGATATAATTGATAACTGCACCCTGCGATTCATAATAATCCTTTGCCGTTCTGGAATTCTCCACAGGCACCGCCTCATCTCCGGCCGAATGAATCATCAGTATCGGCACTTCGGGAACCCATGTGTTGTAGAGGTCATTGGATTTCAGCTTGTAATTCATCTGTGAAGACATCGCATTCAACCGCTCAAAAACGTAATCCGTAAAGATTTCATCCGGTCTGCCGACCCCGTTTCCCGGAAGAACCGCCTTGACATCGCCGGAAGTATGCTCCCCGTCAAAAAGCGGAACCAGTTCAGTATCATACGGTGGAATCAGAACGTCTGACGGAGAGTCGAAGATCCCATAAACTTTGTAATACCCAAACAGCATATAGGAGAGAAACTCAAGATGATCATAGACGTCATCACGCGTTACGATCGATTTCATGACATGTGACATGTTGTAGGGTCCGGCCATCGGTGCCGTACCGGTAATCGTAAAGTCAGAATGATTCTGTATCAGTTTACTGGCCGCCATCGTTGCATACCCGCCTTCCGAATAACCGGCGAGGAAAAGCTTGTCGTTCCATGTATAATAAGCGGGTTTTTGTTCAAGAAATGCTTTCCCCGCCTTGATCATGTCCAGAACGGAATAAGCAATGGAATATTCATCACAGAAAGGATGGAAGGTCGACATATCAGATCCAAGACCGCCGTAATCCGGCATAAAGGTTGCATACCCAAGCCCGGCGGCAATAATCCCCGTCAGATCCTCAGGATTATCTGCTGCAATATCATTCGGATCAAAAAAAGAGGGAGACTGTTGTCGACTGAATATCGTCCCATGCTGAATCGATAGAATTGAAACCTCAAGCGGTCCCCTTGCAGAAGTATTCTCCGCATCGGGTAAAAGCATCAATCCGGTTTGAATTGATTTCCGCTTATCCGGCCCGACCGTTTCAAACGTCAGCTTGTAGGCATGAACATCGTAAAGCAGTGTAATGTTTGCCCCGGCAAGATCGACGATGGCCTGAAGGATTTCCCTCGTCATGATCGTCGGTTCGGAGACAGACACCACTCTACCGTGCTGAACCGGTTTCCTCACAAAAATGCAGCCACTTAGAATAAATACCATCAGAAACACAACGAAAAAGACTTTCAGAACTCTCATACATACACGCCCCCTTACCTTTTCTACGCATTAGTTATAGCCGGAAAGACAAAATGATTAAAAATTAACGACAGACTTTCAACGGAAAACAATGTAATTAACACTACAATTTCTTTACATATTAATAATTATACCAGAAAAAGTAAAGAGATAATCACCTGATCGTCCCGGAGATCATCTCTTCTACTCTTTTCCATCATTTTCCCTATTGAATCAGGATACTGAATTCTCTGATTTCATCCACCGTATCTGTGTTGATCTGAATCGTATAACGGTTTCTTCTCAGTACAATTTCCTTCTGATCGGCGTACATCATATCCGTTACTTTACCGGATACTTCAGAAACACCGCCCATATAGTATCGAAGGGTATTTTTCAGCCATTTGTCCATCACGGTAAAGACATAGAGGTTTTCAGACACTATCGGAGATAACTGAAAATAAAATCGTGTACTGTCAACATTACTTTTTTGCCCCGTGATCTCAAGATCCATCAGTCTGAATTCGGCGTAATAGACCGTTTTCCCTGAAACCGTTTTCATCTCCATCTTAAAATCTTTCGTCATATCATGCATAATAGCCTCATAGCTCACACCCAGCTTGGCAAAGACCACAGCACCGACTAATAACAAAAGAATTATCACAATTACTTTTTTCATGACATAAACCTCCTCATTTCATAAAAAATATTATATTAAATACAGGTTATTATCTTATATTATAACACATCTCATGTTTCTGGTCTTCTCAAATTGCTTTAAATCACAAAAAAAATGTTATAATCAGGCAATTAAGCTCTCCAAAGGACGTATAAGACGATGAAAGAAAACAAAAAATATACTTATGAGATCATATTTATCATTATTTCTGCATTCCTGGTTTTTAATATCGTGTTTATTAATCAGATCGTAGAAGAACAAAAGAAAAAATTTATCGAGTATGGAGAGATCATCACAACCCTGTCCAGTGAGGCTCTAACGCATTGGATACAGGATCAGATAAGAGTTGCCAACACAATTGCAAAGAATAAAAACATCATTGATGTGTGCCGGTTTCCTGAAAATCCCGACTTTATCCAAAATGCCGAAGAATTCCTCGAACATATCCACGGCCTCTATCCCTATTATGAAAATATTCCCCTGGCTGTGAGGCTTGAAAAACCCATTGTTCGAGAGATAAATGGTCAAAAGACAGAGATAAAGAACGGAGAATTTCTGATAGACAGTGTTGACAGCTTAACGGTCGGAAAAGGTGGGTTTGATTTTTCATATATCGGAGAAATATTTGATGGCAAGACATACTATGTCAGTGAGATATATCCGAGCATTCTAAGAGACAATCCCGTATTCGCCATCAGTGTACCTGTTGAATACGATTCCAAAGTGATCGGAGCTGCCATCATCTTGCCTCAGATGTCCTATTTCACCGACCAATTTGTGGATCGTTTCAAGATAGAGGAGTCAGGGTATATGTTCTTCATGGATGACCGCTATCAGGTCATCGCACATCGCGATCGTGAGGTTATTTTAACGGATGACGAAAACATTGTCAATGCCTCAAAATATCTTGTCAATAAAGCTAAAAACGATGAACATTTTATCATTGCAGATGTATACGAAGCCAAAAAATATTATTACGTGCAATCAGTTGATCTGCCTTCAGAGAACGCGGAAAACAACTGGTATATTACAGTGGCTCAAACGGAAGCTGAAATCACGCACAGGGTGAGACAACTGTCGATTATTATCGTCATCATTTCCATCATCATTGCGATTTCTACTATTGTTTTCCTCGGAATCATTTCCAACAACAGACACAAAGAGATCAGAAAGCAGGAACTGGAACGGATGAACACAAAGCTGGAAGGAGAAATCGCAGAGAGGACCAGCGAATTGAAAAAGAGTGCCTCAATTGACGGATTGACAAAGTTATTGAATTATAAGGCAGCCTATGAAAAAACCAACCGTCTTCTTGAAGATGCCCTTTTCACCAACGAAAAAGTGGTTCTGATGATAGCGGACCTGGATCATTTTAAAGATGTAAACGACAGATATGGTCATTTAACCGGCAACGAAGTGCTGGAAACCGTTGCGGAAAAAATTTCTTCAGAAGTCCGAAATGATGATATCGTGGGAAGATTCGGCGGCGAAGAATTTATCATCGTCCTGAAAAATACCAACGTCGATTTCGCTTACAGAAAGGCAGAGAGCATCAGAAAAAAGATAGAGGAAACCCCTTTCTCCATTAAAGGACTCAGTGTTACCATCAGCATCGGGGCATGCGAATGGAACAGAGAATCATTGAACGGATTGATTAAAAAAGCGGATGATGCCATGTATGCGGCAAAATTAAAGGGTAGAAACCGGGTAGAAATGTGCGGATCATAACAATCTGACTCAAAATTTCACTTAACCGCAAAATTAAAAGAAAAACAGGCGTCGTTTATTGCAGTACAGGAGCTGCAAGGAATTCTCTACTGAGTAATCCCTTGCAATTATTGATTTATATCCAGTTCAAGGCTTTTCAAAACGCTGTATAATTTTGTCTATCTTCTCTTTAAAAAGCGGTTTTTCTAAAAACAGGTTCATCCCCGCTTTCAGACAACTTTTTCGATTATCTTCAGTCGTGTTAGCCGAAACGCCGACGATAATCATGGGGTTATTTTTATTCTCTTCTTTTCTGATAATTTGAACCGTTTGAATCCCATCTATCCCGGGCATATGAACATCTATAAAGCAATACTGAAACTGATTTTTGTTTATCAAATCAAGTGCCTCATACCCGCTGGATGCCCGTGTCGTCTCGATACCCTTGTCTTTAAGAAACTTCTCCAGTAGTTTTATATTGTACTTATCATCATCCACGATCAACGCTACTTTTGTTTTTTTCTCAGGTGCCATCTCCGACATCACCTGTTTAACATCATTCACAATCTCCGGATCAATCAAGCACTCTTCCGCCATTTTCATCAGTATATCCGAAGCCTTCTCATGACTCAAAGCCGTTCGATAAGGTCTTTCTTCCGTTAAAGCCTGGTAAATATCCAATACAGCAATCAATCGGGATTCAAAATCCAATTCACTTCCCGTCAAACCTTCCGGATACCCTTTACCGTTTAATTTTTCATGATGATTGGCTGCCCATTGAGAAATTAAATCAAATCCCGGAATTTTGTCAAGAATCAATTTTGTATAATAGGTATGATGCCTTACGATGAGAAATTCCCTCTCATCTAAACGACCGGGTTTATCCAAAATGGCATGCGGCACATATAATTTCCCAATATCATGAAGATTTCCCGCAATTCTCATCTGGCACCGTTTTTCCGAATCCATTCCATAATAACGGCTCATCAGTTCAATTTTATTGACCAGTCCGGTTGTATGGGTTTGTGTAAATCGTGATTTGGAGTCGATAATTTCGACCATAACCCGACTGATCTTTTCGATTTCATCCCATGACAAATCGACTTGATACTCTGGAACAATTCTATCCAGGACCTCATCAATACTGTAAAATTCAAGATCAAACCAAAAACGATAACTTTTGGTGACTGCTTTAAAAGCTTCAACGACTTTTGGATCGAACAATTTCCCGCTGTTCTGATCTACATATTCGTATACCTGTTCCTTTTGTTCAATGGGATGACCAACAATGTTAAAATTATTATCCAAAAAATCAGCCAAATGAATGATGGCAGAGAAAAAAGGAATGTCATTTCCCGATAAACCGAAAAAGCCACTTCCGTTATGGTTTTCATGATGAAATTTGATAATATTCTCACGTTTCTTTATAAATGGAAATTCAATAACATTCGCTTCCCCTTCAAAACAATGGGTTTCGGTTATTTCGTACGCCTTGCCACAATCTTTTAATAAACTTAGAACAAGTCCGTTATCATGAAGAATGGCATATGAGAAAAGATCGAACAATTCCTCATGGCTCAACTCAAACATCCTGCCAATCATAACTGAAAGGTATGCCACTCGCCTTGAATGATTTAAAGTAATATTGAAATAATCTATTTCAGCAAGATCCAGAGCTATTGAAAAGGCTTGCAGACATTTTTTCATATTAAACTTCATATCGATTCCCCGCTTTTTAAAATAATCCGCACTGTTGTGCCAATATTTTCCTTACTAAAAATTTCCATCTCTCCTTCATTTAATTCCAAATGTTTTTTTATAATATTAATCCCCAAACCCGTTCCTTTTTCCTTTGAAGTGCCCTGAGAGGATTTAATAAGATTTCCGGATAATTGTTCCATCTTCTCCCGACTCATTCCAACCCCTTTATCCATAAATTCAATCGCTATATCATCATCTAACTTTAAGCAATTGATAGAAATAACACTATTCGGATATGAAAATTTAATTGCATTTGATAAAACATTTCTGAAAACAATCGATAAACTCCCCCTATCCGCTAAGACGGTGCAGCCTTCAAAATTCTCTTTCCTGACAGAAATCTCCTTATGATTAAGCATCAGAGTAAAATAATCAATCGCCTCCGAAAGTATCTCATCCAAATCAATTTTCACCGGTGATAGTTGTGTACTGGATAGATTAATCCTGGACCATTCAAGTAAATTTTCAGTGATCGAATAAAGTTTCTTTGAGGACGCATACAGCATCTCAAGAAAGTCTCTTTTCTCAGCTTCTCCCAGCTTTTCATAATCTTCATGAAGAAACCTTGCAGAGTTTATTAATCCGTTAAAAGGGTTTCGAAGGTCATGTGCGACAATGCTGAAGAGTTGAATTTTTTCTTCATTCAATCTTTCAAGTTCCCGCTTTTTCCGGTTTAAATTGTTGAAAATGACTTTATAAGGTTCTTTTATCCCCATCTTAATGATTGCCCGATATATCAGGTAAAAAGATACGATTTTCGCAAAATGTCCCATCAGATTTGAAATACCATAATTATCGATATAAACAGTAAAAAAGAATTCCGATATAATTGTCAAAATAAAGGATATTTTCAGAGAATGATAAACCTCTTTTTGAAACAAACTTCTATTTCGTCTCAGAAGATATAAACAGAGCAATAAAACAGCGATAATTACCAATTCACTAATAATTTTAAATGTCGTCTGACCTTCTCCGGGGACAAAACAGGTGGGAAAACTATTAAAAACCAAAATCCACAGAATAAAGACCATCGATATAAGCGCATAAATGATGAGTATAAAAGTTGTATTGATCCACTTTTTTCGCTTGATCAAAAAGAAGCCGATTAAAAAACTCCCGCTTTCGATAAACCGACTGACAATCCAGAGTTGATTGGCATGATAATCATAATCCTGAAAAACATTCATTCCTGAATACCCAAGTGTATGCAGGAAATCCATGTTTGCAACAAAAAGATAACTCAACCCAATAAAATAGAGATATCTGTTGTCAAAAAAAGCTCTGGCATTCCAGGTAATGATAAACATAAAAGCCGCTATAACAATAGAAAACACCTCAGCATAAGCGTGAAAAAGCAAATAATTTTGTGATAGAACCACTAAAATAACAAAAACGAAAATATAAAATATTATATTTTTTATTTTTTCAGATATGCCTGATTTTACACCTATCAAAACAGATACCTTCTTTAAGAAATTTATTTTACGATTTAATTATATCATGGATATGAAAAAAGATATTTTATAACATCTCAGGATTTATCTCAAAATGAATACAGATAATGCTGATTAAGGATGACATTTGAATCGAAAGATTCTTTAAAGAACCGCTCTGTAAGCCCCCCTTGAATCTGACAGGCACATATTCTTAGAAACCATTTGTCATTATCTTTTTTAAAATAAAAAAACCCCGGAAATTAATCCGGGGCCTTTAATGGCTCTTGCGGAGGGACTTGAACCCCCAACCCTGCGGTTAACAGCCGCATGCTCTACCGATTGAGCTACGCAAGATTACCTTCAACGGAAAGCATTCTATCAGGTTTTTAAAGATATTTCAAGGACGTTTAAGTAACAAAACGTTTAATATCCTCTTTACATGATAAAATACTTGTTTTCAGTTAATTGAAAGCCCCGAGTGACTGATATGCAATCATTCTCAAATCTGTTATAATAGAGTAAAGGGGGGGATTTGCTTGATATATCCTAAGTTAAAGATTTATATTGAAAAAATAAAGCAAAATGCAGATTTTCTTAAAAACATCTGTGATGAACAGGGGGTTCAGATTGCCGCCATAACAAAAGTCGTTTGCGGAAACCCGGATATCGCGCATGAGATTATCGGAACGGGGATCACGATGATCGGTGATTCAAGAATGCAGAATATCATCCGAATGAGAAACGCCGGAATAGAGGCAGATATGCTGCTCGTTCGTATTCCCATGATTTCAGAATTGGACGAACTCGTCGATAACGTCGATTACTGCCTTATCTCAGAGAAAAAGACCCTACTGGAGATTATGAACCGGAACGGGAAGAGAAAAACAAAATTTATATACATGGTTGATGTTGGCGATCTGCGAGAAGGTATCTGGTTTGAACAGGCTCACGACTATATCCGGGAGGCTTTTGAAATTGCCGGGGACAGACTTGTCGGTCTCGGAACCAATTTCGGCTGTTTCGGCGGCGTGATTCCAACCGTCGAAAATAATGAAAGATTACTTGAAATAGCGAAAGAATATGACTTCAAGATCATCTCCACGGGAAATACATCCGCTATACCATTGATTGAAAACAAAACACTACCGGCTGCCGTCAATCATTTCAGACTGGGAGAATCCATTATGTTGGGGACAGATGTAACCGGCAGCAGAAAAGTCCCCGGAACCCATCAGGACACTTTCATTCTCGATTGTGAAGTCGTCGAATATGACATTAAGCCATCCATCCCCCTCGGTGAAACGGGAAGAGATGCTTTTGGAGGGGCTCCGAAATTCGAAGACAAGGGTTTAAGAAAACGTGTTATCCTTGCGGTTGGCGGACAGGATATCAACCCTAAAGGACTTTATCCCCTTGATGAAAGGATGGAAGTCCTGCATGCCAGCAGTGATCATACGATCGTGGATGTGACCGCATGCGGGCGTGATTTTGAACCAGGTGATGTTATCAGCTTTAAATTATCCTACAGTGCACTTTTAAATGCGATGACATCTGAGTATGTATTAAAAGAATTTGTGGTATAATTACTCTGGAATAAGCGGTTTTATTAATTGAAAGGGGGAGTTTCTCATATGAAGAAATTAGTATTAACCATTGTTATTGTCTTGTGTATGGGGGTTATGTCACTTGGACAGGTGCCATTTTCAGATGTCCCACCAAACCACTGGGCATATGAATCAGTTAAGTATTTGGTGGAAGCAGGGATTGTAGCCGGAATGGCAGATGGAACGTATCAGGGAAATCAGCCTGCTACAAGATATCAGGTTGCTGTTTATCTTTACAGAGCCGTTGAATATCTTAAATCTTCACTTCCTTACCTTAAGGCAGAAGACATGGCAAGCTTCACAAAAGATCTCGACAGTATGAGATCACTTGTTGATTCAGTCGCACAGAATGCGGAAAACATCGGAAGTCAGTACGCAAAGCTTCAGGCACAGCTCAACAACATGCAGGGTGATTCAGGAGAAGTTAGCTCATTAAAGACAACATTAGCTTCACATGATTCAAGGCTCATGACACTTGAAAACAACGTAAGCTCCGTAAAAAGCAGTGTAAGTTCCTTACAGGGAACTGTTTCAGGGCTTTCAAGCAAAGTTTCAAGCCTCGAAACACAGATCAGAGGATTTGATTCTGACATCGCAAGTGTTAAGAACAGCGTTCTTACGATGAATCAGAATTTCTCGGATTACGACAGAAGAGTAAAGTCAGTTGAAAGCCTTCTTGGTGGTGTAAATGTTCTTGAACTCAAGAGCAGCGTATCAAAGAATACAGATTCCATAACGATGATGAGTGGGACTGTTTCAGGTATGCAGTCACAGATTGGCTCACTCGAAAATGCTGTAAGTTCAAATTCTTCAAGACTCGGGACGCTTGAATCATCACTTTCAGCACAGAAACTTCAGGTTAGCAACATGACAAAGAGCTTTGATGCACTGGGAACACAGATCGAAAACATGTCCGCTGATTACGAAAGCTTCAAGGGAGAAATCCTTCCTAAAGTTTCAAAAAACAGCTCAGACATCCTGACGAATTCAAGAAGAATCCAGGAACTCGATCTTAAAATTGATGCAACAGCTACAGAACTCGATGGAAAACTCGGTCTTCCAACATGGCTTGGTGTAGGCGGAGTCGTTCTTGGAGCAGCTGGCGTTGGTGTTGGAATCTATTCACTTATTTACGCTCAGTCATTGAATTCAAAATTGGATACTTACATGAACGAAGGACAGTAATCTGTTTTTCTTAGAAGTTTAAATAAAAAAAGGCATACGAAAAAGTATGCCTTTTTTTATTCCCCGGTATATTTTTCAACTATTATTTCGTAATCACAACAAAAAACCACTGCTAAGCAGTGGTTTTTTAATTTTGCATCCCCATGTTCGTTGTGTAATCGTTTCAAGAAAGTTTTCTGTTGTTTCTAATCTAATCAGGTCGTTTCATTTAATCAGGTCTTTGTTGCTTTTTTCATCGTGTCGTCTTCGTTCGTCGTATATATAGTACGATATTGAGTGTGGTTCAAGTCAATGCTCAAAAAACTCTAAATTCTGTAAAGAATACATAAAACATGGAGTATACCCAACGTTTACCTTTGTGAATTTTGCACAAGTTCCAATTACTTAAAAGAGGTTAAAATACGGTTTATTAACTTCCAGTAATTCACCCATCATGGCATCAATTCGATCTGCATCCGGGCCAAGCGGATGGATTAACAAAGCAGCTTTTGCCTTTTTCAGGGATTTTTCAATATGGGCTTCAATCGTCAGTCTCTCAAAGTTCTTGACGGTATGAATCAGACCGAGTGTCAGTTTATTGGCTTTTCCTATACAAACAGGTCTCATACTCTTTTCGCTGACTGTTGTGTTGATCTCTAAAACATAATCATTTGGCAGATTCTCCACTGCGCCATTGTTCCTGAGGTTTATGATATGGTTATTTTTTCTGCCTGAGCACAAATCCCTGATCAATTCAACTGCAGCCGTTGAATACATTGATCCGCCTCTTTGAGTCAATTCTTCAGGTTTTTCATCCAGTGAAAGATCCGCATACTTTCGAACCAGTTCTCTTTCAATCTCTTTGACAAGTTCTCCCCTTGTCCCTTTCCCAACAACGGCCTCTTTTTCCTCTTCCAGCATTTTAGTTGTGGTGTAGTAATATCTCAAATAGGCATTGAGAATCATATTGAGATTCTGCCCGGCTTCTTCAAATGCCGCTGATTCAGGGATATTTTCAGGTTTGTATACATCCGAAAGAGCCTCAGATGTTCGATCTATCCCTTTTACTTTTACGGCATCTATCCAGCTCATATGGTTCAGTCCGTAATAATTCAAAAAGATATCTTCTCTTTCGCAATCGAAACGATCTGCCGCCATCTGAATCATATTGATCGGAATATTGCAGAGTCCTGCAAATCTTTCAAATCCGAGTGTATTGATCACAAATTCAGAGAGAAGACCGGACGGATTCGTGAAATTGATAACAAAAGCATCTCGTGCAGCCCATCTTTCAACCGCTTCAATATATCCCTCTATCATCGGCATCGCTCGAAGTGCGCAGGCAAAACCCCCTACCCCTGTTGTTTCCTGACCGATTGAATTATACTTCAGAGGAATCTTCTCATCGTTGATTCTTCCTTCAAGCAATCCGGGTCTGTACTGCTGAACAACAAAATTTGAATCTGTCATCGCATCTTTCACTTCAAATCCGTATTTTAACCTGAACGGGTTCCCCTGCTTTTGAAGCATTCTTTCACACAGCTGTGCAACAATCGGGAATTTATCCGATGCTTTCAGATCAAGAAGATAAACCTCTTCCAGTCCGATTTTTTCATGATGATTGATTAATCCTTCCATTAATTCAGGTGTGTATGTACTGCCGCCACCTATAACGGTAATTTTTTTCATCTAATTCTCCTCTCTTTCTACAATTTTCTTCATCTGCTCGTAAGTCGAAAACACTGTCTCCACTATCTGATCGGTCAATTCTAATCCATTTCTTTCAATCGCATAAAGCAGGGCACCGGTAACCGGATCATGTGTTGGTATGATGATCTTATAATCATCCCCCAATCCACTCCTTATAAAATCTGTAAGGATATCATCCGCTTTTTTAAACGCCGTCCCCTCTAAAACAACTTTCACAGGCAGTGAAAAATTCATGTCAACTCTGTATGCTTTTACGATATTAATGACTTCTTCTGCAATTTCAGCCAATATCTGTGAGGCAACAAGATCATTTTTTCTTGCCGCTTTATAAATGGTATTGATAAGCGTGATTGTAGGATTCGGACCATTATACACAACATCCGGATATTGTATTTTCATCATTTCTTCGATATCCGCTTTGTATTCTTTTTCGAGGATTTCACGCATGAGTGTTTTATGTCCTCTCCCGTCATTCGCCCTTATGATCGCAGAGGCGGCAAGCTTGGCCACATGTTTCGCACCAAGTCTCTCACCAAAGTACGTACTGAAACCGCCTTTTCTGCTTACTTTTTCACCATCACTTCCAAAACTGATACTGCCAGTGCCACAGGTTACCAAAACGCCTTTCCCGTCAACGGTTCCGGATTTGAAGGCTATAAAGCCATCATTTTCAAATCCATATACCGGCAGTTTGATTCTTTCAAGTATGCCTTTGATAATCTGTATATCATAGTCCAAATCAACGCCGGCAATGCCAAGAAAGGCATTTGTTATGTCAGTTTTTTCTATTCCCAACTCAGAACAGACCTGAACAATCGTATCGTTTATTCTTTCATAGGATTCTTCAATCCCACAGGCCTGATAATTTGCCCCCGGACCCCTTTTAAACCCTAAAATATTCCCATTTTCATCAGAGATAACGACCGCTGTCTTCGTCCCTCCAACATCTACACCAAGAAAATACATACCATCCCTCCAGTATTTGTATTATTGTATATATATTATCACACATTTCATCAGTTCCCTAACCCATGAGATTCCCGTTCTTTTCGCGTGATGTTCTATATTATTCCATATTAACAATAATATTGACAGTTATCATTAAATATGTTATTATTTATGTGGCTATTCAATTTGAATCCAATTTAATAAATCAAGATTTCTACCTTTTAAGTTTTTGCGCAGGGAGCCATCCAGTAAGCCGGGGTAAATGAAATCGATACGAACAATGTCTATAGATTTGATGCCTGTAACAAACTAAAACCACACACCTGATAAAAAAAGCAACAAAAAACACCTCTCGTAAGAGAGGTGTTTTTTGTTGTCGCGTTTATTTATTCGTATCGTAAGGCTTCAAGTGGGCTGAGTTTTGACGCCTTCGAAGCGGGATAAATTCCAAAGAACAGACCGATCATCGAAGCACTGCCAAAAGCTACAGCAATTGAACCCCAGGTTACCCTTGTTATAAGCTGATAATCCGCAGCGATAAATTCAACAAATTTCGAAACACCTATTCCAAGTCCAACCCCTATTGCCCCCGCAACAAATGTGATGACGACACTCTCAACGAGGAATTCGAGCAGTATTCTATGTCTTGTTGCACCAAGGGCCTTTTTTATCCCGATTTCTCTCGTTCTTTCGGAAACGGAAACAAGCATAATATTCATAATCCCAATCCCACCAACGAGAAGGGATATTGCCGCTATAGCTCCGAGGAAGAGGTTCATGATTCCGGTCACTTCCGATACGGCTCCGAGTATGGAATCCTGACTGGTGATGTTGTATTTTGTACTGTCCTGAAGTCTCATGTACAGAACCTGGTCAATTTCGAGATGCGCCAGATCGGATGACTCGGAATCTTTGGCTGAAGCAAGAATGGTGGAAACATTCCCCTTGGTGTTGACGATTCTTCCCTCCGCTGTAGAGAAGGGAATAATAAGCATCTTATCGGGGTTATACATCAATTTGTTCCCTGTTTCGACCAATTTTCCAACAATTTGAATTGGTATAATCTTACTTGCGTTTCCACTCGATACGGTCATATATACGGTTTGTCCGATTGGATTTTCATCTTCAAAGAGGTCTTCACAAAGTGTGTCTCCGATGACACCCACTTTTGCGTATTCTTCGATATCCTCATCGTTAATAGCCCTACCGGATTCCAGTTCAAGATCAAGGATATCAAAAAAATTTGTGTAGCCGGCATAAACCTGTGCCCCGGCATTATTCGAAGAATATCTGACGGTAAAATTCTGTTGCAGGATAGGTGAAACAGCCTTGACATCCGGACACAGTTCTGCGATATTTTCAACATCTTTTTTTGTCAAAACATCACTTAAAGCGGTTGAAACCCTTCCGCCGGAACCCCCTGAAAAACCCGGTGAGATAATGAAAACATTGGACCCAAGGGAAGAAACTCTCTCAGTAATACTCGCTGTAGCCCCCTCACCAATAGAAACGACTGCTATCATGGAGGTTACCCCGATGATGATACCAAGCATGGAGAGGAAAGTTCTCAACTTATTCGAGAACAAGGCACGCATGGTTTCGATAAACAGTTCCATAGATTAACTCCTTTCCTCTGCATACAGATTTTCGTTGATATCTATCTTTTCTATCTTTCCATCCAGTACGTGAACAACCTTGTTTCCAACACTGATCATATCCGGATCATGTGTAACAACGATGATCGTCTTTCCATTTTTATGTAATTGCTCCAGAATCTTTAAGATATCTTTTGAACTGTGTGAGTCAAGGTTTCCCGTCGGCTCATCCGCCAAAACCACCGGCGGATCGTTAGCCAATGCTCTTGAGATGGCAACACGCTGCTGCTGCCCCCCCGAAAGCTCGTTGGGTCTGTGATGAATCCTGTCTCCCAATCCAACCTGCTCCAGTAAATCCTTTGCCCGGGCCATTCTTCTCCTGAGAGAAATACCGCTGTAAACCAGGGGAAGTGCTGCATTTTCCTGGGCTGTCATCTTGGCAAGCAGGTTAAAGCTCTGGAAGACAAATCCCAACTTCTGATTTCTGACCTTTGCCAGCTGATTATCCGACATCTTGGATGTGTTGATCCCGTCGATAAAGACTTCACCTTTTGTGGGTTTATCCAGACATCCCGTTATCTGAAGAAATGTGGACTTACCACTTCCGGAAGGTCCCATGATGACCATATAATCCCCCTCTTCTATCTGAAGAGAGAAATCTTGAAGGGCGTTCACCTTTATATCTCCCATTTCGTATATTTTCCAAATATTCTTCAATTCAAGAACGATTTTTTTATTCATGCTATTCACACTGATCCGTTAAGGTCTGGATGTTCCAGCGGGTCTCTGTCCACCTGTAGGGGCCCCACCTGTCATTCTCATCTGCTGGGTGCCTGTATTTCCTCCAAGGAAACTCGGATTTAATTCCCGCATCAGTTGAGTTGCACGGGCAACATCCGGCTGAATCAGGATGACTTCTCCCTCTTCAAGCCCATCAACGACTTCCATCAGCTGATCGGTTGTCTCTCCTATGGTGATATATCTCTTTTCTCCCCTTGTAGTGGTTTTGCCATCTTCAGAAACGGTTTCTTTACCGTTATCCACCATGACATATGAGCCATCTTTGTCACGGCTGACGGCGAGAACAGGAACTGTTATCACATCGGTGTTTGACATCAGGAGTATGTTGGCACTACAGGTCAGTCCCGGAATAACACCTGTCCCTTTGGGACTGTTATCAAACGAAAATTCAACCGGAATAACGACGATACCACCGGATGTGTTGGCTATGGGGCTGATCTCGCTGATTTCTCCGTTTAATTTCAAATTGCCCAGGGATTCAAAGAGGAACTGTACCTTTTGTCCCACTTTGATCTTCGTCAAATCCACTTCATCAACTGATGCTTCAACGTACATTTTATCATCCTCAACGATCGTACAAATCACCGTATTAGCTGAGATCAAATCGTTTTCTTTAAGGGTTGTTGAGTATATAAATCCAGAAACGGGTGAAGTGATCACGGTATTTTCAAGGTCCTCCAGAGCGATATCCAATGACAGTTTCTTTTCCTCAACGGTTTTTGGTGCACCCCCAACGGCATTGTCATAAGCCGTCTGAGCCTGAAGCGCTTTCAGCTCATATTCCGTACTGTCGATAATCGCTAATGTTGCCCCTTCTGTAATCTCATCGTTCTCTTCAATGAAAAACGCGTTGATTTCCCCGCTGATTCTTCCATATACCTTTCTTTCAGGTGCATCAACGGTTCCCATAACTTCAAGGTAATCCCCGATATCCGATCTTCTGACCGTGTATTCCATCGTGATATCCGGCAGTTGATTGGCCTGCGCAGCTGCCTGTTCCTGTCTCATTCGGAGAAGATACAATCCACCAACTACGACGACAGCAATTACAATGATCCAAATGATTGTCTTATTTCTTTTCTTCATATGTATATCCTCCAAGAATTATTCCAGATTCTTTCATCAATTCAAGCTGTGTGGTGTAAAGACCGTGCAAAACCTGCAAATAATCCAGTTTTGACTGATCACGATTCATAAGTTCCAGCTCCTTATCTTCAAGGGTCATATAACCGTTCTTGTACAATTCAACGGCATCTTCCGCTGCTTCTATCGCATCTTCCATGGAAAGCTGCTTTAGTGTTAAATCAATATCAGCAATCTCCAGATCCATCGCATACTGTTCAAGCTTTTTTTCTTTTTTATCCAATGAATCTTCGAGTTCCATCTGTTTGATGGTGTAATTCTCTTGCCTGTTTAAAGCGGTAAGTTCCCTTTCTCCCCTGTCCATAAGATCCAGTGAACCGGATACACCGATGGACCAGGTCCAGTCTCCGGCCTCATAGCCAAGCATGGCGCTGGATTCATCGAAATAATAATCCAGTTGAAAACTAAGGTTTGGGTTAAAGAGGTAAGGCAGATACCAAAGTTCTTTTTCTTCATAAGCCTTCTGAACTTCGAGTTTCATCGCCTTGATATCTTTTGATTCCATGATGTATTCTTTTTCTGCGTATTCATTAAACAGAGATGGTATACAGAGTAATATCTCTTCATAAAGCGCATGAAGTTTCTCATGGTCGAAAAGATCCATGTTGTTTAAAATTTTTCTCGACGTCAGAACAGATTTTTCAGCGAGCAGTTTCTGCTGAAGGTATTGATCTTTTTTGTCTTCATCTATTTCGTTCAGGAGTTTCCCCTCGTAAATCTGAACCTTTCTTTCAGACATATCAATCAGCGTCTCATAATAAACCTGACTGAAGATATCCTGCACCAGCTGCGTAAAAATACTCCACTGATACTGTTCCATATTGTAAATGACACTCAATAGATTTGCCTGATTCCCCAATTCAGTTGCGTATTCTTCCGAAATCAACTTTCGATTCATCGTCAAGCCCACATGATCCATCGTAATATCCGAATCACTGTCACTGGAATTGGTAAATTCAAAAGGAATCACAAGTCCTATGTCGGTTCCAAATACATGAAGAAAATTCATACTGAAAGACATTCCGAGGCTTGAGTTCCATTCCGCTGCTTCTGAATCCGTTCTGTGTGTTTCAGAATAAGAGAAACCTTTACTGTTTCCCCCACCTATGTTTAAACTGAAATAGGGCAGAAAGAAATCCGAATACTGATCCACCGTCTGTTCTGCCCCTTTATACTGAAGCTGTAATTTCTTGTAGCTGGAATCCTCCTGTAATCTGGAATCATATTCATCCCATAATTCAGAGGAAAACACACTTGAAGCTGAGATAAACAACAGGCAAATTATTATTATTAAAATGGGTAACCCTTTCATACAGGAGTTATACTTCATTTATTTCACTCTTCTTCTTTGGCTTCCATCGTTTTTATCGCTTCGCGAATAAGTGCTTCAAGATCACTATCGGTGTTGAGCAAATAGCTGCTGAGTGTTGTCCAGTAGCTCTTCAAACTGTTGTTGTACCCTGAAACCTTTGAAAGATACTGTTTTTCCTGATTGTATACTTCCGTATCTGAAACGAGTCCTTTGTTATATCTTTCCTGAACATCTTCAAGGTCTTCTTTTGCGATGGCAACTCTTTCGATGGAGGTCTGGAGTCCCTTATATGTGAAGTACAGTCCATCTTCGAAATTATCTTTCTGATCGAGAGCTGATTCTTTAGCCAGTTCAAGGTCAATTTCTTTCTGCTTAAGTGATATATCTGCCACTTTTTTATCGTAAAGAGATGAGTTGGATGAGAGATTTTGAATATCGTATTTTGCCATTTCAAGACTGTAATCTGACATCTCTACTGAAAGGGATTCTTCAAGCCATTTGTCATCGCTGATGAGTAACGCTTCGTAATCAGGAATGAAGAGGTCCATTGATTCCCAATCAAGTGATGTATCCTTTTTGTAATTTGATGTTGCAAAGTCAAGATCATCTTTTGCCTGTTCCAGATCCGATTTGGCTTCTTGAAGTGTTAAGGAGGCATCTTTCAAATCGTTTTCTGAAACAAGTCCCTTTTTATACAGGTTTTCTTTATCATTGTAATCAATTTCTGCCACTTTGACCGTTAAAACGGCTGACTGATGGGAAATTTCCTTCGTCTTCACATCAAAGATATCGTTGAGAATCTCTGAATAAAATGAGCTGAGATAATTCTGCGTCTTGTTTTCTCCTGACGCTCTGCTGCTTTCTGCAGCAAGTTCAGCCTTTCTGTTCATTGCTTCAATCATACCTTTGTCATAATCCAGCTGTGTCTTTTCCCTGTTGAGTTCATAGAGCGTGTAATTGCTGTTCACCGTTTTTGCCGAATCAACAATGGTGAGTAATGATGTCGAATAAGCCGTAGTGAGAACGAGCAATGATACAAAAACCGAAATAAGAATCTTTTTCATAGATAATCCTCCCTTGAGATAAAATAGCCATCTTCTTAAATATGGTAATTTTCATACATACAAACATTTTCATGCAAAACTTGACAACCTCAAAAGTTTTCAGGTTGCCTTATTATACACCATCGACTGTGAGTAAAACGTGAATATAAAGTCATCAAGCTGAAAAAATAGCTGATGATAAATCATAGTCTTTTTCCTTATAAAAATTTCAGAAAATCATGATAAAATAATAGCATAACCGCAACAGTTCCAATCTTAAAAGGGAGGGAGAATATGAAAAGATTAATCTTTATCAGTGTGATTGTTTTATTCGTTTGGTCTTTCACATTTGCTGAATCAGTCGCGTGGGAAGACCAGGTGATCTATTTTCTGATGACGGACCGTTTTGCCAACGGTGATCCTTCAAACGATGTACAAACGGCATCCGGCATCGATTTCGGTTTGGATGGCAGCAAGTACACCGGGGGGGATCTTCAGGGGTTAATTGACCGTCTTGATTATATTCAGGGGCTCGGTGTGACGACTATCTGGCTGACACCACCCGTTGCCAATCAATGGTGGGACCCCTATGTCAATTACGGTGGTTATCATGGGTACTGGGCAAGGGATATGAAGGCGATTGATGAACATTTTGGAGATATTCAGTTGTACAGGCGATTCATCGATGAAGTTCATAAGCGCGGGATGTACGTTATTCAGGACATTGTGTGTAATCATATGGGAAATCATTATATTTACAATAAGGATAGCGAAGAATATACCCTCAATACAGGGACTGTTCCTTCTATCGTTGAAAAGCCGCTTCAGGAACCGTTTGATCAGATCGATTTTAACGATGCCCGACAGCGTGAAGCTGCTATCTATCACTGGGAATCGGAACAGAATCCGCCAACGAAAGAAAATATGGGATTTGCCGATCTGGATGATCTGAATACCGAGAATCAAGTGGTAATTGATGCCCTTAAAGACAGTTTTAAATTCTGGATTGATCTCGGTGTGGATGGCTATCGAATCGATACGGCAATCTATATTGAAGATGAATTCTGGAAGAAATTTCTGGAAGATGATGATGGGATCCTCCCGTTTGCGGCTAAAACGGGTAAGGAAGATTTTATCGTGTATGGTGAAGCATGGGTCACACCACCGCCTTATGAGAACAACGCGGAAAAACTTGTCAGCGGGTATTTTGATCTCGGCTACAATTCGATGCTGGACTTTCCTCTGATGAGTGAGATCCACCGGGTTTTCAAGGAAGGCAAGCCAACGGATCTTCTCCGATACAGACTGGAGCAGAGAGAAGCCTTCTTCGACGGCAGAAACATGATCACATTTGTCGATAATCATGATATGAGCCGTTTCCTAAAAGGGGCAAAGATCCTTGATCTCATGCAGGCTTTAGGACTAATCTTTACGATTCCCGGCATCCCGACGATTTATTATGGGACGGAACAGGGATTTACCGAGACAAGAGCCTCGATGTTTGGCGGCGGATATGACACCGAAACAGATCAATACGATCCTGAAAACGCCCTCTATAAATATATCCAGGAACTTTCCGCTCTGAGAATGGAATACGATGCCTTCCGAAACGGAAAGGTAAAGGTGCTTTATGCCGATACGCTTGGCCCCGGTGTTCTCATCTATGAAATTGTATATGAAGATGAAACGTATATGGTCTTTATGAATACCAATGCAAAAGCAAAATATGCGTCAGATTTTGACACCGGATTACCGGAAGGAACACTTCTCGAACCGGTTTTCACCAGCAGAATGGTTTCAAAGGATATTCAAATCGGTAAGGCCGGCATTCTGAACAAACTGGTTGACCCAAAAGCCTTTGCCGTATTTAGGGTTACGAACAGCACAAAGGCTCTCAAGGATAAAGGCATCAGGGTATCCTTCAACGCTTATGAAAAAATGCAATCCTCTGATTTTACCATCAGTGGAAAAGCGGAAAATGCAAAAAAGGTTAAACTCTTTGTTGACGGCAATGAAAAGGAATATGCAACGATGCTACCGGATGATCAAGGGAACTGGGAAGCAACGATCAGACTGGCTGATTTCATTTCAGGTACACACAAGCTGTTCGCCAAGGCTTATGGAAAAATCCCTATCAATTATGAATACTCCGATACAATAGAAATAGACATGGAGATCCCCATCGTTGAACTGGCAAATTTCAGTGATCCGGTTGGGGATGACAACGGCCCTACGGGTGATTATACCTATCCGAAAGGGGAAGGCAACTACAGAAATGAGATGGATCTGACGAATGCTCGTTTCGAACAGGTAGGACAGATTCTGAGGATGGAATTCAAAATGAAGGACATCAGTGACAGATGGGCGCCTACGAACGGATTTGACCATACCGTCTTTAAGATATATTTCGATAACCCCGAAAAATCAGGTGTCGTTGAACTTCCGGAACAAAAAGCACAGATGCCGTTTTATACCGATGGGACACAGGGAAATTGGGATTATCAGATCTATGCAACCGGCTGGTCACTCGCTACATACAACAGCAAGGGAGCTGATGCTGAAGCTTATGGAACACCGGTCACCCCGTCACCTGAGGTCAAGACGGACAAGGATAATTTGACGGTTACAATTCTCGTCCCCCTTGATTCACTGGATACGAAAACACTTGAGGGATGGACGGTTTATGTCACAACTTATGATTATGACGGGATAGAATCGCTGTTGAGAAGAACATCCCCAAATCCCGGAAAATGGGAATTTGGAGCCCCTTCAAAGAATGCTCCAAGAATCATGGATGATATTTTGCTGGAATTTTAATTGAAAACCATTAACATCGGAACACAGCCCAACGGTAAATTTGCCGTAGACTGTGTTCTTTTTATGATATTTAAACGATATTTTGATTAAGATGATGTAAACCGATAGTGAAATTTCTTAGATTATATTTTAAATTAACCGGATGCTTTTTATTCAGGCGGGCTAATGCTATAATCAATGCATCATTACCGTTTTGAGGTGTGGCTATTTGTGAAAAGACGGGTTTTTTTTCTTCTGTTCCTGTTGACAACTGTGATTCTATTTGCAAAGACCTATAAAGTAGGGATATACGATAATCCGCCACTATGCTTTATCGAAAAGGATGAAGCAAAGGGATTCTATATTGACGTTCTAAACGACATTGCCGATAAAGAATCCTTTGACTTCGACTATCAACTGTATACCTTCAAAGATGCCTGTGATCTTTTAGAAGCAGGCAGGCTTGATCTTGTAGTAGCGATGGGAAAAACAGATGAAAGGGAACTTCTTTTCGATTTCAATGCGCAACCATTTATGTCAAGTTGGGCTGAGATATACACGAATCGCGAGAATTCCTATAACACTTTTGTTGATCTCGCGGGTAAAAGCGTTGGTTTATTGAAAAGAGGCATATTCGGACAACAATTCGTTAAAGAAATGGCCCTTTATTCCCTTAATTTTTCTCCGAAGTATTTTGACTCTTATACTGAAATATTGACCGCCATCGACAGGAATGAAATCGATGCAGGTGTTGTGAACCGATTTTCAAAACCGGAGTGGAAGGCCGTTAATTCTCTGGGGAAGGCCGTCATCACTTTTTCTCCGATAGAGGTTTTTGCCGGTTTAAACAAAGAAATATCCGGTGAATTGATTCCTCTCATCGATCAATATCTTACAAAGATGCGAGAAAATGAAGATTCTGTTTATTATGATTATATCCGTAAATGGCTGAAATATGATACGAAAGAACCCTTTCAATACGCTTTCCATATCGTTATATTTTTATTGATCATTATCGTTGTATTGTCAATTTATCTCATCTATAATCTGATACAAAAGTTGAATCGAAATGTTGTGGAATTCAAATCGCTCAGTGAAGATTTCAAAACCATCCTGAATTCTATCGGGGATGCCGTCATCTGGACGGATTTAAACGGGAGAATACAGGGCATGAATCCGCCTGCCTCTGAATTAACCGGTTGGAAGATTGAAGAAGCTGTCGGCGAAGCACTTCACACTGTCATCTCAATCAGAAATTATCATACGAAGGAAAAGATGACGATCTCCTTTGATGAAGTTGTTAAGCGTAAAGATATTTTTCAGATTTCCGGTGAATTTGAGTTGATTTCAAAAGCTGGGACTTGCAGGATTATTGATGACAGTGTGGCACCTATCCTGAATACAAAAGGTGAAATCAACGGTATTGTCGTCGTCTTTCGAGACATTACGGAAAAAAGGAAAAATGAAATGAGACTTGCAGATTCCGAAAAACGTTTCAGGACATTTGTAGACAGTTTTCCGGCTACGGTATTTATGAAAGATTCAGATTTAAAACTGGTGTTTGTCAATCGTTATCTGGAAGAAAATTTTATCGAAGTGATTGATGAATGGTATGGAAAAACAATTGCAGAAATCTTTCCCGGTGAAGAGGGAGCCAAAATGTTCGAAAGTGATATCGAATCTTTAAATTCGAATCTGACGATAAGAGAAGAAAAACAATTGAATAAGTATGGCGAATTACGCTATCTTAAAACGTATAAATTCCCGATTGAAAAAGAAGATGGAGAAAAGTACCTCGGTGGCTTCTCATTTGATATCACTGAATTGAAACAGGCGATGAAGGATCTGGAACTGGCAAAACAGGAAGCTGAAAAGGCAAACAATATGAAGGATATCTTCCTTGCCAATATCAACCATGAGATCAGAACCCCACTGAACGGGATCAAGGGAATCCTCCATCTTTTTGAAAGAAAAGGGCTTTCAAAGTCACAGATGGAGTATATCAGTATGCTGGAATATTCAGCCGATCGCTTGAAACGATTGGTGGATGATATTCTTGATTTTTCCAAATTAAACCTTGATCGCATCAAAATAGAAAAAAGACCGGTACAGATGGAGGATATGTGCAAAGTTATCTACAGTGAATATATTAAACAGGCCGGTGAAAAGGGGTTAACATTCACATGCCGCTATTTAAACCCGGAGATCAACAATATACTGATTGACCCACTGCGTTTTGAACAAATCCTTCATAATCTGCTCTCAAATGCGATCAAATTTACCGATGAAGGATCTGTTACGTTGACAGGTGAATATATCGCTTTGGATACAGAATCAGGGATTCTCAAGATAGAAATCGCTGATACGGGCATCGGCATGAGTCAGGAAACCGTTGAAAAAATATTCGATTACTTTTATCAGGGGGATCAGTCCTATACAAAAAAATTCCAGGGAACCGGGATCGGCATGGCATTGGTAAAAAGACTGCTTGATTTAATGGAAGGTGAAATTCACATCGAGAGTTTTCCAAACGAGGGAACAAGATATATCATATCCGTTCCGGTTGATCTCAACAAGAAACTATCCGGGACCCCTTTTCAGGCGTTGGAACAAGCGAAAAAGCGTTATATGGGGAAAAAATTCCTGATTGTCGAAGATGACAAGATCAATCGCCTGATCATGAAAAAAGCCCTTCAAAAGACTGATGCAATCATTCTTGAAGCTGAAAACGGGAAAACTGCTCTTGAAATCATAAGGAACAAAAGACCGGATCTTGTATTGATGGACATTCAAATGCCTGATATCAGTGGGGTTGAAGTGATTAAAACCATAAGAAATTCAAATGATGCGATTAAAAACACCAAAATAGTAGCCGTATCGGGATATTCTCAGGAAAAAGAAATAAACGCATTTTTAGATGCCGGTGCAGATGATTTTATTTCAAAACCTGTTGAAAACAGGAAACTCTTTGAAATCATTTTTAAAAATCTTTCTTAGATTATTGACGGGATTCATCCCGTTTTCCTGTATTTTTTAACCTTTTCGGAAGCAATTCCATAGACTTCTTCAACAGAAAGACGGGAACCATCAACGGATTTCCCAAACAGTCTGTATTTTTTAACGATATCCATATCCAGCCATTGATAGATTCCATTCGAATCTTTGTTCATTGAGCTGATACTCGAAATCTCTATCTTTTTGAATCCCGCTTCCAAGAGATTTTTACGCATTTTTAAAATCATATACCCCGGTATGCCGCGTTTTTGATGCCGCTCATCGACAAACAGAATGATGCCGCGTGCCTTTTTGGTTTCTTTTTGACTTTTAAGCAGATGATACCAGCCAAACGGGAATAATTTCCCCTTCGCCCTTTGTATCCCTTGAGTTAAATCCGGTATCACAGCAATAACACCAACGGGTTCTCCCTTATATTTGACAAACATCGCCAGATCCGGTGTCACAACTTTTTTCATTTCCAGGATAATGTCACGCCATTCTTCCTTTTTGGGGGGCATCAGATCTTCCTCCCAATCTTCAGGATAGGAATTGGACATGATCTTGAACAGGCTATCGGTCGCCTCATCAATCTGTTTTTTTGTCTTCAGATATACTTTTTCCGCTGAGTAGCCTTCCGCTTCATAAAAGTGAACACAAGTCAGTTCGGCTATCCTTTCCTGATTCATCCCATCCAGTTCTTCAAGGGAATACTCTCCCGAACGGACGATTCCCTTTTTCATCACTTCAATTTTATTTTTATCGATCGGCTGTGTCAAATCATAATCATATGCGTAGTATTCAAGGAAGCAATCATAGTCTTTAAAAAAATCCATGTAATAAGGGGGATTATAAGGCATAAGCATCCCCGGAAGCTCTTCAAAGCCTTCAATCAGCAATCCGCGATAATCATCACCGTTTGTCGGCGAGACCGGTCCTTTGAGATACTGCATCTTTTTCTCTTTGGCCCACTTGAGACACGCATCAATGAGGGCGTCGGCTACCGTTTTATTGTGAATCGACTCAAAAAGGGTAAAATAGGCATGTTGATACTCTTTTCTCTTATTGAGATCTTCCTCGATCCCAACACAAATCCTCCCCGCGGGTTTTCCATCTTTAAAAGCAAGAAAAAATTCCTGTTCACCGTTCGCGAAAACGGTTGACCCTTCACCGGCTATGAGTTTTTTTGCATCCGTATAGAACATCGGAACCCAATACGCTGAATCTTTATACAACTCATATGGAAAATCCACAAATAGTTTTTTTAGGCGTTTTGTGTTGACAACTTTTATTTCAATCAATGAGATGCCTCCATTTATTTTTTTGTTTTTGCCCTTTTTCTCTTCTTCCCATCCTTGTTGTAATAATAGTAATAATTGGAATTGGAGGATGAGATCGCATTGACAACGAATCCCAGTATGTCCGCTTTCGAATTTTTCAGATTATTCAGAGCGATTCTGAATGAAGGTCTTCTGGTCTTGTTAACCATTGTGACCATGACCACACCATCTATCTTTCCGGCAAAAAGGTTGATATCCGCAGCCGCCATCACAGGCGGTGTATCGATGATGATCCTGTCATATTGTGTTTTTAACTGTTCAAACAATTCAATCAGCTTTTTAGACGCCAGTAAAGCCGTTGGATTCGGGGGAATAGGGCCAACCGGCAGGACATCGACATTCTCATGGACATTTTGGATCAGATCCTTGATTTCAGCCTGACCGGCAAAATAATTAACAACACCCCGTTGAGTTGATGGGATATTAAAGAATTTTTCAATCCTCGGTTTTCGCATATCCAGATCCATTACAAGGACTTTTTCACCGTTCTGCGAGAGAATATTGGCGGTGTTTCCCACAAAGGTCGTTTTACCTTCCGCAGGCCCGGCACTGGTTACAGCGAAGATCTTTATCTCCTCCGGTCTCATATAGAGAACGTTGTTAGCCGCCATCTTGATAGCTTCTGATTCCGGGGAGGTTGGATCAAAATGCGTGATCATTTCTTTCCCTTCAGATGCCCTGAATTTTGGAATTCTCCCCACAACAGGAATCTTGTTATGTGTAAACCTTTCAATTTCATCCTCGCTTCTGATGGTTTTATCCGCATATTCTATGACGAAGATCAACAGAATACCGAGGAATATGCCAAGGACACCTCCGATAGCCATCGTTAGCATCTTTTTCGGACTTGAAGGCCCAAATGGAAGTTGTGCTTCATCTACGACAAAAGAATTTCCGGCAACGGAAGCTTCAGCGATTTTAGACTCTTCAAGTTTTTTGGATAATAATGTGAATAACTCCTCATTCAGACTCTTTTCCCTTTCAAGCTGTACCAGTTCCTGTTCCATTTTTGGGAGTTCCCACAGTCTTTTCTCATAGGTACTGCGTGCTTCCTTTATCGCTTCAAGATTGGCCTGCGCCAACAGCAGTTCAATCTCATTCTGAGCAATATCCGTCATCAGTGTACTGTACATCGGGTTGTCAGACCTTTGCTGACTGGTTACCATCTGAGTAACCTGTGCTGAGAGTTCTCTTTCAATTTCAGCTATTGTCTTTTTCTTCGTAACAACCCTTGAATCGGTGTCCGGATATAGTTCTTCCAGAGAGGCAAGATCAATTTTCGCGTTGGTGAGCTTACTTCTGAGTTCCTGTACGAGCGGGTTGATTGAGATCGTTTCAGAGGTGATAATTTCCTGATCCACGTCTTTTATCTTGTCCTTAAGGGTTTCAATGGAATTCTGTTTTGTCTTAACCGTCATCTCATATTGATCAATCTGTGTATCGTACTTGGAGAACATGTTCAGGATATACGACGCCTGACTGCTGAGATCAAATATCCCGGCATTCTCCTTGTACTGCCTGATGGCGAGAATGGATTCGTTCAACGCCTGTTCAGCTGCGGGTAATTGCGCTTCAAGAAACTGAGTTCTGATGGTCAAATCTCTCTGAGCAAATTCCTTTAACTGCGTGTTGTAGACCTCAGCAAGTGTTGAAGCAATATTCTTTGCCAGTTCCGGCGAAAACATCTCGACGGAAATCTGGACAATCTGTGTATTTTTAACGGGAGCTACTGAAATAAAATCGCCACCTGAAAGCTTGTTAACGGCAACCCGAAATAATTGATCTTCGGTAAGTTTCTGCCGTGCTTCACTTTCAGGATCTATCAAAACGTCGACGAGATTCAGTCGTCTGACGACTTTTTCAATATTAGCCGTACTCTTAATCAATTCTATTTCCGTCGTGATATTTGCGCTTCCGCCACCAAGTGACATGCTATCCGAAAACAGATTGGATACTGACGAACTCTGAGAAGATGGATTGACTTTTAATTTAACCGAAGAGGTGTATTTAGGCGTAGCAACCTGGAGATAGCCGTATGTGGCTGCTACAACGACTAAAACGGTGAAGAAGCCCCACCAGAATCGCCTTTTAATCATAAAGAGAATATCTTCCAAAGACAACTCCATTTCCTGTTGATTTGGATTATTATCAAACTGGTCCGACAAGATCATACCTCCTTGTATGAATCACTTTTTGTTTTTAAAATTTTACAAATGTTCTTTTATCATCCCTGTGATGCTTATCGGCACCAACAAATTCCACGTAATCCTGATCATAAAGATATTGCATATATGTGAAATCATCCGGGTGATCCAGCGTGGTCTGATTCACCTGGAAATAAATATTTTTCTCCTTTAAGGTATCGATCATTGAATAGTCGATGATTTTCTTAAACAGCTTTTTCTTCTCCGGAAATAGCCAGCGATAACGTTCCACATGCGCAAAAATTATGCGATAACCCTTTAATTGGATATTGTACAGGACTTCATCAAGATATCTCGGATAGGTGTCGTATGGAAACTCAATCAGAACAAAATCCGTTCCGGCAAGTGGTACGAGCTGTTCGGGTAACGGAGGTGTACAATATAGTTCTGACCCCATGAACACCTTTAAGCCGGTTTCATTTTCAATGACGGGGGCGAATTTCTCATAATGTTCCCGAATCGATTCCGGATTCACCTGCGGGTATTTGGGGATATTGTAATGCGGCGTCCAGACGATCGCCTCATACCCGTCCCGCTTCATCGATGCGCAGATGTCAAGGGCTTCTTCAAGACTTCTCGCGCCATCGTCGAACTCAGGTAAAAGATGGGAATGTATATCGATATGTGTGGTGTTTAAGCCAATTTTCTTTGCAATCTCTTCATTTCCCTTAAATAACATTTTTTATCACCCGCTGATTTTCCTAATTATCGGTTGTTGAACTGTCAACGGAACCGGAATCCGCTGTATCTGAAACTCCTGGGATCTGCACATTGCTCTGCGTCAAACCGTTATAAACATCCAGGCTGCTGGTAGAGAATGATATCATACTGCCGATGAACCCCGTTACCCGCAAGATATCCACCATCGCACTCCTCGGAACATAAATGACATCACCGGGCTGAAGATAGATGGGCTCCGTCGGTTTCGACCATTTAATACCGGACAGGTCAACTACCTGCGGACGAGAATTCAACCCACCCTTATAATAGAGTATCTTTTTCAGATAGGCACTGTCATTTGTCCCGCCGGCTCTCATGATCGCTTCAAAGAGGGTTAACCTGTCAAAATACATGAGGATCCTCTGACTGTTCACCTCACCGAGAACATAAACCTTTAATCGGCTGCTCGGTGTGACGAACACGATGTCCCCGGGATAAATCTCCACACTGTTCAGAAGAACGGGATTTTGTTCGGTATTGACGGTTTCTTTACCGCCATTTGCCCTTGTAATCTCAACAAAGGTGTTGATCTCCCAGTTTTTCACACCACCCGACGTATTAATGACTTCAAGCAATGTCATACTGTTTTTCTTCATATATTGAATACCGGGCTCGTTGACATCTCCGATAACCGTGGCATAGCGATTGGTATTTTCATCCACGATGATATAGGATCCGTCTTCAATCGCAATCCCGGCAGGATCCGTCAGTTCATCGTAATTGACGACGATCGTACTCCCATCAGCCTTGATGATTCGGATGTTTCGGTCGGCATTCGTCTCAAATCCCTCGCATTTCGTTAATAGCATCATGAGATTTGCCGGTTCATCCTGTGAAAAAACCTTGATACCGGGTTTTAAAACCTGTCCGAAAACATTGACCTTTATCGGACGATAAGGCTCGAAATAGAGAATCGAATCGGGTTGTAATGACAGATTATTCTCAAATTCGAGAAAACTTTCCGGTAAATAGTCTTGAATATCGTTTCCGTTTTTCACGATTATACGCTTTGTATTTTCCGACAGATCGGCGTTGACTTTGATGATGAGATTTCTGATATCGAATGATTCATCACGTTTAAAGAATATTTCGCCCTGTGTATCACAATTCCCAAAGACATAAACACTTCGGTACGTCTCCGGAATCACAACCATACTCTTTGGTTCAAGGGGAAAATTCGTTTTTCTTGAGATGATCGCATCAACATCGGTAACCTGTACTTCTCCGTTTGGAAGGAAAACTCGTACTTCATCATTCCACGTATCTGAAATCGTCCCAAGCTTCATGAAGAGCTGGAAAATATCCATTTCCTCATTTGCCTTAAAGTAAACCTTGGACAATTTGTTGCTTTCTTTCAGCAGCATGACATAGCGATCCCTGTCTTTTTCAAAAACCAGCGTATCGCCTATCTTTAACATGACTTCCCGATCGGAATAAAAGACATCCTTCGTGTCGTATTCAAATTGTTCAAGTCCTCTGAGCAATGTGACGGACAGTCCAGATTCAACCGGTATGGCGTTGAGGCGTTTGATAACCGTTTTCAACGTCATGGATTCATCGTATCTGAAAGTTAGCCTGTCGGGCATCACTTCACTCGTCTCCGATTGTGAAGACACCGTGTTCGTGATGTCACCGACAATATTGACATATCTCTCTTCCGGGAACTGAACGATCGAACCGCTTTTCAGAAATACATCCCTTTGAAGAAGATTTTTGGTCGAAAAGACGGATTTAATGCCATCCGGTTCAACGATGGTAATATCGACAGGTTCTTCAAGTTGATACCCCATTTTAATCAGCAGGGTGAGCAAGGTGAGCTCCTCGTGATCCGAAAAAGAAACCCTGCCTTTCTGCGGGGCATTTCCGATGAGGTACAGATATTTTGATATCGGGAATTGAACGATATCACCGGTTGAAAGCGTATAGTCAAATGTCTTTAAACGTTCGCTGTCAAAATCTTCTTTTGTTCCGTCTGTATGAAGCACTTCAAGATCAGGTAGATGTTCCATATCAACACCAAGTTTCCCCATCAGTGTCCTGAGCGTCATCTTTTCATCTTTTTCAAATTCTATTCTGCCACTTTCTGCTTTTCCCGTAACATAACAGAACCTCGATTCAACCCGTTTAAGGACGATAATATCGTTGATCTCAAGTGCTATCTGTTCCTGATTGTTAAAGACGAACAGGGCATCAAAGCTCAACTTCTGACCTTTTCTGTGCACCTGAATCTCAGGCTGCATCAAATCCGGATCAAAGCCCAGTTTTGACAGGAGATAATTTAATGTCATGGGTTCTTTCTCTTCGAAATATACAGCACCTGAATTTTCAGAATCCCCGAAGATGTAGACCCGTTTGTCATATTTTTTGGGAACGATGATCATATCACCGGATTGTAAAATCGTATTTTTCTCCCATTTCCCCTCATAAAAGGCTGCGGATACGTCAATCGTTTCCGCTTTGTTGTTTCGCCGAAGCGTAACGGAAGAAAGGTCTGCATTTTCCGTTGGTCCACCACAAAGACTGATCAGCTCAAGCATTGTCATGTTCTGATTCATGAGAATATCTACATTCTGAGGATTTTTTAACTCCCCCATCGCGAAGATAATCTGCGGCTTTCTGGATTTAACGATCACGGTTATCTTTGATTCTGAAGCGTATTTTTTATATTCTTTTTCAAGTTCCGAGGCGAGTTGTTCCGGAGTTTTTCCAACCGCCTGAAGCGTTCCGATCAATCTCGCTTCAAGGAATCCGTCCGGTCCTATTTCAGCAGTTTGTGTCAAATCAGGGTAGGTGTAGTTGAATATCTCAATCGTATCACCCGTTTGTAAGGTATATCTGGAATTATCTGCAAAAAGAACAGATACTGAGATTAATATAAACAAAACAGTCAGACATAATTTTTTCAAAAAGACTCACCTCAAACTTTATCATTTTTCTGAATCAGACAATATTATACCAGATATACGGATGGATATTTTATATAAAACTTAATCGACACCAAGGTATTCGATCAGTTTGAATTCATTTAACGGGATTTCAAAAAATGAGTTGATATTTCTTTCAGGGAGGTTTATTTGAACCTTGATCAGCTTGATCACAACGTTTTCATTCGTATTTTCATTCAGCAGTTCAACCTGATTGATATTGTTGTCTTCATCCAGTCTGATGATAATGGCTGGATACTCTTTCTGGAAAAGAATGAGAATATCCGGTTGCGAAAGCAGTATTCTGAAAACATGATTCCCATTTTCGTCCATTTCAGGATAAACGTTGAGAAGAGGGATTGAATCTATATTGATCAAAAAATCAAGAAACTCCATGAGGATAACAGTGGGATTAAACTGTATCTCGGTTCCGTTTTCAAAACTCTGAAGGGCATATTCCTTTCCCTCAATATTGAGGACATACAACAACTGTTCCCGATATTGATAAAGAACGGTTATCCCTTTCAACATTGAAGGCTTTGTAAAATCAATCCGATAATCCTTTAAATCTCTGCTGTAAAAATCCATGGCATATTCATTTCTGTACCATTTACCGCTCTTATCAATCAGATCCATACCAATGTCGATATCACCGGCGATATTACGCATCCCCGAGAATTTTCTGATGGACTGACTCCAGGCGGAAAAACTGTCATCATCAAATTCCGAAAAGGCAATTTGTGAAAAAAGCAGGACAAGCAGAAAAAGACAGAATAACCCTTTTTTCATCTGAGACTTCCGATTCGATCTTTCTGATTGACAATTTCCGTTATTCTGACACCAAAACTTTCGCTGACGACAACAACTTCACCCTTCGCAATCACTTTTCCGTTAACCAGAATATCGATGTGCTCACCGGTCAGCTTGTCGAGTTCGATAATCGAACCGATATTCAGATCCATGATCTCTTTCAGCGTCAGTTTACTTCTTCCAAGTTCAACGGTAATGTCAAGCGGTACATCATATAGTAATTCCAGCTGCTTGGGTAATTGTGTATAGACCGGTTGATCAAAGTCCTCAAATTCTACGGGACTTGCAGAAACCGGATCCTGTTTTTGTGGCATCGGTGGCATATAAGCTCCTTGTGGTTGTTGTGCTGGCTGTTGATACATCGGTTGTTGAACAGGTTGTTGATACATGGGCTGTTGCTGGACCGGCTGTTGAACAGGTTGTGCCTGTGGCGGTGGTGTAGGATCAGCTTGAGCCGTTTCACCCGCAACCTTTGCATAAAGTGATTTTACGAAATCAATCGGCAGTATCTGAAAAATATTCGTGTTCGCAAACGTGCCGATACTCATGTTAAACGATACGAGAACGACTTCATCATCATTTTTATCGGCAACCGGTGGAAATTGAGCGGTTGCATCATCAAAATTGAATATTGAAACGGACGGGGGAGTGATATTAACAGAAGAGCCCAGGAAATCCGACATGGATGTTGAAGCGGCTCCCATCATCTGATTCATCGCTTCACCAACGGCACTCATCTTCATTTCATCCATTTCAGGGTCGGCATTTTCTCCACCGCCACCCATCATCAGATCGGCGATGATTGCTGCGGTCTGCTTATCAAGGACAAATACATTCAGTCCTTCTATGGCATCCTCAAAATTCAACGTCGTGACAACACGTTCACTGTCAAATCGGTTCCTCAATTCGCTCATTTTCAAAACGGAAACCTGTGGTGTTGTAATATCGACGTTTTGCGCGATGATCGTAAACAAAGCAGTCGAAGCGGAACCCATGATCATATTGCCGAGTTCTCCAATCATATCTATTTCAGCGGCTGTAAGACTCCCCTGCGGTTCGGATGCTCCTGATGCTGCGGCATCCCCACCTCCGGCGGAATCATCACCTCCTGCATTTATTGCTCCAAGTAAGGCATCAAGCTCTTCTTGCGATAAGAAATCGTTGTTATTGGTCATGTCTTATCACTTCCCTTCCTGAACTTCTTTGGCGAAGTCCCTGATTTCGTATTCTGGATTATCTTCATCTGAAAAAAGATTTGTAATCTTGATCGCTTTCTTTCCCTTTCTTTGCCCCGGTAACCCTTTAAACCTCGGTTTATCACCGATACAGATATCCAGTTCCTCATCTTTATACTGTTCCAGTCGGATGACATCTCCAACCTGAAGGTACAATAATTCCGCCAGCGTTAACTTTGACTTCCCAAGCTGGACGGAGAGATCAATCGGGGTCTTTTCGAGATTTTTCTTGATGATCGGTGCAAGTTCGGATTGTCTTTTATGCGATGAATTGGCAAACCACATCTGATTGGTTAGATTTTCACTGAACGGTTCAATAATTGAAGACGGGAAACAGACGTTAAGAAACCCCTCCACATTTCCAATGACGATTTCAAGTGTTACAAGCAACGTCATTTCATTTTGAGGTGCGATCTGGACAAACTGAGGATTGGATTCAATATTTTCGATCTCTGGGACGAATTCCATGACATTTACCCACGCATCTCTCAACAGCGTCAGGAATCTCATGGCTTCCCTTCTGACGATATTCAATTCTATTTCCGTTAACGTCCTCGGTTTTGAAACCGTCTCACCAATCCCGCCAAGAATTCGGTCAATCATACCGAATATGATACCGAGATTAACTTCAAGGATTGCGCTCCCACTTAAATTATTACCGGTAAAAATCGTCATGAACGTGGGATTGGACAACGATTTTAAAAATTCCCCGTATGTGATCTGATCTATCGGTCCGAGATTAACATCTACGTAATACCTGAGACGTCCAGATAGATAGGTGGATAAGGCACGTGCAAAATTTTCATTCAGCATCTGAAACGTTCTGATCTGATCTTTTGAGAATTTCATCGGACGCTCAAAATCATACAGCTTTATCTTTTCCGAATCATCCTCTTTCATCTTTTCGATATCAACTTCACCGGTTGTCAAGGCTCCCAATAGACTATCAATCTCACCCTGACTCAAAGAATCTGCCATTTTCAATCCACCTCCTTTTTTCTTAAAATAAAGTTTGTATCATTTTTTACTGAACGGATGTTAACGCCATTATATGATAGAAGACCTCGATGACACCAAATCTGCCCTTGTCCCCCACATAGCCGGTGATCCTGTTGACCAGCTCTCTTATCTGCCTGTTCAGAAGTTCCAGACCGGCCGGTGTCGACAGTTCGGTCGGTTCTTTCTGGATAAACAAATCCTGCAAGGCCGATTTGATCTGATCTGAACGCGTGGCAATCTCCTCTCGACAACCGTCACTCCCGACGGTAAAACTCATCATATCCAGGACGACAACTTCGCTTCCGCCTTTCAGGATGAATGTCGTCTGACTGCCATCGATGATAAAACGTACTCTTATCTCTACGGGATTTACCGGAGTTGTATCTGCTTCCGAATCGGGTGGATTATTTGTCCCTAACATTTGCACCAGTAAAAAAGTAACGCCTCCTGCAACCACTGCGGCAACAATAGCGGCAATGAGAATCCCCATAATATTAAATCCACCACCACTCTTCTTTTGACCTTCTTCCTGTGGCGTTGCTGCTTCATCAGCCATTCAGATCACCTCACATTTTCCCTTTTGATAAGTACCGTTATTTTTTGATAACTAGCCCGAAGGGCCGTTAATTCATCCGAATACATCTTCTGCAATTCTTTCAAGGCTTCGTTTTTCTGTTCTTCGGTGATCTCGGCATCCTTCACCCTGTAATCAAGCAATTCAATCTCGGCCTTGTATTTCAAATCCAGTTTATTGATATCCTCAAGGGCATCGTTATCCCCTTTGCCCACCGGAACAAATCTCGCCGGATTGTAGTATTTTTCAATATCAAATTTTCCGTTTCTGATATCCACGACCCTTTCTGCCATTCGCTTGTTCTTCAAGTCCTTGATAAAGAATTCTGCCACACTTGAAGCCCTTGCCGAACTGAGATGAAGCAGGGAGGGGTATATCGATTCTGTCGGTAATTTCCGATCATCCGTATAACCATACGTTTCTATGACGTTTGTTGTATGCTCGACGATGACACTCCCGATCTTTTCCAGCAACTCTTTGGCCTCTTTGGTCAAAATGGCACTGAACGGTTCAAAGTAGATCATGTCGCCAAGTGTGATGATCGTTCCCTGATCGGTGTTTTCAACCGTTATCTTGCCCTGTATCCCCTCATCCTGAATGATCTTGAGTAGATCTTCCTTGATACCGGGATTTGTCGTGACGATGGGTTCCGAAACGGTCGTTTTACCTCCCATCAAAACACTTGGAGGACTTCCCGAAAAGATTCTGGTGATACCGCTTGCCACTTCCTGGAATTTTCCTTCACTGATACTCGAAAACGCAAGCAATGCGATGAAGAATGTCAGAAGCAGGGTAACCATATCGCCGTAAGTCGCCATCCACGCCGGCGCACCAGGTGGTGGACATTCAACCTTCTTCTGTTTCTTAGCCATTTAAATCACTCCTCAGGTGTTGCGTTGGCCTTTTCGTATTCCGCCTTGTCGGCTGCCGGAAGGAAGGTCTTCAATTTTTCTTCCAGTAATCTCGGGTTGTCTCCCGCCTGTATAGACAGGATCCCTTCAAGAATCATCTGTTTCTGCATGACAAATTTATCTTTTCTCAATTTCAATTTATCTCCCATCGGCAGGAAGAAGGAATTGGCAAAGATAGACCCGTAAAGCGTCGTGATCATAGCCTTCGCCATAGCCGGACCAAGTGCATCAGGATTGTTTAAGGCCCCCAACATGGCGATAAGTCCAAAAAGCGTTCCAACCATCCCAAACGCCGGGGCATAAGCTCCGGCACCGGCAAGCATTCCCGAATCCAGGGCCAGATCGCTTTCAAAGAGGTCTATTTCGATTTCAAGCATATCTCTTAACAGATCCGGATCCGTTCCGTCTACGATGAGCTGTATTCCTTTTTTCGTAAAGGGATCCTCCAGGTTCTGAGCATCCTCTTCAAGGGAAAGCAACCCTTCTCTTCTCGCTTTTTCCGAGAAGGAAACGAGCGTTCCTATCGTTTCAAGATAATTAAGCTGTGGTTCCTGAATCGTACTCAACATTGTCTTAATCAGACCAAAAGACTTTTCCTTCGGGTTGGCGATAAATACGGCTCCCAGAGCACCACCCAAAACGATGACCAAAGATATCATTGAATCTGATCCGAGGTAAACGGCAAAGTCTCCTCCCGATACAAGACCAATACCAATAGCCAATATAACGATAACAAGCCCTATAAGGGTTGAAATATCCAAAAAATCACCCCTGTAATCTCATCCAGATCCGGCTGGAACCGTCTACAGTCGTAATCCCTGTCGGAATCATCTACAGTCACAATCTGAATTATATTTTTTTTCCCTTTTTTCCTTTATCGATTTTGCGAATGAAACGGAGTTGCTCAAAATATACGCTTTATTCTTAAATTCAAAAATTCTGTCCAACACCACATCGACTTTTTCACGCACCATATATTTCCTCCCGTTAAAGAGAGTGATAATGGTATCCGGCAAAGCTTCCACCGTTTCAATCAATTCCGCATTCAAAACAAAAGGTTCTCCGTTAAATCTCGTTAATTCAATCATTTCTCACACTCATTTACATTTTTCTATTTTGATGGCTTTTAATCCTTAATGGAACTTTCCATCTCGTACAGACTTTCCCTTAACAAGTTCATATAAGCGGGATTTTCCCACATCGAACGATCTGGAAGATTCTGTATCAGTTTTTCGGTATCGATGGCGTATTCCTCTTCGTTATATTTCCTCATAATCTTCCAGAAGATATTTTTATCGGAAGTGATCAAAGTAAAGATGGTACTAACGATATCTCCCACGGGCTGACAATCTATGTTGGATTTGAAGAATGTCGCTGAAGTCATCGTTCCAACACCGTCCTGGCTGACGATATCCATCTTCCCACCGGTCTGTTCTGCTGCTGCTTTTAAAAAGGGAATCCCCAGTCCAACCTTCCGGATATTCTTATCACGGGTCGTAAAAAAGGGATCGAAAATCTGTTCCAGAAATACCTTCGGCATCCCCCCCGCATCATCCACGACCTTGAAGAAAAACCTTTTTTCATCCTCATGAATTTCCAGCTCAACATTCCTGGCGCCTGCTTTTACCGAATTCTGGCAAATATCCGCCACGTGATCGGATAAAGTCCTCAGTGACAAAGTATCACTTCCCTTCCGTCAATCTTCAACACAGCTTTTCTGAATTCTTCAAAAGTTCTGTTACGACACTTGATCATCATCTTCGCCTCCGAGAAACTGTCAAGGTTATGCGCATCAGATGATGATAACAGGGTTCTTCCCATCAGTTGAGAGGTGTATTGTCCCAATTTTGACGGCATGTAAATCTCGCAGGGGATAAAGGGATCGGGTGGTATAAATCCCAGCTGATAAATGATACTCATGGCCTTGTCAACATGCGCATAAACGGCTATCCCATCGTTCCTTTCGATAAGGCTGATACAGGCTTCAAGCGTCAATGATGTCGGAAAAGAATATGGCTTCAGGCACATCTCCGTAAAATCATCCGTTTCGCTTACCATCAATTGATACCCATCTACTTCCGGATCACTTTCATGATCCGGAAGACTTTCCTCAACAATTTCCCCGACTTTACAAGCCTGTTCCACAGAAGGGAAATAACCCAGCATATGAACATCCTCAACGGTCTGAATTTCAATTCCGGGCAGGAAAGAAACCCCATGCCTTTTATAGACCCGCTCGAATACAGCCAGGTTTCTTGTTGTATTATGATCGGTAACCGCAGCCCAGTCTATATGATTTTCAATCAATTTCTGAACAATCTGATTGGGCGTCATCGTCAAATCCGCACAGGGCGAAAGACAAGTGTGTATGTGAAAATCAGCCTTGAAGCATTGCATAGATCTTTCCGGTCAGTTCATAGGCATTTTCATGACTGGTCAACAGAACGATATTTTCCTGCTCTGCTTTGTTGATAGTATCCTGCGAATACTCCCTTCCATTTACGAGAAAGATACATTTAACCCCTATAATCGTGGCCACGGCCACGATGTTTGAATGAGACTGAACGGTAATCCAGAGATCCGCATTACCACACGCCATCACCTCACTTAAAAGGTCTGACGTATAACCGGTTTTTACCTCTACATCGTCAGGATTCCCGCAGATCAATTGTGCTTCAACGGATTCTAAAATTTTAGTCAGCTGCATGATTGATGATCACCTCACGGCTATTGCTTCGATTTCAACATCAACGAATTTCGGGAGTGCGGCAACCTGAACGACTGCTCTTGCCGGCGGTTCTGCTGTAAAATACTGGGCGTAAACATCGTTTAATTCTGCAAACTTTTTCATATCTGTTATAAAAACAGTACACTTAACAATCTTGTCCATTGAGGAACCGCATCCCTCTACAACGGTTTTAAGGTTATCCAGACATTGTTTTGCCTGAACGGCAACACTTTCACCGGTTTTAATCTCGCCGGTTTCAGGTACCATGGGAATCTGTCCGGAAATAAACAGAAGATCTCCGGCTGAAGCGGCTACAGAATAAGGGCCAACGGCTTTTGGTCCATTTTCAACGGTATAAACTTTTTTCTCCATAAAATTTCCCCCTATAATATGTATATATGATATGAATTATATCATATACACCTGTAGACAGACTTCCTGAAAATCTTAATAACTCAGAATGACTAAACCATTCTGAGTTTAGAGATGGTGTATAATAGAAGAAAATATGGGGGGATTGATTATGAAAATTCTGGCACATAGAGGCATACATGACAAAGCACTTGAAAATTCACTTGAATCGTTTGAGCTTGCAGCTCAGTCAGAAGTCAGCGGTGTAGAATTGGATATACGCCTGACTTCGGATAACGAAGTTGTCGTATTTCACGATGAGGATCTGAAAAGACTGTTCGAAAATGATCGCAGGATCGATGAACTGACTTTTGATGAACTCAATGAAATAGCTTCAGCCGAAGGGGTTACCGTTCCAAAATTGACAGATATTTTCGATCTGCTGATCGCTGAATATATCATCAACGTCGAGATAAAAGAGATGAAAGTTGTACAGCCGCTTATAGAGATGATAAGGGAGAAAGCTGTTTCACTTGAACATCTCATCTTCTCCTCCTTTATCCATGAATCACTTCTTGAAATTAGAAAGGCATTTCATGAAGCAAAGATCGGTTTACTGATCGGTGAAGACGCCCAAAAAAGCGAAAACCCGCTTGAATATCTGACACGGAAAATCATGACATACAAACCATACTCACTCCATTTACCGGTTGAAGCCTTCAGACTTCTCCCGGCAGAAATGCTGCTGAACCAGTTGAAAAACGCAAAACAACAGATGAACCTTGTCTTTGCCTGGTGGACCGTCAACCGTGAAGATGATGCCCAAATGCTACTTCAGAATCCCGATATCACAGACTTCATCATCACGGATGATCATGAGATGATTAAAAGAAAAGCAACCGAGAGGCAGTAACATGGAAAAACTTGAATTTTCACCGGGCGATACAGTCTATGAAGTGGACAAAAAGATAACGGAAGCCTACAGACTTATCAGTGGAAAACTGGGACTTGAATGGAAATGGAGTTCCTGGAATCCATTGATACTTGAACCCGATACTGTTTTTGGCCTCTTTGAAAGTCTGTTAAACAAATCCTCGCTTTGTACGGTAAAAGTTCTCGAAGAATCTGTAATTGAGTCTTATGATCCTGAAACGTTTATTTTCGCCGAAAACATCAAAGATTCCAAAGAATCGCTCCGCTCCCTCGGAAAAATGTATGAGAATGTGATCACACAGAGATTTATCGGAATAGAGATGAAGCCGGAAGAAATTATGTATCAGGCTTTTGATACCTATATCAGAAACGGTAATGAAGGTCTGGCAATCGAGACCTACAGCCGTTTTATGATGGAATATCCACAATCCAATTATGTGGATGAAATGCTAAAAGTCATACAAAACGTTTTCATGGATCAGGATACGAACACAAACCTTCCGGATGATGCCACCTCCGCTTTTGAACTGATTCTCTCCAATATTCATTCATCAAATCCACAGGAGAATCTCGTTTTGATGAAGGCATTTGAGAAGAAATTCCCGGAAGCGCTTGAACTCGTGCAGGTCTATTCACTGATCATCGACGAATACGACAAACTCGGGGATGAATACCAGCTGAATCACTACACACGAAAACTGATATTCTTTTTTCCCGATACCGACTATGCAAGGAATGCCCTTTATTATCTGATACATCTGCAGAGAAGAAAGGGAAATCCCGAATGGTACGAAAATGTTATACGCTTTCTCATTACTTATCATGATGATGAACAGACGGCAATGCTAAAAAAATACATACACATAGAATAGGATGGATAAAATTGACACTTATAACAAAAAATAAAGATTTGAACGCATATTTTCTGATACCGTTTTATGTCCTCATCACCTACGGATTTCTGTTCGCCCTTTTTTCATGGGGAAATTGGCGACTGGTATCGGATGCCTATTTTGGTTCTGCAATAGTTGCCATAAATATTTGTTGGGTTTCACTCTCAAGAAATCTGAAAAAAGAAAAAAAAGAACAAAGAAAAAACAAAGATCGAATAGGAGTTGCTTTTCTGTTCTACACAGGCTACAGTATGATGGCCTCGTTCCTCGTGTCGTCTTTTCTTTGATCAAAGGATAAATTTACTGGAGGTTTTGTTTTGAAAAAGGTTTTAACAGTTTTATTATTGCTGCTGATCGCGTTAAATGCGTTTGCCTATGTAACATTGAGACATTTTGTTCAATTTTCAGATACCTTAACGGGAATTTGTGAAAAATATAATGTCGACAGTTCGCTCATCATGGATTGGAATCCGGATATCGTACCCGATAAACTCAACATCGGCGAAGTGATCAAAGTCCCCTACCCCGTAGGATACCGGTATCAGGTAAACTCAGGGGATACTCTTTCAGATATTGCCAATTATTTTTTTGCAGATGTGAAATCAATTGCCGTGGCAAACGACCTGGAAGCCCCCTATCGAATCCGGGCAGGTGAATTTCTTTTTGTACCGGAATATTGTATCGGTGAAACCTTCAACGTTGTTCCGGGAAAATGTCAGTGGCCGACTTATGGCGTCATCACCTCTCCCTACGGTTACAGAACACATCCGGTTACAGGTGCAAGAGAGAGTTTTCACACGGGATTGGATATTGCAAGAGATGCACCGGCAATAAAGGAAAACACCCCGTTTGGGGCTCCTATCTTTGCTGCGGAATCCGGAGTGGTGAACTTTGCCGGAGAAAATGGCGGTTACGGGAATCTCATTGAGATAAAAGGAACTAAAAATATCTACAGATACGGACATCTTACCAGATTTGATGTCTACGAAGGACAGTATGTTGAGAAAGGACAGATCATCGCAAGAATTGGAAACACAGGAAGAAGCACGGGACAACATCTCCATTTTGAGGTCAGGAATCTTGCCAATGACAAGACGTACGATCCGATGGATTTCCTGCCTCCGGTAACGGCGATGAAAAAATAAAAAAAACAATGGGGGGATTATTGTGGATTTAAAGCAGATTTTGACAGCTGCAGAAAAGCACAAACCGGATATGGTTCAATTTTTAAGAGACATGATAGCGATTCCCAGCACCTCACAGAATGAAGAAAAAGTCATTCTCAGAATCAAACGCGAAATGGAAAAATGCGGTTTTGATGAAGTCATCATCGACGGCTTCGGAAATATACTCGGCAGAATCGGTTCCGGTTCGAAGATCATCGCCATGGATGCACATATCGATACCGTTGACGTTGGAAACCCCGATCTTTGGGAATGTGATCCTTTTGAAGGAAAGTATGAGGATGGCGTGATTTACGGCAGAGGGGCCAGTGACCAGGAAGCGGGAATGGCTTCAATGGTCTATGCCGGAAAGATCATCAAAGATCTGAAACTCGAGGATGATTACACTCTATACGTTGTTGGAAGCTGCATGGAGGAAGATTGTGACGGCCTCTGCTGGCAGTATATCCTCAAGGAGAATATCTTAAAGCCGGATGTCGTTGTCATCACGGAACCGACAAATCTTGGGATTTACAGGGGGCACAGAGGCCGAATGGAGATGCGAATCAAGACCGTTGGGCTTTCCTGTCATGCGAGTGCGCCTGAAAGAGGGGATAACGCCATATACAAGATGACACCGGTCATCGCTGAAATAGAAAAATTAAATGAACGTCTTAAAGATGACGCGTTTTTGGGTAAAGGGACGATTGCCGTCACGCAGATCTTTTTCAAATCACCCTCGCAGAATGCGGTTGCCGATGAATGTGTGATCCAGCTCGACAGAAGATTGACGGCCGGAGAAACAAAAGAGAGTGCCGTTGCGGAACTTCAGGAAATTCTCGACAGAACGGGGATAGAGGCTGAAATTGAAGTCCTTCAGTATGCGGAAAAGGCCTATACCGGTCTCGTCTATCCGACTGAAAAATATTATCCGACCTGGGTTTATCCGGAAGATGCCGAAGTGGTTCAGAAGGCGAAGAAGACGTACGAAGAATTGTTTGAAGAACCGGCAAGAATCGATAAATGGACATTCAGCACAAACGGGATTGCCACAGCGGGAATGTTTGATATCCCAACCGTTGGATTTGGTCCTGCAAACGAAATATACGCACACAGTCCTTCGGATCAATGCCCTGACGAACACCTTGTGAAGGCAGCCGCTTTTTATGCCGCTTTCCCAAAATTTTTCATCAAATAAAATAAACAGGGGTAAAAGATTTTGTCCAAAACTCTGAGGTTTTCTATTCAAATGGCTGTTGCAACATTGATCAGCCGAGTACTGGGGCTTGTACGGGATATGCTCTTTGCAAGAGAATTCGGTTCATCACCTGAATACGATGCTTATCTCGTTGCTGTATTGTTACCCTTTTTTCTAAGAAAAATATTTGCCGAAGGTGCCCTCGCAAGCGCCTTCGTTCCTGCATACAATAAACGTGCCATGAAAGGACTGACGAACGGTCACAAGTTCGCCAATTCGATTCTTACCGTATTTATCCCGGTATTACTGGCATTGATCATTTTTAGTGTTTATTTTATGCCTCAGATACTGGGACTTGTCGCACCGGGCCTTGAACCGGGCGTTGAAGGGTTGTCCGTTTTTCTTGGGCGGATGATCTTTCCCTTTATCCTGTTCATCAGTATGTGGGCAATTTATGCGGGAATGCTGAACAGTAACGATATCTACTTCACACCTGCCCTTTCTCCGGCCGTGCATAACATTCTGGTGATCATAGGAGTGCTCCTCGCTCCGCTATTTGATCCGCCCATACTCGGTCCCGCCATTTTCTTTATGATCGGTGGTGTGGCTCAATGGCTCATTGTGGTATTTGGCAGCCGTAAGATTGGCTTCAGGTTTAAACCGGGATATGACAAGGAAGATCTGAAAGATTTCATGCCGGTCTTTTTGAGCAGTTTCGCAGCACTCTCCGTTACTCAGATCAACTCAATTGTCGATACAAATGTTGTATCAGGACTCGGTGCCGGGAGTGTTTCACTACTTCAGTATGCCAACAGATTGTTCCAACTGCCACTCGGCGTATTTGCCATTTCCGTTTCCACAGTGGCACTGTCTCAACTGTCCAAGAATAACAGAGAAGAATTCAGAAAAAATCTCGCCGAGGGAATAGAACGAATGATCCTCTTCGTCCTGCCCGCAACAATCGGTCTTTTCATCATGCGTATCGATATTATCAGACTCTTGTTTCAGGGTGGGGAATTCGGTGCCTACGATACAAACATGACGGCGGAAATCCTCAGGGGCTATGTCCTCGGTCTCCCGTTCTATTCACTGTACAGCCTGTTTATGAGGGCGGAATATGCGATGAAGCGACCGCGAATTGTGTTTATCGCCAGTTGTATTTCAGTTGCTGTGAATATCGGTCTCGATATCACACTCTCACAGACAATGGGACCCTTGGGGATAGCACTCGCAACAGCCATCGCAGGGATTTCCGGTTTCATCGTATTACTGATCCATCTCTCCGTTTCCAAACGTTTAAACCTTTCGGTCAAGAACATACTGGAAATCATGAAAAGTGTGATTGGTTCTGTTCTGATGGGATTAGCCATATTGGTTTTAAACGAGCATTTGGATTATTCCGGTCTGATGGTCCTATTGAAAATAGTGGTAGCCATTAGCGTTTATGCCGGAGTACTGCTTATATTGCGCCAAAGGGATTTTATGCTTATTATTAAAAGAGTTTTAAAGAAATAGAATTAAAAAAGGTGTTGACAACCCAGTATATATATTGTATAATGCTGCTGTTGTTTGGGAGATCGTCTAATGGCAGGACTTCGGCCTCTGGATTCGACAATGGTGGTTCGAATCCACCTCTCCCAGCCATACAAGGCACCCTTTATTGGGTGCTTTTTTTATACAAATTTTTGAGGTGATTAAATGTTCAGAGATCCCATGCAGATATTATTATCCATTCCGGCTGTCCTGCTGGCAATTATTTTCCACGAACTGGCTCATGCCTGGACAGCAGATAAACTCGGTGATATGACACCAAGAAATTACGGCAGACTGACGCTGAATCCCCTGGCGCACATGGATTTGATCGGTTTGCTGATGTTTCTCTTTATCGGCTTTGGCTGGGCAAAACCCGTTCCCGTCAATCCGAATAATTTCAAAAATCCCAAAAGAGACCGTATACTGGTTTCCGTTGCCGGACCAATTGCCAATTTCATCATTGCCTTTACGGTTATTCTGATAGAAGTGTTGCTGTTAAAGCTGTTCCCAACGGCATACAACGCAATTCCCGGGCTTATCCCCGTCTTTCATGCCATCGCCTACTTAAACATCGCCTTCGGCTTGTTAAACCTGCTCCCGATACCGCCGCTTGACGGGTATCATATCGTAAGAGACTTGTTGGCAAACAGATTCAGAGACTTTTTTATTCTGTACGAAAGATACCGCATCATCGTCTTCTTTATCGCCCTGTTCTTTATCTTCCCGACGGTGTTTTCCTTTGCACAGTATATCTTCATTAGCATCCTGCGGCTTTTCATCTGAACAAATGAAGAAAACCCCGTTTCTGTACCGGTTGATCTTTAACTGACAAAAACAGAAGAGACATCGCGTGATGTTTTAAAATACAACACGTGTTTGGGAACAGAGAGAAAAAATATAAATAAAAAGAGGACGGGTTTAAAACCGTCCTCTTTTTATATGGGCTAAAGATTAATTATTTTCCGAATGTTGGCAGCATCATCGGATCAAACTGTTCGATTCCAAGTCTCAGTCTAAGCACCTGATTGTATCTCTCCGCTGCATAATAGGAATCTACAAATTCGAGCAATGTAAAGAGCCCAAACCCAGCCGCTCCTACACCTCCGAACATCTGTCCCTGTGAGATAGCTGCTTTGAGCGCGGCTTCTTCGTCTGTCGATAAGGCGCCGGAACCTTCATCCAGTTCTCTCTGCTTTGAATTTGCCATTGAAAAACCGTATAAACCGATACCCCCAAAAGCTGCCCTTGCTCCGAGGAACAAAAATCCTCTTTCCCATTCACCCGTATAAAGATGACCGGCACTGGGGATGATGAGGGATAACTCAGCCGCTATCCAGGGTTCCTTTTTCATATCGGAATACATGAGCATTCTCTTTCTGAGTTCTATATCCGGATCGGCATACATGGTCGGTAATTCATTTGCAGGGATCGGCACATCCATGATAGGACCTGACGGATACTGTTCCAGAGGAATCGCCGTTGTTCCATCTGCGCCACCTATGATGCCAATTGAAGAGGCATTGGATGACTGCATGGTATTCGCTATAATTTCGTCAGCTGTGAGTGAATCTACAGGATCGACTCTTACAATCATATTCTTATTGACATTGGTAAACTGACCGTTTTCAAGCAGGATATCTGCCGAATTTTCATTGAAGTTAACGATTTTACCGGAAAGTTTTGTACCATCTGTCAGGTAGATGAAATCTGCAAAAGCTGAAACAACCAATAATGAAACAATTACGATAAGCAAGATATATTTTTTCATAGAAACCCTCCCAGAATCTTCTTTTTCATTTTACTGTTCTATATATTATTCTTCATTTCCTTACAGGGCAATTTCTTTGATCTCACAAATTATGTCATCTGTTTGGTTATCGATTGTTAAAACGGCAAAAGAGCCACCTTTTTGACAAGCGCCAGGGTTGATAAAGCGGGTTTGACCGATAAACTTATCCTGCATTGTATGGGTATGGCCAAAAAGACAGATATCCGGTTTTTTTTCGAGGATCTTGTATATTCTTTGATCAAGGTCTATTCTGCTTCCCCAGCCGTGAAGCATCAACACAGTTCGCCCTTCAATCTCAAATTTCCTCTTTTGGGGAAGCCATGAACGGAGTTCATACCTGTCGCAGTTGCCAAGTACACCGTAAAAAGGAGCTGAAAAACTATTCAAAAACCCTATGGTATCTTCATCAATAAAATCGCCGAGTCCAAGGATCATATCTGAACTCCGGAAAGAATTTATCACTTCATCAGGCAAGAAGCTTTGAGTATTGGGGATGTGGCTATCGGAAATAACGGTTATAATCATGTTTTCCTCCTGAAATAAAAAAGTCGGGGATAGACAAAAGCTATCTCCCCGACTAAATGCTGAATTGATTCTACTTGACAAGTCTATCAGAATGACCTAATGAAAATAAAATTAAACAGAAAAATGTTTGTCCCCCTCTTATTATAACGTGCCGGATGTCAATGACATGAAAATTTTTCCCAATAAATCTTCGGAATCAATCGGTTTGTGACAGACAGCAACAAAACCACTTTGAAGCAATTCGCTTCTCTTTTCTTCAGATGAAAAGGCGGTTAATGCGATGATGGGAAGTTTCTTCGCAACCGTTTCCATGACTTTATGCCTTAACGTAATCCCATCGATATCGGGTAAACGGATATCCATCAGAATAATGTCCGGAAGATCGCTTGCCAAAAGCATGAGCAGCTCTTCACCTGTTGAAGCACATACGGGATGCATTTTGTTCTTCTCAAGAAAAAGTTTTATCAATTTCCTGCTGATCTCATCGTCTTCCACGACAAAGACCTTTTTACCCGCAAGGTCAAAACTCTCCCGTTCAGTCTTTTTTGCAGAAGTTACTTTATCGGTCAAAATACTCCCGGGAAGCCGTACGGTAAACTCTGAACCCTTACCGTATTCGCTTTTTAATGAAATCGCTCCGTTGTGTAAGTCAACGATCTCTTTAGCGATTGCCAATCCCAGACCGGTCCCTTCCGTTTTGATCTGATTGAGCTGTACGAACGGTTTGAAGATTTTCTCCTGATCTTCCGGTGAAATGCCGATTCCCCTGTCGCGGAAAGAAACAAATATGCCTTCTTCGCTCCGACTCAGATGAACATCTATCGGTTGATGACCTTTTGTATATTTGATGGCATTTGAAAGCAGATTGTAAAACACTTTTTTTAAGCGCATCTCGTCCGCCCTGATCAAAAGCTTTTCATCTGCCTCAAAAGCAATCGGTATCCCCTTTTCCTGACTGAAAAAGCTCAGAGATGTAATAACTTCTTCCAGGACCGCGTTGATCGAAAATTCAGATTTCACAAGCTCCATCTTCTTTGCCTCCACCTTTGAAAAATCAAGAATATCATTGATCATCTGGAGAAGGTATCTGCCACTCTTTTGAATATACCCGGTGTATTCTGAAAAACGCTTCCTGCGTTCTTCTTCACTACAGCCTTCAAGCAATTCACTGAAACCAACGATACCGTTAAGCGGTGTCCTCAGATCATGAGTAATAGTTGCGAGAAAAATATCTTTGGATCTATTGGCCTCTTCCGATTCCTTTTGCGCCTGATTCAATTTATCGTTAATAGTTTTTAGTTTTAAAATAAACTTTTCCTTTTCCAAAACACTTTGCTGCCGGTATTCCGCATTCTTTATCTCTTTCAGGATAATATAGAGTGAAATAAGTCCTATCAGCAGAACGATGAGAATTAATGTAACGTTGATATCATGCGTCATCTCAGAAGTTTCCAACTCTATATCCGAATAATAAACACCCGTACCGATGATCCAATGCCAGGGTTCAAATAATTCCACATATGAAATCTTTTTCTGTATATCTTCTTCAATATCCCGCAATTGCCACAAATATTCAACATATCCGGACTTATTCTGCCTGACGAGTTCGACCATGGCAAAGAAGGGGGTATTCCCATTTGGATCTTTGTAGTCTTTCATGGAGCTGCCTTCCATTTCCGGGAGATAGGGATGCATGATCATGATGTAATCCATATCAAGTATCCAGAAATAATCCTTTAATTCATCCCCGTAACGCATTCCCCTGACCCTTTCAACCAGTCGCTTTTGTGATTCCTCTTTGCTCAGTTCTCCACTCATGTATCTTTCATAATATTGTTCAGCGAGCTGAAGTGTGTTTTTACAAAGATCCTTTACCTTCTCCTTTTTCTGCTCAAATAGAATATTGTCGATTTTCGGCATGACAAAACCGTAGATGGTTATGATGACAAGAATTATTGTCAAAACAAATGGTAAAGTTATTTTTAGAACAACAGGCAATTTTGATTTATTTTTCATCAGATCACTACTTTTAAACAGGTTTAAATGATTGTCTAAAACGATTATAAAGCCTTTATTTTCAAAAGTCAAGAAAGCCGAGAGGCCAGCATGGTCAAAAGTTATCGATAACATCTTCTACAACAAAATTAAAAAAATGAGAAGCAGTGAGCAATTTTTCAATAATCGCCTTAAATCGCCTGTAATTCTTTTTAATTCTTAATAATTCTTCTTGTTCTAAAAATAGAATTATGTCATAATGTTACCGGTAACATATTGAGGTGATTTGATGAAGGCAAATAAACCAACGATTGATGAGATAGCGCGAAAGCTTGGTATATCCAAAATGACCGTTTCAAGGGCCATAAACCATCCTGAGAAAGTGGGGAAAAAAACACTTGAACGTGTCACACAGATTATGGATGAGATGGACTACAAGCCAAAGCTGGTGGCAAGGGTTATGGCGGGAAGCGAATCCAAGACCATCGGTTTTTTTATCAAGCCGAACAAAGATTTTATCATCCCGCCGTTTTACGGGGAATGTGTAAAGGGCGCCACGGACTGGCTGAAAATGCTTGATTATTCCACGCTGATCTTCAACGCTTCGGAAGAAAGAAGCAAGAAATTGTTCGTTGATTATGTCAATTCAAACCTGATTGATGGTGCCGTCGTTTTTGAGGGAAGTTACGATGAAACGCTGTTAAAAGCCCTGAAAAACAACAACATTCCCGCCGTCAGTGTTGGGGAGGAAAACGCCGGAGAATTCGATATCCCGACGATATCCGCAGACAATTACACCGGAAGTCTGAGAGCGGTAACACATCTTGTCGATGTGGGTTGTAAAAAGATTGTCCATATAACCGGAAAAGGTGAAAAACCCTCATACGATATGAGAAGCAGGGGATACATGGAAGTCCTGAATAAAAACGGGTTGGAACCGAAGATTATCCGGACTGAAAACACGGTAGAAGGCGGTATTGAGGGCGTTGATTTGCTTCTGAAGTCCGGTGTTGTGTTTGATGGTATCTTTTGTTTTTCGGATCTGGTCGCATGGGGAGCTTTGAAGAGACTTTACAATACAGCGTTAAAAGTTCCCGAAGATGTGAAAGTCATCGGTTTTGACAATATCCCACTCGCTGAATACACGACCCCCTCATTGAGCACTGTTTCACAGAATATGAGGGAGATGTCAAAATTCGCCGTCGGGATGCTGATACAGATTATCGGTGGCAAAAAACCGGAAAAAGAGCACTTAAAATTTGATACGGATCTCGTTATTCGAGAATCAACAGAAAAAGTCCCTGAAAGGGAATAAAAAAGGAGGAGTTTTTTTATGAAAAAGGTCTTTTTGTTTGCATTATTAATCGCAATGATTGTATCATTGGGATTCTCACAGGAAATTGACTTCCTTATGATGTCAGGTTCCGGAGCAAGAGAATTTATCGATGAAGTCGGACCAATGTTTGAAGAAGAAACAGGTATTAAGGTTAACGTAGACTTTTCAAGCTGGGGAGAAGGCTGGACGAAGATAATGGCAGCTGTTGCATCCGGTGAAGGTCCTGACTGTTCACAGGTTGGAACCACATGGGTAGGTGCCCTTCAGGGAACAGGTGCTTTTGAAAGATTGACAGATAAGGTTGGAGAATTTGGCGGAAAAGACGCCTACCTTGGTGGTCCATGGTCAACAACAGGATACGACAACGAAGTTTACGCAATGCCATGGTTTGCAGATATCAGAGCGCTTGTTTACAGAAAAGATTTGCTTGAAAAATATGATTTGCCAACACCTCCAAAGACATGGGGCGAATTACTTTACTGTGCAATGGTACTCAAGGAAAAGGGAGAAATTGAATTTCCAGTCGGCCTTAGAGGAAAAGGTAGCGGACATTACGTCGGAAGCTTCCTCTGGCAGAACGGTACAGATATCATCTCCGAAGACGGAAAAGAAGTTTTGCTTGATTCAGACAAGGCATTTGAATCATTCAAATTCTGGTCCGATATGCTTTCAAAGTATGATTTGATGTCACAGGGTCTTGCTGATATGGGACATAATGAAATCTGCATGTCATTCTTCAATGATGACGTAGCGTTCATGTACCCGGGCCCTTGGTTTGTCCTCAAAGACAACATCGAAAAGACAAAGGAATTCGTCAGATCAGGAAAAGCCGCAGTAGCCCTTCAGCCTGGTAAGAACGAAAACCTCAGAACGGGATTCACAGGTGGATCAGACCTTATGATCTTCACAGATTCAAACAAAAAGGAAGCAGCAGAAAAATGGGTTAAGTTCCTTCTCAGACCTGAAATTCAGGCAATCCTTGCTGAAAAGATGTTCGTTGCACCTACAGTTAAGGCTGCATATGACAAGGATTTCTTCCAGGAAGAACCATTTGCCGACATGTGGAAAGACTTCAGAGAAGTTGGAGACGTAGGAAGCCATTACCCAATCACACCGGCTTGGGGTGCTATGGAATCATTCGTTCCCGGCGTTATTGTTGATATCTTCAGCTTGAACGCAAGCGGAAACCTCAACGATGAATCATTGAAGAACCTTCTTCTGAAATACGATGATGAGCTTCAGAACGTTTTGGATCAGTATTAAGCCTTAAATAATAAAACCGATTGAAGAACGACCATTCTTCAATCGGTAAGGTACTTACTTTTAAACTAACGCGTTATTATACACTAATCAATTAGAAGTCGAAAGAAAAATAAAACAAACAAAGTAGTGAAAATCCCCTCCAGGGAGGGGATTTTATGAAGTGTTCCTTTGTTAAGAGGTGAAATATGAATTCAATAGAAAAAAAGAGAGAAAGATTTGCCTACAAGATGATATTCCCGGCAATTCTGCTGACAGCGTTTGTACACATCATCCCGACGATTTGGGGAATATACATATCTTTCAGGAAATTGAACATATATTATATAAGAAAGTGGACCACAGCACCTTTTGTGGGACTGGATAATTACGAAAGAACGATGAACTCACTTTCCGGTGTCTTCTGGGAATCGTTGCTGTATACCGTGATATTTGTTTTCTTTTCTGTCGTGGGATGTTTCTTAATGGGAATGCTCGGTGCCGTTCTGTTGAACAAGGATTTCAAGGGAAGAAACCTGGTCAGAGGCATCCTGTTAATCCCTTACATTTTACCGGGAGTCGTTGCCTTGACAAATATCCGATTCATGTTGTTACAGGATTGGGGAATCGTCAATTCCGTTCTGAAAAGCCTTGGGCTGATCTCCGAAAACGTCTCATGGCTGACCGGATCGATGGCGCTCTTTTCAATCATCATCGGTAATATCTGGATCAGATGGCCGTTCTGGTTTATCACCCTGCTGGCCGGGCTACAGGGAATATCCGCTGAACAATATGAAGCGGCTAAAGTTGACGGTGCAACGCCTTGGCAATGCTGGTGGTATATTACACTGCCCTCATTAAAACCTGTTGTTGTCATCCTCTCCGTTCTGACTTCACTATGGTCGTTTAACAACTTCAACGTCCCGTTTGTCCTGACAGGAGGCTCCCCTTCAAAGTATGCGAATATCCTGTCCATCAACATCTGGACGAGATCTTTTAAAAACTGGGACTTCGGAGCCGGTGCTGCGATGAGTGTTGTCATGATGCTGTTCATGCTGCTTCTGATAATGCTTTATATAAGATTGACAAAGTTGGAGGATGATGGTTGATGAATTACAAGGCGAAGAGAAATTTTCACAAGTTTTTGAGGATTTTGGGAATCTGCTTCCTCCTTTTCGTTGTACTTTTTCCGGTATACTGGTTGGTGATTACTTCACTCAAATTCCCGGAGGACGTTCACACACCCAATCCGACACTTTTTCCGGACAGACTGCGATTTCAGAACTATGTGGATATATGGAAAACAGTACCACTTGCTAAATATTTTAAAAACAGTTTGATTATCGCTTTTTCATCCATGTTTTTCGCAACACTTGTGGCAACATTTGCCGGTTATGCCTTATCAAAATTCCGGTTCAAAGGGCGAAAGACGATTGGGATGACCTTCCTGGTGACACAGATGTTTCCCGGTATACTGTTCCTGTTGCCGTATTATCTGATCTTCATTCTGATCAAGAACAGCACAGGATTATCACTGATCGGTACATATCCCGGTTTGATCATAACCTATACGGCATTCGTCACCCCGTTTACCATATGGGTTATGAGGGGTTATTTTGATACAATCCCAATAGAGCTTGAAGAAGCTGCCCTGATTGACGGCTGTAACTTCTTCCAGGCGTTTATCAAGATAATCTTGCCCGCAGCAGTACCGGGAATCATCACAGTTGCCATGTTGTCTTTCATGAAATCATGGAATGAAGTATTATTTGCAACGGTTCTGACAAACAGCGATACACGAACGCTGGCGCTCGGATTGTATGAATTCCAGCAGGAATTTACGACATCATGGAACCTCGTTATGGCAGCCGGTGTCGTCATTGCGATTCCGGTTCTGATATTCTTCACATTCTTACAGAAGTATCTTGTATCAGGATTCACAAGCGGAGCCGTTAAAGGATAGAGAGGAGAAAAATGATGAAAAAATGTGTAGTTGTACCAACCTATTGGGGGCCCATCAATGCCGGAGAGGAAATCGTTTTTGATCATCCCACTGCATTGAACGATAAAGGAACACTGAAGACGTTACTGGACAACCTTCTGACATTTGAAGAGATAAGAAACGGTAAAATCCCCGTCAGAATTGTGGGAGTTGCCAATAAAAGAGACATAAGAGCAGAAGTTGAAATCATCCTTGAGAAATACATACAGCCCTACGAGCATCAGATGGCGATTGAATTGTATTCCTATAAAAAATTATCGGAAAGATACGCCGCGCTTGAAGCGAAGGGAATCAAAAAAGAATTGCTGGAACCGGACAGCTATTCACAGATCCGAAATATCTGCCTCCTGGCTGCCCTGGAAACAGGCTCTGACATCGGAATATTCCTCGATGATGATGAAATTCTTATCGATGAAAACTTCTTTGAATTAGCCTCTGACGGGATATATGAACATGCCGACGATAATGGTATCATCTATGGAAAAGTCGGTTATTACGAACAGGACAGACCCAGTTATAAAAATTTCTGGGAACTCAAACACTGGCCGAAGGACATCTCCTTCAACGAGACCTTTGAAATGCTGATGGATCCCAAGAGCCGATTTAAGCCTTCCATGGTGGGGCTTGGCGGCAACATGGTCATTACGAAGGAAATGATGAAGTCCATCTGTTTTGATCCCCTCGTAAATCGAGGCGAGGATATGGACTACGTGCTGGATGCCAGGTTCAGAGGATACCGATTCTATTTCGACAACAAGCTGAGAATCAAACATCTGCCACCTGAAAAGAAAACCCCCATGTGGAAAAAATCCAGAGAAGACATATACAGATTCCTCTTCATGAGAGACAAATACAACAGTTCCGCCACCTTCGACAAATTCCAGAAAGTGGATTACAGGGAAATGCTGCCTTATCCGGGTGTATTCCTCGCGGATGACCTTGAAGACAGAATATTCGAACACAACAAACAGCTGGGGCTGAAACATCTCTCGGAAAATGACAAGAGGGGATTTGAGGAATGTATGGAAAATGCCAAGATTCCTTTTGTTTATGAAAAAAGAAAAGATGCTTCAGAACTCTACTACAAATGCCTTGAAGAATGGTGGAAGATTACTGAAGGGTTTTAGAATAGTGAATTTTAAAATGGCAGATCATAATGATCTGCCATTTTTCATTGTACTATAATCATCACGGGCAACCATAGATATTGATTGCTCTCCTATTCCTCCCTGTAAAATAATGAAAAGTATCTACCAAAAGAACCGTCCGGAAGTGTTATTCGTTTATTTTTCCGAGAATGCAGGATATGATTCAAATCCTGCTGATTTGAGATTTTTGATTTCCCTGTTGTAGACACGTTTCATAAAAATCGCACAGAAAATAAAGGATACAATTTCTGCGATCGGAAATGCCCACCAAATATTATTCACATTCCCGCTTATTGATAACAGCCATGCACTTGGAAGAAGTACAAGCAGCTGACGGATAACCGATACTTCAAGACTCAACATACCACACCCCAGAGCCTGAAAAACAGACAATGATATGATGGAAAATCCCGCCAGGAAATAACTGAGTGCTATTATCCTCAACGCAGGGCTTCCTATTGATAACATCATATCTGTTGCGTTGAACATTTGAAAAAGCCGGTCGGGCATTATTATCATAATCACTGCACCGGTGCTTAACATGATGAAGGCGTAAAGCACACTCAGTTTTATTGCTTTTGTAATTCGTTCCTTATTTCCAGCTCCAAAATTATATGCAACTATTGGTACCATCCCACTGTTCAAGCCGAATACAGGCATAAAAACGAAACTCTGGAGTTTGAAATATACTCCAAAAACTGCCGTTGCTGTTGTTGTAAAGGAAATGAGTAGCCTGTTCATAAAATAAGTCATGAGAGAACCAATGGATGCCATCATTATAGATGGAATCCCTACTGCATAAATCTTCTTTATGATTTGCCCATCAGGCCTGAAGCCTTTAATTGAAAGCTGTATTTCATGATTCTTTTTAACGTTAAAATAGAAGCCCAATATCATACCGATCATCTGACCTGTTACCGTTGCAAGTGCTGCACCCTTTACACCCATAGCCGGAAATCCAAGGAATCCGAATATAAAAATGGGGTCCAGAATGATATTGATGACTGCTCCAGTAGACTGTGAAATCAATGTGTAAAAAGTTTTCCCGGTCGATTGCAGTAATTTTTCAAACATGATCTGAACAAATATGAAAACGGAAAATGTACAGACAATAAAGATATAAGCTGCTCCCATTGAAATAATCTCCGGTATATTTGTCTGCGAAGAGAAGTATTTTTCTGAAGCCATTATTCCAAAAAGGGCAAAAGCCATAAAACTCAGAACGGAAAGGAAAACGCCGTTATTTGCCGTCCTGTTGGCTACATCAAACTGCTTTGCTCCAAGACTCCTGGATAAAAAGGAATTGACACCCACACTCGTTCCAACTGCGACGGCGATCATCAGATTCTGAACAGGAAATGCCAGTGATACAGCAGTCAGGGCATTTTCTCCTATCTGTGCGACAAATATACTGTCGACAACATTATAAAGTGCCTGTACCAGCATCGAGATTATCATCGGAATGGACATCGATAGTAAAAGCTTGTTGACCGGCATCGTTCCCATCTTATTTTCCTTTTGTTTCGTCATCATTTTCTCCATTTGCTGAAAAGAAATACCCTATTGTCTGTCTCTTTACAGCTTGGCATATTCATCTTTTGAGTATAACTCTCTACTTTTAAGATACTTTGGAATATTCTTTTCTGCACCATCAATCGTTATATTCGCATACTTATGCGCAATGCATAATTCGTATATTTTCTCTACATCGTGTAACTGATCAAGACATCGCAGCCTGAGTTTAAAATCTTTATCCAGATCAGGGATATCGAATAAATTCAGCATCTTGGAACAACGGCCTTTAAAAGCTCTCTCCGGGTCAAGACCCATGATTTCATGATTATCAAATATAAAATCAACACAAAATATCTCCCCGTCCATATAAATAGAACTCTTACAAAATTCGCTGATGTACTGTCTATTTTGATTAGCTCTTGAAATACGCGAGAACTCTTCTATTTCATCTATCAATATAAGAAATGCTGATGGGTTGTTGATTGACTGAATTTTCATTGCCGGAGAGGTGTGATCGGATACAGCTTCATAAATGATTTGCAGGGAATTGATTAAATCCAAATCCAGATCTGACTTATCTACCGTACCGTCTTTTCTGAGGGTAATCTTGCACATTTTATTGCTCATTAACGTTGTATATAAAATAAATGCCGACATAATGCCGTGCTCATAATTCTCAAAGTCCTGCCCATACCTTGCCTTTTTTGATAACGAGTTATGACATAAAACGACAGGCTTTAATTTCCTCAGTACGTCTATCTCCTGTTCCGAACAGTTTGATAACGCCTCCAAATTAAACAGCCTCTTTTTGGTGTTATCGAGTTCCGATATCTTCTCAAGAACACGGTTTGCCTCCTGACTATTAGCGGTGACACTGACATGCAGTTCTAATGATAATAGCTGCAAGAACGCTTCTATTGATGCTGATTGTTCATTCGTATAGGAAAAATCAAATTCATTGAAATTAGTAATTGAGAAATAAGGCAGTACACCCCCAATTGACTTATTTATCTTTTTAATCTTTTTAAGAGGATACCCTAAATCATGAGTTAACGCTGTTAAACATCTTAAGGCATCTGAATTCTGCATGACCGAATTTATCGGTTTTAAGAAATCAATAACTTCTTTAAACGCTCCTTTATAGCCCTCCATTTCATATATTTCTTCCATTTCGTATACTGAAGTATTTGCTTCAAATATATATTTGAAGATGCTTTTAAACTCGCTTTGACAATATAAATATTCTCCTAAAAAATACACCCACAAACAATGTAAGGTATGGTCTCGATAAAAAGAATCTGATGCGAAAATTAATTCTTCGAAGTTAACATATTCATCAAAATACTTAAAAAGCTTATCATAGCCCCTCTTATCCGGATGTACTTTGCGCATGGATTCTTCAAATAATATTTTCCATAGTTCCTTGGCGACCTGAATTTTCTGATGAATATCCGTAAACTCATCCAACTTAAGAATTAAATCTCCAATTTGCTTTTTACTATCTTTCTTACCGATCAAAAAAGTAATCTGATCGTTTTCCATTTGTTCTAAATAAAAATTCAGAACCGTACTCTCGTTAATAATTTTCTGCATATCTGTGCTCCTTTACAATAAGGGGGAATACTGGTTAGACTCCGTTTCTGATATATGTTTTCCATTTCATTATTTCAATAGTACACAAAAATACTATACAAGTCAATTCTCCACAAACTTCGTGGCAGATCATAAAGCTCTGCCATTTTTTGTTGTGCTATAATTATCATAAGAAGTCAAAGAAGGTGAGCACATGAAAATAAAAGTAACTGTACTGATTCAAAAAGAAGAAGACTAGTATGTCTCAAAATGTGTAGAAAATAATATAGCTTCTCAGGGAAAAACGATAGAAGCGGCTATCAGTAATCTTAAAGAAGCATTAGAACTTTATTATGAAGATGAACCACATGATATTGAACATGCGGAAACGCTTATTACAAAGATGGAAATTGCCATCTGATGGGATCAAAATATCCGATATTACCACTAAGAGCTTTTTAGAAATACTTTAATGACTTTCATAGAACAATTACTTTTCTTTTTATAAATTGGTATAAATCACTGACCATAATTTCAGATATTCAAAATAAAGGAATTGGACTTGTATTTTGAGGGTTCAGAACATTCTTCTGCATAATTTGCATTGCTGTTAAAAAATGAGAGGTATAAAATGTCAGATAAATTAAGTAAATCAGAAAGTGCTTTAATTGTCTCAAAGATCAGAAAATTGGTAAATGCCTATAAGAGAGGGGAATTAGGGGGCGAGTTTATGCCGGAAGATTCCAATCCGGGTCTGGATAAAGACTCCCGGTTAAACTATCTGTATTTTACATTACCGATGGCTCTCAATTATCAGAGGAATTCGTATAAATTATGGGAGAGCGCCAAAAAAACTTATCTCGACAATGAAGTGAAAGATGTGTTTTTACCCGAAAAAGTTGTGGAAATGTCGGATGAAGCGTTAAGATTTAAGCTGGTAAAACATAAAGTTGCCTTACAGCCGAATAAACAACCTGTGATTTGGAGAACGATATCGAATACCTTGAAAACCCATTATAAATGCGATGTAAGAGAACTATTTGCTGAAAGCAGCCATCGCGTCAGAGAATTACTCAACACGGTTCAGAAAAAGCATAAAAAGGAATTTCCCTATCTCAGCGGGAATAAAATCTGTAATTACTGGTTATATGTAATGGATCAGTATACGGATGCCGATTTAAAAGATAAAGAATACTTAAATATAGCCCCTGATACGCATATCATACAATCAAGCATAAAGCTTGGGGTTATAGATGAAAACAGCTTATCGGCCAGTCAATTACAAAAGGAAATTGCTGAACGCTGGCAACAGATTTTACAAGATACAGAGTTTGCCCCTATCGATATTCATACACCATTATGGTTATGGAGCCGGAGCGGTTTTGTGGAAGTATGAGGGAATCCTGGGAAATAAATTGCTAAAAAAATTTGGTTTTTTCAGAAGTTTTTCGAAATATGTAGTCGCGTAAAACACTGACCAAAAGAACCGTCCTGATGGATAAAACTCAAAAATCTGTGTTTTATCCATATTCTCACCTTCAGAATCTTCCATTTTATGATTAATTATAACATTCCTCTATCGCAATAATTATTTCATAGAGTTTTTGAAATAACGAAAAGGGAGTCTTTATAGGCTCCCCTTTTCATTATCCATATTTTCTAAACTCTCATATTATACTTAACCTCTCTGGTATACAGATTTCGAATAAATCGTTGATCACTTTTTATAGTTGAATTTGTCTTAGAAGTTGTATACAACACCTCCAACTGTCCGATATTGCCGATAATGGCAGCCCCCTCATATTCGTTGAAGCCGGGTATAATCTGATTCAGACATAAACCCATCTCATAAAATTTCCTCAACATCTCATAGGACTCGTCAAATGACTTGTGAGCAAAAGAAAGAAAAACCGGTAATCCCTTAATCTTCTTCAATGCGGAAATGCCACGTGACAAGAACAATTCCAAACCGTTTAACGTATAAGGTGGATCGGTAAAAAAGCAATCAAATTGATGCTTAAACTGATCGCCCATAGGTTCCCGTAAGTCCATCTGATGACATTTGATCGGCAATTGGTATTTTTCAGCCGTCGTTTCAATATATGACAAGTATCGCTTGTCCATATCCACCACATGAATCTCCGTTTTATTGTGGGTGATATCCCCATAGAGCTGTTTTAACAATAATCCGATAGAAATACTGACCAGATCATCATCCCCCAGACAGAGGATTTTCTTGTTGAGCAGACAACGATAATCAATTGTCAGCACGCTTCTGAAAAAACTCGTTAAATACGTGCAATGCGCCTGATCAAGCGAACGGTCGGCGAGTGGTCTGTTGTTCAATATCTCTTCCAATGTGTCCAGGTATTTATAGAGTAGCTCTTCTAAATCAACATCGTTCTGACACAATTTCAGGTACAATTCCTTATCGATGCTCTTTAATCCAAATGTTTTTTCAGCATAAGCCTTCCCCTTATCGGTTATGGTCATGCCCCTGTATTGTACAAACAGACCGAGTTTGATGAATTCCTTTTTAATGGCGGATATTAAGGGGATTGGCAGCATTAACTTTCTTGCCAGCACTTTGTTTGATATGGGAGATTCAAAATAAACCGTCAGCAAAAACTGTTCCAGCATCGTAATGCCCTCTTTAATAGTTACATTTTCATTTACCATTTCTATATAATCTTTCATGCTATTCTCCTTGAATAAGTTGTGTTAATCACAAGCAACCACAAGGAATATTTGAATAGCACCTTTTACGTATTCAAGGAAATATCATTCTTATTCAAAAAATAAAGCCGCGATTAAATAATCACGGCCATCATCTCTATACCACAACAATTCGTACCGAAGCGCATAACACTGCACTACAGCTTGAATTATCATCAATAATATATATTTAAGAATTTTGCTAATGGTGGCTCATAATTAAATAGTTTTAAATTTTCCGACACTATTAATTATTGACCTTGATCCATCAACACAGCTCCTTTTGCTTTAGATTTACCTTCTTAGGTACAATTATATTATCATATCTTGGGTTTTTAGTCAAATTTTGAAGGGGTTTTTATAGCAGGTCTATTATCATTGATAAATTCCAAGAGGTTGATTACAAGTAGATGCTATCTTGTCCAAGCATTTCCCGTGCAGATCATCTTGAGTATTATACTTGACAAATACAATACTTTTACAATACTTTCCAACACCTCCTTCCCCCTCTACTCCTGCCTGATTTTACCCTTTTCAAAATCATTAATAAAAGTGATATAATATCTATATAACAGGTAATATATTGTTTTATATTAATTTTGTTTTTTTATTAAACAACTAGGATATTTAGGGTAAAGGGGGAAAGAATGACAACAAAAAACAAAAGAACAAGTAGAACTAAAATCACCATTACTATCATCTCCTGCTTAACCCTCATACTCACAGGATGTTTCCTTTTTTCTGATGAGAATGTTGGTAAAGGTGAAATGGTATTGATTCATGCTGGGACCTTCCAAATGGGGACTGAAGATACGGGTAGTTATGAAAGATCGATACATACTGTTGAGCTGAGAAATGATTTCGAAATGGGTAGATGTGAAGTGACAAATGCTGAATTTGTAGATTTTATGAATGACAAGCATGTTTTGAGAGATGCTTCATTTGCGAAGTTAGGTGGGAAAGCAATATTATGTATGGATTATAACGTTAATTCTGGAATAATATACGATGGCGCTAATTGGTGTGTGCGTTCATCATACAACGGACATGATATTAATTACGCTGATATGCCTGTTGTGTATGTGACGTGGTGGGGAGCAGTTGAATACTGTAACTGGTTGAGCGAAGATAGAGGTTATATTCCAGCTTATGAATGGGATGGGGATATCCACACCTATAAATTGAGAAATTATCCTGAAAACAAGGGTTATCGTCTACCTACTGAAGCAGAATGGGAATTTGCTGCAAGAGGAGGAGAAGAGTATCTTTATGCGGGGACTACGGATAATCTTGGAGAATATGCCTGGTATTGCGATAACTGTAACATAGGAGATGGAACAGGACAACGTGCACAAGAAGTTGGTCAGAAAAAATCTAACGGATACAAATTGAGAGATATGAGCGGAAACGTATGGGAATGGTGTAGTGACAACTGGTATTCGTATACTGAAAATCTACAAACGGACCCTTATTATCAGAAGCCGGGGAATACAAGTTTTGCCTATCGAGTACTTCGCGGTGGCAGCTGGTACGACAATGCTGACAGCAGTCGTGTTTCGTATCGCCAACACTACTATGGCGGCGGAGTTGATTTCAGTCCCTACGTTGGTTTCCGTATTGCAAGAACCAAGTAGGGCTTACTGAAAAACCAAAAGCGCCAAAAAAGCAGTACAAACCACCTTCAAACCATCAGGATGGTTCTGTTGGTCAGTTTGTGATCAGCTTAACAAAGTGAAACACAAAGGGACGGTTCTGTAGGTCACTGCTGACCTTTTTATAAACAGCTTATAGAGCCGATAAAAAGTTTTTTATTTTAAATGGGTTGTAAGTAGATGATACTAATTTAATAATGGAAGCGACAAGAAATGATGACAATCTCATCTTCAAAGTATTCGTAAACCAATCTATGTTCATGATCAATTCTTCTCGACCAGCACCCTTTCAGCTGAAAACGCAGAGGTTCTGGTTTTCCGTGTCCTTTGAATGGATTCCTTTTTATATCCTTTACCAGTTCGTTTATCTTTTTAAGTTTTGATTTCTCAGTTCTTTGCCAATAGAGATAGTCGTCCCATGCCTCATCTGTAAAGGAAACTTTCATTCTTCAATCAATTCTCTTTCCTTTTTTCTGCCTTTATGGGCATTTTCGAGAGATTGGGTCAGATGTTTGGCATTGTTTTCGTTTGAGAGAAGATAAGCTGTTTCTTTTATGGAATTATAGTCTTCAAGAGAGAGAATCACTACATTTTTATCATCTTTTCTGGTTACGATGATGGGTTCATGGCTATCGACAGCATCATCAAAATATTTTTTCAGATTCTGCCGCAGTTTTGAATAAAGTACTGCTTGCATTTTATCACCTTCTTTTTAAGTACAATATATTGTACCATAATTAGATTAATTTACAAATGAAAAAACCAGATTTGCTGAGCGGAATGAATCAGGAGTAGAAGTATTCCTGCACAAGTGGAGAAATAGGAATCGCAAAAGAAAAAGCTCCAAATATAATAAGATGCGAACAAAAAATAAAAGGATTGAAATGAGTGTATAAAGTCGAAGAATGTAGCTTCTGAATGATACACAAAATGAGTAATCCAACACAAAGACAACAAAACGTTCAGAAAAACTTTCGTTGGTGTCTTTTTTAGGATTTTCACTTGATACCGGCTTTTGTCCCCAAATATTTTTCTACATTGACCGGTAGGGGCGCAATAACTTGCGCCCATTAAAAAATGTTATGTATGATTGTTTAATATTTCGTCGGTCCGTTACGCCAATCTGTCTTGTCCAACCATTCCTTCGGATAGCCAACCGGTTGAGCAACTTTTCCGGGAGTGGTGATATACCCGTCGTTGTACTTCACGATCAGATACTCAGATAATTCCCACCACTTTGAAACGATGTCCTCGGCATTTTCAGAACAGACTTTTTCCAATAATTCCGATAAGGCTTCGGGATTTTCTTCCAATACCTTTAAAGCCGCTTCATCTGTTTTTTGTATCAGTTGAATAGAGCGTTCTTCATAAAACTGTTGACGGGCTTCTATTTCCGGGTACATATAACTGTATTTCTTTTCAGCCCAGTTAGACACAAAGTTGAAGGCCCACCAGGCGCTGTCGTGGTCAAAATCGTATGGACTGAATGTTTCCACCTCGTTTGGTAAACTTGCTACACCCACATAAAAGGGCATAAAACAGGTGTCCGAAGGTTTGTCAGGCCCCATCCACATCACACCACCGATGGGATCAGGCAGATGACTTCTACCCTGATTTACGAAAGCATAACCGCAATAATTAACCGAGATTGGACGTTCCCAGGCGCCATCGAGTTTCCGGTTTGGGTCGCCTACATCCCCCTGCCCATCATAAGCCCCGTAATAGCGGTTTGGATTCCCAAATGGTCCGGCTCCCGTTCCCTGCGTCAGATCAAATTCCGTTCCCTCATAATGATCTCTGTACAGTGAGAATACATCCTGTAAAGACAACTTATGATCCGGTTTCACAGAAAAAGGATACGCTTTTGTCAGTCCGTTTTCCACCTTGGGAGACAGGTTCAATGAAGGTGCCATTCTATCAAACAAACGCCAGATACGCCTGAGCGAATAATACGGATGATTGTACTCTCCGAGACTGACGGTGGGAAGCCAGTCCAGCAAGCCATCTTCAGGTGACCACCAGCCATATTTTTCAGCTACGGGATGAAGATTTTCTGAATAAAGCATATCGGGATCATCCGGATCCACTTCGCGAATTCGGAAAATATTACCGGAGACAAACACTTCACCATCGGGGATTTTTTTTGCAACCCACAAACCGGCGGATTCTTCAGGAGATGGTGCCATTTCAAATACCCATGCCTCATTTGGATCGGCAACCGGCAACGTTTCTCCCGTTCCATAATACCCGTATGTGTCGATCAGTTCACCCATTAACTCAACGGCTTCACGGGCTGTTTTACACCTTTCCAGAGCTACTCGGGATAACTCGGCAGAATAAAACAGCAGTTTTCCCGGTACCGGATCCAGTGTTACTTTGGCACCGTTTGTACATTCGCCAAACATCAGCTGATGCTCATTCATGATACCGTAATTGCCATCGAAATAGGCGTAAGTATGTGCAACCTGCGGGATTTCTCCAAGCGGAATGGTCAAGGGATAGTCATCCGAAGCATACCCGGGAGCCCTCAATTCATCGACCATTCTGGGATAACCAAACGTATTAAATTGAGGAAAATCCCCCAAAGCTGCGCCTGTTGCATACACTTTACGTTTAGCCCCTTCCGGATAATCTTTTGCGGGAACGTAGATAATACGATTATCCATAAGTTCATCATCATCTGAATGCGCCACAAACATAGAACCGTCAATTGAAGCTCCCTTTGTCACAATCATCGTTGTACATCCCATAATCGAAGCTGTTAAAACAAGAAAAAAAACAAGAGAAACTAACCAGAATTTCTCACGCATATTCTATCACCTCTTTTAAGTTGTCTGAACAAATGATTATAACATAAAGATTACCATAGCCAGAACAGCAGCTATTCAAAACCTTGAAAACAGAAAGATGTGTTTCACCAAAGTAACAGCCATCTCCTTTCTGTGCAGCTTGATTAGTATAACAAAAAATATTCCTGTACACGTAGAAAAATAGAAGTTGCAAAAATTATGACAATAAAAAAAATCAAAAGGATAGAAGAAAAAACAGTCTAAATGGGAATAAAATTATCAGAAAAATATAGATTTCTGGATATTTGGAAGTAATTGCACCAGGAGTAGAGGTCGAAACGGTTCGTGTGACTGTTTTCATATTCTTTTGCAGGGGTAACAAAGATCGCTAAAAATGAGTTATTGTAATTCATAAGTTACAAAAACACTTTACAAAAGCATCAATTGGTGTTATAATACGTCGTTGGATTTTTTGTCAGCAAAAAGAATCAGGCAAAATATAATGCCAATCGGATAATTCTGAAAATCATTTTGAATTAATTGAGAAGTGAACTTGCAATAATAAACATAGGTTGTCTTTAAAAAACACTCATACTAAAAAGAAATTAACTTCTGAAAAAACTCATATTTTGAGCATTTATCGGATGAGATATGTAAAGATGACTAGAAAACCATCTCAATTTGAACACAGCCCTCTTATGAAACTCAAACTGAAGATTAAGCAAACAATTATCTAACCTCAGATGAAATTTTATATGCAAAAACAAAAGAGAAGAGAAAACACTTTCTCGAAACAATAAAAGATGCCCTCGTTTTTTCTGGATGTTTCAAAAATTCAGAAGAAACCACATTGATCCTTTACACATCATTCCGCAATTCATACTTGAATTTCTCTGCATCCATTTAAAAGTATACAAAGATTTCAGAACAACTCAGTGCTGTTAAGAATATGAACAAATTCGAAAGAAGCAAACACATCTTCCAGATCAAAATGAGCAAAATCATTTTTATAGGTCTTAAAAAAAGACAATTTTATCGGAAAAATCGGTGATGACAATAGTACGGGGGATGTGAGGAGTTTTTCCGGTGAACAAAACACCGGATTCAGTACAGATAATCATCAGGAACTATTTTCAGAAAATAGTTAAAGAACTCAAAATAGAAAAAGTAACAACCTCTCGGCACAATGATGTTGACTTGGCCATTTTTCTGATAATTTAAAGAAATCACCCAAACAGAATAAGGGTATTTGAGAACGATCTTGAACCTCAGCCATTTACTGTTGGGAAAATTATTAGAACTGGGATTGAAATATCTGAAATTAAAACCCAGAAAAGCATTAACCCAACCAACAGAAAAGTTCAGTTAGTTTATCTAAAAGGAGTGCGATGTAATGAAATTAGGATTTGTAGTTCCAAATTTTCCATATGAAAAAAGAGTAGCTTTGTTACCAAATCACATTGATTCATCGTTTCAAAATGAGATATTTGTAGAAAAAGGATTTGGAAATAATTTGGATATTGAAGACAAAGCATATGAAAAAAAAGGTTGTACCGTTTTGGAAAGAAAAGAAATTTATTCACAATGTGAAGCGGTTTTTAATTTAAAACTTACTCAAAAATCTGATTATGAAATGATAAGAGATGGGCAAATGATGATCGGATGGACTCATCCTAAAGCTTCGGGGAAACAATTTGCGGAAGAACAAGGTATTCCCAAAAAACTTTTAATTGTTGATTTAGATAATATATGTCCCGCTGTTTATTATAAAAATAAAAAGTATGATATTGATTGGATTCCAAGAAATTTTGTTCGAAAAAACAGTTTGAATGCGGGGTTTGCTTCCGTTTATCATGCTTTAATGTGCTTGGGGATTATCCCCTCATCAACAACAAAAATTGCCATTCTTTCTCCGGGAAATGTTTCTCAGGGGGCTTTAAATATTGTTTCGAAATTAGGAGCAGATACGAGGGTTTTTTACAGAAAAACCATGGGTGAATTTTATGATAGTATAGAAGATTTCGAAATCATTGTCAACGGAATAGAAGTAGATAAGTCTAATCAGCATATTATAAATAAAGAACAACTTGAAATGACTCAAAAAGGAGCCTTTATTATCGATGCAGCCGCCGATGTAGGGAATGCCATTGAAGGAACAAGGCGTACATCCATCGGTGAACCAATTTACAAAGAAAATGCCAGATATTTTTATGTTGTGGATAATTCACCAACAATATTCTACAGAACGGCAAGTGAAGACATCAGCGAATCTTTTAGCAAATGGGTTTATAAAACTGATCTTTCGAGAGTCAAGTCAATTATAAAGTAGTCACGGGGATGAAGTACACCCGAAAGAGTAGACAAAAAGGGGACGGCTAAATTCTCGAATTTCAAGCACAACAATAACGTTTCTTATATAAACTTGGCGGGAAACCGTCAAGTTTTTTTGAGGACGTTCGCTCACATATAATAAGCCATGTAATCTTTAGTCAGTTCAATGACACCCTGAAGAAAATGGATGCTGTTTTTCTTTCTTAAAAAAAGCAATTCGTATTTGGAAATGCCCGGAGAAACTTTCAGCTCGGGCGCCTGTCCCATCATTTCACTTTTTGTATCTGTCAAATCAGAATCTCTCTATACTGATTTAAATCAATTTTAGGTTTCCTGATCATATATTATGGTATAATATTAATTATTTATTTAACCAACTATTATAAAGAGGTGATTTGATGGAAGAAAGATTACAGAAACTCAAAAGGTTTAATTTAATTATGGGAGCTCTGCATCTTGTACAAGGGATAGCGATGCTATTTCTCGCAACCAATGTCATTCAGAAAATCGCTGAATTTCAGCCAACCATTACACAGAATTTTCTGAAGTTTGATGTTGCAACGCAAAGTCTTGTTTCCGCAAGTAAAGAACTGTTTGATTTACCGTTTGGGATTATGGTTGCTACATTCTTACTTATTTCTGCATTGGCTCACGGTATTGTATATGTTATGCATGAGAAATACTTTGCTAACTTAAAAATTGGTATTAATCGATTCAGATGGTTTGAATACGCAATCAGCTCATCAATAATGATCGTTTTAATCGCAACCCTATTCGGTATTTATGACATTGCTTCATTAATACTCATTTTCATTGTCAACGCCACGATGAACTTATTTGGTTTGGTTATGGAGCAGTTAAACGCTAAACGTAAAACAGAAGACGTTAACTGGGGACCGTTCATTTGGGGATCAATTGCAGGTATTGCCCCTTGGATTGCTATCGCATTGTATATGTTTGGGACCGGTAACTTTGGAGAAGTTCCCTGGTTTGTCTGGGCAATTGTGGGTGTTTACTTTATCACATTCAACACTTTCCCGATCAATATGATTCTACAATACAAAAAAGTTGGCAAATGGAAAGATTATCTATACGGTGAAAGAGTTTATATTATTTTAAGTTTAGTCGCCAAATCAGCGCTGGCTTGGTTAGTTCTATTCGGAGCGATGCAACCGTAACTCTATACTAAGTTTTTACACCGACATCCATAGAGGAGTCTTTGGAGCGCCAGGTTAAACAGCAGAATGGTTCCCGTGGTCCTTTTTTAAGTGGCTTATTGAATAAAAAAAGAAAAGGTGATCTGAAAATGTAGGTTGCCTTTTCTTTCTTTATTAAAAGGTTCACTCTTTTGAATCGTTTTTTCCCCTTGACAGGTCATCAATTTATAGAGAAATACAGGATAAGATGAGAAAAAACGGTATAATGTCAGTGAAAAAAATTAGATAAGGCGGGGAAATGATGGATTGGCAAATTGAATTACTTAAGAACATTCAAGCAATTAAAAATCCTTTTTTGGATGGGTTGTTTCAGATCATTACTATTACAGCGGAAGAAACCTTTTTTATCGTAGTAGCGGCGTGTTTTCTGTGGTGCTACAACAAACGAGCGGGATATCGTATCGGGTTTGCCTTTTTAACCAGTACCATTCTGAATCCCTTTTTGAAGAATATCTTTCAATTTAATCGGCCCATAGGCGTGGAAGGTGTGGAGTCTATACGGACGCACACTGCCACCGGTTCTTCTTTTCCCAGCGGGCATACGCAGGGCGCTACCTCTTTTTGGATGGGGATTTTGCTTTATTTCAAGAACAAGTGGATCATCATATTCAGTATTGTAATGTTTCTCCTGGTGGGTTTTTCCAGACTCTACCTTGGGGTTCATTGGCTGACAGATATCCTGGGAGGGTTCTTTTTTGCCATCGTATGGGTTTTATTTGTATCTTATCTCTTTGATTATTCGGTTAAGAAGGGGCGTTTTCTATATCTCTGGCTGGTTTTGCTTCCCTTTTTCATCGCTTGGTTGATCCCATTTTTTACAGGAACAATCTCTTCCGACGATCATGCCCTCATCGTTTCACTGGGGTCTGCTATCGGTTTTTTACTGGGGTATATGTTTGAGACGAAATATATCGGATTCGATGTGAAAAGCAAGATCTACAAACATCTGATTAAAATCCTTTTGGGAATTGCCGTTACGTTATTAATCAAAGAAGGGTTTAAGTTCATCCTTCCGTTTAATCCCAGGATTGCAGATTTGATCCGTTATACCTGTGTGGGTTTTTGGCTAACCGGTGGGGCTCCATGGGTGTTTAAGCGGTTGAAATTGTAACTTAGGATACTGGTTCTGATGATCAGTAATATTTCCTTTTGAATATTTCCCAAATTCTTCAAATTGATTATTTTAGGATATTCAGCTATAATGACCCCGGAATTTTTATTTGAACAGGGGTGTGATGGTGGAAAAGGTTATTTTAACAACGATGTGTGCTTTGGTGAAAGAGGGAAAGGTGCTTGTGATCAACCGTAGCAAAAACTGGGTGGGATATGCCTTTCCAGGTGGTCATGTTGACCCGTCTGAAAGCATAACGGAATGTGTAAAAAGGGAGATGAAGGAAGAAACGGGTCTGAATATAAGATCGTTGAGATTTCAGGGAATGGTGAATTTTTACCGAAGTAAATATAATGAAAGATATATCGTGTTTAATTATAGATCTGATGATTTTGACGGAACTTTAAAGCAAGAGTGTGACGAAGGGACTTTAAGCTGGGTTGACATCAAAGATTTAGACAGGCTGGAATTAGCGAGAGGCATGGAATTACGTCTTGATATGTTTTTCGAGAATGATGTTAAGGAATTGTATCTTGAAGTGGAAAATGCCGAGTATACCAGGATTATTAAAGAGCAAATCTAAAACCGTTCTTTCGGCAAGGCGTAATTCGCTTTAAGGGTAAAGCTGTTTACACGAAGTAAACAGCTTTTTGTTGTACTTATTCTATAAATTCTGTTCTTTTTTGATGGTTTCGGCCGCTTTTATCATCAACTGAAATTCTTCCCATGAGAAATCCCATTCACTGCTTTCGACAACGGTTTCAATCGCATTGTAGAATTCCGTCTGTATCTTGTTAAGGAGAACTTGCTGGTCAAAGGGAATGTTGATCAGATCGGCAAAGGCTTCGGCAAATTTTGTCAATTTGTTATTTCTTTCCGCAAATATCTCATCCCAGTCGGTTGCCCATAGAACGAGTTTGTTCAGATAATCCTTGAAGCCCTTTTCAAGTTTATCAATATCATCCATATTCAAGCTGCATAACCAGTTGATATTGCTTTTGACCAGCTCTTCCTCTTTTTGTATTTTTTTGCGAATGCGTCTTTCCATTTGACTCTGTCTTTCCATATCGTCTTTTTGAACATAGCGCATTTCAGCATATTTTGATTTGAAGCCAAGTCTTCTGTACAGGAGTCTTGCAGGATTGTCGTATTCCACATGCAAAGCGATATTCCCGCTGCAGAGCTCTACGATCTTTTTGATCAGTTGCTTGCCGAGGCCACGTCCACGGAAATCTTTATGAACGGCAATATATACCAGCATATGTTGTGGAATATACCCTTCCATCGCTGTATCGTTGATAACAACGCAACCAACCAACTGATCATCGATATATCCCGCTGTGACAAATCCACCTCTTCCTTCTTCTCCTCCCAATGCGTAATTAATCGCTCGTTCTATATCTTCTTTTGTATCTCCGTATTGTCCGAGATGCTGATGTAAAAAATTGATAAATTCCTCTTTTTTAAAGTCAATATCATGGTAAAATACTTGAAATTCCATAATAATACACGCTCCTTTATCCTTTAAAAGATTATTGTCATTTTTGTTTTCTTCTTCAAATATGATTTTTATTGAAAATTAATGTCTTTTTATAGCTCTTGTTCCAAGTTCAAGCGTTTCAGTATTCGCTCTTTCAGTAGAAGTGTCTTAACAAGTTTCTTAGCGGCCTCTCTCGTTTTCATCAATTCGTTCTGATAGCCGAGTACATCACCTTTTTTGAATGAGTTTAAGATTTTAACCGATTCTATGACTCTATATCCCAGGGATTCCAGAGATTTCGCCATCATATCTCCCGTAACACCCATATCTTCGTCACGCTGCTGTTCACACACCGCTATGACTAATGCGTATTTTAACCCAATACACTCATTCAATGGTATCCATACATTTCTCTGTTGTGAATCAAAAATCTCATAGCAATACAACCGGTCTATGAAGGCCTTCATCTTTGCCGTCATATTATAAAAGTAGGTTGGGGATCCCAGAATAAGGGCATCAGATTCCAGAATTTTAGGATACAACAGCTGCATATCATCGGGAATCACACACTTGAACGATTCTTGACATCCTTCACACCCTGTACAATCACAGTAATCGTAATCGGATAGTTCTATCTTCTCAGTTTCTACACCTTCTTCGGCAACTATTTTCAAAGCCTCATCAATCAGAAGAGATGTGTTTCCTTTTTTTCTCGGGCTACCCGATACAGCAAGAATTTTAATCGTCATCACCTGCTTTTAAGATTTATTTTGAGGAATAGATTATATTTTTCGTTCTGTTGATAGTTCTATTAAAAGAATATAAATAAGGTAGTGTATAAGCTGTGGGAACGGATCATTGTGTCCGTCTTGGCATCATATATCATCAAAGTCTTTCAATACCAATTTCAAGAAAAGGGCAGGCGCATGGCTCTGCCCTTATAAGACTGTTATCAATTCTTTTTACTTAATCTTATTTCTTCAAGAGGCCAAGACCGTTGAGGAAGTCTTTTGCAACTTCGTCCGGTTCCATACCTGCCGCATCTACCAGGTAGTTCATTCTTCTGATGATATTTGCGTTTAAGTACTGGCTTAGCGGTTTGAGTATTTCTTCAATTTCAGGATATTTGTCATAAACTTCTTTTCTGATGGTGATAGCCGGATTATAGATCGGGAAGAAGTTCTGATTGTCTTCAAGTACGGTAAGGTTGTATTTGTCAAGTTTTCCGTCTGTTGAAAAAACCATGGCAACCTGTATGCTGTCCCTTGCAATCGCTTCATATGTCATTCCGATATCCATCGTTTTGACGTTTTTCTTGTTCACCGTCATGCCATAGGCATCTGCCATGGCAAAAAAACCATCGGGTCTGTCGTAGAATTCATATTCTACACCGAATATGATGTTTTCATCTGTTGTGTTGATGAATTCAGCAAGGTCTTCCAGTGTTCTGAGATTGTATTTTTTTGCCATTTCGTTTGTGATTCCGAGTGCATAGGTGTTGTTGAACGGTAATCTGTCAAGCCACACGATATTATTTTCTTCAAGGTCAATCTTTTTAACTCTTTCGTAAAGTTCAACAGGATCTCTGACAACCTCTTCTTTTTTGAAGAAAGCCGTCCATGCCGTACCGGTGTAATCCGGGTACATATCAATCTGACCTGTCTTTAAGGCGGTTCTAACGGCGAATGTACTCATACCGAAATCTTCTGATACTCTGAATCCTGCATCTTCAAGCAGCGCACTTGCCAAGGCTCCCATAACGTATTCTTCAGTGAAGTTTTTCGCACCGACTGATACTCTGTCTGCTGAAAAACCGATTCCAAGGATCATAAGTCCTGCGATTAGTAAGATTAAAATTTTTTTCATTTACTGACACCTCCGTCTTTTTACTTGCTTTTACTCAAAATGAGTCCTTCCGACATAATTCTTTTTTCTAATATTCCAAGTATGATATCCACAAAAATAGCGAGCAGTGATACAGGTAAAGCCCCTGCAAATATCTTTGAAACGTTCATCAGTCTCAGACCGATGAATATGACTTCTCCAAGCCCCCCTGCACCGATAATTGATGCAACGGCAGCCGTTCCGATGTTGATCACGGCAGCTGTTCTCATTCCGGATGAAATGGCGGGTATGGTGGTGGGAAGTTCAACTTTCCATAAGATCTGACTTTTTGTCATCCCCATTCCCGTTGCGGCTTCTTTGACATCCGGGGATACGTTAAGCAATCCGGATGCCGTGTTGAAGGTAATCGGGACAAGACTGTATATGAAAAGCGCAAACATTGCCGGCAACGCTCCAATCCCCATGAAGATGAAAACCAATGCGATAACTGCCGTACTGGGGATTGCCTGTGTGGCACCCGTTATGGAAAGAACGACTCTACCGATTTTCTCCTTTCCGGGCCTCGTAGAAAATATTCCGATTGCTATCCCGACGACAACGGCAATCGACCACGAGATGAGAAACAAAAGGAAATGTTCCCAGGTCTTTTCCATGATCATCGGAAAATTCTCAAATAAATACGAAAATAACTCCATAATATCAGTCCTCACCGTGTTCAAATGAATTCATAATGTCGACCAATGTTTTAAATCTCAATATTCCCAGTAATTCATCTTTTGAATTGACAACAGGACAACTCGTGAGTCCCGATTCGACCATCGTGATAATAGCTTCCATCAGGTTTGAATACGGTTGAACCGATTCAACCGGTTTGATGTAATCCGCAAGATCATCATGCCTGTTGTGTTTTTTCAGAGTCTCAGCTCTGACGTATCCGATCAGTTTACCGCGCTTTCCGACAACATAGGAGTAGGTCTTGTTTTTATTGAGGATGTAATCCAATGCGGTTCCCGTCGTTTTAACTTCCGAATGGTTGATTGAGACAAAGTCGGTGATATAATTCTCCTTAACCCTGAGCATCTCAAGTCCTTTAAGCGCTCTGTCCGATCCGAGAAGACTTTCAACAAATTCATTTTCCGGTTTGTTGACCACATTGATGGTATCGTCATATTGTACGATCTTCCCCCTGTCGAGAATAACGATCTTATCACCGAGTTTGATCGCTTCGCGAATATCATGGGTGACAAATATAATTGTTTTCCGGATTTTTTCCTGTATTTCGATGAAAGCATCCTGTAATTTTTCTCGGTTAATCGGATCAATCGCACCAAACGGTTCATCCATCAGAATAACTTCCGGATTTGCCGCGAGGGATCTGGCAACGCCTATTCTTTGCTTCTGACCCCCGGAAAGCTGTGCCGGGAACTTATACATGTTGACATCGGGATCAAGATTGACGAGATCAAGCAGTTCAGCTACCCTCTCTTTTATCTTTGCTTCTGGCCATTTGAGGAGTCTCGGTACAACAGCGATGTTGTCAAAAACGTTCATGTGCACAAAGAGTCCGATATTCTGTATGGCGTAGCCAATCTGTCTTCTGAGCTGTATCGTATTCAGTTTGTCGATTGAGGTATCATCAAAAAGGATATCACCTGAGGATCTTTCTATCAATCTGTTGATCATCTTTAAGGTTGTGGTCTTTCCGCATCCCGAAGGACCGATCAACACGGTCAATTTATTTTTATCAAATGTCATCGATATATTATCTACGGCTTTAAATGCTCCGTTATTGTATTCTTTTGTCAGGTTTTTCAGTCTTATTTCCATTGTCTCATCCTTTCTTTCTTGATATCTTGACACCTCTCGGTGTTAACACATCTTCCAGTTTCATTAGACCGTAATTCATTCCAATCCCGAGAGCACCAACAATAACAGCACCAACAAGCACCATTTCAAGCCTTGAACGACTCAAACCGGTAAATATAAAATAACCGAGTCCTCTCGCACCGATCAGATAGGCGATTGTTGCAACACTAACGCCCATAACTGCTGCATTTCTCAGTCCTGCCATAATGATCGGAACTGCAAGCGGCAGCCTTATTTTAAACAGTATCTGCCTGCCGGTCATCCCCATTCCCGTTGCAGCCTCGACTGTCGCCGGATCCACTTCCTGTATCGCAACGAGTGTATTCCTGATCATAGGCAACATCGAATAGATTACGATTGCAATAACAGCAGGCGGTACACCGATACCTGCGTTGAACGGCGCCAACAAAGCCACCATAAAACCAAAAAGGGCAAGTGACGGGATGGTCATCATCACACTGGCAATATACATAACCACTTTTGCCACTCTCGGATGTCTGGATATTGCAATTCCTATAGGTACGCCAATTAATACGGCAATTGGAAGTGCAATACCTATGATTTCAAGATGCCTGAGCAATTCTTCAAGAATTCTGTCCCAGTTATCTCCGACATATTCAAAAAACTCCATATAAAACCTCCTTATATTCCAAAACAAAAGAAGCCTTTTCAGCTTTAATGTTTTATTATCAAAAAAAACTCCAAACACATAGACAAAAAAATAATTCTCCATAAAACTCGAAGAAATTCAAAGAAAAATAATGAAAAAGCGATATATGCGGTTGTCAAACCATAATAACATATATTTTCGGTATTTCCAAAAATGAAGTTTTTTAAACAAACTGTTTTTCCTTAAAAAAAGCCATTTTTATCACCTATAAGCAGGTGAGGAGTATGCAGTGAAATAATATTTTGATTTGCTAATTTATTGAAAAATGAGTATAATACGTGCCGGGCTAACATTCTAATAAAGCAGGTGATTTTGTGAGAACAGAAATTTCGGAAAAATATATACCTGGAGCTTATAAAAGAGAGAAATTGAGGGGGTATCTTCAGTTTCTACAGTTTATGAACTCGGGAATAACCGTTGATAAAACACGCGGAAGAAGAATTGCCGCTGATAAACTTGCTTTAAGATGGGTCAAACAAGATGTGATAAGCCATGAGACATACGATCGTTATATCAAAGCCCTGCTTGATTTCTTTGACTTTGAAAGAATATCCGAATTCACCGATGAACAGATCACCTATCAGATAGATCGGTTGAGAATGACTATCTTGAACAAATCAGAAAGAAAAGCGATCCAATACTTCAGAAAAACACTACTGGCTGAATTTGAGGCGGTGTATCAGCGTCTTGGGTTTCCAGAAAATGACGATGCATTTTATACAAGGAAAATCCCTTACGGGGCCGCAAAATTCCTGGCACACTATTCCGAAACAAACGGTGGGTATGAGGGACTTGAGGATGAAGAGGTTTTGAAACACCGGTATGATTATACGTTCAATATGAAGCTTTTTCTGCGCTTGATGAATGAGATTGCTGAAAAGAAAAAAATAACAGTTATTGCGGATAATTATATTTTCCTGCTCCTGTTTCTATACGAAATCAGCGGTAAATTCAACATTAAAGACAAACTCGACTGTACGATTTTCATGAAACGAAACCCCCTTCACTTCGATCCGGTTCCCGAAGATATTTGTATCGAACAATACGAAGCGCTTGATATAAAGATTAAATTTTGTCAGGCTGAAAACGCCGGATATGATTTTAGAGATCGGGAATTATTGAATCATATCACAGAAAACAACACGCTTCTCGTCGCCATGGGTGAAAATACAATAATGACTTTAGACGGTGTAGATACTGAATATTGGGGGATTACCCCTATAGAAACGGATAAATTCTGTAAATATCTTGGCGTAATGCCATCGTTTGACCCGAGAGAAACCAGAATCTTTATCAAGAAGATTCGTTCACACTGGCATTATCCGTTTAGAAAAAGATTTACCGGCATGGAAAGATCAACCTTTAATCTCAATTCAGGTGTAAATGATGATAAAAATAAATTTATGAACATGAATTCTTCCACCTATTCACCGGAGAAATTCCCTGAATTCCTTATTACTGAGGAGAATTGGGAAAAAATCGTTCTCGAAAGAGAGAGGCTGCTGGCGGAGAAAATAAAGGAATTCGGCTTAACCTATCATAATTTCCGTTTGAAACACAAGGATGGCAAAAACATTCGATTTGATGTTGTAAATATCGGTAAAAATCAATCGGTTACACCATTCCTTGCCCAGGATTACGATAAGACGTTGATCAATGTCAGAGCGTTTAAGCCGTTAAATTGCGATGAAAACAAGAAGGCTGTTTTCATCAATTTTCTTTATTTCGCCACTCAGAAGCTCGTTAATTTATATAACGCCGACAGGCCGGTTCAGGAACACCTACATTTCAATGATTTTTATATTGACATGATCTACAACACCGCAAGAAACATCACCACATTCCCACTGTACAACAAAGGATTCACGGGGTTGAAAAACGGTCAATTTGTTTTCGGAAATGAAAGATTGGGAGCGGGTAAATTGAAGATCAACGACTTCGAATTCGCATGGTCTGAATCCCTTATCAATACAAAATCCATAGAATACAGACCCGTTCTGTTCACACCGGAATTCTTTCAGGAACATGCGGAAGCCTTTGATGACCTGATCAAAGATCGAATCAATGCAGTTATCGTTAATGACAAACTTGTCGCTGTGAGAAAAGGAGTGGTTAAAATGTCCGCTTTCGGGGTTGTTTTATCGATCCCCAAAGCTTTCGAGAACGAGATCAGGAAAAAAATGCATCTCACGGATGAACCCAACGGGTACTATCGAATTGAACCGGAGACCCGAGTCATCATTGACCTCGATCAAAATAAAGGGTATCGCTGGAAATACGGCGGCGGAACGCTTCTTGTAAAAGAAGGTGAAAACCTTATGAAAAATGCGCTCACCGCAAAAGAAGCTTTTATGAACGAAGGCTGGTACAACCCGTTATCGATGCAAACTCAGGAAACACAGGTTCAGGATTGGGTAAGAGGTCCGAGATCCGTTATAGGTGAGGATATGGACGGAAACATCTTTATAGGTGTTTTTTCAGGAAGAACAAAGGAAAGCGTCGGGGCAAGATTTGATGAAATTGTAGATATCATAGAGAAAAAATTCTGCAAGATCAAAAATCTGCTTAATCTCGATGGTGGTGCTTCATCCTGTCTCGGGTTGATCTACAAAAAGGAATTCTTTGAATTATCCCTGCCTTGTGCGACGAATTTCACTTGCACCGGGATGGTAAGACCGGTAAATTCTTTTTTGAAAGCCGATCTTTGATTTTCAAAACAAATGTTGTATAATTAAGTGTTAAAGTCAACTACGGGGAAGAACCTGATTTCAGGTTCACTTTATATTACGGTATAAAAGGTACTTTTGTACAGAATTAAATATAAGAGGAGTGATTGGTAATGAAAGAAACATTTAACCTGTCTTATTTTATTAAACCCGAGTTGATTGAGCCTCAATATATCATTGAGTTCTTTTCAAAGAACCCCAATGTTCGGTTTGTCTCTCTCTTCGGTGTTGACATTATGGGACACGACACCGATGAAAAAATCCCGCGGAAGAACTTTCTTGACAAGCTTGATGACATCTTTAAAGACAAACCTTTCCTGCAGACAGACGGTTCTTCGATTGCCTTGTCTGCCCTTGCAAGTCTAAGTGACTGTAAGGTTGATATGGTTGCCGACAGGAAATCTACCTGGTATGTCGATTACAATTTTGAAAATATGGATGAAGAAACATTGTTGCCGGTGGGAACCCTCAGAATACCGGCTTTTCTTTTACATAACGGCAACCCGATAGGTGCCCGTTCTCTGTTAAAAAAAGGCTATGAGATCTTTCAGGCGAATATGATGAAATACATCGTCCAGTCCGCTTATCTACAGAAACAGGGGATCAGCGGCAACATCGCCTCAGTTAATGTGAATATCGGAACTGAACTGGAATTCTGGGTTAAGACACCAACGGTAGACGCCGAAGTGGATCAGCTTAGAACAACCCAGGAAATGCAGGAGAATTACTGGCAGAGAACGAAGGGAAGTGTGAGAACGGCACTTGAAAATGCCCTCCTGTTGCTGGATAAATACGGACTTGAACCTGAAATGGGACATAAGGAAGTTGGCGGGGTCAAGGCAAGTATCGACAAGAGTGGAGATCTCGACTACGTCATGGAACAGATCGAAGTGGATTGGAAATATTCTTCAAATCCACTTGAGGCAGCGGATAAAGAATTGCTCGCCAGAATAACGATCAAGGAAACATTCAGAAGATACGGACTTGAGTGTTCATTTATGGCAAAACCCATCGATAATGTTGCCGGTAACGGTGAACATATCCATATCGGTGCGGGATTGAAGCTGGAAAACGGGAATTCTTACAATCTGTTTAGTCCTGCAGAAGAGAAAAGTTATCTCAACGCTTTCGGTTATGGTGCTCTGATGGGAATATTGAATAATTATGATATAATATCTCCTTACATCTCCGCTTCAACCGACGCACTGAACAGATTAAAGCCAAACTTTGAAGCGCCGGTATCCGCGGTTTGTTCGTTGGGAGAAGCCTATAACATGCCTTCCAGAAACAGAACCGTTTTGGTTGGCCTGATCAGTGACCTTGAGAATGAGTTTGCAAGACGTTTTGAACTGAGAGCTGCTAATCCGCATACCAATCTCTATATCGCAATAAGTGCCATTATGATGTGTATGCTTGAAGGGATTGATTATACCGTTAATTCTGAAAAAAGTGAGGCGGAACTGCTCGATGAAGTATCGAAAAAGGGTGGTGAATTCAAGGGGTATTTGAAAGAAGCCTATGTATTCAGAGCTGAAAACAACATCTTTAAAGATTTTACCGATGCGGAACGCCTTGAGATGTTCGGGCCTTCGCCGAGAACCGTCTACGAAGTGATGAAACCCCTGCTTGAGATGAACGGCAAGAACCCGTTCATTCACAAAGTTTTTTCAGAACATTTCGTCAGTTCCTATTCGGATTATATGCTTGAAAGATGGATGAGTGAAATTCTGGAAAGATTGATGCCGGTATACCTTAAAGGGCTATCTGAAATCAGAAGATGCGAGGATGAAGCACCAATTGATGTATACAGATGGAACGATATCGAAAACATTATGAAAAAGATATATAAGGATACGGAAACCGAAGTTAGTTTGAGAACCGGTATATATAAAGCGGCAAGCGCAAAAGATTTTAAGACATTATCTGATTTATTCCTTGAATTAAAAGAAAATTGGACAAGACTCATGAAATCATACAAAGAATACAGGAATAATTTTATTTAATAAATCAATTATTTTGAAAATGTAGTTCGGAGATGTATAATGTAGATTGAATCCATACTTTTTTAAGGAGGTAACAAGATGAAGAAACTTTTTGTTTCAATGTTGGTTGTGTTGTTATTGTCAGTATGCGCTTTTGGTAACCAGGTAGAAATTTTCAGCTGGTGGACAGGTGGCGGAGAAGAAGCGGGACTTCTTGCTCTGATTGATGAATTAACAGCTATGTACCCGGGTCTTGAAGTTGTCAACGCTACAGTTGCCGGTGGCGCAGGTTCAAATGCGAAAGCGGTTCTGAAGACAAGAATGCTCGGTGGAAATCCTCCAGACTCCTTCCAGGTTCACGCCGGACAGGAATTAACAGACACATATGTTGTAACAGGAAAGATGGAATCACTCACAAAGTACCTCGAAGAATGGGGCTACATGGACAAATTCCCAAAGGACATCCTTGACATTTGTTCATATGAAGGCGAAGTTTACTCCATTCCTGTAAACGTACACAGGGGAAATGTTGTATTCTACAGCAAGAAAATCGCAAAAGAAATCGGAATGACGGAAGAGCCTACAAGCTGGGAACAGTTCCTCGTTCTGCTCCAGAAGGCAAAAGATGCAGGATACACGGCTCTCAGTCTTGGTGACAAAAACAAGTGGACTGCCACGCATCTTTTTGAAGACATCATGCTCAGCCAGTATGGGGCTGCAGACTACACAAAACTCTTCCTCGGAGAAGAGAGTTTCAATTCCATCAAGATGGATGCTTCACTCATGCTTTTAAAGCATCTGATTCCGTTCTTTAACAAAGACCACGCTTCCCTCACATGGCAGGACGCTTCAAGACTCGTATACGAGGAAAAGGCATTCTGTAACGTCATGGGTGACTGGGCAGAAGGCTATTACAAAGAACTTGGATGGACACCAAATGAAGAATTCGGATGGTTCATGGTACCGGAAACGGAATCCTTCATGGTTGTATCGGATACATTCGGCTTGCCTAAGGGTGCACCAAACAAAGAAAACGCTCTGAAATGGCTTAAGTTCATCGGAAGCACAAAGGCACAGGATATCTTCAACCCAATCAAGGGATCAATCCCTGCAAGAGTTGACGCAGATACTTCCATTTATGATGAATACCTTCAGTGGTCAATGAACGACTTCGCAACACTTCCGCTCGCACCATCAATCGCACATGGATCAGCTGCACCGGGAGCATTCTCCGGATCACTCAGTGATGTCATCAACATATTCCTTTCAAACGAAGATGTTGAGGAAGCAAAAGAATCAATCATGTGGGCAGCAGAAGACGAAGACTACAACGTGGATTAATTCATACCGAAACGGAAGCGGGAGATTAAGTCTCCCGCTTTTTTATATTTTACAGATGATACATGTAGGGGCGGGATATTTTAAATCCCAATATAATGGAGAACTAAGATATTCGACCTCTATATATTATCCGGTTCTATTGTATTTCAATCGGCAATACATTTGATGATTAATTCAAAAAAATCAAGTAAATAAGCAAACAACCCTTGAAAATAATTCGGTTCATAAATGAAGCTATAAAAGGGAGGAGAAATGAGAAAAAATCGAAAACTGATTGGCTTTCTGGTCGTTCTACCAAGTATCGTTGCAATCGCTGTATTTGTCTATGGTTTTATTTCATCAACTGTCAGAATGTCTTTCTCAAACTGGAACAGTTATTCAAAACTGGTTAAGGGGGAGTTTGATTTCGTAGGATGGCGGAATTACGAACGTCTGTTTAAAGACACGCGATTTCAAACGGATCTCTGGAACACCCTGTTTTTTACCATTCTTTTTATTCTCGCCTGTATCGTCATCGGCTTATTCCTGGCAAACTTGCTTGACAGGAAATTAAAGGGAGGCAGATTTTTTCAAAATGTGTTCCTTTTTCCATATGCCTTATCACTCGTCGTTACCGGAACGATATGGAGCTGGTTCTTTGCACCGGGAAACTTCCCGACAGATCCGTCCGGTATCAATCTGTTGTTGAAAAATCTTGGCCTTGACGGATTGCAATGGGGCTGGTTTACCTCAACCGATACAATCGGAAAATTTAATATTGCGTTGATCCCCGTTATCATAGCGGCAACCTGGCAGTTGTCGGGATACACCATGGCGATGTACCTCGCCGGTATGCGTGGGATTCCACTATCGATGATCGAAGCGGCACAGGTGGATGGCGCCACGAACTGGCAGATATTCTGGAAAGTGAAGATGCCACTCCTCAGGACCATCACACTCTCCGCCATGATTATTCTCGGTCATATCTCGTTGAAGATCTTTGATCTCGTCTATGCGATGACCGGAAGCGGACCGAATAATGTAACCGACATGCCGGCTGTGTATATGTATGATCTGACATTTAACAGAGACAGGTATGCGATGGGATCCGGTGTTGCCGTCATCATGCTTGCCATGGTTGCCATTGTAATCGTTCCATATCTTCTGAGTACGTTGAAGAAGGAGGACAGAAAATGAGACATACAAAAAAATGGAGCACTTCAGTTTCGTACATCGTCTTAATCATCATGGGGTTTCTCTTTATGATGCCCATATACATGATCCTGGTAACCAGTTTTAAACCTATTCAGGAGATCAGTATGTCCACGATGTGGAATCTTCCGCAGAACCCCTCCTTTGAAGGATTTATCAAGGCGTTTGAAAAGCTGGGCCCAAACCTGAAAAACAGTTTTCTGCTGGTCATCCCGGCGACACTGCTCTCTTGTATGATCGGGTCAATCAACGGGTTTATCTTTGCCAAGATCAAATTCAGGGGATCAAATATCGTTTTCCTGTTAATCCTGTTCGGGATGTTTATTCCGTATCAGAGTATTCTCTTCCCACTAATCAGATTCCTTCAATCAATAGGCCTTTACGGAAAAATCGGAGGATTGATCGTTGCACATGTCATATATGGAATTCCTATCACAACCCTCATATTCAGAAATTATTACACGGAAGTTCCGGATGAGATGATAGAGGCAGCCAACATAGACGGCGCCAACATGTTCAAGGTCTATACAAATATTCTTTTCCCATTATCTCTCCCCGGATTCGTCGTCGTCATCATCTGGCAGTTCACAAACATATGGAACGAGTTCCTCTTTGCCGTCACCATCACATCAGACCCAACCAAACAGCCCATCACCGTTGCGCTGGTTAACCTCGCGGGAAGTCAGGTCGTTGAGTGGAACCTCCAGATGGCTGGTGCCGTTGTCGCCGCATTGCCGACACTGATCGTTTATATCTTCCTTGGGAAGTATTTCATCCAGGGATTGATGGCCGGGTCTGTCAAAGGATAAGAAACGCTTCTCAATCAAAGGGTATTCGGAAAATCAATAGTAGTATGGGCGGAAAAGATTCCGCCCATACACTTGTTAATATCATCAAAGGTTTTAAAACGCATGGGACAAAATGGTGTAGGAAAAAACGGCGAAATTGAGACCCAACGGCAAATAAGTTATACTACCTACATATTCACCAGCACAAGGGCTAAAATGGTGATCAGAACAGAAACTTTCTCAACGCGCTTCAGTTTCTCTTTAAAGATCAGAAAACTCAGAATACTGATGACGGCGATACTGCCTGCGCTGTAGACCGGAAAGACGACCGAGGTCTTGAGATAATCGAGAGACATGATCAAAAAAAACGAGGAAAAAAGATTTGGGATCCCTACGGCTATACCCGTAAGCAGGTCGCGTTTGAAATTGACGGGTTTTCGATGAGGCAATTTTTTTTCTCTTCTGATACTGATAAAGCTGAAGATGAAACTGATAACAAAGGCTGAAAAAAAGATAAAAAACAGGAAGATGTTTTTATCATCCGTTATAGCGGCATATTTCTGAAAAATTTTGTTGAAGAATTCCGCCAGTCCGCCGAAGAGGAACAGGAAGATCAGCTCTATATGAAAATTGTTTTGGTCTTTTTTTCGCGGGAGATTAACGATGATGATCGAAAACAGTGCCAAACAGATGCCAAACCATTGAATCATCCCGGGATATTCCTGCCAGAGGATGAAGGAAAAGATCATGGGAATAAGAATCCCCATTTTCCCAAAGGCTCCGGAAAGAGACGCCCCGCTGTTTCTGACACTTTTTTGATAGAGATAGAATGACAGAAAGAAAAAGACGCCGCCACCGATACCCAGTAAAATCGGGAAGAGTTGAAGAGACCAGTCCGGATGACTGAAAAGCGTCATAAAAAGGCTGACTGAAAATGCGATGAGATAGTTAGATGTGGTAACGATAAAACGATTCATATCATTCTTCTCAGAAAATTTAAAGATTAACGCAATTGAAGAACTGCACAGAATAGCGAGTATCAAGAATATCACATTATCACCCCTTTTTTTGTAACGGGTAAATATACCACATAATATGTTCGTTATGCTAATAAAATACCTCTCCGTTGAGGGCTATTTGAAAGATGAAATGTAACACCAGATTTTACAGAAAAACGCCATCATTTTATTTGACAATTCTTATGATTCGTGATAAAATACGCTCTGTGAAGACAGCGGGAATCTGCTTTCACGAATTCATATCAAGGGAGGAGGAAAAAGAATGCCACAGCATAAATCAGCAAAACAGAGAGTTAAGAGATCCGAAAAAGAAAGATTGCAGAACAGAATTTACAAAAGCAAATTCAAGAATCTCACAAAGAAGATTAATAGAGCTTTGGATGGCGGAGATGTAGAAACAGCTACAGAAATGTTGCCAAATGCTTTCTCAGCCATAGATAGAGCTGCAAAGATCGGTACAATTCACAGAAATCAGGCTGCAAGAAGAAAAGCAACACTTGCAAAGAGAATTAAGAAAGCCGAATCTGCAGGAGCAGAAGCCTAAATCAAGCTGTATGCTCCTGTGAGTACGCTGGAGCACTCATGCTCAAGCGCATGAGCACTCATACGTTGGAGTATGAGCTTTTTTTACAAAGTTTAATAGCCGAGGGAAATCCCCTCGGTTTTTTTGTTTTTTTATAGGAGAAAAGACAAAAAAATGATGTGAAATGAAGGCTGATATTATGGTATACTAAACAGGAAAACACTATTTCTGATTAAATCGCAAACTTGTGGGAGGTGTGTTTATGGCAAAGTCAAATAAGGGCGAAATCGTATCAATCATAGGTCCTGTTATTGATGTTAAATTCAGCAATGAAAACCTGCCGGATATATTTAACGCCCTTGAAGTGATTCATCCTGACACAAAGAAAAAACTTGTTCTTGAAGTTGAACAGCTTATTGGTGATGATACAGTAAGAACTGTTGCATTGGATTCAACCGATGGTTTTATTAGAGGTCTTGAAGTAACAGATACTGGAGCACCCATTTCCGTTCCAGTTGGACCGGAGGCAATGGGAAGACTCTTCAATCTTCTCGGAGAGCCTATAGACAATAAAGGTGATGTAACAACGAAGGAGAAGTGGCCCATACATCGTGATCCTCCCCCACTTAAAGATCAGTCTTCTGAGATTGAAATCCTTGAAACCGGTATCAAGGTTATAGACCTTATTGCACCGTTCCCTAAAGGTGGTAAAATGGGATTCTTTGGAGGTGCAGGGGTTGGAAAGACCGTTCTCGTTCAGGAGCTCATTCGAAACATTGCAATAGAGCATCATGGTTTCTCTATGTTTGCCGGCGTTGGCGAAAGAACCAGAGAAGGGAACGATATTTATCTCGAAATGAAGGAAGCAGAAGTTCTCGACAACACCGTCCTCATATTCGGTCAGATGAACGAACCACCCGGAGCAAGGTTCAGAATCGCACTTACCGCTCTTACGATGGCAGAATATTACAGAGATATTGAAGGCAGAGACGTTCTGCTCTTTATCGATAACATCTTCAGATTCGTTCAGGCAGGTTCAGAAGTATCCGCCCTTCTCGGAAGAATGCCAAGTGCCGTTGGTTATCAGCCCACATTGGCAACCGACATGGGTGAACTGCAGGAAAGAATAACTTCTACAAAGAAAGGCTCTATCACATCCGTACAGGCGGTATACGTTCCCGCTGATGATATTACCGACCCTGCTCCTGCAACAACCTTTACACATCTTGACGGATCGGTTGTTCTGTCGCGAAAGATTTCAGAACTTGGCATATACCCGGCCGTTGACCCACTTGATTCAAACTCAAAGATTCTTGAACCGGATATCGTTGGGCAAACGCATTATGAAGTTGCACGAGGGGTTCAGGAAGTCCTTCAGAGATACAACGAACTTCAGGATATCATAGCAATTCTCGGTATGGAGGAGTTATCTGAAACGGATAAAAAGACCGTTCAGAGGGCAAGAAAGATCCAGAAATTCCTCGGACAGCCGAACTTTGTTGCTGAAAAGTTTACGGGTGTACCGGGTGAATACGTTTCAATTGCGGATACCGTCAGAAGTTTTGAAGATATATTAAACGGAAAATGTGATGATCTTCCAGAGCAGGCCTTCTTAATGGTTGGAGATATAGACAAGGCAAGGGAAAAGGCGAGAAAGCTCAAGGAAGGTTGATATAATGAATACTTTCAAGACTGAAATAGTTGCGCCTGATCGAGTTGTATGGACCGGTCAGGCAGAAAGTGTCACCTTCAGAACCTTGGAGGGTTCAATGGGTGTTCTCAGTAAGAGAGCCCCAATAGTAACCGCACTCGATATTGCTGAATTGGAGGTAAAATCGGGTAATGAAGTCATAAAGTTTGCCGTTCACGGAGGACTTCTCAGAATGGATGGAGAAGAATTGGTCATCGTGACGGATGCAGCTGAAAAAGCTGAGGAGATAGATTTATACAGAGCCGGAGAGGCAAAAAAAAGGGCTGAAGATTCCCTTGCAAAGGCGAAAAATGATGTTGAAAGATACAAAGCCAACGCATCACTTCAGAAAAATATTCTGAGGATGCAGATTGGGAAAAAACGTTAGAATAGAAAAGGGTGGTGTATTCATTGTTTTATCTGCCTGAACCAGTATTTGTTTCAAAACCTTGGGGTGGAGAAAAGTTTAAGGATATATATCCATCTGCTGATGCATCAGATATAGGTGAAGTCTGGCTTTTATCCGGTTATCCCGGAAAAGAGACAACCGTTTTTTCACTTGACGGCAGAGAATATGTCCCATCCAAGATTACACAAAAGCTTACAGGATTAAATCTTCCACGATTCCCATTTTTAATAAAGATGTTGAACGCGACACAATGGCTTTCCATTCAAGTTCATCCCGACAATTCGTATGCGAAAAAAAACGAACAGGGCGAACCTTGGGGAAAGAACGAGATGTGGTATGTGCTTGATGCTTCAGAAGACGCCAAAATCATAAACGGCATAAAGGGGATCAAGTCAAAAAAACAGATGGTTGAGATTCTCGAAAAAAATGGGATAGAAGACCATCTCAGCTATGCTTCGGTCAAAAAAGATGACCTGATCTACATTCAAGCTGGGAAAGTTCATGCCCTGGGGCCGGATTCCCTTATCCTTGAGGTTCAACAGACTTCTGATATGACCTACAGGCTTTATGACTGGGGAAGAGAAAGACCGATGCATATCAGGAAAGGGAGCGAGGTCACCAATTACAGGTATCCCGTTGCGGAGACACGAGAAAACTTCAGTGAATACAGAAATGATTATTTCTATACTTATAAAAAGGCCTTCGATAACGAAGAGGTTAAGGGATTCTGTGTTCTGATAACCCTTGAACTCATCAAGATTGACGAATTTGAATGTAGAAAATATTTTCCGGTCATCATTCCTCACAACAGTTCGGTTAAGATCAGCGGTGAATGTATCGTCATGGAACTCGGTCGCTGGTGGGCCAGACACGGGTGTGACTAAGAGGTGAGTGCCTTGGATAAGAGTTTTGTTTTTTTTAAACCCAACACGGTCAGAAGAGGCCTGATGGGTGAAATACTCAGGAGATTTGAACAGCATGGGATGAAAATCAGTGCATTGAGATTCCATCAAATGACGAAAGAAGAAGCCTATGACCTTTATGAGGAACATATAGGGAAGAGCTTTTTTGAAAACCTCGTGGAATTTGCAACAAGTGGTCCGGCGCTATTTCTGATCCTGGAAGCCCCGAGATGTGTTGAACTGGTTAGACATATCATAGGTAACACGGATCCTTTGAAAGCCGACTTGGGAACCATCAGAGGGGATTTTGCCGTTAGTGTCACAAAAAATCTGATTCATGCTTCTGATTCACCTGAAAGTTACGAAAGAGAACATAGAATTTTCTTTAAGGATTCGGACATAAAAGACTATCATTTGGACGTACAAAACGATCTGTAAAAATATATATGAGGAGGAACAAAGATGCCATATGTACCAACAAAACAAATTTTGGATGATGCCAATGCGAAGTATTACGGCGTAGGCGCATTCAACATTAACAACCTCGAATTCCTTCAGGCGATAATGGCTGCCGCTGAACAGGAAAATTCACCGGTTATCGTTGAAACAAGTGAAGGTGCAATAAAATACGCCGGAAGGGGAAACATTGAAAGAGGCGTAAGATTTTTCTATGACATGGTTAAAAATTACGGAGATCATTCAAAGGTTCCTGTCAGTTTACATCTTGACCACGGAAAGGATTTCAATTACATAGTCGCCTGTATAAAAGGCGGATACGGCTCCGTTATGATTGATGCTTCAGACAAGCCTTTTGAAGGCAATCTGGCAGCGACAAAACAAATTGTTGATATCGCACATGCCGTTAACGTTGGCGTAGAAGCTGAACTCGGAACATTAAAGGGAATCGAAGACAACGTCGTCGCTGAAGAATCCGTACTGGTTAATACGGGTGAAGCAATTGAATTCATCGAAAAAACAGGCGTGGATTTCCTTGCCCCTGCAATCGGTACAAGTCACGGTGCCTTTAAATTCAAAGGTGAAGCAAAACTCGACTTTGACAGATTAAAGGTTATCAAGGACAAATGCCCAATCCCAATGGTACTTCACGGTGCTTCAAGCGTTCCACCGGATCAGATTGCACTCGCCAATGAATTTGGTGCCGATATCAAGGGCGCAAAAGGCGTACCATTCGAAACCCTTGAAGAAAGTGTGAAGTTCGGAATCAACAAGGTTAATACGGATACAGATCTCAGAGTAACCTTTATCGCTCATGTTAGAAAGTTCCTTGCGGAAACGCCGGGTGCCATCGACCCGAGAAAGGTTTTCGGACCGGCTATGGAAGCAATGAAGGAAGGAATCGCAGCGAGAATGAGATGCCTCGGTTCTTCCAACAAGGCGTAAACATTAATCTTAAATTTGTAAATATTTAATCGGAGGGCGGATTGATTTCCGCCCTCCGGCAGTTTATAATAATTCTGACAAATCACACGGGGGTGACTGTTTAAATGAAAGTACTGGTAATAAATTCAGGAAGTTCATCAATCAAGTATCAGCTTCTTGATATGGAAAATGAAAAAGTTCTTTGTAAGGGATTAGTTGAAAGAATCGGAATTCCCGGTTCAGTTTTAAAGCACAAAAAAGAGGGACAGAAGTTCCCCATCGAGAAACCCATCGCCAATCATGATGAAGGGTTGAAGCTTGTTCTTGAAACGATTACAGATCCAAAAATGGGAAGCCTTGAAACGCTTAAGGAAATCAACGCACTGGGACACAGGGTTGTTCATGGTGGAGAGAAATTTAAAGAATCCGTTCTTGTTGATGATGAAGTCATCCAAGCACTGGAAGAAAATGCCTACCTCGCACCGCTCCACAATCCACCAAACATCATGGGGATCAAATCAGCCATGAAATTACTTCCAGGTGTACCAAACGTTGTTGTATTCGATACCTCATTCCATTCCACAATGCCGCAGCACGCTTATAAATACGCAATCCCTATGGAATATTACAGGAAATTCAAGATCAGAAGATACGGATTCCACGGTACATCACACAGATTCATCGCAAATAGAACAGCAGAAATCATGGGAAAACCGGTCGAAGAACTCAAGATCGTATCCTGTCATCTCGGAAACGGTGCTTCCCTCGCAGCAATCGACGGTGGTAAATCAGTCGATACCAGTATGGGATTCACACCGCTTGAAGGACTTGTAATGGGAACACGTTCAGGCGACCTTGATCCATCTATTCTCGTTTTCCTTCAGGAAAAAGAAAATATGAGTGTTGAAGAAGTTTACAATCTTCTCAACAAAAAGAGCGGAATTTACGGCTTAACAGATGGATTCAGCAGTGACATGAGAGATGTAGAAGATAAAGCCATCGAAAATGAACCGGTTTGCAGAGAGGCATTCGATACTTACGAATACAGAATCGCAAAATACATCGGCGCATATGTTGCAGCGATGAATGGTGTTGATGCGATCGTATTCACAGCAGGTGTTGGAGAAAATTCCCCGATCCTCAGAGAAGAAATCTGTGAAAAATATCTCGGTTATCTTGGTGTTAAAATTGACAAGGAAAGAAACGATGTTAAAGGTGACGAAAGATTCATCTGTACCAAGGATTCAAAAGTAGCCGTTCTCATCGTTCCGACCAATGAAGAATTGATGATCGCAAGAGACACCGTTGAAATAGTAGGAAAATAAAGCCTCTTAAAGATACTTAAAACGTTTTTAGATTTTTTTTGGTTTAAAAATCATACTCTGATATAATGGGGTCGAGCTAATAATCATCGCGTGTTTTGGCTGTATAAGCCCTATACGGGCACCTTTTCAGCAGATAAAACCGCACCCCATTTTAAACACCTCGTTTGTCCCGAACGGGGTGTTAACTTTTGGTGGTATATATGAAGAATAAAAATCCGAGCCTTAAAATTATAAAACAGATATTGTTGGTCGCTTTGATGGTTACCGGTGTTATCATGTTCGGAACTATCGGATATATGATGCTTGAAAACTTCAGTTTTGAACAATCGCTGTTTCTAACGATCATCACTGTTTCAACGGTTGGCTATTCGATACCGGATACCATCTCCTCTTCCGGCATTATCCTGACAATCGTGCTGATCGGCTTGGGCGTCAGTGTTGTGCTTTATGGTATCTCTTCAATAACCGGGACAGTTGTTGAAGGGCGTTTGAGTGAAATCATGAAGTTCAGAAAAAACAGGAAGGTGATTAACAAAATGAAAGATCATGTCATCGTAGTCGGGGGTGGAAGAACCGGAAGATATGTGTTGGTGGAATTGATAAAGCTGGAAAAACCGTTCGTCCTGATCGAAAAAGACAAAGCCGCTGTCGACAGAATCAAAGCGCTTGCAAAAAAAGATTTCCCGTTTATCATCGGAGATGCCACCGATGAAGAAGTCCTTGTAAAAGCGGGGATTAAAACGGCCAGTTCACTGATAACATCCCTCCCGAAGGATGCACTCAACGTTTATGTCGTCCTCAGTGCAAGAACATTAAATCCGGAACTGAATATCATTTCAAAATCATCCGAACTCAAGGCCTCCAATAAACTCACTTATGCCGGCGCGAATGCCGTGGTAGCAGATACTCAAATCACCGGTATCAGAATGGCAAGGATCGCCACCAAACCGGATAAGATAAAATTTCTCGATGTGCTTGCTTTCGGCAATCAGGAATTCAGGATTGAAGAAGTATTTATTGCACAGCATAGTTCACTGGCAAATAAAACTCTGTTTGAACTTGAACTGACCAAAACGATAAGGGTCATGATCATCGCTATCAGAAGAGGTGAACAAACCATCTTCAGCCCGGCAGGAGATACCACCATTTATCCGGAAGACAGTATCATGGTTCTGGGAAGCCGAGCCGGGCTTGAAGCCATTGCCGAGATGGCGCAATAATTTATTTGGCTCTCTTTTTCGCTTCCATTGATTCATTAATATGTACCAGATTATGCCTTGTGCAGGGCATCAACAGAATACCGGCTGCTGTTTTCTTTCCCCAGAAATCGATCAGCCAAATGGCAGCATCTTCCTTTAAAACGGCACCAAGTTCCAGAATCCTTTCAAGGCCTGTCTGTGAAACCTTTTGTTTTGAAGCCTTGAAATCAATGTTTTGAACGATTCTTCTCGTCTCAACCGCAACAGCATTTCTATACGCTTTCAACGAATCAATCGAAACGGATTGGCTGAATGCAAGAATCGCTTCACCGGTCAACGCATTGCCCGTGTCATATATTGTTGCTTTCAGTTTGTCTTTCCATCCTTCTCTGTCGATGACCTGTTCCTGTTCAGCAACGAGAAGATTCATCGTCATATCCTCTATTCGTGCAGAATGCCACATACCGTACAAGACCGTTCGCTTCTTTTTGTTCACCGCTGTTCTTGCGGCTTTTTCGGTTAAATCCTCCCAGACTTCATCTTCAAAAGTCTTAATGTCACTGTTTGAAACAGATGAGGCGTGAACCATGCCGTGAAGCTCAAAGAAGAGTTGTTTCGCCTCATCATAAGTCGTTTCTTTTTTGATCAACTGTCTTAAAATTTTCAATTGCGCATTCCATTGTTTTTTATCCAATTCTGTCACTCCATTTCTCTCATCGATTAAGGGCGCAATGTTCCGCGCCCTCGCATTTTCCATTCTTAGTCGGTAATGAATCTTAAAGCTTTTCAGCAATAACTCCCATGATCTTATCCTCAATCGTCTTTGCCTGTTCCATCAGCGAGACAAGCTCTTTCAGATTTGCTTTCGGATAGTTGTTTTCTCCTCCCGGACCGGCAAACGGTACGAGGAGAACAGCCTTATGGAAGACTTTTGTCAACTGAAGATACTCTTCATAAATATCGTTGATAAAGCTGAAATTATCGATATTTCGGATATCATCGAAATATTTTCTGACATTTTCTTTCAAGTCATCGTATACGTTGATGGAATAGGACAAGCCGAACCCATCCACTTCATCCTTTTGAAGACCGGTGATGAGAAAATCGTAAGCCATTTTCCCAATCGCATATCCGGGGTATACAGGCACTTTTGAATTCCAGCAGTCTACGGCATATTTCAACGACTTCCGGATGGTTTCATTCTTGTCGTAATCGACCTTTTTGATCAGATACTGAACGTAGAAAATCGGTACATTGCTCTCCCCGAGGTTGTCATACATGAGAGGGGCCGGATCAGTCGGCAAACAATCTTCCACATAAAAGACCTTGTCTTCATCATCATATCCCCAGATGATTCCGAACTCAGGAACGGGACTTGGTCCCCAGACGATAACAGGTTTTCCGTCGTCTATTGATTTCCTGATCTTCTTTACCCCTTCTTTTTGTGCTGTTTTAAAGGTGTTTGGCGCATCACTTTTATAGAACATTTCATGCTGTGAATATACGCCAATCCTGTCCATCATCTTGAAATGCTCCTCTATCCAGTTGTAGACGGTAGGGCCGGAAGCACAGAGTTTATCCGATATGATGAATTGAAAGCCGATCCCTGTCTGACCTATCAGATTATGAACGGCATCATCCCACATGCTGGACTGTTTCAAACAGCCGTAAACGGATCCCATATAACTCATCCACGTCATACCAAGCATTGTCTTAGTCCCTTTTTTCATATTGATCACTCCTTTTTTTGATTACACAAGAAGTATAAATTCTTTACTGTGACATAAAATGTCGTAGTGATTTATTCGAGAATCTTCAGCATCAATGTCATCTTTTCTTTAATTTTTTCCCTCAGCCAATTTGGCGAGATGATCTTATAATACGTATGCTTATATGACAGATCGAGGTTAAATAGTTTCTTAAACAAATTTTCGAAACTGATAAAGCTAAAAGTAAGAACCCCGGTTTCTTCATCCCATGAGGGTTGCGTAAAAAGATGCGTGTAAGGTTTGATCGAAAAAAATATTTTTGCCGTGTATTTTTGAGGGGTATAAAAAGAGTGTTTTGTCCACTCATAATTTTCATTGAAATCAGGATGGAAGGTATACTGTTCATTGCAGATGGATAATTCACCGATTCTGCTGATAAGAAACACTCTGAAATCAAGCCGTTTCTCACAAAATGCGAAAAGATAGGACTTGTTATGCCTTATCAGGATCTTGTACGGGTGAACAATCCTCCTATTAATCACATCGTTTTTTTTCTTGTAGACCATATGCAGTTTGGACTGATAGGCAATTGCCTTGCAGATCACTTCTTCAAAATCATGCGACGTCGCCTTTGTATCAAACCGGATGTCATTTTTGCCACTTAAACGCCCGAAGAATTTTGACATTTCCTTTGCATTTGAACCGGGCATTGCCGAATACTGATGAGACAGATAAGCGAGCGTATTCTGTTCTTCATGACTTAAAAAGAACGTTGGTAAAGAAAAAGAGGTATCTGTGTAATAATACCCTCTATGCTTGTGAGAATACTCAACAGGGGCGTTCAAAGAGAATTTGAGATATTCTACATCTCTAAGCGCCTGTCGTCTTGAAAGTTCAAATTGTTCGGATAATTCTCTGCAATTCGGAAATTTATTTTTTACAAGTCTTTCATGTAGCCACTTTATTCTGTGTAATTGTGCCATCAGTCACTCTCTCAGATAGATTCGTGTTATCATTATTATATCATTTTTGATATTTCGCAATACAAAATGAACAATATTTTCGAGAATTATACTTAATAATGGTATAATCAATACAATGGATTATTATTCTTAAGGAGGTGCTTTTTATGAAGAAAACTCTTGCTTTATTTGGCGTTGTGGCAATATTGGCCATGATGTTGGTAGTCACAAGTTGTGCAACATCCAGTGCATGGTGGGCTGGTTCATGGATTTGGGGACCGGCAGTATTACTCGCTCCGGCAAATGGTGAAGCTGTAGAAAACACAGTTATTCTCGAAGGAACAACTTCAAAGAACCTTTCCGGTACATTGGTTGAAAACGGTGAAGAATTTGAAATGACAGAAATTGACGTTTCAAAGAAAGGTTTTATCTCATTCGTTGCTAACGGAACAGAGAAAGAGGGAGAATTCAACTTTACAGAAAAGACAATCAAAGAAGTCGCAGAATAATCCCGGAGGTGTAGACGATGAAAAAGACCGTACTTATCTTAGCTTTACTCGCACTTGTCGTATCACTGGGCATGTCCTACACGATCGGTATCTGTGCTCAGAACTGGAGTGGACACATTGCCTGTGAAAAATATCATGGGGTCTACGTTTCAAGTACCGTTGACGGTTATATTGCTGATGGCATCCTTATGAAGGGAGATGTTATCACAGAGGCACTCGTTTTCCCGGCCTGTAACTGTCTCGGTTGCTGCAAACCTGCAGAATGCTGCAATCCATGCAGTTCATGTAATCCTTGCGATCCGTGTGCATCATCAAAGAGTTATACATTCACACCAAGATGTAAATTATCATCACAACTTGGTCAGTTCTGCTGTGAAAGCTATTGCTACAAGAAGACATGGAATCAATTTGCCCTCGCAAATGTCCTTGATGCACTTTGTCCGGGTGGAACAGTCGTTATGAGAGTATACAGAACATGCACCTGTCAGTGGATGATTGCCGTTCTCACAAGAGATGAAACGGGGTGTGCAACACTCACACTTTACCCTGAAGCATGTCCACAGCCAAGAACCGTAGAAGTTATCGTTGTTGATCCTGTATGTAATCCGTGTACAACAACCGTACAGGTTATCGTCAACAACTAATCCGAATCAGGAATCATAGAAAGACTCTATAGGCCCGGCATAGCCGGGCCTTTTTTCAGGGAGTGAATAATGAATCTGAAAATACTGAAATATTTTTCCTATGCCTTTATCCTCTATTGGTTGGTCCTCAATCAGGAGTTCCTGCAAAAAGAGTTTACACTTGGAATTTTGATGCTGTTGACTTGTCTGACCGTCTCTCAGTTACGGGAAAACTTTTTTTTAGAAAAAAAGATATACTTTTATCTGACAATCATTGGAGAGATCAGCATAGGAACAACCCTCTTTATGATAAATGGCGGTTTATTTGCCGTCTATCTGTTTGCCGTTCTGCATGATGTCATCATATACAAAAAATCAGCTGTTATGTATGTTCTGGTCACTGTACTCCTGCTATATTTTACGGGAATTTCCCTTTACCTGTTCAACGATGGGATATTTGGTTCTGAACGTTTTCTCGCTGATCTGATCGTTGTCGTGTATACAACCCTATTCACACTTGTTCTGAAGCGGGACAGGGGAAAGAAAGACCTGGCACAGGATCTTTATGATAAACTCAGAATTTCGGAGGAAAAACTTCAGGAAGCCTATCAGACACTGGAGCAATATTCACAAACCATAGAAGAACTCACGCTGCATCGGGAACGTGCCAGAATTTCAAGGGAACTGCATGACAGTGCAGGGCACGCCCTGTCCGCAATCGGAATTCAGCTTAAGGCGATTCATGCCATCATGAAAAGATCGCCTGAAAAAGCGGAAACAATGGTTGCCCATCTGACGACATACGCCCATGAATCGCTTGAAAATGTCAGAAGAATCGTCCATGAGATGCGTCCCACTGAGTTTGAAAGATATGAAGGTATCTTTGCCATACAGGAACTGATTAAAAACTATCAGAAAATGACCGGTGTCAACACAAGACTGATCCTCTCAAAAGGGGAATATATCATGAATTCCGACCAGAGTCATCAGCTATACCGTATTATCCAGGAAAGTCTCAGCAACAGCCTAAGACACGGAAAAGCGAAGAATATACAAATTTCCATACAATTTCTCGAAGATGAGATCTACTCACAGATAAAGGACGATGGAATTGGAACATCCAATCTGGAATACGGAATGGGCCTCAGCGGTATCAAAAGCAGAGTTAAGTCCCTCAAAGGAACCTTGAATATCTTCAGTGAGGAAGGAAAGGGATTTGAAATTACCATCAGTCTTCCCAAAAGAGTATTGGAATCGGTAAAAAACTGAAACCTGTAGGGGTAGATTACAGTGATCTATCCCTGCAAGAGGTTAAGAAACGAGAGGTATAAAATGATAAAAGTATTAATCGTAGACGATGAAAAGCTTATCTGTGAGGGATTATCACTGATACTTGGAACGTATGATGATATCGAAATACTGGGAACTTGCAACAACGGGATGGAAGCGTTGCGTTTCTGCAGACAGACGACTCCGGATGTTGTCCTGATGGACATACGAATGGATGTATGTGACGGCGTTGAAGGGACGAAGCTGATAAAGGAAATGAATCCGGCTATCAACATACTGATCCTGACAACCTTTATGGATGATGAATACATTCACACCGCTCTTAAAAACGGGGCAAGCGGCTATCTGCTCAAAGACAGCTCCAGTGACAGGATATACGAAGCCATCAAGAGTGTCAACATCGGGAACATTGCCATGACACCGCAGATTGCACAGAAGATGGTAAACACGAATGGTGTGACGAAAGCTGTCGATAAACTTGTTGATGAATATTCACTGACAGAAAAGGATGTACAACTGATACAACTGATCTGTGAAGGAATGTCCAACAAGGAGATTGCTGAAACACTCTTTCTCAGCGAGGGAACGGTGAAAAATAACATTGGAAAACTACTTTCAAAGCTGGGACTCAGAGACAGGACACAGATTGCTATTTTTGCCTTTAAGAACGGCATCGTAAAACATTAAAAGGGGGAAATAATATGACAAGAGAAGAAGGCAGAGAATTTCTAAAACCGTTTAAATTTGACCAATTACCGGAAGATGCCATGTCGGATCAGATGAAAAAATTACCGCAACCGCCACTTGAAAAAGCCGTCAAAGCCGGTGCAAAAATCGTCGCTCTTTGTTCACCGGAAGAAGTCAAACTGAATGAAAAGGATATCCGAGAGTTGTTTTACGACAGAAAAAGTGTCAGGGTATTTAACGACGAAGCGATGATGATGGATGAATTATCATTCCTGCTTTGGGCTTCGCAGGGCGTTAAAAATGTTATGGAGAACAGATATGCAGCCTTCAGAACCGTTCCGTCGGCGGGTGCCAGACACCCTTTTGAAACCTATATCTTTGTGAACAACGTAGCCGGCCTTGAAAGAGGGATTTATCGATACATGGCACTTGAACACAAACTGGAACTCATCAAAACAGGGGATTACAGGGAAGAACTCGCACCCGCTTCACTGGGACAGAAATTTGCCTCAACAAGTGCCGTTGTCATCGCCTATTCCGTTATTCCATACAGAACGGAGTGGCGATATTTCGTTGGTTCTTACAAGCCTATTCTGCTGGATGCAGGACATGTGGGGCAGAATCTCTATCTGGCCTGCGAGGCATTGGACCTTGGAACAGTAGGCCTTGCCAGTTATAGTGTGGATGCCTATGATAAGATGATCGGACTTGACGGAAAAGACGAATTCATCGTCTACGTCTTCCCGGTCGGAAAATACGATACATAATATGATAAAACCACCCGCTCCGAAACTCAGAGAGGGTGGTTTTTTTATAGATTTAACGGCTTCTTTGACGACGAAATCTTACTGACAACATACGTCAGCCGTATCCCGAAATAAAACGGCAAACAGGACAAAACAGAAAAAGCGATTGCAATAGGGTTTCCATCCAGGGCTGTTGAAATGATCAAGGCAGTGAACAGCACCATCATAAACCAGCCGATATTTCTCATGTATTTTAAATCTCTTATATTGTGTCCCTTTGGCTGGATGGTTTCAAAAGGTTTCCCGTCGTTCTTTTTTTCAATGATCAGAAGATCCTTATAACCGTCTCTTGGTGAGAATTTCGGATTGTATAAAGTGCCTTCAAGATGACGCTGCCTGAGTACATCTGATGACATATTCCGATTCAACCCCTTGATAAAGACATTATAACCGCATTCAAACAGTTTATCCATATACGGTTCACTGCGTTCCCGCCTGATATACCCGCGATAAACGACTTTGTAAACATATTCTCCCTTTTCACATTCTTCAAAGGTATAGCCAAAAGGAGATACCCCGACGAGACGATATCCCGCTTTCGACATCGCATTCAGCCATTGTTTCTGTGGTTCGATAAAGTTGAAAAAATATTTGCGGACGAATTTACGCATGGAACCTCCCCGGACTTCTTCTGTGTGTAAGCAATTATACCAGAATGATAAATAATATATTGAACAGATCTGCTACGAATGAGAAGCGTTATTGCTAACGTATCAGAACTTGATAACCCTGTCAAAATATTCCGCAGAACGTTTTCTGTGACTGATGCAGATGATGGTGCTGTTCTTAAATTCAGAGATGATTGTTGAAATGATTTCAGCTTCCATTGCTTCATCCACACTTGAAAGAGATTCGTCTATCAGGATCAGTTCCGGGTTTCTGATCAGATTCTGAGCGAGAGAAATTCTGGATCTTTCACCGCCGGATAAATTATTGATGTTGAGAATCTGATCACCTTTATCATTCAGCTGCCTTTCCAGTTGTGTCATGCGGATGATTTGTTCGAAATCCACTTGACCTTTTTCTCCAAGTAAAACATTTTCTTTTAGTGACAGACTGAAAACACCACTTCCCTGGAATGATATTCCGGTTATTCTTCTGAACGGTCTGATATCTATTTCTCGAACAGGGATGTTGTTGACCTTTAGAGAACCGGAAAAACCCTTTATCAATCCCAGTAGAATGTTGAACAATGTGGATTTCCCGATACCGCTTTCTCCCACAATGAGAACTTTTTCGCCTCTATGAATCAACAGGTCCGGGATATCGACGATTTGACCGTTCTCGTATTCGACAAGGCAGCCTTTCGTTTCAAGCTCTTCAAAATGTTCAATCTTTTGTTTCCCGGAAACTTCCTCTGCAAGAGAACAATATTTCTCTGAAGTTTTTATAAAAGGATGAGCCGAGAAATAAGTCAGAACTATCGAATAGATTTTCTTAAAACTGGAGAGAAATAGAGGAATAAACGAATAGAGAATGATAATGTCTCCGGGTTTTGAGGGAACAACAGTGGCAATCCTCATGAGCAGATATATAACAAGAAGCGGTGCAATAGAACTCACAAGAGTTGTGATGCTAACCCAATAATTCTCATAAAAAGAAGATGTGACAACGGTTGAAACGAGTTCGGATTGTTTTTGTTCCAGTTTCTCAGTGAAAAAAGTATAAGCATTTTTAGCCTTGACATCCTTTATCCCGGTAATCGTTTCTATCGCAACGGCTGAAGAATCTTTTGATGCATCCATCATCTTCATACGCCAAGCGCTTAGTTTCTTCTGCATCCAGAAAGTCAGCAGAAATGACAAAGGAATCACAAGGAGGGAAAAAAGGGCTGCATACGGGCTTAAATTAATGATGATAAAACCATAGACCAGAAACTCGATGAGATACGATGAAAGTTCAACGAAAGAAGCGTAAAATCCTGCGGACTGCTGGGCTGACATGTTGACTTCCGTCCAGATGGCCGCTGGCGGTTGTGTCAGAAAAAAACTGTAATCCGTATTCAATAATTTCCGAATCGAATATACGACGATGTTCTGTGCCCCCGTCCAACTAATCCTATTAGTTATAACGGAAGAGAACACATTCATCAGGAACAGCGTAACAAAGAAAATGATAACCTGTATCAGATGGGTGGAAAAAACGGGTAGCTGATTGTTGAGAATAGCCTCGTTAAATATTATTTTTAATTCATCCGAAACGAGATACGACACCAATCCGGTGAACAAAGCCAATATAATTTTCAACAAGGTATTTAACTTGTTTTTCTGAAAAAAGATCCTGACTAAAGACAAAAGAATACCTCCTTTAAACTCCATATGCTACAATCTTAAAGGAAATGATATGATAATCAAGTGGTTTCGCATTTAAATGATTGTACCTCTTTTAGAACTTCTTCATGTGTTGAGATATTCCTGAAAACACTATGATTAGACAGATATACCGTTAGCTTTTAAAAGGAATTATCAGAAATATTCTACCCGATTTAGACAAATTTATCATCAGTAATCATATTTATGCGGGAAAAAAACGTATGATAGCCTCTATATAAAGCTGATTCAACAAAACAATTCTTCTGAGTAAAGAAAAAGAAAACAGGTGGTGACACAAACGAATCTGGATCAGATTTTAAAATCATTGGAAAATACCCTGTACTCACAGGCGATCAGAAACTATCTGCAAAAAAATTCAGAAAATGCAGATTTACAAGTTTGGCTTGAACTTTCAAATAAACCGCTTACAGGGGTTTCAGATGATACAGTAAAAAAACTCAACAAAGCGATCAAAGCGTGCAAAAGTACAGGTATCAAATATCTCCTGCTGGCAAAGCAGCTTGGTATGACACGGTTTAAAAGCGATCAAAAAGCCATAAACAAAAAGCTGTACCTGAAACTGATCAAAGAATTCGGTCACATTCCTCAATCCTGTCGGAAAACTGTCGGAAAGGCATTAAAATACAACAAGGTGTTTAATCACAACGGAGATATGAAGGTGTTCAGGACATGGAGTCAAAAACATACGGAAAATGAACTCGACATCATTTTCAACATGCATTCGAATGCCATTAGTCTGTTGGAGAAAGATTCGTTCATGGCATCAGACTCCTTTTACAAATCCTCTAAAAGAAGCCTGAATCAATCCGACCCCATCCGTATTCTGGGAGATCTCAACAACGCAGTTGTCTGTATATTAAAAACAAATCTGATTGAAGCGATCGAAATCTCAGAAGAACTGGCATATTATGCCGGTGTTTACAGTGAATCACATCAGGTTGTCCTGATAGTGTCTGGAACGCTTATGCAGATAGCGAAACAGAATCAGGATTATGAAAGCCTTTTCGAATTGGCAAGTATTACGGATTATTACTATGAGAAGTTTACAAAGGATGATCCCCAGCTCAGGAAGTTGTATCGACCTTTGATAAGATTGGCTCGTAAATATGCACCCGTCAGAAGGAAAAAGACACTCAAGCGTGATGAAGTTTCCAACACAAAGAAGCTCCGGGAATTCCTAAAAGAGAAGATCGGAAGGACAAATGCTTTTATTAATAAATATGGTTTATCGCATACAACCATTTACAGGGTGTTGAATGGTGATAGTTCCGTTGTTCTGATTAAGACGCTGAAGAAATTTATAGAAGCTTTGAAGATAACACCGTCTTTTGAAAACCCAAAAGAGATTAATGATGTGTTGAGAGTTATGAAAGCAGAAGAGGTCTTTAAGCAACATGCTGAAAAAATCGTGGAATTGCCAGAGGATGAATTGTCAGTAGTCCTGATAAGAGGTATCTTTATCACACTGCACGATGACTCACTGGATTATTGCAAGATGCTTTCACTCGTGAAAGACAGAATGAGTTTTCTTGATTATCTCAAAAAAGATATATCGAGAAGGGTATTTATTAACCGCTGTTTTTATAATGAATCTGTCTTTTATAGAGGAAGAAGTGCATTGTTTGACAAATTGTTTGAACAGATGGATGAACAGACCAAGCAAAAATTGATTACACTGTATACAGCACTCAAGACAAATAAAGAGATAGAAATTATAAATAGATACCTCAGGGAATACAGCAGAGTTTCAGCTGTAAATCTTGATCCCAATGTGGAAGCGGTACTTGGGAAAAGATTTGATGATCCTGAGTATGAAAATATCTTTTGTTTTTGTGAGAGGATGAAGTTCAAAGAATTGACGGGATATCTGTGCACATGGTTTTTTGAAGGTGAGGAACGCGAACAGCTGATTCGATGTTTAAATTTAAGTTGAAGAACCACTATAAAGTCTACTCTTGGGAGAGGTACCCACCCCATTCGCCTTTTGGTCGCCGCTCTCTCAAGAATAGATAAAATAAGAGATTTATATGTGATAATTTCAAAATCAACAAAAAGTCAAATCAGCTGAATCACTCGATCGAACAAGCTCTGGACCGAAATTCTGTGTGTGATATAAACCACACTCATCTCAGGATTACTGTCAATAATGCTTTCAATAATATCTCTTTCAAAGGCTTCGTCAACAGAAGAAAGTGTCTCATCTATCAATAGCACTTCAGGTTTTCTCACAAGTGCCTGGGCAAGATTGATCCTCGCCTTCTCACCCCCGGAAAGTTTGTCTTTGTTAATCTCGTTTCGGGTGTTCAACTCTTCCAGATTCAGTAACTCAATAATCCTTTTTACATCATGAAAAGAAATGTCATCGGATAACCCCATCAGGAGATTGTCCTCAAGAGTTCCAGTGAAAATCATATTTTCCTGACTGACCAGAATAATTTTCTTTCTGAGCTCACCGAGATCATAGTCTTTGATACTGATACCATCAAGAAAGATTGATTCATGACAATCATCGTAGATTCCGGTAATACAGTTGAAGAAGGTACTCTTCCCCATCCCGCTTTCTCCGGCGATGAGGATTTTGCTTCCCGGAAAAATCTCAAAATCAGGTAATTGAATTTTTTTCTCACCAATCGAATAATAAAAATCTTTTATCTTCAGAGAAATTTTATTTTTTGGTATCCGTAAACCAAAGCCCTCCTGTTTGAGAGAAAGCATCTCATTGATAGCATTTAAACTGGGTTTGACTCCGAAGAAGTTGAAAAGTCTTGAGTAGAAACTCTTGAATGCATTGAAGAACAAGGGGGTAAAAGTATACAGTATGACGAGTTCTCCGGTTGTCAGAGAATCCATAGCCGGATTGATCGAAATGATGAAAACGATGATCAACGGAGCAATCACGACAATGGTATTTTGCACCATTTCAACATATGATCTGACAGTCGCCCCTTTTACAACTGTTTTGTTGAAAATGTGGTGCCTGTTAAAAAAGTTGTTCAGAAAATACGAATAACTTGAAGTCGTCTTAATCATCTTAGTGATGGAAAGGCTTTCGACAGCAATAGAAGCAATCCCTCTGTACTGATCGAGTGTTTGTGTTTCAATCTTCTTCAAACTTTTTCCGGCAAAGATTGTCAGAATGAATATCAACGGTAAAAAGGCACTGATGATGATTCCGCCCAGAAGGCTTGTATTAAAGATAATGACTGCATAAATGATCATCTGTGCGATATTGATGGGGATGAACAGGATGGAATGGAAGAATGGACAGGCGATATTTGTAATCTGTACCATTTCTCCCCATATCTTCCCAACCGGGTTATGTTGAAAATAGGTATAAGATGTATGAAATAGTCGATCCAGTATGGCCTTTCGAATACTTAGCATACCGGTATACAGGTATTTATGCGTCAGCGTGGCGGAAATGATGGAAATGAGTAAGATAATTCCATAAAAAATGACAATTATCATAAGTTGTTCCGATCCTCCTGGTGGTATGGTCTTATCTGTTACGGTACTAAAGAAGACCTTAGTCTTTTGTGAGACAGAATAAGATAAATAGATGCTGATGGATGTGATGATGTAAAGAATCATGATTGTCTTCCAGTTTGTTTCAGTGAAAATCTTTAGGGGTTTCATGGAGCACCTCCGGGGATAGTTTTATACTTTGATTTTAACGGAACTCATATGATAATCAAGTGTCTCGCCGAAGCTCTGAGGAGCTTTTGATCAGTAGATTTTGTATTTTCCTGAAAACAAAGAAGATTTATCAAGTGAGAGAAATATTATATGTATGGCTTTAATACAGCGGGATATGATAAAATAAAATGATTATGTAACAGTTGAGTAAAAAGGAGTGTTGAAAACGAATCTGACGCAAATTCTCAAATTAACCAAAAATAACGTGTATTCGAATGCCTTAACGAATTATATTTATCATCAAACAAAAAATAAGGATTTAAAGTGGTATTTCGGCTTGTTAAAAAGGAGTGTAGAAGGTATCCCTCAATTGTCTGAGTTTGATATTGTTTTGAAGAAATGTCAAAACGTTGGGATCAAATATCTGGTGTTGAAGTTAAAACTTGCTGCAGCACGATTTAGAAGAGAAGAAACGATCTGTAAAAAATTGTACAAAAAGCTGCTTAAAGAATACGATCAGATCCCCGTCTCCTGCCGCAAGGCAGTGGCAAGGGAGTTAAAAATCCACAGTGCTTACCATAGGGCGAATAAACTGAAAGAATTCAGAACCTGGAGTGAAAAACATCTTGAAGATGCTTATGATAAGACCTTCGATACACTTCAGAACACATTGAAGTTATTCTCTCTCAAAGACGAAAGTTTGGCGGACGGCTTTTACAGAACCTTTCAGGAAGCTTTGAAACATCAGCAGCAAAACTTTCTCTTCCCGGCTCTCAATAACGCCGCCTGGCAAATGAAAACCATTGACCTTAAAAAAGCGATAAAGATGGCAGCCGAATTGGGCTATTATCTCGGATACTATGCTGAAATATCACAGGATATCCTGTCCAATTTGGATACACAGCTGAATATTGCACGGTTGAACGTTGATTATGAGTCCTTTTATGCGTTTGCAACACTTTATGAAGATTGTTATGAACGCTATGCAAAACCATTTGAATGGAACAGACAAACTTATCGTTCTGGTATTCAATCGGTCAGGAGAGAGGCCCTTGTTCACAAAAAAAATACCTTAAAACGTGATGAGATCGCAAATGGTAAAGCCCTTCGGTATTTTCTGAGAGAACAGATCGGAAAACCAAATACCTTTGCCGGGAAACATGGTATATCTCATGCTTCGCTGTACCGAATTCTGAACGGAGAACGAAAGAAAATTAAAATTCAAACGCTTAAAAGAATTGTGAAGGCTTTAAAACTGGACTATTCTTTTAAACACCCACGGGATATCAATTATGTACTGTGGGTGTTGAACGAAGAGGCGTTATACAACGTCAACAGAGCGGAAATTCATCAGATGTCTGATGAATCATTCGAATTGTTTTTACTACGTGGAATTTTTCTATCATCTCCCGATGAGAATTTGGTATATCGTCAATTATTTTCTTTAACGAAAGACAGAGAAACGTTTCTCGAATTCACAGACAAACGGTTTTCGGCAAAGGTATTCGTCAACAGAGTGTTCAAAAGCGCTTTCGGGTTTTACAGAGGACGAATGGAATTACTGGAGACATTGATGGTATTAATTGGAATGCCTTCCGCTGCGAATAAATTGATGGAGATTTACGGTTCTTTAAAAACAAATGAAGAGTTTGAGCTGCTGAACCGGTATTTCAGATATTATACATGGGGAAAGACGATATCGGTAGATTTTGATCTTGCAGACGCTTTGGCAACACGGTTTTCAGATCGCCGTTATGAGAGCATTTATCGTTTTTGTGAGAAAATAAAGCTTTCAGAGTTGGATGGTTATCTGTGTACCTGGTTCTTTGAAGAAGAAGCGAGGAAAAAGTTGTTTATCATATTTGATCTTGTTGCGAAAAGATAGGGAGGGTACAGTGATCCAACCCGTTAAAGGGTCGGAATGTGTACCTATCTGCGATTCCTACAAACGGCTGTAAACCGATTCGTTTCGAGTAATTCTTCATATCTTCCCTGGTCAGTAATTTCACCATGTTTCAACACGACGATTCTGTCTGCCATTTAACCGAAATGATTATCTCACTCTCTTTGAAAAAGGCGCGCATGATGGCAATATTATGCCATTGCCATCGTACAGTTTCTACCGTTAAAGCTTTCCCGAGCGGGTATCCGTCTTGATCTTTTCTTCCGGGTTGAAATGCTGCGAGATAGATGACTCTATCCTTTGTTTATCAAAATACTTGAAATCATTGAGCCAAATATTCTCACCAACTGTAAAAGCTAATAATAATCAGAAGACAGAATACACGACACATTTCTACGATAAACCTGTTGCAATTTTGGATGAATTTGTGACTATCTTCGGGTAGTTTTTCGATGTTAAAAAGTAATTTCTGTGTACTTTCTTCTTCCAGTCTGTAATCAGATATCTTTGATGTAAGTGACCCACGGATTCATTTTATTCTTTTCAAAACACCCGGAAAAAAGCAGTGCATCTAAGGTTGGGATTGAAAGTTTCTGTTCTGTGATATTATAATGGCTCCCAAAGTCAAGACACGAAAAGCTTAAAAACAAGATAATAGACACTCCTTTTTATAATATTAATAATAAATCGTCCGAAACAACTCAACAAAAGGCATAAAGGTAATTTGGAATCAAATTTCCAATCTCTTGGTGAATTCTTTTGACTTTGTACCAATCAACATAGTTCCTGACAATGAAAAAGTCTTGTCAACAAGTTTTACGTCAAATCAAGCGTCATTTACTCCGCCAATCAATCTTCCTGACAGCGATAAACAAGAAAACAACCGTAAAGCTGAGAAGCACAAACAGATTAAAATACAACTCATTTCCAATGTCTCCATTTAATGCCAAACGAAAGGCACTGGCCGAATAAGTTGTCGGGAAGACCTTTGAGATATATCTTAAAAATACCGGCAGATGATTTTCCTGAACCAGAACCGGAGACATAAAGGTAACCATTGCCGTAAGGATAGCGTTGATGATGTTGGCATGGTGAATACTCCTTGAATTGACACCGATCATAACACCCAGACCAACCATGGAGAGAGCGGATAACAGCATGATAATGAAGACAAAGAGGTTGAATTCCATTGGAAATCCAAACCACACCTTTCCGATAAATAACGTGATCAACATTCCCGGGAAGGTAAACAATGTGCTGACGGTTGTATACGCCAGTATCAGTTGTAATCTGGATATGGGCAACAGGGCAAGAAAATCGAAATCCCGTCGTTCCTTGTTCAAAGCCAGATCATTTGCCATAGATTGCATCGGTCCGATGATTAACGTCATGATCGTATTTCCCGCTGTGACGTACAAGGCCTCTTCCGGTGTTCTGACCGCTCCCGTGAATTTCAGGAAGACAATTAATCCCAGTGGAATTAACGGTGTCATCAAAAAGTGAAAATACCACTCGTTTCGGATATTCGCCCATCTAATAAAAACCAGGTGAAAATAATTGGCAAACCCAGTCTTTATATACTGAAAGAAACTCTTCTTTGCAATTTGAACCTTGCCATTTGAAATTGTGTTCTGCATTTACTTTTCCCCCTTCTTAAACAGAGAAACATAGGCATCTTCCAAAGTGGGAAAGCTGAGGTTGAATTTTTCTATGGCGTTAAAACCCGCCTTGTTTAAAATATCATCTATCAGATTTTTCAATTCGCTTTCATCTTTGACAAAAATACTGCATTTGTAATCACCTGAGAAATGATATTTCTTGTTACTATCAGAAAGAATTCCTCGGATATTTTCAACGTTATTTGAAAACTCTATCGTTGCCTTAAGCTCATGAGAGACCCTGTGTTTGAATTCGTTGACCGTTCCAATATACTGAATCTGTCCATCGTTGATCACGGCGACCTTTTCCATCACTTTTTCCGCTTCAATGACATTATGTGTAACCAGAATAATGGTCACCTTCTGCACTTTGTTGATGTATTGAATCTTTTCCCAGATCAACTTTCGAATAACCGGGTCAATATCATTTGTCGGTTCATCCAGAAAAACAATCCACGGATTACCGATCAAACAAGTACAAAATGCCACCAGTCGGCTCTGTCCCCCGGAAAGATTCTTTAAAAGAGATTTTTCAACCTTCTTTAAGCCAAATTCTTCCAGCAGTGCGTCAATCTCTTTTTTCAGGGATTTACTACCACAACCTTTTATCTTCCCCGTCACATTCAAGGCCTCTCGTATGGATAAATCACGCAAGGCACCAATCTTCTGCGGCATATAACCTACAAAATCGGTCAACAATTGAGGTTTTTTTTAAACATCCACATCGTAAAAATGAATGTTACCGGAATCCGGTTTCAGTAAACCGATCATCTGTTTGATCAACGTTGTCTTCCCGGCTCCATTCGGTCCGAGAAAACCGAAAATCTCCCCTTCCTGAATCTCAAAACTGATGTCTTTATTCGCTTCGATTCTTCCCTTGTCGAAACTTTTGGATAGATGTTCTATCTTGTACATTTTTTTCCTCCATGATTTGAGATTAACCTAATGCTGTTTATACGTTCAATATTACTAATGAAATTTTAATATTTTCTTGTTATGCAGAGATTTGTAAGTTCTATTGATACATATTTCTTCTAAATACAAATAAATATTTTCTATTGGTACAAAAACAACAGCAATTATAACAAATAAAGAAGGGAACTTCAAAATAAAAGAAGACCCCTGTACAAAAGGTGAGATGTTGAAAGCAGTTCCGAAAGAATATCAATACACCCGTCTTAAAGATATCTCTCAGCCTGCAAAGAAAACAATCTTGAATATTTTCCTTTTAGTTTTATCAAATCAAGATGATGCCCTTCTTCTATTTTTCTGCCGTTATCGAGAACGATAATTTTATCTGACAGGGTCGCACCGGACAATTTATGAGTGACAAAAAGCACGCTTTTGTTTTCGGAAAGTTGTTTGACGTTTTCAAAGAAGGTGTTTTCACTGATGGCATCTAATGCGGAAGAGGGTTCGTCGAACAGAAAGAGGGAGTTTTGTTTGAAATAAGCCCTTGAAATGGCAATTTTCTGCCATTCCCCTTCGGAGAGTTCTTTTCCACCTGAAAAGGTTTTTCCCAGAATTTGTTCAAAATCAATCCTGTAACTTGTCATCAATTCAGAGACGTTGCTTTTTTCGGCAGCATAGCGTAATTTTTCGTTGTCGGCAAAGGATTCGATATCAGATACAGCGATATTCTCCCTCAAACTCAAATGATATTTTGAATAATCCTGAAAGACAATCCCGATTTCCTTTCTCAGACTGTCAATATCATAAGTCTTAATATCCCTGTTGTTGACGAGAATTCGTCCTTCAGAGACATCGTACAGGCGACAGATCAATTTCATCACGGTACTTTTACCACTGCCGTTTTCTCCCACGAGTGCTGTCTTTTCACCTTTGTTCAATTGAAATGAAATATCCTTTAATGCATACCTTTCACTTTTGGGATATTTAAAAGAAACGGATTGAAATTCAATGGTTTTGATACCATGTTTCAGCCTTTCATTTCCAGAAACAACACCACTTTTTAGTTTTAGGAAGTTTTTGAATTTCTCAATATACAACAGGGTGTCGTACAGCAAACTGGATTCCTGAACGAGTGCCAGTAAGGTTTGAGAAGTCAATACGATAACGGAAGTAAATGCCAGGATATCTCCGGCTGTGAATTGTCCTTCAACGGTTTTCATAATCAGCCAGTAAAACGCCGCTGAACCGAGCAGTGTTCCAATCGTTCCCCAAAGCAGTGAACTCAATAACTGTTTTTTTCGAATTCTCATGGAATCTGTGTGAATTTTCTCAAATGTGTTCTGGTATTTCTGGGTGAAATGTTTCCCGTAAGCAAACATTCGGGATTCATAGGCGAATTTATTGGAGAGCAGCAATGAGGCATAATATTTTAATTTCCTTGCAAGCGGACTTTTCGTCACCATGTTCTCGAAAGCCTCTCTCTGCAGCTTGTAATGGACGATGGTTTGCGGGATCAACGATAAAAAAAGCAGCAGGGCGATAAACAGGTTAAATTCCGCAAGGAGTACAAAGGCAGAAATCATCGTGATCAAGCCTTTCAGAACATCGAGAAAGAAGACGATCAAATTAACAGGACGCCAAGCCGCTTCTTCCTGTAAAATCTGTATTTCATCGTAAAACTCAGCCTTTTCAAAATAAGAAATATCTTTTATCTCATTTGATTTGTTCATCAGTTTCAGATTGATCTTATTGATGAGTTTATCCGTCATACCACCCTGAACATAGGTTGAAACCGGATTTAAGATTCCGGCTATGATATAGGTGATGATCCATGAAACCAAGGGAAAGATAATACTCGAATTGAACTGATGTGTATTGACACTTTGTGTGATGTTATCAACGGTGTTTTTGGCAAATGTGATTGAAAGGGTTGGAATAATTCCCTGAAGCGGGATGATCAAAAAGAGTATTAAGGTATATTTTGATGAGGATTCCCAAAACAAATGAAATGAACCGAAAAGCAATTTGAAATAGTGCAACCATTTGTTTTGGGAACTTTTCATAATCTCATCTCCAGTTTTTGTTAACAAATTCTTCCATTATTCTATCATATTTGTTATTCAGGATTTAAATGATTTTGTATTTCGGTCATTATCTCTCTTCCTTTTTAGAAATAGCTAAAACAAATTGACAATTTACGTGATTAAAAAGACTTACACTGTAAAGATGACTTTCGAAAATGACTAAAGTCATCCTTCAATGACAAAAAACATGTCTTTTGATACTTCACAGATCTCGCCATCTGAAATATAATGGTGTTGAAAATAATAAAACAGATGGAGGAGATACGATGTACGATATTCAGATTAAAAATTTAACGAAGCGATATGATGACAAATTGGCACTGGACAATGTGTCTATTGAAATTAAAGAAGGCGAACTCTTTGGACTTCTCGGGCCGAACGGTGCCGGAAAGACGACACTTATTCACATCCTCTGCGGATTGTTGAAGATGGACGGCGGTGAAGTGACTGTCGGCGGGAATTCCATAAGGAAAAACGCTGAAGCGATCAAGGCGAACATCGGGTATGTGCCACAGGATATTGTGCTTTTTGAAGGGCTTTCAGTCTGGGATAATATGGATTATTTCGGCAGACTCTACGGGCTAAGCGGTTCAAGACTTAAGATGAGAATGAAAGAAGCCCTTGAGATTGCAGGCCTCACTGACAGAAAGAAAGACAAAGTCAAGAAGTTGTCGGGTGGTATGAAGAGAAGGTTGAACCTTGCCTGTGCCATCATGCATGAACCGAAAGTTCTGGTGCTCGACGAGCCAACCGTTGGTGTTGATCCACAGTCGAGAAATCATATCCTGGAGTCTGTTAAAGCGATGAATCGAAAGAATAACATGACGATCGTTTACACTTCCCATTATATGGAAGAGGTTGAAGCCCTTTGTGACAGACTGGTCATCCTTGATCTTGGCAGGGAACTGGTGAAGGGAACGAAAAAGGAAATCCTCAGAACGATTACTCAGGATAATACGATGATGATTACGGCCAACCGAATTCCTCAGGCACTTTCAGCACAGCTTCAGGAGATTGAAGGCGTCAAGAAGGTATCAATCGACGGCAACAAGATAGAAATCATCTTTACTTCCTCTGAAGAGGAAATCATCAACACCATTTTGACACAGGGTGCCGGGATCAAGAATATTCAGATTGATGAACCAACACTGGAAACAGTATTTTTGAATATTACAGGCAAGGCCTTGAGGGATTAAGTGAGACTATGAAGAATAAACGGTTGAATCATTTAAAGACGACGGTAAAAAAGGATATTTTAGTGTTCAAGAGTGAATTTTTCCAGTATTTCATGTTGTTTGTGTTGTTTCCAATCTGTCTTGGATTTTTCTACGGGGTGATGTATCAGAACATCCTTGAGCAGAAGATTGTTTTTAATCAGTTGACGATTTACAGGGTTTCAGACGGTTCGGACGAGATGCTGAGTGGTATCTTCGATGCCCTTGAAAGTGACGGTTTTTCTTTTGTCAAGATAGAAGATGTAGGGACTGAAGAAGAGATGGTCCAAAAACTGAAATCAGATAATAGCATTGGGTTGACAGTTTATTTTGATCATTCGACTGATGGGTCAATCAATTTGAAATGGCTCGACAGGGGGAGCGATTCTCTGGAAAAAGGCGTTGTACAGCAGTTCATAACGCAGGCAGTTCGTGAGGCAAACATGGCGATCAACGTTCAGAATCAGCTTTCAAGCCTGTCAGCAAGTCAATTGGAAGCACGCTATCCCGGTTTTTCTGAAAAGATGACCGCTTTGAATTCGGGATATTTCGTTGAGAAGGTTGAAACGGAGCCGATCAAGGCATTGTCCTCCACAGAGCTCTTTCTGATCTCAATCTTTATCTCATTCAGTGTCTTTTTCACCACGGGAATGGTCAAGCAAAGGGAGAAAAAGCAGGTACAGAGAGCTTTTGCAAGTGGCGTCAACCGAACGATGCTGTATCTCTCAAATTCAGTCTCGATCTTCATCATCAGTACGTTTATGAGTGCCCTTTATTTCTTAATCGTTTTCGGATTTGTTCTCAGGATTCAGCTTGCCATCCTGCCGCTGATAGGGGTAATCCTCCTGCAGGGGCTTATGATTACGGGTGTACAGTCTCTGATATCGGGATTTTGTAAGACGGAGAGAACGTCCATCATGGTGAGTATGTTTGTCCTATTCGGATTCATGTTCCTCGGTGGCGGAGCGGTGCCGATTGATTCTTACGGGGATGCGTCGTCATTGACGAATTTTGCCCCGAATTATCATGTGTTCAAGCTTTATGAAGCCATCGTCCTGGATAACCCTATGAACACAATGCTTTGGAGAGCCGGTGTCGTTGTTTTGATCGCAGTGGGAATGATCGCGTTGGGAATGCTTGTATTTGTGAAAAAGGAGGAGATTTAAGATGAAATGGTCATTGATCGTAGCGAATTTCAGAAGACTGATAAAGGATTTTAAATTACTTCTCTTTGTATTCACGATGCCGATACTCGCAATCGTTTTGATAGCAAGTATTTCCGGACCGGACACAAATTCTGTGACGTTAAAGATGGGAATCGTAGACCTGGATCAGACTGCCGGTTCAGAACAGTTTATTCAGCAATTGAAGGATGATGGCGATTACAGTATCTCCGTATTGAGTGAAGAAATGGCGGAAAAGGAGTATCTCGCCAGAAGATTACCTGTCGTGATAACGATTCCGGAAGATTTCTTTGAAAATGCAGAAAGTGCCGGTGGAAAACCGGTCTATATCAAACATGTTGCAAGTGTACAGGCGAGCTGGCTCTTCGAAAGAACGAATCAGATTATCAGAGGAATATTACAGCAGAATCTTATCAATGACGTCCTTGAAGCAACTGCAATTCAAAACACGGAACTTATCCATTTTGAAATTGAGAAAGTTGAAAAGAAAACAGACGGTTTTATGGTTCTTGCGTTTATCCTCACATTCATGATGTTCTCGGTTATCTTCATGGGACAGGATCTGATCGAACTCAGGCAGAAAGATCTTCTGTTCAGAATGTACGCCACTCCGAGCAAACCGGCGCAATTAACGGGATCCATCATGGTAACGATGGGATTGTTCTTCATCGTACAGACCGTTGCACTCTTTGCACTGGGGTCTTATTTTCTGAAAGGGTCTCTGTTGACCGGAAACCTCTTCGGTTCGATGATCATTCTCGGTTGTTTTATTATCGTCAATTTGAGCCTCGGTGTTTTGTTAACCAGATTGTGCAAGGAAACGAACACGATAGGGGTTTGGGCAAATATCATCATCCTCCCAACCGGTATGGTCAGCGGCATCTTTGTACCGACACAATTTCTGCCCGATTTTCTGAAACCTTTTTCGGTACTTGCGCCACAGCATTGGGTGATGACGGGAATACAGAAAATGAACGCCGGCGAAAACCTCATGAGTATCCTTCCGAATATTGCCGTGCTGCTTCTGTTCGCGGTGTGTATTTTCAGTGCAGGAATATTCAGATTCGACAGACTGGTGAAAAAGCGATAAGTGTCAGTCACAGATGAAAAGCCTCCTTCGGGAGGCTTTTTTTGATTTTCTTTATTTAAATTTGTATGATGTTGTATAATGAGTAAAGCGAACTAAATAGTACCCGATGATAATTTTAAAAGGGTGATTTTCGTAAAAGGAAGGTGTTTAGATGGAATTGGTATCAAAAAGGCAACAACTTGAAATACAGAAAGACTGGCTTTTGAAGAGATTGGATACACTGCTTCCGGGACTTATGGCGCAAACGGGCATCGATATGTGGATCGTTGCCTGTCGAGAGTATAATGAAGATCCGGTTTTTAATTCATTGATGCCACCAAAGGTTGTCAGTGCCAGGAGAAATACGATCCTTCTTTTTTCGTTGAAAGATGATGAATTGGAAAGAGTACAGGCATTTGCCTATGATATCGGACCTTTTTATAAGGGGATTGCCAAAAAAGGGGAAGATCCCATTTTCGCTGCGATGAAATACATCGAAAGTAGAAATCCAAAAAGCATCGGGATTAACGTTTCCAAAGATTTTGCATTCGGCGATGGCCTGTCGAAAGGGTTATACGATCAGTTTGAAGCTGCCTTTCCTGAAACACTTAAGGAGAGATTTTGTTCCGCTGAAACGCTTTGTATCAGATGGCTTGAAACGAGAATTGATGAGGAAATGGCAATCTATCATGATGTCAACAGGATAGCACATGATCTCATCTCCGAGGCCTTCTCATCGAATCAGGTAACACCGGGAAAGACGACGTCGGAGGATCTTGAATGGTTCTTCCTCGAATCCATCAACGGGATGGGGTTGAAATACTGGTTTCCACCCGATGTGTATATTCACAGAAACGGCGAGATGGTATCGGGAATTATAAAGAAAGGAGATATTCTGCATTGTGATATCGGTCTTGAATATTTTGGATTGCAATCCGACACACAACGCCTCGCTTATTGTTTGAAAGAGGACGAGAACGAGCCACCACAGGGGCTTGCCGAAGCCTTTAAAAGGGGAATGGCATTTCAGGATATCGTCTGCCAAAAGTTTAAAACCGGGAAAACAGGCAACCGGGTTTTCACAGAATCTATTGAAGCGGCAAAACAAATCGGATTAAAGCCGATGCTCTACACCCATCCTATCGGGTTTCACGGTCATGGTGCCGGCCCAACCATCGGAATGTTTGACGATCAGAATGAGATTCCCGTCCGGGGCGATCTGAAAATATATCCGAACACCTGTTATGCACTGGAACTGAACGTAAAAGAACTGATCCCTGAATGGGGATTTGAAACGGGGATATATCTGGAACAGACGGTGGGATTCAACGGTGAAAAGGTCATCTTCTTTGATGACAGGCAGAAAGAATTTCTGATCATAAAATAAAAAGTTGGGGTGGAGAGCCACCCCGGGGAATAGTGAGTTCTAAAGAACTCGTGTTACTCTGAGGGAATATGTATTAACGAAGCCATCTTCTGCAAATAAGGTATACCCTGCACCGTCAAGCGTGAAATTATATTGTCCGGCTACATCGTCAACGGCAAAATAAAGTGGGGGAAGGATGGTTGTGTGAACTGTCAGAATCGTATTCAAAGGCAGGTTTAAAATGGCACCATTCCCCGCCGCTATAACACGATCGGGTAATCCTCCGGAAAATTCCACCGTCACACTGACCAGAGTGGTATTGTTGATCGTGATGTTGACATTCGTCCCGATGGGACCGATGGTAACCGTACAACTGCTGAATACAATCATAAAAACTAAAAACAAAAAAACTATCAAGGATTTTCTTGTGAATTTCCTCATTCCGAACACCTCCATTACGGGTTGTCAGTTATATTTACTTTTGAACTGAATGAACGTCGCATGATATTAATACGGTTTTTTTGAATAAAAACTTTCATTTGTTCAAACACAACCTCTATCGGGGAATCAAGTGGGGGTAGATAGAAAAATATTATTGGGACCCTTCGCATTTTTTATGTGAATTCTCTTTAAATATGATGATAAGACTCCGATAATATGATATACCTTAGTGTATAATCATTGTTGTTTCTTATGTTTTTATATGTTTTTTACTGATGTGCTTTGTTGAGGTGATAGAATGAAAAAGAGTATCATATATCCCATAATCGTTTTTTCAATAATCCTGTTAACGGGATGTGCCATGTTTAATCTTCCGTTTTACGGGGGAACATCTACCGCAATAAAGTTAAGTGATTATTGTTCGATTGCCTTTATCGATCCGGAGACGAATCAACCCTTTAACTCCCCGATAACACTCCCGGCTTCAGTCGTGATTAAATACGAATATACAGGGCATTATCCGGCCAGCAGTCTTTCTCTGAACGTCGTCCAAACGGCCAATCAGAAAAAATGGCTGGGGGCTTCCAATCTGAATCCGAAATACGCAACCGTGAGTTTTATCGATCATACGGATGCGGGTGATTTTATGGTCTCCTCAACATTGACAACGATCGACGGACACAGTGTACACGCCTCGGAACTCCTGCATATCGTTGATCCTTCGCCGGCAACGATTACCGATTTCGAATTCTACCTGACACAGAATGCGACACTCGTCCCGGAAACGGCTAACAACGCCTTCCTGTGGATGAAGATAAAGGATGAAGAATCCATTCTGTTCTCAAAGAATATCCTCGCCTCCCTTATCAACAGATCAAAGTTGTACATTAACGGCAGAGATATGACAACATCTGGATTCCCACCGGAATCAGCCATCATCTCAGATTCGGGAAAGGAAATGATCTGTATTGCCATCTTGAACATTCAGGCGAATAATGCGATTTTAAACACCCCGGTTATTCAGGAAGGGGAAAATAATATGTTGTTTGTCTTTGAAGGCTTCAACGTCGACGGCTCAGGACTGATTGAAAAGAGATTGACACTTTCAGCGGCTTATCCTGATACGAAAGCACCGAGAGTACAGACAGACTTTGAAGATGTAGACCCTGCCTCGGATCCACTTGATTTTGCTGTAACAGATCAGTTTTATATAAATATTGAAGCTGAAGATTTACCGGAGAAATATGGCTATGAACCGGCGGGTTTGAAAGAGATGACATTAATAGTTTCAGGTGAATCTGGTGTATCAACATCTATGACAATTGATTTAAGCGATTTTGAAAGGGATTTTGTCTACACGGATTATATCCCCATTAGAATGAGGGAATATGACTGGCCTAGTGGTATTTACAGATTTTTGATCAAAGTTACTGATAAAAACGATAATACCGCATTTGTCGGTCCAAAGACCTTCAGTTACAACGTCACAAACTTCAAGCCTCTGGATATCCTTGTTGAAAAACTTTCAGGTGACATGGGCGCCATCGAATTCTACGCAGGTGAATCCATCAGATTTACGATTGATTCCGATGAGACGTTGAACGATATACAATGGACCTCCTACCCTGAGATTGATCTTGTTCCAAACGATCTGCTGAAATCAGCCGATTACAATGAGGCATCTTACGGGAGCTATGAAATTTCCGTACAGGCCGTCAAAAACGGTATTCCTTACGTTGGCAGTGCCCAGTTGACAGTCAAGGCAACACAGAGTTATGTAGCCGGCCCCGTGATCACGGTGGATGAATCGACGATTGATTATACGAATCCATCGAAGCCGTTTGTCATAAACGTGACAACGCTTGAAGAGAATCCGTTATCGCCTGATCCGAAAGACACATTAAAACAAAAACGACTGATGTACTTCAAGGGCGGAACCCTTGAAGGGGCAAAAGTTGAAATATATCCGCAGAGTTATGAAAGCCTTTATGAACAGTCCTTCACCTGTATGGTCCTGACCCCGTCAGGGTCACCGATTATCCTTGGTTCAAGTGACAGGATTGATCTGACACTCGGTGCGGAAGACGCCGCCGGAAACGAAAGGGAAAAGACGATTCTTTTCTCAAATGAAAGCAGCACTCAATAGGGAGTTGATAGGATGAACAAAAAAATATTATTATACTTGATTATATTGGCATCAACATTATTTATAGTGGGTTGTACGTTTATGGACGAATGGCTTTTTCCAACGACAACCTATTCGACTCCTCCGCGTGCGACTTTGACCTTTGCCGATGGTGAGCCGACTTATATCGGTCAGGATTTTACCGTCAGGGTAACGTTAAGTCCGAGAAAAACCGTTAATTATATCCGTGTGGTCATGGTTGACCTGATCAATGACCGTGAAACGGTTATGCAGCAGGATTATGCCTACGAAGGAACGTTCAAGTTTAAGGTAACGTCCTCGAAATTCAGATTCTACGTCGAAACCCCGTATCAGAATAAATCAAGGGGGAGTGAAGTGTATTATCCTTCAAAGGATTTCTGGTATGAGTTCGCCGATTATACCCCGCCGACAGTCAGTTATTCATTTGAAAGAGTCAACAATGAGAGTAATCAGTACCGTTTGAATATTGAAGCAGAAGATGAACAGTCCGGTGTTAAGGAAGTTTATCTTGAAGTGGACGGTGTCAGAGAAAGCGTTAACTACAGCGCAGAAGCGAGAGCAATTGAAAAGATCATCACACTGAGTATCGGTTATCATACCGTTACCGTTTACGCCAGAAACGAAAAAGGACTCACCGGTTTCAGAGAACAGACGATAGAAGTGACCCCGCCGTATTCCACACAACCGCCTGTGATTGAACTGAACATGGATCCGAGTATTGAAGTCTTCAGTGGCGAAACGGTTTATATCAACGCTAATGTCTATGACAACATCTCCTATCTTGACTCCGTTGAACTCCGTTCGACGAACGGCTGGCTGAAGAAGATTACGTTTGATCCGATACAGGAAAACTATTATCTGAACTATCCCGTAAAGGCAGAAAAAAATGAAGTGATCAACATAAAGGCAAAGAACAGCAACAACAGAACGAGTGAAACCAACGTGGCGATTGTGGTCAACACACATAAAGCGCCTGATACGACCCTGACGGTAACACCGGCAGTTGAAGAGCTGGAAAAGGGTAGTGAAGTGGAGATTTTCTTCGACACCGAGGCCTATGACGGTGAAAAGATCGATATGATCTATCTCCTCGTCAATAACAGCACGTATAGAACATTTGATGTCAACGAGGAAACAACCTACACAGACAGCGCGAAATATACACTTAAAAACGGTGAGAACACCTTCAGTGTTGTTGCGGTTGATACGATGGGCGCACGGGGTGGCAGTAATCAAATCACTATTACAGGTTTCAAAGTTGACCGGGAACCGCCATCTATCATGATGTTGCTTCCCGATGTCGCCTATCAGGGTGTGGAAGTGGAACTGCCGTTCATCGTCGAGGATTACGATTCCGGCCTTAAGGGGAGCCCTGTTCTAAAGAGGATGGATACCGATACGGCGATGGTTGTTAACTCATTGGGCGGCTATTATTTCAAATCCAGATGGGTCCCTGAGAATATTCAGCAATACTCTTTCTCCGTTGGTGCCACGGATAATTCAGACAATTATGCGTATGCGGAAAAAACGGTAACCGTCAAGGACCCGACCGGAATTCTATGGCCAACGGTTGGAACACTCGCGGCAGCACCAAATCCGGCAAAACTCGGCGACACGATAAACCTAACACTATCAGTTGTACCACCTCAGACCATGAGCCAGGAAGAGATAAATGTCAACTTTGAGGTTGGTGTTAATGGTGAAAATCCGGAGAAATTAACGAATATCGTGAATAACGGCAACATCTATTCAGCCGCCTACAAACCGGAACTTGCCGGAAATTACAGCGGAACGGCATACATCTACTGGGGCGACGATAATGTCAGTGAAACAACCGCTTTCACCATCGAATCACCGGCTCCGACTATGACATTCTCCGTTGAACCATCCAAAACATACACGGGTGGAAATGTTGTCCTCAGTCTGATTACCGATACAACCAACCCATTTGCCTCCGTTACGGTCCTTGAGATGTCCGCAGATCTTATCCCGCTCACCTGGTCTGTCATTGAGACAAATGATCAGCGAATATACAGGGCGACAAAATCCACCATCGATTTGCCTTCCGGGCAGCATATCGCCAGGGCAAAGATCAGAGATACTTTTGGTGAGGAAAGTGTAGCAGAAAAACTGTTCTACACAGAACCACCTGAACTTGTCATCAAATCAGTCAATCTGACACCGAAGATTGGTCAGATTTTCAGGGTATACAATCCGGTTGACTTTGAAGTTTATCTTGAAAGTACAATTCCACCGGAGATCGTTGCCAGTGGAGAAGTTGAGCTGATTCCCCCGGCAGGTATCACGAAGACAGTACAGCTTCAGCAGGCAACCGACAATGTATATAAATATCTCAGTGAACAAAGCTGGATACCGGATCAGGAAGGACAATTTGAAGTTAACGTGAAGTTCAACGCGTTGATCGGAACAGAACTGCTTGAAGCATCCAACACACAACTTGTTGATATACAGGAACAGGATATCGTTATTGATATCACCGCAAGTCCGATGTCAATCGATAACATAACGGTTGGTAGAGAAGTGGAACTCGTATTTGATATAAACGGTATCATGGAAGATGACAGTATCCAGAATATCAAGTATGCGCTTTATCAGGGAACTTCACTGATATATGGACCTTCTATTCCCACGATGATTGAGACCAACAGATATTCGGATAACATCTCATTCTTCAACGAACCCGGAGATTATGAGGTCGTTGCAACCGTTACAACACTGGCTTCCGTTAAAGAAGCTCATAGAGCCTTTACCGTTTCCGATTCGGAAATTGCCAAGATCAGTTTTGCACTTGACGGTCTTCAGCAGAATCTGTACTACGGTTCACCGATGAAGTTCAGACTTGAACTGGATAATCCGGATCAGATGGATAATATCAGGGTAACCATGTTCCTCGTCGATGACACGCTGCAGAAGATAGAAAGTGTCAACACATTGGCAGCTACGGCTATTGACAGTGGATACAGCGTATTTGAAAATACCGTGCCATTCCAGCTCTACCGGGAAGGCAGATTCTATGCTGCCGCATCCGTAACATTGTCACAGGTACCGGCAATCCATCTTCCGACAATTTATACGGATACGTATTACGAGATGCCCGGGCCGAATTTGAACATCGAATACGACGAGTCCAAGGATTATTACGGTGGGTATACAGGCTCACTTGATCTGACGATTACCAAACCGTCAAGCATGGTCCTTCAGACACCGATACTTGAGAAAATCAGCGGAATAGACAATTTGATTCTCACACCGTATGCCACACCATCCGATCCAAACGGGACAAGACTGGAATACAAATTCTATGTCAAACCGATGAAGCCGGATGTAGCAACTGAATTTACGTTCAGAACAACCCTTTATGATATAGAGGATGTAAGTAATCAGACACCTGTCCTGCCGCCAACAGAGACAACCTTCCAGATTCAACGTTACGAACCGGTTGTCGATATCCGTGTTATCAACGGTCAGGCGGGTACGGTCAACAAGTGTAAGGATCCTCAGATTGAATTCAAGGTGGAAGAATTGCCTGAATTCTTCGATGGAACGTTTAATTTCTATACAACATTGAATGGATTCAATCCCCTTGAAGGTGCAAATATCATTTCAACAGAACCGTCAACGGTTCTGACGTTCTCATCTTACAATTACAGTGGTATTGATGCAGGAAACACGCTCAACGTATTTGCGGAAGTCACTGGATACAACAATAGACCAAACGAAAACTTTACGGCAACCGGTACGACTGACATGACCGTCACATTACCGGGTATCGGAAGAATAGATATCATATCCCCCCAACAGCTTCCGATTTATACGGAAAATGAAGTCATGGTGGAATTCGCAACACTCGAAGCGATTACGAAAAACATCATCGTCGTCCTGGAAACCGAGGATAATGGAAATACCGTCACATATCCACCTGTAACACCTGCGTTTGACGGGGCCATCGGCAGAGCAACCTTCACCAATGTGGTCTTCAATGTTGCAGGTGCGCATCAGGCAACGGCGACCATTTACTGCAACAATGCACCAACCGACATACCCCTTGGTTCGCCTGAGACTAAAGTCTTGCAGACATACGATTCAGAACCGCGTGTCCTAGTTAAATATCCGTCTCAGACCGATGAGATATTCTACAAACAGCCAATCAGACCGGTTATCGAATGTGTCAGCATCCCGGGAGTCGATTATGTAAACGTGGCTATTATCGATCCTAAGGGGAATGTCAACGAACAGAGAATCAGTTCTTCTGTTGGTGACGAATGGACCTATCCGCTGGATTATACGGTTAACAGTGTCGGAGAATACACGATTCATGCAACGGCAGTATCCAGAATCGTAGATGTTGCAACGGGAACCAACACGTTTGAGGCAACAGACGGCAGCATTACGGTTGAAGTGCCATCTATCAGTGGCGGTAAGTTCAAATTTACACAGAATAAGGAACAGATAGTGATTACCGGTAAGTTTACCTATGAAAATCCTTACAATGTGGATAATTTGACGTTGAATGCCAGTGTTACGGGAACTCTGGGCGATAGTTTGAAGGTAGATATTCTTACGCCACTCGCAACAAGGGTTAATGGAAATGCCGTTAGTGGAGAAATCGTTTATCAGCTGGATACCGGAACGGCAAAAGAAGACAGGTACAAGGTTGTCTTTAAGGTATTAAGTGTAGTTGAGGAGCAGTCAAAGGAAGCGGAGTTCATACTACTCAATCCCATTAACTTTGATAGCGGATTTACACCACCTGTTATCTCTGTAAATAATCAGACTAATGCCTTCTTGAACACGCAGGTTTCTTCTCTGTTTATGGAAGTTGCAACACCGGTTGAATTTAGTGATGTGAGCTTGTCACTGACTGGTAATTATCTAAATTATCTGACAGAACCGGCTGCTTCTCTGACGGTTGTTCCTGTCGGATCCGATAATTATGAGATAAGCGTGAAGTATACAGGTATGACAGCTGTTCAGAATGATGATTTGACAGGTTCGACGGTTGAGCTGGATATTATGTTCATACCAAAAGTTGAAGGTGAGCAGTACGATCCAACGAAATCGAATAAATTGACGATACATTATTAGTAACAAAACCACAATACTCATTTTTGCCCTATAAATGGAAGTCTTGCATGACTTTTAAGTGAGACCTCGCCCACCCACGAGGTCTCACACAAACAGGAGGAAATAAGATGTTTTCAAAAGATTTTTACTTTGGTGCCTCAACCGCCGGATTTCAGGTTGAAATGGGAAGTGGAAAGGCAATAGACCCAAACACGGACTGGTTTGTCTGGACGAAAGATAAACTGAATGCAGAAAACGGGATTGTATCCGGAGATGACCCTGCACAGGGTTGTGATTACTGGTACAATTACAAAACATTCCATGATCTGGCTCAGAATGCCGGGATGAACATGCTCAGAATCGGTGTGGAATGGTCAAGGATTTTCCCAAAGGCAACATTTGAAATCGCAACACTCGATGAATTAAAAGCGATTGCTGATATGGAAGCAGTGGCACATTACAGAGAGATTATGCAGGATATCAAAGACAGAGGAATCGCCTTGATGGTGAACCTCAATCATTTCACATTACCTCTCTGGTTGCATGACCCGATAAAGGTAAACAGGGAAAAAGATATGTCGTGTGCAGGTTGGGTTGACGAAAGATCCATCCATGAATTTGAAAAATACGCGGAATTTATGGTAACTCAGATTGATGATCTGGTGGATATGTGGTCCACACAGAACGAACCAAACGTTGTAGCAATGCCCTACAACAGTATACAGATGGGGTTCCCCCCCTGTATCGTTGCACCGGATTTGAAGGAAAAAGTATTACACAATGAAGCACTGGCTCACAATGCTGGATTTGATGCTATCAAGCGGCATTCTTCAAAACCTGTAGGCTGCATCTATGCCATGGGGCTCCCAACAGGCGATGAAAAGGCAGTTAAAGACGCAATCGCTTTTGAGCTATCAAGATACCTGGACAAGGTTCATGAGAAGATGGATTTTCTGGGACTGAATTATTATTCCAGAAGTGCTGTTCTCAAAGAGGCTGATGGAAGAGTAGAAGCACTCCCGAATTATGGGCAAGGCTGCAAGCCGAACGATTTTTCCGCTGATGGAAGGATTACAAGCGACTTCGGCTGGGAATTTTATCCGGAAGGGCTTTACAACACCTTAAAATTGCTTCATAAGAAATATGGAGTAGATCTCTATGTAACAGAAAACGGAACAGCGGACAGCAAGGACGGTGTCAGACAGATTTATCTGACTTCACACATGAATATGGTGGAAAGACTCATCGAAGATGGGGTGCCGATAAAGGGCTATCTTCACTGGTCGCTCGTCGATAATTTTGAATGGGCAAGCGGATATGAACAGAGATTCGGACTCATTCATGTCAATTACGAGACAAAAAAACTGACACCAAGAGGGAGCTATTTTATCATGAAAGACATCATCGAAAAAGGAACAACAAAAGATTACGACTATCTTCTGAAATATCCTTACGATATCTTTGATGAAAAGAATCTGATGAAGTAAGAAAAGCGGGATGAAATTCCCGCTTTTCTTTTCTTAATTTTACACTCAATAACTTAAATCGGCAGCTTCATTCTGATCCCAATGATCTTTGTGCCCTATATAAGCCATATCCTATTAGAGACAAAAATTTTTCTTACCATATGATGATATTTTTACTCTTTTCTACGGGTACTGCACCTTCAAGTTTTGCCTTTACGATAATTTCCTGTGTTCCCTTGAGTTCTTCCGTCATTGATCCGGGAACGACGATCTCGAATACGCCTGTGTCTGCAACGCTCCCCTTAACACCTTCCAGGTTTCCAAGGAATACTTCAACGGTTCCTTCATCTGCCACTTCAGGTATCACGTCCGGATAAACAACCTTTGAAAGGTCAATTTCGACTTTGATATCTTTTCCTGCTGGTACAAGTGTCGGAACCTTGAAGTCGTTGATAATGATTCTGGGTACGGCATAACTGTTCATCCAGTCATCGGCACTCCAGGCCCATTCTCTGTTGGCTGTGAGTTCAAGAAAATTTGTTTCAGGATCGTATGTCGTAAGGACGAATGGACCGTTTCCAATGTAGGCATGTCCCATTTTTTCGATGAACGCGATGGCATTTGCATAAGCTGCATCCGCTTTATCTGCTGACATGAAGTCTTTTAACGCGACAGGGATGTGTCCAGTTGCCTTGAGCTCCTGCAACTTAGCTTTGATATCTGCAACGTGCAATGGCACAAGAATATCTATCTCATTATCCGAATCGGATGAGATGGCATACTGTGTACCGGATTCACTTCCGTTGAGGATCATCTGAGCGATTGCTTCATCTATGGTCCAGTTGACACCACACACCGTACCGCTTTTGCCGGATACCGTGAAGTTTGGACAACCTGTTCCGGCTACTCTTGCAACACTGGGCGGGAAGTTGTAGTCGAAATACGTTGTGATGGTCTCGTTTTCAAAATCGATAACCCAGCCTTTAACGATTTCCTGCCCCTCTGCAACAACGGATGCATATGCAGCTTCGTATTCTCTGTCGCTGTCATCATTCTTTGTTGACCATTCAGATCTGAACGCTTCAAAATAAAGCAGATCGTTCAAAGTCATCGGTGTGCCATCATGCCAGGTCGTGAACACGAAATCAAATGTTGCCTTACTGTATGCAGTAACACCCTCTCCAACAGCCTTCCAAGCATCCGTAACAGGATCGTACTTGACCGCATCCGCAGGAACCTGAATCTGTCCGACAAGTTCATCTCCGTTTCTGACAACGTCTGTTACAACGTCTGAATAATTGGCTCTCATTTCTGTCTGTTCACCCGATACAGGACTTTCAAACATAGGTGCATCAATGAGGGTCTTTGAAATCTTTGTTGAATAAGTATCTGAGAAACCATCACTTCCGATAGGGTCCCATGCGGACATGAAAAGTGCCCCTTGCGCGGAGAACTGTGTGACATTGAGAAGTTTGTCAGGTGTCTTAGCTGTGACAAACATCCAGGAACCAACCCCATCGCCAAGACCATATGCAAATCTTCCCGCTAATCTTGCCTTGTTGGCCGTAAAGAAGTCCTGCTGTGCACAGACGTATATCCTGAGCGCATCTTGAAGACCAAGTTTGAGTCCTTCCAGTGCATCTTCCCAGTATTCTTCGATCGTGAGGAATTTCCCGTAGAATGCATCCTGTGTGTATTGATCCAGTTCTGGATTCGTGTGATTCCAGAATCCTTCTATACCGCCACCAGGCATATAACCGTACCAGGGTGCGTACATCTGAGCCACGATATGTTCCCAGTAATTTCTTGTTGCACCGGCTCCCCAGCCTTCTGTCCCGATATTCCATTCGTAATCGGCAGGGTTGGAATAGTATATCGTACTGTTCGCCTTGGATCTGTCCCACAAGGCTCTGTCAACCTTGATCCCGGCTTTTTCAATCTGATCTGAAACATAATTCCCTTCTTTTAATCTTCCGTTAGGATCATCAACTCTGATAACGAATCTGATTTCGACAGGTTGACCGTCAAATTCCCACCATTTCTCTCCTTTTACGAGTCTTCCCTGGTTTTCCGGAAGAACAGCCGCCTTTTCCATTGCAGCTGTTATGTCAGCAATGGCTTTTTCTTCATCACCTTCTGCTGTAAAACCGAATTCTTCGGCAATCTTGTTATACTTCATTGTTCCCGGCTGTCCAGTTGTTGCCATGCAATACATGGGGAACCCGGCACCACCGAGAATTTCATCCACGATATACTTTCTGTTGATGAGTATGTTCAGCGCAAATCTGATTTCCTGGATAGCAAACGGATTGAAAAGTGTTTCCCCATCTTTTTCCACCTGATAAGGCGCCTTCCCGGGATAATTGTTAATCGGCAATGACCATGAACCTGACGGTACTGAATAGATTTCCAGTTTATCAAGATCTTCTACGGGCATTCCGTAAAGTGTCGGTCCGTTCACCCCATAAAGGAACACATCTGTATTTCCTTCAGCAGTATCTTTCAACCCTATTTCTTCCTTCATTCTTGTGTTGATGTAGACCTTATCTACATAAGGTCCCATAACTTCTGAAAACCCGAGCGAAAACAGTAAACAAACGCTTAATAATACAAAAAATAACTTCTCCATATAGATTCCTCCCTTTGTTTTAACGATGCTTTAATTGCACCCATGAAGTCATCATATTGCAAGGGGTTGAGGACATGTCAATGCAGCCGGTTCCGGTAAAGTGTAAAAATCTGATTAAAGGAGGCGGTTGACCCCTCAATTCCGATTCCTGTAATTAACTCGCTAACCATCAGAATCATAAAGATAAAAAAGTATTCAAGAAGAATTTTCGTGAAAGCAGAAAAAAAACAAGGAATTTATTTTATAATCATCAACATGTAAGAACCGTGAAATTGTTAAGAAAAGAGGAAAAAGATGAAAATTGGCACATTCGCAAAGACATTTAACACGACAAAAGATACCATCAGGCATTATACTGAAAAATTTCTCTTAAATCCGGTGAAGGTTAATAATTTTTATGATTATGGGGATAGTTGTATAAGAGATATGAAAATTATTCTGAAATTAAAAGAACTCGACTTTTCATTGGATGAAATCACTTATTTCTTGTCTTTTGTCAGAAACTCCTTCAATGATATGATCATCATGGAGGATGAATTGTTCAACTTCATGAATGAAAAAATCAATTGTATTGAAGAAAAGATTATGGGATTGAACCGTTCAAAAGATGAGATCGAACACTATATGGCGCTTATAAAAGAAAAATATGATAACGTCCCGATTGAAAGCAAGAAGGTAGGTATCCCCAGTGATTTTATCGAACATTTATTTTGCCCGAGATGTCAGCGAAGGGTATATCTCGCATCAGGTGAAATCGAAAATGGAGAAATTTTAAACGGTGCATTCAGATGTCACTGCGGTTATAGTGGAATTATTCTCGATGGTATTATCGTAGTAGATGGGGCTTACAAAGATAAAGAACTTGATGAGAATTTGAAAAAAATGAAAACCCATGAGATATTTCCTCCGGAACTAACAGGAATTATAACCTCTTCAAGCAACTGGATCGCAGAAAAGCTTTGTAAAGAAAATCTATCGAACAAATTTATCTTTGACAGTATGACACATGGCGGCATCCGAAGCCTTCAACTGATCGAGAAGCTGATGTTAAAAGAAGAAAATTTTTATTATATTGCAAACGATATTCATTATCCTCATATCCGAAATTTTAAAGCGCTTCTTTCAGCACAAAAAAAGAGACCGAAAACGATATTTATGTGCGGTAATTTTGAGAACTTACCGCTAAAAAAAGACTCATTTGATTTTCTGATCTCTTTTTTCGGGCTTCAGACTTATTCGATTTACAAAAAGGAAATCCCGGTCAATATCTTCTCGGATTTCCTCAAACCGGATGGAAAATGGTTCGAAATGCTCTTTTATACCGATAAGCGGGGGAATGTCCTTGATGATTACAAACATATCAAATATTTCGGAGATTTTGATTATATAAAAGAAAAGATAGCGGAAAAATGGCGTTTAACCTGTGCCATGTCAGGAACTACATATGAAAAGGGGGAATTATCAATCTACTTCAAAGAAGATGCCCCTCTGTCATTTTTAACCTGTATTGGACAAAAAAAATGATAGACTAAAAAAAGCGGGAAGATGAACAAACTTCCCGCTTTCCTGTTGTTTGTTTTATTAGCAGTTGTATACATGATATACCGTTGGGTTCACCACATGTCAACATTATTTTTTGTATAAAACGGTAATTATTTCATTAAAACACGGGGTCACTGCAGAGAAAAACAGTGATAAATAAAATTTCCTTATTCAATTGCCTGTGCCTTCGTTTCTACACCAAATCTGAAGATTAAGAAACCGCCCACCAGCATAAACAAAGCCAATGTGATCGTCATCACGATAGTCGTGTTTCCACCGCTTTCGATGAGGAAGGTTGCGTAATAGGGTGCGATGATGCCGCTGATTCTCGCCATAACGCCGGAAGATCCGTTACCGAGGGCTCTCATCTCAGTCGGGAAAAGTTCCGGTGTATAGGCATAAACAAAGCCCCAGGCTCCCATACAAAAGACGGACAGCACAACGGCAAACAGGCCGGAGGTAATCGAAGAGTTAACGGCCAGCAGAAACAAAACGGCAAGTCCCGTTCCGGCAAAGAAGAAGATCCCCGTCCTTTTTCTTCCGATTTTTTCAATCAGATATGCAGCGAGTAAATACCCCGGTAATTGCATCAGGAGCATGAAGAAGGTGTACCACATGGCATTTGATGCGGCAATTCCTCTTGAAGCAAACAACTTCGGTGCCCACAGGAAGATCCCGTAATAGGTAAATGAGACCGAAAACCAGGCAAACCAGATCATGAGCGTTCGGGGTAGAAATTTCCCTTTCAATAATGCGAGTAGCGGAATTTTTTCCGGTTTGTGCATCTCCACCGCTTCTGAAACCTTACACCCCAATGCCTTCTCAAGGGACGGTTTTCCCCCTTTCAGAAAAGCAAATTTCGGACTCCTGGGTAATCTGATCGTTATCATCAGCATCGGAATGGTTGAAACGGCCAGTGCATAATAAGACGGTCGCCACCCCCAGGTATTGACGGTCAACACTGTAAAAAGGCCAAGCAGAATACTGCCGATTGCCCAGCTTGCTTCCAGATAGGTGAGATATCGTCCTCTGATTTTGATAGAAGTAAATTCCGTCAAATAGGCGTTGACAACCGGTAATAATCCCCCGTAACCGATTCCGGCAAGGAATCTGAAGGTCACGAAACTCCCGGCCGTCTGAGCGGACCCGTTCAAAGCCGAGAAAAGACCTGCTATCACAAGAAAAATGATGTTCGTTATCTTTCTGCCTAAAGTGTCTGAAAGATAGCCTGAAGTAAATGCTCCCAGGAGCATCCCAAAGAATACGGAACTCGCTATCGTATTTTTCATTGCGACACTTCCTTCAAGTGTTTCAAGGATATTCGGCAGCGTAAGAGACATGATCATAACACCAGCTGCAACGAGCATCCATTGCAGAGATGTTGTAAAAAGCAAATATCGCTGTCTCGATTGTGGAACGTATTTTTCAACTACTTTGTCAATTATCATTTTTTACCCCCTGATAAAATTTTAAATCCAGAATCCCTTTTCTTTAAGCTCTTTTTCTATCTGTTCATACTGAATTCTTGATTGCACTTCAATGGTATGCAGATGCACCCCTTCATCTGAAACTGAAAGCAAAGGTTTTGCCTTGCTGGAATTGATGAGGGCTACGAACTTTGTCAATTCTTCATCGGTGGCGATAGAGATATCACCCCTGATTTCCCCGTAAACCGGATGCTCCACCATGACATCTATGACTTTTCCCCCATTTCTGAGGATGATTTCAATTTCTTCACGAATCTGATCTGAATTGTGTTTAACGGCAACAACTTTCCTGAAACCCTGTTTTCTGTCCAGAACATATCCTCTTGAAGTGGACAGAATCTCTTCGCCTTCATGTCTCAAAGAAGCAATATCTTTTACAATCACCTGTCGCGAAACATCAAAATGTTTCGAAAATTCTTCACCGCTTATGGCTTCTTTTGAATTTTTAAGCATTTTAATCAATTCGGTGTGTCTTTTATGTTTATCCATAACTTCTCCTTCCTGTATACTTACTGTATATTTACAGTTTATTATATCTTGTTTTTTTAAAGAAATCAAGGGGATCAGAATAATTGCGAAAGTTTCATGTAGTACCTTTAAAAACAGATTGAGCCGTGAAAAGAATAGTGTATACTGTTAATGAAGAAATATTTCGATTTCCGATACAGGAGATGCAAATGAAATAGCGGTTTGAAAGCTTTGATAAATCAGTTGATTCAAGTATAATACTGAAATGAAGGACAAATAATTAACCGACACGGGATCAACGGAGATAAAAGTTGATTAACCCATAAAATAAAATTTAAAACGGGAGGTAAAACATGGCAACAGAAGCTGAAAGACCAAAGAATTTTATAGAAAAGATTATTGAAGACGACTTAGGGTCCGGAAGAATCCAGAAAGTTATAACCAGATTTCCACCGGAGCCGAATGCCCAGCTTCACATCGGGCACGCGAAGTCCATTCTTCTTAATCACGGACTTGCAAGGAAATACAATGGTCAGTTCAACCTGAGATTTGATGACACGAATCCCGAAAAAGAAGAAGAAGCTTTCATGGAATCAATGAAGAAGGATATCAGCTGGCTTGGTGCAAACTGGGATGAATTGAGATATGCCTCGGACTATTTTGAACAGTTTTACGGCTGGGCCATTGAACTTATAGAGAAGGGACTTGCATACGTGGACAATCAGACGGCTGATGAGATCAGACAGCAAAGGGGAACGCTTAAACAGCCCGGAACAAATTCCCCATACAGAGACAGGCCGGTTGAGGAAAATCTAGAACTCTTTGAAAAGATGAAAAACGGTGAATTTGGTGAAGGTGAAGCCGTTTTAAGGGCTAAGATTGATATGAGCAGTTCAAACCTCAATATGCGAGATCCGATCATGTATAGAATTCTGAAGAAAGAACATTACAGATTGGGTAACAAGTGGAAAATTTATCCGATGTACGATTTTGCACACGGATATGAAGATGCAATAGAAGGGATTACACATTCCATCTGCACATTGGAATTTGAAGATCACAGACCCCTCTATAATTGGTTTATCGAGAATGTTTCCGTTCCATCTGTACCCCATCAGTACGAATTTGCAAGGCTCAATCTCAGCTATACGGTCATGAGTAAGAGACTCCTGCGTGAAATCGTAGAAACGGGTATCGTTTCAGGTTATGATGATCCGAGAATGCCGACGATCAGTGGGCTCCGAAGAAGAGGATTCACACCGACGGCACTCAGAAGATTTGCCGAAGAGGTTGGTGTGGCAAAGGCAGACAGTATGGTGGATATCGAATTCCTTGAATATTGTCTCAGAGATGAATTAAACAAGACCACCACAAGGGGAATGGCTGTTCTCAATCCTGTTAAACTCGTGATAGAAAACTACCCGGAAGATAAAGTGGAATATTTCGATGCCCAAAACAACCCGGAGAACCCTGATGATGGTTCCAGACAGGTTGCTTTCTGCAGAGAACTCTACATTGAAAGAGATGACTTCATGGAAAATGCACCCCGTAAGTTCTTCAGAATGTCCGTTGGCAAAGAGGTCAGACTCAAATTTGCCTATTATGTCACCTGTACGCAAGTCATCAAGGATGAAGAAGGCAACATCACAGAACTCCGATGTACTTATGATCCCGAATCCAGAGGGGGCGGTACACCGGATGGCAGAAGAGTCAAGGGAACACTGCATTGGGTATCGGCCAGACACGCAAAGAAAGCAGAAGTCAGAGTGTATGACAAACTCTTCACACTGAAAAACCTGAAAGATATGGAAGAGGGAAAGACGTATAAGGATTATCTCAATCCTGAATCACTGATTGTTCTGCAAGACTGTCTCATTGAGCCAATGCTCGCAGAGGCAAAAAACGGCGAAAGTTTCCAGTTTATGAGAAAGGGATATTTCTGTGTCGATGATGACTCAACACCTGAGAAACCTGTTTTCAACCGATCCGTTGCGTTGAAGGATTCCTGGGCAAAGGCACAAAAAAAATAAACCATATAAGGGGGAATTCGAATGTTCAAAAGAAGTATTTTAGTAACTCTTTTTTTAGTCGTAGCCCTGATGACATTTGCTTCAATCACAGGCACAATCACTGAGGTTGACAAGTATGGAAATGTACACACAGGCGTATTGAATGCAGATGTTGAGGCAGCGGGTTTTGAACTTGGAGATATACTGCTCGTTACAATGGGAGAAACTTCAGTTGAGATCCCATTTGTTACAACCTATGGAGATGTTGACAGAGGAGCACCACTTGTAAGAGTATCAGGCGGTCATCTCATGATGGCACTCAACTATGCAAATTTCGCAAAGACATATGCCCTTGAAGTCGGATCAGAAGTGACATGGGCAATGAGTGAAAAAGGCGCATATGCCGAAGAACTCGAGATCAGACATCTCATCAGAACTGAAGTCAGAGAAGATTATGCTTCCGACGCAATCTTTGCAAACTTCAGAGAAGTCACCATTGGTGGCATAGCCCCCGATAGACTTTACAGATCATCACATCCGTCAATCGATGACCCGAGAGCTCCTTACTCAAGTGATCTTGTTGAAGCAGCGGGGATCAATACCATTGTAAACCTTTCAGATTCCGATGAAGAACTCGCTGAAAATTGTGGATTTTCACCATTCTACGCTTCCGTAAAAGATGCCGGTCATATGATCAATCTCAACATGGGTGTAGACCTTCTCAGTGATGAATTTGCCGCAAAACTTAAACAGGGATTACTCTTTATCATTGAAAACGACGGTCCTTACCTCGTTCATTGTGTTGAAGGAAAAGATAGAGCCGGTATGACGGTTGCCATCCTTGGAGCCCTCATGGGTGGAACAACAGAAGAAGTTTACGAAGATTATGCCATCTCCTATGAAAACTATTATCATGTTGAAAAGGGATCACAGGCATACGATGCGGTTGTAAATATTATAAGAGGTATCTTCAAATCCATCAACGACGAACAGCCTGTAACTGATGAAAATATCGGTTATATTTCAATGAAATATCTCATTGAAAAAGTTGGACTTACATATCCTGAAGTTAAGGCACTTGAAGCAAAACTGAGATAAAATGATAGAAGGGGGATGTACCATCATCCCCTTTTGTACTATCATACGGAGGTGATTGTTGTGAAAGACAAAAGAAGATATTTGTTTCTGACGCTTGCTGTTCTGATTCTGGTCTTGTTCATCGTTTTTTCCGTTATCAGAGATGTTGCAACAGACCTTGAGTATGAAAAGATGATGGAGAATTCCGGCAAATATATCAACAGAACCTTTAATATCAAAGGACAGACATTTGAGGTGATGGCTGAAGGAAGCAACAATTATTCCATGTATGTGTTTACGCGAAAGAAAGAGCTGGAATACGATGACGATGTGATTTATCTGACCGGATATATTGCAGATAATGTCAAGAACGGGGATGTGATTGCCTGTAAAGCAGTATTGACAGGGATGACAACGTTCACTAAAGAAAGCGGGGAGCAGATGCAGATTCCTCAGCTTCAGTATACGAAATAATCAGGCTTGACAACGCAATCAACGTATGATAGAATAATACCACTTTGAGTTTGAGTGTGTAGCTCAGCGGGAGAGCGCTTCCTTGACAGGGAAGAGGCCGTGGGTTCAAACCCCTCCACACTCACCACTGAGGAGCCTGAAATGGCTCCTTTTTTATTGTTGATAACTCATCTTGCACGAAAAATCCACTCCCAGGAAGGGATTTAATTGGAGAGGTGCTATGACTTCCTTAAAAAACTATGCAATATTTGGCGGATCATTTGACCCTATTCACAACGCTCATATCATCATCGCACAGAAGATACTTGAATTTCTCCCCCCTTTAAAAAAATTATATATTGTTCCGGCGGGTTGTTCACCTTTTAAAACGGGAGACGAGACTACCCCCTATGCTGTCAGGTATAGCTGGTGTAAACAGGCTTTTTCCGGAATTAATGGAATTGATATACTGGATATTGAAAAGGGAACCGGCATTGATAAACCTTCTTATACGATTGACACGCTGAACAGATTTAAAATACAGTTTACCGAGTATCCTGTCATCATTATCGGGCAGGATTCATTGCAAAGTTTTCACAGATGGAAAGATGCCGATAAGATTTTAGAGAAAACAACACTTGCCGTCTATAAAAGAAAAAACAGTTCGGGAATTTCGGAAACTGAAAAACGATATCCGGACCGGGTAACGGTATACGATACGTCGTATATAGAAATTTCATCGACAGAGATCAGGGAGAGAATCTCACAAGGAAAGTCGATTCGCGGATTTGTCCCTCAGTCAATCGAAGATGAGATTATAAAACACTATTCATTGTGAATGACTGCAAAAGAATACCGTTGTATAAAAAATCGTTTTATGATCACAAATGAAACGAGTTGAAAAACCAAGCTTAAATAAAAGAAAAATTGAAATAAGGTGATGAAAATGAAAAAAGCAGAATTGCTGGCTCCCGCCGGTACATTTGAAAAGATGCAGATGGCATTTTTATATGGGGCGGATGCCTGTTATCTCGGTGGAAAGCTGTTCGGACTTCGCGCCGGTGCAAAGAATTTTGATATTGAAGAGATTGCAAAGGCCGTTGAATATGCACATGAGCGGGAAAAGAAAATCTATGTGACCGTCAACATCATGGCCCACAACGAAGACCTCGAAGGGCTTCCGGCATATCTGAAAAAACTGTACGAGATCAAGGTGGATGCCGTTTTAATCTCCGATCCGGGAATCTTTCTGATTGCAAGACGTGAAGTGCCTGAACTCGAAATACATCTCAGCACACAGGCAAATGCCACAAACTATTCTGCAATTGAATTCTGGCGTGATCAGGGTATGGCAAGGGCTGTCGTGGCAAGAGAACTCAGTCTGAAGGAGATCGCTCAAGTGAAAGCGAAACTGGGGGATTCGATAGAACTCGAATCGTTTGTCCATGGTGCCATGTGTATTTCCTATTCGGGGAGATGCCTGCTCAGCAGTTTTATGACCGGAAGAGACTCCAACAGGGGAGCCTGTTCTCATCCCTGCAGATGGCGTTATCATCTCGTTGAAAACACAAGACCCGGTGAATATTACCCGATTGAAGAGGACGCACATGGAACGTATATCATGAATTCAAAGGATCTTTGTATGATTGAACATATCCCGGAATTGATCGAATCGGGTATTTCCAGTCTGAAGATTGAAGGCAGGATGAAGAGTGCCTATTATGTTGCGACAGTGGTCAGGGCTTACAGACAGGCAATTGATAAATACTATGAAAAACGTGAAACGTGGCAGTTTAATCCCTACTGGCTGGAAGAGATCAACAAAACGAGTCACAGGAAGTTCACCACAGGATTCTATTTCGGTAATCAGTTTGAAAAGGCTCAGGAATACAGTTCCAGTAAATATATACGGGAATACAGCTTTATCGGACTTATAAAGGATACAAATTATGAAGATGATTGCTGGAAGATCGAACAGCGGAATAAATTCTCTGTCGGCGACGAGGTTGAAATCATCACACCTGACTCAACGGAAACAATCTTCACCAAAGTCATAAAAATCGTTGACGGCAGCACGGGAGAGCTTCGAGAGGATGCGCCTCATCCACAGGAAAAACTCATCGTCAAATTTGAAAATACACAACCATATGATTTAAAACCTGGCTCAATCATCAGAATGGCAATTAAAGGGTAAATTACATACACCATACGGTGTCATTCAGTATGATGAAATCCGTTTCCTTTGGTTTTCCGCTCTCTTAATTTGTTATAATCGCCTAAGCAAAAAATGAAGGAGAAGAGAGTGGAGAAGAAAAAACTTCAAATGGCGCTGCAAACGATCGGGGTCCTGATAGTAGGAATTGTGACATCCATAATGCTTAAAATTCCAATTTATTTTGCCATACTGACTACACTCCTGTATGCGATTTTCATCGCTTTTAAAACAGGATACAGGGGAGATGAAGTCTTGAAGATGGTCTTTTACAGATTTTCCCGAATAAAAAAGACCCTGATTCTTCTGACACTTATCAGCATTGCCACAGCCTTATGGATGGAAACCGGAACGATCCCGCTTATCATCTCATCAAGTCTGAAGTATCTCTCCGATTTCAACATCGTATTGATCGCTTTTTTCACCTGTACGATCATCTCCATCATGATCGGTTCTGCTTTCGGTGCCCTTGGTACCGTCGGAGTTGCATTCATCAGTCTGGCAAAGGGAACAGGTGTTGAACTCCCGCTTATGGCAGGAGCCGTTATCGCCGGTTCTTTTTTTGGAGATGTTATCTCTCCCGTATCTCCCATGTTTAACCTGGCTGCTGAAATTACAGGAACTGAGATGAAAGAGAATTTGATATACAAATTAAAATTTTCTTTATCGGCTGCTTTCATCACAGCCATCGTTCTTTTCTTTGCGGGAAACGCCCAGCACGACGCTGTTGCTTCAAGTCAAACCGTAAACATTATCAACCTTCTCAAAGACAACTTTGATATGGGGTGGGTAGAAATTGCACCGGTTGTCCTTTTTATTTCACTCAGCATTATTTTCAGCAGAAATATCGCAAAAGCTCTGGGGATTTCACTTGCGCTTACAATTCTGATTGCCCTGTTCAAAGGAATACCATTTATACAACTGTTAAGCAGCTCAATTACCGGATACCGTTCAGCCAATGGTGAGATTGCGGCTTTTCTATCGGGTGGCGGCCTCATTTCAATGATCAATGTTTTGCTCATCATCACCTTTTCAACCATGTTAAACGGGATGCTTCAAAGCCTCGGCATCATAGATACCCTGTTGGATATCTTCAACAAACGCGTCAAAAATAACAGAAGATTGAAATTTCACGCCGCTGTCACTTCTGCAGTTGTCTGTGCCATCACCTGTAATCACTCCCTCACCGTCATGATCTCCGGTTATTATTATGAAAAAAGATTTGAGAGACATCAAATCCCGAGAAAAGAACTCGTACACATCATATTTGATTCGGGAATCATCCTCTCTCCGTTGATCCCGTGGAATGCCAACGCCATCTATTCAGAAGCCATCACAACCGTATCCGTTTTTGACTACCTGCCATATGCCTTCCCCTGTTTATTGTTGCCATTATTTGTCTTCTTAAACATCTTTTTCGAAAAGAACTCAAAAAACCAAGGTTCCCGTTAACTCTCTTTTCACAATGGTATAATAGCTCAAAAAGAGGTGAATAGCATAGATTTCAATCATTTCGGCAAACGTTTGAAGATAACAAGGATTCAAAACAACCTTTCACAACAAGAATTATCAAAACGAACTGGGCTCTCTCAGGCCATCATATCAAAGTATGAATCAAAGAGGGATATTACACCAAACGCAGTATCGGTCTATTTATTAGCAAAGGCTTTGAATATCAGTTCTGAATATTTACTGGGAATAGAAGAACAAACACCCGTATCTCCTGAGAATGAAGATGGGACGGGTTTAAAAAAAGTTGAGAATTATTCTTCTCAAAAAATAGGAAGAAGATTTGATTTTATCAGAATGCCTGTCGAAAACCCTGTAGATTTTTTCATCCAATTGGAAGATCATTCAATGTTCCCATTATACAAAAAGAACGATCTGCTTTTTTTCATGGCATCTAAAGTACCTGAAAATGATTCTGTCTTATTGTTCAGACGGAAAGGCGGGTCCGGCAATCTGATACGCTTTTGTCAGATTGATGCTTATTGTTCACTCGTGACACCAAACGAAGCTTTTCCGACGTACCGAATAAAAAAAGAGGACTTGGACAGGGAAATTTCCGTTCTCGGGATTCTGACGGGACATTGGGGGCAAATGAACCATCTTCACAAAGATAAAAATGTTTTCTGATAATTCTTATACACGTTGTAAGAAGGACTCTCAGATGCATATCTCACAAAGAATAAAACTTCTCCAAACATTTTAAACGGTCTGCCACCATCCTTTTTGACAATCATTTCGGTAAAGGAAGGGTTAATCGCTTTTAAATAATACCGGGTTCCTATCTCCTCAAGCTGTCGAATATAAATCCGATCATCCAACAAGAAGACCCCGATACGCCCCGTCCTTACCCGTGTATTTTTGGATACAAACACACGGTCTCCACACAGTAGTGTGGGAAACATTGCATCGTTCATGCTGTTGATCCCAAAACCGATATTCAGATATCTCGCAAAATATTTATGATTTTGAGGGTCTGTTTTTAACGTCAAGCATTCTGTAAATTCTTTATAATCGTGGTAAAAGGGAACACGTTCGATTATCTCATCCTGATCCAGAAGCATATTTCCGTGCTTTTTCAATGAAACAGATGCCGCTGTATCAAAAAAATATTCAAAATCAACCTCAAGTGCCTCGGCGATACGAAAGAGGACATCAGCCTCCGGAGCACTCTTCAATCGGCCCGATTCAAGACAGGAAACAGTTCCCTGAGAAACCCCCGCAAGGTTTGCCAGCTGATTCTGTGTCATACACTTTTCTTTTCTTCTCTTCTTCGTTTTTTCACCAATTATTTTTGTATACATATAACCCCTCCGGAAGTGTTTCTAACGTATTATATCTTTTAAACTGCCACTCAAGTCAAGTAAATAATATGAATTTTCAAATATTGTCTCTCTTCATTATAACTATACAAATATTCTTTAGGATTTCAGCTCGATAACCTGTTATAGTTTCAGTTGTATTCTATTTCTGTTTTAAACAGACAAACTAATATTCAGGAGGAAAAAAATGAAAAAAACAGTACTTAGTTTTTTGTTAACATTACTCTGTCTGGGCCTTTTTGCCGTACAATTAAACATTCCGGAAGACTGGGTAGCACTTGATGAGGCGGGAAATAAAATTTATCAAATCCAAAATGGCGAAATTGTTACGGGATTCAAGGTCATCGGAGAAGGTGAGCCGCTGCTCATGGTAATGGGGCTCGGTGAAACGATGGACGGATGGTCTCAGACCGTTTTGGATATTTTCGCGAGGGATTATCAACTTATACTACTCGATAACAGAGGGATGGGATACTCTACTGATACGGATAAACCGTTCACTTACGCCATGCTTGGTGAAGATGTCATTAATTTGATGGATTTAATCGGCCTGAAAAAAACGAATATCTTTGGGTGGTCGATGGGCAGCATCATCTCACAATATCTCGTTCTGAATCACGGAAACAGGATTGATAGAGCGATCCTAAACGCAACGGCAATCGACAGCACCGGAACAGTTCAGAATTTTATTAACTTAACGGGTGGTGATTTGCCTACAGAAGGAACGGTCAAGAAACAACTTGATTATGCCGACAGCTGGAAAGCCAATCCTGAAGACTTGAAAAAAGTGAAAAATCCGGTCCTGCTCATCCACGGTTCAGCAGATGTCATCGTACCGGTTGAAAACGCCGTTCGCCTCGCTGAATATATTCCAGACGCATGGCTGGTGAGGTTTAAAGACAATACACATTCGGTTCTGTTTGAAGAACCGGTCGATTTCGCCTACGTCTGTCTCGATTTCCTGAATCACAAAAGGCGTTAATTTTAAATGGACTTATGGTTCAGGAACACCTTCAAAGAAGGTGTTCCTGAACTTTTTTTACGATAATTTTCGTTTTTTCATGATCAATTTGATCATCATCACGAATGATATTGTTGATGCCAAACGCTTTTATTCTACCACCGGATGGATTTTTTATACTGTCAATCACAGTCACAACCTCTGCATCCAATGTACTGTATTCGAAACACAAATCGGTATTGAACATTTCACAATTTTCCATAACAAGATTTTCCGCATAACACAAAGGTTGTGTTCCAATAATCTTGCAGTTTACAAGCTTCAGGTTTTTTGAGTACCAGCCAAAATATTCGCCTTCTATGATCGAATCGTAAACCGTTATATCCTCGCTATTCCAGAAAAGATCTTTTGAAAGAAACCTGCAATTCCTGAACTGTCCCCTTCTCACGTGTTGAACGCCGTATTTCCCAACAAGAGAAGTGTCTCGCATCTCCACATCATCTGTATGATACAGGAAATATTCTCCAACGATTTTCGAGTTCTCTATCCTTATCTTCTGACTGTCCCAAAGCGTTTCATGGGTTGTCAGTTCAGAATCTCTAATCTGAAGATCGCTCACTTCTCTCAGGATTTTAGGCGCTTCAATTTTACATCGATCAAACGTCATTTTCGTTGAGTACCAGATGGCAGCTCTTGATGATTCTGAAAAAAAAGTATTTTCAATCAACACATTTTCATTGTGCCAGAAAGGATATTTACCGTGAAAGATACAATTTTCAACTTTTATCGTATTGCTTTCTTTGATTGGAGATTCACCGTCTTCATCTAAAAACGTACAATGACTTACCGTTGCATCATGTAATTTGTATAATGGTCTTTCTCCTCTGAACGTCTTGTTTTCTATTTTCTTATCGTACATCAATTTCCCTCCTGTTTCCTTCTCCTATTATCGGGTGAATACAAGATAAGCATACCACTTAGAGTCAACTCTAAGTCAAGACCGCTCTGTAACCATCCGATTAAATATAACAGAGAAGGTTAATACACAATCAGAAGGATTATATTTCATAAAACTTAAATGATTTGTTTTAAGGCATTTACCACCCTCGACATGAATCGTTACTGTGGCATGACAATCGTGAAAGTTGTTCCCCTGTTCTTTATACTCTCTACACTTATGGTTCCCGAAAGTGTTTCCACTGCTCTTTTGACAGCTGACAAACCCATTCCCCTACCGGATATTTCAGTTGTTTCCCTTTTTGTTGAGAAGCCCTCCATAAATATGATCTCATACACAGCTTCCGGATGTCTTCGGATGGTTTTTCTATCAATGATTCCCTGTTTAACGGCTTTATCCGAGACCGATTTAAAGTTTATCCCCCTGCCGTCATCCACAATCTTAAGGATCAGATTTTTCTCCTGAACAGCAAGTGATACGGTAATCTTCCCGAACGGTTCTTTCCCATATTTATCGCGTGTTTCGGGATCTTCAAGACCATGATCTATGATATTCCTGAACAAATGTATCCATGTTTTTAACAACGGTTTCATCTTTTGTTTGTTCACCAGGATATCCCCACCGTTTACTTCAATCTCTCTTATCGTCTTGTTCAATCGATCGGCAGTCGACAGAATAAAGTTTTTGGTCGGTTCAAAGATTTCTGCAAACGGACTTTTTTCGTATTCATGCAGCAGCTCTCTGATCAGTTCCAATTCCTCAAATCCCGGTTCTTTTTCAAGAATAGATTTTATCCGTGAAATGATTTCATTCTTCTCACGGATTTCAAACTGTTTTTCGAAGACCCTCGGATTGATGTACTTGAATATACTTTCCATTTCCTGATCAATCCATTCTTTGTATTCTCCTGAATCCAGAACTTTTAAAACAGATTTAAACGTTTCGCGACTCCCTTCCGCAAAATCATTCTCTATCTCATGCAGCTTACTCACAAGCATCTCAAAACCAAAACTCGCAAAATTACCCTTCAACGTATGAATTTGTCGGTATATTTCAGCTTCGCAATCATCCGTTTTCAATAATTCAATGAGTCTGTTTTCCCAGAAATCAAAATAGTCCTCTCTCAACTCGATAAAACTTTCTGAATTGGCAATCAATTTGACGATTTCTTCAAAGATCTCCTTCTCATTTTCAAGTTTATCCCTCAGATTTACCTTTTCCGTAATATCCTTAATAATCACCATTATCTTTTTGTTTTCGTCCACACCTTGAACAGGTGTTTCTTCAATCATTCGATATTTTACGGAAAGGACCCTGTCATTTCTTTCGACAGTATCCGGAAGCAATGAAAGCATGATGCTTCTCTTCCTTTCATCCTGTTCTCCGAATATCTTTGAAAATGCCTCAGAGAGAAATTGTATTTTCTCCGGTTGAGAACTGAACAGTAAGACGGGAAAATAAGAAAAATCAATGCCTCCGCCAAATAACGTGACACATTGCTGGCTGTATTCGGGTTCGACTAGGAGGGAGTGACCAAATTTCATGAACCCTTCATCCGTATTGTTCAATAAGGCACTGATAGAATTCATGGATACCTGTAATTGTCTTGTCCGTTGTTCAACTTTTGATTCAAGATCATTGTTCAGTTTTTCTATCTCAAGATAAGAACTTTCGAGCTCTTCGTTCATTGCGATGATTTCTTCATTTGAACTCACAAGCTCCTCATTTTTAAAATTTAATTCTCTTTGATTTTTGTTGTAATCCATGATAAAGAAGGCACCAAATCCAAACAAAAGAATGAAAAATGAGATATTATTCATATCAAAATCATACAGATAGAAGATTTTCTCACTCATATAGCTCTGTAATTCAGCAAGGGGTCTTATGAAAGCAAGGTAGGTAAAGAACAACAACCCTGATTTATAGGCGATAAAGACAAAGAAGATATAATTAAGAAAGGGAACCAGGATGTCCACATACGGAACCCCGAAAAGCATGAGAACATAGCCGATCAGATTAGCTGTCAGTAAAATCTTTGAAAGTTTATAACCGTTTGTAATATACATCTCAACACCAAAAAACATAACAACTGTAAAAAACATCCCCAATAATCCGGCCCCGAGGTAGGTGTTCATAAGGGTCGGAATAATTTCAGGTAATGCCGCAGCCAGATAATTTTCACCTTGTAAAACAACCGCTGATAATACAAATAAAAGCCCGTAAAAAAGGGTTGAAATGGATAAGGCGAGGAATGACTTGTACAGCTTTTTATTGACTCTGGATATTGAAAACAGAATGAACGCCAGCAGAAAACTCATCCCTGAAATCAGTAACGTGAAATCGCCGGAAAACAGGTAGCAGAATTTCGAGAAAAATCGAAGATAGCTATACTCTCCAATCAGCACCTTCTTCTCCAGCACGAGTTGTCCGCCTGTCCGTACAATCAGTTTCATGTTTTTTTCACCTTCAAAAGCGCGAAGATCGATCAACATACTACCGGCACTGTCATGAATAGCCAGCCCATCTTTTCGTTCCCCTTTACCGTCAGTGATAAAAATCTCAGTATCTTTTATAAATGTCGGTTCAAACATGATGGCATTGAATCTTTCCGGGACTGTAAAAGAAATGAATTCCTCTTCGCTTTCAGAACCCACGTTTAGATAATACTGTCTATTATCAACTTCGATGTAATTTGAATTTGTTATATATTTTAATGCCGAATCAACCGGTGCAAAATCGGATTGAACCATATAAAATAAAAAGGTGAAAGCCAAAACCGTTAATACGGCAAATAGAACTCCCAACAAAAACGGGATGATTTTTTTACCTGCTATATCCTGAACCATAAATCCCTCACTTTTTCAAAGGTCTCAAATTATATCATAAAGAAACTGTCAGGTTTTTTCGTTACGCGTTTATTTGTTTATAATCCGAGTTTCCCTTCTTTTCAAGACGACCGATCGCGTAAATCTCCTTCCTTTATAATTTTTAAATAAAAAACATTATAAGTTTTATTATAATAATATGAAATGAAATATTTAAATGAATTAATGTTATAATTATGTGGAGTATTTCTTTTGATGTTTTATTAAATACCAATGGAGGTCATTATGCAAACAAGCCTTTACAAGAATTTTTTTGAAAACTCTTCGACGGGTTTCGTTTATTTCAGAATAATAGAAAATCCACAAGATCAAACAGAAGACCTATGTCTACTGGATATGAACAGGAGTTTTGAAAATATTATCGGATATAAAAAAGAGGCGATCTCTGGAAAAAGTTTAATACAGCAATTCCCTTCGCTGAAAGAAAAAATCCTTGAAATTACGGGTACATGTAAAAGGATGGAGAATGAGTATCGAGAAATAAAAACTTCTATGGCTTTATTGGATAAACATCTTAATATTCAAATCTCAAAAAGTGCGAACAGTCATTATTGTGCGCTTGTTTTTGATGTGACCCCCGACATGACGATCGAAAGAAAACTAGATGAAAGTCATGAACGGTACCGGGCTTTGTTTGAAAATGCCGGAGATTCCATCACGATCATATACCAAAACAGGTTCATCGACTGCAATTCAAGATCTCTTGAGTTATTTGGTCTTAAAGTAAAGGAAGAGCTGATCGGACACACACCTGAAGAATTTTCCCCGGTATTGCAACCGAACGGCATACGCTCCGGCGAGCTGATTCAGAGCTATATCAGGAAAACGTATGAGGGCAGGCAGCAAAGATTTTCCTGGCAGCATATAAAGAAAGACGGACAACCTTTTGATACAGACATTACATTGAACAGGATATCAATTAACGGAAAGTATTATCTGCAGGCGATACTCAGAGATATAACAGAAAAATTAAAAGCCGATCAAGAGATGAAAAGAGAAAAAGAGCTGCTCAAAGCTGTATTTGACAATGTACCGTTGGGATTTATTGTCCTGGGAAAAAACGGAGAATTTCTGAATGTGAATCATGAATACGAAAAGATTTCCGGGTACAAAGCAGGGGAAATTAAATCCGTAGAGCAATGGTTTCATACGGTATACCCGGATAAAACCTACAGAAATCATGTCCTGAATAAATGGGACTTTGATAAAGAAAAAACAGTTGCCTCAAGAGAATTCCATATTACGACAAAGCAGGGGCAACAGAAAGAAATCGATTATCGCGCCGCTTTCCTTCAGGATGGAAGATCGATCGTGACCCTGACGGATATAACAGAAGAATTAAGGCATCAAAATGAACTGAAAGACCTGAAAAACAAATTACAGCTTGCTCTTGAAGCTGGGAATACAGGTGTCTGGGAATATGATTTTACTGAAGAAAAGATGCATTGGGAAAAAAGCATGTTCAATTTATATGAAGTTGGCCCCGAAGAGTTTTCCGGTAAAATATCGTTTTTTGACACGATCATGTTAAAAGATGACCTGATCAAAGATCGCAAAGAGATTCAGGCGGCAATAGAAAAAAAGAAACCCTATAGCAGTGAATTCAGGATCAAAACCCCAAAAGGAACGTTAAAATACATTAAGGCAAAAGGTAAAACGATTTACGATGAAGCGGGAAATCCGTTAAAAATCATCGGTATCAATTATGATATTACCGATATAAAGATCGCTGAGCTTGCTGCTATTGCCGCAAACAAAGCAAAATCTGATTTCCTCGCGAATATCAGTCACGAGATCCGGACACCGATGAACGGTGTTATCGGATTTTCCGAACTGATGAAAGATACCCCGCTAAATGATGAACAAAGTGAATATATCAAAAATGTCATCCTGTCCGGAAAAAAAATGATGCGTATCATCAACGATATCCTTGATTTTTCAAAGATTGAAGCAAACAAGATTGATCTGGAAATGGCAAAAACAAATGTGTATGAGCTTCTCACCAATTCAATCAACAGTATCAAACCAAGAGCTTATTCCAAAAACATCAAACTCGAACTGATTAAAGACGATCAATTGCCGGAATTCATCATTTCAGATCAACTCAGACTCAGTCAAATCATCAACAACCTTCTGAGTAATGCGGTAAAATTCACAGCTAAAGGGAAAATCACCCTCTCAGCCACAATTATACGAAAGGCAAAAAAATCGATAAAGATTGAATTCGCCGTTCAGGACACCGGTATCGGGATAGAAAAAGAAAAGATCAACAAGATTTTCACACCTTTTACACAAGAAGATTCTTCTGTCACAAGAAAATACGGGGGAACCGGACTGGGGTTGACAATATCAAACAGTCTTGCAAAACTGCTTGGGAGCCCTCTTAAAGTCGAAAGCACCAAAAATGTGGGAAGCAGATTCAGTTTCACCGTAAACGCAGGGTTGACAATACCGGAGGAAAAAAAAGAAGAGAAATCAATCAATCATCCATTGCAAATCCTTCTCGTTGAGGACGATCCGTTAAACGCCAAACTTCTCCTAAAAATCCTCTTAAAGTCTTTTCCCGATGCTGATATACTTTCAACCGAAGATGGTAACAAGGCACATGCTCTCTATTTAGATCAACAACCGGATATTATCATCACCGATCTTAATATTAAGGGAAGTAATGGTTTTACTCTGGCAGAGAGAATCAGAAATTACGATGACGAAATCAAAATCATCGCGATAACGGGAGATGTGCGTAAAGAAACGATGATGAAAATTTTCAGAGCGGGTATGAACGACTGTTTACATAAACCTCTGTCAGCAAAAAGACTGATTGAGATTATCGAAAAATATAAAAAGGGAAGCGCATTGTAAACGCGCTTCCCTTTTCTCTCAGAACATCATGAAATGATGTTCTGTACTATTTATACAGAACAAGTGCTGATGTTGGCCTAAGCGTTATCGTGCCCTGAAGCGTATAAAGGGTTTCAATTCCGGCCTGTTCTGAATCAGCAGCGACATTCCATATTCCTTCCGGTAATGCATGTGTATATTCCTTGACAGCACCGTTGAAGAGGAGAATGATTTCTTTCCAGTCATCTCCCACTGCCGTACCGTTTATTTTAACGCCTACCACACGTTTATTTGTCGTCTTGAGAATCTCAACATTGTTGATGATATCTTCCTGTGTTCGCATTCTGAATGCTATATGAGACCTTCTGAGTTCAATCAAACCCCTGTAATAATCAACAACATCTATAAATTCCGCCTTCCTTGCATAATCAAGTGCGTTAACAGAGATGGGTGAATTGTATGAATTCCCGTCATTATTCTTGGTTCTGCAGAATTCCTGTCCGGCATGAATGAAAGGAATCCCCTGAGCGGTCAGAATGATGGCACCGGAAAGTTTCTGAGCATCTTTCAGCATGGCTTCGGTCCAGTCATTTTTTTTATCGGCTGCTGCTGCAAGAGAATTCTTATCCCAAAGTGTATGATTGTCATGGCAAGCCGCATAATTGATGGACTGGGCAGGATCATCGACAAGCCAGAACAAGGTTTTTGAATACTGAACACCACCGATGGCCCCTTTCTGTATATTCTTGAACTTGGGGAATGAGTCGAGAACAAAGCCCTTTGTTCCCGTATCAAAGACGGACCCTCTGATCCCATCTCGGATATCATCGTTAAATGCCCCGATATTAGTCCCCTTAACAGCTGCCTGAACCATTCTGGAGATCAATGCAAAATATTTCCCATCATCAGGTTGCATCCAAAGATCTCTTGCAACGGCATCCCCCCAACCTTCACCATAAAGCAGGACTGAAGGATTGATTTCCCTGAGAACCTCATCTATCTTTTCCATCGTTGCGACATCGATGAATCCCATCTGATCAAACCTGAAACCATCCACGTGATATTCTTCAACCCAGTATTTAACGGTATCAACGATATATCGACTCATCATCGGTCTATGCGATGCTATCGTGTTTCCACAACCGCTTTCGTTGATAAAGGCTCCTGCTTTGTCTATCTTATAATAATAATAAGGAACGGCTGAATCAAATGGCGACATGGCACCAAGACCGTAAGTATGGGGGAATACCATATCCAGAATTACCCCCCTGTCTTTTTCATGGAAAGCCGCTATCATCTGTTTCATTTCATTAACTCTTGCAGCCGGATCCTTTGCATCTGTAGAATATCTTCCCTCAGGCACACTAAAGAGATATGGATCGTAGCCCCAGTTATAATAATCTTCGAAATCTCTGCTGAGTTCGTCTCCTGTCCAGAAATCATAAGCCGGCATCACATGAACATGTGTTATCCCAAGATCAATGATACTGTCAAAACCTGTCTTTACACCATCCGGTCCCGTGGTTCCTTCCTGAACAAGTCCGAGGAAAGTGTTTTTCAAATCTTCTTCAACACCCGAATCCGGCCCACCTGTAACATCGGCTACATGTATCTCGTAGATGATGGCATCTTCAGGTGCTTCCAAATTCACATATGAATCTGTTGTCCAGTTTTCAGGATTCGTTTCTTCCAAATTGATGACCGCACTCTTCGCACCGTTTGCATAAACAGATTTCGAATATGGATCTACTGCCCGCACCGTCTCATCGTAATGTGTATATTCATAAAGGTAAAAGGTGCCTTTCAGATCTTCCTTTACAGTTGTTTCCCATACACCCTTCTCATCCATTTCCATTGAGATGATTTTGTATGCCTCAAGCGCCTCTCCATCTTCAAAAAGAAGAAGATCAACATTGGAGGAAACCGGTGACCATACCCTGAAAGTTGTCCGGGCATCCGAATAATCAACACCCATCTTCTTATCCGAATAATAATCATCAAGAATACCCATCATAAGTACTCTTGCCGGTTTAAAGCCTTCAAAGGCAAATTCCACATATGCGGAAAGATCTTCAAGGGTTAATGGATTTTCAAGTGTTATCTCAATAAAATTGGTCTTTGATATATCCGTCGGATCAACCTTCTCAACGGATGCAACCGTTCTTTCAACACCGTCAACAGAGACGGAAACCTTTCCTGCCCAATCCTTCGTATCGAATTTATTTGTGGCATAAGCCCTGATCACTTTATCTGAGATGGCCGCAGTGAAAAGAACTCTGGGAGAAACATCTGGTACGTCAAAGAATACATCTTTAACCCCCTGAAGCAGCCACATTTCCGTAACATCCCCCTGAACCTGTACAAATCTATCCTGTGATACATCTTTATCCGCCCAGTTTCCAAGCCTGACGATGAATCCTACCTCGTCCAGGTCTTCAGGCATCTCGACATTTGCCACCATTCCATATTCATCTTCCGAATCAAATGTGTATGCAGATCCGTTCAGACCTCTTCCCCAAAGCCAAAGGTCCCAATTCTCATAATTTGAATCATATCTGTGATAATGAATCTTTAACTTTGTACCGGCTATAGCAGCCGTACAAACCAATAATACAATCAGAACAACGAGAAAAAATCTTTTCATAAAAACCCTCCTTAAACATAAAATAACCGTTCAAAAATTTCTATAAAAAACTCAAAGGCTTCCCTGTTGTGAATAAAATAATAATCGTTTAATCTTATTTTATCATCTTTAACAGTAAAATACATCGATGATTCCAGCAAAAACACAAAACTTTCAAGATCCCTGTAGTGCTTTTCATTAAAATCATCCATAAGCCGTTCAAACAATGAGGATTTACTAAACCCTTCACGATATCTCATTCCCATGAATACCATTTCCCGAAGATCACTCAATAACGCTCTTTCTTCCACCGACTCATAACAGCTTCCCGAATTCGGGAAGTCAAGATAAGCCTCTAAAGAAGAGGTGTTAACATAACGCATATTTCCCACATGTCCCCCCGCTGAAACACCAATTCCAATGTATTGACCGTAATCCCAGTACACCTTGTTGTGTCTTGAAGCCTTTCCATGCTTCGCAAAATTTGATATTTCATAGCGATTGTAGCCCATTTTTTTCAGCGACCAGGCGAATTTTTCGAATACTTCCGTTGCATACTGCATTGAAGGCAGTACAATCTCATTATTCTCATATTTGATGGAAAGCGGTGTCTCCTTTTCAGCTTCCAGAATATATATAGATATGTGCTCTGTCTGTAACGAAGAAACGATCTGTTGTGATGCTGTCAGCCAGTCTTCAAGACCTTCAGGAAGGCCACAGATAAAATCAACATTCACATTATCGTAGAATCGTCTGATCAGAGAATACTTTTTTAAAAATCCCTCAATCGTCTGATTTCGATTAATTTCACAAAGGGTTAGGTTTGAAGGCGATTGCAACCCCATACTGATACGATTACATCCCGCATCACGAAAATACTTCAGAAAATGCTCATCGATACTTCCGGGATTTACTTCACATGTAAATTCGCAATCTGCCGTTAAACGGGGCGTAATCTTTCGGAGTAAAGGGGCGTATCTTTCAGGCGCAACGGTTGAAGGCGTTCCGCCACCGATATAAACTGTTTTGAATTTGATTGTCGAATCGTAAGATAAAAGCCAATGCTCCAGCTCCAGATCAAGTGTTTTGAAATAGGATTCCATGAAGTCAAGTGATTGTGCAACGGTAAAGGAAGTAAAATCGCAATAATCACATCTTGAAGTACAGAAAGGTATATGTATATAAAGAGAAACCTCAGGGGTTTCTTCAGCTTTGTATGCCATCTCATTGACCGTTGAACAGCTCTGAAAAATTCAGGACATATTTATTCTCGATATAAAAACTGTTGAGTGAACAGTTAAAGCTTGTTGTAAATGTATCCGAATGGGCATATTCACCGTTTACACTCCAAAACCCCTGTCCATTTGACGAAAAAAGCAGCATCGTATTCAGTTTAAAATTCGCGTTATTTTTAAGATGAGTATCATCATGCAGCAGCACCCCTACCGAAAGCGCCTCGGTTTGTCTTGAATATCCAGCTGCAAATCTTGGCTGCAAACGCATTGCTCTCGAACTCAGGTTGATATTTGCAAATCCTCCAACGAGATCACCCAGTGTTATGCCGAATGGATTAAGCGGTTCTACTTCAAAACCGAGTCCGGTATTGGCAAAGGTTATGCCCTTAAACCCAACTTCAAGAAGACCATGATGATCCTCTCGTGTTTTATACAGATTAAAATTCAGATCAAGTTCGATGGGACCAGCTTTCGTAAAACCAAATGCGGTCGCGTTGATAACCGGGTTTAAAGCACTCCCGAAAGTTCGGAAATCCATTGAATACGTTAAAGGAATGGCGGTTACGGGAAACCCCAGATTAAAAAAAGCCAGCAGGGGTTTAATGCTGAGTGTATCGTTGTAAATCTTCTGATAACGGAATTCATACAGGAATTCCTCAGATAGTCCCCACATCATCTTAATCCGCTGAATTTCAACAACCTGACTCTTGAAAAAAATCTGTTTTTCTCTCTTCCACTCATCAAATACATACATATACGCCGCGGGAATATAGCCGTTCAACCCCATCCCAAAATCAACGGGAAGACCGAGAGTAAGAGGAACCTGAAATTGATACAATCCGGTTGAAGTCGTATCGAATTTCACCGGGATTTTGATATCCGTTTTATCTGCAAGAGCATCAGCTGCAAAAAGATGCATTGTTAAAAATAGCACAAGGAGCAAAACCAACAACTTTTTCATAAAAATACCTCCACACTTACAAAATTATATCATGATTGACCGCAATAAAATCATGGTATGATAGAAGAGAGTGAAAAAAAGAACAATAAAATATCGAATTTCCCGAATAATGTAATAACATTTGACCTAATTGTGATATAATGCAATGACAAATAATGCAGAGGCTTCATCGCCTTTATTCAAATCTAAGGAGGGTAAAGATGAAAAAGTTTTTATTAATCGCAGTTCTCGTTTTATGTGTTGTTTTTAGTTCCACCGTTATGGCTGCAGATGTTAAAAGAGGTGGGTACCCACAGCTCACACCTATGAAACAGGGTGTTCTCGTACAGAACTTCAACCCGTTCTCACCGAATGCACTTCAGTCCGTAAAAGGTTTATTCTATGAAACAATGGTTTACTACAACCCAATGACAGGAAAAGTTATGCCATGGCTTGCAAAATCATTCTATTGGGCATCCGATCTTCGTTCCGTTACATTCGTTCTCAGAGACGATGTAAAATGGAATGACGGAACACCTTTCACAGTGAAAGATGTTTACTTTACAATGATGCTTGCAAAAGACAACAAGGCACTTGACAGTTCAGGAATTTGGGGTCAGGGACTTGAAAAAGTTGCAATCACTGACGCTGACAAGATCACTTTCTACTTTAACGACGTCAACACAACACTCATTGAATACTTCTCAAGTATTTTCATCGTCCCGGAACACATCTGGGGAGAAGTTGATGACCCACTCACATGGACAGGCAATACAAACCCTGTTGGAACAGGACCTTTTGTTTACAGAGACGGTTCTTTCACGGAACTTTCATACACAGTTGACGCAAACCCTGATTACTGGCAGATTGCAGAAGATGGCAAACCACTTCCTTATATCGCAGGAATCAAGTACATCGCCACAACAAACGATCAGGTTGGATTCAAATTAGCAAATGACGAATACGACTGGGCTGGATACTTCGTTTCAAACATCGATGAAGTATACGTAAAAGCAGATCCTGAACATCACAAATACTGGCTTCCTGCTGGAAACCTCGTATTCCTCAATCTGAACAACCTGAGATGGCCTTTCGACGACCCTGAGGTCAGAAGAGCAGTTGCATTTGCTATGGATCAGGAAGAAATCACAAGAATCATGGCAAGCGGTGCTATCCCTGCACATATTTCAGGTGTACAGGCTCAGTACGAAAAACTTGCTGCACCATTCGAAAGCGATTACGGTGTAGAATACGATCCTGATTACGCAAGGGAAATCCTTGAAGATGCGGGATGGGAACTCAACGGAAACGGTATCTATGAAAAAGACGGTAAACCACTTTCCGTAAAACTTTACACACCTACAGGATGGACTGACTGGGTAACAGGTTGCGAAGTTATCTCAGCACAGCTTAAAGAAGTAGGAATTGAAGCTATCCTCACACAGGCTGCATGGCCAACACCATACAAAGATAACCTTTACAACGGAAATTACGAAATGTGTATGGGTATCTCCGTAACAGGTTCATCCCCACATTATCAGTACACAAGATGGATGCACTCAGACAACTGGGCACCACTTGGTGAAGATACTGCAAATTATTACGGAATGAGATACAAGAATTCAAAGATCGATGAAGTTCTCGAACAGTACAAGAGAGAAACAGAGTACGACGTACAGACAGAATTGATGCAGACAGCTGTCGGTCAGTTCATGAAAGATCTTCCTTCTGTACCACTTTTCTTCAACCCTGTATGGTTCGAATACAACACATTGAGATTTGTCGGATGGCCAAATGCAGACAACGCATATGCACTTCCAAGATTTGATTTAATGCATAAGATGCCTGTATTACTTAACATCCATCTGAAATAATTCAGTTTTATTCATGTAAGTGGCTCTATTATGAGCCGCTTACATTTTTAAAATATCCCGAAATCGATGAAACCTTGAGGTGAAAGATGAAATATTTTTTAAGAAAAATAGGATTACTCCTATTCGCACTTTTCGTTGCGGTAACCATAAACTTTTTCCTGCCTCGAATGATGCCCGGAGACCCCGCTTCGGACCTCATCGACAAAATGGAAGGAATACCTCCAGAAGCACTTGAATCAATAAAGGCCGCTTTCGGAGTTGACACAACTGAACCGTTAATCTCACAGTATGGGAATTATCTACTCAATCTGTTGAAAGGAGATTTTGGAATTTCCATTTCCCGATTCCCTACACCGGTTTCAGATGTGCTCAAAGTAGCAATCCCATGGAGTATTGGGCTTATGGGTATCGCAACAATCATAAGTTTTACCATCGGTACCATCGTTGGAATCGCTTGTGCGTGGAACAGAAGTAAAAAAGCCGCAACTTTTACGGTTGGATTTTTTATCTTCATCCGTTCCTTCCCTTATTTCTGGTTGGGTTTGTTATTCATATATCTGTTTGCGTTCCAAATGCCAATATTCCCAATCGGTGGTTCTTATTCGCCTTTCATTGAACGAGAAGGCTGGGGATTTTTTCTTTCAGTCCTAAAACACGCTATTCTTCCGGCAGCTACGATGATTATCAGTTCGATGGGTGCCTGGATTCTAACGATGAGAAACAACATGATCAATGTACTGGCTGAGGATTACATAACGGTTGCCCTCGCAAAGGGACTTCCCATGAGAAGAATCAAAGGACTGTATGCCGCAAAGAATGCCATGCTGCCATCCATCACGGGATTTGCCATGTCCCTGGGATTTGTCGTCGGAGGCGGACTGCTGACGGAAATGGTCTTCGGATATCCCGGTGTCGGACTCATGCTCTTCCAGGCCGTTCAGGCAAAAGACTACCCGTTGATGCAGGCAATATTCCTATTCATATCTGCTGCTGTTCTGATCGCGAATTTCTGTGCAGATGTTGCAATACTGATACTTGATCCAAGAGTAAGGGATGGTGGTAAATAATGCTGGGAGATATCTTTAAATTATTTTTTGAAAATAAAAAAGCTGCCATCGGTTTCTTCATTCTGGTTTTCTTCATCGGTATCGCCATTATGGCACCGGTATTGGCACCTTATGATCCAAAGGCTAACCGGATAGAAGTGTTGGAAGTCCTCGATGTCGACCGGGGAAGAAACAAAACGGTAGAAAGAGAAAAATTGAACGATTTTGAAGAAAACAGAGTTTATACACAAGAAGTCGAAACGACCTATAAAAAATATACTAAGAAATTCCCATTGAACGGCAAGCCATCTGCGGAACATCCACTCGGAACAACACACTCTGGTCAGGATATTCTGTCACAGTTGATCTGGGGAACGAGAATCACCTTATCCGTCGGTATCGGAACGGGGCTTTTCACGACCTTTATCGCATTGACACTGGCGCTTGTCGCAGGCTTCTTTGGCGGGATTGTAGATGATATCATCTCACTGTTCACCAATGTATTCCTCGTTATCCCAAGTCTGCCATTGATGATTGTCATTGCGGCTTATATCACCGTTAAAGGGGTATTCCCGATCGTCATGATTCTGGCACTAACCAGCTGGCCATGGCCGACAAGGCTATTACGTTCTCAGGTCGTCAGTCTTAAGAACAGGGACTTTGTCAAAGTATCCCGTTCACTGGGAGAAAAGCCCCTCTATATCATATTCAACGAAATGCTTCCCAACATGATCTCACTCGTTATGGCTTCGTTCTTCACCTCAACGATGGGGGCTATCATGGGAGAAGCCACACTTGAATTTCTCGGGCTTGGAAATGTTTCAATCGTCAGTTGGGGAACCATCCTCTACTGGGCTCAGAACAACGGTGCCCTGCTTGCAGGTTACTGGTGGTGGTTCTTGCCGCCTGGTGTCTGTATCGCATTGATCGGAACATCGTTTGCCATGATGAATTTCGCAGTTGATGAAATTTCAAATCCGAAATTAAGGAAGAGATGATTGTTATGGAAAAAACAACGGTACTAAAACTTGAAAACCTCAGAGCAGGTTATCAGATAAAGAAAGGATTTGTAAAGGCGGTCGATGGCGTCTCCTTTGATCTGAAAAAAGGCGAATTCCTGGGTATAGCCGGAGAATCAGGTTGCGGGAAATCAACACTCGCCTATGCCATCATGAATCTCATGAGAGATAACGCCGGCATCAAAAGTGGAACGGTCATGCTCAACGGTGTGGATATTGCCAAAAAAGATGAAGAAGCGATGAAGAAGATCAGATGGGTTGATCTGTCAATGGTCTTCCAATCGGCAATGAACGCGCTCAACCCCGTTCTCAAAATCGGCGAACAGCTGACAGATGCCATCTTTGCTCATAATCCCGAAACGTCAAAGGAAGACGCTGAAAAGAGAGCAAAGGAAGTCCTCAAACTTGTGGATATTTCACCTGACAGATTTAATTCCTACCCCCATCAGCTCTCCGGAGGAATGAAACAGAGAGTCATGATTGCCATGGCACTCATTCTCCAACCCGATCTCATCATCATGGATGAACCGACAACGGCCCTTGATGTTGTTGTACAGAGAACGATTATCGAAAAGATACAGGAATTGCAGAAAAAATTTGATTTTTCCGTTATTTTCATCACGCATGATTTGTCATTACTCGTTGAAATCAGTAATAAACTGGCAATCATGTATGCCGGTAAGATCATAGAATTCGGAAATGCCGATCAAGTCTTTACAAAACACCTTCATCCATACACGGAAGGGTTGATGTCATCCTTCCCGTCCCTCACCGGACCGATTGTAAGAATGGGCGGGATCGACGGAAAACCACCGGACCTCCTTAATCCACCGGAAGGATGCAGATTTGCATCAAGATGCCAAAAGGCGATGGATATCTGTTTTAAGGATTATCCTGAAAAATATGAGACAGCTCATCATTATGTCCACTGCCATCTGTACAACGGAAAAGGTGGTGAGGTCAATGAATAATTCAGTCAAAGAAACAGTCGTGGAGTTAAAAAATGTCAACAAACATTTCCCGATCAACTCTTTTAAAGGGTATGGGGAAGTCGTTCATGCGATGGATGACATTTCCTTCACCATCAAGCGAGGGGAAATTCTTTCACTCGTTGGAGAATCCGGAAGCGGAAAGACAACAACGGCTAATGTCATCTCAAGACTATACACGGAAACTGCCGGAGATGTTCTTTTCGAGGGTCAGAAGCTTCCACTGAAAATGCACAAAGCACAGGAAATGGCGTACAGAAAAAAGGTTCAGATGATCTTTCAGGATCCGTTCAGCTCATTAAATCCGACGCATACCATCGTCAACATTCTCTCAAGACCTTATAAAATACACGGGATTGCCAAAAAGAAAAAAGAGATCAGAGAACTGGTCAAAGAACTACTCGTTCAGGTTGGACTTGAACCCGCAGAACAGTATATCGACAAATTCCCCCATGAGCTAAGCGGTGGACAGCGGCAAAGGGTCAATATTGCCAGAACATTTGCCGTCAATCCCGAACTGATACTGGCGGACGAACCCACATCAATGCTTGACGTGTCGATCAGAATGAGTGTCATGAATATGATGCTGGATCTCAAGGAACAGAAGGATCTGACATACGTTTACATCACACATGATCTTGCGGGTGCCAGATACATGTCTCAAAAAATAGCCGTTATGTACGCCGGGATGCTGATGGAACTGGGAAGTGCTCAACAGGTCATCAATGAAACCTTCCACCCGTACACAAAACTGTTGAAATCTGCAGCACCATCACCTGAAGCGGGTTTAAAGCGTGCAAAACTCGTGACAAAAGGAGATATCCCATCACTTGTCAACCCACCAAGCGGCTGCCGGTTCCATCCGAGATGTCCATACGCAACCGATATCTGCTCAAAAGAACTCCCGCCGTTCAAGAAAGTGGACGAGGGACATTATGCGAGGTGCGTATTGTGAAAATAATTGATCTGACACATGTTATGAAAACGGGTATGCCTGTTTTCCCCGGAACGACGGATGCTTCTATTGAGGATTCATTCACCATCGAAAAAGATGGTTTTTCGGAAAAACTCATGACGATCCTGACACATACGGGAACTCATTTGGATTGCCCGAAACATATGATCCATTCAGATCAGACAACAGACACAGTACCTTTAGAACAGTTTTTCGGCAAAGGTGTCAGATTCGATTGCAGAAACAGCATCGATACGGGTCTTATCACACCCGAACAACTTGATGAAGAAAAACTGAAAGAAGTCGATTTCGCCCTTTTTTATACGGGATGGGATACATATTGGGGAAAAGACACTTATTTCTCAGGTTATCCGACCTTCGCGGATGAGACAATTGATCTTCTAATCAAACACAGGATTAAAGCTGTGGGATTGGATTTCATCTCCGCAGACAGAGCTAAATCAACGGCCTTTGAAAATCACAGAAAGTTATTGCCGAATAATTGTTTAATCGTGGAAAACCTTACTAATTTGAAACAGCTTCCGGAAACCGGTTTTTATTTCGCCTGTTTTCCGTTGAAGATATTTGAAGGGGATGGTTCTCCCGTGCGGGCTGTGGGGATTATTTTATAAACAGAAACAATAAATAAAGGCGGTTTTCAAAGACCGCCTTTTATATTTTTATGATAATTTTCCCAACGGTACGCCCCTTGGCATAATACTTCATCGCCTCAACCGTATGCTTCAAATCAAAGGTCTTATCAATGACTGTCTTTATTTTTTTCTGTTCAAACAAGTCCCTGATGGTGTTCAAATCCGCTTGACTCTGTCTATGTGAAAGACTTTTAAAAGTCTTCCCGCCATTTCTGGACATCATTGCCCCGAGGAAGATCGGTTGCATGATCTGCCGCATATCACCTCCCGTTGCAACGTGCACACCGGTTGAACTGAGAGCGTTTTTATAGTCAAAAATTGAACGGTAACCGACCGTCGCAAGAATCAGATCATATTTTTTATTGTGTCTGGTAAAGTCCTCTTTCTTATAATCGATACAATGATCTGCCCCGAGAGCATACAGGAGAGGGTGATTTTTCCCGCTGCTGACAGCGGTGACTTCCGTATCAAAACTTTTTGCGATTTGAACGGCAAATGTCCCGATACCGCCGGAAGCACCGTAGATCAACACATTCATACCACTTTTTATATTCCCTTTCATTAACCCCTGATAAGCCACAGCTGCCGCCTGTGCTGAACCTGCCGCTTCTTCAAATGGCGTATTTGCCGCCTTTTTTTCTATACAGTTTTCCGAAGCGCACACATATTCGGCAAATGCGCCGAACCCGTTATCGGAAAGATCACCAAACACTTCATCGCCCGGTTGAAATCGTTTCACATCCCGGCCTACCGTTTCTACCACACCGGCCACATCACCCCCGGGTGCTATGAATTTAGGTTTTGGCATTCCCACTGAAAAACGTAGCAAAAAAGGTTTCCCTTTCATAATCAGGAAATTGCCGCCGTTTATTGATGATGCGATATTTCTGATCAACACTTCATCTAATTTGGGTCGAGGTTTCTCAATATCCTTGAATTTTAAGACATGAAAAGAACCGTATCCTTCCTGTACAATCGCCTTCATAATAAAACCTCCCTTGTCTTTCCTGTTCAACAACAAGATGATGGAATGCTCTTTATTTTCAGCATAAGCAATAAAATTTGTTTAGTGATATAATTATTAAGACGAAACTTAGCATGAAAATAATAAACAAAATTCAACTGAGGTGGTGATTTGATGTTCAAACGTTTTTTAATCCTGATGATAATCATCGGTATCATTTTAAGTCTAAGCAGTTGCATCTTCGTTATGGGATTCACGAATACTAAAACCGGATGGGCGATCGGATGGGACGATGACAACAATGCTGTAATTCTTCATACAACCGATGGTGGAAAGACCTGGAACGAACAGGGAGATCGGACACTGTGGGCAGGGATGGCAGGTAACGATATTACGGCAGTTGATAAGAACACGGCATGGGCTGCACTTGGTGATAATGGCAGTGGAAACGGCGGCATAGCCAATACGACTGATGGCGGAAAAACGTGGCAGTTACAGGCACTTCCGGCTGAGGCAACGGGAACCGTAAAAGGCGTCAAAGCTTTGAACAAAGACATCGTCTGGGCGGTAACTCTTCATGGCGTTGTTTTAAGAACGATGAACGGCGGAAAAGACTGGGCTGTTATCCCGCATCCGAATGTTGATATCATTCAAGTCAACCGAATTGATGCCAAAGGCGGTGATATCTGGATAGCCGATGTCGGATCAGGAAATTTTGGCATGATTCATTCTTCAGATTTTGGACAGACCTGGCGGAAAGAAGAGTTGCCGAATCTTTCAACTGATCCGGGAGCTGGTCCGATGGCTGTCAGCATTGTTGATGATGTAACTGTCTGGGCTGCTGTCAGACCGATGGCGGATATTTACAGAACACAAAACGGTGGTGATAATTGGCATAAAGATGCATCGGAGATCTCCGGTGAGAATGATCTGGATGATATCTGTGCTCCAAATGCCGATTTTGTATGGGCGGTACAGAATATAGGAGGGTTTTCAGGCGGACTCATCCTGAAAGTGACAAACAACGGTACAACGTTTACCGGAGAGAATTCAGATCACAACCCGTATTATCAGTATGAAGGGATTACCTGTTTTGGAGAGCAGGAAGCCTGGGCTGTCGGATTTAAATCCGTCACGGCACCTGCAACGATGCCTTCCGGTATCATCAGACACACCAAAAACGGCGGGCTCACATGGGAATCCCAGGAGATGCCTGTCAATGATGCACAACTCTGGAAAATCTCATTTGTTGGGGCTTATAGATAGATATTTTGCTTCACAGAATAAAAAAGGCAGACCGTTCGTCTGCCTTTTTATGCCTCATCGTCTGCCGTAATTGATTCGTGGATCCAGAAAACCGTAAATCAGATCAAGTATGATCAGAATAGCGCAGTAAATCATCGTTATACAACATAGAACGGCCATCATATGATGAATACGATTCCATTTGATGGCCTCCCATAACATCAGTCCAAGACCCGGATAAGCAAAGATAATTTCAATGATAATATCACCGGCAAAAGAAGTGGCAAGTGCCGTCAATCCCATGGTTACAATTGGGGGTGCCGCCGCCTTCAAAGCATGATCGTGAACAACCTTTCTTTCGGGAATCCCCCTTGCCCTTGCCGACATGACATAATCCTCTTCAAGATTCGTCAGCAGGATATTCTTGACGATATATGCGGTTCCCCAGATTCCCGTTATGATCAATGTGGCTATCGGTAAGATCAGATAATACATGGAGTCGAGGAAAAACAGGATTGGATTTTGTATAAAAGGACGGGTATGAAACTGTGCAAACGGCATGATGCGGTTTTCATACACAAAAAAGTAAATCAGAATATTGGCAATCCACCAGCTCGGTGTTCCATAAAAGAAAAAGGTCATAACGGAAGTTGTTTTGTCAAACGGCGAATTTCGGTATACTGCTTTCAATTTCCCGAGAAGAAGCCCAACCCAGAAACAGATAACAGTTGAAAAAACAAAAAGTTTCATCGTATGATTAAAGGCTTCCATCAATTGATACTTGATCGGATTCGGCCGATCCCGATCCTCCTGTTTGATATTCCCGAAATTAAAAACAAGGGCATCCTTGATTCGATTAAATATCCTGATATACAAAGGCTTATCAAGTCCAAACGCAGCCTTTGCCATCTCCGTTACTTCTGCCTTTACTTGCGGAAGTTCCTCTGGAGAAATTTTCTTGATTGCAGGTGACATCATATATCCCTGTACCATCATATGCACATCCGCCCAGGCCGTCACTTCTATTTTAGTGTTTAAAATGCAGGAATACATGGATATAATAAATACATAAGACATGACACCCCAGAATATTCTCTTTGCAGCAAACCTCAAATACATACTTTTTCACCACCGGTAAAATATCTGTTATTTCTCATATAAAAAATCGCGAAGACTGTCAATATACCTCTCCACGCCCTCTTTTAAAACAGAAAAATAAATTCTGCTTTTCTCCCCTTTACGCATTTTTACAATCTTTAGTTTACTGAATTTCATGATATGATGGGAAATATTCGCTGTCGTTACCTCAAGCTCCCTTGCAAGTTCAGCCCCATAATATTCTCTTTTCATCAACAGCTTCAACAAATTCAACCTCGTATTATCCGAGATGACGTTTAAAAACAATTGAATATCCAATTTTTCATAAATGGATTTCATCTTATCGTATACATCACTACTGAAAATCAGAAAATTTCCCTCGACTGAAATCAGATAGTTCTTTGAGCAAAAATACAGCATATACAATTTGAACCCTTCCGGAAGGGTTCCCGAATCAAAGACTTTCATGTTGATGATATGCTTGGTGTAGGTTTCATCGCCATTTTTGATATTTTCATTGTGTTGTTTTAAGACTTTTTCTATAACAGTCATCATCTCTGTTGATAAAATTCTATTTTCAAAAACCGAATAAGTCTTTTTTAACGCATTAATCAATCGTACCCTGAACACTTCCGTGTTGAAAATCGCCTCTTTGAAAATAACAAAATCCTCTTCCCTGACATACAATTCCTCTGAAAAGTAAGCATCGTGTAATTCCCATATCCGTTCTCTGTCAAGGGAATCGGAATTGATACCATCGGCAAAAATTTTAAGAAAGCCGGTCTCATCCAAATCAAATAACGCCTGCAGAGAATTTCTCTCAACAAATTCACCAATTGCGGATGTAAACAAACGGCTTATAAACACGGTCTTCAAATCATTTTTAACAAAGACGAGTTCAGGCTGTTCCAAGTATTCTTTCCATATCATCGCATTTTCATTTTCGTATTTTTCATTTTTTTCAAGTGTAAGGAAATATTTATGAATTGAAAAGATAAAATCCAAACCCTTATGATAGACCATTTCCCCCATAACCTCTCCTTTGTATAAAGTGGTTATTTAATAATCCTATAATACAATTATTTAATAAACTCTATCATATAAATATTTATTTGTCAACAATGAACTTTATATATCATCTACCTTTTTTTGTATAAGTGTTCTTTCTATTCGATTCTTTTCACTTATCAGGTTAAAAACGAAGATTTTTGGACATAATAATCTCTATTTGGCAATAATCCGTCCTGATAAGAAATGATTCAATTTGATTTATATCATTAAAGATGTTAAAATGAATCGATTCATTATGAATCGATTCATTTTTTTGTTTTTCATTCAATTTTATGTTCGTTATGGGGTGATCAGATGTCAACTATCTCAGATATTGCAAGGGTTGCGGGAGTCAGCACGGGAACCGTATCAAAAGTATTAAACAACGATGAAAGGGTAAAAGAAAAGAATCGCGAAAAAGTCCTTGAGGCCATGAAACGATTAAATTATAAGCCTAATCTTCATGCAAGAAATCTGTCCAAAGGAAAAACAGGACTGGTCTCCATCATCATCCCGACAATAGGGCATGAATTCATGGCGAGAATCGTAAATGCAATTGACTCGACACTTGAGGAATATCATTACGACAGTGTGTTATTCCCCATGCTTTCTCAATCGAGATTAAAAAGATTCAGTGATCCGTTTCATTTCCTCTACCATACGGACGGGTTGATCATCAGTTCACTGTCTTTAAAACACCTTTTTGGAAAGGCATCACTTCCCGTTGAGAAACCCATCGTGATACTCGATACATATGAGGAAGATTTTGATTGTATTTATGTGGATAATCATGAAGGCGGGCGTCTTGCAGCTGAGAACCTCAACATTCGAGAGAAAATATTCATTATCGGCGGTCTCGAAAGCGACCATGCCTTTACTTCGACTGTTTTTCAGGTGAGAAAAGATGGGTTTAAACAGAAAATTGTAGAAAAATACGGTTCCGGCACTTCAGTTGATGAAATCCCAATCACTTTGGACTGGAATGAAGCCTTCAAACTCGGGAAAAAACTATCAGAGGAGAATCATTCATTTTCAGTCTTTTGTCTGTCGGATATCATCGCAAGGGGATTTATCGAAGGGGCCGGAAAAAATGGGAAGTCACCGGGTAAAGATTACAGTCTCATCGGATTTGATAATCTTGAATTCGCAGAAACACTGGATATCGCAACCATCGCACAACCTGTTGAACAACTGGGCGAAAGAGGGGCGAAGATTATCCTGGAAAAAATAAACGGAAAGCATTCTGAAGTCATTACAGAAAGAATCACACCCAAATATATCAAAAGAGGCTCTAATTAACGCCGGCAGAAAAAGAACCTCTTAACAAAACAAAAAAGGAGATGCTCTATGAAAAAAATCGTATTAGCGTTATTCATTTGTTTTTCAATGGCGGGGATTTTATTTGCGGGAAATTCCCTTAAGGTTTGGACCGTTTATAAACCTGACATGGCTGCTTATCAGTCACTTGAAAAAATTCTGGACAACTTCGTCAGTGAAACATCAATTAGCGTTGAACTGGTTTCCATACCGGATCAGACGGATATGGATACCAAGCTTCAAATGGCTGCTCCGGCAGGGATGGGACCGGATGTCATCGCAACCATGCCCCATGACATCATTGGAAAATGGGCAAATCAGGGAATCCTTTATCCGCTTGATACGCATCCGGATAGCCTTAACGGCTTCTTTGATTCAACCGTCATGGCGGTGACCTACAATGGAAAGCCATACGGCATCCCCCTGTCAGTTGAAAGCGTCGGTCTTGTTTACAACAAGGCACTTGTCGAAAAGGCACCTGAAACCTTCGATGAAGTCCTTGACATTATTGAACAATATGAAAATTCAGATACATACGGTCTCGTCTTCCCGGCTGCTGAACCTTATCACATGTACGGAATCCTCAAAGGGTTCGGAGGATATATTTTCGGATGGAAAGACGATCAATACGATGTGTACGATATCGGTATGAATAATGAGGGTGCAGTTGAAGCTGTCAATTATCTCAAATCATTCTTTGATAACGGTTATTTCCCGGAATCGATGAGAGATAGAAGCTCACAGCATGCCTTTTCAACCGGAACATTTGAACAGGGTAAAGCCGCCCTTCAGATCAACGGTCCATGGGTTATCGCAAATCTTGAAAAACTTGGTATTGATTACGGTATATCCGTCATTCCGATGCTACCCAATGGTGAATATCCGCAGCCATTTCTCGGTGTTCAGTTTGTCGGGATCAACAATTATTCCTCTAATAAAGAAGCAGCTTTAAAACTGGCTGAATATATCACGTCAAAATCCAACATGGCTCAATTTGCATTGGATACACACTTAACACCAACGAGAAGTGATGTCCTGGAAACAGAAGCCGTTAAATCCAACGAACAGATCAGTGCATGGGCAAGACAGGCAGAACTCGGAAATCCCATGCCTAATATCCCTGAAATGTCAAGTGTTTGGTCTGTCTGGTCCGATGCCCTGCAGATCGTCTATCTTGGAAAAGAAAACGCGGAAGATACGATGCAACAGCTTTCCGATGCCATCACAGAAAAGATAGAAATAATGCGAAAATAATAATCTTTGCGGAACATGTCTCTAAGAGACATGTTCCGTTTATTCACACTTGGGAGTTGAAAGATGAAAAGAACAACTAAGGAAGCATTGTCAGCGTATACCTATCTGATACCGGCATTAATCGCCATTCTCATCGTTACGGTTATACCTGCCATCTATAATATATACATCTCATTCACGAATTATGGAATCTTTCATTATCAGACATTTCAATTTGTAGGACTATCCAATTTTATAGAGATTTTTTCAATGAAAAGTCCGTTTTTTCCCGTACTGGGTTGGACATTTACCTGGACTTTTCTCTCATCTTTTCTGAATGTGGGTGTAGGGTTGGGAATCGCTCTTTTGCTGAACCATAAAGGGTTGAAAGAAAGAAATCTGTACAGGGCATTACTGATCATTCCCTGGGCATTGCCAGGCGTATTATCCATACAGATGTGGCATTCCATGATGGGGGCTGATGGTATTCTGAATCAAATATTGAATATGATAGGATTCGATTCGGTAAAATGGCTCACCGATACCACCTGTGCAAGAATCTCAGTCATCGGTGTAAATATCTGGCTGTCATTTCCCTATTTCATGGTCATGTCCCAGGCTGCCTTGAACAGTATCCCAGTCGAATTATACGAGGCTGCCAGAACGGATGGTGCAACCGCCATTCAGCGGTTCAGACATATCACAGCACCACTTCTGAGGATCATTATGCTACCGTTGTTTATTACACAGATCGCCTTTCAATTCAACAATTTCAACCTCATCTATCTTCTGACCGGAGGAGGCCCCAGAGAATCAATGGGACAATATTTCGGTTCAACGGATATACTGGTCAGTTATACGTTCAATCTCATGCGCGAGGTTCAGCGATATGGATTAACAGCTGCATATGGCGTTGTTACTTTTTTCATGACCATCGTACTCATGCTGATCTCCATTAAATTTACAAAAGCCATGAAAGAAGAGTGGTAGAATGACAAAACATACCGTATGGCCTGTCAGGTTCCTCATAATCTTAATCACGTTCATCGTTATTTTTCCCTTTATTCTTGTTGTCCTCAACTCATTTAAAGTTGGAGAATCCATCTACAACGCCTCAATTATCCCAACGGAATACACACTGGATCATTACGCTGATATATTCACAGGAACCGCTTTTCCAAGCTGGATCAGGAATTCTTTGTATATGGGTGTTTCGGCGGGTATTATCGCCGTTATCGTGACGATGTTCGGCGGCTATGCTTTCAGCCGGTTTCATTTCCGCGGTAAAAAATACGGAATCACCTTTCTTCTCATCGTTCAGATGCTACCGGTTTCTGTTGCAATGGTTGCCTACTTTAAGATGCTTCAGATAGTAGGGTTGCTGAACTCATTGAACGGAATTGTCCTCATTTTAGGATTCGGAAATTCCGCGATTGGTATCTGGTTGATGAGAAATTATATGAATGCCATTCCAAAGGAGCTGGACGAATCCGCCTATATCGACGGAGCCTCCAGATGGAAGACGTATTGGAAAATCCTCTTTCCGCTGATGCTTCCGATGCTGGTGACACAATTTATCATGACGTTTATCGGGGTATATAATGAATACATGCTTTCTGCCATACTACTGTTTGATCCGGGGAAATATCCCCTTGGTGTCGGTTTGAAATCTTTTATGGCGGGAAACTATGCCGGGAAATGGGCAACCTTCAGTGCTGCATCCGTACTCGGATCAGTTCCGATCCTGATCATCTTCTACAGTCTTCAAAAATACATCGTAAACGGATTAACAAAAGGAGCGGTTAAACATTGAAAAATAAAGCAGCAATTGGGTATGAAATTTTCCCGGACAGATTTTTCTCATCCTGTAAAAAACAAAATACGTTGGATTGGAATATTCCGGTCAATTATAAAGAAGAGGGAATGCATCAATACGATTTTTACGGGGGAGATTTAAAAGGAATCGAGCAGAAATCCGATTATATCAAGTCGTTGGGGATAGATTTTTTATACCTGACCCCAATATTCAAGGCAATTACCAATCACAGATATGACTGCACCGATTTTTTCAGTATCGATCCCTTGCTTGGAACGGAAACTGATTTGAAAGCACTCATCAAAACACTTCATGAGAACGATGTTCGCCTGGTACTGGACGGTGTCTTCAATCATATCGGCAGCGAACATAACTGGTTCAGAAACAAAGGCTATCAGAATCTGATCAATAAAAATAACGGCGAGACGCTTTATTGGTCTGATGTAAAGGGATTACCAGAACTAAATCTTGATTCGAAAGAACTTCGGGATATACTATGGAATCGGGAGGATTCCGTGATTCATAAATGGACAGGATTGGGAGTCGATGACTGGCGGCTGGACTGTGCTTATGATATCGGTTATGACTATCTTAAAGAATTAACCTTTTCTTTAAAGAAATTGGGAGATCACAACACCATCGGTGAAATCTGGTCTTATCCCAAAAAATGGATAAGTGGGGGTGTCCTGGACGGTATCATGAACTATTATTTCAGAGAACTAATAAAATCCGTTATTGAAAACCGTTTAAGCGGCCAAACGGCTGTAAAAGCCATTGCAAAAACGGTACAAGACTGTGGTATCGATTCATTATTCAAATGCTGGAACGTCATGTCCAGTCATGATACCCCACGCATAAAAAAAGATTTTGGAAAGAACTGGAAACTGGCCGTATTCCTTCAATTTACACTTCCCGGCAGCCCGCTCATCTATTATGGGGAAGAATTGGGGCTGGCAACAGAGGGCGATCCCTATTGCAGACAGCCGATGCCTTGGGAAATGACAATCAAACAAAACGATGACACTGATTTCTATCACTTGTTAATCAATATTTTCAGAGATTGCACCGCTATAAACAGCGGGAAATTTGGAGAGTTTGAATACGATAACCCAAATTTGATCGCCTTTTCACGATACAATGAATCCATTGAAGATTACAGGGTTATCATCGTTAATCCCACTAATGCAAAACAGGAATATCAGTTGATTTCAACGGAATCCTCCCTGATGAATGCCACACAAATGATAGATGAATTTTCTTCTTCTACCTGTACCGTCTATCACTCGATGCTGTACGGCACCATCGAACCCAACACCTTCCATCTGTTTAAGATTGACACCCCATCAAATACCTATTCACCTTATAAGAGAATCCCTTAAAGGCATTCTGAAGCATTTTCACAAATAAGAAGAAGGCGCCTATTAAGTGAAATGCACCCCAAAAGTTGGACAGAAATAAAAAAACTTTTGGAGGTGCATTTTTTCATGGCGAAATACGAGATGAAAAAGAAGGAAGAATTTATTGAAAAAATGAAGACAAAGCAGTACAGTATCAAAGAGGCAGCAAAAGAAACAGGGATATCAAGGAGTCTTGGAACAAGATGGTGGCAATACTACCAGCTAAATGAAGAAGCCTATTATACAAAAGCAAAAGGGAAATATCCTGAATCATTCAGAAAATATGCTATAAAATATACGACAGAAAATGAGCTCAGCCTATCAGAAGCATCAGCAGTGTTAGGGATACCATCCGTATCAACATTGTGGAACTGGCAGAAGATCTATGAAAGAGAGGGTGAAGAGGGTTTGAGTCGGATAAGGAAAGGACGACCAACGGGAAAGAAAATACAGCGTAAAGAGCCTCAAACAGAGGAAGAGAAGAAGATACGAGAATTAGAAGAGGAAAATGAATATTTGAAGACGGAGTTGGCCTACATAAAAAAATTGATTGCCTTAGAGGAAGCCAGAAGAAACTCAAACAACGTGTAAAAGCGGCGGTAGTAGATACTCTAAGGCAACAATATGACTTGAGACAGCTCTTGAAAGCAGCCAATCTGTCACGGTCAACTTTTTACTACCATTTGAAGCAAATGAAGCAACCAGATAAAAACGCAGAATTGAAAGCCAGGATAAAAGAGATTTTCCACGAGAGTCGTGGGCGATATGGTTATAGGCGTATAACGATGAAACTAAACCAATTAGGTTATGTCGTAAACCATAAGAAGGTTCAGCGTTTGATGCGTGAATCAGGTATCATCTGCCAAGTCAGGATGAAGAAATATCGTTCCTATAAGGGAGAAGCAGGTAAGACAGCACCTAATCTCTTGAAAAGAGATTTTAGCGCCAAAAAGATTAACGAAAAATGGCTGACAGACATCACTCAATTTTCATTGTTCGGTCAAAAGCTTTACCTGTCTCCTATCTTGGATTGCTTCAGTCTGGAGATCGTTTCCTATTCACTGACAACTAGCCCGAATCTTGGCCAAATCGCGGAAATGCTGGAAAATGCCTTCTCTAAATATGATTCTCTTGAAGGGTTAATCATGCATTCAGATCAGGGGTGGCAATACCAACATCATCGTTACAGAAGAGCACTTAACAAAAACGGTATTACCCAAAGTATGAGCCGAAAAGGGAATTGTTATGATAACGCGTTAATGGAGAACTTTTTTGGTTTACTCAAATCAGAATTATTATATCTACAGGTTTTTGATGATATTGATCATTTTAAGCATGAACTTCATCATTACATTCGTTGGTATAATGAGGATAGAATTAAGCTGAAATTAAATGGAATGTCCCCGATTCAATTTCGAGAACATTCCCTTTTAACTTCTTAATTTTCCCTGTCCAACTTTTTGGGGTCAGATCATAAGGCGCCTTCTTCTTATTTAAAAGCTTTCAATTCGTCTTCAACACTTTCTCTGTTCATCTTCCTTTTAAAAAGCGGTTGGGAACGATCCAAATTACCCGGGCTGACTACCTCGAAAATTTCCCTTTCCGTTTCGTACAAAATCCCCAATGCATATTTATCCGTATCAAGTATCAGATTTAAAGCAGCCTGTCTGTCAAAACGATCATGTTCTTCCGGGATATATGTATTTTCAGAATACCACTTATACGTGTTGAACTTATTAAATGTTACACATGGCTGAAAAATATCCACGATTGAAAGGCCCTTATGACTGATTGCCGCTTTGATAATATCAACTGTGAGTTGTGTATTCCCCGAAAAGCTCCTCGCAACAAAACTCGCGTTTTGAGAAATCGCCAAAGCAAGGTGATTGATCGGTTCCAGTATCACCCCTTCAATCTGAACAGATGTTTTAAAATGTTTCAAACTCGTCGGAGCCGCTTGCCCTTTTGTCAAACCGTAAATCATATTGTCATGGATAATAACGGTGATATCGGGATTTCTTCTGATCGTATGCAGAAAATGATTGCCACCTTCTCCCAGCATACACCCGTCACCACTTTCCGCAATAACCGTCAAAGAAGGGTTGGCAGCCTTTATAGCCGTAGCAGGCGGCAAGGATCTACCGTGCAAGCCATTGAACATATTGATATTTAAATATTGCGGCATCTTGGCCGCCTGGCCGATACCCGAAACCATCACCGTGTTCTCAGGCTCAAGTTCCAGTTCTTCAAAAGATTGCTTTAATGCCTTATGAATCGCAAAATTTCCACATCCGGGACACCAGGCAATATCCTGTGTATTCATTCCCCATTCAGCCATGATCATCCCTCCCCAAGCTGTTTTTTGATCTCGTCTGTTAACTCTTCTACGGAAAATTCCATCCCATTATATTTCAGAATTTGCTTGAACGCTGAAAAACCCGTTTCTTTGCGAACCAGTTCGGCAAATTGACCGGTAACGTTATTTTCTATAAAAATAACCTGTTCAAATTGTTCAAGTGTTTCTTTCAAATTCGCCGGTAATGGAAAAACCTGTTCAAATTGCATACGATTTAAACGGGTATCATCTAAATTTTCGACAGCCTCACAAATCGCATCATAGGTTGATCCCCATCCAATCAGCAATACTTTTTTCTGACCCCCATGATGTTCAATAGGCTTTAAAACTTGCTTTTTAAGTGCTTCCAATTTCTTCATACGTTTATGCACCATATCCACTCGAACATCAAACGATTCCGTGATATGACCCATTTCATCATGTTCATCACTGTCAACTTTTACAATACCCTTTCCATAACCGGGAATGCCCCTTGGCGAAATCCCGTTTTCCGTCAAGCGATAACGTTTATAATCATCTGAAGTCTCAACGATTAACGGTTTCTGATTATCTTTAAATTCAAAGCCGGGAACGTTGTAATAACTATCTACAAAGTACTGATCCGTCAGGATAAACGACGGAATTTGAAACCTTTCGGCTGTTTCTACCGCATGCCTTGAAAGCTCAAAGGCCGTTTCAATCGTCGCCGGTGCAAATATAGCTCTGGGGAAATCACCATGTCCCGAATAAAGCGCCAAATTTAAATCTCCCTGTTCCGTTCGCGTTGGCAATCCGGTTGCCGGTCCGGGTCTCTGTGCGATATGAATAGTGACAGGCGTCTCGATGATCCCCGCCAGACTAATGCCTTCACTCATGAGTGCCAACCCGCCGCCGGAAGTTGTTGCAAAAGCAGTCCCACCGGCATAAGAAGCCCCACAGGCCATATTGATGGCTGCAATTTCATCTTCCGCCTGTTCAACAACAAGTCCCAATTTTTTTGCCCTCTGAGCAAAAGCAATTAGAACGGTTGTAGAAGGTGACATGGGATATGAGGATACAAAATTCACACCACCGTATATCGCACCGAGTGCAACCGCATCCGCCCCGTTTATTAACAGTTCCTCTTCCAGTTGTTCAGTGCTCTTTTGGTAAGTTTTGAATTTAACCTTCTGAGAAGCATCATACCCCTGAATAAAGGCCTTTTTATTTTCTGCTGCAACTTGATCGCCCTTATTCTCAAATGTCTTGTATACAAAATCCGCCGCTTTTGCTTTATCAACATCAAACAACCCGCATATGGCACCGGTTGCAACCGTATTCGTATACAATTTATTCCCAATTTCCCTGGCTATGGCTGTGAAGGGGATCTCATAAACCGCATTCGTTTCAAATTCATAATCTAAACTTTTCGATTCACCCATAACAATTGTCTTTTCAGATATTCTCTTCAAATGCCGCATTATAGCATCGGGATTCAACGGAACAAAGAGGTCTATTGATTCACGATAAGCCCGAACGCGATGATTTGATACTCTGATCTCGGTTGAATTATTACCGCCTCTTACCCTCGACATCACTTCTTTGGTGGCAAACACATGATAATTATTATTTTTTAAAATCTTAGTCAAAAGTTTTTCCACCGTTTGAATTCCCATTCCGGCTGCTCCACTCAACACTATAGAACAATCTTCCACAAAATCACAACCTTCCTTCTTTAAGTTACTATTATAATTATTTAACGAAATATCATGTTATATATTCCAAAGACAAAAAGGGCACAAAATCTCGTACCCTTTTATAAGCGTATAAATCAACGTAAACCTGTCAGACGATCGTTATCTCATCATTCAAATAAACATCCTGTACGGCCCTGACTAATTTTAAACCTTCACTGAAGGGTTTTTGGAATGCCTTTCTCCCGAGAATCAACCCACTGCCTCCGGCTCTCTTGTTAATGATTGCCGTCTTTACAGCTTCAGCCAGATCGTTCTCCCCGGAACCTCCGCCGGAATTGATCAAAGGAATCTTCCCGGCATAATTATTCAGAACCTGATATCTCGCCAAATCAATCGGATGCTCTGAATTGAGTTTTGTATAAATCCTGTCATCAAATTTCCCGTAACTGCTGTCCCCCATATTCAGATGTTCATATCCACCGTTGTTGACCGGCAATTTCTGTTTGATAATATCTGCACCAATGGTAACTCCCAAATGATTTGCCTGTCCCGTTAAATCGGAAGACAAATGATAATCTTTTTCCCCTTTAAAGGCATCATTTCTGAGATAGCACCATAAAATCGTGAACATTCCAAGTTCATGTGCCCGTTCAAACGCTTCTGAAACTTCCATGATCTGCCGTCTTGATTCCGGTGAACCAAAATAAATCGTTGCACCAACACCCGCAGCCCCCATATCGTATGCCTGTTCAACTGAAGCAAATAAGGTCTGATCTGCAATATTGGGAAAACTAAGCAATTCATTGTGATTAATTTTGACAATAAACGGTATCTTATGTGCATATTTCCTTGAAAACAAGGATAAAACGCCAAGTGTTGAAGCCACACCGTTGCTCTCCGACTCAATCGCAAAACTTATAATGCTTTCCGGATTGAAATAATCTATATTTTTGGCAAATGATGCACCACCCGAATGTTCTATCCCCTGATCTACCGGAAAGATAGACAAATACCCGGTCCCTGATAATCTACCGGAATTGTACAATCGATTGAGATTCCCCAAAACCCGATTATTCCTATCCGAATTGACAAAAACCTTATCCACAAAATCATCCGATGGAAGCGTCAAATAATCTTTTGATATCTTTGGGTTGGAAAAGTTCAAGAGTTCCTCCCCATCTTTTCCAAGAAGTTCTAAGATCTGTGTCGTTTTCAAATTTACCTCTGACATAAAACCAATCCTCCTTCTTTTTCTAATTATGTTGACGAAATTATAAGAAATATATAGACATCTACTATGCAATCAATGTTATAATACCGTATAGATGTGTTCAGAAAATGACGAAAATTTAAGAAGATAACCGGAGGAATTTTATGAATACAGAAATTTACTGGTTTTCAGGTACAGGGAATTCGCTTGCAATTGCTAAGGATATGAACAATCGCTTCAAAGGTTCATTGATTGCCATTCCTTCAACAGAAAACGAAAAAATTATTAGAACAGATGCGGAAAAAATCGGAATCTTTTTCCCCGTTTACAATCAGGGAATTCCCTCTATCGTCAGCAGATTTATCAAAAAATTAAAGACAAGTGAAGACGCATATGTCTTCGCCGTTTGTACATTTGGCGGTTCAAAAGCCGGTATCGTCATAGAATATCTGCAGAAAGAACTTGAAGCGGTCAACATCAAACTTTCGGGTGGGTTCACCATCAAAATGCCTTATAATTATATTGAACCGTCGTTTAAGATAAAAGGGTTTTTCGAATCCTTTAAATTAAAGGAAACCGATAAAGAGTTACAGCAAAAGCTTTTCAAAGAAGCGCATCACAAAGTCAACGGCATCATCCGATACGTCTCGGAAAAGAGGACGGATAGCTTTGAAAACGATTCGATATTTGTGGAACATCTGATCGATAAACTGAATTTAAGGGAAACACTGCAAAAGAAAGCCTGGCTCAGAATTGCCGGCGTAAGGAAAAAAACCGATCTTTCATTCAGAGATTCTGTCAATATAATGGATACCGGATTCTGGAACGATGAACATTGCATCAGCTGCGGAACCTGTTTGGCAATATGTCCCGTCAACAACATTTCATACGGAGATATGAAGATCATCTGGCATCACCACTGCGAACAATGCTTTGCCTGTCTGCAATGGTGTCCCAGATATTCCATTCAATTCAGAAAGGGAACACGTGAACAGAAACGATATCATCATCCGGATATCAAAGCTGCTGAGCTATTTCATCAAACTGATCAATAAAATTCTTCCTTCTTAGATCGTCTTTTTGATTATCAACATACAGTGAAAAGCTATCAATAAAAAACACCCAGCACAATTCAACCGGGTGTTTTTATCGTCATTGTTACTTTATTTCTTTTTTTTAACCCACAATGAAAGGAGCATAACAAAAATTGCCGCGATGATAATCAGGAAATATTTTGGCGCATCGTTTCCAACAAGGATCAGACCTATGGAAGCCCGTTTGTAATCTGAAGGAGAGTCCGAACCATTTTCAAATATCACAGGCATCTCTTCCATATCTTCCGGACGTTGCGGGGGATTCCCCCCCATCACTGCCCCATCGGGGGGGTGATGAATTCCTTCACTTTCATCAAAGCCCTCCGGTGGCCGCCGTCCGGCTTGAGGTATTTCCGGTCTGCCATTCCCGTTCATAGCCATATCCACAGATGGATCGAAAGCTGTTCCCGACGCAGTATCTGTCAGAATCATCGGTAGATTCCTGTTACCATCCATTCTATCTCGCATACCAGCTTGATTTCCTTCTCCGTTATTCGTAGAAGCCAGTTCGCCGGAGAGTTGTTTTAAAATATTTTCTGTCCAGTTTTCAACGAAAGTAACTAAAGGCGATGCGCTGGGTATTCCGCCGGCAGGTGCTTTCATAAACTGCAGGGCGTTTCGACTTGTTTCTGTATTCTCACTCGTACCTTGCGTGTTTGAACCGTCTGCTGTTGCCGGTTTCTGTTGTCTTTCACCCAATTCCTGTGCCGTTTCACCGGTTGGCCTCTCAGGTCTTTCACCAAATCCGGGATTATTGACATTTGCAACAGCCGGTTGAGGCATTTCTGATGTTGATTGGTTTTCATTCACATCCTCCAAATTCTGCATTACCGGGAATCCTTCGGATGTGATTGTCTCTCCTGTATCATACAAAGCATTTTGAAAGGCTTCATAAGCACTCATCGGCTCGGGATCGTTCTTGACATATTCATCGATCATCGCAGTCAACGCTTCCGCTCTTGTTTTAAATGTCTCTATTTCAAGTGGGCCTGATAACAACGCTTCAAGATACCCATGATATTGTTCCAGATATTCCTCAATTGACAGCAAAGCGTTGATAAGCGGATAATTTGAGATAGCACCGGATGTCGGCTCATCAATATAGAACTGTGTTTCATCTTCAGATTGATTTGATCCCATTCCAAATCCGCCAAATGACATGTTGTAATCCCATGGGATGATCATATATTTTCCATCTTCACCATACAGATAATAATTATGGAACATCCCGCCCATATAACTATCAAGACTGAGCATCGCCGTATTCAAGGCATGGTATTTCAGAACCAGATCGACATACAGCACGTCTTCAAGGTTCTCTCCCGTACTTAAAGACTTGATCATCTCAACTACAGCTTCTTCACCTTCATCATCCACGTTAGTCCTTTCACCGAGTCCTGAATAAGAAGCGTAATTCTCATCCGTATACACAAGATTCGCACCGGTTCCCTCAGGTTTAAAAAGATCTCCATCGCCATCATCAAACCACGCTGCGGTAAAGACCTCATCAATCTGCTGTACGGAAAGATACAAACCTGCAAGCTCATCGTTAATGTATACATTGCAGAATGTTGTCCCCGGAGCCGGTAACCCCATTTCCTCAATAATTTCATAACTCATGATTTCGCGGATATAGGACGCATCCGAATAACAATTATTCAATCCTATCGCCGTGATACCATATAAATTCTGCGACAAATATTCATCAAATTTCAATTTAAAGCTGAATTGTTCTTTTCCTTCGCTGATAGCCTGCCGGAGTGATGAATTCCCTTTTGGTCTGATTCCGATATTTTCAAGTTTTATTCCATTGTACACAATATCTGCAGGGACAAATAATTCTGAGGATGCGTTTTCCACCATATAATCATATTGATCCTCATCTATATAAAGCCTAATCTCAATGACCTCATCCTGCGGAAAAATATACTGTACCCATTGCTCGGGTCTTTTATCCTGTATCAGTTCTTCAGAAGTCTTTTCGGTTTTTGATGCTTCTGCAACGTCAGAAGCTTTCTCCATAAGCATATTGGCACCAAAAATAACCAGCGTAATCAGGAAACAGCTGACTATGATTACCATTGGTCTTTTCACATGTATCACCTGCCTTTCCAAACTATTCAATTACGCAGCGTATTCACCATCATAGCTGATAAGCGCCGTGTTATGAACGTTCTGTAAGCGATCTATCTCGTTAACCAGTACGGCATTTTCCTTTTTGGAACGTATTTCAACCGTCAGTTCAAAATTGTTGCCTGCCTTTGTTTTGGATTTAATCTTGTAAGTCCCGACTTTTTCGTTGATCACTTTAAAGAGGGCATCTTCAATCGATCCATCCGAATAATTCACGATCAGAAGATACGGTTCATTTTTCAATGTCATCTTTGAGAAGGCAATCATGACGACTCCCAAAATGAGTGAAGAAACGATGGCGAGAACATATAATCCGGCCCCAACGATAATCCCTGCGGATATTGCCCAGAACATGTAAATGACATCAATCGGATCTTTTATGGCCGTTCTGAATCTGACAATGGACAGGGCTCCAACCATCCCCAGTGAAAGGATAATGTTACTCGTAACTGCCATGATGATTGACGCAGTGATCATTGTAAGCGCCACCAGAGATATGTTAAAGGTTTTGGAGTACATCACACCCTGATAAGTCCGTTTGTAAATCCAGAAGATAAATAATCCGAGTGCAAAGGCGAGTAATAGCGTCGCACCCATTCCCAAAGCACTGAGGCTGCTTCCGGCAAGATCTGTTCCCTGAATGAAATCGTTAAAAGTCATTATAATTCCCCCTTAATTTTTTTATTTTAAAATGAACTTCTGCAATATGTATATTTAGATATCGCTTCCAGATTGCCACTCCCATGCTGTACCATATCCCTGATAAGCGAAGGGAGAAAACCGGTATATTTAATCTCCAAAATAATCTGTTCTTTATTCAGAACCGGAATGAACGAAACATTCTCAAATAAATCACAGGTTCCGACTGATGTATGCAGATTACTGTCCAATGTCACCCTGACATTCCCGTGGGGGAAAACAAAACACTGCCGCTGATATTCCACGATCACTCTTGGACGTAGTTTCCGATTCCGGTATAAGGCATAAAAATCACGAATTACCGCATCCTTTCCATTTTTGAACGGTTCAACATCGCCATTCATGATGGCATCGTATTCTCCTCTTGAAATCCTGACCGCATCTTTCAAACACATATTTCCGTTCTTCGCCTTTCTTTCCAGCTTTATCACATCATCTTTCCCGTTGTACATCCTTATTCTGAATTTTTTTCGCTTCAGATTCCCGGTTAATTTATCTTCAATCCCGCTGTTCATATAATCATCGAAATACAAACTGCTGACCCTGTATGTGTTGTGATCATCAGCATACGGGTCTGATTCACAGAACTTTTCAAGCCGCGATGTTATAACTTTTTTCTGTTGAGGATTTATCATGTACTTTTTTTCATGCCGATAAACCTTACTCATATCATCACCCCTGTCCCCTTAATGTTTTTTTGCCGGTCAAGGCGATAATACGTGAAGTTTCGTGAAGAAAACGTGAAGTATTATAAATTTCTCCTACTTTAATAAATATAAAAAAAGGTATTTCACCCACGCGAAATACCTTTTTTATCTTTATTATTAAAATTTATAATTATCTTTTAAAGGATAAAGCCTGTCAACCCTTATCCGGCTCAGTTTTTTCAATGATCTTGAAAAAGCCGGTCAATTTAAGAAGTTCAAATGTTCGAACGATTGATGCATTAGGCTTTAAAAGATACATTTTTTCCCCAAAATCATTCATCGACTTCTGTATTCTGATCAGCACACCAATTCCAAAGCTGTCGATCAGATCAAGTTCATCGAGATCAAATACATACCGTTTGCATTTTGAATGGTTTATGGTATGCATGATTTCCTCTTTTATCTCCGAACCGTTTCGCAAATCTAAAACCTCCGGAATTTTGAACACAATTTCATTTTCATTGTTAATGATCTGAAGCATCTCCATTTGAACCACCCCCTTTCTTCATAATTGATACCTTACACCATCTCTCATCGTCATAATCTAAACTTCGAAATTCTTCAGTCTTATTTGTTAAACACTATAATAAAACCATTCTCTATTGCTGCTTTTGGAAGGCTTCCGAAGCGTTGTATGAACTTCTCACAAGAGGTCCCGAAACAACGTATTTAAAACCGAGCTCATACCCTGTTTTCTCGTATTGGGCAAACGTGTCCGGATGGACATATTTCTTCAGCGGATAATGTTTCTTTGACGGCTGTAAGTATTGCCCTATCGTTAAAATATCACAGTCATTTTCTCTGAGATCTTCCATCAAACTGATAATCTCCGCATCGGTTTCATCAAAACCAACCATGAAACCCGATTTTGAAGAGATATGAGGGGCATACTTTTTGACACGCTTTAAAAGTTCAAGCGTCTGATGATAATTCGCCTGCGGTCTGAGATCGGCATACAATCTCTCAATCGTCTCAATATTATGATTGATGACTTTTGGATTGGCTTCTATGACTTTCATAAGTGCTTTCTCATTCCCCTGGAAATCTGGAATGAGAACTTCGACGGCGATATCCTCAGATACCTTTCTAATCTCCCGAATAACATCTGCAAATTGTTGTGCCCCGCCGTCTTCAAGATCATCTCGTGTGACGGACGTCACAACCACATATTTCAAACCCATCTCTTTGACCATCTTTGCAACATTAGACGGTTCATCCCTATCTATTGTCAGGGGCTTTTTTTCTCCCTGAACATTGCAGAACGTACAATTTCGCGTACAGATATTTCCCAGAATCATAAAAGTTGCTGTTCTTTTGTTGAAACATTCCATCAGATTAGGACAATTCGCCTCTTTACACACCGTATGAAGGTTCAGACTGTCAATCATCTTTTTTACTTCCATGGTATTCCTGTTGGACTGAATGGGTGTTCGAATCCATTCCGGTTTTTTTATGTACAATTTCATTCCCCCAAATACTTTAAAAATTCTTCTTTCTCTATTATCCGATAATCCATATCAAACGCTTCAGCAAGATGCCTTATCGTTAAATCATTCACCTTTCCCATATCCTCTTTTCGACCAATTTCTGCTTCAAGTGACGTCACCGCTTTGTCGCTTATGCCACAAGGTGTTATGAGGCGGAAATGTTCCATATTCGTATTCACGTTAAAGGCAAATCCGTGCATGGATACACCTTTTTTAATTCTTGTCCCGACAGCCGTAATCTTCCTGTCCTCTATCCAGACCCCCGGAAATTCCGGGTTACTGTGGGCAATAATCTGATATTCTTTACTCAGAAGATTGATGATCGTATTCTCGAGTCTTGAAACGTATGCTCTGACATTACGACCGATAACGTTCAAATTAAACAGAGGATAGCCGACGATTTGTCCGGGTCCATGATAGGTGACATCGCCCCCTCTTCGTATATGTCGAACGTCTATTCCCCTTTCTTTCAGAAAGGATTCTGAAGCCAGTATATTGTCCTCACTGCCCGATATCCCTATTGTAAGAACCGGTGGATGTTCCAGGATCAAAAAAATATTCCCAAGCTGATGCATGAGAACCTTTTCATGTATCTTCTCCTGGAGATTATATGCTTCCTGATAATCAATTATTCCCATCTTAACAACTTTAAAATCCCTGTAATTCAAGAAAATCCTTACCTCCGATATATTTAATGAATTATAGCATAATACAAATCCTGCAGTCATCGGGTATAATTCCATCGAGGTGATAATATGTATAGATCAAAGACCTGTGAGATCAATCTTATCTGGCAGATAAGGGATTTCCTGGTGGAAACATACAAAACATTTCCCGAAAAGGGAAACTGGTTGATCGACCGTTTTAATTTTACCTTCTCGGCTTCAAGGATTTTAAACGAAGTCTCCGCTGTTGAATACTGCAAAAGAATCAGGATCTGGGAAAAAGACGGCGAAATCATTGCCATCGTCAACACAGAAGGGGAAAACAGGGGAGAGGCATTCTTTCAGCTGAGAACGTTTGATGTTGAAGAAGCTGTATTGACGGAGATGTTCGAATTTACAGAATCAAATCTCATGCTGGAAAAAGACGGAAAAAAAGTAGTTTTTCTTGCCATCAATGAATACGCCGAGAACATCATCAAAATGGCTGAAAAAAGGGGATACGCGAAAGAAGACTGGCATGAGGTCAGCAGCAAAAAAGATATCGGCGAAAAAAACGAAATCAAACTACCGCCGGGATATCAAATCAAAACAGCGAATGAAACCACACCTGAAAACAGGGCAAACGGTCACGCTTATGCCTTTGGTTACAATGACCGAAAAGATGTCGTGGAACGCTCTGTCGAAGCTCAGAAAGAAATGATGTATATGAAAGATTACAGACCTGAACTCGATATACAAATCGTGGATAAAGAGGGAATTGTTGTTGCCTTTGCCAATATGTGGTATGACAGTGCAAATAGGATTGGTATCCTTGAACCCGTTGGAACCCATCCCGAACATAGAAAACTCGGACTGGCTAAAGCGGCTGTTTATCATGGAGAAAATCTCATTTCAGAGCTGGGGGCTACGCATGTCTATGTCGGCTCGGACCAGCCGTTTTACAAACAAATCGGCTTCTATGAAGTGGAAAAGGATTTCATCTACAAGCTGGAAAAAGACGCTTGAAGAAAATGAATGTGGCAACAGAAAAATAAAACGGAGCTCTGGCTCCGTTTTATCTTCTCAGTAAGAGATAAAGTACCGTTCCCGCACTTCCACTTATTACAATCGTCAGAACAGCATGCAGGATAACAACAAACTTTTTTGCAAATCTGTCAAAGCTCAAAAGCCCACCTGTCACAAACAATAAAGCCGCTGCACACGCAACGGTAATCAGCAGGAATTTTGTTGTTGAATCGACTGATTCCACCGTTTTAATCAAATTGATGAAGATAATGACTGAAAACACTGTAAATCCAACTGCTGAAAGTTTATGAATTGTAAACAGAATAGTATTCAGAGGTCTCCCCGTTTGACTTAGAACAACACCTGTTATTGCCGTCAAGGCAATCAGAATGATACTCCCTGAAATCATCATTGCATGGCTCATCATGTCACCTCATTCTTTCGCTAATAGTTTTATAAAAAATCCCACATGTCGCTTGATACGCTCCATTAAATAACCGATATCCTTTGCCCATACCTCCTGAAGCAGATATTCATCCAGCATCCCTTTCAATGCATAATAGTATTCCGCTGTGATCAATTCCACATCTGTCGCTTGTATTGAACCATTATCAATCATCTTCTTCAAAACGGCTTCGGTATAATCTTTGCGAATATAATAAACATTTTGGATCGCAATCTCATATGCCCGTTTATTTTTATAACTTTCCATGAAGACAATCTGAAGCATGGTGAAAAAAAGCGGATTTCCGGTTACCTGAGCAAACTTCTCCATATTTTTCCTTAAAAAAAGACCAATATCGCCGCTTTCTGCCATTGAATCAATTTCATCTTCCGTAAAAACAACACGGTTCATATGCTCCTCGAAAGAATCAAGGATACTGAGAAACAACATCTCCTTAGAACGATAATGATTGTAAAAAGAACTGGCCTTTATTCCTATAAAACGACAGAGTTCGCGTATGCCAACATTATCGTATCCCTTGTTTGAAAAGAGATAGACAGCCGTTAAAAAAAGCCGTTCTCTTGTCGATTCAGACGCCTTAATTCTATTCGAAAAATATTCTTCTTTCTTCATAAGTCACCCCTACATGACACTTACTAACGTTCGTTAGTATAACTGATTTTGACTTTTTTGTCAAGCCATGAATGATCTGATGATATAATAGGGTGTTTCCATATTCTGAAAAACGGAGCCGATAAATGAAAAAGATGAAATCTATAGATTATTTTGTAGGCATTGGGATTATTTGGTCTATCATCATATTTCAAAGGGCATTCTCTCAGATTCAAGTATCACATGAAATACTGATCGCAATCTTCTTTTACATCGCTGTTGTAATCGCATTACTTGGCATATGGAAAAGAAAACGATGGGGACTGATCGCCTTTACTATCCTCTTTATGCTGAAAACAGTGTTCCAGTTCACCCTGTATTGGTGGACGGGATTAATCGTATATTTCATCGCTATCCTATACCTAATTTTTTTCTGGCTTAAACGAAAAGAATTTCATTGACCGGGTTCTGATATTGATTAATCGGATGTGATTTTATGACACAAAAACACGAAACCTATCATTTTAAACACAGATGGATTTTCATCGTTTTTATCGGCATATTGATTTTCCTGTGTTTTATTTTAGGGTTTTATCAGGCACCTGCAGAAACGAAAAAACAGATAAAACAAAAAAATTTCAATACGGATGATGAGATCGTCATCGGTGTACTGGCAAATAACGGATCGGAAAGATGTCTGGCACAATGGTCTTCAACGGCAGATTATCTCGACCTCAATATCCCGGGATATAATTTCACCATCATCCCGCTTTCTTTTGAAGCGTTTAACGAAAATGTAGAAAAAGAAATGCTTGACTTTACATTGACAAATCCTTCAATGTACATTGATCTGAAAGTCAGATACGGTGTCAGTCGTCTTGTAACGATGGAAAATACGATCTTCTACCGTGACTATCTGAAATATGGTGCTGTCATCTTCACACGAGCGGAAAACACTGAAATCACTTCTTTGAATGATATAGAAGGCCAATCATTTGCCGCGGTTGATGCCTATTCACTTGGCGGCTGGCAGATCGCCCGGAAGACTTTCAGAGATATGGAGATAGATCCCTTTAAAGATTTCGAAAGGATTCATTTTAGCGGAACACATGAAGATGTCGTCTATGATGTTATCGCGGGAAGATATGATGCGGGAACAGTCAGAACCGATACACTTGAAAACATGGAAAAAGAGGGGAAAATAAATCTTTCCGATATAAAGATCTTAAACGGAAAAGAAGATCCGAAATTTCCCTTCCTGCATTCAACACAACTTTATCCCGAATGGGTTATCGCCAAAGCAGCACATGTCAGTGACGATATGGCACACGATGTGGCTTTAACTCTGATGGCAATGTCTGAATTCAATCTCGCCGCTTTAAACGCCGGAATTGGCGGTTGGACAGTTCCCCAGGATTATACGATCGTAGAGGATCTGCTGAAAGAATTACGGATCAGCCCATATGAAGATTTTGGCAGGATAACGATACCCGCTATCATCACACAATACAGATGGTTTCTTATCGGATTCCTGATTGCATTGATGATATTCGTCATTTACAATATCCGGCTCAGAATGCTTTCTGAAGCGGTATCAGATGCCCTTGAACATTCAAGAAAGATGGGAAAAAAGGCGAATGAGGCGAGTCAGGCAAAAAGCATGTTTGTTGCAAATATCTCACACGAGATACGAACCCCGATGAACGCCATACTCGGATTAAGCAATCTTCTTTTTAAAACCCGACTAAACGCGAGACAACTTGATTACAATAAAAAACTTTACAGTTCCGCCAAATCACTTCTCGGACTGATCAACAACATCCTCGATTTTTCAAAGATCGAAGCCGGAAAAATGGAATTGGAAAATCGTCCCTTCACCTTAAACGAAATTGTCTACAATCTGTCAAATCTTCTCACCTTAAAAGCGGATCAACATGGTGTTGAACTGCTTTTTGATATTGCATACGATATTCCCGGGAACTTAAGGGGAGACTCTGTAAAACTCACGCAGGTTCTGATCAATCTCATCAACAATGCAATCAAATTTACCGAACGCGGAAATATCATCGTCAGGGTTTATTCAAAACCCTTTACAACTAATCAACTACGCCTTTTCTTCGAGATAACCGATACCGGAATCGGTATGACAGAAAAACAACTTTCCAAACTATTCTCCGCATTCACACAAGCGGATGCCTCAACCACGAGAAAATACGGTGGAACAGGACTTGGTCTCACAATCTCAAAACAGATCATCGAATTGATGGGAGGATCAATCTCAGTAAAGAGTGTATACGGCAAAGGGTCAACATTCAGTTTTGATATCATACTGGAGTACAGCATGCTACCGCAAAACGAAATCATCTATCCTCATGAAATTCTCCAACAGAAGATCCTGATTGTCGATGATAATCCTGAAGCAAGAAAGATTATCAGAAAAACACTTGAAAATTTTGGTTTTAACGTTGAAGAGGCAGATTCGGGAATGACGGCAATTGAGAAAATCAAATGCGAAATATTCTCACTTATCATACTCGATTATAAAATGCCGGAGATGAACGGGATTGAAACGGCACAGATAATCCGACAAATTGAAACTGACAATGACCATCTGACACCTAAGATCATGATGATCTCAGCTTACGGGAAAGAGGAAATAAAAAAGGAGGCGGAACTTTCAGGTATCGCTCAATTTCTGGATAAACCCGTCAACCCTTCTCTTTTGTATAATTCCATCATGGAAATTCAGGGCTATACCGGTTTTGACAAAAGCAGTTATGAAAACCGGATCACTGAAGACGTAAATAGAAAGAACCTTTCACTTTACGGAACAAGGGTACTCCTCGTAGAGGATAATGAGATCAATCAGCAAGTTGCCTCTGAGATCCTGACCGGTGAGGGTTTCGAAATAACGGTTGCAGATAATGGCGTTGATGCTCTTGAAAGGATTAAAAACTCAACCAAAGAAGAATTTGATGTTATTCTGATGGATATTCAAATGCCCGTGATGGACGGAAGGGAGGCCACTCGAAGGATCAGAGCCCTTGGAGGTTACTGGAAACAAATTCCCATCATCGCCTTAACAGCGCTGTCTTTTGAAGAGGAAAATAAAAAGAACCTCGATTGCAGGATGAATGACAGAGTTAGCAAACCGATTGAAGTTGATCAGATCATAGAAGTCCTTTCACATTATCTCCAGCCAAAAACAGCTTCTGTCATAAACGAAACGTCGGCTGAATTTAAAGCACTTGATACTTCTATAAAAATCGAAGGAATTCAGGTAAAAGAAGGACTGACAAGACTCATGGGAAACGAAAAACTGTATTTGGATCTTCTGAAATCATTCACCGAAAAAAATCTTCAGACCCCCTCAACTTTGAGAAAGGCTCTTAAAAACAACGACTTCAGCACGAGTATGAGAATTGTGCATACGATAAAAGGGATCAGTGCCAATCTCGGTATCAATCGATTGGCGGTTTGTGCAGCGAGACTTGAAAAGGCTTATCAGAATGAGATAAACGATGCGGAAGGATTCAAGGCATTTGAAGAACAGCTCTCTGCAACTTTAAAAGCCATTGCGGATTACTTCAAAAAAGACACGTTAAATCCTGTTACTGAGACAGATAGTGAGAATAACGCGGACGTACTTTCCGAAGAACTCGTACAACTTTTGAAAGAGGTTAAAGATTTTAAGACCGATGCCATCAAACTGGCGGAACGTTTAAACAAAAAGCTTCCAAAAAATTTAAAACCCGATTTTTCCGTTATACTATCAATGATTAATGATTTGCAATACGAGGAAGCGGAGAAAGCCATTGACCATTTCTCTTCGTTATATCACTTCAACACGGGGGAAGATTAAATGAAAGAGACGGAGAAAAAAAACAGTGTATTGATTATCGATGATACACCCGAAAACATAAAGATGCTGGCGGAGGTTCTCAGTCCCCATTACACGGTCTATTTTGCAACGGATGGTGCGAAAGGAATAGAGCTTGCAGGAAAAAAGCATCCTGATCTGATCATGCTGGATATCATCATGGACCCGATGGACGGCTATGAAGTCTGTAAAAGACTGAAAAAGGGGGAGGAAACGCATGAAATCCCCGTCATATTTTTAACGGCTGCGTCTGAAGACAGGGATGAGGCAAAGGGATTTGAAGTGGGTTGTGCCGATTACATCACAAAACCTTTCGTCCCCATCGTCGTTTTGGCGCGAATCAAAAATCAGATGGAGCTGTCCAACTCCATAAAAGAGTTAAAACGATTATACAGTCTCGCGCTTGATGCCAATCCCATCACACACCTGCCGGGAAACAATACGATCAGAAATCATATCAGCAGTTTGATTGAAGAAAAAGACAAAAGAGCTGTCTTTTACATCGACCTAGATAATTTCAAGGCGTATAACGATGTCTACGGCTTTGCAAACGGAGACAAAGTCATCCTTTCCGTATCGGAAATCATGAAACAGACGGCGGATGATCTAAAGGTATCCGATATATTCATGGGACATATCGGCGGTGATGATTTTGTTCTGACCCTTCCAAACGAAAGATCAGAGACCTACATAAAAAAGTTCATCGAAAATTTTGATACAAAAATCAGAGAACATTATACGGACGAAGATATCAAAAGGGGTTTTATTCAAACGAGGGATCGAAAGGGAACTTTGATGAAATTCCCGATCATCAGCATCAGTATTGCCGGTATAGATCTAGAAAAAAATCATTATTCCAATTATCTGCATCTGAGTGATACCTGTGCCGCTTTGAAACACAAGGCAAAACAAACCAGCGGAAGCGTCTGTCTGATGGATAAACGAAACGCTTCGTAAAAAATTAAAGAGGGAGGAAAACAAGATGGAATTCCGAAATAAATGGGTTAACTGGGTCATTGAAAGCGGGAACACAGAAGTGCTGGAAAAAATCGGGACAAAATGTTATATGGATAACGAATGGACCCAAACACTTCCGAAATATAACGGAAAAAAAACAAAAGAAGACATGATGCTTTTTCTAAGAAAGCATTTCAATGAATTCTCCTATACAGAAACCGAAAAGGGCTTTACGGTAAGTCTCAACAACTCCGATTGCTACTGCCCCCTGATAAAAGAAAAAATCACCGATAATCCAGCTCTTTGTGAATGTACAAAGAATTTCGACAGGCTCATGTACGAAAATATCCTTGGAATCCCCGTTAAAGCCGAAATCATCGAAACGATACTGAGAGACAAAACAAGCTGTACCTTCGAGATCATATTACCGGAATCATTATGATATTCATCTTACTCAATAGAGAAGAGGGTAACCGTCAAATAACAAGGAATCTGAGAATACTGCTGCAGGATTCCACTCAAACAAGATAGAACAAGTCCTAATGCATATTTTCATAAAACCGTATTAATTTCTCATGATTCCAAACCTGTGCCTCGATATACGGAAAGAAATCAGCCGGAAGATTTCCCCACCAATTACCTGAAGGGTCGCCTTTCTCAGCGATGATAGCTTCTATCTCATTCAGGGTAAAAACCTTCCCGTGGTATCGTTCCTGATAATATTCAGGTGTTTTCTTCTCCCCGAGTTCAATCGTGAACATACTGTCGATGAATGTAAAGCTCACTTCATCCGCTGCCAGTAATGATAGAGGTATCTCAATCCTCTCCAGTTTTTGAGTGGTCAACTCCTTGTCAAGCGCTTCTGAAGTCCCCAATACCGTGTAGATCGGATAATCCTGCTTCGGATTTCCACCTTTTGAAATAAACCTGTCCCTTAACCACTTTTCCGCTCTTTTTCGCTCACTCAGATACCAACCGGGATTTTTGAATCGTGCCCACATGGGATCATCACTGTACTTTTCCTTCATAACAGCCAATGCTTCGTGGTCTTCCAATGCAGATAAAGTCATAAAGGGTCTGTTGCCGGCTCGATAATAATGCGTCAGAAAATCAATCAATTTCATCTCTCCTGTTTTATTCACATTATAACAATTTCACAGGCACCTTACAAATAATACAGTGTTATACGCCGTTAAATTTTCTCAACATCATAGCGAATCTTATTGAGAGGAAGGATTGCCAGAAAGATCAAAACCGATACTGCAATGAAAATCAAATCATAGCCAAATGAACGGATTAATATACCGGAAATGATCGGGAAAACTGCCGACACAATGCTGAAAGCTCCGGATATCCCGGAATATAACGCTCTGTTATGATCATCTGAAATTTCAATCAGCAACGCTTCAACAGCTATTTTTCTGGCACTCAATCCAAATCCCGTCATCAGAAACGTAAATGCAAAAAAGCCGCTTCCGATTCCTGAACTGATGATGGCGTAAACGGGTATAACAGATGCCAGAATCAGACAGTATTTGATAATCCTTTTAAAACTTCCCTTTTTTGAAATCAGATACCATAACGGCGTTGCGATGATCATCCCGATGATCTGAAGCAACATGTAAGAGCCAACTTCTGCTCCCGTAAGCCCAAAATCCTTCTTTGCAAGGGCAACATAAAAGGGAATGATCGTCTGGCTGAAGGCACTGAGATTTAAAAACAAGGTATAGTAGTAGAGGTTTCTATCCGTAGTCCGTATATTTTTTATCATATTGAATATCTTTTTAGCAGATATCTTTTCTCTTTCTTTACCAACACGCTCCTCAGTCAAAAACCAGAACCCGATAGAAGCTATAAACAGTGAAGAAGCTGCGATTAGAAACATATAGGAATAATTTACTGGGTAGCCAAAGGCACTCAACACATACCGTGCCGTAAAACCGAAGATAAGGGTTGCAATCGCATCCAGGAACTGTTTGACGGACATCGTCAGCCTTCTTTTGGATGCAGCCACCGTTTTCCCGAGTACATCAACATATGAAATGCCGGCAAAGGCACCGCCCACGGAGAAAAATCCCATTAGAACAAATATCAGGACAAGGAGAAAATCCCCGTTAATATTCTTAACATTGCCAATGATAAAACCTATCAGAAACAACGAGATTGCCCTGACGTTTATCCCGACAAGCAGCCAGGGTTTCTTTCTTTCCCTGCTATGAAGAAAAAAGGCGAAGAAGAATTTGGTGATATAGGGAAAACCAACCAGTATGGAGGTCAGAAAACCGAGGGTTATTTCATTTCCTCCCGCTTTTAATATCAAAGAGGGAATGACCGTATTAATTTCCGTGAAAACCATCGTGACAGCCAGGAAAAAGGCATGCCACCAGAAATACAGATAATTCCTTTCCATCATCATGGATTATGACTCTTTCTGAATCGGGATGAATGCCATATCTTCATCCTTCACTCTGATAAAACCCTGTTCTTCATCATTCATTATCGAGACTATTTCCCCATACCGAGCTGCTAACACTGTCAAGACCGAACTTATTGTATCTTCAGAAATGAGTACGGGCAGAAAATGTTTCGATACCCTTTTGATATTTGGTCCAAATTGTTTTGAAACACCAATTTGAACATCATGCGCTTTCAACAGTTTCACAATCCCCTTTGCCTTTTTTGGCGCAGCGTGTTCCTCTTCCGGTTCTGTGTTGTTTTCAAGCGTCTTGATGAAAACACATCCCTTTTCCGATAATTCGTAAATATTATATCGTTCGGCATCTCCAAAATGGGTGTTCACAAAACATTTCCCATCATTTGTCGCACATGCAATCGTCATTTTATCGAGTCCTTTCATTAGTAAATTGATCGTTGGCAGTCAAGAAATTATATACCCCTTAGGGGTATTTGTCAACACGTGGCAAGGCACATATATTCAGTAAATTGTTACGTTAATCTGGAAATGAAAGATATTGACATGCAGTTATATACACAGAATATCATATAGATGATTACATATAGTAAACCCTAAACAAACAACGCATTAGAAAAAGGATAGTAACCGGGAAATTCCCGGTTACTATCCTTTTCTGATTTATCTATTTATTTCAAAATCCGCTGTATGTAAATACGCCGCCTATCAGTATTAGATCAATCATTAAATCTCCACTGCAGATAGCATTTTCCAATTTCCTTTTCAGCCAACTTTCACTCAACCTTTTGATTAACTTATAATCCTTCGGATAACTTGTTTCAACATCTTCCTTAAAAGAAGCTTATATTGCCTTATATCTCCTGCAAGCCACCATATGCTCATTACCGGTATCAACCAGTTCAGGTTCCTGCTCTTCCCAGCAAGCCTTAACGGCATAAGGACATCTCGGATGGAAACGACAGCCCTGCGGGATGTCTTCAGCGGAAGGCACTTCTCCCTTGATGGGCACTTCCTTGATCCGGTTGACTTTTCCCGCAACCGGTTCACATACGGCTGTGATCAGCGCCTTTGTGTACGGATGCAGACTGTTGTCAATGACATCATTCGGATGTCCCATCTCGACGATTCGTCCCAGATACATAACCGCTATCTTGTCCGTGAAGTATCTTGCTGTTGACAAGTCATGGGTGATGTACAGGTACGTCAGTCCCAGATCTCTCTGAACACTCTTCATCATGTGCAGGATTTCCGCTCTTGTGGAGAGGTCGATCATGGAAACCGGTTCGTCTGCCACGATCATCTTCGGGTTGAGAATCAGACTTCTCGCCGTTGCCCCTCTCTGACGCTGTCCACCTGAGAGCATATGCGGGAATCGAATCATGAATTCTTCAGGTGGCTGAAGATGGACTTCGTTCAGCGCCTTTTTGATCATGACATCTCTTTCCGCTTTTGTCTCTCCCACTTTGTGGATGATGAGCGGTTCTTCAAGCACATCTCTGAGTTTGAATCTCGGATTCATGGAGGCATACGGATCCTGGAAGATCATCTGGACATCCTGTCGGTATTTGTCCATCGCCAGTTTGTCAAGATGGGTGGAATCCGCTCCGTCAAAGATCAGTTTTCCACCGGTCGGATCGAGCAGTTTCATGATAAGCTTTCCCGTTGTCGTCTTCCCACAACCGGATTCGCCTACGAGTCCGAAGATTTCTCCTCTTTTAATCCTGAAGGATACCCCGTCAACCGCCTTGACAAATCGCTGCTGACCTGAGAATATCTCTTTCATCGTTCGTCTTGCCGGAAACCATTTCTGGAGGTTTTCCACTTCTACAAGGTATTCGCTCTTACTCATCCTCTGCACCTCCAACATGCCACGTAATGGTCTTCTTCTACTTCTATGAGATCCGGTTCTTCCGTCTTACATTTGTCCATGCACACATCACATCTTTCATGGAACTTACACCCCTTTGGGGGATCCAAAAGGTCCGGCGGGGTTCCCGGGATGAATGCCAGTTCTTCCACTTCTTCATGCAGTCTTGGTGTTGCCTGAAGGAGTCTTCTCGTATAGGGATGCATTGCGCCCTGTTCACCGTAGATCTGCTGATTGGTTCCGATCTCCATAATCTTCCCACCGTACATGATCTGGATTCTGTCGGAGACTTCCGCTTCCGTCGCCAAATCATGGGTGATGAAGATGAAGGAGAGATCCAGCTTCTCTTTCAATTCTTTCAGCAGGTTGATGATCTGTGCCTGTACCACCACGTCAAGTGCCGTTGTCGGTTCGTCACAGACGATGACTTTCGGTTCCAGGAAGAGCGCCATCGCGATAACCACGCGCTGTTTCATTCCACCACTGAGTTCATGGGGATATCTTCGCAGAACATCTTCGGAGAGGCCAACGTAATTGAGATACTTGATCATCAGTTCTCTGGCGGCAGCATTCCTCATTCTCGTTGAAGTTTTCGGATTTATCGAAAACTTCGAGGTGTCCTGAAGGACACCATGTTCCTGAAGGGTTTCGCTCATCAGTTTCCCGATGGTGTAAACCGGTGTCAGACAGTTCATCGCTCCCTGGAAGACCATGGAGATCTTTTCCCATCTGATCCGTTTTCTCAATTCTTTTTCCTGCAGGGGCACGATATCCTCTCCGTCGAGGATGATCTTCCCCCCTGCGATGTATCCCGGAGGCGTCGGCATGTGCATCAGAGCGGTTCCGGTTGTCGTCTTTCCGCATCCGGATTCGCCTACAAGACCAAGTGTTTCTCCCTTTCTCAGGAAGAAGGTCATATCGTCTACCGCCTTCACCTGTCCGGCTGAAACCTTGTAATACAGTTTCAGATTTTCCACTTCCAGTACGTTTCTTGGGTCTTTCATTTTTATCTTATCCATAATCATTCTACCTCGTTCTCAGTTTTGGATGCAGTATCTTGTCAAGTGAGAATCCGATAAACGCAAACGCCATTCCCATGAATGCTATACTCAATCCAGGTGGTACGACCCACCACCAGAGGCCGCTCATGACAGCTCCGCCGGCCAGGGCGTCACTGAGGATCTGTCCCCATGTTACGATCTGTGAGTCTCCCAGTCCAAGCAAACTGATCGTTGCTTCGTATACGACCGCTCTTGGTATAAACAGCGCCATGGATGAGAAGGAATACGGGATGAGCAGTGGCACCATGTGCTTGAAGATGATTCTGAAATTGCTGGCGCCAAGTGCCTTCGATGCTTCGATGTATGTCTCTTCCTTGATCTGCAGCGCCATACTTCTAACGGTCTTAACGGATCCCGTCCAGAAGAAGAGAACCATCATGCCGATCATCGTCCAGATACTCGGCTCGAAGATCGCACTCATGACGATCAGAACCGGCAGCAACGGAACGGATACGAAGATTTCAAAGACTCGCTGCATCAGTGCATCTCGCCAGCCGCCGAGATACGCACTCACAACGCCGTAGACAACTCCGACACTTACGGATACAATCGCCGTCAGGATTCCGATGAGCAAGGCCCATTTTACCCCAGCGAGAACACCCGTCCAGACGTCTCTCTTGGAGGAGTCTGTTCCCAGTACCCCGGAGACTTTACCCGGCATGATCAGATACGGGGTTTCAAGGTTGTCGCCTTCTGCCATCAAGATGGCCTGAATGACAATCTTGTATTCACCTTTTAAGGCTTCGGAATCTCTCAGTATCCCTTCTTCAGCCTTCGCGAAGAGGGTATCTGTCGTTTTGATCAATCCGGCTTTGACGATTTTCAGATTTTCTTTGCTTTCATAACTCTTTGCAAAATTGTAGAGGATGTCTCTTGAGTTGTTGTCAAGGGATAATCTGAAATCTTTTACGTTGTCCCCGGCGTTAAAACTGCCGTTGTACAATTCTATTTCTTCGCCATCCGGTCTGATAGCTTTTACAACAATCAACGGGGCTCCAGAGGCGTCTGCGTGCAGAATGATGTCGTTGGGTGCTTCATCAAAATGATAGTCGTAATCGAATGTGTATTCCATAACTTTCATTCCGCCCAGATCCTGTTCATCTGTTGAATAGTCATAAAAACTCTCAGTTGTTGCCTTCTTTTCGGTGCTGAACCAGTTTGTCCAAACCGGTGGCGCTGATTTGGGATTGTCGGCCCAGTATGTGATATCTCTCCATCTGTCATTTGCACCTTCAAAGGGTAATAGAAGGGGTTCAAATATGACGATAAAGATGAAAAGTGCAAAGAGGACAAGCCCTATAACACCTGTTTTTTCCTTACTGAATTCACTCCAGAAATCTCTGAAGGATTCTCTCATGTCTGCGAGCTTCATGCTTTTCCACCTACCTTAATTCTTGGATCGAGGAATCCATAGATCAAATCAAGAATCGCCAGTCCTGTTATATACAATCCGGTTGTCAATGAGAGGTTTCCCATCAGTACCGGGATATCGTTCTGCTGTACCGCTACCCAGTAAAGGTTTCCCATTCCCGGCCAGCTGAAGATGCCTTCAAAGAGGATATTTCCACTGAAGGATACGATCAGGGCCAGCAGTCCCATCGTTACGATTGGTGGCGCAGCACTTCTGAGGGCGTGTCCGTAGAGAACCTTTCGCTCCGGTACACCTCTTGCCCTTGCGGACATGATGTAGTCTTCCTGCAATGTGCTTAATACGATATTTCTTGTGAGGAATGCTCTTCCCCAGAAGCCGATAACCACCAGTGTGATAACAGGCAGTATCAGATGATACAGTGAATCGACAAAGGCGGTCCATGATCCTGCCGGGGGTGGCGGTGTGGAGGTCAGTCCGCCCGATGGGAAAATCTTGAAGATATAGGCAAATCCCATGATCATCAGCATTCCCAGCCACCAGGATGGCATCCCGTAGACGACCATTGTGACGACTGATGTTGTTTTATCGAGTGCTTTACCCGGTTTCTGCGCTTTCTTGATTCCCAGCCAGAAGCCAAGCAGTATGTCTATGATTGTCGCTGTCATAAACAGAAGTAATGTTCTCGGAATAGTCTCAGTTACGATTGTTCTTACATCTCTACTTCCGCTTGATGATTTGATCAGCGATGAGTTTCCATAATCAAATACTAATGCGTTTTTCGCCCTGATCAGTATTCTTTCCATGACGGGCTTATCCAGGTTATATCTGCTGTAATAGTGTTCTTTCCTCTGTGCGGCCCATTCTCTTATTTCATCGGGCTTCATATCTTTTAGTTGCATGGTCTCCTGTTTGACCATTTCGTCAATCTGTGCATAGACGGTTTGTTCCATTTGCACGTTGAACAAGGCAGAAAATATAAAGATTAGGATGATATATATGATCGCTGCGTTCAACAGTCTTTTTAATGCATATTTCCAGTACATTAAATTTTGCCCCCTAAATAATATCGATAGTGCCCCAAAGAGCACGAGAGGCACTATCGACAAAGTGTCAATTATTTCTTGATATTACCAAAGAATGATTGATTTTCTTTTTTCAACAGGAATTGCACCTGCGAGTTCAGCCTTAACAACGATTTCGTATGTCCCCTTGTCAAGTTCCTTCGTCATTGAACCAGGAATCATGAGTTTGAATTCTCCGGCGTTTGTGATCTGGCCAGTAATTCCTTCGAGGTTTCCGAGGAATACTTCTACTGTACCTTCGTCAGCAACTTCTGGAGTTACACTTGGGTATACAACCTTTGAAAGGTCAACTTTAACTTCGATGTCTTTTCCTCTTGGAACAAGTGTTGGAACCTTGAAGTCGTTGATAATGATTGTAGGAACAGCAAATCTGTCTATCCAGTAGTCTGCACTCCAAGCCCAATCTCTGTTCGCTGTGAGTTCGAGGAAGTTTGTTTCAGGATCGTATGCTGTAAGAATGAATGCGCCGTTTCCGATGTAAGCATGACCCATTTCTTCAATGAACGCAATGGCATTTGCATAAGCTGCATCTGCCTGTTCGGCTGTCATGAGTCCCTTAAGGTACGCAGGAATGTGACCGGCTGCCTTGAGTTCTTTGACCTTTGCAAGGATATCTGCAACGTGTGAAGGAATGAGAATATCGATTTCATTATCTGAATCTGATGAAATAGAATATTGTGTGCCCGATTTACTTCCGTTGACGATCATATCTGAAATGGCCTCGATAACTGTCCATACGTTCCCACTTACTACACCACCGGAAGCGGCTACTGTAAATGCAGGACATCCTGTTCCGGCAACTCTTGCTTTACTTGGTGGGAAATTGTAGTCGAAATATGTTGTAACGGTTTCGTTTTTAAAATCAAAGACGAATCCCTTAATTGATTCGATACCCTCAGCCACGAGTGATGCGTATGTCGATTGGTATTCCTTATCGTTGTTCCCATCCTGTGATGACCATTCAGCTCTGAATCCTTCGTTGTAAACGAGGTCAAGCAATGTCATAGGTGTTCCATCATGCCACTGTGTGAACGTGAAGCTGAATGATGCCTTACTGTATGCCCTAACACCTTCACCAACCGTTGCCCATTCGTTTGTAATCGGATCGTACTTAACTGCATCTGCAGGGACAGAAATCTGCCCAACGAGTTCATTTCCAACTCTTTCCACCTGTGTTTCCACATCGTAATAATGTGCTCTAACTTCTTCCTGGTCACCTGATACAGGACTTTCTTCCATTCCGGCATCGATAAGAGCCTTTGAAATCTTTGTTGAATAGGTGTCTGAGAATCCATCGTTTCCGATTGGATCCCATGCGGACATGAAGAGTGCACCCTGTGCTGAGAACTGTGTGACGTTAAGGATTTTGTCAGGCGTTTTTCCTGTGATGAACATCCATTCGTTAACGCCATCGCCAAGACCGTAAGCAAATCTCTGTTCAAATCTTGCCTTGTTGGCCGTATAGAAATCTGTCTTCGCACAGACATAAATTCTGAGAGCATCTTTAAGACCAAGTTTGAGTCCTTCAAGAGCATCTTCCCAGTATTCGTCAATTGTCAAGAATCTTCCGTGGAATGCATCCTGTGTGTACTGGTCAAGTGCTTCGTTAACTGTATTCCAGTTTTCAGCTGTTGCACCGCCAGGCATAAAACCGTACCAAGGTGCGTACATCTGTGCAACGATATGTTCCCAATATCTCCTTGTTGCGCCTGCTCCCCAACCTTCTGTGTAGAGGTTCCATTCGTAATCTGCAGGGTTGGAGTTATAAGATGCGCTTGTTGCTTTAACTCTGTCCCAAGTCAGTCTGTCAACTTTGATTCCAGCTTTTTCAATCTGATCTGCAACGTAGTTTCCTTCTTTGAGCCTACCGTTAGGATCATCGACTCTGATTATGAATTCGATTGTTACAGGTTCGCCGTCAAATTCCCAGAATTCTGCGCCTTTAACGAGTCTTCCCTGGTTTTCAGGAAGTGCTGCTGCTGCTTCCATTGCCGCTGTGATGTCAGCAATAGCCTTTTCTTCGTCGCCTTCCGGTGTGAATCCAAATTCTTCTGCAACCTTGGTGTACTTCATCGTTCCAGGCTGACCTGTAGTCGCCATTGAAAACATAGGGAATCCCGCGCCACCAAGAATTTCATCCACGATGTACTTTCTGTTGATGAGGAAGTTAAGAGCAAATCTTACTTCTTCGATAGCGAAAGGATTAAAGAGTGTCTTTCCATCTTTTTCTACCTGGTAAGGTGCTACTCCCGGGTAGTTGTTGAGATTGAGTGACCATGATCCTGAAGGAACAGAGTAAATCTCAAGTTTGTCAAGATCTTCTTGAGGCATACCATAAAGCGTTGGCCCATTCACACCCCAGAGAAAAACATCTGTTAACCCCTCTGCTGCATCCTTAAGCCCGATTTCTTCCTTCATCCTTGTGTTAACATAAACTTTGTCAGTATATGGACCTTTTACTTCAGAAAAAGCGAAAGAGAAAACAACACATAAAATCAGAATAACAAAACCTATTTTTTTCATAGACAACCTCCTTAAATTATTAGTGCTTATTAAGCACTCATGTACATAGCATACTTTCCGCAGTTCACAACCTGTCAAGACATTTTTTCTATTATTTCATGTAACATAATTCTGAAAAACTGTGGTATACTACGTAATGGTTAACATGTTGTTGAATTTAACAATTATTCTCTAAAAATAAGGTGATACCTATCAAAATTGGTGAATTTTCTAAAAAATGTAATTTGACAAAAGAAACCATACGATACTATACCGATGAAAAAATGCTCTTGCCTTGTAAGATCAAACATTATTACGATTATAATCATCAATGTGAAATAGATATACGCGCCATTAAGAAATTGAAGCGAATAGGTTTCTCCGTATCAGAAATCAAAGTGCTATTAAACTATATGCGAATTGATAAAGAGGCCTTCACGGATATGAATGCGTTTCTTCTGGATTTTTTTAAAGCCAAATTGAAAGAGATAGATGAAGAAAAAAAGTTACTTGAATATAAATATAAAGATTTAAAAGAAATAGTTGATTGTGTTGAAAATATGGTTCATTCTCCAGAACCCAAGGAAATTGCGGTATCCGGAATTGATCTTCAATTCTTATCGCTTTTAAGGTGTGATCGGTGTGGTTGCGATTTACAGCTGAAACAAGCAGAAGTAATTGACAGTGAAATCGTGAATGGGAAATTGGGATGCAGTTGTGGGATGGAATATGTCATTCAGGAGGGTATTTTACTCTTTGATGGGTTCGACATGAAGAAGATTCCGCCTGTTATTAAAACCAAAAAAGATGTCGAGAAGAAATTTCCAAGTGAATACTTTTCCAACAGACTTATTGTTGAACAGTGGTTGAAGGATAAGATACAAAAAGATTTAAAAAATAACGACATATTACTTGATAGCACGGTTACTGGAGGTCTTTATTTTTTAAAATTGTTTGAGGAGATAAAAGAAAAGGATATTTTATATATTAACTGTGAAAGAAGGTTTAATTTCCTGAAGTCGTCCAAAAAAGCTGTAGATGCTTTACCAAACCGGCCAAGAACAATGTTTTGCAGTGGCGATATCCGAAAAGCCCCTTTTAAACCCTCTTTGTTTGATAAGATTATTGATGTCTATGGTTCGATAGTGGATATGCGTGATACCGGTGAATTCAAGATTCCTTACAAGATAAATCTTTTAAAAGATTATGGGAAATTTTACGGTATTTATTACGATATTTGCAATCTTTCAGATAAGAATACAGAAAACCTCAGACGGAGTCTGGATTTCAGCCTTATCGAAAAAGAGCTGCAAGGTTTAACAAAATTGAATTTTATGTCTTCTCCAAAAACAAAAGAATTTGGTGAATTTAATAAACTTTTACAGATAAAGGGAAACGAAGAACTTACCTTTTACAGCTATATTGGTAGGAAAGAATAATTCTTCATGCACATGAAGAATTATTTGAAAATCGATACCCCTTGATTAAAAACCTCTGTAATCGTTGATGATCCTATCCGCCTGCTTAAATATAATCGGCTGCATCAAACGTTTCCACCAGGAAACTTCCGTATGCAGGTATTCCGTAAAATCATCAATTGAAGTCCCGTAAAAGCTCTCTTTCCCTTCAACTTCCTGATACTGCTGATGGGCCTTAACACCAGCCTCAGAAAATTCTATCGAACAGCTTTCAACAATATCGCCATATTTCCCGAAATTCTTCTTCTCTCTGATACAAATCTCATGCAGTTCTTTATCGATTGTCGCTTCAACGGATACCCATTTTCCGTTCAGAAAGACTTCAGGATAGGTATGGGCAAAGGTCTCCGGCCAGTTATTGTACGCAAATCCAGGCAGAAAATCTTCCAATGCTTTCTTGTTCACATACATAAAGTGATATCGTGTTTTCAGTCCCGCTTCATTCATCATGGCAATCTGAAGGTTTGCCTTCTGCATACAGACTCCCTTTTTATTCCTCAGAACATCTGCCGCCGGCATCTCCTGCGGATAGACCCAGCCGAATTTAATCTCGTCCCTTATGAAGTAAAAAATTTTCTCAGCCTTTCCGACATCTGTTTGCGCCCCGTCTATCACTTTCTTCGTCATCTCATGTATTAGCATTTCATTTTCCTCCTTCGTGTACTTCCCGGAACATCCTGTGAATGAAACTATTCCAACTCCTAAAATTAAAACAACTAAAATCAAAGCTACTATCATGAATTTTTTCATAATCCCTCCTACTTTTGTTCACCTGTATAACCATTAAATAAAAAATAAATCATTCCACTTTTTTCAACGCTTGTACAAGTGATGAAAGAAATTCAACAAAAACTTCCTTTTCATTGTCCTTCAACATATCCAGCTTATTCTCAATGAGTCCAAAAAAACGTTTTTCAAAGCTTTCGTGACCGTTGTACGCCACAACTCCTTTTTCACTTAGATAAAATATGACTTCTTTTCTGTTGTTGATATCCTTGCTCTTCGTTATCAGAGATTTTTCCAGCAGCTGACGGACGAATTTTGATACGGCACTCTTGGAAATATCCAGTTTTTCAGCAAGGTTCGTCAGGTTGATCCCCGGGTTTTTGCCTATCTCCACCAACGTATGAATGGTCGAAGAGTACAACAAGTCACCGGTTCCGAAATCCCTTGGTTCATTTTCTATTGCCCTCATCAAATCAACTGACTTCATATAAAGCCCAATAATTGCTTTCTTCTCATTCATTTTATCACCATATAAATTGTACACCTATATAACTATAATGTCAAGAGAAGCAGATTTAAAGGATTTGGTTCTTTCCCCATCTGCTCCATGTTCGTTTATATTAAATACGTCTTTTTCATTTAAAAATTTATCTGATGCTATCGAGTAGGTTTATCTCATCTGATAAAATTTGTGATGATTTTCTTTTCAGGTTCAGGAACAGGAACATTCGAGGCGTTTATCGTCTGAATAAGCCATGCCATATTTTTTCCAAGAACTCTCATGATCTGCTTTCCCTCAGCATCTTGTTCAGCATCTCCTGCCGATGACCCATGGATAACCGGCCAGTAATTTGACGTTGCCAAAAACATCTCCGAATACGACAAATAATGATTCAACTGATTAATGGTAGGCAAGCCGCCTGAACGCCTTACTGCTGCTACAGATGCACCAACTTTATGCCTGAACATCTGTCGGTTAAATCCCGCAACAAAAAATGCCCTGTCAAGGAAAGACTTCATCGTCCCCTGTATACCGGAATAATGAACGGGTGACCCGAGAATAATCCCGTCTGCCGCTTTCATTTTCTGAAGCCACTCGTTAACATCATCATCAAGCACACATTTTTCATCTCTACTTTTGGCACATTTGAAACAAGCCATACACCCTCTGACAGGTTTTACCCCCACATGTACAATCTCCGTTTCTATACCACAGGATTCCAATTCATCCAACACCATTCGAATAGCAAACCATGTGTTTCCCTTTACATGCTGACTCCCATTAAAAGCAACGACTTTCATTTAATTCACTTCCCTTTGCATTTTGATAGTTTGTTTTGACTCTCTACTGCTAACGTCTTCTATAATAACAGATTAGTCCTTCAATACAATCGTTCCATGCTATAATTTCACTATAAGTTAAGAAGGAGTGTAGTTCAATGGATATAAAAAAAGTTATCGATAAGGATTTTTCCGGAGTCGTTTCTATCGTTCAAAACGGAGAAACACTTTTCGAAGAAGCCTTTGGTTTTGCCGATCTGCCAAACAAGATCCCAAATGAAATAGACACAAAATTCCCTACCGCTTCGGCAGGTAAGGCATTTGTGGGAGTTGGCATATTGAAACTCATCGAAGAGGAAAAACTTTCCTTCGAGTCAAAATTGGGTGATCTCGTTAAATTTGATCTCAAGGCAATTGATCCGAATATCACCGTTAAACAGCTTCTCAACCACACATCCGGCATCCCCGATTATTTCGACGAAGAAGTTATGGAGGAGTACGAAGATTTGTGGATTGACCTGCCTAATTACAGGATCAGAACCTCTGCCGATCTTTTACCATTGTTCATCGATAAACCGATGATGTACCCGGCGGGAGAAAAATTCCAGTACAACAACACGGGCTTTGTCGTACTTGGTTTGATTATTGAAGCCGTTACGGGAAAAATGTTCGATGACTATCTGGAAGATATTATCTTCAAGCCTGCGGGGATGACCGGAACAGGTTATTATGAACTGGACAGACTTCCTGCAAAATGTGCAAATGCCTATATCTACGATGACAAAAGAAAAGATTTCCGCACAAACATATACAGCGTAGACGTAAAAGGAACGGGAGCCGGAGGCGCCTTTACAACAGTCCCGGATGTCGAGAAATTCTGGAAGACTCTTCTTTCGGGAAAGCTTATTTCAAAAGAATTGGTAAAAGAGATGACAACACCACAGGTGGATGAAAAGTGCTACGGATATGGTCTCTGGTTAGATGAAAAAAGTGATGGTTTCATCATTCACTTTGAAGGATGTGATCCGGGCGTCAGTTTTTACAGTGCTTTTGACAGAGAAAGAGACTTGCAGATCACACTGGTCAGTAATTTTGGTGATGACGTTTGGGAACTTTATGAGAAGATAAACGCATTGTTTTGATTCTGATGCTCTATCAATAAACGCTTACTCTTTTGCACAGACGTTGCATTGAGTGGCGTTTATTTTAGCTTTTTTTAATTGATTCACCTTGACACTTTGCCCTGTCAGGGTATCAAATCTGAAAATTTTCGAACTTTGGTCGCTGAAAAGCAACTGAATGCCACCGGTTCCAATACGTTAAACTCATTTCGTCCCCATAAAAGAAAAGAAATTGAGTTCTGCATCTGAATTCAAAAATTGCCCTAATTCTCCCGTTTGAGAGGTACCTCCTGAATCAACAAATCGGCATTTCATTATCTCGGATAACGTGTCTTTCAGAAATCCTTGATTTAAAAAAGGAACCATTTCTTTGTATTCGTTCAAAATCATCTTTTTATCCGTGACATAAAACAACGTTTCAAACCATTTCCCGCCCCCTTTTAGAAAAGTCAGTAATTTTTCGTGGGGAAATAGTCCTTTATAATGCAAATAAGTTTGTAACCCAAGAAAAGAAGCGATATAATCACAGGATTCGAAACGAATGGGTAAATGCTCATAATCACCTGAGAAAAAGACAAATCTCGGTTTCCGTTCAAGCGTTGAAAGGAGTTGCTTGAAATGATATACCTGTTCAAAATGAATATCCATAGCCAAATAGATAAAATCTGTACAACAATCCGTTAAACGCTCTATCATTTGAACACTTCGAATCCCCCCTTGTGTCATGGGGTCTAATATCACTTTCCCTTTGAGAGGCTGTTTTAGCAATTGTTGAATAACCCAATTGACGGAAGCAGAAATCGCTGCAGAATATTCCGGTGGCGAAAAATCTTCCCGTTTCATTATTGAAAGTTTTTCCGCGCTAACACTCCCATAATCAACACCATCGAATACAATAATTCCCTCTTTAATTTCAGCACGATAGCCACAATCACACAACAAATCACCTTTGACAAGTGAATTTTTCACAATTTCCCCATTCTCTACCTGAAGACCTCTACCACATTTCGGACAGATTAAACGGGATAAGAAATCAAGCGGGATCCCCCATGCATCATCATCAACTGTTCGATTATAATGGGCCGTAATCTTTGAACGTATTTTTGACAATATTTGCTTATTCTGTTGTAATTGAGCCATCTTTGAATCCACACTTTCTATTTTTTGATCAATAAACCGGATTAATGCATCTTTTTCTGTTATCATATGTCGCGTTGCATTGCGAAAGAAAGTTAAATAACGTGAAATATCGTCAAGTGAAAAACCAAGAGTCTTCAATTTCAAAATAGTGGCCATATCCGCAACACAATTTTCCTCATAATCATAATAATAACGTGTTTTAATGGGATTCAAAAGTTTTTTTTGGGCATAAAAACGAACCGTTTCCTTATTGATATCAAACTGTTTTGCAAATTCACCAATTTTCATCAGCAGACTCCTCCTGCATTTGTCTTGCCTTACCGTTTATCTTCCTTTATTATACACCCCTGAAGTGTACTCAAGCTTTTTACGTTTTTTTTACCTCACAACGTTTCACATTGCTCTTGACCTGTATAGAACTTCAGCATATAGACTTTACACAACAAAAAAAGCAGGTGATAAAGTATTACAAATAAGAATTTTTTATTCTATTCTCTCGGGCGCCTGATTTCAATTATCGGCTCCGGGATTCAGCAAATAGCCATCCCACTCTATATCCTCGATTTAACCGGTTCGGGAACTGTTATGGGAACATTCGTTCTGGTTACGAATCTGCCAAGATTATTCGTTGGACCATTTTCAGGCGTTTTGGGAGATCGTTTTAATCGAAAGGCTATCATGATCTCTATGGATCTTGCGAGAGGCGGCGTCATATTACTCCTGGCATTTCTGGCAAAGACCAATGCTTTGACCATCACTTATCTGTTGATGGCACAATTTGTCATATCCGCTTTTGATATCACATTCGATCCGGCTACACAAGCCATGATTGGTGACATCGTTCACGAAGAAAATCTGACAAAGGCCAATTCGATCATTCAGGGAATCAACAGCTTTTCGTATATCGTTGGCCCCGCACTCGGCGGGATACTATACGGAGTATTTGGTATCGAATTTGTCTTTATGCTTAACGGAGTATCTTTTGTGTTGTCGGGGATCAGTGAATACTTTATTCATTATCGCCAAACAACTGAGAAGCGGAAAATTGATTTAAAAAGCACACTTGCAGATATAAAAGATGGATTGCGTTATGTAGCATCGACAAAAGGGCTTTTAATATTAATCGTGTTTATAATGTTTTCAAACTTTATCGTTACCTCTTTGTTCAGCGTAGTATTTCCATTTTATATACTAGAAAGCGTCGGATTCAGCGGGGAACAGTTCGGTTTTCTTCAAACCGCCTGGGTTGCCGGAATTCTGATCGGCAACATTCTACTCGGGGCTTATTTTCATAAGCGAAATGCAGCAAAATTATTCAAAACGGGTATTCTTGCTCAATCCTTTATCAATCTTATCTTTTCAATGACAACCTTTCCCGTTGTCGTACATGTTCTCGGTGGGCATTCCTGGCTTTATTTCTGGATCATCATCACTCTATTCGGAACAATAGGTATTTTCAACGCCTTCGTTAACACACCCATATACGCCTGGTTTCAAAAGACAATCCCAACACAATACCGTTCAAGGGTCTTTTCGGTGGTCGCCATTCTGGCACAGCTTATCACCCCACTTGGCGCTTTTCTGTTTGGGATAGGACTGGATCACCTTGAAGCCCATTATTTGATTCTGGCTGGAAATATTCTGAATTTGATCGTCATCCTTATCTTTTTATCTTTTAAAATGACACGGTTGTTGTCGGAAAAAGCGGGATAAACGTGTTAATTTTTCTCTGATGATATTGTATAGTTGCTTGGTCCTTAATGGTTTGATCTTATGTTAAAATATTTTAAGAAGTACCGTTTTCAAAAGTTGACTTGAATCAACTTTCATCACAAAAGAGTGTAGAAAAAATGTACTGAAGGAGTTTTTGATAATGAAAGTATTAGTCAGTGCCTGTGCAATAGGGTGTAATTGTAAATATAACGGAAAGAACAACCGCAACGAAAATGTGATTGAATACCTCAAAGGAAAAGAGGTAATAAGTATTTGTCCTGAACAGCTGGCCGGTATGCCAACGCCTCGGCCATGTGCTGAGATTGTCGACGGAATAGTGATGGATGACAGGGGAAATAACGTTGATTTTGAGTTTAGACATGGAGTGGCTGTCGCCCTGGAAAAGATCAAAAACCAAAAAATTGATCTGGTTATCCTGCAGTCAAGAAGTCCAACCTGTGGCGTCAATCAAATATACGACGGAACTTTCACCGGGAAGTTGATACCCGGTCGGGGACTTTTTGCCAAAGCCCTTATCGATAAAGGGTATAACGTAAAAGATACGCTGGACTTTGAATAAATTACACAAAACAGACAAAGAAAAAATAAGTCCAGCATATCCTATATTCAGATATCAATACAATTTCTTCAGTAACGCTATCACCTCAGAAAGCTCAAGCCCCATCGCCTTATACCCCTCTATATCCTTCAATATCCTCTCCTCAACGATTTCCATTTTCTTCTCCATCCGTTCCTCCTCCGAAAGGTCTGCGACAAAACAACCCTTTCCCGCTCTGGTATAGATAAAGCCCTGTCGTTCCAGTTCTTCCCATGCCTTTTTGACGGTAATGACACTCACACGGAGCTCTTTTGCCGCCGTTCGGATAGAAGGCAAGGCGAACTCGGATTCGAGTTCGCCTTTGAGAATCTGATTGCTGATCTGCTCAAACAGCTGAATGTATATAGGTTTGTCTGATGCGTTTGAGATATTGATATTCATTACAGATCCAACTTTTCAAATCTTTTCACGGATAATTTGATGGTCATGCTATTCATTAAAATAAAGATGATGATTCCCACGATTAACATGCCGATCTGCCATATCAACGAATCCGTTGTTCTCAGGTTGAAGAGTGTATTAAACTGCGGGGAGATAAACGGCATAAACTGTATGAACATCGCGAACAACAAAGCCCCGATGATTGCCATCAAGATAGGAAACGCCATCTTATAGCCCGTTTTATAAAAACCTGGAATAAAGATAATATTGAAAATGGCATACATGATCAGGACAAATCCGAAAAAAGCGGGGTTGGGCTCCAGCATTCCTAAATCACCTCTGTACATCATTCTGTTGGCAACGGCAAAAGGGATGGCGATGATGATGTTGAGCAATTCAAGAGCGATAACGGTTAATATTTTTGCCTTGACGACATCACGTTTTTTAATGGGCATCAGGACCGAGAAAAAGGTATCGTTGTTGGCGGCTATTGCGGTAAATATATTCGGTACAACCACCCACAGGAGATAGGACATCGCAATCGTAAAGATCCAATTGGGGATCAGCAGGAGTAAAGCCGTCAGGAATATCAGATAAAAACCCGGATGAATTGCCATTTTGAATTCTTTATACAGTAAATCTTTCATTATTTCTCACCTCTTTTAGCATAATAAATCATGATATCTTCGAGTCCGGCTGTTCCCACTTCAACACCATCTACCGATGACAGCCTTTCTTTTTCGATAAGCCCCGTAAACCCAAAGGAATCTTCCTTAAAGGACACGAGTTCTCCCTTAACCAAATCAAGTTGTTTTTTACTGCCTCTGACCAATCTGTAAGCATCCGTAAATTCTTCTCTGGATGAACTGTCAATGATTCGGCCATTATTGATATAAGTGATATAATCCGCACATTTCTCAAGATCACTGACGATATGGGTCGAGAACAGGATACTTCTTTCACCCGTTTCAATAATCTCCTGGAAGATCTCCATTAAACCGTCTCTGGCCGCAGGATCAAGACCGCTGGTCGGTTCGTCAAGAATCAGGAACTTCGCATCATGTGACAATGCCAGTGTCAGATTATACTTGACCTTCATCCCGTGAGACAATTCATGCAGCTTCTTGTTCTCATCCAGCTTAAACTTATTCATGTAATGCTGGTATACACGCTCTTCCCAATTACTGTAAAACCGTTTAACCACCGATGTGATCAGTTTCAGTTTCTTTCTCGGATAAAAATCAATTCCGCCAAACATATATCCGATATTCTCTTTGATCTTCTGCTCCTCTTTGTTTAGATTAAGTCCAAAGACCTCAACACTGCCACTTTCGATATGAATCATGTTTAAGATCGCCTTGAGTGTGGTCGTCTTTCCGGCACCATTCTCTCCGATAAAACCCATGATATAGCCTTTTTCCAATTTGAAAGAGACGTTTCTTAATTTAAAATGCTCATAGGTTTTATTTATATTCGATACATTAAGTATAGACATCGTATGTCCTCCTTTATTTTTCTAACTGTACATATCGTACATACACAGTATACCCTGACAGACTTCTTTTGTCAAGTTTCTTTTGTGTAAAGAATTCATGCTATAATGACCAGTATAATAGTATCTGATGATTTCACACTGGAAAGGAGCTTCTGATGCGGCAAAATTATATTGAACAGATAGAGATTCTAACAAAAAACTTAAAAGAGGAGTTACAAAACTTCCTCTTCCTGAAGAATTTAAAGAATCTTATCAACAAGCTGGATGATAAACAATTTGGTGAAGAGAAGAAAAATCCCGATCACCTTCTTGAGGCGTTGAAAGTTGTCAGCAGGGAATATAACAGGAAAAACAGAAAGATTTATATGACACACTTCAACGAAATAAAGAAACGGGTCAGCGAAAAATATGGGTTAAAAAAGAAAGGGGATCTATTCGCCATTTATTTCGGCACCATTTTCCCCATCAGTGTCGCTTTTGGTGTTGTCTTCAAAAACATTGGACTGGGAGCCTCCCTCGGCATCGTTTTCGCTTCAGGCATTGCCCACATGAAAGAAAAAGAAGCTGAGAAAAAGGGATTGATCTATTAAAAACGGGTTTGGAGTAACCCCAAACCCGTATGATTTGTCTTTCTCTGTCTATCAAGGTGATAAAGCGTGACCCGGTGCAGGATTCTGCGGGATACTTTGAAGATAAGGATAGGAGATGGCAGAATCTTCTACTTCCGTTTCGATAGCCCAGACATCTGTGAAATTCCATACCGAATCAAACGTTGATTTCGTCTTCATCTCCGTCGTTGTTTTACCCGTTAAGCCTGTTGCCGATCCATCTCCAATACCCGTTTCAAGTCCTGAAGTCTCTGTATCCCAGAAAGAGGCTGTGATGTTTGAAGTAGGATCAACAGATCCGGCAAATGCCCCCATGTTCGTCGTTCCCGTTGCGTCTCCCGTTGCATACGCGTTGGTGATCGTTGCAGATACATCCAACTTACCAACAAAGCCACCGACATAAGAATCTCCCGTTACCTGTCCTGTCGCATACACGTTGCTGATGCTCCCTCTTCCTATAGTGCCAGCAAAGCCACCAACAAAAGTTTGACCCGTTACGTTTGATGTCACATACGCATTTTCGACATTAAGATTTTCATAAATATATATACTACCTGCAAAACCGCCGGTATTCCAAGATTCACCATTAACACTTCCCGCTACACTCACATTTCTAATACTGCTCGCGTTCGCATTTAAAGCAGGAATGGTTCCAATAAAGCCGCCAACAGAGTTTGAAGTACCGTTAACATGAGTCGTCACACTGATTTCACTAATATTCCCATCAAGCATAGAACCAATAAAACCGCCGACACTTCCTGTACCATTGACACTCCCCGTCACGCTCATATCTCTGATAGTCCCCCCGGCTATACGACCAGCAAAACCACCAACATAATTTTTACCATTTAGTTTGACATTTTTGAGGCTGAGCTGTGTGATTGTCGCATCAGTTCCAACGTAACCGAATAAACCGACATAATCTTCACCACTCCGGTCGACACAGAGTTCCGCTATGGTGTGTGAAGCTTCTCCGTCATAACCGCTGAAGGTTCCAAGAAATTTAGTTGTAATATTGCCTATCGGATCCCAACCGGCACTACCCGCTGTGGTCGCCGTTGACACATACGTCTCGTAATGTTCCGTCTGAGATGAGAGATCCGTCGTCAGCATGAAATGGACATCCACTCCCATAAAGTCCCGCACGTTGTTCAACTGCTTCCAGTTTCCTATCTGATACGGATCGTTTACCGTTCCGTCTCCACCGGCAAAGATTTCATCATAGCCGGGTGCCGGGTCTTGTGGGATACTTTGCAGATACGGATAGGAACGCTCCATATTTCCCTCAACAATCGTCCAGACCCCTATGAAATCCCAGCTGACATCCTCAAACGTCGATTTCGTCTTCATTTCTGACGTTGTCTTACCCGTTATACCCGTATCCGAACCGGTGCCAACACTGTCTCCACAACTCGAAGTCTCCGTATCCCAGAAGGAAGCTGTGATACTTCCAGAGTAAATATTTGATATATATCCCGCAAAACCGCCAATGTATGTCGTTCCCGTTGCGTCTCCTGCCGCATAGGTATTACTAATTGAAATATCTCCTGCGGTATATCCAAAAAAGCCGCCGACACTATCATCCCCGGTAACATCTCCCGTCGCATAAGCATTACCGATAGTACCACTATTCAATTCACCGGCAAAACCACCGACATTCTCTGTTCCCGTTACATCTCCCGTCGCATAAGCCTTCTCGACGCTTCCGTTTCCCATATATCCCACAAAGCCACCGGTGCTATATCCACCATTAACACTTCCCGTCACACTTACGTCTCTGATAGTTCCTCCGTCTATCTCTCCCGCAAAGCCACCAACAAACATTTGACCTTTCACATCAACATTTTTGAGGCTGAGCTGTGTGATCGTCGCTTCAGTTCCAACGACCCCAAATAAACCGATATAATCTTCACCACTCCGGTCAACACAAAGGTCGGCTATGGTGTGTGAGGCTTCCCCGTCATAACCGCTGAAGGTCCCAAGAAATTTAGACGTATTATTGCCTATCGGCTGCCAGCCTGCATTGTCAGGTGTGGTTGCCGTTGCCACATACGTCTCATAATATGCAGTCTGTGACGAGAGATCCGTTATCAACATGAAATGTACATCGGCTCCCATATAATCCCGCACGTTGTTCAGCTGTTTCCAGTTTGCGATCTGATACGGGTCGTCGGCTGTCCCATCTCCACCGTCAAAGTCCGTCAACGCTGTGGTTCTGGCATTTCTCGCCAGTTCATCGTTCAACGTCCAGGTCACGCTTCCCTCATAGAGAGTCCCCTCTCCCGTTGGGAACAGTTCACAATCTTGCACTGCACCTGTGATATCGAGGATAAACTTTTCCGCATCACGCCAGTCTTCGTTTGTCAGTTTCCCGGACCAGATCTTGAATACCGTCTTGTCGCCATCCTGTGAGAAGGTGTAAGTCTGATCTTCGCCTTCAACACCGAGCTGTCTCAAACGCTCTCTCGTGTCTGGAGCCGTTACCTCTTCAGCCCCACCCTGCGTTACACTCAAACGGTTCGGGTTGCCAAAGAACAACAGCGCATTGTGATCCGGTACCGTTCTGTCTTTGAGATAATTCAACGCACTCTGTACATTGTGATTTTCGGAAACTTGCCTGGCATTGTAATAACGCTGAAGGGTATAGGCATTTTCTTCATTCGACTTCACGTATGACGGTCGAATGAGAACCCCGTCATCGTATATCCGGCTGGTCTCGCTCGCCTTAAGGGTGATGTAATCCGTCAGGAGCATCTCGTACAGATCCGTTTCGTTCTGCACGTCGTCATCCTGAATGATAACCTTTTCAATATTCGGTGTCGTCTCTTGTTGTTCATCTCTTTGAACACTGCTCCAGAGCGCTCCCGATTCTATCGCATTTCGAGCGACTCTTTCGGGAATAAAACAGATATAGCGGGTGTGGTCTACTTTGTGTCCCGATATCTCAAAGGTCTCAGTTCCTTCACCCGTTACACAGAATGTGAGTGGGGTCTTCATTTCAAGGGCCGTCAATTCCGCTTTATCGATCGTTAGACTCCACAATCCGAATTCCCTGTAATCGTCAAGTTGATAGCCGTTAAGTTCAGAGAGTCTTACCCCTTTGACAACCGGTATCGTATCACCTTCATTTTCACCGCTGATACACGAAACTAGTAACAATACGGCAATGATGACAACCACCATCATCAGATTCCTTTTCATTTTACCCATCTGCTGTCTCACATCCTTTTATCTTCTGTATGTTATTGTTCTTCTTTCTATCGCAAGCCCTCGGCCGTTATAACGGCAAACAGCTCTTCAATTAAAAGCATTCATTTTTTATGTTTAACAAACAGATTATAACTTAATTCTCGTTTTTTAATTCATTCGAAAATATTTATTCATTTTTTTACATATATTTCTGTATAGCGTTTCATGAGCTTTTGAAGAGTAATAGGAACAGAGGTGATTGAAACGACTCTCAATTAATGCATAGGCGATCCTCGCGGTTGAGATACAAAATGATTCTTTTATTATCGAGCATTCGAAGGTAATGCACCCCTGTATCACTTGTCACAAAATTCATTTCCTGACTAACGGGCCATCGCAGAATATTTAAAGGGAGAGTAAGAATATGAAAAATGAAAAAAGTGTCCTGTTATACATTTGTGTCGAAACACCTTGATTGTACTGAAATAGTTTTTAGCATTTTATTTTATTTGATTTCAAAATAAGCCGTATTTTGATTGTCCGCTTTCGCCTTCGGCCAGTATCCTGTGTCCAGATTCTGACTGGAACAGTTGATAGCGACGATCATTCCATGAGACTTGTCCGAGGAAAAGGCCGGAACGATCAGGGTGTTGCCTTCCAGAACGGGATTGGCGATGATACAATACGCGTTGTTATCAATGGAGGACAAACCGATCTGATGATGCCATTTTTCTTTACCCGTTGATGCATCAATGGCCTGTACCATACCGTTCATCGTACAAAGATACAGAGTTCCGTCATCCCCGATAATCGGTGAGGTGTTGATTCCACCAGCTGCTTTAAATTCCCAATTTTTGCTTCCCTTATAATTGTAGGAAACAAGTTTCTCATGATCCGATATCACAAAAATATCCTTTGCGGAAGAGATAACGGGTTCGGGCATTGTTCCGTAAAAATCGGTGTTTTTACCGGATGAGATCTTTGAGGACCAGATTTTTCCGCCGTCTTTCACATCAACAGCGTACAAGGTCAGGGTATCTTGATAAGACTCGATAAAGAATACGGCATCGTGTTCACTCCAGCCTTTTGCACGTCCACGAATCGGAGAGGATAAGACAGACGAACTGCTGGTACTTTTTTCCCATTTAATAGACAGATCCGTTTTGTTTAAAGCCAGACAAGTGCCTTTGTTGGTCGTAACATAAATGGCATCATTTGTGATCAGGATTCCCGTTGGCTCTGTTTTCTTTTTATTCAGATTGATGGAATGGCGGTTTTCTCCGGAAGCATAATCAGCATATCCCGCAGAGAGCATTTTCCCCATCAGATCGTAAAAATGCTGATAGGTGTAAACCATCCGTTTGTTTCCCTTGTCAAACCCGTAGATCAGGTTCCCGCCCTGATAACTTTTCCAGGAATGATCGTCCAAGTTCTCATCAAAGATATAAAAGTCACCGTTGCCGTTATAAATAAACATTTGTTTGTCATCGGCTATCCACACCGGATCGCTTAAATTACCGTTGTTCATTTCTTTTGTTGTTGACAAATTCCCCGAATCGTCAAATTTGAGGATGGTGCCTTTTTGAGTGATGGCGTAGAGATGGCCGTTTGCATCGAGTGCGAGATCTTTGTTAAACAGGTCATCCGAGATAATGTATGACCATTTGCGATGGCCTTCCATCGTTGAATTGACCTGTACGGCAATCCGCTCACTTTCAAGGCTTTTAAAATGGGGGATAAAACTGTCGTGAACTTCCACATGATAAAAAGCCTCATCCTTTTCGCTTAAATTCTGAATGGTGAAGGTTTTTTCAACGGCATTGGGGACCTTTTCCTCCCCTTTATACCATTGATAAAAATACGGTGCTGTGCCCCCTTCAACGGTCACCGAGAGTGTGACGGAATCTCCCTCCATTTTCACCTGTTTTTCAGGTTGCCGTGTTATTTTCAGCGATGAAGGGATATAAGAGAGGCCACCAGTGTTCTGATTGTTATAGCTTCCCCTTGGCCAGGGAGAGGCACTGATGCCTTTGGCTGTTCCTGCGATCAGCTTGATACCGGCCAAATTCGGGGTTAAAACGACTCCGTTTGACAGGATCAGCACATCGGAAAGATTTGCCGGTGTACTGTTCGTTTTTTTCAACGGAGACTGCCAGATAATCTCGGAGGTATCCGTTAGGATGTCGCCATTCGCACTGTGAACCGGAGCGGTTGCAATATTATAGGTGAAACCGTTATAGGTTGTCACGTTGATATGCCCGTCTCTGCCAATGACCGGAGCTGCGCTTATCGGTGAATCAAGTTGCTTTTTCCATGAAAGGATGACGTATGTACCTGTTTTATCTTTCCTGTAGCAGTGAATGGCATGATCTTCACAACCAAAATAAAGGCTGCCATCCGCTGCAATACTGATGGGTGTTGTGACGACACTTTCCGTTTTGATACACTGTACGATATCTCTATAATTCGAAGACATCAGGATTAATTGATCATCAACGGCAAATACCGGTTGACCTTCTGCATCGATACTGATGGCTCCAGTGGTCTTCCCCGAAAAAGTCTTTGAAATCCTTTGTGAGGATTTGACAGTGCCGGTTAAATCCATCGTCGTAAAAACGGTATGATTGCCGGAAGTGGTTCCCAGTATCAGAATATCATCGTTGATAGTTGTGGTGATTCCCTCTATTCGGGAAAGGTTGTCGAAAACATGCGACCCGTATTCCCTTTTGTCTGAGATTCGAAGAATCACGCATTTGTTGCCGACTGTGAACAGAATGAATTCTTCTCCACTGTTACTTTGAGCGGTTGAAAGGTTTTCCACCAAACCGTTAATTTCCTTTTCTGAAACCCTTTGATTGTCGATTATCCGGATGACTGAAGACTGATCCAGATTAACGGCATAACAGACACGGTTATTGCCGTCTGCAACCGGCTGGGTGACACCCTTTATTTGATGCGTAAAAGGGGCGGAGTATGGAATGGTCCATTTGGTATTCAAGTTGTTTAAGTCTTTATCGAAGTCCAGGGCATATAAATTAGCCTTAGTATCGTAATAATTGATTGCATAAATGGTTTCGCTTTCATCCATCGCCAGGGCGTTTTGTACCCCACCTATGTCCTTTGTTCCCAGATCTCTTTCATCAACGTTCTTCGGATCCTCGTTGTATAAGTTCCATCTTTTGTGAAAAACCTCTCCGATATCAAAATCCAGATGGCCGATAATCGGGAGTCCCAAACGAAATAAAAGATGTCCACTGACATCAAAATCCAGGGCATAATGCCATTCATCATCCCCTTTTGTCAGGATGTTTTCAAACATGAAAGGGAACTGAAATCCGATACCGACCACATCGTAAAGCATGACATTCGGTGTCAGACCAATGCCAAAACCCACTTCGATCCTTTCAATGTTCTTATTGAATTCCGGCTTAAAAATTTTGAATGTGTTGTCAAAATTGCCAATCCCTTCATAATGGCACCAAGGGTCGGGATAGGGAATAAAGTCCAGAAAGAATTTCAGGCGAACGCCCATATCATATTTAAAACCCACTTCATTTTTCAAGTGAGGGCCGCCACCTATTGTGAAATTTAATCCCGGAATCAGATAATCACCGAGTAAATCAATATCAAAACCAAATGTAATGACAACAGGCCCGATTTCTACGGGGAACGATTTTTCAAAGAGTCCTTTCGATATGTCGCCTTTTTCATTTTTTCCATCGCCAAATGCCGAAAGCAGGAGATAGAGATGTTGTTCCGAGCCGGCGATGAAATGCCCCCGAACGTAGCTCTCCTTCCAGGTTACCTTGGCGTCTAAGGCAACATCGACGTAAAGATCAAAACCGTAATCTATTTTAAAATCCAGTGTGTCATTTTCAAAAATAGTCTTTGTCCCGTTGAGATTGATGATATCCAATTTCTCCTCAGGTAATGCTTTTTCGCTTTGTTGAATCTGCCTCAGTATTGCCTTGCTTTCAAGGGTACCATACCGTTGAATGATCTGTCCGAGATCTCCAGACAGATTAAAATAGACGGTTCCCAAAATCGTTTGAAGATTTGCATTTTCCGTTTTCAGCAGGTATGTATCACCGTCATTTTCCACATCTGTTATCACGCAGGTCGTCCTTGAGGCGTTATTAATGACATAATCGCCAACGGAGAACAGAGGCAGTTCCGTTTCCGAGACGTTAATGCGAATGGTTGAAGCTTCAGTGGAAAATGAGAGATTTTCATTGGAAATGGTATAAATCATACTGTTTTGGGAATGATGTACACCGTAAACCACCGTTTTGTCGTAATCATAGGCCTTATCCGGCGATTCCTGGACTCTGAAAGAAATCGTCCTGCTTTCGGTATTGGCCCGAATCGAACGCATTGTTTGTATCTCTGAAGTGGAGGGGATATCCGTGGCGAAGGATAACAGGGTGACATCGTTCAATACATCTGACTGAATCAATTCTGATGCGTCAAGGGGTGCATAGCGCATACTATTTAAAAAAGCAAGACAGAATGAAGGTAAATTTTCCGGATGCTCGTATGTACACTGTGTCCCGGACAATTGTATCTTTTGAAAATATTCCCAACGTGCTCCTTCTTCATAATAAACCACATAATCGAAGACAATCTTCTGTGCATCCAAGTCTGTTATTTTTAAGTATCCGTACAGTGTGGTCAGCTCCACATATTCATAACAGCCTTCGGTTGGATTTTTTATCCACTCACCCGAAATGTCCTGAAACGGAATCAGAAGTCCCGGCTGTAAGTTGTTATACAGTGGATCTTCCGAATGGATTAATCTACCGGAAAAGAATGCACCTTGACTGATTTGTTCATAGCTCATGGCTGGAGTAAATTTGTTTTCGCCGCCACCATTTAGAAAACATGAAGTAGAAAATAAGATAACAAGGAGCATTGAAATAATTACAGGGATCTTTTTCATCATTTACCACCTTTTATTTTTTTAAAAGTCGCAGCTAAATGTTTTTATTTTACTAATGTAAAAGCCATTTATTATACTGCCACAAATAAAACTTGTCAAATTTAATTCCTGACCCCGCGCTTTTTCTATAAGTGATTGCACTGAAAAAACGACCTTTTTGATCTGAAACATGCCGTATACAGTGTTCTCGAGACTTACTTGATACAATATGTAGTAGTTCGCTGTTGTGTTTTTCTGTTTTTTTAGGTGAATCACAAGTTTAATTAAAATAAAACAAGGGGACGAATATGTTAGAAAAATACGGTGTGAAAAAAAAAGGTAATTGTTGATTATTCAGATTAGGGTTTGAATCGTGCTTGCAGTTGACTCGGGAAAAAGGTAAAATAACGAAGAGGTGATTTATTAAATGAAAATAGGAGAGTTTTCCGAGAAATTCAATATTTCAAAAGAGACCATTCGTTTTTATGCGTCAAAAAAACTCCTGTCCCCCGTAAAAAACGGTTCGTTTTTCATATACGATGAAAATTGTGAAAGGGATATTCAAACCATCATTCAACTTAAAGATTTAAACTTCTCTTTGGATGAGATTGCCAGATATCTCTCTTATAAAAGATTATCCAGTAAAAAGATGATTGCCATGCATCGGGAAATGATGGATTTATTCACAAACAAAATTTCCGAAGTCAGAAATGAGATTCAAGCGTTAAAAAGAGCCGAAGAAAAGCTTGTTCAACGTTTTGAAGAGATCAAAAACTTTAAGATCAGACAAGAGGTGGAAATCGGTGTTCCTTTCGCGTTTATTCCCCAACTGATTTGTCCTGATTGTGACAGTCAATTACAAATACAGAACGGCAAAATCGCCAACAATCATATTGTTTCCGGAAATATAGAGTGTTCATGCGGCTATAAAGCAACGATCAAAGAGGGCATTATCGTCTTTGAAGGCGCTTCGTTTACAAATTTGTTCGAAGAAAATCCCGAGTGGCTGGATCATGAAAAAATGCTGCCACCGGATTATCTGAACGCATCAATGTCTGCGGTAAACTGGCTCAGCAAACAATTTCTGAAAGAAAACCTTGAGAATAAAATCGTATTTGACTATACGACTCAAAGTGGTGTTTTGACCAATTTTATACTGGAAAAAACATTGGAACATACGACAAATTTCACCTTCTACGCACTTGATCACAATTTCCATTTGATCAATCAGACAAAAGCACTTTTTTCATTGAACCCAACCCGTTGCAAGGCAGTTTTTATGTGTGGTGAACTGGAGAAAGCTCCGATAAAAAAGACCTCCTGTGATTATCTTATGAGCTGTTTTGGTTTTCAGACCAACATCATTGCATTGAGTAAAGATATTTTCAAAACGGCAAACGATTTTCTGAAACCGGGGGGTAAATGGTTTGAAACGCTCTTCTCAGCTGAGAAGAAGTCAGATATTCAGCATGATTTTTCAGATCGTTCGAAATATTTTGTCGATGCCGGTTTAAAGAAAGTCCTCTCACATACCGGCGAATATCATTTCCACAATGCGGCTAAAACAATGAAAAAAGGTGAATTGGGTTATTATATCAAGGAAGATGCAGAAGTGAGTTTCTTTTCCTATATCGGAATCAAATCATAAACAGAAGATCCGCTTACCCTGCCATCATATGTCACACTCCCTCATCTATAATCTTACTGAAATAATTAAGGGAGGTAAATGAATTGATCATCAAGAAACCGTATATGGAAATCGCTTTCGAAGGAACACCTTATGAAGTGGGGCAGAAACTGGGCCAGATTGCGCTGAACAATGCTGAGTTTAAAAATTTCATGCTCTTCAAACCGGATTTTGTGAAATCTATCCCCACAAGTGCGATTAAAAAAGTTATCACTACTCTTGAGAAACATTGTCCGAATGTCAATCGGGAAATCGAAGGGATGGCGGATGTGCTTAATGTGAAGTCGGAGGATATCTGTTACTATCTTTATTCCTACAAATTCAAGGGGGCGTGCGGACATTTTGGATTGACTTCAAAGGCCACGGAAACAGGCCATACGATCATCGGCAGAAATTATGAGTATCTTCCCGATATGACAGACTGTATCTTCATGGATATAAAAGAAGAAGGTGTTGCAAGAAGTATGGGATTCACTTCCATCGTCTTCGGGAAGATTGACGGGATGAATGAACATGGACTTGCCATGACGATGACAGGGGGAATCCCACCGGTTGAGGATGTTTATACCGATGGATTTCTGTTCTGGACGGTTATTCGAAATGTACTGGATAACTGTAAAGATGTCTATGAGGCATTGGAAGTCATCAAAAGTCTGGAAGCCGGTTACAGTCCGACTTATCTTGTGGCGGACAGAACAGGTTCAATCATGCTGGTTGAACAGACTCCTGAACGATTGCAGTACAAGATCATCAATAACGATTCAGATGAACATATGCTTGCGGCAACAAATCACTTCAATCTGGAGAACATGATTCCACTCAGAAAACACTTCTTTAAACAGTCAAAATACAGATATGACAATATACTGAAGACTTTTGGAGATAATGACAGAAAATATACAAAGGAAGATATCAAAACAATCCTCACAGATGAATATCCAAAAGGATTAAACGCCCCTTATTATTCAGAGGGTTTTGGGACACTCTGGTCTTCTGTATTTGATTCACAAGCCGGAGAAATCAGCGTACGAATGGGAAACATGGAAACGGAATGGCATGAATATTCTTTCAAACAACCACTAAAAGAAGAGGTCAAGATCCATTCCGTCAATTTAAATGAAGAGAAAACCCCTGCAGACTTCTGGGATAAGTTTTAAAAAGACCTCTTTTAAACGAAATAAAACTTTATTTTGGAACCCTTGACAAAGGGTTTCTTTTAATATAAAATATGAACTACCGGTAATTAACTTTTTTTAGGAGGCATAATGAAAACAAAAGAAAAATTACTTATAAAGGCACTTGAACTGTTTAATGAAAAAGGAATCAGAAATACCTCTTTACGGGAGATTGCAACTGCTGTTGGTATCAGCAAACCGGCAATATACAATCATTTTTCCGGAAAAGAGGAAATGATCGATGAACTCTATAAATACTGTCGTGAAAGATCAAAGAATGAGAGCGGTGAGAGCCTTCAGAAGATCTTTGAGAAGAATGCATCCAAAGGAGCTTCAATGCTTCTTTATGAAGTGATCGTCAGTTATGGCAGTTTTTATGATAATGAGATTGCCCGTCTTTTCTGGAACATGATCCTTCAGGAGCAGTTTTATGAGGTGGAAGCCGCCTATACAGTGCTGGAAGAATCATCCAAATTAAAGGTAATGACGTACAGATTATTTGATATGCTGGTCCAGCAAAAATTGTTAATCCCGCTATCAGATTCAGAATTAAAAGCGCTTGCCGATGCCTATATCTTTTTATACAGAGGATATGATCTGATGCATCTGGTTTTCACGAAAAACAACATGACTTTATGGGAAAAACACGAATTAAAAGCATCCCTGAGGATGCTGATCAAACCATATGAAAGAGGAGTGGAACAAAATGGTTAAAATTATTGGCAAGATTCTTTTAGCCTTCATACTATTTATTTTCCTGTTTTTAAATATCTCAGTCTGGTTAAACGTAGGTTCACCGTTTAATGTTATCTTTACGGTTCCCAAGATGCTTTATCCGAACATCGTATTGCCGGTTTTTGTTGTTCTGCTGACAGCAGTTGTTCTCTGGACGATCGTGCTGATCAGGAACAAGAAACAACCGGCAGGTATTTTCATGAAGAGTCTCTTTGTGATTCTGTTGTTTCTGACGATCAACAGTGGAATCCTGATCGGAAGTATCCTATCCAGTGAATCTACTTTATCTGAAACTTCATCACAGGAGATGACTTATTCAGGAACCGCTGTTGAACTGACTGAAGCAGATTTTAATTTAGAACAATATCATGACATCACGAACCTCAAATTCTTCATCCCTGAAGAATCAGAAAGAAAAGATGTTCTGTTTTTATGTCTGCCATACGGACACTGGTCTGTGCATGAAGATCTCTCCATTTTCTCATCTCTGAAGGAAATGATGTTGAAAAACGGATATAGTTTTGGATTTCTTTCCTGTTCAGGTAGTGAAGACTCAGATATCTTTAAGATGGTCAGTGAGATAAAAGACGGAATAAAACACATTTCAGAAGACAATCGATTGCCTTTCAAAAAGATTATTCTTACAGGTAGTTCAGCCGGTGGCCATCTGTCTTTGTTAACCGCTTACTCGGAAAACATACCGGAATATGATCTGTATCAGAGCAACATGACGGTTGATGGTGTTGTGGCTTTCTGCCCGACGGTAAACCTGATGGACAACTATGAAAAATATGTTTACAATGCAGGAACTGACTGGTATGACCATATTGGAGATGTCATCTATTCAACACAGGATGGTTTTGATACGCTGAAAGAAAGTCATATTGCAATCATGAAGAAAATCATGAATGGTACACTTGAGGAAAAGAAAGAGGATTATAAACTGGCATGCGTTGATTATATCGTTCATGAAGATGTGCCGCCAACCCTTCTGATTCAGGGGAAAGATGATTCGATGACGCCTTATGCACCGACAGAAAGACTTTATGAGTTATTGACTGACAAAGGGTTATCGGCAGATCTGATCAGTCTCAATTCAACAGACCACGTTTTTGATACCTTTTTCCCGAAGATCTCACTTCCAACAAAGATTGCCTATGATGCTGTTTTAATATGGTCTTCGGAGAACTATTAATTTTTATAGAACTATTCAGAAAAGCTTATTTCAGGGAAATAGAAAGAAGTATATTAAACAAAGAGGAACTAATTTTGCTCTTTACTACGGGGTTATTGTTTTACCTGCTCTATTACTTGAGGCTTGCTGAAAAATTTAGAATCCACTTGAACATAGTATTATAAAGATAATCCAAACATATAGATACAGATTTTTTGATTCTTTCCAAAATCAATAGAAATAATTTACAAAAAAATCTGAAAGACGCTTTTGATCGCTTCTGTTTTAACTTTAGTGACAGAAAAAGCTGCAGATAATAAAGGGTTGTTATATCAATAAAAAAGTATCAGGCTCCGTTTATTAAACGGAGCCTGATACTTTTTTATTGATTCAAATGATTTATTCGAGAATGACCGCAGCCTCCGGTGCGTTAACTCTGAACGTAAAGGATTCAATGAAGAAAAATGCCAATTCATCTCCTTGCTGTCCCGAATAACCAATCGAAATATCCTCTCCTGAAATCAACTCAAAATCCGAACTGTTCTGTGGAACGAGTACGCCTTTTCTTCCGAGAATTGGCGATGGAATAATCGAACCACCAATCAAAGCTTCAATTCTGTTTTTCTGTGGATACCCTTTTTCATCCGGACTAAACAGTAAAGAATAAAATTCCGGTCCCAAGACCAGGTTATACGGGCCTTCTATCCCTTCACCAATCAGCTGTTTCACTGCCGTCGCAACCGGTGAGATCAGCTCTTCTTCAACCTTAACCGGCTTTTGCGTTGAAACGTCCAATATTCCTTTGATCTGTGCCTCATCAATCCCAAAATAAATTGCCTTGTCCTCAGCTTCCGCAACCTTTTTTGCCGCATTAATCAGCGAATCGGTATCGATATCTTCCGCACCTCTCATGAAAGAATCAATTTCATTCTGATTAAGTTTAAAAGGAACCTCAACCTCAACGATCGGCAACACATGTCGTTTCGAAAAAGTAATTCCCTTCTGATCCGTATTTTTCAGAAGAACCTTTCTTCCGGTATTGACCGCTGCAAAATCAGCCCCCTTTGGACCCACAAAATCAACGACTTTTCTTCCGGTCAGCTTCGTATTCAGAATACGTCTTGCCTCATTATCTATAAAAGCCCAGACTGAATGATCAATCGGAGCAATATGTCTTCTCAGATTTGCCATTTTTTCCTCCTTTATTATTTTAAGCCATTCAAACCAAGAGACCCATCCTCTGTTTGAGTACCACTTTCACCATCAGCTCCGCTACTCTCAAGCATGGTAATATCTCCCTGTGTAAATAAAAATTCTTTCAAATTCTCATCAAAAACCGGATTGTTTCTCCTCAACCACTCCAGCCCCATACACGCATGTTCAATCTCTTCGTCACGGTTATGTTCGACAATCGCCTTTACCGTCGGATCCGCTGTAACAGCAGCCCGCTGATTGTACCAGTCAATCGCTTCGAGTTCTTCAATCACACTTTTAATCATTCGATGAAAATCTTTCACGCTCTCAGGCAGATTGTCTTCATGGTATTCACTCATTAATATGACCTCCTTAGAATTATTTTTACCCTAATATATTAGACGTTTTTTTGCCTATTTTATTTATATAATTTTATTAACAAGCGTTATATTCGCTTGGCTAATTTTTTTAAACCAAACATTCTTCTCCACGAAGATAACGATCAAATATTTCCCAGGTTACTGTGATAGAATAGAATCATACTATGTTTTTAAGTTTCAATCCCTGGAAAAACGAATGAAAGGAGTGGACATGTACGATATTATCGTCATAGGTGGAGGTGTCATCGGCTGTTCAATTGCACGACAGCTTAGTCAATATAACCTTAAAACACTTATTCTTGAAAAAAGCAATGATGTGGGAAATGCCACTTCAAAAGCAAACAGCGGTATTGTTCATGGGGCTTACGCAGCTCATCATGGTACGTTGAAAGCTGAAATGTGTGCAAAAGGGAACCCTTTATTCGAAGAACTTGAAGAACAGCTCAATTTCGGCTATAGAAAAACGGGTGGCTTTGTTTTAGCGTTTGAGAAAAAAGATCTGAAAAAATTGGAAGAACTGAAGGCAAACGGAATTAAAAACGGTTCCAGCAGAATACGTATTCTTGACAGAGAGCAGATACTCGAAATGGAAAAGGCCATCAACCCGAAAGTGGCATATGCACTGTATGATCCGGATATAGGACTCGTTTCACCCTACGAATACACTATTGCATTAGCGGAAAATGCAATCGAAAACGGTGTTGACCTGTTCCTCAACACAGAAGTTAAAGCCATTGCCGTTGAAAGCGAAAAATTCTCAGTCGAAACCAATAGCAGGATTTTCGAAGGAAAGTACATCATCAACGCAGCGGGTGTTTATTCGGACAAGATAGCGGAGATGGCAGACGCGGCAAACTTCAAGATCAAACCACGACGCGGTCAATACATCATCTTTGAAAAAGATTCAGGCAAGCTGTTTAAAAACGTCATCTTTCAGCTGCCAACGGAAAAAGGCAAAGGGGTTCTCGTCACATCAACTTATCACGGCAACCTGATGATCGGTCCCGATTCACAGGAAATCATGAACCGAGAAGATAAGAGCACCGACATGGATACACTGAAATACATCCTGGAAACAGCTCAATTGTCAGTCCCGGAACTTCTGAATCACAAAATCATCCGATCGTTCTCGGGCATCAGAGCCACACCGGATACGGGAGATTTCATCATTGAAGAGAGTCGTGTAAAGCGTTTTATCAACGTCGGGGGAATTGAATCACCGGGCTTGACCTCTTCACCGGCTATCGCGTTGAGAGTCGAGCAACTCCTGAAAGAAACAGGCCTCTTACTTACAAGGAAGAAGAATTTTAACCCGTACAGAAAAGGGATTATCGTAAAAAAAGACCTGACGAAAGAGGAAGTCAACAGGCGCATCAAACTGGATTCATGCCCGGAAAAAATCATCTGCAGATGCGAAAGCGTTTCTGAGGCCGAGATTGTTGATGCACTCAACAGAAATATCCATATTGATTCCATTGATGCGGTCAAGCGAAGAACGAGAGCCGGAATGGGACTGTGTCAAGGGAATTTCTGCGGACCCCGTGTTAAACAGTTGATTGCAAGAGAAAAAGGGATTAATGAAGATGAGATTACCAACAGTAAGGGGTCTGTTGACAATTTCGACAGGGTCAAGAATTTCTACGAACTGATGAAGACTAATAAGAAATAAAAATCTATTATATAGGAGTTAATGTCATGACTTTCGAATTTATTGTTTTTATCCTTCTTCTGACAGCAGCGGTTTGCGATATATGCATTCCGTTTGTAATCGGGAGGAGATATCCGGGTTATAACCATCTCCTTGATACGGTAAGCACGCTGGGAACACATAATAGCCCTGTAAAAAAGCTTGAGCAATCAAATTTAGTCGTTATCGGATTGCTGTTAACGATTTTCTCAATCTTCCAGAATCTTTTATTTACCGAGAAAACCGTTTTAACAAATTTATACGGGATCGGAGCTTTTCTGTTTGGAATCGGAAGTATTTTGGCGGGAATCTTTCCCGAAGACACAAAACATTCAGAAGAAACAGTATCCGGAAAAATTCATGGGATTGCATCCGGGATCGGTTTTTTATTTCTTGGCCTTAGTCCGTTCTGGGCTGTCCGGATCGTTCAGTTTCAAGAGCTGTCAGTAATCAACATTGTTTTATTCATCACAGCGACAACGTCTTTTTTACTGTTTCTGCTCTCCGAGAAAAGGGAAGAAGGTTTATTAAAATATACAGGATTATTTCAAAGGATCAACCTGACAGCTCTTTATTCAGTTTTAATTATCAATTTCGAACATGCCTTTCTCAAATAGTTGAGCGGTAAGCTGGTGAAAGATGTCTCAAAATAAAAACAAAAAGAAATTTCTGAAACCATTTCTCATCGTTATCGGTTCATTAAGTCTATTTCTGGGAATAGTGGGACTTTTACTCCCGATTCTGCCGACAACACCTTTTATCCTGGTGACCATCGGCTGCTTTGCAAACAGTTCCGAAAGACTTCACAGGTGGTTATTGAAAAGCAAAATTTACACCAACACCGTTGACAGATTTATAAGAGAAAAGGGCATGACACGCAAAAACAAACTTGCCATCGTCATCCCGGTCGGTATCCTCCTGACGGTACTTTTTTTCATCTTCACCAATATCTGGATAAGGATCATAATTATCAGCTTATTCGCTGTAAAAATCATTGTATTCATCAAGATACCAACGATAGATGATAAAATCAAAAGAAATGAAAGGTTCTAAATGTGAAAAAGATCTTCTGGTCGGAAGGCAATATTTCAATATTAACGGATAAAATAGCAGCTGCAGAACACAAACATCTGATGCTTCATCTGTTTTACAAACCTTATAAAAAAATGCAGTTAATCGTTGAAGGGGAAAAAATAGCCGGCAACTGTATCATCGTCGATACAGATATACTGCACACATTGCCTGAAACTAATGATCTGTTGTTTTTCTGCTGTATCGATACTACAACGGAGACAGCAGCGCAACTCCGGAAAAAATACCTTTTGAAAAGCAAGAGCTGTACGGTAGAGGATAACAGACTGGAAGAACTGTTTGACAAAGAATTACCCTCTTTATCCCATTCATTGCGGGATTCATTTACACCCTCCGCCTTAGAAATCCTCGGCATTAAGACAGACCCCGGAAGGTGCAAAAAAGATGCGCGCATTCAAGATGTGTTACGTGAAATCAATTCATTTTCTCATATCGAAAGTACAACCGCACAGATCGCTCAGCGTTTTTTCCTCTCTGAAAGCCGTTTATCCCACCTGTTTAAAAAAGAAACGGGAATCTCCCTGAAGAGTTATCTGGTTCTGACAAAACTGCAAAAGGCTTATAAACTCATCGCATCCGGTGTATCCGTAACGGAAGCCGCTTTGGAGTCCGGATTCTCCAGTATTTCTCATCTCGCAGACACCAATAAAAGAATGATGGGGATGACGATCACAACCGCCATGAAAGACAGCAGATTTTTGGAAGCATAATCCATCAGAAAACGGTATGATCGAAGCGAAAGAAAGATATTCGTAGAGAGGAGAACGCATCATGCTTAAAACAACCATCCATAAACCTGCACAACCATTTATTCCAGCTATCCTGCTCGGTGTGTTAAAAGGATACCTCAAGCACCCCCTGCTTTTTATGATTCAAACCGCCGTTAAATTTAAATCTTTTCAGAAAAAAATAACGCTGGATTTACCCAAAGAATTCATTAACACCGCGGCATTCAGTGCTTTTATGTACCTCGAACTACAGAAGAGGCTGTCAAAAAATACGGCTTATGAGATCATAAGAGTGGCTCTGCTGACAAACGCCCTAGCGCTTCAACAGGCTAATTTCAGGACCGTTGAAGCGGAAAGGACTTTTGAAAATCTAAAGAAATTCCAGAAGCGGACAAATAATGAGGGCATTACACGATTGAATACGATGGAAATTCTTGAAGACAACGCCTCGCGTTACACCTTCCGAATCACGCGCTGTCTCTTCCATGAACTGTTCAGCAACCTAAGAGTACCTGAGCTGACCTGTATTATGTGTGCCGTTGACAACGCCATCTTCAGTTGTTATCTGCCAAATGAGATCGTATTCCGCCGCGAAAAGGGGCTGACGATTTGTGAAGGGGCTGACGCGTGTCAGTTTGAAATTATCAACAACCGTTCATAACTGTTCCATGACTTGAATGTTTTTTTCAGGAATCTTTGAAATATCCCATGAAAGCACAAAACCGGGTAATTCATTCTTACGGATTTCTTCCTGATACTGTTTGAGACGCTCTTCCGTCATATCACAGACCGGTGGAAATGTAACCGCTTCAAATCCCGGATAGAAGGTTGTTATCCCGTCAGGAGTGAAATTTTCAGCCTTGTTCATTTCATCACTGAATACGCTGAATGCCAGACCATCCTTTTCAATAGCAGAAAGTGTTTGAGGTAAATCAACGGCCAATTTATCTTTAAAAAACCTGATAATTTCACCTTCAGGCATCCTGGCATTTAACCCCCGGACAATCTTAACAAGCGACGCAAATTCCATCGGAAGCCCTGCGGGTCCCATCGTCTTAAGATAAAGCATCGGTTTAGCCCAATCTGCAAGACGACACAGTTCATCATAATTTTGAGAAACGACGGAAGCGAGAGATGGCGTAAAAAGATCTATGCCAACCGACAATTCCCGGTCTCTCGCCGCTTTGATATACTTTGAGACAAGTCGGGTAACTTGTCGCTCTCTGAAGGCATAAAAGGCTTTGAGTTCCGGTAAAAAGCCGTTGATGACCGCTTGCATTTCCAATGCTGTCGTTAAAGTTTTCAATTTTTCAAGAAGACGGTCAAAAAGTTCCACGGGATTTAAGCCCTCTTCTTTATAACGTTTCCGGCAGGCTTCACATTGACAGCCGATCAAGTTGGATAATCCGTTAGCCGGAGACGGATATCTGATTTTGTCCAGGAACACACCATCAAACCCGAATCTATCAAGATACCCCTGATAAAAATCAAACAACCCGGTATCATCATGTGCTTTCACCGGACATAGAAACCCGAAATCTTCTCCACTTTCCTTTTGGGTCTCCAGTATGAAAGACGCCGCTTCATCTCCAAGACCTCTAAGCTCTAACCCTTTGATATCAGCCGCCTCCGGAATATCTGCCAGAACAGGATACCAGAGGTATGTTTTGATATCAAGTTTATGGCATACTTCCCTGACATGAATGCTCTCATCCTCTTTGAGATTTGCCCCAATCATCAAAGCGCTGAGATTCATTTTTGATTTTGTGTATCGTAATTTCTCATGGAAACTTTCGGGATTATTCCTGAATGGTTCAAATGAAAATAACTGTGTTGCTTTAAAAAAAGTTTTAGTCATACACGCCCCCTTCAGACAAAGAAATATTTTAACATTATAACATGTTGTTTGAATTGAGCGAATATATTTAGATATTTACATAACAGGTGTTTTTGAATGCCGGAATTTCAAGATTTGACCAAAGTTCATATCAAAAGCGGATCATGATATGCGCTATGGGAAGCACAGACGGTATTAACGAATCCGATCTTTGATCTGTAAAAAGGCTTGGACTACATCGGGATCAAATTGTTTCCGGGAATATTTCATGATTTCTTCTACTGCAATATCGGGTGCTAAACCCTTTCGATAGGGTCTGTCGGACACCATGGCATCATAGGTATCGGCAACACAGATTACCCGGCTTTCCAAGGGGATTTCTTTTGCCTTAAGTCCTTCAGGATACCCCGTTCCGTCCCATCTCTCATGATGGTATTTCACGATATTCGCCACTTCACTGATTTCATCCGCCTCAAATAAAACCTTTGCACCGTATTCAGGATGATTTTTTATCAGCTCATATTCCTCCAGGTTTAATTTACCGGGCTTATTCAGAATTTCTTTCGGAATGAGAATTTTACCGATATCATGAACCAGTCCGGACCATTTAACGGTCGAAAGCTGTCTGGTTGACAGGTTCATCTGCTTCGCAATCTCCACGGATAGTCTTGATACACTTTCAGAATGCCCCTTCGTATAAGGATCATGCAGCTCAACCAATTTGATCATGGAAAAGAGGATAGATTCCCTGAATTTTGCCTTCGATGTCAGATGCTGTTGAATCCCGAGAAAGGCTGCGGCAAGATTCGAAAAGGCATCCAGCACGATTCGGTCATCGGATGAAAACGGTTGTTCATTTTCCTGCGTCGTACCGATCAATATGGCGCCAAGGAGCTTATCCGCATATTTAAGGGGTGAATACAAATAATTGAGGGTCCGTTTCAGACCCTCTTTTCTTTCCCTGAGTTTTTTAATATCTTCCCCTTTCAGAACCTCCATGACAGACCTGACACCTTCTTCAGAAAAATCGCTGTGATAAACGCTGTGCCATTCCTGGTTGGTATATTTGAGAATGATCCCCCTCTTGGCATTCTTCAAAATCGTCATCGTCATTTTCAATATCTGTTTCAGATAATCCGATTCATCATCCAGCGCCATAATCGATATGGAGGATGTAAGGTTCAATATTCCTTCAAGACTCTCGGCAAGATTTTCAATCTCCTGATAAGAATTCTCCACCTCACGATAAGCCTCTTCCAGTTCATCGTTTTTCCCCCTGATGATCTCATAGGAGTGATTCACCGAATCTGCCATCGTTTTAAAATTGGTCGATATGATATCCAGCTCATCAATGCCGGTTTTTATCAGTTCCGTCTTTTTATTCAATTCAAAGTGACCGATTGATCTTGCAATTTTCTCAAGAGGTTGTGAAAGAAAACCTGCTGTTTTTCTGGCGATAAAAACCGCAACGACAATAAAGAAAACCGTCAAAAGTCCGATGTAGAACAAAAAGTCTCTCATCGGCTTAAAGATCTCCGATTTTAAGACCTTCACAGCCATTATCCAACCGTTTTCCAATTGATGATAAGACATCAGATAGTTGGAACTCTCCAGAATATCGCTTCTTTCAACGGCTGTGTCATTAAAACCGATTGCCTTGAACTCACCACCGGTTTCGGAATCAAAAAAATATTCCCCCGGTTCATGATTTGGACTGATAATATATTGAAAGGATTGATTTAAAAGAAAGGCAGTTCCACTGTCGTATATCTTGAACGCGCTTAATTCCTTTATCAGATTGTCCACCGCAAGATCCAATCCGATAACACCAAAACTCTCTCCTTCAGAAAAAGCCGGACTTGAATAGGTCAGGATACGACTGTCGAAGATTTCCCAGTAATAGGGTTCGATCCATATTCCCGTTCCGCTTTTCAACGGGTCAAAAAACCAGTTCATTTTTTCATCAGCAGAATCATAGGCTTCCGGCGGCAAGACGCGCAGCCTTTCAAAACGATTTTCATCAAGGTAAGCGAAAGAAATATTATAGTAAGTTTCAAATTTTTCAGGATTCATATAGAAGTACAAGGTTTTCAGGCCGGGGAGTTGCCTTCCCGTTTCGTAAAGAAGATTGGCGGTTTTATTTTCAAAAAATGCCGTAACAGAGGGTTCTGAAAGCTCTCCCTTATCACTTTGTAATGTGTTTTCAAATACAATGACAAGATTATCCACCGTGTTTTGTACAAGATGCAGTTTTGAATTAAACTTCTCCGCATTCTTGCCAGAAGACAGGATCAAATTCTCTTTCGCATCAATCAGCATGTTTCTTCTCACCGAAAAAAACAGAAACAAGGAGAAAATAACAATAACCCCAATGATTAAAACCAGCAGATTTATCAGTACTTTTTTTCTGTATTCACTCAAAGCAACCACCTTTTTAACAATTTTATCACGAAAGAGGCAGTTGATAACTATCCAGCATGAAGTTTACATTTTTTTATCTTTAAAAAAACAAACATAAAACAAAAACACTAATGAAAGTCGATTTCAAGAAAGACTTCAACGATTTCCGGGTCAAACTGTGTCCCGCTATTTTTCCTGATCTCTTCTCTTGCGTTATGAATGGAAAGACCTTTTCTGTAGGGGCGATCGGAAATCATGGCATCAAAGGCATCTGCAACCGAGATGACTCGACTTACAAGCGGTATTTCTTCCCCCTTTAACCCTTCCGGATAACCGGTTCCGTCCCATCTTTCATGATGATAATTCACAATGGTTGCGACTTCTTTGACTTCTTCCGACGCAAAGAGAACCTTCGCCCCATATTCGGGATGCTTTTTAATAAGAGCATACTCGGCTTCATTCAGTTTTGTCGGTTTTTTCAATATCTCATTCGGTATGAGAATTTTACCGATATCGTGTACCAATCCTGCCCATTTCACGGTCGAAATCTCTCTATCCGAAAAGTTCATTTTTTCAGCCAGCATAACGGAATAGCTTGAGACACTTTCTGAATGCCCTCTTGTATAGGGATCATGTAATTCTACCAGTTCTATGATTGCATAAAGCAATGACTCTCTGAAGGTGGTCTTATATTTCATTTGCTGTTGAACACCGAAATAAGAAGCGGCCAGATTGGCAAAGGCGTTCAGAAATTTTCTATCCTCATTGGTAAATCTGACAGGTTCAGCTTGTGAGTTCGCAAGGATCAGCAACCCTATTTTTTTATCTGCAAAATCCATTGGAGCGGTTATGTAATCCGTCGTATCAAATGATTCGGAACGCTTCACCGGTGAAACAGCAGTTTGATCTCCGTTGATCATTTTAATCAGGCATTCCGCCTGTCCACGATCCAGTTTCCCCGCACTGCAAAAATAATGTAATTCACCCTCTTCAAACTTTCCGATGAGAGCTGAATCTGAACGTTTGATCAGATTTAATGAGATCCTTAAAATATTGAACAGATAATCTATCTCGCTATTCGCTGCCATAACCGAAATAGATGCCGTCAATGAGATGATTTCCTCAAGATTGTCCGACAGTTCATTCGAAGCAATATAAGCCGACTCCAATTCCATGTTTTGTTCTCTTATGATCTCATAGGATTCCGTTACCGATTTCGCCATGTGATTAAAACTTTGTGTTATCACATCCAACTCAGCTACTCCTGTACTGTCAACCGGTGTTTTTTCATCGAGACGGAAATTTTTAATACTGCCAGCCAATCTTTCTATCGGTTTGGAGAGCATTCTGGAGATATAACGTGAGATGAGAATGGAGAAAAGAATAATGATCATCAACAGAAAAAAGATGAAACGCATCAGATTATTAACCGGCTCAAAGATCTCTGATTTTAAAGCATATGTCATGATAATCCAGCCATTTGACAGGTCCGAATGAGAGATCACATAATTCGCACTTTCAAAAATAGCATCATTTTGATGATTTTCAGATTGTTGTTCAATGTGATTCTGAATTTCCAGGTCTATTTCATCCGGAATCAGCATATTCTGTCCAAATGAATCATTTTCTTGATCCGGTTGTATGATCACTTCATGGGACGCGTTCATCAGAAACGTTTGAGAACTTTTAAAGACACTGTTCTTTTCAAAATAATCTATCACATAATCTACATCCAGATCAATCCCAATGACCCCCAACGCCTCATCCTTATAAATAACCGCCTTTGAATAGGTGATGATATTGGTTTCAAAAAGCGGCCAGTAATACGGTTCAAACCAAAAATCACTTTTCTGATTCAACGGTTTGAAAAACCATTCCATATCCACATCCCCCGAATAATAATCCTGTTCAGGAAGGATTCTCAATCTCACAAACGCACCATTTTCATCATACGCATATGAAATATTATTGTGCACCCCAAAAAAATCGGGGTTGAAATAGAAATAAAACGCTATGATTTCCCTATGATTCAGGCCTGTTTCATAGATGGAATCTGCCAACGGTATAAACTCCTGTTCCCCATAGTTTTTAACCGCCTGAATATCGTCTTCCTGCTTGAATTGATTCTTCATGAAGATAACCATATCATCTACGATCACTTCAATTTTTTTTATATTCGAATTGAAATGAAGCGCGTTGTTTTTCGAATGCAGAAGCAGATTTTCTTTTGCCGAATCCAACAGTTCATGTCTGGAAAAAGATAACATCACAATCGACATGATAAGGATTATGATCAAAACAAAACTGCTCATGAGAAGCATCACTTTATTTTTAAACATATGATTCATTTCACCACCTCAATGACATGACAATCCGATTAGACATACTTTATTGACGGCAAAATATTGAAAATCATTTAGAAATGATCAAAAACAAAAGGCATATCCATAATGATCTGACCCCAAAAAGTTGGACAGGGAAAATTAAGAAGTTAAAAGGGAATGTTCTCGAAATTGAATCGGGGACATTCCATTTAATTTCAGCTTAATTCTATCCTCATTATACCAACGAATGTAATGATGAAGTTCATGCTTAAAATGATCAATATCATCAAAAACCTGTAGATATAATAATTCTGATTTGAGTAAACCAAAAAAGTTCTCCATTAACGCGTTATCATAACAATTCCCTTTTCGGCTCATACTTTGGGTAATACCGTTTTTGTTAAGTGCTCTTCTGTAACGATGATGTTGGTATTGCCACCCCTGATCTGAATGCATGATTAACCCTTCAAGAGAATCATATTTAGAGAAGGCATTTTCCAGCATTTCCGCGATTTGGCCAAGATTCGGGCTAGTTGTCAGTGAATAGGAAACGATCTCCAGACTGAAGCAATCCAAGATAGGAGACAGGTAAAGCTTTTGACCGAACAATGAAAATTGAGTGATGTCTGTCAGCCATTTTTCGTTAATCTTTTTGGCGCTAAAATCTCTTTTCAAGAGATTAGGTGCTGTCTTACCTGCTTCTCCCTTATAGGAACGATATTTCTTCATCCTGACTTGGCAGATGATACCTGATTCACGCATCAAACGCTGAACCTTCTTATGGTTTACGACATAACCTAATTGGTTTAGTTTCATCGTTATACGCCTATAACCATATCGCCCACGACTCTCGTGGAAAATCTCTTTTATCCTGGCTTTCAATTCTGCGTTTTTATCTGGTTGCTTCATTTGCTTCAAATGGTAGTAAAAAGTTGACCGTGACAGATTGGCTGCTTTCAAGAGCTGTCTCAAGTCATATTGTTGCCTTAGAGTATCTACTACCGCCGCTTTTACACGTTGTTTGAGTTTCTTCTGGCTTCCTCTAAGGCAATCAATTTTTTTATGTAGGCCAACTCCGTCTTCAAATATTCATTTTCCTCTTCTAATTCTCGTATCTTCTTCTCTTCCTCTGTTTGAGGCTCTTTACGCTGTATTTTCTTTCCCGTTGGTCGTCCTTTCCTTATCCGACTCAAACCCTCTTCACCCTCTCTTTCATAGATCTTCTGCCAGTTCCACAATGTTGATACGGATGGTATCCCTAACACTGCTGATGCTTCTGATAGGCTGAGCTCATTTTCTGTCGTATATTTTATAGCATATTTTCTGAATGATTCAGGATATTTCCCTTTTGCTTTTGTATAATAGGCTTCTTCATTTAGCTGGTAGTATTGCCACCATCTTGTTCCAAGACTCCTTGATATCCCTGTTTCTTTTGCTGCCTCTTTGATACTGTACTGCTTTGTCTTCATTTTTTCAATAAATTCTTCCTTCTTTTTCATCTCGTATTTCGCCATGAAAAAATGCACCTCCAAAAGTTTTTTTATTTCTGTCCAACTTTTGGGGTGCATTTCAATAAAAGATATGCCTTTTGTTTTTAAAATCTTCCAATCATATATAATTTCAAACTTTAGTAGCCTGAAGATCAGAACTGGAATTTGTTGATAGATTCTTCCAATTGATTTGACAAGGCGCTCAACTGCTCTGCGGAGGAACTGATCTGTTCAGCAACCGAGCTTAATTGTTCCGTTGCCTGCGTTACATCCGAAATCTGTTCAGCTATATCCGAAATGGATCGCGAGGCTGTATCCATCGCAGAAGCCATCTCTTCAGAAGAAGCTCCCTGACTTTCAGCCGTTTCGGTTAAATCGTTGACCATATTGACAACCTGTTCCATCGTATCAAATATCGTTTCGAAATTATGCCCAATCGTTTCCGATCCTTTCGATAAATCCTTATACAGATCTGCAATATTTTTAACAGACTCGTTCGCCACACTGGCACCATTATCGATCTCATTCAGGATTCGCGCTATATTTTCAGAAGAGGTCTTACTTTCCTCTGCAAGTTTTCTGATTTCATCAGCAACAACGGCAAATCCTTTTCCGGCTTCTCCGGCCCTTGCCGCTTCAATAGCCGCATTTAAGGCAAGCAAATTGGTTTGTTCTGCAATTGAGCTGATCGTTTTAACGATTTCCTGAACCGCATCTGATTTACTGGCAACTTCTCCGACAACACGTGAGGTCTCTTCGGTATTTCTTTCCACTTCATCCATCATCTTGTTCTGTTTTCTGACTTCATCCCTTCCAGTTTCAACGGCCTCTTTTGCTTCAACAATCTGAGAAGCCAAATTCTGTGAGGTTCGAGACACATTCTGAGCACTTCCGGCCACCTCTTCGACACCTGCATTTACCTCTTCAATAGATGCCGATGAACTCTGTACGTTCTTCTCAATTTCCTGTGTCTGCGCAACCATTTCCTCACTGGAAGCGGTTTGTTCTTCGGAAGTAGAAGCAAGGCTCTGGGAGGATTCCATCACCTCAGTAGCGGCTGAATTCAAGGTCTTTATCAGAGATTGTATGCCGTCAAGACTCTCGTTCAATGTTGCCGACATTTTCCCGATTTCGTCATTTGACGTCCACTGTGAACGCTTTGTGAGATTTCCGTTTCCAAATGCTTCGACAATTTCACTGATAACGAGTACCGGTTTTCGGATATAACGGTTACTGATAAAGAATCCCAGCAGAATAGCAAATACGATAACGACACCGGAGATGATGATCATGATAATCATATTTCTGTTTGCATTCGCCATCACATAACTTCTCGGAGCTATAGTTATAACCTTCCATCCCAGGGTATTGACCTTATATTTCCCCATATAGGCGACATCATTTTCTATCATGTCAATATCACCCGCATTTTCCGAAAGCGCCTCTAATAAAGCTTTGTTCTCAACGGCTGTTCCGACTATTTCATTATCCTGATGCAGGATATACACGTTGTCCGAATTCAGGATAAACGTCTGTCCCTCTTCGCCATAAGTCTTTGACAGGAGGATTGAGGCAAGAGAGTCGATATTGAAATCAATACCGACAACACCGTAAAACGTATTGCCATCCCGGATGCTTTTAGTCACCGATATGACTTTTTCGTTGGTGGCATAATCAATATAAGGATCGGTCGTCACAACCCGATCACCAGCGGCAACGGCATCAGTATACCAGACCCTCTTTCTCGGATCATAATCATCCGATAGCCCGGAAATTTCTGGATAAATGATCAGTCCTTTATAATCGATAAAGGCATCCCTGTTTTCAGTACCGAAATAAACGTTGACAATTTCCGGATAATTTTTCTTGATACTGCTAAATATTTGAAGAATTGCCTGTGTGTCCTGTTTTAATTCCAACGTATCAATCATCAGCGGGAGTTCTTCAAGATAACTGATCAGATTGTTATATGGCAGAAGATAACTGTCTATTAAATCTGAATTAGATTCCAAAATCATCTGCATCTCAACATCCGCCTTGTTGATTTCCATATTTCTCTCATTAATGATGGTGAAAACCGAGATACCTATCAACGGCAGGATTGATGAAAGCAGGATCAAAAAGAAAAACTTCTGAAAAAGATTCATATTTTTCATGGGAATACCTCCTTGGGATATGAGAATTTATCCTTTAATAAACCCTTTTTTAATAAATTAATTGATTTCGTTCAGTTAAATGTTATAACGTTCTATGTATATTCTATCATATAATCAGACGGAATTTAATAGCTTAAATTTATCCTTTCACAAATTTAATCTTATAGAATTTTGTTAGAAACATTATGCAGGTGTTATCGGAGATCAGCTAAATCATATGATAAAAAAAATTGTAGCATATCCGGAAGATAGATTTCGAATTTACGTCTTTTAATCAATATAGGTTCCTAAATATTTTTAAGGCAGGTGATTAAATTGAAGAGTGTTATATTAATTGGCGTCATCATCATTATATCCACCATCATATTTTTTGCCAACAGCGGACAGAACTCAAGTATAAAGGAGACGAATATGAACAATTCACTCAAAGAACAGATCATAAACAAAAACAATAAAGATCAACAAACCATATATTTTGCCGGTGGTTGTTTTTGGGGTGTTGAAGGGTATTTCAAACGCGTTGACGGCGTTATCGATACACAGACCGGATATGCCAATGGGAATAAGGAAAATCCAACATATAAAGAGGTCATCAACAACTCAGGTCATGCTGAAACTGTAAAGATTGTTTATGATGAAAATGTTATCAGTCTGGAAGAACTCCTGCTTCATTTTCTACGTATCGTTGACCCGTATTCGATCAACAGACAAGGCAACGATTTTGGGATTCAGTATCGTTCCGGCATTTATTATACAACCGAAGAGCAGAAAACGAGAGTCAAAAGGGTGATTGAAAGATTTGAAGAAAGAGAGGGTAGGAAAACAGCTATTGAGATCCTTTCACTTGAAGGTTTTTACGATGCGGAGGAATACCATCAGGATTATCTGGATAAAAACCCGAACGGTTATTGTCATATTCCCTTAAATACCGCCGATGATCCATTATTCGAAGTGGAAATATACACTGATCTGACGGATAAGGCCTTAAGGGAAAGGATTGGTGAGCTTTCCTTTGAAGTTACGCAGAACAGTGCAACGGAAAGACCTTACACCAGTGAATACGAAGATTTTTATCAAAAAGGGATTTATGTGGACATCGTAACGGGAGAACCACTATTCGTATCCGATGATAAATTTGATTCAGGTTGTGGATGGCCGAGCTTCTCCAGACCGATAGAAGCGGATGCCATAGAATATGTCCGGGATGATTCTCACGGAATGCAGCGCATAGAGGTCAGAAGTAAAATCGGAGACTCACATCTCGGTCATGTTTTCAACGACGGGCCAACCGATCAGGGAGGACTGAGATATTGTATCAACGGAGCAGCTTTGAAGTTCATTCCTTATGAAGATATGGAAAAAGAAGGCTACGGCGATTATATGATATTGGTGGATGAATGATAGTGTATCATTAAACAGATAAGTAAAGAGGGGCGGATCGAATTCTTCCGCCCTTTTTCCAGTACATATTTAACCAAAGCATTGGAGTCAAAAGTATGAAGCGAAAAGATTTTCAGGAAAAACTTCTTGAGTGGTATCACCATCATCACAGACAACTCCCTTTCAGAGAAAGCCAAAACCCGTACAATATCTGGTTATCTGAAATCATGTTGCAGCAAACACAGATGGATACTGTTCTCCCCTATTATGAAAGATTCATTGCCGCTTTTCCCACGATTTTCGATCTTGCAAAAGCGGAGGAAAGGCATGTGTTGAAACTCTGGGAAGGACTTGGGTATTATTCCAGGGCGAGAAACCTTTTAAAATGTGCAACTGTCATCATCGGTGAACACGACGGACGTTTTCCGGCTGATTATAAGACCATCCTCAAGCTTCCGGGGATTGGCCCCTATACGGCGGGCGCCATTCTAAGTATTGCCTTCAATCAAAAAGTCCCGGCAGTAGACGGGAATGTGATGCGCGTCTTTTCAAGACTGTTCAACCTGCAACAGGACATTAGCGTTCCCAAAAACAAAAAGCAATTTGAAAAAAAGGTCAGGGAAACGATCCCGGATAACGCCAGGGATTACAATCAGGCATTGATGGAGCTGGGCGCGTTGATCTGTTTACCGAAGAATCCCAAATGTGATTTATGCCCGTTAAAAGAAGAATGTCAGGCATTTTCGCTGTCAATTCAGTCACAACTGCCCGTTAAAACAAAAAAGATCAGAAACGAAAAGATTCAGGTGGCTGTCGGTATCTGCCGGAATCGGGATAAAATTCTGATTACAAAGACAAAAACAGCCCTTTTGAAAAACATGTGGGGATTTCCCATTGCTGAGGGAAAAGACAAAAAATCTGCAAGAGAGGTACTTCAGAATCAGCTGAAGGATTATCTGTTATCCGACACCGCTGATATCAGCGAAATAGGTGAGGCAAAACATGTTTTCACCCATAAAACCTGGCTGATGACGATATACGATATCCATATTCCCGATACTGTTGAAGAAGAACGTTCTTCTGATACCGAACAAGAAGATGATTTTAAGAAAATATGGGTCAAAACAAATGAGATTGAATCCTACGCCATACCAACGGCTTTTAAAAAACTCTTGAAATTGTTGAATGATCCAGTCCAAAAACAGTTGCCCTTTTAATCTAAAAAAGTCCCTTTTTTAAACAGGGACTTTTCACCTTTATCGTTTCAAACCGCTTAACCCGTCAATTCATTCAATTTCAACTTGATCTTATCCAATGCAATCTCAACATCCCATTCATCCAGAACAGCTGTTTCTATGGGACAAAAGCCATCTCCCGTTCGATTTTTAATCTTCGGAACTTCCTTGAGATATTCCGTTTCAAGATCATTTCTTCTCGCAAGTTCCAATGCGGAACTGCTGATGGTCGGCGTGATAATTTTTGTGGCACCTGCAGCTATTGCCAGAAATACAGCCCCTTTCCCCATGATCTTGTCAACCACGGTAATATCCGCTTTTTCCGGATGAAATGCCATATAGTCAAGAAGCGGTCGGACACCTCTTTTTTCAGATGTGAAAATCACTTCATGATCTTTAATCACAAAACAGGTCTTTTCAGGATAAGTTTCAAACAGTTCAAACAGCCTGAGTTGCTTGTTCAACATCGAATACCCTCCTCAAAGCGATGACAAGTACCGGGACAGATACGATTTGAATGATCATTCCGGGAATCCCCGCACTGAAGATGGCAACCGTTCCAAAAACCGGTGGTAATGATAAACCAATCCAATGGATTGCAATCAGCATCGTTGCAAGGGAAACCACTCTTCCGGCAAGCATTGCTGAAATTAACGCAACATAAATGTTCATTTTTTTTGTGTAGCCGAGGTATCCCGCAACAAGACCGTAGGTTGCCAATTCAAAAAACATAAATCCCGCCATTGGAAAAGCCGGCATACCGAGAAAAAAGCCAACGAGCACAGAGGCCGTTCCAATAATCATACCGTAAAAAGGACCAATTAACATTGCACCAACGAGTACCGGAAGATGCATCGGAAGAAAGATACTGCCGATTGCCGCTCCTCCCAGCATATGAAATATTCTTGGTAACACTATTCCAAGGGCAACAAACAACGCCGCAAAAACCATTTTCTTTGTATTCACTTTCATTTCCTCCTCTATGGATTTATTTACTAAAAAAGCAATGACTGATTAGTCAACCGTGACCATACTATATCATTTATCCATTTTCATGTCAACAGCCAATTTTCCCGAACCACTTTTTTACTCACTTTCCGACTTGATAAATCAAGCCGACAGACTTATCATAAGAATGAAACGTAAAAATTGCCGAGATATAAAATTGTATCAGATCGGGAAAAGAGGCAGAAATGGATAAAAACACAGCTTAACAATATCCGCTTCGAACCATGCTATAATCCCCTTATAAAGTTTTTCAGAGGCAATTAGGTTTAAGGGGGGGATATCATCGGTGAATTCAGATTAAAAGGCTTCGATACCGATCGGGGACTTAAAAACACCGGCAGTTCAATCGAATTCTATAAAAATATACTTTTTGATTTCTCCCGTGAATATAAAAATCACGCTGAAAAAATAAGGGATTATCTTGAAATAAATCAAATAGAAGAGGCCAGACGATGTGCGCATTCTCTTAAAGGAATAACCCAAACGCTGGGAACACTAAGACTTTCAAAGATCGTAATTGAGGTTGAAAATGCGATAAAATCAGATAACATCTTCAAGTTTAAACAGCTTTATCCCTCGTTGAAAAATGAATTATCCAGAGTGTGCCTTGTCATAACCGAACTTGAAGAAAAGGAAAAATCCAAAGCAACCCAAGGCCATTTTGATGAAAACGAGATGGATGATGATTTGATCATCAAACTTGATGAACTCGGAGAGTTTGTCAAATCCGGAAATTTCAGGGCGGAAAAAATTGCCGGTCAATTAAAAGAACGTTATTCCGATAATCAATTGTCTGAGTTGTTCCATGATCTTTTTCTCGCAGTAGAAGACCTTGATGCTGATGAAGCTTCAAACTGTATCAACCAAATAAAAAAATTAATAGAAGGTGAAAAATAACATGTCGAAGCAGCATACCATCCTGATCGTCGATGATGAAAAACCGAATAGAAAGATACTTTCCGCCTTACTCGAAGATGAATTTGAAATCATCCTTGCAAAAGACGGCAAACAGGTCTTTGAAAGATTCAGAGACAACAAGAAAATTGATCTGATTATGCTGGATCTTATGCTTCCGGACATGAACGGATATGACATCTTGAAACATGTAAAAAACAACGATCGTTTGAGAGAAACACCCGTCATCATCATCAGTGTATTGGATTCTCTCGAAAGTGAAGAGAAAGGGTTGAAACTCGGTGCCGTTGATTACATCACCAAACCATTCCATCCGGGAATCGTACAACTCAGGGTAAAAAATCACATCAAAATGATTGAACAGAAACAGATGCTGGAAGATCTCGTGGGAATCGACGGATTAACCGGTATCAACAACAGGCGAAGATTTGACGACCTGTATTCAAAACAATGGAGAAGCTGCAAAAGAAGTGGAGCCCCTTTGTCACTTATTATGATTGATGTGGACAGCTTCAAGAAATATAACGACTGCTATGGCCATGCTGCCGGTGATGAAGTATTAAAAGCCATCTCTTCGGCTTTGAATAATACAATCAAAAGACCTGACGACACGTTATCAAGATATGGCGGCGAAGAATTTATCGTCACGCTTCCCAACACGGATAAAGAAGGAGGCCTGTACATCGCGGAAAAGATGCGAAAAACGATAGAAGACTTGAAGATACCGCATGAAAAGTCTCCCACTTCGGATTACGTAACGATCTCCCTTGGAGGCGTCACCTCGCATATCGACGACGATACGGATTCAGTTGAACTCCTTAAAGCTTCCGATAAAATGCTGTATCTGGCAAAGGAAAATGGGAAAAATTGCCTCAGATGGCATGAATAATACGCTTAACACGTTGACCAATAAAAAATACCGCCCTTTATAAAGAGCGGTATTTTTGTTTTATAAAAAACAAAATATTATCCGTTTTAGTCTTATTCCGTTTCGGGACTTCGCCTCATACCGATAAGTTCAAGAAATCGCTTCTGAGAATCAGTTCCGCTGATTTTTTCCTTCTCGGGAAATCGCTTATCAAATTCAGCAGCAGCCTCTTCGGAAATTTCATAAATATCATCTTCGACAAATCTGCCTTTGATTCCCGAAAGAGCATCTGCCTGCAATTCATAAGCCTGTAAGGCATCTGCATACATGTTATCCTTTGTCCTGATCTGATAATGCTGAGCGGGAACAAAACCAACGTGCCTGTAAATCTCTGGATCACCGTAAATAAAGATTGCTTTGTATCCCATTTCCGTTGCAATATTCTTCGTGTGATTAATCAGTGCTGCTCCGATTCCCTTTCTCTGATATTCAGGCAGAACGCATACAGGTCCAAATGTCAGAACCTCATGCTTTTCGCCATCGTCGGATATAACATTTGATGTCGCATACATGATATTTCCAACGATCTTTCCATCAACGCTTGCAACGAAATCGAGTTCCGGTACAAAGACATCTGCTGATCGCAGGACATGCACCAGATAATGTTCATTACATCCCGGAAAGTAAAGATTCCAGAACGCCTCACGCGTCAAATACTCTACCGCAGAATAATCTTTCGATGTTTCAAGTCTTAAAGTTAATTTCAAAAAATACCTCCTGTTAAAATCTAACGATGTTGATTGCCTCCAAAACTTGACAAGTCTATCGCCGAAGGTATTATACACCAAAAAACTATATTATTTACAGATTTACAAAACTGATGATTTCATCATAATCATTTATGAAGGCCGCTGAAAACACTCCGCTTCAGAGGGAAAAAGTGAAAAGGTTAAAATGACTTGATATATTTAATGGTTTAAGTAACATAAAGTCATCTCTCAGGCAACCGAATCGAACAAATTCCCCTCCGACTTGTTAAACCCGTTCTCTTGATTATAAAAGGCAACAGCCGGATTGTTCAGATTGATGTCTCCCGAATTGGAATGGGAAGCATGCCCTTCAATCGTCCATGTTTCTCCACCTGAAACGTATGTTCTGCCGCATTCCGGACAGGTCGAAACAAAAATCCTGACGGATGAACCGATAAACTCTCTCGACTCATCAAAAGCTGCTCTTTCCTTCGCTTCGGCAACGTGTTCCTGTTCATGAGAATTGACAACGGCAAAGGCATTTTCCGGTGATATATGTCCGCCATTTTTAAAAGACACGCCCACATCGTTTGAGCCATCCTGATACTGTCGATTGGCACAGGTTTGACATTCAACAATCCCGATCTTTTTGGCCATCCTGACAAGCGGATCTCCGAATGCTGCAGGATCATTCGCCTTTTCTCTGGCGTAGGCTTCCAGATTCTGAACCGACAATTGACTCGCTTTTGCATCCTCTGAAGGTTTAATATTATCTATCGACTGATTATTTTGACTGTTATTGTCAGACTGCCGGATTGGATTCAACATATTATCCTGCTGCACGTTTCTGACAGCTGATAAATTCTTGACCGGCGTGAGATCGTTCAACAGATCAATTTTCATTTTATCCACTCCTTTATACAAAAATATCAACCTATATTATACCATGTTTTCTCCTCGAAACAATCATCCCGGAAATCCCATTAATGATTCACCCTCTCGATGTCAATAAATAGTTTAATTGATACCTTCGCTTAATATTAGTTCGAATTCAAAACTATATATGTACGAAAACCGAAGTTTTTTCTTTCTAATCATCCCTCACGTATTATATTAGCTTCAAATAACTCCTCAGTGGATTTGATGTTAACCTTAACATAAAATATACTGAAACTATCTATTCAATGGAGGGTTTAAAATGAAAAAAATATTTCTTTTATTGTTGTTGATTCCTGCTGTCATTTTCGCATCAGATGCCTTTTTAATGGGCGATGCCTTACCGGATGCACCGGATCTGGCTTATCGCGGCAATTATTCAGTTGGTGTCAGAACGATGAACGTTGTTGATCCAGACCGTCTTGATATCCTGCATTATACGGCAGAAGACGGAGCCCCACTTTATGACAGACCTTTAACACTCGAAATCTGGTATCCGGCCATCATTCCAGAAAACAGGGAAGCGAAGACACAATATATCGATGAAATGTTCACTCAGGATGCCATCATTCACACCGGTAGAGCGCTCAGAGGAGCCGAACCTGTCGATGAAACATTCCCGCTGATCATCGTTTCACACGGCTACCCGGGAACGAGATACATCATGAGCTATTTAACCGAAAATCTTGCGTCAAAGGGTTATGTCGTTGTCGCAATTGCGCACACCGATTCAACTGTCAGAGATCAGAACCAGTTCTCCAGTACCCTTCTAAACCGTTCACTCGATATTCTCTTCACCTTAGATCAGATGACCGCGTTGACAAACACGGAAGCATCATTTCTTTTCAATCGTATAGATACGGACAACGTTGGTTTAACCGGCTATTCAATGGGCGGTTATGGTGTTATCAATACAGCAGGAGCCGGTTACAGCGAAGCCGGTGTCAACCTTTCATGGGGCGTTCCGGGAGGACTTCTTAAGATGAGACAATCCGGAAATCCTGAATATGAAGCAACGATCGACCCCCGTATAAAAGCCGTATTTGCTATGGCACCCTGGGGAGCCGCTACTTTCTGGGACGCAGAAGGTTTAAAAGGCTTGAAAGTGCCATCATTCTTTGTCGCAGGGGAATACGATGATGTTGCCGGGTATGAAAACGGTGTCAAACTCTTCTACGACTGGGCGGTAAACTCCGAAAGTTATCTGCTGACCGTTGAAAACGCAAGACACAATGTGGCACCAAATGCCTATGAACAAAACGCACTTGTTTCCGTTAAGATGAATGCCGACGATTATTTGAGATACACAGAACCATCCTGGGATAATCGCAGATTAAACAACATCGTTCAGCATTTCGCAACAGCCTTCTTCGGCACTTATCTTAAATCTGCCGATTACGGCAAATATCTTGACCTTATCGAAAATTCAAATGATGGTGTCTGGGATATCAACGAAGATGGGACTTACGGAGAGAATCACACACACTGGGAAGGATTCCCGAACAGAACCGCTTTGGGACTTCAGTTCAGAAGCAGAATAACGACAAAATAAAAACACGAAGCGAACCGTGAAAGGGGATGAAAGTCCCCTTTTTTGTTGATTTTTCTTCATCTCTTCGGGTATACTGAACTAACTTATGACTGGAGAGGTTTCGAATGAAAAAAACAAGATGCAAATGGGTCAACTTAAAATCAGAAACATACATAAAATACCACGATGAAGAATGGGGCGTTCCTTCGCATGACGATCATTATCTCTTTGAAATGCTCATCCTGGAATCCTTTCAGGCGGGACTCTCCTGGAGCACTATCCTGAATAAACGCGATAATTTCAGAGCGGCTTTCGACAATTTTGATGTCAACAAAGTCAGCCGATACGATCAGATAAAGAAGGATGAATTACGGGAAAACAAGGGAATCGTCAGAAACAAACTGAAGATAAACGCCGCCGTCAACAACGCCAGAATATTCATCGACATGCAGAAAGAATTCGGTTCCTTCTCCAAATACATCTGGGGGTTTACGAATGGTGAGGTGGTTAAAAATAAAACCGGAGAATTCAGGGCCACTTCAGAACTTTCCGATACCATCAGTAAAGACCTGAAAAAGAGGGGCATGAAATTTGTCGGTTCCACCATCATCTATTCCTATCTTCAAGCGATTGGCATTGTAGACGATCACGACCCGGATTGTTTTATGTATTGAAGTAAATACACCGCTCAGCGTTTGACGGCTTCTTTATTCCTTTTTTTACAACAACTTGACCATTGTAGATAAGGTATGGAACATAGTCCGCCTTTATTTATCAAACCTTTCCAGTCAAAATATCAACAAATCGTTCACGTTCCTCGCCCTCAAATTCCCAGGTGCACAAATATCCGAACAAGTCTGAAATGTTGATTTCCCTGCAAAAACTCGCAACTTTTTCATAATCGGGAGCAGAAAACCTCTCACTCAAGACATCTTCAACATCAAATCGCCAGGGAGTCGTTGAATACCGGACATATTGTCTGAAATAACGGTTGAGTTTTTCAAAATCGGCGATTGATTCAACACCTGCATAGAGATTAATCAGCGCAGTAACTGACTGCCTATCATCCATCTCCGAAAAGAGTTGATTCACAAGATCAAGTCGAGCCTTATAATAGGGGGTGACGGTTTCAGGTTTAAAGGCAAACTGCATACAACGGTTGAAAAAGGCAATCAACTTTGGCTCACCGCTGATAAACTTAAACACTTTTTCTATCCCCTTGTCAGCCAGCTTGAATAGCTTTGGCAGGTCAATCCCTTCAAGTGAAACAAGCGTCATAAACCCCTTCAGAAACATGACCTTTAGTTCATAAGTCGAAAGATCAGAAACTTTGTTCCGGTTTTCCTCAAAAGACTCCTCTTCCTTAACCATCTGAATAATAAGATTAATTGTTCGGGGATAATCAAAAGACTTCTCATCAAACGCCAACGCCTTAACAATCTTTTTCATCATCTTAATCGAAATACTTTCCCGTTTCCCCTTTAAAATATCATATAGAACCGTTTTCGAAACACCTTTCGTCTTGGCAAATTGATTAACCTGCCCAATAGTTTCCCGTAAAAAAACCTGAAGAGCGTGTGTGTTTTTAACATCGTTCTTTTTGTTTTTCGACTTTAAAGCTGATGGTGAAAGTGCCTTGGCATATTTAATCGTCCGAACAAATCGCTTTTTATATCCCGGTTCTATTTTCAGCAATCTTTCATAAAGGATCAGCATGATTTCCGCAACCTCAAAATAAGCGTTATTCTTATGTGCCTTTAAAACAGTCAATGAAGTATCGAAAGCATTTATAACAGCATTTTCCTTCTCAAAAAAACAACCGCATTCGTAGAGCAGCCTGTCCACATCTTCACGATAATACTTGCTTTTTGCCTTATAAGAAAACCAGACAACGTTGTTTGACCCTGATATGGTAAAAGTTGGATGAGGATGTCTGAATGCATATTTATGAACTTCACGAAAAAGTTTCACAGCCGCTTCAAAATTTTCTTTATTAACTTCTCGTCTTGCATCAGCACTCAAAAGAACAGCCGTATCGGTATCATCTTCTTTGTAAATCTCACTCCACATTCTGAAATCTTTATCCGTATCTTTACTGACAAACGCCATATTGGCTTTTATTGCCTTTCCCACCATATTTCTACAGGGTGGTGAAACATATTTAAAATTTTGTTTCAAATCCAGATAATATTTCCTGTTTAATGCCTTATCTCCAACAATTTCCGAAGCATCTAAAATAATAATCTTTACCAGATACTGCAACCCACGTTTTTTTATATCCAACAAATCCGATTCCGCCCTTTCAATTAAAGCTTCATTTTTTAAAATCCATCTGGATTTTAAAAGTCTTAAATATTTCAACAAATCATCATCTTGTGTCGTATGAATCAAATAATTAACAAACATCCTTGAGTACTTTCCGTAATTTATTATCTGTATTACATCTGATATTTTCATATTTTTCTCCAATATTTAATGCTTGTTATGTCAAATATAACTATTTTAGCACACATCACTTTTAATGGGATATTGCATATATATTGTTCCGTATTTTTTTTATTTTTTCACAAAAAAAAAAAAAAAGACCACATTCAACGCAGTAAGCAGGAATGAATAGCCGAGTTGATAATCATATTCATTCGTATATGATTTTATCATAAAGATGACGGGGGGATGACATTGAAAAAGAATTTATTAATTTTCATTGTATTTTTAGCTTTATTGGGTGCAGTTTTTTCTGAAGATAACAAAACAAAAGATACTTATGAACGATACTAGTTGTAGCTGGAATCATAATAGTATTTGTGTTGATACTATTTGTTGGGGCTAAACTAAAAGGATAATAATGTTACGTCTTTATCTTTAATAGAAGGATTGTCTGCATGAAATATTGCAGAACAATCCTTTTCAGCTGCTTGTGATATTCTAAATAAAGTGGAGGAGCTATGAAAAAAACAAAAAAAATTTTATATATCATAATTTTTACCCTATTATTTATAATCTTGATTATTATTTGCTGGAATTTTTTGTGGTCCAGAACGAAAGAACCGAGTTACCCAAATTTTTATGGAACAACTTCCAGAACAGCTTATGCAAATACCATTCTTTCTTTAGAAGAAGCGATTGTAGATCTTGACTGGTATATTTCTGAAATAAAAAGTTACCATCCTCAACCATTCTTGTTCTTATCAGAGGAAGCTTTTAATAAAAAAGTCTCCGAGATAAAAGATGATTTCAAAAAAGAAGGGGAATTAACAGTTCAGGTATTCTTTATGCGATTATATGAGCTGGCTGGTATGATAAACGATTCACATACATGGATATTTCCACCACAAAACAATAATGTTCATTATTTACCATTTTCTGTCATTTACAGGAATGGGATGTTCTATAACACTGCTAAAAATTTTGATCTACCATATATGGCTAATATCATTTCAATAAATGGTATTCAGTCTAATGAATTATACAATATACTTGCTCGTTATGCTGTCACCTCTCTTAATGGAGGAGTGGATAGGTTTGTTGAAAATGAATTCCAAACTCATATTCCTCTTGTAATGGGATATCCCGAGAAGTATATTATAAAATACCTGTTGAACGATGAAGTTCATACAAGGTTTATACGCCCTGTTCTTTCATACAGAGCAGAAAACAAAAAACAAGTTACCTACTATGAGTATGAATTTAAAGAAGTAGAAATACCTGTTCTTGAGATAAATTCATTTGATTCTTTTAATGACTTAGATTTTTTCGAAAAGAAAATTGACGATTTTTTTATAGAATATAAAGATTCAGAGAGTATTGTTATTGACCTTCGTCAAAACGGCGGTGGATCGGGAGAATTAGGAATTTATGTTTATAATTATTTTGCAGATGATACCTATACATTAACAGATGATTTTATCATCCCCATTAATAAAAGAGTTAAAGCTTATTATGAATATTTTTACCATCGACAGTTATATAAAGACAGAATCCCTTCAGTGTTCTGGAATTTACCACTGTTCTATTTCAATCCTGATATGGATGTTATAGCAAAAGTTTTAACTTCTAAAAACGGTGGGACAATCAATATAGGAGAATATATAACATACAACCCTATAAAAAAAGAAGATAGATATAAGGGAAAAGTTTATCTTTTAATTGGTGGGAATACAGGATCGGCTGCGATAGATATGGCTTCAGTTTTTAAATATAATTATAAGAATGGTGTTATTATCGGACAAGAAACAAAGCATCCAAAATCTTTTTCTGGTAATATTTCAAAGTATTATTTACCTTTTTCAGCTATTGGATATACCATTCCTCATACTTATACTATTGCACCTGGGGATAAAGATTTAAAAAGAGGCGTTATCCCGGATTACGAGATAGAGCATGAGATTGATGATTATGTAGAAGGTAGTGATCCTGAATTGGAATTTATTGCATCTGAACTCTTATAACAATGTTGCGCTATGTTTAATTAAAGAGAATATCTCCTTTTTCGAGGAAGAAAAATTTTACAATATCAAATCTAAATACTGGAGAATATAATGAAGAAAAAGATAAAAATTGTTGTATTTTTAGTTTTAACTGTTATTTTGCTTATCAACATCTGGGTTGCATTGTTGTTCATGACAAAACCGCCGTATTATGAGAATTTTTATGGTAAGACGTTCAGAACAGCTTATTCTGATACGATGCTTACTTTAGAAGAAGCCATCAAAGATGTTGATTATTTTATCTCAGAGATAAAAACATATCATCCGAAGCCTTTTCTGTTCATGACTGAAGAGGCTTTTGACAATAAGACTGATGAAATGAAGATTGAGCTTTCAGAGAAAGATGAAATAAAGGTTGGAGAGTTGTTTTTAAAACTTTCTGAATTGGCTGGAATGGTTGACGATTCTCATACCACAGTTGCCCCACCGGTGAATTCGACTGAGTGTTATTTACCATTTTCAATAATATACAGAGGTGGGAAGCTTTATAACATCAGTAAAAAATCTTCTCTTCCGTATAAGGCTGAGATTCTTTCAATTGATGATATTGCTTCTGAACAATTGTATGATCTGATTGCGAAACATTCATTTACACCTTTACAGAGTGGAACAGATCGTTTTGTGGAAAACAAATTCCGGCAGTATATTCCTCTGGAAATCGGGTTTAAAGAACGCTACGGTGTTGAATACAAGATAAATGACAGGGTTTACACAAAAAATGTAGAATCTCTTACCTCGTATTCTCCTAAAAGTTTAAAGCAAATTGATTATTATGAGTTTGATTTTGAAGGACAGTCAGTTCCTGTTCTCGAATTGAATTCTTTTAGCAATTATGGTGATATGGAGAAGTATAATCAGACTGTTTCGGAGTTTTTTGAGAAGTATATGGATTCTGAAACAATCATTATAGATATACGACAGAATGGCGGTGGATCAGATGATCTGGGTTATTCTGTCTTTAATCATTTTGCGAATGATACCTACAAAGTGATTGATAATTTTACCGTAGCTGTCAATGAGAGGGTAAAGGCATTTTATAAATTTGGTTATCAATTCCATCTGTATCAGCATAGAATTCCTTCTGCTTTCTGGGGGTTGCCGCTTTATGGTTTTTTTCCGGAAATGGAAATTCCAGAAAAAGTGTTACAGACTGAAAATGGTGAAACACTCTCTATCGGTGAGTATGTTTCGGAAAATCCAATTAAAGCTGCTGATAGATACAAAGGGAAGGTTTATTTGTTAATCAGTGGGAATACAGGATCCGCAGGAATTGACCTCGCTTCTGTTTTCAAATACAATTTCAAAAATGGGGCTGTAATTGGACAGGAAACAAAACATCCTGAATCCTTCTCAGGTAATATCTCAAAGTACTATCTTCCATATTCGGGGATAGCGTATTATCTTCCTCATTCATATTCCATTGCACCTGGGGATAAAGATTTAAAAAGAGGTGTTATTCCGGATTATGATAAGGATAGAGACTCTGAACTAGAATTTGTTATATCCGAACTTTTATGAAGATGTTGTACTGATTTTAGTTTTATGCTTAAGCATACGTTATAGCCAATATTATAAATTAAAGAGAATCTTAAATGGCCACGAGGTGAAGACATAAAGAAGACTTCCATCTTTTCAATCGTCAAAGTCAAATATCAGATTTATTATTTCATCAGTATAGTATTTGCCGGACTTGTTCCGGCATTTATCCTTTCAACAAGACAGGCGTTGATCGACAATGTTCTTTCGTCTTCAAATCTAACACATCTTATTCTGATCTATATTGTATTACTCACTTTGAATACAATAGTAAAGACATTCAACACCAAGATAAATGAAAAACTGAAATTTGAAGCTGATCTTTCCCTTGGGAAAAAGAGGCTCAGGAAATGTTCACGAATTCCTTATTTTGTTTTTGAACGTGAGGAAACACAGAAACTGATCTTTTTCTCAGAAAAATTCCCGGAAGAATTCCTGAAAGGTGTTCTGGATTTCAACACCTTTCTGACCGAGTCACTCAAGGCAGCTGCCATTCTTGTAACGATCTCACTGTACGATATTAAAACCGGGGTTTTTATCACCATTTTCACTGTTTGTATGATGGTGTTCAGCCTTTTAAATTCTCGAAAGACCCTGAACTTCTGGCAAAAGTATATGGAAATAATGAGGCGTTCGAAATATATTTCTTCCATTCTGATCAATCGGGAATACATGGCGGAGAAAAAGGTTTTCGGATACACCGACAGTATGAATAAACGCTTCAACCGGGAATTTGACAAGGCACGCCGGGACAACTGGCAGCATGCCCTTTCCAGACTGAAAATTGACGGGGTTGTTGAGATTGGCAACATCGTTTTCCTGATCATCAGTTTTGTCATATTACTGAATACATTTTTGTCGGGTGTTATCACCCTGGGAGCCTTTACATCCATTTTTTTCTCACTGGTTAATTTTTTTGCTTCGACAAAGACTCTTTTAAACAGCCTGTTTGAGTCTTTGAAACTCAGGAGGCAAATACAAAAATGGGATGATTTTCTGAACCTTCCCGAAACAAATTCTGTCCAGAAAAGAGCAAATAAATCGCTGCTGTTTAAGGAGATTGAGTTCAAATCCGTTGATTTTTCTTATCCGGATTCTGATAGCAGGGTTCTGAATGATCTGAGCTTTAAACTGGAACGGGGGAAACATTATTCGCTCGTGGGAGAAAACGGTTCCGGAAAATCGACAATTGTCAAACTACTGCTTGGAATGTATGCGGTAAATTCAGGGGAAATTCTGCTGGATGGTGTAGATATCCGAAAACACCCTTCTGAAGCATTACAGCAGAGTCTTTCCGTTGTCTTTCAGGATTTTTGTGCCTATCCCATTACGATTGAGGAAAATATCCTGATAGGAAACTTTGACGTTCCCGTTGACAGGGAAAAATTAAAGGAGATTTATTCTGAATTGTCGTTGATGGAATCCCTTCAGAATTTACCCAAAGGAGAACAGACGGTATTGAATCATCTCAACACGGACAGTTCAAACTTGTCTGTCGGACAGCTTCAGAAGATAGCGGTTGCCAGAATGCTTTATGCAGACAGGGATATCGTCGTTTTGGATGAACCTAATTCCGCTCTTGACCCCATTTCGGAGGAGAAAATGTACAACACCTACAGAAAGATTCTGAAGAATAAAACAACCCTTTTCATCTCTCACAGACTCGGTTCGGTGGGGTTGTCGGATGAGGTTTTAGTTCTCAGAAACGGGCAAATCTATTCCCAGGGAACGCATAATGGACTGATGGCAGAAAAAGGCTATTATTACGATTTGTACACAAGTCAGTTGAAGCTTTACAGCTGAGAGGGGGACAGATGTTAAAAAACACTGTATTTTTCAGAACAGTTCAAACGGGTATGTCATTTTTCAGGAGAGAATTTACGATTATGTTTTTCCTTTCTCTTTTCAACGCAGCACTTCCCATCATGGGCATATATCTGACTTCCAACCTTTTTTCCACTGTACAGAAAATGTTTCAGAGCAGACTGGTTAACTGGGGGGATTCATCACTTCCCCTGTATCTTTCACTTTATGCCCTGTTTTTGTTGCTGGTTTTTACTTACGGCATCCTGTACAAGCGTTATTATGTTCAATTTTACTCCCTCATAAAATTTGAGAAACGGGTCAAAAATATGCTTCATCAAAAATGTAATCGCATTTCAAATGAGGATTTTGAAAACCCAACCATTTACAATCATGTCATTCAGGCACAGAACGCCAGTATCAACATCTATCGCCTGATAGAAATCATCATCTCCGTATTCGGCGGTGTTGTCTCAACCGTTATCGTCAGTCTGTATGTCTCCCAATTCAACCCGCTTCTGATCAGTTTTATCATCCTGGCGTTGCTGCCACCTGTTATAGAAATTATCACCGATACACATAAACAGATACGTTTTCTCAATCAGAAGACACAGTTGTTGAAGGAAGAGAAGGTTTTTGCGGATACAATTACCGATTTAAAAATGTCGAAAGAGACCACGTTTCTGAATCTGTCAGGATTTTTTATCGGCAAGTGGGAAAGGCGTTATCACACACGAACGAATATCGAAAACCGAATGAGCAAAACATTATTACGACTCAGGTTGTTAATTTCCCCGTTAAAGATCATCGGAGATTGTGCCGGATTTTTTCTCTCACTGTATCTGCTGTCAACCGGAGAACTTGACTTTGGTCAGTTTTCCGCCTCATTGATGGCTTATCAGCTGCTGAAATCGAATTATGTGGGTTTATTTTCACTGTTTGGGTATTTCAATCAGTTTATTCAATATGTAAAACCCTTTTTCCGCTTTATGGATTTGCCAGAAAGGCTTGGTGTAAGAGACGAAGCCGTTTCTCTTGAAAAGGGAATTGAAATAAAATCATGTTTCTTCAAATATCCCACTGGCAAAGATTTTGTTCTGAAAAATATCAATCTGAAGATAAAACAGGGGGAGACGATTGCCATAGTGGGCTATAACGGATCCGGAAAGACAACACTCACCAATCTTATAATGGGACTTTATCTGCCGGATAAGGGGAGTGTTCTGTATAACGGGCAGGATATTTCCCAAATCAATCAGGACAGACTTTTTGTGAAGAGCGCCTGTGTCTTTCAGAATTTTAATCGTTATTATTTCACACTCGGTGAAAATGTGGCGATTAACAACTCCGAAGGATATGACAAAGGACGAATTGAACAGCTGATCTCTGAGAACTTTTCCCCTGAGGAAGCGCTGTCATCGGACACGTTACTCGGTAAAACCTTTGGCGGAAGGGAGCTTTCCGGTGGGCAATGGCAGAAGATTGCCATCATGCGAGCCTTTTTCAAAGACAGTGAATTGGTTGTACTGGATGAACCGACAAGTGCGATAGATCCTTTTTCCGAATCAAAGCTTTACGAGGATTTCAGAAAGATGCTGCAAAACAAGACGGGAATCATTGTAACGCATAAATTGGGATCAATTAAATTGGCAGACAGGATTATTGTCCTTGAAAATGGGATAATTGTTCAAGCGGGCACTCATGAGGAGTTGCTTTCAAGTGCCGGGCTTTACAAGCAGTTATGGGAAGCACAGGTCAACACTTATTCTATGATAAACGTTTAAAATACAGATTATTAGTTACTACCGGAAATGTGATTTTTTTAAAATTCAAAATGTTTTATGTATGAAGGGGAACAACTGATAAATGAAGAAGAGGCAATTAAGCTCTTTGAAAATAAAAAAGCTATGCCTTATTCTGTTCTTAATAAAGTGATCCTGCTGTAAATTCCATAGATAGCGGGCAATTCGTGAATTGCCCCTACGAAATAACCTGTGTGATATGTTTTATATCCATTTAACGATCATTTTCATAAGGTGACACAAAACATCCGGAATCTTTTTCCGGGAATGTCTCAAGATATTATCTGCCCTATTCCGGCATAAACTATATCATTCCACATACTTACAGTGTTGCACCAGACGATAAAACGCAGACAAGAGGTGTTATTCCGGATTATGAGATAGAGCTTAAGATTGAGGATTATGATGAGGGCAGAGACCCGGAACTTGAATTTGTCGTGTCTGAACTTTTATGAACCAACCCCAAAAAGTTTATTGTCTATATTTTAGAGCCGATTATTTCCGTTGATTTTCTATATGCCGTGTTGAATGGATCAGGTTATTCAAACGATCAACGATTGAATTGAGCGTTTCCGCCTGAGCACTCATTTCTTCAGAAGAACTCGCCGTTTCTTCCGCATTCGCCGCATTCTGCTGTGTGACCTGTTCCATCTGACTGACAGCCTGATTGATCTGATGGATTCCCTGTGCCTGTTCACGACTGGCAACGTTCACTTCTTCGATGAGTTTACTTAAAAGACTTGATTGTTCGTTAATATCGATCAGAACCTTCTGAACCTGTCCCGCTTTTTGGACACCGTTTTTCGACAGTGTGATGTTCTTTTCGATCATATCTTTAGTATCCTGAGCCGCTTTGGCACTTCGCTGGGCAAGCGTTCTGACTTCATCGGCAACCACGGCAAATCCCGCCCCGGCCTCTCCTGCACGGGCTCCTTCAACAGCGGCATTTAACGACAGTATGTTCGTCTGGAACGCGATATCATCGATGACCTTTATGATCTTTGAAATCTCATCACTGGAACTTTTAATATCCCGCATGGATTGCATCATCGCTGTCATCTCTTCCCTTCCCTGAGCTGAAGAACGATCCGCTTTGTCAGACATCTCGCTCGCCTGTGTCGTGTTTTCCGTCGTCCGCTGAATCATGGAACTGGATTCATTCAGCGTCGCAGAGGTTTCTTCCAGAGATGACGCCTGCTCACTGCTGCCTTCGGCAAGCTGCTGACTGGCAGATGACAACTGTTCTGATGCTGCGGCAACCTGTTCAGAACTTTCATAAAGGCTTTCAACGATCTTGCTGATCGGTTTTTCAATGGAATTGGCAAACAAAAAGGCTACAAGGAGAATAGCAGAAACAGTTACGACGGCAATAATGATGATCAGCAGGGTCAGCTGATTCACACTTCGAAACGCTTCAGATTCATCCTGTTCGGAGAGGACCGCCCATTTGAAATCTCCTATGTTGATGGCACTGTACGCAGAGAGGACGTTATTGCCATTGTAATCGACTATAATCTCGACGTTCGATGCTCCCGCAAAGGCATTTCGAACGGCCTGAGTCTTGACGGCGCCAAGACTTGGATTTTTAAAAGAAGCTTCAACGGAATGATTTTCAGGATCCAAATAGGAATCAGAACGCATCAGGTTGTCCTCTCCAACCAGATAAGTCTCACCTGTTTCACCCATCCCGGTTCTTTCCTGCATGATGGCGTTTATGCATTTCAGACTGATCTGAAAAACGAGAACGCCTGTCTTCTGATCTTTTTGATCGTAGATGTTCACACCAACAAAACAAGCAGGTTCCTGTGAAATCGAATACCATTTAAAATCCACCATCGAAACAGCAGAAGAGGCTTTCCGGTAAACATCCGCAAGGGGAGACCCGCTCAATTGAGAATCAAGAACATTAAGCCCGAAATCCCCTTCTTTTGCGGCGGTATAAACGATATCACCGCTTGTATTGATCAAAAACAAGTCATAATAACCGTATTCATCCGTATAGAACGTCAGAAATCCCCCATACTCGTTATCTGCTGATTCCCACGCTTTTGAACGAATCCCGCCCGTTTTGAAAGCGTTATTATACTCTACCATGGCATCTTCCAGCATACGATTCCCCGACAATACCCGGATGTCACCAAAGCGTTCATTAAAAAAATTCCTGATTTGATTGCTTTTAATCTCCTGAATTGCCATCAATTTATCTTCAATCTGAACACTGATTTCATTTCTCGACTGATTCAACGAGATAATGGCAACTATCGTAAAAGGGACAAGACCAATAAGTATAAATACAGTCAGTAATTTGCTCTTCAAACTCAATCCTTTAAACACCTTTATGCTCCCCCTTTTCAAACAATTCATGTCAGATATGTTATTATTCGCTATAATCCAATACTCCATTTTAGCATAAAAACCATTATCAGGCAAACATATCAGAAACAATTATTTAATAATTGGTAATAATGCAATAGATTTATTCAAGAAAACATTGGCCGATCGGAGCGTAAGAGCGTGCATACACCTTTTTCTAAAAGACAACACCTCATATACCTATGATAAAGAGGTCAAAAATGACAAAAAGGTTTGTGAGAGAAAAACTCAATTTTCAAGATTCAAAGTAATCATAGTATAATCACTTTGTGAAATGTTCTAATATTGAACGCATCGTTGAAGATTGTTCATAGGTGAAAGTAATGAATAATCCTCAATCCCAAAGGGAGGTAGAAAGTGAAAACAGGTAAATCGGTATTTTTGGAAGAGAAACGCAGTTTACTGAAAGAGCTGATCGGCTCTCTTCAGAATGATTTTTCCCGTGTTTCCATACTCGGAACAGATGTAGGCGGGAAACAATACAGAGTCACAACAACAGGCATCACGATAAGTGATTCCATGTGGACTGAGCGTGGATTTGTCCTGAGATTGCATGATGGTGAGGGGTTTTATGAATATGCCTTCAATGAAATAGAGGAGGATGCTGTAGAAACTCTTGCTCAGGAGATAAAGGAAAAAGCAACGCTTTTCAGGCAGAAGATGAACGCGGCAGACATCAAGCCGGTAGATGCACCACTCCTTGAAGAAGAGGAAGATACCATCAATTTTGAGGGGGAAGTGGAAATTCTTCCCGGAACCTATTCCCCGGGTGAGATCGTCGAAAGGCTTTCGGCTTTAAAGGACAAGGCTCACGCGATTTCCGATGAAGTGATCAATACCATGACGGTGTTGGAAACCGTTAAAGTCAACAAGCTGTTTTTATCCGAGAAAAAGGATCTTTCACAGTCATACATCTGGTCACAAGGCTATCTGTATGTCGTGACAAGGCGTGAAGACAAGACGAAATACGGGATCAAGGGATTCTCAGGACTTAAAGGGCTGGAACTCCTGGATGAGATGCAAAGTAAGGTTGAAGATGTGGTGGAAAATGCACGCATGCTGTTATCTGCCCAGCCAATAGAACCGGGACTTTACGATGTAATATGCTCCCCGGGTGTAGCCGGACTGATCGCCCATGAGGCATTCGGACACGGTGTTGAGATGGATATGTTTGTCAAGAATCGTGCCAAGGCGGTTGAATATATCGACAAGCCCGTTGCTTCAGAGCTTGTCACCATGCATGATGGCGCCTTAGGGGCAACGGAGGTTTCTTCATACGCCTTTGATGATGAGGGAACAGCTGCACATGATACAGTCATCATCGACAGGGGAATCCTGAAAACAGGCATCTCCGATGCCCTTTCCGCATCCATACTTGGAACGGCGCCAACGGGCAACGGAAAAAGAGAATCCTTTGAGAAAAAGACCTATGCCAGGATGACCAACACCTATTTCGCTCCGGGAGAAGACAAACTGGCGGATATGATTGCATCAATCGAATACGGTTATCTTCTGGATGATTATTACAGCGGAATGGAAGATCCCAAAAACTGGGGAATACAATGTGTTATCGCCTATGGAAAAGAGATTAAAGATGGGAAATTCACAGGAAAGGTCGTGTCTCCGGTGATGATGACCGGATATGTACCGACACTGTTAAAATCCATATCGATGGTTTCCGATGATTTTGAACTTTCGGGAACAGGTGCTTGCGGTAAAGGCCATAAGGAATGGGTAAAAGTTTCCGCAGGTGGTCCTTATATCAAGGCAAAAGCGAGGTTGGGATAATGCTCAAAAAAATAATCGAACAGTTAAACGCTTCTGAGGCTACATGCTGGAAGATAGAAGAGAATATCGTTGAAAGCCGGGAATTTTTCTTTATCAAGGACCGATCGGATATCGGAAGATCAAAAAAGGTCAAGCATATTGACGTCACCGTTTACAAAGATTTTTCCGAAGAAGATGAGAAATACAGAGGCAGCGCATCGGTGAGTTTATCACCCATGATGAGCGGAGCGGAACTCAGGGAGTCTATTGAAGGAGCAGTATTCGCAGCAGGTTTTGTAAAAAACAAATGGTATCCCATCACAGAACCTTATACCAAAGCTTTTGAATCAGAAGACAAAGATCTTGAAGAACTCTCTTCGGGGGCCGTAAAGGCAATCTTTGACGCAAACAAAATCCCCAATGCCTGGCTGAATTCCGTTGAATTGTTTATCTCACATATCACATCACATCTTTTGAATTCTGAGGGACTGGATGTTTCGTTCTCAAAATACAAGACGTATATCGAAACGATCGTTTCCGCTACCGGCAAAGAAGAAGTGGAACTTTACGACCAGTTCCAGCTGTCACTACCGGACAGCGAACAGATCCAGAACAGAATCAGCGGGTTATTACAGATGGTTAGTGAGAGAGCGAACGCAACACCTACCCCCTCTCTCAAAGAAGTGCCCGTCATCCTGACGGGGGAACCCACAAAGGAATTTATGCGCTATTACCTTCATCAGGCGAATGCACATCAAAAATACGATAAACTCTCCCAGGCAGAGATCAACAGCTCCGTTCAGGGAAAAGAGAAGGGTGACCGCATCACACTTGAAATCGCAGCACAACTCGAAGGCTCCGCCTTCAACACGCCTGTCGATGATGACGGTTTCATCATCACTTCAGAGAGGATCATTGAAGATGGTATTCTGAAAAGTTTCTGGGGAGATTTGCGCTATTCCCATTATCTCGGTATCAAACCGACCGGTTCTGCTCAGAACTTCAAAGTTTCGGGTGGTAGCGTGACAACTGAAGAGATGAGAGAAAAACCACATCTTGAAGTCACACATTTCTCAGCCGTAGACATGGATGACACCACAGGCGATTTTGGTGGAGAAATCAGACTGGGATGGTATTTTGACGGTACAAAGAGAATTCCGGTAACGGGCGGTTCCGTCACTGGGAATTTAAAAGATTTATTATCAATCAAACTTTCCAGCGACACACAGCTTGAAGAGGATTATTTTGGCCCCCATTCAATTTGTGTCGAAGGATTCAGGATTTCGGGAGAATAAAAATATTGCTTACAGAGACCTGTCAAAAAGGTCTCTGTAAGTTTTCAGTCTATCCAACATAGTTATTAAATTTTTCCGGGAGGTGATTAAATGTACGCAGATACGTATGGTGTCTGTTTTAAATTATTTTAATCACAAAGGAGAAAGAGATGAAAATAACAAGCATATCAAACGAAGAAATCTCTGTTTTCTGCCATGTAAAAGGGGCAGAATCAATCGGGGAACAAACGATCCAAAACCTTATTACAAAAGGGATGACAAAGCCTGAATGGTGTTTTCTGGTAAAGGATGAACAAAATATCATCGGACGGGTCGGGTTTATGAAGGGGGGCAGCGATATCCAACTCATCATGTTCGGCTTGTATTTTCCTCAATCAGATGATGCGGCGCGCTTTCCTGTCGAAGTCTTTAATCTGCTGAAAGAAAAACAAATCCGGAACATCTCTTATCATCTGGATTCAGATACTGAAAATTATCCTGAAAAATTGAACCTATTGAAAAAAGCGGGGATGCAGGTGATACAAACGAAGAAAAGTTATATCCTCAAAGGGGAAGATTATCAGAAAAGGGAAACGAATCGATTGATTTATAAACCGTTATCCGAAGTGGGAAAAGAAGCGTACCTTGAAGCATTAAAACGAGTGGCAGAGGAAACATTGGACAGAGAAGATGCGAGAAGCTATGAGAAGTCCGGGCTTCAAAAGGGTGTTGAGGAACATTACGACCTGCTGCAGGATCTTGGCGATCCGAAAGACACCTGGTATCTGGCGTATACACATGAAGAACTGGCAGGGTTGATCATCCCTCAGAAATTCAACGATAAAGTCGGTGCCATCAACTACATCGGGGTTGTCCCAAAGCAAAGAGGCCGTCATTATGTTCTTGATTTGCTGGACAAAGGTGTTACAAATCTTTTTAACAGAGGCATCACAAGAATCATTGCGGATATTGACGACTTGAATATGCCAATGGAGAACGCACTCGAAGAAATCGGATTTAAGGAAGAAAATAAAATCTGGGTCTTGAATACAGAATTGTAGTCCTAAAGGATTTTATCAAAAATCTCCTTCAAAGAAAGTTTGAAGGTATGGCAATAGTCATCATCGGAGAATTTGGCGTAATTATCATAGACAAAAGACGATATTCCCCTGAAAATGAGCTCGGAGACGATCTGAACATTTTCGACTTTAAATTCACCTTTCCGGTTCCCGGTTTCAATCAGATCAACGATGACCGGGAGCAGCATTTCATTTCTAAGATTGACCAGGGGAATCTGAATCTCATCGGGAATGCCTTTTTTAAAATATCTGTTGATGTATGCTTCATTGGATAACGCCTGAACGGCTGAAACGACACCATCAAACTTCTCTCTCGTTGTCATATGCTCACGGTCATTTTCGGAAACGGCAAGCCCAATAACGGTCCTGAAATCCCTCTTCATGACTTCTATCATCAAATCCTTCTTTGAATCAAAATAGTAATAGAAGCCGCCTTTTGCAGAACCGATACTTTTCATGATCTCTTCAATCTTTGTTTTCTTATACCCCTTGTCAACGATCAGTTCCCTTCCCGCTCTGAGTATCTCTTCACGACTCATCTTATTCGTTTTTCCCTTTATGGCTTCGACAAGCTCTTCAACTTTTGTTGAAAAACTGTCTATATCTTTGAAAGGAGTTTTAAAGCCGACATTGTGACTGATCGTATTACCTTCAAACAATGATGTAAATTTTTCAAGTGTATTTCCCGCTTCCGTTTTATAACAATAAAAGAGAAAGATATTTTTATCTTTCAAGCTTTCCCTTTCAAAAAAGCTCTTCACAGGAGAGATAATCTCGTTCCCCCACACGGGAGTTCCAACGACAATATTGTCATATTGGCTGAAATCCACCTCACAGTCACTCAACTCCACTTTTCTATTGAACATCGCCTGGAACCCTGCCTGGAAGTATTTTGAAATGATGTTTTTTATCGAATGCTTGATCTCAATCCTGTATTTTTCACACTTCAACTCACTGCTTATCGAATCAGCGACAAACTCCGTACTCCCGCCAAGTGAGTAATAAATCACGATTGTATTTTTCAAATCCTCATCAACCAGCCTTTACAGATTTTTCATCTTCTTCCTTTTGTATACGGATAACTATTTTCCCGCGTGTATGCCCACCGGCATAATGTTCAAGTGCCTCTTTTATCTCTGTCATATCATAACATTTCTCGATAAAAGGTTTTACCTTTCCAGTCTCAACCAGTTCACGCATTACATCCAGATCCTTGTTGGTCTTCACAAGATAAGATGACAAGCTCATACCGTTTTTCTTTGAAAGAAGCGGTCCGAGAAGCATTGACTGAAAAGTCTGTTTGAGTGCACCACCTGTTGAAACGTATACTCCTCTCGATTTTAACACCTTTTTATAGTCAAAGATGGAGCGGTACCCGGCAGTTGCTAATATAAAATCGTATTTTTCTCCCAGTTTGACAAAATCCTGTCTGTTATAATTTATGACCTTATCAGCTCCAAGTGATAGTACCAACTCACTGTTTCTTGCACTGCAAACAGCCGTTACCTCTGCCCCATATGCCTTTGCAATCTGAACGGCAAATGAGCCAACGCCACCGGAAGCACCACAGATCAAAACTTTTTTACCCTTTTTTAATCTGCCTTTGTACAATAAAGGCTGAAGTGCAACAAGTCCCGCTTCGGGTATGACAGCCGCCTCTTCGAATGATATGTTTGCAGGTTTGATTGCCAGAACTTCCTCTTTCACACATACGTATTCGGCATAGGCACCAAAACCGAAGTCAGACATATCACCGTATACCTCATCACCAACCTTGAACTTTTTTACATCTTTTCCTGCCTTAACCACTTTTCCGGCTATATCGTTTCCCAGAATTTTTGTCTTTGATTTCATCATCAATTTCATCATTATTCTTGAAAATAAAGAACCTCTGGCAAAAAACACGGAATTATAGTTCACAGATGAAGCATAGACCTCAACGAGAATTTCATCATTCCCGGGCTGTGGTATTTTTATCTCCTCTACAGTTAATCCGTCAAAATTGCCTACTTTTTTGCATACGATTGCTTTCATCTCTTAACCTCCAATTTTTTTAACAAAAGGCCTACCAAAAGAAAAAATCTTTTTGTCTATTCCTGATCATTCAATATTTGACTCGGGTCAATTTTATTCTAACATATATTTTGACCCGAGTCAAATTATATAAAGTTGCACTTGAACAAAGAAAACTGTAAAATGACAAAGAGGTGAAAGCATATGATTTTAAGATTAGCTGAAAAGGGCGATTTGTCGCCTTTGAAAAAGATGTACGAAAAGATCATTGAGAATATGAATCAAAACGGTATAAAGATTTGGGATGATATCTACCCCTGCGAATTTTTCTGCGAAGACATTGACAACAAGCGTCTTTATCTCTTAATTGATGAAGAAGAAATAGCAGCCGCTTTCGCTTTATGCGAAACAAATTCGGGTGAAGCGCATTTGAAATGGGAAAACGCAAAAGGTAAAGCACTGTATATCGACCGTTTCGGCGTTAATGTGAAATACGCAAGACGGGGAATAGGCACTTTAGCCCTCAAGGAAGCGATGGCATTGACGAAACGGAAAAACAGAAAGTATCTGAGGTTGTTCGTGGTGGATATCAACAAGCCGGCAATCAATCTTTATTTGAAAAACGGTTTTAAGCAGGTTGAAGGGGTCTATGAAGAAAAGATTGACGATTTTGTTTTGTATGAATACGGGTTCGAGATAGAAGTCTGAAAAACATTTTAAATTTGCCAAAACAGGACAGATTCAAGCGTCAATTTTACGATAAAATAAGGAGTGATGATGAAGAGCAGAACAAAGACAGACTGGAACAAACGAATAACCTATGCACTCGTCAGGTTAATCGAAAGTCTGAACGATGATCAGGACCTGTCGTTCTATCAGATCGCGGAGGAACTGTACACTTCTCCGTATCATTTTCACAAGGTTTTTAAACAACTCACCGGTGAGACTGTTGCCCGTTGTATCAAAAGACTCAGACTGGAAAGGGCTTCCATTTATTTGATGAAAACCGACAAAAGGATTGAGGAGATTGCCTATCTATCCGGTTATGAAACACCGGAAGGATTCACGAAAGCTTTTAAAAAGGCTTATGGTCTGCAACCTTCCAATACCAGAAAGTTCGACGCCTGGAATTACAGACTAACTTCACAGGCGGGAATTCATTATGAGGAAAAACCAACGGGAAAGTGGTTTTTCCAGACAAAAGGAGATGAAAATATGGATATCACCGTTGTTGATTTAAACCCATTTAAATTACTATATCTGGAAGGAATAGGGGATTACTGGGGCATGCAGGAAAAATGGCAACAATTTCACGGTATTTTGCAGCAGAACAGATTGTACCCGCGGGAAGCTCTTTTTCTGTCAGTCTTTTTTGACCACGATGACAGCATCCCGATTCCCGAAAAGCATTGGGGTGTTTGTATGAGCGTTCCCGAAAAACCTGAATTAAACGATGCTTTGAAATTTGTTGAAACAGAGGGTGGGTTATACGCTATCCTCACCTATCAGGGTTCTTATGAGGAAATAGGGCCAACATGGGCGAAATGGGAAAAGGATTGCCTCCCTGAAAGCGGGTGGACAAAAGATTCGAAAAGACCCTCTTTTGAATGGTATCAGAACAGTTTTACGATGGTACAACCCGAATTGCTGCTGACCTACTTGTGTGTTCCCGTAAAGAAAATGGACTGATCATTTTAAAATAAATAACAGAAAAAGGGAAGTTATTGCTTCCCTTTTATTAATATAACGCCTCAATCATCTCTTTCTAATTGTTTGAGTGTATAATAATAAAAATAACGATAACGGCTTAATCGGAAAAGTTTAGGGATAGATGAGATAATGTATCCCATTCAGTATTTTATTGGAGGGTGTTTTTAATGATTCGAACTGAATTAGAAAAAGATTTTTGGTTATATCAGATCCCCGCAATAGAGGAAAACCGTTTGGGATTAAATATCTGCGTTTTGGTGGATGATAAAAAAGTATTGTTGATTGATGCAGGATATGAACGTGAATGTCAGGAAGTACTTGACGACTTGGAAAAACGTCATTTAGAAGTTGTAAAAGTATTGCCAACACATTTTCATCCTGATCATGTGCAAGGGTTATTTTTAATGAATCAGCCAATTGTATATGGTCACCCTTTGGCAAAGAATACCCTAAAAAGATTCTACGAAGAAGATGAAATGAAGGTTCTCTCACCGACAAAAATCATTGAAGATCAAGAGATAATCGAATTTGGTGCTTTCAAAATCCGCTGTTTCTACACACCGGGGCATTCAGATTGCTCTTTGTTATTTGTCATTAACAATCAATATGTCCATTTTGGTGACCTATACATAAAAATGGATGATGGTCGAGACGTATTACCTTATGTCAGCTGGGCCGGGGTTGAAGATCATTTAAAATCCTTTGAAAAAATGAAAGATCATCAGGATAAAACGATATTGATATCACATGGTTTGTGTCCAGTTAAAAAAGAGGACTTTATTATTGGGATTAAAGATCGGGAAACCTATCTTCAAGCATTATTAAAGTCAAATAATGAAATTCCGGCCAAAGAAGCCGTTGAAGGTTGTAAAAGACCTTTTGAAATGATGAAATGGCGTGAAGCGGTTAGATGAAGAAAACCTATTCGAATCTACAGGTGATTGCATTTGTGGAAAAATGTGCTGCTGCACTTGATACAACACGTTGAAGAAAGAGGTGATTTATGAAATATTCATGGCTTGACGACTATTGTCTGGCAAAGAAAGGCGCATCCAAAGAGTTTAAAGAGGAATGGCATGCGACAAAATATGATGTCGGGGGGAAAATGTTTGCCCTTCAGGGAACTGATAAGACAACAAGACCCATTATCACGTTGAAGTTACTACCGGCTGACGGTGATCTTCTTCGTCAACAATACGAAGATATCATTCCCGGCTATTATATGAACAAAGTCCATTGGAATTCCGTCTACCTTGATGCTTCGATCCCCGATGATTTGCTGCGGGATATGATAGACAAATCATATATGATCATTTTTAATGCGCTGACAAAGAAGGCGCAAAAGGCAATTACAGGATAAATCAAGGGGACAGAACACGTTGATCTTAAAAATTAACCGTTCAGCACTTCTGTCCCATATATTTTCAAATCTCGATGCTATTCAGGCTGACAATTTTCACAATAATAAATACTTCCGCCCATGTACGCCTTTTTTATAATGTCTCCCTGACACGACGGACATTTTTTCGCTTTGTTATTTTTGCTCATCACCGTCTGATAGCCCCCTTTATTCCCATAGAGGTCCTTTTCTGTATCTCTTCCGCCTAAACGCGCCATCTCTTTTAACGTTTGCTTTATGGCATCGAAGAGTGTTTTTATTTCTCCATCGGACAAACTGTTCAGCTTTCTTTTGGGATGTATCTTTGCCCACCATAAGATATCCTGGAGAACACCGTTACCCAATCCGGGAATCCGCTGCTCTGTCGCAAGAAACGCCTTGATACTTATCTTTCCCGAATCCAGGGTGTTGATCAACGATTGGAAATAATCAAAATCAAATGCCGATCCCAGAGGGTTGGGCTTCTCCTTCTGAACCAGATAATAGGGATTGGTAAATTCTCCGGCTTTAAAACAGAAAATCCCACCATACATCTGAACAAACGCCGCCAAAAAGGACTGATCGTCAAAACGAAGGAGCAACTGATGTTTCTTTGGCAGTTCTTTTTTATCTTTACAGTATTTTACCTTTGTTCCCTCATTAAAAACCAATCTGTAATCGCCCAGACTAAGCTCAATAACTCCATTAAAACTTTCAATCCCGTCAACTGTTCTATTCAGAAGTTTCCCGGGATAATCCTGAGGATCTTCGTAATACCAGGCAAATTTATGCGGATTCTGAGCGGCAATCACCTCTATAATCTTCTTGCCCGTTAATTCTTTCTTCATCTGTTTCGAAATTGTATAGGCCTCCGGAATTTCTATCATATTCTCCCCCCTTTTTTTCTTTGAAGAACGCAAGGCTATTTCAAAACGATTATTGATTTAATTATAGCATCAGAATCTCGTATTCATGCGAAAAGTTTCATCGTTATATATGCGATCAAAATAAAAACTGTAACCTTATTTTAATTTTATCGGATGATAAATATCCATTTCCGGTTTTTCAAGTCGTCTGCATCTGTCATCGTACACCTCAAAATCAAAAGTGCCTGCTGAGACATAATCACTTTCCGGCAACCAGACACTGTGGAGATAGTCGCTTGCCTTGGAAATTGTATCACCCACCAGTTCCTCAAAGGTTCCCGCCTTGAATGTGATGACAGCATATTCCCCTGACGGAATCTCAAATTTTTTAAAACCATTGGGGATCTCGGAATAGTTTTCAACTTCTTCTGAAATCATATAGGAAAAAGTCTTTCCGTCAAAATCGGAACAGATACCAAACTGTACTTCCGGCATCTTACGATTTGGAATTTGTTTCCTCATCTCCTTTTCCCAGTATTTATTGAAGAGTTCTTCGATAGGGTTATCATCTTCCGCTTTCGGAAACGGTACACGGACATCCACACCGATACTTTTAATGCTTTCCTTCAATGTAATCACCTTAACCTGCATTACAACTTCTCCCATTTTAAATTCCTCCCATCTTGAGATATTTCTGTTGAGTTCTTCCTGAAGCTTTTCTATTTCGACAATGTTCTTGACAGCAAAAATTTTCTTGACCAGATCTATGGATTCGATCTTTGATAAGAGTTGAGCAACTTCTTTCTCAATCGCCACTTTTCTCTCATCTAGAATGTTGTTAAACAATTGTGAATCTTTCAGATCAACGATTTTCTTAATTTCACTCAGACTCAAACCAAGCGATTTAAAGAGTAAGATTTTTTGAAGTTTAAAAATCTCCGAATCGTTGAAATATCGATAACCGGTCTCAGATTTAAATGGGTTGAGAAATCCAATTTCTTCATAATATCTGATGGCTCGAATCGTTATCCCTAATTTCTTGGAAACAGCACCTATGCTGAGTAATTCATTCACACTCCCACTCCTTTCATTCAGTGATTTCATTTTACAACGTGACGTGACGTGAGAGTCAAGCAACAGAAATGTTACAAATTAATTTATAAAAAATTCAACCCTTTTTCGAATACGCATTTTTTTTGCTATAATTGACATTGGATAAAGCTAAAGTTATAAATATCTTTTCTGTTCTCCGCTTAGATGGGCAGGCTGCAAAATATTAAAATCCATTCTCTGAAGTTCTGTTTTGAAACGGGAAAGAAAATGGCATTAAAACATGCAATTGGGAGGCAAAAAATGAAATTCAACACTGTAATAACATCCGTTCAAGATAAAATCGGGACGATTACATTAAATCGCCCCGAGGCAAATAACACGTTTAACATAGAAATGGCAACAGAGCTAAATGCTGCATTGAGAGCAATGGATAAAGATTCAGATATCAATGTAATCGTTATCAATGCAAACGGCAGAAACTTTTGCACGGGAATAGATGTGAATTATGTGGATGGAAAACCGATGAAGGATTATCTGGACTGGGTCAGACTGATGGAAGAAATGAATCTGACCATAGCAAAAATGGCAAAACCTGTCATCGCTTCCGTTCACAGGATTGCGGTGGCAAACGGTATCGGTCTTGTTGCCGCATGTGACCTGGCTATTGCAAGTGATACGGCAAAATTTGGCGCAACCGCTATCAATGTTGGTTTGTTTTGTATGGGACCCGCCGTCCCCCTTTTGAAAAGTCTCGGTAGAAAAAGAACCCTTGAATTAATCATGACCGGAGAAATTATCGGGGCACAAAAAGCCTTAGACATGGGCTTAATCAACAAGATCGTTCCCGAAGCGGATTTAATAGAAGAAACAATAAAATACGCCAGAAAATTAGCCGATAAAAATCCCGTGGCAATGCAGCTGGGTAAAAAGTCTTTTTATGCAATGGAAGACATGAAATTTGAGGACGCCCTTGAGTTGACGAATTATCATTTTTCAACTCTGTGTTCTCTGGATTCAGCCCAAGAAGAAGTCAATAAATTCCTGAACAAAAACAAGAAATAATTTTATCATCAGAAGAGAGGATAAAAGGAGGAATAACAGTTATGAAAAAAATAGCATTTTTCGCATTTAAGGGAGAAAAAATGTGTTTTATGCATGTGCTAATCAACGCGATAGACTTACACGAAAAAGGCATGGGCACCAAGATCATAGTAGAAGGTGAAGCCGTAAAACTGATCAAGGTCTTGGAAGAAGAGGAAAATAAAATGTATTTAAAAGCCAGGGAACTCCAACTGTTTGACTGCATTTGTAAAGCCTGCTCCTATCAGATGGGCGTTCTTGAGTATAATGAAAAAACAGGGATCCCATTAAAAGGGGATGCAAATGGACATCCTGCCATGCATGATTATTTGAAAGAGGGCTATGAAATCATCACGTTATAAAACGAAGCGAAAGCCTATCACTCAAAGTGATAATATTAGCCTTAGTAAAACGGGCAGTTCGTGAACTGCCCCTACAGTTATTTTAGGTCAACTGATATTGCGGGATGTATAAAGGATGGTTCATGAATACAAATAAGAAAAGCTGGTTTGAAGTCCATATTGCGGTCTTTCTCTTTGGATTGACAGGATTATTCGGAAAATTTATTCAACTGAACCCATTCATCATCGTATTTGGCCGCGTTTTTGTCGCGGCTATATTCATGTTCGTCTGGCTGATACTCAGCAAAGAGCCCCTCAGACTCAACAGCAGAACGGATTACAAAAAACTTATAGCGATGGGGATACTCTTAGCCCTGCACTGGACGACCTTTTTTGCATCGATTCAACTGTCAAATGTCGCAATAGGCGTGTTGACATTCTCCACATTTCCCGTATTTGTCAGTTTGCTGCAACCCCTTATTTTTCATAATAAAATATCAAAAAAGGAAGTCCTATTCGGCTTCATCACCATCATAGGCATCTTATTCATCGTTCCTTTCAAAGATTTATTCAGCAACACGATGGCCGGGAGTCTAATCGGTCTTGTTTCCGGAGCTCTTTACGCCGTCTTCACCATCTTTAACGAGAAGCTGGTCAAGACTTACAGCGGGAAAAAAGTGGCTTTCTACGAACAGGCAACCGCAACCGTTTTTTTATTACCCAGTGTTTTTATCATAAAACCAGTCGTAACACCGGGGGACGTCACATTGCTTATTCTATTGGGAACTCTGTTTACCGGGGTGGCGCATACGCTTTTTATCAGCGGGCTCAAACATGTTTCGGCGTATATGGCCAGTATCATCACCATGCTGGAACCGTTGTATTCCATATTGCTGGCTTATTTGATTCTGGGTGAAGCGTTGACTATTCATGTCGCTATTGGTGGTGTTATCATTCTTTCTACAGTTGCATTGGTTTCCCTGGATAATTTGAAACAGAGAAATGCCTTGAAGCGCGGACAAAGATGAATTAAACCGCTTCTATGTTTGACAAAGACACACATATCCTGATACAATTTGTTGGGGAAGAAATAAAAAGGGTAATTATTGGGCAAAAAAGGAGAATAAAATGGCTTACATAGAATTAAATCTTAATTTTGCCTGTCCGGAAACTACAAACAGCTTTCAACGAAAAAAACTTGACGCTTATGCGTCGACTTCTGTCTCAGATGTTGAGCGAAACATGGGGACTCCCATCTATAAAATCATGAATACGCCAAATCAAGAATGGTTACAACGCCATCTGTTTTAATTCGGGAACATTATTGTCCTGTTCATAAACAGAGGTAAATACTCTCCCTGTAATCTCAAAACATCTTACTGATGACAGCTCATATAATACAAAAGAAAAGCACCTGGTGTTCATATAAAAAATTTTATTGGAGGAATCAAAATGAGTAAATTCGAAAATGCAATGAAACTGATGAAAGAAAACTACGATGGTAAGGAATCTGTTGTTGCCCTTGCAACAATATCACTAACCCCAAACACTGATGGCAAACCACGTCCTGCAAACCGTATGATGTGCGCTTATTATGAAGACGGGGCATTTTATATGTCCTCAGATGCCAAAAAGAATAAAACCCTGCAAATTGAGAAAAACAACGAAGTTTCAATCTGTGGCATGAACTGGTGTACTTTCCAGGGGACTGCTGAAAATCTCGGCTGGGTTAAGGATGAGAAAAACGCACATATCAGAACACAGTTCAAAAAAGTCTTTGACTGGTTTGATACAGATGGTGATGAGGACAATCCCAATTCAATCATTCTGAAGATCACCCTCACAGAAGGTGTTATGCTTGACTTTGAGAAAAAATTCGGTGACATGAAGTATGAAATTGATTTTGTCAACAAAGTGGCTAAATAATACAAGAAAATGAAATGAGGAATTATTATGGAAAATACGATAGGAGATATGGCAAAATTCCTGAAACAATTAATACCGGTGAATATTCCTGAAAGCTATACAGTCAAACCGCTGTTTAAAACCATTGCAGAAGAAGAGAACATCCGAAACGGTGTTCTCGCTTTCAGAAATTTCCTGTATCGCGTTTGTGATGGTTTAATCGCCGATGAAACATTAAGCAGCGTAGCACAAAAAGGCAAGAAGAAGTTTGCAGATGAAACAACCCTAACGGTAGAGTATCCATTTTTAAGTAACATAAAAAGCATCTTGATCAACGCAGGTCAACACGGGATTTTATCTGAAGAAAATAATGCCCTGTCGGTTAATGACTGGGAAACATTCAGCCTTAAAAAATCCCTCAACAAAAATTCCAGGACAAAGATTTCCGTTCCGCAAATGCTAAAAACCTTGCGATTTCTCACTGAATGCGGGATTGTATTTGACGGTATCGATTTAAGTGCGAAAAAACCGGATCTTTCAAAAATTGAAGCCATTAAAATCACATATCCCGATGAGCCAATCATGCTGACAGGTTGGAAGGCTTTGGCAATTGCCCAGAACGAATTATCGGAACGCAATAACGATGATATCCTGATGCGATGTGACTACCGGGCACTTAAAAAAGAAGACACGGAAACTGCTGCCATTTTACAGGACTTTGTCACTCCATTACCGCCAACTGTACAGGAATTCGTTTTAAACCTGCATCAGCATTGCCTGGAATCAGGAATGACCTGCAACGTGGAATTGAGAATGTTCAATTTTCATTTTGTCTACTCTTATAAAAAGAAACCGTTATGGCGATTTTCCAGCTCTTTGAATAACGGCTACCGGATGCTCATAAAAACCAAAAACACCTCAAAATATGCCGATGTAATCAAAAATTTCCCTGATTTTTTACGGGAAAAGATTGCGAAAGGATATGGCTGTGACAGAAAGTCCGGTACAGGTCACGGACAATGTCAAAAAGGCTGTGAAGGCTTCCGTTTTGCTTTGAACGAATCAATGCTTGCTATCAGCAAGGATATAGAAATATGGCTGGATAGCGAACTTGAAAGTATGCAGAAAAAAAGAAAGAAAGGCCAGAAGAAAGAGGCATAAATAATAGTTTTTCTATAAACTTGGTGGGTTTCCGCCAAGTTTATAGAAAAAAACAAGGTTGGATTTGGTCTATGGCGTGTTCAAATATTTCTGACATAAAATGCCCTCCGGTTTGTTTGCATACATTGTAGCATCTTTTAAAATGATTATATCAAAGTGATATTGTATCCAGGGGATCTATAAAAAAACCTTTCAGACAAATTCAAGGATATAAAATAATAAAAAACGTGTTTAAAATGGGGTGAAAATATACCAGAAGAGCGGAAGGCGTAGCGGATATGCAAGAGAATATTTGGATACGTAAGGAAGTCAATAAGCTTTTGAAAAAAATGATTTTTTCAAGTATTCAAAATAAGTTCAAGGATGGCCAAAAAGTCTACAAGGATCAACATCGGTGATACTTCATTCTTCTTACCCGTTAGGAGTTTAATGGCGGTCCAGCTTAAAAATCCCCAAATAATCCCCTGTGTGATGGAGTACGTCATCGGAATTAAGATAATGCTTAAGAATGCGGGGATTGCATCATCATACTTATTCCAGTTGATGTTTAAGACGGGGGTGATCATAAAGATTCCGACAATAATGAGAACCGGTGCTGTTGCGATGGATGGTACCACCGAGAGGAGCGGAGAAAAAAACATGAAGGGCAAAAACAAAACACCTGCGACAACGGCTGTTAAACCTGTTCTGCCACCGGCTGCGATACCGGTTGCAGATTCTATGTAACTGGACCCGCTGCTGGTTCCGCATAGACCCGAAATCAGCGTCGAGATTGAATCAACGATCAAAGATTTTTTAAGATTTCTGGGTTCCCCATCCGCATCCTTTAATCCAGATGCCTCTGCGATGCCGATAAAAGTCGAAAGACTGTCGAAAAGGTCAACAAACAGCAAGGCAAACATGGTGGGGATCAGGGATAACTTTAACGAACCCAAAAGATCCAGTGAAAAAAGAAGAGAAAAATCCGGTGCGGCTAAAACCCCTTTCCATTGTACGATTTCAGTCTGTCCGTAAAACCGACCGAGAGGAATGGCTAACAGGGTGGTGATAACGATCCCGATAATCAAGCCGCCTTTGATTTGCTTTACCACCATCACAGCGGTTACCAGCAGCCCGATAAGAAAAACAACGGTTGTTGCATCCAGTGACCCAATTCCCACAACCGTATCCGGGTTTGATACGATGAATCCTGCTTCCGTAAAACCGGTAAAGGCTATGAACAATCCAATTCCCACGGCAATCGCCTCTTTCAACGGTTTAGGAATCGCTTTTACAATAGCCGTGCGAATATTAAAAACCGACAACAGCAGAAAAACAACACCGGACCAGAACACAGCGCCCAATGCGGTCTCCCACCTTTCATTCATGCCAATCACAACACTGAAGGTAAAAAAACTGTTAATGCCCATACCCGGAGCGAGTACGATGGGATTTTTTGCATAAAGACCCATCATGATGCTGCTGAACGCCGATACCAGGATAGTGGCAGTCAGAACGCCTGAAAAAGGCATACCGGTCTTGCTCAGGATTGAGGGATTGACGATGATGATGTACATCATTGAGAGAAAAGTTGTAATCCCGGCGATTATTTCAATTTTAATGGTCGATTTGTTTTCTTTTATTTGAAACACCATAATTGTGATAACCTTTCTTGAACTGTCATTGATTATAGCATACACACTATCCCATTCTTCTATTCTATTCTATTCCTCTCTAACGCGTCCTGAATAGTTTTCAAAAGCGAGGATTCTTCAAAATTCAATATATGTATGTATCAATGCTATAATTGACTACCTGTAGGTGGAAAATGTTAAATATTGAAAATTTACATCCTAAATATATAACTGATGAATCCGGGGAAAAAATATCAGTGATTTTATCCATTGAAGAGTATCAGGAACTTCTTGAAGATTTTGAAGATCTTTTGGCTTTTACAAAAAGGGAAAACGAAGAAACTATTCCACATGAAACTGTTCTTGAGGAATTGAAAAAAGTGGATCATTATAAGATCACTTGGAAGAAATCTGCGGTGAAAGAATTAAAAGTTTTGGATAAAGCTACTGTTGGAAAAATACTGGAAAAGATAGAAGATTTATCTGCTATAGCTCTACCCTCTTTAAATTATTCTGCATATTGTCCGTTATAATATGCAGAATAATTTAGAGAAGTGCAGATTGAGAAAAGGAAAGCGAGTGTTGAGCCTCATCTCAAAACGGAGATATCATTATACAGTGCAATATAATCTCCGAGAACACGATCCTGATGATAATGTCCAAAATACCATTTTTTAAATACAATTTTCTCTCTGAAATCGTTTAAATAATTCTCGGATCCATCCAGCGAACAGTAACCGGACACCATCCCCTTAACAGCAGCAGGTGCATCGTGAGTCAGGACATAATCCACCTTAAAATCTACCCCTTCGAGGTTCTTTATCGCAAGCTCATATTCCGCACGATTCGGGATTTCACGTTCCCAGTACGTGTTGTTTTTGAGCCTCTTGATCTTATCCGGTGACGGTGCACCTCCAAAGGCAAAGAAAGTCTTGTTGTCTATCGTGTATATTCTCCCCCGTCTGAGGTGAAAAATTTTATCCGAAACCACACCAACATCCGCTCCAAACAACTCCCTCGTTTCAAGGGCATCCAACCTGTCGAAGTTTTCATGATTACCGTCAATGAAAAGCACTGTCGGACCAAGTCCTTCAAGTTTTGCTATCAAATTCCTTTCCATCTCATCCGGCACTGCCTCCCAAAGCACACCAAAATCACCAGCGATGATGATAACATCTTCTTCCAATCCGTTTATTTTGTTCAATTTCTCAAAATCGGCTGCACCGTGCAGATCTCCCGTTATAAATATCATCTAATCGTATCAACTCCTCTTTAATTTTTCCTCTATATAGACGAGAAGTATGTTCGATATATTTAACTTCTACTGCGTTTTTATTTATCGCCAACACCTCTGTTCCTTGGTTTTTGTAATAGTTGTATCTGTACGCGATAAAAACAAAAGCTACAAAATTGCTCAAAAACGCAAAGATCAAGACGGAAAAGATTTGTTTGAAGACACTTTCTGACATTCCTTCCCTCAAAACATACATAACAGAAACAATTTGGACTAATGTTGTTCGTCCTCTTAGGTTTACTTGAGAATTATTGTAAACAGTGATAAAATAAAGAGAAATACAACTTTGTTAAGAATATTCGTTCTGTGACTAACAAAGAAAAAGCTGAGTATTGATTACTGTCTACAACAGAGGAGGCTTTTAATGGATAAAGTCCCTGAGTCAGTACAAAAAATAATCAATATATTCAGAAAATTTCCAGAGAGATAAAAGCGGAAAATGAAATTCAACTGAACGAAAAGAACATCCTCGAATTTGCAGAAACGATCAATTCTCTTGACTATGTTACCCGATAAAGATATGAAAAAAGGAGTTCATATCTCAAATGAACTCCTTTTTATTTCATTCAGTATGATATCTTGTTTTTCCCTTCACTCTTAGCCTTATACATTGCCCTGTCTGCTTTTCTCATCAGACTTTCCTCAGTTTCAATCTCCGAAGACTCAACAATCCCAATACTCAAAGTCACGTTAAATTCCCGAAGATGCTTATCGGATTCCACCTTTTTTCTCAAACCGTTCAACAACTCTGACGCCTCATGCAAATCCGCGAATAAAATACCCGAAAATTCATCGCCACCCCATCGTGAAAAGATACATCCCTTTATCACTTCGTTGAAAAGATCGACGATTCTCTTCAGAACCTTATCCCCCTGAAGATGCCCATATCGGTCATTGATCAGCTTGAAATTGTCAATATCAAACAAAAATACACAGAATTTGTTGTCCGTTTCGGAATCCACCAGACGTTTTAATCGAATGTCAAAACCTCTTCTGTTATACAGTCCGGTAAGGGAATCGGTCATGGAAAGATTGAGAATCTTCCTTTCGTTGTATAAAATCAGACTGATTACGATAAATATAACCACTCCCGTGACGATGATAAAGATGATTAATTCGACGAACATCTGGGAATACAATGTTCGTTTTAAAACGGAAGTATCCTTTCTGACAACGAGATACCAGTCAAAATCCTCTATAAAACAACTTATAATATAACCGTTATTCTCAGCAACCTTCATTTCAGAAATGTTCAGCAAATCCCCACGGTTAATTATGTCACTTTCCAGACCGTTATACATTTTTTCACTGAAAATATTCCGCTTCTCTATCTGAGAACTATCACTGTGAACCTGCACCAATCCCGCAGAATCAATTAAAAAGGCCTCAAGATTGTAAGAAGATTCAAATTCTTGAAGAATCTCCTGAACATAATCAACTTGAATCCCAACACCCGTAATCCCAAGCACATTTTCATCCTGATCGAATATCTTACAATTCACAAAAATGGTGAGAAGATGATTATCAACCTCATCCTGATCGATATCCAAATCATATTTCAGATTGGTATCGAGAAAATCGTAAAACCAGATGTCATGAGAATCCAAAGGATTTATCTTCTTAAACAATCCATTGTAATGATAATAATTGAGCGTATTGGCGGATACGAGAAACGTGGAATTGTAATGATACTTATTTCGAATACCATTCAGATATTCGATAATCTCATCATCTCTTTCATTTAAAAACCAATTCTTGACAAAGGAATCATTGGCCATGGTTAGTGAGACGAAAATCGGTTTTGTCAATTCGTTGTTTATCTTCGAGTAAATATTCGTAGAGGTCAATTTAGAAATGTTCAGAATATCCTCTCTTATAATCCGACTGTAAGAATAAAAATTGATCGTAACGATCAACAGCATTCCAATAAAAATAACAGCCGTAATCAACAGAATAATCCGACTCTTGTACTTCAATATAGCAGACAACATATCACCTTCTGATCCGTATTTTCTTCCGCATATACTTATACCACAGAATCAGGGAATTAAAAGAGCTGTAAATAGACTTAAAAGATTAAAATACGAAACAAACTTTATTATGCCTCATTGGAAGATAATTCATCCACAGGCATCCGCCATCCGCAGAGACGGTTCTTTCGGTAATTGCTTTCGCTAATTGATTATTACTTGAATCCTGAAGGTTTTGTTGAAGAGATTATCAGGACTGGGATTGAGATTTCTAAGGTTAAGAACTGAAACCACTTACCATCAGAACGTCCCCGTGAGCGCTTTTAGTTATATACAAGAATTTTATACAGACTTTATACTCGCTACAATCTTGAAATGATTTTGCAAGTTGAAATTTTTACTAATACATTTGTACCTTCAATAAAGAATCGATTATGTTAATCTAAATACTTAACGAGAGATTTAAATTCAATTTTTTCTTCTTGATATAGACCAGTGTAATTTCCTTTTAAGTATTGATCTCTAATGTTTGAGTTAGGGTGAATTTTATTATCGATTTGTGTAATACATTCGATTTTTTTCTCCCCATCTTCTGAATTTTTAATAATATAAATACTCTCTTTCGGGATCTCTGATTCCATAAGTGAAGTGTTATGTGTTGTTATTATTATTTGTCCGCTTAAATAATCTAGCAAAGATAAAACAAGTTTCTTTACTAATTGATCATGAATTCCAATATCTAATTCATCAATTATTACTATTGCTCCTTTTACTGCAATTAGCATATAAGGTAAAAGCTCTATGACATATTGTGTACCCGTAGATTCAAATGAAAAATCGACATTTCGCTCTTTTCCAGCTATTCTTTTTCGGGTTACCAATTTGTATCTAATATAATTACCTTTTCTGTTTTTTTTGTAATAAACACCAGTTATATCCGGAAACAAAGACTTAAAGAGATCATTTAACATATTTTCGGTTTTATCAAGTATGGTTTTTTCTGACACTTTAATTTTCCCTATTGCATAGTTGCTTAAAATATTTGAAGGGCATCCAATAATTCCAAACTCTTGCATACTTCCAATTTTAATCTTACAAGAAATGTCAGAAAAAAAATCAATTAAAACTTTAAAATTTTCAGACAATTGTTCTTGAATATATTTATTGGATTTATCTTTTCTTTCATGATCTAAGATAGATAAAAAAGAGTGTTTACCCCAAAATTTTTCACAAGCATGTACAATATCAGAATAGGAAGTTTTATTATTAAAAATTTTTTCGTTGATTATTATACGATTTGGAGTAATATCACAATAAATCCCTTTATTTTTAAGAAGTGTGAATTCTAATTTTTCATGAACAATCTGAGAGTTATCTGTTTCAATTATATATCTCCCACTTTTTTCATTGAGTCGGAAACCAAACTCTAAAACCATATTCTCTGTACTTTCGACAGTTTTATTTTCTTTAATCAAAGTTTCTATATCTTTAAATCTTGTCCTAATAATCTCTGCAATATCCTCATTCTTTAAAGTTTCTGGATCTTCAGATAGTATCGATTGCATAAAGTCTCGTACATCCATCGTACGCAGTGATTCTAAAAGTAATAAGAAAGCTGATGCTAAATTAGACTTTCCAATACCATTATCCCCATAAACCAAAACAAATTGTTTTGGGGTATTTTTCTTTATAGTTAAATCAAATTCAATTTCTCCAAATGATTTAAAATTACGTAGTTTTACATATTCAAACATGAAATACCTCCACTGTATTTTATCATAAAAACAAGTATAAAAGAATACATTTGTGTTGTATTTCCTAAAATACTCGTCGGAATCTAAAAAAACAAGTTAAAACTTTCTGAATTTCATCTACTCATCAAACCAAAAAGGATATAGAGAATTTTCCTGAATACAAATTAAAAGAAAAAAGAGAATATATATCTTTTTATTCCATATATGCGAATATTTTACACTATAACAAAACAAAAACATCGCTCTTGACAAACATTTTTTAGTTTGCTATAATTTAGCAATCGACGGATCGGAGTGCTAATAGATTAAAGCAGTTTCGAATGAGGAAGAATAAACACGATTAAAATGGAGGAAAACATGGACTATCAGCATTATGATCTTAGTGTAGTTGAAAAAGGAAAGATTGTTGAAGTAGAATTGGGATATGCCGCAAATGTACGAATAATGGATGATTCTAATTATCGAAGTTATAGAAACAGAAAAAATCATCGCTTTATTGGAGGTTTTGTAAAACAATCTCCATTTAGAGTCTCTATTCCTCATTATGCACATTGGCATGTAGTAATTGATTTAGGTGGTTCCACCGGAACTGTAAAATCAGCAGTTCGAGTATTGTAAAAAGGGCAATCGTAACTAGTGCAACGTTGAAAAAAAGGACTCAGATCAATCTGAGTCCTTTAAATCTTACACAAGCACGGGGGAGTTGGTTATAAATTTATCATAAAAATAGTAAGATAAAAAACGGGGTAGATTCTGTCATTCTATAATTTCATTTTGATAAATATATTAGGAGGAACAATGAAGAAAAAGGTTATCATTCCTGAAGTTCTAATAGAAAAAAAGTTTAGCGGAAATCATATAAAACAACTTGTGGAAAAACAAACTTCAGCAATTATTACAAACCCAGAAAAAATGATACTAAAAGACGAGCATAAACGTGAAATTTATATTATTCGTAAAGGTAATGATATTCCTAGTAGTTGTCAATATGTTCTTCATAGTAATATAAAGCCCACTATTGAGAATATTTATTCTGATAAAATATATTTAAATTGGGCAAAACACCCAAAATTAATTCGAAGCATGAATAAGAATGAAATCCTTAAATCATGGGAGAGTACCTTTACATTAATAGAAGAAGATAAAAAAAATGGAATTCCAGGACTACGTTCTCCACAATCAGGAGCATTATTTGCAGCTTTATCACATTTTAGAGTATCAAAAGAAATTGGAACTATTGTTATGCCAACAGGCACTGGTAAAACTGAAACAATGTTATCATTGCTGATTCATGAAAAATGTAATTGTTTATTAGTATCAGTTCCAACAGATGCATTAAGAGATCAATTATCAGAGAAATTTTGTGATTTAGGACTGCTAAAAACCTTTGGAATTGTAAGCAAAAAAGCTGATTTTCCAATTATAGGTATAATGAAAAAGAAATACAAGGATATTGACGAATTGAAATTTTTCATTAATTCTTGTAATGTTATCGTGGCAACTATGAATATCTTGACTGGTTATACAGAAAAATTCCAGAAGTTAATAGCTGGTATGTGTTCTCATTACTTTATTGATGAAGCTCACCATGCAAAAGCAACAACGTGGGATCAATTTCTTGATCATTTTAAAGAAAAGAATGTCTTGCAATTTACAGCAACCCCTTTTAGAAATGATGGAAAGAGATTAAATGGTCAAATTATCTTTAATTACCCTTTAAAAAAAGCCCAAGAAGATGGTTATTTTACTCATATTGATTTTAATCCTATATATGAATATGATCAAAATATTGTCGACGAAAAATTAGCTGAAAAAGGGGTATCAGTTTTACGTAATGATCTTGAAAAGGGGTATAATCATATACTAATGGCAAGATGTAAAGATACTACAAGAGCTAAAAAAATTTTTGAACTATACAGAAAATATGATGAATTTAAGCCTGTTATGTTACATAGTAAAATGTCTATTAATGATAAAAGATTAGCAAAAAAAAATATTATGAATTGTAATGCAAGAATCGTTGTATGTGTCGATATGTTGGGTGAAGGATTTGACCTTCCGAACCTTAAAGTTGCGGTATTTCATGATATCCGAAGAAGTTTACCGATAACTTTGCAACTTGTTGGAAGATTCACTCGAGCACACCTTAATGAAAAATTAGGCAATGCAACTTTTGTCGCTAATTTATTTGATGTAACTGTTAAAGATGAATTGGAAGAGCTATACTCTCATGATTCAGATTGGAATAAAATTTTATCATCATTAAGTTCAGATAAAATAAATGATGAAATTGAGTTTTCAAGATTTTTGGAAGAATTCAATGAATCTGATGGGAGAATCCCAATACAGAATATTAGACCCGCATTAAGTGCTGTCGTATACAAAAGCAAAAGAAAATCATGGAGTTATAAAGATATAGACAAAGCTTTGAACGTAAAATCAGAAGATGTTTTCTATCACGATATAAATAAAAAAACAAAAGTGATAGTTGTTGTTAGGGGCAAAAAATCTGATGTAGAGTGGGGTAATGTAAAGGAAATCCAAAATATTACTTGGGATTTGATAGTTATTTATCATAACGAAGAGTTAGGTCTGCTTTTTATAAATAGCACCGACAAATCGTCATTGTATGCAAATTTGGCAGAAAGTATCCTTGGTGAAAAAGTAAAATTAATAAATAAATCCGATGTATTTCGTGCATTTCATGAGATTAAAAGGATTAGGCTACAAAATGTAGGGTTAAAAGAATTTCTTGGTAGAAATATCAGATTCCGTATGAGTGTAGGTGCTGATGTAGAAGAAGCATTAAGCATCGAAGAGATGAATAAAGGACAGAAATCTTTTGTATATGGCTCAGGATATGAAAATGGTGAGAAAATTAGTCTTGGTTGTTCATTCAAAGGTAGAATATGGACTCGATTAGTAGGTGATTTAAAAGCCCTAACGGTTTGGTGTGATAAAATTGGACGAAAGTTAATTGATAACTCTATCAACGGCCATCAAATACTAAAAGAAACTCTTATTCCGCAATATATTACGACTACTCCAAAAGTTGACCCGATTTCCATTGATTGGGATGAGGAAATTATTTTTGCAAATGAAAGCATAGTTGAAATATCGTGCGAGAATATAAATAAGTATTTATTTGAAATTGATCTAAGTGTTGAAAGAAACAGAGAAAATCGAATGTTATTCTCAATAACACTTACAGATAATATCGTTATTCCCTTTGAATTATTTTTGTTTTCTACTAAAGAAGGTCCTTCCTTTAAAATTGAGCTTTTAAAAGAAAAATATTCCAGATCCACAATAAAAATTAAAAACAAGAGCTATAATTTATTAGAGTATCTTAATACATTCCCACCTACAATATGGTTTGTTGATGGTTCTTCTTTATGTGGCAATGAATATGTAGAATTAAAGCAAGTTATCAGACCATATAACAAGGATCGTATTATTGCATGGAATTGGGATGGTGTTGATATTTCAAAAGAAGCTCAAGGAGTATACCCCAAAATAGAGGACTCTATACAATTTAAAGTGATTGCTAAATTAAAGGAAGGTAATTATGATATTATATATGATGATGATGGCAGTGGGGAAATTGCGGATATAGTCACTATAAAGCAAGTCGATGAAACATTGAACGTTGAATTATATCATTTAAAGTATTCAAAAAAAGGTACTGTAAATCAGCAGATTGCAAATCTTTATGAAGTTTGTGGACAAGCTCAGAAAAGCATTAATTGGAAACACAAAGAAGCAAAAGAATTTTTTAGGCACTTAATCAAAAGAAAAACTAAAACAAAGAAAGAGAATACTTGCTCACGTTTTGAAAAAGGAGATGAAGCGTTACTATCAGACTTTTTACATCGAGCAAAAAATAGTTATCAGATTAAGTTTATCGAATACATAGTGCAACCAGGATTATCAAAGAGTAACGCAACCAATGATCAATTAACATTACTTGGAGTTACAAGTAGTTTTTTAAAAGAATATGGTGGAATAGAGTTACATATAATTGCCAGTGAATGAACCACTGGAAGCAAAAAATATTTTATCCACAGTATTCCTGTACACGTAGTGAGAAAGAAGTTGAAAAAGAAAAAGCCTCCGAATATAATTAAGTGAGCACAAAAAAATAAAAGGAGGCTTTAAAGATGCAAAAAAATTATAACACTGAAAATGAAAAAATCAAAAGGATAAGCGAAAAAACACTGGTAATCGGTGTAGATATAGCAAAAGAATGGCATTATGCGAGGGTGTTGAACTGGCGAAAAATAGAAGTTGGAAAAGGAATCAAATTTGCAAATACGAGAGAAGGATTCGAGAAGTTCCTGAAGTGGCTAAGTAAGGTAATGAGACAAGAAGGAGCTACAAACGTATTAGTAGCGATGGAACCAACAGGAACGTATTATTTCGTATTTGAAGAATACCTCGAAAGAATGGGGATAGAGATTGTAATAGTCAACGGAAGGGATGTCAGAAGAACGAGTGAAGTAATGGGAAATGACAGCAGCAAAAACGATCCGAGAGATGCCCTGATCATAAGCCGATTGGCAATAGATGGCAGATACAGTGAATCAATGAGACCCAAAACAGGGAATTATTCAGAATTAAGAGAATTGGTTTCACTGCGAGAATTACTGGAAGAAGATCAAATCAGAAATACCAACCGCCTGCATAACCTGTTTGCACAAATCTTTCCTGAATACAAGAAATTCAAAAAGAGAGGTATCAGTAACGGAATCATCTCACTGTACAAAGAGCTGGGAAGTCTGGACAGAATTATACAAGCAGGAGAAGATGGCATATACAGCATTTGGAAGCAAACAGGGACAACGAATTATGGAAGAGGCAAAGCACATTTGGTATACGAGCAGGCGAGAAAAAGTATAGGAATCAGACAACAAAGTCAAGCCACTGAACACAAGATAAAAACACTCATTCGAATTTATGAGATGACACAGAAAGAATTAGAGGATACCGAAGAAAAAATACGCCAACAACTGGAACAAATGCCACAATCAAAACTATTAATGGAAATAAAAGGGATTGGAACGATCATAACAGCTGGAATTCTCTCAGAAATAGGGGATATTAAGAACTATAAAAGCTACAAACAGATACAGAAACTGGCAGGCTACGCCATTGTTTCAAAGAGCTCCGGTAAACATCATGGAAAAGAAAAAAGCAGTAAGATGGGAAGAAAATTACTTAAGAGTATTTTGTTCAGAGCGGCTATCGTTTTAATCAGTACGAATCAAGCATTTCGGAGCATATATGACTATTACACAAAAGATCGGAATAATCCGCTGATCAAAATGAAAGCGGTGATAGCATTAGCGTGTAAACTGATCCGAGTGATCTACACAATGCTAAAAACAGGTACACGATATGATGAAAAGAAGATGCTGACAGATATACACAGACCAAAATATTTAACAGCGTAGGTAGTACAAATGGTAGTTTGAACCGTCCCGAAGGAGCTGGACTCTGTACCACTGTAATGAACACCATTATTTCAATTGACAATGAGAAGAACCTCAGAAAACGTCAAACGCTGAAATCGGATTTCTGAGAGAAGCACAAAAAAAGTGTAGGACGTGAACACAATTAGAGCGAAGAAAACGACTCTGAACCACAGAAAACAAGAGCTCACCGTTACTGAAATACTGGACGAAGGAATTAGAGGGCTTAAGAAACAGATTAAGACCCTGGTATACATGAGAGGTTAGTTAAAGTAACAAAGCAGGTGAGAAACCGCACAAAATAAGAAAAGGCGTATGATGTTTCATGGCTAAAAAACGATAAAACAGTGATCATATGATCAAAAAGGACGACGATTTCAATATATTTGTGGGATTATAGGGAATTTGAAAATGAATGATTTTTGAAATGTGTTGAAATACTGTGAAAACAGGAGCTATTGGGAGGTATTTGCACTAGGAGTAGAGAGGGACGGTTCTATTGGTCAGTTTTGTGCTTTTTGATTTATCCAAAATTTTCTATGCGTATTTCAATCTTCCTTTTGGTTCTGGGATATCTCTTCCAATTAATTTAGCTGTTTCAATCCATTCAGTAATTACGCTTTCCGTGTTGCTCAGTACTTCCTGATATGAAGAACAGTCTGCTTGACATCCTGGAAGTTCAGGAACTTCTGAGATATATGCACCATCATCTTCGCTCCAATAAATTATTATTTCGTATTTATACATCTATTTTACCTCCCAGCTTATATTTCAGGATAATATGCCTTACCTGTTTGAGTTGATAAGACTTTGCTTTTGAACCATTCGGTTGAATATTAATAATTTCATCAATATCTTTTTTGTAAAAAATATGATGGCTTCCTTTGATTGTTTCGCTAAAACCAAATTCGGTTAATATTTTACGCAGTTCATCAAACTCTATACTTTTATCTTTATTTCCACAAAGTATTTTCATTAGTATCCATGGGAACGGAGGTGTTGGAAAATCCAATAGTTCAGCAGTACATTGATTCAGAACTGAGAAAAGAAGTGGCTGAAACTTTAAAAACCTGGGAATGACGACTAAAGAAGCTATAAATATATTCTTACATCAGATTATTTTAAATGGCGGAGTCCCCTTTGATTAAGCTGTTCCTGCATCTCTCTACAACGATCATGCCACAATCGCTCGTATTGATCCCTTTGCAGCAATCTGTTTTTCAGATGTGAGATGTCATAAATGTTTTCAGTCACACACCAATCCACACAGATTTGATAGGCTTCCCAGTCCAGTTCATCCGGATCCCAATACACTCTGATCTTTTTCGCCCCTAATTGATGTAATACAAAAGCTCTGGTATGTCCATCCGTGTAGATGATATTACCGTTTAGAGATTTTATCGGAATGGGCTCATAGTCATGCTCAACGGAAAGCAGCCATTGTTGGATAACCGACATCTTCTCTTTTGATATGTATAATTGTGAAGGCTGGATTTTGTCTATAGCGAGTTCAAATATTTCTGACATAGGGCAAGTGACCTCCTGTTTGCAATGTATGGTAGCGTCTTTTGAATTGATTATATCAAAATGCTATTGTATCCAGGATATCGCTATAAAAAAATACCTTTCACACAAATTCAAGTATATAATAGAATATAGCATTAGTTTTAAATGAGGTGAAAAAATGCCATATTCAACCGGATTGGCTGTTGATTTACTACGGTGATATAATTAAGGACTGCTGAAAAACCAGGCTTTTTCGAAGAAAGAGAAAGAATCCACGAGGTAAACTCATGATTTTATGTGTGTAGAACATTGCAGAAAAGAGGTTTTTATGATACCGAAAAGAATAAAGGTTGCTGCAGTGCAAATGGCTGCAGAACTTGCTGAACCAGAAAAGAACTATATTCATGCCTCACAATTGATAAAAGATGCTTTTACACGGGGAGCCGAACTTGTACTTTTACCGGAAATGTTTAATACAGCGGTTGCCTATCACCCAAAGATGCTGGAGTCCATAGCAGCTTCAGGAGATAAACCCTTAAAGTTTCTTTCGGAATTGTCCCGAGAATACAATGGAGTAATCGGAGGATCTTTTCTTCAGTATGATGGAAACGATGTATATAATACCTTTTATTTGGTATTTCCTGATGGAGAGAAGTATACGCATCGGAAAGATCTTCCTACCATGTGGGAAAATTGTTATTATACAGGTGGGGATGATGATGGCGTTATCAATACGCCAATAGGTAATATAGGCATAGTACTTTGCTGGGAAATGATCCGGGCACAGACGATCAAACGGCTGATGGATAAGGTGGATTTTATCCTGGCTGCTTCATGTTGGTGGGGAACACCCGTCGATCAAGAACAGCGTCCGCTGGACCTAAAGAACATGAACAACTTACGGCAAGCCCCGATAAACTTAAGCAAGATGCTGGGTGTCCCTGTGATTCATGCCTCACATGCGGGAACTTTTGACGGCTACAGACCACCGGAAGAAAAAGAATTGAAGAGAAGACAGTATTTGGGAGAAACCAAAATAGTGGATGAATCGGGTAGAACCAAATGTCGTTTACGTGCTGAAGAGGGTGCTGGAATACTGGTTTCTGAGATAGAACTTCAAAAGGCTACAACCCATGTGGATTGTGAAAAGCTATCTTTCTGGATTCCGGAAATTCCGGAAGAGATCATGAAGGCGTGGGAAGAACAGGGAGAATACGGAAAACGTTACTATCAGGAAACGACAAAACCCTATTTAAAAGGATGGCCTGGAGATAATAAATAGCGCTTGCTTAATAAACACGGGTCAGTTCTGTTGGTCACTTTTGGACTTTTTGATTATTTTAAAATTACTTATATATTTCAATCTACATTTTGATTTCGGGATGTCTCCCAATTAATTTTAACCTTACAATAATCCACTTTTCTTAAATGCCTCAACAACGCCCTCGTGTGGAATAGTTTCTTCATTCTCTTTTTCTGTAAAAGTTAAAAAACTTCAAAACTCCCAAGAACTTCCTGGTATTCTTCAATGGATAAGATCACTGATATTTTCTTTCCAGATTCATCTGTTATATATTTGGGTGTAAGTTTATTGAAAGAAAGTCTTTTTATGAAAGGATTTCTTTTTTGATATACTGCTATGAAGAAAGAGGTGAGGAAAATGAGTGAATTGAAAATACGGAATGCATGTCCGGCAGATTTGGATACGGTAACGGCGATTGAGGCGGAGTGTTTCCCCGCAGCGGAAGCGGCAACAAGAGAATCCATGGATGATCGTCTGGGCGCATATCCTAAGGGATTTTTTATCGCGGAAATTGATGGGAAAGCCATCGGGTTTATCAACGGTGCCTGCAGTGATTCGCCTGTGATTGAAGATAAGTTTTTTGAGTCCATGAAGTGGCATGATGATAATGGCAGGCATTTGATGGTTTATGGTCTGGATGTGTTGCCGGATTATCGGGGACGAGGCTATGCAGGAAAATTGATGAAGCACTTTATTGATTTTGCAAAGGCAGAGGGAAAAGCGGCAGTGCTTTTGACCTGTAAATCACATTTGGTTTCTTTTTATGAGAGCTTTGGTTATGCCAATGAAGGCATATCCGATTCAACTCATGGGGGAGCCCAATGGCATGATATGAAGTTGGTTGTATAGAAAACTCAAAAAGACATATAAACCAAGCCACGGGGACAGAGATTCTGGAGACAGAAATTCAGCTTGACCCCCCCCCACAGTCAACAGAAGACATATGATAGAATATTAAGAGGTGATGATATGTTAACACTATCAGATGAAAAACACTTTTTCACATTTTCAAAAGCTAATAAACCTGTATTACGAATAAAAAGCGGTGATCACGTTAAAATCAAGACGATGGACTGCTTTTCAAACCAGATTCGCAAGGAAGAGGATCAATTGGAAGCCATTAACTGGGAGCTGGTCAACCCGGCTACCGGTCCGATTTATATCGATGAGGCCAAACCAGGGGATGTCCTGAAGGTAACCGTTGAACGGATTGATGTCGGATCACTCGGCGTCATGGCAACGGGTAAAGACCTGGGCGTATTCGGGTCTTATTTCCAGGGCATGTGCAAAAAGCTGATCCCAATAGAAGGGTCTGTTGCTCATTTTAATGAACAGATTAAAATCCCTTTGAATAAGATGATCGGTGTCATCGGTGTGGCTCCTGAAGGCGAAGGGGTTAATTGCGGAACACCCGGCAGCCACGGCGGCAACATGGACACGAAACTGATCACGGAGGGCACATCGGTGCTGCTGCCCGTTTTTGCAGACGGGGCGTTGTTTGGGACGGGAGATGTTCACGCAGCCATGGGTGATGGAGAGGTGGGCGTCACAGGGATAGAAATTGATGCCGATTTAACGCTGCATTTTGAAGTCCTCAAAGGGTTGACGTTGAACAATCCCATGATCGAAACGGATGAAATCATCTCCTGTATTGCCTCCGGGGAAAATCTGGAAGAGGCCGGATTGCAGGCGACAAGAGATATGTATGACTATTTAAACGAACAATCAGTGTTAAAAGGTGAGGAACTGGCCATGCTGTTAAGCGCCGTCGGCGATTTGCAGGTGAGTCAGGTTGTTGATCCTTTAAAAACGGCAAGGTTTACGATTCCGAAAAAATATCTGAAGGCTATTCGCCATTAGTTTCAATAGACGTGAATCGAATAGCCTGGAAAGCGAAGGGGTTGGTGCAGGGGACAAATCGCATTGTTCTTTGTCAGCACAGCAAATGAATGCTGTGAAATGGAATAAAGAGAGAGTGGAAATCTAGATCTTTTTAACATAGGACTTATTATATCACTCAAACACAAACAAATTAATCGAAAATAAACGCCTTGTTTTATTTCTCGTATAAGGCAGCCAGCCCCCGTATTCTTCGCTGCATTTCCGTTCGGATATGCAGCGGCTCTAAACACTCACATTTATCCCCAAAACCGAAAAGAATATTGTAATAGTAATCGTTCTCTATGAAAGGGAACAAAACGATGTAATGCTCGTTGCCGTCGGGCGAAAAATCTTCAGTATCACAGAATTCAAGCGCTCTGTCCATGACCGATTTATGAATGCGGATCTTGATCTTTGTTTGCAGGGTTTCCAGAATTTCCGTAAAATCCAGTTGCGGTTTTGGATACTCCCGCGGTGTAAAAGATTCGGGTTTTATTTGCAGGTTGGATATGCGGGATAGCTTGAACAGGCGAAAATCTTTTCTTTTCAGGCAATACCCCTGCCAATACCAAGCGCTGTTTTTCAATACGAGCTGATAGGGCTCAGCCGTTCGTGCCGTTTTGTTGCCATGGCGATCTGCATAGTCAAACGCAAGCAGCTTGTGTTCTCCCAAGGCAGTTTTGATCGTCTCCAAATAGGGTTGTACGTTTCGGTTGCTCATCCACGGACTTAAATCGATGTGAATCTGATTGGTTTTTAATTCAATGTCTGTTGCTTTGTCGGCCGGGATAAAGCTCCTGACTTTTGCGAGGGCGTTTACCAGTTCATCCCCCCGTATCATAGTAGAAAGGTTGGAAAGCCCGATCAGAATAGCGGAAAGGTCTGCCGTCGAAAAGACCTTTTTATCCACTTTGTATTCCCGCATGATTTCAACCCCTCCGCCGACTCCCGGCGTTGAACAGACGGGAATACCCGCCATGTTGATGGTGTCTATGTCACGGTAGATGGTGCGCGGTGAAACTTCAAACATGCCCGCTAAATCCTGTGCGCTCACCCGATCTTTTTCAAGGAGTATCATGATAATACTGACAAGTCTTTCAATTTTCATCTCCTCCCGCCTTTCAATTCTTCAGAGTTTCTTTTTATCATTATAGATTGTTGCCATACTGTTGTCAACAATTGTCTTGTACAATAAAGCAGAGATAACGAATAAAAATACAATGAAAATGGAGGGGTTTTATGTTTACAATCTACATTTATGTTCTTGATACTCTGGCGGACTGGGAACTGGGGTATGTTACGGCTGAGCTGAATTCAGGAAGATTTTTCAAAAAGGGTGCGCAGCGTGTCTCGCTGAAAACGGTTAGCACTTCTAAAGAAACGATTCATACGATGGGCGGGATGGCAATTGTACCCGATTGTTTGATTGAAGATATGGTTGTGAGCGAAACAAGCGTGCTGTTGTTACCCGGAGCCGATCAATGGAACGATTCAAAGCATGTGGCCATCATCGAAAAGGCAGGTGAATTTCTCGCTTCAGGTGCTACCGTATGCGCAATCTGCGGGGCAACCGCTGCACTTGCCAACGTCGGTCTGTTGGATAACAGGCAGCATACCAGCAATGGTCCGGGATTTCTTGAAATGGTTGCGCCCAGTTATAAGGGGCAGAGTTTTTATGTAGACAAACCATCCGTAGCGGATAACAACTTGATTACCGCCGGATCAACCGGGGCTTTGTTGTGGACAAAACAAATTATTGAACGTTTGGGCGTTTTTCAACCAAACACCCAGGAAGCCTGGTATGCCTATTTTAATACCGGGGAACCTGAACATTATTTTGCCCTCATGCAGACTTTGCCATCCGGCGATGAAAACTGAAACACCTTTATCATGAACAGAGGGGACGGAGAGGTTGACAAATCTGCCTTTATGGCTTCAAATTAAAATTCAATTCGGTCCTGATGCCAACTTTCTTCATCCCGCACTTCATATAAAATTCTTTTGCCGTATCAGCACTTTCTGTTATTAAGTAAGCAAAGGCTATGCCATCATCTGCTGCCTGTTGAAGCAGCCTCTTCAGGACGGCGGTCCCGTACCCTTTTCTTTGATGGGATTCAAGAATGTCAAAATCCTCTATCTTTACAACATCATGATTAAGAAAATACTCGCAGTTTCCTATGGGTCTATCGTCTTCATAAACGACGTATAAATCCAAATGACTGGCCTTATCTTCATACGCCACTTTTTTTCTAAGTATACGTCGAATAGCAAAGTCCAATCCCATATGATGTGTGTTGGCGTCTATATCTACAATGACACCATCTTTAACCGTTTGTTGATCTAATGCTTTAACGATTTTAGCCGCTCTCCCTTTGAGTTTTGTATAATCCATCGGATCTATTCCGTAGTAATCAAACGTTTCAACTTCAAATTCATAGTCAAGCTGTTTGATGAGTTCTTCTGACATTTCATAGTCAAATTGAATCTTCAGGAAAGGCTGCTTCTCCTCTTTTCGAATAGCCATTTCATTTTCAACAATTGTTTTAAGTTCATCTACAGAAACTTCTTTCGTCAATACAGTGCAATTGTGCGAATACATGCCGGGAAGTTTGGGGTCGCGAAACCTGACAAGCTTCTCTTCTGTTACATAATTCGCGTATCTCTTCAAATATTCGAGCTCAGTATTTAGTATTTTATCTGACATTTTAACCTCCATCATCAAAAGAGCAAGTGTCTGTTTTAATAAGTCCAATAGAGTTCTTTTCATTTTCAGCAAAAAATAATCGATGAATATTCATTCATAGAAATGATCCAGAATTCATTTTACGAATCGCCCTGTCCTCTTTTCAAACAGGTAGTATTCAGCCGTGCTTTTATATTTTGGTCCTTTCATTGTCTTTTTCACTTGATCACTGTCTATCGGTCTATCTCGTTTAAAAGAAAAGTATTGAGCCAGGTCTTCGTTTGAGAACTTATACTTACCATTACGATAGTCCAAGATACCAATAAAATCAAAGTCACTGTCTAATTTACTCAATGTAGCATCTCCGTGGCTATCATTGACTAAAAGAATCCCACCTTTTCTCAAGTATTTTTTACAAGCTTGAGAAACAAATCCGGCATACTGGGAAATTAACAAGTCATAATATCCTTCAGCGACCGGTAAATCATTCCAGTAATCATGTAATATAAAATCTATAATCGTTTCTTCCTCATAGATTTTCTGCTTCTCAATATATTCCAGAATTTCTGTTTTGTGTTCAAAAAACACCTCTGTTTTTTTGAAATTATCCACATAAGTAACTTCCGGAAGAATCATAGATGGGGTGATATGAAGATATGAGCCCGGATACATTGCCTTTTTAACAAAGAAAATTTTGGCAATTTCTAAAAACACATCGTATCTATCAAATCTTTTTCCTTCATCTTTATATATAGATTGGTTCATGTACTTTTCATATTCTTCAACTGCGTTGTAGCCCATTCAAAACACTCCTTTGTCCGATAACGGGATAAAAGCCTTAACTCTGAGGGACATTCTCTGTCTGTTCTTTTGCTGACTCTAAAAATCCAAAAATAGAAAAAAGGGTTGAAGATATTATACCAAATTCAGTGAATAGAAGCTCAAAGTATCTGATTTCCTTAATATTCTTCAAAATCGCTAACCATTAGATTTGTAGACTGCTGCTGTGCTATAATTTTCTCAGTAAACAGTTTAATTCAAACTTACTTTTCAAATGAAAGTGAAAACTTAGCGTTTACAGGATATCTTTCATTATTAACGATTAAAATGAATGGTGGTACGATGCTGAAAACATCAAAGGATCGAGAAGAAAAAGAATTTAATAATAGTCATGCTATTCGACGAATTCATCAACGACATATCATTATCATCATCGTTGTTATTGTTGTTGGTCTGCTGATCATTTTAAATTCTTTTATCAATAATCCTTTAAAAGATGTAAAGATTGAAAATGGCTTTCTGGATCTGAGTGATTATTCTCTGGACGGTAAAGCCGTCTTTGAACTGAATGGCGATTACCGGTTTTTCTGGCATGAATTTATTGCATCTGATCCTTTAGTGAATGAATCAATCCTTTCTTCGACTGAAGAAAAATACATCAAAGTTCCGGGAAACTGGAACGATTTTGCGTTTGATGAAAAAACGAATGTAGCTGTGGGTTTTGGGACCTATCGCTTGAAGTTGAGGTTACCCGAAGAAGCGTTGGGGAAGTCTTTTGCCTTTCGATTGCAGGCTGCCGGTACGGCACTGAGTATGTGGATCAATGGAAAACAGCTTTACAAGGCAGGCAGCCCCGGTAAAACGGTGGAAACATCCCATCCGGCTTATCGTGCACAAGTCATATCCTGGGTACCTCGGCAGATGGACAATGAAATCCTGTTTCAAGTCTCCAATTTTCATCATCGCAGCGGTGGCATCTGGTACACCGTCACTTTCGGTCAGGAAGTCCTGATTGACCGGCAACGTGAAACAGATGTTATACTCATTGCCTTTATCTGTGGTGCATTACTGATTATCTCGATTTATCACCTTATTCAGTTCCTCACCAGACGGCAATACAAACCTTCTCTTTTCTTTGGTTTACTCTGTATCACGGTAATAGTCCGTTTGTTGTTCACTGAGAACTTGCTGATACTCAACTGGTTTCCTGAAATCCCGTGGGAGTGGCTGATCCGTTTTGAGTATATCAGTTTGTATCTTGCCGTTCCTCTGTTTGCCATGTTCGTTATTCTGTTATTTGTTGAGAAGTTCAGGCGTAGTCTGATCTATATTTTTTGGACAATTCCAATTATTTTTTCCCTCATGGTCCTTTTCACGCCCCCTCTCATCTTTTCACAATATCTTCATTTTTTCATGTTTTTTATGTTATGTGGAATGCTGTTTATTGCGGGTGTAATCTTCCAAAGCGCACTTCAAAAAAAGGAGGGGGCTTTGATTTCGCTCCTGGGTATCGGTTTCTTTTTCCTCACCGTTATCAATGACATGCTATACAGTCAATTAATCATAAAAAAAGGATACTTTGCGCCGATAGGACTATTGGTCTTCGTTCTGTCTCAATCCGGTGTATTGAATCATCTGTATATTAAAGCACAGGAAATTTCAGAGAGTTTTTCGGAATATCTGGAAGGTCTTGTGAATGAAAGGACACAGGAACTACAGGAAGCGACGTTGGAAGCGGAAAAAGCCAATCAGATCAAATCAGAATTTTTAGCGAATATGAGTCATGAAATTCGAACACCCATGAATTCTATCATTGGCTATTCCGAATTGCTGCTGGACACGCATCTGAAGGATAAACAAAAAGATTTCCTCAAAAAAATCAACCGTTCTGCCAATTCACTACTGGGAATAATCAACGACATTTTAGATTTATCTAAAATTGAAGCCGGAAAACTGGAGCTTGAGGTCATTCCTTTTGATTTAAAACAAACACTGCATGATTTGATAGAACTCCATAAAGTAAGAGCTGAATCTAAAGGGATCACATTGATTCTGTCTATCGACGAGTCACTTCCCAGCTGTTTTATGGGAGATCCTTTAAGGTTGGAGCAGGTCATCAATAATTTGCTGGCAAATGCCATCAAATTTTCAGAGGCAGGGGTTATACAAACCACGGTCTCTTCAACAAAAAACGATAATGGGCTATATACACTGGAAATTTCCGTTAAAGACGAGGGAATCGGAATGAGCGATGAACAAGTGAACAAACTGTTCAATAAGTTTTCCCAGGCGGATACTTCTACTACGAGAAAATTCGGCGGCACCGGATTGGGTCTTGCAATCTCTCAAAAAATAATCCAGGCGATGGGATCACAGATTAACGTCGACAGCCAATTGAATGCTGGCAGCACTTTTTATTTCTCTTTACATTTAAAAGCACTTTCAGATGCTGAAAAAAAGGTGTACAAAGACTTAAGCGATGAAGAACTTCAGCAATACCAGCTTTCAGATGAACTGATTCAGAAACTAAAAAAAGCGTACAGTCCTTTTTATGTATTATTGGCAGATGATAATCCCCTAAACCAGGAGGTTGCGATAGAGAACCTGAAAAAAGTCAATGCACAGGTAATCCTTGCCAACAACGGACTGGAAGCTGTGGAAAAAATTCGGAATAATTCAATAGACATCGTTTTCATGGATTTACAAATGCCGGTTATGAGTGGAATTGAAGCGACCGGAATAATTCGTCAAACAGAAGCGTATTCAGATATTCCCATCATCGCCTTGAGTGCCGACGCCGTACAGGGCGTAAAAGAAGACTGTCTGGCTGCCGGGATGAATGACTTTCTCATCAAACCTTTTCACCTGGATGACCTGGTCAAAATCCTTCTCAAATGGTTGAACCCCCGACAGATCGGTTCGGAGCCTGAACGGGAACCCGTTAAACAGACACAACAGGAAAAGACGGCTGAAGTATCTGAACCTCAACACGCTTATGCAAAAAGAATATATGGTATTAATGAAAAAGAGGGGCTATACAATTGCGGGGACAATGTTGAATTTTATTACTCCATTTTAGAGAAATTTAAAACCACGCATAAAAAGGATCCTGAATTAATTATCCGTATGATCAAACAACAGGACTGGGTGCAAAGTGAATTTCTGGCCCATCGCATGAAAGGTGTAGCGGCAAATGTTGGGGCAACTAGATTAACTGAAATTCTCAAGGCTATTGGAACTGCAATTAACAATAAAGCCTATGCTCAATTAGAGCCTCTCAGCGAACAATTGCACGAGGAAGCAACACATATCTGGAAAGATCTGGAACAACTCTGAAGACAATCGTTCAGGAAAGTATCTCAATAAAACAGCATACCACTTTCACGAAAGGCAATCGCTCTTATTGCTTCCCCCTGTTCGGTCGTACCCGTTCCATGACCGGTATTTTATCTTCAAGTGTATTGGGGATCTATAACCCCTTTTCATTTGAAGAAAACTTTCGATTGCTTATCAGTGAATTAAGGATTGCCAGAACTTCCACGATGAAATCTATCAGGATGATAAAACTCAAAGACATCATCGTTATGCTGGAAAACAAGGTGGCTATCAAGATGATTTTAATGATCAGGGGCATAAATATATTAACCCTTACGACGGAATTATTGGTCTTTGTTATTTCAAATAATTCCATTATACTGTTAAAATCATCATTCAGCAGTACGATATCCGATGTTTCAACCGTGAGATCATTACTTCTTTTGTTGATTGCCACACCAACATCCGCCTGCATCATAGAAGGAGCATCGTTAATGCCGTCACCGATAAAAGCCACTTTCTCATCCGGATAATGACTCTGAATTTTTTTAACGATTTCGAGTTTTTCCTCGGGTAACAGATCCGTGTAAAACTCATCGAATTTTACTTCTTCGTATATTTTCTTGGATATCTCCCTGTTGTCCCCCGTCAACATGATAAACCGCTTGATTCCGAGAGATTTTATCTCTTCAAGGATTTCATTCACGTTGTTCTGTAATTCATCGGCGATCAGTATATGCCCCCTGTATTTTCCGTTCAACGCAATGTATACAACCGTCTCCGGTGTGTCGATTTCTTCAAAAATGATTCCCTCGTCCAGTAGAAGTTTTGAATTACCAGCCAGGATATCCCCTTTGCTGGTCTGGACGTTTACCCCTTTTCCATGTACTTCTTTGAAATTAAGGACAGCTTCGGTAATCCCATCCTGATATTCACTGTTTATCGCTTCAGCTATAGGATGATTTGAATTGATTTCCGCCAGTGCGGCAATTTTTAAAAGTTCTTCTTTTTTAAACCCTTCAACAGGTACGATTTCTTTAATCTTGAAATTCCCCACCGTCAGAGTTCCGGTCTTATCGAAAATAACCGTTTTCACCCCGTGAAGCTTTTCTATCGCCTCACCCCCTTTTATGAGGATTCCGGATTTTGAGGCTCTGCCGATACAGGTCAGAATCGCCAGTGGAATACTGACGACAAAGACGACGGGGCATGAAATAACGAGCAACATCAAGGCCTTTAAAGTCCATTCCTGGAAAGGATTTCCGGTCACCAGTGGTATGACAAAACCGTATACGATAGCCGCCAGTATGATCAACGGGGTGTAGTATTTTGAAAATCTATCGAGAAGCCTCTCTTTTTTTGATTTCCTGAGTGACATACTGTCTATGAGTTTTGTGAGCTTTGAAATTGACGTTTCAGTATATGGTTTTTCAACGATAATCTTCAGTAACCCGTTGACATTTATCATCCCCGCCATAACCTTTTTCCCGGGAAAGACCATTTTCGGAACCGATTCTCCGGTAATAACGGATGTGTCTACCGATGAGCTGCCTTCGACTATTTTCCCGTCCAACGGGATAGTTTCGCCGGATCTGACGATTATCGTACTGCCGATCTTCACCTGTTCAGGTGAGATTTTCTGTTCATTATTATCTATAATAATCCTTGCAAACTGAGGTTTTAATTCAAGCATTTCTTCAATATATCTTTTAGATTCCCTTAACGACATGTGTTCGATGATTTCACCGATAATGTGCAGGATCAATATGGTGAGTGCTTCGGAATAGTAGTTTATACCAACAGCACTGACGGCTGTGACAAGTATCAGTACTTTTTCATCTGTCAGTATCTTAGGCTCTGCTTTCTTGCTCAAGACGTCGAAGATCATCTTCAGTACTTTTTTTGCCAACGGATAGCAGCAAAACAGAAAGCCCGAAATGAAAAAGATGTTGCTGACAAAATCAGTTGAAAAAAGCTTCAGCAAATAAGCAGCAGCAAAGAAAGAAATTCCTGTAAACAATCTTGTTTTTTCGGATTCAAAATCAAAATCGGATTCTCCCGAAATATAGGCATATTTACCTGCCATCAGCTTCACCTACATTCAGATCATCGGTATACAGATCCAAATACTTCAGGAAATCATTATTGCCTTCCAGGAAGAATTTAGTATCTGATGCAAAGGCAGTTTCATATATCGAAAGCGATTTCCATAGTTCGAAAAATTCAGGATCCTTTGAGAAAGAAGCAGCGTATATCTTTATCGCCTGCGAATCGCCCGCACCCTTTATTATTTCAGCATCCTTGTAGGCTTTGGCAATGATGATTGAAGATTCGCTGTCCGCTTGAGCGATTTTACTTTTATAAATCATATCCCCTTCTGCTCTTATTTTTGCAGCTTCTTTATTCCTCTCGGATCGCATCCTTTCAAACACCGCATCTTCATTTGCCTTAGGAAGATTTGCCCTTTTCACATTCACGTATTTTACTTCGATTCCGAAATCTTGAAATGCCTCACCGGTATTATTTAAAATAACGGTTAGAGCCGTATCCCTTTGAGAATTAATGATATCCTCCGTATAATTCTTTGCAAAAACGTTTCTGATATTCGAGTAAACGATATCTTCAAGTTTATTTTTTGCCGATTCTATCGTTTTCAGTGAGTCATAAAATTTAACGGCGTCCTTTACCTGCCAGATCATAAAACAATCTATTTCCAGTCTTTTTTTATCAACCGTCAGAATACTTTCCGGCAGCATATCATGGAAGACCATTCTTCCGTCTATGGGATTGATCTGATCAAAAAACGGTAATTTAAAATACAATCCCGCCTCTTTCTTTGAGTCGACGATTTTACCGAATCTGCTGATGACAACCAGTTCATTCTCACCAACCGAATAAGTCGTCAGTCCAAACAACACGAAGAATAAAACGATGATTAAACCGAAAAAGATTAATTTTCTCATTGTTTCACCACATCCTTGAGCAATTCCAGGACCTCAATGCCATTCAATTCCTTTGAAGATGGAAAGACAACTTTTTGAGAGTTCTGAAGTATTTTCCCGACACTGTCAAGATATATTCTTTTTTTGGTGATATCCGGTGCTTTTTCATAATTTTCCAGCAGACTTAAAAACCTGTCAGCTTCACCTTCCGCGTTTAAAATCTGAATCTGACTATACGCCTGAGCTTCCTGTATGGTTTTTGAAGCCTCTCCCTGTGCTTTCGGGACGATATCGTTGTAATACTGGATGGCAAGATTCATCTTCTTTTCCTTATCCTGAATGGCACTGTTGACATCATCAAATGCGGCGGTTACGGCATCAGGTGGTTTGACTTCCAACAATTTAACGCTGACTATTTTAATTCCCAATTGCAGACTGTTTACCAGTTGCTGTATCTTTTCAGCCGCTTCAAACGATATTTCGTTTCTCAGTGTGGTTAGAACTTCATCGATGCTTTTTTCTGCGACTTTTTCACGGATAAAAGATTCGCCGATGCATCTCAATACATCTTCAATAAATGTGATTTTAAATGCGTACTCCATCGGATCGGTTATCTTATACTGTATGGAAGCCTGAACTTTGGCAAAGTTGTTATCCGACGTCATCATGAGGGATTCTTTCTGTATTTCCGAAGCGGTTCTCCCAACTTTTCTATAGCTGTTGATATAGGCATTTCGTGAGACCAGGTCCCCTTCTGCATAAAGGGAATCAGAGTCAGCGGCATCACCCTTCTTTCTGAATCCGATATCTATTGACCTGAGACTCTTTACATCTATTTTTATGACATTCTCAAAAGGTCTGGGCAAATGATAATTAATCCCCGGTTGTTCCGTTCTTATTGCTTTCCCAAACTGAATGACCAGACCCACTTCGGATGAGTTTATCTGATGAATTCCCGTGGCAAAATAAGCTGCGATAACCAGCAAAATGATGAAACCTGATAACTTCCCCGTAATTTCCGCTAAACTTTTCAGGAATCCCTTTCCATTTTTACTCATATTCCTCCTTTTAAACGCATGATGAATTATTAATTCCATTTATATATTATACGAAAAATTATTATCATCCAAAAAGCAAAAAATCAGCAATGCCGCCAGCATTATTGTTTCGTATCCTTACTTTCTCGCCTTATTATATCACATAAAATTAGATGATATATAACCACCACGAATCTGTATTGCCTCCAAAGAAGTTAGCAGATGCAAAATTATATGTTATAGTCAAGGAGAATATTGTTGACTGATTCAGTACAAAAAAGAATTACACATTGGGAGTGATATTTTGGTTAAAATAGGCATATTGGGAACCGGCTTCGGGAAAGAGCACGCAAAGATCTATCAAAAAATGGATGATGCCCAAATCGTGAAGATTTTCGGAAGAAACCATGACAAACTCAACAGCATAGAAAAGGAACTCTCTATAGAAGCGACGGATAGGATAGACGATATATTGACAGATAATACAATTGATTTGATTGACATCTGTTTACCAACCCAATTACATAAAGAATATGTGATCAAGGCCATTGAAAACGGGAAGCATGTGTTTTGTGAAACCCCGGTCAGTTATCATATTTCAGAGATTGAAGAAATGAAGCAAGTGACTCAAACGCATAATAAAAAGGTCTTTGTGGATTTATTTATAAAATATTCCGATCCTCATCGTTACGCTATTGAAAAAGCCGCCGAATACTCATTAGGCAGACCAATTTCAGTGAGTTGTTATCAACGAACGCCCCCGAACTGGGGTGATATGTCTCTACACCGATTAGTCTACGATTTGATGATTCACAACCTGGATTTTGTTTCTGAATTATTGGGTGTTCCCCTGGCGGTCAATGCTGCCGGAATTGAAAAAAAGAATTCGCAGGTCTATGCAACGTTAACTTACAAGGAGGCAAAGGCAATGGTGGAAGCAACTTCCTTATTACCTTCTAAAGCACCATTTCAAATCGGATTTAGCATTATATTCGAACAAGGCAGTATCCATTTTTCAGGCGAATACGGTCAAACCATTTTTGAAAAGATGCATCTCTTCACATCTGAAAAAGCGATCAATGTTGACCTGCCGGGAAGGAACGAATATGCGGTTCTCATTCAGAAAGTGATCGAAAATATTGAAAACAACACATATAGTCCCTGTCTTTCATTGGAAGCTGCTGAAAAAGGAGTCATTATTGCCGATGCTATCATGAAATCGATAGGATAGCTTCTTGTATACACTCGGAAACGCTAAGGATAGTAAATGGAGTAACCCGCACACACTATTTCCTGATCAAAAGGGCCAATACCACCATAACACTAAAAAACGCAAGCGTAAACAGATAAAGATAATCATAGATATAAGGATAAATTGTCTCAGAGGTTTTAGCCGCCGGAATATCAAAATAACTGATACTGCTGACAAAAGGTTCCGATTCCTGAAGGATTCTGCCATAAGGATCTATAAGTCCTGTTATCCCATTGTTTGAAACGTGACACATCCAGCTTCTCGTTTCAACAGCTCTGATCTGGAGTTGTCTGAAATGCTGTTCCAGCGCCGTTTTATGGGTAAAGTAACCATCATTTGTTACGACACAGTACATGTCTGCTCCGGCTTTTTTTAAGGTCGCAAAGACGTTGGGGAAATAGGCTTCAAAACAGATCGGAAAGGCTGCTTTGATGCCAATATCCAGTGTTACAGGCTCTGTACCGTGGTCCAGATAGTTTTTAAATTTCAGGAATGATAAAAACTGAAAGAGTTTTTCAAATGGCAGATATTCTGAAAAAGGGTTGAGTTCCATCTTTGCGTAATACATGCCAAGCAACCCCTCTTTTGGATCAACAAACTGTACCGCATTATAACGTTCTTCTTTCAAAGTATACACATGAGGCAAAACCACTGTCATATTCGTCTTTTCTGCCACATCTTCAAGTGAACGAATAATATCCGGATAGGTGTTCACATCTTCGATAAAGTATGCCTCAGGAAGAACAAACAGCTCCGTATCCGGTTGTTCCGCTTCTACCTGCGCGGTAAATTCTTCAATTTTTATCATCTTTTCTTCCGGTGATGCTCTGTATTTGTTAAGTGGTGTGATCATCGTCTGTACACCGGCAACTTTTATCGTTTCTGTCTGTTCAGTATAGGACTCCGGAAGTACTGTTCCAATAATGAAATTGATACAATAAATCCCAAGGACAAGTGAAGTTGTTAGAACCATTGTTCGCCTGATGGAATGATGTCTTTTGTAGCTGATAAAAATAAGGGTGTTTGTAATCGCTATCAAAATAAGTAAAAGCTGTGAACCCCCGATACTGGCAAGTTGCAACAATCCAGTTGCTTCAAATAATGCATCCGAAAACCTGAACCCTATAAATTTGAGTGGTGGCAGCGATCTCAGATATTCCACAAACAGAATGAGTGCAATGGACGACAGGAACAATAAACCGGAACTTTTCTCAAATTTTTTTGAGAAAAAAGCAAAGAAGAATCCATAGATACCAAAATAGAATCCAAGGAATCCAACAGCAAGCAAAAAGACAAACAGCCCGACGATCGGCGGAAATTTATTAAAAGTCTTGGGGATTTCTCTGACAAAGGTGGGTAATATCCACCAGAAACAGATTGTAAAATAAACAGTGCCGAAAATAAAACCAAGAAGAAATCCTCTTCGCTTCTTCTGACCATCAAGGCAGACCATCAGGATTGAAAATGAGAACCAGACCAGAACATAAGTTCCCATCGCCGGCATTGAAAATGCTAGTAAAACAGCTGAAATCATCGAAAAAAGAAATTTTTTTCCAAATTTCATTGTTGTTTCTTTTATCGTTCTTTCTCTCATAAATACCTCACTCTTTATTTTATTTTTTTCAACAAAGGGTGTTTCATTTTGAAGTTACTGAAGATATGTTGGATAAAGAATAGCAGAAACCAATCCCCTGCTAAGAAGTTGTTATCTTATCCTTTATCTCAAAGACGTTCTTTTTATATAAATAAATTCGTTTTTTTCAAATTCTTGGTGATCTAAATCTCGATAATTTAAAAAAACCTGATGAATCTCCACTGGAACCCTCCCTTTTTTTCTGCTTTTTTTTCATCACAAAATCAAGAAATCATTCTCTGAATATTGTTATTTCCTACGCAGTTAAATACAACTACAACCCGCTATATAAAAGACTTACAAAAGGTATTGACAAAACATATTCCATGTGATAGAATTCCCTTGTTTTTCACAAAAGAATCATGAAAATTGTTTATTTGCTTAGCTGCTTTTTGTTTTTAGTTTTTGGTTTTAAAACATTTTATTAAAGGAGTAGTGAATATGGGTAAATACAAACCAAGGTATCAGAAAATGCTGGATGAAGGACTTTATGTTAGCATTGAGGAACTGTGCGAGGACTTAGGACTGGACTATGAAGATGTCTACGATGACAGTGATTTTGAGGATGATGAATCGACAGATTATAAAGACTACGACTATTAAGGTATAAATTTTTATTAATCGTCTAAAAGGGGGGAGATAACCCCCTTTTTTCATTTATATATCAAAGTTTCCAGTACTTTCTTTTTTATTTTCTGCGTTTCTAAGTATCCTTCCTCCGAAGACTTACCCTGTACACCGCCTTTGAAAAACAACCGCTTGAAGATAGAAAATAACATCATAAAAGAGAAGTTTAAAAATGTTTTATTCGTTTGCGAAACTGCCTGCTAGGGTAAGATAACCCTGTCAAAACTGTTGACAGAAAAACATAATCTTTTTCTATACGATATGGATAAGCTGTATAAGAATCACAGAAAGATTGCCGATAACAACTACCAGCCGAACATGTGCTGTCACATGAAAGGTTTTCATAAAAAATGGACAAGACCGATAAACAAACAGGAACATCATCTCGCACTCAAGAATGCAGTAATTGATTTAGCAGCAGTATATCCCTGATCATACATACGCTGCATCCCTTCGCTGTTTTTGGTCAGGGTCCTCATTCCGCTGATATCCGTTGGCGCAACAATCAAAACTTTCCCCTGTTTTTCATACGCTTTTGCCAGGGCAACGGATTCGTTATATTTTTCAGCCCGAGTTTTCAGACTATGGGCAACTTTGTCATATTTATATCGGATTAAGCGCGAGATGCGCACATCCTTATCCGGTGTTCTGAGAAATTCTCTGGGCTTTGTCAGGACTACCACTACTTTCTCACACCCTTCTTCAAAGGCCTTTTTTATCGGAACCGGTTCAGCAAGGCCTCCATCGTAGCAGGGGATTCCCTTCACAAAATAAGGTTTACAAATGACGGGGATATTGGAAGAAGCTTTCAATATGTCGTAGTCATCATGTGCCATATCATCTTTATCAAAATAAATGGATTCACCGGTCAAGGCGTTCAATGCGACTATTTTCAGTATTTTTTCGGATCTTTTAATTCCCTCATAATTCAACGGATTTTCCCCATAGCTATTCGAAAGGTCACTGTAAACATAATCCAGATTAACATAAGAACCGGTGCGTATAAAGTTCCGAAAGCTCATATACTGATGGCGAAAGGAATATTCCATGTAAAACTGATAGTTTCTTCCTTTCTGTCCGCCAATATACGACACGACGTTTGCACTACCCGCCGAAATACCTATACAATAATCAAAATCAATCTGTTTGTCCAGACAGTAGTCAAAAACACCTGCTCCGAAGATTCCTCTGAGACCGCCACCCGTATCGATTACACCTGTCATTCCTTCGCCTCCTCATGTGTATAACTGCCACATGTTTTTCTCATTTCAAATTCAATTCTATCATAATGAGCGTTATTTACACCATGGGGAACGTTTGACTGCACCCAAAAATTGAACAGAAAAAAGACAACTCCAGGAGAGGCTTTGCATCAAGAGGGCTTTGTTTATCTGGTTCTGAAAAGCTTTTATGTGGGGTGTTTCGAAAGTTACAGGATTTTATTCATTTGGATAAATCGCCGACTGCTCTTCTTCCATTTCGATGAATCCATCCTGCAACCGCTTCCTCGCCATTTCTATATAGGGATGTTCTATGGCTCCTGCGGGACAGGAATGAAAACATTCGGCACAGAGAATACATCTCTTTTTATCCGTCTCCATGATGACCGCATTATTTGTAAAGTGAAACAGATTCACCGGACACACGGAAACACATTTCCGACACTTTATACACTTCTCGTCGTTGATCGTAACCCGTTTAAAGTCGTCGTGAAATTTTTCCTGACTGTATGACTTCAGCATGACTCTGAATTTTTCGGGACAATATGCAAAGGCCTCACTCCGATCAACAATCTCTTCTCTTCCACCGTCTAAATATTTAAACACGCGATCTACGGCTTCACCGATTATTTTCTCCTCTTCTTCTCCGGGTTTGTCCGGGTTGATCACCTTCGAAAAGGTTGTAGTCAACGTATGTTTGGCCGCAATTTTTATACCGAGAAGGGATTGATAGTTTTTCTCTTTCAGTAAATCCCCCGTTTCCTCAAGTGCGATAAAGGAATGAGCCCCGCCATAGGTCACAAAGGGGACCACCGCATTTGAATGCGTTTTATCGGGAGGGGGAAGCATTTGAATAATATTCAGGATATTTCTTTCCATGTGTCCGGCATAAACCGGCCCGCCAATAAACAGAAGATCGTATTCCCCGAGTTGTTTTTTCAGATTGGTTTCTCTCTCCGCATCAAACAACAACTCATTTTTCCCGGTAATATTGACCAGCTTCACGGAAGCATCTTTTTCTTCACAGCTATTTTTAATCATCTCCGCCGCTTTTAAAGTGTGCCCTGATGGACTAAATACGATGATTACTATTTTCATTCTCCAGCCTCCTTGCTCAGATCGGGTAAATTCCGCTCAATGATGTCCAACAATCCAAATAAGGCATCCAATTGTTCTGCACTCAGACTATCCAGATAATCGATAATTTTATCGCTGGTTTTCTTGTGAAAGAGTCTGTGATTTTTAAAGGCAATTTCTCCCTCCGGTGTCAGTTTTAAATAGATTTCTTTTTTGTTTCCGGGAATTCTGTATTTTTTGATCAAGTGCTTCTTTAAGAGTTTATCTGCTGTCTGTGTAACGGCACCGTTGGTAACACCCAATTTTTCTGAAAGTTGCGAGGCATTCAAACCCTCTCCCGTCTCAATCGCATCAATGAAATGTATCTCGGATTGATGTAACAATTGCGAAGTCCCAAAATTTCTCGGCTTTTTATCGTTGGCGTTAATTCGATACTGAATTTTTGTCCACTGTTGCAAAAACTTGATTGCTTCTTCCATGGCGTTCTCCCTTCGAATATATTTTATGTACTAAAACATATTTTACTTTAAAATTCAAATTTTGTCAATATCTTTTAGTACCTAAATATTCTCCGTTCAGCCTTACAGTTCAAAGTCTACACTCTGTTTCATCACTCTTCTTAAAACTTATTCCGCAGATCGGATGACAAGGCAATGTTCTCTTCAGATTCTTCAACGAGTTGATCCATTCCAGTACCAATCTCGCCAAAGCACCTTGTGATTAAAACCATCTGTTTTAATGCACCGATTAAACATCAATTGCAGAGACAGTTAGTGAAAAAGTTTTTTATTATACAAAGATTGACAGCAGGTAAAAAGTCATTTATTTACACGATTTTTCTTATTAAAGCGGCTATTTTATCAGATAATCCGTAGAGATTTTGCATGAAAATTGATTCGAGACAGAACTGCAATGATCAATTTTTTTGTATCACTTTGACGATTGTTTCATCCATAGCGTTTCCTTTCTTGCCTCATCAAGCTATCCACCAATTGCTTTGATATATTCTTCAGTTGTCATCAACTCAGAATTAACTCCGGTTATCACATTATCTGATAACTTACCATCAGAAGCTAGCTGAAATCCAGCTTCTTTAACGTATGAAAGATATGCCTGTACCTTGGTCTTGATATCTTCCCGTTCCATCCGAAGCAGCATGCCGTTGTTTCTGTATATCTCTAATATGGGATTGGTTTTTTTAACCACTTCCCGCATCGTATGGAAATTTTTATTTCCGGGAAAACCCGAATTAGCGATAATAACCACATCCGGAAATCTGCTCAGCGTATTTTCCATATCGAAATTGCCGTTCTCCTCAACGATGTTAGGACGCTTCACCGGAATCAACCGATCCATAAAATTCTTTAAGCAGGCGGTCACATTCCAGAGATATACAGGTGTACCAAAACACACGATATCTGAACGCTTGTACAAATCAAGAAGTTCTTCCATATCATCCTTTAAAACACATTTCCCGGGTGTTTTATACCAGCAGCTAAAACATCCAATACAATGTTGAATATTCCTGTCAATCAGAAAAACATTCTTCGTTTCAGCTCCTGCGGCTTCCGCACCTTCGAGGAAAGCGTCTGCAATGACATTTGTGTTACTCTTTATCCCTTTAGGGCTTCCATTAAAGACTGTAATTTTCATAAATCATCTCCTTTATGATGTTAATTTGTCTGTCCACCATTTCTGTTGTAATGGTCAGAACAGACGATGACGTTTTTAGAGCATCAAAAAAGTACAAAATATGCGTCGCAACGTCAAACACGTCAAAATCCTTGAATTCGCCGGTTTCCTGTCCATAACGGAATATCATTGTGAGTATATTCAAGGACATTTCAACCCTTTTGTCAAAATATCTACGATACGCCGGTTCAGCAAAGGCAAATTCATGTATTGCAAAATACAAGCCTTTCGTATCACTGAAAATTTCTTTCTTTTCATAATTTGCATAATGTTCGAACAAATGCTTCGCAGCAACCTTTTCCTTTATTGCCTCCTTTACAGCGTGACGATTATCATCAATATCGTTATCAAGCATCGTGACAAATATCTCCCTTGTCGATGAGAAATACCGGTACAAGCCACCACGACTTAATGAACAGATTTCGCAGACATCCTTCATCGTAACAGCCAGATAGCCCTTTTGAGAAAATAACACTTTTGACGATTCTATAATGCCTCGTTTAGTCGCTTCACCTTTTTTCGACATACCCTTCTCCTTCCAATCATTTTAACGACACTTGTGTCGCTTTTATTATACGACACGAGTGTCGCTTTGTCAACCTCTTACAAATTTTGAAATTTCTGTTCGAAAATTTATTTTGTTATAATCTACGGGGTTAAGTATCGAATAGCTCAAATTCTAACAGAAGAAAGGTGACAATTTTGAAATTTAAATTTGTTTGGTTGGCAATATTTATTTTAGTACTCACGATAACGGTCTTTTCAGCAAAAACAGCAGAGAATACGTTCACAGGATACTGGGAAGGCGAAAATATTTCTTCAAACAACAATCAAAAATATCCGGCAAAGATAATCATCAACCTTTTGGAAGAACAACCGAATGTTTTTTACTGGGGAGGAGACTTCAAGATCCCTATGACAGGAATAAAAGATGAGACAAAGCTTTATCTGACAACCACCATCCAGGGGTACACCTTCAATGCGACCTATACTTTGGATAAAATGACTGACAACCGTCTGAAAGGTGAAATAGTCAGGATAAGTCCAACTGGAACCGTTGAATCGAGAACCGGATCATTCAATCGCTTTGCAACAGATCAGACCGGTTGGGGGTTGGACATAGACTATCTGAAAAAAACACTTCCGAAAAAGCATCTCGATCTCTTTTTCAAGGTTTCGGAAGAAGATTTTAATAACGCATGCGATGAACTGATGGAAAAAGCCGACTTCCTCTCACCCACTGAGCTCTTTCTCGGGATAAAGGAAATCCTTGCGCTCGTAGATGATCCGCATACAGAGATCTTCGGATATAACAATTACCGGAAATATTATTATCCATTCTATTTCAGAAAAACAGGTCAGGACTATTATCTCTTTGCCACCACTGATGCCTGTAAAGACCTGCTCGGTGCAAAACTCATCTCAATAGGGGGCAAAGAACTGCCGGAGATTCTCCAGAAACTGGAACGAATCATACCCGCACAGAACACCATCGCCGTTTCCTTCAACGCACAGGAATTCCTCAACTCTCCACTTGCGTTGGCTTACTGCGGAGTTGTAGATGGGAAAAATGAACGATTCGCTGTGGAAAAAGACGGCGAAAGGTTTGAAATAACACCGAAAAAACTAACCGCTTCCGAATTCAAGCAGAATATCATTCAACTGGAATGGACACCAAGTCTTGCAGAAAAACGTACCGATGAAAATTTCTTTTATGAATATTTTGAAGAGGATGCCATCCTTTACTTCCAGTACAACCGTTGTCAGGATAATACACAACCGGGACAACCGAAATTTTTTAAAATTCAATCCGATCTGATAAATCTCCTGAATACAAAGAAAGTTAAAAAGTTTGTCGTTGATCTGAGGTACAATTCCGGTGGCAACAGCATTTACGGAACATTGCTATCACAGGCAATCCAAAATATCAACACCGATGCGGACATCTATGTCATCGTCGGAAACAAAACTTTTTCATCGGCCATCATCAACACGATGGACTTTAAAAATAACTGCAACGCCACCATCATTGGGGAACCAACGACTTCAGGTGCCAATCATTACGGGGAACTCGGTTCATTTATCCTCCCTAACCTGAAACTTCCTGTGTATTATTCCACGAAATATTTCAAAAACAGTGAAGATGACAGCAGCTTCATTGAACCTGATATTCTCATCTATCGTACCTTTGACGATTTCATCTCAGGTGTGGATACCGTTTTTGAAGCAATCAAAACGTTTTAAGCGATAAAGAAAAACTCCTCTGGAATCAGATATAGATTCCGGAGGTTTTTTTTCAAAACCTGTATTCACTTTAATTAAAATGATATAGTTCAAAATTACCCTTTAATGAATTTGATCATCGAAATTAGTTTTTGAAGCCATTTGCTCTTCAATTTTTATTATCCTCTTTATCATGTGTCGTATATACTTGACATAGTATCAAATATATGATACACTTTGTATGTAAAAACATACATCATAAGGAGGAATTGAAATGGCTTATCCAATCATAAGAACTTTAACAAGAATTCTCGCAGGTGCTGTTGTACTGATGGTTTACCTCCTTCAGTTAAACGGCAAATATCAGAACGGACTTTTGGGGTTGAACGATTTACAACCTCTGGCACAGATGATGCTTATCTTCATAGGAATCGGGATCGTTGTTTTCATAGCAGTAGAGATTATCTTTCATATTCTGTTCTCGATAGGACTGGCGGTGAAAGAAACAGTAAAAGATCAGGATTGTTCGGATGAGGAGATTGGTAACAGGATTAAAAATGAAATGGTGGAAGATGAGATGTCAAAATTGATTGAACTCAAATCGATGAGAGCCGGTTATTTTACAACGGGATTTGGTTTTATCGCCTCCGTTATTCTTCTGGCACTTGGACAGCCCGTATTTACAATAGCCAATATCTTATTTGTCTCGTTCTTCTTCGCCAACATCGTGGAAGGATTTGCCCGAATCTATTATTATAAGAAGGGGATATAATGGCTAAAATGCAGGTTGAAATCACCAATTGTATACGCAAATTAAGATTTTTCGCGGATGAAATGACTCAGCAGGAACTGGCGGTAAAAGCAGGGGTATCACGACAAACCATCGTCGCAATAGAGAAAGGAAAATACAACCCGTCTCTAGAAATGGCTTTTCGTATCGCTTATGCTTTTGATGTGGATATAAATGAGGTATTTCAATACAGTATAAAGACAAAATAAAGAGTTCAAAAAGAATTCAACCTAATCCTACATTTTCCAGCTTATATTAAATTCATTTAAAGCTAATCACATATCGTCTCATACGAAAATAAAATTCTATCATTAGAAAATTAACCCCGTTCTTTTATGACATCATAGGAGGTAAATGATGAAAGCTGCTGTTTGCAAGAAATACGGACCACCTGAAGTGCTTATTTTGAAAGAAATTCCGAAACCGGAACCTGAAAAGGATGAAGTGTGTATTAAAATCAAAGCAACAGCTGTCAATTCAGCTGATATCAGAATACGAAAATTTGATGTACCGGTCTCCTTTTGGATACCTGCCCGTTTGAGTCTTGGAGTTTTCAGGCCAAAATACAATATCCTGGGAAATGTGATTGCCGGTGAGATTGAATCCGTTGGCAGTAAAGTAAAACGCTTCAAACCGGGGGACAAGGTTTTTGCTGCCAGCGGGTTAGATCGTTGGGGAGCGTATGCTGAATACATCTGTCTGAAAGCAAACAGTACACTTGCTTTCAAACCGGAAAAGCTGAACTTTGAAGAAGCGGCATCCATTATTTTCGGAGGATTAACGGCCATCGCTTTTTTCCAAAGAGGCGGCATAAAAAAAGGGCAGAAAATCCTCATCTATGGTGCTTCCGGAAGTGTCGGAACAGCTGCCGTTCAACTTGCCAAATACCTGGGAGCAGAAGTAACCGGTGTATGCAGTGGTTCGAATATCGAACTGATTCGTTCGATAGGTGCCGATCATGTGGTTGATTATCAGACAGAAGATTTTTCAAGGAAGAAAGGATATTACGATGTTCTTTTCGATGCAGTGGGTAAGGCGTCATTGGCTTCCGGTATTTCAACTTTGAAAAAAGGAGGAATTTACCTGAACGCTGTCGACACTCCGGGAACGGTAATGCGAATGCGCTGGGCTTCTCTGACGAAAGGGATTAGACTGGGCGCTGAAGGATACGATAAAAGTAAACATGACAATATACGTCTTCAGGATTTCAAACAACTGAAAGCACTTGCCGATAAAAACGTCTTTAAACCTATTATCGATCGAATCTATCCATTAAAAGAAATTGTTGCAGCACATCGTTATGTGGAAAAGGGGCATAAAAAAGGAAATGTTATAATCAGGATGAATGAATCAGCTTAAATCATCGGTATTAACGGATTGGTCACCAATTATAACAATTCATCAGATAAGGAGTGTGACAACGATGAAAAAAAGGATACTTGGCAGAACGGGTGAAGCACTGTCCATCATCGGGTTCGGTGGAATTCTGGTCATGGATGAAACGCCGGCTGAATCTGAAAGACTTGTGAAGAAAGCAATTGAAAAAGGCATCAATTATTTTGATGTTGCACCACAGTACGGGAATGCACAGGAACGTCTGGGGCCTGCATTGGAACCCTATCGCAAAGATGTTTTCTTAGCCTGCAAGACCCAGGAAAGAGATTATGACAATACCATGCGAGAGTTTCAAGAATCCTGCAAATTGCTGAAAACAGATCATATCAATCTGTATCAACTGCATGCCGTCACAACGGATGAAGAGGTTGACAAAATCCTTGCAGAAGAGGGTGCGTTGAAAGCCTTTCAGGAATTAAGAAAGAACGGAGATATTGATTACATCGGCTTCTCAGCCCATACAGAAGAGGCAGCATTACGATTATTGGAAAATTTTGATTTTGACACAACCCTTTTCCCACTCAATTGGGTCACCTGGAATAAAAATCATTTTGGTGTCAAACTGCTCCAAAAGGCACGTGAAAGAAACATGGGAATTCTGGCACTGAAAGCTTTGGCAAAAAGGGCTTTGGGAAAGAACGAAAAGAGGGCTTATCCAAAATCCTGGTATTATCCCGTTGAATCATTTGATGAAGCTCGGATGGCTCTTCGTTTCACGTTAAGTCTGCCGGTTACCGCAGCCGTAACACCGGGCCATGAACTTTTTTTTGACTGGGCTTGCGAAATAGCGGAACAGTTTGAAGCTATGACGGAAGAGGAATTGACACAGGTAGCTGAGAAAGCTCAATTATACAAACCGATTTTCCCTGAAGATTGAAAAATAACTTTTTTAAAAAGGCAAAGATTATCTTATAGATAATCTTTGCCTTTTTTTATAATTTTCAGAAATGATCACACGTCATGCGATTCTATCGTGTTAATATTCTTGTTCATGGCACTTCCCATCGAAATGATCATTTTCAATCCCTCTTCGACTGTGATATCCAGTACTTCAACATCCGGTTTCTCTACAACAACAAGAAAACCGTTTGTTGGGTTGGGTGTCGTGGGGATAAACACACATAATTTATCTTCATTGTTCACGGCAAAATCATCAGAGGTAATAAACCCGATACTTTTAACTCCTTTCATCGGAAAATCGACCATCACAACTTTCTGAAAACTGCCCGATTTATTGGAGGATAAATTGCTGACAATCTCTCGAATAGGGTTGAAGATGATCTTAATCAGAGGAATCTTACCAATAGCACGTTCGGCAAATTTGACCAATTTTTTCCCAAAGAAATTTGACGTAATCATACCAACCAGTAAAACGATCAGTACAACCAATATCAATCCCAATCCGGGAACCACATGCCCAAATGCCTCGACAACAAATTCCTGCAAAATACCGTCGATAAAATTGAATAATTTCACCAGAACAAACACGGTGAGTCCGATTGGTAAGATAACACTTATCCCCGATAAAAACCATGTTTTAATACTCTTCATCTTTTACTCCTTATATTTAATTTTAAGGTACCCAGCGATTTGAAAGATCTTTTTCAGTTTTTTTGGAAACCACTCTATTATAGCAAAGGATTTTGATTCTGTTCAATCTTATTTGAGGAAATACTAGATTTACAAGACCCGGAATAAATCGTTTATCTTGTCAAGACACTTTTTCTGTTAACCCGTAATTCCTTTGATGTCAGTTGAATAAACAGTTCTTCTACAGCGGAAACACTCCCCGTCAGACACAGCATATTGACGAGAAGACCGGAATCGACAAAAACCAGTAACGGAACCAAGATAAATAACAATAATCCTGTTAATTTATTTCCATAAGTATGAAGAATCGCAAAAGTCTTAAACTTCACAAAGGTGACGATCACAGAAAACCCACGCAGGATGACAATGGCAATAAGCCATGCTACTTGCAGGGCTGTTATTTGAAAAAGGGGATAAAGGGCATAGAGCAAAACGAAAACCATCACCAAATCCGCAAGAGAATCCAGCTTTTCTCCGAATTTACTTGTGGTACCTGTTTTTCGCGCTATATACCCATCCAGAAAATCACTTAACCCGCACAGAAAATAGATGATAAAGAACCATATCCCCAACGGTTCAACCAAAAGTAAAGCTAATGACAGAAATATTCTGGCGGCAGATATCTGATTGGCAGATAATGACACACATTCACCTCATCATTTATAAAAATGTGTTCAGACTTCATTGAAAGATCATTCCTCTCATGAAATCTGAATATTTTATACCATTTAATTATCTGTATTTGCTGATGACCTCTTCAAGAACTTCTCCAGACAGCTCAACCACTTTCCTACATCTGAGTTCGTCGGTCCAGTATTTTTCTTTGAGTGCCTGACAGTTATCAGATCCCAGCCTTTCCTGAAATTTCTGATAAAATTCAACTGTAATTTCCTTTCTGAGTTCTTTATCGAGCGTTTTGTCCTTGGTGATCATCACACCGATCGCTGCAAGAGCTCCCGTAAGCGCGCCACAGACACTTCCAACTCCCATTCCGCCACCGAAGGAAGCCATGGTATCCAATACACACTGTTCCAATTCCAGGTGATATTCCTCATTTGCACCGTAGAGCATTGATTCTGCACAGTTTATAAGAAGGTTCTCACTATAGTTTTTTGCCGTTTTTTCTTTAAGCATTGTCTCACCCCTTTTGCGTTATTATAGCAAAGCTTCCGAAAAATACCATCCTCTTGACAAATTGTACTAATTACACTATAATAGTTCATATAGTTCATATCGGAGTTGATAATTATGCTTACAAAAAAAGCTGTCAAGATCATCAAAACAACTATAAAATTATTTCTGAAGGAGGGTGTCGGAAGAAGCACAATGGATGATATTGCCGCATACTGTAACGTTTCCAAAGTAACGATATATAAGTATTTTTCGGATAAGGATACCTTGTACTTTGAAGTTGGTAAAGCCATCCTTTCTGATTCCCTGGAAGATTTTAAAAAAATTGAAACTTCAAAGGGTCCTTTGAAAAAGAAGCTGTATGAATTTTTAGCAGCTGTCACTGAGTTCAAAGACACCGGTAAATGGGATTTATGCCTGGAAATATCAAAATATAACAACGATTTCTCGGATGAATACGAAGCCTATCTTAAGACGTACAGGGAATTAATGTTGAAACTCATTGATATGGGGCTTTCGGAAGGTTTGATCAAAAAGGAACTCGACAGAGAATACATTTATCACTACATCAACATGGGTGTTATTTATTATCAGAACGCCCCTGAGTATCGAAACCTTATGCGAAACAACAGCCGCTTTCAGCAAGCATTTATGACTTTTTTTGTCAACAATATTTTTATTGATAGCTCACAGATTTTATCCGAGAAATGAGGTGATTTCATGAACAAGTCAAAACTGCAACGATACATAGAGCTTGCAAGAGAAGGCACAAAACAGTCAATTAAAAAAATCATGCTTGACTTAAATGAAAATATAACCCTGATGGAATCAAGATTTATAGATTATGCTCTGGGACATATTGAAAGCGATGAAGGCGTAAAAGCTATGGAATATTATCTTTTCAACGGGTCACAGATTCAGAGAAACTACTGTACTTTATATTTCAATCGAAGAGAAGATTACCCAATCGTTGTACAAGCCTGGAAAGAAGGCTTAATAGATGATATACAGGCTTTTTCAAGGTAATGGCTATCACCGGAAACAAGTCCTCGCCTAAGCGGGGACTTTTATCGTTTTGCTACAACAACTTCTTATAACTTTATCCAGTAACGCTGAATAATCTTTTCGCCCGCTTCATCGGGAATCTCATTTTCAAGCACCCCGCCGTTTCTAATAATCGTCTTTGCCGAGGCAGGATTGGATTTGTTACAGGTGATGAGAACATCGTTTATCCCAAACTCTTTAGTTATTTTTAAGGCCAATGAAAGCATTCGTGAGGCGTATCCCTTCCCCCTTTCGGAAGGAACGATCCCATATCCTATATGACCCCCATAATTTAAAAGGAAGGCGTTCAGGTCATGTCGGATATTGATGGCACCGATGATCTTGTCATGCTCATCAATCATGAAAAAGGTGTGGGCGGTTACAAAACCTTCAGGAGCCTCAGTTTCATACCTTTTAACAAGCTCACACCAGTCTTCGTAAGAATTCTCAAGTAGTCTTGCAGAATAGGGAACAATGAGTTCCTCACTTTCGACCCATTCCTTTTCAAACGACCGGTACTGTTTTTTCATGTCTTCTGTTGGTTTTACAAGCTTCATTTCATCACTCCCGTCTTCTTCCCCATCTCAATTCTGACTTCTTTTTTATCAATATCATCGTTCGAATAAGCAAACAGGTCAAAACCGATCGACATTCCACAAGAGCGATAAAAACAAATCGCGTTATAATTACAGGACTGAGTTTCAAGGATCAGCATCCTCGCCTTTGCTTCAATTGCCGTTTGTTCCGCAACGGCCATCAACTTTTTCCCGATTCCCTGTCCGCGTCTGGCAGTTTCCACCCAGATATTTGACACTCTCATTCTGTTATTCCACTTTTCATGACTGAGTTCGAGATAGCCAATAACCGTATCCCCCTCAAAAGCTCCGAAGAGCTTTGGGTTTTCCAGCCAGTCTTCGAGAAGCGTATCGGTAAAACGTTTTTCTATCTTTGTTTCAAACTTTTTTTCAACGAATGTAAATGAATCCCCATTTGTTCCACGAACCGCCATGATATCAAAATAATGATCCGTTTTGTATATAAAAGGAATTTGTTTCCCCTTGTAGACTTCACTATCCAATAATTCGATTCTCATTTTCTCCTCCATGTCATGCACATTTATCGTTGCGATTAATTATAACATTGAAGCGTGTTATTAAGAATTCTATTTGATTCAAATAAAAAACTTCAAAAATTGATGAAGGATTGAGATTTGATTTCATAATCACGATTAATGTCGTGACATTCGTAATAAACAGATTTTTTTATTTCTATATATTACTGGTATGATATACATACCGGTATCATTATCATACCAGTAAACCAAATAATCTGTCCTAAAGGACAAAAAGGGAGTGAGGAGTTTGTTTAACAAGAAATGTGTTTTTTCAGTTTTTGTTATCGTTCTTATGTGTCTCGTCGGAAGTGTTTTTGCGGAAGATTTTGAATGGGTAACCCCCAACAGAATCGGGAACCCCGATGCTGAAATCGTTTTAACTGCTGCTTTACGAAGAGGAGAAACGGTTGCAAATCCTTATGATTCTTCAAGGGAATATGTCAGAAAAGCAGCAACTGAATGGGCAAAGGCACATCCAAATGTCAGAATTGAGATTCAGCAGATTCCTGTTGGTGCGATTTCCATGATGATGGCAAAGATCATGACACAGGCCGCAAACGGAAATGCTCCTGATTTTGCCTATATTGATTCATTCTGGATTGGAAAATATCTTGCAAATGGTTATCTTCAGCCATTAAACGACTATATGACCGAAGAGGATGTTAACGCTTTCTTCCCGTTCATCAGAGACGTTGTATCAAAAGATGGCAAGATGTATGCCATCTGGTGTGAAACAGATGCCAGATACCTGTATTACAGAAAAGACTGGATCCCAAACCCGCCAAGAACATGGGATGAAGCTATCGAAACGGCTTTAAAGATCAAGAAGGAAAAACACGTCAACGGATACCTGGCATGGCTGGCCACATGGGAAGGGGCAACGAACGGAAACGTTTGGCCTTCTTTCTGGGCACAGGGTGGCCAGATGTTCGATGAAACCGGTAGACCGATTATCGGAGAGGGAGAGAACAAGGTAGCCCTCGTCAACAGTCTGAATTATTTGAAGAGACTTGTTCAAACCGGCGCAGCACCGATGATGGTAACGTCAATAGATTCAACGGATCCCCTCGTAACGGAAGTAAAAAGCAACAACGTAGCTATGGTTGCCAACGGAAGCTGGTTTATCGGACAGATCAGAGACGTTCTCGGAAGAGAAGAAGCTGATGAAAAATGGGATTTTGTACCATTACCACAGATGGAAGCCGGTCAGAGGGCCAACAGTAACGGTGGATGGACATATGCTGTCCTGACAGATGACCCGGAAAAACAGGAACTCGCAATGAGCTACATCATGGCTGTCGTGGGAAGCAGAGATGCCATGGCGGAAAGATGTAAGGCAATGAACAATATCCCGACAAGAAGTGATGTTTATGATTCAGATCCCTATTTCTCTACTGATCCTACGATGCTCAAATTTGCAGAATCCCTCAATTATGGACATGCCAGACCGGCACATCCGCTTTATACAAACGTTTCGGACCTCGTTCAGAAGGCTCTTGGAAAACTGCTGATCGGACAGGAATCTGATACGGAAAAACTCGTTGATGAGATTCAGGAAAAAGCATTAAAGATGTGGGAAGAAAGCAAATAAAACCTCCAAGAGGGGCTCTTTGAGCCCCTTTCTTAATTTTGTCAAAAAAGGGGAAACGATAATGAGAAGCAGAAAATTAACAGAAAGATGGTGGATATGGCTGATCCCGATGGTTGTCATATTGGGAATCTTCTATCTCTATCCACTTTTAAATGTCTTTTTTCTAAGTTTTACAAATTCTGAAATCGGCAGGAACGATTTTGTTTTCACGTTTTCAAAATACGTCAACGTCTTCACCAACGACGAACTCTGGCATGTATTCAAGGTCACCTTTCTGTTTGTCGGATTTTCAGTCGTTTGCCAATTGTTGCTGGGCTTGTTTACCGCCATGCTCATCAATCAGAATCAATTTGGCGCAACGTTTGTCAAAATTAGTATGATCAGTGCATGGGTGGTTCCGGGGATCATCACCGGAGTTGTCTGGAAGATCATGTACAGCAGCAGCAACTGGGGAGTTATCAACTATCTCGTTGAATCAATGGGATTTGATTCCATTCCATTTCTTTATACACCCGGCTGGGCATTATTTTCCGTAACACTGGCCAATATCTGGCGTGGAACCGGATTTAGCGGCATTATGCAGTATGCAGCACTCAGGGCAATTCCCGGACAGTTGTACGAAGCCGCCTCCATAGACGGTGCAAACGCCTGGCAGAAATTCTGGAAGATTACATTGCCGCAACTCAGACCCATGCTGATGATCAACGTGATTCTGATCACGATATACACGTTCAACACCTACGATTCAGTCTACGCCTTAACCAGAGGCGGTCCCGGAAACAGTACGACTATCCTGTCATTGATAACGTATAAATCTGTTTTCAAATATCTCGATCTCGGTACGGGTTCTGTTTATGCCATCCTGATGATTGCGCTTTCGGCAACTTTTACCATCATCTATTCAAAATTAATGAAAAAGGAGAATTGAAATGATAAAAAAGATTTTCGTCTGGATAGGGTATGCGGTTGTATCGTTATTTTTCCTTTTTCCAGTATTATGGACTTTTTCCCTGTCTTTAAAGACAAAAGCCGAATTATTTGAATATCCGCCAACCCTGATTCCGAAAAACCCGACTTTTGATAATTTCAGAAACGTCTTCCAAAACACATCCATGTGGCGCTATCTGTTTAACTCATTTGAACTCGTTGTGTTTACCGTTATCGGAACACTCCTGGTGGCCATCCCTGCGGGATACGCCTTTTCACGGTTCAATTTTAAAAACAAACACAAATATCTGTTTCTGGTCCTCATCTTTCAGATGATATCCCCCGTCATCATCGGCATTCCAATCTATAAATATTACGCTGCTCTCGGATTGCTGAATAATTATTTTGGTCTGGTTATGGTTTATATCGCCGTTCAGATTCCCTTTACAACCTTCCTGATAAAAGGGGGATTCGATGCCATCCCAAAAGAATTCGATGAAGCGGCACGTATAGACGGTGCTTCCAGATTCCAGCTGTTGAGAAAGATTATCATTCCGGTTTCGCTGCCGTCAATTGCAAGTGCAACGATCTTTACAAGTATCAACGCCTGGTCACAGTTCCTGCTGCCATTCATCCTGATCGACAAGGAAAAGATGTTCCCCGTTTCCGTGGGAATCCTGCTGACCCAGGGAAATTATCAGGAAATCAGCACACATTTTGTTGCTGCCGCGAGTGTGATCTCGCTTGTTCCGGCCGTTTTAATGGTTATATTCCTGCAAAAATTCATCATTAAGTCGCTGACCGCAGGTGCACTTAAAGGTTAAAAAAAGAGGTGAGTCACTATCGTACTTAGAGAAGAAAAAATAAAAAAATATATTTCAGATCTTGAAAAAAGAACCGTTGAAAAAACTATCAAGCTTCAGTCATTTGAGCAATACACATGTCATGAAGATGAGAAAGGCTATCCCGATTTTGAACAAATGGATTATCAGACATTCAAAATCCCAGGATTATGGGGAGGCTGGGATCATACCAGCTGGTTCAGAACGGTTACAGAACTTCCTGAAATCAAATCAAACGAATCCCTGATTCTCCATCTGGATCTCGGGAAAGGGGATCCCTGTAATCTTGGCGGAGCTGAATCACTCCTGTATATAAACGGAAAACCCCGTCAGGGAATTGATAAATGTCATTCAACCTACAGATTTGAAAAAGAAATGCTCAACCATCAAACGGTGGAAATTGGGATAAAGGGGTTTAACGGTCTTCAAAAAGAAAAAAATATTTTTTCGACAGCGTCACTGAAAATCATCAACAACACCGTGAATGAATTGTATTTAAACCTGAAGGTATCATTCGAAGCATTGTTAACATTCGACCACAATGAAGTTGTCTATACGCAACTATGCAATTTACTGAATGAAGTTATCAATTTGATCGATTTCAGAGTACCGGATTCGGTTGCTTTTCTGAAAACAGTGGATAAAGCGACTAAATTTTTAAAATCAGAACTCTCTAAATTAAAAGCGAAATTCCCAAATGACTTTACAATATACGCCAGCGGTCATTCCCACATCGACGTTGCCTGGCTCTGGCAGTTAAAGCATACAAGGGAAAAATGTGCAAGGACTTTTTCAACGGTCCTGAAACTGATGGAAGAATACCCCGATTACCGGTTTTTGCAAAGTACCCCGCAATTGTACGAATTCATAAAAGAGGATTATCCAGATATATATATAAAGATTAAGGAACGTATAAAAGAGGGCCGATGGGAAGCTACCGGCGGTATGTGGGTTGAAGCGGATTGCAACGTCCCTTCCGGTGAATCTCTCGTCAGGCAGTTTTTATACGGGATCAAATTCTTTCGCGAGGAATTTGATATCTCCTGTAAGACACTCTGGTTGCCGGATGTCTTTGGCTATTCCTGGGCATTGCCACAGATCATCAAACAATGCGGGATGTCCTATTTCATGACAACCAAGATCAGCTGGAACCAGTTTAATCGTCCGGAATACGATACCTTCAAGTGGCGGGGAATTGATGGGACAGAGGTCCTGACCCATTTTATAACAGCCCCTGAGAGCCTTAACAACAACCATTATTATACCTATCATGCCGATCTGAACCCGGAATGTGTGATGGGAACCTGGGAAAATTACAGACAGAAGGATGTCAATAAAAACCTGCTTGTTGCTTATGGTTGGGGCGATGGCGGTGGCGGTCCAACCTACGAAATGCTTGAAAATGCGAACAGAATGAAATCTATCCCGGGTCTGCCGGAGATCCGAATGGCGAATGGCGAAGCATTCTTTGAAGAACTGGACAAAGTAACCTGGGATAAAAAACTGCCGGTCGTTGATGGTGAACTCTATCTGGAATATCACAGGGGGACGTATACCTCACAAAGCATGACAAAAAAGAACAACCGAAAAACAGAAATTCTGCTGCATGATCTGGAATATTTTGCCTCATTGTGTCAGCTCAGCGATCCTGATTATATTTATCCCAAAAAAGAGATTGATGCATTCTGGAAAACACTGTTGAAGAATCAATTCCACGATATACTGCCCGGCTCTTCCATCAGAGAGGTCTATCAGGACAGTGAAGCTGAATTTGATACCCTGAGAGCACAGGCGCTCCCCCTCATCGAAACAGCCAAAGACAGGTTAATCTCAAAAACAGGTCAGGATGGGCAAACGTTAACCGTCTTCAATACCCTCCCCTGGAAAAGAACCGGAGAGATATTCTGTGAGGCGTCAGCGTTGAACGGAAAAACAATAGCAAACAGCGACACGGTGACGGTTGTCCATAATCATGATGGTTCCTGTCTGATAAAAATCAGAGATATTCCGGGATTTGGAATCAGGCAGCTCAATCTGGTTGATCGCAGCAATAATATTCAGACCTTGGATCAGGTGAGTGTTTCAAAAACACATTTGGAAAACAATTTATTACGCATCGAACTGGATGAAACCGGTCATATCCGCTCCATCTACGACAAGATTTACAAACGCGACTATTTGGAAAATGGCGCTCAGGCAAATGTGTTCAAGATATTTGAAGACAGGCCACTCAAATATGATGCATGGGATATTGACATCTATTATGCCGAAAAGGAATATCAGGTTGATACAGTTGAAACCCTTGAAGTCTTGGAACAAAACGCTATCAGAGGGGTACTTAAGATCAGGAAATCACTCTTTAAAGAAACAGCCTATCAGTCAAGTATCGAACAGGCAATCATTCTTCATGCCGACAGCCGAAGGATTGATTTTAAGACCCGTGTTGACTGGCATGCACATCAAATCCTATTGAAGACTGAATTCCCCGTGAATGTCAGAAGTACCAAAGCAACTTACGATATTCAATTCGGAAACGTCGAACGTCCGACACATTGGAACACCCGATGGGACTACGCCAAGTTTGAAATGCTCGGTCACAAATGGGCGGATCTCTCAGAGAGGGATTACGGGGTCGCATTACTGAATGACTGTAAATACGGTTATGATATAAAGGATAACAGAATGCGGTTAACACTGATAAAATCGGGAATTATGCCGGATGAGAAGGCCGATCAGGGGCATCATGACTTCACCTACTCACTCCTGCCTCATGAGGGGGACTGGTTCAGCGGAGATGTACACAGAGAGGCATGTGAATTGAATGTAGATCTGAATCATTCCTTTACAGATGCGATTGGCTCCAAGCCACCTTCAAGGGAAAAACTGAATATTCAGCCATTTCAGTTCAAAAGTCGTCGAAAGAGTTCAATGATTGACACATTGAAGGTTTCAGAGGATGGTAAAGGGTATATCCTCAGGATATTTGAATACGGTAATTGTACGGATGATATCAAGATCACCTGTGACCGGAAGATAAAGGAAGCCTATCTTTGCAATCTGCTGGAGGAGAAAATTGATTCGGAAACATTAGAGGTTGATCAAAAGACCCATTGTCTGAAAACATCCGTGAAGCCTTTTGAGATTAAAACAATAAAAATCATATTTAATTTGGTATAATGATTGTATATTTGTTGTAAATTTGTCTGGAGGGATTCATGAAGAAGCTGACTGCCGTTGATCTTACCAAAAACGAAATCGTTAAATTCATCGTCATGAGAGGTTTGAAATCCGGTGACAAGCTCCCTTCCGAGCGAATGATGTCAGATCTTTTCAACAGCAGCCGCTCGACAACCCGTGAGGCGTTGAAGATGCTTGAAGGAGAAGGGACTTTAAAAGTAGAACCCTCAAAGGGAAACTACGTTGGCGAAAATCCGAATCTAAGTTTTTTCACCAATGCGAATTTCAACTTTGTCGCCAATAAAAAATTCCTGATAGATCTGATAGAGGTTCGAGCTGCACTTGAAGAGTTGTCGGTAAAATTGACGATTCAGAACGCAACGGATGAAGAGATTGATAAAATCTATGATATCTTTAAGATAATGGCTGTTCAGCATGAAAACGAAGGTGAACATCCTGATATGGATCTTGAATTTCATAAAAGTTTTTTCCTCTATTCACATAACGATTTCATGATGAACGTCTTTAAGGTCTTGTACGATGCCTTTGAAATCCTTTGGAATTATCCGTTTGACAATGTGAAATTCGGAAAATCAGGATTCCCTTATCACAGGACTTTAATTGAGGCAACACGAGAGAGAGACATGGAAAAAGCAGTTGAAGCCGTCCGTATGATTCATAACAGCAATATGGAGAATATTGAATCGGGACCCTTCTATATTGATTAACAAACATCATTTGAATAACGTCCAAAACCCCGGGATCAACCAAAATCAATTCCCGGGGTTTTAAATTAGAAAATTGAGGGAGGCATCTATGAAAAAAATACTAATTATCCTCATCTTGTTGGCATTCACCATCTCAGTCTTTTCAACAGAACGTCTGAAACGGGAGTTAAACAATCTCCCAAACATCCTCATCCTGACAACAGGTGGAACAATCGCCGGAAAAGGCGAGTCTGAAACGGGTTCTGAATATACGGCCGGGCAATTGAGCGGTGAGGATCTCATAGCAGCCGTACCCGAATTACAAGATATTGCGGAGATACGGGTAGAAGAAATCAGTAATGTACCGAGTCAGGATATGACGATTGACATCTGGTTGAAGCTGGCAAAACGTATCAATGAACTGCTGGAAAAGCCTGACTGCGATGGCATCGTCATCACTCACGGAACGGATACCATGGAAGAGACCGCCTATTTTCTGAACCTGGTCATACACAATGACAAACCTGTCGTGTTGACCGGCTCGATGAGACCTTCTACTTCTATCAGTGCAGATGGTGACATCAATCTGTACAATGCAGTGGCAACTGCAGGGTATCCGGACTCATACGGCAGAGGTATTCTCGTTTTGATGAACGATGAGATATACACCGCCCGTGATGTCACGAAGTCCAATACCACAAACGTCGAAACGTTCATGAACCCCAACGGTGGACCTGTCGGATATGCGCATTTCGGTGAGGTCGATTATTATTATTTCAGTGAGAAATGTCATACGGTCGATAGTGAATTTGAAGTTGACACTCTTGATTCCCTGCCCCGCGTAGAAATTATCTACGGCTATGCGGACTCCGGGCGTATTTTTGTAGACGCAGCAATCGCGGCTGATGTCGACGCCATAATCTTTGCAGGCGTTGGAGACGGTAACGTTTCGACTAAAACGCTAGAAGCCTTAAAAACAGCTACCGAAAAAGGATTGAAGGTTTGTATCAGTTCAAGAACAGGTAGCGGTATCGTGTATAGAAGTTCCGAATACGATTTTGAATCATATGATTTTATCGCTGCCGATAATCTAAGTCCGCAAAAAGCCAGAATTTTAATGATGCTGGCTCTTACAAAGAGTCGGCAAACGATGAGGATTCAGGAATACTTTTATCACTATTGACAAAAGCGCATTATTTTGCGACTTTTTTAAGCCATTTTGAAAAAAGATCATGATCGATATCCTCTACTTTTTTCAGCTTAACATGCCGTGTGATATCATCTTTTCCCTTAAGCTTTTCAGAATGATTTTTGATTTTGGAAAAATTATAGAAACCAAGTCGGACATGCCTTTTTTTTAAACGGATGTATGAAAAATCTTTTCCATTCGTAAAAACGGGTATGCCGTCTTTCATCACTTCATTGGTTCCGCTTATCGATTCATGAATCAGATTTCTTAATTCAGTTAGAATAATCCTGTATTTCTCGGGAGTTTCATTGATGTAATCCGTAACTTCTTTAGAATATGGCAAAATATTCCCTCCTCTTATGCACTGATTGATACAATTATACTGTATATCGCCCTTATAAACGCAGAAGTCTCGTTAATTGTTTTTGTGATCTTTACGTTCATTGATTAAAACCCTGTATTCCGGAACCATTCATCTTAACTGCCGTTTTGAATGCCTTCCGCAAAGAATAAATAAAACGGCGGGAATAATAAAAAATAAGCTCAATCCGTATGGAACAATGAGATAAAGAATATTCTCAGTCAATGGCCAGTGAATCAGATAAACAGGGATCAGACACAATTGAATTAAAATCGTGACGATACCGCCTAAATATTCCCATTTCCAAGCTATCACGAGTAAAAAGGCACTCAAAAGGTTGAAAAATGGCGGTATATTTTCAATCGGCGGATAATTTCCCACAGCGTAAGGATCCGGCTGTCCCGATGCAAAGAAATTGCCATTATATCCGAACAGGATAAACAGACAAATCGCTGCAATTATGCCGCTCCATAGTCTTGCGATAAGACGCATCCGCTTTACCATCAAAACACCCCTTTCTTTTCTCCGAAAGAGCGTCGGTTATATAGCGTTAAAATTACGCTTCTACTTAAGAAGACGCAGAAGCAGCTGCGGCTGTTGTCGCAGCACTCGTTGCCGCAATCATCGCAGCCTGTTGAGCGGCAATAACGGATTGTATGGATATCTGTAAAGTGGCCGATACCATACCGTTCTCAGCCTGATTGACGGATTCTCCCGCAATAAGTGCCGATGCAATCAGGACATTCATTCCCTTCCCAAGCCATTTATAACCTTTCTGTCGATTCAGATAATGAGCAATTTCAATAAGATCGGGGGTATTGTCCTCCGGTAAGAGACTCATCAGTGCAACCGCAGAATAATAATCGGAATAAAGTTTCAACTTATTCGCTTTCAGTGTTTCATAGATATTCTTACATCTCTCAGCTTGAATGGTCACATCAACATCACTGAATGAAAGGATATGTGACATCATCTGAAGCCCGTTGGATTTTGAAAAACCCGATGCGTTCAATACCCTGTAATTGCGTTCGATAACTTCACTGCCGGAGCCATGATTCGTCAATAAGATCGCAAGTGCATAATCATCGCCCCCCGTCAGGAACGGATGATGATTTCGCATCTCTTTGTAGAGAAGATGTGCCTTGTTAAGAAACGTCTCTCGATTTTCACCCTTATAAACCTTTTCCAGCGTGTACAGAGCTATCGGCAAATAATAACCCCTTTTGAATCCGGCCTTTTTGGCCATTGGAACCATATCGATCATGGCTTTTAACCTTGAATGCGGAAGATCTTTTTCGGATACGATAAGCCCACAGATGGTAAACAGATTATTGCCTCTGAAGGGTGAAAAGAAACCGGTATTTTCCTTTACAAAAGCCTTCGCTTCTTTCAGTCTTTCCGGATTCAGCACCTTATCGTTCATCACATAATTCAACGCCACAAGATGCTGATTTAAACTATGTTCCCATTTGAATTCAGATTTTAAAGTCTGAAAATTTTCCTGCAGTTTCTTTAATTTTGCCTCATAAACCGGCTGCATCGTTTCACTCCTTTCCAATGATAATTCTTAACCGCTACCCCTGAGATAAACGATTTTCCTTTTTCAGTCTCATTATTGCCTGTTCGACGTCAGCCCCTTCGGGAACGGGAACAGAAAACGCGTGGTATTCTTTAAGCTTCTTGTCGGATCCGGATACCCTTTTCATGACTGAGCAGGTTATTTGTACAGACTTCCCGGCAGATTCTCCGGCCACTTCGACCTTTTCGAGTTTCATTCCGATTCGATTCCAGCTATGAAGCTTTAATCCAACCGTGATTCCCTTGCGCATGAACATCACAAATCTTTTTTCATCTTCCGGAATACTTTCTCCCGTCCGCCTCTTCCATTCCGAGGGAGAAAAATCCCAGAGGGCGATATATTCCTTGTATTTTCCCGCCCTCTGAAGCATCTGAATATCCCTGCCTTTAAGATAGGTTATCACCAGACCAAAAGCACCGAAGATCCCCAGAAGGATAATCACCCAAAGCAGGTCCTTCCCGATATAGCCTCTATCCATCATTAATATCATTGTGAACACGACTGTAAGGGACAACATCGTCGCCATATACCAGATAAAATAATTTATCCTGTCTTTCTTATCGATTATTCTGACAAGCATCATATCCTCCTTATGCTTTAGTCTACAGACAGTGCATCTCTCCCTCCGCTTCATCCCATGATACACTGTACCCCTTTCCCTTTGAACAGAAAACAGACGATGACGTGTATTCGGGATCTGAATTTTTATCATAGGCAACCCTCTCAATGATTTCATTTTCATTATGACAAGGATAATAGCCATCGAAGATCAGATTGATGATGCCCTTCCCACCCGTAAAAGAAGTCAACTGTTTGGCATAATTCATAAAAGTCGCAACAGGTGCTCTCCCCGTTATTGTTGCTTTCATTCCTTCATTTACCGGTATATCTGCCACACCGGATGCCTTCTGAATATCGGATAACACCCTGCCGATATGATTCACAGTCACATTGATCATAAAACGGTACCATGGTTCAAGCAATCTATTCTCAGCTTTTTCCAGAGCCTGTCGCAGTGCCCTGAGCGTTGCCTCCCTGAAATCGCCTCCGGTGGTGTGTTTGACATGTGCTCTCCCCGTCAGCAAAGAAACTTTCACATCCGTCAAAGCAGAACCGGTTAAAAGTCCATGATGTTCTTTTTCGAGTATGTGCTGCTGAATCAGGTTTTGATGCCCTTTAGTCAGCACATCCGGTTCACAGGCGTTGATAAAAACAACACCGCTGTTTCGCTCTCCGGGTTCCAGTTTTAAATGCACTTCAGCATAATGTCTCAGCGGTTCAAAATGTCCGTATCCTTTGACCGTTGTCTGAATGGTCTCTTTGTACAGAATTTCCGGATCTCGGAACGTGATTTCAAGACCGAACCTGTCTTTCAGGATCTGAGAAAGGACTTCAATCTGAACGACTCCCATCACCTTAACACTCATTTCCCTTAACTGTTCATTCCAAGTGACGCTGAGCGAAGGTTCTTCCGCTTCAAGCAATTTCAAACATCTCAATATTTCCAATGGTTCCAGATCTTTGTCAAATACCACTTTTGACTGAAGTGCCGGTATCATCTGATATTCGGTTGTTTCTCTTAACCCTCCAATTGTACTGCCGATTGAAGCCTTTGTCAATCCCGTAACGGCAACCAGCTGTCCCGCAGTTACTTTTTCAGCTGCAACGTATCCATCTCCATTGTACAGCCTGATCTGTGTAATCTTTTCCGTCATCATTTCGCCATCAGTGTGATAAGTGACTGCATCCCTTACAGTCACTGCCCCGGATAAGAGCTTGAAAAAAGTCATCCTCACTCCCTGAGCATCGTGTCGAATCTTATAAACTTTTCCCGAGACCGGGGCTGTCTCTGAATAAGCCGTAACGGAAAGCACGTCGAGACTTTCCAGAAATTCTCTTATTCCGTTATCGTGTAATGCAGACCCTGAGGCACAGGGAAACACTTTGTTTTTCAGTATCATCTTTCTCAGGGCATCACACCAGAAGCGATCATCCCCCGACCCTTCCAGGTATCTTTCAAGAAGTGCCTCATCCCGTTCTGCAAGAAACGCCTTCAGAACGTCACCGGGCGTACACGGCAAAAAATCTGGTGGCAATTCCAAAACATCTTCGGTCAGATTCATTCTGATCTCCTTGAGGACCCTTTCTTTTTCAGCAGTATCCCTGTCAATCTTATTAATAAAGAAAAAAGTTGGAACCCTGTTTTTTCTCAACAGCCGCCAAACGGTTTCCGTATGCCCTTCTACACCTTCAATTCCACTGATGATGATAACGGCATAATCCATGATCTGAATCGCCCTTTCCATCTCCGGTGAAAAGTCAACATGTCCGGGGGTATCGATCAGATAAATATCTGATGTATTGAAATGCATCAGTGCCTGACCGGAAAAGACGGTAATCCCCCTGTTTTTCTCTATTTCATGTGAATCCAGAAAAGAGGTCCTGTGATCAACTCTCCCCCTTTCCCGTATACTGTTGGTGTGAAAAAGGAGCTGTTCGGAAAAGGTCGTCTTTCCTGCATCAACATGTGCCAGAATGCCTATCGTTTTATTCATCTCCGTCTGATCTCCCCCCTTTTAACTAATCTTACATGAATTATAGCAAATAAAGGAAGGTCAAAAAAACAGAGAAGTGATCTGACGAAGATCACTTCTCTGTTTAAAAATGCTGTTGAATTATTCGGGAAGCCAGTAATTCCCGGACACGATGATCAGATTGATCATTCTGATCGTATTGGGGAAATATGTGACCTCCTCAAACGGTAATCCTGTATCCCAGCTATCGGAAATCATAGCGGTCCACAACCGGTCAAGCCATTCCTGACTTTCTGCACTCGCACAGGCACTGACGGCAAACGGTGCAACAAAACTCATATCCGTTCCTTCCCAATCCCTGACAATCGGCGTTCCTTCTTTTTCATTGAGGATATAATATCCCGGATTAATATTCAACGGATCTGATCCAGTTGCTTCCTGAATCCAGCTGTTCATCGTCTTAAGCTGTTGGCGTAATTCCGGATTTCCGCTGATCAGATACTCCGTTCCAATCCGCCACGGCACCCTGCAGGCATTCCAGTTATAATCCCCATCATGTTCGGTTTCAAGAACAGTACCTTCTGCCGGTACATAGGCACCCGTTTCATCCCGTTCAAGAAAATCCGGTAAAAGACCTGTTTTGGGGGTGTAATTTTCATAGATATACTGTGAAATCGAGATGATTTTATCGTATACTACCTGCCAGGCCTCTGAATTTTCCGGATCAACAACGGCAAATGCATTCAAATGATCGAGTATAAAATCGGACGGTCTCGTCACCGTACAATACTGGGGCATTTCCTCTTTTTTCTCTTTGACCCAGTCGCCGAGCAGGATGATGGCTTCATCCGGGTTGACAACGGCATCCATGATCTGTTTTATACAGGCCAGGCCTTCAGATCTGTAATTGATCTCGCCATCGTTTCCCCATTGATTATCCGCCAATAACAACGCAAACCCGATATCCAGATCTCCATCGACGGCACTGTCATTATCCTCCGTATCGATAATAACGATTTTCCCTTCTTCATCCTCCACTTCAAGCTGCTGCCAAGCCATTAATCTATCGTTGAAACGGCTGGGATGCGCTCTGTAAAAACGGTACATCGCATCAAAGAGTTCTTTGCTTTCTTCATCATATCCCGCCATATAAGCCAGGATCATCATACCGTATCCATGTGCCTCCGATACCGTAACCGAATTAACCGGTTCGACCCACGGACTTTCCTTCACATTCCAGTCAAGGTATACCTGCTTCGGTTCCACACCCGGTACCGTCCTTAGATAAGTCGCTTTCCATCTGTCATAAAACGCCTGTACAGATGCATCCAGTTCACTCTGAGCCCATTTCGACGGCAAAATGGTTCCTTCGGCATATTCAACATGCTGAGGAAATGGTTTCATCACACTCTGAGCCAACACCGTCAGAGATAATAAAAGTAACAGCAATAAAAACAATTTTGACGAACATTTCATAAAAAGACCTCCTTTAAAGTCAATGATCAGATTCCTTTTTTGCACTTATCAAACTGATGATAAACTGGAACGCGTTACTTGTGAATCGGATTGATATAACCGTAACGGCAATTACTGCCGATTATTCCCGATTATTGTTTTATTCTTTATTTTTTGAAGTCTTTTGATTTCAATGCTTCACATGACGTTTCCCCTCATTAAACCATCGTAGATCAGCATCGTTTTAATGGTATGATAAATCGCAGCATCTTAAATTTCAAAAGGGGGAGTGCATGTCTGTTGAAAAACATAAAAACCATCGAGATCAAACAGAATATGATAACGAGCGACGACCTTTTAAAACACATCTATGAAGCGGAGGAAGCAGAGGAAAATATAACCAGAATCAGATTTAAAAATGTAAAACTTGATGATGAGGCATTCAGAGAACACAGTTTTCATTCGGTTATATTTGAAGAGTGTCAATTTGAAGACATGTCTTTCATCGACTGCTCCTTTATCAACGTGCTGATTTTAAATTCAACCTTTATCAGCTGTGATTTCTCATATTCATGGTTCAGTCAATGCAAATTTGACAAATCACAATTTGTCAACAACGTATTCAGCAATGGGAAATTCACCAATCTGACAGTGGCGGAAAGCAGTTTAAACTACGCCAATTTCACAGGTTCCAAGATAGAAAACTGTGAGATTTCAAATAGTGTGCTGAGCGAAGCCTTCTTTTCCGACTGTAAACTGAAGCATTTTAATCCCGATCATTCAAAATTCGATTCTGCAGACTTTTTCCACACTTCGTTAAAAGGAATCGACTTCACTAACTGTGTGATCGATAATATCTGCATCTCCAGCGATTGGAATGAATTGAGAGGGATGATCGTCAATCCGTTCCAGGCGGCAGAACTGGCAAAATTCCTTGGTGTTACCGTTCGAGACGAACTGTAATCAGTGATGATAAAGAAATCAGAGTTTAAAATTTGTTAAAACAAATTATATTGACCGACCAGACAGTTTGTGTTAGACTATCATCGGAGGTTAAAATGGACAGACGATTGGAAAAAGGAAATGAAACAAAGGAAAAGATTCTGAATACGGCTTTGTTAATCATCTCAGAAGAAGGGCTCAAAGGACTCAGTGCCAAGAAGATTGCCGATCGGGCCCAAATCAGCAAGAGCAATATCTTCCATCATTATACATCTGTAGATAATCTGCTGGAAGTCATCTTAAAAAATCTTTTTGCCGACACCTTGACTAATATTCCTCTTGAGACCTGTAATTCTCTTGAAGATTTTTTTCAATTACTCGGTGAGATGACCTTTCTGCTTGAAGGAGATGAACTGGCAATATACAAAGTTTTGCTATCCTATTACAACGAGGCTTTGTTTACATCGGATTACGGACAAATGATTGTTCAGATAAAAAAGGACATATCAGAATTCTTCAGAAGCCATCTGGAAAGACTGTCCGGAAAGAAAATCTCACTTGATGTTCTTGAAATGCTGACCGCAGATCTGGATGGGATGGGGTTACATTATATGATAGAAAAAAATAGTAAAAAGTTTATGCGGTTTTGGAAGCTGAAAACAGAAATGTACATTCAGTACATCAACAACCTTTAAGAAACAAAGGCGGTAATGCACCTCTTTTTTTATTAAATAACATACAGACTGTTCGGTCAGACTGTATAAGGAGTGATAAGATGAAAACAGCCATATTTTATTTTAGCGGAACGGGAAACACCTGGTTTGTGGCAAACAAACTAAATCGTATTCTTTGCCAAAAAGGGGCAGATAGTCAGCTTTATTCGATAGAGGAGAATGAGTTAAAGAATACTGAACATATACTGAAAATTATAAAAGAAACGGATAAGATCATCATTGGTTATCCCATTTACGGCTCAAAAGCGCCTCAAATCATGGAAGATTTTCTATACAGGCTTCCTGTCAATAAAGACAAAAAAAGCATCAACGTCTTTACGACGGTTGCGCTTTATTCAGGTGATGGGCCGGTCGCTTACGAATATCTCTTTGAAAAAAAAGGATATGTCTTACAGACCGCTATGGAATTCACTATGAACAACAACTTCAACGTTCCGGGATTTCCCGATGTTCTTCATGTGGGAGATAAGCGGAAAATCGATAAACGCCATAAAAAAACGATTAAAAGAGCGGAAAAGATGGCTGACAGGTTACTCAAAAACGAGGTCCACCTTCAGGGTAAAAACTGGTTTCACAGGTTTATAGGCAGGGTTCAAAGAAAACACGTTGATACATATATCAGAAAGTTCAACCATTCTTTGCTTGTTTCTGAAGAAAGATGTGTTCATTGTAATAAATGCATTAAAATTTGCCCTGTTGATAATATATCGGAAATCAACGGTAAAATCTCATTTGGCGATAACTGTATAGCCTGTGTGAGATGCTATCATCAATGTCCTGTAAAAGCCATCAACGTTACTGAAAAAAGTTGTGATACAGAAAAATGGCAACGTTTTTCCGGTGTTTACAGGGAATTTGAAAAACAATTAATCAATAAAGCCGATAAAACGCGATGATCCATCGCTCATAGATGCTAATACAATCATTTTTCCAATTTGATGCTATAATCACCAAAAAAGAGAGGTGGGTTTATGAACAACAACCAAAATCAGAAAATAATCGCATTGTTACTCCTTGTCATTACCTTTATGACGGCGTTCTTCCTCACCGGTAATATCATCAGATCAACGATGAATTACAATTCTGAAAGGGTACACAGTCTGTATTATTTCACGATACAATCGAATATTCTCATCTTTATCTGGTTTTCTCTCGTCAGTGTTAATTTACTCAGTAACAACCGGGTGTTCAAATTTTCAATAAGCCCAAATTTCACCGCTATTCATACGACTTATATCCTGGTGACAGGCATAATCTACTGGACGGTACTTGTCCCCGTCTTTTATAAACCGGGAGGCGACAATGCCTGGATGTTTTCCGCCTCCAATATCTGGCTACACACATTAACCCCCTTGACAGCTGTAATTCTTTTGTTGTTGTCCAAATCACTTTATAACGGAAATACCCCGAAGAAACATCTGGTTTATTTTCTGATCTATCCGATCCTCTATATCCTATTCGGATTGTATAATGCTCTCAACGGGATCTATCTATATCCCATGTTCAACCCCGTTATGCTTGGAAACTGGGGATTTGTAGGCCTTTCTCTTGCCGTAATCGCTCTGGTTTTCTCAGCTCTTTATCTGCTTCTCTTAAGAATTTACAGAAAAAATACACCTTAATCAGTTAATCATTGTCATCTCTTGACAAATTGATTTTTCAATGGTATATTGAACATACGTTCATTATAGAATTTTGAAGGAGGTCCAATGGCACAGATTTTAAAAGAAGCAATCAGAAAAAAGATATACGATGCGGCACTTGAGGAATTTTATGAAAAGGATTATAAAAGGGCAACCATCAGAAACATGGCAAAAAGAGCAGGGATATCAACCGGCCTTCTTTATTCATATTATAAAGGCAAAGCAGATTTATTCGAGGAAATTGTAAAAGATGTCGTGAATGCTTTTCCAAACACCTTAAAAGTCGCTGAAGAGAATCCTTCTGATGCTTATGAAAGCTATAAAACCATCGAGAAACAGGGAATCATCCGCCTTTTTGAAAGAAGAAAGGAATTTATTATCCTGATCGATAAGAGTGCAGGAACACCTCATGAACACGCCAGAGATAGGATTATCGACTTGATGGAGGAACATATCCGAACCGGTATGCGTGAAAATGCAAAGATTGACTGTGACCCTCTTTTTTTTCATATCCTTGCAGACAATTTATTTGAAAGCATTATCGAAGTGATGCGTCATTTTCAAGACCGGGAATGGGGAATTCAAATGCTGGACTTAATCGGTCAGCAGTTTTTCAAAGGGAGTGAATCATTTTTTAAAAGTTAGCATTTAAGGGGCAAAATTTTTTTAGAACAATATTGAACAATTGTTCATTATTTATTTTATAAACTCAGGAGGTAATTATGAAAATTGAATCACCGGATTACGGAAAATTTGTAAAATCGAAGAACAAGACATCAAATTTTCTGATTGCATTGATGATTTTCTTCAACACAGCCCCTTTCTTCGTCATCGTTACGATGGTGGGAAAGATCATCGACGGCAGTATGACAGAAAGCGGCTTTTTAACGGGCGGGCTCCTCATCGCAGTCTGTTTGACATTAAAAAATGTCTTTTATGGTCTCTCAGCCCAAAAAGCACATGAAAGCGCTTTTTCTGTTTTAACAGATATTCGTGTTGACATCATCAACCACCTTAAAAAGATGTCGCTCGGCTTTTTTCAGAACAGAAAAGCCGGTGAACTTTCAAATATCGTCAATCATGATGTCGAACAGATCGAACTCTATCTTGCACATGCTCAACCGGAGATGATAACGGCAATATTGATCCCGGTCATCAGTTCCGTCATTATTCTGTTTATCGATTGGCGAATGGCACTTTCCCTCATCTCAACTGTGCCGGTGATGCTCATCCTAAACGTTCTGCTACGGAAGATCTGGGCTTCCGGGTTTAAAAAATTTGCCGACAGCACGAAAAAGATGTCCGAAGACCTGGTTGAATATATCGCTACCATTCCGGTTATCAAGGCCTTCAGCAAAGAGGAAACCAAAACACGGGCTGTCTTGAAGCATATGAGGGATTATCTGGATTGGGTCAGAAAGATGACACTGGTGATCTCGCTTCCGATGGCATTTATCTCTTTTATACTCGACTGCGGACTGGTCTTGATGATTATCGTTGGCGCGACGCTTCTCAGAGACGGATTACTGGACTTCAATGGTCTGCTACTCGCATTGATTCTCGCACAATTATTCTCTGAGTCATTCGCCAAGATGACCATGTATCATCATTATGGTATCGTCTTTGACCAATCCATCAAAAATATCCGAACCATTCTCGATATACAGCCTGTAAAAAGAGAGGAAAGAAATCTAATATCGAAACCAGGTGATATAAAAATAAGAGATTTAAATTTCAGTTACGAAAAAGGTAAACCAACACTTAAAAACATCAATCTTGATTTCAGGAAAAAGACCATCAACGCTATCATCGGCTCTTCCGGCAGCGGAAAGACAACACTTGCCAATATGATGATGCGTTTCTGGGATCCCGACAATGGAACGGTTTACATCGGCGGCAACGATATTTCAAAGATGTCCGAAAAGACTTTATCCTCTCTGGTTTCAATCGTCCATCAGGAAGTTGCCCTGTTGAATCTTTCCATTGAAGAAAATATAAGGATTGGCAAGCAGGATGCCACATTCGATGAGATCATTCAGGCAGCAAAAGGGGCAAGAATTCATGATTTTATCCTATCATTGCCAAATGGCTACGACACCATCGTGGGAGAAGCGGGATCAAAGCTCTCAGGTGGTGAAAAGCAGAGAATTTCAATAGCACGGACAATACTCAAGAACACCCCGATCATCATCCTGGATGAAGCAACAGCGGCGATTGATCCGAACAATGAATATCTCATCCAGCAAGCCATCAGTAATCTCGGAAAAGACAAAACAGTCATCATGATTGCACATAATCTCAACAGTGTTAAAAATGTAGATCAGATTGTTGTCATGGATTCGGGACGGGTCAGTGCATGCGGGACACATGAAGAATTAATGAAAAGTAGTATGCTCTACGAAAATATGATGGTCAATCAGGAACAGGCAAACAACTGGCTGATAAAAGAGGTGACGATATGATTAAAAGAATCTTTGACCATATGACCTTTAAAGGAAAACTGATGATTTTAGTCTCTTCTCTGTTTTTTGTCTTGTATGCTCTTTCAGGAACAGGATTAATGATAACGGTACTCTATCTCCTTGAAAAGTTGACCGCAGGCGCTTCATTCGATCTGACACCCTGGATATGGGGTTTGTTTGGACTGATACTGTTGAAAACAGTGTCCAACTTGATAGCAGATGTGTCCAAACATTTTGCGGGATTTGATATGATGGAAAAACTGCGTACAAGGATCATCATGTGTTTAAAACGTTTCTCTCTGGGCTTTTATACCAATGAACGCCTTGGAGAAATCAGCACGGTTATTCACAAAGATGTCGATAAAATGGAAATGGTTGTTGCACATCTCTGGCCAAGAATGATCAGTGATTTTGCAGTTGCGGCAATACTTGGAACCATTCTGTTCAGCATCAACCGGCAACTTGGGTTTCTGATGATCAGTCTCACACCGGTTGGAATTCTCAGCCTTGTACTGGGAATCAAATCAAGTAGCAGACAACAAAAAGAATCCCAGGATAAGCTGGCGGATATGGTCAGTCTCTTTATCGAATATGTAAAAGCCATCCCGCTTGTAAAAGCCTTCAGCGAAAGTGACAAATTCAGAAAGAATCTTGAAACCAGCAGCCGAAAATTCGGGGACATCAGTAAAAAGAGTTCAAAATCAGTTGCGGGTTACATGAGCCGTTTTACATTTTTCATAGATATAAGTTATGCGCTTTTGGCGGCATTTGGTGCCTGGTTTCTTTTCCGAAACGAAGTAACGATGACAGAATATATGATGTTCATCATCATCAGCAAGGAATTCTATAAGCCTTTCCTTCAATTGAGAACGCACTGGATGAACTATATCACGGTAAAAGACAGCTACAAAAGGATTTCCGGAATATTGGATGCCCCAAAGATACATCACCCCGTCAATCCGAAAAAGGTAAAAGGTTCTGATATACAGTTTGACGATGTATCTTTCCGGTATAGTGCAGGAGCATTTGAAATTCAAAATTCAAATTTCACGCTGGACACCAACACATTAACGGCACTTGTCGGTCCTTCGGGATCCGGTAAGACAACGATCAGCAACCTGCTTCTGAGATTCTGGGATGTGGATTCCGGAAGCATTAAAATCGGCGGAACGAACATTAAAAACATCGAATACGATGAATTACTCAGCAATGTCAGTATCGTTATGCAGAACGTTATTCTCTTTTCAGACACGATCTACAACAACATCAGAATGGGCAACAGAAATGCCACAAAGCAGCAGGTCATGGCAGCCGCCAAAAAAGCGATGATTCATGATTTCATCATGACACTCCCCAACGGTTATGACACCATGCTGGGCGAAAACGGCGCGGGACTTTCCGGTGGTCAGAAACAGAGAATTTCCATTGCCAGAGCTTTTATCAAAGATGCCCCGATCGTCATTCTCGATGAAATTACCAGCAATGTAGATCCTGTCAACGAGGTCAAAATCCAACATGCCATCAGTAATCTGGCTGCGAATCGAACGGTTCTTGTGATCGCACATCATCTCAGAACAATTCGTACAGCTGATCAGATCATTGTATTCAACAAAGGAAAAATAGTCGAAATGGGAACGCATACAGACTTAATCAACAATCGGGGGTTGTACACGCGGTTATGGGAAGCCCAGGAACGTTCCAGAACCTGGACGCTTTCCGATCAATCCCTTGAACCTGAACCTGTTTAAATCAAAGACTCTCTCTCCTGCCATGTAAATATGGCGAAACCGGTATGAACAGCTGTCATTCATACCGGTTTTTTTACTATTTGACAAAGTTGAATTTTCATGATAATATATTGAATGAAAGTTCAACCAATATAAAAGGAGTGGAGAATGGCAAGGACGAAAGAACAAAACGAAAAGATGCGAAACGAAAGAAAAAAGATGATTATGGATGCCGCTGTTCACCTGTTTTCATCAAAGGGGTTCTTCGCAACGAAGATAAAAGACATCGCAGTGGAAGCCCAAATGGCACAAGGGCTCGTTTATCACTATTACAAATCAAAAGATGATGTCTATTACGATGTGTTGCACAACGCCTTTGAAAAGATGAATGAGGCGGTTGAAGGTTTAAAACAGCTTGATGTCCCGGCTGAGAAAAAGATCCGAATGGCTATCAGAGAACTGATAAAAACGATCGACATCAGTGATAATTTCAACCAGACGGTACGTATCATAGCCAGTGCCACCAATTCTACCGCCATTCCGGAAAAGGTGAAAGCCCTGTTATCTGAAAACAGAGATATATCATACAGGATAATGGCAGCGATATTTGAAGAGGGTCAGCGTGATGGAAGTGTTGTTGGCGGCGATCCCTATGAACTGGCTGTCGCATTCTGGTCTTTCATCAACGGACTTGCCGTTTACAAGGCAACACGACTGGAGAACTTTAGGATGCCTTCACCGGAAATCCTTTATCACACTTTCCTGAAGACAAATGAAGCGATATCCGACACATGACTCATTCAATTTTATCTGGATTTGATCAGTCTTGATTATTATTCAGCAAAAAAGGAGAAATAAGATGCAAAGTCTAAGAAGTAAAATAATCATTGGGTTAATAAGAAACAGACATCTGTTCAGTTTCAAACTGAAAAGAGAATACGTCGATGAAGATTACGATTTTCAGGGATTCAGGAACAAAGTCGATAAGGCTTCTGTTAAGACACAGATAGTCCCGGAGAATATTGAACAGAAACCCGTCAAAATCAACGAGATGTATGCCGAGTGGCTCATCCCGCAAAATGCCCCAAAGGATAAAGTCATCCTTTATATACATGGTGGGGGCTTCATATCCGGCTCCTGCCTCACTCACAGGGGGCACGTCAGCAAATTTGTAAACGGAACCGGTATAAAGGCTTTATTGTTTGATTACAGACTCGCCCCGGAACATCCGTTTCCGGCCCCGGTTGATGATTGTATGATGGCTTATGACTATCTGATTCAAGAAGGGTATAAACCTGAAAACATTCTCATTTGCGGGGAATCAGCTGGTGGAACATTCACACTTTCAACCCTGAAGGCATTGAGAAACAGAGGAGACAAGCTACCCATAGCGGGCGTGGCGATCTCTCCTTTAACGGATCTTAATTGTAAAGCAAAATCGTTCAGGACAAATCTGCACAAAGATATTGCCACACTCAATTCGTGGCATGTCTGGGGAAAATGGTATGCCGGAAATACAAGCTTTGATGATGAAATCCTCTCACCACTTCTCGGTGATTTGAGCAATTTGCCGCCTGTTTATCTTTGTGTGGGAACATATGAAGTTCATTTGGATGATACCGTCAATTTCGCGAAGAAAACGATCAAACACGGAAACCGGGCCATATTGAAAAAATGGGATAAAATGGTGCACGCCTTTCCGATACTCTCACCTCTCTTTCCGGAGGCCAAAGAAGCGATGAATGATATCTGTGCATTTATAAAGAAACAGTTGCTGTAAGGTTTAAACTTCTCTTAAAAGGACAATTTGATCAATTGAATTGTCCTTTTTTTATTTCTGCTTGACAAAAAAACAAAGAATATGATAGACTCTCACAGAAGTAAACTGTAAGTTTACTTTTTCCCGGAAGTAAGACTATGAAAGAAAAACCACGACAGATACGAGAAAAGATATCAGATGCCTTACTCAATCTACAGTATGAAAGGGAACTGATGCAGATAAAGGCTGACGAAAACATAAAAATACGGATGACATTATTTGGAGGAAAGACTGATGAAAAGGAGAGGTAAAGGAATGCTGATTCTATTTTCTGTAATCATAGGAATTATAATACTGTTTTGCGTGCTGGACGGTTCATTTCTTAAAAAGAAATACAAACGTGTGTGGAACTCCGCCTATGCAAGAACACTGAAGACTGATTGCGAAAAGGTACTTGCGGGAGCCATTACGGCAAGCAGTTCACATAATATGCAACCCTGGCTTGTCAGGATAAAAAGCAGCACAGAGATGGAACTCTACGCAGATTTGAACAAATCACTTCCCGTTATCGACAGGAAAAACCGGCAGACCCTCATCAGTCAGGGAACTTTCATTGAAAAATTCAGGGAATCTGCCACTTGCTACGGTTACGAAACATATATCAACTATTCCGACATGAAGATTGACGGGAAGAAGATGAAGATAGCGGATATTACAATAGAAAGGAAATTCGCCCCAAAACCGGTTGATATAATCACCTCCGCATCCTTTAATTATGTTGAAGGGGAAGAGGAAAGTAATATTATAGACGAAATCGACAGACTCTCCGAAAATTTTCCCGGCCTTGAGTATGAAATCATCTTTGTCAAAGATGATTCTGATATCCAATCCTGGCTCAGAAAGGCCTATGCTGTTGAATCAGGAGACGAAGCAGCCATGAAGGAATTACTTGAAAACTTCAGATTTACCGAATGGGACAAGACGAAATACAGATACGGACTCTCACTCAACACATTACCCTCCGTCCTGATGCCATTTTTACAGCCGGTCATCAAAATCAGTGCCGGAAACTGGGAAAGTTTCGGACAATCCAGTATCAAGATGTTTGATGAAAGACTGACAAAAGAGTTTGTTTACATACTCATAAAGGCAGAAAATCCAACGCGTGTTGATTATATCAAAACGGGTGAATTCTATCAGGCAATGACTACAGCTATAAAAGGTTATACCCTCAGACCGTCCGTCCAGTTACTCGAAGATTTTGAAGCTGTGCGACCGCTTAAAGATGGGTTCAAGAAAAAGTACAGTCCGGACAAAGAAATCATGCTTCTGATAGGTATAAAAAAATCAGAACTGGTCAACAATCCACCAATTAGGCATCTTGTTCAGGATATTCTGATTGATTAAGCGCTTTTATTTTTTAACAAACTAAAAGAGATCCCCAACAATATGTATGCCGGACCCCCGCCGGACTTTGCTGCTTGGTGGGGTCTTCATCGAATATCAGTCTTTCTTCATCCCCTCTGAGTGAAAACACTTCAAATGCTATTTGAGAGTATTTCATCATGTTATACTGGAGTAATAAAATAAGAAGGGGACAAGAAATCATGAAGAAAATAATTATGCTTTCAATCGTACTTATCATAACAATTATCGGGTTCGGGAAATTTTCGCTCGGGGCATCAATTGGATTACCGGGAAAGATAACGGCAAAATACCAGTTCAACGACAACTTTGGGATTGATCTGTCGGCTGCCTTTCTCACTGCGTTCAGCTATACCGTTTTCAACAGCAGTACGGATCTTTTATTCTTTTCTCCCGACATAGCGATAAACGAACACATCTCGTTAGATGGTTACTGGGGCTTTGGAACGGGTATCACATTCCCGGCCTCATTTGAGGGGGTAATGGTTTCAGCTCGAATACCAATTGGAATACAAATCCCCTTTGAATTTTATGAGGATAAACGTTGTGAAGTCTTTTTTGAGGTTGTTCCCCTTGTATACGTGCTTCCAATACCGGCTCTTACGTTTACCACCTCCCTCGGTGCGAGGTATGTTTTTTAATTGATACTATTTTCTGTATAATTCAACGATATCATTTACAACATCATTCGGGAGGTTTCATGAAAAAGACATTAAAAATCACCTTTATTATTTTCCTGGTTCTCGCTGTTCTTGCAGCCTTATGGTTTGTTCTGTTTATATTCACAAAAAAACCGGTCTATGAGCCCGGCTATCAGACTGCTTTCACAAATCCTTATAACAGTGTCTCACTGGCCTCTGAAAAAGCCATCGAAGATATCGACACATACATTTATGATATAAAAAACAATCATCCAAAGCCCTTTGCCTTCATATCGGAAAACGAACTTGACCGGAAAGTCACGGCAATAAAAGTAGAGATGGCTGAAAAAAAAGAAATTTCAACCGGAGAATTGTTCCTGTATCTCCTTGAGATCACCGGGATGATAGATGACTCACACACCGCAATACATTGGCCGAACTTCAAAAAACTTTATCAGCTTCCGATTGACATTAACTATACAGATGATAAATTCTACAACCTCAGAAAGGATTGCATCATACCCTACAAAGCAGAGATTCTTGCCATCAATTCGGTTGAATCCGTGGAACTTTACAACTTACTGGCACAATTCTCACACACACCTCTTAAGTCCGGAACGGACAGATATGTACAGAGTATCTTTAAGGCCATGATCCCGCTTCTCATAAAAACAGATCAGGATTATAGCGTTGAATACAGGATAAATGATGAGATCAAAACAGAAGTCATTCAGCTTGAAGAATGGTCTGATAAAAAAACCCAGCGTGAAACGGTTCGCTTCTATGAATTTGAATCAAATAAAAAGACGATTCCGGTCCTTGAATGTAATCAATTCGCAGGAAATTTTGAATCATTTAAAACGACCGTGGATGATTTCTTCAAAAGGTACGGCAATTCAGAGAATATCGTGATCGATATCAGAAACAACGGTGGCGGCAGTGATGCCTGGGGATACTATGTGCTTGATCACTTTGCGGGAGATAAATACACGTCCTTCGGTGATTTTCAGATCCCCGTAAACGATTATTCAAAGGCTTTTTATACCTACAACTATCAGGCCTCACTTTACGATTTCAAAGTCCCTTCCGTTTTCTGGGATGTCGCACTGAATATCCTGCCGGACCTGACATTTTACCGGGAAATACTCGGTGCTGAAAAGGGAACCCTTATCAAAAGAGGTAAAATCGTAAGAATTAACAGGATCGTCGAAACAGATCGCTACAAGGGAAATGTCTTTCTGTTAACCGGCGGCAACACGGGATCTGCCGCAATAGACTTTGCTGCGGCTTTCCGATTCAACAAAGCGGACGGTATCATCCTCGGACAGGAGACCAATCATCCCGCTTCTTATTCGGGAAATGCCACGCGGTACACATTACCAAATTCAAAGCTGAATTACAGACTACCCGTCACTTACTGTGTGGATGCCGATGGAATTGACGACGGGCACGGCGTTCTTCCCGACTATTACCTCAATTTTGGAATTGAAGCGTATGGGGAAGGAAAAGATCCCGAACTGGAATTTCTGGTCGCAACAATAGATAAACTGTAATAAAAGGAGACGGTATGAGAAAAATAATTAAAATTCCCTTACTGCTGTTACTCATTGTAGGAATTCTGATTATTCTGTGGTTTGTTCTTCTGGCATTTACAAAGGAACCTTACTATGCACATCATTATAGGCTGACGACTGAGGAAAGTTTTTCTCAAATGCTGCTTACATCCGATGAGGCGGTCAAAGATGTTGAATATTATGTCTACGAGATAAAAAACAATCATCCAAATCCTTTCTTTTTCATCACAGAAAATGAATTTGATTGGAAAGTTTCAAAGATTCTTTCTGAACTGGCTCGGGAAGACACGATTACTGTTGGAAATTTGTATATGAAGCTTTCAAAACTTGCCGGTGCTATCGACGATTCCCATACATGGATTGTATCTCCTTTGGACTGGAATTCCATATACCTGCCTTTCTCCATATTGTACAGAGAAGAAAAATTCTACAACATTATCAAAGAGACAGAAATACCGTATAAAGCAGAAATCATCTCTATCAATTCCGTGAAAATGGATAAGCTGTATGAAATGATCGCAGAGTATTCAACAACACCTCTGCAATCTGGAACTAACAGCTTTGTAGAAAACTGGTTTGCAACGTATGTTCCCCATTTACTGAAGCTGAAAAATGATTGTGTTATCGAATATCAGTATGACGATAAAATTCATACAAAGCGTTTAACACTGTCCAAAACACATCCTGCTGTTTTCAATCAAAAAAAGAATATTGGGCTGTATTATCAATACCGCTATGCAGGAAACACCATTCCGGTTCTCGAATTGAATTATTTTTCAGGGAATCTTGCCTATTTCAAAAAAAAGGTGGATGAATTCTTCAGGAAATATCACGATTCAGAAAGCATCGTTATAGACTTGCGCAGTAATGGCGGCGGAAACGCCAATTGGGGGCATTATGTCTATAATTTTATCGCCAATGATTCATACAAAACGGTTGACGATTTCACCGTAACGGTAAGCGATCGTGTAAAAGATTTCTACAACTTTGTATGCGATTACGAACTCTATCAGGAAAAAATCCCTTCACTATTCTGGCATCTCCCATTCCTTCCTCAAAACCCACTGTTAAAAGAGATTATGGTTGCAGAAAATGGTGAAATTATCTCAGCAGGTGAACACATTGCCCAAAATCCGATAAATAAAAATAACAGGTATACAGGAAAGGTTTATTTACTCATCAGCGGTAAGACGGCTTCGGCAGGAATCAGCCTTGCCAGAACCTTCCGGTACAATTACAAAAACGGTATCATCCTCGGGCAGGAAACGAATCATCCAAAGTCCTATTCAGGGAATATCTCAAAATACTATCTCCCAAATTCAAAACTCGGCTATGTCCTGCCACTTACTATCGGTGTTGCCCCGGGGGACACCGATAGAACAAGAGGCGTTATTCCCGATTATATTCTGGATTTTGATATCGATCATTATGATGAAGGCAGAGATCCCGAACTGGAATTTCTGCTTGAGAATATCGATAAACTCTGAAGGTAATGAAACATCAACGGGCATTCATTCTATAATATGCGGACGGAAAATATTCCGCCCCCACGTTTTCTGCCAAGAACAGACAGTTTCTATCTGATTTTCCGCTTCTCTTCCTCTTCAAGGTCAAATCCAAGCGTGCCACCGGGATTCATGATAAGGTTCGGGTCAAAGTGTTCCTTCAGCGTCCTGAAGATCTCATACTGATTTTTCCCCAGCTGATGCTCAAGCCACGGTGCCGTCATCTTTCCGATTCCATGATGATGACTCATCGCTGCCCCGTATTTCTGTATATGGTCAAGGATACCACTCTGATAATCGAGATATTCGTCTATCTCACTCATCTTTGCTATAAATATGAAGTACAGATTCGCCCCCTGCGGATAACAATGTGACATATGCGTCATACAGATGGTATTGGGTCTGCTCTTACAGTATTTTCTCACCCCTTCATGCACTGCTTTCATCTGAGACCAGGTGACGGCACATTCAAGAGTATCGATCATGATGCCATAATCCTGTAAATCCTCCCGCATATACGGGTCGGTAAACCTTCCTTTTTCCCAGGAGGATGTAATGAAGCCCGTTGCATACATCGCACCGTATTTTCTGCAAATCTTCTTGACACGTCGCTTCATCGTGGCAGAAAATGCCTTATCCCCTTCCGACCAGCCGAGAAAGAGACATCTTTCCATCGGCTTGAAGCCTCTCATGTTGAGAATCTTTTCGATAGCAGTCCCTTCAACCCCGTAAAGTTTCATCATGACATCCGTCTCTTCAGGATCAGACAGTCTGAACACCGACGGATAGCCTATTTCAGACTGCATGATTTCTCTTCCGGCTGCCATCGCATCATCCCAGTTCTTAAAGATGAAGCTGAATTTTTTTCTATTTTCGGGATTGTATCGGAACACCCTGAGGGTTACAGTCGTCAGGATACCAAATGTCCCTTCGGAACCCATCATGATCTCATTCAGATCCGGTCCGGTCGCCATCGCCGGGTAATAAGGTGTCTTAATAACACCTGCCGGTGTTACATATTCCTGACTAATGACCATATCTTCGATCTTTCCGTAATAGGTGGAATTCTGTCCGGCGCCCCTTGTGACAACCCAGCCGCCAACTGAGGAGTATTCAAAGGATTGCGGGAAATGCCCGCCCGTATATCTTCTCCTCGCTTTGAGTTCATTCTCTGGTGCCTCGTTGAGAATCCTTTCATAATCCGGTCCCTGCATCCCAGCCTGAACAGTGATGGTCTGATCCACTTCGTTGAAAGCAACCACTTTGTTCATATGCCGCCTCATATCCAGGGAAATCCCGCCTTTTACGGCTTCCATGCCTCTCGTTACGGTTGAACCGCCACCAAATACATATATGGGAATCTTCTGTTCGTTGCAGGTTTTAACGATTTCGACGATGTCTTCCGATGAGCGGGGATACAATACAAGATCGGCTACATTCTCAACAATCCCCTTTCGGAGCCTCATGGAATCGATCATCGTCTTTCCGTATGACACACCGAGTCTGTAATAGATATCATCCGTTACATTCTCCGTTCCAACGATCTGTTCAAATCTCCTGATCTGCTCCGGTTTCAATTTGAGCGGTATATCCGCGATAACTTTTTCATAACCCGTTTCCCTCGGTTTGCTGAAATCCTCATCTGTCATCGAAAAGGTCTTTTTCATCAGCTTGAAAAGTCTTTCGTTCGGATGTTTGTAAGCTGAGGGATCTCCCCATTTCAGGATGGAACGAAAACTTCTCTCAGGCGGTCTTTCCTCTATCCATGGTGGTCTGTAATCCTTGTATTCATGCGACATTTTATCTTCTCCCCTTTGTAATCTTGTAGGGACAATTCACGAATTGCCCCTACGCTTATTTGAGATTAGGTCTTCGGAAATGACAGTAGTTGAAACTAAATTGCTCAAATTCTGAAGACCCTATTGAGATCAATGCTCAGGATATCCCGTAATCCTCTGTATATTCGAATAAATCTTCTTTAAACTCGGATAAATCTTTTTATACACATCGTTGTACAAGTCCTTATAAATCCTGTAATTGGTTTCTCTCGGATCAAATACATTTTTATACCGTGTCATTCTCTCAACGGCCTCATGATAATCGTCATACACTCCGACGCCTTTAAAACCGATCATCGCCGCTCCCAGAGCAGACATCTCATTCGTCTCCGGCTGATGTACCGGAAGTCCGAACATATCCGCCGTTATCCTGCAGATGGCGAGGCTTCGACTTCCCCCACCTGAAACAACAATCCTATAAACGCTGTCTCCGGCACACCTTTCTATCCATTCGAGTCCCTGCATGAGACTGTAGTTGATCCCTTCGATAATAGCCCGGTACACATGAAACCGGGTATGAACATCACCAAAACCGATGATGGAGCCTTTCGCATCCGGTGTCTTCACATGAGGTCCCCAATACGGCTGCAGCATCAATCCCATGGACCCGGGTGGTATGCTCTGAAGCCTTTCGTTCAACAAACGCTCGGCTTCACAATTCTTTTTTTCCGCCTCTAACAGTTCATGGGCGGCAAATTCCTTTTTGAACCAGCTGATCATCCAATACCCTCTGAAGATTTCTACTTCAGGGTTATAACAATCACGAATCACTGCCGGATAAGAGGGAAAGAATCTGATGGGTTCCAGATATTTTTTTGATGTTGTCTGAACGGTTGCCGTCGTACCGAAACTGATCGAGGCACAGCTCGTGTCAACACATCCGCTGGCAAGGGTTTCACATCCTTTGTCAGACCCTCCTGCGATAATTCTTAGTCCTTCGGGCAGGCAGGTTTCCTGTGAAGCTTGTTTGGTGACTTGTCCCAACACATCTCCCGGAGGAACAAGGTCAGTCAGCTTATCCCTTTCAACACCGAACACGGGCCATTTCCAGCTGTTCGGACTCTTCACCCAGCGTTTCTTCTTATAATCAAAAGGCAGATGGGCAATCTGTGAGGCGATGGAGTCCGCAAACCTTCCGGTCAGTTTATAATTGAGATAACCGGAAACAAGCATAAATTTATAGGTCTTTTCCCATATTTTCGGCTGATGTTCCCTGATCCAGTTCGCCTTCGAATGCCTCTGCGTATTTTTAATCGTCCGGTTCATCCCAATCAGTTCAAACATCGCCTTATGTTTAACGGAAATGTCGTCATATTGATTTGCAGAGCGCTGGTCAAGCCATAGGATGGCTGGTCTGAGGACTTTTCCGTTTTGATCCAGATTCACATAGGAATCCCTCAGCGTACAGATGACACAAGCCTTTATCCGTTCTTTCAATTCAGGACTCCCTGCAAAAAGCTCATTACAGGCACTGCAAAGTGCCTTCCAGTAGATCTCGGGATCCTGTTCGGCAAACCCGGGATGCGTTGAAAAGTACGGTTCAAACGCCTTTTTAACACCTTTTACGATATGACCGTCCTGATCGACAGCGAATACTCTCAGACTCTGGGTTCCGCAATCCACAGACAACACAAGAGGTTTCATAATCATCATCTGCCTGCTGTATAGCGTATCTGCCGAATCAGACTCGATGTCGCGATGACATTCACATCACTGCCAAAGATGTTCCTGATGATAATATCACCAACATCCAGCAGTTCCGATATCTCTACGCTTCTTAACCGCTTCATCAAAAGAGGGACGTTCTCTTTTTTTATCTCGCCATCCGTTCGCACACTTAATCTTGGAATTGCTTTAAATGCCGTCTTCACGGTCGTACAGACCGAACGTCTCGGATCTTCCATCTCCTGAACGGCAAATCCTATCCCCCTTTTACATTTATGCCCTTCAACACGATATTCTCCATCTTCTTTGGTCACTTTTAATCTGCACCCGTTTGGACAAACAATACACGTTAATTCCTTCATCTCAGCCCTCCGTCGTCAAATGAAATTCAATATCTTCGTTCATGGATTCAAAAACCTCTTTTTTCAGTTCTATGCGCTCCATCTCTGCAGGGTTCAGATTCCTGAACATCTTTTTGTATATCTCCCGCCCGTCGCTGATTATCCTCAATGTTCCTTTTTCAGCCGTTCTTCCGGCTCTGAAATAAACAATCATCGGTTCCTCTTTGTGTGCCATATCGATTAGTTGAGGAACCAGATAGGCAATTTCACCGGTTTTTCTGATCGTTTTGTTCTTTCTTTTGCCCCTGACTTTCACAGCAGCGTTTCTACCGGCGATCTCCGCACTTTCAGAAACGTAATCCACCAGATCGTTCACATGCAAGGCATTTCCGCATGAAAAAAAACCATCAACGGATGTCATGAGGTTCTGATCCACAACCGGCCCACCAGTTGCCCCATCCAACTCAACACCCAGAGATTCCGCTATTTCGTTTTCCGGTATCAGTCCGACGGAAAGGATCAACCCGTCACATTCAACCGTTCGCCTCGTCCCTTCAATCACCTTAAAATACTCATCAACCTGTGCCACTTCAACACTTTCTACCCTGTTGTCTCCCGTCACGCTTGTAACGGTATGCGAGAGATAAAGCGGGATATTAAAATCTTCAAGACATTGGGCAATATTTCTCGGTAAGCCTGACGGTTGTGATTTTATCTCATACACCCCTTCAACACTGGCTCCTTCCAGTGTAAGGCGTCTCGCCATAATGAGGCCTATATCGCCACTCCCAAGGATGACACAGCGTTTAACGGGCAGATAGCCTTTCATATTGACAAAATACTGAGCCGTTCCGGCAGTCAGAACACCTGCGGGTCTGCTTCCCTGTATGAAGATCTGCTTTGCCGTTCTTTCCCGACATCCCGCTGCGAGAATGACCGTTCGGCTGGTTATATTCTCTACTCCCGTTCGGCTGACAAGCTGCGTGATAAAATGGGCTCCTTCTCTTGTCATCTGTGTCACAAATGTTCGGGTCTTTATCTCTATCCCACGCTGTTCTACCATGTCGATATATCGAATGGCGTATTCAGGTCCGCTGAGTTTTTCACCAAAACGGATCACGCCAAAACCATCATGAATACACTGCTTCAGGATACCGCCCGGTCTGTCTTCACGTTCGATTACAACGACAGAAGCACCGTTGTCACAGGCACTGACGGCAGCGGCAAGGCCCGCCGGTCCTGCCCCGATTATCAGAACATCACATTCATACGGCATAATGATCACCTTCGTCATCCTCGCTTTTGCTTTCCGGCTCGACGACATTCATATCACGCAGGAGAATAAATGAATCCTTCCCCTTTTTTGTGATCTCAAGCGGATTTTTCTTCAATTCATCCGCAATGATCTCAACAACCAGCGGTTTACAAAATCCCCCCTGACATCTGCCCATCCCGGCTCTTACCCTTCGTTTAACAGCATCCACACTGTCAACGGGAATCGAAGAATGCAGTACATCTTTGATCTCCCCTTTGCTGATCTCCTCACACCTGCAGACGATCTCCCCATAATCCGGGTTTTGTCTGATAAAATCAGCTCTTTGTTCAAGAGTCATCTGAGCAAGTCTTGGAATCCCCTGCCTTTTAGGCTGCCAGTTTTTCTTCTTGTGAACCTGTCTCGTTTTTTTCAATCCGTTAACAATTTTCTCCGCAACATCTACGGCTATTGCCGGAGCACTTGCCAGTCCCGGAGATTGAATCCCCGCAACATGGAAGAGATTGCTGACGCTTTGCGACCATTCAACGATGAAATCCTCCAGGTAAGTCGATGCCCTCGTTCCGGCAAAATAGGTGATGATATCATGCTTGTTGATGCCCTCCAGCAATCCGAAATGCTGTTTCACGATACCGTTCAGACTTTCAGCATCCGTTGAATAATCCTCTTTATACGGTTGTTCAAAGGCATCAGGACCAACCAGGAGATTTCCCTCTACGGTCGGCACAATCCCACCCCCTTTGGTATCCTTCTTCCCAAACAAACTCGGCATCGAAAGAACCGTATCCGTCAGATCCCCTTTCTTACGGTCAATCATGAGAATTGTGCCTTTTCTCGGATGGATGGTAAAGAAGCGATCTTCCGCCATTTCCGCAATGTCATCCGAGGCAACTCCCGCACAGTTGATGATGAGCGTAGTATATATTTCACCTTTTGTCGTCATACATTTGATAATTCTGTCACCCTCCCTTTCAAAAGAAAGGACTTCGGTATTCAGATTCAGCTCCACTCCATTCATGACGGCATTTTCACAGAAAGCAACGGTTGTCTTGTACGGTGACACAATGCCGGTACTCGGGATATGTACCGCCCATTTGGTCTCCAATGACCGGTTCAGCGACAGTTGTTTTTTTGATTTCAAAAAACCCTTCAATTTTTCCCCTGAAAGAAACACCGTATCGGGAACTCCGTTCTTTTTTGCCCTGGAAGCCATGACCGGATAGGCAAGAGAAAGCCACCTGTTCTCAAAAAGGAGTAATGAACCGACACGTTTGTATTCAAAATCAAGTTCCTTCGACAATGCTTCGTACATACCGTTTCCCTTTGCGTTGTATTTTGCCTTCAAACTCCCCGGAGAGGGAACCAATCCGGGATGAATCATCCCGTCATTTCGTGAACTGGCATGCATCGCAAGATCGGCTTCTTTTTCAACGATACAGATATCAATATCCCATTTTGATAATTCACGGGCTATCGCACAACCGATGACACCTCCACCGATGATGAGCACATCCGTTTGCTTTCGTCCAAAACCTTCCTTTTTTGATACAGGGTTTTGATTCCCCTTTTTTTTCACCCCCAAACACCCGATACGATTGATGACACCTTTGATTCCCTTCACCTTCGCCGCCATCTTTCCGGCTTTGATGACATCAACCCAACGCTCAACAGATCCCTCCAGAAGGATACTGGATCCTTTCTGGGAACAGCTTATTTCACGCCCGTATTGTCCGGACATTTCGGCAGACAACTTTTTCAGATTAAACACCTTCATAAACACGCCTCCATACCAAATCAAAAACTTAAACAATTTCTTTCTATCGCTTCTATGACAAATCTTGTCATCTTCACTCAGAATTTCACTTCAGATTCAATTGCATACATATCTCCCCTGACAAAAAATCTGAGGAAATAAAACGGCTTTGATGCCGCATTATAAATCGTCCTTTTCAACTCAAAAGAACTGATCCTGCCGCATTCCAGTTCATCCGCCATATGCTTTTCAAGGATAACTGGCGAAATTGACTGCTTCATCTTTGAATAACGGATTCGATATTTTTCAGTTAATGTTTTATAGATTGAACCGGAAAAATCTTTTTCATCAAAATGCTCTAAAACCGCTTTATCGATATAGCCTTCCTCCACTGCGATGGGAATGGCATCGGCATAACAGATTCGATTGATATTGATGATGTCCTCTCCGGTTTTTATCCCCAGCCTCTTTGCCAACTCTTCTCCGGCTTTAATCACACAAATTTCCTTTATTCTGGTTGAAGGGACCATCCCGAGCTTGATAATTTCTGATGAAAAAGACACGACTTTTGCGATTGAATCCGGCTTTATCCTTCTGCAGATTTGCGTTCCTTTGCCGGGTCTTCTGATGATCAATCCCTCATCAACCAGTATCTTCAATGCCCTTCGGACCGTTTCACGGCCGACTTTATACTGTTTCATCAGATCAAGTTCACCGGTCAGTAGATCTCCTTCACGCATATTTCCCTGAATAACGGATTGTCTGATTGAATCGGCGATCCTCTCATATAACGGCTTCTGTTCCATACCACACCTCAATCTATTTCATTTGTTTTTATAATGTCCGTATTGTTCGGACATTTAATTCTACACCTAAAAGTTTCCTTTGTCAATTTACCCGGATATACAAAAAAGACGGATAGATGTCCACCATAAATAGACCCCTATCCGTCTCTTTAAAAAAACCCGGGCTTTGCCGTGTTCTATCTCATCATTTTAATGTCTTCTCGCTAAAACAATTTTCCATTCTGTACCGTGAAAATAAACGGTTTGCCATACAATTTCCTTCCTCACCGCCATATCCTGACCGGCTGCGAGAAATGTATAGGCACCTGTTCCCTCATTCTGCCGCTGCATTTGTCTACCGAGTTCTAAGAGTTCGGGATAATCCGCATATAAACCATCTTCAAACAGATTCCTGCCGATTTCTATGGTGTCGGCATCGTAAATAATCGTCCCATCCTGCTGCATAACCCATATCTCGAGATCCGGATCGGAAATATATTCAGCAGCGATGTCTTCGAAATAGTCTTCAGGATTGATCAACATACTGATCGAACCGACAAAAACTCCCTTTCTGTTAAAAACCGGCCACTCAATATCGATACCGTATATGCCTTCTTCCATCATCAACAGTTGACTCACAACGGGGTTATAGGTCTTGGCAATACGGATGACCTGCTCCTGATCTGAAATATCCGTGCCTTCGTATCTGCTGAAATATTCCGGTGCCATATATGCCATGATACCGTCCGTATTTACAAAAGCAATGTTATAAACTCTCGTTACCCTTGAATAAAGGGTATCAAGAATACCGTGAATAGCCTGAGGTAATTCAACAGAATCAGCAAATAGTTTACTGGTTTCGATGACTTCATCCTCAAGTGTGTTCATATGCCGAACAACAGTTTCCATTAGAACGGAAGATTTTTCTATCATTTCATTTAATCCGGGTTCCTCATGCACATCATGTATCTTTTCCGCAAAGACAAATCGCCAGCCCGTCGTTTCTTCCGTTTTGAAGATACCGTAATATTCACCATAACCATTTTCAAAAGCAATCTTACCTTCTTCTTCAAGCGCAAGTCTTTCACTAAACGTTCCGGGATCACTTTCTATAATGTCATCAACATGCCTGTACATGTATTTCTCCTGATTCGTCATCATGACCGTCCCGGTCTGATCAACGGCCAGGATAAAGATTGACGGATCCAAATCCATGAGATGGTTGACATGGGAATTGATTTCCTCCATATAAAGAGACATCCCCGTAAAAGCGGAAATAATCCCGTCATGCTCAACCGGAATCGCGAAAACGGCTGACTTTTTCCCGGTTGATCGACTGGTCACAGGATAACCAAGGACTTCTTTTCCTTCTTTCAATGACTTAAAGTAGGCTCTGTCAGAAAGACTTGTAGCCGTAAAATTTCTGATATCCGTGTAATATTCGCCGTTGGGAAGTATGTACAAGAAAATACCCGGGTAATCCACCGTTGACTTCTGATAGATTGCCTTGATAGCTTCCCAGTCTCCTTCGCTAGTAACGGACGCTGCAGCCACCATTCTAAGGTAATCGGCAACTTCTTTAAAGATCTGTCCGGCAATTAGTGTGTAGTAATCCAATACAATCTCTTCCGCTCTTTGAATATCGCTGATGATGACATCCGTTTCATTAATTAAACCAAGTGGGATTCGATACCCTTTTTCAATAGCGGTGTTCAGGTTCAGATAAGACTTGCCGTCTTTTAATTCAGAGAAATCGGATTCCAGGGATATCACCGGGATATCGGAAGCCTTTTTTTCATCAAACGCCAGTTGCAGTGCTATCTCTGCCGCAACAGCTCCATGAAATTTCGGGTCCGGAACAATCCCGTATAAGGCACCGTTTTCAATGATATAATCCGATAAACCCAGAACCGGGATATTTGTCACTTCAAGAATCCGTTCCATAACCCTATCCGGTTCATACAATTCACCATTTTCATCCTGAAGTCCGAGAATCCTGACCAGATAAAACACATCACAAATCTTACCAAGGTTTTTCACACTGAGTAGTAAATCTTCAAGTTTTGAAAACTTGTAATAACCGATACTGTTAAATTTTCCCATGTCCGTCTTCTTTAAATAGTCGATCATCCCCTCGGCACTTCTCGTATGATCACCGATAAACGCTATTCTCTTCAAACCGGGAATAAGCTCTGATAATGCCTCCAACGATGCAACCGGGAACGTCAATTCTTTTACGCCGGTAACATTTTTTTTAGGATATCCGTATTCGGCAGGGTCAGCATTCACCCCGCAAAAAACAACCTGCACATCAGACTGTTCAGATATTTTTGAGGCAAAATATTTCTGCGCATTATCATCACAGGCAATGACAACATCCGGTTGCCATTCTGCCATCAGATCGAGTGCAATGACACCGGCTTTTATCTTCCATTGCTCATCATCTTTCAGTCTGGTATCCATATAAAAAAATCTCTGTTCCACATCAGCCCGCCCGAGAACGGTCTCTATCGCATCAACAATATCCCTATTCCAGGAATAGGCTTTGTCATAGCTGCTGACGACGAGTATTTTTGGTGTAGCGCCAACCATAGAAATCCCCAGAAACAAGATCGTCAACAGGCTTAATAAATAAGATTTTTTCATCATTACACTCCTTCCCTAATGTACACTGGCTTTCCCGACTATTTCACGTACTTCTTCAGCTTCAAACGGCTTTGAAAGATAGAAATCCATCCCTTCGGAAAGAAATTTTTCGCAATCCCCTTTCATCGCATAGGCCGTCATCGCAACGACAAAAGGCCTTCTGAAGGCTTTATCTCTACATAGCTTCATGATCTGTTTAAACGCAGCCAGCCCATTCATAACGGGTAACTGTATATCCATAAAGATGATCTCCTGCCGGTTTTCCAAAAATGAAGCAACCGCCTCTTCACCGTTCTTTGCCGTATATATGTTGTAATCACCGATTCTTGCCAGTGTTTTTTTCATCAACTGCCTGTTTATTTCATTGTCTTCGACAACCAGTATGCTCGCCTTCAATCCATCTTTTGTAACAAGATTTCCGGCTGTGCTCTTCAGATCTTTTTCCATTTGTTCTGCAAATTTTGAGTTCAACGCCTTCTTTATTTTCTTCAACAGACTTTTTCTGCCAACCGGCTTCATCAAATAATCTGCTGCCCCATGGTCTTTCATATCATTTAGGATATCTCTGAGATCGATGGACGAATACATCAAAATCGTGTAGCGATGCCCATATTTCTCCTCTATCAGCTTTAAAGTCTCATACCCGTCAATCCATGGCATATGAACATCAAGCAGGATCACATCAATTTCCTGATTGGCTTCAAGTTGTTGCATCCCCTGCATACCACTCTCCGCAAGGATCACATCAGCTCCCTCTTCGGAAAGAATTTTCCCGGTTATCTTTCTGTTCAAAGCATTGTCATCGATAAATAATATCTTCAGTTTCTTAAAATCAATATCCATCTCTTCCACATGATGCAACAATTTGTCCGACTGCTTTAATCTGACATTAAAATAAAAACGGCTCCCTTTGCCGGGATCACTCTGATAATCAATGGTGCCTCCCATGATCTCAACCAGCTGTTTTGATATCGCAAGCCCAAGACCGGTTCCCTGATACTCTTTTGTCGAGGTCAAATCCCCCTGAACAAACGGTTTAAACAGTTTTGGTTTCATCTCTCCTTTTATACCGACTCCGGTATCTTTCACGGAAAATTCAAGATCATATAATTGCTCCGTTTGATTTTTAAGCTTCACTTCAATCAGAATAGAGCCTTCTTTGGTGAATTTAAGAGCGTTTCCGGTGAGATTCGTCAAAATCTGTCTGATTTTCAGCTCATCTCCGAGAAGGTATTCCGGAATTTTCTTATCGATATAAGAAACAATTTCCAGTCCTTTTTTATGCGCACTGCAAAATACCATCGCGCTGATATTTTCAAGCATTTTGTCGAGGCTGAATTCACATATCTCAAGATCAATTTTCCCCGATTCCAGTTTGGCAATATCCAGAATATCATTGATGATTTTCATCATATTCTTTGCAGATACCCTGACATAGTCAAGATATTCACGCTGATCTTCATCAAGATTTGTATCAGCCAGCAAAGAAGTCATTCCAATCACACCGTTCATTGGTGTTCTGATTTCGTGGCTCATATTCGCAAGAAACTCACTCTTGGCTCTGTTTGCCAGTTCTGCCTCCTCTTTTGCCTTCCTTAACTGCTCCCTCTGAAGATATTCGTCTGTGATATCACTGAAAATAAGCACGCATCCCTTTCGACTATTATCCTTCCCTTCGATCACCGAACAATTAAACGAAACTCTCTTTTCGTCCTGATTTCTCGTAATCAGGATGCCTTTTTCAGCAGGCCGGGATCCGCCGTCTTGCTTCAGGGAACAATGGGAAAAGTAATCAGAACCTTCCAATGTATCACTGCCGGAAAGTTTAAAAATGTCTTTTACAGGTTGTCCTTCCGCCTCTTCACTCTTCCATCCTGTAATCTCTTCGGCAACACGGTTCATTCCCGTGACAACACAATCCTGAGAGCAAGTAATCACGCCTTCTCCAATAGAATGCAAAGTTGCACTTAAGTATTCTTCCCTGAGATGAATCTGTTGCTTTGAGTGATTCACGTAGATAATATAAGAGCCTACGAGAAATCCGGTTGTCCCTCCAAAAAAGAAAGGCACAAAATACGCTTTAAGGATATAAGGGTTAAATCCGGCGATGATCTTTTGAAAAAAAGAAAACATAACAAGGATTGCAGCACCTGTAAGAAACGAAAATAAAAAGAGAAGTGTGTTCTCCTTCGTGAGAAAAGATTTAAATCTCAAATCACTTTTTACTTCATACTTTCCAATCATCAAATCCCCCCTCTAATTAGGAGTGAAGCACAAAAAGTCAAAAGAAATTTTCTGAAACATCCAAGACCGCTATTTAATTATCACTTCGCTAAATATAACAAAACGGTTACATCAAAACTATTATATCATATAATTTTCGATTTATTTTTTCGAAGATCCTTTTTTGTAGCCTTAAAAGACACTGTCGATAACAACCAGTTCCGGCGGACAATTGAATCTTCCAGGAAACCATTGACCGACACCTCTGGTCACGTAAATCATCGTATCGTCGAGATCGTATCGACCCGAATACCAGGCGATATCGGATCCATTTCTCCAATCGTGAAACGCCTTCGTAAACCAGGGAATCACAAATTGACCGCCATGCGTGTGCCCGGCAAGAACCATATCATACTTTGAAACAATTTCTTCTTTCGTTTCCAGACTGATGGGAGAATGGATCAGTAATATCGATTGATCATATGCCCTCGTTTCGTCAGGCAGTTGGGTTTCAAAGAAAAAATAATGAGATTCAAGCCCCGTGATGGCGAGCTTTTTACCTTTTATCTCGACAATTTGTGTCTCTTTTTCAATCAACGGAATGTTCAGGGCTTCAAACCTTTGTCGCATATGTATCGGCGCATATTCTTCCCAATTCCCGAAATTGGTATAGACGGGAGCAATTGCCTGCAGCTCGTAGAAAAAGCGTTCCAGATCCTGTACATCCGTAAATTTTGCCAGGGCATCCCCGCCAAAAAGGATAAGATCCGGATGATACCCTTCTACAGCGTCAAGCAACCTTTCATGAAATCCTCTGTATTTGTACATGTGCAGATCGGCAAAAAAAATAATGCGGACCTCGTTTTCAAGCGGATAGGGAGCCGGGTATTCTCCGGGACCGATATAGGTTGTCTTTAAAGTATTCGGTTCCACAAAAAGAACATAGACGATCAGAATTACGAACAATATCAGGACGAGCATAAGCATCCCCTTCCTTCTTTTTTTATTTGCCATAATAACCTTCTCTGCGTTTCATATTGTTGATCCTTTCTATCGATTTATCCAGATCCATCTCTATGATCTTGAGTGTATTTAAATTGATTTTGTAATTGTCATCGGTTCTTATACATCTCTTCAGATCCAAACTGCGTCTCAGACAATTATAAGCCGCTTCTCTGACGACAAAATCAATCTCCGCACCGGTCAACCCAAAGAGCTTTTCTGAAAACTTCTCATCATCTATCTCTGATGTCAGAGGCATTTCCTTTGTTTTTATCCTGAAGATATCACGGCATCCCCGCTTTGTCGGCTTGTTGATAAAGATATTATAGTCGAAGCGACCCGGCCTGAGCAGGGCATCATCAAGGGATTCATGGCGGTTGGTTGAAGCGATCACACAGATTTTCCCATAATCCTCAATCCCATCCATCAGGGAAAGAAGCTGTGTCACAAATCGGGATTCACTTCTCAGTGATTCGTTTGAAGACCTTTTCTGTGCAACGGCATCAATCTCATCAAAGAAAATGATGGCGGGTTGTTTTTCTCTCGCTTCCGTAAAGACTTTCCTGAGATTGGCTTCCGATTCCCCGAGATATTTGTTCAGTAGTTCAGGACCCTTTATCGCAATGAAATGGGCGTTGATCTCATTGGCAATGGCCTTGGCAATCATCGTCTTCCCGCACCCCGGAGGACCGTAAAGCAATATCCCCTTATGCGGTTTGATCCCCATATATCTAAACAGTTCAGGACGTTTCAACGGTAATTCTATGACCTCGCGAATGCTTTGAACGACATCGTCGATACCGCCAATATCAGAAAAATTTACCGTTGGAATATTTCTGTTTTCATCGTCTTCATCGAGATATTCCAGATCAAGATTCGGCATGATACCCACCGCTTCCATCGTATCACTTCCGGATACCGTTTTCTGATAACGCACTTTCCAACGCTTATCCGTTCGTAAATTGATCTGTTCCGGCAATGCGCGAATGATCTTTTCGATGTTTCCGAAATCAAAAAAAGGACAATGTACCAGATACTTCTTCTCAATCTCCAGTTTCAATCCCTCTTCAATATCATCCTTCGAAACCGTCCACGTATACTCATCTTCAAAATAACCGAAATCAAACCAGTAGACATTTTCCGGATTGTATTCATTAATCTCTTCAACCGAAGAGGTATCGATCACGTCCAGTAAACGGCACCCCCACATCGAATCGGCACAATACCCCTCTTTATCCTGCGTGTCCTGTTTGTACTTCTGACACCTGAAGGCTCTGAGAAGCTTGATCATCTCCTGGTAATTCATCTCCTCCCCGTCAAAGATGATCTTTGACGTTTCCCAACCTTTCAGAAGGGAAGAAAGGCGACCGATATCACCGCTTTTCATCCTGATTTCATCCCGCTCAAGTGTCGCGGAGTTCTTTTTATTAAATGGATTTGCGATGCTGTGGTTTTCAAAACCTCTGAGTATTTTCACCGCTTCGTTGTAATACCAGGAATCTTCCTTTTCAAATTCAACGTACAAATAATGACGCTTGATACCCATCTCCTCCATCACATGTCCTGAATCACCAAATAAACATGTACATCATTATATCACTTGTTACAACAACAAACATATCTGCTTTCTTGTTTGTTTGTATTGACATTTTAGCCTCAAATTAGAAAATGACAAAATTCGACCAAAATGTGTTATAATATCTTTAAACTATTTATGCCTTAAAAAGGGGATGTTAGGCGTGGACAAATTAGACCGCAGTTTACCTGTACCATTGTATTATCAACTTTATAAAGAAATCAAAAAACAGATTCTGAATTCAGAATTAAAACCGGGAGATGCCCTGCATTCTGAATTTGAGTTCTGCAAAGAATACAACATCAGCAGACTCACCGTCAGAAAAGCGTTGGAGGAACTGAGCCGGGAAGGTTTGATCACCCGTTCAAGAGGCCGTGGAACATTTGTTTCACAAAGCAAACAGGAGGAGAACCTGACAGAGCTCAAAGGATTTACAGATGAAGTAGAGGATCAGGGACAGAGAACCACTTCTATCGTCATTGAAAATAAGATTGTTGAACCGCCACCGGAAGTCGTCCAATGTTTCCACATTTCGGATGACACACCGGTTATCCTGTTGAAGCGACTTCGTCTCGTTGATGGATCACCGATGGCGCTGGAATCCGCCTATTTCAATACCACCTTGAATCCAAGGCTGTTAAAACTCGTTCAGATGGATATGGCACACAACTCTGTCTATCACTTTCTGAAAAATGATCTGAGTGTCGTTCTGGAATACGCGGATGAGATCATCGAAGTCCACAAACCGGTTGAAGATGATCGGGAATTACTGAAAATGAAGGCGAGCGATTGCGCCGCGCTTCGAAGAAGATACACATATATCGCAGAGGATAAATGCATTGAATATGTCATCTCATTATACAGAGGAGACAAATATAAATTTAAAGTCAGACTTGGAGCTCCGGGGGGAATCAAATGATAAATGACACAATAAAGACGATAACATCGAAAGCGATTGAAAGCAAGTTGTTCCCGGGTGTTGCGATAGGTATCACCACACCTGAACAAACACTCTTTCAGGAATGTTACGGAACACTCGATGAAAAGAAACCGGTTAATTCAGATTCCCTTTACGATATAGCGAGTCTGACAAAAGTTACCGCAACCCTTCCGGCCATGCTCAAATTGATCCAGGACGGTATCGTTGATCTTTCGGATAAAATCTCAGATCACACCGATTTCCCGGAAAGCGATATCAGAATCTGGCATCTTCTCAGTCACACTTCGGGAATGCCCCCTTATTCATTGGCCTACCAATTCAAAGAGACAAAAGAAGAGATTATCGGGGAGATCAAAAAGGAGCAATTCAAAGAATTGCCCGGTACCAGGGTTAGATACTCCTGCCTGAATTATATTCTTCTAATGGACGTCATCGATTCAATCACGGGGAATTTCAGAAATTTCGTCAAGAACGAAGTGTTAAACCCTCTTGGGATGAAAGATACGGATTATTGCCCCAAAGTAACCGATAATATGGCTCCCACTTCAGTGAGGAACGGCAATCTGTTAAAAGGAGAGGTCGACGATGAACTCGCCTATTATCTCGGTGGAATCAGCGGAAATGCCGGATTGTTCTCTAATATGAATGATATGCTGAAATACGCCCGTGAACTACTCAGACCCGGAAAGGTTCTGAAAAGCCCGATGATAAACACGGCAACCAGACATTGGACAGATGGGATTCCCGGTGATAAGAAGGGACTTGGGTGGATGCTTTATACGGATAATTCTTCAGGAGGCAGTCTGCTGTCGGAAAAGGCCTTCGGACACACCGGATTTACCGGAACATCTCTCTGGGTTGATCCTGTACAGCAAATCGCCATCGTTATTCTGTCCAACCGATGCTTCTATGTCAGACACGATAGAATTGCAGATATGTGGCGCTTCAGAAGAGTTGTCAGTAACGCATTGGTTTCAGCCTTTAAATAAAGGCGTTAAGAGGAGGAAATATCATGAAGATCATCGGAACAATGTCGGGAACGTCCTGTGACGGTCTTGATATAGCCTTTTGTGAATTTGATAATCATTACAAAGAGACGCGGTTAGTCAAATACATGCCGGCATTTTACGAATTTGACGCAGATTTAAGGGAAAAACTCAAGTTGTTGACCTCCGGTAATGTCAACGTTTCTGAAATCGCCTATGCGAATGTTTATATCGCCAAAAAACACGCCGAACTGATCAACCGTTTTATCAAAGAGAACGATATAAAAGATGTAGACCTGCTTGTCAGTCACGGGCAAACAGTTTTTCACGATACAAACAATTCTGAAGAGCCTTTCAGACCTAATTGCACCTTACAGATTGGCGATGGCGATTACCTGTCCCATCTGACAGGATTACGGGTATTGTCCGATCTCAGAATGAAGGATATGGCTGCCGGTGGACAGGGAGCACCTCTTGTCCCCTATGCCGATTATGTCCTCTTTGTATCGGGTGTTGTGAGTGTCGGGCTACAAAATATCGGCGGGATTGGAAATATCACCGTCATCGAAAAAGGAGCTGCGCCTGATGATATCCGCGCTTTCGATACAGGTCCCGGAAATGTCATCATCGACTGGGCCTGTCAGGAGTATTTCGGTGTGCAATATGACAAAGGCGGCGAATACTCAAAAAAAGGAGAAGTTATTCCAAGTCTTCTGGAGCTGATGTGGGAAGTCGAAAAAGATTATTTCAACACAAAACCGCCCAAATCCACCGGCAAAGAGATCAGGTACAATCAAAAATACTTCTCAAAGATCGAAGCCTTCATCCGGCAAAACGATTTCAAACTTGAGGATATTGTCAGAACGTCGGTTGAATTCACCGCTCAAACGATTGTAGAATCCATTAAAAAGTATGTGTTTGAACCTGATGTGCTTTATGTAACCGGTGGCGGTTCCAAGAACCCGACACTTCTGGAATGCATCAAGAACCATCTCATCCATTCTGAACTCAGAACCATGGAAGAAGATCTCAACGATGCCAAGGAAGCGATTGCGTTTGCCATCCTCGGAAACGAATATCTTCACAATCATTTCTCAAATATGAAAAGTGCAACCGGTGCTTCAAAAGATGTCGTACTCGGTAAACTTTCCATTCCTGAATAAAAAGATCCCGCTTTAAAGCGGGATCTTTAACTCAATTTCACAGAATATAACAAAACAAACAAATTTCTGTTATAATAAAAGACAATAAATCGTTTTGAATCTTAAAAAAGATGGCGATAATAAATAAGTTGCTTTATGTTCATTATTGGGACTGAGAGGTATTGGTATGAAAAAAGCAAACGACTCACTGAATCTAAATGACTATTTTAAAACGGCATATGATTTTTTTGATATTCATTCAGACCTCTTATGCATCACGGATTATGACGGTAATTTTATCAGGGCAAACAAGGCCTGGAAAAAAAAACTCGGTTATTCAAATGAAATATTGTCACAATGCAATTATTATGATTTTGTCCATCCCGATGACATGATAAAGACACAACAAGCTGTCGCAAAATTATTAAACAATGAACCGGTGGGTATTTTCATGAACCGGTATAAAGCTCATAAAGGTGATTACAGGCAAATTGAATGGCGTGCAAAACCAGCGGGGAATTTGATCTACGTCGTCGCAATCGATATGACGGAACGACTTGAAAAGGATAAGAAATTATCCTATCTATCCGCGCTTGTTTTAAACAGCAAAGATTATGCCGTTGTTAAAGATCTAGACCTCAGGATCATCGCCATCAACAAATCACTCGCCAATATGATCGGATATAATTCACCTGAAGAAGTCATAGGAATGGATGATGCGGAATTATTTAGAATACCCGCCAACCGGGAACCTGTCAAGACCTACATGGAAGATGAAAGAAAAGCACAGACGCTTTCTCCGGGTGAATTCATACTCAAAGACGAAAAGGTCATCACACTTAAGGGTGAAATCAGATATTTACGAACAAAAAAACACCCGATATTTGATCAACACAACAAGTTGATCGCCACCGGAAACATCTCTACCGATATCACCGATGCGCTTGCCATACAAAAAAAATTAAAAGAAAGCGAAGAGAATTTCAGATTGTTCTTCGAATCCTTGAACGATCTGGTCTATGTCATTGATACAACGGGGAAAATTCTGATGACGAATCAGGTACTCAGCGATAAAATGGGTTACGCACTCAACGAACTCATCGGAATGGGAAAGGCGGAACTCCATCCACCGGAACACAGGGAAAAAGCGAAGGAATATTTCAGAGAAATACTGACAGACAAAAGGAGACAGTGTTCATTACCGCTTTTGACCAAAGAGGGGCATTTACTGGAGGTCCATTCCCGAATATGGAAGGGGAAATGGAATGGAAAAGATGCCATTTATGGCATTTCAGAAGACATCACAGAACAAAAAACGGCATTTGAGCGATTTGAGAAATTATTTCGGGCAAATCCGGCACTGATGGCAATCAGTAATATTGAAACTAAAAAATTCATAGATGTCAACGATACCTTTCTAAAGACACTCGGGTATAAAAAAAGTGAAATAATCGGAAAGACGTTGAGTGATTTAAATCTCTTTGTGGAGAAAGAAAAGGAAAATCAATTAAGACAGCGACTACTGAGCGAAGGCAGTATTTCAGAAACAGAGATCGAAATTTGTTCAAAGAACGGTCAAATTCGAACGGGACTTTTCTCCGGGGAAATCATAGAAAACGCGGGAAAAGACTATCTGTTATCGGTCATGATGGATATTACGCAACAAAAAAAGGTTGAAGATCAATTGAACAAAGAAATAAAATTCCAGAAATTACTGATGAATATGGCAATAAAGTACACCAACATTTCCATCGGGATGCTAAACGACTCGGTCAACAACGCCTTGAAGGAAATGGGGGAGTTTGTCGGGGCAGATCGTGTTTATATCTTTGATATTGATGAGAAAAAAGGAACAACATCAAATACCTATGAATGGTGTTCCGAAGGAACCGAACCGATGATCGATTATTTTCAGGATCAGCCGATTGATATGTTTCCGAAATGGTTCGCCATCCACAAAAGAGGCGAAGCCATCTCTATAGATGATATTTCAGCTCTCCCGGAAGATAATGAATTCAGAAAACTGCAGGAGCCACAGGGGGTCAAGAGCATGTTATCCATTCCCATCATGAATGGCAGTGCCCTTACCGGCATGATTGGTTTCGATTCCATTAAACAGAAATACCATTATTCAGAAAAGGAAAAAACGTTACTGACCATCTTTTCAAACCTGATGCTCAATATCCAGACCAGAGCAGAGTTGTTCGGAAATCTCATCAAAGAAAAAGAAAGAGCTATCAATGCCAGTCAGGCTAAAAGTGAGTTCCTTGCCAATATGAGTCATGAGATCCGAACCCCTTTAAACGGCATCATCGGTTTCTCTGATTTACTGTTAAACACGCAAATGAGTCATATGCAGCATGAATATCTGGAGGCGGTCAATCGTTCTGCTGAATCCTTGCTGGACATCATCAACGATATCCTTGATTTCTCCAAAATAGAAGCGGGTAAATTGACTTTACATGAAGAAAAAACCGATTTGCACCAACTGATTGAAGATACCATTGATATCGTAAAATTCAAGGCATTTGAGAAAGGCATCGAACTGATTCTGGATATTCAACCGCAATTACCGGATTTCATACGGGTAGATGCCGTCAGACTCAAACAGATTATCGTCAACCTCCTGTCCAATGCCATAAAGTTTACCGGAAAAGGCGAAGTCCTCTTCAGGATAACCGAAGTGACGAAACCAAATCGGGCGAGAAAACAGAAAATCAAATTCAGCGTCAGAGATACGGGGATTGGTATCAGTAAAAAAAGCCGAAAAAAGATCTTTGAAGCTTTTTCTCAGGAGGATATCTCTACAACCAAGCGTTTCGGAGGAACGGGCCTTGGTTTAACCATATCCAATCATCTGCTGAAAATGATGAACTCTCAGATGAAGGTAGAAAGTGAGATCAACAAGGGAAGTATGTTTCAATTCACATTGGAAGTAACTATCGGGGAAAAATCCGAAAAGACTATACCGTTCAAACCTCTGCTTAAAAAGGTTCTGATGGTTGTCAGTAACGAACATCTATCACAGATGCTTGAAAAAACACTTGAAACCGCTGAAATCAAGTTCATAAAAGCAACGGATGGATTTCAAGCCCTTGAACTCCTCTTAACTACTCCTGATGTAGATGCTGTCATCATAGACAATAATATTCCCTACCTTACCGGTTTGGAAACCTTGTCAAATATAAGAGATAAATTGAAGATAGATTCAAATAGGCTCCCCGCAATCTTGCTGCATAATCCAATTGAACAGTTTAGCGATGAGGAGGCGTCCGATTTTTACAAGATTTCAAAACCTGTTACCCGTAAAAATCTGCTCTCAACACTTCATGATATCTCACACAGAAGCAAAATAACTGTTCCGACAGATGTAGAAGATACACGAAACGAATCATTTAAAGACTTTACGGTATTGATTGCAGAAGATAATAAAACGAATATGTTTTTCGTCAAGGCTTCCATCAATATGTTATATCCCGAAATCAAGATTATAGAAGCCTGTAACGGGAAGAAAGCGGTTGACCTCGTCAGAGAAAAAAGGCCACAGTTAGTACTGATGGATCTCAGGATGCCTGTTATGGATGGCTACAAGGCAACAAAGGAAATCAGAAAATTTGATAGTGACGTGCCAATAATTGCTTTGACAGCCGGGGTCATCCAGGGGGAAAGAGAAAAATGCCTGTCTCATGGCATGAATGATTATGTATCAAAACCATTTAACGCTGAAAAACTGAAAAAAACGATTCACAAATTTCTGAATACTGAAAAACAAAGTACAGCGGAGAAGACCAAAACAAAAGAATTTCTGGATATTCAAACCCTTTCAGAACGATTGTCAAACGACAGCGTTATTCTGCAACGCCTTTACAAGTTGTTTAGAAACGATATCCTTATTACATCGGAGAGACTAAAAAAAGCCGATATACATGATGCTATGGTAATAAAAAAAATCGCTCATTTCATCAAAGGCGCTGCGATCAATATGAACGCATATGAACTGGAGACTATTTCCAAGGAACTTGAAGATGCTGCTGATTCAGGATCAGATTCATCCACTATGATTGAACAGATGAATCATATTTTAAACCAAACACTTGCAGTTCTTGAAGATCTCATGAATAATCCGGAAGCCGGGGAGGATTAAAATCATAAAAAACAAGACGAACCTTTTTTCCATTCTAACGATCATTGGGATTATCTTCCTGTCAAATATTTTCAGTCATTTTATCTATATCAATCTGTTCAGGACGGAAATTCAAAACATCAAGACCGAGATGACAAACAACTTGGAAAGTCAGTATAAGGCACTCCTGATAACCTATGAACGATTTGCCAATTACATATTTGATACGGAAATAAACAATGAGTCTATTGTTTCACTAATATCGACTGCGTGGAAAAATCCTCAGGAACGTGATCAGTTACGAGGCGAATTAAAGGAAACGTTTGACGATATCTATGCAGTAATGGGGAAATACAGATTCCGGCAGTTACATTTCCATTTCCCGGATCAGGTCAGTTTTCTGAGGATGCACAAACCGGAAAAATACGGAGATGATCTGACGGATATCCGCCAATCCCTCGTACTGGCTTCCGAAAAAAGGGAAGTGGTTAGCGGTTTTGAAGAGGGGAGGATAGTCAACGGTTATCGTTTTGTCTTTCCACTTTTCCACGATGATGAACTGGTTGGAACGGTAGAAGTCAGTATCTCGTTTAACACAATCTGTCAGGATCTCATGTCGGAATTTAACAATCCTTTCTATTTCATCCTGAAAAAGGAGATCGTTGAAGAAAAAGTTTTTGAAGAGGAGTTCCAAGAAAATTATCTCGATTGTCAAACAATAATGACTACACCGAACTCTGATGCTCTCTATGTTTTTGACAGGGAAGCGTATGAAAACACTTGTAATGCTGTTGAGCAAAATGACTTTTCAAAAGAGGAGGTCATCAAAACACTATGTAATACTTTAGCAGATATTCCCTCAAAAGGAGACTCTTTTGTCAGCACTTTCGAATCAAATCACACGCCTTATGCCGTCACATTTCTGAATATTCAAAATTTCTTTGATGAAAACGTTGGTTATCTCATCTCTTATGACAGGGATTCCAATATATCCTCTCAAAAAAAAGCTCTGATCTTTGTGGTTGTAACCTTGAATATCATTTTTATCCTGATCATCCTTATTGTTATTTTCATGTACCGTTCCAGAAAAAATGCTTTGATGGCGAACAGGGCAAAAAGCGAATTCCTCGCCAATATGAGCCATGAGATCCGAACACCGATGAATGGGATTCTTGCCACCATTGAGATCATCTATCAAAGTCAGAAACATATCAAAACGTTGAATGAAGACGACATGGAAAACCTCAGAATTATTAAAGTATCCGCTGAAGCGCTGTTGACTATCATCAACGATATCCTTGACTTCTCTAAAATAGAAGCTGGAAAGATGACGATTGAAAATACGCCTTTTAACATCAAAAGACTGATTAAAGATGTATCAGAACTGATTTTCACCAGCGGCAGAAAAAAAGGGCTGGAAGGTATCCTGGAATGCGAAGAAAACCTGCCGGAAGTGGTCAAGGGGGATCCCCTGAGAATTCGTCAGATACTCCTCAATTTACTCGGAAATGCTTTAAAATTCACAGAGAGCGGTTATATCCGTCTTTATACAGGGCTTTCAGCCCCCTCCCATCCTGATACAGATAGAAGAATCATACTAAAATTTGAAGTGGAAGATACCGGAATTGGTATCAGTGAAAAAAATAAAACGAATCTTTTTGAAAATTTCAGTCAGGCGGATACTTCCATCACTAGGAAGTTCGGGGGAACAGGTCTTGGACTCTCCATCACACATAAGCTGATCACCATGATGGATGGGTCAATCTCATATGAAAGCGTCTCGGGTCGGGGAACAACCTTCTCATTTACGATAACCCTTGAAAAAGCCTCAAAAGAAGAAATAGACGATTATCGTCAAAATGAAGAAAAATCAATTGATAATATCCCGCTTCCCGATGAACTCAACATCCTTCTGGCTGAAGACAATCAGGTCAATCAGGTGGTTGCCAAAAAATTGTTGAACAGTCTGGGATGGGAGGTTGAGATTGCTTCAAACGGGATTGAAGCTGAAAATATGGTTTTAGCAAAGGATTATGATCTGATACTCATGGACGTTATGATGCCCGAAAGAGATGGGCTTGAAGCGACGAGACGTATCAAAAAGAATAAAAAAATCCCAATCATCGCATTAAGCGCAAGTGTACTGGAATCCGAAAGAAATAAATGTTACGAGGCCGGAATGGATGGGTTTGTTTCAAAACCGATCAAACTGGATTTACTCCTGAATGAAATGACCAAAATCATTCAGTCAAGCCCAGTCAAACATATTCATCAACCGAATATCGACAAGAATGAAATCCTCAAACATATTACGGATATGGCATATTTTAACGAAGAGATCGTCCCAACCTTTTGTCGTCAGCTGGAAGATATATTGAAGCAGCTGAAACACGCCCAGGAAGAATTGGCACATTACGGGGAATCTTCCGAAAAAGAGATTCAGGAGACCTTGTATAACATTGAAAACAACGGTCACAGCATCAAATCAAGCAGTCTTTATGTTGGTGCAGTAAACCTTTCCGAAAGGGGAAAGGATCTCGAACTGGCGTTGAAAAAATATAAATTAAAAAATGACAGTAACACCGTTTATGCACTCAAATCAGAACACATAAATGAATTGAAGGGACTCATAGACAAATTAAAACGGGAAGCCGATGAAATCCTTCAATATTATAAAAATCGAAATGATGTTTAGTGCATACCGACAAACACGCCGCTGATATACGGGATAAGCCAGATCAGCCAGACGATCAGACTGAATCGGTGAAAAGTATTCCTGGATCTTTCATCTTTCTTCAAAAGCACAAAAATTGCCCAGAGCGCATGAAAAGCCATCAGCACAATAGCGGCAAACCCTGTGACGGCATGCCAGTTAACCCCCGTTTCCGAAGCGGTTGAATGCTTGGCAATGCTCCCCATGATCAATGTTCCGGTTGTGTCAAAAACCAGACCACCCAGAAAAAGAACCAGGTGTTTAAACGAGAGCCTTTTGGATCTGTGTTCCATAAAGACACCGACTGAATAGAAAACCAGTGCCAATGTTATCGTGATGATTGCAACGATGAGCAAATAAATCCCCCCCTGAATATTGTCGGGATATAATATCACATTTTTAACATTCCATGTTATAATCCTACCGTTCCGAATGGAGGTGAAAAGATGTCAATCACAAAGAAAACATCCACATTAAGTGAATAATAGTCATTCAGCATCTTTTCCGTTACGATTAAAATTGGATAAGCCCCGCGGGGTTTAATTTATAATTTATAAAGTCAAAAAAGACTTCAGTGTGATGCTGAAGTCTTTTTTTTGTTTTAAAGAGGTGATAATCATGCTTCAGATAAAAGCATTAAAAAAGAACTTCGGTCTTCAGGAGATCCTTAAAAACGCATCATTTTCAGTCAGTAAAGGGGATTGTGTTGCCCTCACCGGCCCCAATGGAAGCGGGAAAACAACACTGCTGAGATGTATAACGGGTGAAATCAAACCGGATAACGGAACGGTTTTAAAAACTCCGGAACTGAAAATCGGTTATTTAAGACAAAACGATGTCGTCTATACCGGAAAGGTCAAATACTATCTACTGAAAGAAAAAGAGAACCTCTCAGAGATTTACCACAAGATGGAAAACGCTTCGGAAGAGGGAATAAAATTCGCAGACTATATGGATCAATTCATTCAATTCGGCGGTTTTGAACTGGAAGCGGAAGCCATTCGGGAACTCGCCTTTTTTGATTATGATCAGAGCCTACTGGAAAAAAGAATGAACACGCTTTCTCTTGGTCAGAGAAAGGTAATGGAAATCATCAGTCTTCTGATTTCAAATCCAGATCTATTTATCATGGATGAGCCCACCAATCATCTGGATATCGCGATGCGGGTCTATCTTGAAAACCTGATCAATCAGAAGAGAAAAAACGGAAAAACTTTCCTCATCGTCAGCCATGACCGAACATTTCTCGATAGAATCGCCACAAAAACGGTTTATATCAAAAGAGGTATCACGGAACAGGCAACGGGTGGTTACAGTCATATGCTGGCACATCTGAACGAAAAATTCGCTGCCGCAAAAAAAGAAAGTGAGACGATCAATAAAAAGATCAGAAGTCTTGAAAGCCTTGTGACAACGAAAAAAAACTGGTCGGCAAAAGCTGAAAAAGAAAAGAATCAGAGAGGTGTTGACAAAGGCTTCCTGGGACATAAAGCGGCGAAGATTGCCCAAAGCGCGATGGCCTATTCGGCTAAAAAACAAAAACTGATCAAAGAACTGGAGGAGAAAAAGCCCTTTGTCGAAAAAGCGGTGAAGATAAACTGCCCGGCATACGAAGTTCCCAATCGTCTGTTCATTGATGTGGAGGATTGTACATTCGGATATGATAAACAACATCTCCTGTATCAAAATGTCACATTGCAGATTCAGACAAAGGATAAAATCGCGTTGATCGGACCAAATGGCTGTGGAAAGACGACCTTTTTCAGGATGGTCTCAGGGAAATTACCCCCATTAACGGGGAAAATCTACAGAAATCCAAATATCAGCGTCACCTATATATCACAAGCAATTGCTTCTTTTTATAAAAATGAGATCCTCATAGACAATTTCAACGATCTCAACCTCGAACATTCGATGATTCATTCAGCATTGAAGGCTTCACGACTAAAAGAAGAAACACTTGAAAGAAGGGTATCGGAACTCAGCAGGGGAGAGCTCATGAAATCCGCTCTTGTGAAATTGATTCTCAGTCAGTCCGAATTCGTCTTTATGGATGAACCCACCAATCATCTCGACGTTGAAACACTTGAAGTCCTTCAGGAGCTTATCAATCAGTTCCCAGGAGGGATGTTCTTTATCAGCCATGACAGACGATTCGTTTCCCAGAATTCCGATTTGATCTACCATTTAAAAGATAAAAAAATGAAAATCGTCAGACTTTAAAACGAATAATGCCCCTCCCAAAAGAGGGGCATTATTATTAGTACAACGGCTCAAAGCCCATTTCATCCCAATAAGCTTTCATTTTTTCATCGTAAAGTTTCTGAACCATGTCTCGATGCCCCTTTTCCCAATTGCAAAGATGATTCAATATGTCTTTTTCAGCTTCTGTTTCAGCATTTTCCGAAGCCTTTTTATAATACAGCATAAAATCATGCTCGATGAGATACGCCATCCTCAATACGGAAATATCGGACGCAAGCTCGGCATGCCTTCCGGCAGGTAACTCCGTTTCATATCGCTCAGCAAAAAAATTTTCTTCATCGCTTAAAACGTCGGAGGACTGAATACCTTTTCCGTCCTTTACCTTTTCGATCAAAGTACTGATGTAATCAACATGATCACTTTCCATCTCACCTAAATGGATAAACAAATCCTTAACATCTTTACTTTTTACCTTGTCCGTTTGTGCCAGATAAAAGGCCCTTCCATCTTCTTCTCTTGCCAACGCGTAATCCAAAATCCCTAGTATTCTTGACATGTTTGCCTCCTTACAAATACGTTATAGTATTCAGACGTAAAAACAACTAACTCTTTTTATCCTTTATCTCAGCTATTCATTTTAAGGGCAGTCTTTACTCAAAAAGTTAGATTCGGAATCCTTACAAACAATAGTAACAAATTTATATTTTCAAATTAATTGCTATTTTTAACTTAAGACTGTACAATTGTGTCATGAATTTAAAATACTCATTATTTAAGAACTATTTAGAAGACGATAAAAAGAAAATAATAAGAAAAGAGGTATTTTCGCTGGCACTCCCCGCGATGGGTGAAAATGTTCTGCAGATGATTTTGGGTATCGTTGATACGGCGTTCCTCGGTCACTTGCATTGGACAGCCATGACGGCCGCCGGAATGGCAAATCAGATCCTGTTCATCTTTCAGGCCGCATTTATGGCTATCGCTATTGGAGCAACGGTACTCATCTCAAACGCTATTGGAATCGGTGATAAAAAATCCGTTCGATTAACAGCTTGGAACGGCTTATACATGGCACTCATACTCGGGGGAATCATTACGATTACCGCCCTGTTCTCTGGGATCATGCTCAACCTTTTCCCCGGTGTTGAGGCGGATATTGGAAATATTGCGAATGCGTATCTTAAGATCATTCTGTTTGGCGGTATAGGATTTTCCTCCATGTTTATCCTCTCCGCAATACTGAGAGGAAGCGGAAACACAAAAACACCCATGATCGCGGTAGGAATCGCCAATTCTGTCAACGTTTTCCTGGATTACGCCCTGATCTTCGGTCATTTCGGGTTTGCAGAACTCGGTGCGGAAGGTGCAGCTATCGCAACCGTCATTTCCAGATTCATTGGAACGTTCATCCTGCTGATCGCCTGTTTGAAATCGGAACGATTATCCATGCTTGGACATGGGAGAATCAAATTCAGTCTTGATAGAATCAAAAAACTATTAAAAATAGGCATCCCCACAGCACTTGAAAACCTTATCTTCAGTGTGGGCGCTCTGGTCTTTGCTAATATCTTGATCATCGCAGGCGCCCAGGCGTATGCGGCTCACAGAATAGGCATCAATATCGAATCCATTTCATTTATGCCCGGGTACGGTGTTTCCGTTGCCATCACAACACTTGTCGGTATCTATAACGGCAAGAATGAAAGAAACACGATGCTGGGAGCCGTAAGACAGGGCTGGGTTATCGGAACACTACTGATGGTAACGATTGGTATATTCATCACACTATTCCCTGAACTCTTGATCCGACTCTTCACCTCAGATGCCATCATCATATCCGAAGCGGTATTACCGGTCAGAATTCTGGGTCTCTTCCAGTTCTTCCTCGCCACCGATTTCGTCATGACAGGCGCCTTGAGAGGGGTAGGAGATACCAAAACACCGATGTACATCACACTGATCGCCATATGGGGGATCAGAATTCCGGTTGGCTTTATCCTGGTGAATTATTTCGACTTGGGACTCCTTGGCGCATGGTCCGGTATGATGATCGATATGATTTTCAGAGGACTGATCAAGCTGTATCTATATTCAAAGGGAAACTGGGAAAAACACGCCGAAAGAACGCGCCTTGCCGCACAGGGAGAACACAGTGAAACACCTGCCGGTATCGTCGTGGAACTGCTTGCCGATAAGGCTGACAACAAAGCACTGTCTCAGCAGGATTCGGTGTAAATTTCAATTCAAATCTATCTTTTAGACCCATCAATCCCAATAACAACCTCGGAATAAGGCACGATATTCCCCGATTTCAAAATAGCATTCTTAACCGATCGAATAATCCCACCACAACAAGGCACTTCCATCCGGACAACCGTGATACTCCTAACCTGATGGCTTGAGAACATCTGCGTCAACTTCTCCTCATAATACTGATTATCATCGAGCTTCGGACAACCGATAATCGTTACCTTGTCCTTTATAAACTCATTGTGAAAATTCCCATAGGCATACGCCACACAATCAGCCGCTATCAATATATCGGCATCTTCAAGATAACTCGCCGCCGGATTTATCAGTGAAAGCTGAACCGGCCACTGTGAAAGTTGGGATTTCATCTCTACAGGAGCTTCAACAGCTGATGATTTTGACTGAACGTCTGTCGTTTTATTCTGTTCTATCTTCATCGCTCTGCTTCCCGGACAACCGCCACCATGACTTGTTTTCATCGTTTTCACCTTAATCTTTATCTTCTGCTCCTTTTCTTTTGATGCTTCTCTCTCAGACGCCTTCTGTTTAACGAGTTCCTCATTGTACGCCGCTGCCTCTCTCTCCTCAATCTTTATGGCATCCACAGGACATGCTGGCAGACAATCGCCAAGGCCGTCACAATATTGATCGGATATCAGCTTTGCCTTACCATCCACCATGGCAATAGCCCCTTCATGACACGCCTCCACACAAAGGCCGCAACCGTTACACTTATCCCTGTCTATGTTGATTATTTTCCTCTTCATCTCTATCTCTCCTTTTTTCTTTATTTGATTCTATTTTAATTGAAAGGAGAAAAGAATTCAGTAACATAGGTTACTTTGAAGGATTTTGATTTTCTAGAATAGAAACTATACAAAAAGTAATTGCTATAGATGGTAAAACAATAGAAACGATCTATAAAATTATGTGAGACATCTTCATATCGAGTAGAGTGATGCTTGGGGTATCCCCCCAAGCATCATCCCTCTCACAGAACCGTACGTACGGGCCTCGTATACGGCTCCTGGTAAACGATATCACTTGTTACTCAAAATAATGTGACAGAATTCCGGTTTCATACGTTCCAAGATTTATCAGTCCATTGTCATCAAACCATTTATTCGGTATGGCTCGGTGAATAAGAGGACTGACAGAATTTCTCCATCTTGTCATGGAAATCTTCTTGTATTCTCCCGTATACCCATTTCTTCTCAGTGTTTTAAACAGTGGTTTCCAACTTTTCCATTCTTTCATTTGTTTCATGCGCAAGCGTCGTCTGATCCATTCTGCAAGTTTCTGATAGAGTGTTTTGCAATTCGCTATTCTGAAGTAGTTTGCCCAGCCTCTTATCACTGAATTCAGTCTTTTGATCATGCTTTCAACGTTTATCCCATGTGTTCTGGGCGTTAATTCCCGGATTTTATCTTTGAATCGTTTGATTCTTTTGGGATTAATACTGATGGTTCGTCTTCTGATGACAAATCCAAGGTATTCTACTCCTTTGGTTACTTGTGTTATCTTCGTCTTTTCCTCGTTTATCGTGAGTTTGAGTTCATCTTCAAGTATCTCTTTTGCGATTTGCAAGTTCTTCCGTGCGCCTCTTGGACTTCTCGCAAAGATAAGGATGTCATCTGCATATCTGACGATTCGGATTCCTTTTCTTTTCATCTTCTGATCGAATTCGTCCAGATAGATGTTTGCCAACAGAGGTGAGATCACTCCCCCCTGCGGACTTCCCACTTCGGTTGTTTCGTACTTGCCATTTCTCATGATTCCTGTTTTCAGGAATTGTCTGATCAGCTTGAGCACTTTTCCATCACTCACTTTGCGGTTCACGCTTTTGATGATTTGTTCGTGATCAAGCCTGTCAAAGCATTTGGATAGGTCCATGGCTACGACATGTTCCAGTCCGTAGCGATTCATGAATCGTTCTGCTTTGGCAACGGCTTTCTGACAGCTTCCGCCGGGGCGGTATCCATAGCTTGACGGATGAAAGGCCGGTTCAAAGATCGGTTGCAGGACGTTCAGCATCGCCTGCTGTACCACTCTGTCTCTCACTGTCGGTATTCCCAGTGGTCTGCTGTTTCCATCTGGTTTTGGGATTTCTACACGTTTTACTGCGCTTGGTTTGTATGTTCCCGCTTTGAGTTCATGATGAAGTTCTTCCGTGTTTTCATGGAGTTTTTCTCCGTATGCTCCAACAGTTACACCATCTATTCCCGGTGCCCCTTTGTTGCGTCTTACACGTTTGTACGCTTCTATTAGATTTTCCTGTTGATAGATTTTATCTATTAGGCTATACCATTTCTTCATCTTTTTTCCCCTTAAATTCTGTATTGTCCCGTCAAGGGTTAAGTTTAATTCTGCATGGTTCCTTCGGTTTCCTTCCACAGCGTCTCTAGCTCTCAGGCAATCTTACTGTTTCCAGTTCCTACTCCATTGGACGGACGTGTCCTTCAGTTGGTTTTATCCACTGCCGTGTACGTTCCCGTCAGCATCTCAGCTTTCGTTCTCTTTCCTTTACAGAATTTCTTTTGCCTTTTCGTTTCAATTTCCGTTTACCTTCGTCCCTTCGCAATCTCTCAGGCTTTTGGCTCTGAGCGACCCATTGTATCCTAAAAAAAATCCGATGATTTTTTTTCGTACAATGTCGCATCGGCTTTCACCGCGCTTCAACACTACTACGGACTCATCTGCAATCTGCACCTCATCAGCTTACCTTGTCTTTCAACTTGTTCTGCCTTACTTTTTTTTTCAAAAAAAAGAAGGTACAGATCTTCCCGGGTTAAGTCTATCTGCCTGAATTGGAACCCATCTGTCTAAACTTAACAGAATTCCCGATCTTTTGGACTTTCCCACTTTTTGCAAGGTTATCCTCCTGTTAAGCCATCCTCAGTTCGCTTGTGCTATGTTCCCAATTCCACCTGCGGCTTCCTTCGCACCCTGTCATCACTGACAACGCACTTGCCCTCGGCTTCCCTTCCTATCGGTTCGGCGGTGAATACTTCTTTCAGCATTCCGGCTCAATAAACATGCCCGGCAAACAAAAAAGCAGTATCCATTCATTAAAGGATACTGCAAGAAAAAGGAACTTTGTTATACAATTGCCTCAAACTACAAATTGAGTTTTCTGAATTAAGAAACTTACTTACTCCTCCAGTCAATCTTCCTGACAGCGATAAACAAGAAAACAACCGTAAAGCTGAGAAGCACAAACAGATTAAAATACAACTCATTTCCAATGTCTCCATTTAATGCCAAACGAAAGGCACTGGCCGAATAAGTTGTCGGGAAGACCTTTGAGATATATCTTAAAAATACCGGCAGATGATTTTCCTGAACCAGAACCGGAGACATAAAGGTAACCATTGCCGTAAGGATAGCGTTGATGATGTTGGCATGGTGAATACTCCTTGAATTGACACCGATCATAACACCCAGACCAACCATGGAGAGAGCGGATAACAGCATGATGATGAAGACAAAGAGGTTGAATTCCATTGGGAATCCAAACCACACCTTTCCGATAAATAACGTGATCAACATTCCCGGGAAGGTAAACAATGTGCTGACGGTTGTATACGCCAGTATCAGTTGTAATCTGGATATGGGCAACAGGGCAAGAAAATCGAAATCCCGTCGTTCCTTGTTCAAAGCCAGATCATTTGCCATAGATTGCATCGGTCCGATGATTAACGTCATGATCGTATTTCCCGCTGTGACGTACAAGGCCTCTTCCGGTGTTCTGACCGCTCCCGTGAATTTCAGGAAGACAATCAATCCCAGTGGAATTAACGGTGTCATCAAAAAGTGAAAATACCACTCGTTTCGGATATTCGCCCATCTAATAAAAACCAGGTGAAAATAATTGGCAAACCCAGTCTTTATATACTGAAAGAAACTCTTCTTTGCAATTTGAACCTTGCCATTTGAAATTGTGTTCTGCATTTACTTTTCCCCCTTTTTAAACAGAGAAACATAGGCATCTTCCAAAGTGGGAAAGCTGAGGTTGAATTTTTCTATGGCGTTAAAACCCGCCTTGTTTAAAATATCATCTATCAGATTTTTCAATTCGCTTTCATCTTTGACAAAAATACTGCATTTGTAATCACCTGAGAAATGATATTTCTTGTTACTATCAGAAAGAATTCCTTGGATATTTTCAACGTTATTTGAAAACTCTATCGTTGCCTTAAGCTCATGAGAGACCCTGTGTTTGAATTCGTTGACCGTTCCAATATACTGAATCTGTCCATCGTTGATCACGGCGACCTTTTCCATCACTTTTTCCGCTTCAATGACATTATGTGTAACCAGAATAACGGTCACCTTCTGCACTTTGTTGATGTATTGAATCTTTTCCCAGATCAACTTTCGAATAACCGGGTCAATATCATTTGTCGGTTCATCCAGAAAAACAATCCGCGGATTACCGATCAAACAAGTACAAAATGCCACCAGTCGGCTCTGTCCCCCGGAAAGATTCTTTAAAAGAGATTTTTCAACCTTCTTTAAGCCAAATTCTTCAAGCAGTGAGTCAATCTCTTTTTTCAGGGATTTACTGCCACAACCTTTTATCTTCCCCGTCACATTCAAGGCCTCTCGTATGGATAAATCACGCAAGGCACCAATCTTCTGCGGCATATAACCTACAAAATCGGTCAACAATTGAGGTTTTTTTAAAACATCCACATCGTAAAAATGAATGTTACCGGAATCCGGTTTCAGTAAACCGATCATCTGTTTGATCAACGTTGTCTTCCCGGCTCCATTCGGTCCGAGAAAACCGAAAATCTCCCCTTCCTGAATCTCAAAACTGATGTCTTTATTCGCTTCGATTCTTCCCTTGTCGAAACTTTTGGATAGATGTTCTATCTTGTACATTTTTTTCCTCCATGATTTGAGATTAACCTAACGATATTCCAGTATCTATTTTTAAATCAATTCCGGTAATATTATCAGCTTCTTCAGAAGCTAAAAAACTAACGGCATTTGCAATTGCTTTAGCTGTTGTAAGTTTTTTCAAAGGGGATGCATTGATAAGTTGCATCTTTGTTGGCAGATCTATTGGTTTATCGTTCTGCATATCCCAGAACCCTGTTCCTACGACACTTCCCGGAGATACCATATTAACCCGTATTTTGAATTTTGCCAACTCCTTTGCCAAATTATATGTAAGACTTAACAAGGCAGCTTTAGAAGAACTGTATGCCAAATACTGACTTCTCGAATGAAGCCCTCTTATTGAACCAATGTTTATGATGCTTGGTGATAATGATTGTTTTAAGAAAGGAATTGAAAATTTACAGATTAAAAAAGACCCTATTAGATTAATATCAAGAGTCCGCTTAAACTCAGCATTGTTTAGCCGTTCAATCCCTGCATTCTTTTCTATTGTTCCAGCAGAATTCACAACAACATCAACGTGATCCGTTTTTGTTGAAATATCTTCATAAACTTTTCGGACTTCCTCTTCTTTTGTGATATCCATTTGATAGAAATAAACATCTTTGGCAAAGTCACTTGCCATTGGCTGTTTATCTATCGCAATGATTTTATACTCTTCACTTTTAAACTTTTGCAAGATACCCGCTCCAATTCCCGAAGAAGCACCTGTAATTATAACAAGTCTATCCATTATAGTCACCTTATTAATTATTTTCAAATTTCATAATATCTGAATAAGAATAATTCCTGAAAATCCATTTGTAAAGAATACTATCGTTGCTTTTATTCACTTCATCAATGACCTCATATTCAATTAAGAGATCAACAGTACTTTCCATAACAAGTCTTACAATACCATGATTGTATTTGGCCGAATTGTTAACGGATAAATTAGGGATTAATGCTTTTTCTGCTAATTCATCACTTATTTTCTGAATAAATTCAATCAACTCATTGTCTCTATTTATATCAATTATTGGAACAATTATATTCTTATCGTTGTTAATCATCTTATAATGTTTAAGTAGAAGCAATGATCTAGAAAATTCTAATGTTTTAGGTATTGATAAACCACTCAGTAGATTTTCGATAACGACCTTTTCTGAATCAGAAACACCTACTATTGCAGTTTTTTTGTTGCTATGCCATAACTCACATATTGCAGACTCGTTTAATTCATCACGCCACATTTTTATTCCGAAGGCGTTCTCAGGTTGAAAATCAAGATCAAACCGCCAGATATAACAGTCTTCTGTTTCACTCATTAAAAAACCCGCTTTATATAAGTGTGTCAATATACCATGATCTATACATAAAGCCATAATCAGAATATGCTGCATTTGATCCCAAGTGTATCCTTCTGAAAAAAGTCCGCTTTTTGAGAATTTGTGTTTTAAATCATCAAGATTTTTTGTTAGTATTCTTAAATAATTCAGACTAACGTTCATAATGGTATCCCTGCTGATATTCTCAAAATTGATGAGCTTTTCATCTGGTAATATTTCACCATTCTCATTTTTTAGTATGCCCTCTTTTGAAGCCAATGTAAATATCTCTTGTGGAATTTCATTCAAATTACGTTTTAAAAAGGGCAAAATAGCATCAATGTTTTTATTCATTTTACCAAAAGAACATATTCTCATTCCAGTTATGCCTCCAATTTATTGATTTCTTTCTTTTCAAGTGTTTTCATATAGTATTCAGGAAACAAACCTTCTTCAGCAAGCTGCGAACAAACGGGATGACTTTTGAAAAGAGAACCAGTGGAAAAATAAGCATAACTTCGGCAACTTCCTTTGCACTTTTCCTGAAAAATACAGTTTGAACATATTCCTTCCAAATCTGCTTTTAGATAATCTTTTCGGATCTGCTCAAAGTTATTATCTCTAATAATCTCTGCAAGATTTTGCTCAAACAGATTCCCAAATGTCAATTTTTCCTTCACCAGAGAACAAAGTGTAACATTTCCAGAAGGGGTAATACCAATTTTCGGGAAATCGCAATTGGTGACAATTTTGATGTTTTTAGCCTTTTGGAATCTCAGTAAATAATTTGCTGGAATTATGGCAGGTGGGGTTTTTAACATTATTTCAATCTTTTTATTGATTCCATGCTCTCTTATTAATTCAAAAAGCTCATTAAAATCATCTTTCTCCATCATCATATCGTTCATTTCAGATTTCGCTCTTCCCACTGGATGGAGAAAAGCCAAAGTTAAATTCTTTATCTTTAACGTTTCTGCTAAGGTTATGAGCTCTGGTAAAGAGTAAACATTTTTGGAATTGACAACACATTGAAGATCAAACCGGATCATATTCCTGTTTAACCGTTCAAAATTTTTTAGAGTCTTTTCAAAAGTTCCATTTCCTCTGATCATATTGTGAAACGAACTACTTCCTCCGTCTAAGCTGATCGCGAAACTTACCGTCTCTTTGGATTCCTTTGAAAGTCTTTTTAAAAAGGCTTCTTCGAGTAATAATCCATTACTTTCAATACCAGTTGCAATACCAAAACTTGTTAAGTTATTGATAATTTTATACAAATCCTCACACAAAAATGGTTCACCCCCACTTAAAATAACATGAGGTTTATAAGGCAAATTTGAAATTTGTTCTGCAATCTGAAGTAATTTTTCTGTTGACAAAATTCCTTCTTCATAGTTTGGAGAACAATTAATCCAGCAATGTTTACAACTTAAATTGCATTTGTAAGTCAGATACCAGTAGATGTTATAGCGGAAGTCACCTGAAACGTTATTTAATGACGCTTTATTCAAAACTGATCACTCTTTTGTTGATAGATTCGGTAATAAACTCATTTACTTCAGCCAAAAGAGTGTTTTTATCTACACCAGAAAATTCTTTTTGGATTTTCTCTTTAATCATATCAATTGTTTTATTTCCATTTTTCAAAATAAAAGCGCCAACAGTATTTGTAAAGAATATTTTTCCACTTTCAGTATTTCTCACAATATAAACATCATCTTCCTTTTCAACTATGATATTTTCTTTTATCACTAATAATTTGTTATACATAATAAAATCCCCTTTTAAAAATCGACCTAACTCAATTTAATAACAATCATCTGAAAATAGAGTCAGGTCCTGTTGATTATTAAATTAATTGTCTCCGTTGTCAGGATCAGGCTGCTGCATACCACCCGTAAGGCAGATACCTTCAATGAAATCCATATCATTTAAATCAATAAGAACAGGTTTTTCGTATTTAAACATGGTAACACCCCCTTTAGAAAAAATTCAAATTTGATATTTCTCTAAATTAATTGTCTCCATTATCAGGGTCCGGTTTTTGCAAACCACCAGTAATACAGATTCCTTCAATGAAATCCATATCATCCAAATCAATGAGAACAGGTTTTTCGTACTTGAACATAGGCACACCTCCTTTTTTGACTTTACAATTTAGATGCCTTCCAGACTGCTCTTTTCTTATAGTTGATCGCAATACGTTTTAATGTCATAGGATAGGCAAGCAAAACGCTGTTGTATATAGCATGAAACAATACCTGAAAATAAAATGATTGGAAATACATCCATAAAACACCTAAAAATATCCCGATTGAGGTGTGATAAAGTACGCTTTGGGAAAATACTAATTTGGGTTTCAATTTTTTCCTCAAAAAATAGCTATGACTTAAGCCAAAAATAACCGCTGGTATAAAAACTGCAACCTCTTTTCCGAATGACGAAAGCAGTGTTGTTAAAAAAAATCTAAAGAAGAATTCTTCTGGGAATCCGACAAAAAGAATTTGAGTCAAGATCAATTTAAAAAATACCTTGTGATAAATTTTGAGATTAATTTTTATATAATTGCGACGTGAAGTATTAAATCTTTTCCACACTAAAAATGTGAATGTAAGGAATAAAATCGATGAAATGAGAGCAAAAGCATTTATTTGATTTCGGAATAATAATGAAAAGTCAAAGTTTATTGATACGGAGATAATCAGGGGAACAATAAACAACACAAAATACTTTCTGATGATATCCTGAACGTTTCTCCCTACAAAAAGCTGTTTGGTAAATCTACGGAGCGACAAAAGATAAAATGAGAGATATGAAATTATCAACGTTAAAACAAAAATCATAAGGGTATTTGGTGTAGGATATACTAATAATTGTTCTTCAAAGAACAGACCTGTCAGAGTATAGATCAGCATACAAGTTATTGTTCCAACATTCCCAGTATTAAATATTCTCTTCATTTTTTTGTTTTTTTGCTTGATTACAAAACTGTAGGCTGTAATGTATAAAATAATCACTGTCAGAATTATCAAATTCTTCTCTCTCCTTTTTGTACTAAGTTCTCTATCTTTTAATAAAATCACTCACCGTTGTTCCTGGATAGATAAAAATAACACCTAAGAGCGCAAAAACATACATTGACTAACTTACATAAAACAAGATGAACTAGCTTCAACAGTTATCTCACCAGAAACTGGCGGTAAAGTTGAATCTTCTTTATTAACATTATCATCATCATCCCCAGCAAATACAAATGCAGCTAAAATCAACAAAACCAGCAATATAAGAAATTTCTTCATTAAAATCCCCCTCTGTTTTAGTTACAACTCGTGATATAATTATATGGGCAATCATATGACTTCTCAAGCCTTTTTCGCAGATAAAATACACGATAAATACTGTGTTTTCTTTTTTTTTTTTAGTTTTGAGACTTCGTGGTGCAAAATATATTTGTAAATTCTACAAACAGAGGATTTATTGTAGAAAGATTTTCGTTTTAAACTTCAGTAACTCTTCAGATAATAAACAATTACTATAAACCAGGTGATCATATTGTATATCAAACATATGCTTCCAATTATTTCTTATGGAAAGTCTTCAAAAACATTTATCAATTACTTTTCTGAAAAAAACAACAATGCAGATCTTTTAATCTATTTCAATATTCTGAAAAAACGCTGGGTATTAAAATCGGAAAAATTATTGACTGAAATAGAAGAATCCTTGAAAAAATGTAAGAATCAGGGAATATATTATTTGTTGTTGTCAAATAAACTGGCTGTTTTAAAGAGTTTGAAACGGGAAGAACAAATGAAAACTGTTTATGATAAGTTAAAAAGAGAGTTCAAGAATATTCCTGCCCCTTATCGAACATTAATAGTTCAAACTTTATCCTCAATAAAGGCAAGTAAACAGGGAAACGATTTAAAGGAATCGCGAAAATGGAGTGAAATACACCTGGAAGATGAAGTGGATTTGGCTATTGCTATTAATGCTAAAGCCAGAACAATTGTACAAGAAAAAAACTACAAAGAGGCTTCGGATAAATTCCTTGAAGTCTATGAGTATGCGTTAAAATATCCCCACCCCACATATATCATCTCAGGACTCAACAACGCCTCCTGGCATCTTAGAAAAAAGGATATTGAGACATCTCATCATATTGTCAGGCAACTCGCCTGGCATTGCGGATACTGGTTTGAAAACCCTGCTGTTCTGATGAATTATCTGGATACGATTCTTGTTATTGCAAAGAGGGCAAGGGATTATGATTTGTTTTTCAGTATGGCTGAGATGATTGAGGATTATTATGTAAAGATGTTGTTCATAGAACCGGATTGTGATAAAAAATTCAACAGAACAATACAGCGTGTCAGGAAACATTATGGCGTGTCCTATAACAAAGGTGGAAGATTGGATGAAATTTCAAACAGCAAAGGGATTCAACAGTTTATGTCTGAGCAGATCAGGATTCCGAGAAAGTTTGCAAAAGAACATGGGCTATCCAACACCTCTTTGTACAGGATTATAAAAGGAGAGATGGAAAATCTGAAAATCTCTACTTTAAAGAAGATTCTGGTTGCTTTGAATTTTCCCTATTCATTTGAAAATCCAAAGATCATCAATCATTTTATAACGCTTTTGAAAGAGGAACAATATTTTCAGGCTAACTGGAAAAATGCCTCACAGCTTTCTGCTTTCAAGCTGAAGATGCTCTTTCTTAAGGCATATATGTCTCTCGCCAACCTTGAGAGTATCAACCTCTCTGAATTCCTTTCCTATGATGAAAAAAACAAAAAAGCGTTGAAGGATTATATTGTTCAGAATAACGAGAGAATTCACTTTTTCAACCTCGCCTTTCAACTTGCCTTCGACGATGAAAATGTTAATCCATTCTACAAGGCGAGATACAGCCTCATCGACAAACTCTTCACGGAAATGGATAAGATGCGTCATATCACACCCCTCATCCGTCTTTACGCTTCCCTTGATTCAACAATAGATCATGAAATACTCAACGTCTATTTCAGGCAATACGTCCGTTATTTAAGCACACCCTGGCGTTTTGATGTTGAAGAGGTCATGTCCGAGCGTTTTTCAGACCCGGATTATCTGAAGATGTTGCGTTTCAGCAAAAGAACCAACCTGAATGAGATGTACACCTATCTCTGTCTTTGGCATTTTGAAGATGAGGAATGGAGAAAGCTCTTTGATTTTCTCACAAAAAGATGTGTATAATGGAATTAGCTGAAAAATCAACAGGACGGGGGAGTTTGAAAAAACGAGTGCAATCAACCTTTCAGCTGTTGATCCGCTGTACAACAAAGCCTGATTTTTAAAAACCGACAACGAGAAGCGTTAGCTATGCCCCCATAGCGGGAGATTTCTGTTGAAATGCTATAATAAGAGTAGAAGAAAAAGAAGGTGAGGAAGATGAAAAGACTGCCCATCGGGATCAGTGATTTTAAGAAGTTGATAGAAAACAACTATTATTTTGTAGATACCTCTTCATTTATTGCGGATATTTACAGGGAACCGGCCGATATCGCTTTGATCGCGCGTCCAAGACGGTTTGGCAAAACACTCAATATGAGTATGCTGCGTTATTTTTTTGATCACGATTTTGATTCAGCCGATCTGTTCAAAGGCCTTGCGGTTTCGGGAGATTCAGAAGTCATGGAAACGATGAACGCCTATCCCACCATCTTTATCACCTTTAAGGATATGAAAAACATGAGGTGGGAGGATACCTACGATCAACTCAAATTTCTCATCGCCAAATTGTACAACGATCATTCCGATGTCATCGAAAAAGTCTTGAAGAATGATTTTGAAAGAAATTATTTTGATGCCGTGAAAAATCAGACGGCTACTTCCGCCGATTATAAGGACTCGTTAAAAAACCTCACGGAATATCTGTACAGAGTCTACGACAAACCAGTCATGCTCATCATAGACGAATACGATGTCCCCATTCAAAGTGGCTGGATCAGTGATTATTATGAAGATATCATCGACTTCATGAAGGGTTTTCTTTCAGGCGCTCTCAAGGATAATGCCTTTCTCTTTAAAGGGGTTTTAACCGGTATTTACAGGGTGGCCAAGGAGAGTATCTTCTCAGGCTTAAACAATCTCAAGGTCTATACCACTTTGAAAGAACGTTATTCCACCTATTTCGGCTTTACACAATCTGAGATCAATTTACTTGTAAATGAATTAAACATCAACGATGAGGCTTTCGAGAATAATCTCAAACTCTGGTACAACGGCTACAACTTTGGAGGCAACATCATCTACAACCCCTGGTCCGTTATTAACTGCCTCTTTGACAGGGAATTCCAGCCCTATTGGATCAATACCTCCTCCAACGATTTGATCATCAAAACACTCGAAAGCAATCTGAAAGGTGACAGCACCTTCAGGGAAGAAATTGAACATTTGATTGCCGGAGAAACCATAGAAAAAGTGATAGATGATGCTTCCGCTTTGAGGGAAATCGAATCCGATCCGGATGCTATCTGGTCCCTGTTTCTGTTCAGTGGCTATCTTAAGGTTGAAAACAAACGCGAAGACAGCACAACGGAAGAGATAAAATACGATTGCAGTGTCCCTAACAGAGAAGTGATCCGTTTCTACAGAAAAACTGTTGTGAAATGGCTTCGGAAAGCGGATACTCATATCCTCAACGATATAACAAAACCTCTCCTTAAGGGGGATGGTACGTTGTTTACCCAAAATCTGAAAAAATATGTTATTGAAAGTTTGAGTTATTATGATCTTAAAGGGGAACCGGAAAACACCTATCATATGCTGCTGCTCGGCATGTTTGCCCATCTCAGTGGCGGTTATTGGATAAAATCCAACAGAGAAAGTGGTCACGGCAGGTTCGACATCATGCTCAAGGCAAAAGACAAAGCCAATTTCAGCGCTATCATCGAGATAAAAGCTTCCGTCGAAAAGACGGCAGACGGGATGGTTCAGATTGAAGAGAAGGCGTACACAACCGAGTTGGAATCTGAAGGCTACACGAATATCCTCAAAGTATCTCTCGGAGTGGATGGGAAGAATGTTGATGTTTTTGTTGAAAAACAATAAAAAAAACACAACATCCTTTTTAAAAGATGTTGTGTAAAAAGAAAAGAATTGGTTGTTGTTCGTTTAAAGCATCCTGTCACATATTTCATACGTTTCCCTGTCATGTGTAATGAGAATAACAGACCGTTTTTCCTTTTCGCATTTGATAGCTTCAAGCACCTTTGCCTTCGTCTCCTTGTCCAGAGAAGCCGTTGGCTCATCCAGAATCAGAACATCCGAATCATTATAAAATGCTCTCGCCAGATTGATTCTCTTCTGCTGGCCACCGGATAATGGCTGCCCTTTTTTGTCGAGTTGTGTCTCAGGTGAATGTTCCCCCGAAAGAAAATCGACAGAGGTTTTCTCAAAAGTCTGTTTCAACTTACGATCGTCAACCGATTCGGACAACGCCACGTTGTTTTTAATCGAATCTGAAAAAAACAGCTCATTCTGAGAGGCATAGGCAAAAGAAAGCTCTTTATTATTCTGCATGATCTTTCCACCATCTGGTGTGTAAAGTCCGGAAATGAGTTTGATCAACGTACTCTTTCCTTCACCACTCTTCCAATTCAATCCGACAATTTCATTTTCTCTTATCTCAAATGAAAAATCTTCAAAGACCCCATCTTCTCCATAGGCAAAGGCAAGATTTTCGCCCTTGATTACGGGTACTGAATGATCAACCATTCTGTTTGTTGCCTTTTCTCCTGAGATGGAATCAACAAACTCAGCGATTCTCTCAGCAGAAACTTGAGTTTGAGCCAAAGAACCAAACAGATATGGCATCCACCAAAACGGCCAGTTAATGGCACTTGACAATTGAGATAATCCCAGAAAGGCGCCAAGTGTTAATCTCCCAATACTGATAAACCAAACCTCAATACAAATCTGAGCAACTACAGAAATATAGGTAAAAAGGTTGTTAGTACTCATCATCTTTGCATAAGCAACTTGCCGCTTAAGAAGCGAGTTTCCATATTTTTTATACACGTTTTTTAACCCTTTTTCTTCAAGAACCTTACTTTCATACGTCTTGATCATCTCAACTCTTTCAATTGAATGATGTAAAAACGTTCGGATAATCCCTTCATTTTTTTGGGCTTCATTCTCCACTATCTCTAAATTAGGTTGGAAAAATTTTGGTACAATAAAAGAAAATAGAGAAAATCCAATCAAAACCAAAGCGACTTCCCAACTGTTTCTAAATGCAAAATACATAGCTGTTGAAAACTGAATGGCTCCACTCAGTAATGGAAAAACAATCATCGGATAAAATCCCGCTATCTTCTCGGAATCAGACATCATCAGCGTATGATATTTTCCGTATTCAATCTGTTCTATTTCGCGAAAAGAGCCTTTGTCTACGACAGTTATAATTCTTCCTTGTAATCTGTTTAACCCCTGCTGAACGGTCTTTTCCGAAACAACAGCCTTGAAGTAGGAACTCAATCCTCCAATCACTAAAACGATGACAAGGTACAAACCATATTGAATAAATTGCTCACTGGACCAGACATTAAGAGAATTAACGATTCTGGTAAACAATTCCGCCAGAAAATACCTCATCAGACTTTCACCAATGGTGGTCAATAAAAGGATCACAAAAAAAAGTGTTCCCGGGCGTGCCATTCTTCTCAAATCTTTAACGGTATTTATATTGGTCATACGATACGCCCCCTTTCCAGCGTGTATATCCTGTCGGCAAAATCATCTATTCCACGATGTGAGATGACAATAATTCCCTTATCTTTTGACAGTTCTTTCAAATTCTTCTTAATCTGAATTATATTTCTCTCATCAAGCGCGGAGAACGGTTCATCCATAATCATAAAATCGGCATTTTTATAAAGAGCCCTTCCAATCGCAACACGCTGCATCTGACCTTTTGAAAATCCGCGTGAGGCATCGGCGATGGTGGATAAACCATATTGCATTTCAGAAGAAAATTCACTGACACCTGCCAGTCTTGTTGCAAGCTCGAGGTCTCCTTTATCATCACTCATCTGTATATTTTCCGAAAGACTCAACCCTTCGATGACAAAATTCCCCTGTGGTACATAGGCGATTGAACGAAAATCAACATCGGAAGTCTGATTTCCCCTCTCAAGACATACTTTGCCGTCCAGCGGCTGATACAATCCCAGTAAAAGCTTCATCAACGTTGTCTTACCGGAACCACTTGCCCCCTTGATCAGGATAATTTCACCCTTTTTACAATTGAGACTTATATCCTGCAAGACCTTGTTCTCAGAATAGGCATAACTGACATTTTTAATAGAAAGCATTTCAGGATCCTTCAAAGGATTGTGTCTTTTCACAGACTCTTCTTCAAGATTCAGAAAATCTGCACATCTTGTAAAAGATGCCTTCTGCTGAAAAAGAATGGCAAGATCTTCTGGCATTCTCGTTAAAGGCCACAAAATAGCCCCTTCCAAAATAGTGCAAACAGCCGCGAGCTCTCCAAAGCTTATCTGTCCTTCTTTGACTAAATATGCTCCTGCAATCAATACAGCTGCACCACTAAATAAAACCACAAAATTTGACAATCCTTCAAGCCCGCCGGAAAGAGCCTTGTTCTTTACAGCAGAAGCTTTTCTTTTCATGAAATATTTTTTGTAAAGACCTTCTGAGTACGATTGAGCCTTAAATAATTTTAATATGTCCAGACTGTGGAATGCTTCATCAAAATACGTGTTAAGCTGTTCGGTGTTTCCCTGAAGTTTCATGGCATTTTTTTCAATTTTCATCGAAAAAATTATGATCAAAACAATAAGCGGAACTCCCGCCAAAACAGCAATGAGAAAGAGAGTCGGCGAAAAAATAAAGATTGAGACATAGCCAAACACAATTCCAAGTGACTCAATAGTCATGGGAAGAAGATATTTCGGAAGGTGCTCACGCATAATATGCAGATCAGATTCCAATAACGTAAAAACACCACCCTTTTCCAATCTATCCCATTGTAATTGAGGCAGTCTGTAAATTTTCTCATAAACAAGCATCAGCAAAGATTCACCGTTTTGAATAGATAATAATTCCCACAAAGGTCTCCGAAACCTAAAACAGATAGCGTTAAGAATAACAATGCCAAAAAAAACGAAAAAAACGAAAATAAGTGAACCCTCTTGATGATTAACGGCAACATCAATCCCCTGTCTGACTTGTATTCCAATCAAAATGGGGAAAATTGAAATGAAGAAGACTAATGCAGCCAAAAGAAGATATTTCATCTTTGACTTGGCTGTAAGTCTTAAAAGTCTGTGGTAACTCATTTTATCTCTCTTATTCATATTGTATCTTTTCCTCCGTTTCATTGTATAAAGAAAGATCCTTGTTTAGAAAAAAATGTTTGAGCAACATTTTTGAGGTATTATTTTCATAAATCAAAAACGCCATATTTAGTAATTTTTTTTGAGTTGCCAACTTTAAAATCTTATCCATAGTGAAAAGATCTTGTGGCGAGAAAACACAATTGCTAAAATGATTGTGCAGTATCGCTAACCCTTTTGACTCGTTAACCATATTCTCAATACAGTAAATAATAAATCGGACATCCACACTAACTCGTTCACTGGATATTTTTAATGCTTTTTCAGGTACAGTAATTTTATTCCCAAAAGAATATTTCCCATCATCAGCCCGGATAATTTCATATAGTAACATTGATTCATCCGCCTTGTCCCGGAAATATTCTTTTATCACTTCATAAGAAGATTGCTTAACAAACACTCCACATCCCCACTTCCAGATTATTCTTTTCCAAATTCTATAATTCCATTCACCAATTCTTTATACTTTTCTTTATTAAAGACAAAAAGCTCAATCATTTTATCATAAAACGTATTTAAGCCTTCTCTGAAATTCTCACAATTATATTCTTTGTTTTCAATATCTAAAAGACAGGTTTGACAGAATCTTTTATCGGAACAATCTCGACAATATCCAATTTTCTTTTCATCGAATAGCCCCTTGACACTGTTCATTTCATCAGAATAAATATTTCCCAATAATTTGTCAGATCTTCCTGTAAAAATATGACAAGGTAGAACGTTACCCTCCCAATCAATTGTATATTGCGATAGACCAGCATCACAGAAAGTTTCCAGATAATAATCATTTTTAAAAGTGTTTATTAATCTTACCATTATATCTGTATAAACATAAGGCTCATCATTAAAAAATGCCTCAAAATATTCTGCATAATCAAAACCCTGTTGCGAACTGAAATCTTCTAAATGATCAGGATTCCCGTTAGAATAGGTGTGTACGTGATTGACTATTATTCGATTGATATTGAACTCTTTTTTCAAAAAATCACTTGTTTCTTTCATCGTCAAATTACTCAAATCATGATTTTTGGTAAAAGTGGCTTCTATCGAAAATACCATCTTTTCCCTTAATTTCTTCAAATTCGAGTAAACAGTATCATAAGTCCCATCACCATTTTTCAACAAACGCTGTTTATCGTGTACAAGCTTGGGCCCATCAATACTCACAACGGGATGAATATTATATTTACAAAATAACTCAATCACTTCATCTGTCAACAAATAACCATTTGTCACAACAGAAAAGAACGGCATATGTTTTATCGCACCACTTCCATAATTTTCTGTAATATACAAACAAACTGATTCCATAACCTCAAGGTTTAACAGTGGCTCCCCGCCAAAAAAGCTAATCTGTTTAACCTTGTAATATTTCGAATAAGCCCATTTAATGATATCTATTGAAGTCTCCGGCGACATAACTTTTTGTGTTGAAACACCATAGGTTCCTCCATCAGCATAGCAATAAGTACAATTAAAATTACATTTATTAGTTGTCATCAATCTCAAATGATTTAACACACCAGACTCACTGTTTTCCCTGTGAACTGGACTATCTGATAACAAATCATTGATTTTGTTTTTATTCTCCTCTGTCAGAGAATCATTTCTCGCTGAAACTGCAATTTGCTGTGGTATTTTATAAATTTTTCCAGAGTACTTATCGTAAAGTATTCCTAAACTATTTTCTTTATCTAAATAAATATAACCGTTTTTTTTCATCTTATCTCCTTAGCTCACATAAAATTTAACAACCGATAGCATTGCTGCTATCGGTATTTGAAAATTTATTGTGTTTTATCTACCAAGTTTCTTTGGTCTGCCGGGGCCACCGCCACCACAAAAAAAACCGCAGCATGCAAATTCAAACATTTCCACATCAATTGAAACTTCATTTGTGATGTCTATTGCTTCCCATTTTTCTATAGCCATTGTTACACCCCCTTTGTAAAAACATGAAATCGTTATTTATACTGGAATTGTGAACCCCAGTTCATTCTTGATCAGCTTGTATACTTCTTTATGTTTTGAATACTTGATTGTTCCATCCTTGCATCTTCTCTCAAGAAATTCATGGACTTTTTTTGAATTTACACCATAAAGTCTTGAAACATATCCATATTCATGTTCCTGGCTGCAATTGAAAAACTCGTCATCTCTTGGTTTGTTTCTATCCATTGTTCTTCCCCTCCTCTCGCTTATATATCAATCGTTGAACTCGCTTCAACAGTTATCTCACCAGAAACTGGTGGTAAAGCAGATTTTGTTTTATCAATAAGGTCTTCTTCATCTCCGGCAAACACACATACTGCAAGAACCACTAATATTATAAACACAAGAAACTTCTTCATTACAATCCCCCTCATCGTTAGTTACAGTTCGTGATATAATTATAGGGGGTTATGTATGACTTCTCAAGTCTTTATCAGAGACTCAAAACAGCTATAAATACGGTGTTTTCTTTTTTTTTTTTTTTTTAGTTTCAGATATTTGTGGTGCAAATTATACTCAGAATCACGACAAACAGATGGCTAAAGATAAAAAAACAGCGTCTTTAACTACTTGTGAATTTATAATAAATTAATTGTTATTTTTAAGGCAGTGATGTAATTGTTTATCAAACATATCGTTCCAGTTATTTCTTATGGCAAGTTTTCAAAAACATTCCTCAATTACTTTTCAGAAAGAGACAAAAACTCAGATCTCTTAATTTATTTCAATGTTATAAAAAAAATATGGATATTAAAATCTGAGAAGTTATTGCTAGAAATCAACGCAGCTTTGAAATATTGTAAGAACCAGGGGGTTTATTACCTTTTATTATCGAATAAGTTAGCTGTCTTAATAAGTCTGAACAAACAGAGGCAAATGAAAGATGTTTATGACCAATTAAAAAGAGAATTTAAAAACATACCGGCTCCCTATCGCACGATAATTGGTCAGTCTTTATCAAACACGAACGCAACCAGAAAAGGAGAAAATTTAACACCTTTCAGAAAACGTAGCAAAACGCATATAGAAGATGAAATTGATATTGCTGTCGCTGTTAACGCTGAAGCCAGAAAGCTTGTAAACAAAAGAAAGAATAAAGAAGCCTCTAGGTTATTCCTCAGAGTTTCCGAACACGCATTAAAATATCCTCACCCCAGCTACATCGTCGCTGGATTTAACAATGCCTCTTGGCATCTTAGAAAGGATGATCTCAAAACATCTCAGAATAATATCCAACAACTCGCCTGGCATTGTGGTTACTGGTTTGATGACCCGACTATTCTGATGAACTATCTGGATACAATTCTTGTTATTGCAAAGAGAGCAAAGAATTATAATTTATTTTTCAGTATGGCTGAAATGATTTTTTATTATTATGAGAAAATGCTGTTGATAGAACCGGATTGTGATAAAAAACACAACGAAACAATTAAACTTGTCAGAAAACATTATGGGCTGTTCTATAACAAAGGAGGAAGAGTCGATGAAATCACAAACAGCAAAGGCATTCAATCTCTTTTGTCCGAACGGATAAGGATTCCCAGAAAATTTGCCAAAAGCCATGGACTTTCCAACACTTCTTTGTACAGGATTATAAAAGGAGAGATGAAGCATGTCAAAGTCTCAACTTTAAAGAAAATTTTGATTGCTTTGAATCTTCCTCATTCATTCGAAAACCCAAAGGTCATCAATCATCTTATAACGCTTTTGAAAGAGGATGAATATTTTCATGATAACTGGAAAAACATCACACATTTTTCAGCCTTCAAGTTGAAAACACTCTTCCTGAAGGCGTATATATCTCTCGTTAATCTCGACAGTATCAACCTCTCTGAATGCCTTTCTTATGCAGAAAAAGACAAAGAATCATTGAAGGTTTATATCACCCAGGGGAATGAAAGAATCGCCTTTTTCAACTTTGCCTTTCAGCTTGCCTTCGATGATGAACGGGTTAATCCTTTCTACAAGGCCAGATACAAACTCGTGAATCAACTCTTTTCCAAAATGGGCAAGATGCGTCATATCACACCGCTGATGCGTCTTTACTCTTCTGTTGACTCAACAGCAGATCATGAAATGCTCAACGTCTATTTCAAGCAATATGTGCGCTATTCCACCACTCCCTGGCGCTTTGATGTTGAAGAGGTCATGTCCGAACGTTTTTCCGATCCAGATCATAAAAAGATGATCCGCTTCTGTAAAAAGACCAATTTAAATGAACTGTACGCTTATCTCTGTCTCTGGCATTTTGAGGGAAAGGAAAGGGAAAGGCTTTTTAATTTCCTCGTACGTTATGCTAAATGATTTTTCCAGTGTGTTGGTTTAAACAAAAAGAACCGGATGAATAAATCCATCCGGTCTTCGTTGTTAGTTTGTTTTCGTGCAACCCTATAAACTGATCTTGAACTTGTGTCCCAGGTCTTTTAGTTTCTGTTGTAAGCTAATACAGTCCTGATTAGAAGTGGTAATCGTTAACGTTGTATCTTGTGAAAATAAGTCTTTCAGGAAGAATAACAAGTCCGTTGTTTTCCAGTTCATCGTACTGTGCGTCGTAACCCTGTGCGGAGTTAGGAAGAATGGTGAACATTCCGTTTGTTCCCGGCATTGCGAATTCGTCTCCAACGGAGAATTCTTTACCGTTAACAATCATTTCGTATGCAACGTAAACTGCTGCTGCTCCCTGTACGCCACAGTCCCAGAGTCCACCCTGAAGAACTGTACCCGTTTCGATATATGGCTTTGCAACACTCGGTGTTGTGAAACCAACAACGGCTACTTCTCCGCTCATGTCAAGATTTTCTACAGCTTTTGCTGTTCCCGGGAATGCTGTTGAGTCAGGACAGATGATAGCGTCGATGTCCGGGTATGTCTTTAAGATCTGTTCTGCAGTTGATACTGCTTTTGGGAAGTTCATATCACTGTACTGTGTTGTAACGATTTCCCAGTTAGGATGTTTTTCTTCAATGATTTTTTTAGCAAAGTTTGTCCATGCGTTCTGGTCTGTAACGGTTGGTGAGGAGTAATGGAAAGCAACTTTCAAAGTCTTTCCGGTTGGAACTGTACCAATCTGATTTTCTACCATTTCAACGAGAAGCGCTCCGAGAATGTCCGGTGTTCCCTGGTTGATATAGAAATCTCTGTATTCAGGTGTTACGTCTGAATCCCATGTGAGAACCAGGATGCCTCTGCTCTGTGCTCTCTTAAGAGCCTGATTGAGTCCTGTTGGGGAGTTGGATGAAATAAGAATTGCATCTGCACCCATGTTGATAGCTGTGTTGATGTATCTGACCTGTTCTGAAACGGATGCGGCTGAAGGGCCATCGTAGATAACTTCTACACCAAGCTGTTCTCCCATTGCCACCGCTGCGCTTCCTGCTACTTCAAAGAAATTTTCTCCTATCATTTTAGGAATAAAATAAAATTTTGCAGCAAATCCTGCCGACATAACAACTAATCCAAGTACAATAACGAGTAATAAAGCCTTTTTCATGTTCATTTCCTCCTATTTTGATTTAGAGCTGACATTAATGCTCTTCTATTTCTGTAACTTGCTGAATATTTAGCCCAGAAGAACCTTGAAGAGATTGCCGCTATGAGAACGACTCCAAGGAAAACCTGAGTCTCCTGCGATGAAACGCCTACCATCTGCAATCCATATTTCAGATAACCGATAAAAAGACTTGCTATGAAGGTACCGAGTATACTTCCTTCTCCACCGTAAATACTCGCACCACCGAGAACCGCACAGGTCACGACTGAAAGTGCCGATGCCCCCCCCAGGTCTGCTCGTGCTGAAGTGAAGTAGGATGTCAGCATGATTCCGCTGAAAGCTCCCATAATCCCCATGATGACATAGGTAATGATAATATTTTTCTTGATACTTATCCCGGAGTATTTTGCGGCATCCGGATTATTTCCTATCAGATACAATTTTTTTCCGTAATTTGTTTTGTGAAGAATGACGTAGAATAAAACCGCTGCCACCAGCAATATCCACACTGGATTCGGTATATTAAACGTATAGCCGTTTGCCACATTGGAGAACTGTTCGGGTAACCCACTTATCCCTTCAAATCCCGTTGCGCCTGCAAGTCCGGACAAGATCAGTGAAACTCCGGAAATCAGAAAGCTTGATCCAAGTGTAATTACCAGCGGATTAACGCCCGTCAGCAAAATCAGCGAACCGTTTAAAAGTCCGGCTGCCGCTCCTGATCCAAGTCCAAACACGCCTGCAATCCAAATATTCATGCCTTTTGCCCATAACAACGCTGTGACGATTGAGCCGAGTCCCATGGTAGCACCAACGGAAATATCCATTCCTCCGGTGATGATAACCAGTGTCATCGGTAATGCCGCAAGGGCGATGTACAGAAAATCTCCAACGTTATACAGAAGATTGTCCAAATTCAGGAAATAAGGACTCATGGAACCAAATATAGCGAATTCAATCACGAGCATTCCGAGTAGTGCAAGCTGCCAGTTTAACATCTTTTTCAGTTTCATTATGCATCACCCTCTGTATAAGCACTTTCTAATTCTTTCTGAGTCTTAAAGAACTCTTCTCTTATCTGTTTGTCAAGGTTTCTTTCCCGTTCCCGTTTCATATACTTCTGAATCAAGGAGGCGATAACGATAATCGCAAGGAGCAGAAAACCGGATATGGCGTTGTTCCAGTAACCGGGAACTTTCAGATAAACCAGTGAATAATTGATCGTCTGAAGGAGTATGGCACCAAGCAAAGCCCCAAGATAATTACCGCTGCCACCCGTAAGGCTCACACCACCGATAACTGCCGCTGCAATCGCCTGTGTTTCCATACCGTTTCCGGCAAGGTTGGGGACGGCACCGATCTGAGCAACATACAAAACGCCTGCGATTCCCGCCATAAGACCGGATACGGCAAATGCACTGACGGTAATCAGCTTAACATTGATTCCCTGCATTCTGGCACCTTCGTTGTTATTCCCCACCGCATAAAAGTATCTTCCTTTTGTCGTCTTCGAGAAAAACAGCCATAAGATGACAAGAACGATAACGACAATCCAGATGGAACCCTGTATGCCCAGGAATTTGAACTTCGAAAAGTCCGTTATAAAGCTGGGAACATTCTGTATCCATTTCCCCCCGGTAAACATGATCAGGAGACCTCTGAAGATGGCCATCGTTCCAAGGGTCATGATAATCGCCGTAACACCGAGATATGCCACTCCTATTCCGTTGAATATACCGCCGGCAAGCCCCACCAGAAGTGCCGCACCTATTCCAAGAAAGGCGTTCCCTGTCTGATTGAGTACCGTTCCGCCAATTGTCGCGGCCAGTCCCATTAAACTTCCGATCGAAACGTCTATATTTTTCGTGATAATAACCGTCGCAATTCCCATCGTCATCACAAAGAGCATCGTTCCGTTGAAAAGGATTCGGATAAGTGTATCCAACTGAAAAAAGTCCTGGTTAACCGCACTGATACTAAAGAAATACACCAGTATAATCAGAAGCGTAAAGATTTCCTGCCTCTTGACAAAAAGATTCATGACTTTTTTCATTTTGTGACACCCTCTTTCGAATAACCAAATGATGCATAAGTAATATTTTCAAGATTTATACTATCTCCACAAAGTTCCCTGATAGTTTTTCCGTTATACATAACAATAACCCTTGTTGAAAGCGTAACGATTTCCTCAAAATCAGAAGAAATAACCACAACACTGATGCCCTGCTGAGAGAGTTCTCCGATAATCCTGTAAATTTCGTTTCTGGCACCCGCATCAATCCCCCTTGTCGGTTCGTCCAAAACGACTACCTTTGGTTGAGTTGCAAGCCATTTCCCAAGAACAACCTTCTGCTGGTTTCCCCCGGAAAGGGAAACAAATTTCTGATCGACATCATTACACTTGACACTGAAATTCTTTATGGCCTCAAGGGTCGTTTCTTTTGCCTTCTTATTATTCATAAAGAATTTCGACAATCTGCTCATAATAGAAGAAATCACGTTATCGTTGATACTGGAGTTGAGAAAACCACCATGTTTCCTTCTGTCCTCAGGGACATAGGCAATCCCTTTCTGAATCGCTTCGGCAGGACTGCTAACCCTGAACGGTTGTCCTTCGAACAGCACTTCACCTTCAACCATCTTTGACAGTCCAAAGAAAGCCTCGGCAAATTCCGTTCTCCCGGCACCAACAACTCCGGTTAACCCAAGCACTTCTCCCTTGAAAAGGTCAAAGCTGACGTCAAAGAATCCTTTACCACCTGTATTTTTAACTTCCAGCACCTTTTTACCGCAATCTTCACCGCAATAATCGCTCTTCTTTATCTCTATCATTTCCTTTGAATCGGGAATCATGATATCAAGCACCTTATCCAGTGTAAATTCCTTTACATCTCCTGTTGCTGCAATCTTACCGTCTTTGAGGATCGTCAATTCATCTGAAAGTTCAAAAATCTCGTTCATTCGATGCGTGATATAGACAAATCCCACTTTTTCTTCTGTTTTCAGTCGTCTGATGTTTTTAAAAAGCGATTCTACTTCTTTATTGGTCAAAGCTGATGTCGGCTCATCGAGAATGATAATCTTGTTCTTTCGAATCAGCCCCCTTAAGAGTTCCGTTAACTGCTGCTTCGCAATCGTTAACTCTCCGGTAAGCTGATTCATTGAAAAATCACAATTCAATGAGGTCATAAGGTCTGACAGTTGCTTTCTCAATTCAACCTTGTTCCCTTTCATGCCGAGAAGAACATTTTCCTCAACGGTCATATAGGGATAAAGCATAGGCTCCTGAGGCACGAGATAAATCCCCTTCTTATGCGCATCAGCCGGTCCATGAAACTGAACTTCTTCAGATTCGCAGAATATTGAACCGGAGTCCATCTTGTATACACCCGTCAGTATCTTCATAAGTGTGGACTTCCCCGCTCCATTTCCTCCTATTAAACTGTGCACTGATTCAGGCTTAATTGAGAAAGAAACATCTTCTAAAACAGGTACTCCCGAAAACGCCTTACATATTCCTTTCATTTCTACTAAATAATTCAATTCACTTCCACCTTTATCGAGACATTTGTAATTCTATTTTACTTTTGTACGCCGAAACCATTATATATCCATACGCCGATTCTGTCAAACTTCAAAAATCGAGAAAATGGGAAGTTTTAAGACTTAAGGGCATATATACGTCTTTAATCGTTAATAATCGGGTTTATTCAGCAATATTCGCCTTTTTATAAAACCTGAAATTAAGGCTTGACTTGTCAGGAATAAAGTGTTATCATTCAAAAGGAATGTTGCAAATGAAATTTTGTTTTTCATTTGTTCTAAATAGAAATTGAAGAAGGTGTGCAGATTTGGCTAAAAACGGAACAAATAATTTTAATGGCATTATAGCTGACAGAGAGCTGATGGTAAGGGTCAGTTGGTGTTATTACAAAGAAGGTATGACACAATCACAGATTGCTGAAAAATTTAAAACAAACAGAGCCAAAGTGATGAAGATCCTTGAAAAGGCATTAAAGGAAAATATTGTTGAAATCAGAATCAAGGATCAGAATGTAAACCTTCTGGAGATAGAGAAAACGCTCACAAAAAAATTCAACTTGAAAGATTCCATCGTTGTTCCGGTTCACTCGAATGACAAAGATGAAATCAGCAGACAACTTGGAATGGCTGCATCACAGCATATCAATTATTTTCTGAGTGATGGTGATGTTCTGGGTATTGGTTGGGGAGAAACGGTTTCGCATACGATAAAGAATTTAAGCCTTGATCATATTAGGGATTTTTATATCGTCTCCCTTTCAGGAGGTTTGCTGCCACTTCTGTCCGGCGCGGAATTCTTCAGTCGATATTCCGAAAAATTCAGAATCATCCCAACGCCGCTTCTGATGTCGAATCAGAACGTTGTCAATGAGATGAAACGTGAACCGGAAGTACGGGAGATCCTTAACATGTGGGATCTGACGAATCATCTTCTGGTCGGTATAGGTTCCATGAACCTGAACGCGACTATCATCAAAAAAGGGTATATGAAGGAAACTGATTTTGCAGCCCTTAAACGAAACGGAGCAGTCGGCGATATTCTGGGAAGATATTTTGACAACGAAGGGAATCTTGTTGATTATGAAAGTAATGAAAGGATTATCTCATTTGATATCGCTAAATTGAGAGATCAGCAAAATGTAATTGCCGTCGCAGGTGGCAGCGAAAAAATTAAACCAATTGAAGCCGCAATAAAAGGCGGACTCGTTAAGACACTTATTACCGATGAAAGAACGGCAATTGAATTATTAAAGGACTAATCTTAAAATAATTCAATTTGAATGAATACTGAATGAGGTGAAAATCTTGAAACATTATCTCGTAATAGACTGTGGAACAGGTAGCGGAAGAACGATTTTGTTTGACGAAGGTGGAAATGAAATAGCTATGTCTCAGCGTGAATGGAAACACATGAATTATTCAAACGTTGCCGGGGCAATAGATTTTGATACAAAAACCAATTGGCTTCTTATAAAGGAGATCATTAAAGAAACCATTGAAAAATCAGGAGTAGACAGGGAAACAATCGTTGCAATATCCGCTTCATCCATGAGAGAAGGAATGGTCCTGTACAACGAATCGGGAGAAGAAATCTGGGCATGCTCAAATATTGACGCAAGAGCAGGTATAGAGGTTGAAGAATTAATCGCAACAGGCCTTGAAATGGCTATCTACAATCATACCGGTCAGACCTTTTCATTATCAGATGCACCAAGACTGCTATGGGTAAAGAAGAATCTACCGGAAGTCTATGAAGCGGCTCACAAGCTGGGGATGATCAGTGACTGGGTTCTTTTCAGATTATGCGGTCAATACACAATCGAACCGACAAACGGTTCAACATCCGGAATCTTCGATACATTCAAAAGAAACTGGAACGATGAAATCATTTCGAAACTCAATCTGAAAGAAAATATCTACCCGACTGTTCATGAACCGGGAAACGTTATCGGATCACTTTCATCAGAGTTAGCCCGGGAACTTGAACTCTCACCGGATACCAAAATTATTGTCGGAGGTGGAGACGTTCAATTGGGAACAATTGGCGTTGGAGCCGTTAAAGAACATGAAGCCGCAATATTCGGTGGAACTTTCTGGCAGCAGGAAGTCAACGTTAAAAAACCGATTCCGGATAAAAATGCAAGAGTCAGAATCAACTCTCATGGTATAAAAGAACTTTTCCAATATGAAGGGATAGCCTTTCAGGTAGGACTCGTCATGAGATGGTTCAGAGATGCTTTATGTCAAAGTGAAAAAAAGATGGCAGATGAACTGGGCATTTCCACTTATTCACTTCTTACAGAAATGTCTAAATCCGTTCCGGTTGGTTCATACGGCATTATCCCGATCTTCTCTGATATCATGAATTATATGCATTGGAAACATTCCACACCGGCATTCATCGGAATGGATATTAACGAGCCGGAAAAATACAATAAAGCAGCCATGTTTAAATCACTGATGGAAAACGCAGCATTCCTGAGTCTCGGTAATCTAAAACTCATTCAGGAAATAACGGGCTTCTTCCCGGAGAGCATCACATTCGGAGGCGGTGCTTCTTACAGTCCCGAATGGTGTAAAATCCTTGCAAACGTTCTCGGAATACCCGTTAAGGTACCAAAAGTAAAGGAAGCAACTTCCTTTGGGGTACTTCTAACCTGTCTCGTGGGAATGGGAGAATATGATTCCTTTGAAGATGCTGCTGAAAATCTTTGTACGATAGAAGCTGTCTATTACCCGGACAGAGCTGCTCATAAAGAATACAAATATTATTACAAGAAATGGAAAGATGTCTATCAAAAAATGTTAAATATTACGGATACTGAAAATTTAAATCATATGTGGAAAGCCCCAGGAGAATAGGAGGTGAGGCTGAATGTTATTAGTAAACGAAAACGATAAGGAATACCGATTTGGAGATTCCGGACCAAAGTACCTCATGAGAGGACCCAATGTAGATTTCGGAATAGTCAGACTCAAACCGGGTGAAGGATTCCCAAACCATCTTCATCAGGTAATAGAGGAAGATTTCTTCATACTCGAAGGAGAAATTGAGTTCAAGATCAACGGAGAAAAATACGCAGTTTTGAAAAAAGGTGATTTCATCCATGTATCACCAAACAACGCACATTATCTTGAAAACATCGGAGATGTACCGGCAAAAGCAGTCTTCGTCAAAGCACCTTATGACCCAAACGATAAAGTGAATGTCGAGTAATCTGATTGAAGTAACAGAGTATCTGATAAAACAACTACCAGGAGGTATACAATGAAATACAAAACTCAGATGAGTTGGGGAAAACAGAATAGAATGAATAAGATCTTCGCTGAAGATGGCAGAACAGTTATGCTTGCAATTGACCATGGATATTTCATGGGACCTGTTACGGGCATGGAAGATCCTGCAGAAGCTGTAAAGGATCTCCTGCCATACGTTGATGCACTGATGATCTCCCCGGGAATCCTTAATTCCTGTATCACACCTGAATTTACAAAAGGTGTCGTATTAAGATCATCCGGTGGTTCCTCCATCGCACAGCCTGATATCACAAATGAAATCATCACACTTCAGGCAGAAGAAGTTGCAAAATTAAACGCTGCTGCAATGGCAGTTTCCTTCTATCTCGGAACAGAATTCGAAAAACAGACCATCGGTGGTCTCACAAAGGCAATCAACGATTGTTCAAAACTCGATCTCCCTGTTCTCGCCGTAACTGCTGTTGGAAAAGAACTCGAAGACAAAAGAGAACTCAGATTCCTTAAACTGGCTTCAAGAATTGCTGCAGAATTCGGTTCAGACATCGTAAAAACATATTACTGTGATGAATTTGAAAAACTCACATCAGCTGTTCCAAAACCAATCGTGGTTGCAGGTGGGCCAAAACTCGATTCAAACAGAGCTGTTTTTGAACTCGTATACAATGCCATGCAGAAGGGCGCAGCAGGAGTTGATCTGGGAAGAAATGTATGGAAGAATCCCGATCCAATCATCATGATTCAGATTATCAACGCTATTGTTCACAAGAACATCACACCAGATCAGGCAGATGAGATGTTCAAAGATCTTAAAAACGCATAAGCCAAAATTCACAACAAACAGCCAAAAAAGGGGATTGAATCTATATTCAATCCCCTTTTTATTTTGATCCTGTATTTAACCGTTATATTCTTTTTCACTTAAAAACTATATAACACCATCCCGGCAAGCCCCGAAGCAAGAACAAGAAAGATCGGGTGTAATTTTGTCTTCCATAATAAGATAAAGGTCACCACAGCTATTATAAGCCCCGGAAAATCGATTATTGAAACCGTTGATACACTGAGTGCCGCTCCTGCAATCAAAGCAACAATTACAGGCTTTAAACTACTCAGTAGCGTATTTGTGAACATTGAATTGGTTCTTGTTCTCACAAGATATGCCAGAATCATAACGAGTATAAAGGACGGTGTAACTAATCCGACAGTCGCCGTAATCGCACCCAAGAAAGACGCTGTTCGGTATCCTACAAAAGTCGCTGTATTGACAGACACCGGTCCTGGCGTAATCTGAGCAATGGCGATTATATCTATAAATTCATGATTCGTCATCCATCCCATGCCAACAACCTCATTCTGTATGAGTGATAACATCGCATACCCGCCACCAAAACCAAAAAGGCCAATTTTAAAGAAGGATAAAAACAGATTCAGCAATATAGTCATCTAATCACTTCCCATTTTCATCGTTCTGTTTCTGATGTACTTTATGAGACTTTTTCTTAAGTAAGTATACAACGATGGATAGGATAAAAGATATGATGATCAGATAAATAGGATTCCAGCCCATAAAACTCTTTAGAAACAATGCAGCTAAGGCTATTGCAACCATACTCCAAGTCCACTTCAGATGCCGCGCAATATTAACCGCTGCATAAACAATAAGGGCAACGACCGCCGGTCGAATGCCTTTAAACATATTCTGAACAATCTCATACTCTGTAAAATTGGTAAAAAACACAGCCACCAGCATGATAATAAAAACACTTGGCATGGCAACCCCTAAAACAGATATAAAAGCACCTCTTAGCCCTTTTACCTCATAGCCGAGATATATTGACATGTTAAAGGCAATTGGACCCGGTACAGCCTGTGTTAAAGAAATACAATCAATAAAATCTGATTTCTTTAACCAGTGATGTCTGTAGACAAGTTCTTTTTCCATAACGGGAATCATCGCATATCCGCCGCCAAATGTGAATAATCCGATCTTAAAAAACATCATAAACAGCTTAATTAACAGTTTTTTCTCTTTTACGTCTCTTTTCACAAAACACCCACTTTAAGACAATTTCTTTTTATTTCACTTGCCGTACTTATCATAACATATTTAAAAACAACCGCTGTATTTTTCATTTTTCAAGCAAAAAAAAACACACTTCTTTCAAAGTGTGTTTTCCTGAATGGTAGCCCCACGGGGAATCGAACCCCGACTCTCGGACTGAGAATCCGATGGACTAGCCGTTATCCTATGGGGCCACTCAAAAAAGCAAAGAACCATCTTAAAAGATGGTCTCATCCTCTAACGAGGGTGATGTTTAAGGAACTGGTATTTTACCAGAAAAATAAGGAAAAGCTAGGCGATACCTACTCTCACACGGCGTGATGACCGTACTACCATCGGCCACAGAAAGCTTAACTGCCGGGTTCGGGATGGGACCGGGTGTTTCCTTTCCGTGTATGTTCACCTAGCATAAAGGGTATGTTCTCAAGAAAGACTATCTTTCTCATGAACAAAATAAGTCATTCAAAATAGCATAAGGAATTTTCATTACTTTTAAAACTGACGCTTACTATTCGGAACTCTGTCAAGTTCCATTTTATCCTTCTTCCGATTATCTGGAGTTTTATGATCTTTCGCAGAAAGATTTTAAAATCTCCCAAATAACTTTCAGCTAACTACTTGGAGTTTCGAAGAAACTCCCAAGGAACTTGTTTTGCAAGTTCCAATTATAGTTAAGGCCTCGGGCTATTAGTACCACTCAGCTCCATTCATCACTGAACTTCCACTTGTGGCCTATCAATGTCCTAGTCTCGAACTGCCCTTACTCCATATAGGATGGGACACTTAATCTTGAAGTTCGCTTCGCGCTTAGATGCTTTCAGCGCTTATCTTTCATAGACTTAGCTACTCAGCTTTTGCAATTGGCATCACAACTGACTCACCAGTGGTCTACTCTCTCCGGTCCTCTCGTACTAGGAGAGACTCTCCTCATGTGTCCTGCGCCCACGACAGATAGGGACCGAACTGTCTCACGACGTTCTGAACCCAGCTCACGTACCGCTTTAATGGGCGAACAGCCCAACCCTTGGGACCCGCTTCAGCCCCAGGATGCGATGAGCCGACATCGAGGTGCCAAACACCACCGTCGATATGAACTCTCGGGTGGTATCAGCCTGTTATCCCCGGGGTAACTTTTATCCGTTGAGCGACGGCCATTCCACTCTGCACCGCCTGGTCACTAAGACCAACTTTCGTTCCTGTTCGAGTTGTCTCTCTCTCAGTCAGGCAGGCTTTTGCCCTTACACTCTTCAGCTGATTTCCAACCAGCCTGAGCCTACCTTCGCGCGCCTCCATTACTTTTTAGGAGGCGACTGCCCCAGTCAAACTGCCCACCTGGCACTGTCCATGCAGCGCTCTTCACACTCACACGTTAGTGCACCGTTGTAAGAAGGGTGGTATCCCAACAGCGGCTCAGACACACCTGACGATATGTCTTCTTCGCCTCCCACCTATCCTGTACATCTTACAACAATACACAATACCAGGCTACAGTAAAGCTCCACGGGGTCTTTCCGTCTAATCGCGGGTACTTGGCATCTTCACCAAGTGTGTAATTTCACCGAGTCCTCCGTTGAGACAGTATTCTGATCGTTACACCATTCATGCAGGTCGGAACTTACCCGACAAGGAATTTCGCTACCTTAGGACCGTTATAGTTACGGCCGCCGTTTACTGGGGCTTGATTTCAATGCTTCTCCTTACGGATAACATCTCCACTTAACCTTCCAGCACTGGGCAGGCGTCAGACCCTATACGTCTTCTTTCGAATTTGCAGAGTCCTGTGTTTTTGGTAAACAGTCGCCAGAATCTTGTCACTGCGGCTCGAACTAGCTCTGAACCTGTTCGAGCACCCCTTCTCCCGAAGTTACGGGGTTATTTTGCCTAGTTCCTTAACGGAGGTTCTCTCGCTCCCCTTAGCCTTCTCAGCTTGCCCACCTGTGTCGGTTTCCAGAACGGTCAATGTATAGGTCAATACGGCACGCGGCTTTTCTTGGCAGTGTGATTTCAACTCCGTTGCTCATCCTTCGATCAGCTCCCCTTCACTTCTTCCCTCAGTGTGTGTACTTCACTGCACACCTCAACGGCTCAAAGCTTGGACGAATTTGCCACTTGTTCGCGGAGCGTTTCCTCCTGCGTTCCCGCTTGCAATTCTCTATACACTGGCACAGGAATCTTTACCTGTTTTCCATCGGCTACCCTTTTCAGGTTCACCTTAGGACCGGCTTACCCTGGGAGGACGACCCTTCCCCAGGTACCCTTGGGCTTTAGGGGTGATGGATTCTCACCATCATCTCGTTACTCATGCCTACATCCGCTCTTGTATCTCGTCCACATTACCTCACGATAACGCTTCTCCCTACTATACATTGCTCTCCTACCAATCTTTCGATTCCATAGCTTCGGTGTATGACTTCAGCCCCCTGTATCTTCGGCGCAAAGGGTCTCAACTGGTGAGCTGTTACGCACTCTTTCAAGGATGGCTGCTTCTAAGCCAACCTCCCAGCTGTCTTCGACTCTTCACTTCCTTTCACACTTAGTCATCTCTTTAGGACCTTAGCTGTTGGTCTGGGTTGTTTCCCTTTCGTCTACGGAGCTTATCCCCCGCAGGCTGTCTCCCGTTCATCCATTACCGGCATTCGGAGTTTGATTGAGATCAGAGGTTGCCCCCCTCACCCATTCAGTGCTCTACCTCCGGTAATTTTAAAAACGAGGCCGTACCTAAATACGTTTCGGAGAGTTCCAGCTATCACCAAGTTCGGTTAGCTTTTCACTCCTACCCACATCTCATCCAATTGTTTTTTACTACAAACTGGTTCGGTCTTCCAATGGGTCTTACCCCACCTTCTCCCTGGACATGGGTAGCTCACTTGGTTTCGGGTCTATCGCATATAACTAGTCGCCCTGTTCAGACTCGGTTTCCCTGCGACTACACCTTTCCCGGCTTAATCTCGCTATATACGATAATTCGTAGGCACATTAATCAAAAGGCACGAGGTCACTTGCGCTCCCTCTTCTTGTAGGCATTCGGTTTCAGGTTCTTTTTCACTCCCCTCCCGGGGTGCTTTTCACCTTTCCCTCACGGTACTCTTCACTATCGGTCAGTAGATATATTTAGGCTTGGAGGGTGGTCCCCCCGGATTCACACTCAATTCCTCGTGCTGAGTGCTACTTGGGAGATAAGAAACTCCGAATATGTATTTCGCTTACGAGGCTGTCACTCTCTTCGGCTACCCTTCCCATGGTATTCTGCTATACATATTCTGTGAGCCCGGCTATCTTACGGTTCGCCTATCTCATTCCCACTACCACACATACACAACGCCCGTATGCTTGACATGTATGTGTTTTGGCCTTCAGCGCTTTCGCTCACCGCTACTCACGCTATCGCTTCGCTTTCTTTTCCTCCGGTTACTGAGATGTTTCACTTCACCGGGTTCGCCTCCCTTTCGGGATGTAGTCCCCTCGGACTACGGGTTGCCCCATTCGGGTATCCACGATTCTACGGCTATTTGCTCCTTATCGTGGCTTTTCGCAGCTTGTCACGCCCTTCTTCGCTATCTACTACCAAGGCATCCACCAAATGCCCTTACTACCTTAACTATTGTGCGCTCTCGAAGATTGTCTCCAATCTTCTGGAACTTTATTTTGTGATAAACTCAAGGTTTATCTTTTGGATGTTTGTTGCTGATGATTGCGGACCAATCATCTTTTAGTTTCTTAGCCTCCTTTCGGAGCCTTCGAAACTATTTTGTCTCGTAATCATCTCTGATTACTAAACTCGGTTGTTTGATTCCCCTAAAGAATCATAGTGATCTTCTAAGTAATCACCTGTAAGTTCTTTTCAAAACTCACTTACTTCTATCTGTGTCAGCTTTACTTTCTTTTACTTGGAGTAGTAAAAGAAGTAATGTAGTAATTTCTCCTGTAAGAAATTTACTACTTCCCTATGCTATTTTCAAGGACCTATGGTCTCTACATACGTAAAGAACGAAGAGTCAAAAAAACTCTTCTTAAAAAATGGTGGAGATGAGGGGACTCGAACCCCTGGCCCCCTGCATGCAAGGCAGATGCGCTCCCAACTGCGCTACACCCCCATCCTTTGAGTCAGTAATTGGCTTTTAATGGTGGGCTAGGGTAGATTTGAACTACCGACCTCACGCTTATCAGGCGTGCGCTCTGACCAACTGAGCTACTAGCCCGCTCAAAAGCCAACATTTCTCTCGAAAGAGAAAGTATACTCAAAACCGGACAACGAATTGAAGTGTCTTTTCAAACACTTCTCTAGATGAACCATTTTTTTCTCCACTTTTGTGGAGTAGTCTCCTTAGAAAGGAGGTGATCCAGCCGCACCTTCCGATACAGCTACCTTGTTACGACTTCACCCCCCTCGCCAAGCCTACCTTAAAGCACTGCCTCCATTGCTGGTCGGCTTGCCATGCTCTTCAGGTATTCCCAACTCGGGTGGTGTGACGGGCGGTGTGTACAAGGCCCGGGAACGTATTCACCGCAGCGTTCTGATCTGCGATTACTAGCGATTCCGACTTCATGCAGGCGGGTTTCAGCCTGCAATCTGAACTGGGGGTTAGTTTACGGATTCCCTCCGCATTGCTGCTTTGCCTTCTGCCTAACCCATTGTAGCGCGTGTGTAGCCCAAATCATAAGGGGCATGATGATCTGACGTCGTCCCCTCCTTCCTCCGTCTCTTCGACGGCAGTCTCAATAGAGTGCCCATCTTAAATGCTGGCAACTATTAACAAGGGTTGCGCTCGTTGCGGGACTTAACCCAACACCTCACGGCACGAGCTGACGACGACCATGCACCACCTGTATAAGCTCTCCAGTAAACTGGAGTCGTTCCACTTTCGCTTCACTACCACTTATATGTCAAGACTTGGTGAGGTTCTTCGCTTAGCTTCGAATTAAACCACACGCTCCACCGCTTGTGCGGGCCCCCGTCAATTCCTTTGAGTTTCATCCTTGCGGACGTACTCCCCAGGCGGTTCACTTATCGCGTTAGCTTCAGCACAGTTTGCCTGTCGACATCCTACACCTAGTGAACATCGTTTACGGCTAGGACTACCCGGGTATCTAATCCGGTTCGCTCCCCTAGCTTTCGAGCCTCAGCGTCAGGTATACCCCGGAAAAGCGCCTTCGCCACCGGCATTCTTACCACTCTCTACGGATTTCACCCCTACAATGGTAATTCCCTTTTCCTCTGATATCCTCAAGCCTTGCGGTTTTGTATGCATTTCTCCGGTTAAGCCGTCGTCTTTAACATACAACCTTCAAGGCCGCCTACGCTCCCTTTACGCCCAGTGATTCCGGGTAACGCTTGCCCCCTACGTCTTACCGCGGCTGCTGGCACGTAGTTAGCCGGGGCTTATTCCTATGGTACCGTCACTTCCTTCTTCCCATTTAAAAGAACTTTACATCCCGAAGGACTTCTTCGTTCACGCGGCGTTGCTGGATCAGGGTTTCCCCCATTGTCCAATATTCCCCACTGCTGCCTCCCGTAGGAGTAGGACCCGTTTCTCAGTGTCCTCGTGTCTGATCACGCTCTCACGCCAGATAGCCGTCGTCGGCTTGGTGAGCTGTTATCTCACCAACTACCTGATGGCCCGCAGACCCCTCCATCGGCACCCTAAAGCTTTCCTCTTTCGAGCTTATGCGGTATTAGCAACCGTTTCCAGTCGTTATCCCCCTCCGATGGGCAGGTTTCTACGTGTTACTCACTCGTTCGCCACTTTCCAAAATGAATTTCCATCCGAAGATGAATTTCCATCCCTTCTCGTTCGACTTGCATGTGTAAGGCACGCCGCCAGCGTTCACCCTGAGCCAGGATCAAACCCTCCATCCAATTTTATGTAACTAATTACATCGTAATTAGTAAAAATCGCTTCAGGTCTTCCCTGTTGTCACTCAGTAATTATGGTTAAGAACTATTGTTCCGTTTACCTTCATCACTTTGGTTTTTTCGGTTTGGAGATTTGTTCAGAATCTCCTCGCACTCAAATTATATCTGCCCGATATAATTCGCGTTGGAGTCAAAATTTTCATCTTGTCTCACTTGCTGGTTCGTCTATTTTTTTCGTTATCCGTTTTTCAATGACCTTCTCTGTTCTGCTATCGCTTCTCTTTTTCCTCACAACAGCGGAGATATAGTACCACTTTTCAGAAGATATGTCAATTACCACACTTTTTCCTGTTAGTAAACTATATGTTAATCGGTTTCAAGGCTGAAAAATGAAGATGTTCAGCTTTTCCAATCAATTCTCTACTAAAACAATGCTCAACTTCTAATTCACTTATAGAGTCAATTTCAGCGATAAGCTCTTCTTCTTCATATAGACCAAAGACAACTTTGCCTCCAATTTGAATATCTGAGAAACCTTGCCCTTTTAAAACTTCTTCAAGAGCACCGGGTGTGAATAACCTTGTTTTGAATTTTTTCGAACTGACCTCACTGTTTCCAATCTCGGTAAAGGATGAGTCTTTTAATTTTTTCGCAGTTGCAATATCCCCAACGCTTACCGCATCATTTAAAAATGCAAAATAATTATCCACAGAACCAATAATCAGACCACCGGGTTTTAAGACACGCCACGCTTCTTTTAACCCTTCTTCAGCATCCATCGCATAACTGAATACATCTCCCTGTGCATTCACAAGGTCAAATGAGTTCTCTTCATAGGGAAGCTTTTCACATATCCCCTGGTAAATTTCAACTTCCTTTTCAAGTATTTCACTCTTCATCTTAATAATTGTTATCATTTTCTCAGACGGTTCAAGACAATAAACCTTGTCTCCACGTTCAACAAAATACTCCATCCAATACCCGGTTCCGGATCCAAGATCCAATATTGAAAGAGGAGATTTCAAATTCTTCTTTATGAGTAATTGCTCTATCAGCTTTTCGGTGATGAGATGATAAAGTTTCCAATAGGGCTCTTCATATTGTGCATCGTAAAGATGTGCGATATCATCGTAATAATCCCAGGATCTGTCCATTTTCACTCGCTTTCTTCCACCATTTTAGTCATTAATGTTTTCGTCGAATCATAGAACGCTTTAAAATATTTATAATACCTGTCATAAATCCTTTTCGTTTCGGGGTTTGATTTAACGGGTTCTTTAAATTCAAGCCATTTCTTTATCTCTTCCGGTTTTTTATAAACACCTATCCCAAGACCGGCAAGAAATGCATCTCCAAGGGGAGCCTCAACGGAATTCTTTATCAATTTCATATCAAAACCCGTAACATCCGCAAATATCTGTACCCATTCCTTTGACTTTGATACGCCACCGGTTATACAACAGTCATTATCAAGTTTAATACCCGCAAGCTTCGCAACTTCCATATTATCACGAAGAGAATAAGCAGCAGATTCAAGCATAGCCTTATACATATGTTTACGCTCATGAAAAAGGGATAAGCCAAGAAATCCCCCTCTTGCATCCGGATTCCATATAGGGGAACGTTCACCCATAAAATAAGGGAGCGCAATAAGCCCGTCACTTCCGGGAGGAATGTTTTTAATCTCTTCTTCCAATAATGTATAGGCGTTGATCCCCGTTCTTTTTTCTGTTTCTTTTTCAATTGCGCCAAATTGTTCTCTAAACCATCTTGCAAGCGCACCATTTGTCGCACTACCGCCAAACGTATATATCTTTTCTTTTTCATAGACGACATACGGAAAACTTATCAATCCGGGATTAAGATTCTTTCCGTTATGAACCGTTCCCCAGCACATGGATGTCCCCGCCATCGCCACATGTTCCCCTTCATCAATCACGCCTGCACTGAATTGTGTTACAGCAGCATCTATCCCGGAAGATATAATTGGTGTTCCCTGACGTAAGCCGGTAATTTCAGCACCCATTTTGTTGATTTTTCCGGCTATATCAGTCGAACGGATGATATTTTGCGGTAATTTGTCAATTGGTATATTTAACAATTCAGACATCTCGGCAGACCATTCTTTGCTATGAATATCGAAAAGACCTCCGAGATTTCCGGCAGATGAATAATCGATACTCATTTCACCCGTCAATTTGTAGATGATATAGTCTTTCGGCGTCATAAATTTATAGGTATCATGCCAAACTTCCGGTTCATTATCCCTAATCCACATCATCTTTGTATAACCATAATAAGAATCGACATAGTTCCCCGTAATTTCAAAGATTTTATCTTTTGCAATATTGTGTTTAACCCATGATGTCTGCTCTTTCGCTCTTCTATCCATCCATATTAAACATGGATAAATGGGGTTCATCTCTTTATCAACTGCAATTCCTGAACCACCATATAAACCACTTATCGCTATTGCATCAATTTCAACCGGGTTGATGCCGGAACATTCAACTGCTGTTTTAATAGAACCACAGACCGCTCTGAACCATACATCCGGCCATTGATGAGCCCACGAAGGTTTAGGCGTCAGCACATCGTACTCACGAAAACTTTCACACTTTATTTTCCCTATTTCATCAACGATAACCGTTTTCGTTCCCTGTGTTCCTATATCCGTTCCGATTAGATACATCTCCGCCCCCTTTTAACAACTATTTTTGATAAACCCAACGCTTAATTCCTTATCCAAAGCTGCGAATAAGACCACCAATCAGAAGATCCCAGCCGTTGATGATGACAAAAAGCAGTATCTTAAAAGGCATTGAAATCAAAACAGGCGGAATCATAATCATACCCATAGCAAGCAAAATACTGGCAGTAACCATATCTATAACGATAAAAGGTATGTATAACAGGACACCCATTTTAAAGGCAATTTCCAATTCGCCTACAACAAAAGCAGGTATAATAATCTCCAAGCCCGCATCTGCTATATCTTCGACAGGTTGTCTCCCAGTGGATTCTATGAGCATATCCACATTATCTTCATTATGATGAATCTTGAGTTCTTTTACCATAAAATCTTTAAACGTTTCCCCTGCCCTTGTAAACATCTCCTGATATCCGATTTTCCCTTCGCTGTATGGAACATACGCATCATCCCAAACGGTAAGAAAAGTCGGCCACATGATAAACACTGTAAGAAAGATCGATAACGCAATCAAAACCTGATTAGGCGGCGATTGTCTTGTTCCCATAGCATTTCGCAGGATACTCATGACCACCATAATCCTCGTAAACGAGGTAAACATCATTAATATCGATGGCGCTAAAGAGATAACCGTCAGAAAGAGAATTATTTCCAGCGTCACAACAAGATCATCTGCATTTTGAGCTGTGCCAATCCCTATTTCCAGTTTCGGAACAGGAATCGTCGGATCAGCAGATGCTGCGGTAGAAAAAAAAACTATTAACAGTATTACGATTAAAAAAGGTATTCTGATTTTCTTTGTCAAAACAGGAACCGCCTCTATCTATCAAAATTATCTAATTTTTTTATTTGGTCTTCGAAAATCTTTCGATTTAATATATTCGAGAAAGCAGAATTTTTAGAGGACATGAATTTGAGATTCAACTCTTCCTTTATTTCGGTATCGTCAATTTTCTCAAGAATCTCTACATTCCCCTGCGATGTGGTGATGACGTAATAATATTCAAGATATTTTATAAGATGAATGTTGGTGAATTGATCAATCGATTGTGACGCAAGGATTTTAAAGAAATCTCCTTTTGACTTTAAACCCTTATTATGTTTCAGCATCCAATAGACGAGGTACAGAACTATAAATATAAAAAGCGCAGCGACCAAGAATGGCATAAACGCCCCTAAGACGTTCACATCACCCATACCTGCCGCTGCAGTTGTATCTGTTGACATATCGTTTTATTTATCCAGTTACTTTATTTAAAGCTTCAATAACCCTTGAATGCTGGAAGGGTTTGACTATAAAGTCCTTTGCACCTGCCTGAATGGCATCAATAACCATTGCCTGTTGTCCCATGGCACTACAGACAATAACCTTTGCTTCAGCGTCTACTTCTTTGATCTTTTTAATTGCATCAATTCCATTCATCTCAGGCATCGTTATATCCATAGTCGTTACGTCAGGTTTTAATTCTTTGTATCTTTCTACCGCTTCAAGACCATTAGCAGCTTCACCAGCAACCTCATAACCATTCTTCGTTACGATGTCTTTTAATATCATTCTCATAAAAGCTGCATCATCTACAATGAGAACTCTTTTACCCATTTATCATTACCTCCCAGTTTATACGTTATGGTGTACTATATTGGCAATTTCAAGTATCAATGCAATACTTCCATCTCCAAGGATTGCAGCGCCACTAAATTCGCTGACATCTTTAAGAAGTTTACCAAGTGATTTTATAACAATATCATCCTGACCAAGCAGGCCGTCAACGACAAGTCCGAATTTCTTATTTCCAACTTTGACAATAACTACATGTATATTCTCAGGCTCTTCATCTACCGGCAGTCTGAAAACTTCCTTGAGCCAGACTATTGGAATTATCTCACCTCTTATTACGACTACTTCTCTTGACTGCACGATTTGAATCTCCGAAGTTGAAAGATTGAGCGTGCTGTCAATAGAAACAATTGGTATCGCATAAACAAGATTCGAAACTTTTACAAGCAACGCCTGTATGATAGCCAGAGTGAGTGGAAGTCTTATTGTTACTTTCGTGCCTTTTTCTTTTTCACTCTCTACAACTATAGCACCATTCAGATTTTCAATGGATGTTTTTACAACATCCATTCCTACGCCTCTTCCTGAAAGGTCTGTAACTTTTTCTTTAGTTGAGAAACCAGCCATAAAGATAAAAGAATAGACTTCTTCATCCGTCATGGTCATTGCCGTCATTTCATCAACAAGACCGCGCTCAACTGCTTTTGCAATCAAAACATCTCTGTCAAGACCCTTTCCATCATCACTTACTTCAATAACAACATTGTTCCCTTCATGTTTGGCATCAAGCCTTACAATCCCGGTAGCAGGTTTCCCTTTCTTTAATCTTTCAGCTTTTGATTCAATACCATGATCAACTGCGTTTCTGAGAAGGTGTACAAGTGGATCGCCTATCTCTTCAACGACTGTTCTGTCAACCTCAGTTTCCTGACCGGTAATAACAAGCTGAATCTCTTTGTTATTATTTCTTGCAATATCTCTGACCATTCTCGGAAAACGATTGAAGACATAAGAAATCGGAACCATCCTGATCTTCATAACGATGCTCTGCAGATCCGATGTATTTCTGCTCAGTTGAGCCAGACTTTCATCCACCTGCTTTATTTCATACTTTTTAAGCGTTTCATTTATTCTGCTTCTTGCAATAACGAGCTCTGCCATGAGGTTCATCAGCGTATCAAGCTTTTCGGTATCAACCCTTATCGTTCTTGTAAGCTTTGATGAGGCTGTCTGATTTTTCTTATGTTCACCCACATTACTTTTTTGCTTTTTAACCGGAACACTTGATTTTATATCATTCTTTTCTGTAGCAGTTGCGTCTACAGCTTTCTCTTCACGCTTTTCTTCCTTTGCATCCGTTTTCATGTTCATATTCAGTACAAATAGTTTAACATTCTCAATTTCCGAAATATCCGAAATTGATTTAACCAGTTTTTCCTGCGGTAATTTTGAAAGGAAAACGATTTCGACTTCATTTTCAAAAGCCTCATCCTCAATCCTTTCTACATCAGGTTTGCTGAATAGCACTTCTGAATTGAGTTCTTCAAGCTTATGAAAAACCATGTACATTCTTGCACTTTTCAACAATGTTCCTTCTTCAAGCCTTATCTTTGCATAATAAGGACTAAAGCCCTCTTCTTTTCCCTCTGCAAGAACCGAAAGGATTTCATGAGGCATATCAATCGGCGAATCAAATACCTCCTCTTTTTCCATTGTCATCGATTCTTCCTTCTCTTTTTTTTCTTCTGCTCCGATATCTTCACCGTTGAGTATCCGTTCATACTGCACGATGATCTGAGAAATATCAACGGATTCATCGCTCCCACCCGAACTGATTGAATCGGTCATCTTTTCAAGCAGGTCAACCCCAGCAAATAGCAAATCACTGTGTTCATGGGTTACATCAAGTTCTTCATTTCTAACCAGATCAAATATGTTCTCCATCCTGTGGGACAATTTTGCCATATTCGAAAACCCCATGGTACCGGACATCCCTTTCAGGGTATGAATCGTCCTGAAAATTTCATTTACCGCTTCCATGTTATCTGGTTCTTTTTCAAGCAACAACATTTGCTCGTTCAGGGTACTCATGTACTCTTTCGTCTCATCAATAAAGGTACTTAAATATTGATCGAATTCATTACCCATATCGGCACCTCCAGGATTAAATTCCTATGTTTGTCGTAATTATACCATATTTTTTGTTCAAAGAATAGCTGAACCGATAGATGCAAGCTCTGATCGCTCACCTTTTGTAAGGTGTACATGAGCCGCAATCTCTTCTCCATAAAATCTTGACGCAGTATACATTAAACCATTACTCATCTCATCAAGATAAGGATTATCTATCTGATCTGGATCTCCCGTCAGAATTATTTTTGAATTTTCCCCAACCCTCGTAATAATCGTTTTTATCTCATGCGGGGTCAGATTCTGTGTTTCATCAATGATAATCAGTTGATCGGGAATTGAACGCCCTCTTATATAACTCAGCACTTCAATAGCAAGCAAATTTCTTTTCCTAAGGTATTCTTCCGCTTTCACACCTTTTCTGCCAAATAAAAATTCGAGATTATCAAATATCGGCTGCACCCATGGTCTGAGTTTGTCTTCTGCTGATCCGGGGATATAACCAATATCCTTTCCCATCGGAACAACGGGCTTGGTGACGATCATCTTCTCATAAACCTTGTTTTCCATGCATAACTTTAATCCGGCAGCGAGGGCCAATAATGTTTTACCGGTTCCCGCAGGTCCGACAAGTGTAACAAGTTTTACAGATTCATCCATCATGGCATCAAGTGCAAAAAGCTGTTCCTTATTCAAAGGGTTGATACTGTAAAACTTTGAATCAAACGTATACTCCAGCGGAATAATAGATTCTACTTTGTCATCAACTTTTCCGAAGTACTTATCATTAATGCTCATATAAAGATTGGGATGCATGTCATCTTTGTTTATTCCCAAACTTTTGAAAGGAATTCTCTCAAGATCATCAAATTTTTCGACAATCTTTTTGTTCAGCTTCATGTCCAGTTCGATATAACCTTTATAATGTTCAATTTCAGATTTGTCCCGTAGATAATCTTGAGAGGCAATCCCCATGGAATCCGCTTTTAATCTGAAATTAATATCTTTTGTTACCAGAATCGTTTCTCGTTCATGCTTTTCAGCCTCCAACAAACGAAGCGCGTATGCAAGAATCCAGTTATCTTTTATATCTTTCTTTAAAAACGGCGGCATCTCAAAATGATTATGCTTGTATACGAGAACTCTTAACTTCCCGCCATTTTCGAGTTCAATTCCATTTATCAGGTCGCCTTTTTTTCGCAATGAATCAAGGACTCTTACAACTTCGCGACAATTAGCACCGAGCTGACCGGGTGTTCTTTTAAAACTGTCAAGCTCTTCAAGGACAGGCAGGGGAATGACAACGTGATTATCCTCAAACGAAAACACAGACCCCGGATCGTGTAAAAGGACATTTGTATCAAGAACATAGTTCTTAATCATAAAGACCACCTCTTTATTAAAGTTGATTACTTCTCAAGATAAATTGAGCTATATCCATATCAACGGCCTTTGTTATTTTAAAATTCATCTGGTCGCCTTCTGTTATTGTCAACTTGTCATTTGAATATTCCATATACAATGAACCATCATCACTATATGAGACGTTTTTTTCACCATAAGCCTTTTTATGGCAATCAAGAAGTTTCAAAAAGTTAAAACCCTGAGGTGTCTGCACTTTTGCAAACTGATCTCTTTGAGGAATTTCTTTAACACTGTCCCCTTCAAATCTGTAAAGCGTATCAACAACAGGCACAACAGGAATTACAGCATTTTCTTCCGCCAACGCCCGAATTACATTTTTAAAGACGTTCTCAGAGAACGGACGCGCACAATCGTGAACGATAACAAGATCCTCATCTGTTATCGGATAATGCGTTTCAACGTATAACAAAGCGTTGTAAACGGAAAGCTGTCTCGTTTTTCCACCTGAAACCTTCACTATTTTCTGCCTGTATTTTTTTAATATTTCATCGTACTCTATTTCAAATGCTTTATTAATAACAAGAACCGTATGCTCGAATATTTTCAACGAAAGCATAACATCCAGAGAATATTCCAGCAAGGGCTTTCCGTTTAAAAGCGAAAACTGTTTCGGTTTTTCCGAAGAAAACCGATGACCAGTGCCACCGGCCAATAAAACGGCTATCATCATTGTGCGTATCTGATACTCTCAATCGTATAGCTGTGATGTGCAGAATCCGTCGCGGAAAAGAAATCTGTCTGATCAACCGTATAATTGGATATTGTATCTGTCGCAAAAGTCCCTCTCAGCTCAACATCTCCATCAATCGGGCCAATACTTGCCATATACCCCTGAGCAAAAAACTCACCGGTGTTCATATCTATTGCCCCTTCTGCGTTGAAATTGATAAAGCCCGTTCGAATATCAATAAATTGTAATCTGATCTCACCGTTATTAAACACGCTGTGTCTCACCTTGTAAGTCTGAACGGCTATATCCCCTTCATAAAACTGGTAATTCCAGTCTCCGTTAAATACGTTCTGAATATACCAGGAGGCAGGCGTAGCAATCGGAGTAGGTGTAGGGTCAGGTGTAGCTCCCTGATTAAACTCGGTAACAACACCGGGGCCAAGGCACGAGACCATCAAGAAACTTAAAAACAAAAGCGCTATCGTTATGATGATAATCTTTTTTTCAGTCAATTCTACCACCTCGCACTAACAAAGAGACTGTATTTTGTACTGCTTATAGAAGCGCCATGCAATGGAATTGAAGCAGAGGCTCCTATAGCAAAATTTTCAAAATCCAATAAAACGAGTCCGTTTCCATAGCTTTCAAACTGTAACGGATCAAACTGCTGATTCAATCCAAGAACAGACAATGAAAGATCCATGTTAAAGAAACCCGCCTTGAATCCTCCACCTATATTGGTAGAAAGTAACGGTTTTGATTCTTTTGTATAACCCTGAACCGAAAAATACCCTCTGGCATCATCCGTAGCGGATAAAAGACCACCACCCGCCCAGAAAGATTCTGGTCTGTTCTTCTCAAACACAGTCGCATCGGAAGTAACGATCTGCGGTGCATTTGCATTAATCATCAAATGTGTACTTTCTCCTACCGAATATAATAACCCGAAGTTGGCCGATCCGTAAAAAGCATCTTTATCGTCTTTTTTATCGAACCTACCGGCGAGAATCCTGGCTCCCCAACCCACTTCATTAACCTTACCGGCAACCGTGTAGCCAAACGATGCATACCTGTCATCGTTTTCCGGATCGGTTAAAGAGCCGTAAAGAACATCAAGGGCCCCGGCAAAACCATTTTCAAGTGGCTGGATAATATTCGTTCCAAATATTCTGTAAGCATTCCCTTCCGAGTCCTCCCAGATTGTAGAAAGAAAGTTCGCTTCCCACTTTCTCTGAAGAATTAACGCTGCAGGATTGGTATAGACCGAAAGAGACCCTTTCGATGTGGCACCGGTCCCGTACGGTGCCTGAAGTGACCAATAATTCAAATCAACTCCCAACCCTGTAATCACCAATATCACTAGAGCTAATATCAATACCGCCTTCTTAAACAACTAAGACACCCCCCACTGGGATTTTATCCGCTATAAATATTAAAAAATTCCCTTTTAAATTCGATAAATCTGTCTTGCTCAATTGAAGCCCTGATATCATCCATAAGTCTGGTTAAAAATCTTATATTATGGATACTCCCCAAAACCATTGCGGTTATTTCCTTTTTATTGTAAAGATGATTCAGATAACCCTTTGAATAGTGACGGCAAGTGTAGCAGTCACAATCATGCTCAAGCGGTTCCTTATCATCCTTAAATCTTGCACCCTTCACTCTTATCTTTCCCTGTCGGGTATACAAAGTCCCATGTCTCGCACTTCTCGTCGGCAATACACAATCAAACATATCTACGCCTCTTTCAACACCGCCAAATAACATCTCCGGGGTTCCCACTCCCATCAGATACCGCGCCTTATCAAAAGGCATATGTGGTGTCGTCGCAGCAAGCGTCTCCATTGAAATGTCAAATGGTTCACCGACACTCAATCCTCCGATGGCATAACCGTCAAACGGAATGGAGGTAATCTGCTCTGCACTTAGTTTTCGAAGTTCCTTGGATGTTCCGCCCTGAACGATTCCGAAAACCATCTGATCTTCCCGTTTATGTGCTGCATGAAATTGCTTCGCCCACCGATACGTACGATCTACCGATTCACGAATATATTGCTCTGAAGCATGGGGATCTGCACATTCGTCAAAGACCATCGCTATATCCGAACCCAATGCCTCCTGAATTTCAACCGTTTTTTCGGGTGTGAAAAAGTGCTTGGATCCATCAAGGGGTGAACGAAAATGTACACCTTCCTCAGTAATCTTATTCATCTTCGACAGGCTGAATACCTGGAACCCGCCGCTATCTGTCAATATGGGACGATCCCAGTTCATAAACTCATGAAGACCGCCAAATTCTGCAATCCTCTCATGACCGGGTCTCAAGTACAAATGAAATGTATTTGAAAGAATGATTTGTGAACCGATTTCTTTCAACCTGTCCGGTAAGACACCCTTGACATTGGCTGAAGTTCCGACAGGCATAAAAATAGGTGTTTCAACGACACCATGAGCCGTCGTCAATTTCCCACGTCTCGCAGTGGAATGATTTTTGTCTGTTTTAATTAATTCAAATCCCAGTTTACTGATAATGACACTTCCCTTTTCAAATCTGATTAATATATTTAAGCTTTAAGATATGCATTGAGTTTCTGTTCCATCTCGGAACATTTTTTTCTCATTTCTTCACAAAAGACTTCATCTTTAATGGAATCAATGTTTATTGCCACATTCTCCATCGCCATGTTAAAAGCTGCTCTGCAAAGTTCTAATGCACAACTCGCGTCGGAAACGGCGTTTTTATTCCCGTATTCAACCATCTTTCTTGCATATTCTGCAACATCAACTACGTTTGCAGCCGTATTATAAGGACTTTCAGTGGCAATTTTCAGACCCTTCTGTATCGCTTCTTTTCTTGCTTCCTTTTCTTCAGGGGTCTTCTTCGGCATGCCAAATGCATCCATCACACCATCAAAAGCCGCAGCATCTTCATCCATCATGCTCTGGAATTTTTCCGAATACTGCTTCATTTTTTCGATGGTTTCAGCATAAAGCTCATCGTGTTCCATATATTTTTTCTTCCCAATTGAAAGAGAAGCAACCATACTCACCAAGGAAGCCGCCAGTGAAGCTGATAATGCCGCTACCGTTCCACCACCGGGTGTTGGAGAATCTGATGCCAGCTGATCAAGGAACTCTGAAACCTTTTTATCTTTAAACATTTCTACCACCTCATGTATTTTCTTTTATTATCGAACAAAAAACGTCTTTAAATTATATCATATATAAACCTTTTTCATTATCGTAAAAATAACACTTCGCAGTTACTAAAAACCCGGATAAGTCAAATTACCCAGGTTTATGTTAATCATATGATTTGTCCTTAAAAATCAGATTTCTATGGGCATTTGCTTTACAGTGTCTAAAATCTTCAATTTAGCGGAAGTTGCATTTATAACCTCTTCAACTGTTGTTTCCGGACCAATTTCCTTTAAAACCAGTCCGTCATCCGTTACTTCAATCACAGCTGCTTCCGTTACGATCAAATCCACTTTTCTGATTGACGTCAACGGCAGCGTACATTCCGGGATGATCTTCGCACTCCCGTCTTTCTTCGTATGTGTCATCGATACGATAACTTTCTTGGCACCTGTAACAAGATCCATCGCACCGCCCATTCCCGGGATGAGTTTACCAGGAATCATCCAATTGGCAAGATGCCCCTTTTCATCCACTTGAAGCGCACCGAGAACCGTGGCTGCTACATGTCCGCCTCTGATGAGCCCAAAGGAGGTTGCTGAATCAAACGCCATGGCACCGGGGAGAAAACTTGAAGGCTGCCCCCCCGCATTGTTTAAATCTTTATTCTCATATCCCGGCTTTGGAGCACCTCCCATCCCAAGAATGCCATTTTCCGATTGAAGAAAGATATGGACATCTTCGGGAAGATAATTCCCGACAAGCGTCGGGATGCCTATACCGAGATTGACGACATCTCCATCTTCAAGCTCGAGGGCAACACGCTTTGCGATGATTTCTCTGACTTTTACCTTATCTTTAATCATTATGAGTCCCCCTTAACAATAAAATCAACAACCGCATGCGGTGTTCTGACATCATTCGGTGAGATTCCACCCACAGGTACCAGCTGCTCTGTCTGAACAATCGTCGTTTCAGCGGCAAAAGCCATCAAGGGATTAAAATTCTGGGCGGTAAGGTTGTACGTGAGATTTCCAAGCTGATCGGCACAATTTGCCTTAATAAGGGCAAAATCAGCCTTGATTGCCGGCTCAATAAGAAATTCCTTCCCATCTACAACGCATTTCTGTTTGGTTTCTTCAACACTTGTACCCAGGCCTGTGGGTGTCAGAATACCACCAAGACCAAATCCTCCTGCTCTGACCCTCTCTGCAAGGGTTCCCTGTGGCACAAGTTCTACATCAAGGGTTCCGTCAATCATCTGCTTCTGGGTTTCGGGATTTGTCCCGATATGTGACACAATGGCCTTTTTTACCCGTTTTTCAACGATCAATCTACCAATTCCCTTGTCAGGAAAAGCCGTATCGTTTCCAATAACGGTTAATTCTTTTTTACCCGCCTTAATCAGTTCATCAATCAATAATTCCGGTGTTCCATCTCCGAGAAATCCACCGATCATCAGCACCGATCCATCAGGAATCTTTGAGACAAATTCTTCTATCTTTATCACTTTGTCGATCATAACACCCTCCCGTAAGCTTTTTATCTAAACAATGATAGCATATTCTTATTGTTTTTCGAAAGAAAAAGAGGGGGAATTCCCCCTCGAAGTCCTTAAGTGTTTAAATTTGTTTCCCTCTGTGTTACCGAGTATAAATTATTCGGGAATCGTGTAGTCAAAACTGAGTACAGAAAGCTCATTCCCTATTGTATAAAGCTTAAAGCAATATTTGTCCCCCGCTGAAAGATCGGAATCTCTCTCAAACCTGAAAGAAGTATCCGCCGAAGTCAACTCAAATCTCCCGATATATTCTCCTTCGTAACTATCTTTCCAGACTTCAAGATATTGATCATTACAAGTTCCTATTCCTTTATTCCAGCTCATTTCAAGGAAATTCACCAAGCCTTCCGATGCATAGGGTTCAATGTACTGGAGAACGGGAAGAGAAGGCATGTTATGAACATCCGCCACCGTGTGGAACGTTCTGCCATCAGGTCTTAAACCATAAAGCTTTGCCCAGCTGCCCCCATCATAGATAACCGATTCGAGGGGAAGTGTCTTTTCTACTCTGAGCCTTGCATTATCGGAATAATACGCCGTCGTGAGTCCTGACAAATCTTCTTCAGGTGTGACAGAAGTCTCAAAATGAAGTGTATCTTTCACTTCCTGATAGGTCAGATCATCATAGAAATCAATCCACATAACGAATATTTTTTCAGTGATTTCAGAGGAACCGATATCCCCCTCCGCATAATAGATGTAGTCGAGATAGGCATTTTCGATGACCGGATCACCGACCTTAAACCAGGTATGATTACTTGAATAAAAACCATATCTGTCATCCCATTGAACATTTGTATGAATTGATACCGCATACATATGTCCGTTATCAAATGTTTGTGAAGGAATAACGAGATGATCTCTATATTCGGCAACAGATTGGCCCCAGACACTTCCCTGATGATGATTTCCGTCATAATCATACTGATTTACGCCTATCCAGTAACCACTTGTATCCCCAATCTGCTCCCATTCTACAGAGATATCCGTTGCCTCATCAAGCACCGTTCCCTTAACAGGTGCAAGCACATTCAAGATCTCAGGGACTTTTGTTACGGTTACGGTTGATGTGGCATAGACAGTACCGCTTGCCGTTCTTGTCGTTTGGTTTTGTAAATAACTGTTTTTCATCTCAAGCCATTTAGCCAAAACACTTTCAGGTTTTGCATAAATTGTAGCCGAATAAACATCCCCTATATTGCATGCTTCGGAAGAATTAACGTATCCTACAACCTGCGCTTCATTTTTCCAATTATAGCCAATGGGTTCTGATAATGCCGGCCCATCAAAGAGAACCGTCTCCACATCATCAGCCGAAAATTTGCCGTAGAAATTTATCTCGAATCTTAAATCCCATTTCCCATGCTCAGAATCTCCCATATTATTCAGCGTCATCCTGAAGATATAATCCGTCGCATCTCCAACGGTAAACGGTAATCTATCCGCATAGACGATAACGCGTTGATGCCCGTTTTCACCATCTGCTCTCTGATAAAGTTCCAGATAATAAATTCCCTCTTCAAACAGAGCCGCATCAAACGTCTTAGTATTGCCCTCAACTTTTCCATCAAATATAGTCTTTGAATAATTTCCCTTTTCATCAAGCATTTTAATGGCAATCCTCGTATAATCAAGCATATCGAAAAGTTGCCATGATACTTCAAGATCCTGTCCTGCGTTAAGATGATTGTCAACGATATTCGTCTGCCAGTCAACTGAAGAGGCGTTTCTCGGATAATCCGGTACTGTCTGTGTCGCCGTGTATCCCATATTGTCAGAAGTTTGAAGGACTATCACATATTCATCTCCCGGTGCAAGAGTCGAAGTCGGGACGTTAAGACTCACTTCGCTGTGAAGACTATCCTTATGAATGTTGAAATCTCTTCTTCCATTGATTGCAGGCCCTTCAACATAAGCTTGTGTTAATGAATTCACAAATTCGGTAGAAATAAAATCAATTTCAAATTTGTATTTCGGGATCCCATTACTGATCCGATAAAGGATTTCACTGTGCATTTCAAACGGTAAGACATCATCTCCAACTCTGAAACTTCTCTCAGATTCACTTTCAAGATACAACTGTTTATTTCCTTTCAAGTCCTCCGTTCTGCTTATTAATATCATTTCATCGTTATCAAACGTCTCAGACGGGATGATGAAAATTTCTTCAGGTTTATTATCAATAAAATTTACCCGCTGCCATCCCTCTCCATTTCTATATGTCATTGCCTCTATTTCATGAGAAATTTCAGACTCTCTTGATGAAACCCCTTCCCCAAGATCAAGCCATTTTTTCGCGTAAACTTTAACTTCATAAATACCGTCGCCATATGTGTCGAAAACTGATTTATCGAAGGTAAAACTGTTATTTGCGTCATCATTTTTTGACAGATTCTTAACCCAATACCATCCGGGAGATGTTCTATAATATAACACGCAATAGTATTGCTGTGCCCCTTCAACCGGTGTGTAGACAACTGTAAAGTCTTCATGTCCGGTTATCGTGGCATCCCTTTCCGGGTATATGATAGACGGATGTGCATCAAACACCTCATCAACAAAATAGGTTATTGTGGCATCGGGATTTGTCTGATAATCAAAGCCAAATTCAAACAGACTGCCTTCGGGATTCTGTTCAGGTTCAAAATTCGTCGTAAATCTCCTCTGATCATAACTCAGTCTTTCAAGTTCATCCAGGTATCCTCTACTGTCTTTCACCGATATCCCATTCACATCCTGTGCGGTAACATCATCAAAATATTTTACTTCTGAATAAACCTTGTAATAATCATCTTCATCATTACCGTTTCTGACATAATGATAGATCTTCAGATCCGTTCTGAGTCTGTAGGGATCACCGATAATAAAATGCTGACGCTTTGAGACAGCAAAGGCATTCCCAACGTCAAAATCTTCTCCCATATATTCGGCAATTACTTCCACAGTATAAATACCATCACCACGATTCTTAATAATGTTTCCTATATCATAAGGAGAACTCAGTTCATTTTTAGAGTGCCATAAGCCATTTGTTGATGTGATATAGACCCTGTAATTCCCTTCGCTGACGTCCAGTTCAGGTAATCCGCTGTCCCAGGATATCGAAACGCCTGATGCCTCCTCAAGTGAAAAGACCTGCCCCACTTCAGGATAGGTTATAGTGGGTAACTGCTGTGGGATAACCGGGAGAGACCTGTCAAACTGTTCCGTTGTTCCATCCCTGAAATATACCGTATAGAAAAACGGCCCGGTTTGAGGATTCTCCAGTTCATACAATTCCTGATAAGAACCCAGACCGTTGTTCCAGCCTCCGTGGAACTCAATCTCATTGCGTGCAACTCCCGGCCCCTCAAATTCTACCTTTTCTATCGGATTAAACAAACTGTATCCGGTGGGTTCAACACAAACTTCGAGTTTGTATGATAGAGTACCGTCTGTTTCAGATTCTTTTGCTTCTAGATCAAGACCCGTTTTATACAGCGCTGGATCTCCAATGACGACAGGCGTAAATTCAGATATTTTTTTCATGAAGTAAGGAACGTCTTCATATATCGTCCACTCCGATACGACAACATAATATCTTCTGTCCATCTCAAATTTTGAAGCCGGTATCGTATAAAAATAATGACCCGATTCATTCTGATTCAAATTCTGACCGTAAATAAATTGAGCGTTATGAGCATTATTCTCTTCTATCTTCCATAATGAGACTTCATAAAAGTGTTCCGTTGTATCGCGTGCAGCATCGCTATGACCCGATTCATACCATTCTACCGGAACATTCTGTATCGTATCGTATACCTGATTTTCCTGAGGTACTGCAACATCCGGATATACTCTGCTGTCATCAACGACTTTGACATCCCTGTATTCTGAAGTATCGTCTTTATATTCCATGAGAACTCTGTACACGTCATCCCGTTTTATCTGATAGGATTCAAAATCATAATACGTACTGAATCTGCTGCAATCGTCCGTTCTGCAGCCCTCATTGTTCTTAAGGTCAATTCTTCCACCGCTGATTCCTGGGCCGCTGAGCCATATGTGTTCAGCTTCAGCTGCTCTGTTTTCATCGTAATAATCAACTTCGATATAAAAACCGGTGCGATCCGAGATATTATTATAATCCGCTTCAAAATGAAGTCTGAAGTCATCGACCGTTCCAAATTTCACGTCAATGCGCCTTACAGCTCTCGAATCCGAAGAAACATCATTCAGATTTCTATGTGCCATTACGTTGATTGAATAGGCACTGTTGTCTTCAAAATACTCCTTTGGAATGATAAGTGAATTCCGTTCGGTTTCTTCGAAGAATCTTTCCTTATCTTCGCCTTTTTTCTCAACCATAACCGAATAACCTGCCGCTCCGGGAAGCGAAGCCCATTCAACACTAACATCCTGAACTGCATCATAATGTTGCTGATCCTGCGGTGTCATGACATAGGGCAGACTGCCGAAAAGGAAATCAATCTGATCGGTTATCCGGTCAACAAGATTTCCGTTTCTGTAAATGGAAACGGTATATTCATCGCCAACTGCCGGCCAGTTATCCTTATTCCAGTAATGCCCTTTAAACCCGATAACCTCTCCCCAGTCCTCTTTCTCAAGTTTTATGCCGCTGACTGTTCGGTCCGATGTACGGATATCCGGTCCGTTTACATAAACATCGGCATCATTCCAAAGATCTCTGTCATACAGTTTAACTATAAACAGCAATTCCGAATCATATGTACCGCTGTTGTCCCTATCATTCCACAGTTCAGGAATAACCGCGAAATCGGGAGCCGATTCTCCTATGAAGATTTCTAAGGACTTCTGAAGAACCCCGGCAACAGACCCCGTATCCCATCGGAACAGAACAGTATATTTTCCTGTTTTCAAATGGGAAGGAATAATCCAGTCTACATATACACCTTCCCCTTTGTGTACGGTCAAACCATCCTGATCAATCACTTCAAAGCTTGGTTTGACTCTGTTTTCAAAGACAACTTCATCCCAGTTAAAATCCTCTTCAGCGCTTTCATCAGCAGTTCCATCTGAAAAGGCTGAGACATAACCCGTTTCAGCTCCCTGAAGAGAAGAATTGACATGCTTGTCTATTACAAACAATGTATTATTCAAAGCATCCTTTGCAAAGATTCTTCCACTGATCCTTTCGCCTATCTTATATGCTTTCTTTTCAACAACATCCCAAACGTTAAGCTTCCAACCGTCATCTGTAAACGAGATTGTTTTCGCTCCGGCATTCTGAAGATATAGCTTACCTTCCTGCATATCCTCACCATCGGCATATCGCATCGTATACCTGTAATACTCATCTCCGGCATTCTGTTTCATGAACTGATAAACAATACGGTATTCCTTATCACCGGTCAGATCAAACTGTTCTGTATCCGTAAACTCAAACCCAAAAGGTTTGCCTACGATCCAGCCTTCAGACGGGATGAACCATACTTTATCGTATTCTTTGCCTTCTATAGCTGCGGAATCAACTGTGAGCTCACCCATATTAACCGGCTCAATATCTATCGTATTGTCCGATGAGAATACCAGCGAATAACCGCTTTCATCATATATTTCTGCGTTTTTCGTCTTCAATTGCGCATCAACAAGCGATATGGCATCGGCATCCATCTTTACCCATTCGGCTGCAGGATAAAAATCTCCAACGGCGAACAGCAGTTTATCCCCAAGGCCTTTTCCATAGTCATTACAATGACTGCTGCTTGTCTTCATCACGATTGAAACGATATCCGTCAGATCAAGAGCGGTTCCCGTCTGATCAGAAATATTGAATTTCACGTTTCTGTCCACATCCTGAGCGTAAATCCCAACCGACATCCCTCTTTCAGAACTGTCTGAATCAGACAGATCAACTTTTTTCTGCCAGAGAAAATTCTTTGCAAAGAGTTTTGAATCAATTCTTTCCGTTTCCTTTGAAACGCCGGCAACGATTACCGTAACTTCCCTGTTAGGTAATCTGTCGAATGTGATTTTCCCGCCTTCGACTAATTGAAATACATCCGCTTCAGGTATGAGGATCATAAACCGTTCAACCATCTGATTGTCAATCCCGTAAATTTTAAATGTGACTCCCGGTCCGACATTTTCCGACGGCTGGACCCAGATATCCTGATCAAGATTCAAAGAGATCGTTGAAGAGGCGTCAGCCGTCGATATAAAATCAAACAGGGTATTAAGATCTGTCTCCCCGTTTGGAACGAGACCGTTGAAAGTCGCGCTTGAAAAGGCGAATGTTGCCTCAACTTCAAAATCGGTTCCGGCAAAATTCGGTGACACGGAATAGTCTACAGTTGGCACGAACAACGACATAAGATCGGTTATCCCGGCATCAAAGAAAGTTGTGAAATTAACCGTTACACTGTGAACAACTCTTTCAGCAGCCGCTGTTGTTGGTGTGGCAAATAAATCATAAAAATAATTCAGCACGATCGTCGTATCATTGCCTGCGACGATCTGAGGAATACTGCTTTCAAAAAACGCATTCAGCTTTACAACAGTTCCCAAAGCATTCTCGATTACTCCGGGATAATTACTGAATCTGTTGCGTATATCCCAAGCGATAAAACTCTCCTGATAAGGTCTTGATTGAGATGCTGTCGGTACAACATAGGTTGACAGAATTTCACTTGCAGCATTTGTAAATTCAGCGCTTCCAAAACCGGCAATACATTCCTTCAAATCGTTCAGTTTCTGCTGCCCTGATTCGTTTAATTCTCCAAAATGAAGCGGGAAAACAGAATAGATCTCTTCCGGTGTTATCGTTCCATCCTCGTTGAGATCTATATACGGAATCCCGGTCTCCGGATTCACATCAAAATATTCCATACTCATGGGATAATCCCCGGCAAAATCATAGGCAGTGATAAAGTTTGCAAAACCTCTGAAAACCCCTATGTTTCCGAGAAGCCATTCTATTGTCAACCCATCAAATGAAAGCAGCCTATCAGAATCGTTCATCAGAACCTGAACCGTTCTTCCCTCTTCCCAACAATGCTTCATATCAGTGAGATACTTGTAAAATCTGTCCAGCATCGGAAGCGATGTATTCAGATGATCTACCATCTCGCTCCAGTCACTGGGAGAAATCGCGATCAGCCCATTAGAAAGCATCATCATGTTTTGTGCCTGATCTATCAGGAAATTCGGTCCATTCACCTGTTGCCACTCGTTAAGAAACATGATCAGATAAGCGTCGGCATATTCAGGGATATTTTCTGAAACGGCCGTCGCCGTATTAAACGATTCTGTATACTTCCCCGCTTTGTATAGTTCCCACATATCACCCATACCAAAATTATTGGCAAATACGGTGAAATCATCTTCATTTATCGTCAGACCATCACTTAAATCTCTTGTATCATACAGACCATCACCGGTTGTATCGGTTGCCGGTGAAATCTTATGCGATTCACTATCCGTTCCAAATACATCGACAAAGGTGTTAAAATCATCCAGATCCACGATCAGATCGTAATTATAATCTCCAAGAATCGTTTTTGTCGCTTCAGTATTGGGTCTTGCAAGAGAAGTAGATTCAACTTCTCTGACAGTTGTTATCCTTTTAATGACAACTTTCAGATTATTCAATGATTTCACATCAGTTTTAATGGAACCGATGGTATCATTTTGTTTAAATGCACCTTTTCTCGAAGCCGCATAAAGTTTATAGAGACCATCTTCTTCAATCAGAAACGCCAGTCTCTCTTCATTTACTGAAGCATTTCTCTTAACAGATTGTTCCAATCCGTCAATCTGCACAGAATATGTCTTGATATCATCTTCCAGAGTATAGATATTCAACGTTCCGGATTTTAATTCTGCTTTTAATCCATCAAAAATTTTAACGGAAACTGCGCTATCATTTCCACGAGATCTGCTTACACAAGCCGTAAGACTTAATACAAGTATCAAAAGTGATAACAGTACCAGTTTAATTAATCTTCTTCTCATAAAAGACACCCCCTATTGTACGAGGATTCTGCCGGAATCATCCAATTCAACTTCAATTTCAGCACCTTGCGAATCCAGCATCACGGTTTTGGGATCAAACATCAGATAATCCACTCCTGCTGAAGGGGCTGTGAACTCAAGCTTTAATAATTCCTCTGAGTCCAGTGAAACCTCATCACTTCCTGCTACCGCTATTCTCAATTCATTACCGCCAACGCCCGGTATGACGTCTACGATGGTTAGGAATGACGATAATTTATCTGAAAGATGTACAACAGGTGATGCCGATATTTCAGGATTATAGTCAATATACATCTCAAATGCGGAAAGATCCTCAATGTGCGTGATATTGACAGCCACAGTATAAGTGGAACCAACCGTTGTCTGAACATCTTCCATCGTCAGACGCGGTCTTTCAACTTTTACGAGAATATCTTTTCCACCCGTTATAATTTCTGCCTCAGGATTGAACAGAACATCGGATGAGCCGTCAACCATATAGTCAACATCTACATTTGAAATCTGAACAAATCCACCACCGGCACCAATTGCCTTCAGTACGAATCTTGCAAGATCTCCCTCGTCTATCGCCGTTCCCTCCGAAGCTTCAAATACACAGGATACGACACCGGCCGTTACCGTTGAGATATCCGTCTCTACCGAATCGTTCAGAACGGTATCCAAATCGACCTCAAAACGTTCCGCATCATAGGAAATATCAAAAGCAAGCCGTCTGATAGCGGAATGACCTTCAAGCGTAACCGTTCCGTAGAAAGTGTCTCCCAGCATGACCTCATCCGCTGTTTCTCCTTTCAGCTCCTGGTTTTCACAATAGGTACTGCCAATTCCGTAACTTTCGGCATTATAAACCGAATCCCCTTTCTTCACTTGAACAGCATCAAACGTAAAGGCATAAAGTGTTTCTGCTTCAAGTGGCAGGAATCGCAGTGTATAATCACCCGTCAGATTAAATGTATTTGAATCGTTTGGGACAAGCGTGATGATAATCTGCTCATCTGTTATTTCCGTTGCAGCAGTTGTACCAGGGATAAAATGCCAGTTCGTTAATTCATAATCCGTCACCGGATTATTTTTATTTATCTTTATAACCGCTTCACTACAATCGTTGATATTAATAAAATTCAGATTCAGTCCGATGCTTTCACCCATCATGATGGACTGCTTTTCAGCCTCAATCGTTGCAAGACCATCCTTTCTCAGTTTGACATTCACCTTTCCCGGAAGGATATAATGCAGGAAATGATCCCCATTATCCGCGGTAAAAGTGGAATCAGGCAGTACAAACAGATCCGTTGTTCCCTCATTGTTTGATGATTTTGCAACAAATGAAGCCACCGTTACCACATCATCCGTATCAACGGGGTCATCAAGTGTAATACTGAATACACCTGTCTCGAATGAAAATCTTGTTTGTGCCGCTTCAGCCCCCTGAATATCTATAGTCTCTATCAGATCCGTATACTGAATCTTGAGAGCCATCTCCTTTAATCCGCGGGCATTCTTAACGCGCAGGTAGAAAAGCCCCGTGGAATCAGGCGTCATCGTTAATGTTGAGAGTTGTCCGTATAATAGATTGCTTTCCTGTGCTCTTGTTTTAAAGGTTGAAATATCGCTGGTTGAACTAAGCCCTTTCTCATCAACAGCCTTTACCTTCCATGAATATTCCGTATTATAGGCAAGTGTTCTTGCGTAAGCCGTATCATTGATCTCATCAAACACGGCAATTTCCTGTTCATTCAAATAAAGCACATAATGATCAAAATCCTCATTCAGATCTTTTGATTTTTTCCAGACAAAAACGACTTCCGGATAAACATCTTCGGCTTCATCTTCAGGAGAAAGAAGTTCGGGAGTTGAAGGCGGAACATCGACATCCTCTATATAAACAGATGTAGATTCAACTGACCAGCCACTTTCACCCCCGTGATTGATCGCCTTGACGCTGTACGTATAAGTTGCTGCGGGACGAAGTTGTTCATCAGCATACCCTTCTTCATCGAGTTGGATCAACCTTGTATAAGAACCGTATTTTTCAGTTTCCACATTCTTCCGAAGAATATATAATTCCACTTTCTGATCATCCCCCGGTGTCCAGAGAAGCTGTATATAGCCATAATCGGAACCATCATCCACATGTTCAACCGCTGTCATAACAGGTGTTGCAGGCGCTGATGGGGGCTGGGTTGTCTGAGCGGTAACGGTTGGATTATCCGTTGATTCACCACCGCGAAGCGGATTATATGCCCTCACTTCGTAGATATAATTCGTTTGAGGGGTTACATTGGAATCTTTAAAACGCTGCCTGTTCCCCTGTGAGAATCCCACTACGTTCTGAACATCGCTACCGTTATCCTGCCTGTAGATATAATAAGCCATGGCATCCTCGACTTCCGACCACTCCAGATTCACAAAATCGAATGAAATATCCGTTACAACAAACGCTTCCGGACCTGTAAACGGTGCAGGATCATCCGTCTGATACTGTGCCGTTGCCTCCCGTTGCCCGGATTCATTCAAGGCGATGATTTTTATCGTATAAAGAGTAGCCGGTTTGAGATTCTCAATTTCTGTCTGATTGTCCGTCGTTGATTGCCTCAAAATCCAGTTGAAGCCGTCTATTGATACATAGACCCTGAAAATTCTCGCCGTTTCATCCTCAGGCCATTCCACTGTGATAGCATTAGAAGTTTTTGAAACGAGAGAAATTGTCGGTGTGGCCGGTTTATCCATTTTTTCAGGAACTTGTATGGAGCATTCAGTTGCAGCAGCAAATTCCCCGCTATAGGCTTCCACTCTGAACTCATAGGTATAACCGGGTGTAGCCCCCATCGTTTCGACAAATTTATAGGTATTGGCATTCAGTTCCCATTGCTCGCCGTTTGTATCACAAAGAACTCTGTATCCATCTTCTGTATAGGATCTGTCCCGCCAGTATATCTTAAACTCATAATAATTTTCGGAAATTTCCTTTATACTTGTACGCTTAATCTCAGGTGCTTCAGGTGGTGTAAATTCAGCCGTCTCAACGGAGATCTCCGAAACAGCTGAAGAGGCTCCCGCTGTATCCACAACCATAATACCGACCTCATACGGTGTTTCGGGTTTCAACCCTGTCAAACGCCCTTTATTGACCTGTCTGATATCCACTTCAAGTTGTGAAGCGTTTTGAGTAAACCTTCCGGATGAAAGTGAACCGTTCTCTTCATAAAGAATGATATACTTTTCAAAATCAGGTTCATCACTTCTGTCCCAACGCAATTCTACAGATCCTGAAGTAACCGCATCGGATCCCGGAGACAGATAGAGGTTTACCCTCTCCGGTTGAAGATTCAGTGTTGTCACCCTCGTCGCTTCCCCTATACTGTATAAACCGGCAGCATCATAGGTATAAATCTGTATCGAATAATCCGAATTCTGAACAAGATTGGTATACATATCCGAATTGATCGTTGCCGCATTTTCTTCCGTTTCAACAACCATCTTCCATGGCAGAACCGTTCCCGCCTTCTTTATATACACTTCAAAGTGATCAAAATCCTCTTCCGTATTCGTTTCCCAGATCAGAGCAATTGTATCTGCCGTCATCTGTGTATCTGTTACCCTGCTCGGAAGGGGTGGTTTTTCCTCACCACCGTTAACATATGAACCAATATTGAATCGCTGTGTAATTCTTCCAAAAGGTGTCGCCAGTCTGTATTTCAACTTGATAATATATATTTTTTCAGCTTCGATGTTATCAAGCAGCTGAACATCATTTACGACCGAGAAATAGCCTGAGAGTTCTTCATCATCGGCTATCGGCTGATTTGATTGTGACAGAAGTGTCGCTTCATTGGCATCTGCAAAAAACGCATACCCCGTATCGGCAATCGCATTGGCATCATTGACATATCCCGTCCTGACACCATTCATTGCAGCCATATCAAAAACAGGTCTGATATTATTCACACCGATATAAGCTCTCTGAACTACCTTCTTTGTGACCAGTGTTTCCGCATCATTTAAACGTTCATAGACTTCAAACTCAAAATTGGCAGTCAATATGCCGCCAAAATATTTTTTTATCAATTCCATGGAAAAGACATCAATATCAAGATCAACATCACAGGTCAGAGCCGTAGCCCTTGCCGTGGATGTGATGGCCGAATCACCAAGAGCTATCGGAACAGAGATATCGGGGATCAGAGAAAAAACACCGGATGAATTGGCAAGAATGGTCGCATTCATCGTATCCTTATCAAACTCCCCATTAACGTTGACGATGTCACCGTTCTTCGTTTTCTGTATCATCAAAAAATCAAGGTCAGCTTCTTCGAGTACACCTCTTATGGCATCTGAAAGTGTTGGAAAATCCCTTGCTGCAGAGGCAAAAAGCCTTGATGACATCGTCGATTGAGCCTTCTGAAAATCGATATTGATGGCAATTGGCTTGTTAAAAGCAACGTCATTACCCGATTCGTCAACGACTTCAAGAGAAACATTTTTTATTCCGCTGTTGTTATCATCTGAATTACTCAATATAGACTCTTCAGGCGTACTCAATGTCAATGAGACATCTTCTTCAAAAGTATCGGGCTGAACTGTAACAGCCACTTCACCGGAATCATCCGTTGCCACGACCCCTTCTTCAGCGATAACCTGCTGTTCTATATTCATAGGTTGTATAAGAAGAACGAGATCTGAATACGGCATATACAAGCCATTTGAAGCATAAAGTGCATTCAATTGCGTGGCGTCTATTGTCGTCTTGGAATAATCTGTATGATTCATCACGATCTCTACTGCATTTCTTGAAACCGGTATTTGAAATTCACCGTTTAATCCTGAAAAAACATTCTCCGATTCTGCCATCATTGAAACATCAGAGACAGCGAGAGCATTATTCTTACCGTCCACAACGATCCCCTCAAAAAGCACAAAAACATCATCTTTCTCTGATGATGTCTTACTTGCCGATATTGATGTATATAATTCAGTATCTTTTGGAATCGAATTGATGATAACTTCATAAAGCGTTTGAGGATCAATATTTTCTACTCTGAAGTATCTGTTGCCGACTGCAACAGCCGCCCGGTGTTGCCTTGAAGAAGCGCTGGCTGCCGACACCGAAACCTCATACTCCCGTATTTGTGCGGGGTTCTTTGAAGGGGCGTCCCATCTTACCTCAAGCGTATCACTCCCAAGAAACAGTTCGATATTCCTCGGTTGTGATATTTCATTCTCTCCCGGATTCGGACCCGGTTGATCAGGATTTGCAGGTGCGCCCGCGCATCCTACAAAAAGTATGCCGACTACACTTAGAAACATGAGAATAATCATCATCTTTTTCATCTGTACACCTCCAGAGGGATTTTATTGCTATAAACACTTTTCTCTCTCTTTAAAAATCATATTCTGATTAATCAACTACAATTATTAACAATCATCGCGTATTTTTATGATTTTTTTAGATAATTCAGTATATCACATATCTTTTACCGTAATCTTATATATACAGAATATCCTTTAAAAAATAAAGCAAAAGACATCATTTTAACCGTCATCTCCTGTTAAGCACTGATATACTGCAAGACAAACTAAATGAGATTATGATGATTTATTTTTTATAGAATTGTCAAAAAAAGGAAATAATAATGAAAAAGCTCCCCCTTTCGGGGGAGCCGTTATTCATACCTGCCTCAGATTAGTCCTACTCATAGATCAGGTCTTAACTAAGGAGATAATAATTGAAGATTAGTATCTCTTGTTGTAGAGGTATACCCATGTGGAAAGGTCATCATGTGTAATCTTTCCATCTGCAGGATATGCGATGTCACAAGCTGCGATATCTCCTGCGTCTGTTGAACCAACTTTTGATGACATGGCGATGAAATCGTATCCATCTACTGTACCGTCTTTGTTGATATCAAGGCTGTCTCCGGCATGCTTGTCTTCTGAGTCGAAGATAGGAACGTACATGTCGTTGTTTTCCTTCTGCCAGTCTCCGATTCCCGTTTCACCGTTGTACTGTGCTTCTGAGATAGCTGGAAGAACGTAGTATCCACCGTCTCCCCATGTGTAGTCCCATGAGTTCTTGATGATCCAGAAAAGATCGGCAGTGATGGTTGGTTCTCCTGTGAGTGTTGGATCATTGTATGTGTATTCAGTGATAGGTGTGTCAACGATTGGCTGTGCATCTCCGTTAACTTTTCCGGCAAGAACCGTGTTGTCGAGTTCTTCTGCGTATGCCCATCCAACCATTGTAACGGCATGACCGCCACCGTATGTTCCAACGGATGGTGAGTAGATACCGTGATGGTATGCACCGTAGTCATCAGGTGTGGAGAAGCTGACTCCCAGGGATCCATAGTTAACAAGTGCTGTCTTAATCATGTTGAGGTATTCTTCATACGTATAACCAAGTTCTGCCATCGCTCTTGCATTAGGAATCATAACCGTCTTGTTTGATTTAACAAGTGGTGCACCGTATGCGGATGTAGGAAGTGGGATGCCTTCTTCATTAGTGATGAAAACCTGTGAGTAAGGTGCATTCTTTTCTTCCATGTTTCCGTATCTGATACTGTTGTATGTGGAGAAGTAGTTGTTTCCTCCGCCAAGTTTGTCCTTGTCCTGATGGATTCCCTGTCCAAGTCTGTAAAGATCCCAGTCGATGTTGTGGTAGCCTACCCATCTTTCTGAAAAATCGTATGTGTTGTCTACGTTTCCGTTTGGATTTCCGTCAACCTGAACAGCCATCGCACTTTCAAATGCACCGAGTGTTGAGAATGTCCAACAGCTTCCGTAGTACTGCTGATTTCTGATAGGTTCAAGTCTCAAGAATGATCTTGCAGCCTGTACTTCAGGTCTGATCATGATGTATGAGGACATAAGAAGATCATCAGTTGTATTCATTCTTCCATTGAGACCACTCTTAAGATAATTGAAGATCTTATCCTTTGTTTCATCAAGAAGCGGAAGATATCCGTTCAATTGTGTCATAAGGCCTTCGTATGTATCCACATCAGCATCAAGATACTGATTCATGAAATCTTCATTTGCGCTGGCTTCCCATTTAAGACCCATTGCTTCAATATTGCCGTTTACTTCTTCCGCAACAGCTCTTGAACTGTCCACGATGTTTGCAAAAGAAGCACTAACCGTAAGTAATGCCACTAATATTATGAGAGTTAATTTCTTCATTCACCCTCACCTCCAAATTCTACATTGATTGGATTAAAGTCAACGAGGAAACCGTCTACATTTCTGTTTTCGGAATCTTTCCACATTGCATTTGGTGCATCCGGATATGTTGTATAGGATGTCCACCAGCCCTCGTAAACGAGTTCGATGTTTGCATTTGTAGCTTCTGTGATTGGCTTCACTTCAAATGTGAGAATTGCGAAATCGGATGAAGGAGCCTGATTTGTGCTTTCAGCACCGTCTAATACAGCCTTGTAAAGCATAACTGCATCGTTTGTTTCGTTCAGCTTATAGGAAGCAACTTCTCTTTCGCCGTTGAAGAAATTCGTGAACTCAACATTTGTCAGAGCGAGTGAATCGTCAAACTTCACGCCAAGCTGCATGTACTTTGTATCGTAAACCTTTGCAAAATCTGCAACGTTGTCTGCGGATACCTTGACTTCAAATGTCTGTCCTCTTCCTGCAGCTGTTGGAGCCGGTGCTTCAAGTTCAAAAACCGGTTTGCTGTCGGAATTGTATCTTTCTCTGAGCATGAACATATTGTATACGCCGTCTAAAACCCCATCTGTGGAATCAATTATCCTTGTATGCGGAACATTGAGTTCAAATCCAACTGTAGCGATCTGCATTGATAATGTTCCAAGGAAATTCTTGTAAAGCACAATAATCTTGTCTTCGTAGTAGCGATAACCGGAGAAATTCCAGTCAAGGCCATAACCGTAGAGATTATTTGCCTGTGCCGGAAGTTCAACGTATGTATGGCTTGCAGCATTTGATGAGTCATAAAGTTCCCATGTGTCATATATGCCGTCATCGTTTGAATCAACAAGTGTCATTCTCTTTCTGTCGTTGATAACTTCATCTGTTCCTGGTAACACATAAGAATCGTACTTGTAGAACTTGAACTTGATTGTAGCATCTGTTGCAACGTCAGTCAGCAAACCATTCACGTCATCAGCATAAACAACACCGTTTGATGACTGGTAAAGTTCTCTGTAAAGGTTGTTAACCTTGAAGGAAATCTTCTTACTTTCAGCTCTTGCACCTGCAACTGAAAGTGTCCCTTCGTAGTTACCTTCTTCTGTAGCAACGATAATAACTTCTGTAACGTTCTTATCATTCTGAACTTCTACTCCATCTCTCGTCAAAACAAAATCACAGGCAACTGCTTCTCCCTTTGAATCTGTCCATGCAAGCCTTACAACGGAGTTAGGTGCGATAACCTGTCCGTCTTCGATACTGGAGAGTGATTCATCGATGACGATAGGTACAAATGGTGCCGGTGCCGGTTTTGAACAGCTGACAAAAACAAAAGCTGCACAAAGAACCAGAACTGCTAAAAAAACAACTTTCTTCATAAACTACCTCCCTGATAAAATCTAATGTCCTATATTATAACATTTAACAGAATTGTATTTTTTACAATTTTATTTTTGTATTAATAATAGCATGATTAATATTCATTCTAAAGGCGTTAATAATGTAATAAAAGCCCCCGCTTTTAAGCGGGGGCCGTAAGCTTATCTGTACTGTTTACTTAAAAACTTAGAAAAGCGTCCATTCAACATCTTTCAATTCAAATTCATCGACATAATTGCCAAGGTAAAGATTCTGTTCAACAGGAATCGTGTATCCGTTGAGATTTACCGTTCCCGTTACAACGTAGTCTGAGAAATTGAGCGGAATGGCCGTTATCTGTAGATTGTCTACCCAGCCGGTGTCATCCCCTTCCAGGGTGTTGCCGTCTTTTACAAATTCAAATTTAATGGTATGATTGCCACTGGTTACCTGTGTCGTAACCGTCTGCCAATCCATTTCTCCTGAACCTGTAAATACCGTTGTTCCGTCCACATAGGCGTAGACAAAGTCATAACCGGCTTCAGATGAAACTTTCACATCAAAACTCAGCCAGTAACTTGCTCCAACCGGCACATTGAATGCCCCGGCAAGTTCACTGGATTCATCATCTGTGATCGCACCAAACTGCATACTGTATGTTCCCGATGAGGCTTCCGTGTTCGTTACCGTAGCAGGTACATCTCCTCCTGCTACCCAGCTCCAGGCTGCATTTGAGAAATCCTGACTTTCAAAATCTTCCGTCAGTATCGGAGCACCTGTAGCAGGTGTTGGTGAAGCTTCTACGGACATATAATACTGAATGTCAAGGGTGTTGTTTGGTGTTGTGAAATTCACAACTTCTCCCGCTCCAGCCGTCTGTACCTGGAATTCGTTTCCAAGTGTGTCTACCATCTTGGCTGTGTATTCCACATCTGCGCTTGGCATAACGAGTTCCGCGGCAAATGTTGAGCTGAGTGCGAGGGTAAGCGCTGTATTTTCTCCAACAACAAAGTCTTTCTGTGTATAGGTGTTCTCTTCAGCTATCCTGTTGACAACTGATCCGATTTCTGCAAAATCAGGTCCACCGACGTATAAATCGTATGTATCGGGATCTATCGCTCTGAACTTACAGACACCGTTTGCATCGGTTTTCGCCGTATAACTTGGTTTCCCAACTCTCTTCAATGTAACGTTCATTCCCTTGATCGGGAATTTTCCCGTGGAGTCTGTCACTGTGAGGTCAAGATTCCCACCCGTTCCACCTGCCGGAAGCGGCATGTTGATGGATGCAAGGGCATCGACTCTTCCATATCCGGAATCTTCATTGTATTCCGCTACTCTGCTGGTTGGTTCTCCGTGCGCGGGGATTCCGCCTACGGCTCCGTCTTCAAGAAGCTTTCTGATCTGATAAGGTGTTGCATTCGGATACTTCTGATAAAGCAATGCGATAACACCGGCGACATGTGGGGACGCCATGGATGTTCCATTGTAATATCCGTAATGCTGTCCGTCTTCGAGGACTGCCGTGTCATCCATTCCGATGGTTGACAAGATTGATTCTCCAGGAGCTACGACACTGACACTGTCTCCTCTGGAGGAGAATTCCGTTACTCTGTCGTTGACCGTACTGGCACCAATTCCGATAACACCGGGTGCCGTATTCGGGTATCCCCAGTTTTCGTTGATATGGGTGTTTCCCGTTGAGATTGTAAGTACTGCTCCGTTTTCGAGTGCATAATCTACAGCTGCCTTAAGCGTGTAGGAATAACCGGGTCCTCCCCAGCTGTTCTGAAGAACTTTTGCCCCGTGATTGACTGCCCATGCCCATCCTGCTGCGATGTAGGCATCTCCAATATAATCAGGTGCAAATATTGGAATCGGCATGATCTTTGAATCCGGTGCAACACCCGCGATACCGATGTTGTTGTCTTTTACCGCTGCAATCGTTCCTGTAACGTGGGTTCCGTGTGATCCATAAGGGATGGATGTTCCGGCAGGGATGGAAAGATCCGTTGCAGATGTAATCAATCTGCCATCCACGTACTGTCCGGCTAGATCAGGATGTGACGCATCACTACCGCCGTCACAGACTGCAACAACAACGCCTTCTCCTGTGTATCCGAGAGCCCATACATCTTCGGCATTTACTTTTTTGAGACCCCAGAGATAATCGTAGAAGGGATCATCCGTTGCCCTTGAAGTTGAAAGGCTCAAATCCGTTTCTACATCAGGCGTGATGATTTCTCTCTTGTAACTCGGTTCGATGTATCTGATACCGTCTATATTTTTACTGTTGAGTTTGTTGATTGTCTCTTCAACGTCACCCGGAATCCTGAGTGCCGCCGCCTTGATTTCCGGTATGGTTAATAAGATCTGCGCATCGAGTTTTGCCGCGAGTTCGTTGAGCACATCCACACTGTCATATCCAACAAGCATTCTGTTGGCGATAACTTCGTATTCCCCGCACTGCACAAATTCAGTCTTTGCCTGTGGGAGGATTGTTGCCAGATCAGCTGTTGAGAATTTCATACAGCCTGTAAACACTAATGCAATTAATACGGCTATTGTTAATATTAATGTCGTTTTCTTCATATTCACACCCCCCTTATTGTGCACCTGTGGTGAAGTCTGCATGGAGGTCAGGTTCCATACATTCTGCCGGATCAAGTCCGAATCCCGTATCTCTGTACCTGAAATCGGATGAGATTGAATAGGCTCTGCTGTCCGCATCTGCTACAAGTGCGTATGCATAGTTGATGCCCCATTCATAGGATTTGTTCGGCTCAAGGCTTGCGCCATAATATGTATCTACGGTTCCTGCATAAGGGCTGTACCATTTCCATGTGCAATCCCATGCTGTATTGGTCCCCTCTCCTGTGAATCCAGCTACGATCGGTCCGGCTGAATCTGACGTGAATGTGATGAATTCATCATTTACATCAACGGGAACGATTGTTCCGTTGTCCGCCTGTATCCAGTCATAGATAAAGAGCTGATAATTGTAGATGGGTGACCCTTCACTTGAGGAAAGTGTGGTAGTCGGTCTCCATCTGAAATTGGGGTTGAGCGACGCTTCAACGGCTTCGTTTGCAGGTTCCTGAAGTTCGATGTTGAAGGAATCAAGCGGAACGACCGATCCGAGATCAGTCGGTGTGGATTCAAGTGTTCCGTATACCGAGGAAACCTGATAATACATCTCTACTCCTGGGTGCAGGAATGCTGAAGGATCTTTATAACTTGCCAGACCAAAGTAATCAATGATGAACTCCGGCGTATAGCCTAAAAAGGTAAAGAATGCCAGATCATCTGCGATACCGGAAACAAAATCGTCCCCGATGAAAGCAAATTTTTCATATGTCACACCGTCGAGTGATCTGTAAAGATTATATCCGTCCGGTCTGTCGAAAGGAACTGTTGCATTTGCATCAAGACTGGCCCAATCTGCCCAGTAAAGATGTGTCCAGAGGTTCCCGAGATCCGGGGCAAGTCTGCTGCCGGTATTCCCCTCAAGAAGTTCCGATTTCAGTAATTCAGGATTTGCTCTGGCGGCTTCCGTCGTTAAAGCGGAATTGTCTGCATTTCTCGGATCTACATTCAGGGCAATTCCCCTTCTTCTCGTATAGGTCCAAATGTTCTGAATCGGTGTCATAGTTGGATCCATATAATACCATTCTGTAAAGTCTGCCATGGACCAGGGCTGGTACATCACGACACTGCCTGGATCAGTGGCTTCAATCTCAAGATATTCTACCTTGAGTACCCTGTTTTTGTTCTGATCATAGATCGTTGTGTAAAGCGCAACTTCACCATCATGCCCCGTTGGCGAAATGGCAAAGTCTGCCGTTGTGGACTCTCCAACAAACTGTCTGTCGGAAGTTACGAGACCGGCTCCTGCAATTCTACCGAGAAGCGGTTCGTAGATGGCATTCATGTGATTCTGAGCATTAACGGTAACATTCACATTGAAGGGTCCCGTTATCGGCTCCGTGATGTCCAGAGGCGCTCTTGATGACGCACCAACTCCCGTTGTAAAGGTTAAAATAACTGTTGGATCAATTTCCGTAGTCGGATCTGAATTCAACTGAGCCGTCATAAGAATGATGTTGAAAAACTTATGCGCATCAACCGTCTTAAGACCTTCAACGAGACTTCTTGCATGTCCCTGTTTTGTAACCTTGATATCAATTTTCTCAGGGATATCTGAAATCCCCACCTCAACTGCCCCCTCGGCAACTGAAATCGCAGTTCCGATAAGGTTGTCCGTACCATGTTCATAAACTTTAACCAACGCACCTTCAACACCGGGTCCGGCATTGTAATTCGTAATCAGAAAATAAAGCACATCATCTGGGGTTACAAAGTTTGTACATGATACAAAAACCATTGCGACGAGTAAAACAATTACTGAAAAAAACAAACTTTTTTTCATTGATACACCTCCCATATAAGATAAAAGAAACGTTATCACAGAAAATTCTTCCTTGTATTGAAAATTATTCCGACTAAAGTTTAATATAAAATGGCTACAGCTATAACCTTATGTATTATATCACACTGCACTTCATTAAGGAACACAAGTGATATATTCTGTCTTTATGGTATACTTTACTGGTATTATCAGCTATTTATTAAGGAGTGATGAAAGTGTCTTTATCAGAAAAGTTAACAGAATCCATGAATTATATTGAGAATAAACTCGGAAACAAACCACAACCAAAAGTCGGTTTGATTCTCGGGTCAGGTCTCGGATACCTTGCAGATTATTTTGAAGAAAGAACGGCAATACCCTATGAAGAGATTCCTCATTTCCTTTCTTCAACCGCTATTGGCCATGTGGGACAACTCGTTTTCGGAAAGTTTCAGGGTGTAGACGCTGTCGTCATGCAGGGAAGATTCCACGCATATGAAGGGTATCCCCTTTCAGAGACGGTGTTTCCCATTTATCTGATGAATCACATGGGTGTTGAAGGGGTCGTTCTCACAAACGCAGCAGGTGGGATCAACCTCTCAAACAAGGCCGGATCGCTTATCGTTATCAAAGACATCATCAATATGGCTTTTAAAAATCCCCTTATCGGACCCAACGATGACGAAGTTGGCCCGAGATTCCCGGATATGTCCTCCATACTCGACGAAGAATGGTTTAACCGCGTTAATAAAAGGATGGAAGAAAAGAATAAAGAATTAAAGACGGGTATTTATATCTTCTGTCTTGGTCCAAATTACGAAACCCCTGCAGAAATAAGGGCTTTCAGAACACTCGGAGCGGATATGGTCGGGATGTCAACGGTTCCTGAAATCATTGCGGCAAGGCATTGCGGCATGAAGATATTCGGTGTGTCCTGTATCACAAACATGGCAGCCGGTGTCCTGCCACAGAAATTGACCCATCAGGAAGTCATGGAGACTGCCAACAGGGTCAAGCAGAAATTTGAATCGCTCGTAAGGGTTATCGTGGAAGAACTGTAATGTTTATCGTCAAAGCAAAAAGAGGGAAGGCGAAAAAGATTAAAAACTTTTATCCCAACCTGTTCAGAGATGAGATAAAAGAGATCATAGGGGATGGCGATTTTGGTATCGCCAACCTTTTTTCCGCTGAGGATGAATTCCTCGGCACGGGTCTTTTTAACCGGAAATCAAACAAATCCTTCAGACTGATTTCCAATACCGCTGTTGAGGTTAACGCAACGTTTTTTAGTGACAAGATTTCAAGAGCGAACCGAAAAAGGAGCCGCTTTTTCACTTCTGACTGTTATCGCGTTATCAACGCCGAATCAGATTTTCTTCCGGGGATCATCGTCGATAAATTCAAGGATATCCTGGTACTTCAGATCAGACATATCGTTTGGGAGAAGTATAAATCTTTTCTCTTAGAAGGGTTGTTGAGTGAGTTTAAAGACTGCATTACGGGCATCTACGAAAGAAGTGATTTTGAATCCTCCCCGGAGTATTCTTTAAAAAAGAACAAGGGCGTCATTTGGGGGGATGTCCCCAATGAGCTGATCATTGATGAACTCGGAATAAAATACAAAGTATCTATCCCGTCCGGTCAGAAAACCGGATTTTTTCTCGATCAGAGAGAAAACAGGGACTATATCAAGAAAATCATTCACGATTACGATTTGAAAGATAAAAAAGGATTGGATCTTTTCTCATATACAGGCTCATTTTCCTTTGCAATGGCATCAACCGGGATGCATACCGTCGGGGTCGACAAATCTGACTTTGATATCACAACGGCAAAAGAAAACGCAAGCCTCAACGGTCTCTCGGATAAATGCAAATTCTTCAGTGCAGATATCTTTGAACTGGAGACATTGAAAAAGGAATACAGTCTCATCGTACTGGATCCGCCTTCACTGGTAAAGGATAAAAAGGAAAAGCATTATGGAAAGAGAAAATTTACCGAATTAATCAACAAATCATTACAGTTTCTTCAGCTGCCCGGAATCCTTGGTGTTTGCAGCTGTGCCTATCATATAGACCTGAATGATCTTGAAGAATCGCTCCGGAGAGCCTGTGCCCAAAACGATCTTATTGCAACCGCTATAGGAATCGGTTTACAATCTCCGGATCATCCGTGGATGATTCAGATACCTGAATCATTGTATTTAAAATGTCTCTGGGTATATATAGATAAAATTTAAGGTGATTATTTTTGCTGTTCGATCTGATAAAAGCAATGGAACAAAAGATAAATACGGGGAAATTGAATTATTGCATTCCAAAGGCAATGGAAGTTGACGGTTTAAAAAAACTTGAAATCGCTGATGGAAAAAGGCTATTTGTCAATCCATTTGAGTATTATTTCAAATCCATAAGACGCGTATTTGAATTTGAAGTACCTGAAAAAACGCTCAACAACAGCAAATGGATCAGTGAGGCACTGATTTTCAACATGAACATAAAAGAGGATCTTTTTTATAATCATAAAGGATTCTGGAATACCCGAAGACAAAAAACCGCTGCCTGGTCAAATAACGGAACTTTTTTAAAAGCGATGGCGATTTTGCCTTTCATCAAGGAAACTGGCTATAACACATTGTACATAGAAGATAAGTTGGATGACCTGATGCCGCTTCATGACACGCTGATCGATGAGATAACACCGAACGAACAGTTTGAAGCCTTTATCGAAGCTGCGCATCTCATGAACTTAAATTTGATCACAGAAATAGATTTAAGCGGTATTTCAGAAAATCCGCGATGGGATTATCTTGAGAAAAAGTTCCTGGTTTTCAGTGAGATATATTCTCTGGACGGTGTTATCCTGAAATTAAATGAAGATGCAGACTTGAGCCGTTTATCACCGATAATCGGAAGAATCAAACAGTTCGACAACGCTTTCACGTTTATTTTTTCCTCCGAAAAACAGGTCGATACAACGATATTAAAACAACTCGGTTTTCAGGGATATCATTCCAGTATCTCAAATATTTTGATGGAAAACAAGAATTATTCATTCTTCCGAAAAGAGGCGATGAAACGAAAGATACCGACGATTATTGGCTTTAAAAACACCGAAGAGATTGATACCGTAGGATTCGAATGTAAGAAAAGAGCTGTTTTCAGCAGCATGTTCGGCCCAAATATCATTCCAAGTATCGGTACTTTCTTCAATTTTGGTTGTCCCTCGAATGACTGGAATGAAGCGGATAGTTCTTTTTATTATCATATCAGGCAATTATGTGCATTAAAAAACAAATACAACACGTTCCTTCTAAAGGAAAAGATGTTTAAAGTCCCTGTGGCAAATTCTGAAAGGATCATTTCGTATGCTTTCAAGGAAAAGACGGATGATGCAGCTATCGTGGTTTTGATTAACACAGACAACCTTTCCGATCATTGGGTGACAATAGATCTGGATTCCTTGAATCTGAAGAAATATAACAGGGTAAAGAGAAAATTGGATGGCTATTATGAGGAATTCAATCAATTCCTTGAAATTGAGGATAATATGGTGCATATACATCTTGAAGCCTGTGAAGGTACTTTATTAACCGTAAGATAACGGAAACAGAAATACAGGAGGTTTGTTTTGATTGAGAAAAAACAGATAGATGTAAGATTAAAAAGACTCGCTGAAATAAATGATCTGATCGCGCAACCGGATGCGTTGAGCGATATGGATCGTTATCAGGAATTGGTCAAGGAAAGGGCTTATCTTGATACATTCAGGGAAAAAGCCGAAGAATTCATCGCTGTTCAGGGGGAAATTGCAGAATATGAAAGCTATGAACATTCGGAGGATGATGAACTGAAAGAGATGGCCGAAGTAGAGCTTCCGGGGTTAAGAGAAAAAACAGAAAAATTGGACTTGGAACTCTTATCGCTGCTTATTCCGCCCGATCCGGCGGATGATAATAATGCCATCTTTGAAATAAGAGCCGGAACGGGTGGGGATGAAGCCGCCCTGTTCGTTGGAGACCTGTTCAAGATGTACACGAAATATGCGGACAGCCAGAACTGGAAGACGGAGATTATCGAAGAAACTCCTACTCCCATCGGAGGCTTCAAGGAAATCATATTCAAGATAAAGGGGAAAGGTTCTTTCGGAGCTTTCAAATACGAGGGCGGGGTTCATCGCGTTCAGAGAGTGCCTGCAACTGAAGCCGGAGGAAGGATTCATACTTCTTCCGTATCGGTCGTTGTTCTCCCCGAAATCACTAAAAACATCGAAGTGAAGATTAATCCGGAGGATTTGAGGATAGATGTTTACAGGGCATCCGGTGCCGGTGGTCAGCACGTCAACAGAACCGAATCCGCCGTAAGAATCACACATCTTCCCAGCGGTATCGTTGTAACGTGTCAGAATCAGCGGTCTCAGCATCAGAACAAAGATTCGGCAATGGGTGTTCTCAAATCAAAACTGTATGAAGTAGAGAGACAGAAGGAATTGGGCTCACAGTCTTCAAAACGTTTATCGCTCATCGGAACCGGTGACAGAAGTGAAAAGATCAGAACCTATAATTATCCGCAGGGAAGGATTACCGATCACAGGGTTGGGTTCACAACCTATCAGCTGACCTATTATATGGAGGGAACCATCCAGGATATGCTGGATTTTCTGAAGGCTGAGGATATAAAAGATAAACTCGAGGAAAGTGCAAAATAAATGAAAATTGCAGGGGTAGTTCACGAATTACCCTTGAAGTAAGGGTGTGAAAGAATGATTTTAACGATCATCATGTTTATATTGATATTTACAGCCATCGTCATGGTTCATGAACTGGGACACTTTCTGTTCGCAAGACTCTTTAAAGTCAGAGTGCTTGAATTCGCCATCGGCTTTGGTCCTGTAATGTACAGAAAAAAATTGAAATCGGGAATGGACTTTCTCATCAAATGGTTTCCGCTTGGCGGATACGTCAAGATGGACGGGGAAGATCCGACAGAGGTGGATGACTCTGTCTACGCCGATAAAAAAAGCCATCTGTACTACTCTAAACCAGCATGGCAACGTTTCTTCATCGCACTCGCCGGTCCGGCATTCTCTATTCTTGCGGGTTATCTGATGCTGGCGGTCGTTGCACTCTTCTGGGGGATCCCACAGGTTGGCATCGACTCCGTGGATCTGACTTCTCCCGCTTATGAAGCTGGTATGAGAGATGAGGACATCATCTCCGCTATGAACGGCAGGATCTTGTTCGATCTCAATGAACTATCAGACACGATAAAGAAAACCGAAGGGGCTGTAGATCTGACAGTAAACAGAAACGGCGAAGATATCGCTGTAGCCGTTACACCTGCGATGTTCCCCGAACAGTACAATATCATTTTGAAGGGAAATGATCAGCCTTCAAATATTCTTCTGGAAAATGTGACAACCGTCAACGGTATTCCACTTGCCGAGATAAAACTCTCCGATTATACGGAGAAAGAGGTGGCAATAAAGCTTTCGGACGGCAACATTCTAAACGGAACATTGTCAGGCTTTCAGAAGATTCAGGCAAGAAAGGCCATCGGCATCACATTCGCAACATTATCCAACAGAATCAAAAAGGCAATCGCTCCGTTTGCTGACGGTGATGAGATCATTGCCATCAACGGAAAAACAGTTTCATCCGGAAACGACATCATCACAATGCTGAGAATCATGGATTTCCCGGCTGACAAGACCACAGACTATCATTACATTGAAATAAGGGGAACGCAGATCCTTGAATACGCAAAGATGAAAAGTCTCAATTTGATGACCGTCTCCGTCAAAAGAGGCGATGAAATCGTGGAAATGGAGATGCCGCGTGATGAATTCCTCACCTCACTCGGTGCCTGTTACTTTATGCCACCTGTCGAAAATCTGAGAACGGCTAATCCCTTTACCGCTATCGGATGGGGCTTTTCCTGGGGAAACAATCTGCTCAGAAGAATGGGGCAGATCATCGGAAACATCTTTACCGGTGAACAAAAAGTATCGGAATTCTCCGGTCCCGTCGGGATCATTAACATAATAGGACAGGCAACTGAAGCGGGTTTTGAGTCTCTCGTCCTCGTGTTTGCATTAATCACATTAAATCTTGGTATAATTAATCTGATACCGCTTCCGGCACTCGATGGCGGAAGAATTGTCTTTAATCTGATTGAAATGCTGATAAGAAGAAGAGTCAATCCGATGATTGAAGGCTATATTCACACGATTGGTTTTTTCTTTATCATGGGTCTGGCTGTATATGTAACATATTTTGACATCTTACGCTTCATGGGATAGGGGGATTTACATTGAAAAAATCAAAACTGTTCGTTATTTTACTCTTGTCTGTGCTGACCATTTCAATATTCGCCGAAGAAAATTCTCTTTATATTAAAGCCGGAATACTCAATTCATTTGAAGACAGGATGGAGATTATCAACGCGAAGGAGATAAGTAAAGATAATTTTTTACTTAAATCTGATAAAGTTACCATCACCCTGGAAAATGGTGTGGAAAGATATATAGATGCAAACGAAGGGGTATATGTGGAATTTGACACCGGTAAGGCCACCGCTGTTACGCTGGACTATGATCTTCAGGAAGAAAAAGGGGATTTGACGGGAGATGTTGTGGCTTTTATCACATCATCGAACAGCAGTGATACGATCAATGTCAAATGTGATGTACTCGATATCGACAACAACAGAAACTTCTTTGCCGGAAGAATGAATAACGAAACAGGTCTCGTAGATCTAAAAAAAGGCGAAATGCAGGCAACCAGCAGATCTTTTGAATATAATGAAAAAACGGAACGCCTCACCCTTTATGAAAACGTATATATTGACGATGTGGAAAACAACCGGATCATCACCGGTGATCTGATTATTCTGAATTTAACGGATGATACCATTAAAGGTCAAAACGTCTCTATTAAAAACAAGACAAACACCGAAGATGATGCACTTGAATTCGAATCTGATGATTTTGAAATGTTCGAAGACAGAATTGAATTCAACAGCTATTCCACCATAAAAAAAGGAGATTTTCTGCTCTCATCCCCGAAATTCATCATCTACAAGGAGAACGGGGAAGAACGAAAAGTTGTCACACAACAACGCTCCTATGTGGAATTCGATACGGGTAAGGCAACCAGTGATACCCTGAATTATGACCTAAAAACAGAACGGGGAATCCTCAGGGGAAATGTCGATGCCTTGCTCATCCCGGATGAAGGGGCTACAGAGGTCAGCATAACCTGTGATTACCTTGAAACCGACGGTCAAAACAAGCTCTACAGCGGATACGTTGAAGAAAGCGACAAAGTCCGTTTGTTGAGGGGATCGCTTTTCGCTGAAGCAAAAGCATTTGATTATGCCTCGGATGATGCACGATTAACGCTGAAAGAATCCGCCTATATCGATGATCTCGACAACAATCAGAGAATCTGGGGAAGCACGATAAACTTGAATCTTAACGATGATTCGATAAAAGGAACGGATATCCGGCTCGTCAAGGAACAGACAACGGATGGTGAAAAAGAGCGGATTCAGATGAAAAGTGCCGATTTCGAGATGCTGGATGACCGGGATGAATTCAAAGGGCCTTCAGAGATCATCAGAAAAGATCTCAAGCTCGTATCCGATCGCTTCACCATCTACAAGACAGATGGTGAACAGGATACAATACAGGCAACACAGGGCGTTTATATCGAATTTGAATCGGGAACAGCCACATCAACGGAATTCATCTTTGACCTGGACACAAGTGCGGGAACCCTTACAAAGAATGTCATCGCAACGATTGAACAGAAAGAAGGCACCGAGACAATCCTGGTCAAATGCGATACACTGACCATCGACGAGGAGCAGAAAGCGTACACAGGCAGTGTCTCGGAATCCGAGAAAGTCCTGATCACCAAAGGCTCAATGGAAGCGGAGAGCAGGAACTTCAATTATTCCAGGAACAGCGAAAAGCTGATTTTGTCAGATAATGTCTACATTTATGACCCGGAGAACAGAAGAACCATCTCGGGAGACAAACTGACACTGTTCATGGATACGGATGAAACACAGGGCGAAAATATCGAAATGACAATTATTACCAAAGAATGATAATAGGAGGTACAAACATGTACAAACTGGTTCTTTTAAGACATGGCGAAAGTGAATGGAACAAATTGAACTTCTTTACGGGATGGACCGATGTGGATCTTTCCGAAAAGGGCGTAGAAGAAGCCAAGAACGCCGGTAAAGTGTTGAAGGAAGAAGGATATGAATTTGATGTCGCCTACACATCAGTACTCAAGAGAGCGATCAAGACGCTTAACTATGCACTTGAAGGCATTGATGAACTCTGGCTCCCGGTGTACAAATCATGGAGACTCAACGAAAGGCATTATGGAGACCTTCAGGGACTCAACAAGGCGGAAACGGCAAAAAAACTCGGAGCCGACCAGGTCAAGATATGGAGAAGAAGCTACGATGTTCCACCACCTGCCCTTGAAACATCTGATGACAGATACCCCGGAAAAGACAGAAGATATGCTGATCTTACGGAAGAGCAGCTGCCGAAGACAGAATGTCTGAAGGACACCCTTGAAAGAGTTCTGCCTTACTGGAATGACGAGATCGTTCCAACAATCAAATCGGGGAAAAGAGTCGTCATTGCGGCTCATGGAAACAGTCTCAGAGCGATTGTAAAATACCTGGACAACATGAGCGAAGAAGCTATCATAGGACTCAATATCCCAACCGGCGTTCCGCTTGTATACGAACTCGATGACGATATGAAGCCGATCAAACATTATTATCTGGGAGATCAGGAAGCCATTAAAAAAGCAGCTGAAGCTGTTGCCAATCAGACAAAGGCAAAATAAAAATTCACATAAACATTTAAAGAGCTTCTCTCATAGAGAAGCTCTTTTTCTTTCTTGATACGGTAATGAAATGATGAATCTCGTTCCGCCTTTTTCATAGTCCTCAACGAGTATATCCCCACCCATCTTCTCCGACAATTCCTTAACGATCGCAAGACCCAATCCTGTCCCACCGTAATTTCTGATACTCGACGCATCAATCTGATAGAATCGGTCAAATATTCTTGCCCGTTTTTCCTTGGGGATTCCGATTCCGGTATCATATACTTCAAAATAGATTTTCTCCGGATCCATGGTAACAATCAGTCCGATCTCGCCTTCTTCCGTAAATTTAAGGGCATTGCTGAAAAGATTGTTGAGCAGCAGTCTTAATTTATTCGGATCCATATACACATCTTTTTCAACAGACGTGTCGATATCTAAAAATGCGTCAAGCGATTTTTTCTCCGCCTGGCTTTTTATCGCAATAAAATAATCCCTCAGATAATCATGGACATCAAACTTCGATTTTCTCACTGTCAGATGTCCGTTTTCTATATTCGACAGATGAAGAACTTCTCCGATCAAGCGTAAGAGCCGCTGTGAAGAAGCTAAGATCTTGTTCAGGAAATGTTTCTTCTGAGAATCCGCTTCAATATCCACCAGTGTTTCAGCAAGACCGATGATAACGGTAAGGGGGGTCCTCAATTCATGATTCACATTTGCGATGAGGTCCGTTTTTAGATTGTTTGCCTTCTGTGCATCGTCCCTCGCTTTGATCAGAAGTTCTTCAAATTCCCGCTGTGGCGTAATATCCCGAATACTGCCGATAAACAGTTCCAGATTTCCGTCTTTGTCATACTCAACGATCTCACCGTTCTCCTGTATCCAGACGATCCTTGAATCCGGTCTGATCACCCGGTATCTGATATCATATTCCGGAATTATCCCCGCTTTATAATCCCTCATAACGCTCATGACATAACGACGATCCTCGGGATGTATTTTTGGAAAGAGTTTTACGGTCCCATTGGGATAGGAGGGATTGAAGCCGAAAATTCCCTGAGAAACATCATCATAATACGATGTTTTCTCTTTGAAATGCCATCTCCAGATACCAACCCTTGCATTTTTCAGAACATATTCAAGGAGTTTCTGCGTTGCCTTGAGATCTTTGTTGGCCCTCAGGATAATGGTGTTCAAGTGCTCCGAATGCTTTCTGGCAGCCTCAAGAGCCTCATTCTTCTTCATAATCTCCGAAATATCCACATGAATCCCGATGATGCGTGTCGGCATTCCCGTCTCGTCTCTCGACACAACCTGTCCCTTATCAAGGATCCATAACCATTCCCCGGAGGCATTTTTGTACCTGTACCGAAACTCGTATTTATCGGCTTTTCTCGCTACAAATTCTTCGAATTGTCTGTTATACTCGTCAATATCTTCCGGATGAACCAGAAAACGCCAGATATTATCCAAATGTGCCAGCTGTTCTCTGGTGTAGCCCAGCATCTCAAAATAACGATCATCGTATTGCACCTCATCCCGCACAAGATCCCATTCCCATATGCCTTCATTAACCGCTTCGAGCGCCATTTTCATTTTCTTTTTAAGATTTTCAAGAATCTCAGTCTGAAGGTTGAGGGTAACCTTGCTTTCATCTATCTGCCGTTCGTAAATCTCCCGTGTCTGATTGTTTGTACTCGTGTAGATAATCCCTTCAACCTTACCATTCAGTTTTAGATAATCCCATTGTATCTCCTGATACTTGCTGTTATCCGGATAATCTGCCCGATCTGAATATCTTTCGGGTTTCACAAGCCCTTTCAATATCCTGTCGATATAATCAAGTATTCTGTTTTTTTCACTTTCACACCTGTAAAAACATGAGATATGACAACCTTCTATGTTTTCCCGGCTGACATCATACGTCTTCTCAAAATATCTGTTGATGAAAACAAGATAGCCGTTTAAATCAAGAATGCCTATGGCATGAGGAACACAGTCCATACTGTTTAAAAAATCCGAATTCAGTTTCTCCAAAAGACTTCGTTCAGGCATTAAAAGCAAATCCTTTCAAATCGTTTTTCAAATTCATAATATTTTAAGTTCTCTATATTATTTTATCATAAAAAGAATTTAAAAAATATACGAAAAAGCCCTAAAATATTGTATACTATCCACATGTTAGATAAAGAATTTTGAATGCCGGGGGAGGTTTATTCATGGAATTTTCAAACAGAATCGAAAAAATGCAGTCTTCACCAATCAGGAGATTGATTCCATTTGCAGAACAGGCGAAGGCAAGTGGAAAAGAGGTATTACATCTCAACATCGGTCAGCCTGATATTGAAACACCGAAGGAATTCTTTGCCTCAATAGAAAAAAATGCGGGCAAGGTGATTCCCTATTCACATTCAGCGGGTATCATTGAACTCAGAAAGGCCTTTTCAAAGTACTACGAGAAATGGAACTGTGACATTACACCGGAAGAGATCATCATCACAAACGGTGGTAGCGAAGCGATCATATTTGCCATGGGTGCTGTTGCCGATCCCGGCGATGAAGTTGTTGTTATCGAACCCTTCTACGCCAATTACAGAAGTTTTGCGGGCATGCTGAACCTGAATCTCCTGCCAATCTCGGCAGATCCTGAAGCCGGTTACATGGTTCCCGATCTTTCAGAATACGATTCAAAGATAACCGATAAAACAAAGGCAATTATCTTCTCAAACCCGTGTAACCCAACAGGTGCCGTTTATCCGAAGGAAGATGTCATCAGAATACTCGATTTTGCCAAAAAGCATAACCTGTATGTCATTGCAGATGAAGTGTACAGAGAATTCACCTTTGATGGATTAAAACCGTTTAGCGCAATGGAATTCGAAGCCTATCACGACCGGACCATCCTGATCGACAGCGTATCAAAGCGATACAGTGCATGTGGTGCAAGAGTCGGTTTACTCGCAACAAAAAACAAGGAGCTTTTTGCTCAGGTCATGAAGATGGCACAGGCCAGACTTTGTCCGCCTACCGTTGCTCAACTCGGCGCCTTGGGATTTCTTGAACTTGATGCCTCATATCTCGATGCGATCAGAGATGAATATCAGAGAAGAAGAGATATCGTTTATAATGAACTTTCAAAAGTTGACGGTCTATATTTCAAAGAACCAAAAGGGGCATTTTATCTTGCCGTAAAGCTGCCTATAGATAGTAGCGAAAACTTCGTTAAATGGATGCTCACAGATTTTGATATAAATGGTACGACAACGATGGTAGCTCCTCTCGACGGGTTTTACGGAACACCCGGAAAAGGCGAACAGGAAATCAGAATCGCCTATGTACTCGAAGAAAAGCGACTGCTTCAGGCATGCGAGATCTTGCGAAAAGGCCTTGAAGCCTACATGAAAAAAGCTGCATAAAAGGAGTAGAAAATTGGTTGAAAAGAACCTGGATCCAAGGAAATTCAAGATCCCTATCGATAGAATCAGAGCCGGTTATTATTCGGATAAATACTTCACAAGGTTTGTTGAAGTTCTCAGAAAATCCAATCATAAACCTCATGTCATCTATCAGTTTTTCCCGAGAAAAGATGCCTGTATCGTCGGTATCCATGAAGCCGTTGCCATCCTGAGAACCTGTACCGGGTATTACAAGGATGTAGAAAAAGCGGAGGAATTGTTTAAAAAAGTGCTTGATGCTGAATACGAACTACAGTCTGCAGCATATGATCTCAACAGGATAGAAACCGAGACAGCTTTTAAAAAGAAATGGGATCTCAGGGAACAGCTCAATGGTCTTTGGGTTGATAAATGGAACGATATCCATGTAAAAGCACTCAACGATGGCGATATGGCAAAGGATAAGGAAATCATCATGACGATAGAAGGAGACCCGAATTATTTCGGCTACCTTGAAACCGTCCTGCTGGGAGTTATTTCAAGAGCCTCCAGTACGGCAACGGCTACGAAGAAGGTTGTCAACGAGGCAAACGGAAAACCCATCCTGTTCTTCAGCGCCAGATTTGATCATCACTGGGTACAGGCTACCGATGGGTACGCGGCACTCAAAGCCGGCGCACTGGGTGTTTCAACCGATGCGAATGCCGACTATTGGGGAGCTGAAGGATTGGGAACCATTCCTCATTCTCTGATCGCTGCCATGGGTGGCGATACCGTTAAAGCCGCTGAAGAATTCGACAGGCACATCTCATCAGATGTCAACCGAATGGTTTTGGTTGACTGGGATAACGACGTTATTGGAACATCAAAGAACGTTCTGAAGGATATGTATGAAAAAAAATACGGTAAACCCTATATCGAAGGGGTTTCAGACCTGAGCGAACTGATCGGGGAAGGGAAAGGAAAGATCTATGCCGTAAGATTTGACACATCCGGATCTTTGAGAGACAAATCCGTGATCCCGCAGGACTCCAATTCACTCGGGGTCTGTCCCGAACTTGTATGGAGAGCCAGGAAAGAATTCGATCTTATTGGAGCTCAGGCTTTAAAAATCGTTGTTTCCGGCGGTTTCAATGCAGACAGAATCAAGTTGTTTGAAACACTTGATGTCCCGGTGGATATTTATGGTGTCGGTTCATCACTGCTGAAGCAGAAGATTGATTTTACAGCCGATATCGTTCAGGTAAACGGAAAACCCTGCGCCAAGGTTGGCAGAAGCATGGGGGATTATTCAAGACTTGAAAAAGTTCATATGCTTTAATAAATTTTGATTGTTAAGGAGAGATAGAATGGAAAAAAGAGGTACAGAACTCGTAAAGACCGGGTTCGCAGACATGTTTAAAAATGGTGTTATCATGGACGTTACAACAGCAGAAGAGGCAAGAGTTGCCGAAGAAGCCGGCGCCGTTGCGGTTATGGCACTCGACATGGTCCCTTCCGATATCAGAAAAGCCGGCGGCGTCGCCAGAATGGCAAAGATATCCGTTATAAAGGAAATCATGAAAACAGTCAGTATCCCCGTTATGGCGAAAGTCAGAATCGGACATCTCGCTGAAGCCAGAATCCTCGAAAGCCTCGGTGTAGACTTCATCGATGAATCCGAAGTACTCACACCGGCTGATGACAGATATCATATCAACAAATTCGATTATAAAGTTCCTTTCGTATGCGGTTGCAGAAACATCGGAGAAGCCCTGAGAAGAATCAGCGAAGGGGCTGCAATGGTTAGAACAAAAGGAGAAGCCGGAACGGGAAATATCGTTGAAGCTGTCAGACATGCCAGATGTGTGATGGATGATGTCAGAAGACTCAAGAATATGCCGGATGATGAACTCTGCACATTCGCAAAGGAACAGGGCGCATCCATTGAACTGGTCAGAATGGTTAAGGAACAGGGAAGACTTCCCGTCGTTAATTTTGCGGCCGGTGGTGTTGCAACACCTGCTGATGCTGCACTTATGATGATGCTCGGTGTAGATGGTGTATTTGTAGGATCTGGAATCTTCAAATCCAAGGTTCCTCCAAAGATGGCAAAAGCTGTTGTACAGGCTGTTCTTCACTGGGACGATCCTGAGATGCTCGCCAAGATCAGTGAAGATATCGGAGAGGCAATGCCCGGACTTTCAATCGAAGATCTCAATGTCAACCTACAGGAAAGAGGCTGGTAATGTCCACCCGATTCATCCCTGAAAAACCCGTGGGCATCCTGGCAATGCAGGGGGCAATAGAAGAACACGAAGCCGTCATGCATGCGTTAGGTGTTCAAACCATCCGAGTTAAAAGACCTGAGCAACTGGAAAAGATCTCCGGGTTATTAATGCCGGGTGGTGAGAGTACCGCCATGATCAAATTGCTCAAGTTTATGGATATGATTGAACCTATGCGGTATTGGCTGCTGGAAAAAAAAATGCCCGTACTGGCAACCTGTGCGGGAGTAATTTTGTTATCTTCTGGAATTGATAATTATCCGGACCAGCCGACGCTCAATATCCTTGATGCAACGGTACAGAGAAATGCCTTTGGAAGACAGATTGATTCATTTGAAGAACCATTTTCAATTGAAGGCTTTGACGAAGCATTCAACGCTGTATTCATCAGAGCTCCGATCATTACCAAAATGAACGCTGAAATGGAAATCCTTGCCAGACATAAGGATCAGATCGTGATGGTGCGACAGGATAATATACTCGCCTGTTCTTTTCATCCGGAACTGACGGGAGATTTCAGGGTCCACAAATTGTTCATGAAAAGAGTTGAAGCATGGGAAAATTCGCAAAACTCCAAAGTGCAGTCCTGCTCGGACTCGAAGCTCACACCGTCATTGTAGAATCCTTCGTCGACCGACAGGCGGTTCAGCACGATATCGACATCGTTGGGCTTGGAGATACCAGCATAAAAGAAAGTAAAAAGAGAATAAAAAGTGCCATCAAGAGCAATGGGTATCCCATGCCTAAAGGCAGAATGGTGATAAATCTTGCTCCGGGTGACCTCAAAAAAGAAGGAACCGCCCTCGATCTACCGATGGCGGTCTCTCTTCTTTGTTGCTCTGAAATTATTGATCCTCAAAAGGTAAAAGATTTCTATTTCTTCGGTGAGTTAAGTCTGGACGGCAAGATCAGGAAGGTAAGAGGTCTGCTCCCAATACTGATAGCCCTGTCCGGCGATACTGAAAAGGATGAAAAGGCCATCAGTGGTGATACGGTCATCATCATTCCGGAGGAAAATGCCGAAGAAGCCTCACTCATCAAGGGCTTGAACATCTTCACGGTAAATACGATCCGGCAGCTCATCGGTTTTCTGAACGATTCCGCTTCACTTGAAAGACCAAACGTTTCATTTGAGCAGGGGGAGTATTCAAAAGAGGTAGATTTCTCTGAAATCAGGGGACAGCGTCATGCGAAAAGGGCCATGGAACTGGCTGCTGCCGGTGGCCATAATCTGCTGATGAAAGGGCCTCCCGGATCGGGAAAAACGATGCTGGCAAGACGAATGCCGACGATTCTGCCCCCGTTGTCTGAAGACGAATTTCTTGAAACGGTTTCGATATACAGTGTCTGTGGGAAACTTGATGAAGCCACACTGAAGCGAACGAGACCTTTCAGGGCCCCTCACCATTCCGCTTCACGTGCCGCCATGATAGGGGGCGGAAGCGATGCACACCCCGGAGAGGTTTCACTGGCACATAACGGTGTGCTTTTCCTGGATGAATTCCCGGAATTTTCAAAAGATGTGATAGAATCAATGAGACAACCAATGGAAGACGCAATCGTCAATATTTCAAGGGCAAAGCTGTCCGTCGTATATCCGGCCAACTTTTCACTCATCGCCGCCCAAAACCCCTGTCCATGTGGTAATTTCGGCGACCCTCAAAGGGAATGCACCTGTTCAATCCGGGATATCATGAGATACAACAAAAAACTCTCAGGTCCTATTCTTGACAGGATCGACATGATAATTGAGGTTCCCCGCATGAGTTATAAAGAATATACTACCCATTCATCGGAAGAAACTTCAAAGGATATCCGTTTAAAAGTTAACAAGGCGTTGGAAATACAGAAAAAAAGATTTACACCCTTTGGAAAGAAAAATATTTTAAGAAATGCTTCCATGACTCAGAAGATGATCAAACAATTTTGTAAACTGGATGCCGATTCCGAGAAGATACTGGAGCAGGCAGTTGATCGGTTTAAATTAACAGGGAGAGGCATTAACAAGATTCTCAAGGTGGCAAGAACGATCAGTGATCTCGATGGAAAAAAAGCCATTGGCTTACAACAACTCGCTGAAGCGATACAGTACAGAGAAAAAACAACGGAGGTGTAAAACCATGGATGTAAAAGTTATCAATGCCATGCTCAGAAGTATGGTAAAAGTTTTCAACGAAATGTTGAACACAAAAGTAGAAATGGACAAACCACAAATTTCAAAAGAACTCGCTAAAGGCTACGATCTGGTTACTGTCGTAGGATACAACGGAAATCTTTCCGGAAACCTTGTTTACGGATTCAGCTCAGAATTGGGACTCACTATCGTCAGTAAGATGATGGGTATGCCATATGATAAACTCGATGAATTGGCCATGAGTGCAATTGGTGAACTTGGAAATATGGTTTCAGGAAATATTGCGATGAACCTGGAACAGATTGGAAAACCAATCGATATCACACCACCTTCCGTTATTCTTGGTAAAGAGATTCAGGTTAACGTTGAAGGTGTAATTTTAAAGATTCCGGCTAAGATAGATAATCACGGTTTTGAAGTGAATATGGTCATGCGTGAGTCATGATCAGACCGGTAACAAATTCTATATCTTATGAGCAAGAAAGATAAAGTCAACATTCCGAATGAATTGAAAAAAATGAATCTGATCCCATACTTCGGATTTACGGTCTTTGCCAATATGGCCGTTGCGGGATTGATCGGGTATTATCTTGACAAGTGGACCTTCGACAACAATATCCTGTTTATCATTTTTTTGTTTTTCGGCATGCTATCGGGTATCTATAACGGGATAAAGGAAATTCTGAAAGAATCTAAATTATATGAAGAAAAAAAGAAAAGCGAAGATAATCAGAAACAGTAAGAAACGACTGAAAAAAAAGCACGATGATTCGTTCAGAACTTTTGTGAAAGTATTCATTTGTGGTATTATATTGTTAAATGGGATTGCTGTTGTTCCTGCATTAATACTGAAAGCGTTTGATTTTTGTTATGGTTTGTTACTGGGAAGTGCGGCATCTTTTTTTTATCTCTGGAGTTTCGTCGAAGAGAGAAAGAAATATCTCTTTGTATTGAAAAGTCAGAATGATCGGAAGCCACCAAGGGCTTTTGTCATCAGATATCTGTCATGGGCCGTTTTTCTTGGTTTGAGTGGGTTAATTTCGGTTTATGCCCTCGCAGGCACCTTTTATTCGCTTTTCATGATTAGAATCATCATATATTTTATTGCATACAAAACAAGAGAAATCTGATTCAGGGAGGGATTTTTTTGAGCTTGAGCAAAGGTGAAAAGATTTTTGTAGGATTGCTGTTACTGGCAATTGTAGTGGTATGGTTTTTTGCCCTTCCGAACATTGGTGGAATGGATCAGCTTAAGAATATGGGAATTGGAACGAAATGGATTTATACCATCGGTGATGAGGCAGGATTTTTCACGCGTATCAACTGGCTTACCGTTATTATGGGGGGCGCAATTGTAATCGCTGTTATCCTTTTTGCCAGGAGTGTCGGAAAGAAATTTTCCGTTGTTCCCGATAAAAGACAGGCTGCTGTAGAAATGTTCCTTGATTACATGCATACAACGGTTGAGGATTCCATAACGGTGAAAGAATATGTCAAACCCGTATTCATCATTTCAACAACCTTATTTATCTTCATCGCTGTTTCAAACATCATTAGCGGGATTCCGGGACTGAACGTTTCGGTCATAGCGGGAAAACCGCATTTCACATTATTCCTTGATACATGGTACACCCCAACATCTGACTTGAATACAAATGCCACATACGCCGTCATGACCCTTTTAATCAGCTACGCTTTTGCGATTAAGGTTAAGGGACTGAAGGCATTTATCAAGAGTTTTTTTGAACCGACGCCTATCATGTTCCCCATGAATCTCGTCGGTGAAATAGCAAAACCCATCTCACACTCGTTAAGACTTTTCGGAAACATCTACGGTGGGGGCATACTGGTTCTCATTCTCAGTTACATGGTGAAATACCTTATTATGCCGGTCGCTTTATGGGGCTTTTTCGGAATGTTCATAGGAATAATCCAGGCAATGGTTTTCTCGATGCTGACCATTGCTTATATAGCAGGGCAAATTGAATAAAAACTATAATGATACTCAAGGAGGTCAAACTTTATGGAAGAAGCAATCATGACAGCAGCAAAGTACGTTGGAGCAGGATTATGTATGGGAATTGGAGCTATTGGACCGGCTATCGGTGAAGGTAACGTTGGAGCTCATGCGATGGACGCAATGGCAAGACAGCCGGAAATGGCAGGTAGCCTTGTAACAAGGATGCTCCTCGCTATGGCTGTTTCAGAATCAACAGGTCTTTATTCATTGCTGATTGCATTTATCATCTTATTCGCTTAAAAGAACTATGGCTCCTTAAGAAAAAGGGGGTGAACTGACATGGAGTTGCTTGAAATCAATTTAACATCTCTTGTAATGCTTCTCCAGTTTGTGCTTCTTGCCTTTTTCCTTTACAAGTTCCTTTACAAGCCGTATCTTGATATGACATCTCAAAGGCAGAACAAGATTAAGGAAGAACTTGAAAAGGCTGAAAAGATCAAGGCACAGGCACTGGAAATGAAACAGGCTGCCGAGGCACAGCTTGCCAAGGCACAGGGACAGGCCGAAGAGATTATCGACAACGCTCACAAAGCCGTGGATGCCTATACAAGAGAAGAAAAAGTTAAAGCTAAAGAGCAGGCTGAAAGGACCTTAAAATCAGCCTCAGAAGAAGTGGAATCAATGAAAAAAGAAGCAGTAGAAGATCTGAAAAAAGAAGCTGTATCACTTGCTGTTTTAATGGCGTCAAGGATCATTGAAAAAAAGCTTGATGAAAAAGCGCAGAGAGAATTTCTGTACAAGATGCTGAACGAAGCGGGAAGGGATGACTACTCTTGAAAAGATACTCACCATCATTAATGAGATCTTATGCAGGAGCACTTCTTGAAACCTGTGACGATTCGCAGGTGCCTGAAGTCTTAAAAGGTCTGAAATTAATCGCTTCGGCTTTCGGATACAGTGAATTCAAAGACACGCTTTTTGAACCCAATACAACTGATGTGCAGAAATCAGGTCTTTTGCAGGCCATTTTACTTGATGCCGGAATAGATATCAAAGATTTGAATTCCTTCATAGAAGTCACCGTGGATAAGAGACGTGAGGGGATATTTGAGACACTGCACAAGACTTTCGAAAGTCTTGCCTACGCAAGAAAAAGGATTTCCAAAGCACTCGTTCTGAGTGCCATGGAAATAAACGAAGAAGATCAGGCAAAAATCGAAAAAAAATTAAAAGAATTAATTGGAAAACCCGTAGAGCTTGAAATCGAAAATGACAAGGCATTATTAGGCGGGATTAAGGTATTTGTGGATGATCAGGAACTGGACCTTTCAATACAGGGTCAGATTAGAAAACTTTCAAAACAGATGATTTCAGAGGGGCGGTGAAACGCTTGAGAATCTCACCAGATGAAATAACGAAGATTTTAAAAGAACGGATCGAAGGTTATGAGAAAAAGGCAAACCTTGAAGAAACCGGAAGGGTTGTTCAGGTAGGGGATGCGATAGCCTCGGTTTATGGATTAAAAAAGGTAAAGGCAAATGAAATCGTAGAGTTCGAAAACGGAACGCTTGGAATTGCCTTGAACCTTGAAGAGGATATTGTCGGTGTTGTAGCACTTGGAAGATTTTCAAATATACACGAAGGCAGTATCGTTAAACGAACGGGAAAGATTATTTCGGTTCCAGTTGGCAAAGGGTTACTCGGGAGGGTTGTTAACCCACTCGGTCAGCCATTGGATGGAAAAGGCTCAATAAAGACGGAAGCCGTAAGAGACATAGAAGTAAAAGCCCCCGGGGTTATCGAAAGACAGCCGGTTGACACACCGCTTCAGACCGGATTAAAGTCAATTGATGCCATGATTCCAATCGGAAGAGGGCAGCGTGAATTGATTATCGGTGACAGACAGACCGGTAAGACACAGATTGCACTGGATACCATTATTAACCAGAAGGGAAAAGGTGTCTATTGTGTGTATGTCGCCATCGGTCAGAAGGCTGCGGGTGTTGCCAGAATTGTTAATCAGCTTGAACAGCATGGTGCAATGGAATACACCACAATCGTTCTCGCATCGGCATCGGATCCGGCCTCCATGCTCTATATAGCACCATATGCCGGATGTTCAATCGGGGAATTTTTCATGTACAACGGGGAAAATGCGCTCGTTGTTTATGATGATCTCACAAAACATGCAGCAGCATATCGTGAATTGTCATTGCTGCTCAGAAGACCACCCGGTCGAGAAGCTTATCCGGGAGACGTTTTTTATCTCCATTCACGCCTTCTCGAAAGGGCTGCAAGGATGAACGATAACCTTGGCGGCGGTTCCCTGACGGCATTGCCTATCATTGAAACGCAGGCAAATGACATGTCGGCATATATTCCGACAAATGTTATCTCCATCACGGACGGACAGATATACCTCGAATCAGGATTATTCTATTCCGGATTCAGACCGGCTATCAATATCGGTCTTTCGGTATCACGAGTTGGGGGGGCAGCCCAGATCAAGGCGATGAAACAAACAGCCGGAACACTTAGAATCGACTTGGCGCAGTTCAGAGAACTCGAATCTTTCTCGCAGTTCGCCAGCGAATTGGATGAAGCGACGAGAAATCAGTTGCTCAGAGGTGAAAAGTTGATGGAAGTCCTCAAACAGAAACAATTCTCACCGATGCCGGTTGAAGAACAGGTTGTTGTGCTCTTCTCAGGTGTTGGCGGCTATCTGGATGATATAGAAACGGAGAAGATTGGTAAATTTGAGGAAGAGCTTCTGAGAACATTCAGAACACAATACGGTGAATTGCTGAAGAGAATCGTCAGCGAAGGTAAGATGTCTGATCAACTCAAGGATGAGTTGAAGACAGCGATCAATAAATTTAAGGAAACTTTCACAGCATAGAGGTGATCTGATTGGGTCGCGGTAAACTGAGAGCAATAAAGAGAAGAATAGAATCAACACGTTCCACGGAACACATCACTCATGCAATGGAAATGGTTGCAACCGCGAAGGTAAATAAGGCTTTCAGAAATTGGCATGCTTTTTCATCGTATGTACTCAAAGTTGATGAAATAGTGAAAGATTGTATGTCAGGTTTGAACAGCGAGGATCATCCTCTGCTGTTCAGTCCCGGCAAGACGTATGAGAAGACAGCGGTCTTTCTCATCACTTCAGACATGGGACTTGCCGGTTCATACAACCTTGATCTGATACGAGCAGCTGAAGAAGAAGCTGAAAAGCTGAAAGACAAATTTGCGGGATACATGGTAATTGGAACAAAAGGTCTCAGCAACTTCAGATATAGACAAAGAAAGATTCTTTACGGTGAAGACAGATTTTACGATAAACCGAACTTTTCAACGGCTGAGATGCTTGTCAATCAAATTCTCAGTCTTCTCGAAGATGGTAAAGCAGATTCATTCAAAGTGGTATACAGCAAGTTTTTCAGTTCTCTGTTACAGAAACCGAGAACGTTGGATCTACTGCCAATCATGCCGTCAGAAAAAGATAATGAAAAGGATTACAGGATTGAATATGAGTTTGAGCCAAATGCTTCACAGGTTCTGGACGCAGCAATCCCGTTGTACCTTTCGTCTCATGTGATGAACCTGCTGCTTGAGGCTCAGGTCAGTGAATTGTATTCCAGACAGAATGCCATGAGAAGTGCAACTGAAAACGCTGAAAATTTGATAGAACGATTTACGCTTGATTACAATAAGGCAAGACAGGCGTCTATTACAAACGAAATCATAGAAATTGTAAACGGTGCTGAAGCACTTAAAGGATAAAAGTTGAACCCGGAATTTATAAAAACCGCCAATATCATCATAAAGCATTTCCCAAAGGTTCATCACAATAAAGAACCCTATTTTGTTCTTGTTTCAACGATTCTCAGCCAGCGCTCCAAAGATGAAAATACAGAGATAGCTGCTGCGAATCTTTTTTCTGATGGTTGGACCGTTTATGATATAGCGAAAAAAAATCCGGAAGAATTATATGACAGAATAAAACCGGCCGGTTTGTTCAGACAGAAGGCCGCTAATATTGTCAGAACTTCAAAGATTCTTTGTGATCGATACGAAGGGAATGTCCCGGATAAACTTGAAGAATTGATTTCGCTTCCGGGGGTGGGAAGGAAGACAGCCGATATCGTCTTGTGGGTTTCTTTCGGTATACCGGCTATGGCAGTTGATACACACGTTCATCGAATCTCAAACAGATTGGGCTGGATCACCACAAAGAATCCGCTCGAAAGCGAATTTGCGTTGATGGAGGTTCTCCCTTCAAACCTTTGGGGGCCTTTGAACGGTGCCATGGTGGAGTTCGGAAAGGCTGTCTGCAACCCCAGAAAACCCAAGTGTGAGATATGTCCCATATCTGAATACTGTCATTATTTTAAAATGATGTAAAGGATGCTGAATCTGCGATGATACTGGGTTATGGTCTTGATATCATGGACATGAGAAGACTTGATGAAAAAAAACTGGAACGATTGAGTAAAAAAGTTCTTACTGAAAACGAAAGACAAACTTACAAAGTGTTAAAATCACTGAAAAGAAAAAAAGAATTCTTTTCAGGGCGTTTTTGTGCCCGGGAAGCCTTTTATAAAGCAACGGGAAGAGGCGTGCGGGATTATGAACTCTCTTCAATTGAGGTGATCAACGATAGATTCGGAAAACCTTTATTGATCGTGTCTGAAGAACAACTTCAGTTTTATTTTAAAGAAATCTGTTCTGTTCATCTTTCTATCAGCCACGATGGAGATTACACTATAGCCGGTGTTATAGTTGAAAGTCTGAGGTGATAGGCATTTTTATCAAAGGTAATGCTCTGGAAGAAGTCTTAAAAGCAGTATCAATTGAGGAAATGGTAAAACAAAATACGACACTCGTTTATTCTATCTTTGATGAACGATTCAGTTATTCTACTTCTTTCATTTCCGGAGCTCCTTCCGTTCATGTTGCCATAGAAGATAAAAACGGAGAACGAACGGTTATCATGTACCTGGATATGAAAAGTGTCACTTTTTCATTCTCATCTGAAAACACCCTGGAATCAACTATCCCGGAAGCCTTGAAGGCCTTCTCAAGTGAACGGATACTCAGTACGAATACAATTATCGTGACGGAATCCGATGGCATAGAAAATGTTGTTGAAGACATCAATTTCTTTGCCGGCTATAATATCTATATTTTAGGAATTGCTTCAGATACACCTGAACGCATTGATGAACTGGCACTTGATCTTTTTGGTATCCGTTGCATTTTTTCAAAAAACGAAACAGATCATATCAAGTACAATGCTCTTTTGATCAATTACATAGCTGTTGAAAGCAACTTTTACGAAGCGGATAATAATCATTACATTGTTCCGAATGTTGGGATTGAAGGTCTTGAATTATGGCTGGGTACGAACCCGAGGTTTTTCCTTGATCTCGTTGAAAGTGATGATGATGATGATATAAAAGCCACAAAAAAATATCTGTATAATATGATTTTTTCCCGTGTGGCAAAATGTATTTCAGAACAGTTTGAAATCTCTCATTATTCAGTTTCAAAGGTTGAGAAAGCCTTCATAATTGAAGATCTTTCACTTGATAAAGTTAAACAACTGTTGAAACTCGTCAGAGCGGTAAACAGCAAGGCATTAACCCTTTTCGGACATACAATAGCCCACTGTGCCGCTGAATTGGGAAAAGAAATCAAAAACGCAGAAAAAAAAGTCAAGCAGCTATCGACATTCTATGATGAGACGAATATCGTCGGATTTGTCACGATGGCATTTTCCGATGATGATATCATGCATAGACATCTGGCTGAAATTCTTTTAAATGAAACCATACCACTTTTGATCACCAATGTGAGTAAAACGGTTGAATTTATTGACAATGAACTAAAAAAATATATTTATGAAGGAGGGGATGCTGTTGATTGAATTCGACAATCATTCCATCGCTTTTGTTCAAACAGGAGAAATGGACGAAACAACAATATCCGAAATAAGGAAAACGATGAGTGAAGACGGTCTGATGCTGAAGACAACCGTAATCGCCGAACGTGACATAGACGCATTTAAAGAAGTTTTATTCAAACTCTTTATGGAGGATTACAGTGTGATTTTCACTTTTGGCGGAATCGGAATGGATCCGGATGACATCGTTCCGGAAGCAACCGTAGCGCTTATAGATAAAAGGCTACCGGGACTCGAAGGTGCCATCATGTATTCATTGATGGAAAAAGGGGCGTATTCTATTCTGAACCGTGGGATTTGCGGTTTGTTCAGACAAACGCTTGTGATAAACCTGCCCAGCAAAAAACACCTGATCAATGAAGTTTTAAACACGATTATTCCCATGTTGAAACAGGGAATCCACAAGATCAGAAAGATAAAAATGTGATCATATGCAGATGAATAAAAAAACAATAAAAGAAACTTTACAAGCGTATCTTTTTTTAACCCCGGCATTTGTCATTCTGGGTATTTTTGTATTCTGGCCTATTGGCTACTCATTTGTCCTCAGTTTCTTCAAATGGGATTTTGCCAATCAGAGAAATCCCTATTTCAACGGTTTTGAAAATTACACCAAACTCTTTGAAATGGACATGCCCCTGCCTTACTCCCTTTTAACAGCCGTATTATATTCTGCTGCGTATATTATCGTAGCGTTATGTATCACAAAAGTGATCAACGGTATGCTTCGTGCCAAAAATCACTTCGGAGACAGGCGTCTTGATGATTTCAGAGCAAAACAGATCCATTACGCCTTGATCTCCGCTGCATTGTTCATCATCACGTGGCTGAGCGCGGCATTTGAATTACAATGGCTTCTTGCCGTTGTCATCATTGCCGGTGTATTCTTTATTCTGTTGTTGAAAAAGAAAATCCCCGACAGTGAAAGTACCGGAATGTGGACATCGCTTATCCTCGGCATCATCATCTACATCGGATTAAAACTGTTAAGTGGCGTCCGATTTGAATTATTCGACTATCTGCTGGTGGCAAAAGAGTCATCCGTATTTATAAAAGCCATTTATAACACCCTATATTATGTTATTCTGACAACACCGACGGGAATCATCCTGTCACTTGGCGTTGCCATGCTTCTCAATCTGCCTCTCAGAGGAAAAGTCTTGTACAGAACGGCATTCTTTATCCCGTATATCACCTCCGCCGTTGCCATTTCTCTTGTCTGGCAATGGATATTCAACGATTCTTATGGTCTGCTGAACTACTTTATATCCGTTTTTGGCGGAAGCAAGATCCCCTGGTTGACGGATGAAATGTGGACGATTCCAACGATATCCATCATAGCCGTCTGGAAAAATATGGGTTATAACGCGATCATATTCCTGGCCGGATTGCAGTCCATCGACAAATTCTATTATGAAGCAGCTGAAGTCGATGGGGCTTCGAAGCTTCAGCAATTCAGACATATCACATGGCCGCTGCTCTCACCGACAACCTTCTTTGTATTGATCGTTTCGGTTATCGGCAATTTTAAGGTCTTTACACAGATTTTCGTTCTGTATCACGAATTACCCGGACCTTACAACAACAGTGGAATGACCATGGTTTACTACATATTCAACAAATTTTACAAGGATCAGAGAATGGGTGAAGCGAGTGCGGCTGCCTATGTTCTGTTCATGATCATTCTCGTATTGACCTTCTTCCAGTTCAGAGCCGGAAGAAAACGCGTCAGTTACACTTCATAAGGTGGGATAGCAGATGAAAAATCCAATACTAAAGACAATCATATACGTTCTGGTATTTATCGGTGTTGCAGTCATGATCATGCCTTTTGCCTGGATGATTATGACATCCTTCAAACTTGACAGTGAAGTGGAATCATGGCCTCCAAAATGGATCAGTACTTCTTTCAGCAATGAAAGAGATGTCAACCTTGAACTGGTGAGATCCGGTGGCATCGCGATAGATTTCTCAGCCTTGACGATAGAGGAATTTTTCAATCTCGACAAGATTATCAAGGCACAAACAGCCACACAAAGTCCTCTGGTTTATACGATCAATGATGATTCCCCCTATAGAGGAATTATGACCTTGAAGCTTAGTCCCGAGAAGGGTTTTGTGGACTATGCGGATACCCTTTCAGAATCGGCGCTTGAAGAACTTAAAGGGCTCTTTTCAGAAGAAAATATCCTTCCAGGAGAGATCACCGACACTTATTCGAACATGGCAATGATTGATGATCCCATGTCGATGATGAATTCTCTCATGAATTTCATGTATTTTGATAAAGAAGGGCCTGTCACACGAAAGGAATTGGTGAAGGCTTTCAGATCAAATGCCGAACAAATTGACACATATGTCAGTAAAAACGGTGAAAAGATGATTAATCACAAGAGCTTAATCATCGCTGAAGATGACACAGATGCAGAAAAAAAAGAAAAAGAAGCCATCAAAACGTATATCTCAGAACTTTATGGCTCAATCAATACAAGATTCGGGAAATTCAACCTCTATCTTGATGACTTTTCAAAAGGCGAATCAACGTTGAAATACGAGGAACTCGAAGCGTTAAAGGCAAAGACTGAAGAAGTGTTTGTTAACCTTGAAGCACCGGCAAACAGTTCAGATTGGGCTGTTCTGAGATTGACGGAAAAATATATCACCACACCACTGCTTCAAACAATCAACAGTGTGGCTCTCGGACTGGCTCTGTATGACTTCTATTTTGATTCGCAGAACAAAAGGGCAGACTCTACCGTGATTAAATTCAAATTCAGAGACCGTGAAAAGATCCTTGAGGAACTCAAAATGTCGCTCGATGCTTCTCATTACTCTGATCAGACGATTGCCCTGGCTAAATCGCTTATCGATCAGGATATGGAAAATAGTACCAATCGCGTTTATTCTGAATTGGATAATCAGTTTGATAAAAACTTTGTGAACTATAACCTGTCAAACGAAACCTTTACCATTTTAAACACCTCTCTGATCAAGTTTGCCGCAATGCTAAACGATTTAGAGGACGAAGATCTGATTCGTTCAGTCAATCGAGAGCTGTTTAACAGCGCTGCAATAGATGCTGTGCTGGAAACTTCTTCCTTGGACGGAACGATTAAAACCGAATTATTGACGGAATATCACCAGGTACTTGATGCTCTGGACAAAGTTACAAATGATTCCGGAAAGTCCAATAGAATTCTCGCACAAAAGATCGAATTTGAGGAGTTTGCACAGTATTACACATCTCTCTTCTCAGACATCTACAACAAGATGGAACTCATAGAAGCTCCTGATTTTGTGGATAATGTAAGGTATAAAAATCTCAGATCGATAGAGATCACGTTAAACGGAGCCCATCCGGTCTGGTTATGGGATGAAACACCTGCCATGAAGGTGGATTTCACATTCGGCGAAGTCTTCCGGAACGTCTTCCAGAACTATGTGAATGCCTGGCAACTCGGTAAGTACTTTGGAAATTATTATTTCAATACCGTTCTTATCGCTTTATCCACAACCGTATTGGATATATTGTTTGCGGCGATGGCGGCCTTTGCATTTGCCAAGTTAAAATTCTGGGGAAAGAATTTTATCTTCATGCTGTTCCTGTCAACGATGATGGTTCCGGGAGAAGTATTGCTCGTACCAAACTACATTACGCTGTCCGCTTTCGGCTGGATCGATACATACTTTGCATTGATCGTCCCCTGGACCGTCAGTGTATTTGTCATATTCCTGCTCAGACAGCACTTCATGACGATTCCGGATGAACTTTACGATGCCGGAAGGATTGATGGTATTTCCAAATGGGGCTTCCTCTGGAAAATCATGGTACCTCTGTCCAAACCGGTTATCATCACCGGTTCACTCCTGAAATTTATCGGAAGCTGGAATGCTTTCCTATGGGTCCTCATCGTTACAAAAAGTCCGGAAGTCAGAACATTGCCCGTCGGATTGGCGAATTTCAGTTCCGAAGTGGGAACCTTGTACAATCAGCTGATGGCAGCCTCAACATTCTCGATGCTACCGGTCGTTATTCTTTTCCTGTTTGTACAGAAATACTTTATACAGGGGATTGCAAGAACGGGATTGAAATAAAGCAAATATTTTAAATACCATAGGGCAGATCACCGTATCTGCCCTTTTTAACAGTATTTTCAAATGAAAAGGTGATCGCCTATCAAGCTAAGTACACTTACATTAAAAAACTACAGAGGGATTAAACAGGTAAAAATTGACTTTGATGAAAAAAGCGCCATTTTTTTCGGTGAGAACGGTACCGGGAAATCTTCCATTTTAAAGGCTGTTTCAACCCTTTTTTATCCACTTATCAATAGTCTTGTCCCCGGGAAAAACAAACCTCTGACACTCAACGACTCAGATATGACTTTCGGAGAAACACAAACGGAAATACTCTGCATCGCTCTTTTTGAAGAAAATCAAAAGACACTCAAGATCAGAAGAGTCCCGTTTGAGACGCCTAAAGAGAAAAAACATAACAATCAACAGGGCATACTCCCCGTAGTAAAAAGAGAGGGAAAGAAAAAACCCGAATTTTTCAATGAAGTGGACATGAAAGACTTCGAGTCATTCAAAGCTGAGTTTATCAAAGACTTCGAGGATCATGATTCTTACACACCGCTTATTCTAAACTACACCGCTTACAGATCCCTGGATTCTATGGAAAAAAAAGAATCCTATGGGAAAACCCTCCCCGATTTTTATGTGGGGGAGGAAATTTATTACAACTGTCTTGATCCAAACACTTATTTCGAAGAATTTTATGAATGGTGTCGCTCAAACGATATGCTTGACTTGTACAATATTTATGCCTTGAGCCATTTAGAACGCATCAAAGATGCCATTTGTATCTTTTTGCCGGATATTACAAATGTGAGCGTGATAAGGCGCGGGGAAAAAATACAAATGCTGTTTACCAAATTTGAAAAAGATTTCACTATCGAACAGCTTTCAGAAGGTGAAAAAGTACTGATTTCACTGATTGGTGATATCGCAAGACGCTTACACATCGCCAATCCCCATATGAACAATCCCATGCATTCCGATGCCATCATCATGATCGATGAAGTAGAACTGCATCTTCACCCAAGATGGCAGAGAAATATCATTCACAATTTAAGAAAGGTCTTTCCCGGTGTGCAATTCATCCTGACTACCCATTCGCCTCAAGTTCTCGGAGAATTAAAAGACGAGATCAGCATCTACAAATTTTACAGAAAAGCCGCTAATGAAATCAGCTGTGAACCAATTGATTCGACTTTCGGTAGAGATTCCAACTATATCCTCGAACAATTCATGGACACCCGAAAAGAAAACGAACAAATTTCAAAGGATCTGAATCAATTATTTATCCATATCGCATCAAAAGATTATGCAAAGGCCAAGATACTGTACGATTCGCTGTCAAGTATCCTTACAAAACAAAATCCCGAACTCGTTCGTGCAGAAATCCTCATCAGAAGAGGGTTATTTAAGAGATGATTCATATTCAAAAACTCCCTCCACCCCAAAAATACAAGAAATGGTTGAATGATATCCATACCAGATATGGAAACTATCCGAATTATGAAACAATTCCCTCAGACTTGAAAGATCAGGTAAAGCTACAATTGATAACAGAACAAAAAGGACTTTGCTGCTATTGCTGCGGTAGAATTGAACACGATGATTTTCACATCGAACATTATTTCCCGCAATCCCGTTCAAAAAAAGGGGAGAAAAGAAAATACCTCACGGATTATTACAATATTATGCTCTCATGCAACGGCACTCTGGGTATCAAAAAGGGTGGCAATTCCTGCGGCCATCACAAGGAAAACTGGTATAATAAAGATTTTATGATCTCTCCACTTCAGAAAGACTGCGAAGATCATTTCAGTTATGCAGCTGACGGCAGCATCCTTTCAAAAGACAAACGGGCTGATTTTATGATAAAGAAACTTGGATTGAATGAATATAAACTGAAAGAAGCCCGAAAGAATGCACTGATTGCCATCGGATACTTCGATGAAGATTTCGACTCAGAATTCGCTGCTGCTTTCTCTCATCATGTGGATGAAAAGGGCCTACTTCCTTCCTTTTGTAATATTATTCGGTATTTTGCAGATGATAGGGATTTCATAAAGTAAAGGGGATGAATGGGTATACTTCAGACACTATCAATTCATCCCCTTTAGTATTCATTACGTTTTTTGGTGGCTGCAACTAACGATCCGCTTATTCCTCAATATGTTTAATGAGTCTCTGTGCACCCAAAGCAGGTGTTAAATTTCCATTCAGAATCAGATGCTGAACAATCTCAAAGTCTCCCTTAACCGCTTCGTTCTCATAAAAACGCTTTCGAAGGTATTCGTCAATCATCGCCTTCATCCAGTCGATTTCCTGTGAATGCCGCCGTTTCATAAAAAAACCCGTCTCGGTTGTCTTTTCCTTGAACTGACAGATCACATCCCAGATGTTGTCAATCCCCGTTCCTTCAATGGAAGAAGCCGTATAAGCCTGTGTGATCCATTCCGGTGTTGAAGGCTGAAGATAATGAAGAATCCGGTTGAATTCCTCTTTTGTAACCTCCGCTTTGGTCTTATTCTCACCATCTGCCTTGTTGATCAGGACGGAGTCGGCCAATTCCATCACACCTTTTTTCATGCCCTGCAATTCATCTCCTGCTCCGGTAATGGTAACGAGTAGAAAGAAGTCCACCATAGACCGAACGGTAATCTCGCTCTGTCCGACACCGACTGTTTCCACCAGAATCACATCATACCCCGCCGCTTCACAGAGAATCATCGTTTCACGACTCTTTCGCGCAACCCCACCGAGTACCCCGCCGGAGGGTGAAGGGCGTATAAACGCCTCTTTTCGCGTTGAAAGTTTTTCCATTCTTGTTTTATCCCCCAGAATGCTTCCCTTTGTCAGAGAACTTGACGGATCGACCGCAAGAACAGCCACCTTGTGACCTTTATCACAGAGATAATTGCCAAGGGCCTCAATAAACGTACTCTTTCCGGCTCCCGGCATTCCGGTAATTCCAATTCTGATGGATTTTCCGGCAGAAGGAAGAATCTTTTTAATCAGGTCTTCAGCCATATCCCTGTGTTTATGAGAATTACTCTCTACCAGCGTAATGGCACGGGCAAGGATGGTTCGATTCCCGTCAAGGACGCCTCTTTCATAATCCTCCAGGCTAAGTTTCTTCCTTTTTTTTATGGGGCGCTGTGCTTTTCTCACACCGCTTGAAAAACCGTCATGGCTGGAATTGATACCAGCCATGACGGAAGTTGTAAAATCTTTCGATGAGTTCTCAGGAACCCATTTTGGGCGCTTTATCTCGTCATTCTTCTTCATCGTTGAGTCCAAGTCTTTCAAACAATTCTTTAATAACCTTCTGAGCGGATACCGGAAGGACGGTGCCGGGTCCGAAGATATGTGAAGCCCCATGCTGTCTGAGATATTCATAATCCTGAGCCGGGATAACGCCGCCAACGACAATCATGATATCGCCTCTACCCAGCTTTTCAAGCTCTTCAACGAGCTGTGGCAACAAGGTCTTATGTCCGGCCGCGAGAGAACTCATTCCAATCACATGCACATCATTTTCGACAGCCTGTGCCGCTGTTTCTGAAGGGGTCTGGAAAAGAGGGCCGATATCGACATCGAATCCCATATCTGCAAATGCCGTTGATACAACCTTTGCACCTCTGTCGTGTCCATCCTGACCCATCTTTGCAACCATGATTCTGGGTCTTCTTCCTTCTTTCTCCTCAAATTCATCTGCCATCTTCTTGACTTTTTCTATCTCATCGGCTTCCTTGTATTCACTGCTGTAAACACCTGAGATTGATCGTATAACCGCCTTATGTCTCCCACTGATCTTTTCGATGGCATCTGAGATTTCTCCAAGTGAAGCCCTGTTCCTTGCCGCTTCGACGGACAGTTCAAGGAGATTTCCTTCTCCGCTTTCCGCCGCTTTGGTGATCGCTGCAAGACTCTTCTGAACCTTTTCCTCATCTCTTTCTGCTCTCAATTTCTTCAACCTCTTTATCTGTGATTCTCTAACCGCTGTATTGTCCACTTCAAGGATATCGATCGGCTCTTCTTCTTCAAGCCTGTAGGCATTGGTTCCGATGATTTCTTCCCTTGCGGAATCAATCTTCGCCTGGCGCCTTGCCGCAGCCTCTTCTATTCTCATCTTTGGAACGCCTGTCTCGATAGCCTTGGCCATACCGCCGAGTGATTCAATCTCTTCTATATGGGCCCATGCCTTTCTTGCAAGTTCATCCGTCAGTTTTTCAACATAATACGAGCCGGCCCACGGATCGATAACATCGCAGATACCGGTTTCCTTCTGAAGATAAATCTGTGTATTTCTCGCAATTCTCGCCGAGAAATCTGTCGGAAGGGCAATTGCTTCGTCCAATGCATTGGTATGAAGCGATTGCGTATGACCAAGTACAGCACCCATCGCTTCAATACAGGTTCTGGCAACGTTATTGTACGGATCCTGTTCCTGAAGACTCCAACCGGAAGTCTGTGAATGGGTTCGCAGGGACATGGACTTCGGATTCTTCGGGTTGAACTTCTTGATGATCTTTGCCCATAGCATCCTCGCCGCTCGCATCTTTGCCACTTCCATAAAATAATTCATACCGATTCCCCAGAAGAAGGAGAGTCTCGGGGCGAATGAATCGATATCGATTCCGGCATCAACCCCCGTTTTGATGTATTCAAGTCCATCTGCGAGCGTGTAACCCAGCTCGATATCCGCTGTCGCTCCCGCTTCCTGCATATGATAACCGGAGATACTGATACTGTTAAACTTCGGCATATTCTGTGACGTGTAGCTAAAGATATCCGCAATAATCTTCATGGACATCTGTGGTGGATAGATATATGTATTTCGCACCATGTATTCTTTAAGGATATCGTTCTGAATGGTTCCCTTGAGATCCGCCTTGTTTACACCCTGTTCTTCGGCAGCGACGATATAGAACGCCATGATTGGCAGAACCGCTCCGTTCATCGTCATGGAAACGGACATCTCACCCAGCGGAATGCCATCGAAAAGTGTCTTCATGTCAAGGATACTGTCAACGGCAACCCCTGCCTTCCCAACATCACCGACAACTCTTTCATGATCGGAGTCATATCCTCTGTGTGTTGCAAGGTCAAAGGCAACTGAAAGCCCTTTCTGTCCGGCTGCAAGATTTCTTCTGTAAAAGGCATTGCTCTCTTCTGCCGTCGAGAATCCGGCATATTGCCTGATGGTCCACGGTCTGAACACATACATGGTGGCATACGGACCTCTCAGGAATGGTGGCAGCCCCGCTGTAAATTTCAGATGTTCCAGCCCGTCATAGTCCGCTCGATGATAAAGCGGATCAACTTCTATTCTTTCATTCGTCATCCATTTATACTCGTCTAAATCCTTCCCCAATTTCTGCGAGGCTTCTTTTTGCCACTCGGTATACGTTCCCGATTCATTCTTTGAGGAGAATGCTATTTTTGTAAAATCCGGTTTTTTCGCCATTATTCCGCCCCCTCTTCTGTTGCCCAATTCTGAGCGTTCTTAAGCATCTCGTAGATATTGGATTTAACAAAGATATAATCGTCAAGTCCTGCTTCTTTGTAACCCTGTTCAAGATCTTTTGCAGGTTTTCCGGCGAGGATTACCTTTATTTTCGGCTGCTTTCCCTTGATTGCCGTGATGAAAGGAACAACAACTTCCGGATAAACCTTATCAGAAGAACAGATAACGACGATATTCGTCCCGCTGTCAAGTGCTGCCTGAACTGCGTTGTTGATGCCCTCTTCTGAAACATCAAAACGCCTGTCGCTGAGTACGTTGAAACCGCCGACTTCAAAGAAACCTCTTGTGAAATCGGTTCTCGGTTTGTGTACGGCAAGTTTGTCAAAATTCGCACAGAAGATTTCCGGTGCCTTCCCGGTCGTTTCTTTCATATCATAAGCTTTGCATCTGAGTTCTTCAAAATCCTCAGAATCAAAGTACTGATCAACCGGTCTTACTGCTTCGCTTCCGCTAAACAGATATCGTCTGACAAGTTCCGTTGTTGCACCGGCCATCACTATTTCCGAGATGGATTCGATGGTTTTACCGGTCCCTATACCGCCGATGGATTCGGCTTTTTTATTCGATAGTTGATCGTATATGGTCCGCCTTAATTCAAATTCCTTTTCCACTTCAATTTCCAGGGGAGTTTCTTCAAGATTGGGATACATGTTGTTTCCAACGATCACAGATTTTCTGATCGCATATTCCCTTTTTCTGAAAGCCTTCACCTGTTCAAGATCTTCATGGACATTTCCGTTTCTTAAATATTCGAGAAAATCTCCGGATTTCTCTATCTCCTGGAATTTATCCCATACCTTCAAGCAAAGTTTTTCCGTTATATCCTCTATGTACCATGTCCCCCCAACCGGGTCTATCGGCATGGTAAAATGACATTCCTTTTTCAGGATAAGCTGAACATTCTTCGCAATCCTCTTTGAGAAGTCATTCGGAATACGTTCTCTTTCATCAAAGGGAGAGACATGAAGCGAATCTACTCCGCCCATCACCGCAGAAAATGCCTGTGACGTGTCTCTGAGCATATTGACATACGGATCGTATACGGTTTGTGTTCTCGCAGAAGTTCTGGCATGAATCCTGATCTTCTGAGCGTCATGCGATCCGCCGAATGCGGCGACAACATTTGCCCACAAAACTCTGGCGGCCCTGATCTTGGCAACCTCCATAAAGAATTTTGAGCTGATTGAAAAAGAAAAAGTCATTCTCGGTGCTATTTCATCAATTTCCAACCCTCTGTCAAGCATCTCGCTGATATAGAAAACCGCTGTGGAAAATGCATAGGCAAGTTCCTCGACAGCAGAGGCTCCTGCGTTGTGATACTGATGCGTCTGAATCAAAATGGTATTCAGATGGGGCGCCTTGCTGTTAACCCATTTCAATCCCTTTGCCATGGAATCCAGCGCTTCCGCCATGGAGAGATTCAAATTCCCTTTTTCGGCAAGTCTGCCAACCGGATCGGCGCCAACGGTACCTGAAATCGAATGCATTCCAAAACTTGTTTCCTTACAGAATGCGTTCAGCATTGAGAGGAAGATCTCAGAACTCGCACCACAATGAACATGCAACGGATATTTGTCCAGCTCCACACCTTCAAAAGCCTTTATAAACCCTTTATAACAAGACAGGTTGAGCCCATCCAAACTTACTTCATCCTCACTCCTCGGAAGCGTCCCATCAAGCGTATCAGAACTTAAAACAACGTTTATGCCATCTACCCCGATACCGATACTTTTTAGAATATTAGCATTCCATTTTTCCGGTAAAGGCTCCCTTTCCTCCTGCATGATCCGCCAGGCTGTGTTTAGATACCCTTCCGTCTGTGTGTCACGTCTGAATTTTTCAAATCCCGGAAAATTCTCCTGTTTTGTCATCAAGTCTTCTTCATTTAAATTGTAAATCGGTTCAAGAGTGATTCCCTCGGGTGTCTTTGTGTACATCTTTTTCTCAAAAGGTACACCTTTCAGAAGTTTCTCAGCTGCAACTTTCCATTCCTCGTAAGTCGAAGGTGAAAATTCTTCAAAGAGTTTTTCACGTCCTTCTCTTTCGATCATCTTTAATCTACCCCGCTTAAATAGTTTTTTGTTAAAAAATACCTGTGAAATTCATTGAATTCCACAGGTATTATAACACTATAGGTTAAAAACTTCCCTTCAATTATTCTTCAAATTTGAACTGCGAAACAAAAGCGTGTAATTTGGCGGCAATAGCACTCAAATCTTCGGCAGTCCTGCCATTCTCTTCCGCTCCTTTTGCCGCCTCTCTCGTTGCATCGTTTATCTGCTCAAGCTGTTTGGATGCTTCCAGAACACTTCTCGACGATGTATCCATACTCGAGGCAATCTCTTCCGAAGCGGCACTTTGCTGTTCGACAGTCGTTGCAAGATTTTGCACGTTTTCATTGATCTTATCAACCTGGCTGATAATACTCTCAAACTGTTCCAATGCGGATTTCAAAGCCATGTTCACATCATCTATCGACTGTTTGGTATTATCGGTGGATTGTTTTGTCAGCTGTGCATTATCATTAATCTTCTGCAGAATATTGCTGATATTTGATGCAGAACGCTTCGATTCCTCAGCGAGTTTTCTGATCTCATCGGCAACAACGGCAAACCCCTTTCCGGCTTCACCGGCTCTTGCCGCTTCTATCGCCGCATTCAGAGCCAGAAGATTAGTCTGTTCCGCTATTGATGAAATCGTTTCGATGATGCTCTTGACATCTTCGGCCTGTCTCACCAATTCACTGACCATCTCGGCTGTCTCAGCCGTTTGCTGAGACGTATTTTCCATCAGCGATCCCACCTGGGATAAACGGCTCTGCCCTTCATGGGCATGCGATGTCGTCCCCGATGCGTTTTCGGTCAAATCCCTCGTGACATTGGCAAGATTCTGTGAACCGGAAGAGATTTCCTCGACACCGGCGTTCACTTCCTCTATTGACGACGATAGATCGTGAAAATTGGACGTAATATCCGAAATATCCGCCGATATCTCTTCCGTTGAAGCCACCTGCTCCTCGACAACTGCAGCGAGTGAGCCGGAGGATTGCTGCATATTATCACTCATCGTCTTGATCTCTTTCATACTGTCCTCAAGTGACTTCGCCATATCATTCAAGGCAAACGCCATATCCGTTATCTCATCATGACCGGTTTCTCTGAACTGAACGTTTAAATCTTTTTCAGCAAACTTGGCAACCTTATCTTTCAAATCCTTGACCCTTTTGGAAATTGACTTACCGAAAATCAAGGCGATCAAGATAGCCGAGATGACGATGATCACCACAGCAAGGATCATGATCATACTGGTACTGATCAGCGTAGCATTGACATCATCAACATAGATACCCGTTCCCAGAATCCATCCCCATGGTTTAAACAACTTCACATAGGATACCTTCGGCTCGGGTTGTGAAGAACCCGGCTTTTCCCAGTAATAATCAACAACACCTGCACCATCTCGACTCGCAACCTTTTCCATTTCAACAAACAGATAAACCCCGTTCGGATCTTTATTGTTACTCAAGTCGGTTCCGTTAAGAGCGAGATTTATGGGGTGAAAAATCATATGAACAGCCTGATCCAATACAAAGAAATAATTATCCCCATCATAACGGATCATGCCGATGTATCCCTTTGCCTGTTCCTGGGCCTCCTGAAGGGTCAGATCTCCGTTTTCAACCTGATGATTCAGATTCTCGAAAACACCTGTTACACTGTCAATTAACGCTTTCGTCTGTGCTTCTTTTTCGTTCATCAACGCAGAATTTGTGTTGTAATAATACAAAATCATAAAAATTACACCCGTAATAATCAGTATGCTAAAACTGAATACAATGATCTTCATACCCAGGGTCTTGAACTTCAACATGAAATCACCCCTTTATTTACAAATATAAGAATAATTGAAATGGATTTAATATTTGCACTTATTTTATTAGACGGATAAAGTTTGATTCTGATTGACTATTTATTTTAAAAAAAGATTCAGGCACCATCTGACGATCTGCCTTCTCATGATAATTGAGGATTTATGCCCGGTGGGGATGATCTTAACCGTTTTATTTTTCAGCAGGGATTCCAGCTCTTCTGTTGCATTTTTCGGCATGATCTGATCAAAGGCTGCTTTTACGAACAATACCGGCTGATCAATCAGCGGGGCATAGGAAATGGGATCGTAATGATAGCAGGGGATGGGACTCTTGTCAAAGATATCGTCTACCGAGTGGATATTTTCCCTGATCCATTCAACGGGGTTGCCTCTGAAACGTTTGATGCACTCCGCTTCGTTGAGACAGCCGTAGGCATTGCCGTTTTCATCAAGATCTTTTCTCACTGCCTCGGCGTATGAGGAATAAAAATTGATCCATCGCCAGTTCCCGCCTGTAATAACAAGGGTTCCCTTTTTGATCCGTTTGTCGATCCCCATCGCCATCGCGGCAATCATCCCGCCAAATGACAACCCAAAGATATATACCTTGTTCGAAGCATAACCGGGCTGTTCCTCTGCAAAATCCAGGATCTTTCTCGAATCGCGAATGCCCATATGAAAGCGCTTCACACAATAATCGGGATCAGCCGACAGAAAAGGCTGTCCACCGTTCATCCATTGTTTCTTCTGCTTATAATGATAAGGCAGCAACTGAAACCATGTTCGAATACCGTTTCTTGCAAATTCAGAAGCAAACCATTGAATATAGGGGATATTACCCTCACCGATTCCGTGTATCAGAATGAGATCTCCCTTGACCTCACCATCTTCCGGTTCAAACAATCGGACATATGACAGATTGTTCTCTTCAACGGGGTCCACAAATCCAGCATAATCCGGTTTGAATTCATATTCCTTATACCCGTCACATTGCGTCACCGTATGGATAAATTCCGATTTCTGATAATGATCAGCCCGAAGAAAACTCATTGATCGCCGCCGTTCAGCTTTAACTGTGAACCGATCGTGTTCAGGGTCTCCCCATACATCTCATTCAATTCTATCTTCCGCATCCTGTCTTTCAATTGTGTAATGGTTGAGACCGTTTCTTTTCCGGATTGAGCCTTACCGACTTTAAAATGCCGTTGTGCAAAGGCTGCCACCTGTGGCAGATGGGTAATAACAAATGTTTGAACCCCATTCTGTGAGAGCTCACCGATCTTTCTACCGATCAAGTCACCCAGTCTGGCACCGACACCGGCATCGATCTCATCAAAGACGACACTGGGGACATCCATAACACGCTGAATGACCATCTCCATTGCCAGGAAGATTCTTGACATTTCGCCACCCGATGCGATCTTTGCGATGGGAAGAAATTCCGATCCGGGATTGGTTGATGCCGTGAATTCAAGAAAGGTTCTCCCGTTTGGCTGAAAATCCCTTTCGACCCATTGCTGATGTGAAAACCTGACCTTATCCATTTTCAAATCCTCAAGTTCTTTCATCACACCCTCTTCGATGACCACAGCAGCCTGTTCTCTGATCTCAAACATCTTGTGGTCGAGTTCGGTAAGATGTGCAACGGCTCTTTCGATATCCGCATCTATCGTCTCGGCTCGAGACATCTTGCTCTCTATCAGGATCTTCTCCTTCCTGAATTTTTCAAGACTGATAAGTACATCGTTCAGGTCGGGACCGTATTTACGCTTGAGGAGTTCGATCTCTCTCATTCGCTCTTCAAGTTCCGCCATCCGCTCTTCATCAAACTCAAAATTATCCAGATGATAATACAGGCCTCTGGAAAGATCACTGAGGGATTCCTGGGCAGATGTGGCATTTTCAAGCCATTGAGATGCCTCTTCCTCAACATCGGTCAAGTCTTCGAGTTTTTTACAGATATCCCCTATCTGATCAAGAACATTCGGCATACCCGGGATATCCTCCAGCATGGAAAGCACCTGGGATAATCTCTTTTTGATGAACTCAAAATTGCTGAGGGCCTTCAATTCATTTGATACGATTTCATCCTCCCCCTCACGCAATGCGGCAGCCTCTATCTCCTGTATCTGAAAATTGAGGAAATCAAGGGTTCTGATCATCTCAGAAGAATTTCCGGGAAGTTCTTTCTGTAAACGTTTTAACTTTCTGTATTCCTCTAATTCTTTGGTATAGGCTTCTTTCAATTCGAGAAGATATTGTTTGGTATACCTGTCGATCAGTTCCACCTGAAAAGCGGTTGATCGAAGATTCTGAAAGGCGTTTTGTGAATGAATTTCAAACGTGCTGGGCAGGAATTCCTTCAAAATCCTTGAAGAAACCACTGAGCCGTTGATTCTCGCCGTCAGTCTTTCCGATGTTCCGGCTATCTTGATCAAAAGATGTTCCTCGACGGGAACATCCGATTCTTTTAATTTTTCTATGATTTCTTCATTATTGTCAAAAAGGGCCTCTATCCAGAACCCGTCCTCAAAAGGTCCGATCATCTCTTTTGCTTTGAAATCGCCAAAAAGGCTCCTCAGTAATTTGATAAACATGGACTTTCCCGCACCGGTTTCACCGGTGATCACGTTATAGCCCTCGTGAAAATCTATCGAGACATCTTTAAAGAGCAAAAAATTTCTTGCATGAACTTCTCTGAGCATTTAACCCCTCCGTCCCCAGAACAGTTTGGTTTCTATCAGTTTTAGCAATTCATCGCCTTTCGGATAGGATAATTTGAACTTTCTGTCCGACAGACATACGGTAACTTTCTTGGTTTCCTCAAGCGGTAACCCGTCAACGGATACCCGCATGATATCTTTATTTGTCAGATTGATCGTGATCGTTTCACTGGAATTAAAGATAACCGGTCTGTTGGCAATCGTATGCGGTGCAATCAGGTTGAGCTGCATCGTTGAGCATTCGGGAAAGATGATGGGTCCGCCCAGTGAAAGGGAATAAGCGGTTGATCCGGTAGGTGTGGATATCACTACGCCGTCAGCTGCCTTTGGTTCAAAATACGAGCCGTTCACACCGATTTCATACATCTCAACGAGGTTCAGATTGATCCTTTGCATAACGACATCGTTCAAAGCGAGACATTCTCTGTTTTCACCATTCTCCCCGTCAGAAATAATCTTCAAAAGAGCTCGTTCGGATATCTTTGACTCCCGGATAACCTTCGGATTTTCAAGAACCGTCTCATATTCATAACGGGTCATAAACCCAAATTTGCCAAAATTAATCCCGGCAACCGGAATCCCTTTATCAACAGCAATAGGGAGGGAACGCAAAACACTGCCATCCCCTCCGAGTACCACTATCATATCCGGTTTCATCGTTTGACCTGAACCGACGATCTCCTGCTCTTGAAGTTTCTGTTCGTATGAGGCATAATCCGTTTCGGTGGATAAGGTAAAACTGACCGCTATACCAGACTTTATAAATGCATCCTTAAGATCAAACACTTTTGTCTTTATACCATCCTTATGCGGATTGTACAGTAAAGCGATTGAAGTTATCATCTTTATCTGAGCCTGTAACCTATATCCGCAATCGTTTGTACGAGAAACGTATCCGCAAATATCAGAACCAGAATGGCAACATACGGTGAAAAATCTATACCGCCAATGGGTCTGATAACTCTTCTCAACGGATTCAGAACGATATTGGACAAAGTCTCAATTCCCTGCTTAAAAGGACTGTATCTCATCTGTGGCAGAAAACTCAGCACCGAATTTATGATGAGTACAAACATATATCCGTATAACACGATGTGCAGCACATTCGCTATTCCCATTAACAAATTTCCAATAACAAACATCTCATACCTCCAAAGTAATAAAATCAGAGAGTATTATACAACAAAAAACATGACTATTCTGTGATGTCCGTGTCAACCTCTTCGATAATGATGTATCCGGCCTCTTCTCTTGAAATCGGTGTGGTGAATCCACGCAGCCTGATTTTGAGGATCTCAACAGCTTTATCATTTTCTTCAACCATTATCGTCATTCCCGGAAGGATGCCCGAAGAGATCAATTTATTTCTCTGAACCTTTGTCCCGGCGAGTTTTATGATCTTGACATCTCCGGGTGCTTCAACATCAATCAGTTTCTTCCCTTTGACCTCATTATCCTCGTTCAGATATTCACGGAATTTTTCCTGTATATCCGGGTTTTCGGCAAAAAACTCTGAAAGCTCTCCGATCTTCCTGAAAAGTTCACCATCAAGATGATGCTCAAGTCCGCAGGCAATCGAATCTGTATCCTCATCACCTTTCATGAACATAACATCCGTCAGAAAGTGTAAAACTGACTGATGTTTCTGATATACTTTCAATGCAGTATGTATGCCTGCCTGTGTGAGCTTGATGTATCCGTATTTTTTGTGTTCAACGAGTCCAAGTTCTCCCAGTTTTTTCAGCGCATCTGCAACTGAAGCCGTTTTAACGTTTAGCCTTGAAGTGATATCTTTGACCCTCGCAAAGTCCTTTTGCGACTGCACTTCATATATTATTCTGAGATAATTCTCAAGGCTTTCAGAAAGTTTTTCCATTAGTTCACCTCATGTTGTTATATTGAACAAAATTATAAGTCCATTTTTAAATTATAAAGAATAGGACTTCCTACAAATAGTATACCATAAAATATATTTTTGTAAAGGTGTTTAACATGTCTATTTATTATTTCTGTACTTCTATCAAAGGGAACCAAGCGTATTTTGACGAACATGAAACAGGACATCTGAGAGTGATGCGGCATTCACCGGGTGATGTGATTCCGTTCACAGACGGAAAAGGCTTTGTTTACGAGGGAATCCTGACTAAAATCAAAAAAGGGGAAGCGTTTGCAGATATTTCAGATAAGCGGGAAGATTTGCGTCGCGAGTTAACCCGGAATATTTCAATAACCGCCGGTATTTCCAAATGGAATCGCCTCTCAATACTTCTGGAAAAAGCTGTCGAACTCGGTGTTAAACGCATCAATCTCGTAAAGTGTGAACGCTCAAATTTCCCGAAGGTAAACCTTGACAAAGTCAACAAGACACTGCGAAAGGCACTCAAACAATGCGGGGGGACGGTTCTTCCGGTTGTTGAGGTATTCAGTTCTTTTGAAAAAATCGCATACACAGGAGCAACCTCCGTTCTGTTGAACCCCTACACGGAATCGTCTATTTCTGAATGTGACTTTCCCGATGCTGTAAACCTTTTTATCGGGCCTGAAGGCGGCTTTACAGAAAAGGAACTGGAGACAATCAGAGAACACTCAGACAACCTTCTGGAAGTTTCCATGGGTAAAAGGATTCTCCGTCTTGAGACGGCTGCCATTGTAGCGATTTCCTTTATCTCTTTGAAGGGATAGCGAAAAAACTACTTCCGTGAGACTTGTGAAGTTCCACAGGAACTTCAAGAGACTTACTTTTTAGTCTCAGTAATACTCCAAAATCTCACGTTCATATTTCGCATTCGTCGGCGAGAAAAAATCCGCTTCGCGTTCTTCTTTGCTCAATTCAATAACCTTGACAATTTCAGCCGGGCCTTTCGAAAGGATAAAGATTCGATGTGCAAACACAACCGCTTCCCTGATGCCATGCGTGACGAGAACGGCCGTCCATTTCTGTTGCTGCTGTATCCTTTTGACCTCTCCCATCAGTTTGATCTTCGATCGAAGATCAAGACTTTGAAAGGGTTCATCAAAAAAGATGATATCGGGATTGATGATCAACGCCCGAGCCAGGTTGACTCGCTGCTTCATCCCGCCACTTAATTTTGAGGGATGATGCTGCTTAAAATCGGAAAGGCCTACCATCTCAAGGGTATCGTCTATCTTCTCCGTATCATCAGAGACAAAGGTCATATTCTTATACAACGTGCTCCACGGGATCAGGCGGCTCTCCTGAAAGACAAAACCCGCTCTTTCATAATTTCTTGTGATCTCCCCACCACAATCCGTTATAAGTCCCGACAGGCATCTCAACAAAGTTGTCTTCCCGCAACCGGACGGGCCGAGAAAGGCAACACGTTCCCCTTTTTGGATAGAGATTTCAATATGCTTCAAAACCTGCGTTGAATCAAATCGTTTTGAGAGATTTACAGTCTTTATCATTGATTCCATATTCCCACACCTTTTTTAGAGAGCAAAGCGATGATCTTGTCAAAGATATATTCAAGCAGCAACCCTGAAATTACTGCAACGGCTGTGAAAGCAAACACACGCGGTGTATCGAGATAGAATTTCGCCCATGAGATATTAATCCCGAGACCGGAATCTCCGGCCATATATTCGGCAACGATGGCGACTTTCCACATTGTTCCCAGACTGACCCGTACCGCCGACAGCAGAAACGGAACGATTGAACCGAGATAAACCTGTCTGAATATCTTGACCTTTGGCACCTGGTACACCCGAGCCATCTCGATGAGTTTCACATCGATGCTCTTAACTCCCTGAGCGATATTGAAGATGATGAGCGGCAAAAGCGTCGTCACAACGATAAACACCGGAGCCTGCCAGCCGATCCCCCATATGACGATGACACTGGAAAGCCAGGAGACAATCGGCATGGAACGAATCACCATTGTAAGTGGCCTGAGCCATTCTTCGACTTTTCGGGAAATCCCCATAAGAATCCCGATCGGGGTTCCGATGGCGAGGGCTATGGTAAGCCCCTGTATGGATTTCAGGAATGTCATCAGCAATGCGGGAAGTAGATTCCCCTGAGTTGTTTCTTCAACGATATTGCCAGCGACGGAAACAGGCGATGGAATAATCAGTTCTTCTCCAATGATTATCGAAAGAAGCCACCAGAACAAAAACAAAAAACACACCCCGACGATCCAATTCGGGATGTGTATTTTATGAGTTCTTTTATTATTCTGCGTAGAAACCTTCATCCGGTACCGGAATCTTATTGTCTATTGTATTAACCGTCTCAAGGAACTTCTGCACTTCATCTTCCACTCTTAAAACCGATTCGTATGCATATTCACTTCTTGCGAGCGATGCCTGCATAACGGGAGCCGGCATGCCACTGAAGTATTTGGTCGTTAACTGAACAGCTTCATCCTGATGAGTCATAGCGTAATTGATCGAGTTGGCAATGGCATTAAGGGCTGAAACAATTTCAAGTGGTCTTTCCTGAAGGGCTTCTTTTCTGACCATAACACCTGTTATCGGTACTCTGTAAATACCCGTTGCATCTCCCCAGATCTTCTGCATATCCAGTGCGATCTTCGCGCCTTCCACTTTCTTTGTCGCAAGTGTCACAAATGGTTCGGGAAGAACAGCCGCCTTGACCTTCCCTTTCGCCATCAATCCGATGATCTCGGGCGGTTTTGCATATTTGATCGTAAAGTCCTCAACCCCAAGTCTTGCAAATTCATATCTCATGAGAACATCTCCCGTCTGACCTGTTCCCTGAGGCGTGTAGATTTCAACAGCCTTAAGATCTTCTAAGGATTGTACATCGAGATCGGGGGAAGTCACAAGATAAAAACTCTTCCATAACGTCACCGCTGTCAGCTGAACATCCATCCCCTTATCATAGAGCATCTCACCAAGTGCAACCGGAACGATAACGATATCCGCCTTCTTCGTTACAAGCTGCGCCGTTATCTGGTCAAAAGAACTCCAGAATTCAACGTTAATCTCAGATTCCGTTTGTACCTTATCCTCAAGTACCCCAACAAGTGAAACGATTGTGGGACCCACCGGAGAGAGCACATTCACCTGAGCAAACATAACAACTGAAGCCGCCATTAAAACAATTAAAATCATCAAACCTTTTTTCATTCTTTTTCCTCCCTGTAAAAAATTAATTATATCTATCTGACGAGAAAAAGTAGCCATTTATACTAAAGTTATCTTCAAAAGGTGCAGAAAGAATTTATTAACCCTTTCTCAAGACAATTATATACTTTTTATTTTCAATTTCAAGAAATGAGATGACGAGTTTCCCGAGAACTCAAAAGGGTCTAAAAAAGCTTGCCAATTAAATCGACCATAAGAAATTGATTCGCAGAATCTATTTCTTATAAGGCTTTTCAAAGAAAAGAGCAGTAGAAACAAGTTCGCAGAAATTGGTTCTAAAAAAAGCTTGCCTTCGGCAAGATTAAAAAAAAAGCCCTCCCATTTCGGGAAGGCCAAAGGAGTGCAATCTATGTGAAGTGTTGTTCGTCGTTTCTGTCTTTCACGCTGCTTTGTAAAACTTAGAATCTGTTCGTTACGTCGTAAGTCAAAAGGCTGTTTTCTGCCATCTTTCTGTCAAAATCTTTCTGTACTCTTGAATTTCTGATAATTCTTTCGATCTTCTTAATTGTCTTTTTCATTTTCCAGCCTCCCTTTCAGTCGCTGATATATTTTATATTTCCAAAAGTTCCCAATCGTTTTTTCTTTCTTCAACTCTCTCAAGCTTCAATATGATTTTACTATCTCGTCTCAGGACTACGTCAACACCCCCATTCTTTAACACTCTGTAAAAGGAAGAGAGAATATCAAGTCCACTCAACGCTTATTTTTTCTTCAAATTCAGTCAGTATAAATTTTTCATGGTGTGTCCGAACATTTCAATCCCAAATCCGAATCGTCCCAGCTACGGGTCGAAACTATTTGATCATTTCTTTGAAAAGCTCTGAGAATTTTCAAGAAAAAGCTTCGCCCCTTACAAGTTTCCGACTTCTCAAAGAAAAAAGCATACAATAAACAAAGACCACTAAGTTTCCCGGAAACTCAAAGAACTTTCAAAAAAGACCATTAAAGGCTTCTCGAAGAAAAGAACATTAGAAATAAGTTCGCAGAAATTGGTTCTAAAAAGCTTGCCAATTAAATCGACTTTAAGAAATTGATTCGCAGAATCTATTTCTTAAAGGGCTTTTCGAAGAAAAGAACATTAGAAACAAGTTCGCAGAAATTGGTTCTAAAAAAGCTTGCCAATTAAATCGACTTTAAGAAATTGATTTGCAGAATCTATTTCTTAAAGGGCTTTTCGAAGAAAAGACCAAAAAAAAGCCCTCCCGTTTCGGGAGGGCCAAAGGAGTGCAATCTATGTGAAGTGTTGTTCGTCGTTTCCATTTTCGGTGTTGCGCCACTTCGTAACTTTCGAGATAATTCTACCATCTCGTCTCAGGACTACGTCAACACCGTTAATCTTTAACACTTTGTAAAACAGTCGAAGAATATAAACCCCACTCAAGTCTTATTTTTTCTTTAAAAACACAGCGAATCATTCTTTCTCCGGTTTTAACGGTCAACAAAAACAGTTAACCATAACAAAACGAACCCCTTCACCCTATAGTGCTGAAAGCAACCCTGTTCTTTTTGAAATCTTATTTTGAGAAAGCAAATATCTGCAAAAAAACCTGTTTTCGTTTCCCGAATAAAAAGTTATTTAAAGACCCGCGTCGAGTTAACTCCATATTCTTGTGATTAATTAGAAAGCCGTGTTATAATTCCTTGGTTATGAAAGAAAAAACAAATTCCCCATCAAACCGTTTTCTTGAGAAGCGGAGGAGCTGTTTGAAAGGGGAGGGGGAAACAGGGGGAGAACAACATCAAGATATTCCTGTTCGGATATTACGGAATGAACAATTATGGGGATGAAATGCTTCTCAGAAGTATTCTCAAGCTCCTGAAGGAAGTCGGGATAGAGGAAATAGACCTGCTTTATCCAAGAAAGGGTTCAAGAAAGATCGGAGGCATCAAGATCAATCATATCCTCAGATCGTCCCCTTTTGCGATGTTCAATTCAATAAGAAATGCCGATATCCTAATCGGTGGGGGTGGTAATCTCTTTCAGGATGAAACGAGCAGTCGAAGCTTTTTTTATTACAGGACGCTTGTTTCCACTGCTTTGTTCTTCAGAAAACCCGTTCTGCTCCTCGGACACGGGATTGGCAAAATTTCAAACAAAAAACATTTCAAGCAACTGAGAAAGCTACTCAGCAATGAACTCTGTACGGGTTATTTCAGAGATGACATTTCATACAGATATGCCCGAAGCTGTTCACCCACCCATAAAAGGGGAACCGATCTGGGTTATCTCTTTTTGAGACGACGTCAGGCATCTAAAAAGGTCCCCGGAAGAATCGGTATCTTTTTAAAGAAGCCGTGGGAAAACACGGAAGATTTTATCCGTGCCTTTAAAACAGAGGGAATCGAAGAGATCCACTTCTTCGTTGCTTTTCCGGATCAGGACTTGAAGATCTCAGAAGATGCGGCTAAAAGATTCAGTCAACATTTTGAAACATCGGTAAAAGTCGGTGAAGTCAACGATATCACCGATCAGGCTTCATCATGCTCGATGATTATATCCGAGAGGCTGCATGGTTCTATCATCGCCTCTTATTTTGCCATACCGTTCATCGCATCGGATACGTTTAAGATGCGATCGTATTTTACAGATATAGAAGGATTTGAGGGTTATTTTAAAGACAAGTCCCTTTCGGAGATTGTATATGCAATCTCAAAGATGAGAGAGATAGATTTTGAAAGGGCAAATCAAAAATTTACAGAGAGAAATTTTGCGCGCTTGAAGGCAATGAAAAGATGGCTCAGAATACAGATATTAAAGAGACCATTTAAACAGTAAGCGAAGGGAGGATTTGTTTTATGGCGGTACTGACATTTCCCGGCGGCATTCACCCGCCGGAAAGAAAAGAATTATCAGAAAAAGCTTCACTTGAACAGATGCCAATTCCCAAAATGGCATTCTGTTTTGTGCATCAGAATCTTGGGGCTCCACCAAAAATTATCTGCGAGGTAGGTCAGCGTGTTAAGACCGGACAGGTCATCGCCCAGCAATCGGGGGCGGTTTCAGTTCCCCTCCACGCACCTGTCACCGGAACCGTTAAGGAAATCACAAAGATGCTCCATCCAGCACAAAAAAAGAAACTGGATGTCATCGTGCTCGAAAGGGAAGAAAAAGAAGAGTGGGAACTCATGGAACCGATTGATTTCACGACAGCTTCAAGGGAAGACCTTTATCAGAGGATTCTCGACGCGGGTATCGTGGGACTTGGAGGGGCCGCTTTCCCGACTCATGTAAAATATACGTCAACACTGGTCAGACCGGCAGATCTCGTCATCATCAACGGTGCCGAATGTGAACCGTATCTCACCATTGATCATCGTTTTATGCTCGAAAAGGGTGAGGAGCTCCTCAACGGACTCAGAATCCTCATGAAAGTTGCAGGGGCAAAAAAAGGGATCATCGGAATCGAAACGAATAAGCCCGATGCCATTGAAAAGATGACACAGCTTGCCGCTCACGATAACGGCATTGATGTCCTCGGGGTTAAGACAAAATATCCTCAGGGAGCTGAAAAACAGCTCATCTATACGACAACGCGGCGAAAAGTTCCTGTTGGCGGTCTGCCGATAGATATCGGGGTTGTCATGAACAACGTGGGAACGGCTGTTGCCGTTTCACAGGCGGTGACAGAAGGCAAACCCATCGTCGATAGAGGGGTTACCATTACGGGAGAAGGGATCAGAAACCCGAAAAACGTCATTGCCAGAATCGGGACACCGATTGCTGAACTGATCGACTTTGCCGGCGGCTACAAGGGGGAACCCGAGAAGGTTGTTGCCGGAGGACCGATGACGGGGCCCTTGCTTCAGAAAACGGAAACTCCCGTTATGAAAGCCACTTCAGGTGTTCTCGTTCTTCCGAAACCGAAACGGGCAGCGGCTCCCGAAAAACCATGCATCAACTGTAATCAATGTGTGGAAGTGTGTCCGATGTCCCTGGAGCCAAACTTCCTCGTAAAACTGTGTAAGGCGAGAAAAAACGATGAAGCGATAGAGATGAATCTGTTATCCTGTATAGAATGCGGCGCCTGTGCTTACATCTGTCCAGCAAGGATTGACCATGTCAAGACCTTCCAGTTGACAAAGAAAGTGTACAGAGCGATGAATGCAAAGAGGAGGAAATGATATGGCACAAGTATTTCAATCGGCAGCTGCTCCTCATATAAGGACAACGGACACCGTCAGAAAGATCATGCTGGATGTCCTGATCGCACTCACCCCGGCCGTCATCGTATCGGTCTGGGTATTTGGCTGGCATGCGCTCTTCCTTTGTCTCCTCGGAGTGGCAGGTGGAGAAGCCATCGAACTCTTTATCATGAAGGTTCTCAGAAAACAGAAAGATTTCAAACCGGATGGCAGTGCAGCCGTTACCGGATTACTCCTGGCGATGAACGTTCCGGCAGGACTTCCCTGGTATCTGCTCGTCATCGGTATCATCGTTGCTGTCGGACTGGGTAAACACGTTTACGGCGGATTGGGCGGCAACCCGTTCAACCCGGCACTCGTCGGTCGTGTCTTCCTCGTCATCTCATTCCCCACCGCCATGAGCACATGGGTGAAAGCGGGAGCCTGGAAAGGGGCAGAAATTATCACAGCCGCAACCCCCATGGGAATCCTCAAGGATGGCGGATTGGATGCAGCACTGGGACAGGCCTCTTATATGGACATGTTCCTGGGAAATATCGGCGGATGTCTCGGTGAAGTCAGTGCCCTCGCACTGATTGCAGGATTCATCTATCTGCTCGTGAGAAAACACGTTTCCTGGCATATACCCGTTGCCTATCTGGGAACGGTCCTCATCTTCTCGTCCATCTTCTATCTGATTGATCCCAATCAGTTCGGAACACCTCTTTTCCATCTACTCGGTGGAGGGGTTATCCTTGGAGCCCTCTTCATGGCAACGGATATGGTTACCAGTCCTTCAACCGTCAAAGGCTCTCTCATATTCGGGGCGGGTTGTGGTGTTATCACCATGCTGATCAGATTTGTCGGTGCAACACCTGAAGGGGTCGCCTTCTCAATCCTGATCATGAACGCGGTGAAACCATTAATCGACAAATACACCAGAAGAAGACCGTTCGGTTCATTGAAGAAAAAGGCGGTGAAGTGATATGGGGAACTATTTAAAGATGGGACTCACACTCATGGCTTTTGCGATGATCGTTGCTCTGCTTCTTTCAGCGGTTTATACGATCACGGAAGACCCGATCGCACAATCGGAACTCAACGTTAAACTCAAATCGATCAAAACCGTTCTCACAGATCCAACCAGCGAAGAACTCCTGATAGATGAAAAGGATATTCCCGAATCCCAGGAAAAACTCGAAGAAATGATCTGGAAAAAATCCGACGAAGACAATCTTTACACCAGCACCAAATACAATGGCTATTGTTCTTCACCGGCTTACAAATTCACACTCAAAGACGGCAGAGATGCTTACATCATCACAGGGGCTTCCGTGGGATACGGCGGCTACGTCACGATTATGTGTTCATTCATAGGAGACATCTCAAATCTCGAAATGCTCAGACTCGAAGTTCTCGACTATTCACAGGAAACACCGGGCCTTGGCGCGAAAATTGCCGAAGAACCTGTAAAGGAAAGATTCTTCGAAATTCCAAACGATGAACTCCAGAACACACTGGCAGTGGATAAAGACGGCGGAAAAATCTTTGTCAGCGATCTGATGACCGGTGCAACCATCACACCACGAGGGGTTGCCAACGCCATCAACGCCATGTACGAATATCTCGAACAAGAACTGGGGGGTGAATGAGAATGACTAAAGGACCGGAAGAATTAAAGAATGGATTGTTTACCAACAACCCCATTTTCATACAGGCACTGGGCATGTGTCCGACACTTGCCACAACCACCAGCGCCACAAACGCACTTGGTATGGGGATGGCGACACTCGCCGTTCTTATCATGTCAAATATCGTTATCTCACTGATCCGAAAGCTCGTTCCCGAAAAGATCAGGATTCCCGTATACGTCATCATCATCGCGGGATTCGTTACGATGATCGATCTGCTCATGCACGGTTTCCTTTACGATCTCTGGAAGACGCTCGGACTCTTTATTCCACTCATCGTTGTGAACTGTCTCATCCTGGGAAGGGCGGAATCCTACGCCAGCAAGAACGGTGTATTTAAATCCATCCTCGACGCCCTGGGCATGGGTCTGGGTTTCGCAGGCGGGCTCGTTCTGCTTGGATCCGTCAGAGAAATCCTCGGTGCCGGCACCTGGTTTGGCCTCCCGCTCTGGGGAGATGCCTTCAACATGTTCATCATGATCCTGCCGCCGGGAGCCTTCATCACATTGGGATTGCTCGCTGCAGGCTTTAACTGGATGAACATCTCCAAAGAGGAAAAGAGAAAAAAGAAAGAAAAAGAAGCAAAGGCGGCTGCCAAAGCTGCTGAAAAGGCAGGTGCTTAATCATGCAGGTATTCTTGATATTCATGTCAGCCATACTGGTTAACAACTTCGTATTGCAGAGATTCCTCGGGATATGTCCTTTCCTCGGGGTTTCAAAAAAGATAGACACGGCAGTCGGCATGTCCCTGGCCGTTATATTCGTCATGGTTCTGGCGAGCATCATCACATGGCTGCTCAACGGACTGCTCGTCCTCATGGGGCTGGGCTTCCTCAAGACCATCGTGTTCATCCTGGTCATCGCCTCCCTGGTTCAGTTCGTTGAAATATTCCTTAAAAAGACCGCCCCCGCCCTTTACGAGGCGCTTGGAATATTCTTGCCACTGATCACGACAAACTGTGCGATCCTCGGTCTCGCCTTGCTCAACATCCAAAACAACTACAACCTGATCGAAACCATCTTCAACGCATTGGGTGCGGGATTTGGATTTGGCCTGGCACTCGTCCTCTTCGCAGGCATCAGAGAACAGATGGAATTCGCAGATATCCCCAAACCGTTCCAGGGTCTGGCCGGAACGCTCATCACAGCCGGAATCCTCTCGATGGCATTCGTCGGATTCAGCGGCATGATCAAATTATAAGGAGGAAAAGGATATGGTATTTATCAACAGTCTGATACTCCTCGGTTCACTCGGGCTCATCTTCGGAACCTTCCTGGCGTTTGCCGCCAAGAAATTCGAAGTCAAAGAGGACCCAAGGCTCAAAAAGATGATCGACGTTCTCCCCGGTGTCAACTGCGGAGCCTGCGGTTATCCCGGATGCGAAGCTTTCGGAAAGGCCGTCTTCAAAGGTGAAGCCTCCCCGGATGGCTGCCTCCCCGGAAAGAGACAAGGCGTACCGGAAAAACTCAAAGAAATCCTGAAAGAAGAAGGATAAATAAAAAAGAGCGCTTACGCGCTCTTTTTTTAATATAGAGAGATTCTGCTCATTTATAGAAGACTTCCAAATTTTCCTTCAACAAATGCCTAACCATAAACCCAATTTAAAACAATCCCGCCAATAACAGCCAACAGCATACTCGCCAATGTTCCGATCAGATAATATTCCGCAAATTCCCTGTCATCAAACTCCTTAAACCTGGCAATGGATTTTGCTGTCAGCACAAAACCTATCGCGCCTGGATTCCCCGTTATCCAGAGGGTCAGAACCATCGCCCTCTCCAGAATGCCTATAAACATCCCCTTATTCGTTTCTTCCTTGGATTTGAAGATTAAGTCGCCGGAATCTTTTTCTTCCCGCCACTTACGATTATGAAAAGAAGGGATAGCATCAAGCAGAACCCGAATAAAATGCCTCCCGCCAAAAACAACATATATATAAACGATGATCGTTATCAGGTATAAATTAAGATCCGGGAGACGGGATTGCAGATCCAGCATAAATTCCCTTTCACCGGGAACAAACGCCTCCACAAGTATCAGAATAGAGACAACATGGAGGAGCTGATCAAAAACAAATGAAGCGATGCTGATATCCCTGCCAAAACGTTTAAAAAGGCGATTCATGAAATATTTCAGCCAATCGATCAGAAAATGAATCACCGCAATCCCCATCGCCAGAATATAAGTTTCAAGGCCTTCATACGGCAACAGAAAGATAAACGTTATGATCAGAACAAAGAAGGCATGGGAAAAATAACCGCCCGTTTTCCCTTTTCCTTTCTGTAGAGCCGTCGCCTCCGATTGAAAAACAAAATCAGCCAGCACATGGGCTAATAAAACCAGAAGAAATAGCATCATTCATCATCCCCGATCCATCTTTTTAACAGCTGTTCAAGGTTCTCTTCCGCCCGTTTAATCACTTCCCAGTTTGCCCGCTTACAAGCCTTGTGAACATTCTGAGAACTGACACCGAGAACATCGGAAACCTTTTCAAAAGTACCGTACTGCTCATACAGCAACACATACATAAATTGCGTTTTGGTCCAGTCGCTGATGATCACATTCATCAATTCAAGAATGGTGTTCATCGGCAGATTCAAAGCCTCATGCTTTGAGGAAAAAGAGATGGCCGTCTGCTTCGCTTTCTCAAGTTCATCCACACAATCACGCGCGTAAAAAAAGGCATCTCCCGACAGATCCCAGCTGGTTCTGGAATCCTCCGGAATTTCAATCTGTCCCAGACCAACGCCAATACGCAGTTTAAAAGGTAGTAATTCATACCGAATCACCCGTAAAACCTTTCCAAGATCAGCACCCGGCAGTAAGACCCCCTGAATCTCATCCCCCCTGGACACGGAAAGCGGAAACTCAAAAACGCCTTGCTCTATAGTCGCAACCTTCTCCCTCACAGAAGAAGTAAACGTCGTATTTTTTTTTGAATTGATAACATCCAGCGTAATCACAATGCGGTCTGTAAACGTCTTAATGATAATCCCCATCACCATCTTCAATATCAATGTGGTTCATTATACTACTTCAAATAAGCTTCAATCAAAAAAAGTTGCTTTTTGTTTTGTTGCACATTTTCGGTTGAGAAACAGACGGTATGAATGCCCTGTTAAAATATGTGATAGAATATAATACGGTAATATTTGAGTATAAAATTCACAATTCCAATCAGCAATTTCCCTCTTGGAATGGCTGAGACTGAGAAACAAGTCTCTCGAAGTTCTGCAGGTAGAACTTCAGGGATTATCAGGTGGTGGGGTGGGGGCGAAAAACAAGGAAGTTTTTCAGAAAAAATTGCCAACAAAATAAACGAAAGACATTTTTTGATCTATATCAGTCAATAAAATTAATCTCATAAACCTACAGGGGCAATTTTCGGATTGCCTTACAGGGTATTTAAAGAAGGTGAAAAGATGACACAAAACCTCATGAAAAGAAGTTCCGGAATCCTCCTGCATCCGACATCCCTCCCGGGAAAATACGGAATGGGAGATCTCGGACCTCAGGCGTACAAATGGGTCGACAGACTCTCTGAAGCCAAACAAAAACACTGGCAGATCCTCCCCCTGGGACCAACAGGGTATGGAGACTCCCCTTATCAATCCTTCTCCGCATTTGCGGGAAACCCGTATCTCATCAGTCCTGAATTATTGATAGAATACGGACTGCTTAGAGCAGATATCGAAGTCCCGGCATTTTCAACAGATAAAGTCGATTACGGATGGGTTATTCCCTTTAAAGTCAAGATACTCAAGATGGCATGGGGCGCTTTCAAAACGGGAAAAGGCGAACACCTCAAAGAAGATTTTGATACGTTCTGTGAAAAAGAAGCCTACTGGTTAGAGGATTACGCACTCTTCATGGCACTCAAAGAAGATAACGGAGGGGCTAGCTGGCTTGATTGGAGCCGGGAACTCAGGCATCGGGAACCCGTTGCGATGAAAGAAGCGGAAAAGAAACTCGCTGATACGATCAACAGCAACAAATTCTTCCAGTTCCTCTTCTTCAAACAGTGGCTGGGCCTTAAACAGTACGCCAACGATAAAGGGATCAGCATCATCGGGGATATCCCCATCTTTATCTCAAGCGACTCCGCTGATCTCTGGTCCTATCCGGAAGGCTTCCTCGTGGACGAAGACAGACGCCCGACGCATATCGCCGGCGTTCCGCCTGATTATTTCAGCGTAACCGGACAGCTTTGGGGTAATCCGCTTTACGACTGGGAAGAACAGAAAAAAGACGACTACACCTGGTGGAAGAAGCGTCTCAAGGCAACCCTTGAGCTGGTAGATTACGTTAGAATTGACCACTTCAGAGGATTCGAAGCCTACTGGAAGATCCCGGCGGGCAGCGAAACAGCTGAACCCGGTGTCTGGGAAAAAGGACCGTACAATCACTTTTTTGACGCCATCAAAAAAGATTTTGAAGAACTTCCCATCATCGCAGAAGACCTGGGGGTTATCACACCGGAAGTTGATGCCCTTAGAGAACATTGCGGTTTCCCCGGTATGAAAGTTCTTCAATTCGCCTTCGGCGGTGGTGTGGAATCTCGCTTCCTGCCCCACAATTACGAAACAAACTGCGTCGTCTATACCGGAACCCACGACAACGACACAACGAAAGGGTTCTATTACAAGGCAACCGATTATGAGAAAGACTTCATGAGACGCTATATGGGGGTCAGCGGAGACGATATCAGCTGGGATCTCATCCGCCTCGCCTCCATGTCGGTCGCAGACCTGGCCGTCTATCCGCTTCAGGATATCCTCAGTCTTGGAAGCGAAACGCGAATGAATCTGCCGGGTGCCCTCGGCGGAAACTGGGAGTGGCGCTTTACAGAAGATCAGATTCACGACTTCACCCTCGCCAGACTCAAAGATCTCACTGAGATGTACGGCAGGGGATAAAAGTCAACAAAAAATGCAGGGGCGGAACATCTTCCGCCCTTTTTATAAGATCTCCAATTTTCATTCACTTCTTCCTCAATCGCTTCAATTTCACGCATGATTTTCAACAATCTATATGTAAAATCTATTTTCTTACACGATACCCCTTGAAGAGCAGGAAAGATTCACTACAGTTTCTGTGAACGTTTCCTGTGTGTGGAGCGGGTTAGCTTTTTCTTTTTGGGTCATATTATCACACAAACTTGTATCATCCCGCTTTTAAGGTGTAATACGTACCCTTTTTCTCCCCGTGTTTTTCCAATACCTCTTTTTCCACCAGCCGTCTAAAAAGGGATTTCATCCCATCGGCGGATAACCTCGTTAATTCCCTGGCCTTTTTATTCGTAATACGTGTATTATTCTTTAAATAATCAACGATCTTTTCTTCGTTTGCTTGGATTTCATCGGTGTTTCTGAAAAGGACAACTTGTAAAAAGTTCCCCTTTTCGCTGATCTCCGGTGGCTTAAGACTTACAGCTTCACAATAATCGTACATCCTTTTCATCCCGGTTCCCCATTGTTCGATATACCCCAGTTCCTTGAAAATCCGAGCCAAAACCTTGTTGCGAACCTCAGATCGTCTGGAATTGAAAATATTGTACAAATTGATGGAAGGTGGTAAAACCCCCGGAGCTGATGCGCTCTATTACGAAATCCTCAGTAGAACCGGATTCGTTAGAACCTTCTACGAAGCACTCAAATCAGGGGGCCAGAAAGGTATCATATCCAGAATATTTCTTACAGGTGTTAGCCCTAAAACGCAGATTAAAAAACAGCAATATTTTTGCTTCTACGACAAACTGTTATTTATCCTATTCTTCAAGTAAGTTAACCAATGTAAGCCAAGGATTATAATCAGCAACTCCACTTCCCGTTACAGCTCCAACACTTCAAACCGTCACTATTGTGAAAGGATTTCAACACCATCTTTTGTTCCAAGAATAATGTATTTAAAAAGTTTCGTGTCTTTAGCGAGGCGCATGAACTTCTCGTCCCGTTCATATTTTAAGATTTGTTCTCCTGCCTCTTGAATTTTTTTCTCCCTGTTCTCATTCTTTTTAAGGAATTTCAACTCCCAAATATGTGAATTTTTAACCCCGTATCGGCTGTCGGGATAAAGAACAATATCCGAATAACCGCCATTAAGCTCCAACTCTGAATAGGGAATATAAATGTTGTTCACACTTAAAAAAGACAGGAATATCATCTTGATATGTTTTTCCTCCATCCCCATCAAGTCTCTGTTGGAGATGTATTTGAGTACTTTATCATAAGTGTAATGAATGAAATCCGAAGGGTCTCCGCTCTTTGCCATCATTTCCAGAGATTGGATGATGTCTCCCATACTGATAACATTCCCAAGCTGTGTGTTGATCTTTTCGTACAGATACTCCCAATACAGTTCTTTGATCACCAGATTCGGAATCTTTAACTTGACCCCCATCAGCATCGGCTCTTTGATCGTCAGCATCCCCATATAATACATGAGAGAAGTAATTTCATCCTGTCCGGTAATGGCCTCCAACGGAAACATGCGTTTTATCTTTGTGATAATTTCCTTTTGCTCGTTTATGGTCTCAAAGGTTGTAATGTCTCCTTGCGTACCCCGTTTTTTGTTTTCCCGCAAGAGTCTTTGCAGCTTTCCATAGTCCGTTTTTACATTCGTATCTATCAATTCTCTCGGGAAATTTCCTCTTGACAAATATTTCATAAAATAAAGCACCATATCCGGGTTGTACAATCTTTCCTTTGAATCCTCGTTGAACAAATAACCATTATAATAAGTCTTTATTTCACGAAGAACGGATTCTTTTTTTATCTCTGAATCGCTATCAAATGTCCAATAATAATCAAGCAACGCTTCCACATCTCTCTGTGTAAACCCCAACGCTTCGTTGAATTCCCTGTCGAGCGTGATATTTGAAGCGATATTAAACCCCGATGTCAGATCATCCAGCATGATGGGACTGACACCCGTCATGAACAGACGACTGATGGCCCCTTCCTGGGCACCTGATTTGATAGCCTCGTAGAATGTCCTGACAAATCCCGTTTTATTCAGAATTTCATAATAAAGATTGTCTGCATTGGCTCCTATGAGATCATTGGCAAAGTTGCCATATTCGTCGATCAGTAAATATATTTTATTGGATAACGCTTTGACCGATTCACAGATTAATTTTATAATCTGTGCCGGTTCTGATTCATTGGCTATATTTTCCAATAGCCTGTTGGAAAAATGGTTTTTATATTTTTGAACAAAGCCCATCGCGTATGTTCTCACATTTTTAGTGAAAGAATCAAACAGGCGTTCCTTCCCCATACTCGTCTCTATCCCGGTAAAATCAAGTCTGAGAATCAAATAAGCATTCCTTTCCCTTGTAGGATGTTCGTGAACATACAGGCCTTCAAAGAGTTCGTCGAACGCTTCCTTTTTTTCAACATCATAATAATCCTCAAGAGTGGATATAAGAAGTGATTTCCCAAATCTTCTCGGTCTTATAAAAAAAGGATACCTGTGATTCTCCAACTCTTCTATGATTCTCGTTTTGTCTATATAATAATAGTTTTCCCGCCGGATAATTTCAAAATCCCCTATTCCATAAGGTATTCTCTTTTTCATATGTGCTCACTTCCCGTTGGTTTATTTATTTCACGAAAACCCCTTTATAGGGCCATTATAGCATAAAGTTGTTTCCCTAAAAAAAGCAATCCCACACTTTCTTAAGGATTGCTTTTTTTATGATATTCCCCATTTATTTCCCGGCAAAGAAAACTGTGGTCATTGATTCATCTCATCACCACTTCTTTTAAAATCCCTTTATTTCCAAATTATACCACCCTATAAAAAAACAACAACATGGCATCAAAATGATACACACAATGTGTCCCAACATGCTGATAACGACACAACGAAAGGGGTCTATGAAAAGGCATAGTATCAGGAGTTCCAAAAGGAACTCCTGCATTTTTTTAAGAATGTTTTCCTCAACATCTATAAACCAACAAACTTTACAAAAAGAAAGTTCACCTCCCGAAATATATTACAACTCTCTTTAATATCTTAAAAAAGCTAAACATTTCTAGATACATTACAAATGACCCCTTCCCTTGAATAAATCCCATTATATGTTATAATAAAAAGGTAGCTTATAGCAACAAAACTTTAAAAAACCCATGATGAAATGGGGCGAACAAAATGAGAAGAGATGTTCGTGATAACAATCTCGGGAGGGTTTACAGCTTGAAAGAAAGAACACGGATTTTTAAAATCGTTGGCGCGCCTTCTTTGTTCCTTGTCATGTTCCTTTTTCAAACTTTAACAATCGGGATCAACAACTGGACCCCCTCATTTATGAGCCAGGCCATACTGTTGGATATTTTTATCCTTATCGGGATATATGCCTTCAGGGGGTTTGATTACGATAAAAGCGTCAGTTTAAATTCCTGCCTTGTATCCTTCTTCACCGGAACCATCGCCGGAACACTCGTTTCGTTCATTCCACTCCTGATCTTCTACCAGGTCCGTTTACCACAACTTGTTTTTATCATAACGCTATTGATTTCATCAATACTGAATTCCATATTATTCTGCCTTTCAATGAAGATCATGATTAAATCCATTCCCGTAAAAAAGTTTCTCATCATCGGGAAAAAAGATGAGATTGAACCGATCATGAAAGAAATTGAGCAGAAATCAATGGGGAAAGTAAAAGCCTATATGTATATGAACCCTTCTGCTGTTGCCCTTGAGAGGGAGATTGCGCAGGAAAGGGCATTTGATCAGATCCTCATAGCAGACCCTGTGCTTGAGAAAACAGTTGAACCCATTCTCAACAAGGCGAGAAGGCAGGGAATTGACATAGACTATCTGCCAAATGTTGTCGAAAGTTATCTTCAAAGAATCCCGATTCCGGTAGCTGTTAAGTTTAAAGAATATTATCAGATTATCTTTGACAATATCAGAGAAACACCCACAAAAAGGATTATAGATGTTTTTATCTCCACATTGGCGTTAATCGTTCTTTCACCATTTATGCTTATCGTAGCTCTCTGGATACTGATTGAAGATGGTACGCCGGTCATATTTCGCCAGGAAAGAGTTGGGAAAGATGGTAAACCCTTCATCATGAACAAATTCAGAAGTATGCGAAACTGTAAAAAAGATGAAGGGGCAAAGTTTGCGACGGATGAACAGCATCGAATAATGAAGATTGGTCGAATTACCAGACCCATCAGACTGGATGAAACGCCTCAGTTCTGGGATATCCTGATAGGAAAAATGTCGTTTATAGGACCGAGACCGGAGCAGGTCAAATTTGTTGAAGAATACAACGAGAAGATACCGTTTTACAGTGAAAGACACAGGCTCAAAACGGGACTCACCGGGTGGGCTCAGATTACTTATCAGTATGCGGCAAGTGCTGAACAAACTACCAGAAAATTGAGTTATGATCTTTATTATATTAAAAACAGAAGCACACTCTTTGATTTGAGGATAATTCTTCAGACAGTAGAAGCTGTTGTTTTGAGGAAAGGGGCTAAATAGTTGCAAAAAGGATTAATTATTTCACAATATTTTCCTCCAGACATTACAGCAGCAGCCTTCCGTATGGGGGATTTGTATCAGTATCTTCTTTCACAAGGGTATAGTATGGATGTATTAACCACAACACCACATAAATCTTCGTTTAATTCACCTTTGGGCAAAAAAGAAAATAACATTTATAGGATCGACTTAACTAATCTCAGCAGAATAAAGCAATATTATAAATTTTACTCTGCGGGTAAACACTTGGCCAAACAACTAGGATACTACGATTTTGTGATTGTTTCCTCTCCACCGATGTTTGTTTTCCCTATTGCAGAGAAAATACAAACAAATCAACTTGTTTTGGATATTAGGGATATTTGGCCTGATTCTGCCGTTGCAACCGGTAACCTAAAAAAAGGACTTATTTTCAATTATTTCAAACATAAAGAAAAAAAAATGTACAAAAAAGCAGATCAAATCATTTGTGTATCAAAACCAATGGGAGATTATATCAGAGAATTGTCAGGAAAAACACCTGAAATAGTTCATAACGGTTTTAAAGAAAAAGATTTGACAAAGTTTAATACACCTCAAAAAACAAAGGAAAGTAAAAACATTATTATCGGTTATTTTGGAAATATTGGTTTGGCTCAAAATATGGAAATATTACCAACAGCTGTTAGAAATTTAATTGATAGAGGTATTACAAATTTTTCATTTGAAATCATCGGATCAGGTTCAAATCTTAAAAAACTAAAAAAACAAGTAAAACAGGAACAATTTGCTGAGTTTATTACGTTCAAAGATCCGATGAAGAGAGACGAATTATTAAATTACGCCTATAATCATTTCGATGTTCTGTTCATTAATTTAGTAAAGAATTCTGTATTCGAAAAAACGATTCCTTCAAAAGTATTTGATTATCTCCTTCTTAAAAAACCTGTTATTTCTGGTATTAAAGGAGAAGGTAGAGATATTTTCAGCAAGACAAAATCAGTGATCCATTTTGATCAAAACTCTGTTGATTCGTTGACAAAAGCAATCGAAAATATGATAAACAATTTCTATAAATACAAGGACAATGCAACAATACACTCGCATAGAGTAGCAAAAAATTATACAAGAGAAAAATCTTTTGAGAAAATCATTAACTTTTTGGGTAAATCATGAAAATCACCGTCGTTCTTTGGAAAATAATTGAGAAAACATTAAAAAAGACTAACTTGTATGGAATGACTTTTAAAAATATGTATTCTGAAATCCACCCTGAGAGAATTCATAAATTAGCATTAAAGGAATATGATATAAAAAAAATAGGGTTGAATGAGAAGCAAAAAGAATTTTATGAGAAAATTTTAAAAAACGAATTCTTCATTTTCGATAGATTTAGAAATATTGACGAATTCAAAAGTATTCAGCAAAAAGAAAAGCCATTCTGGAAATGTAACTGGAAGGATTTTGATCCAAAAGATTATTGGGAAATATCACGGGGGTTTCAATGGCTACCAGCCTATAACTATGCCAAAACAATTGGTGAAGAACAGAAAGTATTAAATGAACTTGAAGAATGGATTCGAAAAACACCTTATCTCAAAGGATTAGATTGGGCTGTTCCACTTGATGTTGCCATTCGAACGATTAATCTTTTAATTCTTTATCAACTGAGCAAAGCTGATTTTTTGAAAGTTGAATTATGGAAATACTATACATACTTAAAAAAGAATCTTTGGATATCTAAAAAGAGTATTAGGAATAATCACTATCTCGGTGAATTAACAGCTGTCACCTTATTGAGTGATTTCTTTTCTCAGAAACAAGCTAAAAGATACATTAAACGGTTAGAAAAAGAATTTAACAGACAATTCTATGAAGATGGGGTTAACGAAGAACAATCTATCAGATATCACAAATTTGCCTTAGAATTTATGATTATCGCAAAATTATTTTTAAACATCAATACACCTCGCCTTGAAAAAGCCATTAATTTTCTGAGATATACAGAAAAACCAAATGGAACATGGCCTTCAATAGGAGATGATGATTTGGGTTGTGTGATAAAAAACACCCAGCAAATATTTGATTATGAGTATTGCCTCAAGTTTATATATAAGGAATACTCATTATTGAATCGAACCAAAGATTTTCAAGAAGGTGGATATTTAATACACTGCAACAATGACACAAAAAGCCAAATCATCATAAAGTATGGCCCACATAAATGGCATGCACATGCTGATTTATTTCATTTAGAACTAACAATATACGGTGTTCCAATATTAATAGATAGTGGAACATACAGATATAATAATGTATCAGAAAAAAGGAGATATTTCAGAAGTACAAAAGCTCATAACACACTCGAATATAACGAAAAAGATCAGACAGAACAATGGACTACGTTCCGATGGAAAAAAGGAGCAAAAGTAATCGAAAAAAATATAATACAGGAAAACAAAGGAATAAAATTCAGTGCCAAGCACACAGGTTATAAAAAATACGGTATAATACATGAAAGAATAGTTGAGTTCAACAAGGAACTTACAGAAATAAAGGTTATTGACAAATTAACAGGAAACAAGACAAAAAACGCAAAGGTATTCTGGCATTTGAACCCTAAAATAATTCCCGAGCACACTGGAATTGATGAGGCGGGTGTGTACACACTGAGAACAGAAAGAAGAACCTTAGGAACAATGAAAATAATAGGTGGCAAAACGAAAACAACTAAAACTCTCTATTCTGACTATTACAGTAAGCTATCTGAAAAAGAGGTGATAGTATCAGAAATAGCTCCAGAAGAGAATATAGTAACAACAATTTTCATTTTCAACAACTAGATTTAAGAACTCAATTTCTATAAAGAAAGGTGGAAGAGCATGGAAAATATTCAAAACAAAACAGCTAAGATATCCATCATAGGTATGGGTTACATAGGACTTCCAACAGCAACAATGTTTGCCTCTGCCGGATATAAAGTGTATGGTTACGATGTAAATGAAGAAGTAGTCAATATACTCAAACAGGGAAAGATCCACATCGTTGAACCTGATTTAAATGGCCTTTTTAAAACCGTTCTCGACAGTGGAAATTTAATCCCTACAACAACAATGAACGAATCAGATATATATATCATCTGCGTCCCAACACCTTTCAAAGAAGATCATGACGAGAAAAAAGTTGATTTATCATATGTAGAGAGCGCTTCAGAAGCAGTAGCTAAAGTTTTGAAAAAAGGTGATCTGGTTATTCTGGAATCAACCGTGCCACCAGAAACTACGGATATCTGTATGAACAATATCCTTGAAAAAGAAACAGGTCTTAAAGTAAACAAAGATTACTATATCGCACATTGCCCGGAAAGAGTACTCCCAGGACAAATTTTAAAGGAGCTCAGAGATAATGACAGAATTATTGGAATCTCAAATGATAAAGCTGGAGAAATGGCTAAGGAGTTATACTCAACGATCGTAACAAACGGTAATATATATGTCACAAATTCAGTAACAGCAGAAATGTGTAAACTTGTTGAAAACACATTCAGAGATATAAACATTGCATTTGCAAATGAATTAAGTATTATCTGCGATAAACTCGGAATTGATGTTTGGGAATTGATTCAGCTGGCTAACAAGCATCCTAGAGTGAATATTCTGAATCCTGGTGCAGGAGTTGGTGGACATTGTCTTGCGGTTGATCCATGGTTTATTGTTGAAAAGTTACCTACCCTTTCTAAGGTTATCAGAGCATCCAGAGAAGTAAACGAATACAAACCAGAATGGGCTGTAGAAAAAGCAGAACAAGAGATAAAAGAAAAGTTTGGTAGAAAAGATATCACAATAGGTATAATGGGCTTGGCATACAAACCAAACATTGATGATTTGCGAGAAAGTCCTTCTTTGAAAATCGCTTTGAGCCTGAAGGAGAAAGACTACCATGTAATTGCATGCGAGCCGAATTATGATAAAGATGAAGTAAAAGGAATTGAAAATATGACTTTTGATACTTTGATAGAAAAAGCAGATTATATTATTTACTGTGTACCACATTCAAATTTTAAAGGACAAAATGAAAAACTGGAAGACAAAATAGTTTTAGACTTAGTGGGTGAAAATAAATGAAACAATTATTTATGGATGTCAAAACAGGTAAACCTGTCATAATGGACGTACCGGCACCATCCTGTAAAAAAAATGGAATAGTAGTTGAAACGATATATTCTCTTGTAAGTGCTGGAACTGAAAGAATGTTAATGGATTTCGGAAAAAAAAGTCTCATAGGAAAAGCCAAAGAAAGACCTGATCAGGTAAAAAAAGTTTTAGATAAAATGAAAACTGATGGAGCCTTAACAACTGTTAAAGCAGCGTTTGGAAAACTTGGTGAACCTCTTCCACTTGGCTACAGCAGTGTAGGTAAAGTTATTGAAGTTGGTTCAAACTTAAGTGATATAAAGCCGGGAGATTTTGTTGCTTGTGCAGGACTTTCAGCAACTCATTCAGAAGTAAGTTATGTCCCCAAAAATTTGTTTGTTAAACTCCCCGAAAATGTTAAAGATTTGAGAGAAGCAGCTTTCGTAACACTTGGAACAGTTGCTATGCAGGGTGTACGTCAAGCAGAAGTACAATTTGGAGATTGGGTAGCTGTAATTGGAATGGGGTTACTTGGGCAGATTTCCGCAAGAATCCTCAAAGCTGCTGGTTGCAAAGTAATTGGTGTAGATGTTAATAATTCAAAAGAAATACTGGCAAAAAGAGATGCTGATTACTCATATATTGATGCTTTCGTAAATAGTTCAGAAGACAACGCGATCGAAAAAATCATGACATTAACGGGATATGGTTGTGACTCAATTATCATAACCGCTGCAACATCATCCAATCAACCGATTGACCTTTCAGCGGAAATCGCAAGAGATAGAGCTATCATTTCCATGGTTGGTGTAACAAATATGGAAATCCCAAGACGACCATTTTATCAGAAAGAGTTGACTTTCAGACTTTCAAGATCATACGGACCGGGAAGATATGATCCAAATTATGAAGATAAAGGTATAGATTACCCTATTGGATATATCAGATGGACTGAAAACAGAAATATGCAGGAGTTCCTGGATATGATTTCTTCAAGTAGAATTACATTGAAAGAGCTTATAACGCATGAATTTGAGATAGAAAAATCTCATGCTGTATATGAAATGATTACAGATAATTCAAATAACGAAAAATATACCGGAGTATTGTTGAAGTATTCTGAAAAAAAAGATAAATTAAATAGAACTATACACTTGAAAACAGATTTTAAAAAACCAAAAGATAAGATTGGAGTAGGTTTTATCGGAGCCGGTAACTTTACAAGGGGCGTTATCATTCCAAATATGTCGAAAGTAAAAGATTTCGAATTCATAGGTCTCGCAACGACCAGTGGAACATCTGCGGGGCAGACAATAAAAAATGTAAGTTTTAAGTATTCAACAACAGAATATAAGAAACTGTTGAATGACTCTGAGATTGACTTAATAGTTGTTGCAACACCTCATAGCACACACGCAAAGTTCACTGTAGAAGCGTTAAATGCCGGGAAACATGTATACGTCGAAAAACCTCTTGCAATTACAAAAGAACAATTGGAAGAAGTAAAAACAGCTTATGAAAAAAATGATCAACATATATTTGTAGGGTTCAACAGGAGATATTCACCATTCGCTAAATTTATAAAGGAAAATATGGAAACAGATAAATACCCCTGTGTAATTCAGTATACTGTTAATGCTGGTTTTATACCAAAAGAGCACTGGACCCAGGACCCTGAAGTAGGTGGAGGAAGAATTATTGGAGAAGCTTGTCATTTTGTTGACCTTGCAGCCTATTTAACTACATCTAACCCCAAGAAAGCCACTTCAATGGGTATTAATACAAATTCAAATCATATTTCAGATTCTGACAATGTAAGTTTAAATGTACTATTTGAAAACGGTTCTGTCTTAAATATTATTTATACTTCAATGGGTTCAAAAACATTTCCAAAAGAAACTATCACTATATTTTGTAATGGAAAAGTTGGAACAATACAGAATTTCATTAAAGCAAATGTTTACGGAGAGAAAAAACAAAGACTATCGAAAATGGAACAACAAAAAGGGTTTATTGAAGAATATAGCAACATTGTTAGTGTTTTAAAAGGAAATATTGAGTTATCTGATAACACTTGGCTTCAAACTACCAAAATTTTACTAAAATGAGGAGTATATGAAGAAAATAGAGAAAACCTTAAACTACATATATTATGCTTATAAAAGAAATAATTATTTATTTGATATAACTAGATTTTTTCGCAATTATAGAAATATCAAAATTGAAAACCCTATTTTTCTACTTGGATTAGAAGGAGGAGGGTTAACGTTTATTTCAAGAGTAATCAGAAGGCATCCTGATGTAGTGAGTGTTTCAGGAAACTCAACATACTGGTCTGGAGCAGATGAGATGCAAATTGTGTATCAACCAATTTTACCGGATGAATTTTCCATGATAACTAAAAATATACCTATCAATAACTACGTAAATGATTCCACTCTTTTAATAAAGTCATCCGTTGGATGGTTATACGCTTCAAATGAATTGATTAATTATTATCGAAAAGACAAGACAGATTATTCTGAGGAATTAAAAGAGAAATTTCTAAAAATTATTAGATGGACCATTTCAAGAAATTATAAAGGAAATAACACGCCTGTGTTTATTGATAAAAGTCAAACTTACACTTTAAAAATGGAGTTATTAAATGAAATTCTAAAAGATTATAACCCTAAGTTTATATTAATTACACGAAATCCGTATATTTCATGCTTTAGAGCGCCTGAAAAAGGAGGCGGATTAAAAACATTAAAAAATCGTTTTAGCAACTTAGAAATGATTAAAATTGCTTCAGAGCATTGGAGCAATTCTATAAGCGAAGCTTTTAAAAGTTCGTTTAAAGTAAATAATTTTCAATTTTGGCAATTTGAGAATATTCTTCAAGAACCGGAAAAATCGTTTCGAAGTATTTTTAATTTTTGTGATTTAGAGTTTAATAAGTCTTATTTACCACAAGAAAATGATAAAATCCCATTTGGTTCTCGTTTTATGGATCGCTGGTATCCAATAAATCCAGAAATTAATGACAAATACTTTAAAGCTCTCAAAAAAGAAGAAATTAATATTGTCAATGAAAATTGTGGACATCTAATTGAAAAATGTGGTTATAAAAAATTATAGATAAGAACAATTTAATTTTATAATTATCTGGTCAGGTGGTTTATGAGATTTTTATTCAAAAAATTATTAAATGTTATAAGAACACACAAAAAAAATATAGTCCTTAATGGTAAAGATGTTTATTTTTCTTCAAAACCTGTGGTTAGTAAAAAAAACATTCTATATGTAAATGGAAACAATGTTTTTGTTGGAAAAAATTGTAATTTTCGAGCAAATGTTATAATTAAAAATAAAGTTATGATAGCATCAAATGTTGCTTTTGTTGGAGGAGATCATAGATTTGAAAAATCTGAAATTTGTATGATTGATTCCGGTCGAGATGTATTTAAAACAATAATAATAGGAAACGATGTATGGATTGGTTTTGGATCAATCATTATGCAGGGAGTAGAAATTGGAAATGGTAGCATTGTCGCTGCAGGTTCTGTTGTTACAAAAGATGTTGAACCTTTTAGTATAGTTGGTGGAAATCCAGCAAAATTAATACGAAAAAGATTCTTATCAGAAGAACAAATAAAGCATGAACTTTATTTAAAAAATTTGTTTGGGGATGATAACGATAGATAAAAAAATTCTTATAATCACTCGAGTTTTACCACATTGGCGAAGAGAAATTTTCGAGGAGATAAATAGAAAAGCTAGAAGTTCACAAATAGAAACTTTATATGTATATGATCATAAATCCAAAGTAATGGGAAATCATAAAAGTTCAGGGATGTTACCTACTATAAATTCTCTTGATTTGAAAATAAAAAAGAATAATGTTTTAAAATTCGAAACAATGAAGGGATTAAAAAAAATAGTTAAAGAATTTCACCCTACAGATATTCTTCTTGAAGCAAGCCCTCGATTTCTTCCTACTTATACTTTGTTACAACGGAATAAAAATTATAGAGTCTGGGGTTGGACAAGCGGATATTTTAAAAAATATGATAAATATAGAAATTTCTTTCGAAAGTTGATATTTAAACGTTTTGATGGTTTATTTACATACCATAGTTTAGCAACAAAGTATTTTAAAGAGATTGGTATAAAAAATGTTATTACTGTCGGTAATTCTCCTGGGGATAAAAAAATCCATCAGGAAATATCGACGTATACCACTAGTGAACTAATAAATCTAAAAAAACAATTTACTGTAAGTGATTCTAGATTAATTTGTTTATTTGTTGGAAAGCTTACAAAACCAAAAAAAGTTGAAGTTTTGCTAGAAACAGCAAGGATAATAAAAGATAAATGTCTTTTCCTGATCGTTGGTGAGGGTCCTGAAAAATTAGAGCTTGAAAATCAAAAAAAGAAGAACAATTTGAATAATGTTATATTTTTAGGCGAAATCGTTGAAACTGTCAATAAATACTTTCAGATCGCAGATGTTTTTATTTTACCTGGAACAGGTGGATTAGCATTAGTTCAAGCATTATATAATGGAAAAAGTATAATTTCATCTTATGCAGATGGTATTGGACCTGATGCAGTTATTAATAATGTAAATGGGTACATCCAGAAAAACATTACTGCTAAATTTCTAAGTGATAAATTAGCATATTTATCGGAAAATAAATCAAAACTATCCGAATTCGAAAAAAACTCTGTCAAGTTATCTGTTAAATTTAGTACTTCATCAATTGCTGAAAAAATGATTTTTCAAATGCTTAAATAAATAGAAAGAGAAGATTTTATAAAAGAGGGGTTTTTATTAGAAAAAAAATACGATTCAACGATAAAATTGTTTCATTATTTAATATTATTTTATTTACAAATTTTTTCACAGCTCTATTATATTTTACAGATCAGATTTTTTTTTATTATACTTTTTTCGACTTCAGTATTGAACGTCTGTTGATTTCATATTTTACTTTTATCCCTTTTGTTATTTTTGTTTTTTATAGGGTATTTACAAAGGATATATTTGGAATACGATATGTTTTCTACCTTATTTCATCATTACTATATTATATTCCTGGTATATTAACATCTTATATACTTATGGACAAAATAAATGTTGCTTTTATTTTTTTGGCAGTTTTCTTCCTTCATTCTCTACTTATTCTGATAGAAGTTCAATTGTTTCCATCAAAAATAACACTTTTATATATTAAAAGTGTTAGAAGAAAAGAATTATACTTTTCCGCTTTTCTAATTTTTTTATTTTGCGGTTATTTGATATATTTATTTGGATTACCCAATCAGTTCCTTTTTCTTGGAAGTGGCGATTTACTCTACGAGCAAAGAGATTTATTTAGTGAATCTATTTCAGGAATAAACGGTTATATAATCAGATGGATTCCTGATATCTTTATTATGTTTATTTATTCATTTTCTGTTGAAAAGAAAGATAAAACAAGAATAGCCGCGTTTTTAGCTACTTTTTTCCTTCTATTATTATCTCAATACAGAGGACAAAAATCATACATGGTGAAGTCATTAATTCTTTTCTTTCTGCTATTCAAACATGTTACTGTAGAGAAATTCAAGGGAATATTGATCAAAGGACTAAATATTGTTTTGTTTCTTTCTACAGTAATATGTTTTGGTGTTTTCAACGGAACTAACTCTCTATTTTTTACATTATTTTTTATAACAAGAAGAGCAATTATAACTACTTCAATGACAACGGTATACTGGATTGATTGGTTTTCCAACAATCCAAAAGAATACTTATCATATATCTTTAATAAACCTCTGATTAATACAGCTGATTTAATAGGTTCGATATACAGAGATAATTCTCATACTAACTCAGGCTTTATAGCAGATGGGTATGCTAATTTTGGGATACTTGGTGTGTTTTTTTATCTACTTTTTATTGATTTACTATGTATGTTTTTAGATAAACAATTTTCTTTCAACAAAGACAATAACATCGGAACTATACTATTTCTAATCTTTCCTGTTATTTCATTTTTAGGCACAAGGTTAACAATAGTTCTGTTATCTGGGGGTTTTTTTATTATTATCTTTTTATCACTTTTTTCTGTAAAACGAGGTTTGGAACATGATAAAAGTCAGTATTAATTGTGTAACATATAATCATGAGAAATATATTAGAGATGCTTTAGACAGTTTTTTATCACAGAAAACTAATTTTGAGTTTGAAATTCTTGTTCATGATGATGCTTCCCTTGATAAAACAACCAAAATAATAGAAAAATATCAAAAAAAACACCCCAAAATTATAAAGCCAATATATCAAAAATCAAATCAATATTCGCAAGGTAAAAGAATTTTTTATGAATTTAACCATAAAAGAGCTATAGGAAAATATGTTGCCATGTGTGAAGGAGATGATTATTGGACAGACAATTACAAATTACAAAAACAATTTGATTATATGGAGAATGATACAAATTGCACAATATGTGTTCATTCAGTAGAAATTATAAATAATTTAACAAAAAGACAAAACGAAATCCACCCATTTAAAGAGAATTCTAAATTTAATTTGAGTGACTATTTAAAAAAAAATTTGTTTTTGTCTACAAGCTCAATTTTCTACAGAAAAAAAGCCTTTGATAATCCGCCAAAATTTTTTCTTGATGCAACAGTTGGAGATACACCTTTGAAAATGATTTTATTGAAACATGGACATGGTTATTACCTTGATGAAGTAATGAGTACTTACAGAAAAAACATTAAAGGTTCCTGGTCAAATATTATGAAGGTTGAAAAAAATAAAAGGATAGCACACGAAATAAATATGATAGCTTTTTTAAAGCATTTTGATATATATACTGAATATGTATATCAAAACTTAATAAATGATGCAATAACAAATCGAGAACAAAAAATTATTATTGAAAAGATAAAGATGAATTCAAATGAATTTTTTTCAGAGGAGTTTAGAAAGTTGAAGTTCAACAAAAAAATTGATATTTTTTATAAAGCAATAATCAAAGAAATTATTCTTAAACTTATTTCTAAAAAGGATGAGTTATAGTCAAAAGGTGTGGAAAGGGATAAGAGGCAACGTATCCCAATCACAAGCGATTAAGCGAAAGGATACATGATGGATGCTAAACTTCGAAATAAAACTACATTTGGAATATTCTGGAGTTTTTCTGAAAGAATTTCACGTTATGGAATAAATTTTGTTATACAAATAATTCTCGCACGGTTATTATTACCTGAGGATTTTGGGATTATAGGAATGATAACAATTTTCATTGCTGTATCTCAATCAATAATGGATAGTGGATTTGGTAATGCTTTAATAAGGGAAAAAAACAACTCACAAGAAGATTATTCTACTGTTTTTTTCTTTAACCTAATTGCTTCTATAATTCTTTATATTGTTTTATTTTTTTCTTCAAATCTCATAGCAAATTTCTATTCAGAACCAAAAATCTCTTTAATCTTAAAAGTTCTTGGGTTGGTTTTAATAGTAAATTCCTTCGGCTTAATTCAACGAACAATATTAATAAAGAAAATCGACTTTAAAACACAAACGAAAGTTGTTTTAACATCTTCTTTAATTTCAGGGATTGTTGCTGTTCTACTTGCATACTTTGGGTTTGGTGTTTGGAGTCTAGTATTTAGAAATTTAGTCATGCAGTTTATTCAATCATTACTGTTTAATTTCTATAGTAAATGGCGACCTTCATTTATATTTAGTTGGAATTCATTTAAAAGACTGTTTAACTTTGGTTGGAAATTACTTGTATCTGGATTAATAAATACACTTTACAACAACATATATTTATTAATTATTGGTAAATTTTTTTCCACTATAGATTTGGGATATTATACTAACGCAAAAAAATTTTCCGAAATATCTTCTTCATCTATAACCACATCAATTCAAAAGGTCACATATCCTGTATTGAGTGAAATAAAAGATGATAAACAATTGTTATTAAAATCATTTAAAAAGCTTATTAGAAGTACTGTTTTTATAAATTTCTTTATTTCATTCTTTTTAGCTGCCTCTGCTAATTCTTTAATTCCCTTTTTATTTGGCTCTAATTGGATACCATCTATCCCATATTTTCAAATATTATGCTTTTCTACGATTTTATTCCCTCTCCATGCAATAAATTTAAATATCCTTCAAGTTAAGGGGCGCTCAGATTTATTTTTAAAACTTGAAATTATAAAAAAAACAATAGGAGTTGCATTTATAACACTAGCAATTATATTCAACTGGGGGATCATTGGGTTATTATTGACAGGTGTTGTTTCTTCAATTTTGTCTTTTTTTATAAATTCATACTACTCAAAAAAGATTTTACAATATTCAACTTTGTCTCAAATAAAGGATATACTTCCATCATTTATAGTGGCATTCATAATGGGATTCGTAGTATACTATACAGGAGAAAGTGTGAAATTCTCATATTTTATAGAGCTAATAATCCAACTGTTTTTCGCACTATTTATATATGGTGTTTTAAGTAGAATGTTTAAAATCAAAGAAATAAATGTGATATTAAAATTCTTTGATAAACGATTAAAGAGAGGTAGATATGTCAGAAAAACGAAATAAAAATATCTTTGTAACTCGACCCTTGGTACCTCATAAAGAAAGTTTATTCAATAAGATAAACGATATTTTTGAGAGCAAATGGTTATCTAATAACGGTTATCAGCATAAAACTCTTGAATCCAAATTAAAAAATTATTTATCAGTTAAAAATCTAACTTTATTCAACAATGGAACACTTGCACTACTTTTAGGAATAAAAGCACTTGGATTAACAGGTGAAGTTATCACAACCCCTTTTACTTTCCCAGCGACTGTTGAGGCACTTGATTGGAATGGAATAAAACCAATTTTTTGTGACATTGAACCAGTTACTTTAAATATCAACACAAATAAAATCGAAGAATTAATTACATCTAAAACTTCTGCAATTTTAGCAGTCCATGTTTTTGGAAATCCTTGTGAAGTAAATAAAATCAATGAAATAGCTAAAAAGTATAACTTAAAAGTTATTTATGACGGAGCACATGTTTTTGGAACAAAAATTAATGGTATTCCTATCGGTACTTTTGGGGATCTAACCATGTTTAGTTTTCACGCGACAAAACTCTTCAACACAATTGAAGGGGGAGCATTAACTTTTAACAATGTGACTCTCAAAGAAAAACTCGATTTACTAAAAAATTTTGGAATAAAAAATCCTGATGAAGTTGTTTTATCTGGACTAAACGCTAAGATGAACGAAGTTCAAGCTGCTATGGGACTTGAAGTGCTTAAGCTCGTTGAAGAAGAACGTCAAAAAAGAAAAAACATCAAGAAAATTTATGAGGAAAATCTTAAGGAAATTGAAGGTATAAGAATAATAACCACTTTAGATGATGAAGAAAGTAGTTATCAATACTTTGTCATTGAAATTGAAGAAAATAAATTCGGAAAATCAAGAGATTATATATATGAAAAGTTAAAAGACAATAATGTTTATGCCAGGAAATACTTTTATCCACTGTGTAGTAATTTTGAATGGTATAATGATAATGAGTCAGCAAAAAAAGAAAAATTACCTATTGCAAATGAAAAGATATGTAATGTTCTATCTCTCCCATTTTATGGTGATTTAGAAGAAGATGATGTAAGTAGGTTATGTAATATTATTTTAAAACATTGAAAGGATGGTCTCATTGAGTTTAGCTATAATGCAGCCCTATTTTTTCCCATATATCGGTTACTGGCAGTTAATAAACGCTGTAGATAAATTCGTTATCTACGATGATGTAAACTACATTAAACAAGGATGGATAAACAGAAATAGGATTTTAGAAAATGGAGAAGCACGGTATTATAATTTATTGCTAAAGAAAGCAAGTTCAAATAAATTAATTAATGAAATTGAGATTATCACTGATGAAAAGACTAAAAACAAAATGTTAAAACGCTTATATTCATGCTATTCAAAAGCTCCAAATTATCATCAAACTATTGAAGTAATTGAAAATTGCCTTAAAACCAATTCAAACAATTTAGCAATGTTTTTAAAAAATCAAATAGAAGTTATATGTACATATTTATCAATTAACACAGAAATTTTATTATCTTCCAAGTTAGACAAAAATAACGAACTGAGAAAAGAGTTTAAGTTATTTGAAATCTGTGAATTAATGAATGAAAATGTTTATATTAATCCAATAGGAGGTCAAACTCTTTATAGCAAAGAACAATTCAACAAAAAAAATATTGAGTTGCTTTTTTTAGAAAGTTCCCTTATTCGCTACAAACAATTCTCTAAAGATTTTATAGCTAATTTATCTATAATTGATATACTTATGTTTAATCCTGTGACAACAATAAAAGAATACCTTCAGGAGTATAAGTTATTATGAAAAAAGAGATTGGAGGCTTTTTTCAGCTTGAGTTACCTCAAGAAAGAGAATATTATTCAGATTGTATAAGACTTAATACCGCCAGAAACGCTTTTGAGTATCTTATAAGAGCAAGAAACTACATAAAAATTTACCTCCCGAAATATATGTGTGATTCTATGATTGAACCCTTAAAAAGAAACCATATAGAATATGAATTTTTCTCAATTGACAATGATTTGTTACCCCTCATAGATTCAAAAAAAATTAAACAAAATATAGGAATACTAGTCACCAATTATTTCGGTTTACTGGATAACAAACTATCAATAATAAAAGAAAAATACAAAAATCTTATTATAGATAATAGCCAGGCCTTTTTTTCTACGCCTTTAAATAATATTGATACCATTTATTCCCCCAGAAAATTTTTTGGGGTTCCTGATGGATCATATTTATTCACAAGTCAATCAATAAATGAAAATTTTCCTCAAAGTATATCTTGGAATAATTCTGATTATTTAATAAAAAGAATAGATCTATCAGCAAATGAAGCTTACAATGATTTCAAAAAAAATGAGGAAAGGTTAACCAACAAAAACATAGAAAGAATGTCCAATTTAACAAGAAAATTATTGGAATCAATAAATTATACTAAAGTAAAGGATAAACGAAATGAAAATTTTCTATATTTACATAAGCGCCTAAGATCACACAACGAACTAACCCCTATGATAGAATGTGGTCTTAAAAACACCCCTCTAGTTTACCCTTTTTTAACGAATAAAGATAGACTGCGAGAGAATTTAATTAATAAAAATATTTATGTTGCACAGTATTGGAAGGATGTTTTTAAAAGAAGCGAAAAAAATGAATGGGAATTTTATCTTTCAAAGTTTTTGCTCCCTCTACCAATAGATCAAAGGTATGGAAGGGTAGAGATGGATTATATTTCCAAAATAATAAATAATTAAGGGGCTTTTAATTCTTATGAATAATTTTAGAACAGATAATTTTAAAAGAAATAATGAATTAGAATTGTTATTAGATGAAATAAATAACGACTTATTTCTAACGGAAAATAATATTTTAGCTACAAGTGTAATTAAGGACGATTATCCCATGATCTTCATAGTAGGATCGTTTCGCTCAGGAACTACATTATTGCTCCAATGGTTATCTAATTTAAAGATATTTAGCTATCCATCAAATATATTATCAAGATTTTACAAAGCACCTATTATAGGAGCAAAAATTCAAAAATTGCTTACAGATCCAACTTATAACTACAAAGACGAGATACTTGATTTTAATTCCGACGTTACGTATTATTCAGAAAACGGAAAGACAAAAGGAGCATTAGCGCCAAACGAATTTTGGTATTTTTGGAGAAGATTTTTAAATTACCCTGATAAAGAGATAGAATATATCCCTAGTGACATTCTGGAAAAAACCTTTGACAAAAAAACTTTCAGGAAAGAGTTATTGGGAATCGCTTCTGTTTTCAACAAACCCTTGGCTATGAAGGCGCTTATTTTCAATAATAACATTCCGTTTCTAGATTCTTTATTCAAAAGGGCTATTTTTATTTATATTAAAAGGAATCCACTTACTAATATTTCTTCTGCTCTTGATGCTAGAGTAAAGCAAAATGGTAGTAGAGATAAATGGTATTCTTTTAAAATCCCTGAATACAAAGAATTAATTAAATTTGACAAACCTGAATATCAAGTTGCAGGTCAAGTCTTTTATACAAACAATACTGTAAAAAAAGGGTTGTGTTCGATTATTGATGAAAGAAAACTAACTATACAATATGAAGAATTTTGCCAAAACCCCAAGATATTTTACGATTTACTGATTAACAAACTCAATCAACAAGGCTTTATTTTGAACAATAACTACAATGGTCCAGTTTCTTTTAAAATATCGAGATCTAATGAAGTAAATCAAGATATAAAAGAAGCATATTCTTATTTCGAATCTAATAATGAAGGTGATTAAATGAAAGGAATAATTCTTGCTGGAGGAAGTGGAACTCGGCTTTATCCAATAACAAAAGGTATCAGTAAACAGTTGTTGCCAATTTACGATAAACCTATGATTTATTATCCATTATCTGTATTGATGCTTTCTGGAATACAAGAAGTTTTGATAATTTCAAACCCAGAATATATTGATGTCTATAGAAATCTTCTTGGATCAGGTGAGAAGTTTGGTATGAAGTTTGAATATAAAATTCAAGAACAGCCAAGAGGTCTCGCAGATGCATTTATAGTTGGAGAAGAGTTCATTGGTGATGATTCTGTGTGCCTCATTTTAGGTGATAATATATTTTTTGGGCAAGCATTTAGTAATTATCTTAAAAGGGCCTCGACAATTAAAGATGGAGCAATTATTTATGGGTATTATGTTAATAATCCGTCTGAATTTGGAATTGTTGAGTTTGATTCAGAGAAAATTGCAATTTCTCTTGAAGAAAAACCAGTTAAACCAAAGTCAAATTATGCTGTACCTGGACTTTATTATTATGGAAATGATGTAATAGAAAGAGCTAAAAAACTAAAACCTTCAGCTCGTGGAGAAATCGAGATAACTGATTTAAATCGTGAATATCTTCATGAAGGTAAGTTAAAAGTAGAATTGCTCGGAAGAGGTTTCGCCTGGTTGGATACTGGCACATACGATGGTCTTGCAAACGCATCAGAATTCGTGAGAACCATACAAAAGCGAACTGGGTTATATATTGCTTGTCTTGAAGAAATTGCTTACAGAAATAATTGGATTTCAAAAGAAAAACTACTTTTACAAGGAAAAGAATACGAAAAGACTGAATACGGAAAATATATTCTAAGCTTGTTGGAGGTTTGACATGACTTTACTTGTTACAGGAATAGCCGGTTTTATCGGTAGTAATTTTATCTATTATTATTTAAAAAAACATCCTGAAAGAAAAATACTTGGAATTGACTCTCTAACATATGCTGGAAATCTTGAGAATCTTTCATCTTGTCTTAATGATACACGATTCGACTTTGTCAAGGCGGATATTTGTGATACGGAAGCGATTACAGTCCTTTTTGAACAACATGAGATTGATGGCGTGATTAACTTTGCCGCAGAATCTCATGTGGATCGTTCTATTCATGATCCTCAGGTTTTTCTGAAAACAAATATTCTTGGAACTCAGAACTTGTTGGATGTTGCCAAGCGGTTCTGGTTTAAAGAGGGTCATTGGCTTGCGGATAAAAAGTTCTTTCAGGTGTCAACAGATGAGGTTTATGGGACACTTGGCGCAACGGGATTTTTTAAGGAAAGTACACCGCTTGACCCACACAGCCCTTATTCAGCTTCAAAGGCTTCTGCCGATTTTATCTGTAAGGCTTATTTTGATACGTTTGGGATGCCGTTGAACATCACAAGATGTTCCAACAATTATGGATCCTATCAGTTCCCTGAAAAACTCATTCCTTTGATGATCAACAACGCTTTGAATCACAAGGCTTTGCCGGTTTACGGTGATGGCAGGCAGATCAGAGACTGGCTCTATGTTGAAGATCATTGTAGAGCGATCGACATGGTTTTTGACAAAGCTGCTCCCGGAAAGGTGTATAATGTTGGGGGACACAACGAGAGAGAAAATGTTTATATCGTCAACAGGATTTTGGATGTCCTTCGGGAAAAGACTAAAGATGCTGCAATCAACACAGATTTGATCAAGCATGTAACGGACAGACTCGGTCATGATAGACGCTATGGAATTGATCCTTCTCTGATCAAGAAAGAGATCGGATGGGAACCCACTGTGATGTTTGATGAGGGTATTGAAATGACCATTGACTGGTATCTGAACAACAGAGAATGGATGGAGAAGGTCATTTCGGGAGAACATATGCGCTTTTATGAGGTGAATTACAAAAATTAAATGGGTTTACTTTAAAAACAAATAATTGAATACTTGATGCTGTGAAATATTCTTTAAAAAATTTTTAACAGCATCATAGGTTGTGTTTTTACCACTTTTGAAAACAAATATTACTTGTCCCGTTTCTTCAGTTTTCAAGTTTTTAAAGAAAACTTCTATAAATTGTTTTACTATTCTGGTCTTTATTTTTTTATTTTTTTCCTTTGTTATTTTTTGTATGTACACTAACCATTCTTGCGCTTCCCTTTCCGCCTTCTTCAAAAACAACTCCCGTATATTTTCCGCCTGCCCAGCTCCGAGCCAACCTTTTTCCATAAAAAGATCGGACACCGTGTTGAGAATATTCTCATCAATCAAGGCAATAGCTTCTATTTCATCTGAGAGATGATCTTGAATAAATGTTTCTATTTTGTTGTTTTTTTCAAAATCGAGCGATACGAGATAAATCTTTTTTTTCTGCATGTGATCACCTTCAACTCATCAACGGCCAATAGATCATAGCACTTAAAAATGTCAAAATGATGCCCGTTATGTTTAAAATAATACCATATTTGACGGTATCTTTCAGCTCCAAATATCCTGTGGAAAGCATCATCGCAACTGCTGGGGTGCTCATCGGCATCATAAAGGCCATACCGGAGGGGAGTGTAACCACCAGCACCATGTTGATGGGATTAATATTTAACCTCAACGCTGCTGAAAGTGCCACGGGCATTAAGAAGGCAACAACCGCAGTGTTACTCATGCTTTCCGTTAAAAGTACAACAATGATGGTTAACAGCAGCAGGATGAGTGTTGTATTGCTGAATGCTCCAAGGGTGAGATTGATCAACCAGTCGGATACACCGCATTCGTAAAGGGTGTAGCCGAGAGAAATTGCACCTCCATACATCAGGATAACCCCCCAGTTGACATCTCGCTCCACTTCGGACCATTTGACAGCTTTTAAAACAAACAGGGCAATGGTTGAGGATAAAGCAATACTCGCAATGCCGACTGTTGTTCCGAGGAATACCCACGTCAGTATGGTTGGAATCATAACGAGTAGTACTTTTTTTTCTTTTCGTGAGATGCTGCCCAGCCTGTTGACCTTTTCTTCTATTTGTTCTTTGCACCTTTCAATTTGTATATTCCTTGGTGTGATTTTGACCAATATAAAGGTGGCAATCCCGCTGATTATTAGCACCAATGGAAGGGTAAACAGGATCCATTTTGAAAAGGAGATGGTTTGTCCAGTTGACTTTTCAAGAATTGCAAGTGCCAGTGGTCCTCTTGCTCCACCAAGAAGTGTCGTCATACTCCCAATTACCGCTCCCCACATAACCGAGAAACAAAGACTCCGTGAATAAGCTTTACCTTCTTTCTGATTGATAACATTTTCGTTTATTTCTATCACTAAAGGTAAAAGAAGGGCCGCTACAGCATGACCCGACATCCAGAAACCCATAACAAGTGCCAGATATTGAAAACCCAGCACTAGGAAAAGCGGACTTTTACCAAATGCTTTTAAGAATTTGACCGTAAATCGACTACTCAAACCGGAACTGACAAAGGCAGCAGAAAGAATAAATGATCCGATAACAAAGAAAATCGCGGTATTACCAAATTTAGAATATACCGCTTCGGTAGTTGTTGCACCAAGCAAAGGGAGTAAAACAATCGCCAGCAAACTGGTTATCATCAGAGGTACCACATTGGTTACCCACCACACAACACAAACAACAAACACCATCAAAGCCTTATATCCCTGAAGTGTTAATCCCTCTGGGACAGGTGTTATAAAGGGTAACAGGATGAATAACGCAGATAGGATAAAAATACTGATTCTTTTTTTTCTCAAAAATTCTCCCCACTTTTTTTGAAATATGATTCAAGCATTAAAAGTATATCACAGAATAACGAACTTGTTTTAGAATTTAATTTGCTTTTTTTATTGATGGTTGATATAATCCTTTGAAAGTAACCCACCCCAACACAAGTAATGCCTCTTTCCTAGAGGGGAACTTGTGTGGAGAAAAAACAGGAGGGAAAAGATGACACACATAGAAAGACTCGAAGCCAAAAGTGTACAAATCTTCAGAGAAGCCTATGCAAATTTCAAGAATATGTGCATGCTCTGGTCTATTGGAAAAGACAGTACCGTTCTGCTATGGCTGGCCAGAAAGGCATTCTTTGGACATGTACCCTTTCCATTGGTCCACATTGACACAGCATACAAGATCCCTGAGATGATAGAATATCGTGATAAACTGGCACTTAAATGGAAGCTCGACATGGTCTACGGCCAAAACGAAGCAGCACTCACATCAAAAAAAACATTCCCGGATGGTAACGCCACCCGCATCGAATGCTGCCGCCTACTCAAGACAAAGGCCTTAAGAGATACCCTTTCCGGTGAAGGAAAACGTTATCGTATGAATCATACAACCGGAAGATATGAAACGGATAAAAACACTGAACCCTATACAGGTGTTATTGTGGGTGTTCGTGCCGACGAAGAAGGAAGCCGTTCCAAAGAAAGATATTTCTCTCCAAGAGATACCGAAAACCTCTGGGATATAGGGGATCAGCCTCCTGAATTCTGGAATCAGTACAAGACGGACTTTGCCCCTGGAACCCATCTGCGCATCCATCCGCTCCTCGACTGGACGGAAACAGACATCTGGCGATATATCAAAAAGGAAACAATCCCCACGGTATCCCTTTATTACGATCAGGGAAGCGGTAAGCGCTACCGTTCTCTGGGATGCTATCCCTGCACCTTCCCAATAGATTCCACGGCAAAGAATGTGGATGAGATCATAGAAGAACTCGAAAGTGGTAAACTCAGAAATATCGCAGAACGCTCCGGCAGGGCACAGGACAAAGAAGATGGCGGTGGTCTTGAGGAGCTCAGAAAAAATGGCTATATGTGAGGGGTGTGTGGCATGCAGATGATAGAAAGAGAAGATATGAATATTGTTTTTGTCGGTCATGTGGATCATGGTAAAAGTACTATCGTTGGTAGAATGCTTGCGGATACCAATTCCCTGCCAGAAGGAAAACTGGAACAGGTTAAAGAAAACTGTAAACGGAATTCAAAGCCCTTTGAATATGCCTTTTTGCTGGATGCCTTGAAAGATGAACAATCCCAGGGAATCACGATAGATGCCGCAAGATGTTTCTTTGAAACGGAAAAACGTAGCTATATCATCATTGATGCACCGGGACATATCGAATTCCTGAAGAATATGGTTACCGGGGCATCGAGGGCAGAAGCCGCTTTACTGGTTATCGATGCGCATGAAGGGGTTCGTGAAAACTCCAAACGTCACGGTTATATGTTGTCAATGCTGGGCATTAAACAGGTGGCAGTTCTCGTGAACAAGATGGATCTTGTGGATTATTCTGAAGAAACCTTTCGGTCTATTGTCAAAGAATACACTGCCTTCTTAAAACTGATCAATATTGAGGCAAAGATTTTTATCCCCGTATCCGGTATGATGGGGGATAATGTCGCCGATAAATCAAAGAACATGAATTGGTATTCGGGTAAAACTTTACTGGAGCAACTCGATACGTTCAACGTCGAAAAACTTCCGGAAGATCTACCGTTCAGGATGAGTGTACAGGATGTGTACAAATTTACCAGGGATGGTGATAATCGAAGAATTGTTTCCGGTAATATAGACACCGGAAAAATCTCCGTTGGGGATCGTGTCATTTTCTATCCCTCTGGAAAGACCAGTACGGTTAAGACAATTGAGGAATTCAACAAAGAACTTCAACAGGAAAAGAGCGCGGGAAACCATATCGGATTTACTTTGGAGGAACAAATATACATTACTCGAGGCGAGATTGCCACACGTAACGGCGAACCTAAAACAAAAGTTTCAACCCGAATAAAAGCCAATCTCTTCTGGCTGGGTAGAGAGCCGATGACAATGGATAAGGAGTATTATATTAAGATCGGAACCCAGAAAGTTCGAACACGCCTTGAAAAAATCCACAGTGTTCTGGATGCCTCAACACTCGACAGAAGCACCAAAAAGCAGATCGATCGCCATGATGTGGCTGAAATAACGCTCAAGACAGAAAAGGCTGTTGCCTTCGATTTGGCAGAGAATATGCGTATTACCAGCCGTTTTGTCATCGTCGATGATTATGAGATTACCGGTGGCGGTATCATCATTGAATCTGAAGAAGACAAGGAAAAATGGGTTCGGGACAAGGTCATGCTTAGAAATTATAAATGGGTCAAGAGTGACATTCCCAAGGAAAGACGAGCGGAAAAGTACTCGCAAAAAGCCTCCCTGATCCTTATAACAGGGGAAAGAGGTTCCGGCAGGAAAGAGATTGCAAGACAATTGGAAAAGAAACTGTTCGATGATGGAAAATATGTCTATTATCTTGGTCTGGGTAGTATTCTTTATGGGGTTGACGCGGATATCAAAGAAGAAGGCAATCACAGTAACCGCGAAGAGCATCTCAGAAGAATGGCGGAAGTCGCTCATATCATGATGGACTCGGGTGTCATTCTCATCGTGACGGCTGTTGACCTCAGTGAAAGTGATTTGTCTATCGTTAAGACCATCATCAATGAAGATCTGATTGAAACCGTTTGGGTTGGAGAAGAGATATCCACAGATATTGAACCAAATATGCATATCGCGGATAACGACGATATTTCAGAAGCGGCTTCCATTATAAAATCAAGGCTTCAGGATAAACGGGTTATTTTTAGACCGTATTAGTTTGTTTTGAAAATTGATTTTTATTGTTCAACTCAAGTATACTAACTCTTATCTTTTTGTTGTATTAAAATTATATTGATATTGAGAATTTTCAAGCGTATAATTATGATGTTCCTAAGTTAATTAGGGACATCATCTTTATTTTTGGAGGCTCTTTATGGATTCTTTATGGTTTTTCATCATAGTTGGTTTTATGGCACAATTGGTTGATGGAGCCCTTGGTATGGCGTATGGTGTAACATCCAATTCTTTATTGTTAAGTCTTGGTGTTCCTCCGGCGATTTCCAGTGCATCGGTTCATTTTGCAGAGGTTTTCACAACACTCGTTTCCGGTTTTTCTCATTTTAAGTTGGGAAATGTGGATAAGACGTTGTTTAAAAAGCTTCTGATTCCGGGGATTATCGGTGGGGTTGTGGGAGCCTATGTTCTCACTCAGATTCCAACCGGTATTATTAAACCGCTTATCGCTATTTATCTTGCCTTGATGGGAGTTAGAATTCTGTTCAAGGTATTCCGAAAAAAATCGGTAAATCGAGAAGTGTTTGTACGAAAACGTCATTTTTATCTACTGGGTCTCGTTGGGGGCTTTTTTGACGCCGTGGGCGGTGGGGGCTGGGGTCCCATTGTCACAACAACTCTCGTTGCAGATGGCAAGAATCCCAGAAAAACGATTGGTTCTGTCAACGCCGCTGAGTTTTTTGTAACGGTTGCTGAGGTAATTGCTTTTCTTGCCCTGATTTCCCAATTTAACTGGTTTGTTATTCTCGGACTCATCATAGGGGGGTGTGCCGCTGCGCCTATTGCTGCCTTCGTTACCCGTAAGATTAACCCCAAAGCATTGATGATTATTCTTGGGTTATTAATCATTGGTTTGAGTATTCGCACGATTCTGTTGGCTTTTTGATTTATAAAAGGTAGTTGTGGGTATATAAAAAAACTACCTTTTTCTTCATTTATACAGTTCTATCAGGGATTATTTTCTGTTCCTTAAGATGAGTCCATATACACGTCACACATTCTTCTAATGACATCTGGTCTGTATTTAAGGATATTTCAGGAGCTTCAGGTTTTTCATAGGGTGCATTTATCCCTGTAAAATCTTTAATCTTTCCTTCTCGCGCCATTTTATACAAGCCTTTGACATCTCTTTCTTCACAGACTTCCAGAGGACATTCTACAAATATCTCAACAAATCGCCCTTCACCAGCTTTCTTTCTAACAACATCCCTGTCCTTTCTGTACGGTGATATAAAGGAGAGGAGAGTGATTAGGCCTGAATCTTTGAACAGACAAGCTACTTCGCCTATTCTACGGATATTCTCTTTCCGTTCCTCTTGTGAAAAAGAAAGATCACTGTTTAGACCATGTCTGATATTATCACCATCCAACAGATAGGTAAAATAGTTTTCAGCATTCAACTTTTTTTCTAATTCTGCTGCAACAGTCGATTTTCCTGAACCTGAAAGCCCCGTAAACCACAGAATACACCCCTTTTGCTTCAAAATATTTTCTCTATCCGCCAAGTCTACTTTTGTATTTTGCCATACGATATTTTTTTCCATCTTACAACCTCTTTAAATCGACAAATGAAAGGAACGCTTCAATCTCTTTCTTTTCAACTTCCATTCCGAGTGATATATGTGGCTTATTTGTCCCATGGAAATCTGAACCAGCAGTTTTAATTAATTCATACTTTTGTGCATAGTGATTATATTCTTCTATCATTTCAGGTGTATGCTGAGAATAATAGACTTCTATGCCATCAAGTCCATATTTTTTCAACTGTTTTACAAGAGCTTCCAACTCTTTTCCTTCCTTTTTTGTCTGATAGGGGTGTGCCATTACGGCTATCCCGCCGGCTTCATGGATCAGTTTTATGGCTTCTTCAGGATCAAGTCTCTTTTTGTTCAAATACAGTGATGCGCCTTTTTTTAAGTATCTATCAAAGGCTTCCTGGTAACTCTCAACATACCCCTTTCTCAGCATAAGATTGGCAAAATGTGGTCTTCCGACTAAATCACTCCCCGCTTCTTCAATCAGCTCTTCCATTGTGATATGAAAACCCAGATTCTCCATTTTTATAAGCATATTTTTGTTTCGTTTTTTTCTGTAGGTCTGTAATTCATCCAACTTTGCATTGAGATTCTTATTTTCAAGATCAAATCCGTATCCAAGAATGTGTAATATCTTTTGATATTCAGCACTAATTTCAACTCCGGTTACAAATACCATGCCTTCAGGAATTTCTTTTATCTGCTTGACTCCATCTAACGTATCATGGTCTGTTATTGCATAGTATTCCAGTTGTTTGTGCACTGCTTCTTTTATGATTTCTGTTGGTGTAAATGTCCCATCAGATGCTGTTGTATGGCTGTGAAAATCTATTTTCATTTATTTCATCTCCTTTAAACACTTTCTCTGATTTTATCATAAATTCAAGTTTGTTTATGTTATAATATACACACAGTGAATGAACAAAGAGGTGTTTAATGGAAATTTCAAATTTTTCTTTTTTCTCCCCATCCCCAATGTTCAGGGAGATGAATATTTTAAGAATTATATCTCAGGAACCCACTATTTCTCAGGGAGCTTTGGCAAAGGCTACCGGAATAGTACCAAGTATGGTCAACAGGTATATTTACGACCTTGAAGAAGGCGAATTGTTGATCAAAGAAGGGGATAACAGGCGAAATATGCGTTATGCTCTGACTCAAAAGGGACGATTTCGTCTTCAATTTCTTACAATAGCTTATCTGAATGAAATCTCAAACCTTTATACACAATCCCATGATATTTTTATTGAAGCTTTGAATGAATTAAAAAAGAACCAGATAATGAAATTGTATTTATATGGTGCAGGCATCATAGGAGGAATCGTGGCTGAGATTCTTCGTTTTGAAGAATTTGAAATACTCGGATTTCTCGATGATTCAAAGAGCAAGCAGGATGATGTATTTTATGGATTTAAAATTATTTCTCCGGATTCTGTAAAAGATCCTTTTTATGACGGCGTAGTGATTGCATCTTTCAGACATTCAGAAAAAATGTATCAAAATGCAAATAAAATTGGTTTAAAAAATACTTTTTGTTTTGAGATTTCCGAACTCGGAACGGTAAAATTAAAGAAAATGGGGTGAGAGCTGTGAACGTACCACTTTTTAATATGACAAGACAATATGAGGGATTTAAAGACGAAATGCTCTCGGCAATGGATAAGGTTATTTCCTCCGGGAGGGTAATTCTTGGTTCCGAAGTTTCCAGCCTTGAGAAGAACATAGCAGAGTATGTTGGTTCTGATCATGGTATTGGCGTTGCCAACGGTTCTGATGCCCTCTTCATTGCGCTTGATGCACTTGGCATTAAAGAAGGAGATTATGTTATCACAACACCGTATTCATTCTTTGCAACGGTGAGCTGCATTACAAGACTCGATGCTGTTCCTGTGTTTGCGGATATTGATCCGACAACATTTAATGTGGATCTGGATAAAGTTGAATATATTTTAAAGAATCACCCTCAGAAAGATAAGATAAAAGCCTTTATTCCAGTTCACATATTCGGGCAAACGGTTGATCTTGAAAGATTAGTCTCATTAAGAGAAAAATATGGCATTAAAATACTTGAAGACTGTGCTCAGTCAATCGGTTCCACCTGGTTTAACTCTGATGGGAGAATTGTTAATTCCGCTTCTGTTGGAGATGCTGCCACTTTTTCATTCTTCCCAACGAAGAATCTCGGGGCATATGGTGATGGCGGGATGATCGTCACTTCTGATGAAGCTGTTGCCAAGAATTGCAGAATTCTGAGAAAACATGGTTCTAAGAAAAAATATTATCATGAAGTTGTCGGGATCAACTCGAGACTTGATGAACTTCAGGCAGCTATTTTGAATGTGAAGTTTAAGCGATTGAATAACTATATAGAAAAGAGAAAAGCAATAGCGTTTAAGTACGCTGAGTTGTTTAAGGAAAATGTTCTTGAAGAGATGATTGATTTTCCAGAAGTAAAGGCTGATGGCACACATGTTTATCATCAATATGTAATTCGTCTTAAGTCTGGAAACAGGGACAAATTGAGAGAATTTTTGACTGAAAAAGGGATTGGGACTTCTGTTTATTATCCGAAACCGCTTCACCTTCAGCCTTGTTTCGAATATCTTGGGTATAAGGAAGGGGATTTACCTGTTGCTGAGAAGGCTTGTTTTGAGACTTTGGCGCTTCCTGTTTTTCCTGAGATGAGGGATGAAGAAATTGTGTATGTGGTTGAGAGTATTAAAGGTTATTTTAGACAGATGACGGGCAATTCATAAATTGCCCCTACAGGGGATGTAACTATGAATAAAGGAAAAAATGTTGTGATTGAGGATAATGTTAAGATAGGGAAAAATTGCGTTTTTGGACATAATGTAGTCATTCATGAGGGAACAGTTATTGGAGATAATGTTATTGTTGCAGATAATACGGTTCTGGGAAAGAAGCCTTTCAGATCGGCTGTCAGTGCCACAACTTCAGAAAATGAACTGCCATCGCTTGTGATTGGTGATAATGTCAAGATTGGTGCCGGTTGTGTTATATATTGTGGCTGTATGCTGGGCAACAGTTGTTTCCTTGGTGATATGGCTTCTGTAAGAGAGGATGTATCTGTTGGGGAAAAGACGGTTATAGGGAAGAGTGTTACTATTGAAAATAAGTGCTCTATCGGTTCGTTTGTCAAGATAGAAACAAATGCATATATAACAGCCATTTCTACTGTAGAGGATTATTGTTTTATAGCACCAATGGTTACTTTTTCAAATGATAATTTTTTGGGAAGAACTGCCGAAAGGAAGAATTTCTTTAAAGGACCGACTCTTAAGAGAGGCGCAAGGATCGGAGCCAATGCCACAATTTTACCCGGAAAGGTTCTGGGAGAAGACTGTTTGGTAGCAGCCGGTAGTGTTGTGACAAAGGATGTTGAATCTGGCGTTATCGTTGCAGGTGTTCCTGCAAAATACTTTGGTGATGTTAAAGAGGAACAGAAATTATAAAGGGCAATTCATGATCTTTACGAAGTAAAGCTCTATGAACTTTTTTGAAAGTTCCATGAATTTGCCCCTACAATAATAACTGGGGGTATGAATAATGTTAAAAGAAAAGATCTTAAACAAGAATGCAAAAATCGGGGTTCTCGGTCTTGGTTATGTGGGCCTTCCCCTCGCTGTTGAAAAAGCAAAGGCGGGATTTACCGTGCTTGGATTTGATATTCAGGCAGATAAAGTCGAAAGGGTAAACAAGGGAGAAAACTATATTGGTGATGTTGTCAATGAAGACCTTGTTGAAATTGTCAATAATCATCACCTTGAAGCAACTACCGATTTTGAAAGATTGTCAGAATGTGATGTTATCGCAATTTGTGTTCCAACGCCTTTAGATAAATTCAAACAGCCTGATCTTCAGTATGTTGAAGCTTCAACGAGAGAAGTAGCAAAGAGATTAAAGAAGGATGTTTTGGTTATTCTGGAATCAACAACCTATCCGGGAACAACTGAAGAGGTAATGTTACCTATCCTTGAAGAAAGCGGTCTGAAATGTGGGGAGGGTTTTTATCTCGCCTTCAGTCCTGAAAGGGTCGATCCGGGAAATATTATTTACAAGACAAAAAACACACCGAAGGTTGTAGGAGGAGTAGGAGAAACTTCAACGGATATCGCCAAGACACTTTATGAATCTGTGCTTGAAGCGGAAGTCTTCGTCGTTTCTTCTCCTAAAGAAGCGGAAATGGCAAAGATCCTCGAAAACACCTTCAGAATTGTCAATATCGGTCTCATCAACGAAATGGCTATTGTTTCGAATAAAATGGGAATCAACTTATGGGAAGTTATTGATGCTGCGGCGACAAAACCCTTCGGCTTCATGCCGTTTTATCCGGGACCCGGTGTTGGCGGACACTGTATTCCGATTGATCCATTCTATCTCACCTATATCGCCAGAAGATATGATTACCATACGAGAATCATTGAATTGGCCGGAGAGATCAACGATTATATGCCGGAATACGTTGTCGAGAGACTCATGAAAGAACTCAACAAGAGAAAGAAGTGCTTAAACGGGGCAAAGATTGTCATGCTGGGAATCGCTTACAAAAATGATATAGACGATATGAGGGAATCACCGGCACTTCATGTGTTGAAACATCTTGAAGCAGAAGGAGCAGATATTTCCGTCGTTGATCCTTATGTTGAATCGTTCAAGTGGAATGATGGGGTTGTTGAAACTGTTGAGTTGAATACTGATCTGATTAAAAATGCGGATGCTGTGGTCATTACTACAGGGCACAAGCACAAGGTTGATTATAAGATGGTTTGTGGAAATGCAGACGTTGTTTTTGATACAAAGAACTGTTTGAAGGATCTGGATATTTCGAGAGAAAATATTATATTGTTATAATGTAGGGGGACGTTTTATCTCTACCCTTTCTTTAAATGTGGATTTTATTTATAAAGACGGGCAATTCGTGAATTGCCCCTACAAAAACTGGGGTGAAGAATGCGAAAACTAAAAGCTGCACTTATCGGTTGCGGAAGAATAGGGACAAAAAAGCATATAGAGGCCTATGCAAATAATAAAGATGTGATCGAGCTGGTTTATTGCTCAGATTTGGTTATTAATAAGGCAGAAAAAGCTGCTGAAAAATATCTTGAACAGAGTGGATTAAAAACCCAGGCTGTGGTAGGATACGAAGACTTATTGGATAAGGATATCGATTTTGTCTCAATTGCTACAGAATCCGGGTATCATTATCAGTATACGATAGATTTCCTCAACGCAGGAAAACATGTTCTCGTTGAAAAACCGATGGCGTTGAGCACAGAACATATCAGCGAGATGATTGCGCTTGCAAAGAACAAGCATCTCAAACTCGGTGTCTGTCTTCAGAACAGGTTTAATCAGCCGGTTCAGGAATTGAAGAAGAAGATTGATGAAGGTGCTTTTGGAAAGATTTTCAACGCAACGGCAAGGATTCTCTGGAATCGAAACAAGGGCTATTACGATCTGGATCCCTGGAGGGGCACATGGGAACTTGACGGTGGAACGCTTATGAACCAATGCGCCCACAACATTGATCTGCTTCAATGGCTGCTTGGCGGAGAGGTGTCATCCGTTTACGGGGTTCTCAGGAATTTCAACCATCCGTATATCAAAACGGAGGATTTTGGTGCCGGGATTTTAAAATTCAAAAATGGTTCAATCGGGCTTCTCGAAGGAATGGCCAATACCTATCCCAACAACCTTGAAGAAACGATTTCCGTATTTGGCGAGAAGGGAACCGTAGTCATCGGCGGACTCGCGGTCAACAAGATTCTCACCTGGCGTTTTGAGAATGAAGACTCTCATCCGTTGATGACTTCAGAAGATCCCGATACGGTTTATGGCAGTGGTCATACGACACTCTTTGCCGATTATGCAGATGCCATTATGAATAATCATATGCCGTATATTCCCGGAGAAAGCGGGAGGGTGGAAAACGAAATCGTTCTCGCGATCTATAAATCGGCAATTGAAAACCGCGAAATTAAATTTCCGCTTGAGACGGTCAGTACGGCAGATTTTAAGGATATTTCTCTTTATAAAGAACAATAACCGCTCTAAATGCCATGCTGTATTATAAAGACTTGATTTGGAAAAAGCATATCGAATTATCATTTTCTCAACAAAGACTGTTATAATCTGTTTTGAAAAAGGATTATAGACAGGAGGATTATAATGACTCACATCGAAAGACTTGAGGCAAAAGGGGTACAGATTTTCAGGGAAGCCTATGCCAATTTTAAAAACATGTGCATGCTCTGGTCCATCGGAAAGGACAGTACCGTATTATTGTGGCTTGCGAGAAAGGCCTTCTTCGGTCATGTGCCGTTTCCGCTGGTACACATTGATACTGCCTACAAGATTCCGGAAATGATTGCATACAGAGACCGGCTGGCCCGTGAATGGAAACTCGACATGGTTTATGGTCAGAACGAAGTTGCACTCGCTGAAAAGAAGACGTTCCCGGACGGAAATACAAATCGAATTGAATGCTGTCGTCTGCTGAAGACAACGGCACTTCGCAACACCCTTTCCGGCAACGGTAAACGGTATCGGATGAATCATTCAACAGGAGAATATGAAATAGATCGAAACACAGAACCCTACACAGGCGTTATCGTGGGTGTCAGAGCTGATGAAGAGGGAAGCCGTTCCAAAGAACGCTATTTCTCTCCCCGCGACACGGAAAATCTGTGGGACATCGGTGATCAACCACCTGAGTTCTGGAATCAGTACAAGACGGATTTTGCACCGGGAACCCATCTGCGCATCCATCCGCTCCTGGACTGGACGGAAACGGACATCTGGCGATATATCAAAAAGGAAAACATCCCCACCGTGTCTCTTTATTACGATCAGGGAAGCGGTAAGCGATACCGTTCGCTCGGTTGTTTCCCCTGCACATTCCCCATAGACTCCACGGCTAAGACTGTGGATGAGATCATTACAGAGCTGGAAAGCGGTAAACTCAGGAACATCGCAGAACGCTCAGGCAGAGCACAGGACAAGGAAGATGGCGGCGGTCTTGAAGAACTCAGAAAAAACGGGTATATGTAGGGGGTGAATGGTATGAGAGAAGATATGAATATCGTTTTTGTCGGGCACGTTGATCACGGAAAGAGTACGCTTATCGGCAGGCTGTTGGCGGACACCCATTCACTGCCTGAAGGGAAGCTGGAACAAGTCAGGGAAAATTGCAAACGCAATTCGAAGCCTTTTGAATACGCCTTCCTGCTGGATGCCCTAAAGGATGAACAATCGCAGGGGATCACAATTGATTCTGCAAGATGTTTTTTTGAAACGGAGAGACGCAACTACATCATCATCGACGCACCGGGTCACATCGAATTCCTGAAGAACATGGTCACAGGGGCCTCAAGAGCTGAAGCTGCACTGCTCGTTATAGATGCCAACGAAGGCGTCAGAGAGAATTCAAAGCGTCACGGCTACATGCTCGCCATGCTGGGGATCAAACAGGTTGCCGTCCTGGTCAACAAGATGGATCTGGTGAATTATTCAGAAGATACGTTTCACGCCATCGTTGAAGAATACACACAATTTCTGAAACAGATCAACATCGAAGCCGAAATTTTCATCCCGGTTTCCGGAATGATGGGAGATAACGTTGCACTCAATTCCTCAAACATGCCCTGGTATGATGGGAAAACGCTACTCGAACAGCTCGATACCTTCAAGGTTGAAAAACTTCCCGAAGCGCTCCCTTTCAGGATGAGTGTGCAGGATGTTTATAAATTCACCCGGGATGGGGATAACAGGCGAATTGTCGCCGGTGCCATTGATACCGGAAAGATCCGGGTCGGCGATCCGGTGGTCTTTTACCCTTCCGGCAAAATGAGCAGAGTCAAAACGATAGAAGAGTTCAACAGGGAACCCCTTGAAGAAAAAAAAGCGGGCACTCATATCGGGTTTACCCTTGAGGAACAGATCTACATCACCCGGGGGGAGATTGCCACCAGAAAAGCGGAACAGCGACCAAAAGTCTCTTCCAGAATACGGGCAAATATCTTCTGGCTGGGTAGAGAGCCCATGACGCCGGAAAAGGAATATCATATCAAAATAGGGACGCAAAAGGTCAGAACACAGCTTGAGACGATTCACAATGTTCTGGACGCCTCAACACTTGACAGAAGTGAAAAGGACCGGATTGACAGACATGATGTGGCCGAGATAACACTTAAGACGGAAAAGGCGGTTGCCTTTGACCTGGCGGAAGATATGCGCATCACGTCCCGCTTTGTCATCGTGGACGGTTATGAAATAGCCGGCGGCGGGATCATCGTTCAGGCTGAGGAAGATCAGCAGAAATGGATCAGAGAAAAGGTCATTCAGAGAAATACCAAATGGATTCAAAGTGATATTCCAAAAGAGCGAAGGGCTGAAAAGTATTCACAGAAGTCATCACTCGTTCTCATCACGGGCGAAAGGGGAAGCGGCAGAAAAGAGGTTGCCAGAAAATTGGAGCAGAAGTTGTTTGAAGACGGCAAATATGTCTATTATCTCGGTTTGGGAAGTATTCTCTACGGTGTTGATGCGGATATTAAAGAAGAGGGAAAACAAACCAATAAATCGGAACATCTGAGAAGGATGGCAGAAATTGCTCATATCATGCTGGATTCGGGCGTTATTCTCATCGTAACCGCAGTCGGTCTTTCTGACTCTGATTTAAAAATCATCAAAACGATTATCAAAGAAGACGAGATTGAGACGGTATGGGTCGGGGAAAAGATAGCCACAGACATTTGTCCCAATATCCATCTCACAGGCGGTCTTGATGCCCGGCGTTCTGCTGCCGTCATAAAAACACATTTACAGGATAAAGGAATCATTTTCAGACCATTTTAAAGAACATTCTATTGATAAAGGAGTCACCCATGAAAATACTATATATGACCAGCATCAGTCTTGAAAGAGAAAAAAATTCGGGAAACAAGATTCATTTTACCGAAATCGGAAAAGCCTTAAAAAAACTGGGACATGATGTCATTCTGGTGGCTCCTTTTTATCCCGAAACGGGAACGAGAGAATCGTATGGGTTTATAGATGAACAGATAGCAGTTGGTGAAAAAAACGGTCTTAATTATCTCAGATTTCATCATCAACTCAGAAAAAAACTCCCCGCTTTGATCAAAAAGTATGACCCCGATTTTGTGTATTCACGGGATCTTTTAAATGCAAAAGCACTTTCAAGGGTTGTCAGAAAAGCAAACAAACCAAATTTTATCGAGATCAATTCGGTGATTCAGGATAGCGATTTTAAGAATGTCTTAATCAAAGGTTTTTTTGAAACGGTCCAAAAGCAGCAGATCAACACCGCCGATTTGATCAGGGTGATGACAAATGAACAGAAAAGGCAACTTTCAGAAATTTACCCTTCAAAAAAAGAGGCCATTCATGTTATCCGACACGGTACAGATCCCGAAGTTTTCAAAGACCGCGGACAATCAAACTGCCGGTCAAGATTCGCCATCCCCGAAGGTCAATTCACCTTCTGCTTCGTCGGTACGTTTAATTCGATGACCTATATCAACGGCCTTGTTTATTTCTTAAAAGCCTTTAAGAAATTCCTTGAAAATGTTGACAATAACGCACATTGTTTACTGGTTGGGGAGGGGAAGTACAGAAATATACTGGAAAAACATATTGCCGAGAATGATCTGGAAAGCAAGATTTCATTTACCGGCTCGGTACAGAACAAAGAAGTCCCGGATTATATCTCCGCTTCGGATATCTGTCTTCAGGTCTGGATTCCGGAAAGAAAAGACATCGAAGGGTTGTCGTTGAAGATATCCTCTTACATGGCATGTGAAAGACGCGTATTGACAAGCAATATCAACGGTCTCAGAGAGATATTAAAACCCTTTGATTCCCTTATGTGGGAGATTGAAGATGAAGGCTCCATGTACACCTGTCTTAAAAAAGGGTTTGAAGAAAGAAATCAATGGCATAAAGGACAGGATGAGAGGGCTTATGTCTTAAACAGCTTCACATGGGAAATAGCAGCGAAGAAGATTATCGCCGCCGTATCAAAGCAAAATTAACCGGCCGCTCTCAACGCATCAACCATTTATTAAAATCGTCAATATCGTTGTTGGTAATCGTTTTTCTTTTCTTAAGTACATAAACAAAAGAAACCCAGTTATTCTTAAAATCATCCCTTTTGTCCTTCTTAAACGTCAAAGCCGGCAGGAGTTTAAAAAGGAGTCGCCCGAATACATTCCACCAGTAGGCGGAAGACGTTTTAAACGACCAACCGTGATTTTTTGCGATCAGATACATCTGATGCACATACGTCATTCTCGTTTTCTTCTCCGAAGGAAGCCGGGAGATATTGACCACCTTATGAATCATTTCCGCAGCCGGATTCATCAGCAGCTTTCCGTATTTTGAGCATCGGTATGAAAAATCCCTGTCTTCCGCCAGAGAATACAGGAAAAAATACGCTTCAAATTTTTCTTTTTTGGCAATCGACGTTCTGACGGAAAACCCGCAGCCGTTACACCATTCAATTTCCGTTGTTTCAGGTGGTCTTTTTTCAAAATTGGTTCCGAGAAAGGTGCTTAAAAGCCTCATCCTTCCCGAATCATGTTCAAAAAGGAATACCTTTCTGATGAGATTCGATACCCTGCCGAATGAATGATATTTCCTCACCCAGCCCTGAACCCCAACTATCGAATCATCTTTCTCATAGGTATTAAGGATCGTTTTAAAATAATCCGGCAGCAGTTCAACATCATCATCGAGGAAAAAGACGATATCCGAATCGACAGTGTCAATCCCGGTATTTCTCCCTATAGATGAGGATTTAACGGTTGAATGAATATACAGAACTTCTCGGTACTGCCGGCATAATACCTTCGTCCGATTATCGGAACTCTGATCGATGATGACGATCCGTTCCGGCTGACGGGACTGTTTACGGATGGAAACAAGGGTCTCTTCCAGCACATCCGGTCTGTTCAAGGTGGGAATAACGATACTGAAGGTCATTCAATCACTCCATTCATAATAACTGTTATTGATGAGATAAAAATTGTTTTGCTGATCATCCAACTCATCGATGATGATCTCCCCAGTAATAAAGGCCGCACCGGACGCGTTCAAATGCGTCAAATCGTACATATAATTTTCGTTCTGATCAAACGTGATATCCTGCTCCAAGTCAATAGTGCAGAAATCCATCACGTTCCTGCGAAAATCGTCTAAATCATTTTTAATACCTGAATTCATCTCATTCGAGCGTATCATAGAATTTATGGGAAACTCAATCAGCGTGATTTCACATTCCTTTTCGACTAACCGCTTCAGCCCAAGAAGATAAAGGGCCGCTTTATCATCCATAGCCCCCTTCTTCTCGGAAAATACATCAAGAAGTCCTTCCTTTGCCGATTCATTAATCGTTACAGATGCTGCATGATGTTTTGACATTGACGAATACATTTTCACCGGAATAATATTCCTCTGAAAAATATCATACATTTCCTCAAACGAATACCCATGTTCTGACAACAATCGAATCGTCTTCAAGGACAACCCTGTTGAATTATAATCGCGATTTTTATCCCTGATAAGTGCCAATTTTGAAAAAGCAATAATGACACTTACCCGTTCCGGAACTTTTTCACTAAAAACGAGAAAATCATAAACGCCCGCTCCGTGTTGTGCAGCTGAATAAATCTTTTGTCCCGTTCTTTCTTTCAGCAATTCGATATCCAACCCTTCAAAAGTCTGCGAGTCTCCCCAGATATAGATTGCATCTGATTCTTTTCTATTCAGGATACGATCAACTGAAAGGTAGAGTATCGTATATAAAAAGATTCCGATTAAAAGAAAGACCATACCACTTACCAAAAACTTTTTTATATGGACCACTCCTAAAACTGAAAATAAATAAATTCCTGTTGAATACCGCCATAAGCAACAATGACAATGATGGCAATATAATAAAGCCCCCATCTTATCATCCGGTTTGATCTACTGAATTTGAAATCAAAGGGGCTATCACTCTCCCTTTGTACCCATTCCAGCAGGATAAAAATCAGAACAAAGCCGATGGTTTTATAGGATAAAACAGTCGGCCGTTCAAACAATGTCCGGTTAAAAATACCCCTGATATATTTCACTGCATCCGGCACACTATCGGAACGGAAAATAATCCATGCCAAAACAGTCAGAAGATATGTCGATACCATCTGAAAAAATTCTTTTAGCGAAGGCAGCAGCTTTCCTTTTGCAACAATTTCAGTGGCAGAAGACCGTTTTTTTAATAATGACGGGATAAAATAAACCGCATTGAGCAACCCCCAAACGATGAAAGTCCAATTGGCACCATGCCAGAAACCACTCACGAGAAAGATTATCATAGTATTTATGACTTGTCGTCGAAAACCCTTTCTGTTTCCACCAAGCGGAATATAGACATAATCTCTGAACCATGTAGAAAGGGAGATATGCCATCTTTTCCAGAATTCCGCAATATTCCTTGAGAAATAAGGATAATTAAAATTTTTCATCAGATCAAAGCCAAAAAGTTTTGCAACACCTATTGCAATATCCGAGTAACCGGAAAAATCACCGTATATCTGAAAGGAAAAGAAGATCGCCCCAAGCAGTAACGTGCTGCCATTGAGGGTTTCGTATTGACCAAAGATCTCGTTGACATATACCGCACAGTTGTCGGCTATGACCATCTTCTTGACAAACCCCCAGAGGATATGCCTCAATCCCGTCACCGCATTTTCATATGAGAAATATCTTTCTTTTTCAAATTGTGGCAAAAGATTTGCCGCTCGTTCTATAGGACCGGCTACCAATTGAGGGAAGAAGCTGACAAAAGCCAGAAAACCTATCAGATCAGTTGTCGGTTGAATCTGTTTTTTATAAACATCAATGGTATAGCTCAAGGTCTGAAAGGTGTAAAAACTGATACCAACTGGCAGGATTAGTTGTAAGAATACCGGATCGTTTATTTTAAAACCCAAAAAAAACACAAGGCTCATAAAATTTTCTATAAAGAAGTTAAAATATTTAAAAATCGCCAGAAAGCCGAGGTTGACAAAGACACTGATAAAAAGCAACAATTTTCTTCGTGATTTTTGTTCACATTTTGATAAGCCAATTCCCACGGAAAAATCAACCAGTGAACTAAACAGAATCAGAAACAGAAAACGCCAATCCCAACAACCGTAAAAAAAATAACTCGCGATTAAAAGAAAAAAGTTCTGTAATTTGAGTTTCTTCGAAAAAACAAACCAGTAAAGAAGAAAAACTATGGGTAAAAAGATGAGAAATTGAATTGAATTAAATAACAAAGCTTTCCTCCAAATGATTTACAATTGATAATTCTTTGCATAGAAATTCTGATAATCGCCGGAAATCACACGGTTTACCCAGTCTTTATTTTCCAGATACCAGTTTATCGTATCCTCAATACCCCTTTCAAACATGACCGAGGGTTCCCAGCCGATATCCCGTTTAATCTTCTCAGGATCTATCCCGTACCGTCTGTCATGCCCGAGACGATCCTTAACATATCTGATGAGACTTGTATTGATCGCCTGATCCCCTGTTTTTTCATTCAGGGATTGGATGATCTTTTCAACGATCCCAATGTTTTCTCGCTCATTATGCCCACCGATATTGTAAACCTCGCCTGCCTTTGCCTGCTCAAAGACCCTGTCAATCGCCTGGCAATGGTCTTCCACATAAAGCCAGTCCCTGATCTGTCTGCCATCCCCATAAACCGGCAAAGGCTTGTGATTCAACGCATTGTTGATCATCAGGGGAATCAGCTTTTCGGGGAACTGATAAGGGCCATAATTATTGGAACACCTTGTAATATTCAACGGCAAGCCAAAGGTATCATGATATGCCTTGCAGATAAGATCGGCCGACGCTTTTGAGGCTGAATACGGACTATGCGGATCGAGTGGTGTTGTTTCCGTAAAGAACCCTCTGGGTCCCAGTGCGCCATAAACCTCATCGGTAGAGACCTGCAAATACTTCTTAGCGGATAGCCAATGCCCATCCTTATACCAATATTTTTTAACAGCATCCAATAAAGTCTGAGTTCCGAGAATATTCGTTTTCAGGAATATCTGAGGATCATGAATAGAACGGTCGACATGCGATTCCGCTGCAAAATTGATGACTCCGTCAATATCATTTTGTTCAAAAACGGCATCGATAGCCGTTGAATCACAGATATCCACCTTGATAAATTCAAATCTTTTATCGTCAAGAAAGCCGGAAAGATTTTCAAGATTCCCCGCATACGTCAATTTATCTATACCGATTATTTTCCTTTCAGGATATTGTTTCATGTAATATGTTAAAAAATTACTACCGATAAAACCGGCTATTCCGGTAACAAGTAATAGCATATACGCCTCCACATTTCTCAGTTTAAATTCAGGATATTAAAAATAGCTTCCAATTCTTCCTGCCGATCCATTCTCAAAATAAAATATCCGTTTCGAGTTGAGCTGTCCTCAGGAGAAGCAAGATCGCCTTCATGAAGAACGGCATCCACCAGACATTCCGAATACTTTTTCCTGATTATCTGATATTTCACATAATCACTTTCATCAAACAGAAAATAAACCAAGGTCTTATTCAGGTTCAAATCGGTGGGGATGATTATCTTATTTCCAAGAGCGCAATCCAGTACTGCCTTTAAATAATCGTATCCGGTCGTATAAAAAACCATGTCTGAACCGATGAAATCGCCACCCATTCTGGCACCAATTTCAATAATATTCAAATTCCCCTCCCGATCCATCTTAATCTCAGAATGAGAGGCTCCGGTTTCAATCTCCAAGGCATTCAACGATGCTTTCACGATACCTTTGATCTTTTCCCGGGTTTCTTTATTCAATCTTGCAGGGGAAAAATGCGCCTTTTCAATAAAATGAGGGAATTGTGTCGTATATTTTTGAGTAATCTGAAGAAAATGATGCTCTCCATGTTGTGAAATGAATTCAACACTAAACTCATCCCCCGGTGCAAATTCTTCCACAATAACCTCTTGAACAAATGATACATGAAAAGCCGCATGGACCGCAACAGATAACTCAGAATTATCATATACGGCCGTAACCCCTCTGCTCCCTGAACGATCAACCGGTTTTACGATCAAGGGAAAGTGAAAATCGCTAAGATCATACACCTCCTCTTTCTTGATTAATCTATACTTCGTCGTCGGTAATCGATGGTGATCCAAAATACTTTTCATCTTATATTTATTCACCGTCTGTTCCGTTTTACAGAACGGATTTGAAATCAAGCCCAGTTGATCTGCAATAAAATTTACAGTGGGAACGGCCAAATCAGATGCCACCGAACATACAGCATCCGGTTTTATCAGCTTCAGCTGTTCCAGAATGAGCTCTTTATCCAGAATACTAATCGGATAAAAGAAATGGGCAAAATCTTTTCCCACAGCCCCCTGTTCCCAAGCAAAAACGTGGGTTTCATAACCAAGAGAAACCGCCTTTTGAATCAATCTTGCCTGATATTCGTTTGCACCGATGATGGCAACCTTTTTAATCCCAATCACCCGTCTTTTGAAATTCATTCAGAACTTTATCGAAAATAAAATAGTCTGATATCTTTTTATTCTTATGATGTCCTGTTAACATATCATATCTCATCAATTCAAGTGCCTTGTTTTCATTATTAAACAAGAACCTTTCATTAAGTTCCTGTCTGTCGCTGCTTAACGCTTCACTGTAGGTTTGAATAAAATCTTTTGAAAATTCAGCGGTTTCCTGGAAATCATATCCCAGATAGTGCATTTCAGGAAGACATAGATGTTCAATCAACCGAATCATTTTTTTATTCAGATGCGTCTTGTACTTCCCGACAGAATCCTTATTGATAAAGCCCTTTTGACCAAATGAGGAATTCCCTCCCCATAACTTTCCATTTTGATCGTAAATCCCTTTTTCAAGAAATCGTTCATCATACGTCGATACCCCCAGGAAGTCTGTGATCTGATTTAATTTTTTGTAGGGGTTTTTGATCAAATCCTCGTATCTAACGATTATGAAATGCTTGTGATGCTTCAGGTAAGTGGCAAAAGCAACACTTTTTCTCCAGTTTCTGATGTCAAACAATAAAGGTCTGGAAATCCCGGTATATTTTTCATGTTCGCCATAATTCAAAGAAGTCATAACATCTCTCGGATCCCTGAGAATAATAATGGCTTTCGAGTCGGTGACCTTTTCAAGTATATAAGGAAGATACTCTTCATTTAATACTTCTTTCATCCCATAATAGGTACGGGTTTCAGTCTCAATCTTAGAAAGAAGGTGCAACAATTCTTCATAAAATGTGCTAAAGCGTCCCGGTCTTAATCGTTTAATGAAACGCTCATCGTTGACCCGTTTTTCCCCCTGTCCACTGTATGAAAACATCTTTCTGAAAATGGTTTCAATCATCTCAGTACGGATAGCTGTACAATCTAAAAAATGGTAAAAATCATCTGTTGTATAAGCATCATTTAAAAAATAATTATCCAGGGGCATTTTATCTTCAACCTTTTTTGAATCGTAAAACATCTGTTTAAAATGGACATACACATACGGATAAGGCTGTGAATAAATCCCCAGTTCAGGATGATTGTACAATAACTTTTCCAGAAGGGTTGTTCCCGAGCGCAGCATTCCGCTGATAATCAAATTTTTCATTCGGCATTCCCCTTGAAAAAATCAACTATGGTATTGATACAATAATCAATTTCACTTTCCCCCAGACTGAAAAACATAGGAAGTCGCAACAAACAAGCACTCAACTTTTCCGTTACCGGCAAGCTGACAGTATCATAATTTTGCTTATAATAAGTTGAGGTATGTAGTGGTATGTAGTGGAAAACCGCATATATGCCTTTTGATTTTAATGTTGACATCAATTTATTTCTTGTATTTTCAGAATTAAGCAGGATATAAAAGATATGATAATTCGGCATCGCAAAGTTGTTAATCACCGGCAGGCGCAAAATCCCTTCATCTTCGAGAAACTTCAGCCCATCATGATAACGATTATAGAGGGCCTTTCTCTTTGACATAATCAGATCAATATTCTCAAGCTGATGGTAAAGTACCGCCGCGTTAATCTCAGATGGCAGATAACTGGACCCGATATCCACCCATGTATATTTATCCACTTCTCCTCTGAAGAACTGACTTCTGTTTGTCCCTTTTTCCCTGACAATCTCCGCCCGCTCAACGAAATCGGGATTGTTGATGAGTAATGCGCCCCCTTCCCCCATTGAGATGTTTTTTGTCTCATGAAAACTGAAGGCACCAAAATCGCCTATCGTGCCGAGATACAGGTCTTTATATTTCGCATCAATCGCCTGTGCGGCATCCTCTATGACAAACAGCTGATACTTTTCGGCAAGTGCCATGATCGTATCCATCTCACAGGCGACACCGGCATAATGAACCGGCATGATCGCCTTTGTCTTCGCTGTGATCAACGCTTCGATCTTCGTCTCGTCGATATTCAGATTATCTTCTCTTATCTCACAGAAAACGGGGGTCGCGCCTCTCAAAACAATGGCATTGACAGTGGAGACAAAGGTATAGGACGGCAAAATGACTTCATCCCCTTCTCGTAAATCAATCAATATCAACGGCATCTCAAGCGCATGTGTTCCCGATGTTGTCAAAAGCACTTTATTGACATGAAAACGCTTTTCCATAAACTCAGAACACAATCGGGTGTACTTGCCGTCCCCGGACAATTTTCCCGCGGCATACGCATCCTGTATATATTCAAATTCTTTCCCAAATAAATTCTGTCGATTAAACGGTATCATCATTTCCCCTCTTTTGCCAACGCTTTCAAATAGCGGCCATAATCTGTCTGTATATAGTCTTCAGCTGTTTTCAGAAGCCGCTCTTGGCTTATCCAACCGTTGTTATAGGCGATTTCTTCGATACAGGCAACGGATAAACCCGTTCTCTTCTGTATCGTTTTAACAAAATCAGCGGCATTGGCGAGACCGTCGTAAGTCCCTGTATCAAGCCACGCAAAACCTCTTCCAAGTTTTTTTACATGTAAGCTCCGTTCCTCAAGATACACCCGGTTCAGATCCGTTATCTCCAATTCGCCTCTTGAAGACGGCTTCAAATTTTTTACCTTTTCAACAACGGTATTGTCATAAAAATACAATCCCGGAATCGCATAATGGGATCTTGGGCTTTCCGGTTTTTCTTCAAGTGAGATGGCCCTGTTTTCCGAATCAAACTCAACAACACCAAATGATTCAGGATCGGGCACGTAATAACCGAAAATCACAGCTCCATTTTTGATTTGACTGGCATTCCTGAGTAACGGTGAAAACCCAGTCCCATAAAATACATTATCACCAAGGATCAGACAGACATTTTCCTTTTCAATGAAGGCCTCTCCCACATTGAAGGCATCAGCTATCCCTTTTGGTTTATCCTGTACCTGGTAATCAATCTTTATCCCAAGTGACTCACCGGATCCCAGTAGATTCTCATAAGAAGCGATATATTCCGAATTTGAAATGACTAAAACCTCTCTTATCCCTGCCAGCATCAATACGGACAACGGATAATAGATCATCGGTTTGTCATAGATCGGAATCAATTGCTTACTGATCGATTTAGTTATCGGATACAATCTTGTTCCTTTTCCACCTGCTAATATTATGCCTTTCACGCTACACTCCCCGTTTAATTTTCCAGAATGTCTTTCCAGAGTTCTGCACAACGCTCATCTGAGAAGGCTTCAGCCAATATCTGTTGATTTTTTTCGGCTATCTCTTTCGGATTTTCAAACAATTCGTCCAATGACATATTTTTAATTACATCAACATCATAAACCTGAACACCGATCTCCTCAAAAAACCGCCATGTCACGATATCGTTTCTGATAAACAACTTCTTTTGAAGATGTATCAGCAAACGAATATTCCCCATTGCCTGAGCTCTTTTGTGATTATAGATTCCGATATCAATCTTTGTTAAAAGTGCCACATATTCCTCAAAAGGAAGCGTCGTCCTTAACGAAACAAATTTCTCCTGAAAAATCTCTTTCCCCTTTTTTTCAACCTGTTCTATATAATCCAACTTCCCATAGGATAACGGGCAATAGATCCTTATCTTTTCACCCTTTAAATGTCTGAGAGCCTCAAATATCTGTTGATGATTGTTCGCCGGATCACCCGAATTCCCCACCATAATCTTTTTCTCTTCGGTTTTCAAATTCTCTGGAACTTCTGATGGATCAACAGCAAACTTTTTTACCGGATAGAATGATTTTCTGTATCCCGCTTTTGTCTTATAAACTTTTTCCAACAAACTGTATAGCTCCGGGTATAAACTGTTGATTTCCTTCAATTTCAGGATGACCCTTTTTCGCATCATTTCGAAAATATCATGCCGTATCGTCTTTTTTCTCATTTTAAAATAATAAACATCCGCCCCCCATGTGACCCAATTGCATTTCTTAGCCAAAGGCTGATGAAAAAACAAAAAAATGACAATTCTATGATCAAGACCATGAAGAAACACTCTATCATATTGACTTATTTTTTTTCTCAATTCTCTGTATTTTCCGAACCCAAATCCCTGACTCAAATCATAGTAGTCGTTTATACAATCAAAGTCTAAAGATTTAAGAAAGTTTATATATTGACTCCCATAAACACTTTTTTTATCGATAATATGTAGATTCCTATTCATAACCTTTGAAAACACCCCCAACGCAAGATGATTATATCATGTTTGAATCGCACAAAACCTGATATAATTGCCTGAAGAGAAAACAATGGGGGGCACACAAATTTGCCAAAACGATTGGATGCATTAAAAACAATGCTAATAAGACCACAAACGGTTGCAACCGGAACACTTTCGATCATGTTCTTCACGCTCATATCCAAGTTTCTCGGCTTTGTCAGGGAAATGGTCCTCGCTGCGCAGTTTGGAACGAGCTGGCGTTTGGATGCCCTGATCATCGCAATGGATCCGGCACTTCAGATCAGCGGTATCATATCATCGGCGATGGCAACGATGATGATCCCCATCTATATCGATATCAAAAGTAAAAAAGATCCGGTGCTCCTCAGACAATACACGACACAGACCATCTTTCTATCCTCTTTTCTCTTAATCATCTTCGGTTTTTTTCTCGTATTGTTCCCGGACTTTTTCATCAAGCTGTTTGCCCCCAAATTCGGAGACCGGGAAATGGCATACGCCATCAGTAAATTAAAATTTGTCGGGATCCTGCCCCTGATAAACGGTTTGAATATTCTCTTGACGTCCATCCTCAAGGCGGAAAAAATTTACATGGCTTATTCCATCACGCAGCTGCTCTATAATATCGTTGCAATTCCGGTGATCATCTGTTTCGCACCTTTTTTCAGCGAAAGCAGTTATTTGCTGGCATTTATCAGCGGTACTCTGGCGATGGATCTTATGCTTTTTATTTTCGTTCGAAAAAAATTAAATTTCCGAACACTGTTCAAAAGCAATTCGGCAGCTCATATCAGAAGAACACTCTTCCTGGCGGCACCGCTGATGTTCTCAGCCAGTCTGTCCGTTATCAACAACATCGTCGACAAGGCTTTTGCCTCTGCATTACCCCCGGGAAGTATTTCATCCATGAGATTTGCCCAAACAATTCGGGCGATGATCACCTCGTTGATCATCACCAGTTTAATGACGACGGTATTCACCGAATTATCTGAAACAAGTGCCAAAAAGGATATGAAATCACTCGTTTTCCGTCTGAATAAGACAAGCACAGACCTTTTCAACTTTTTGATCCCGCTCACCGCCTGGCTCATCATCGTTGCCCAACCGTTGATTTCACTGTTGCTGCAGCGCGGTGCTTTCACCTCAGACTCAACATCACTGGTCAGTTCCGCTTTTCTCGGCTATTCACTCATCCTCATCCTGGCACCTTTCTATAATCTGCTGTTGAATACGATGACAGCCTATAAGAAAACGCATATTACGTTTTTCATGTCTGCCATGAGTGTGGGATTGAATTTTCTCTTCAACAGCCTGCTTATCGAAAGATTTGGGTTAATGGGAATCGCCTTAAGCTCTTCACTGGTCAATATTTTCAGCAGCACCATCCTGTATGTGTATCTGTCCAGAACATTTAAAATCAGATTTTTAAACAAAAAAAGGATAGCAGTGCTTTGCCTGGTAACCATTCCTATAATTATAGTGTCAAAGCTTCTTGAATCGCATATGAACCACATCGTCTGGTTGATCGTTGTGAATCTTGTCTTCGCACTCACATTTATACTGTTTAACCGCAAGATCTTGTTACAAATTATGAACAAAATGTTAATGCTGTTAAAATCAAAAAGAGCAAAAAATTGATCGAGGCGTTTTCTGTTGAAAAAAATACTGATTCTGGGAACGAGTAATGTTCAGATGGATTTGATAAAAGAATGTAAAAAAATGGGTTTTTATATATTCGCCTGCAGCAACAGACCCATCGACAAAGATCAGGCATTCGTGGATGAATTCGAACTGATCGATATAACGAAAAAGACTGATGTCCTTGATTTTGTCAAAAAAAAGGGGATCGATCTCATTTACTCCGTTGGCTCTGATGTTGCAATGCCGACGGTGACTTTTGTCAGCAACCGGTTAAATCTGCCTTGCTTTATCGACGAAAAGACAACCACCATCTGCAATCGAAAAGACAGGATGCGGGAATTTTTCGGAGCGGATTTCACAGGCAATATCAATTATACGCTCATCGACAAGGACTGTACCCAAGTTCCCCTGAAATTCCCGTTCATCATCAAACCGGTTGACAGTCAGGGGCAACGCGGCGTTTTCCTGATCAACAACGAAGAGGATTTTTTCCGGCGGGTCAGTGAATCTCTGAATTTTTCAAAAACCGGGCGATTGATAGCTGAAGACTATCTCGAAGGCGATGAAATTTCCGTCAACGTATATATCGTTGAGGGTGACATAAGATTCTTTCTGATATCCGACAGAATTTCATGGAAGAATTATCCCGGCGGGATTATTCACAAACATCTGTTTCCATCAAACTATGAGGGGAATCAAAAAGTATCCGGAATTGTCCAAACAGCCGTCAACAGGTTGGGCATCCAAAACGGCCCGGTTTATTTTCAGATAAAATTTCATAGAAACGCTCCAAAGCTACTGGAAGTGACGCCACGGTTTGACGGCTGCCATATCTGGCGTGTCATCGAAAAGCTGACGGGAATTAATTTGCTGCGCTGTACGGTCAATCATCTGCTCGGGGAAGCTCCCGATTTAAAACCGCATCACAAACCGTTAAAAAAATACACGCTTGAATTTTTCTGCGATCGTCCCGAAAGGATCATGAATAAACATAATTTCAAAATCCAGGACAACACCCATACCGAGTGGTACTATCACGACGGTGAAAGGATCAGAACGCTTAACGGTCATTTTGAAAAGGTGGGATATTGCATCACAAGTCATACGATATAATCCGAAGAAGAAAATAAAACATTTTATATGACCCCCTCCGTCGCATCGACGAAGGGGGGCTATATTTCAAAAGTTTCTATTCCTTTTATTCGCCTTTAACCTGTGATAGTACCCATTGATACGTCTTTTCCAGACCTTTTCGCAGTGAATAATCGGGTTTCCAGTTGAGTTTTTCGACAATTAATCGATTATCGCTGTTTCTGCCCCTCACACCCTGAGGCCCTTCGATATGCTTGATCTTCAGATTTTTTCCGGCAATAGTCATGATCAACTCCGCCAATCCATTGATCGTTACCATCTCTTCCGACCCTATGTTTACCGGACCCTGAAAATCAGAATCCATGAGTCTGCGAATGCCTTCCAGACATTCATCGATATACAGGAAAGAACGGCTCTGTTCTCCATCTCCCCACATCTCAATCGCATCTCCCTCACGAGCCATGGCAATCTTCCTGCAGAATGCCGCAGGGGCTTTTTCCTTACCGTCATTCCAAGAGCCCTCCGGTCCGTATATATTATGGAATCGGGCAACCTTCACATTTAAATTGTAATTTCTGGAAAATGCAAAATAAAGCCTTTCACTGAATAATTTCTCCCAGCCATATTCACTATCCGGATTCGCCGGATAGGCGGAGTCCTCAGATGTCTTTGGATCTTCCGGATTCAACTGATTGTACAGCGGATATATACAGGCGGAAGATGAATAAAACACCTTTTTGACATTACGGCTCCAACAAGCCTTCGACATATTTAAATTGATCAAAGCCGAATTATGCATGACATCGGCATCATTTTCACCGGTAAAGAGATACCCTGCACCGCCCATATCTGCTGCCAGCTGATACACTTCATCAAAGCTTCTGTCAACGATTTCCCGACAAACCAACGGATCCCGAAGATCGCCAATCAGAAAATCATCCGCCGGGGTCTCCGAAAATCTGGGATATTTAAGATCGACACCCCGAACCCAAAACCCTTCTGTTTTCAACCGTTTAACCAAATGACTGCCGATAAAACCGCCCGCTCCGCAAACTAACGCCTGTTTCATTTTCTCCCCCCTAATTCCCTTAATATATTAAATAACTTTCCCTGCCATTTTTCTTTGGAAAAGTATGCCGACTCCAGGATCGCCGGTTTTAAATATGCCCGATCATAGGTGCCTTCGTTGACATGCTTAACCAGTTCCCCCAATTCCCTTTCAAAGCCCCTCATATCATCAAACCTGATAAACAACCCATGATTACAGTTTGACAGGGTCTCCCTTTTTAGAATGACGGGTATCGCATTAGCCGGACCGTCAAATTCCACCCCGGAACTTTTATATTTTCCATAAGGTAGTGTTTCACTGCAATTCCCGATAATCGCATGGGATTTGAGAAGCAGTTTTTTGTATGCCGACTCTTCGATGTATCCGGTAAAATATCTCACCTTATCGCCTAATTTCAACTTAGCCTCTTCAACGATCGACGGATCATCAACTCTCCCCAATAAGATCAACTCAAAATCATAATTTATTCCCTTCAGCATCTCAAAAACCCATGAATAATCTCTGGTCACTTTTGATACGGCACCGGGAATGACAAAGGTCGGTCTCTTATTCTCTTTTAAGTATTCTTTTCGCTTTTCGATATCCTCTGATTCAGACAGTCTGAAGGGAAAAACGTACATTCTGTTCTCTATCGCGTTATTCTTTTTATCCAGCAGATAATCACTGGTAAAGAAAACAGCCTGTGTTTTTTTCAGCAAACGCTTTCTCGCAAGCAACTTCAATCTTCCGATCGGATAGTCTCGGACAAAGCTCCAGGCATGAATATCATGAAGGAACAGTATCACGGGAATCTTAACCCTTAAAAAACCTAAGAATCCGATATAACTGTTGTCAAATATCGAATTGATCAGAACAAACTCGGGCTTTTCCGCATCAATAATCTTCTTCATGGTTAACGCATTGCGATAACCCCTGTTCAGATTCCTGAATCTGGATGGGCCACTGTATTCATCCTTCACAAAATATTTTATGCTTATATCGCTAAACTGCTGTTGAAGTATTTTCTTTTTCTTTTCCGTTGTCAACAACAGGACATCATATTCACTGCTCAGTATTTCAATCAGGATTGAATCGTGACAAACATGACAGGTACTGCAATCGAAAAGTATCTTCTTTTTTTTCAAGCTCTCACTCCATATATTTTCATGCGTATAAATTCCGCTTATTATAACATTATTTATCAAACAGGCTACTATCTTTCAAGAAAATCTGAATGCATATCATGCAGACTTCGATATTGAAAAATATTAAAACCATTAAAAAGTGATATAATTGTTTGGTTACGCTATCAATGGTTAAAATGTTATAAGTCTACTCCCAAAGGAGGCGTTATGCGTACCGTTTACATCTCTTTTCCCATCGGAAACCCTGAATTGGCACCGATCAAAAGATTGTTGAATAAAATAGTCCGGGTCAACACAAATGATAATATCGTCGTTTTATCCGAAAAGGAACCGGTTCATCCGATTAAAACCATAAGATACGAAACGACATTAAAAAAGAATCGAACGCGCTATATCCATATTTATCAGAAGATTATCGGAGATTATCTCGAACAGATTTCCTTTGCTAAGAAATATCTGAAAACCCATCTGAAAGACGGGGATATAGTCATCCACATCAATATCAGCGGACTCGCCGCTTTCCCAAAAACGAAAGCCAAAATAAAAAATATCGCCTTTCAACTTGAACTGCCTTTCACCTTAAACCCTTTAAATCCAGAAAATGCCGGTCGGCAGACCTCTTTTTTCTACACATTGTTTTACAAACCCCTGAACGGCTATCTGAGACAAAAGGAAAAAGTACTTTCAAAAATGGATTGGCTCATTCTTTCAAATCCTGAACGTGCCGAAATAACGCAAAAACATTTTAAAAAAGACTGTATGATTATAGATAACCTGTCTTGCGGGACAAACAGTAATCCATCGGATAATGCCACGGTAAAAGACAGAAAAAAACTCATCTATAACGGTTCAATATCCCCTTTGAGAAACTGTGAAAAGATGATTGAACTGGGAAAAAACAAATCGAATTACACAATTGATTGCTTTGGACCTTTTAGAAATGATAAAATCAGGGAGGCTTTTTTAAGCAAATTGAAAAACACCCATGTGTATTATGGCGGATTGAAATCGCATAGCGAAATGATGGCGATACTCGGCGAAGGAAATTTCGGTTGGGGCATTCTGTTCTATTCAAAAAACGAGGAAAACCACAGACTATGCGCGCCGTTGAAACTGTATGAATTTCTATGTTTCGGTATGCCCGTCGTCTGTACAACCAATCCCCCGCTGAAGCGAATTGTGGAACACTATGATTGCGGAATACTATGGCATGAAGGTGAATCACCCCAGGACTTAATCCGGAAATTGGCAGCCGCTGATTACACCGCATTGGCAAAAAATGCGTCAACGGCTTATTTAGAACTCAAAAGAATCAGCGAAGAGCGTTTGGAAAGTGTTGTTTCACGCCTCTTTCTATCAAAAGATTAATCAATTAGGAGAAGAATTATGTTATCCCTCATAAGGAATATGAAACCGTGATCGCAGTTACAGGTGGAACGGGATTTATAGGAAACTATTTACAAGATCAGTTAACCGGCAAAGAGCCCTGCCTGATTCTTTCCAGAAAAAACACAGACTATTCCAAAGAACAGCTCATCGAACAACTGGCAAAGTGCAATTGTGTTGTCCATCTTGCAGGTGTCCGTCTTAAAGAGCCGAAGTTTGACGACTATCTCCCTAATATTCAAATAACCGAGAACCTTTTGTATGCCTGTCAAAAAACGGGGATAAAGAATATCGTTCTTGCCTCTTCAATTGCCGTTTACGGTCAAAACGACACAACACCGTGGACGGAAAAAACACCGTTAAACCCCGTCAATTTTTACGGATTGTCGAAATTGATGATGGAAGAAATCGGAACCTATTACAATCAAAAATATGAGATGGCCATAAAAATGTTACGAATCCCGCAAGTCATGGGAATCGGTGAGAGAAAAGGGTATATGCTGGATATTTTCATTCAAAGGGCAAGAGAAAAATTACCGCTTGAACTATACGGTTCCGGCAATGGAAAGCGGGAATATATCTATGTCAAAGATTTGGTTTCCGCAATCGAAACCACCCTCAATCATCCGGAAAAAAAAGGCGTTTTCAACATCGGAGCAAATCTCTGTATTTCTCACAGGATACTGGCCAAAACAATCAACAGCGTTTTTGACAATCAGGATAATCTGATCGACCATCCGGAGATGCAATCTGATGAAACCCTTTACAGCATGAACACCGATAAATTTATGCGTGAATTCGATTGGAAACCGAAATACACTTTAAAAAGGGCCTTGATGGACATGAAAAAGATAAATAACGGGGAAAGGATGTAAACAGATGTACAAACAGAATCTTATCATAACCTCTCTTTATAATTTGGAAAGATACCGGAACAACAGAGAAAGGGTAGACTATACCCGCATTCAAAAAAACCTGGAAGAGAAGGGTCTTGATTTTAAACTGACGACATTTGAAGAGGTTGTCAACAACTTTCATCATTACACCTCACTGGAACAAAGCCTGATCATCTATACAAGTTCCGGAGATTCGGAATATAAGGCCTATATAGAAGACATCCTGTTATTCCTTTCTAAAAGAAACACACTCATTCCCGGTTATGCTTTTCTAAAGGCACACAGGAATAAAGGGGTACAGGAACTGCTGAAAATCGAAAAGGGGCTTTTAGATAAGGATTATGGGTATTACCCAAATCTGAAGAACCTGCAAAAACACGCATCGGTTAACGAATATCCCGTTGTCTTCAAATTACTCGATGGTTCAAGGGGCAAAGAAGTCCACAAAATAACGGATAAAAACAGGCTGGAATCTCTGTATCAAAAAAAATATCGCTCAACTCTTTCGACGAAGGGAAAGATTCTGCACTTGAAAAAGGTCGTAAAGGGTTATCTTGTCAAAAAACATGCGGATTACGAAACGAATATGCGATTCATCCTTCAGGAATATATCGATAAACCGGACAATGACTGGAAGGTGAAAATTTTAAACGATAAATTTTATGTTTTCAATCGAAAAATCATGAAAAATGATTTCAGATCCGGTATAATGACAACAGATTTAGAGCCGACTGAAAACATTTTGAATTATGCAAAAGGAATATATGAAAAGCTGGATGTTCCGTTTCTGTCACTCGACATCGCCTCTAGCAGTAATAATTGTTTTATCATAGAATTTTCAGCGATTGACTTTTGTACGAATTTTTTTACGGAGTCAGTCTGTTATTATTCATTCGAAAACGGTTGTTGGCGGAAAAACAAAAATCGTTCTACCTTAAACGATGAATTTACGGCATCCTATTTTCGGTTTATCCAAAAATGCAACAAAGGGGGAAAGGTATGCAGATCATAATTCTCGCAGGCGGAAGCGGTGAAAGATTCTGGCCGCTTTCAACGAAGGAAACACCCAAACAGTTTTTGAAACTTTTTGGCGATAAGAGTCTGATCCGACAGACCTATGAAAGATTGGAAGGGTTCGTGAAACCTGAAGATGTGTTTGTCGTAACCTCTCATAAGGATAAAGAACGAACACTGAAGGAAATCCCGGAAATTCCCGAAAAAAACATTCTCGGGGAACCGTTCAGAAGAAATACGGCAGCAGCCTGTATGGCCGGAATGCTGATGGTGGATGACGATGAAACGGTTCTGATCCTTCCCGCCGATCACAGGATTCCCGACAAAACAGCATTCTGGCGGTTTATCCGTCTGGCAGAAGAAGGCGCGGAAACCTTTGGCGGACTTTATACCTTCGGCATCAAACCAACACGACCTGAAACGGGGTATGGGTATATTGAAGCTGGTGAAAAGTTTAATGACCACATCCTTAAGGCAGCTCATTTCAGGGAAAAACCCGTCAGGGAAGTTGCGGAAGACTATTTGAAAAAAGGTAATTTTTTCTGGAACAGCGGGATGTTCCTTTGGAAGAGGGAAGATTTTCTGAAGGAGATGTCACAATGTTCTCCGGAGGTCTTCAATCCGCTCGTGAAGATGAATCCCTTTGATGCCGAAAATGTTGTAGCATACTATGAAAACTGCCCCGCCATCAGTATCGATTATGCCCTGATGGAGAAATCCGAACAGGTTCGGGTCGTTCCGGTTGCGCTTGATTGGTCGGATGTCGGAAACTGGGAATCTATCCGGGAGCTTGAAGGGTATTCTGATATATCGGAAAAGACAAGTTTTATAGATTGTGAGAAGAATTTTGTCAAATCTCAATCCGGGAAGAAGGTTGGGATTATCGGGTTGAATGGTATCATAGTGGTTGAAACGGATGAGGGGATTCTCGTCTGTCGGGAAGAGGATTGTCAGAAGGTAAGAGAGGTTTCGAGATTTTTTAATGAGCAGTAAGCGGTTTTTGCAAATATATCAAAATGAACGAGGCATCAGGGCATTAAAATGCCCGTTTTTTGTGTTATCATATAATGAATAGTAATAAGAGTTTAAACGATTAAAATGAGAGGTGTATTTATGAAGGCTTTGATAGTTGAAGACGATGAAGTTTCCATCAGCATACTCAGCAGTCTGTTGAAGGAATATTTCATCTGTGATGTGGCTCGGGACGGAAACGAGGGATTAAAGAAATTCATAGAGGCTTCCGGCAGCGATGCTTATGATTTCATTTTTTTGGACATCATGATGCCGCATAAAGATGGACAAACACTTTTAAACGATATCCGGAATTATGAAAACGATAAGGGACTTGAAAAGGCTAAAATCATTATGACGACCGCTTTATCTGATTTCGACAATGTGGTGAAATCATTCGAGTACAAATGTGATGATTATATCGCGAAGCCGATTGATAAGTTAAAGATTAAGAATATTCTTGAGAGGAATGGATATAAGAAGGGGTAATCCTTGATCTGCCCCGACAAGTTTTGATGACCAGGCGGTGAAAATATGCAGGACTTTGAAATGGTTTTTCCCAGAGATGAAGAGGAGCTTTTTGAATATTTGGATCATGACGCAGGCATCCTCAACGGCGGAACGGACGTTATGGTACGTGCGCGTGCCGGAAGATTTTCAGCAAGAAAACTGGTTTCACTTGACAGAATAGATGATCTGACAGGTATTGTTGATGAAGGTGATGCTGTCAGAATCCTTTGTAAGACAACATACTCGGCCGTATTGGCCAGCGATATCATCCGGGAAAACTTCCCGATCCTGATAAAAGCCTGTTCCGAGATTGGTTCAACGCAGATCAGAAACAGGGGAACACTTGCCGGAAATATTGCCAACGCCTCGCCGGCCGGAGACGGAGTCCTTGCCCTTTATTTGCTGGATGCACTCGTCGTCCTTCATCAGCGTAATGGACAGAAAACAATTCGCCTTGAAGACTTTATCAAAGGACCCGGGAAAACGGTGCTTGAAAGCGGCGAATATATACACGCCATCATCATCCCCAAACCCGGGAAAGATACCGTTCAATACTTCAAAAAAGTCGGACAGAGAAAGGCGATGGCGATCTCTATCGCCAGCATGGGAGCCGTTTATTCTCTGAAAAAGGGAATGTTTCTTGATCTGAAGATGGCTTTCGGTTCTCTTGGACCAACGGTTTTAAGAGCGGACAGTATTGAAGCGATTGCGAGAGGCTTACCATTCAACGAAGAAACGGCCGAAAAACTCGCCGCTATGACGGCAGCCGTCGTATCACCGATTACGGACGTCAGAGCTTCCGCCGAATACAGGGGGAAAGTCGCTTCTAATCTTGTGATAGGGTTATTTACCCGGGAGAAAGATTAATCTTTCGGGGAAGAATTCGGATAATTTTAAACTCAGGTGTTTTTCACCTGAGTTTTTTCTTTTGAAACCACTTCTTTTTATTAAGGCACTCGCTCCTTTATAATTCTTTATATTTCGAAATAATCATTGAACATCCAGAGAATACTATAGCAGCGTAAAGAGGCATTTATTTTTTTGAACAATAATTATTATTTTTAGGAGGGTTTCAAATGAAAAAAGTTCTTTTAGTTGCAATGATTCTCGCAATCGCTTTCACAAGCTTCGCAAGCACAATGGCTATCAAGGGTTCCAACACCGTTTTCCCAATCTCACAGCTCTGGATTGAAGAAATGCAGGAACTTTACCCGGATATGGAAATCACACTCGAAGGTGCAGGATCATCAACAGGGATCGCAGCTCTTTTCAACGGAACAGCAGACATCGCTAACACAAGCAGATGGATGAAAGATAAAGAAATCGTAAAGATGGCTGACGAAGGCAAATACTTCATTCCTTTCGTAGTCGGTTACGACGGAATCGCTATCATCGTCAGCAAACAGAACAGACTGGAAAACATCACTGTTGAACAGCTGAAGGCTATCTACACGGGAAAAGCAAAAAGATGGTCAGACCTCGACCCAACATTGCCAAAAGAAAAGATCACATTCTACACAAGAAACACAGCTTCCGGAACATACGAAACATTCGAAGGAAAAGTTCTTGATGGAGAAAGAATGGACCCGAGAGCGATGATGGTTGAATCAACACAGCTCGAAATCGACTCCGTTGCAAAGAACCCGTTCGCAATCGCTTACACAGGATACGGATACGTTAACGACAAGATCAAAGTTCTCACCCTGGAAGGCGTTATGCCTTCACTCGCAACAATCCTAACAAGCGAATACTACCTTTCAAGACCACTCTTCATGTGGGTAGACGCAACAGAAGGATTCCCTGAAACAGGAAACGTTAAGAAGTACATCACATTCGGTCTCAGCGCAAGAGGACAGGAACTTGTTGGAGAAGCAGGTTACGTAGGCGCATACGGTAAATAATCCGGATTTTAAAAATAAAAAATGGGCGGAATTAATTTCCGCCCATGTTTGCTGTGAATAGCTTATTCTAAAAATCGGGCCGAGTGCCATTCGGCCCTCAAGTTTTAAATTTTCCAAGTACAGATTTTAAGGATGGTGAACGTTCTTGAACACTAGAGAATTGAAATATCATACCAACACCATACTGATCAACACGATTGCCTTCACGGGAATTGTCATATTGGTATTCCTGACAGGGTTTATCGTTAAAGAATCCCTGCCGGCTTTGACCGAAGTCGGGGATCAGTTATTCGGTAGTATTTACTGGTATCCGACCAGTTCATACGATCCAGAATTCGGAATTCTGGCGATGTTGGTCGGTTCATTGATGATAACGGGATTAACAGCGCTGTTTGTTCTCCCACTCGGTTACATCATTGCGTTTTTTCTTTATGAATATGCAAACAACACGGAAGTAAAGATTATTAAATCAGGCATAGACCTTCTTTCAGGCGTTCCGTCCGTTGTTATCGGGGCTTTCATGCTGGTGTACATCACACCGTGGTCCATAGAATTCGGAATATACACCCCGGAAAACATTCTGATGGCCTCCATCGGATTGACGATTCTTTCCCTGCCGTTTACCGCATCACTGATGCAGGAAGCCATGCAGTCCGTCAACCTGTCGATGAAAGAGGGAGCACTTGCACTTGGGGCAACAAGATTCACTGCGGGGTTCAGAGTTGTATCAAGAGCGGCACTTTCGGGTATCCTGAACGCTGCGATTCTAACCGTCAACAGGATCATCGGTGAAACGATGGTTGTCCTGATGGTAGCGGGTGGTGCAGCCATCATACCCGAATCCATCTTCGACCCGGCAAAGCCTCTTACTGCGGCAATTGCAAGTGAAATGGGAGAAGTAGCTGCCGGAAGTATTCATTATTCAGCATTGTTTGTTTGCGGTCTCATCCTGCTCGTCTTCTCCTTTGGATTAACGTTGACGGCAAGATTCATTATCGCAAAGAACAGACATGTATAATCAGGTGATTTGATGAAAAGAGATTTGATTATTTCAACGATATTCAGAATCATAAGTTATATGGCTTTTGCAATCGTCATCCTCATATTTCTCACAACGATCTTTGACGGCTTGCAGCATTTCAGCTGGGCGTTCTTTACTCAGGGGCCAAGTGACGGGATGACGGCAGGCGGAATTTTCCCGGCAATACTCGGAAGTATTTACATGCTGCTGCTTAGTCTTCTCTTTGCCATACCAATAGGGCTCATGACGGGGATTTACCTCTCCGAGTACGGTGGGCGTTCCAAACTGGCTGAACTGCTTTTAACCGCTATCACATCATTAGCCGGTGTCCCCTCTGTCGTTTTCGGTTTGTTTGGCCTTGCGATGTTCTCAATCGCCTTCGGCTTCAGGACATCGATCCTCTCGGGAAGTCTGACCCTTTCCATCATGACACTCCCGGTCATCTCTTCCTCAGTCCATGAAGCACTGAGTTCCATCCCGAGAGATATCAGAGAATCCGCCTATGCCCTCGGAGCCAAGAAGACAGAGGTTATTTTCAAAGTGTTGATCCCTTATGCAAGGCTCAGAATTCTGACGGCTATTCTCATCGGCGGCGGGCGTGTTATCGGTGAAACAGCCCCGGTGTTACTGACAGGAGCCATCTTCTACGCAACGAGAATGCCGGATAGTGTGTTTGATCCGACCATGACGCTCCCGACACATATTTACTACATCACGATGGCATACGGAGAAAAGGCACAGTGGATGGCAAAGGGAACGATATCCACGTTGATGATATTCGTTCTGATCATATATTCTATTGCATTCGTCATCAGAGGCAGAATGCAGAAAACAAAATAATTCAGGTATATTTGGAGGTTGTGTTTAAATGAGTAATCCTTCCATGATAGAAAATCCGGTTATCAGAGTCAAGAACTTCACGGGTTATTACGGGGATAAAGTCGGTGTAAAGGATATAAACGTCGATTTCGGAAAAAACAGGATAACGGCAATCATAGGCCCATCCGGTTGTGGTAAATCCACTTTATTAAGAAGTATAAACAGAATGAACGATAACATTCCGGTTTACCGGACTGAAGGGGAAATCTTATTCGAAGATCAAAATATCAACGACAGAGGCGTCGATCTGACCAAGTTCAGAAAAAAAGTCGGAATGGTTTTTCAAAGACCAACCCCCTTCCCGATGTCGATCTATGACAACATCACATTCGGCCCGAAATTGCATGGGATCAGAAGAAAAGGGCAGCTGGACGAGATTGTTGAAAAATCACTCCGACAGGCCTCCCTCTTCGACGAAGTCAAAGATGATCTGAAGAAGTCAGCCTGGGGCCTTTCAGGCGGGCAGCAGCAGAGACTCTGTATCGCAAGGGCACTCGCGGTAGACCCTGAAGTCATCCTGCTTGATGAACCCACATCCGCACTTGACCCGATAGCCACCAAACATATTGAAAATCTTCTTGAAGAACTGGTTGCAAAATATACTATAATAATCGTAACACACAATCTTGCCCAGGCTGTGAGAATTTCAGATTACATGCTGTTCATGTTCCAGGGAGATCTGATCGAATACGGAAAAACGTCAGATATAGTAAAACAGCCAAAAGATCCGAAGACTGAAGAATATCTCACCGGGAAGATTAGTTAAGGAGGAAGAAAATGCAGGGAATTCATTACGAAAATCAATTATTGTTACTCAAGGCCGAAATATCCAAGATGCTTTCTCTCGTTCATCAGTTGTTCAAGATGTCCGTTCAGTCAATGGAGGACGGGGATGAAAGAATGGCTCAAAGAGTCCTTCAGCTTGATGACGAGATAGACGATCTCGACAGAAAGATAGAGGAATCGGTTTACGATATCAACGCCAGATTTAAACCGATGATCAAGGATCTCCGTTATTCCACCACCATGTTGAAATTTTCCAACAATCTGGAGAGAATCGCGGATCTGGCCTGTAACTTCGGAAAGAAGACCATCGAGTTGAAAGGACTTCATAAAAAATACGATCCGCCAAGAGAACTCAGAGAGATGATCGGTCTCTCGATGGATATGATAAAAGACACCTTTACGGCCTTTGGCGACAGGGATCTTGAACTGGTCAAAGACGTCATCCTCAGAGATAAAAAGGTTGATAACCTTGAAATAGAACTCGCCTTAAAACTCGCTGAATTACATAAAAGCAATGCCTTAAGCTCGGAAGAGATCATCATCTACGCTCTGATCGCAAGGGATGTCGAAAGAATCGCAGACCATGCGAAGAATCTCTGCGGGGAAACCTATTACATCGAAACGGGTGAAGAAATCAAACCGGTTATCAAAGAATTGAAAAAAAAGCTCGCTGAAGAAACAGGCGAAGAAGCATAAGAATTGAATTTGGAGAGTGATGAAGAATGCCATCAGTAATGATCGTCGAAGATGATGGAGATATTCGAGATATATTAAAAACGTACCTTCTGGTTGAACATTATGACATCAAAGAGGCGGAAAATCTGCATGAGATGACGGTTGAACTGGAAAAATCAAAACCGGATATCGTTCTGCTGGATATCATGCTGCCCGATGGAGAATCCATCGATGAAATCCCATATCTGAGAGCAAAGTATCCGTCAATGGGGGTTATCGTTATATCGGCAAGGGGAACCGACAGGGATAAGATCTTCGGCATAGATTCCGGTGCCGACGATTACATCGCCAAGCCTTTCAATCCGCGAGAAGTTGTGGCAAGGGTAAGGGCTTTGCTAAAGAGAATCAGTCACGATGAAGAATCTCTGAAATACGGCTCCCTTGAGATACAACCGGAGAATTATGAAGTGCTGATAAACGGTGAAAATCTGGATCTGACCGTTAAGGAATTTGAAATTCTTTACCTTCTCGCGTCAAACTCGAAAAAGGTCTTTTCGAGAGGAGAAATCATCGACAGAATCTGGTTTGACGATGATTATATCAGCGACAGAGTCGTTGATGTTCACATCAGCGCTATCCGCACCAAAATCGGGAAAGACTGGATCAAAACGGTCAGAAATGCCGGTTATAAATTCAACAAAAGTGTTCAGGAGAAATAACGGTGAATCTGCATGCCCTCAATCCCGTCAGGGATGGAATCATCAGACTGGAACACATGACCGTTAAAGAGATAAATGCCAGTGCCAAGGCGATGGGCTTTAAAAAAGATTCGGATATCTTTTCCTGCGTGAGTTTTGATCAGATTGATCAGCTCACCCGCAGTATTATCCTGTCGGAATACTTTGAGACGAAGGCAAATATCTATTTTTTCAACAACGTCTCACAATACAGCAAGATCATCTATAATCCGATTGCCCGATTACTTTTTATCATCGACCTGTCGGAAGATGAATTGCTGAAAAAGGTAAAATCGGATGTGGTCATGTCGATTTCCCATGAATTGAGAACACCACTTTCCGTTGCAATCGGAAATGTTCAAATGTTGAAGGACTTCTCCTCAACACCCGAAAACGAAAAAATGATCAAAAAGACACAGGATTCTCTCAACAAACTGGAAAAGATCATTTCTCAATTATCCCTTTTAACACAGGCTGAGTTTGGTTCCTATTCCATTCGATATGAGATTTTTGACCCCGTCCGTGTTATTGAAGAAGTTCTATCCGATTACAATAAAAAGATACAGGCAAAAAATCTGAAAATGATTGTAAAATGTCAGCTCGATACGTTCAAAGCGGATCGCTTTGTCATCTATACCATTCTCAGAAACCTCATATCCAACGCCATCAAATACTCACATGATGAATCGACGATTGAAGTGGTATTTACGGAGGAACAAATCACGATAAAGGATTCCGGAATGGGGATTCGCGAAGAGGAAATCCCCAGAGTTTTTGAAAGGTTTTTCCGGGGAACGGAAGCGTTAAAATCCGCCAAAGGATCCGGTTTGGGCCTCCCTCTCGTCAAATACCTCTGTGGTCTCTGCGATTACAAAGTGTGGTTTACAACAAAATGGATGATCGGTACCACTTTTTTTGTAAAATTCGATAATGCATCATAAATTCTGATTAAAAAGGCATAAAGGGGCGGGTTTTATACCTGCCCCTACATTTATTTCAAGACAAATTCCGTCTGAATTATTGTTATTTCATTCAACGATTCACATAATAAACAACAAATTTTATTCAAATAAAAAGAAAAATAGTGTATAATTGGGTATAGAGATTAATGAACGCTTTATATTAAGGAGGTTTTTTATGGCTGGAAAAAAACAAACCGAAGAGATAAAGCATGAAGAACAGGTTATTGAAATTCTTAGTTTTCTTATCGGTAAGCAGGAATTCGGTATAGAAGTAGACTTTGTAGAACTGGTAAACGAAAAATCTGAGATCACACCTGTTCCAAAGTCGAAAATTTTTATTGAAGGTGTTATGAATCTTCGCGGAAGAATTGTTCCCGTTGTAGATCTGACAAAACTTATGAACATTGAATATAACGATGAATCGGAATTTGAAAACGTGCTGATCGTGAAACATGAAGGCTCGGAAATAGGCTTCTTTGTCAACGAAGTTCGTGAAGTTGTCAGGACAACTGAAGAACAGGTTGACACAGCTGCACGTTCTGAACAATTTGACAACAAGGTAAGAGGTATCGTTCAGAAGGGAAAAAGGCTCATATTATACCTCGATATAGATGAAGTAATTAAAGCATGCGAAGCTTATTAAGATAGGGGGCTGTTGACATGGCAGAAATAAAAGTAGTAAGTTTCAGAGTCGGCGATGAGGTTTATGCTGTCGATATCATGAAGATAGACAGTATCGCTGAAATGATGAAAACAATGAAATTACCCGGTCTTCCCTCATTCATGATGGGAGTGGCAAACCTCAGGGGCGAAGTTATCCCGATAATAGACACAAGAGTCAAGTTTATGATCGGACCGAAAGAGACCCATGAAAACGACAGGATCGTCGTGGTTTATATGGATGACAAAAAAATCGGTATCGTCGTTGATGAAGTGAAAGAAGTCCTGACACTCACACAAGACCAGCTTGAAGAACCACCTCGAACAGGAGGCAGTGCTTCATCGTTTATCAGCGCCATCGCAAAGATGGATGACAGAATGCTGATGATTATCGATATCGATAAGGTTCTCACCACAGAGGAACTGATTAAGCTCGATAAGATCGTCGATAGTTTCTAAAATAATAAAAATGCAAAAGCCTTCCTTACGGGAGGCTTTTTTATTGGCAACAGCATACACCGTCCTGTAAAATCACTTCAAATGCCCAAGAAAAAACTCCCGCTTTCACGGGAGTTTTTAACGGCTCTACTCATTGCTTAATTATATAATCAGTTCCAATTGTTCTAAAGAAAAGCCCGTTCACCGGGCTTAATATTGAGGGGAAGAAATCATCTATTTAAAAGGAGGCATTTCTTCTACGGTTACTTTTTGATTAATTAGATTAGATCGTGTTAGCCTTTTGCTGATTTTATTATACTACACCCTTTGGCAAAAGTCAACACAAAAGTAATATAAATTTCTGAAAACATTTGGTTAACATATGATTTCTCTTGAATTGTATGCTCTTTATTTTCTTTTTTTATGGGCATTACAAATTATTGATCTGTATATATCTAAATATTTTCTCATGTATATCATAATATGATAAATAATTTATCTTTCCGAACTATATATGTAACCTCTCCATCTGAAGCCATTTTCAACTCCTCAAGACTGTTCCCCGTTCACTTGGTATAAAAAAGCCAATCAAATTGACACAAGGATATGCTATAATAAATTCCCGTGAGAGAAGATAATTTACACGGGAGGATTAACATGCCAAAAAAGTATATAGTGGTAACAGGAGGAGTCATCAGCGGTATCGGAAAAGGTGTACTGGCCGCTTCTGCCGGAAGACTTTTAAAAGAATCAGGAGTTGACATCCGAAGTGTCAAGATGGATCCGTATCTTAACGTAGACGCCGGAACGATGAACCCAAACCAGCATGGGGAGGTTTACGTTACAGAAGACGGATACGAAGCCGATTTGGATCTCGGTCATTATGAAAGATTCATGGGAATCAATGTCAGAAAGGAAAACAACATCACCGCCGGACAAATTTATTCATCCGTCATCGAAAAAGAGAGAGCGGGAAAATACCTTGGATCAACCGTTCAGATGGTTCCTCATGTCACTTCAGAGATCAAAGAAAGATTAAAGTCTGTCAAATCAGATCTTTTGATTATCGAGATAGGCGGAACAGTCGGAGATATAGAAGGGGAGATATTCCTCGAAGCCATTCGGGAACTCTTTCTCGAAACGGGCAGGGATAACTTCATGTTCATCCACACCACTTTTGTCCCTTTCCTGAGAACGACAAATGAATTTAAGACAAAACCGACACAGCAATCTGTTCAACTTCTGAGACGAATCGGTATTCAGCCCGATATAATTGCCGCAAGGAGTGAGATGCCAATCAGCTCCACCGAAAGAAGGAAAATCGCCCTGTTTGCAGGAGTTAGTCCCGAAATGGTCGTCAACCTCCCGGATATCAAAAATGTTTACGAAATGCCGCAAAATCTCTTCAACATGAAATTCCATCATCTGATAGCGGAAAAACTGGATCTCAACATAACCGATTCATTCAATTGGGATGTCCCAAAATCATTCCTGCCGTTGAAGATTGGGATGGTCGGAAAATATCTCGGAACGGATGACGCTTATAAAAGCATCAACGAATCCATCTTCCTTTCGGGTGCTGAAAAACCTGAAATGATTGACGCACAGGAGCTTGAAGATCTGGGCGAGGCTGAAATAGAAGATGTACTCGGTCAATACGATGCGCTGATCATCCCCGGAGGATTTGGTAAAAGGGGAATCGAGGGAAAACTCAAAGCCATTAAATTTGCAAGGGAAAATAAAATCCCCATTCTCGGTATCTGTCTTGGTATGCAGCTGATGGTAATAGAGTTTGCCAGAAATTGTGCCGGCATAAAAGAAGCAAATTCAACGGAATTTGATCCGGAAACATCGTATCCGGTCATCGATATGATGGCAGAGCAGAAAGAGATCCTTCATATGGGCGGCACCATGAGACTCGGCGCACAAAAAACACCCATTTTTGATGGGACGAAACTCAAGGAAGTCTATAGCGGACAATCTGAAATTATGGAAAGACACAGACACCGGTACGAAGTCAACTTCGAATTGTGTCAAGAATTTTTTGACAAAAACGATTGCGGATTCAAGGTCAGCTCAAAGGCCGATTTTGTTGAAGCGGTCGAAATAGAGGATCATCCGTTCTTTGTTGGTATTCAGTATCATCCTGAATACGGTTCTAAAGTGGGTGCACCGCATCCGCTCTTTGTTGAACTCATAAAGGCGGCACAGGAAAAGAAATAATCCCAATAAAAATCCCCTCCTGGTGAGGGGATTTTTATTGTTTTGTAAGTATTTTAAAAAATTAATTTACACCCGTTTCAGGGAAATCCTTTCACGTTCTTTATCCACTTTAATGATCTCAGTATTCACAATCTGTCCGACAAAAGTCTCTTCCAGAGGGTCGGCATCACGTTTCCCGAATTTTGATCTGTGAATCAGACCATCCACCTTAACCCCTATATCCACAAAGGCACCAAAATCGACAACGTTTCGAACCGTTCCCTGCATGCGCATTCCCTCATTCAGATCGTCAATCTTCTTGACATCCTTCTTCAGGATTGGTTGCGGGTATGAATCTCTCGGGTCGAGATAATCCGTCACCAATGCCTTGATGATGTCGTCAACGGTAATCGGATTCATATCGAGTTTCTGTGCGAGCTTTTCTACCTTCTGAGCTTTAAGGGCTTTCTTAACCGCTTCCTTGTTTTGTCTGAGATCTTTCAGCGTAAAGCCTGAATCATTGAGAATCGCCTCAGATTCCTTGTAGCGTTCGGGATGAACAATCGTATTATCAAGCGGGTTCTTTGACTCCGGAACTCTGCAGAAACCGGCGGCCTGTTCAAAAGCCTTCGGTCCAATCCCTTTGACCTTCTTCAGTTCAGCTCTCGACTTAAAGGGACCATTCTCTTCCTTATACGCCATCACATTCCACGCCGTCTTCTTATTCAAACCCGAAATATACTGCAACAGGAATGGTGAAGAGCTGTTCAGGTCAACCCCGACGAAGTTTACGACAGATTCAACCTCCCGCTCAAGTGTCGCGTTCAGCTCTTTCTTGTTCAGATCATGCTGATACATCCCGACGCCAATGGATTCAGGTGGAATCTTAACGAGTTCCGCCAGAGGATCCTGGACTCTCCTTGCGATGGAGATAGCGCCCCTCGTTGTGACATCAAGTGTGGGAAATTCATCAATCGCATTTTGAGAAGCTGAATAGACCGAAGCCCCCGCTTCCGATACGATGATATAAGATGTCTTCAATTCCGGATGCCTTTCCAGCAGAGAAACGGTAAACGCCTCCGTCTCTCTGGAAGCCGTCCCGTTTCCAATCGAGACAATATCGATATCGTATTTTTCAATCAGACGGAGGAGTGTGTCCTCACTCGCTTTCACTGCACGTTGTGGCGGATGGGGAAAAATGGCATCGTATTCTTTATAGATGCCGTTTTCATCTACTACGGCACACTTGCAACCTGTTCTGAATCCCGGATCAAGACCGAGTATCCGTTTATTTTTGATGGGAGCTGTCAGCATCATACTTCTCAGATTTCTGGCAAATACTGTGATTGCCCTGTTTTGAGCCTGAGTCGTAAACTCTTTTCGAACTTCTCTTTCGATGGAGGGAAAAAGGAGCGTCTTGTAGGCATCCTGAACGGTCTCATCCAGCTCATCGTAATAGGCACAAACGGGTCTGAAATCCATCATGTTCATAATGTGCTTCAGTGGTGGATACTTCATATCCAGCTTTATTTTAACCACTTCCTCAGCCTCAGCCCTGTCAAGTGCCAGAATCCTGTAAAGCGGTATCTCTTTCAATTTTCTTTTAAACTCGTAAAAGTCTCTGTAAATCCCCTTCGGATCGGGGCCATACGCCTGCTCACTGATCAGCATGGCGTTGTTGCGAAGATTTGTCCTCAGCATATCCCTGACTTCAGCCGTATTCGCCACTTCTTCCCGGATGATATCCAAGGCCCCTTTGAGGGCTTCTTCGGGCGAAACAACCTCAAGCTCCTCATTAACAAAAGACGCAACATACGCATCATCACGTTTAAACGTTTCCCTGAGCCAAACGCTGAGGGGTTCAAGCCCTTTGTCTCTCGCCTTGTCCGCTCGCGTCTTCTTTCGTTTCTTGTACGGAAGATAGATATCTTCAACCGCCTGAAAGGTTTCAGCTGCAGCAATCTTGAGAACCAGTTCATCGGTCAGCTTCCCCTGTTCCTCAATCGAATGCGTGATCTCTTCTCTTCTCGTCTGAAGTCTTCGAAGATAATCAATCCGTTCGGCTATCTTTCTGATCTGAATCTCGTTCAAGGCGCCGGTCTGCTCTTTACGATAACGGGAAATAAACGGTATCGTCTTATCATCATCCAGCAACTCAACGGTCTTTTCAACCTGTTCGTTCTTCACTTCAATTTCGGATGCAATCAATTCTATCATTTCATTATACGTCAACACTATCACCCTCTAAAATTAGCTTTGCTAAAGTTAGCACTCGTCTTTCATTATACCATTAAAAAAAGGCAGGGAAATCGAAAAAAGGGTCAAAGTTATTCAACCCCTGCAAGTATCATCAAAAACAGGCTCTTCGGAAATGTTTTTTCATTTCCGAAGAGCCTGCATCAAAAGTTGTGTGCTTCTTTTTTCACTTTATATACGATAACCGCCATACCCTTTACAACTGTTCAAGAATTGTATCCGCGAGATAGACACCGGACATCGTCGCCTGAACGATCCCCCTCGTGTAGCCGGAAGCATCTCCGATGAGGTAGATGTTCTTCGCGCCGAGTCTGAACGGATCGGTGAAGACCGGTTTTGTCGAATAGAATTTGGCCTCTATTCCATAAAGCAGATTATCCGGATTGTTCATCCCGGTGATAACCGTTGACATCTGTTCGATAAAATGACTGATGGAGTTGGCGATTCTTCTCGGGAAGATGAGATTCAGATCTCCCGGACTCGCCGTCTTGAGCGTCGGTGTGAGGAACCCTTTTTCAATCCTTCTCTCCGTCGTTCTCCGGCCGAGTTTATAGTCTCCATATCGCTGAACGAGTATTTTCCCGTCTCCGGCAAGTTTATTAGCCAGCATGGCGAGTGTTGACCCATAGACATAGGCGTCTCTGAACGGTTCCGTAAATTTCTGTGTGACGAGTATGGCAAAGTTGGTGTTTCTTGATTTTTTATGGAGGAAGGAATGTCCGTTGACGAGGGAGAAATCTTTCCCACCTTCACCAACGACAAACCCCTTCGGATTGACACAGAATGTTCTGACGATCTCTTCCGTATCGGAATATCCCAATACCTTGAATTCATAGAGCAAATCGGTGAGCCAGTCTGTAATCTCGCAAGGCACTTCGTATCTGACACCAATATCGATCTTGTTTTCTTTGTAATCGATTTCCAGCCTTTTCAACAGCTTCTGAATCTCTTTAGAAGATTTGTTATCATATCGCCCCGATGCGATGATGGCAAAATCGTAATCCTCTATGGTGTCAAAATCGAAAAATGTATTGAAGTGAAAATTGACGATATTGGATGCCTTGTCAAATTCCGCCATGATTTCTTTCAAAACTTCCTGAAGCAGATCGGTTCCGATATGCAGAAAATCCGAAATCCTCAATTTGAGATTTTTCTGTCTAAAATTGAGTGCCAGATTCTGAATCCTTTCATCTGTAATCTTTGCCCGTTCCACTTCTTTTCCACGCGTCCAGAGCTGTACAATATCCTCTATATAGCCTTCGTATCGCGTTTCTCCGATCAAATCACAGATATCTCCGCCAATTTCAGGAGAAATGGATAATTTCCCATCACTGAACGTTCCGGCACCACCGAAGCCGGTGATGACATCGTTACTCTTAATTCTGTTCTCCAGATCCTTTCCCTGTTCAAAACAATCAATCTGTACATGCTTGATTCCCGATTCGATCATTCTGGTCAAAAAGCCAATAGCAGATGTTCCTGACCCGATGAGTGCGATTTTTTTCATAAAAAATCCCTCCAAATATTTTATTCTTTCAACATTTCTTTATTTTACCAAAAAAAGCGATAAAACAACAAATCGTTTCTCAGATTTTACCGTGAAGGATTTAAAGAAGATATTACCCGTTGAAAATAAAATTTAAAAATTTAAATTTTACTGGTATAATGAATGAGAGGTGATCATTATGAAAAAAACTCTTATTCTTTTTTTATTGACAATCGGTATAGCGGGAGTTTTCGTTGCATTCGATATTCAGGCAAGCACCACTTACGACGGTGTGGTTTCTCTTAAAGAGGACGGTTCGTGGGAGTGGGTTATTCAACCTGCTGAATTTGAAGGGTTTAACGATAGTGATGCCCAACCGCTTCCGGACAGTGACCCGGAGACAATCCCTTTCAACTTCAATAAATTTGCATCCTTTCCGATCGATTATATCGGAAGCTGGACATGGATTTCAGGGGAAGTGCTGGATTTTTCCGAAGATGATCAGGGGTTTGTGATCAGGCTTAAAACGCCGAAAGAAACAACCGGCTGGATACAGGAATATGGGGATGTTTTTATCATCCAGTATACGGGAAGAACTTTAAACAAAGGGGACCTGATAGAAATTCTCGTTCAGTATCAGAAACTTGGCTACAAATACTACACGAATGTGCCTGTGTTCCTCTACAAAGATGCAAGCAGAATAAAGTAATCGTAAAAAAGGGTGGAACATTTTCCACCCTTTTCATTTCTTAAAACGCCAGAGACATCAATAGCGTATGATAAATGACCTTCCAGGCTTCCGCTTCGCCCATATCCGCAATCCCCAGGAAAAGGATATATTCACCTTCAAGAAATCCCGGTTCATAACTCTCCGAGGAAATCGTCACCCAGCATTTAATCGCATCCTCAAAGTCGAGTTCATAAGTAATCAGATACCCGGCATCATCAGACAGATAAGGCGTTTCCCTGACGATCGTATACCTTCCGAGACTTGCCAGATAGGTGTCATAGAGCTCATCCAGAACATCCCTGACAGTCAGCGCCTCGGCAGAAAATCCCACGAAGAGCTTGGATACCGCTACGCCGTTATACTCAAAGTCCATCAATTCAAAGTCATCAGTCATATAAGTCTGTGTATTGAAAGCAGCCGGATGATAGACCCTGAACATCTGAGCCGTCTTTTCAACCCATCCTTCCGGTGGAACGTCAACCCATTGTGCATTCCTGACCGAATCGGCCACCCATGCCCCGAAAGAATCCGTGTCACCAGCAGCAATCGTTGACTTCTCCCCTTCAGGCTGAACGGGTATCTCTTTTTCAGCCGTTTTCATCGCATCGATCAAAGAGGCTGCAATACCTTCCACCCAGGGATTGATATACGTGGGATCCTCCATCGTTTTATATTCAAAGGGCTCCACAAAGAAAAACATTGCGGTTCCCTCACTGACGGTTTCTTTATCTTTCCCTTTCCGGTAGATGAAGAACAACGGCATATAATCATTTTCTTCTGTGTTCAACTGATTCACAAAGTATACTGTCAAATCATCATCATATTCCTTAAATTCCTCGAAAGATTTTTCCGTTGCCGCTTCTCCATACAACGTCTGAATCAGCGCAATATACAGCTCATCGAGTTTGTATGCTTCTATCTGATACATAAAAAGCTGTGCAAAACGGTTTCGGTTCTCATCAAGGATCTCAGCATCATAATTTCCACCGTTGTCGGCAACACTTAAAGTAAAACCAATTGGCAGTTTAAATGATTTTTCACCGATTTTTACAGCGGTCCATCCCGGAAGATCGGGATTTTCAAACCCGTCCCGGAACGATTGAAGCAACGGATCCACCGTTCTGATATTCAGCTTCATAGTCGTTTCCTGTTGCAGGGTAACAGAAGCCTCATCCTCCGTTTTTGTTGCCTCAACGGTTCTCAGGCCAAGCATTCCCTGCGAAAAGCCGGCAATTGTAAATAGGGTGATCAAAATCATGAGCATCACATTCTTCTTCATACAATCTCCTCCTGTTTAATAGATTTTGTGCAAGTTAAACAGATATACCTTCATCCTGTAGCGATAACGCGTGACAAATTATAAATATAAACACTGAAAGACAGTAAAATATTCTATTTGAAATCAGTTCACTTAATTATAACATTTAATGTCACAAATACGAAACCCCACCGATCATCGCATGCTATAATGAGCAAACTTAACCATAATCCCCCGACAAATTTTGAACATGGAGTGTGATCTTGTGAATTTGTACAACAGATATTCGATCGATAAGGAAAAATACAACCGTTTCGATCAGAGAGATATCGTTTTTTCAAAAGTTTATAACGATAAATCGGTTCCGTTCTACGGAATGGATTTCTATGACAACGTTGAAAAGATTTGTGATGAAGGAAAAGAAGGGTATTCTAGGATGGACTTTGCCAGGATACGGGGGGCATGGTCCGTATACGATAATTTCAATGAAGCCTTTGGCAAAGCATGGGGAAAAGATGTCAACGCCGTCGCCGGACTTGAAAAAGCGGTTAGATTTGCGCCACCCGATAAAAATACCATGACACTTGAGCTGAAAAAGACCGCTCAGCTGTACGGTGCCTTTAAAACGGGGATCACACGGTATGACAAAAACTGGGTCTACAGTCACAATATTCGGGGAAAACAGATAGATCTTGGGGATGATTATCAACACGCAATCGTTGTACTCGTCGCGATGAATCCTCATGAAATTCAAAAATCACCCACATTTGAAGCCTCTATCGAAACCGGATCCGCCTACTCCAGACTGGCATTTATCGTCGCCTGTCTTGCCGGTTTTATCAGAAATCTCGGTTTTAAAGCGCTTTCCATGGGAAATGACACAGCGCTCAGCATTCCCCTGGCAATAGAAGCCGGATTGGGGGAGCTGGGGCGAAACGGTCTGCTGATAACGCCTGAAATGGGACCTTGTGTCAGAATCGGAAAGATTTTCACCGATATGCCGCTTGAACACGACACCCCGATCGACACGGGGCTCACAGAACTCTGTAAAAGCTGCAGAAAATGTGCCGATGAATGTGAAAACGATGCCATCTCAAAAGAAAAAGAGCCATCGCACGCCATTCAATGCGGATCAAACAACAAAGAGATAAAACGCTGGGCGGTTAATCATTACAAGTGTTATGAATTCTGGTGCGAAAACGGCAGTGAGTGTTCAACCTGTATCTCCGTATGCCCGGCATTTCAAAAGGCGTTAAAAAATTTCAAGCGATAAAAAGGCGGTCTTTTTGACCGCCTTTTTTATCAAAACTGCCTTCGCTCATTTTCCATCAAAATAAGCGTTAATTCTCTTTTTGATGTTTTCTTCAAGATTCCTGTACCAGAAAGCATAATCAAAGCGATGATAAACCCCTTCGGAATAAGGTCCGATTTCAAGCTCTTCGCCATCGGGAATACGGGTCATCAAGGCACCGGTTTCAGAGTTGATCTGTGCATCTGAATAGGCCGGGACTTCTCTCAGAAATTCTCCTGTCTGATCGTTATAAAATCTGGCACCAAGATTTTCATCCGATGCGGCATAAACCGTATCCGTCCGCCAATTCAGCGGATTGATACAATGCGCCCCCGGAAGGAGCATCGGACCGCCTGCAGAAGTTGGCGATTGCGTATTAAACGTCACAACAACCCCTGTATCCAGCTCCCCCTGTGCACAATTCAATTCAGCCTTTTTCAGATCTTCATCCGTGACCGTGTACCCGATAATGTAAGCGGCAATGAGTTTCTCTCTGAGTTCAGGATTTTCACCAAATCTCATCTTCAGCAATTCAATAAGTGCCATGGAGCCCTGGCTGTGTCCGGCAATCATGAAAGGCCTTCCCTGATTCAAATGTTCGATATAATAATCAAAGGCATCCAAAACATCTGCCGCCCCTTTTTTGAAGGCATCCAGATCGGTGGCCTTGGCGTTTGGATCCTCCGGTAAAGATACATTGGTCGTCATCTGACGATAATACGGAGAAAAGATATTCGCCGATTGTTTAAAAACACTAGCCTGTGCCTCAAATATGCCTTTTGCCAGTGAACGTTCCGACGCCACTGTAATATCCATATTTCCGGTTTCCCAACTGCTGACCGTTGGATATAAATAAAACACATCTGTTTCTTTCTTAAGCATTTCACCGGATGGTAAAGACAACCAGTTTGCATCATCAGAATAATTGACTTTTGTCGTGTTACTCACCTCTGCAAAACTAAACGGGGAAAAGAAAAAAAGAACGATGAAAATCAACATAAAAATCTTCTTTGTCATACGGCACACTCCTCTCGTGATTGATAAAAAATGCCACTTTGTTAGTTTATCTAAGTATAACATCTTTCTTGTCAAACTAAAACAATTCAACATAAACCTCTTGACTTTCGTTTTCTTTCGTTTTGAACAAAATCGTAAGAAAACGAAAGCAAAAACAAAATAATGACGCCTAAAAGAAAATATTCAGACCTATTCGTCCTTTTTGAACTTTGATATAATAAATTCATTGTGATACTATCTTGATGAGGAGAAAAACATATGCTTACAGAAGAACGTTTAAATAAGATCATGGACCTGTTGAATAAACACGGACGTGTAAAGTCCAAACATCTGTCAGAGATACTGTCTGTGTCTGAAGTGACGATCAGAAATGATTTGAACACGCTTGAAAAAAAGGGGTTGCTCTCAAGGGTACACGGGGGTGCGGTAAAGGTCAAAGGGGGTTATTATTCACCCCATCAGACCAACTATTACCCGTATATGAAACAGAACATCAACAAAAAACCCCGTATCATGGATCCGCATTTTCAGGAACAGATCGCTTTGGACAAAGAGGAAAAAAGGGATATTGCAAAAAAAGCCGTTTCTGTTGTCGAAAAAAACGATGTCATCTTCGTTGATACGGGCAGTTCTGCCTATTATTTTATCGAAGAAATCGTCAAAAACCCGCCGATCAACCTGACGGTCGTTACCAATTCGCTCTATGTGATCAACGAAGTGGCCGGACATAATAATATCAACCTTCTGGTTCTCGGTGGTGTTTTTCAGCGCAGTTCCCTGAATTTTCTTGACCTTGATGCCTCACCGCTGATCGAAAAATACAGCGTCAACAAGATATTCATGGGAATAAACGGTTTGGATGAAGTCGGATTTTATTCGTCCGACATCCTTGAAGCACGTGTTAAAAGTGAATTTTGTGATCTCACCGCGCAATTGTATCTGTTTGCCAGTTCTTCAAAGCTTTTCAAAAAATCACTGAAAATCATCTCCGAATGGAAAGGCTCTGAAACCCTTATCGTTTCGGATAAAAGGGGACCATTCAGAGATAAATTCAACGCATTGGAAAAAGAGAAAATGTTAAAAATCATCTGATTCACCCGTATGGGAAAACAAGGAGGGTTAAAATGAAAAAAGTGTTGTTTATGTTCGTATTGTTCGTTAGCTTTGCCGTAGCTTTGTCAGCTGCCGTAGAGATTGATATGTGGTTCCACTCAGGCCGTGGAGATGAAAGAAATGTGATTCAGGATCAGGTCAAACGTTTCAACGAGATGCAGGATCTGGTCCATGTCAACGCCGTCATCCTTCCTGAAGGTTCTTATAATGAACAGGTTCAGGCAGCGGCTCTCGCAAATGATCTGCCGGATCTGCTTGATCTCGATGGTCCTTATATGACCAATTATGCCTGGGCAGGTTTTTTAAAGCCTTTAGACGGCTACATTTCCGAAGAAATGAGGAATGACCTGCTCCCATCCATCATCAAACAGGGAACCTATCAGGGAAAACTATACGCATTGGGAACCTTTGACTCCGGTCTCGCCATCTGGGCAAACAAAAAATACCTTGAAGCGGTTGGCGCAAGGATTCCTCAGTCTGTTGAAGACGCATGGACAAAGGACGAATTTCTCAAAATTCTCTCAGATCTCAAGGCGTTGCCTGAAATTGATTACCCACTCGACCTGATGTTCTCCTATGGCCCCGGAGAATGGTTTGCCTACGGTTTTTCCCCTATCTTCCAGGCATTTGGTGCTGATCTGATCAACCGAGAAGATTTCATGTCCGCTGAAGGCATCCTCAACGGTCCGGAAGCCGTTGAAGCCGCACAGTTCTTCCAGGATCTTATTCAGAATGGCTATGTTAACCTCAGTCCGGCAAATGATGCCGCCATGCTCGATGGAAAAGCTGCTATGGCATGGGTGGGGCATTGGTATTTCAACGCCGCAACGGATGCACTCGGTGAAGATGCCGTTTTGATCCCAATGCCAAAACTCGGACCTGCCGATTCAGCCTTTGGCGGACAGACAACCGGTATGGGTTCCTGGTGCTGGGGAATCACTAACGGTTCAGAAAATCCTTATGCCGCATGGTTATTCCTCAGATTTATCATGCGATCGGAGGAAATCGTGAAGATGAGTAACGCAAACGGTGCCGTTCCTGCAAGAGTCAGCGCTGCTGAAATGTCGGAAATCTACAAAGCGGGCGGTCCACTCAGCATCTACGTTGAACAGGCAAATGCCATCGCCGTTGAAAGACCTGTCACACCGGCTTATCCGATTCTGAGTCTCGAATTCACAAGAGCCCTTCAGGATATTGCAAACGGCGGTAACATTCAAGACGCACTTGATAGAGCCGTTGAGGAAATCGACTGGGATATCGAAGACAACGCGGGCTATCCGATGGATTAAACATCAATTAAAGCCCCTGAAAAGGGGCTTTCTCTTTGGGAGGGTTAACAGATGTCTTCTGTATTAAGCAAAAAAAAGAAAAGAGCCATGCTGCTCTTCATACTACCCGGGCTGGCTTTATTGACCCTGTTTATCATCGTACCATTCTTTATGTCTTTTGGTTTGTCATTCACCAATCAGAGAATACTGAGCAGGACAGCGACAAGATTTGTAGGGCTGAGTAATTATGAGCGGTTGTTTAAGGACGATCTTTTTTTTAAGGGACTGGCAAACAATATGCTGTTCGCCGTTATCGTCGTCCCCCTTCAGATGGCACTCGCACTGGGAATGGCGCTGATCGTCAATAAAAATCTGAAAGGGGTCAAAGTGTTCCGAACGGCATATTTCATGCCAACCGTTACAACGATGGTCGTTGTCTCGGTTGTCTGGTCGTTTATGTACAACCCGCAGGGACTGATCAACAATTTCATGCAGGCGATAACGTTTGGAAGATGGGAGACGGTTGATTTCTTAAAAAATTCTTCCTGGGCTTTTCCTTCAATCATGCTGATGTCCATCTGGCAGGGTGCCGGCTTTCAGATGCTGATTTTCCTCGCAGGATTACAGGAAATCCCCAAGATGCTGTATGAGGCATCCATGATAGACGGTGCCAATAAATGGAAACAATTCCTGCATATCACCTTGCCGCAATTGAAAAATACAACAACGTTTGTCCTGATTTCCACTACTATTTTATCATTGAGACTCTTTGATCAAATCAAAATTATGACGAACGGCGGCCCCAGCAATTCAACGTATACGGTCATTCTGCATCTGTACAATTCAGGATTCACCAAGCAGAAAGTAGGCTACGCCTCAGCCATGACCGTCATCTTCTTTCTCATCGTTCTTGTAATTTCCATCATACAGCGCGTTCTTCTGAGAGAGGAAAGGGAGGTGTGACATGTCTAAAAACAGGAGTCTTAAACGCGTTAAGCTACTGGATAAGGTCATCGGCTATGTTATCCTGATTCTGATGGCATTGTTTTTCCTTTTTCCACTCATATACATGATCACCACATCGCTCAACCCCGACGAACGGGACATCGTCAGTAAGATGGGCTCTATCGAAGCCTTTATCCCATCCAATGTCTCGTTGAAAAATTATATTGGGGACAGCAATGCAGAAGATCCAAACCTGACGGAGAATAAAGGGGTGCTCGGCAGGATGAATTTTGGGCGATTCATGTTCAATTCCATCTTCGTTGTATCCTGTACGGTCATCGGCGGGCTACTCGTTAACAGTATGCTGGCATTTGGTCTGGCTCGGTTTTCATTCAAGGGGCGGGCTTTGTTCGTCTCTCTGATCGTGGCGTTAATGATCATTCCCTTTGAAGCGATCGCCATCCCATTGCTTTGGCTGTCCAATTCGTTTAAATGGCTGGATTCCTATCAGGTACAGATCATCCCGTTCATCGCAAACCCATTGTACATTTTCCTCTTCTATCAGTTCTTCATACAATTTCCCAAGTCACTGGAAGAAGCGGCTTTGATCGATGGTGCGGGCTGGTTCAAAATCTACTGGAAACTGGCACTGCCATTATCCAAACCGATCCTGTCAAGTGTTGCCATCCTCCATTTCCTGATGCAATGGGGTTCATTCCTCTGGCCGTTGATGGTGACGAGAGGCGAGGAATACAGACCGCTGCCTGTGGCAATGCAGCAATTCTTCGGTCAATACCCGAGAGACTGGGGCGACATCATGGCATTCGCCAGCATGATGACAATTCCGGTTCTGATTCTGTTTATCATCCTACAGGGACAATTCGTCAACAGTGTCAAGAACTCGGGGATAAAATAAACTCAGAAAAGGAAGGCATACTATGAAATATTCATTACAACCGGAATACCACTTTTTCCCGATAACGGGCTGGATGAACGATCCCAACGGTTTGATCCAATACAAGGACAACTATCATCTGTTTTATCAATTCAACCCGTCGAGCACCGAATGGGGCCCAATGCATTGGGGACACGCCATCAGTAAAGATCTTTTCAACTGGCAGCATCTCCCCGTGGCACTTTATCCGGAGAAGAGACTGAACGATATAGATCTGAGCGGTATCTTTTCGGGGTCGGCCGTTGAAAAAGACGGACAGCTCTATCTCATGTTTACACAGTTCTTTGATCCCAAATGTTTTGAGAATCACGAAAAAGAACAACAAGGCATAGCGTTCAGTGAGGATGGGATTCATTTTGAAAAATATCGCGATAATCCCGTCATCGCACACCCTCCTTCTTCTCTTTTTCACGACTTCAGAGACCCGAAAATCTGGCGGGGAGCGGATTCAAAATATTATTGTGTGCTGGGATCCGGAGAGGACAACGTGGGAAAAATTTTACGCTATTCATCTATTGATCTGAAAGACTGGCAATTTGAAGATGTTCTCATAGAAATGGATCCGGAAGAATTCGGTCCCACACTGGAATGCCCCGATTTCTTCAAGCTGGCTGACAGATGGGTTCTCCTCTTCTCGGCGGGCTTTCTGACGGAAGGTGCCAGAAAGAGTTATTATATCATTGGGGATTTCCGAGATAATCGATTTTATCCGGAAAATTTCGGCGAAATCGATCTGGGAAACGATATATACGCCGTTCAGACGTTTAAAGATAAAAAGGGACGAAGAATTCTCATCGGATGGATTCATACCCCCGAACGCTACAATTATACGGCAGACGAAGGGTGGGCAGGGATGATGAGTCTCCCCAGAGAGCTGTGCATCCAAGACAACAAATTGATACAAACGCCTGTTGATGAGCTTAAGCAATTCATTTCGGAGAAAAATAACTTTGAATCATCTGACAAAAACATAAAAATCGAAGATCATGCAAACAGTTTTCTTTTTGAGGCAAACAATATTAAGGAGCAAGGGCATATCACTTTTAAGAATGATTCAGACAGCCTGGAAATCAACATTTCTTCAACAGATATAGAGATAACGGAAATCAGGGACAACAAGACAGAATACAGAGATTATTATCAGGTAGACAATACGATTGAAGCGTTATCCCTTTACATCGACAAATCATCGGTTGAAGTCTTCATCAATTCCGGAGAAGCGGTGTGTTCCTGGCGAATCTATCCACAGGATGTGTACAGAGAGATTGTCTGTTCAAATCTGAAGCAGGCAAAATTAAAGCTCTCTAAAATCGAAAAACCGCTTTAAAATTAAAAACGAAAATCCGCTATAACACGCGTGGATTTTCGTTTTTCAGTTCATTTCGCTTCATTTAACAACGATTGATAACTGTAATAAGCCTCTTTTGGGGAATAATCCCAGTTAAGGATTCCAAATCCCCAATTCCGAACCCCTTTTACTTCTTCTATCAAAGCCCATGAGATACTCATCCGCACCCATTTTATTCCGACAGATGTTATAAAATCAAGTGTTCTGTTATCCGGCAGGTGGGCATTGATCCCATAGGGACTATCGGATAGATTCCAAAACGTAACATTGGCAATAGAACAGAATGTTGTCAGCAATTCCGCTGTAAATAAAAAATAATGATTAATTTTTCCCATTTACAGATCACCTCGAAACAGGCTTTTTCAGCTATTTTAAGGATTTGAATACCGGTAACTTTCGATCGGGATAAAATCTTCTGTAAATCGTTTCGAAAGTCCCGTCTTCATACATCCCGCTTAACGCTTCATGCCATTCAAAGACCGTATCATCGGGTGTATCGGCTGAAAATGCGAGAAACAATTCATACGTTCTGATAGAAAATGCTTCAACAATCGCATCTTTTGGAACCCCTATATTTTCCATGCTCGCATAAAGACCGGCATCCGAACTGATAATGGCATCAACTCTTTCAGCAAGGAGCTTCCGAACGTTCAATGAACTTTCTCTGACACTTTCAAAATTAAAAAACCCTTCCCCTTTCAGAAACTGCTCCCTCGCATCGTCGTGAATAGATCCGATCCTTGTCAGTTGTTTGGCCTCTTCGAGTGAGGTAATCGTGATACCGGAATCCTTTTTAACAAAAAAAGCCCAGTCCAGACGAAGTACAGGTCCCACCCATTTGAAGAGGGGTTTCCGTTCTTCCGTCAGCGTCGTTGAAAACAAAAGTACCGATGGTCCTCTTTTCAACTCACAATAGCCCCTTGCCCAAGGCACGACCTCTATTTCCGTTGTATCCCCGATTCTTTTCTGAATTTCCCGAACAAGTTCTACCGTTGAACCGGTCAAATGATGCTGCTCATCATAATATTGAGATTTCCCGCTTATTTCCGTGAATATCCTGAGTTGTGCGGAGAATAAAATCGTACAAAGAAGCAATATAAAAAAAACACAAAAGCGTTTCTTCATATCATCATCTCCCAATAAATCGAATATAAATGTAAAGGAACACATAATAATTCATTATAGCATTTTTAACAGGTTAAATAATAACTGACCGGGTTCATTCATTTCATTTGAGAAGCGTTTTTCACATATAGTATAATAAAATTGTATAATGCGTTAAAGTTTGAAGGGAGTCCGATAAACCGATGACCGTAAGAGAAGCGTTAAAAGAATTAAAAGTGGCCGAAAGATTAAACCCCGGTCCATGGGTGGATCATTCGTTAAATGCGGGAACGGCAGCCAGAATCATCACAACAAAAACGAACCGGTATGATCCGGAAAAGGCTTATGTTTACGCCATTCTTCATGATATCGGAAGACGGAACGGTTTTTCACATATCAAACACACCCTGGACGGTTACCATTATCTTCACGAGATGGACAAAAAGGCAGCTTATATCTGCCTGTCGCATTCCTTTCCGAATAAAAATATCCACGAATATCAGGGAGAAATGGATCTTTCCGATTTTGAATTGATGAAGTTGGAGACACTTCTAAAAGCATACGATTACGACTATTATGACCGGCTCGTTCAACTCTGTGACAGCCTCGCTTCGGGAAAAGGGTTTGTGAAGATGGAGGTCAGATGGGTGGATGTTGCCATCCGAAATGGTATCAATGACTTTACCCTGCAGAAATGGAAGAAAGTAAAAGAAATACTGGCCACCTTCAATGAAACTTACCATATGAACATTGAGACGCTTCTCGGTATCTAATCAGAGGTCTACAGGTTGATCAGATGCTCCTGACGATTCATATACAGAATAACCCGTTTCCTGTCGTTGAAACGCAACAAATGAACACCTGTATCCCCTGTCGCAAAATACATCGTCGAGTTATTTGGCAATTGCAGACAGCACCTGAACAGCATGTTGATCATCCCGCCGTGTGAGACGATACAGACTCGTTTTTCATCGTTACCCTCATCGTGTCTGTGGAGAAACTTCGACCAGAAAGTCTCGGCCCGTGCCCTGAATTGAATAAAGGATTCAGTTTCCGCAAAAGTATCATGGGGTTTTCTCCCCCCCGGCGGCAACGGAAAACGAAGGTTCGCCTCTTCCCTGTAAAGACCGGCGAGTAGTCCGTTGTCCCATTCCATAAGTTCATCGTGATACGTCACTGCCGCCCCCGATGATTTTGAAATGTATTCCGCTGTAGCGGCCGCCCGTTTTAAAGGTGAGGCGAGAATATCATCTATTAAATAGCTTTCTGAAAGCCATTTCCCCAATGCACTCGCTTGTCGCCGTCCAAGGGCTGTCAGTTCAAAATCCGCCCGGCCTTCATGTCTGTCTTCCAGATCCGCTGTCGATTGTCCATGTCTGATCAATAGTATTTCCATATTTATCCCCCGTGTCGTTAAAATTTTATCGCTCCATCAAAATTACAGTTTAATAAAAGGCTAAAGTTAAAACCCCATTTGTGTTATACTCATTATAACAGAATAAGGGAAGGCTGTGAACGTATGACAATATCTCTCAAAGAGGGTTTAACACTTCAAAAAGGCAAAAACATCCATTACATCATCAAAGCGGGTAACCCCGTTAAATATTCACCCTGGGCGGGTGGTCTCATCGCCTCCCTATACGATAATCTCATGAGGGGTTCAGTCTTTCCAAGAAAATTTGGGGCCGATTACCTGAAGCATTATGATATCCTGAAGGACAATCTCAGCCTTCTCGAAAACAAAAAGATCCTTGAAATCGGCACGGGGAGTGGTCTGTGTATTGAATTACTTCACAAAACCAACAGCTATTACGGTTCGGATATCAGTGATGGTCTTCTGAAAATTGCTGCAAAGAAACTCAAAAGACGAAGTTTCAAAGAAGCAGCACTCTTTCATTGCAGCGGGGATGATCTGCCTTTTAAAGATGATCAGTTCGATATCATCATCTGCAACCTCACGATGAACTTTTTTCCAAATATCGATCTGTTTATCTCAGAAGTCCGAAGAACACTGAAATACGAAGGGGGATTTTTCTGTTCGATCCCCGTTCCCGAGAGAAAAAGAACGAAAAGTGAGATACAGGGGAGGATCTATTCACAGGATGAATTGAAAGCCCGCTTTTATCAAAAGGGCTTCTTTTTCTCTCCGCTTCATTATCAGAACGGCGCCTTGCTTTATTTCGTTGCACGTAAGCAATAAAGCTTCTTTATGCCTTGACCGAATAAGTTTAAGCCGACTAATTTGATATGGAACTTTAAGAAAACCGTTTGTTAATCGATGTTAAATCGATACAATCATTTATTTGACAACAGCATGTATAAACGGTATCATGTTAGGAAAGAAGAGAACTCAATACCCCATATACTAAGCGAGGTTGAACATGAAAGTATCTGTTTTTATCTTAACGATTGTTTCCGTTTTGATTATTTTCACGACCGGATGTTTAGAAATAAAAACATTTGACGCACCTAAAGTTGAACCTTCGTTACCATTGTGTTCAATAAAAGGATACTATCAAATTGACGATCACACGACTTATGGCGTCTGGTATCTGAGTATCGATAAAAGCCAATTACAGAAGCATCTCCCTCGCGTTGCCTCATATCACATCAAACTAAAGAACACTTCATTCCCTCTGGAACAGAATAAGTTAAATGACAATCTTTTATTTGCCCTCTTACCGGAAGATATCGATCAACAGGCTATAGAGAAAGCTGTCATCACATCGAATATCACCTCATCACGAAATAACGGCAATGAAGAAAAAAGAGCTTTGTCTTACATCATACTGGAAAAAGACGTTGCCGAAAACGGAACAAAACTCTTCAGACTATCCCTTTCAGATTATTTACAGCTCAAAGGGGACCGGACATCCTTTATCTATAAGAATTCCGTTCTGATCAGACCGCTTTATGTAATATCAGATGAGGGAAATTCCTACACCTTCAAACGCTATCTCGATGCAAGACAGACGGGGCTCACAAAGGATGTTGACGGGGCATTTCGTTTTTTAAATAACCTGAGCGATCCCGATGCTTACATGTTCTTCGGAAATCCGAACAAGGTTCGATTAAAACCAGGAGGACACTTGGAAAAATCACCTCCCGATACAAGACAAAGATTGAGAACGCTCGGCAGCTGTGGCGATCTGACAACCGGAAATCTTTATCAAATCGAAGCGGATACCCCTAATAACTGTTACAGAATCACAATTAACCTCAACAACATGCCCCCCGAATACACGGGAAAGGCTTTTTTCTCCGCCTATATAAATGGAAAAGTTGAACACCCTTTTATGCAATCAACACCTTCTAACATCATCGAAGCAACCGTTTCATACGATAGCGCAAAAAGCCAACAGATCATCAAAAATGCGAGAATCCTCGGTGTAATGTACAAATTGACGGATACCGCAGGGAGAACAAAGGGATATTATGCAACTTTATCCGAGGCAGCAGCGGCAGCTTCTGATAACGACTGCATCATCGCAGGAACGGGAGAAGCCATAAGCGAAACAAGGCAGACACATCTTCATGATATAACGATCAGCATTCTTTCGGAAGATAAGAAACACTTCACACTCGATTATACGAACAGTGCCACACGATGCCTTCTGCTCACCGGTTCATCAAATTTGTATTTGAAAGATGCGCTCATCAGGCACTGTGAGATAGCCGATGACGGTGGGGCAATTCTCATCACAGGCGAAAACAATCCCGTTCTGAACATCGAAAAATCGCACTTTGATTCAAACGTTGCCGGAAACGGCGGAGCCATTATGAATGAAGGCGGTATCGTGACCATCACTGAATCGACGCTAACAGCCAATTCAGCAACGGGAAGCGAGGCGAAAGGAAATGCCCTTTATAACACGGGAAAACTGACATTTTACGACAACACCATTGTTTCCAACACATCGTTAAAAACGGTTGAAGCGCTGAGAATCGGCCTTTCCGGAAGGGTTTATAATTCTGAAGCAACCGAATGGAAACGTTTTAACGCCCCTTCGGCAGATTTAAGATTCGTCGAAAACAGGCCAAATGCCGAAAACGTTTACAAAAATCAGGGACTGTCAGAAGGAAGCAACATCCGATTCGATGAGGCAACAACAAACCCCGGCACCCTGACGCTTCGACAGCTTCAGGGGGAGGAAGAAACACTTATCAGCCTGACAATCGATTATCTGACGGGGTGCGAATTCCTGAATGGGGAGATAACACTATCTACCCCAATTGGTTTTGAAATAACAGATGACGCTTCTGTCATCATCGACACCGTCGTCCATCCGGCAGGAGATTATTCCCCGCAGCCACACGCCATCTCGATCGACACTTTGACACTTGATAAAGCCTCAACGGTATCGTTAATCCTTAAAACACAGGAGATTCCTGCAGCTTATACCGCCGGCCGACCGATAACCAAACCCTATATGTTCAAAGCCACATCAGATGCCGATGGTTCGGGAACGGCTTTCTCCCATTCAGAGGATTCAACCACCGTCTTTACCTCTACGGGGCTTTCAAGAAATACAGATTTCCGGATCAAATCGGGGAAAGAGATGTATGTCAAGCTGGAGACGGGTGATGCGACAGTGTTAAAGGTTTGTTCAGGGATTACAGCCGGTGAGATCACGGCACAACTTAAATCGGTGGATGGAAAAACACAACAGTATACGCTTTACGATTCAACCGGAATTATCACTGAAAACAGCATCGTCACATCATCGGCTACTTTAACGGTCACCCCGCCGAAAGGGACTGCATGGACAAGGGATTTTGAAGTCAAAATCCATCCCAATCCCTTTGTCAGATTGGAAAAGATAAATAATCCCATCACATGGCATGAGACGATACAAACTGCCATCGATAACGGCACTGATGGATCTACAATTACCTTGTGGGAGGGAAGTTACATCGAATCAATCGATCTGGGTAACAACAATTTTCATATAGTCAGTACCGACCCCTCAAATGATGCCGTGAGAAACAACACAATTATCACAGGAAGCGGTGGCTCTGCCATTACCATCAACGGGGGACAGGACAACAGAACGCTTATCATGGGATTGAATATCAGCGGAAATACCAACGGAAACGGGATAACGGTTGGCAACGCCAACCCTGTTATATTGGAAAATCGAATTGCGAATAACAGCACCGTAAAAGGCGCCGGGCTTCTGATTCAGACTTTCGGACCTGCCGGTCAGAGAACAGGAGATCTCACGCTCATCAAAGACAATCTCATCGAAAACAATACCGCTGATCTGGGTGGCGGTATTTATGTTGAAACGGGAAGAAGTCCTAAAATAATCGAAAATGTCCTTAAAAATAACTGCGCAAACAACCATGGCGGCGGTATTTATGTCGCTGAAGGCGGAACGGTTCAGAATATCAACGGGGGACAGTGGAAAGCCCATCAGTTACCGGGAACGACAACAGATGCAAAAGAAGTCGAAGGGGTGGCTAATACAAACATCTATACCTTCAACAATATCGCCGGAAACACGACAGCTGATAACGCACAGCTGTATTACACGAGAACAGATACCTCTCACCTCACGGACTGGGTTTCACACGACAAGCTGAATCAGATTATTCTTGCCGGAAATTTTTCAACCGGAGATATCATGCGGGTATTTGACGCTAACGATGCTGTCACGGAAATCGCCAGTACCACCTACACATCCGGCGGTAAAATGATTATCAACAGAGATGTTACATCTTCAAGCACTTATTACGTCTCCCTACAAGATGCCCTCACATCCGTTTATGCACAAAGCACAAAACGTCAGGCGCGGGTTATTAACACACCGGCTTCAGCACCGGGCCTTACAAGTCCCGCCAATGGCACCGTCAACGTACAAAGACCGGTAACATTGAAATGGACAACGGGAATCGGGGAAGAAACCTTTAATTTCTATTTCGGAACCGATCCGAATTCCCTGTCACTGATGGGCAATTTCCCGAGAACAACCTTACAATTCACTCACAACTCCCTGGCAGCAAATACAACTTATTATTGGAAGGTAGAAGGTGTTGACCGGCATGGGGCTACCATTTCAAGTCCGGTTTTCAGTTTTACAACGTTTGTCTTTGAGGGTGGAGACGGGTCTACCGGTAATCCCTATCAGGTTAAAACAGCCGAACAGCTAAACACTGTCAGAAATTATCTCTCATCTCATTTCATACAAATGGGGAATATCAGCCTTTCCGGTTATACAAGCTGGGTTCCTATCAGTACGTTCAGCGGCACTTATGATGGTCAGAATTACAGTATATACAATCTGAAGATTAATACCTCCGGTGATAATACCGGCCTCTTTGGTTATGCTTCCGGAGCAACATTGAAAAACATAAATCTAACAGGTGTTTATATCATACAAAACGGTTACGGCTCCAAAGATTGTGGGGCTCTTGTCGGAAATGCCAACAAGACAACCATCACCAATTGTCATTCTTCCGGTATGGTTTACTCAAGAGGAGATAATGTGGGAGGGCTTGTCGGTTATTATCAAAGTAATTCATCCGTATTTTACATTACAGAGTCTCATTCCAGTTGTAGTGTTACAGGCAGATACGATGGCGGAGGGCTTGTCGGAACCATGTTGAGTTATGTCAGTATCCGAAGATCCTATGCAACGGGTAATGTGACCACAGATACCGGTGCCGGTGGTCTCGTTGGGCTCTTTGACGGCGCTGAAAAGGTGGAAGATTGTTATGCGAGGGGTAATGTTAAAGCGACCTATTATCAATCTGCTTCCGGCGATTTCAACGGAATGGTCGGTGGCCTCATCGGCAGAAATAACGCAGGAACGTTGATTAAAAACAGTTATTCAACCGGAAAGGTCACCTACAATTATAGCGGCAGCAAGGGCGGCCTCATCGGTAAAAATGTCAGTCCTGTGACAAATTGCTACTGGGATACGCAAACTTCCGAGACGCAATCATCGGCGGGTGGTGAAGGCTTGACAACCGCTGAGATGAAAAGCAGTGGATTTTTTTCAAACTGGAATTTCAGCAGTATATGGATACTTGACGCGTATAACAACGGATATCCAAGGTTAAGGAATAATTTTCGTTAACCTTCACAACACGATTTGTCATGCTTATCAACTTTAATAGCTTCTTTCAACAACAGAAGACAAATGATTCCCCTTTTTTTTTGTTGTTGATTTTATGGTTTGCCTGAACGATCTCATCCTTCTTTTACCAATATAAAATGATCATCAATCATATTCTTAGGCATAACTAATTCGTATAACGTATTTAAAGTAATTGGTTGTAAATTGATTATAAATCGAAATATTTTTTTTGGTAAAAGTAACTTCATTAACGTATTATAGTAGGAGATATCTAAAAAACGGGAACATTGTGAGGTAGATGATGAAAAAAAATATTTTTTTATTTACAATGCTTTTTATAATCATTGTTTTAATAAACGGCTGTATGAAACCCGATGATCCGATAAATACCGATTCCGGATCCGCTGTTAAGTTATCTGCGCTTAACGGTTATTTTGAGGTTGAAGACTATAAAACCTACGGTATCTGGTATCTTAAAATAGATAAATGTGAATTGCAGAAGCATCTACCCGCCAATGCCCTGTATCACATCAGACTGAACGATACCTCATTCCCCATTGAACAGCACAAAATAAATGAAAATCTTTTATTTGCCCTCTTACCGGAAGGGTTTGAAAATGATACTGTCAAAGATGCCTTGATTACTACTGAAACTACTACTGAAAGAAAAAACGAAGAAGGACAGAAAAGAAGTCTTGAATACATCATCTTAAAAAAAGATACAGCAGAAAACGGAACGGATCTGTTCAGGCTTTCCTTGTCTGATTATTTACAGCTCAAAGTCGACAAGACATCCTTTATCTACAAAAATTCTGTTCTGATCAGACCCCTTTACGTCATTTCCGATGAAGGAAGTGCCTACACCTTAAAACGCTATCTCGATGCACGTCAGACAGGTCTCACAAAAGATGTTGACGGCGCTTTCCGTTTTCTGAATAATCTGAGTAACCCTGATTCATACATGTTCTTCGGAAATCCTAACAAGGTCAGATTAAAGACGGGAGGCCACATAGAAAAAGACCCACCGGATACCAGACAAAGATTGAGAACACTCGGAACCTGTGGCGATCTGACAACCGGAAATTTTTACCAAATTGAAGAGGATACAACAAACAATCGCTACAAAGTGAGGATAAATCTCAACAACACATCAGCAGAATTATCTGAAAAATCGTTTGCTTCTCTGTATCTCAGAGGAACAACCGAATGCTTTTTCTCAAACACAACCGACCCGGATATACTGCAGACGATTATCTCTTTTAATGATGTCTGCAATAGTCAAATGATTAAAAATGCAAGATGTTTCGGATTTATGTTTCAGTTGAGGGATACATCCGATACCATAAAAGGTTATTATGAGTCATTTCAAAATGCTGTTGACCATTCCGCTAATGATGATAGGATCATCGTCGGTACGAGAAGCGTTATAAACCCTGAACAGCAGACACATATCCATGATAAAACACTGCTTGTCCAATCGGAAAACTCTCAGGACTTCACGCTGGATTACACCAGTGCCTCCACGAGATGTATTCTTCTGACGGGCTCATCATCATTAACCATTACAAATGCCAATATCATGAACTGTCATATAGATGAAGACGGTGGGGCAATATTGGTGTCCGGCGATCCAAATGCGGTTCTTGAGATATGCGATTCATACTTCAGCTCAAATAGCGCATTGAACGGTGGCGTTGTGAAAAACGAAAACGGGACACTTATCATAAAAGAATCCACACTCACTTCAAATAGTGTAAAGGGAAATGGTGGCGCAGTATACAACAATTCCTCATGTACAATCAGAGATTCAGAGATACTATTAAATCAGGCAACGGGCACAAACCCTTCTGGAAACGCTATCTATAATGCCGGTATCTTAACCTTCTTCAACAACGTTATCGATGGCAACAGCAGTTCAGAAGCACCTGAAGCATTAAATATCGCATTGACGGGAAGGGTATACAATTCTTCCCAGGGAGAATGGAAACGGTTTAACGTTCCATCAGCAGAACTTTCATCTGTTGAAAACAGGTCAAGTGCGGAAAATATTTATCGTAATCAGGGAATAACTGAAGGCAGCCAAATCAGATTCGCCCAGACAAAAACCCCACAGGGTACGTTGACACTCATTCCCGTTCAAGGGGAGGAAGCATATACCGTTTCTCCGAAACTGGATTACACAACAGCTCATGAATTCTATAACGGACAGCTTGTTATCACCGTCCCAAACGGTTTTGAAATAACGGACGATGCCTCTGTCATCATCAACACGGTTGCCTCCCCCGCATCAGATTTTTCTCCGCAACAGCAACTGATCACAATTAGCCATCTGATGCTCGATGAAGGATCTACGATCACACTCCTTTTGAAAGAACAGGAAGTTCCACCGGCTTATACAGCGGCAAGAACCATCACGAAAGCATACACATTCATCGTCACAGCTGATGCCGACGGTGATGAATCCGCCTGGTCCGTATCAGATGACGCAACGGCTATCTTCACCTCAACCGGAAATTCAAGAAATACCGATTTCCACCTCGCCTGTTCTGGAGAGGAGATGTACATCAACCTGGAAACAGAGCCTGCAACGGCTATTAAAGTCATCACAGGAAAGACGCCTGCAGAGATCACATCACGCCTCAGTTCCATTGATGGCGAAACTCAAGGCTATACCATCTTCAACACTTCGGGAGAAATCGGTGAAAATACACCAATCACGGCTGACGCCACACTCACGGTCACGCCACCAAAGGGCGTTCTGTTTAAAAAAGATTTCACCATCCACGTTAACGAAAATCTCTTCGTCAGGCTTGAAGAGAGGGATGGCTCTGTCAGCTGGCAGAATTCGATACAAGATGCCGTTAACAACGGAAGTGAGGGTGCGACGATTACGCTGTGGGAAGGGATATATATGGAATCCGTTGACATGGGGAACAACAATTATCAACTCCTCAGCACAGATCCCTCAAGCGATACGGTGAGAGACAACACCATCATCACAGGCGTTAGCGGTCCGGCTATCACGATAAACGGCGGACAGGACAATCGAACCGTTATCATGGGGTTGCATATAAAAAACAATACAACGGGTAGCGGCATAAGAATAGGCAATGCAAATCCAATCATTAAAGAAAACAGAATCGCATTGAACCAGGCACAAAAAGGGTCGGGTATCATGATCGACACAGCCGAACCCTCCTCTCAGAGAACGGGAGATATTACGATCGTTGAGAACAATCTCATCGAAAACAACGTTGCCGATTATGGCGGGGGGATTTACGTTGAAACGGGAAGAAATCCAAAAATCGTTGAAAATGAAATCAAGGCAAATACGGCAAACGCCAACGGTGGCGGTGTATACGTCGCAGAAGGGGGAACGGTGCAAAACAGTAACGGCATCAAATGGCAGGCACATCAGTTGCCGGGAACAACGGATGATGCAGAAGAGGTTGAAGGCACTGAAGATACCAACACCTACACGTTGAATAAGGTTAACGGAAGCGCAACAGCCGACAATTCGCAGATTTATTACACGAGAACCGATACGTCTCATCTCACAAAGTGGATTGCTCACGACAAACTGAACTGTATCAGACTATATGGAACCTTCTCAGCAGGAGATATCATGAGACTGTTTGATTCCGTTAGTGCACTCACAGAAATCGCAAGTACCGTCTACTCTTCAGGAGACTATATGAATATAGATCGTGATGTTATCTCGAGCAGCAATTATTATGTCTCGCTGCAGGATGAGGCAACGGAGATCTATGCACAGAGTTCTAAAAGAAGAGCGGCTGTTGTCAACACCCCAACAAGCGCTCCCGCTCTGTTGAGTCCTAAAAATAACGCCGTAGAGCTTATAAAACCCGTGACTTTAAAATGGGATAGTCATACCGGAGATGCCTCCTACAAAATCTATTACGGAATGAATTCAAACAATCTTGATCAAATAAAAAGCTGTCAGGGAACGGAATATAAACTCAATTCACTGGATACGAATACCACCTATTACTGGAAAGTAGAGGCGGTGGATCAATACGGTGCAACGCTGTCCAGTACGACTCGAAACTTCAAGACACTTCCGTTTGAAGGGGGACGGGGAACAGCGTTTATCCCATATCAGGTTAAGACGGCCGCTCAATTGAACACCGTCAGGGATTATCCTTCATGCTATTTCATACAGACAGCGGATATAAATCTGTCTGCCTACAGCAACTGGGACCCTATCGATCCGTTTACGGGAGAATATAACGGTCAGGATCATGTCATTTCCAACCTGAAGATCAATTCATCCAACAACAATCTGGGGCTCTTTGGCGGGACTTCAGGGGCCAAACTACAGGGTATAATATTAACAAACATCGACATCATGGGAGCAGGTTATCTTACATATCCAGTTAACTGCGGGGGTCTCGTCGGTATGGCGACATCAACCACTATTACCGACTGCCATACCTCAGGAACGATTAACACGACCAATCATGACAATGTTGGCGGACTCGTCGGCTATTGCTACAGTTTATCCAGTACTGCCGAAATCACACTCTCCCATTCCGACTGCACGGTTACAGGACGATATGATGTTGGGGGTCTCGTTGGCGATTTTCACAATGAAGTTTCTATTGAAAGATGTTTTGCAACAGGAAATGCGACGGCCAAGGGATCGGTCGGTGGCCTCATAGGCCTCTATCAAAGTGCGGGAAAGGTTGAAAACGCATACGCCAGAGGAGATGTCGAAGCAACTAATAGTGGACAAATCGGTGGGCTAATCGGGAGAATAAACAACGGAGACGGTTTCTCAGACTGTTATTCAACCGGTAAGATTACCTCTACCTCTTCGAACTACACAGGCGGATTCGTTGGTCGGTACTTCGAAGCTGAGATTAATGGATGTTATTGGGACAAGAAAACATCTGGAATGGATACTTCTGCTGCCGGAAGCGGACGAAACACGGGTGATATGAAAAATAAGACTAATTTTTCAGGTTGGGATTTTGATTATATCTGGGCTATTGATTCAAAAAATGACGGGTACCCGTATCTTAAAAATAATCAGCCTTAAGTTTTTGATTTTAAAAGGGACTTTCCAGTCCCTTTTAGTAATTCTTTTGCGGTGAATTAAATTTTTCAGGGAATATCATACTTTTATTGATAGAGATATTCCATTTGATGATACCACCATCATTTAAAATACTCACTTTCAAAGATCTCATCGATATCGTTGACAACGAGACAACCCGAACTGCTGAGGATTTCAAAACTTTGATGACCTTTTGCACACAGGATACAGTGAATCCCCATCTCAGCGGCCACTTCCCAGTCGTGGAAGGTATCTCCTATCAGAACCACCTCTTCGGGTTTCAGATGATGGTTGCGGATGAATTTCAAGCCGATATCTACCTTACCGTTGGCGTAGATATCGGCTACTCCCAGGATATCATCCATATATTTTGTCAGATCATGCTGATCAAGCAGTCTTGTCAGCTGTTTTATGCTGCTGGCACTTAACACTCCCTGTCGTAAGCCAAGTTCATGAACCCTTTCCAGATTTGAACAGGTGTTCTCAAAGACTTTCAAATCTTTTTCCCTCGCATAATAGCCGTTCATCCACTCATGGGCGATGACTTCGAACTCTTTTTCATCCTTCACCAGTCCAACATTCCTGTAATAGTCAATAACGGGGAAAGTAAAGACCTCCCGGTATGTTGCCAGATTGATCAGCGGTTTTCCGTATTTTTTCAACAATGCATTGATATTATCCACAGCAGCACCCACATCGTCAATCAGCGTCCCGTTAAAATCCCATAATACATATTTTATCATCTTCCTCGCTCCTTTTTCTTAAATGAACCGTTTCTCTCATCGTCATTTGTGCTTTAAAATCGCAGATTTATTATAGCATCCGAAACCGTTTTAACCCTTTGAAATCTGACAAAATTTTCATTTTCGATGTAATTTTGGAAAAACGGCAGAAAAAGGCGGAAAAAAGAAAACAAATGGGAATAATCAGCTATAATTGCTCATAAATGGATTTTGTTATAGACTATCGGATGGCGTAATATAAAGTTGTTCTGCGCAACCAACTAACCGGAGGTGTTGAATGTTTAACCTGGAGAACCAGACGCAGTTGAATATACTGCGTGAGATATGGATTAAAAATCAATTTACAAGAAATTTCATCAAAGATACGCTGCGTATAGACAAATCTACGGTAACACGTAATTTTAACGCCATGATGCGTGAGAAAATATTTTACGAAACGGCTGAAATTGCACCCGGAAAAAAGGGGGGGAGAAAGATTCAGGAATTCAAATTGAACGGGGATCTGTGCTATTTCATCTCTATTGCCGTCATTGACGGACACATTCTCGCCCTTTTTGAAGATTTAACGGGGAAAGTGATTTATCGGATTGAAAAGAATATTACCATCAGATCAAATGATTCATTTACAAAAGCCATGATGGCTTGTATTGATCATTTTGAAGAAAGTGATGCTCAGAAATTCGACAAACTGCTGAGTATCAACCTCGCCCTGCCGGGGTTAATTGACTCGAATTCGGGTATCATCAGATTCTCATCGGATATGCGATTGAACGAATTGAATATCGTAAAGGAACTTGGAGACCGCTACGCAAAACATATCCATGTGGAAAATGACGCGAATGCGGCAGCGGCAAACAGTTTATTGCGTTCACAATTCAGTGATGAAAAAAGCCTCTATTTTCTGTTCTTCTTACCGGAAAATCTGCTGATGCTTAAAGAAATCGGTGCCGGTATCATCATCGACAACAAGATATACAAAGGAGAACATTCCTCCGCCGGAGAAGTCAGAATCAAAAATTACTGGCTGCTGGAAAATCTTGAACAGATTGAAGCAATTCAGCTGGAAAAATTGGATGAACCATTGTTGAATGAAAACAGGGACATCAGAAATTATATCTGCAATTTTTCCGAAAGAATTGCCGGTATGGTTCAGTTTATGGATCCCAAAAAAATCATTCTCGGTGGAGATATCAGTAAATTTTCTGATTTTCTCCGTGACTATACCGTTAAAAAAATCCTGGAGTATTCCTCATTAAAATACAACGAGGGGTTTGTTCAAATCGACTATGGCGGAATCGAGAGTGTCGCAAAAGGATCTGCCATCTCATTCATGATCTCCTTCCTGGATGATTTTGATAAAGTAAAAAGGATACTGAATACACTGTAAATCGGTTTTAGTTCTGCCCAAATTAAATAGCCAGTCAGCACGGAGTTTCTCTGAATCGTTTGTGTTGAGAGAATAATCATGCTTGTAATATAACGGGATGAGTGCACTTTTGTTGCCTCTTTACCGAATAAATTGGAGGTGCTTTATGTTTAAGAGAGTTTTAATCGTTTCACTATTGGTACTGCTTGCGGTTACAGTGTGCAGCGCAAAGACAAAGCTGCTTTTCTGGGAATTCATGATGAATGATGACACGGCAAACAAGGTTATTGAAGATTATCAGGCGATGAATCCCGATGTGGAAATCGAATTTGTTCAGTTATCATGGGCAACCGGATTCGACAAGATCGTTACGGCCTTTGCTGCGGGAGCTGTGCCGGATGTTCTTGAACTTGGAAACACATGGGTTGCAAACTTTGCCAACGAAGGGGTACTGTCAAACGTCTCCGATGAAGTGGATCAATTCCCCTATATCGTTGGCTGGAATCAGTCCATGTACAATAACGCATACTGGGGCTATCCATGGCTCCTTGGAACAAGAGCCATGTACTACAATATGGATCTCTTCGTAAAAGCCGGACTCGATCCCGAATACCCCCCTGAAACTTGGGAGGAATTGATTGAAGCAGCAAAGAAAATTGATGCACTGGGAGATGATGTTTACGGTTTCGGAATGGGAACGGGAGAACCTCAGACACCCTGGCAGGAATGGTTCTTACCGGCGGTATGGGGAAACAACGGCAAGATGCTTTCCGATGATATGAAAACGGCTACCCTGGACTCTAAAGAAGTTCTTGAAGCGGCTGAAATGTATCAGGAACTGTCAAAATATTCCATCAAGACAAAATCAAGTGACTTGAGAGAAGTATTTGGTGCCGGAAAAATTGGAATGTGGATTGCCCAGGCGGGCAATATCACAAAGCTTTCCTCCACCTATCCGGACACCAATTTCATGGTTTGCTACGTGCCGAGACCTGATACGGCAGACGGTTACCATGCTTCATTTGCAGGTGGCGAGATCCTGACAATCCCACAAGCCTCACAGAACAAGAAAGCAGCAAAGAAATTCATCGAATACCTCATCAGTGAAGAAGTATCCATGAAGATCACCAAAAGAGTGCCTTCTATCTTCCCCTCCACAAAGAAAGCAGAAGAAAACCCTTGGTTTGAAGATCATCCACTGGAATACATCTTCTTCCTGCAGAATGGCATGGCCGTTCCTGCCCCACAGCATCCGAAATGGGTGGATATTCAGGCAAAGCTTTCAGAAGCCATCGAATCAATCGTACTCGACAACGCTGATGTCGAAACAACCTTAAAGAAATACAACGATCAGATTCAGGTCATTCTCGACGAGTTCAACAAATAAACGATTAAACGGGGGGGAACTCCCCCCTTGTATTTTCGTGATAAAAAGGAGTATATGATGAAAAAAAAGACAAAGCAAAAATGGGTTCTTTTTGCCTTTCTGTCTCCATGGCTCATACTGTTTTCGATATTTGGGCTGTACCCGATAATCTTTTCCTTTGTGGTCAGCTTCACAAAATACTCAGGGTTAAATCCAAACATGGAATTTGTCGGTTTTGACAATTATATCAAGGCCTTTCAGGATGAGGTCTTCCTGATTGCATTAAAAAATACGATGATCTTCGTTGTGGGAACCATTCCGTTTACAACGGGTATTGCGCTTGTCATCGGCATCTTGCTGAACAACAGAAGACTTAAGGGCAAAGATTTTTTCAAATCAGCCTTCTTCCTGCCATCTGTCATCTCAATGGTGGTTATTTCCATGATATGGATTTATATGTACAGTTCAAACGGCTTGTTCAACACCCTGGGAAGTCTTCTCGGGTTCAAGATGGAGGACAGAAGCTGGCTCGCCTCAACGCAAACGGCTTTACCCGCCATCATGTTTATGGATGTCTGGGCGGCATTCGGGTATTATGTCATTCTGATCTTTGCGGGACTGCAGAGTATACCCGAACAGCTCTATGAAGCCGCTCGAATTGACGGTGCCGGACCATTCAGGATTGCAACGAGAATTACCCTGCCTCTGCTGAAACCGACGTTATTCTTCGTTATCGCCATAAATACGATCAGATCCTTTCAGGTCTTCAGCGAAATCTACACGATGACCGGTGGAGGACCAAGAAATTCAACACAAACGATGGTTCATTATTTGTATGAGGTTTCTTTCAGAAAATTTGAAATGGGCTACGGTTCGGCAATTGCCTATATCCTGCTCATGATTATCATGGTCATCACCCTCATTCAGAAAAGAGTTCTGCGAAAGGAGATTTGATGATGACAAAAACAAACAAAAAAGTTTTTACCGCCATGGTCATCCTATTGTCAATCTGTCTGTTTCCATTGTTACTGACGGTGTTGACATCCATTATCCCTGAAGGTGATCTTTTCCATATCATCACCGGAAAGACACTTCTGGATTTTGAAACACGCGCGATGTTTCTGAGAACGAAGATGAAGGCTATCGGAAACAAGCAATATGAACTCGTTAAAAATGAATCAACTGAAAGCGAAAACACCTGGTTTGATATAAAAAATGATACACCCGATGAATTGACCGGAATAGGCGTCTTTCTCGGGGATAAGAATCTGCAACTGACCCGGTCTTTTACCTGTGATATGAAGATAAACGGCACGATCGATACATTCTATATCGGTTTGAAGGATATCGATGAAAATCTGAAAATGATTGCTTTTCAGCCCAATTCCTCAAATGAGTGGAAAAATCAAACATTGGAACTTGATCTCGCTCAATTTGAAGGGATTGATGTCAAACACGTCTCACAGCTTCAGATTCTCTTTAAAAGTTCTGATGTTGGAGCGGGATTCAGCCTTGATAACATCCATGCGAATTACAAATTCCCAACACTCATGAATTTCGTAAACGTCTGGGAGGAAAATGATTTTGCCAGATATATGTTTAACAGTGCGTTCATTGCCATATTTGCCGTTGCCGGAAACCTGATCCTTTCCTCAATGGTTGCCTATGCCCTGGCAAGAAAGAAATTCAGAGGGAAAGAGGTCATCTTCGGTATCATACTGGCAACGATGATGATTCCACCACAGATCACCATCATCCCAATATTCATGATGATGGAAAAGCTAAGCTGGATTAACACCTATCAGGCTCTGATCGTCCCCGCATTAGTTTCACCGTTTGGAATCTTCCTGATGCGACAATACATCGAACAATTACCCGTAGAAATTGACCAGGCGGCCTATGTGGACGGCGCGAATGATTTCCAGATATTCTTCAAGATCATTCTGCCGCTGAGCGGACCGGGGCTCGCCGTACTTGGTATCAACTCGTTCATTGCCAGCTGGAACGGCTTGTATTATCCACTGGTTATGACCAATTCAAAAGATATGAGAACCGTACAGGTAGGGCTGGCGATGTTCTCAAAACTGAATCAGGTAGAATGGCCCAAGATGATGGCAGCCTCAACACTTGCCGGTCTGCCGGTCATCATTATCTTCCTGATATTCCAGAAACAAATCATCTCCGGACTCGTAGACGGAGCTGTAAAATCATAACGAGAGGTGAACAGATGAAAAACGAATACATAAAGGGGGTCGTAGAAGGGTTCTATGGCAAACCCTGGACCTGGCAGGAGAGAAAGGATATCATCTCCTCTATATCGGGAACATACAACCTGTACATATACGCACCAAAAGAGGACAAATACCATCGCGACTTATGGCGCGAACATTATTCAGAAGATTTCATGACCGTTTTTGAAGCCCTTGTCAATCACGGAAAAGAAAACAAGATTGATGTTTCTCTGGCACTCAGTCCGGGGCTCAGTCTGGTTCATTCTGATGAACAGGATCTTGAAATCATCTGTGACAAATTCATGCGATTTGCCGATAGAGGGGTCAGCACATTTTGTCTCTTCTTTGACGATATCCCTGAAAGCCTTGTGCATCAGGCGGATAAGAATTATTTCTCAAGCCTGGCAGAGGCACAATCTTATTTCACCAACGCCGTATACAAGAGACTCGTCAATAAAATTGATCATTTTAAATTCATCATGTGTCCGACACTTTATTTCGGAACAGAAACGAATGATTATCATCATGAACTGGGGGAAAAGGTTCTTCAGGGGATAGAAATCATGTGGACCGGACCAAAAGTCTGTTCGGAAAAGCTTGAAACAACGGATGCAAAGATGATCTCCAATGCCTTCAAGAGACCTGTTCTTTACTGGGACAATTACCCGGTCAACGATTCCGCGATGGCACCCGAACTGCATACGGGACCCTATGTAGGGAGAGACGGGGAGTTATACAAGCAGTCTTCCGGTATCATCCTCAACCCCATGAGCAGAGCCTATGCCTCCATGATTTCTATCCTCAACGCGGGGGATTATTTCCGGGAAAAAGAACATTTTGATGCCGTTTCAAGCTGGAAAAACATCATAAAGAAACTCGCACCGGAATGTCATGAAGAATTGACAGAATTTGCGGAAGCCAATTTAAAAAGTCCCTTATGCTCTGAACCGTCACCAATGATCAGCGAATTGCTCAAAACCTATGGGGAACTCTACTCAGAACGAAAAAGAGAAGCGGCAGCTGAACTCTTAATCAAGACGGGAAAACATATAGAGAGAAATGCAAAAACCATCCGTCAGAAACTCGATACGAACCTCCTTAAGGATATTCAGATGTGGCTGGAAGAATATGCGTACTGGGGGGGCACGATGACATTAACGGGAGACGTCTTGCTTGCCGATTTGAGTATGTACCGGGAAGATACCAGTGAGGAGAACCTTGACGATGTGACGGCAAAAAACAAACGGCTGGAGGAAAGACTTAAAAAATCTGTCGCGTTCTGTACCACAGTCTTTGGGGATGAGCTCTTCACCTTTGCCCTTGACAGGCTTCGAATCAGCAAGGGACTCGTCACGATGTACCGATACTGATTCAAAGACGGTTTTAACAGCTTCAACAACAGGCTCTCTTTTACGGGAGTCTGTTTTTTTTATATAATCCTGCTTCCCGCAAAAATGTAATAGTTGACAACAGAGATTTTTTCAGGTAAAATTATTTTTGTAATAGATTAAACAATTACAACTATTACAATTAACGTTTTAGGAGGAACGCTTATGGAAAAGAGGATTTCCCTTAAGGGAAATTTTGCAACGGATTGGTTTAAATATTCCGAATACGAATACAGAACACATCCCGAGAACGAAAATGAAGTCTATATATGCCCAAAAAATGATGCCACATTCAGTATGTACAACCCGTTTGATACAGCAGAATCATTGTTAACGGATATACTGAGTATCGGTGACATGACGCTCGAACACAAAAAAACAAAAGACGAACACCTGCTTGAGCAGATCCAACGATATGTTCTGATCTTTGTAAAGCAGTACGGTCTACCGGGATTTATGGCATCGAGTGTCTATAACCGTGATATCATCGGGGATAAAACGGTCATGTTTATCAAAGGAAACATCTTAAAGATTCGTGATAAAACGATGGATGAAGAAAGCTATATGAGTCTGTTTACACCCTTTACAGAAGAGGGGGACTTGATGGTCAATCATTATCGAAACGCTGTGGATATCGTCAAGGCGGAAGACTCTCCCAAGTATTACGGTAAAAGGCCTGTTGTCATCGATCTGATCTTCTCAAAATTCTATTGTGAAAGACTCGACTGGTTTCTGAACTTTGCCTGTATGTTGTCCAATCACTTTAATCAATTGATCGCCTACAATAACATGTCTCATTATCTGACGGAAAAAGTGACGATCATGCCGGAGAGCTTTAACGCCAGTAAGATAGGGTTCACCGTTGAAAAATTTCACAACACAACCATCGCCTGGCAGTTCGATTCACTTAAAACAGCCATCGAAACCATCTACGCTTTCGCGGTTACGGATGAAAATGTCATTCTCACCAGATGTGTCCATTGCGGTGATTTTTTCTTCGCCGGCAGCAGCCGTGAAAAATACTGCTCCCCCGCCTGTCGAAACCGGGAAAATGTCAGAAGAAGCCGTCAGAGAAAAAAGGCAGCTGAAAGAAAGGAATAGGAAAAATCCCAACAGGCTATTCCAAATCAAAAAAGGAATGTTCCTACCCAAACATGGAACATTCCGTTCTCTTTCTATCTCTCCTATGGTTAAATCTTCAAATGATAAGTTCTTTTATCTCACCATTTCATTACAGCGTATCTCCAAACTTTATATCAACCGGCAACATCAGGTTCTCCGTCTTCTCACCATTAATAAGCTTGATACATTGATCAACGACCGTTTCAGCGGTCAACTCCAAATCCTGTTTTATCGAAGTCAATGAATAATAGTTCCCTCCGAGGGATATCCCGTCTATCAGGGCATCATACCCAACGATCCCATAATCTCTGCCCGGCAGATTCCCTTTCTCAAATTGAGCCTTCATAAACCCCACTGCAAAGATATCTGCCGTACAAAAAACACCGGTCTTTTTATCCGGGTTCACTTCCCGCCCGACTTGATACCCGCTTTTTTCAAGGGGCTTACAATTTGTGTACGCCTGGTATGAACCATTCGCCTTTCCGACGGCATCCAAAAAACTTCTATATCTGACTTTTGAGACATCATAAGAGTCTTCCATGCCGATAAACACAAATTTTTCATAACCGGAAGCGAGAAGTGTCTCTACAGCCATCCGGGAACCGCTATAACTGTCATTTTCCACATAATGATACTCAAACGCCAGCTTGGGGTTTCCCAACACGAGAAACTTCTCTTTCAACTTCCTCAATTCTATCAAACGTTCATCGTTTTCCCTTGGGGCCATCAGAATTGTCAAATCTGACACATTCTTATGCGACAGGGTGATAATAGAGGATAGATCACTGTCGTGCATATGCATACTCATGATCAGATGATAATTCCTCGCTTCGAATTTTTCCACTAAAACCGGTATCAAGGCCTGATAATAATTAGAAGAGGAAATAAGCGGATAACTGTCACCGAAAGAAACAAGAATAAGTCCTGTCCCGTACCCTTTAAGCCCTCTTGCACTACTACTGGCATGATAATTGAGCTTTTCAACAACTTCAAGAATTTTTCCCCGCGTCTTAACATTCACCATCTCCGGATGATTAATCGCACGTGAAACGGTGGAAGGTGATACACCTGTCAATTTTGCAACTTCTTTGATATCATTCCGCTTCAAATAAATCCCTCTCTTCAATCATTTATCAAAGTATAATTTGATACTGTCGAGTCTGTCGATATCAACCTGACCTGATTCTATTTTTGACCCTTCTTTGGAAAAAACTTCCGACATATTCGTCATTATACACTTTTTAAATGATTGCCCATCAAATTTGAGGCTCGCTTTTTTTTCAGAGAGATTGAGCGCCCTTAACGTTACACCTTCGCCATCTTCCGAGAGCTTCAACGTTTTCAGAAACAGAGGATCGGCTGCGCTGAAAGCAAATGGTTTCGGTATTCCGGATCTCTCAGACAGCTTTCGACAGATCGCCACCGGTTTGAATAAATAATCATTGGCCGATTTCATGATCACTGTATCATTGGCTTCATGAAGCGGCATAATACTGTATTGATGGATTAGCTCACAGAGGCATTGTGCCTCCGGTGTTTTTATACGGGGGCCCGCTTCCCCTTTTCGGGTACTCAAATCCCCCCTGGAAAGCATCCCGACCGATCTTATGAGTGTGTACTTTGCCTTCGTTCCCTCTCCCGCATAAGCGGTCTCAAATTCATGAATCCCCCTTGTCGTAACCATTAACCCCTTTCCATCCTGCACAATTGCCGCTAAAGTTTCCAGGGCATACCGGGATAGATTCTCTTCGGCCATGGATTCATCATAATCATAGAAAGAAGCCGTTTGCCGGACAAACCCATAATAGGAATCCTTGATCACCTTATCTGGATGGCCAGGAACAGTGATTTCAAAACAGGTCTTATGATCTTTTGCCTGATTCATTAAGTTAAGCTTTACATCAACCCGACCGGAATCGTTATATACCGTGTATGTGATTGTCATCGTACTGCAGACCTTTGACGCAGACCTTTGAGCGTTGACCCTATCATAGCCAATCGGTAACGGCATCTGTATTTCTACGATATATTCAGCGCCCTCAAGCGTTTTTTGCCCTGAGATGTTTTTCACCATCTCAGGGATAACCATTATGGGTTGATCATCCGGAGCATAGGCAAAATTATACTCATCACCGATATCCGCAACATCTTGAATCCGATTGAGGGTTTCATAAAATGCGCCATTTCGCTTGTCAAAAAGGTTAAAACTGCCGTCAGCATTCAGAGTAAAGCGAATAAAATCATTTTCAAAACCACTTGAAGGTTCAACATCACATCGTATAAAACGGAAAGCGTTTCCTTCAGTTCGCCTCACATCAAATCCGGCAAAACCAAGTGATGGGATATGCGCCTTGAATCGAATCCGTTGTGAATACTGTTCCATAACCTTGTGAGGGCAGATTCTACTCTGAAATTCGGAGATGGTTGAAATATCCGTTTGCCATCTCGTCTCATACAAACCATGGAATCCGGCAAGTTCTTCCATCAACTCATAGTCAACGTCGTTTCCGTCACGATCCGTTATCCGGTAAGACCCATCAAGGCGCGGTATCCGTGTTTCAACGATCTTTTCCGACTGTTTATCATCGGGATTGAATACAACGATAGAATAATCATCTCCATTTCCAATCTCTTCCTCAGCGGGAAAAAGTTTTCGTAAATATTTACCCGTCAGAGAACTCCCGAGATAAATGGCATCGGCGAAACGGTCTTCAACCTTTCTTTGGACACGATCCGTACTGCAGCCTCCAATCCCATCATGCGTCAGAGATTGCAGAATCATCTTCCATCCCTGACGAATCTCACGATTGAAGGTGGCTGCTTCTTCCGGATTCTGAATCGCACAAAGGACAGAAAGGGGTTCAACGTATCTCAGAAAGAGCTGCTGTGCCTCAAAACTCATCAGCTTGAGGGTTATCCTGGAAGAGAGGACATCCTTCAGAATATGCTCATAAGTGGCATCTTTTAGCTCTCCGCAGACCCTGTCCAGATGTCCGGTGTTTTGCGTGACCGCTTCAACGTAATCACTGATCGTTGAATGTGTGACAACGGTACCCGTTCGCCTTCCGATTGCTTCAAAATGATCGGCAAGTTCGACGATGGGGAATTCGTGATCCGTTCCGTTCATCAGCAGGACGTGAGCACACGTTCTCAAGTGCTTGATCTTTTCGATTTCCCCGCAGATCTTCTCGACGAGGTCTTCCGTGTACAATCCGAAATTGGCGCCGTTGGAATATGAATTAATCAGGTGCACCGCCGGTAGGCTATCCCCGTTTTCCCCTTCCCAGAGAAACTCCGTCTTACGACACGCCTTCCCCGGGCCTCTCCAGAGAACAGCTGCATTCAGCCCCAATCCATTCAGAAGGGTTGGGGTATACGCCGTATGACCGAACATATCCGGCAGATATCCCACCTGACTGCTCTTCATACCATACGTCTTGAGAACTGACTGCCCGACGAGATAATTTCTGACGAAAGTCTCCCCCTGTATCAGAAATTCATCCGGCAGGATATACCAGGGTCCGACTTCAATCGTTCCATCTGCAACGAGTTTCTGAAACTTTTCTGCCATCTGAGGATACCGTTCCAGATAATCCTCTATGGCGATCGTCTGACCATCAAGTGTAAAATGCTTAAAATTATTTTTTTTATCAAACGCCTCAAACAAATTCTCCATCAGAACGTTCAGCCTGTTCCGATAGATTTCAAACGGCACATACCATTCCCGGTCCCAATGCGAGTGACTGACGATATGAACTGTAATCTTTTTCTCTTCCATAAACAACCTCTTATCCTTTGACGCCGGAAGACACGTTAACTTCCAGGAAATATTTTTGCGAACTGAAATACAGGATGATCATCGGTGCCGTCATCAGCATGGTCGCCGCCATCATATACGGCCAGACCGTGTAGAAAGATCCCTTGAAGAAGTTCAGCCCGATGGTGAGCGTAAACATCTCCTTCCTGGTGGTTACGATCAACGGCCACATAAAATCATTCCAGGTATTCAAAAAAGTGTAGATACCCAACGTGATGAAGGCCGGTTTTGCCATCGGGAACATGATGGAAAAAGCCCTTCTCGGAATAGATGCCCCATCGATGAGTGCGGCTTCTTCTATCTCTATCGGTAAATTCAGGAAGAACTGCCGCATGAGGAATATCCCGAAGACCATCGAAATTTTCGGCAGGATCAATCCCATAAAAGTGTTAATCAATCCCATATCCGATACCAGCAGATAGGTGGGGACGATGATCGCCGGAAAGGGAACCATCATGGTCGCCATCAGAAGTGAAAAGATCAGATCCCTTCCCCTGAAGCGCAGCCTGGCAAAGGCATACCCGGCCAAACCGTCGAAGAACAGGTTGGCAAGCGTCACCAGTGAGGCGTAGATCAGTGTATTCAGAATCCATCTGCCATAAGGGGCAATGTGAAAGACCTCTTCGTAATTCTCTCCCGTTGCCGGTGCTCCGAAGAATCGTGGCGGAAAGCGAAAGAGATCCATCTCAGGCGGCCATTCCATGATATCAACACCTCTCTCAACCCCCAGATCATCCGTATAGGTCATGGGGGTGAACGATATCAGCAGACTCCAGACAAACGGAAACAGGGACAGCAGGGCATATGCGATCAGGATGATATACATCAGCGTTTTTCTGTAATTGGGTCTCTTTCTCATCTCTTCACCTCTTTAACAACTCGTTCTTCTCTGTATACACGCTTAAAGATAAATGTCACGACGAATACGAGGACAAACAACACGACACCGAGTGCCGAGGCGTAGCCCATCTCACCGTATTCAAAGGCGTTCTTGTAGATGTAATAGGACAAGGTCACATTTCTGAGATTTCTGATCAGCATGTAGATCTGGTCAAAGACCTGAAGAGTTGAGATGATTCCCATCGTCACGATATAAATCGTCTGGTTTTTGAGTAACGGCACGATGATCTTCCAGAACATACATCTCGGACTCGCGCCATCGATCTGTGCCGCCTGCAGGATTGACGCCGGAATCTGCTGCAGTCCCGCAAGATACGTCACCATAAAGTACCCGGCAGTCGTCCAGATATTCATCGCCATAACGGCACCAAGTGCTGTCTGTGGATTGTTCAGCCAATCCACCGCGGTAATACCTACAACTCCGAACATCTGATTCAAAATCCCCGGCTTCGTGTAGATCAGTGAAAAGATCATGGAAATGGCAGCGGAAGACGTCACCGATGGAATAAAAAACGTCGTCTTAAAAAATTTGTGTCCCCATATCTTCTGATTGGCGGCGACAGCCAGCAGAAGGGCCAATAAAGTCTGAACGGGAACCACTATTGCGGAGAAGAGAAGGGTGTTTTTCAATGAAGTCCAGAAATACGGATCCTTAAAGGCCTGCATAAAATTGGTGAACCCGGTAAACATCGGTTTATAGGCTATCAGTCCCCTTCCTTTTCCCGTGATGTATCGTTCAAGAAACTGTTTCACCGTTATCTGATCGCTGAGCTTTCGGGCAAGAAAATCGTTCATCAAATCATCCAGCTTGAAATATTCGTTTGAAAAACTCGCTTTCTGTTCTTCGGAAAGTTTTACACCGACATCAAACTCCAGCATCGAAACGGCATCAAATCCCTTCTGAAGTCTTTGTGAATCTTCCGGAACAAGATCCTCTATAAATTCACCGAAGTGAAATTGCAAGGCATCCTCGGGGACGAACAGCATGTCAAATTTATTCTGTTCCGTTCCGTTGTAATTCGTAAAACTGTACCAGAAGGTCATGACGATCGGATACAGCATGAAAACACCTATGATGATCATTGCGGGCAGGATAAACAGATATCCGTAAACCCCCTCTTTTGTTCTGAGACGCATTATCTCCTCCAGTAGATAGTTTTAGAAGCAATCACGGACGCAACAGGCGTCCGTGATTGATGAAAAAAAGATTCTTATTTAACCCATTCCGGGTATCTCTCGTTGATAAGCTTTCTGGCTGTTTCGTAATCCATGTTCCCGTAGAAAAGATCCTTTAAGATCGTGTTGAGTTCATCATTTGCCTTTGTAAATTTACCGGAAGGTGTGGAGACTTTCCAGGGATGTGCAACGTCAAGTGCCTTGTAGAAAGGCTTTTTGATCTCATCCGTATCCGTTGCGGCGATGGATTTCTTTGAAGCCATTGAACCAACCTTTTCAACGAATCGCTTCTGGCCTTCATCCACGAGGAACTTTAATGCCGTCCAGGCTTCCTTCTTGTGAGGGCTGAATCGGTTGATGGACCATGCAACCGTGTACAGCATGGAAGATGGTTCTGCAAAATATGGGAGCTGTACGATTCCCGTATTGTCAAGGACATCCGGATACTGGCCTCTGAGATATCCGACGGACCAGCTTCCCGTCATTGCCATGGCAACTTTTTCTCTTCCGTATGCTTCACCAATCCAGCTTGAACCGACTGTCCCGGGTTCAACACCAACGTTATATTTTCTGACGAGATCGACGTAGAACTTCAGACCGGCCCATGCATTATCTTCCGTGATAGCCGTGTTCAAGTCTTCATCAACAAGCTGTCCACCGCTTCCGATGATGAACGGAATCACTCTGTTGAAATCAGCTGCAACAACCATAGGATTTTCGCATCCGGCGTCTTTTAAAGCAGTTGCCTTGAGCAGGAGATCGAAGTAGGTGTCTCCTGTTTCCGGGTATGCAACCCCATACTGATCGAATATCTTCTTGTTGAAGAACAAGGCCAGGGATGCACAGTCTTTGGGGAGACCATAAATTCTGTCTTCAAAGCTAAAGGCATCGAGAAGAGCGGGAGAAAAATCGTCGAGATCGTAATGATCCTTCTTCATGAAAAGATCTAACGGATAAAGGGCGTTCATCTTGTAGAATTCTTCTCCCCATGCAACATCCACATAAAAGAGATCGGGACCCGTACCGGCTGCGATCTGTGAAATCATTCGCTGTGTAAACTGTGTGACGTCTCCTGCAGGTTCCCAGGACAGTTCGATATCCGGATGACTGTCGTTGAACGCTTCAACGTTCTCTTTGATGATGGATTCCTCGACAGGGTTCCCGGGCCAACCGCTCAACACCAGCTGAACCTTTGCCAATACTGTTAAAGAAATCATAACCATTAATGAAATTAAAACAAATTTTTTCATAAAACACCTCCTATTTGTCATTGCAAACGTTTGCAGAACGATATCATTATATCACAAGTGAAAATTTTGTCAAAAAAAGAAAACGTATGTAAAACAAAGATATCAGTCTATAAACTCTTTTATTCGCTTAAAATTCAACCTAAAGCCGAAAAACCGGATGATTTGAAAATAGAGCCTAATGACCATTACACAGTCGCGAAATATTCCTTCTAAAGAAGAGCAAGATGGAGAGCACTGCTGACCAGGCTGATAAAAAGTTTCGGATAGCTATAGAAAGTCTCTGTGAAGTATTGTGAAATTTTTTTAAAACACCTCCAAAGCTGTTATAATCTCATAACTTTTAACCGTGGAGGGGACGGATATATGAAAAAAAGAAGTAGCTTATTCTGTCTGTTGGTTCTGAGTGCCTTGTTTTTCTCGGCATGTGGTATTTTTGCACCGACAGCCATTTCCAAAAACTGGAAGGGAACGATCAGAATCACCAATCATAATTCAGCGTTGTGGTATGTTGACCCGGCAGGCCAGGGAAACGATGGCGTTTATACGGCTGAAATTACCTTTAGTTTTGACTGGTTTTCTGACGCCAACAAAATCAACGGGGGGACACTGGCTTTAAATCCCGTCAGTCACGATATTTCTGTCAGAGAAATCACCAATCCGCCTTATACCATATCAACCGGGGCGTATACTCCGTCTGATGAAACTTTGTTGTTTAATGCGGAGATCGTAAGTAAGCCTTTCACTTTCGAAGGAACGGTTAAGAACGGCATTTTGACCGGTTCTTCCGTAAAAGAAATGCTTCAGGACCAGCTGACAGTTGTGGGAACGATAGATATTTCAGCTCAATAAATAGAACTGACTGAATCACCAAACAAAAAACCCTACTCTAAAGCAGGGTTTTTTGTTTGGTTCATAACTGCGTCGAATTTAATTCGGTATATGAATAACGTTCAAAGTCTCCGTCGAAAACAAATGCGTTTATAAAATATCGTATAACTCGCTTAATTCGCCAATCTTATACTTTGGTTCCAAACCGGAACGATTTTCTATCGACTCAAAATTAAACCAGCAGGTGTCGATACCGTAATTGATCCCGCCACGCATATCTGAACTCAACGAATCTCCAATGATAATCGTTGTCCTCTTATCATCGTGTTGTGCAACGGTCAGCGTATGATCAAAAAATGCCGAATCCGGTTTGCTGACACCAATATCATCTGAAATCACGATTCCGTGAAAATATTTTCTGATCGGTGATCTGTTCAATCTGGCATTCTGAACCTCTTTTATTCCGTTCGTGACCAGTACCAGCTTGTATTTTTGACTCAGATATCGGCATATTCCCTCGGCATCCTTTATCAGAAAACTGCCTTCCGAGAGACGATTGAGATAACATTCACTGAATGCCTCCGGTGAAATGTTCAGATCATATTGCTCAAACAATCGGCGAAAACGCTCTGTTCTCAAGGTCTCCTTTGTCACCTTTCCATTTTCAAGATCTGCCCACATCCCTTTGTTGATCACCTTGTAATCCACTTTGACCGCTTCAGGATCTCCCGCAAAATCAAATTCTTTCAAGGCCATCTCAAGTGCGTATTTTTCCGCCTCGTTATAATTAAACAACGTGTTATCCGCATCGATTAAAACCAGTTCATACATATTATCCCTCCAGCTATTTATTTTATTCATTATAGCAAATAGCGGAAAATCATCTATGTATTTTCGACCAATCGACGTTTTTTGTTCTGAAAGTGAAGTTTTTTCGACGGAACTTTTTTAGTTTCGTGTAGTATACTATCTAAAAGCTTAACAAAGTGGAGATGATCGTTTTGAAAATAACAGCCGTTATTGGAAGTCCTCATAAAGGTAATGGATATGCTTTATCAAAACAAATAGAAACTGAACTAAAATCATTTAATGTAGTGGAATTTGAAAGGATTTTGTTAAAAGACGTTCATTTAAAAAGCTGCACAGGCTGCTTCTCCTGTATCTCCCATGGAAAAGAATATTGTCCGTTAAAAGATGATAAATCAGAAATTGAAAGAAAGCTTTCTGAATCAGACGGGATCATCTTAATCTCTCCCGGTTATGCGCACAACGTATCGGGACTGATGAAAAACTTCATCGACAGGTTCGCTTATACCCTTCACAGACCCGTCTTTTTTGATCAATCCATGATGCTCGTCGCAAACGGTGGTTCCGGATTGAAAAAGGTCATCAAGGCTTTATCCATCAGTCTTGGCGGGGCAAGAATCTCCTCAAAGCTGATGGTAACCACCACGCCATGGCAAATGACCGCTGCATACAGAATAAAAACAGAAAAGAGGATAAAAAATAAAACTGCAGAATTTTTTAAAGATATGTCAAACAAAAGTGTCAGAAAACCAACACTTGGAAACGTCATCTGGTTTCAGCTGTTTAAAAAAATGTCAGAATTATCACCAAAAAAACTCCCCGCAGATTTTGCATTCTACAATGAAAGAACATCCTACTTTTATGATGCAAAAGTTAATCCGATATACACCCTGGTTGGTAAGCTAATCGCTTTTGCCGCTGTTAAAAGCATGGGTAAACAGATTCAATTCGAATGAAATGATTTTTAGACAGATCACCTTTTCAATGGTTGGTATGAAGTCGAAAATTACGCCCTAAAGACTCCCCGGAGAGTTTAAACTCTCCGGGAGTTCCTCTATTATTTAGTTTCAGAAATATTATTAAAGAAAAAGGCGTATCGGTCTGCCGCCTCATCAATCAATTTTGAAACAGGCTTTCCGGCCCCATGTCCGGCCTTTGTTGCCACACGAATCACAACAGGTTTTTCCCCTGTGTTCTTCTCCTGCAGGGTGGCAATATACTTGAAAGAATGTGCGGGAACAACGCGATCATCATGATCAGCTGTCATAACCATTACCGCCGGATACTCCTTTTCTTCTATATTGTGAAGGGGGGAATATTTTACAATATTCCTGAAATGCACCTCTTCTTCGGGATTCCCGTATTCAACAGCCCAGCCCCAGCCAATGGTAAACTTGTGATAGCGCAGCATATCCATGACACCAACCTGTGCAAACACAGCACTGAAGAGATCCGGTCTCTGATTGGTAACGGCTCCCATCAGTAATCCACCGTTTGATCCCCCCTGAATGGCGAGTTTATCGCTGGCAGTATATCCCTTTTCAATTAACGTTTCGGCAACGGCGATAAAATCATCGAAGACGTTCTGTTTGTTCAGGAGCATCCCGGCCTTGTGCCATGCTTCACCGTATTCGGCACCGCCTCTGAGATTTGCCTGGGCATAAACGCCGCCCTGTTCAAGCAGATAGATCGTTGCGGGATCAAAAGATGGTGTCAGGGAGATGTTGAACCCACCATAGGCATACAGGAGTGTCGGATTTGATCCGTCAAGTTCCAAGTCCTTCCTTCGCGTGATGAATACCGGGATTTTCGTTCCGTCTTTACTCTCACAGAAAATCTGTTCCGTGATGAACTGTGCGGCATCAAAAGAAACGGTTGAAGTTTTGAATACTTCCGTCTCACCTGTTTCGGGATCAACGGTATAAAGACCGACCGGGTTGATGAAAGATCCGAATGAGAGGATGATCTTTTCAAGGTCTTTGCTTCCGGCATACATGTAGACATTTCCGATTCCGGGAAGCTGTACCTCTGCTTTCAGATTACCCTTTGTATCATAGCAACAGGACTGTGAGACGACATCTTTCAGATAATTCACCAAGAGATAATTTCCAACCTTAGTAACATATTCAAGGGAATTTTTGGATTCTGCAATTAGGTCTTCCACCTCAAGTGTCTGTGCGTTGATCTTGATGATCTTCTTGTTTGAAGCCTCTTTATCCGTTACGAAGTACAGTTCATCGTCCTGTGAACCGATATATTCAAATTCATTGTCAAACCCTTTGAAAAGGATCTGAAAATCCTCATCCGGAGCGTCTGCTTTTCTTAATTTTATTTCAGCTCCGTATGTTCCTTCAGAAGAAGTCAGAACAAGCCATTTTTCATTTTCAGATACAACGATACCGTGAAAACGAAGTGGATGTTCAGGATCCGTATAAATGAGTTGATCCTGGCTCTGATCTTCTCCGAGTTTATGATAATAGACTTTCATGTTCTCATTTTTTTCCGACAACTCTTTACCCTTGACCGGTTTATCATAACCCGAATAGAAGAACCCATCGCCACACCAGGCCGTATAGGTAAACTTTACCCAGTTTAGTTCATCTTCCATCAATTCATTCTTTTCAAGATCCATGATCTTCAACGTCTGCCAGTCAGAGCCCGATTGCGCTTGAAGGAAGGCAAGGTATCGGTTATCTTTCGAATGGCCGTTCAGATTAACGGCAACCGTTCCATCTTCAGACAACGTGTTGGGATCAATCAAAACTTCCGCTTCCCCGTCGAGGCCCTCCTGCACATAATAAACCGATTGATTCTGCAGCCCGTCATTGTACGCATAGATGATCTTTTTCCCGACCACCGTCATCATAAAATTGTACTTTGGAAAATTATACAGCTCCTCCAGACGCTCCCTGATCCCGCCTCTTTCCGGTATTTTATCCAGAATCGAATACGTTAATTTGTTCTGCGCTTCAATCCAGGCGTTTAGTTCAGGATCATTCTCATCTTCCATCCATCTGTATGGATCGGGAATTTTGACACCAAAATGTATTTCTTCAACCCCGACTTTTCTTGTGTTTGGATAGTTATACATCTTCTTCCTCCTCATAATTGCACTCTTTTCTTTCTAAAATTACTTCACTTTCATAACTATTATATCATTTTAGACATGTCGGCAACGAACAGGTCAAAAAGTAGTACAATAGAATCAACAGAACCTTAAGAATTAAGGAGGAAATCATGACTGACAATAAAATTTATCGATTTAAAATCTCATTGACAGGTATCAAACCGATGATCTGGAGGAGGATTGAGCTGAAAGATACAGCCACCTTCTGGGATCTCGCTTCAGCCATTCTCGATGCGATGGGCTGGGAGGGCTATCATCTCATGGAATTCATCGTGAACAACCCCAAAAGCGGCGAAAGACTTCGTCTGGGAGTGCCTAACGAGGATTTTGACGATGTTATTCCGGCATGGGGAATGCGAATTAAAAGCGTCCTCACACCCGAAAACAACAAATGTGAATTCATTTATGATTTTGGCGATAACTGGCAGCATACGGTTAAATTGGAGAAGATTCTCGAAGCGAAAAAAAACACAGACTATCCACTTTGCACAGCCGGAAAGAGAGCCTGTCCGCCGGAGGATTGCGGGGGGACATGGGGTTATGCAGACATGCTCAGAACATTGAACGACCCGGCAGATGAAGAATATGAATCCGTTCTCGAATGGGTCGGTGATGCGTTCGATCCTGAATATTTCATGGCGGAGGAAGTTGTGTTCCGGAATTCACTGGAAAGATTAAACGAAATGACGGGAGGGTCGCTTCCACCTGTACTCGTTGAAAATGAACACCAAGATAAGACCCAAACAAATGAAAAACCGGTTTATTTAAAGCAAAAGTTAGGTGAGCTCCGTAAACCCGAACTCGTCTTCCTGGCAAAGAATCAAGGTATCAAAGGCTTCGAAAAGCTAAAAAAGGACGAATTGGTCAACGTACTTGAAAAGATCCTTCCTCAGAAATTTGAAGAAGAGTTGATTTATTTCACAAAAGAAGAACTGATGGTCTTTTCCGGTGGTTTTAAGAATATGCTGGAAGAGATTGATGTAAATGACTTGCTCAAAGACGTCCAAAAAGACCTCGACTTCCCCATGGAAGAACTGATGGAGAATATGGATTTCCTTGAAGATAAGATGCTGGATATGAACGAAGACATCGTCAGAATGTTGATCAACAAAGGCTATATCTTTTTCAGGGGCAAATATGTTGACGATGGGTTTGACATCCCCGAAGAGATAAAAGAAACCTATCTGAACGGAATGGAGAAAATGGGAGACACCCTGTTAAATTATCAGGCGATTCAGACTTATGTGGCCGCCCTCGCGAACCTTTACGGTGTTTGCACTTATAGCCAGCTGCACAAGGTCTTCAAGAAACATATCGACTCAAAGGCATCCCTGAAAAAGATAAAAGATTACACGATGAAATACATTGAAAGAAGCGATTTCATTGAAGCGGATGAAAATTATTTCTACACCGTGGCGTTGGACAAGGAAGAGGTGAGAATCATCGTCGAATCGGATCTCAAAAGATCCTATTATTTCCCGACAGAGGATGAAATGTCAATTTATAACTACGAATTATGCGGCTCACAAGCTCAGGAAACCTTCGCTGAGATCGTTAATTATTTGATTGCCCATACACGGATTGAAGATCTGCAAACACAGGAAATGACTAGCTATCAGGAATCTCTTCTGATGGAAAAAGAACACATCACAAACAATTATGAAAATCTGATGGACGATATCATCATATCCGCCAGAATGGGGAAAGGGCTTTTCGGTTTGATCGAAAGTCTTGACCTCGCCATGTGCAAGGCCGTTTCCCTGAAAGATTTAAACACACTCTATGCCCTGTACCTGGAACTGGAAACCAAAACGAGAAAATGGCCTCTGAAAGGGGCTTTTCTTTCGGAATTATAGCGCTAAAGGATTTATGTTATGCTATAAAGTAACTTACTGAACAGTAAGTTACTTTATAGCAAGTAGAGGGGTTATCATGAAATTCCATAACAGATAAACAGCTTGACTCCTTCCTGAAAAAATGCAGCTATCTCAAAACAAAAAAGGAGATTTCTCCGGTTTTTATCAGTAAAAATAGGTTTAAAACCGAGGAAAGTATCAAAATGACATGATTTTTCTTGATAAAAGCGTCCTTTAAACTAACATTAATTTATGTTATAATGAGAATAAGGCACACGGGCGTGTAGCTCAGCGGGGGAGCGCTTCCTTCACACGGAAGAGGTCGCAGGTTCAAATCCTGTCACGCCCACCATTTCCGTTTTTTATCACTTCATCATACGCTTTTTGCAAAGGTTCAGTCCCTCTTGAAACCTTACGATATTCCATCAATACCTCCCATTTTTTCAAATGATTCTCTAACTAAGATTTACAGCCTGACTATACGCTTGAGAGTAAACGCTAAGTCAAATGAAAATATTTAAGCAGGAAGTTGATTGTTATGGTTTTAGTCCCTTGAAAGCCAATAATTTCGTATGACAGCCATCTGCCTTCCGACCTCTTTTCTCATAAATGTAACATATTCGATTTTGATATCATGCTTAAAAGACTTTGGGAGCAGGTATTCCATAACCCTTCCGATATTCGACCTGTCGATATGCATATGGCAAAAACAGATCGTACAAACGACGTTGAAAAGTCAGAAGATGAATCGAAGGCTTTATTTGAATATACACCACCGGTCTTTTCCCTGTAAATACGCTTATTCCATTCGTGCTGAATACAAGAGGGCCTGTTTTTTTCTGAACCGGTTGATCTTCAGAATGGTGCTTCTCCCCTGAATCCTGACACCACATTTTTCAAGGTAAATCTGTGCCCGGAAATCCTCTAATGGGCATCTCCAACGATGAAGATAGCGTTACGCTTCTACTCTCCCATCAATTCACGCAGCAACTTGAACTCACGAACACATCTGATAAATGTTATAATAAATTGCCTCTTTACGCAACAAAAAATTTCCTCATCACTTTTAGAATCGGGGTTTCACAGATGACGTATTTAAACAGCCATAAGGGAAAGTTCATAGACCGTCCAAACCGGTTTGTTGCCAACGTTGAAATTGACGGCCAGCGTCATTTATGTCATGTGAAAAACACCGGTCGCTGTAAAGAACTGCTGCTACCCGGCAGCACGGTTTATCTGGAAAAAAGCGACAATCCAAATCGAAAAACAGCCTATGATCTGGTCGCAGTGGAAAAAGAGAACTTACTTATTAACATTGACTCCCAGGCTCCCAACAAAGCGGTTTTTGAATGGCTTAAAGCGGGGGGATTATTCCCTGAAAACACCTTCATCCAGCCGGAAATCAAATATGAAAATTCCCGACTGGATTTTTATGTCGAACATGAAAACGAAAAAGCCTTTATCGAAGTAAAAGGGGTTACGCTGGAAGAAGACAGAATTGCCGCATTTCCGGATGCGCCTACCTTGAGAGGTATCCGACATATACACCATTTGATGGACATTGCCAAAGAAGGCTATGAGGCTTATCTCATCTTCGTGGTTCAGTTCAAACCGGTTAAGTATGTGATTCCCAACACCATTACCCATCCGGAATTTGGTGAAACACTTCGTCAAGCAGCTTTGGAAGGTGTCACTGTTTTGGCCTACGATTGCATCGTTACACCGGAAACACTGCTATTGGATAAAAGGGTTCCGGTAAAACTTTGATGCGTCGTGAAACGCCGCAGGAGCAGAATATCTTTCGCCCGATTGCAAAGGCAAATCTTGTTGTTTTGTTATCAACGTTGTTACAAAGCTTGCCCGTACCCTGTGTCCTATTATTCTAAACTATTCTCGGCTGTTTTGTCCGCCACTATCTCATCCAACCAGTCAAACAGGACACTTCCGATTAAACTGCGATTTTCCATGACACAATGATTGGATGCCCCTTCATTGATTGGTGTGAGTACCATTTTCTTATTGTCATTCTGAACATTATCCATGATGATTTTCTGTTGTCGCTGCACTTCCTCACTTCTGTACTCTCCTTCACCAACAATTAAAAGCGTCGGAACAGTCAGTTTTTCAGGGTCAAATTCAAATCCTCTGTTGGCTTCAACAAGACCTGATGGGTTGTCCATATCAACGCCCCAACGCCAATTGATCGTTTTCACAACGTTTCTGTGAAAACTTGTCCAATCTGCCATATCCTCTTTTGTTGAATGTACAACCGGCATTTTGGCAAACAGATCATAGGCATTAACAACACCTGAATTCATGGCAACCGCCTTAATCCTGTCATCATACGTTGCCGCTTGAGGAACCGTACAGCCACCTCCACTTATCCCATAGGCAAACAACAAATCCGGGTCAACATCCTCACGGCTCAACACATAATCCACCAAAGCCCTCATTGGAACTTCAGCATCTGCTCTGAACAACTTCCCATCAAGTGGCATGATCCCCTGTCCGGGCAGATCGAGTGTAACGAAGTTATATTCCCTGTCATGCGTCTGATTGGCGATATAAAAATACAAATCCTCTATAAAGGTTTCTCCGCCACCGACCATGATCAGCGTCCGGACAGGTTCGTTCCCTTCTTTTGCCTTTCTGAAAAGAACTGGCAGCAACCCATCATCATAAGGTACTTCAACATATTCCAAGGGTTGATCAAGAAGACCTCCTGCTTTAAAAAAGAGCTGACGACTCTTTTCCGCTCTTTCCTTCATGGCAGCATTGTCGGGCAACATAGAGATCAACGAAATTCTGTAATAGTATGATGCTCTGAAAAACTGATCCCTCGCACTGATCAAATGCCCCGCCTCAAAGGCAGCCATTCCCCTTTTTTCAACTCGTTGAGCCAGTTCATACCATCTAGCCTGCCAGCTCTGTGCATCGCCATCAACAATGTTAAATGCCGCCCAAAAGGCCTCACCAATCTCTACACCCCTATTAACCGCAGAACCCAGAACCAGATTTCCGAAATGAAAATCCATATCATCACAATCAAAAAAATACGGGACAGCTGTTGCATGTGCGTCAAACTGCTCTTTTTCCGAAATACCCTCATTGTTTCCAAAAATTGTTGACACATTAAACAGCAGAAAAACCACCACAAACCGAATAATCAGCTTTTGATTTCTCTTCATAAATCGCATACACTCAACCCCTTTTGCAGCCATTTCCTTTTCTGAGAATTTCCCCACGATAAATTCCTTTTCTTCAAAACAACAGCAGCGGAGGAAGAACCGGCTCTGAATTCTATATATCCTTGAGAAAACAAATCAGTTTGTTCACTTCTTTAAATCCTGCTCTTAAATGGAACGCATGACTCACGGTGTTGTCAATCTCTATGTCTGATGCAATTTGCGAACAGCCTTTCTTTTTTGCCCATTCTTCTCCGCTATTTACCAACTGTCTGGCTATTCCATTTTTTCTATATGCTTCTTTGACATAGATACCTTCAACATAGGCCACCGGACTGGAATGGGATCCTTCCACATAATCTTCTCTGAGTGACATTTGTATGAATCCGGCTATTTCATTGCCCGCTTTACTGATAAAAACAGCATCTGTTTCACTTTCAATAAATCCGGAAAATTCTTTGTACATCTCATTGAAGGTATGATCCTTGAACAAATCAAGCGACATAAGGGTGATCTCTCTCAGATCTTCTTTTTTAGCTTCTGTAATTTTCATTGTATTCATTTTTCTCCTTTGTTGAAAAGCAAAAACGGACTGAAAATGTTCTACTCAGAATACACACTCCAGACTGTTTATCTTTTCTTATTTACACGATCCATAAGTTCATACTCATGGCATAGTTTTTTGTATACGTTTTCCACCGATCAATGCAACAACCATTATAATGACGAGAACTGCGTAATAAATAATCTTCCCATGTGGTTCACCATCCCAGGTTTAATCGTGATATATTCTTTCGCAAAATTTGGATAACTCAAGGTATCTACGAAACAAAAGGAGATACTCTCCCGGAATAAGTCACAAACAACGCCTTCTTTGCCCTCGTTGAAGCGACATAAAGAAGTGAACGTTCAGCCGTCTCAAGTTCTTGTCTTAGAACATTATCCTTAACACCATCAAAGACTCGCTTGAAGGGGATCACATCGTGATTGGCATTTGCAATGAATACATACTCAAACTCCAACCCCTTAACCCGATGCATCGTTGCCACACGCACATATTCTATGTTTCTATCCTCCGCTTTTTGAGAGGAAATCCGATAGACTTTCATCCCTTTGTTGTTCAGCAGGGTTGAGAAGTCATCCATATATCTTTTTGTTCTGAACGTGATACAGATATTTCGGATATCCGTTCCATTTGAGACCAGCTGGTTGATCTTGTCAAAGACCGTGTTGACTTCTTCCTGAAGATTGGCACATTTGATGATCTCCGGTTCAGGACCGTTTATGAGAGACTTGTACCCCCTGCCGGAATCAACTCCGTCATCCATATCGTCAAATTGATGTTTGTCTAGAATGGAAAAAGCCCAATTCCTCGTCTCCTCCGTCGTTCTGTAATTGATCTTCAAAATACTGCTTCGTCCCTGAATTCTGACACCACATTTTTTCAAGGTGAACTTGTGTCCATAAATCCTCTGATGGGCATCCCCAACAATGAAAAGGTCATTGCGTTTTTGCTCTCCCATCAACTCCCGCAGCAACATAAACTCCTGCGGCCTGAAATCCTGAGATTCATCGACAATCACGGCGGCATACCTTTCCATATCCATCCGATCTTGTATAACCCTTCGTGCCTGCATCGTCATGGCCTCTATATCTCTGAGCTTTCGTCTGAACAACTCCAACTTGAACCCCTCGATCACCTTCCAGATCATCTTTCTCGCACTTGCCGTCAATCTCTTTCCCCTGCCCGTTCTTGGACAGCGCAAGTATGTTTCAAGCGTTCGAATATCCTGAGTGGCAATCACCCGTTCCCATTCCCTCTTGTAAAATTCCCGATTGAATGTCAAGCCGTCAGGAGCCTGTTTCAAAACATTATCCCAGCAATCATCAATAGCCTTCCCATATACAATATCAAAAGAAGCCCCGTCGATTTTAAATAGTCATTGATCCATCTGTCTATATTGACCACTTCTATTCGCTTCATATCGGCGGATGAACAAATCTTTTTGAGATTATTTTTGATGTCCTCGGCAAGATTTTTCGTAAAAGTGGTAAACAAAATCTTATCATCCGGCCGGGTAAAAATATTCTCCGCCAAATACTTTGCCCGGTGCAGAGCCACAACCGTCTTTCCCGTTCCGGCACCGCCAAGCACCCTGACCGGTCCGCTGAAATCCTGCTCAACCATCCTTCTCTGCGATTTATGCAAAAAGATGCGCCATCTCTCCAGAGGTGCTGACAAGATTTCCTGAAGTTCCCGCTCTTTTTCCTCATCCACAACGAAAAATTCCTGGCGAGTTCCAGCTTTTTCAAGGGCAGCATGAAAATCTGTTGAATCAATCTCACTGGAAAGCTCATCCAAAAACAACGCGTTGATAACCTCTTCAGGGCTGTCCCCATCGGCGATAAAAGAAAGCGCCTCATACGTCTCTCCCGGGAAATATTTTTTCTTATCCTCAAACTCCGACCTGGATTTAATCGACTTCACAAAACCATACAACTTTTCCGGCAACCCCATCCTGAGTAAATGATTCTTGCTGACTCCTTCAAAAAGTGCTGATGGATATACTGCCGGTGTGTCCGGTTCTGCGTAGGAAAACCCTTCCAACAACTCATACAACTGAATCGTTCCCGTGTTGTCGTTAATTTCACATCGTCTTGTGGATGCCCAACGATAGGCATCATCATGCTTGTCCACCCACAACAACAGATAAACATTCCCGCTTTGGGGCTTATAAACGATTCCCCTGTAATCCCTATCAATCCTCACAGATTTCATATTGCTGTCCGAGGCGTTGTGAATCACCTCATAGTTGATCCCCGAAGAAGTGGGGTTATTCTGAAATCGGCTGAGAAAATCCTTCACTTTTCTCTTCTTCACATTCGGAATCGCCGTGTAGGCATCCAAAAAACTGTAAGAAACAGCTATTTTCATGTTGTTTAACGACATGTTTCCCCTCCCCGTCATACTATTTTATCCTGTCAAGTGAGTCAACCCCATTAATGACGAGCTTTCTCTCAGCTTCCACCTTATCGAATAAAATCTGTTGCTTGGGATTCATCTCTGAATTGTACTTACATTCCAGAATCGTTTTATCACCGCTCAATTCCTGAAAGATAAAATCAATCTCAATACCATTCACATAATAATATTGTGGCTTCTTATCCTTAATCATAAGATAGACATAATTTTCAAACACAGCGCCTTTGTCTCTGAATTCCGTATAAATGGACCTGATTCCTATATCTCCCGCGTAGAGCTTTTTCTGAGACAGTATTTTTTCATTTGTCTTTCCATATCTGTTTATCAGCTCAACGAGAAAGGTCTGTTCAAAATACTCAAGATACCTTCGGGCATTACTGGCAGAGATACCGAGTATCTTCCCCATCTTTGTGATACTGATTTGCTTTCCGGCTCTTTCCATCAACAACAAAAACATATCCCGGATAACCGTCTTCCGCTTAATATTGTGTCTGGCGATGATATCTTTGTACAGTAATTGCTCCACAAGATTCTGAAGATAATCCCTGTCGTTGTTCAAGACATATTCCGGCATCCCGCCTGAAGACAAAAATTCCTCGAAATAAGATGCCAACAAATGTGAATCCATTTTCTTTAAAGTGATATTTTTAAACGCCAGCCACTCATCAAAATCCAGAGGTTCAACCGGCAAAATAACACTTCTCCCCGTCAACCATGCGTGTTCGTCCGAAAAGACAGAAGATGAGGATGAACTTGCAACAATCACACAATTTTCCCTGTCATAGAGACTTTTTAACTGCTGTTGCCATTTCTCCTTGTAGGTGATCTCGTCAAAAAAAAGAAAGACCGTTTCCTCTTTTCTCTTCCGCATCCATTTCCGATAGCTGTCAAGGATTTCAAGGATATTTTTATCGTCGAGAAGAAAATCATCCAGACTGATATAGAGAACATTCTTCCTAGAAACCCCTTCATCCAGAAATTTCTCAATCATCAACTTCATAATAGAACTCTTTCCGACCCTTCTCAACCCGGCAAGTAATATAATCCGATTCATCTTTAGCTTTTCCGCAATTTTTCCCGTGTACTTATCACGTTTGTGCAACCGGAAAGTGTATCCTTCCTCCCACCAGGGATTAAACTCATAAAGAAGATTTTTCACGATATCACATCCCATAGTATAATTTTGACACATTTTATACTACCACATAGTATAATTTATATCAAATATGTTCTATGACATAGCACCTATCAGAAATTATTGTGTGTCATCGGATATCTCTGCTTTTCCTATCTCATTAAGCTGTAATGTCGTAATCCCATTTTCTCCATATTCCTGCCTGATCTCAGAAAGAAACAGAAATTCAACCGGAAACCCAAGAGCATCCCCTATCGCTCCACCCAACAAACACCCTTTAATCCTGTCAATCTTTTTCATTCCCATTCACCGCCTGTTTTAAATCTGCTGTACTGTTACATACTTCTGTTTACTACTGTTTGGCTTATCAGGTATCGTTCTCCTGAGTTCCCCCTTTTTAAGCAACGGATTCAAGTAATGCTCTCTAAAAGAACGCGTATGGGATAACTCTAAATGATCCATTATCTCCTTCCTGCTTTTTGGAGAAGTACAAAAGACTAAAATCTCTTTTTTCTTTTCTTCAACTTGGTCGGTGACTTGATCGGTGACTTGATCGGTGACTTGGTCGGTATCTTGCGGGGTGACCACTTCCTTTTCAAAAATCATAATAAACTCATTATGATTCACCTCAAACTCAGGCTCAGGAAGCTTCTGAGCTGTCAAACTTCCAATAATACGCCCCATCCCGGAACCAACACTCTCAACTAATCCAGCCAAATAGAAAATATTAAACATAATCGGATTCCTCGGCTCAGAAGAATGGAGACCAAGAAGCCTCTTCATCGTCCAGTCTTCACTCAAACCACCCGGATTAAAGAACCAAATCTTATTATCAAAGACCTTTATCTGTGTTGTCACCGTTCGAAAATAATCACGATGCAGCAGGGCATTGGCTATCGTTTCACGTATGGCTTCCAAAGGGTAATCCCAGATATCCGTTCTGTTCATCCCCTTAATCTCATAACGCACGTTGATATAACTCTTAATCGCCTCTTCCGTCTCCTGATATTGATTGAAGAGATTTCCACTTGCCCATTTGTCCCCGATTATCGTTATATTATCCTTCAAATGAAGAATTCGAACTCGCGCCGTGTCAAAATATCGTTGAGGATTCTTCCCAAACAACAGCATACCCGCATTGTTGATCCTGCTATTCTCCATCAGGCTCAATCGACTGAATATCTCTTCCAGCGAACTGTCTTTGTTCAACACCGTCAACCTACCGTTGTTGTTGGCACTTCTGATAAAACGATAAACCGTCTCAGAATCTATTTCATCAAAAGAAAAATCACATTCACTCAACCGTTCAAAACGCATATCCCGCTGAAAAAACGCCTTTAACTCATCAAAATTCATCGCCCGTGTCGTATTACCAACCCGCTTGTAATAACGCCCATCAAAGGCTATCGGAATCAACGACTTTTTCACAGAAATGGAAAGAATCGTTTTACCCTCAATCTCTATTTTCTCAAACTCCGGTGTGATGCCCGTTCGATTCAACACCTTGCTGATAATATCCTGATAACTTCTGTCATCCGGAGAAATCCCACAGATTTCTCCATTGTCTTTTACACCAACAAGAAGAACACCACCTGATGAATTGGCAAAGGCAGAAACCGTTTTCAGGATATCATCCTTAAAACGTTCCTTGAATTCAAGTGTTTTATTTTCTCCTTTGTGGATTAGGGCTTTGATATCCATATTACCTCCAAGCGAATTTCTACAACAAGTTGTTGCAGAATTGTATTGTCTTTTTATTCAAGATAAAACCTTCCACCCCTTAGAAACGGTTCTTTTGTGTTGCTCTTAAGTTTTTTCTGTCTTCTATTGGTGTCAGCATTTGGGTTCACTCCAAACCGTCCTTTTATGATGCAAATTCCCTCTTAAAATCAGGATCTGTCGTTTCATCTTCCAGCTAAATTCAGACATTTTCATCACCTGTTTTTTTTATTCACTGCTTCCCCTTCTTAAAATCAGAAGATTCCAAAAACAAATCAAAATCATCTATTGAATTTGCTTCCAATCTCTTTTGTGAAAATTCCTCATATTCTTCCAACGCAAGCGTTTCTGCCACTTTTCTTGATACCTTTCCAGCATCTTTGAGAATATCCCTTTCATTAAACTGCAAGAAGGAATTCAGCTTTTCCTCCCAGTCTTTCATATGCATCGGGTTGCGTCTTTCTGCCTGATCTTCAGCATAATCAAGATACATCGTCACAATACGATTCAATGACTTCAATTCCTTTTCTGTCAGATAATTTTTAGCAACTGTGATATCTGATTTTCTTACCTTCTCGCCTTTCCATGAAGTAAGCCCCATGTTCTTTTTGGAAGCATCCGCTCTTTGACTGATCAACTCTGGAGCTGTTGAACCATGAATTGCAAAATGCAGTTTGTTTTGTACCGTGGCAAAAAATACTCTTGAATTTTCTGAATTTGGCTCATAATCTACAGCAGTTGCATAGATATCCGTGATCTTCTTATAGAATCGCTTTTCAGAAGCTCGAATATCACGAATACGTTCCAGTAATTCATCAAAATAGTCATCACCAAAATTCCGCATATCTTTCAGACGTTGATCATCCATGGTAAACCCTTTGACAAGATATTCATTCAATCGCTCAGTTGCCCATCGCCTGAACTGTGTCCCTCTGTTTGATCTCACCCTGTACCCAATTGCGAGTATCATTTCAAGGTTGTAAAAGAGCGATTTCCTTTTAACTTGTCGTATTCCTTCTTTTTGAACTTGTAAGTAATACTTACAAGTTGCTTCCTCGTTTAATTCTGCTTCGTTATATATCTTTTTTATATGCATTGTGATATTTTGAGTGGAAGTTTGATATAATTCGGCAATTGCCTTTTGAGTCATCCAAACGGTATTATCATTCAATTTCACATCAATTTTTGTTTTTCCATCTTCTGTCTGATAGATTAATATATCTGATTTGTTTTCTATGGTTATACACTACTCCTTTTATATAAGAGATTTTTTGCTGTATATCCTGATACCCATATGTCAAATCTTCTGCTATCTAACAAATCTTCTCTCGGAAACAAGCTGTATCCTTGCGTTTTCAGCCATCTGCTATACGTATGTTAGACATCTGTCAGAACATCAGAATCAGCTTAAATTTTTTATGTCCTTTTTTTGTGTTGGCTTTTGGGCCCACTCCAAACCATCCCTCTATCTGATCTGTCTGATAATATTTTAAAAATTCTTAAACTCTTTTGCCAGTTTTTTTAACGCTTCAGCTAGAATATAGCAATTAATTGCTTCTGCTGTTTTGCTCAATAAAATATAATTATCGGTTAATTCTTCAAGCTCTTTCTGATTAAAAGTTGATTTTGAAAAACGTAAACCACTTATATATCCACCTCTAAAATAACCACTTTCATCAGAATTTAGCAGCTTAGTAATTTGAATATGCTTTTTTAATTCGCTGGGCTTAGATAATACTTTACAAATAACCTTGCCAATATAACTTAAAGCATAATTATATTTTTCATTTTCAGAAAAAGCGTCTTTAAATTCATTAAACCAGCTAATAAATTTCTCCTCTGAAAAATTATGCTCTTGATCCACCCCCGGAGCTATTCTCCAATGTTGTAATAACCAAAATATTTTATTTCCATCTTCTTTGTTATCCCTGCGATTAATGATCCTTATGTAATAGTCAATATCAGTAGCCATATGGTACTCAATAGTTTTTGGAAAACCATTATTAGTCATATGATAGAAATCCAAAAAATCCCATTCTAATTGTTCCAATTCTTCTTGACTCACATCTTCTCTGCTTTGCAATTCATTGATTATTTCAACATAATGCCAATTACTCAATTTCTCTTTAAAAACTGTTTTAATTCTAATCTTCAGAGCTCTTATAATCAGATTTGAACTTACATAACTATCTTCCCTTTTCAGATGAATAGAAGAATCAATAAGCTCTAAAGCTAAAACTACTCTGTCATGATCCAATAACTTTTCAATAGGATAATCTTGTATAACACTTACCCATGGAGGAAAAACATTGACAATATCCCAGTAGAGCTCCTCATTATGCTTCAACTTTTCGTCAACAAAGGACCACGTTTCCTGATCAAACGGTAAACAATCACAGAATTTTGCAAAAGCCCTATCATTCCATTTTGAAAAATCAATATTATTAACCCATTTCCAGCCTAATGTGTTGAAAGCTTTATTTATATATCCCTGTATAAATTGCCTTATTTTTACATTCTTATTATTTATTTTCCTTAATTCATACTCACAAAGATCTTTTTTTATCTCAAAAAAAATTCTTCCAACAACCTCAGAATATTCAACGATATTAGCAAAATTTAAGATACTATCATATCCTTCTTTGTTATAAATAGATTTTATTGCCTTTTTTTGCTTTTTAAATAGCTTTTTTTGTTCTTCTTCAAATGAGTTTTTCCCTTCATAAAGTTTGTATTCATCTCTAATGAATAAATACTTGTTTTTTTGCAGTATATTTTCAGGACTTATTTCATCAATTTTCTTCTTTATTTTTTCATAAACCTCATTCAACACTTTCCATTGTCTGTTGCCATACTTCTCATAGAATATAGAATATATTTTTAACTTTTCCCAAATAATCGTGGTTTTCTGTGTATTTTTCTTGAAATAGGACAACACCTCAAGTAATTGTTCTACATAGTTTTCATCAACTCTCTCCTGGTTTAATGAGTGGATCAAGTTCAAATCCTCAATAAGCTTTAGTGTCCTTTCATAATTACCTTTAGTCAAAGCTATTATTTTCATATCAAAATATCTTAATTGCTCAAAATATTCTCTAGTTTTTATTTTTTCTCTTTCAATATAATTAAAGGGTTTTCTTGTCCCCATAGTTGTAGTCATTTTATTTGGAATGTATTTCATAAGAAGATTCCAACACAAATCAGAATTTTTATCAGATGAATCTGAAACAAGATGATCAATAAATTTTTTTCTCTCATCAAAACCAGCATAAGTCTGTGGTAGCCATGGTAAATATATATTCAATAAACTCTTATATGCCAAATTTAACTCTGAATACTCACCCAAACTATTTGCAAATTTCGCTAATATCAACGAGGCCTCAAATAAATTCTCTTTATTCCAAGAGATAATCTCTAAGGCTTTTATAACTGAATCATATACATAAGAAACTTTCATTAGCTCATGAATAGTCCCAGATTCTTGTATCAGTTCATTGATATATGATAAAAAAGCTTCAGGATTAATCTGAGCTATTAACGTCACAAATTTATAATGCTTAAAGATAAAATCCTTATCTTTAAGCATGTGATAAATCACATCTCTTGACTCATATTTTCTTTCATTTACTGTAAAGTAAACATCATTATTTTCCTCTGAAATAGCGAATAATAAAGCCTCTAATATTCCACTTTTTAATTCATTTGAGATTTTTTCGTTTTCTAAAAAATTGCCATTAACAATTGATAGCAATTTTTGTATATCTGAATCTAAGATATTTGTTTTATAGATATCCCAAAATTTTTTTCTATTTTCTACTTTCCAGTAGCCATTCCGATTAAGTAGAAAATTATCAGTTTTTTGGAATATGTTTATCAATTTTGAATTCCAAATACTATAATCTTCATCGAGAATATTTTCAATTACCTCTTTATCTGCTACATTTTCACTCCAGTTTCCCAACAGTATTGCTTTTTTTATCGTATTTGAAAAAAACATTCTCTCATATTGGGAAAAATCGGCTTCAAAAGTTTCTCTTTCAACTATATCTTCAACTATAAAATCTTTATTAATCTCTTCAGTTTTTTTCAAATTCAAAAATTTATCTCTTAAACCTGACGGAAAGGTATTTTTATTGAAATGTTTCGCACCTGAATTATAACGACTGACTTGTGTTACTATTCTTGCCCAAATATCAACAGCATCTAAGTAATCTTCGGCTTTACTTTGATCAATTATTGAATGAGCAAGTACCTCATTAATATTATTTTGGATATCTAAATCAGAAACCAATAGATAAAAATGTCTTAAAAAAGAAAACCATAAATCATCATCAATTTCTTTTCCAGCAGCTTTATTTAAACTTCCTCGAATAACATCGAATTTTTTCTTTTTATTTTTGCTTGTTAAATGTTTTTCAAATTCAGTATAAACAACACATATTTTTACCTCATGTAATGGTAATCTTATGGCACTAGTATCTATTGCTGATAAAGGTCCGGTAATTATAACGATCTTATCTTTATTTTTTCTGAATTTTTCACTGTTAAAATCATGCCATGCATATTCCATAACCTCATTAAATATTTTATCCGCTGCTTGAAAGAAAAATTGATGCTTTATTTGACAAAGCATCTTTGAATTATCAGACAAATGAAGCACCAAATCATCTGTTTTAAAATTTTGTGATTGTAATTCAATGCTATTAATCGTTAAATTTTCTCCAAATGGTACAAATCCTCCGTTCAACATTTGTAGCGAAAATAATGCTTGTATCATATGCTCAAAAGTAGTTCCTGCACCACCAGTTGAAAATGAATTAATATTTTCCATTACATACTCCTTGTAAAATCTTTAATCAAAAGCAGTATCTATTCTTCAGAAATTTCTATATCAATCCCTCTTGAAAGAATAAAATTCCGAAGAAAACTGTCTATTCTCATATTAATTTCATATGATTCTAGTTTCACGTTTTCTATTCTTTCAAAATATTCCCTTACTTTCTCACTATCCGTAAAATAGCATAAATCATCAAAATGGCCAAAATTAGTAATATTCGCTTTGTTTAAACTCCCGCTCATAAGGGTACGTATTTGATTTTAATCTGCTCTAAAAATCTGTGCCGTATTTCGAATCTGATTATTTTCAGCATTAACCCACAAAACCATCTAAACTCTCCCCCCAACCCCTTTAAACTTCTCAACAAAAGCGGCAATCTTCTGAAACACATTTTGTTTCTTAGTCAAATACCTGGGATTCAGCGGACTCATCCTGGGCAGAACCTCATTGAGTTCGGTACCATTTTCACTGGCATATTCCCTTTTTAAAGAAGACAAAATATACCTTTTGGCGGCTTCTTCGTTCAGGCCTTCTGAAGCGATGAGTGATTCCGCCTCACGTTTTTGCTCAGCCTGTGCAAATGAGAAGAAGGCCTCAATGACACCTGCCTTATCTTCGATTTGTTCCAAATCCGTTTGATGGATGAAATCGACAACGAGGCTTTCTTTGGCGCGGTTACCGACACTCGAACGGATCAGGCGGCGTACTTCGTCAACGAGGGCGGTTTTGTCGATGAATTTTTTGTTCTTCTCAAAGATCAATGCCAGAATATAGTCCAGGTTGATCTCTTGTGATTTTAACAGGTCGACCTCAAAGACAATGTCGTCCCAGTCAAGGGTTGACCCTTCATCTTCTTTTCCTGCCCTCTCCTTGCGAAGCCAATCACGAATGTCGTTATAGCTCGAACGATAATCCTGAATTATTCTCTCTTCAGGGATTTTGGTTTCCCGCATGACATCGAGTTCTTCATCCGTCAGATGATGCGTGGTTTTAAATTCTTCTACCGCAACGGGATCCGTTGTGTCGATGTCTTGCAGGGCTTTTAAACTGGTGAACTCATCATAATTCTGTAAGATGTTTTCAACTCGTAAATATTCGCCAAAGAGTCTCGCAAAGTCCTTTTTGTCTTTTTCCGTGGCGATTGCCTCAACATCCGGGAAACGTGCTTCAAGTTCTTTGACCACCTCCACATAACCCCGGCGTGCTTCACCGGTGGCGATATCGACGAAGCCCTCCATGTATTCCTTGTAGCTTTTTTCAAGCACGACGTTTTTGGTGTTTTTATCCCCAAACAGGGTAATCGCATCAATCGTCGCCTGTTCCAGGTCCCGGAAAGTAACGATATTACCAAAGGTTTTCGTTGAATCGTATATACGGTTGGTTCTTGAAAACGCCTGTATCAAGCCATGAAAGCGAAGGTTTTTATCGACAAACAGGGTGTTCAGCGTTTGGGCATCAAAACCCGTTAAAAACATGCCAACAACGATTAACAGATCCACCTCCTGCCGTTTGACCCGGTTCGCCAGATCACGGTAATAATTCTGAAATCCCTTGCTGTCCACGCCAAAGCTGGTTTGAAACAAGCCATTATATTGACCAATGGCCCAGGTCAAAAACTCTTTGGCGCTGCTGTCCATCGCGGAAGGTTCAAAAGATTCATCGAGTATTTCACCAATGGCACTTTGTTCTTCATTTGGGGCAAAGGAAAAGATCGTTGCAATTTTCAAAGGTTTTTCATGGTCTTTTTGCAGATCATTCAAAGCCTCATAATAACACTTTGCAGCTTGAACACTGCTGACGGCGAACATGGCGTTAAATCCCTTTCCGTTTGCATAGCTGCGATGTGTTTTTATTTTAAAGTTGTTCAGTATATATTGAGAAATCTCTTTAATACGTTCCGGGTGCAACAAAGCCTCTTTCGTCTCGGCGGCGGTGAGCTTTTCCACATCCTGTTCCATCTCAATGGATTTAAACCTGGGACGAACATCGTTGTAGTCCACTTTGAATTTCAAAACCTTTTCATCACGAATGGCATCCGTGATGACATAGGAATGCAGCTCACGCCCAAAGACGGAGGCTGTCGTCTCTGATCCCAGGGCGTTTTCGGGGAAGATGGGCGTACCGGTAAACCCAAATTGATAATACCGCTTGAATTTCTTTTTAATATTCTTTTGAGCCTCACCAAATTGAGAGCGATGCGCTTCATCAAAAATGAACACCACCTGCTTCTGATAAACCGGTAGATCAGCCTCACCCTTAATGAGATTGTTCAGCTTTTGAATGGTTGTTACAATGATCTTGTTGTCGTCTTTTTCTATGTTTCGCTTCAACCCTGCTGTATTCTCCGAGCCGTTGACACTATCCGGTGAAAACCGCTGATACTCTTTCATCGTCTGATAATCCAGGTCTTTTCTGTCCACCACAAAGAACACCTTGTCGATGAAGTCCAGTTCAGTGGCCAAACGTGCCGCTTTAAAACTGGTCAGCGTCTTCCCCGAACCGGTCGTGTGCCAGATGTAGCCGCCACCGTCTGTAGAACGCCAGTTTTTGGTCTCATACGCACTTTTGATCTTCCAGAGAATTCTTTCCGTGGCGGCGATTTGATACGGACGCATCACCAGTAAGTTATCGCTCACATCAAACACGGAATAATGCAGCAAGACCTTCAGCAGCGTGTTCTTCTGAAAGAACGTCGCCGTAAAATCCTTCAAATCCTTGATCAAAGCGTTATCCGCCTGAGCCCAGTTCATGGTAAAGTCAAAGCTGTTTTTATCCCGTTTGGTGGTGTTGGAAAAATAACGACTGTCCGTTCCATTTGAAATGACGAAGAGCTGTAAATACTTGTAAAGTGAATTCTCGGAATTAAAGCTCTCCTTACTGTATCGATGCACCTGATTAAACGCTTCCCGAATGGCAACCCCGCGTTTCTTCAGCTCCACCTGAACCAGAGGCAAGCCGTTCACGAGAATCGTCACGTCATACCGGTTCGCCTGCGTTCCTCGTTGTTCAAACTGGGAAATGACCTGCAACTTGTTCCGCATCACGTTCTTTTTGTCTAACAGATAAATGTTTTGAATCCGGCCATCGTCAAAGACAAAGTCGTCGATATAATCATCGTGGATTTTACGCGTCTTATCCACATGATTGTCACCGGGCCTGTCCAAATACTCCTCACAAAACCGCTTCCACTCAACATCTGAAAATTGCACGTTGTTCAAGACCTGAAGCTGTTTTCTGATGTTATCAAGCATCTTTTCAGACGACTTCAAATCAGATAGATATTCATACCCCAGATTGATCAAATCCTGAATGAGTTCACGCTCCAGATCCGCCTCGGATTGATAGCCTTCACACACCCGGGGGCATTTGTCATATTTGTCTAAAACGATGAATTTTTTTGTCTCTGCAATGGTTTTATAGTCGCACATCTTCAAGCCTCCTTTGGAAAGCTGAGTAACAGGTCTCGGTAGTATTCGTATTGTTTTTGGCGCAGCTCTATTTCACGAGGCAGACCTTCGGTGATTGAGGTGGTTAGGGTGTTGAATTTGTCGAGGATTGAGACTATCTGTTCTTGTTTTTCGAGAGGTGGGATGGGAATTTTTATTTTTGACATATCATTAGCTGAAACATCAATAACTTTTGTCCCTTTTGCATATTTTCTTTTCTGTCTTGAAAACATTTCTGTTTGTGTAAAATAGGCAAAGTACTTACCTGAAATCTGATTAGATGGTTTAAAAATCGTTGCATGCCCTCCTGTAACCGCTTGTTCTTTACCAAGATAAACAACTGCCTTACCAACATCTTCTAAATTTTCACTGGTGTTTGTTATAACAACATTTCCAGTATCAACTTTTTTTAATTTTTTAGCAGTTTCATATGACACAAAAGATATCGTTTCTGACGTAAAAGTGCCATAATAAGTATAAATCTGACCATAATGAATGGCTGGAACGCCATTTTCTGTGAACTCCTTTTTAGGGAGGCCATTACCACGAACTAATTCGCCCACCTCTCCCAACGCCTTCCACTCAACTTCACCCTCTTCAAAAGCCAACAGCTTATCACGATAATAATGATACTGCTTTTTACGAGCTGTAAGCTCTGTTGTAAGCTCTGTTGTAAGCTCTGTGAAGGTGTCTAAAATTCGGACTATTTCTTCTTGTACTTCTATTGGCGGAACAGGAATGATAGCTTTGCTTAACCCTTTCGCATTAATTGCAGAGATTTTCCCTGAAGATATATATTTCTTAATTTGGTCATGAAAGAGCTTCGTCCGTAAAAAGTATGAAGTATACTTAGGATTCATAGTACTTCTATATGAAAAACAAGCATCATGAACAACAACTTCTGAATTACCAAGCCAAGCTGTACCTTTACCAATATCTTCAATTGTTTCGCCAGCTGCTACAATTACAACATCTCCAGGATTTGCAACTCTCAACTTTGATGCTAAATCTTTACTAACAAATGATTTAGTCTTATCTGCCCAAATACTATAATGAGTATACATTTCGCCATAATGAATACACGGGAATCCATCTGAAAGCATATCTTTTTTTACAAATCTCTTGCCTCGGGTAAATTCCCCTATTTCACCCAATGGCTTCCACTCAACCTGAGCCCCATCAAGCAACTTCTCCAAAAAATTCAATTTAATCATGACTCAATCACTTCAACAATCTCATCAATCTCACCGCGCAGCCTGTCAATCCTTTCCACCGTCGTCCTGAGCTCCGCATTCAACGCATCGATATCAATAACTTCTCTTGTATCTTTCGCCTCAACGTATGAGCTGACGGACAGGGTGTAATCATTCTCAACGATGGCGTCATAATCAACCGATTTCGCCACATGCTGAACATCCGCTTTGCTGTCAAACATCGCCATAATCGCATCAATATGCGTCTCTTCAAGCACGTTGTTATTTGTCGCCTTTTTAAAGAATGCTTCACCGCTGACATCAATAAATTGTGTTGTGTTGTCGGGTTTATGCTTTGAAAGCACCAGGATATTAACGGCGATTGACGTGCCGTAAAACAGGTTGGGCGGTAATGAAATGACGGTTTCCACGAAGTTGTTATCGATCAAATACTGTCTGATCTTCTTCTCCGCGCCCCCACGGTAAAAGATCCCGGGAAAGCAGACGATGGCGGCACGTCCTTTGCCGGAAAGGTAGCTGAGGGCGTGGAGGACAAAGGCAAAATCCGCCTTGGATTTGGGTGCCAGCACTCCGGCAGGGGCGAAACGGTCGTCGTTGATGAGTGTGGGATCACCGCTTCCAATCCATTTCACCGAGTAGGGCGGATTGGACACGATGGCATCAAATGGCTTTTCATCCCCAAAATGGGGCTCTAAGAGTGTGTTGCCGAGAGCGATATGGAATTTATCATAATTGATATTGTGTAAGAACATGTTCATACGGGCGAGGTTGTAGGTGGTGTGGTTGATCTCCTGTCCGTAGAATCCGTCTTCGATGATATGCGCATCAAATTGTTTTTTCGCCTGCAACAGCAGGGAGCCTGAGCCGGCTGCGGGGTCGTAAATCTTGTTGACCGTTGTCTGCTTGTGCATGGCGAGCCGGGCGATCAGCCTTGAAACGCATTGCGGGGTGAAGAATTCCCCACCGGATTTCCCGGCATTCGCTGCGTAGTTTGAGATCAGGAACTCGTAAGCATCCCCAAAGAGATCGATATGATTCTCTTCAAATTTGCCGAAATTAATCTCCGCCACCCCTTTGATCACGGCTGCCAGTCGACTGTTTTTTTCTTTTACGGTGTTCCCCAGCCGATTACTCGTGGTGTCAAAATCGGCGAACAGTCCTTTAATATCATTCTCTGATGGGTATCCGTTGGCTGAACTTTCGATTGATGTGAATATGGCCGCCAGATCAGTATTCAGGCTTTCGTTTGTGTTAGCCGTTTTGGCGATATTATCAAACAGCTGACTGGGATAGATGAAATACCCCTTTGTCTTAATCGCATCCACCTTTATTGCATCGGTGATAATCGTGTCCGAAAGCTCTGCATAATGTACTTCGGGGTCTCCCCCCTCGATATAATTGGAAAAGTTCTCGCTGATAAATCGGTAGAACAACGTCCCCAGAACGTATTGTTTAAAATCCCATCCATCCACCGATCCCCGAACATCATTCGCTATTTGCCATATTTTTGCCTGTAACTCCGCCCTCTGTGCTGAACTTGACATTTTCTTTCCCCCACTTTTTATAACGAGTACTCATGTATTTAAAACTGAGAGTTACTTCGTTGAATTTTTTCTTTTCTCAACCATTTTCACGGTGCCGTGAAAATGGTTGTAAGGATCTATTATTAAATCTTCCAGGTTTATTCAAACTAATCCTGATCATTTTCGTGACATCACGAAAATGATCTTGCTTATATAAACTGAACTAAAGCGAGTAACAATATTTTTGATGCCCCTTGTAGGGGCAATTCATGAATTGCTCCTACGATCATGTTGATTTTTCAACAAATTTTTTTATTATGTTTGAACTGTCGAGGAATCCTCGACAGTTCGATTTATGTGGTTATTTCCGAAATGGAAACAACCACTTTTTTATCATTTTCATGGCACTGTAAAAATTATTGTAATGTGCAAAAAAATAATGAAACAAATTCGATTTCATTCACTTAACAGCTTTTTTAAACTCTAAAGTTTATCTACTTAAAAAATATTTCTCAAGTTCCTTTGAATCTTTCATAATCAAAAGTTCACTCGCAAGAATTTCAAAAACATCAGAATCCAACTCTGAGAGCTTTTTATAATAACTTTTATCAATTGTCGGGAATTTTGTCAATATCAATTTCCATAATAATGCTTCTTTCCCTTCTTTTAATCCTTCTTTATAGCCTTCTTTTTTCAAAACATCGGCGATACTCATATAATCATCCCTCCATTCTGACAATTCTTTTGTTGCAGAATATTCAATCTGTTCTTTTTGAACATATTTTGCAGCACGCAACAGATAACGAATCAGTAATCTAAACAACTTGACAGATTCCTCCGCATCAGTGATATCTTTGTACAACTTCATGAGATGAAATATCTCTTCCACGTTTTCTCCAAGATCATCTCCATTCATAAAGACGATTTTCATTGTTTTCATCATAATTTGTGTTTGAAAATCCCCTTTGATATCATTAAAGTCGATGTTGTTCAAATTCAACATAAAAAATTCAAAATCGGGAATATATTTTTTCAGAGACTCTGGAATTTCTTCCAACAATTCAGAAAAAGTTATTCCTCTTGTCCAGGGTTCTTCACTGCTGTAAAAGACAACTGGCAATATTGGCTTTATTTTCTTTTTGCTTGAAATATTTTTCTGTTTTATGTCCAAGTTCCAGATGTTGTACATGTACTTCAACAATTGAAGTGCTGTAAATTTGTAATCATAACTTTTATGCTCAAATAACAGGTAAATATAAGTTACCTGACCATCCATCAGCACTTCGTACAGAATATCCGATTCATTTTCCGCGTTTTGTTCATCGATATATGTATCTTTCGAAATCCTCAGTGTTCTGGTATCTATTGCCTTTGATAAATTTTTTGGAAAATATGTTTTGATGATGTCTGCAACGGTTTCTTTTTTTGTCATCATCTGTTTAAAAAATTTATCGTGTGGGTTTTGTTCTTTCATTTTCCACCCCCTTTTGAGATGCTTTTCATTCGTTTAATTATACACTTCTTGAAATATTCTTCTGCAATAGGTCAAAACATTAAATTATTTTGTTCTCTTCATCTTCCGAAAAATCGCTTTCCAAAGCTTCAATGGGTTCTATCTCAGGCAAAGCCTCAACATTTTTGAGCTTTCTCCCCATCACCCGTGTTCTCGTCTGAGCATCTTCAATCACATTACTCGCCTCGTTCAATTTCTTTTTCGTCTTCGCCAATATTTCCGAGAACTTCACAAATTCCGTCTTGACAGCGCCAAGGACTTCCCAGACTTCACTGGTTCTTTTCTGTATGGCAAGTGTCCTGAAACCTATCTGTAAACTGTTCAGGAAGGCGGCGATGGTGGTGGGGCCGGTGATGATGATGTGTTCTTCTCTTTGCAGGTGTTCAAACAGGCCGTCTATTCGGAGGACTTCGGCGTATAGGCCCTCAAACGGCAGGAACATGATGGCAAAGTCTGTTGTGTGCGGTGGGGCGACGTATTTGCTTCGGATATCTTTGGCAAATTTTTTGATCTTTTGTTCCAGGGCTTTTTTGCTTTGTCTTATCTTGTCCGAATCCGCTTCTTCATAGGCGTTCAACAAGCTCTGATAATCTTCTGTGGGGAATTTGGCATCAATCGGCAGATAGACTGATTGATCATCGCTTTGTCCCGGCATCTTGATGGCAAATTCCACCCGGTCGTTGCTTCTTGGGACTGTGTTGATGTTCTTGTCATATTGAGCGGGTGTCAGGATTTGTTCGAGGATGTTTTCCAGCTGATATTCTCCGAGTACACCTTTTGTCTTGACGTTTGACAACACGCGTTTTAAATCTCCAACACCGGTGGCGAGCGTCTGCATCTCTCCCAGACCTTTTTGAACGGTTTCCAGCTTGTCACTGACCAGTTTGAAGGATTCGGTGAGTCTTGTTTCCAATGTTTTGTGGAGTTTTTCGTCTACGGTCTGTCGCATCTTCTCTATCTGTTCGGTGTTTTTGTTCTGAAGGTCTTTGAGGTTGTTATCCACGTTTTCTCTGATGGCGTTCAGCTTTGTCCCGGTGTTGTTCATAAACGCCTGAAGATCCTCTCTCATGTCCTTGGCGTTTGTGGTGTTGAGAGTGATGATATCTCCCATCTTTTTGTCTGAGGTCTCTCGAATGTCTTTCAGATTCATGGCGATGATCGTCGATAGTTCTTTTTGCTGTCGTTCAAAGTCCGAAAATTTCTGCCGCTGTTCTCTTGAGAAACTTTCGAAATTTGTTCGCTGTGAGGCTTCGATGGTGTTCATCCTGTTCAGCATCGACTCCTGAAAGGTATTGAACTGTGAGTTGTTTTCGGTTCGATTATGTGAGAGGTTGCCGATTAATTCGTTTCTGTTTCTGGTAAATTCTTCTCTCATCGTGTCTTCAAGGTCGTAGGCTGCATCTGATGTTCTGAGAACTTTTATGAGCAGGAAGATGGTTATGATAAGGGTTATGAGGATTGATAGTTGTAGTATGATCTCTATTGGCATTTTTTTTCTCCTTTGGTTTTACAAATACACTTATATTATCTACTATATAAGTATATTTGTAAATTTCTGTTGTTTTTTAGGACTCAGCCCTCCAGGGAATGGATTTTGTTAGAAAATTCTTTATTTTCTTGATTTACAGGTTTTGGATCAATATGTCTATAACCGCAATAACATCTTCATAGGTAATATCATTTGCATAATTATAATTTTTTGTATACTTGATCCATCTTGTTTTAAGCACTTCACTTTTTCTTATCTCATTTATCCGTTGATTGATATTTTTAAAGATATGAGAAGTTTCTCTGTGTTCGGCCGTGGATTTTAAGGCTTCAGAAAATACGGAGGGTTCATAATTTATTGTTTTTGCCAAAATATAGGCATCATAAAAATCTCTTGGTCTTGTATTCAACTCTCCTCTTCTTAAAATTGTTTCCACTTTTTCTGCCAAAACAGTTTCGATATTATAGGCCCATACTTTAATTTCACCTTCTTCAAATATCTTTTTGAAGGTATAAAAAACCGCTTCTGGTGTAATTGCATCACCCGTTGTAACATCTATTTGCATTGGAGTGATTATTGTGTCGTATTCTGCAACAATGCTCACTTTAAAACCGCCATAAGCATCATCATCTCTGATATTTCTGATATCCAAGAAATTAAAAATAACGCTGTCTTCAACAGTGATATCGCAAATATCTTTTATGGCTTTTGTTAATGATTCAACGTTCAGTGGATAGTTTTTTACCGTAGTATCCAAATCCATAGTAGATCTGTTGCCTATACCAACAAGTGTAGCAATTAATATGCCACCTTTCAGAATGAATTTATCTTTATATGCTGATCTTGAAAGACGCTCCAAAAAGCGTTCGAACATATAATTTTGAAGAGCCACTTGTGCAGACATATTCTTTTGTTTTGCAAAATTTCTAATCTTCGCCTTTAGACTCATGGCTTTTCTGCTCACAGTAACACCTCCAAATAATGATTCAGTATCTTTTCAATCTTGAGTTTTTTTGCATAATTCATAAGCAATGAATAATCGACAGATTTTAAACGGACAATTTTCTTCAAAGCAGGAATCAATATCTGTATATCTATGCGGTTTCTGCTTCGTATGATATCGCATATTGTTCTTTCAACGGAATAAACTTTGATAGTGTTACCAAAGGTGGTCTTAGCCGTTTCAACTCCAAGCCCATGCCACTCTTTTTTGATATAATATGCTTTTATCCTTTGAGCAACTTTTGAAACGACTTTGTATCCACTCGGCACTGTCACTGAGTATTCAAATGGTGTTCTATCCGTTAAATTATGGATAAACAGTGCTGTTTCATGAGAAAAAATGAATTTTGAATATCTGATTTGAATGGCATACATTTCATCTTCAATAGCATCAGTGGAAACATACACACCACGATTAACCTTTTCAAGTTTTCCTTCAGCAACCATTTTTTGGAGATAGATTCTTGGTATTTTATTTTTATCGATATCGGCACTTAAAATTGTACCGTGCTGTTTTTGAACGAGTTCTTCAAGTTCTGCTCTATAATTCAAACCAAACACCTCTTTTTACAAATATACTTATATCATACTCCAAATAAGTATATTTGTAAATATCCGGAATTTTATTTTGTCATTTTACTCTTAAAAACACAAGAATTTAAGAGTAAAATGACACGTTATCCTGCCAACTCCTCCAAAGCCTTTTTCAAAACAACCATCGCCCAGGTGTCGAGTTTGCAATATGCCAGCATATCCGCTCTCGTTGGCAGTATCATGTCTTTTGCAGCCAGTTCCTCATCTCTTCCGAGTATCATGTTCAGGAAGATGGTTGTCGCTTCGTTTCCGTTGCCTACGACGAGATCATCGTATGAGAGTGTTGGCACGAGAACGGGAAGTGTCTTTTTGATGGAAAAACTCCCTTTGAATTTTGGGTTGTAGTAATTTTTTTCGATGAGGACTTTCAGATCGACAAATTTGCTCTTGATGGCTTTGAGTTTTTCTGAAAGGTCGTGTTCCCCTTTTTGTGCCGTCCAATCCGCCAGCCATTGGACAACACCTTTTTCGAAGCTGTCGTGATAGGCGACGATGGTTTGGCACTCTTCCAGATCATCCGTCATACACTCCGCCAATTCCATGATGCTGTCGGGCATGTTGGCCGGGTTGGCGAGGTATTCTTCATGTCTGTAATCGTCGATGGGTTGTTCCGAATCTTTGGCAATATGTACCGAGTATTGGAACGGTAGTCTTTCATACGGTTTTGTATCAGTAATAACCGGTATCGGTGGTGAGACCGTTTCAAAGTCGAAATAGGCGATGGGATAAGCCCAAGTGGCAACCGTTTCTTTGATGCCCTCTTTGTCGATATAGATTTTGTCTTCGAGAATACAGTCCACAACTCTTTTCTGTTTGTCGTTGAGTTTGTCATATTCCAGATCTTCAGCCTTTGTAATCCCCTCTTCAAGGTGCTTTTTCAGTCGAAGTCCCGGAATTTGATAAACGGTGTAAGTCTCATAATCCGGGTAGCATTCGCGCTTCATCGGGCAGGTTTTGCAATCCTTTATGGGATGTGGCTCACTTTTCTCTGGTTTTGAGAGGGTCTTTTTGATGAAGTCAGCCTTTGAATCGTAAATGGAAATGAGTTTCTGCACCGCTTGTAACCCATCCACTTCTGCAAAGAGTTTGTCTTCGCCGTCACCAATTCTATATTCCTTTGAGAGGAAGTAAAGGGAGGCGTGCTCGATTTCAAGACCGTTTTTTTGAGCCACCCAGCAGGTGTAAGCCAGGTCCTCAAGATACGGTTTCCCTCCTGATTTTGTAATATCCTGTTCGGTTGCAGACTTCACTTCGATAATCTTGTATTTTTCCTCTGTTTTTATCAGTATATCCGCTCTGGCAACAAATCCATCCTGTTCGAAAGCCGCCTCGAAGAAGACACCATTCGGCGTTGTGTTGAGAAGCTGAGCTGTTGTATAAACGGCATCTTTTACATTTTTCCCGCTGATGAAAGTTCCGTTGATAAATTTCTTTCTCGCTTTTTCTCCTATACAATTCCCGATATATATCCTGTTTTCTATTGCAAATGTAAGATCTTCTTTTGATGTATTGTTATGTGTATACAACCCGAGCGTAGGGCATGTCACTGTATTTAAATAGTCCGCTTTTGTTATGTAATTCATTTTAATATCCCTCTCTAACATTAGAGTTTATGATACTATTTTGTTAATTAAATTATATCATGCAAGTTTTATTTCAAAAAATTTTGTTAAGCAATTCACCTGAAGTTTTCTAAAATAATTAGGGTATAATGAAATGTCTAATAATAAACCAAACGGGGAAGTGAATTGAATGAAGAAAAACTTGTTATTTGTTCTGATTTTTGTCTTTGTGGTCATTTTAAATTTTGGTATCCAGCTGAACATCCCGGAAGAACACATCGCCGTTGATGCTGCCGGAAACAAGGTCTATCGGATTCCGGTGGGGGAGATCGAGATCGGGTTTAAAGTGATTGGAGAAGGGGACCCGCTTTTGCTGGTAACCGGGCTTGGGTGTGAGATGATTCACTGGCCTCAGACGATTCTGGACATGCTGTCAAATGACTATCAGCTGATCCTGATGGATAATCGCGGGATGGGTTTCAGTACAGACGTTGACAAGCCTTATTCGTATGAATTGCTGTCCGAGGATGTTGTCGGCTTTATGGATGCCATAGGACTTGAGAAAGCGGATATGCTGGGATATTCGATGGGGAGCATCTTTATCCAGTACATCATGATGCATCATCCTGAGAGGGTTGATCGTGTCATCCTGAATGCGACTTCGTATAACACACAGGGCTGTCTCGAAGATCTTCAGCAAAATGCAAATGCAGAACTTCCGACGGAAGGTCCGGTAAAAAAGCAATTGGATACGGTGGATTTCTGGCAGGTTGAACCGGCTGTTTTTGCTGATATGCATAACCTGGTATTGTTGATCCACGGAACAGCGGATAATATTCTGTCGGTTGCCAATTCTGAAGTGTTGGCCTCTTATTTCGAGAACTCATGGCTGATCAAGTTTCCTGGGGATGATCATTATTTAATCTTTGAGGACCCTGTGGAATTTGCCTATTGTTGTTTGAGGTTCCTGGAGTTTGGGAGATAGGAGTTTGGAGAATACTGCAAGTATTGTTTCACTATTTTTGTACTGAACTAATGTTAGAAATAGAAAAAGTGCGCAGAATCTTGATCTGACCCCAAAAAGTTGGACAGGGAAAATTAAGAAGTTAAAAGGGAATGTTCTCGAAATTGAATCGGGGACATTCCATTTAATTTCAGCTTAATTCTATCCTCATTATACCAACGAATGTAATGATGAAGTTCATGCTTAAAATGATCAATATCATCAAAAACCTGTAGATATAATAATTCTGATTTGAGTAAACCAAAAAAGTTCTCCATTAACGCGTTATCATAACAATTCCCTTTTCGGCTCATACTTTGGGTAATACCGTTTTTGTTAAGTGCTCTTCTGTAACGATGATGTTGGTATTGCCACCCCTGATCTGAATGCATGATTAACCCTTCAAGAGAATCATATTTAGAGAAGGCATTTTCCAGCATTTCCGCGATTTGGCCAAGATTCGGGCTAGTTGTCAGTGAATAGGAAACGATCTCCAGACTGAAGCAATCCAAGATAGGAGACAGGTAAAGCTTTTGACCGAACAATGAAAATTGAGTGATGTCTGTCAGCCATTTTTCGTTAATCTTTTTGGCGCTAAAATCTCTTTTCAAGAGATTAGGTGCTGTCTTACCTGCTTCTCCCTTATAGGAACGATATTTCTTCATCCTGACTTGGCAGATGATACCTGATTCACGCATCAAACGCTGAACCTTCTTATGGTTTACGACATAACCTAATTGGTTTAGTTTCATCGTTATACGCCTATAACCATATCGCCCACGACTCTCGTGGAAAATCTCTTTTATCCTGGCTTTCAATTCTGCGTTTTTATCTGGTTGCTTCATTTGCTTCAAATGGTAGTAAAAAGTTGACCGTGACAGATTGGCTGCTTTCAAGAGCTGTCTCAAGTCATATTGTTGCCTTAGAGTATCTACTACCGCCGCTTTTACACGTTGTTTGAGTTTCTTCTGGCTTCCTCTAAGGCAATCAATTTTTTTATGTAGGCCAACTCCGTCTTCAAATATTCATTTTCCTCTTCTAATTCTCGTATCTTCTTCTCTTCCTCTGTTTGAGGCTCTTTACGCTGTATTTTCTTTCCCGTTGGTCGTCCTTTCCTTATCCGACTCAAACCCTCTTCACCCTCTCTTTCATAGATCTTCTGCCAGTTCCACAATGTTGATACGGATGGTATCCCTAACACTGCTGATGCTTCTGATAGGCTGAGCTCATTTTCTGTCGTATATTTTATAGCATATTTTCTGAATGATTCAGGATATTTCCCTTTTGCTTTTGTATAATAGGCTTCTTCATTTAGCTGGTAGTATTGCCACCATCTTGTTCCAAGACTCCTTGATATCCCTGTTTCTTTTGCTGCCTCTTTGATACTGTACTGCTTTGTCTTCATTTTTTCAATAAATTCTTCCTTCTTTTTCATCTCGTATTTCGCCATGAAAAAATGCACCTCCAAAAGTTTTTTTATTTCTGTCCAACTTTTGGGGTGCATTTCAATCTGCGCACTTTTTCTATTTAATTTATGCTAAGGAGAGAAGCGCCTTCCCCTTGTTTTTAAAGATGTTTTTCTATTCCCGTCATATCGTATTCAATGAAAACGGGTGCACTTTCCCTTGTGTCAAGGTATACGGGATTGACTTTGTTTCTGTAGAGTGATGCGATTGAGCCCGTCCAGCCACCTGTATTGGCACAAAGGATGATGGGTTTTGAGTAGGCGTAGGCGCCAAAGATTTCCACTGCTGTTCCCGAGCCGCCTCCGATTGAGATGACGAGGTCTGCGTTGTTGAGTAGAACCATGCTTCGCATCGTGAAATCAAGGCCTGTGTAAACCGCCTGTGTTGCATATGGCGTGGGTTTTGACATACCATTTGTCTTGTCCCACGGAAGAACACCCATTATCTCTCCGCCGGCTTCGTGAGCCCCTTTTGAAACGATATCCATGATACCGTCTCTGCCTCCGCTCCAGAGTGTGTGTCCCTTAACACCTATTTTATAACCCAGTTCATAGGTAAAATCATACAGTTCTTTCACGGGTGATGTGCCAACATTTCCCGAGTATCCGATTACACATATATTCATCGTCATTCCCCCAGATAGTTTTCGATTACTTGTCTGTCGTTAAATACTGTTTCTGGATCTCCCTGAGCCAGTATCGTTCCCTTGTGGATAACATACAGCCTGTCTACTATCTTTTTGATATCATCAACGTTGTGATCGGTAACAATAACGCCTATCCCCATTTCTTTCAGTTTGATACTGAGCCGTTGAATATCTTTTACCGTCATGGGGTCAATCCCGCTGAAGGGTTCGTCAAGGAGTATAAATTTTGGATTGAGTGTCATCATTCTGGCAAGTTCCAGTCTTCTTTTTTCTCCACCTGAGAGGTTGAGTGCCTTCTGTTTTTCCAGATGGCGGATACCGAAGTCATCAAGCAATTCATTCGTTCTTCTTTCGATATCCCTCTTTTTGTACTTGAGATTTTCAAGCACGATGGAAACGTTCTTCCTGACGGAAAGCCCTGTAAAAACAGAAACCTCCTGCGGAAGATAGGTGATCCCCTTCCCGGCTCTGAGATGGATGGGAAGATGTGTGATGTCTTCTTCATTAAGGTGTATCGTTCCCTTACTGGGGATTACGATACCGAGCATCATTCTGAATATCGTTGTCTTTCCGGCACCGTTCGGCCCAAGTAATCCAACGATTTCATTTGAATCAACTTCGAGAGACGCGCCTTTGACCACTTCGCGTCTCCCGAATTTTTTTACCAGACCTCTGCAATAAAGATGATTAGTCACTATTTATATGATCCGCTTTAAAACTGTGCCTTTGAATTTGCGTATGTTATAAAATCGGTTGTTAGGTCATAATCATCCGCAATATATACGGATACTTTGCTTGTGAGAAGAACATCAATATTTTTAATCTTTGCATACTCTGCTGCAAGGTCAAGCAGTTTTTGATTTGTCTGCTCAAACTTTTCTGTATACTTATTTTTAAGCTGTGTGGTATATTTTTCATTTTGAAGCTTGTATTCATTTACTTTCAAATTGAAGGTCGGTGAATTTTGATCTTCTCCCGCCGACTGCAGCTTAACAATTTCATCTTCAAGTGGTTTTAAAAGACTGGTGTAATATTCTGCATCTGCCTGATACTCTTCCATAAGATTCCTTGCCTCAATAAATTCCTGCCCCGCAATTTCAAAGTCGATAAAAGCGATAACCGGCTGTCTGGTACTTGCCGAAAATGGCGTCCCAGCAATCGCCGTAAAAGCGAACAATACTGTCAATAAACCTGATAACAAAATAACTTTTTTCATTTATAGCCCTCCTAAAATGATGTTTCTATTCCCCAAAAATAATATATGGTCTAATCTTTTCAAGAGTCTTTTCGCCAATCCCCGAAACCGCCAGGAGATCGTCATACTCTCTGAACAACCCTTTTGTTTCTCTGTGATCAATAATGGCCTTTGCTTTAACCGCACCAATCCCAGGTAACTTTTCCAGTTCAGATACAGATGCATGGTTAATAGCTATACGGCTTTCCCGGCTTTCTTTTTCCGGAACCGCTGATATTTCGGAAATGCCTTCCGAAGAAACCTCCAGTCTGTCTACAATCCCTTCAAAGGTCTTTTCGCCGATTCCCGGAACGTTCTGCACTTCTTCAACCACTTGGAACGGACCATGTTGCTGCCTGTAATCAACGATGGCATCCGCCTTTGAAGGACCGATCCCCTTTAAAAATTGCAGCTCCATGGACGAGGCTTTATTCAGATCGATGACTGAATTTTTTATCGCCTCCGTTTTAGAGACGTAATCTTCATAATTTTCTTTTTGTATCGCGTCAACGCGAACATCTTTTATACTGAAAATAATCCCCATGACAAAAACCATCAAAACAGCTGCGATGACGATCTTCTCAGTATTGTTCAAGTTTACAGCCTCATTCCAATGAAATATAGAACGGATAATGTGCCTGTCCGCCCTCATAAACACTGATTTCTATATCTTCGTACTTTTCTTCAAGTTTATGGGAAAGTTCTGTCACCGTTTCTTCGTCAACATCCTTTCCGTAAAAGATCGTCATGATTTCATATTCATCCATCTCAAGGCCGTCAAACCCTTCAAACATACATTCCTCAAGATTCTCAACATGACTGATCAATTTTTTATCGGCAAAGAAGAGATACTCTCCTTCCGTTATCGTATGTTCTTCGATCTCTGAATCTCTGATTGCCTGCGTAACGGAGATCGAAACAACTTCTGATTTTGCCGCATTCATCATTTCAAGATTTTCTTCCAGTGAAGCATTTTCGACAAATGAGATCAGACAGGCAATTCCCTGCTGAACAGATTTTGTGGGAAGAACTTCTATATGTTTTTCTTCGCTGTCTTTCATCTTTGCAGCCGTTTCAGCGGCAAGGATGATGTTGGAGTTGTTCGGCAATACGAAGACTGTTTCCGCATCGACGGCATCCACCGCATTTGCGATATCTGCTGTAGACGGGTTCATCGTCTGTCCACCGAATACGATGTTATCAACTTTCATTTCCTTTAGAATTCTGGAAATTCCCTCTCCGGGGGATACGGCAACAAAAGCGTACTTCTTTGTCTCACAGGCAACTTCTTCAACGGCTTCGTTGTAATCCTCACCACCGTAAACTTCTTCATCTATATCTTCGTTTTCGAAGGCATCCGCAGCCGCCGGTTCCGGCTCTTTGACTTCTTCACCATTTCGCTTCAGAAGGACTTCATGATGCTGTTCTTTCATGTTATCCGCCTTAACCTTCATGATGTCGCCATATTCCAAAGCGTGTTCAAAAACGATTCCGGGATGATCGGTATGGATATGTCCCTTGAGGATATCCTCGTTATGAACGATTACCATGGAATCTCCCATCTTGTTGAGTTTTTCCTTCAGCGTTGTGATATCCTTTTCTTCAACCCCTTTGAAGAGTTTGACCATAAATTCTGTACAATACTGGAAGGTGATCTCTTCCAGATGAATATCCGCCTCGGGCATTATTTCAATACCGGGGCCCTTTTTCTCAACAATACTGATATCGGTTTCTCCCATCGCATATTTATAAAAACCTTCAACGATATAGGCAAGACCTTTTGCACCGGCATCAACAACACCTGCCTGTTTCAGCTTGGGCATCATCTCTCTCGTCTTGTCAACAACTTTGAAAGCTCTTTTCGTCAGCATTTCAAGAAGATGTTTATAATCCTGGAAAGCGTCCTGATGTTTTTCGGAATATTTAGCAAGATCTTCTATAAGTGTAAGGATCGTTCCTTTGACAGGTTTCATAACTGCACTTGTCGCCACGACATTCGCTCTGTTGATGGCTTTCACAAATATTGGAATATCTATTCTGTCATTTTTGATGACGACTTCAAAAAAGCCGCTGAAAATCTGGGACAGGATGACCCCTGAATTTCCTCTGGCCCCCATAAGCGTACCATCTTTAATGGCTTTCGATACGGTTTTCACAGAATCAAACTCTACACCGTCCAAGGTTTTGCACGCTTCAAGTACACATGCAGACATATTGTGTCCGGTATCCCCGTCCGGTACCGGAAAAACATTGAGCGCGTTCAATTCATCCCTGTGCGCTACCAAAACTTCAGCTGCCTTCCTGAATCCGTTTTTCAGGAATTCGGCATTTATTTTTGACGGTTCTTTATCCACTTAAAACACCTCTTTCTTTCAAAGGGAAAATAATTTAATCGAGTTTTATACCCAGAACATGAACATTGATCTCAATCGGTTTAATACCGAGCATGTCTTCAAATTTATAATTTACATATTGCTGAACGTTCAGCGAAACCTGGTCGATCTTCATACCGTAAGAAATAACAGGATAAACGTCAATGTATATGCCATCCTCTTCATCCTTCAGATGAATTCCTTTTTCCTCTCCACCGAGGTATTTTGAAATGAGATTTACATCATCCATTTTGACCAGACCGTAGCACTCAAGCAAGGATTGATACACCAAGTGCTTTAAGACGTTTATGCTTATTGTAATTTCTCCCAAGGGATTTACAATTTTCATTTACAACCTCCCCCTGTTAATTTACTGCTTTCAAGGTTAAAAATTATATCATATTTGTTTGTGTCTTTTTTCAAAATTAATCTCTGCCACCGACTTTCCACCATATTCAGGCAGACATTCCAGATAATTCTGCACGTTTCCGGAAATAAGTTTATCAAGACACAGTTCCATGATTATTTCCGGATTCATTGCTATATTGACGCATTTAATGTTACATTTATCACAAAAGTCCAGCGGTGTTGAATTTTGTTCAACGACGTAAAGTGCGTTTTCATGCACCTTCTGAAGAAGTTCTTCCGTTTTCATGAGTTGAAAACTTTCTTCGGGCTGATGCCTTTCCCTGATATAATAATGATTTTTTCTCGCCATGAGGACCGTAAAGACCTTTTCAAAGGCTATCTTATTTTCTTCCACATACGATGCTTCCAGGGCAAACAATGTTGGCAAGGTGACAACGGGAATAGCCAGAACCTGCGCCATCGTCTTGATCGTACTCATGCAGATTCTCAATCCTGTCAACGATCCGGGACCGGATGTTGTACAAAGGAGTTTGATCGCCTCAACGGCATACCCGTGTGCTTTAAATAAATCACTGATAACCGAAAGGAGTGCCTCGCCTTTCAATTCTTTATGCGTAAAGGTTTTGCTAAAAACTTCTTTTGTCTCAATATGCCTGACGGCAATATAGAAACGGCGTGTTGAAGAATCGATGAAAACGATCAGGTTTTTATTAGTCATCATCCGCTTCCGTCTGTTCCTCTACGATTATTTTTTTCAGCTCCATCTTAAGATTACTCTTTCCGAAAAGTGCCGTCATATCGTCTATCCCCAGGGAATCAACGCCTGTTTTGGCATAGCCTTCGATATTCGACAATTTCACATCACCGATGTATTCAATATAAACCTTTTTAAATCTCTCTCTAAGTGTCTTCGTGATCTCAGCAACGAGATCCGGTCTCATATTTCTGAGTATAATCCCATCCGCACCATTTTTCATGGCATCAATACTGTCCGACATGTTGGCACATTCCATCATCAATTTCATTCCCGGATATAATTTCTTTTTATAAAGGTCAATCGCCCCCTTTATATCGACAAACTGTTTCCATAATTCACTGTGAACAATCCCATCGGTCATTGACATGGGCCAGTAAATACTTCCCGAATCTTCAATGACATCGACAAAATATTCTTTTCTGAAGATCGCTTCCGGTACATTTCTGACGATGAGTTTCATATTCGGTGCATTTTTATTGATCGTGGTCTTCAACCTGTACAAGACGGTACTGATATTGAGCAGATTGGCAAATTGCGTGATATATTCCTCTTTCGCAATCAGAACACTTCCGAGCTTTCCCCTGATGGCTAATATTTCACTTTCATTGGCCAGAAAATCACCCGCCGAGAATCGCGTTGAAATCTCAAGATCCAGTGTTTCGCTCAGATCATTGATGAAACAAAAAGCGGAAAATACGACCGGTGCCTGATTATAGACTTTGAGTTCCCACAATTCGTTATCCGATATCATATATTCCATTGGTTGCATCAGATTCATTCAAATCCCTTCTTTCTGATTTTTCTTATAGTTCAGAGTTTTTCTGAACAATTAGTTCAGCTCGTAGTAAAGCTGACACGGATAAGGCGTAAAGAGTGTTTTCAACTCTTCAAGCGGGTAGAGAAAGATCTCAAAATCATTTCTCAGGTTTACCCTTTTTTCCATCTGCGTCTTAAAGGTTGCAACGTTATCCGGCATGGTATATTCTTCTATCCTTGGTGAACCCGATGTTCTGCCAAGTCCAAGCCCTTTAAATTCCGTCGTTGAATGAGCGTCCCATCCGATCAGAACCGTCCTGAATGATTTGAGGAGTTCATACCAGACCCTGTAGGCGTTGATTTGATCGCCACCCGCATATAGGATACTCGACTGGAGTAGAATACCGTGTGGATCTTTCAGTCTGACCAGATCTTTTGACAATTCCTTTGCCTCTTTGATATTTCCGTTTTTGAGCATCTTTTTGGCAAGCAGGTACTTCCCCGTTGGACAAAGTCTGAGGACCTTCTCAGAATTCACCTCTTCCCGCGTGAGGTACTCATAATAAATCTTCGAGCAATGATGATGCTCTTTCTTTTCAAGTGCCGTCAACAAACGCTTGTAAGAATCATCATCACCGTTTGCCAGATAGGCAAGTGCTCCGGCTATATTTTGAAAATCTTTGAATTCGTTCTGTCTGTAAAGCACCCCGATATTTTTCGTCACTTCGTGAAAATCATGCTTAACCATATTTCCGATGAGGTTGAGGAGTACATCATGGTTATCCTTCTCTACGAGTGATAACATACTCTTCAGTGTTGCATAGGACCCTGTCTTGAATATCGTATAGAAGATAATGGCGAGGAACGGGTACGGTGAATCGGGATAACTTCTGTAAAACGCTTTCAATTCGTTATTCATATCTTTTCCGATGAGAATCTGCGTGAGGAAATAATTAAAAAAGACATAATCCTTTTTACCCGTTTTGATGATCTGGGCAAATTTCTGATCCGCTTTCGTCACATTCTTGTTCAGAAGCTCAAGCAGTCCTTTCAGGTTTTCTTTGGCAATGATATTACCGACATTATTAACGCTCGTTCGAAAGATCCCTTTTAAATCGTTGAGGGATGTATCGAATATTTTCCTCTCCATATCGATAAATGTATTGATATCGTCGAGTTTTACGGCACTTGTCTTGTTTGCCGTCAGTCTTTTTCTGACATCATCGGAAAGTGACAGCTTCTTTTTTTGTGCCTCTTTGATGATTTTTCTCCCCGTCTTTTTTTCGATATCCTTTTCAATTTCCATTTTCAGTTTCTGCAACTTTTCGAGTCCGCGATCCTTGTCTCCCATGATCAGACTCACCTCCCTGTAGCTCTTTGTCTAAAGTAAAGCTAAAGAATCTTCCTTTACCCATTATGATATGATCTATTATATCAATACCAACAATTTTGGAGCATTCTCTTAATCTTTTGGTAATCTCTCTATCCGCGTGACTCGGTGCAGGATCTCCCGAGGGATGATTGTGAACCAGGACAAACGACACGGCTGAATTGGATATCGCTGATTTAAAGACTTCTCTGGGGTGTATCAGAGATGCATTAACCGTTCCTCTTGTGATCGTTTCCACGGAAATGACATTCGATTTTGAATCCAGTGAGATGACTTTTACGATTTCCTGACCGAGAAAAGACATATCCGCACATAGATCAAAGATATCAGATGGTGTCTTTATCTTTTCCGGTGTGACCAGTTCCCGGTGTAATCGCATCCCAAGCTCAAGGGCTGCCTTAAGGGTTATCGCCTTAACCTGACCGAGTCCGTTAATCCCCTGTATTTGTTCCATCTTTGCCCGGTGCAGCGTATAAAGCGATGTATTCATTTCCTTGTAAAGAATTTCAGAAACATCTACGACGTTCTGCCCCTTTGTACCGGTCCTGAGGAGTATGGCGATCAATTCACTCTCACTGAGACTGGATGCACCATATTTCAGGAGCTTTTCCCTCGGCAGCATCTAATCATTCAGCCCAAAATCAGATGGTATCACTTCAAAATCAAGAAACAATTCCCAAATCCTTCCGACAGGCAATCCCATAACGTTGTAAAAGTCCCCGGCTATTTTTTCGATCATAAAAGCCCCTTCATCCTGAATCCCATAGGAACCGGCTTTATCCAGCGGACTGCCCCCTTCACAATAATGTCTGATGAAGGGTTTGGGAACCTTTCTGAATTTAACACGTGTCTTCTCCCAAAATTTTATCTCATGCTCTTTACCTTCCGGTGTGCGGATAAAGATGGCACATCCGGTATACACCTCATGCCATTCCCCGGACATGGCTTTTAACATCTGAAAAGCCTCTTCCTCGTCTTTTGGTTTTCCCAACGCATGACCGTTGAAGAAGACCATCGTATCGGCGGAGAGGATCACAACGCCATTCTCTTGATAATCATCGTAGAGAGATCGCAGTTTGTTCAAGGCAATTTCGACAACGATCTCCTGTTCGTGTTTCTTTTCCATATCCTCTACGCTCTCATCTTCCAATTTGTGTGACACACTGCGAAACGGCATACCAAACCGTTCCATCAACTCTCTTCTTCTCGGAGAGTTTGAGGCGAGTATCAGATTGTACGTATCCTTTTCAACCATAAAATTCCTCCATAAGACATGATTGCATTGATTATTCCCGTTATCGTTCCGAGAATGATGACATATGCACTGAGATAAAAGACTCTGAAAGAGCCGACAAATAATAAAGCGGCCAATAAAAGCTGTACCGTGTTGCTGATAAAGGCCCCGCTGACGCTGATAACCATCATCCCAAAGCGGCCACGAAACAGCAGAGACATTATTAGCAGTGAGCTGAACGTTCCGGATAATCCCATAAAGAAACCCGGAGACAGAAACCGGCCACTGAAAAAAGAAGCCACCAGGACTTTTAACATCCCTACGATAAACGCTTCTCTGATGCCAAACTGATATAACGTCATCAACAGGATAAAATTTGAAAAACCCCATTTAAATCCGCCCACAGGTATGGGCGGCGGGACCATAAATTCCAGAATATTTATCATAATGGCAAGAGCGGTAAGAATTGAGAGAAAAGTGATCTTTGAAGTTCTTTTTGTCATGGTATTATCTATCATTATCACCTGTTCTGTTTATCGGGTCACAAGATCTACTACTTTCTCGCCCTGAACCACTTCCTCATCTTCGAATGTAATTAGAACCTTTTGAGGGATACATACCAGTACCCCGGCATTTTCAAGATGATCCCGCTCACAAAGATGAAGTGGACATTCCGAATGTTCGATATAAACATCTGATGTCTCTATTACCAGATCCATCAAATGTTTGCCGTCATATTCTATTGATTTTCTTCCCACATCGTCAGTTGTAAACCGGTAATGCTGCTTGCCATCAATCGTTACGATGATTTTCGAACCGGAATTTACCCCCGAAAGAAAAAAAAGGAATACCAAAAAAATCCCCAGGAGTATCAGATAAATGGGTATATCTCTTTTTTTAAACAACACAAAAAACTGTTTTTGTTGATCCATCTTCATCGCTTTTCGGTAAAAAAGGACCAGCCTTCTGTTGTATACTTTTTCATGGCGTCATCCATAAATAATCCCTGACCGCCGAGTGATGGCAGGATGACCGATGCAAACTCCCCGCCGAGAACGAAAGCCGCGGTCGAAAGTGCATCCGCATCCATGGACGTCGGAGAAATAACGGTCGTTGAGATGGTATCTCTGACCGGGTAACCCGTTTTGGGGTTGATGATGTGATGATATCTTACACCCTCTATTTCAAAAAAACGTTCATAATCTCCGGATGTCACGATGGATCCCTTGTCAAGGTAGACAACAGCCAGATAGTCGCTGGGATTTTCACTTCTCGGATGCTGGACACCGACGGACCAGGAATCCGAATTAAATTTCGGCCCGATGAAACCGATATCTCTTCCGGCATCGATATAGCCGGTGGCGTTGGGATCCATCTCCTTTGCAATGGCAATCCCTCTGTCAATCGCATACCCTTTGACGATTCCGCCAAGATCGAGTCTGACCCCGTTATGAAGTGTAATGTAGACACCCTCCACTTCAACCTTTTCATAACCACTTGAAGCGACAGCCGCCTGAATAGCATCATCGGAGGGAAGCCTTCCTTCAAAGTCCATCTCCCCGATACGGTCAAAGCCCCAGAGGGTGATCAGATTACCGAGTGCAGGATCAAAAGCTCCATTGGTTGCCTTCGCAAGCGTTAATGCCCTTTCAACAACAAATGCCGTTTCTTCATCCATCTCATACGGTTGTTCCCCGTTCCGGTTAATTCTGCTGATCTCACTATCCGGCTTGTTGACCGAAAACTTATCCTCAATCCTTCTAAACTCCCTTAAGACAGAATCTATCATCAATGCTGGATTCTTATCCGAAGCGATAACGACCTTGACCGTTGTTCCCAGGGCTATTTCGATTTTCGAAACATATTCATCCGTATCCCTCAAGATAGCCGTTATGATCAGAACCAGTACAAGCACGGCAAACGCCGCAATTAATATCCGGGAATTTCTGGAAAGTTTCATAACTTGATCTTGATTTCCGCCTGGCATTGATTACACTTCTTCTCCTCTATACCGATGACCTCGGATTTGAAACCGTGTCTTTCGATGAGTAAATTTCCACATTCGGGACAATAGGTGTTTCTTCCCTCATCAAGCGTTGTGTTTCCAAGATACACATATTTCAGATATTTCTTCGCAATATGATAGAGTTTCAACAGTGAATCATCTTCGGTTGCCGCCTTGTTAAATTTGTACGCGGGATGATATTTTGAAAGATGAAGCGGAATCCTGTCATTGATGGAGGCTATCCATTTACACTGTGCTTTCATTTCCTCTTCGGAATCGTTTTCCCCCGGTATGATCAACGTTGTCAGCTCAAGGTGCAACCCCTCTTTACTGATAATCTCAATATTCCTCTTCACAATTTCCAGGTCTGCTGCACATCTCTTCTTGTAGAAAGAAGGGGAAAACCCCTTCAGATCGATATTCATCGCCTGCATGGTCTGAAGAAGTAATTTAAGCGGATCCTCTTCGATATAACCGTTCGTCACCATGACATTGTACAAGCCTTCGGCACTTGCCATACGTGAAGTATCCAGTACAAACTCAAAGGATGTGATCGGCTCATTGTAGGTATAGGCGATCCCGTCAAGTCCTCTGTCGAGTGTCAGATCGATCAGTCTGTCTGGATTCACTTTCTGCACAGTTGGTTTGTCATGGGCAATCTCCCAGTTCTGACACCATGGACATGTCATATTACATCCCCAGGAACCGACAGAGAGAATCGTTTCTCCCGGATGAAAATGATACAACGGTTTTTTCTCCATCGGATCATTCACGATGGATGAAAGTGTCCCATACGTCTGTGTGTACAAGACACCACCCTTATTCAATCTGACTTTACAAAGTCCGTAATTTCCTTCTTCAATTTCACAATGATGCGGACAAAGATTACATTTTACCTTACCATCACCCAACTCTTCGTAAAAGAGGGCTTCTCTCATCACAATCTCCTCCTCAATGGTACCTGTTAACCTCAAATTTATACATTTTAATCTGTTCGTCTGCCGCTATTCCCGCTTTCCGTCTTGCGATATCCAATTGCATCTCTACTGTATCAACACCTTCAAGATCGGGAAGCAACAAACCTCTTCTGTAACCACTTTCAACAATTATGCCGTATCTCTTTGGATCCAGTTCTCTTACATCCTCACAGGAAACAGGTAATGAAAGGACATCGACAGATACCGTCACATCCTCCAGTTCATCAGGGGAAAGTGCGTTAAATCGGGGATCTCTTGTTGCTGCAGCTATGGCATTTTCTCTTATTTCAAGAGCAAGATTCTTCTGTACAGGCAGAAATGTCCCTATACAGCCTCTCAAAGTATTATTCAGAGTATGTAGTGAAACAAACGCACCAGCCTGCATTTCCAGCAGCTGATGCGGAATATATTCGGGTATATCAGGGATTCTGTTATCCCTGATATACGATTCTATGACTTCTATCGCCCATAGTACGTAGGCATGATTCCCTTTCAAAATATCACCATCCTTTTAAAAAAGGATTATCCGAAGAACAATGTACAAAGCTTGTAATAATCATATGGAACGAGTTTCTTTGTTGCAACGCCATATTCAATAGGAACAGACACAATATCATTACCCGAAAGGGCAACCATTCTTCCGAAATCTCCTCTTTTGATCAATTCCATCGCATGTACACCATATCTGGTTCCGAGAATCCTGTCGAAGGCTGTTGGTGTCCCACCTCTTAAGAGATGACCCAACACAACGGATCTCGTCTCATAATCTCTTCTTTCCTTTGTTATTTCAGTCAGAAACTCTGCAATCCCCCCCAGCTGAACATGCCCAAAGGCATCAACCGCTTTGTGCTTGTTGACTTCATCTTCAAATTCCGTCGGTTTAAAGCCTTCCGCAACCGCTACAATTGCATAACCACCCTTTTCCATCCTTTTATCAACGGTTGAAAGGATTTCGTTGATCGTCATGGGATATTCGGGAATCAGAACGAGATGTGCCCCGGATGCGAGCCCCGCTTCAAGAGCAATCCAACCGGCTTCTCTCCCCATGATTTCAACGTAGAACACCCTGTTATGTGATTTTGCCGTTGAATGCAGTCTGTCAATGGCATCCGCCCCAACGTTTACCGCGGTATGGAATCCAAATGTATAATCCGTATTTGAAACATCGTTATCGATCGTTTTCGGAACACCGACAACCGGGAAATGATAAGAGGACAATTTTGCAGCAACTGATAGTGTGTCATCCCCACCGATCGCTATGATACCGTCTATTTTTAATTTTTCGAGATTTTCAAAGAGTTTCTTTGTATCCGCTTCGTTATTAAACGGATTTGTTCTTGAAGTTCCCAGTATCGTTCCCCCGAGGATGTGAATGCCTTCAACATCTTCGGAATTCAGCGGAATATAATCGCATTCAAGCGGGCCTCTCCAGCCTTTCATAAAACCGAATATTTCCATATCTGATCTCTTTGCTGAAACAATCCCTCTGACAACTGCGTTCAATCCCGGACAATCTCCACCACCAGTCAAAATACCTATCCTCACTAAGATCACTCTCCTTGAATATTCATGAATTCATCTATTTTTTTAACTTTGTCTTCAACAGAAGCAAGTAATTCATCAAACAAAACGGGTGTAAAACCCAGTTCATCCCAGCAATGCTTTGGAATGTCTATCGGGCTTCCGCTTCCGTTATCGCCATATCCCATCCTTTCGGCGATAAACGTCGAAAGGGCGATAATATTGACCGGGTCGGAATAGATGGAATTTCTCATACTGTTGGGTCTATGATGCCTTGAAGCGGATATCATAACCAGTTCCGGAAAGTTCCATTTTTCTACGAGTATTTCGGCAAAGATCTCATGCGTCGGAATTTCCAGAAGATTTTCCGCCTCAAAATAGGATATCTTCTTTGTCCTTGCCAATTTGACGATGGCATCCAGCATACCGGGAAAAAGCACACCCTGAACCGATTTGCCGATATCATGAAGCAGGCCGCACATAAACAATTCCTCTTTGTTGGAATACCCGATCTTTTCAGCCGTCAGTTCTCCAATGGCGGCAACAACGATGGAATGCCGCCAGAATTCCTTGAGGTCAAGTTCCTCAGATTCAAACCCAAAAAACTCCTTATTCGTGAAAATACTCAACGCCATATTCCGAACGGTCTTAAACCCGAGAATCATAATGGCTTCCGTTAATTTGGAGACATTACGGGGAAGACCATAATACGCTGAATTGGCAAGTTTTAAAATTTTTGCCACAAAGGCAGGATCTTTCGATGCAACTTCATTCAAATCCTTCGCCGAAGCAGACGGATTGTTTGCCGTATCGACAATTTTCTGAAGCACAAAATCGGGAGACGGGAGACTTTCAATCTGCTGAATCGTCTTTTTTAAGTCCATCCGCTACCCCTCCGATTTATTTAGTCTGAATACAAAGGTTGATCCCTTCCCCGGAGTACTCTGAACGACGATTTCTTTTCCGTGTTCATGAACAATCTCCTGACAGATGGCAAGTCCAAGTCCCGTTCCTTCAACTTCATACGTGAGTGAGCTGTCAATACGATAGAACTTGTTAAAGATTTTTTTATGCTCTTCATCCGCCATGCCTATTCCATTATCCGCTATCTCAATAATCACTTCCCGTCCGATACTTCCAAGCTGAACCTTAACAAATTTCTCTTCTTTTTCGGGATCGGAATACTTCACCGCATTGGATATCAGATTGATCATGACCTGTTTAATACGTTTTTCATCGGCATGTACCATGACTTTCTCATCGGGTATCTCCAACCGGACATCCACTTTAATTTCCTCGTACTTTTCCTTGTTGCTCTCTTTGGCCTTTCTGATCACATCGACGATATCAAAATCGCCCATTTCCAGCTTCAGGTCCTTTCTTTCCATCCTGGAGAAGTCAAGCAGCTGATCCAGCAGGAATGCCAGATGATCGCTTTGATCCATGATCGTCCCCATGAATTCCTTTAACGTATCCGGATCCATCATCTCAACGGAATCGTTGATCGTCTCCGAATAAGCCCTTATCGCCGAAAGCGGTGTTCTCAGTTCATGTGAAATATTGGCGATAAACTCTGTCTTCATCAGATCGACCTTTTTCATTCTCTCAAGTTCTTTTGTGTTGGAAATATCCTCAAGCCGGACTAAAACCTGTGCATCGTCAATCAGTATCACCGAATTGAAAGAGAAGAAGTTTTCTTCAAACTCCTTTTCCGAAGAGAGTCCTTCATTTTCTATAAATGTGTTGACAACAATTTCCTTTATATGTTCAATAACGTCCTCATCCGGATTGAGCTCATCATATTTTCTGTTGTGGAAGACAAACTCCCCGTCTTTATCAATTACACAGATCCCCTCATCCAGAGAATTGAGCATCATCTCGAAATATTCTTTCAATTCCTGCTGTATCTTGGCACCGGCGTTGACATCTTCGATGAGATTGATATTTTCGATCACAATTCCGGAGTAAAAACTGAAAAAACCGAACATGGTTTCGAGTTCCTGCGTGAAACCCTTTTCATTATCCTTTACATAACCAAAAAAAGTGGATAAAACCTTGCCGGATTTCACCGATGGCAGAATGATGAGATAATCCGTCTCATCAAGGGGAAAGAAACTTGGTGATTTTCGTGTGAGCGCGAGAGAATAATAATTCTCCATTTCTATCTTCGTTAAGGGGAAATCATCATCGAGTCGTATGACGGCCCACTCCTCATCCGAATAAATTGCCGTTAAACTCGATGAAATCGTAAAAAACCTTCCGAGAACCTTTTCAATGGCTTTGGAGATATCGACTTTATCCTTAGCCGTGTTCAGTTCTCTTGCAAAAGAAGCTATAGTGATAAGAAATCTATTGATTGTGTTTGCCGATTCTTCCATACAAAAAAACCCCCCGGATTATACATAATATTATACCATATTGATAAATGCAGCAGTTAAAATGTTAAGCAAAACGTCAGCTAACAAAACTTATTTTTATTTAGTATTTTATTTAGAATTTAATCATATAGTACACCCGTATGGAATGAAGGATTTTAATTTTTAACTTTCAACTATTCAGGAGGGTATTCAATGAAAAAAGTATTAATGACAATTGCAGTCGTGCTTCTTCTCACAGCAGCGGTATTCGCACAGGGACCCAAGTACATCTTCTACTTCATCGGTGACGGAATGGCTGTTACACAGTCAAACGCAGCACAGCTCCTTCAGAGCTCACTCAACGATGCAGAAACACCAAAGCTCAACATGTACAAGTTCCCGGTTCAGGGTATGACAACGACACATGCGGCAAACGCTTTCATCACAGACTCAGCAGCAGCGGGAACAGCACTGGCATCCGGTTACAAAACAAACTCAGGTGTTATCGGTCTTGACCCAACACTCAGCAACGTTCTCGAAACAATCGCTGAAAGAGTCAATAGCATGGGTTGGAAGGTTGGAATCGTTTCAACTGTTTCAATCGACCACGCTACACCGGCAGCTTTCTACGCACATCAGGCAAGCAGAAGCAGCTACTACGAAATTTCCAGACAGCTCGCAGAAAGCGGATTCGCTTTCTTCGGTGGTGGCGACATCAAGTACCCAACAGGAAAAGGAAAAGATCAGGAAAATGTTTATGATTACGCAAAAGAAAACGGATACAGAATCATTAACACACAGGCAGAATACGAAGAATTTGATCCTGCAAACCCAGGAAGCGAAAAAGTATGGATCATCAACGAAGGTGTTGTAGGCGGAAAGGCAATGCCATATTCCGTTGACAAGCCAGCTGAATTCGACGTTGCAGACATCACAGAAACAGCTATCGATTACCTCGACAACGAAAAAGGTTTCTTCCTCATGGTAGAAGCCGGAAAGATTGACTGGGCATGTCACGCAAACGATGCAGCAGGATCAATCGGAGACACCATCGCATTTGATAACGCAATCGCTGAAGCTATGGCATTCTACCAGGAACATCCAGAGGACACCCTCATCGTTGTAACAGGAGACCATGAAACAGGTGGACTTACAATCGGATTTGCAGGAACAAAATATGCTTCAGATCCTTCCCTTATCGCTTATCAGAATGGATCACAGGATGCTTTCACAGCTATGGTTTCAGAAATGAAGGCAAATGGAGAACTCAACAGCTTTGAAGACGATCTTCTCCCTGTTGTAGAAGAATTCTTCGGACTTTACAAAACAAGCGCAAACGCAGAAAATGAAGCCCTTCTTCTTTCAGCACTTGAAGAAAACAAATTAAGAGCTGCTTTTGAAGGATATGTAAACGGAATGGAAAACACAGACGAATCATACTTGCTTTACGGTGGATACAACCCAATCGCCATCACAGCAACACATATTCTCAACAACAAGGCTGGACTCGGATGGACAACTTATTCCCATACAGGCGTTCCAGTAGTCACATACGCTATGGGTAACGGACAGGAAATGTTCTCAGGTTACTACGATAACACAGATATCGCAAAGTACCTCTTCGCACTCGTAAAATAATATTTTGAAACAATGCTATAATAGTCACAGCCACCCTATGGGTGGCTGTTTTTCGATAAAATTCAACTATCATAGAAGGGGTTTATATGTATAAAATATTTTATAAGGAAAAAAAATCAGAAATCATCTTTATTATCATTCTCGTGATCATCAATATCGGTTTACTCCTTATTCCAAATCATTACAGCAAAGATTCCATCTATCGGTATACCGTCGGAAAAGTAATTGCCGTGGATAATTCTCAGGTGGGACAATACGGCATCATTCGTCAGGGTGAACAGTATGCCGAGATAGAAGTTCTCAAAGGGGAGCAAAAGGGAGAAATCTTCGAAACGAACAATCAGCTCATCGGAAAGATGGAGCTGGATAAATTCCTCAAAGAAGGGGACAAGGTTTATGTTGAGATGTTTGATGCGAGAGGAAAAACATATCTGAATGTGGTGGATTTCTATCGAATCGGAACGGAAGGGATTTTGATGGGAATTTTCTTCATCATCCTCATCATCTATGCCGGATGGACGGGTATCAAGACCATTTTATCCTTTTCAACCGCGCTTCTGACGATATGGAAAGTCATGATTCCCATGTTCCTTCAGGGATACGACCCCGTCTTCCTCGCATTCTGGATCGTCCTTGCCTTGACCGCTATCGTCATCTTTCTCGTCGGGGGATTCGAAAAGAAGGGTATCGTTGCCTTCCTTGGTGCCGGTTCGGGTGTTCTGATCACACTCGTCCTTTCACAACTTTTTTCAGGACCTTTTATCATCAACGGGTCAGTTCTGCCATTCTCCGAGACGCTTCTCAACTCCGGTTTTGCCCATCTCAACCTGAACAAACTCTTTCTCGCCAGTATCTTCATCGGGAGCTCAGGAGCCGTTATGGATATCGGGATGGATCTGTCCGCCTCCATGAAAGAAGTTGTGGATAAACACCCGGAAATATCCGTTAAGGATTTAACCCTCTCTGGGTTCAACGTAGGACGTGCCGTTGTCGGAACCATGAGTACCACGTTGCTCTTTGCCTACGCCGGTGGCTATCTCACCCTGCTGATGGCCTTCATGGCACAGGGGGTCAACACAGGTGCCATGCTGAATCTTAATTATTTCTCTTCAGAAATCTTCAAAACCATTATCGGAAGTTTCGGTCTTGTATTGACAGCGCCTTTTACTGCCATCATAGGGGCAATTATTTACAAATTACCGTCAAAAAATAAAAACACACAGGTATAATCAGAAGAATCCTCTTTTCAGAGGATTCTTTTTCATCTATTGATTTTCAAGTAACTTATATTTTATTCTTCTTAAAGAACACTTCAATATATCCAGTTTTTAACGGAATCCGCCGTTATTTCAATATTTTTTTCAGACAAATCCTTATTCTGATTGAATACCGCAGTAACGAGTAATTCCAAGACATATAATTGTGCAATCTTCGATCTCAAAGCCCCAGATTCATAAGGGGTTTCTCTTGTCGGTGTTAGTAACACTTCATCCGAATATTTCTCCAAAGGAGATCTGGAATAGCCGGTGATTGAAATAACTTTCGCACCTGATTCCCTTGCTATCTTTGAGATATCCACGATCTCCAATGTACTTCCACTTTGTGAAACGGCAAGCAGCAGATCCCCTTTTTTCAACTGAGATGCCATCATGGCTAGTATGTGGGGATCAGATGAAGTTCTGCAGTTGAAACCCATTCGCATCAATTTGTAAAAAGCATCCTGAGCTGTATTCCCGGAAGATCCCACTCCCGCTATCAGGATATTCTTTGATTTTAAAATCATATCCACACATTTTTGAAGTGAACTTGATTTCATCATATCACAGGTGTTGTTGATCACTTCAATATTTTTTTTGGCAAGATATTCTCCAAGAGAATTTAAATCACCCGATTTCATATTGGAAAACATTTCATCTGAACTGCTTTCATCCGAATTAACCGTCGCCAGCAAAATTTTAAATGGATGAAACCCTTTCAAATCAAGTTTCTGACAAAACCTGACGATAGATCCCTCACTGACGGAAAGTTGATCTGAAAGTTCCGTAAGCGACATGTATATCACTTTTTTATGATTTTTAAGAACAAAATCAGCGATTTTTTTTTCGGTTTTTGTGAAGGAAGTTAGAAGTGTTTCAATCGTGACTAAAATATTTTTACGCATTCTCCACCCCTGACCTAATGTGCGCCGTGTTCAGTGCATTTTATATTTATCAGTACCAAAAATCATTATACAAGAAAAACATTTAAAAACAAACCTCGAAGAAACAAGATACTTCGGGGTTTATCTCTTATTTCAATTCAACGGTTAAAAAGGCGTTCTCTATCCAGCAGTCCTTTACAAAATCTCTTCCCTTCATAACAACTTTATCGGAATAGACCTCCACATAAAGTGTTTGTCCCGTATTTGCAATCAACGTCTGTTCATGATGACCCTTGTCTGACGTCTCTGCAGTTCTTACAACCGAAGAACTATCTATACAGACATATCCACTTTCATCCTGATAGAAATTACCGCCATTCTCAAAGGCTTCATGAGAATGGGAAGAAATGAAGAACATATTGGCATTCTCACTGAGAATTTTCTTTATCTCAGAATCTTTGTCCACATTGCCCTTATAATACCTTGAGAAATACACGGTATCATTCAGCGGCTGATGCAGGAATACAAAAGTAGGTTTCTCTGCTGAACTGTAATGTTTAACCTGTTCCTCAAACCATTCCATCTGCATATCGGATATCACGGCTGAAACAGTACTCTTGTTTTCATACTTGTTGTAAGTAACTTCGGATCCCAGGGAGATAAAACCAATATTTTTGAGTTCCACTGCATTCCAGTAATCATCTCTTCTAGAATAGTCGAAATAGCGTCCCTGTAAAATACTGGTATACTTCCTGCCATGCGCTCCGGTTCCATAGGCGTAATAGTACTCATGATTTCCTATATTGAACTCAACTGTTTCAGGAACGATTCCCGCTTCCCTGGCATTATTTAAAACCGTCATAACCCCTTCATAATCCTCAATCTGTCCCACATCAACAACATCACCGTTAAGAATCAAAATATCATAATCAGGTGACTGTTCCCATGCATCCTTCAAGGCCTTGTCAAATGCATCTGCCGCACTGTGAACATCACTTATAACCCAAAATTTCAGAATAGGTGTTTCCCCCTCTGCAAAAGAAATTGTAGATACCATTATAATGATCAAAAGAAAAAATAATTTTCTCATACTGCCTCCTTTCTTTTTATTGTTATTCCCAGTTCAAATGACCTGTGCCAAGGAAAAAACAGCTCAAAATCCTCTATTTCGATACCGATTGAATGGGCTATTCTTTCAGAATAAGGCTTCAGAAGTTTTTTAGTTAAATCCAATGCCCAATCTTCTATGGCAATCAGTGACCAGGGTTTTGAGTCTTTTTCGTTCATTGCCCTTTCCAGGAGTTCTTTTCTGGCATTACTTTGAAATCCCCAATGCTCCATGAGGAAGATATACTGTAATGTTTTCATTTGATCGATATCCCCTTCAATTAAGCCTTTCGAGATCATGAATTGAATGATACTGTGCGCACAAACCGTTCCGATCGTATTTCCGGCGGTATTCCATCCGCTGACATTGGTGATGTGCCAATCCGGCCTTGAATCAAGCAGCTTATCGATAAAATCGTTGTCAGAACCATTCGTATACTTTATGTTCACATACCCCTTCACTCCTTCAGAAGCATTACATTTTTCCACAAAAGCACAACACTTGTCCTTAGAGGATGCATCGCTTTTCTGATGCATGCCATCCGCTTTCTCGCGGGGGTTGTTGACGGCCAGCAGTATATCCCCGTTTCCCTCTACCACTTTTCCACCGGCACTCTCAATATGAGACCTCAACCCCTCTTTCAGAGGCCGCCCCTCATATGCCGGTATAAACTCCGCATATTCGGGAAACAGGTATGTGATTTTAAATTCAGGATTCGTACCCGTGATATCACACAACAATCTCGATAGGAGTGTTAATGTGGATTCATCAGCCCCGGCATGTATCGAAACCCGATCATTGAGTTTCTTTTCATCAACCAATTTCTGATGCAAAGCCGCCTCGAAAAGGGACATACTTCCCTCAGAGTTGTCATCAAGTGTCAGATTCAGAAAATCAATCGTGTTTTCCCCAACACATTCTATCGACTTCTGAATCATTTTGAAGTTTCTTCGCCTTCTCCAGATAAAATCATCGACAATCCATTGCGGAATATCGGTTTGCGGCAGATTCACCCCTTTTTCGTGTATGTTGATCCCCTGCTTTACAATCTCCCTGGAATAATCGTATATCTTTTTTCCAAAATACTGCCAATAATCCGGTTCTTCTTCGGCTGAATCGTAAAACGGCGCCCTGGTGACACAAACTGAAGCATAGACAGTGATGTTTTCTTGCTTCAATTCCTTTAAAATACCCATTCTATTTTCGAGGGTTTCCGGTAAATCAAGGCTCATTCTCGAAGGAATGAGCCCCCCATGAATTAACATGTCCATTGATAGGATCGCATGTTTGACATCGGAAATATTGTTTCTCACCCAGTCGTGTAAATGACCCATATCCGGCTGAATTTTGTTCATTCCCAACATTCTTTTTTCCGGAGTCAATACCTCTAACCCTGCCGCAGAAGCCATATGTATAAAATAATCCCGGGTACAGAATCTTTCATCAACAGGCAGAAAAAGAATTTTGTTCATTCTCTTTACTTCCCGAAGATTTCAACTTCTGCCAGCATTGTCCAGGCATTTCCCTTTGGAAGAATTTCTACTTTAACAAACTGCGCCTTGATTTCAGCTCCTTTATTTTTCCATTCAACTTCGTTAATCTTCTCATTTTCCGCATATGGCACGTAGTTGGAAGCGATACCCACTTCTTTGTATATCTCATCATCTTCACTCACGGATATGATCATTCCGTATGGAAGGGGAACAGCGGATGCATTTGAACACATGAAATATCCGGCAACTTTTTCAATAGTCTTGATTTCTCCCAGATCCAGAATGATGGTCGGATTTTCTTCAGGTTCGTTGAAACCAATCATATCTGCCCATGAATAGGCATAACTGCCATCAGTTACTTTTTCCCCTTCATCCGGATAGGAAACGCTTGGTTCCGGTGTCATGAAATAGGGGATACCTGCTGCCAGATTTTCAAATGCGTCGTAATCCACATCTCTCTTTTCGGGCATCAATGCGGATATGTCTTCCGGTAATTCGCCAGCACCAACCTGTACTTCGCTTAACAATACCCAGGCACTGGCCTGTCTTCTGATGGAGAATTTCACAAACTGTCCTTCAACGGCTTCTTCCGTTGCAAAGAACATGGTCAGTATCTTTTCATCTTCCCAGCCTTCGAGTACGTCTGTTCCCATACCGACCATTTCGTATAATTCATCATCTTCGCTGACGGAAACCAGGAAACTGTATGGTGCAACCACTGCTGCGTTTGGTGAAAGCATGAATTTAACCGCGAAATAGGTCAGATCTTCTCTGTATTCGCCAAGATCAACAATGATATCCGCACCATTTTGGTCTACCTTTTCAACAGCTACAACGGATTCATCGTATGCGAAACGCCATTCTCCATCGGTAAGTGTTTTACCTTCAACATCCGGATAGGAATCTATGATCGGAAAAGTTCCAAAATAAGATTTCCCTTCCGAAATGATAAAATCGGAAGCAAGACATAAAGAAAATACTGAAATAACCAAAAGTGACAACACTAAAACTTTTTTCATAAAAAAACCTCCTGTTAAGTAATGGTATTAAAATAAATTATCCTTTTATTCCACTGATAGTCGCCCCGTTTATAAACGTCTTCTGCGAAGTGAAGAAGAGGATTATAATCGGTAAAGCCATCAACAACGATCCACCCATCAAGACTGGCCAGTTGGGATAATGTGTTCCAGATGCGATCCTGTGCAATGCGATTGATAAGGTGTACATCTTATCATCATGCAGATAAATCAGCGGATTCAGAAAATCCGTCCAGGTCCATAGGAAAACAAAGAGTGCAGATGTTGCAACCGGTGCCTTGGCAAGTGGGAGATAAATCTTGAAAAAGATCTTGAGTTCATTCGCACCATCCATTTTTGCCGCTTCGGCATATTCTTTCGGAACGGTGTCAAAAAACTGCCTTAATAGGAAAATGACCCATGTTCCCCCAAAGAAAGTCGGTATGATCAATGGTTTGAAAGAACCCACCCAGCCCAGTTTGTCAAACAGCATGTACTGGGGGATCATCGTGACCTGTGCCGGCAGCATCATCGTCGCCAGTAAGATCTTAAAAAGCACTTCTTTTGCGGGAAATTTAAAATATGAAAATCCAAAGGCCACAATGGATGAAGAGGTTAAAACTCCCAGCAAAGTCATCATCGTAACAAAAACCGTGTTTATGAAATATCTTGAAAAATCCGTCTCCGTAAACAGTTCCCCGTATGCATCCATTACAAAGGGATTTGGCAATAATTCCATTGGGGCATCAAAAATCTGATCCTGAGTTTTAAAAGATGTTGAAACCATCCACAGGAAAGGAAAAATGAACAGCAAACTCAACAAGATTGCCACGACATAAACTGTAATTTTTCTACTCTTATTAACCTTGATCATCTCTTCCCCCCCCCTTAATGATCTTTGTCTTTAAAAAATTTCATGGTGATGGCTATTGAAACAGCCGTGATGATCAACAGTACCCAGGACAGGGCACTGGCATAACCCATTTTGAAATCTCTGAATGCATTCGTATAAATATACAAACCGTATACCAGACCCGATTTTTCTATACCGCCATCCATATCCAGCATGATGATTACCTGTGTAAAAGACTGGAATGATGTGATAATTCCCATAATGGTGTTGAACAGAGTGACCGGCCTCAGCATGGGTAAAGTTATGTTTTTCAGTCTTTGCCAGCTGTTGGCCCCATCCAGTTCCGCCGCTTCATACAATTCATCGGGAATATTCTGAAGACCTGCAAGATAAATGACCATGGTTCCGCCAATTCCCCAGAAGCTCATCAGTATGAGTGAAGGCTTAATCCATGCCGGATCCAGCAGCCAGCCCGGACCGGCAATACCGAGTTCCTCTAAAAAGCCGTTTATCGGCCCAAGCCTGGGATTCAAGATCCACTTCCAAAGCAATCCCGTTGCCACCGCAGGTACCACACTGGGAAGAAAGAATATCGTCCTGAAAAGCCCCTGATACTTCAACCTCACATTCAGAAGAATTGCCGCCATCAATGCCATTATCTGCGCTATCGGAATTCCTATACCGGAAAGTATCAAAGTGTTCTTTATAGATAGCCAGAAATCACGTTCTCCAAAGGCTCTCAGATAATTATCCAAACCGATCCACTTTAAATGCCCGCCTTCTCCGGTCATGGTAAAACTCAAATAAAGCGAATAGATGACGGGAAACAATGTGAAAATTAAAAAACCGGCTATCCAGGGAGATATGAACAGGAATCCCAGAAGACTCTCCCGCTTGAATTTTCTTCTTCTAACAGTTAATATTTGTTCATTCATCAGTATTTGCTTAACTCCTCGGTAATTCTCTGTTGTACATAGTCAAGTGCCTCTTTGGCAGTTTTGTTGCCCAACTGCACATCGGCCAATGCCTGCGTCATTTCCGAAAGGTATGTCTGTCCTATCGGAAGCATCGGGAAGGTATAGACATAACCCTTTGTAAGCAGATCTATGTACACCTGCATCTTGTCATCTACGATTTGCATGAAAGCCGGATCATTTAAGGCATCTTTTACAGGTGGTATGTTATAAAGTGCTGCTGCAAAATGAGCGGATTGTTTTGGAGCCGTTAACCATTTCATGAATGCAAAGGCTTCCTCCTGATTCTTCGAAGCGGAAGGGATGACCCAGAAAGATCCGCTGACATTACAGACATCTTCTCTGCCCCCTTCAGGAGCCGGGAAATAGGATATGCCGTAATCAAAATTGGGCTTTGCAAACTTCTGTGCCACAAGGATCTCCCACTGAGAACCTTCCTTCATGGCAACTTCCCCCCTGAGGAACGGGTTAAGCGGACTGAATACATCTCCCCAGCCTGCCTGAAAAATCCTTTTCTGCTTAATATCGTATTTTTCATAATACGAAGAAAGCCATTCGTAAGCCTTGACGTTTCCGGGATCGTTTGCGGTTATCTCGCCAGTCTCAGGATCCCAGAGTTTTCCACCAAATACATAACAGTAAATATGACTGATCACCGGATCAAATCCAAGTCTTTTCAGTTTCCCGTTTTTTCTGTACGTCATCAATTTCTCAGTGTATTCATCGAGCTCTTTGATATTCTTCGGCGGGGTATCCGGATCCAGTCCCACTTCCTCAAATGCCCCTTTGTTCCACATAAACGCCGAAACATTCAATGTGGTGGGAAGACCGTATTTCCTGCCTTCATAAAATCCGTAATCCCATACGCCGTTGATGTAGTAATCTTCATCAATCCCAGCATCGGCAAGCATTTCATTCAGAGGAAGAATCTGCCCTCTGAAACCGAGCGGCACAACCATCCAGTCCCAAACCGTAATAACATCGGGAACAGTGGTACCGGAAAGAGTTGCCATGATCTTTTCACCCATACCAATTGGTGCGAATACGGATCTCACAACGACCTCATCCTGTAAGCCGTTGTACGCTTCTATCATTTCCTCAAGAACTTTGCCTTCATCTCCACCCCAGGCATTCCAGAAAACTATTTCCTTCTTTGAAAAAGCCAAGGTGCATAGCAATATCACAAGAATAAGAGCTATACTTTTTTTAATCATTTTTCTCCTCCCTTTTGATATTTATTTATTTTCAACGTATTCCACATAATCCGAATACAAATTACTTCCGGTTTCAGGACTCATATAATTTGGATAATCAAAAACAATCAACTTTTCGACGAACGGTGACATCAATTCAATCTGCTTTTCAAGCGTCTCCATCGAAGCCGTTTTGGCTGCCCATGGTTCATAATCTACCGGCCACCCATGCGTCTGTTCAAAGACTTCGAGATTGGCCCAGTATTGGATGCCATGCTTTTCCATTACCGGTTTCAATGCCTTGAAAACTGCCGCGGATTCTTCCGGTGTCGTTCTTTTCGTCCCCACACCATCCTGCATGGCGAAAACACCTATTTTGACAGTTGAAAAGATTTCATCCCAGAACTGGGCATACTGTTCCCCATCCGGTGTCACCCCAAAGTACGGAGAAATAACCACCGGTTTTTTACTCAACATTCTGGCATAAGAGACGATCTGTCCGAGATAATATTTAATATCTTCTTTCTTATTTTCAGTCTGGAAATTTCTGTCATCAATCTCTTCAGGGGCATACCAGCCAGCCAGGGATTTGTTATTCTTGTACATGTTGTACAATTCTTTCATGATGTTTTTGTTATACCTTGCCTGATCTTTTACCGAAAACTCCCCTTCCCAGTAGGCGGAATCCAGCGCAAGTCCCAAATAGACATCTATCCCGTATTTCTCAGCAGAACTCATAAGATAATTCAGCGGATATGTCCGCTCTTCAACTTCAGGATAAGGTGTCTCTACAAGGTATTGAGCCGATGCAACATTTTCATTGTAAAAAGATACCGTATACCCGGTACCCGGTACATCAACCCCGGAGACAGTGGATCTCATAAACGGTATTCTGATTTTTTCCACAACGGTATCCGCCGGTAATTTGAAGGTAATATCTATATGATCCTTTCTCTGCCAGCCCACCATTGCTCCCCATGAAAAGGCTTCTGATCCATCCACCAGTCTTCTCTCCTGATCGGGATAGTTGGCGGAAGGTCTTGGTCTCATCTCATATTCAAGTTCGGAAGCGATATTCTTTCCATTTGAATAAATCTCTATTTCAGGGAAAATAACCCATTCGACTTCTTTGTCCTTTGTTATCTTCACGCTTAATTCATCACATTTCTCTATTCCTTCCCATACGACATCTATCAGGGATTCATCGGGCAAGGAACCGTCTTCAATATCTTCGTATTTGGAGGGATAATAATACACATCGTTGTATGCCGAATACTGAACGATGATCGTGTCCATCCCTAAATCTGAAAATTCGGATATTTCCTCATCCCATTCATCGGCTCCCATTGCCATCATTCTGTTGCCCAACTGAAAAAAAGCCCCACTGATGTTCATCAAACCACTTCCAAAAGCTGTCATACTTATTATTGATAAAATTAACAGACTAAATATTACCTTTTTCATACAACCCCTCCTATTTTTCAAATAATGAATAGATCGCCGCACCAATTACCCCTGCATTTTTCCCCACCGTTGAAAATTCGATAATGTCTCCTGAGTTTCTGAGATTGATCCTTTGAAAGGCTTCCCGGATTCCCTCAAGATATTCCTCGCCATACTCCGGAATCACACCACCGAGATAGGCTCTTTCAAAATCAACGGTATTTTTCACGGAATCGAGAACCCATGCAAAACAATTTACATAGTCTTTAAAGGCTTCTATTCGTTCCTGCCTGGATTTCTTATCGATTTCAAGCAGCTGTTCCCCTTTCAAAATCGTTTCGATACAACCCCTTTTACCACATGTGCAGATATTGTCATTCCCAGGATAAACCAGATGTCCAATCTCACCACCGGAACCTGTTATGCCGTTTATGAGTCTTTCGTTCACTATGATTCCGGAACCTATACCGGTGCCGACCGTGATATAAACGATGTCTTTCATCCCGGAAAAAAACCACTGACAATACGCAGCCATGTTGGAATCGTTGTTCACCGTTGGTGTGACACCGTATTTTTCCCTTATCAGCGCTTTGAAATTCAAGCCCTGCCAGTTTCTCAGATTTTCAGAAGCATAAAGAACTTCACCGGTGGATACATCTATTCTCCCGGCCGTTGCGATACCGATCGTAGAGATTTCATCCGAGAAAAAGCAAGAAATCATTTCCAACATATCTGTCACTATCTCATCGGCACTCTCACGATTCCTTTTCTGTTTAGAATCAATTAAATTACCGTATTGATCGACAACTCCGACCCTTGTCCGTGTTCCGCCGATATCTACCCCGATTGCTTTAATCTCTTTATGTTCAAGATCGGTTATTTTTTCTTTAAATCTTTTTGTTATCTGCTGTGGTCGTGTTATCGCACCGCCTACAACAACCGAATAAGCCCCCAGCAATAGTGCCTTTCTGATCATATCAGGTGAAATATAATTTCCCTCGGCAATGATCGGTATGTCGGTTATTTTTTTTATTTGCCTGATGAGTCCAAAATCCGGTTTTGGACGCTCCAACGTATAGGAGGTGTAACCGGAAAGCGTGGTAGAAATGAAATCGGGTGTCAGATCCATAATCTCTTTTACATCTTCGATATCTGAAATATCGGCAACAATTTTTATATTTCCATAATTCTTCCTGACATATTCATAAAGGTCTTTTAGTGGAATCGGGCGTGATACCCGCGTACTGTCAATTGCGATAATATCCGCTCCCGCTTTCACAAGATCATCCACCTGTTCTTTCGTCACTGTAATAAAGGCCTCGTAGCTATCATCTCTATCTTTCTGAAGGCCTATAATGGGTAAATCAGAAACCTGTTTTACAGCACGTATATCTTCCGGTGTATTGACCCTGAGACCACTCGCACCACCTTCTACTGCTGCAACAGCCATTTTTTGCATTATTTCAGAACCGTGTAATGGCTCATTTTCTTCAGCCTGACATGAAACTATTATCGAATTCTTGAATTGCAACACAGATTATCTCCTCTCATTTTCCGTCATTGATTATTTCGCCAAAATTATATCAAGAAATTGAGAAATACTCAATATTTAAAATCACGTATTACGTTCATTTAATTCCATTTATTTGAGATTATCTCATTTTCTCTTCTTATTTCGAAAGATTAACTCAATTTTCAGAATGTTAGTAAAAATAAAAAAGAGGTTATATCTTGTCAACGGTTTCGACATCGTTCATCATCAAAAGTTTTGAATGCATGTTTCAGCTTTTCATACGGTGATAAAATGATAATAGGTGCTATTATTTACACTTTTCCATATAAACATAAAAAAGAAAAGGCATTATTTTAAAAGTCTGCTTTTGTGAAGGTTCATTTTTCTTGAGTGCACACTTCATTTTCCGAATATTTTACTAATTCTTAACACTATTTGTTAAAAACTGGTCTATAATCTAAATGGAAAATAAATTCAGTATTCCTATTTTCTGAAAATAATAATTCAATAACTTCGGGGGGATTTATGAAGAGACTATACAAATTTATCACATTTATCGCTATCGTTACGGTAATATGCCTTATTTGCGGATTTGAATTCACTCAGATGTGGGACGATCCCGAGCTTTTTCCGGGCGACGGATTGACTGAGAAAGCCATGTTGAGTGATTGGTTTGACGGCATCAAAGACACTGCCTTCGATACACCTGTTTATCACTTCAAAGGGACTTCAGAGGGCGGTAAATTCCTGATCCTCGGAGGAACGCATGCAAACGAACCTGCCGCTGCCCTGACGACCATAACCCTTCTTGAAAATATCTCTTCAGTCGAATTGGGTGAAATATACATCATTCCATGGGCCAACCGTTCCGGGGCCACACATACCGAACCGATGGAAGGTAACCCTCAGTTCTTTACCATCAACACCGGCGAAGGTAGAACGTTCAGATTCGGTTCCAGAAAAACGAACTCCATTCATCAATGGCCCGATCCAACCATATTCAATCATCAGATGGGGACGACGCTCGGTGGTGCGGAAACGCTCAACCTGAATCGTTGTTATCCCGGTAAACCTGATGGATACGGAACAGAACAGGTTGCCTACGCAATTGTAGAATTGATAAAGAAAGAGAAGATAGACCTTGCAATAGATCTGCACGAATCCTCTCCGGAATATCCGGTTAACAACGCCATCGTCTTTCATCAGGATGCCGCCGAACTCGCTGTCACAACTCAGATGATGATGGAGATGTACGACGTTGCCATTGGACTTGAAGAATCTCCGGTTACGCTGAGGGGTCTCAGTCACCGAGAATGGGGAGATTCCACGGATGTCATGGCTGTCCTTTTTGAAGTGGCAAATCCTTCACAGGGAAGGATGCGTGGAGCTTCTTCGGAAGAATTGATCCTGAGCGGAAAAGACAAATTTTATGTCAACGCAGCCGAAAGAGGACAATTATTCGTTGCATACGATGAAGACGGTTATTCAATGGACCTTAGAGTTGCCAGACATATTGCAACCATATCCGGATTTTTTGAATCCTGGAATATGCTCTACCCTGACAAAATGATCCTGACAGACGGAGTTCCGACCTACGATGAAATCCTTGAAGAAGGGTTGGGAACTTTTCTTAAAGTGAAGGAATAGATAGATATTGAGGAGGGAAATTATGAAAAAAAGTGTTTTGTTCGTTGTTGTATTTTTTATGATCGTATCACTTGCATTTAGTACTGTCACCTCACAGACCGTCGCATCCAGCAAGGGAATGGTAGCAGCTGCCAGCTCCTATGCAGCTGAAGTTGGTGCCCAGATCCTTGAAAAAGGCGGAAATGCAGTAGACGCAGCTATTGCTGTCAGTTTTGCCCTTGGGGTTGTTGAACCTTACGCTTCCGGTATCGGAGGAGAAGGGTTCGCGGTTATCACGATGGCAAACGGTGAAAAATATGCCGTTGATTTCAAGAGTATGGTTCCCGGTGCGGTTACTTATGAAAAACTTGCCGAACTGGAGACAACCCTTTCAAAATCAAAATATACCCCTCGTGGGGCACTCGTTCCGGGCGTTGTCGCAGGAATACAGAAGATCTACGATCTCGGTGCAACACTGCCGATGGAAGAACTTCTTGCACCTGCGATCAAACTTGCCAGAGAAGGCTTTATCGTTAATGAAACATTTGCCGGTGTTACGGCAGATGCTTATGAGAAATTGCTCAATTCAGCTCCTGAATATCTGAACGATATGCTCCTTTGGGAACCGGGTGATCTGTTCAAGAATGAAGCGCTCGCTCAGACATACGAAAAACTTCTTGAAAATGGACTTGACTGTTTCTACAAGGGTCAGATTGCAGATGCAATCGACACATACATGAAAGAAAACGGCGGACTCATGACGAAAGAAGATCTCATGAATTACGAAGCTATCGTAACAGCTCCTGTTCACGGTACATACAGAGGTTATGATCTCTACACGCCGGGGGCTCCTGTTTCCGGTCCACAGCTCATCGCCGTTCTCAACATGCTTGAAAATTTCAATCTTGGATTGATGGAACCAACAGATCCGCTTGCCATCCATATCATTCAGCAGACACTCGTTCTCGGAGATGTTGACAGAAGATTCTACATCTCAGATCCGGCTTTCTTTGATCTTCCAATTGATGGTTTTATCAGCAAAGACTTTGCCAGAATGCGCATGCTTGATCTTGATTTGAACGCAGCTATGGATCCAAAAACATACTTCGACAAAGTTGGGGATGCCTATCCATTTGAAGCGGGAAAAACCTTTGAAGATGTTATGCTGGAACAGCTCACGGCCACAGCTATGGCTCAGGAAAATGTTATAGAATCCCCATCAACAACTCATTTCTCCGTTGTTGATAAAGATGGCAATGCCGTAGCATGGACACAGACGCTTTCAAGTTTCTACGGAACCGCTTCATTCGTTGATGGATTCTTCCTCAACAACGAACTTGGAAACTTCGCCTCATCCTACAGAGAAGGCGACATCATCAATCTCGCACCGGGGATGAAACCAAGAACAACAATCTGTCCAACCGTTATCCAGAAAGACGGAGAAGTTAAATTTGTTATCGGGACACCCGGTGGCGGAAGAATCATATCAACCGTTACACAGTTGATCGTTGATCTTATCGATTTCGGTATGACCATAGACGAAGCTGTCAGTATGCCAAAATTCGTTGGTTATGCAAGATATTCCGATATGCCTTTGGAAGCGGGAATGCCCGAAGAAACCATTAAAGTACTTGAAGCAATGGGACACAAAGTCAGTATTTACGACTACCCGGATCTTTATTTCGGAGGCCCAAATGTTATCGCTGTTGAAGACAGTGGTATGATGATCGGTGCCGGTTCTGTCAGAAGAAACGGAGCCGCATCAGCACCGTCAAAATAATACATCAATACTGTAGGGGCAGTTCACGAACTGCCCTTTTTCACTCATTAATCAAAAAGGATGTGTACATATGAAAAAAATCGTTTTATTTCTCTTAGTAGCCTTGTTTGCATTCGTTGCCTTTGCAGCGGAAGAAATCACCATGGAAGAACCTGTTCTCATCACTTCCGGTGGACAGTCTCCCGGAGCCCTTCAGATGATGGTTTTGGCAAAAGGCGGAAAGATTGACTATGTGTTTGAAAAAAATGTCGCCGCAGATTATGCGGATCTCGCAAACTTCAAGACGATCATCATCGTTGCCGGAGCCAGCAGTAAAGGACTCGGAGCAGCCGGAATCGATATTGATACCGAGATTGCAAGACTTGAAGCACTCGTAGAAGCTGCAAAACCAAACGGAACAAACATCATTATCGCACAGATAGAAGGATCAACAAGAAGAGGGGCATCATCAGATCTCGTTATCGACACATTGATCGATAGTTGTGATCTTCTCCTCATCAAAAACGATGCCAACAACGACGGAAAATTCTCAACAATCTCAGAAGAAAAAGAAATCCCCATGCTTAATTTTGAAAAGACATCAGATGCAAGAAATGTCCTGAAGGAAATTTTCGGGAAATAATCCCTATTATAATCCCCTCCCTGGAGGGGATTTAACAAAGCGTCAAAACTAAACTCAACCTCGGGGGTAATTAAAAATGAAAAAAATATCATTATTCATAATCATCATCTGTATCTCGACCCTTATGTTCGGAGCCTATTTTTATCCGGATATCCGACCGGGATACGGGGTAACGGAAACCAAATGGCTTTCCGATTATTTTGAACCGTTAAAAGGAACAAATTTCGACACACCTGTCTATATTATGGATAGCGGTGTTGAAGGGGCAACATTTCTTCTGATGGGGGGAACCCATCCAAGAGAAATTGCGGGAACAACTGCTGCGATTACTTTTATCGAAAATACAGAAGTAACGATAGGTCGTGTTATCGTTATCCCGTTCTCAAATGCAAGCGCAGCTTCAATCCCTGATACGGTAATTGAAGATCAGGAGCATTTTATTCAAATTGAATCTAAGAGTGGTTCCCGATTCCTCGTTTATTCGGACAGAAGGACGGATCCTTCAGATCAGGGTGAAGCGGATCCGGAGATTTACGTTCATTACCCATCCGGCATGGAACTTGAAAACGGTGAAGAAGCCAGAAATCTCAACAGAGCTCATCCCGGAAAGGCTGACGGAAATGGAACACAGCAGTTAGCGTACGCCATTCTTCAGATGATCAAACAGGAAAACGTTGATTTTAACCTGGACATGCACGAAAGCGACACACCGAGAGTCGTTACAAAGGCTGATGGAACGGAATATTACGGTGGACGCCTGGCTTATATGCTCGTTTGCCATACAAGAGGCCTGGAAATTGGTGCTATTACCGTCATGCTGATGGAAGACAACGGTATACCAATGAAACTCGAGGAATCCAATGTGGATTACAGAGGACTCAGTCATAGAGAAATCGGAGACAACTCCAACTGTATTTCATTTCTCTCCGAATCACCAAATCCGGGACAGGACAGAGACCCCGGAAAAAAGGATGTGATCTCAGACCCTGATTTCCCACTGGAACACAGAGTCGGAATGCATCTCAATCTCGTTGGTTATTTGTCTGAAACATGGAATATGTTCAGCGACAAGCAGCTTATGTTTGAAAACGTTCCGACACATGATGAACTCATGGAAAACGGAATTGGTGCTTATTTGAATTAAAAAATAATATCTTGCAGGGGCAATTCACGAATTGCCCGTTTAAGTTAAAGATTAATGTTATACTTTTACTTAAACAAAAAATAATACCGATTATGCGGGCAATTCGTGAATTGCCCCTACAGCTTAGATTTAAGGGGTGTGATTTATGCCTGAATCCTTGTACTTTTTTGTAATGCTTCTCAGTTTTATATTCTTTGCGGCCATCAAGATACCGATATCCGTATCTTTGATGTTCTCCGCCATATGCGGCGCCATCGCTTCCGGGAATTTTTTCCCGCTCAGACATCTCGTTGAGGGATCATTTGGGTATCTCGATGCCATTCTCATCATCGCATCTGCCATGATATTTATGGAATCCATCAGGGTATCCGGACTACTGGAGGATTTTGCCACACGCATCACTCACAGATTCAAGAGAAACCCGCTCTTCCTGCTGATCATCATGACATTGTTTATCATGAGCGCCGGGATGATCACCGGTTCCTCTTCGGCAGCTGTTCTGACAACCGGTGCCATTTCATTTCCGGTTCTGAAGGATCTCGGGCTCAATAAGAAAAAAGCCGGTGCACTCATCGCCATGTCAGCTATCTTTGGGATGATTGCACCACCGATTAACATTCCTGCCATGTTGATCGGTCAGGGTGTTGATATGCCGTTTATCGGTTTTACCGCTCCACTGTTGTTCCTGACATTCCCGCTTGCCATCATCACAGCACTTCTGATTGGATTCAAGGATGTTAAGGCAATCGATGATACAAATTTGAAAAAACCGGAATCCTTTGGATCAAAATGGATGCTGTATCTGCCCATCGTCATATTCATCGCCTTGATGATATTGGAAAACAGTTCATCCGTTTCCCTGGGACTCCCGCTCGTGTTTATGCTTTGCGCCTTAATTGCAACACTCACAAGCAGAACCAGTTTCATTAAGGTATCCGTTAAGGCCCTGAAGGAATCCATCAATATCCTGTCAATCCTCGTAGGGGTTGGCATGTTCATACAAATCATGACATTGAACGGGACAAGAGGTGTCATCGTCGACTTTCTCAACGGATTACCGGATATTATTCTCATCCTGGGAATCGCCTTCGGAATACCATTATTCGGAGCCGTTTCTTCTTACGGATCAGCTTCAGTTCTTGGCGTTCCCTTCCTGCTGGCGTTCCTCGGAAACAATGACATTATGGTTTGTGCGTCGCTTTCACTCCTCGCAGGACTTGGGGATATGGTACCACCAACAGCTCTGGCGGGGATCTTCGCCGCTCATGTTGTCGGGGAGAAGAATTATTTCAAGGTGTGGTTCAGGGCCTTGCCGTCGTTCTTTATCACGATGATATTTGGCACCCTGACGCTTTACTTTTCCAAATTCTTTGCCGGAGTGGTCAATTCACAGCTATTTTACCCGGTATTCTTTGCCGTCATCATTCTTATTCTCATTACGCTGATAGGGGTGGATAAAAAAAGATTCGGTTTAAGAGGTGAGTCGGTATGATGTTTGTTTATATAGCGATCACGGTATTTATGGCGGGGATCTTTTTCTATATCGCCTGGAAAAATACGGAAACGACAAAGGACCATCAGAAAAAGAAGATAGACAGGATATGGGAATATGTGATGATCGCCATGATCATCGTTCCCATGATCCTCAGAATATTCAGAATTAAATAATGGCACTTTTAATTGCCGGTATCCTCCTCTTTTCTCTTACAGCTTTTTATTACCTGGAGAAAAGAGGGATAAACAGGAAAAGAACAAACATAAAAACACTGATAGCCGTTACGGGAACACGTGGGAAATCGACAACTGTGAGATTTCTCACGTTCCTTTTTCAGAAAAGCGGTTTTAAGACACTTGGAAAAGTGACGGGAACAAAGGCTGCGCTCATCCTTCCGGACGGCTCTTTTCAGAAGATCAACCGAAAAGGGATCACCTCTATCATCGAACAGAAAAACGTCCTTTTGAAAACGGCCGATAAAATAAAACCGGAAATAGTGATAACGGAAATCATGAGTGTGACACCGGAATATCAGAAGATGGAAACTCAGAACATGCTTGACCCGGATTATCTCGTTATCACCAATGTAAAAGAGGATCACATCGGTGTCAGCGGATCGAACAAAGAGGAGATTGCCGGGATGTTTATCAGCAGTACGCCTGAAAAAACAATTTGTATAGCCCCCAAAAGTGAAAAAGATCATTTTAAAACAACTGCTGATCGATTGACTTTTCTTGAGGAGGATGCCAAATTAAAACAGATTAAGGAAATACAACCCGGTTTTTCTGAAACACTCGTCATCGCTGGTTTTTTTGTGAGACAGTTCAACATTAAGCCGGCAGTATTTCAGCAATGTATTGGTGAATTTGAAAGGGATAATGAAGTATTTTATATAAAAGAAAGGGATAAAAACACAATATATGTCAACGCTTTTTCCGCAAATGACCCAGAATCTACATTTCGAATCATAAACGATATCAAATGCGATTTTCCAAACCACATCATACGGGGTATTTTCTGTACACGAAAAGATAAACCAAACCGTACGGCGCAGTGGATCAACCAATTGAAACATACAAAGGATATCTTCGATTCTGTCCTTGTCTATGGGTCACATTACAATATTATCAGACGACAAATCTATCCGTTTGAGATTTCACGGTTGAAAAAAGAAAACTTTGAATCAGTCTTTTCACCACAAAATCAACCGACTGTTTTTTTAGGTTTCGGAAACTATGTCAACAGTGGGGATATCATCTTAAAACACTGGGATGAGGTGAGTCAATGATATACACCTTTTCAATGATTGCCATCTTTTTTACCTCTATCGTCAATGCGCTGATTCAGATTACTCCGGGTGGAATCATCGTCCCTTTATACCTTTCCCTGTACATAAAAGAACCGGAAAGGCTTATCGGAACACTTTGCGTTTCTTTCATGACACTTCTCATCTACCGTATAATCAGCTCGTTTTTTCTCATAGAGAAAAAAAAGACGCTAATCATCATGGTTCTAATATCCACGATTCTCACCTATATCTGGTGGAAATTTATGCCCGTTGTATTTCCAACTGATTTCCTCTTTAAAACAGCCGGCTGGATCATTCCGGGAATTCTCGCCAATACGATGAACCGACAGGGTATAATCAAAACGATCATAAGTTGTATCAGCTGTACGTTGATCCTATTTATCCTGTACGTTTTGATCTTTTTTAAATAAAAGATCGTCAAACTTAAGGAGGAAAAACATGAAAAAAGCCTTATCAGTAGCACTCATTTCGCTATTTTGTTTCATTGCCTTTTCCAACGATATCTCAGCACTTGTCGGAGAAACGACGTTAATGATCTATGCAATTGAAACGAACCTTGAATCAATGAACACACGGCTTGAAATCCTTTCTAAAACAGAAGCAGTCAAAAGCGGTGAGTGGGAACGGATGAAAGATCTGATTGCCGACGTTCAAAATAACGACACACATTCTTTGTACTGGTTTGCCAACATGGATGGCAGCTATTATACAGTGGAAAAAGACTTAACAGATGCTAACCTCAAACAACGTGCCTATTTTGCCGATCTTGAACTGGGATATTCCGTATACGGGGCCATCGTAACCGGCTACACCAGTGGTAAGAGAAGTGCCGTTGCTGCCGTTCCTGTCAGCAGAAACGGAGAAGTCATCGGTTATCTTGGCGGTTCCAAATACGTTGAAGCGTTTGATGAGTTTGTGGCATTCCTCTCCGAAAATGGGTTGGACAAATCCTTCTATGTTATCACAACTGAAGGAGAAGAGGTATTCCGTTATAACATCAACGAAAAAGTCTCAAACATCCTTAATGACATGATGCTGGCAAACGAATTTGGCATTTATCCCATGTCAGAAAACAGTCCTTTAAAATATCAGTACATCTTTGGACCTTCTCCTTCTACCGGATGGATTTATGCCATCGGCAGTTTGAAATGAAAGTAAGTTATAAAGACTATAAAAAATAGAAATTGGACGATCCCGATAAAATATCGGGATCGTTTTTCAGGCAAGAAGATGTTTTTTTATCACACGATTTAATTCAGATAAAGATAGCGGTTTAGACAGATAATCGTTCATCCCCACTTTCAAACAATCTTCTCGGGTTTTAAGATCAGCTTTAGCGGTTAATGCAATAATCGGAATTTCATGATCATGTTCTCTGATCATCTTTGTTGCATGATAGCCATCCATCTCCGGCATAACGATATCCATGAGTATCAAATCGGGATTATTTTTTAAAAAGTTGAGATACGCTTTACGGCCATTATCCGCCTCAAATAGGTCAACCTTTTTAAACAATAGCGATAAGGCCGTTTTAATGAGCTTCATATTCGTCTGATCATCTTCTGCAATCAATAGCTTAACCCTTTTTTCTTTCTCATTCTCGAATTCAAAATTCTGTAGAAATTTATCTTTTTCTTTAAAGTAAGGAACTTGAAGCGGAAAGGAAAAAGTGCTGCCTTCACCAAAAACGCTGTCGATGCTAATCACGCTGTTCATTTTCTTCAGAAGTCTCTGAACGATTGACAATCCCAGTCCCGTTCCACCGAAACGTCTCGTTGTTGACATGTCGACCTGTGTGAAATCCTGAAGGATATATTCCTGATATTCTTTTTTAATCCCTATCCCTGTATCTTTGACGGAAAAAAGCAATGTCATCCGGTTCTCATCTTCGTTGATTTCTGAAACCATCACACACAATGCAACGGTTCCTTTTTCTGTAAATTTCACCGCATTACTGATCAGATTCAGAAGAATCTGCTTTAACCTTGCACTATCACAAATGATGTATTCCGGACAATCATCCGAAATCGTCAGCACAAGTTTTAAATCTTTTTCTTTTGCCTGAATACTGATAAGGGTGAATATCTCTGTCGCTAAATTTCTAATTTTGATCTTTGCCGGCGTAATCGTCACCTTATCCGCTTCGATGCGAACGATATCCAGGATATCCGTGATGATTGCCAGTAAATTCTTAGCTGAAGTGATGATGATATCCGTATAATTCTGCTGCTCTACATCAAGAGCTGTCGTTTTTAAGATCTGGCTGAAACCGAGCACCCCGTTTAACGGTGTTCTTAACTCATGACTCATGGTCGCCAGAAACTCATCTTTTGCCCTGTTTGCCGCTTCCGCCTTTATCCGCGCATTTTGCAACTCGCTGATATCCACACCATATTCAATAAAACCAAAATTTGCGCCATCCGCGTCTTTCATCGGTGCCAGCAATATCTGAGTTGCCGTACCAAAAACGGAACCTCTTGGATCAGACGGGTCTGTCGTTTCAATAACATGACTGCCGTTTTCCAGCACTTCTCTGATCTTGCACCATGCACAGGGGTTCTCCTTCTTCATAAACACCTGATAACATTTTTTACCGATGATGCTTTTTATGCCGTAATCATCTTTTAAAGTATCCAGCATATTCTGATTGACCGATATGATATGACACTCCTTATCTACAACCAGCAGATAGCCCGGCAATGTCCCGATGATGGAACGCATTAAGGTTCTGTTCGCTTCCAGCTCTTTTTCGCGATTCCATTTTTCAATAAACAGTTCAACGAGATCAACATATATCCGTGCATCCCCCTCATTCCTGAACTGATTGCCTTTCGAAAAAACAAGGATAAAATCTCCGATTACTTTGTCCCCTTTTAAAATCATCAAAACATAGATTTTATCGATACCAAATTGTTCTTCAATTTGACCAAGATTCCTCTTTGAAACAGTAATTCCGGGAATATCAGAAAGATGCTCATAGCTTGTCATGATATTTTTCTTGTATAATTCAGCTCTTTGTTTCTCACCTTTCCATTTATATTCAAGCGGATTGAATCCAAGTATCGCCACGATATCGGCCATTTCTTTCTGTTCCAAAGTAATGGCAACTGATTGATATTGAGAATCTTTTTCAGAAAAAATGTCTAAAACGGCTATTGATGCCCCGGTAATCATTTTCATTCTTTCGGCAATCATTTTAAATGACGCTTTGGTCGATTGAAACGTCAGAAGTTCTTTAGAAGCGTCTGCAAGTAGTTTTTCATGCGTGATATCGGTAAACAGGGTGGTAAAATACCTGAATATTGCTCAAAAGACTGCTTCCCACCTTCATCGGCAATCGCTCCGTAAAAAGAAATCCAATCAAAATCATCATCAACGATTCCCGGCATCACCTCGGTAATCTTTTTATTGAGGATTTCCTCTTTTATTAACCCGGTCAACCTTTCAAATGCCTGATTAACCATTAAAAAAATATAATCCAATGGTTTTCCGTTTTCATCGTATAGCATTCGATGATAGGCAAAACCCAAATCGGAATCGTTCAAAATGCTTTCAAAATGGTTTTCTCTATTCACAGAAATCCCCCTATCAGAAAACGAATCAACGTATTTGACCTGTATATGATTGAAAATGGTACCTGTAAAAATCATTATACAATATCTGATTTCTTTTTCAAAGGCACTTCCGCCTTTAAGGCTTCAAACTATTATCACCATTTTAATAACTCACTTTTTAAAATGCCATTCGCATTCAGCTGACAGGTTTTCTTTTCATCAAATCCTTTAAAGGTTTCGATCATTTCAGATTTCAAAGATATTTTCCACATCTTGTCGAAATTACCGTCGAAACCAACATATATTTCCTCTTTCAACGGAAAATATATCACGGAGCATTCCGTCGTTGGGATAACTGCCTGTTCAAGTGTATACATGGCTTCTTCCAGACCAAAGCCGTCTTCTGATTCAAGCATGGCTTTCCAAACACCTTTGTAACTCTCTGCTCCTCTTCCAAATACTTGATCATATGGCTTATCGATAAATTGATAAAGCGGAAAATTAGCCATGGCAAAGAGATCACCATCTTTTTTGATAATCTGATTATCCCTTTCTCCCACTTCAATTGCGACAGCTCCCCCATTCTTATCAGCTATCATGATATGTGTATACATCATGGGGGAGAATCTTACCCGTTTATCCGTTAAATAAACCTCTAAATCCGAAACAGCCGAAGCTGATTTCAACATTTCCAAGAAGACATCATGGATAAAAACCGTTTTTCTGTTATCCTTTTTAAAATATCTTTTTGAAAGTGACTGCGTCGTTGCAAATATACCCCTTTCATTGATACCAATCATATGGGCAAATCCGATTGGGGTTTTAAATGAGAAAAGCAAGGCTGTTTGCGCATCAAAATGCTCAATCTTCATCCGTACTTCAGGGTTATTCTCATAATCAAAGTTCATTCCCCTCACACAAAACGCCCCTGTATCGTATACAAAGCTCGTACAGGAAAAAACAGATACTGACATTATCAGGAAATAAAAAATCACATTCACCGTTTTCATATCATCCCTCCTTTTAAGTTAACTTTTAACAAACTATTATATCACAATTTTATTTTTCAGCTTCACGTTTTCTTCACGCTCCGTTTTGTAGAATGAAATTGTAGATACAGGGTATGAGTCTTTAACAAATAAAAAACTTTACGGAGGTGCAATGATGAAAAAGACTTTATTGGTAACGGTAGTAATGATGGCAGTCACTCTGATGACATTCGCAGGTGGCTTTAATTTCGGTCCAAAGGGAGAACTTGCAGAAGGAGCCGCAGAAATAGCGCAGCTGGAAAAAGAATATCAGTTGATCTCACTTCTCAATTACACGGGATTCTCAAAGGCACAGCTTGATGAAATCATCGCAGTTGTTGAAGAAACACAGGCGGAACTCGCTAAGGTTGAAGAAGACGTTGCAGAAGAACTCGCAGAAGCGATTGAACTTGCTAAAGCCGGAGACACAGAAGAAGCGGTTGAAAAACATGATGCCGCTATCGATGAGAAAGGAACGGAACTTGCAGCGATTAAAGAAGAATTCACCACAACCCTAAAGGGTCTCATCACAGTGGAACAGCAGGAAAAGATGATGCAGTATGCCGTTAAAACAGCGATGAACGGTATGAGAAGAAGCAAGGATTTTGCTGAAAAGATGGCAATCGGTACAAGAGATGAACAGGTCCAGGGAAGAAATGGAGAAACAGCCAGACCAGTTCTGGAAAACGTTAAAAAGGCCGTTATGAACAGTGAAAGATTCAAACAGCTTCCTGAAGAGATGCGGGAAAAAGTACAGCAGTTCTCAAATAACGCAGCAGGAAGAAACCCGATGCAGATGATGCAGACGATGAAACAGGCAGCTCCAAATGTAAACACCTCAACGATGTTCTTCGGAGCGCTCCTTATCGAAGACAACCTTGAAATCGTCAAAGATTACGCAGCAGGCCTCACGGAATAAAAAACATCCATACACTTTTTTCAGAAAATCTTCCTGACAATGGTAAAATAAAGACACAGACAAACGCCTTCCCCCTTACGGGGAAGGTTTTTTAGACTATCATGGAGGTGAAGGCATGAAGTTGCTGATCGTAGAAGATGAATTTGATCTCGCTGATCTCATGAAAGAACTTTTCGAAGATATCGATTATAAGGTAACCGTGTGTAATGATGGAGAAGAGGGTGAATACTATGCAACGGATTATGAATTTGATGCCGTCATCCTTGACATCATGCTTCCGGGAAAAGATGGCTGGGAGATTCTTCAATCGATACGGGAAAAAGGCATTCACACCCCTGTTCTCATGTTGACCGCATTGGGTGAGGTCGAAGACAAGGTCAAAGGTCTGAATCACGGAGCGGATGATTATATCCCCAAACCGTGTGATCCGAGAGAATTGGTTGCCAGAGTTCAGTCAGCCATCAGACGAGCATCTATCGCTTCGGAAAAAACGGATAAATTGAAGTTGGATGGAATCGTTCTGAATATGACCGCTCAAACGGTAAAGCGTGATGACCGTTTAATCAATTTCACCCCGAAAGAATACAGCATCTTTGAATACCTGCTGATACACAAGGGAGAAATCGTCACAAAAGAAGCCCTTCAGGAACACCTCTGGGCAGAGGATGATGAATTCTGGTCGGATGTTCTGCGAACACATATCAAGAATATTCGTAAAAAAATCGGGGATAAAAAGGGAGAAATCCTCAAGACGATAAGAGGCAGAGGCTATGTTATTCAATAAATTCAAAAGAACAGAAGCGGGACAAAAAGATGATTTCTCAAAAGACTATCCAAAAGCACTGAAAAAAGCAAGACTGAATTGGTCTTTACTCTTTACCGTTGCTATTTTCAGTGTTGTTTTAATCTTTTCCCTTATCACGATCAGGTTTCAGCAAGTGACCGTTTTCAACAGGATCGATAACCGTCTCGTAGAACTGACAAATCTTTCTCAAACGGCCATCGACAGATTTCGAATGCCGGAGGGGGAGGGCGAATTACCGCAATTTCTCTTTGAAGAGGATCAATTCATTCAGATATACGATCCAACAGGAAATTTGAGATTTGAACTGGGAGCTAAGATTCCCGAAAATATGAATCTGAAATTAAAAATAGGACCAAAATCGGAACATGATAACAAATTCACCACGATCAAATTTACCGATAAGGAAGGAGATATAAAAACCTTCAGAACTTATACAACCGTCATTCAGAATCGAATTCCAAATTTGGCCATTACCATAAGGGTGGGGATTGACACCCAAAGGGCAATTGATGAACGAACCTCATTCAGAAACGGTGTCATCATATTCCTGATGATCTTTCCCGTATTTGCCTGGATACTTGGCTATCTCCTTGCCGGAATGGTTCTGAAACCGGTCAGGGAAAATTACAACCTGCTCCGGCGATTTTCCTTTGATGCCTCGCATGAATTGAAGACCCCCCTCGCCATCATCAAGATGAGCACCGGGATGTTGCTGACGAAATCGGATAGACTGGATGAATCAGTGGCCAAAAAGATTAAAACCATTGATAATGCAACACAGCGGATGGACAATCTGGTAAAACAATTATTGCAGCTTGCAAGGGCTCAGAATATTGCAGACAACGATAAAATCAACGAGAAGATTGATCTTCAGCAGTTTATGATGTCCTTGGTAGAAGAATACACCTCCTATGCCGACAAACATCATGTCACCATCAGACACAAGGTGTTTACCAACAGGGAAATACACTCTAACAGAAACGCCCTCAGATCCATTATCGGCAATATTCTGGACAACGCCATAAAATTTTCCCCTGAAGGCTCAACCGTCGATATCCGATTAAAAAAAGGGATGTACACCATGCTTGTCGAAATTGAGGATAAAGGCCCCGGCATCTCTGTAGAGGACCGAAACAAGATATTCGATCGCTTCTATAAAGCGGATAAGAGCCGTCATGATGCGAGAGGATCGGGAATGGGCCTGTCAATCGCCGAAGAGTACGCCAAAAGACTGGGAATAAAGATGGAAGTAGAGAGCGCGCTGGGAAAGGGAACCACCTTCACCATCAGACTCCCGACATAAAAGGGGTTTATCACTAAAAAAATAACCGAAATGGAATAAATCCATATAAAAATCGTCCATTATAATAGAAGTTATATATATCAAATAAATGGAGGGTTATATATGAATTATATTAATGATAGAATCAATACGATAAAAAAATCAAAAAGAACGTTGAACAACAGAGGAAAAGATTATGTATTCCTATCTGATCAAAAAAATGGGATTGTATGCCATTATTCAGAGGAAAACAAAGGAATAGAATACTGTGCTGTATCAGAAACCCTTCCCATAAGAGAAGCGATTGTCAAGGATGTTATCGTTAATTTCTGGGATTCACAACCGGAATTTTATCGTGACTTTTATGAGGATATTCAATAAACAATAAATTCCCCCTTCAAAGCAATCCTGAAAAAGGATTGCTTTTTTTTTCAGTAGCGGCTATACTAATCTTATATACTACCCACCCCATAAAAGGGAGGCTTTTATCAGGAGGAAATAATTTGAAGATAGACTTTCATACCCATACCACCGCCTCAGACGGCACTATGACACCGGAAGAAATCTTAAAGGAAGCTGAAAAAAAAGACATACAATACTTTGCCTTATCCGATCATGATACGATAGACGGTGTTAAGGGCTTAAAACAAATCCCTCAATCCATAAATTTCATCACCGGTGTGGAGATCAGTGCCGAATATCCCTCAACACTGCATATCCTCGGATACGGTTTTAACAAAGATGATGCAGCTTTAAACAGAGCTCTTGAGGAACTTCAGCAGTACAGAAAGAACAGAAATGTGATCATCCTGGAAAAGATGACAAAAGCGGGGTTTAACATCACGATGGAAGAACTGATAGCAGAAGCCGGGGGTGATCTTGTCGGTCGACCTCATTTTGCCAATCTGATGTTGAAAAAGGGTTATATTGAGACATTCCAGGAAGCATTCGACAAATATTTAAAAAAGGGAGCCCCTTTTTACGTCGATAAAAGGAGATTTGAGCCTAAAGATGCCGTTGAAAAGATAACAGCTGCCGGTGGAATTGCCGTCATGGCACATCCGTATCAGACAAAACTCGACGATGACATGCTTGAAAATCTCTTGAAAGAATTATGTGATTACGGTCTTGGCGGGATAGAAGTTTATTATCATTCGCATACATCCGAGATGGTTGGAAAATACGAAGCACTTGCAGATAAATACGCTCTGATGAAGACCGCCGGATCGGATTTTCACGGCAGTATCAAACCGGATATTCCCCTTGGAATGGAAGTCCCCGTTTTAAAAATAGAAAAATTTCTCACGTTCGCTTCAGACAAGCGATTAAGGGTTTAGGGAGGGATGTATGGAAAAAAATATATTCTGGCAGTCAACCAACGTAACTTCAACCGACAGGGAAAAATTAATGCAGCAGAAAGGATGTGTCCTTTGGTTCACGGGACTTTCCGGATCCGGAAAATCAACGGTTGCCCTTGAAGTGGAAAAGAAGCTGATTCAAAATAACCGGTTCACTTATCTGCTGGATGGCGACAATATCCGGCACGGGATCAATTCGGATCTTTCTTTTTCCCCCGAAGATCGAAAGGAAAATATCAGAAGAATCGGTGAAATTTCAAGACTTTTCGAAGATGCCGGACTGATCACACTGGTTTCTTTCATTTCCCCCTATAGAAAGGACAGGGAAGTTGTCAGAAACAAAATCGGGACAGACAGATTTATCGAAATCTTTGTGGATTGTCCGCTGGCGGTCTGTGAACAGCGGGATGTCAAGGGGTTGTACAAGTTGGCCCGTGATGGAAAGATAAAAGATTTTACAGGTATTTCCGCACCATATGAAAGCCCTGAAAACCCCGAAATACACTTGAAGACGGCTGAAATGACGATTGAAGCCTGTACGGAAAACATCTTTGACTATCTCAAATCGAAAAAAATAATACGGTAATTTTAAATCATCCTTCACGCGACACCCTTCAAACACCTCCGTAATATATATAAAACCCGGAGGTGTTTAGTATGTTCAAAAATTTTCTTTTCATCATCGTATTGATCATGGTAATCTTTATGTTTATAGCCTGTGCAGAACTTCCAGAAGCTGAAGGAATTCCCGTTGCTCAGAGAATGTCACAGGCAGAGGAAGCGTTAAATGAGGGAAACGATACCGCAGCGGAGAACTTGCTGGAACAGGTCATAAATGCGGATCCGACAAACCCGAAAGCCAATATCGGCATGGGCTTCATCCATCTTCTGAAGGCAAATCGAAAGATTCTCACTCTCGTGGAAGAATTGACGTCAGATGCCTCTACAACTACAGCGAGGGGCTTTTCTTCCCCATTGGATTTTTTAATCCAATTTGATTTTTCACAGTTTCAGACGGATATCAATTCCATCGTCACCGATCTTGAAGCGTCAAAATCTGAACTTGAAACGGCTTTGACGTATATGACACCAACGAGTACCTTAACGATTTATCCAAATAGATTTGACTGGAATAAAGACGGCTATACGGATTCCATTACACCCCTCAATCTTTCTTTCGATCCGAGAGGGGATGGGGAAACAAGGCTCTGGTGGGTCTTATTCGACAATACGTCTCCATTAAGCGGTGAAAGAGGGATTTTCGATGATGCAAAACGAGGAGATGCATGGTTTGATCTTGAAACCGTTCAGTATATTCTCAACAATGAGAATATACCGGTCGATTATGAACCTGTTTTTGACGAAAACGATTTCATCACGCTGAGTGCTACGGAGGTCAAAGTGATGCTGACATTTGTCAACCTTGAACTCTCCGTTCTCGAACCGGTACTGATCTGGAATATTAATCCGAGAACTGAATTGACCGACTGGCTGAGTGAAGCCTCCAATACACATGCACAGTATGACAGTTTATTGGACTATGCCACGACAACAATTGATCTTGATCAGAACGGAACGATGACCAATACGGAAATCAGAACGATCATGCCGACGACTTTTATGCGTTATTACAGCATTGCCAACGGCGGCAGCAACGCTGTCAATGACTGGGCTTCCGCCTTAAGCGGACTTTCTCAGACAGGACTGGAATTGTACGATGCCGGTTTACTCGATTTTCTTCCGTTTGATGTTGAAGATTTCCTGATCAACTGCGGAAAAGCCGTCAATGATCCCGATTTCAAGATTCAGATAGGTGGTTCTTCCTCTGTTATCCTTGCACCTGTAAGACTCGCTCCATCATATGATACGTTCCTCATCCCGTATCATTTCTTCAATCACCCGGAAAACTTTACAGACCTTAAAAATTTCCTGCCCACTATCGGTTATAAACATTTTATCATCGATCTCCCCGACGAGACATTCGGCGGAATCATCGAAAAACTTCCTTCAATCAGAAAATTGATTGAAAGGTTTATCGGCTGAGTCGATCTGATTAAAATAAAGCATATTCACCCATCTGCTCCACATGATCTTTAACCGGATCATGTGGAGCTTATTTTGTGCATCGAAAATAACGAAAGGAACCTGATAGAAGTTCGATCTGTACCGTTTTAAAATCCGATGCGTCAATATACCGGTCGATAGGTCTTATCATAGACGAAGAGGCAAAGAGTTTTGTGAAAATAGTCAGAAATGTCAAAAAGAAATCCGTCAATCTCTTTCCCGTCTTCATATGCTCAACAAAGATCGCTTCTCCGCCAGCCTTCAACACACGATACAATTCTTGCAAGGATCTGTCAGGATTTTGAACGGAACAAAAGACGTCTATCGACAGGATGGTATCGAACGTTTCATCCTGAAACGGTAGTGATTCGAGTGATGAACGGACAAAGGTCATGGACGACCTGCTTCCTGTTTTTAATGCTTTTTTTTTCGCCAGTTTCAGCATTTGAGCACTTTTATCGATTAAAACCACATCGGCAGTATCGGGGTAAAAGCAAGTATTGTTACCCGTTCCAACGGCTATGTCCAGTGTTTTGCCCCTGATTGTCGGAACAAATCTTTTTCTGAGAGGTCTCAATGTGCTCTTTTCGAGGAAACTTAAAAGAATATCATAATACACCGCGATCAAATCATATTTTGTCATAGTTTCTCACCGGAAAATTTGTCATGATTTATCATACCACTTATTGTATAATGTTAGAAAAAGGAAGGTGATTGTTATGATAACACTGTTCGAAAGAATTCTATATTATTTACCCTATATCATCGTCATTCTGGTAGCCACTCTCTTCTTTATCATCTCATTCGGCGTATTTGGTACCGGAACGGCTTTTGAACAGGGAATGGGTTTCCTGATGCAGAATCTACCCACTATCGGCATGCTGATCGTTTTGTTTTTCTCAAAGAAATACCCAAAGATCTGCGGCTGGATCTTTATCGGCATCTGGGGATTTTTCTTTTTCTTTTTTCACGCCTATCGATTCGCTTCCACCTTTATGATCATCATTCCGCTCCTGATTGCCGGAGTCTTGTTTCTGTTCCAGGAAAGATTTAAAGTATAAAAATGCCCCTCATTGTTAAGGGGCATCATGAATACTTGAACCGGTTTAAACCGCTTTTGAATCTTCAAACTGTATTTTCAGCATATTGGAGAAGAAGCCGTCTTTTTCCCTCAAATCGTCAGGGCTTCCCGTTTCGATGATCTTCCCCTCTTTGAGGACAACCACTTTATCCGCCTCTGAAACCGTTCTCATTCGATGAGCAATGATCAATACGGTCTTGTTTCTGATCAGTGTGCTGATCGCTCCCTGAATCTTACTTTCATTCTCAACATCAAGGGAAGCCGTTGCTTCATCAAGGAGGATAATCGGTGCATCCTTCAACATTGCTCTGGCAATCGAAATACGTTGTCTTTCACCACCTGAAAGCCTTTCTCCGTTTTCACCAATATGGGTATCGTAACCATCGGGAAGTTTTTTGACAAACTCATCACATTGAGCCAATTTTGCCGCCCAGAGGACTTCTTCATCCGTTGCATCTTTTTTCCCGAGACGAATATTATCCAGGATACTTGAATTAAACAACGTGACATCCTGAAAAACGATTGAAAAACAGTTCAGAAGTGTTTCAGGATCAACCTTTGAAATATCTTCTCCACCGACGGTTATCTTGCCATTATCGATATCCCAGAATCTTGCGGATAACTTTGCCACCGTACTCTTACCGCCACCGGATGGTCCCACAAGTGCTGTTACTTCTCCCTGCTCCGCGGTAAAACTCACCTCTTTTAACGTCGGGACACCCGCCTGATAAGAAAAATCAACATGCTTGAACATAATATCATAATTTTTAGGATTAAATTCAGTTTTACCTCCCTGACGAGGCATTTTATCCATTTCTTTCATACGATCTATACGGACACTGAGGAACAACAGAGCCGCCATATTGTTCATGACCTCCATTATCGGATTATAAACACGTGCCGTAATGACCAGGAAGACCAGATAGGCAAAAATACTAACCGAACCGGTTGACAGTAACCACGCACCATACAGGATAACCGTCGGTAATCCGAGTTTCAGAATAGCGTAAGAAACGTTGATCAGAGAACCAATGATGAGCTCTCCGTCGATCATTGTTTTTTCATAGCTATCCAGTTTGCTGTTCAAATGATTTCTGAATTCATTCTCTCTGTTGTAGGACTTAATCTCATAGATGGCATCGAGATCTTCCTGTATATGATCGGATATCTCTCTTTTTTTAAGATAGAGTTTATGATGTGATTTTTTCTGAAATTTTCTCGACAGTGAGAAGACCAGTAAAGCAACCGGTACAACCCAAAATACAGCCAGAGAAAGTTGCCAGTTGTAAATAAACATCAGAACAGCCATGATGAAAACGGTACACCCCGCCGCATAAATCTGCGGAACGGCGTGGGAAAAGAGCTGTTCAATCTCCGTGGCATCCTGCATGATCGTCGAACTTAAATCGGCAATATCTTTCTTCCCGAAAAAGGCAAGGGGTAATTTTCTCAAGGTTTCCGCCAGACTGATTCGTCTCCTGGCACTTTCCTCATAAATTTTCGTATAGGTCATTTCATATTGAAAGAAAGCAATCACAAACATCACCAGAAAAGAACCGACTGCCATGATCGCATAAAACAGGATATGACTTCCCTGATCGGTCGAGGTGTTCAACAAAACACCCATCTTCTCATCCAGAAATTTAAATCCGAGAATGACAGGTACCATAAAACTGATATCAAGGGCTATCGACCAGAGAATGGCATAAAGAAGGTTCTTTGCCCCGTCTTTTGACATCGCATATTTATCTTGAAAATACTTCAGCATGTTTTTCTCCTTTTCTTTCACAATTTCCATCGGTAATCTTCCATGTCACCGATCTCTGATAATCTTCCCACATCGTCTTATAAAGGCCGTCTTTTGCCAGCAGTTCGTCATGAGATCCTTCTTCGGCAATCTTACCGTTGGCAATCACCAGTATCTTGTCGACATGCTGCACGGTTGTCAAGCGATGGGCAATCATCAGTGTCGTTTTACCATGACTGAGCTTTTTAAGGGCTTTCTGAATCAAATGCTCATTTTCCGGATCTGCGAATGCCGTTGCCTCATCCAGCAGTATGATCGGCGCATCTTTAACCATGGCCCTCGCAAGGGCAATTCTCTGCTGTTCTCCACCGGAAAGATACGTTCCCTCTGAACCGATAATCGTGTTGAGTCCAGCTTCAAGATTGTCGATAATCTCTCTTGATTGTGAAGCATCTATGGCTCGATTTATCATTTCATCTGTGATTTTTTCCTTTCCAAAGATGATATTCTCCCTCAATGATCCTTTAAATAATCTCGTATTCTGAAAAACGAAAGAGACCGTATCCATTAGCTGTTTTTTCGGAATATCCTTGACATTGATCCCGTCAATCAACACATCACCCGATTTGACATCCCAGAAACGGGCTGAAAGCCTGGCAATCGTTGTTTTTCCGCCACCCGATGGACCAACCAATGCTACTGTTTCTCCTTCGTTGACTTTAAAACTGATCCCGTCAACGGCATTATGATCGGCATCATCGTAGGCAAATACAACATCTTTAAATTCAAGATGATGATGCTGAAGGTTCTTCCGTGTCTTTTTATAAGACATTACGGGGTAATCCAGCAGATTATCCAGCCTGTCGATGGCCTGCCGGGCGATCATCGTATTCTGCTGAAAATACATGGATCTCATCAACAGCATAGTGAAAATAGGTGAAATTAAAACGTAGAAAACAAAATCAGCAAGAACAAGCGGAAGATTTTCACCATTACCGATTAAGAAAATGCCCGCCGGAATTAAAAAGAAGGCTGCCGATTGCATGATGGCGGTGTAAAATGACATGGGATTCTTCCATAATTCCGTATAGGCATGAACCATTTCCTTGTATCTCATGATACTGTTGTAGAATCGCTTAAACGAAAAGACGGATTGACCGAAAGTCTTGACAACGGGAATACCGCGAATGTATTCCACTGATTCTGAACTCATTTCTTCAAGGGAATCATAATATTTTTTCTGAAATTCCTTTCCAACGGTGCCGGTCATAAATTTCATCGAGACAAACCCCATAATAATCGGTACGATAGACGCAAGACCCATACGCCATTCAACCAAAAAGATCAGTACCAGTAAGATGATGGGAGAAATAATACTCCCCGCCATATCCGGAAGCTGATGGGCTAAAAAAGTATGCGTTGTTCCGGCTCCATCCTGGACAATTTTTCTCACTTTTCCACTTGCGTATTGATCAAAAAAACCCAGCGGCATGGAAAGAATCTTTTCCATCCCCACTTTCTGCATTCCCACTTCTACACGAAAAGCAGCCAGGTGTGAACTCATCAACGCAAGAAAATAGATCACAACACCACCGATTGCAGCGGCAAAGGCAAGCCAGGCATAAAAACCGATCGTTGACAGTTCGATTGACTGTGGTGACAAAAGGATATCTCTCGTGATATACCAGACCAGCACAAAAGGCAGTATATTCAGTATTGCTGAAGCAGCCGACAGAAATAAGGCGATGGGTAATAGGATTTTCTTTTTCCCCATATAAGGCGTAAATCGTTTTAAAATTGAAACTTTCTTCTTTTCAGACATTCGTTTTACCTCCTGAATCGTTCCATTCGTCTTAACATGAAATGATATATTTTAATTTTATTCAAAATGAAATTGCACTGTATATATTGAATATTAACTTCTATTTTATTGGTTGATAAATAAAAGTTATTCATATATAATCTGTTCAATTTTACACATTTCTCTATAAGGATTTCTACTCCTCATGGAAAAAAATGATCCATTCAGGTATTAAAATATTAATTCAGGCAGGTTTTATTATTTTTAAGAAATTATATGGATCCTGTTATCTGCTGCATACAGCTGATCTTATCCGGCGTCAAATAATTTAAAGTTGTTGCAGTTTTCTGTATTTCAAAGGTGATAGGCCGAATACCCTCTTGAAGGCACAGCTGAATTTACTCGGATTGGCATATCCCACACTGTTGGCTATTTCAAGTATGGATTTTTCCGTACGGATCAATAGATCTTTTGCCTTTTGCAGTCTATATTGTCTGAGATAGGCATAAGGTCCCAATCCGTAGAGCAATTTAAAATACTTTTTTAAGTCCGTTTCATTCAAGCTGAATTTATACGCAAGTTCTTCGATTGTTAGATGTTTTTGCAGATTATGTTCAATAAAAAATTTAGCGGCTTCTATCTTCTCTATCGTTTCAGCCTTGGCAATTCTCCTTTCATACTGAAGATATTCATCATAATGCTCGATTTCCTGAAGTAACAGTTCAATTGCCCTGATTTTTATCATATTGGGTTGGTTTTCTTTGATCAATGCGATCAGCTGATTGATGATCTGTGAAATTTTAATCGGTGTGTTGATACAAAGATAATGATCTCTTTTATGATGGACACGATAAAATTCTTTCAGTTTTTCTTCCGTTTTATTCAAAAACACGTCGATTGATTCACAAATATCTTTCAGATAACAAAATATTGAAAGTGAATGATAGTAGTCGGTTAAAAATTCTATTTCATTAAAATTGTCCACACCGATAAAATAACCGGTGTTTTCCTTCTGAATACAATAGATTTTATCGCCCGGACAGCGACTGATACATGAACCGTTCAGACAATAATGAAATTTTAAAACCGGTTCATTGAACACCTTATGCGTTTGATTGATAAGTGTGTTATCTATGTTGATATTACAGTATGACACATACATACCATCAAGAATTTGATACAACACAAATGAACCTGAACCGTATTCCGGGAGAATATCGTATATGATTCTGTTTGAACAGTCATCGGAAGAATTGTCTCTTCTTCTTGAAAATTCACTTGTGAAAATCTCTTTATCGATCTTGTGCATTTTGTATTCCATCTCATTTCAACTCATCCAAAGATTTCTCTTCTTGTTTATTATATCAAATTGAGTTATTATATTATAATTTTAAAATATCTACAAAAAAAGACGGATTGTTGAAATCCGCCTTTTTTGATATCTGCTCTTAAATATTCTTGATTAAGTCGTTTTTGGAAATCATCTCTTCCGTCTTTGGACCGTAGGAGATGTGATTGATCTTAACGCCCGTTTCATCTTCGATGAATGCCATATACTTGAGGAAGTTGACATGATCCGTACTTGGCCACCCCTTCAATGTCTTGTATACCGGTTTCGCCACAAAGAAATCATAAGAAGAAGAAGGAATCTTCTTGATCTTTCCTTTGACATCGTATTCCGTACAAATCTTGATCTCGTCGAAACCGTTCAAAACATCTGCCTTTGTGATGACGAATTCCGTCAAACCACTTCTGAGTCGGGCATATCGGAGGGCCGGCAGGTCAAGCCAGCCGACTTTTCTCGGTCTTCCGGTTGTGGCTCCGTATTCATTTCCCTTTTCCCTGAGCAGATGTGCCATGTCTTCATCATGCTCCTCCGTCGGATAAGGTCCTTCTCCAACTCTTGTCGTATAGGCCTTTAAAACTCCCATAACGGCATCAAGTTCAAACGTTGAGAATCCGACAGCCGACACGCCGTGTGCCATACAGGCTCCGGATGTAACAAAGGGATATGTTCCGAAATCGAGATCGAGCAGAACCCCCTGTGCCCCTTCAAAAAGAACGGTGGTATTTCTGAAAACATCTGCCATATCAACCGCACTGGTGATATTAACATTCATCTTCTTGAGTTTTTCCCTGAGTCCTATGAGATATTCGAACACATCCTCATAATTATATTCAAGCTGATCACCAAACATCTGTTTCTTAATGGTGTAAGCACTCTTTAATCGCTTCATGAGCATGTCTTCGTCCAGAAGGTGGTAGAACTTAATGCCTTCGCGAGAAACCTTGTCAGTATAGGCAGGACCGATTCCCTTTCGTGTCGTTCCAATCGGTTTTTCTCTCCAGTTCTCAAGAATACCATCCTGTTCCTTATGCCAGGGGAGAACGAGGAAGACTTCTCTGTCGATATAGATTCTTGATGAAAATCCGGGATAATCCTCTTCAATGATTTCTATTTCCTTGATCATCTGTTCGATATCGATCACCATTCCCGCACCGAGAAAAGCCTTTGATTCGGATGCCGGGGATATGGACGGCAGGATATGATTGACGTATTTCTTCCCATCCACATAGATGGTGTGTCCGGCGTTTGCCCCACCGGAGAATCTTACGATCCATTCATAATCCGTCGCAAAATAATTGACGACTTTCCCTTTCCCTTCGTCACCCCATTGGGCGCCAACGATTGCCAGTCTTTTTTTCATCTATAAAACCTCCAGATAGCGGGTTCACCCCCGCATTTATTATAATCAGTCTTAGAAGGCACCGCCTCCGCCTCCGCCGGAACCGCCCCCTGCTCCGCCGACACCACCGGAGAAACCCTTGGCACTTGAAGCGGAAACCGTCTGAACGGCAGCATTTCGAACCATATGCATATTTCGTCCCAGCATATAACCGTATGCCCCGTACATCAGGCCGTGATTACTCTGTCTTTCCCACTGTTCTCTCGGAACGATCTCCTTCAACGCGGCTTCTACCTTGTCGGCACATCCCAATGCCGTCGCATAGACGAGGTACTCTTCCCATATGATGATGGATTCAGGCGGATATTCCTTGATCATGGAAATTTCTTCAAGGAATTTTTTAAAGTTCATCCATTTTCTGTAATAGGTCAATCCCTCTTCACTCCATTTCCCAAACACATCTTTTGGCAGGAACATGACAATCGTTCCGGTTATCAGGAAGAAACCTGAATACACCAATGCCCAGCCGAGCAGATCGGGTGTGGGGTGCATCGTCATAAAGGGGATCATTCCCAAACCGCATAATCCCATGATGATCGCTATTAACGTCGAAAATATATATCCCGTTGTGTTGAAATATTTTCTCGCCCGAATCGTATCTTTGACAAGACTCTGATACGTATCATATTGCTGATTGAAATGCTTTGCCCTGGATTCTTTTTTTCTCAGATACCGTTCAAGCTCCTTGAAATTCAACACATCCTCTTCTGCGTATCCTTTCATGAAATTGAAGAAATAAGCCTCTGTTTGTGAGAGATCTTCTCCCGCATTCGGCTTGATAAAACGAACCGCATTGGTCTTGGGTTTCTTCTGATCAAGATCCGTTACAAATTCGATATAGTCTTTTCGATAAAGATTCATCATGACAGCGGACATCCCTTCATTATCAACATTTCCCACGATATTGATAACCGCTGAATTGACGATATCCGGTGAATCTTTTGACGGAAGTTCCCGTTCATAAATCCCCTGATACAGGATATCCGGTTCTTTTCCGAAAAATTTAAATATGACAAATATCAAAGCAAGGAGAACAACATAAACGATAGGAGGAACAATCATTTTTATCAACCTCGTCGTTTTATAGGACCCTTCTTCATTTTCTATTTCTTCTTTTGTGAGGGTCGAATTAACCGCAGCATACTTCATATCGTTTATATTGACTTTCTGATCGAAAACGAAACGAACTTCTCCATATGTATTTGGAGGTAATGCATCTATATGGAAGATATAGGACTGCCCTCTTAAATCATATTTACTCCCCGGATGCGGATAGACATCATTCGGCATGAAATCAAGCGGAAAAGTAAAAACCGCTGTCATATTATTCAGAGGTGCTTCCCACAAATTCCCCCAATACTGTCTTAAGATCTGTGAACAATCTTTTCCTGATTCTACAACACCAACTGCATCATAGGTCACATGCATCGTATATTCCTTCCCGTCCGGTGAAATCTCATTATTTGAAAGATAAGGTGCAATCCATATTCTTGCATTAAATTCATAATTATTTTTACTCAGATATTCAATATGGGCATCAGGTACCTCTTCCACCCAAATCTTGACATTACGCATCTGTACATAACGCCCCTGAGGAATATTTCTCGTCAACCCTCTGAAAGGCTTTCGCATCTTATAATTGAAAATCTCATGAACCTTCACGGTTCCATCCTCCTGCAGGGTCTGTTCTACCCTTGCAGACTCAATTGAATACTTTGAGGAGAGGAAATAACTGAGATAACTTTCCTTCTCAGTGATGGCTCCCGAAACGAACTGAACTACAAAAAAGAGTACAATCCCCACTAATACCGCTGCAATCACTCTGCCGATATTTTTCATCATCAAACCTCCATTCTGATGTTTAAACACTGTAGAAAAATTATATTTTTTAACAAAACTTGATAAAAAGTCCATCAGATTTCTGAGTATGTTTAAAACGTCAAAAACGATCCTTTTTACTGTTGATTATACCAACATCACACGGTTTAAACAAGCTTTTGTTCATAAAACACTGATAATTCTACCGTTTTGTCGTTTCAAACCAATTTATTTCAGCTTCCTAACTGTTTTTATTTCATGGGAACATTAATAAACAAGCACTTTTAAAAGGTTTTCGACGCTTTTTTTGCTGCCTTAATTATTGTACTATGTTTTTAATATATAAATAGATACCTATATTATAAACGTTTAAAAGAAAAAGAGAATAGAAAACCTTCCAAAAGATTATAGCAAATCAGAAGAATTTCTTTTTAATCCCGTCTTTATACCCATATAGGGTATATCATAAAGGAGTGAGGTTTATGGGTGGTTTGGAAGGCAGTTTACAGATGACGGCAACCGTCAGTTTTATTGCGGCATTTACAGGGGGGATTCTCAGTTTCTTTTCACCGTGTATATTTCCGGTATTACCGGGATACATCGGTTTTTTGATGGGGGATACCAAGTCTCCGCTGACAAAATTTCTGAAAGCACTTGGATTTGTTCTGGGATTGAGCATCGTCTTTACAGCCCTTGGCGCACTTTCTGGTTTGATCGGTTCGGCATTTTCCAGCTTTCAACAATGGATTTCTATCATAGGCGGCATATTAATTATCGTTCTCGGATTATCGTATATCGGTTTGATAAAATTACCAAGTCTCAATATCATGCGAAAAAACAACTCTCAGAAAAAGGCTACGGGATTCTGGAGTGCCATGCTCCTCGGAATTCTCATTTCTTTTGTCTGGGTACCGTGTGTCAGTCCGGTTCTCGGTTCAATTCTCGTTGTGGCAGCCAATTCAACAAGTGTTTTAAAAGGAACGGCATTACTCGGTGTTTATTCACTTGGAATGGGAATCCCATTGCTGTTACTCGCCATGTTTGTCGGTTTTGTGTACAAGATGATGCCCAAATTGATGATGCATGAAAAACTTCTAAAAAGAATCGGCGGTGTTATGCTGATCGTTGTCGGTATTCTGATGATGACTGGAACGCTCAACAATCTGCAAATTGCTTAAAACACCTGAAGACTACATTTGTAAGACACCTCAAAGCGATTATTTATGCTTAGAGGTGTCTTTTAATTTATGAAAAAACTTTAAATTTGATATAATAGTAAAGCTCCTATCTTATTAGTAGGTTGATTATTATGAACAAGGGCTTCTTGAGTTATATCAGAGAATTGTTTATCAATAAAGCAGAGATTGATAACGAAGATTTTAATACATTTATCCTTCATAAAAATTACGAAAAATTCATGTTGCTGATTATTTTTGCGGTAATCATCTCTACGATCATGCTGTTGTTGTCAGAATTTTCCGGGGATGACAAACGGATTATCATATCAGATTCTGTTCTGCTGATGTTTTCTATCGTCTGGCTGTTACCGATGTTCTTGATGAGAAAGGGAAAGATTTCAGACTGGCTTTTCTTTGTTCCTGTCTGTGTATTATTGGCATACGTCAATTATCTTTTGGGGAACTTTTCTTACAGAGGAGAATTTTTCTCCACTTATACCACCTCGGTCTTCATTATAGCTGTCTTATACACCACTTCATGGCAGAAGATGCTGTTGCTTTTCGCGGGAAGTCTTTTCTACTTGTATTTTTTCACCCCTTACATACACGGGGGACCTTTAAGCTATACCAGTGTCAATGTCTTAACGGTATTCAACATCTTATTCGCCGCCTGGTTTGTTTCCAGGGTGATGTATCTGTCTGTAAAAAAGGAATATGAAAATAAGGCAAGAATCAAGAAGGCATTACTGGATCTTGAGAAAGAGAATAAAAAAAATGTCAGAATAGTGGACGAATTACAGGATCTGAAGATAGAACTTGAAGATAAGATCAAACAGAGAACGGATGAGCTTCAAAAGGAAAAATCAAAGGTTGAAATGTCTGATAAGTCAAAATCCATTTTTCTTTCAAATATGAGTCATGAACTCAGAACACCTCTTTCCGGTATCATGGGAACGTTGGAAATGTTGAAAGCTGAAAATGTGAGTAAAGCGGAGCGGGAATCGTTGCTCAAGATGGCAAATGAATCAAGTCAGCAATTGTATAAAATAGTGGATGATATCTTGGAAATCAGTTCCTTGAGATCCGGAAAGTATGAAATACTGGTAGAAAAATTTGATCCTGTTGACCATTTTCTAAGTATTACCGATCATTTCAGGAAAAAAGCCGAGGAAAAGGGACTGGAATTCAAGGTCAGGATGAATGGACAGAAAAAGCATTTATATGTTGTCAGTGATTCAAAACGAATAAAATTAATTTTGGACAATATTATAGGAAATGCTGTAAAATTTACCGATAAAGGATTTGTTGCCTGTTCTATGTCGCTGCTCTCAGAAGAAGATCGGGATTTCTTGCAGTTCAGCATAGAAGATACGGGAATGGGGATCAGTAGTTCAGGAAAGGAAAATCTTTTTGAATTTTTTTCAAATGACAGTAAAGAATTTAGTGACGATACGATATCGCTTGGTCTGGGATTAAGATTGACCAGAGAATATATACAAAAGCTGGAAGGCACCTTGTTGCTTGAGAGTCGAAAGCATAACGGAACACTTTTTGAGATAAAGATTCCGGTTGAATTTAAAATCGAAACGATTCCTGAGGATACTGGCAGTGACGATTATATCATTGGAGATATCAACCGGATTTTGATCGCTGAAGATAACAAGATTAACCGTTTTTTATTAAAGAAAATTTTAGAAGAAAAGCATTATCAGGTTATAGAGGCTGAAAATGGTGAAAAGGCGGTTGAAGAATTTATAAAATATGATATCGATGCCGTTCTGATGGATATACAGATGCCGGTGATGGATGGTTATATGGCTTTATCCGGAATCCGTAAAATCAAAAGAAAGAAATATGTTCCTGTTATTGCCATAACCGGGTATGCGTCGACTGATGATAAAAATGATATCTTGAATAGTGGTTTTGATGCCTATTTACCGAAACCATTCGATAAAAATAATCTTTTGTACTTATTGGAAGATTTAAAACACAGAGGGGGAAAACATGGAGATTAACATTGACAGAGTAGCCGATCAGATCAAAGAATTATGTCTGATCCCAAGTCCAACCGGATTCACAGGAAAGATAGAAGATCATTTGATTGTATTATTTGAAGAAATGGGATATAAACCTGTTAAGACTAAAAAGGGGGCTGTCAGGGTATGTCTTGGCGGAGAGGGAAACCCCCTGTTATTATCCGCGCATATCGATACACTTGGTGCGATGGTTCGCGCGATTAAACCGGAAGGAAAATTGAGACTGACAAAACTGGGGGGATATCCTGAAAATAATATAGAGGGAGAAAACTGTGTCATCCATACGAGAGGCGGGAAGGCATATTCAGGGACCATACAGCTTATCCATTCTTCTACGCATGTTTACAGGGATATCAATACGATGGAGAGAAACGATGCGAATCTGGAAGTGATCATAGACGAATGTGTCTCTTCAAAGGAAGACGTTCAGAAACTCGGCATATCTCCCGGGGATATCATCTCACTTGATCCGAGGACGGTCATCACAGCATCCGGTTTTATCAAAAGCAGGCACCTTGATGATAAGGCGAGTGCTGCCATCTTGATCGAACTGGCAAGGATTATTAAGGAAAATGAGATTCAACTGGACAGACGGGTAGACATCTTCTTCACGAATTATGAAGAAGTGGGACATGGTGCTTCTACCGGTATTCCGGAGGATATTACAGAGATGATAGCGGTGGATATGGGCTGTGTCGGAGATGATCTGGAAGCCGATGAACTCGTTGTTTCAATTTGTGCGAAGGATTCAAGCGGACCCTATGATTATGAATTGACAACCTCACTGATCAATGTGGCAAAAGAAAATGATCTGGATTATGCAGTGGATATTTATCCCTATTACGGTTCTGATGCAGGGGCGGCACTCCGTTCAGGGATGGATGCCAAATTTGCCTTAATAGGTCCCGGTGTTGCTTCTTCACACGGTTATGAGAGAACGCATAAGAATGGCGTTGAAAATACTTTGAAAATTATACTTGGGTATGTAATAAAATAATTTATTTTTATCAAAGTGTTAATGATATTGTTTAACAGAAAAATACAAAATTTACTTGACAATACGAACAATTTCTGATAAAATCATTTCGTAATATAAACTATAACGAAAGGTGGCGAGGATTAATGACCAATATGATGAAGAAGAAAGCAGCAGCGTTTGTTTCATACAGTGATTGTCCTCAGGTAGAGGGTTTCTCTCCGTGCCTTTTGTTCCAAGGTGTTTTTAATAGGTAGTTTTCTATTTATAAGGAATGTAAAAGGCTGTGGTGAGGAATAAGACCGCAGCCTTTTTTTTATCTTAATTTTCCCATAGGAGGTGAGCATTATGAAGTATCGAAGAGTAGAACAATTCAACAAGAAAAACCAGAATTACTTTTCAAAGATGAAACAGGAACAGCTTGAAAAGATGGCAGTAAACGGGATACACCCTTTCAGACCGTTTTAATTAAGGTTTATCAGTGATTTATTTAACCGTGATGAAGTAAGATGGTCCGAAGTTTGCAAAGGCAATGTTTTAATTTGATGTGTTTCTATTACACTAAACTATCAGGAAAGGAGGCGTGATGATGAAATTTAAGAAGAGAAGAGAATTTACAACCTCAGAAGAATACATAGATGAAGTCAAATTTACAGTCCTGAAGTATATTTCTGAAAGCTCAGGTTTTTCTAACAGACCTTTTTAAGAAGGAGGTGAAACAGCGACATGAATTCCTGTAAGACAAATTCGATGAACCTCTGGATCTTTTCTGAAATCAACACGGGTTGTTCAGTAAAGATAAATGACAAAAGCATCAACACCAATGAAAATATCAGTATTATCTTATAAAACAAGAACACAAATCTAAAAAAGGAAGTGAGTAAAATGGCAACAAAGAGAAGTAAATTTGGAGCAACAGTTGAATACATGGGTGATCAGACAGCAAGAACAGGCAGTGTTAATTCATTTAATCCGGATAATACCACATTTGTGAAGTTCTGGACCTGACTGTAAAAAAGTTTTTTTCTGATGATTGTATTCAAATGAATACCGGAAGAGTGGCTTTTTTGCCACTCTTTTTTTTACAAAATTTCTTCGGAGGTGAAAAAAATGAACAGGAACCTGACGATTTATCCCCTTTTTCGATTTTTACTAAATATGCTGATCATAGGGCCAATCTTGATCCCTTTTTTAAGATGGAAAGGGCTTGATTATTCAGAGATTATGTTATTACAAACGATATCAGCGATATCAGCCATGGTATTTGAAGTCCCGACCGGTGCGGTCGCCGATAAATTGACCCGAAAATTATCACTTGTTATTTCAGGGTTTATTCTGGCACTTGCCATGCTGATCTATATCATCACGGATCATTTTATTTTTTTCGCCATCTCGGAAATTCTGTTTGGACTTGGGTTGACGTTTTCAAGTGGTGCGGATTCAGCCATCCTTTTTGAATCGTTGAGATCAATTGATAAAGAAAAAGAGTATCAGAAGAGAGAAGGTTCGGCGGCCTCGAATATCTTTCTCGGACAGGCGGTATTTTCGATTCTCAGTGGCTATCTTTATATGATACATCCTACGATACCCTTCTGGATCAGTGTCTTTTTTTTACTCGGTGCATCAACGGTGGCACTGTTATTTAAGGAGCCTGAAAGAAATAAGAGTGCTCACAGATATCTGAAACACATCTGGGTGAGTTTCAGCGGGGCTGTCAAAAAGCCAAGAATCCTTTGGTTGATGTTCTTTGCCGCCTTGTTCGGTTCTTTGATAAGACTGGGATACTGGCTGTATCAGCCTTATTTTGATCTGGTCAACCTTGAAATTGTCTATTACGGGTATATCTTTGCGGGAATGAATATTATCGCCGCATTTTCCTCGAAAGTACTGTTGAAAAAGATCTCACATATAAGGCCGAGGAAGGTCCTTTTATGCTTGGCTTGTCTGATGAGTGTCTCTTTTCTTTTGCCGGGTTTTATGAAGGCATACTGGTTGATCGGGATTATCTGCCTGCAGCAGATATTCAGGGGAATGTATCCGGCAACGATGCGTTTTTATGTGAACAATCAGGTAAGAGATGATTTCAGAGCCACAACACTTTCACTGGTCAGTCTTGTATCCAGTTTGAGTTTTGCGCTTATCTCACCATTGGTCGGGAATGCACTTGATATCGTCGGAACTCAGCAGGTTTACAGATGGATCGGTTATATCAGTGTAGCTGGGATCATTTTTCTGTTTTTTCTAAGAAGAAGACAGAAAATTAAAAAGTTGAGACAACAAGATATATTTGTCGAACTTAGTGATTAAAATACGGTTGGAAAAAGGATAAAATGATATAATGATATGAATTGATAGGTAGAAACTTGACTGGTGACCGGAAATTTAGGCATTTAAACAGAAGGTGAAAAATGAAGATTAGAAAATTTTACTCCGGTTTGTTTTTGATCGTTTTTATTGTGGCATTAATCATTACCACTTTTATGATCTTTTTTTCCGGTATTGTACAGGATAATCTTAAGAGTATCTCTGTTGCATCGCGGATTCAGCGCAAAACATTTCAATTAAACGCTCTGATTTCAGCGGTTGATAATTCGGATAGCGGTAAAAATATGATACAGGAATCCCGACAACTTTCTACGACTTTGGCAGATCAGATATCCGAAATAAACAGACAGCATTTAAATGAAAAGGAAGCATCTTATCTTGAAGAAGCTTCCTTTTTTATACAGAAAATACAAAACTTATTCAATCAGGTGGAAAAAAATCAATATGATGGCGTCTTAATTTCACACATTAAGGAAGCAGTTCAATTATTGAGTAAAAATACCTATGATTTTGTTGATCTGCTGGATTATCGTCTTCAGAATATGGTTTTTCGTGTGAAGAGCATTGCCATCGGATTAATAATACTGCTTGTGGCTCTGCTGATTTTCCTTTCGCATTTTGTTAAAAAAAGAATTTTAAACCCTCTTTATCTAATTCATCAAGGGATTAAATATTATCATGATGGTAATTTTGAGTACAGGATAAATTATCCCGGCAAAGATGAAATGGGGGATTTGGTTTTTGCATTGGATAAGATGTCGGAAAATCTGAAAAGGATCACCGTAAAAAAAGAGAAACTTGAAGCGGAACTGAAAGTCAATGAGGAGTTAAACAAATTACTTGAAACTCAAAAAGATAAGATTCATGGAATGCTTAAGCAAAGTATTCAGGCAAACAATTCAAAAGATATTTTTCTAACGAATATGAGTCATGAAATGAGAACACCCCTTTCAGGGATCATAGGAACTTTAGAACTTCTTGAAGAACAGGAACTGACAGAAGATTCCAATTATCTTGTAACGCTTTCAAAGGAATCAGCGATTCATCTCAGTCGAATTATCGATGATTTACTGGAAGTCAGTAAGCTTTACAACGGAAAATATGACTTGAATGCCCGGTATTGTAATCCGGCAGAAATCTTTGAGGAAAGTTACAATTTGTATAAAATTACCGCTTTACATAAAAAAATTGATTATAAAATTCATTATGACCTTCCAAATTTGATTTTTATCGACTCATATCGATTATTACAGATCCTGAATAATCTGATATCCAATGCGGTCAAGTTTACGAATCAGGGGTTTATCGAAGTAACGGGCGGTTTTGAAAGGCAGAATGAAACAGAAGGAGAATTAATCATTCGCGTCAAGGATAGTGGTATAGGGATTGAAGAGGAGATCAGGGACTATATTTTTGATTTTTTTTATCAGAAAGATATGTCTTTTACGAAGGATTATCAGGGAACCGGGATCGGACTTGCCCTGGTCAAAAATATTGTTTCAAAGATGAACGGGAAATTGGATGCCGTCTATGATAATGACGTTGGAACTGAATTTATCATCAAGATTCCGGTTCAATATCGAGAAGAACACAAAAAAGATATTTCAGAGGAATCAGAAAAAAAATCAGTTGAAATCAAAAGAATATTGATCGTAGAGGATAATCTCATCAATAGAATGATTATGCGACGTCTCTTAGAGAAAGAAGGGTTTGAAGAAATTGAAGAGGCTGAAAACGGGCGTGTCGCATTAGACCGTTGCATTCACTCGGATAGCCCCTATGATGTGATCTTCATGGATATACAGATGCCGGTGATGGATGGGTTGACGGCAATGAAGAAAATCAGAGAATTAAACGATTATGAGACGTGCAGAATCGTTGCCTTGACAGGCTATAAGAGTGAAGAGGACAGACAAAATCTCATTAATTCCGGATTTGATCGGTATATTTCAAAACCCTATCATCAAAAAATACTTTCCGATTATATTGCATCTTTAAAGCATCGTGAATAGAATCATTTTTGAGAGGACGCTTTAAAAGAATAAATCCCCGCTCTAAGACGGGGATTTAAAAAGTTATGACAATAAATATTCCGTATGCTTTTTCAAACCGTTAAAGACATTTTCTTTCTTTTCAAAAAGTTTTCCAATCTCTTTTGTAAAATAACTTCCCACAATAATCAGATCACATCTTCCTTGAAGTTGTTTCACTTGTTCAGGGGAATTAATCCCGAAACCAACGCCATAAGGCAGTGTTGAATTTGTTTTTACCTTGTCAATCCACTGAAGAGTTGTTTCATTGAGATCGGTGTTTTTTCCGGTTATACCGCTTCTTGCCACGGTGTAAACGAAACCGTTTCCGAGTTGAGAGATTTTATGAATTCTCATCGCATCATTCCCGGGTGCCAGCAGAAGTATGGGACTTATATTGTATTTCCGACAAGCGGAGAGAAGTCCTTCATCATTTTCCGGTGGCAAATCGGGAATAATTATACCGGTGACACCAATTGCTTTTGCCTTTTTGATAAAATTGTCGATCCTGTAATGAAAGATGATATTGGCATACGTCATGATCAGGATTGGAATTGATGTGTTTTCAACCACTTTTGAGGTTAGCGTAAAACACTCCTCGATGGTTATGCCATTTTTCAGCGAATGGGTACTGGCTGCCTCAATAACGGGACCATCGGCAAACGGATCGGAAAATGGGAACTGAATCTCAAGAAAATCGGCACCCCCTGCAACGATTCCGCATGCTGCTGCATAAGATGTGTCGATATCAGGAAAACCCGCAACGATATGTCCCATCAACCCGGTTCGATTTTCCGATTTCAGCTGTTTGATTTTATTTTCAATGCCGGTCATACGGTTGCCTCCTCTTTCAGAAATTTAATCCAGTTCTCCTGATCGGTGTTCATTGCAGTGATGAAGAGATCTTTTTCGCCTCTGCCGGAAACATTTATCAGAACGGAAACATCTGAAGATAGCGTTGGAGAGATTTTAATGGCCGCAGCAAGGGCATGGGATGATTCAAGAGCTGGAATGATCCCTTCGTTTTTTGCAAAAAAACGGAAGGCGTCAAGACATTCCTTATCCGTCGCCGATGTAAATTCTATCCTTCCGTTATCTGAGTGAAAGGCGAGTTCCGGTCCGATTCCGGGATAATCCAACCCGGCACTGATTGAATGTGTTCCACTCAATTGCCCGTCTTCATCCTGAAGGAAATAAGATTTGTATCCCTGAATGATCCCGGGAACGGCTTTTCCGGTTATTCTGGCCGCATGTTGACCTGAATCAAGTCCCTTTCCACCTGCTTCTACCCCTATCATCCTGACAGATTCATCGTTCAGAAAAGAACTGAAGAAGCCGATTGCATTTGATCCGCCTCCCACACAGGCGATCATAATATCCGGTTTTTTTATATCGTAGGTTTTGATCTGTTCTTTGACTTCTTTTCCGATAATCGATTGAAAATATTTTACCATTTCCGGAAAGGGATGGGCTCCCAAGGCACTTCCAAGAAGATAATAGGTTTCTTCGGGATTTTTGGTCCATTCCCTTATCGCTTCGTTTACGGCATCTTTCAATGTCCGGCTTCCGTTATGAACCGGACAGACCCTGGCCCCAAACTGATGCATCCAGAAAACGTTCGGGTATTGTCTTTTGACATCCTTTTCGCCCATATAGATGGTGCAGTCCATTCCCAATTTAGCACAGATGGCTGAAACGGCAACCCCGTGTTGTCCGGCACCGGTTTCAGCAATGATTCTTTTTTTTCCGATCCATTTTGCGAGTAACGCCTGTCCCAGTGCATTATTGATTTTGTGTGCCCCTGTATTGGCAAGCCCTTCAAGTTTCAGAAAGATTTTTGCCCCACCGAGAATTTTACTTGAATTTTCTGCGTAAAGCAGCGGAGTGGGTCTGCCGACAAAATTTTTCAGATGCGCTTTGTAGGTTTTCTGAAATTCGCAGTCTTCTTTTATTTTTTCAAAACCGGTTTCAATTTCTCCGAAGACATCCCGAAGTATTTCCGGTATATAAGCGCCACCGTATTTTCCATAATACCCCCTGTTTTTTTTCATCTGTCCGTTCCTCGCTTTCTGATTATTTTAAAAAGTTGTCTGAGTTTTGATTCATCTTTTAACCCCGGAGAACGTTCAACCCCTGAACAGATATCGACAAGAAGAGGCGTGTGTGTTTGAATGATAGATGAGATGTTTTCGGGAGTGATCCCCCCAGCCAATCCGTAAAAGGGCTGAACCGTTTCAATTGCTTCGATAATTTCTTCTGAAAGTTGTTTCCCCGTTCCACCGTATTTTCCGGTTTCAAAAGCATCATAAAGGACAAAAGGTTCTCTCGTTTCATGAATCTCGCGAACCGATTGAACATTTTTCGCATTGTAATAACAGACTTCTGTTTGTTCGCCGTTCGTTCCATGAACCTGAATGGCATCCACAACCCCGTCTTTTACTGCCTGAATACCTTTTTCCAGTGAATCCGGTGTCACAACGGCAACCCGCAGCATCTTTTCGTTTGCATAACGGCTCAATTCCTGAAGTTTTGAAAGGCTGATCTGTCTTGGACTGTCGGCGAGGATAAACCCGCAGATGTCCGCTTCCAGTTCCGAAATCAGTTGCAGATCTTTCAGATTGGTAATCCCGCAGATCTTCACAAGGGTTTGAGCTTTTTCTGAATAAGTATTCAGCAGTTTTCGGTAGAAGTCACTTTTTGCTTTTTTTCCTCTGAAAAACCCTTTTTTTATCGTTCGAATCTTTTCGACCCGGTTTTCTGCTTTAACGATTGCTGTACCCACCAGTAGCCCTGAGAAATCGGAAATGCCGGGGAAAAAGGCATCTTTTTCATCATGAATGCCCGACTCATACAGAACATGTCCGCCTTTTACTCGTTCTCTTAACGCATGGGGGGTTGAGCGGTTGATTTGGAATGTTTTCAGATCACGAGAATTGATACCGATTAACGCCGGTTTAAAGTCCCGGATAAATGCAAGTTCTCTTTCGTTGTGAATTTCAACCAACGGCAGCAGACCGAAAGAGAGGATTTTTCGGTACAGAGTTTCGAATTTTATTTTTCCTTGCGGTTCATCGATAAAGATAGCAGCGATCAGCAGCACCATATCGGCACCACATCGAAAGGAGACTTCTATTTCATCAGGATGGATTATAAAGTCCTTTCTGAGAACGGGAATTTGAGGCAAATTGGATTTGATTTCAATCATATCCCGAAGGCTTCCGTTAAAATGATCCCGTTCCGTCAGAACAGAAATGGCATCAGCACCTCCGCTCGCATAGGTATGTGCCAGAGTACAGGGCTCATCAATTGACTGAATCTTTCCCTCTGATGGGGAACGCCGTTTGATCTCGCAGATGATGATCCCCTTTGCCAGTTCCGGTGTGATGAGAGGAACGTTTCTTTTGGCTGGGATGATTTCTCCGCAGGCGGGTCCAAATTGCTTCAGGCGATTTTCCTTGTGTTTTACGATCTCAAAGAGTATTTTTTCCATCATTGTCTTCCCGTCAATGCTCTGATCTCATTGAGTTTTTGAAATGCCTTTCCGCTTCTGATCACTTCACAGGCCATTTGATACCCCTCTTTGATCGTATCTGTTTTACCGGCAAGGTAAAGGGCTGCTCCCGCATTCAGGCTCAGCATATTTACTTTTGAGGAATTCGCTTCCCCTTTAAGGAGTGAAAGCGTAATGGCGGTATTTTGATCAACATCACCTCCGGCTATCTCGGAAAATTCTGCACATCTGATACCAAAATCTTCCGGTTTAACGGTGTATTTTACAATTTTCTGATGATCCAGTTCACAGACAGTCGTTGGTGCACAGATACTGATCTCGTCGCAACCGTCTTCAGAACTCACCAGCAAGGCTCTTTTGACACCGAGAATCCTTAATGCTTCACACATGGTTTCGAGATACCCTGCATCAAAGACACCAAGAACTTGATGCGTTGCGCCGGCGGGATTTGAAAGGGGGCCCAGCAAGTTGAAAAAACTCTTGAAACCAAGTGATTTCCTCGTTTTAGAGGCATATTTCATGGCTGAATGATAAAGGGGGGCGTAAAGGAAAGAGAGGTTGCTTTTTTTTAGCAGACGATATGAATCCGCCGGTGTCAGATTGATGTTAATCCCAAGTTTTTCCAGCAGATCCATACTGCCGCTCTTTGATGTCACCGCACGATTTCCATGCTTGACGACACTTAATCCGGCAGCAGCGATGACGAAAGAAGCGGTTGTGGAGACGTTGAATGATTTTCTTCTGGCTCCCCCCGTGCCACAGGTATCAACCCGTATCTCTCCCTTTTCAGGTTTCGGAAAGAAAGAGGCTTTTTCACGCATTACAGAGGCAAATCCCGCAAGTTCTTCAGCGGTAACCGGTCGATAATGATAGGTGGTCATGGCGGCTGCAATTCTTGATTCATCCATAGTGCCTTCCATGATTCTTTTCATGAACTGAACCGCTGTTTCGTAATCCAGAGAAGCACGCATTAATTGATGCATCAATTTTTTTTCACTCTGTTTTTCCGTTTGTTTTAGAAAATTCCGGAGAAGTTGTCTACCCAAGGGTGTTCCGACCGATTCAGGATGGAACTGTAACCCGGCGCAATTCAAACTTCTATGTTCAACGCCCATTACTTCTCCATCTGCCGAATGTGCTGTTATTCTGAAATCTTTCGATATGCTTTCTTCTTCAGCGACAAGTGAATGATAACGCATGGCATGAAAATCTTCCGGTAGTTGTGAAAATAAACCGCTGCCGTTATGATTGATCCTGTCGATTTTCCCATGCTGTACGGTTTTTGCCCTGATGATGGCGGCACCATTTTCAGAGAGGATTGCCTGATGACCGAGACAGATACCGAGAATCGGTTTCTTTTTCTTGAACTGTCTGACAACTTCCATGAAACAGCCGGCATCTTCCGGTTTTCCGGGACCGGGTGACAGGATAATATGTGTCGGATCCATGGATTCAATCTCGTTTATTGTGATCTTGTCAGAACGAACGACTTTTACTTCCTCCGCTTCCATCTTCAGCATCTGATAAAGGTTAAATGTGAATGAATCGTAATGATCGATAAGTAATACCATCTTCTCTCTCCTCTCTATTAACATTTTTCCGGAATGCTTCCGGTCCGGTTTTTAAAGATGTTCACAAGTGCTTCCAGTTTTTTTTCGGTCTCTTCAAACTCCTTTTCTGGATCAGAATCATAGACGATACCGGCACCCGCCTGTAAACGGATCAACCCTTCCGAGCAGATGGCTGAACGAATCACGATACAACTGTCAAAGTCGCCATTTGCACGAAAATATCCCACCAGTCCGGCATAAGGTCCTCTTCTTGATCGTTCAAGTCTTTCAATCGTTTTTACCGCCTGAATCTTTGGAGCACCGGTTACGGTTCCGGCTGTGAATGTTGCTTTGATGGCTGAATAGGCCGTCTGATCTTCAGTCAGTTGTGATTCTACCGAGGAGACGATGTGCATGACACTGGAATACCGCTCTACCGTCATATAATCGTTGATTTTTACACTACCGGGTTGTGAGATCTTTCCGAGATCATTTCTGGCAAGATCAACCAGCATCAGATGTTCTGCCCGTTCTTTTTCATCCCCCAGCAATTCATTTTCCAGGGCGATATCCTCTTCTATTGTCTCCCCCCTTTTTCTGGTTCCGGCGATGGGTCTGAGAAGTGCTTTCTTGCCGTTAACGGTTACCATGATTTCCGGTGAGGTTCCAAAAAGTGTCAGTTTTTCAAGTTTGAGAAAAAACATGTAGGGCGATGGATTCGTCCTTCTGAGTTCCCGGTAAAATATTTTTGGATCTGTCATTGTTCGGATATGTTTGGTTCTGGATATGACACATTGAATCAGATTGCCTTCAACGATTTCATCTTTGATAATTTTCACATTTTCCATGAACTGTTTTCCGTCATCATCGTTCACTATTTCCGGAGGGAATACCGGGGATTCTGATTCCTCCTTCAGAAGATTTGCTTCAAGCTGTTGTCTGGTCTTTTTCAGACAGGCTGCGGTATCAACTGTTTCATCTTTGTAGGAAACGCTGCAAAGGATCATTTCATCTGTATAATGATCAAAGATGAGAAAGGATCTCCCAAAAACAAAATACCCGTCATAATCGTGATCTTCGTAGGGTTTATTAAAAGTGATCTCTTCAATCTCTTCAAAATATTCATATCCGAGGTATCCGAGTCCCCCTGTCGGAATTGGGTATCGCTCGTTTAGAATCGTTTCCGGTGCAGTTTTTCTATAATGATTCAACAGTTCAAGAAAGTCTGAGTAGCCGGTCATGTCCTCTTTTTTACCTTTTTTAATCCTGAAATAGTTCCTTTTCTTTTTCGCGAGTGAAAAGGCTTCTTCAAGGATGATAATGGAATAGCGGCTTTTTCCGGAACTTGGAAAGGCTGATTCAATAAGGGCAATCGGATCACATTTCTGAAGAACTTCTATCGGTGTGGTAAATTCAGCCGGTAATGTTACAAATGAAAAGTCTGTCATTCGTTTTGTATTAGCATCGGACATTTTTAGAACCTCCGTTCTGATCGTTTTCTCTTTCATTTTTACAAAAAGAGGCAAAATTCATGATTTTTTTCATCAATCGGTCAAACTGATCGGTATTGAGGGATTGTGAACCGTCAGAAAGGGCCGTTTCCGGATCATTATGAACTTCAATGATCAGGCCGTCTGCACCGGCTGCAATCGCTGCAAGGCTCATGGATTCTATATGACTGACTCTGCCGGTCGCATGAGAAGGGTCTACAAAAATCGGCAGGTTGGATTCGTTTCTCACGGACGGAATGATGCTCAGATCCAATGTGTTTCGCGTATACTGTTCGAAGGTTCTGATGCCCCTTTCGCATAAAATGACATTTGGGTTTCCTTCGCTCAGAATGTACTCGGCAGAACATAGAAATTCTTCAAGGGTACTCTGATTCCCACGTTTTAGCAATACGGGTTTCCTTGTTTTTCCAACCTCTTTCAGAAGCGGAAAATTTTGAATATTCCTTGCGCCGATTTGAAGAATATCCGCATAATTGGCAACGATATGCACATCCCTTGGATCCAGAACTTCTGTGATCACCGGCAGATTATTTTCCATTGATGCCTTCTTTAAGAGCATCAACCCTTCAACACCGAGTCCCTGAAAATCATAGGGAGAAGTCCTCGGTTTAAACGCCCCGCCTCTTAGAATTTTGGCCCCCGATTCTTTTACTTTTCTTGCTGTTTCCAACATTTGCCTTTCATTTTCAACGCTGCAGGGTCCGGCGATGACGATGAAATCCTTACCGATGGTCATATCGGATAATTTTATCGCCTTTTTGTCTTCTGCTTTTCTTTTTACACTCAATTTTAATTCTTTCATTTTCCTCCCACTCCCGAAAATTTGTAAAAAAAAATGTCCGCCTGTTAAGCGGACATTCGATTTTTAACCTTTTGTCGAAATCACATGACAGAACGCAAGGCTATGCGTCGAACGCCCCTTGTCTGCCACCACCATATTTTATTGACATTTTCAATCATTTTTACAGAATAATAATGCATTATTTTCTCCATTTTTTAATTTTATTCACTCGCTGCGATTCTAACATCAAAAACAGCACTTGTCAAATATTAATTTTTATGAACGATCCATTCTTCGGTGATAAATTTAACAAATACGGCTGCTATCTCGGGATCAAACTGTGTTCCGGAATTTTTTTTAATCTCACTGATTGCGAATTCCCACGACAGACTTTTTCTATAAGGTCTGTCGCTTGTGATGGCATCAAAGGTGTCTACAATCGCAATGATCCTTGATTCTTCGGGGATATGTGTTCCTTTTAATTTATCCGGATATCCCGCTCCATCCCATCTTTCATGATGATGCTTAACGGCTTTGACAATTTCTTTAAGTTCAGAAGAGCTTTCCAGGACCTTTGCACCGAGTATGGGATGTTTCTTTAATTCATCAAATTCTTCATCCGCCAATTTAGTGGATTTCGTCAGAAGGTTATTTGGGATCAGAATCTTTCCGATATCATGAACGAGACCCGCCCAGTATATTTTTTGGATATGCTCTTTGGAATACCCCAGTTTTTCAGCAAGTGCGGCACTGAGATCGGCAACGTTCTCAGAATGTCCTTTCGTATACGGATCATGCAATTCCAGTATCTGAATCATGGCGATGATCAGATCTTTTTGGAATTTTCCCTGCCATATCATGTACTGTTGCATCCCAAGGAAAGCAGATACAACGTTGGAGAATGAATTCATCAGTTTAATATCATCTTTTGAAAATTTCTTTTCACTGTGTTTGTCGATGTCCAATATCATGCTGCCGATATTCTTTTCCCCTATTCGAATGGCGGAAAGCATGGAAGAGGAGATCGGTTTGGTCGCTTTATCGATGAGAAGTGCGTTGTGTTTTCGCATATAATAATCTTTGTTTTGCTCTATGATCCGGTCGACTATTATGGTATTGTCGATGTTCACATGTTCAGAGGTTTTCAGATCGAGTTGTTTTAAACGGTTGATATCATGACCGATAGCCGCAATAAAACGCCATTTATCCCCTTCAAACAATGATATACTCCCATAATCAGCATTTGGAATAACGCTTACCAGTAGTTTGAGTGTTGATTCCAGGAAATCGTCACGATTTTCCTTTGCCGCAACTGAAAGTTGTGAGGTCAGAGTAAGGATACTCTCCATTCCCTGGGCGAGATAAGCCTTTTCAACCAGGGAATTTTTTAATTTTTTATTGACCAGTTCCAGTTCCAGTTCTTTTTTTTCAAGTTTTCTGTTTTTTTCGATCAGCACAGAATTCTGATTGGAAATCTGCCGGGTGATATACCGGACCTTTTTTTGCAGTTGAATGTTCCATAAGAGGGTGATGACCGTAACAACGAGAAAAAACAGCAACCCGATGATGATGTAAGTCCAGGGGACTTTAGTTGTTTTGTACGTTCCTCCCCAGTTTTCAAGTATATTTTCTATTTCATCTTTTGAAATCTTTGAAAGACCGTTATTAATCAATTTGATCATTTCTGTATTGCCTTTTGTAACAGCAGCGTATACCCTGTTTCTGAACAATTCTTTTTCCATTCTGTTAAACACCATCGTTCCGTTGTGTTTTTTCAGATAATAATTTGCCGTCGGACCGTCGGTGATGAAGACGTCAATTTCATCGTTTATCGCTGCGATAACAAGGTTTTCCGTTGATTTGTAAGTTTTAAGGTTCCCTGCAAACTGATTGTTGACGAGATAATCATGTGCATAATCGTCTTTTACGACACCGATATCGAATCCTTTTAAATCGTTAATGGATTTGACACCAAAGATATTTTTATTAAAGTATAGATAGGTGTTAATCTCATAGAACGGGATAGAGAAATCGTAAATCTCTTCTCTTTCCGGACTGTGGAAGATCAGCCCTATTACGTTATGGTCATCTTCATGAACCATCTTCAGGACTTCTGAGAAACTATCGAGAGAGCGATAAGTAACGGGAATCCCGGTTTTTTCAGACCACAATGACCAAATATCATAAAAGATGCCGTCCGGATTTCCCTCTTCATCTACAAATTCAAAGGGGTAGTATGATTTTTCTCTTAATATCGTAATATTTTTAATCTCTTCGGAAAAAATAACAGCGGAAAAATATATGATTATCAATAAAACGATCAACCCAATTTTTTTCATCACTTCTCCTTTATTCTTTTTTGTAAGCATCTCTTAATTATACAATAAAAAGTCTGCATAGCAAAAAAGATGCGGATCTTAAAACAATCTGCATCTTTTTTGATTTTCATTTGGTTTTAGATTATTTTAAAGATTCTATAAACTTCTTCCCAACCTTCTGCATTTAACAGGGTGCCCACATACATCCTTCTCTTATTTTCTGAGATGATAACAGGTGAATTTCCCTTGAAAGGCTCTTCTGTGTATTCGCCGATGGGATTTCCGGCTTTTAAAATGTGTTCTTCAAACCATTGATCCGCCTGCAATGTTTTATCGTTCACGTTGATTGATTTCTGGTAAATACCGCCAAAATCTGTTATCGTAAAAGATATACCGTCTGTATCAAGACCAAGCGGTTTTTCCGTCCGGATATGATTTCTTTCATCTTTCATATCAAACATACAGGTAAACAGAACTTTTGCATCTAATTTTTTTAGTTTTTCTTTGACATCATCCGGGACATGGATCGCATAGGGCATGATAATGGCATCATATCCACTGAAATCAGAATCTTTGAACAGGAAATCAACAGATTCACCTTGATCAAAGAACGGTTTGTACATGTCGATCAAGGCATGGAAGTAGTCAAAATCTTTGGAAACGCCGTTGATCATGTGCATCCATGCGATTTCATAATCAAAATACATGGCAATTCTTGCTTTTCCGCTCCTTTTTGGGAGTTGTTTTTGACTCATATTACGGCAGACTTCAAGACGTTTGCTGTTTTTTGGATCGCCATCATAATTCAGGATACCGTTATGATATTGTTCAGAGCCAAACGGAACGGCTCTGTATCTGAAATAGACGATGTTATCCGCACCATGATTCATAGCGATATTTGAGACCTTTTCCATCCATTTTGCCGGATAATACATGTTTCTCTCCTGCCAGTTCACTCTTCCGGGCTGTTGTTCTACGACTGTAAAAGATTGTCTTTGCAATGACCACATGAGATCAAAATTCATAGCGGCATGCCAGGGCATGTATTCGTCGAAGAAAAAATAATTGTCGAATGAGATAAAATCATATTGTGAAGCCATTTTTTTATAATCGATTTCAAGAAAGTTACTCATGAGATTATGTGTAATGGGCTTTTTTGAATAGCGTCTGATGATATCTTTCTGCATCTGAGCAAAACGCATGATGGATTGGGTGCTGAACCTGTAGAAATCGAGGAGATGATGTGGATTTCTCAGGGCATTTGTTTTTTTTGGGGTTTCAATCTGATAGAATTCATTGTATTGCTGAGACCAGAAGACAGTTCCCCAGTCTTCATTGAGTTTATCAATGGTTTCATATTTGTCTTCAAGATAGCGTTGGAATGATTGATCACATTTCTTGCAATAGCAGAAGGTTGTATCTTCACAACCAAACTCATTATCAATCTGCCAGGCGAAGAGGTTATCCATCTCTCCGTATCTTTCTGCGAGTTTGTTGACCAGTTTATCCACATAGACTTTGTAGATGTGGCTGTTGTAGCAATAATGCCTTCTGCTGCCAAAATTGCGGATCTGTCCGTTTTCATCATTCTGAAGGATTTCAGGATGTTTTCGGATCAACCACGCCGGAGGGGTTGCAGAAGGGGTTCCAAGCATGACTTGAATTCCCAGTTTTTGAGATTCTTCAAAAATCCTGTCAAGGAATCGGAAATCATAGTCTCCTTCCGTACTTTCAAGTATATACCAGGCAAATTCTCCGACTCTGATCAACTCTATTCCATTTTCTTTCATTATTTTAAGATCTTTTTCCATCTGTGGTAATGACACCAGATCTTTATCCCAATGTTCGGGATAATAGTCAACTCCAATCATACCTGTTCCTCCCGATCTTTATTTGTTTACTTACTTTACCATATTTTTTCGCGCTTTGCAGGAATTATCCCGATTCTTTTCCTCTGAATCACTTTCAAATGTAAACTGATTCAGTTTTTCCTTTAATTCATTTGAAAGTTTCATCAGGCTTTTCGTCGACGGTTGCAGTTTTTCAAGCATGTCTGTATTTTCTTCGATTGTATCCACAAGGGTTTCCACATTTTTCTGGAGGTCTTTAAAATGATTCCCCATCGTTGTGGAATCCGTTGAAATTTCAGTGATCATTTCCGTTTGCTGCTGCATAAAATCGGTCATTGAAATGACAGAATCGTTTACTTTTCTGAAAGAGGACGTTATCTCTTCAAAGGCTTTTGGTATCTCTGAGATTTCCCGTACGATATTTTCAACACCTTTTAAGCTTTCATCCGAATTAGAGACAATTTCATCCACCAGTTTATGAATATTCCCAATCTTCAAAGCGGCATCCCCGGCTGTCTGATTGGATTGATCGGCCAGTTTTCTGATCTCATCTGCAACAACGGCAAATCCTTTTCCGGCATTTCCGGCGCGTGCTGCCTCAATAGCTGCGTTTAAAGCGAGGAGATTCGTTTGTTCAGCAATAGATTGAATGTTTTGGATGAACGCGTTGATTTCATTTGTGACCATCTTGAATTCCGCTACTCTTTTGATACTTGAATGGACTTCCTTGCCAAGTCCGGACATCTTTGTGGTACTGTTATAAACCTGGTTTTTCTGAAATTCGACATCTTCAAGCACTCTTTCAGAATCCTCTACGGCACTGTGTATGGTTCTTGTCGTTTCTACGTTTTTAGCGTTGAGATCCTGCATCATGAGGGTCATTTTCAAAAGATTCTGAACACTGTTTTCTAGTTCTGAATGAATCTCCTGAATTCCGTTTTCAACGTTCTGTGAGCTCTTCGTCGTAACGGTGATGGAGGTTCCAATTTCTTTTGATTCTTTGTTCATGACTTTTGCGGCCTCATTTGCACTCATGAGGGTTGTTCTTATCCTGTCGAGAACACTGTTCAGGATCTTCTGAATTCCGGAGATTTCATCCCTGCGCCTCTTCCCACATGAAAAATCTACACTGAGATCGAGTTCGCCAAGTCTTGAAGTTTTTGTTATCAGGGTTGAAATCGGTTTTTTGATGGCATTTAAGGTGATCAACCAGATTAAAAAGATACCGGCAACCGTTATAATGATTAACGTGTTGATATTTCTTTTGGCATCACTGATCTGTCCGGAGATACCGGCTGCGTTATCCAGCGAATTATCAAAAACGGTTTTAAAGTCCTCCTGTGAACGTGTTGATTTTTCAAAGAAAAAGTCGTTCAACGTATCGATCGTCGTTTTAATATCCCGATTGATGAGATCAAGCGATTGTCTTCTGAGATCTTCTATCAGTAGTTCGTAATTTTGAATACTTTCATTTACCGTTTCAAGCTCTTTCAACTTGCTCTGTACATCCATATTCATCAGGAGAATCTGTGAGCTTTTTGTCTTGTATTCACGCAGCAGATCGTCAAAGTATTCCCTTTCAAGGAGGGGAATCGTTTCATTTTCTACGATTGAATCAGAGAGTGCTTTCTCTATTTTTCTGATGGATGTTTTGTACGCAGTCGCCTTCTCCTCTTCGGTCATCATGCCGCGAACGGCGAATTTTAATTGTGTAAATTCTTCATACGCTTCAATCCATTTGAATCTTTCCGTATTCCAGAGTTCTTCACATTCATAAAGTGTCAATGTCTTAAAGTCCAAAGTCTTTAGAAAATCAGTAATTTCATTCTTTTCCGATGAAGGATTCGCAGCTGAAAAATCTGATAATTGATTCAGCATGGCATTCGTTTTGGCTTTGTCTACGACCTGCAGGCCCTGAAGTTCTTCCTTCAATCTCTCTATGTCCTGATTTTTTTCAAGTACGGTGGTTGTCTTGTAATCGTTGACCATCTTTTTGTAATACAATTCCTGTTCTTTTAATTTAAATATCGCATTGACCATTTCCTCTAAAACCGAAAGAGCGTTATTGATCGTCTCATTTTCAGAAAATACGTTAAAACTGTTTCTGAATGTATTATATTTTTGATCAAAGCTCAATTTGTAAGATTCCATGTCTTCATTCGTATTGACATAGCCGAGAAGAAGGACTTCCTGAAGCATTTCGGTTTCAAAATCCTTTAATTCAGATATTTCAGAAAACGCCTTATAGCTGTTTTCTGAAATACTGAGATTATTTTTAATGGATAAACCGAAATCTTCAAGTTTGTTGAATGAAAGGTTGCTTGTAAGGGCAATGAATACAAGCAGTATGACAATGACTACAAATCCGAGCAGGACCTTTGTTGTAATCTTCATAAATCATCATCCTTTAACTTGAATATTGATGGGACTATCCTTTTACAGCCCCCACTGTTAATCCTTCAATGAAGTATTTCTGGAAGATCAGGAATACAATCAGAGGAACGGCTGCCGTTATGAGTGAACCCGCAGCGATCAGATTCCATGATGCATGATACTGTCCCTTCAGGTTCACAAGACCGAGTGTGATCGTTTTGATCTCATCGGTACTCAGAAGGATCAGAGACCAGAGATAATCGTTCCATATCCAGGTGAATTCAAGAATACCGAGAGCCGCTATGGCCGGTAATGACAAGGGTAATGCTATTTTGGCGTATATGGTGATATCCTTTGCCCCGTCTATTTTGGCCGATTCATAGAGACTGACCGGAATTCCCTTCATGAAGTTTCTCAGGAAAAAAGTACAGAATCCAAGCTGGAAGGCAATATGGAACAAAATAACCCCCTGATAGGTATCGTAAATATTCAGAGTGTTTGATAATCTGAATACAGGAATCAACAGCATCTGGAAGGGGATCAGCATGCCGGCTACAAAAATCAGAAGGATCGTCTTAGATAGTCTGAATTTGTAAAAGGAAAGGGCAAAAGCCGATAAGGTTGACAGTAACAAAGCGCCCAATACGGACGGAACGGTTACGATAAAGGTGTTTCTAAAATAGGTTCCCATATTTCCGGTTGTCCAGGCCTCTTTGAAGTTGATCCATTCCACTTTTTCCGGGGGTGCCCAGAAATATTTACTCGCCATGATTTCATCCATCGATTTGACGGATGTAAAGGCGGCGATAAAGAACGGAATCAGCCATATCGCGACGAGTGCTATACCGATAACATAAAACATGATGATTTTAAATCTTTTATTTCTATCCATACTGATCACTTCTCTTCCTGTTTGATGACATTGTTCAGGTAGATGATTATGAATCCCAGGGTGATGACGAATTGAACAACCGCTATTGCGGATCCATAGCCCATTCTGTAATTATTAAATGATTCGATATACATGTAATTGGCCAAAACACTTGATGAGTTGAATGGACCACCCTGTGTCATGGCGTAAACGATATCGAATGCCCTCAGAGAATCGATGACACTGATCGTGATAGCGACGGTAGTGGCCGGTCTGAGCATTGGCAGTATCACATGAATGAAACGCTGTCCCCAGTTGGCACCATCAACGATAGAGGCCTCGATGAGTTGTGGCGGAACGCCTTTCAATCCGGCGAGGTAAAGCACCATAACGTATGGAATCTGTCTCCAGATGGAGGCGAAGATGAGTGAGAACGTTACAAAATTAGGATCTGAAAGCCATGGGAAACCCCTTTTGGATAATCTCGAAGGTGTCAACAGAACCGGTGCGGTTTTATACAGTATGAAACTGATGATAAAACAAACCGCAAGGGAAGAAAGCGTGATCATCCATCTTCTTTTGGTGCTTTGTATCTCAAGCTTGCTGTTGATAATCCAGCCGACAAGAAATCCAACTGCCAATGGGATACCAACATACAGCAACAGATCAACCACTGCCTGCTGAACCTGTGCAAGGTTTTCAAAACCCAGTGCCTGGAAGAAAGATGTCATGACACCGCTTCTCGGCTCGAATATCCACGACCAGATTTGAGCAATAACGACGAATGAAAGCGTCATTGATAAATAGAATAAAGTCTTAAACAGTTTATTTCCCGGGAGTTTCATATCAAAGAGCATTGCGACCAACAGGCCAATGGGAACTGGGATTCCCACAAACAGGATCAGCCAGTAAAGGTTGTTTTTTAAAGATGTCCAGAATGTCTTATTACCGAAAAGATCCTGAAAATTCTGAAATCCGACAAATTCTGCCTGGCTCATCCCATCCCATTTGGTAAAACTCATAAACAAAGTCTGAACAATTGGCGCAATTACCCAAAGCGTGTACATGATCAGCGGGAGCGCCAGGAATGCCCAGGGAGCCCACCATCTCTTTTTTAATCCTCTCAATTAAGTCACCTCTTTTTCCTTTCGGTTCATAAAAGGACGCACATGATGATTACCGTGCGCCCTCATATGAAATTCTCTTAAATGGTTAAGAGCTTTTTATTTGCTTTTATTTCGGATATTATTCGTAAATTCTCTGTCTTTCCGTTTCGAGGTTGTCGAGAATTTCATCAAGCATTTCAGGGTAATCCATAAACTGAACCATTCCGTTCATAGCCTTTCCGGCCATATCAGGATTTGTGTCTCTGTCGTAGAAATTCATAACGCCATCTGAAGCAAGGATCATGTCAAGTCCCTTCTGTGCATGGGCATCAGGTGCAGGAACGTTTTTGTTTGCAGCCAGTCTTCCAAGTTCAGTTGCGATAATTGTCTGCACTTCGTCACTTGCGATGAACTGAAGCCATTTGACAGCTTCTGCTTTGTTCTTTCCGTTTGCCGGCATCATCCAACCGTCGATTGGTGTTTCTTCGTAAAGCCCCACTTCTTCTTTGATGATCGGGAATCTGAAGAAGTCCATGTCTTCTCTCATATCTTCCGGTGTTGAGTCTTTGATGAACTGTCCCATAAGGTACATGGCTGCATCATCTGTAATCTGTCTGTTGAGGGCTTCCTGCCAGCTGAGTGAGGAATGTTCGAAGAGGAAGTATTCGGCATCTACGAGTTCCTGCCAGTAGGACATTGTTTCTTTGATCTTTGGGTCGTTGTAAGCAACGTCTCCGTCGAGAACGCCGAGATACCAGTCAAGTCCGTGAACTCTCATATTGAGCAAATCGAACCATGCTGCAGCCGTCCAGAGATATTTTGTTCCGATTGTGATAGGAACGATACCTTCATCGGCGAACAACTGACAAACTGCTTTGAATTCTTCCCATGTTGTTGGCGGTGTCACACCGTATTCCTCAAACATGGATTTCTTGTAATAAACACCCCACCAGTACCATGATTCAGGAACCATGTATACTTTACCATCATAAGAACAGTTCCCTTCAAATGATTTCGGGAAATAATTATCAAAGCTGCTACCCGCAAATACATCTGTAATCGGTGCAATAAGTCCCTTTTCTGCAAAATATCTCATTCTTTCTCCGGCCATCCATGTCACAACATCCGGACCTTCATTTGCTCCGAGCCATGTTCTGAGAAGCGTTTTAAAATCTTCATGTGAGAAGATGTTCAATGTAACGTCAATATCAGGATTTTCTCCTTCAAATTTTTCAACAAGCATTTTTATAACTCTTTTTGGTTCAGGGTCTCCGGTGTTTGCGTTGATAACGAGACTACCTGCGAATGATGCGGTAACGACTGCCAACAATAAAGCGATAACAACAAATCTCTTTAAATTCATAGTACACCTCCGTTTATATTGCCGCTATGCGGTTTCTCTGATAATTAATTCCGGTTTGAATTCAATCTTTTCTCTTTTATCGTTGATGATCAGATCAACGGATGTTTCGAGCATTTTTTTGATGGGAATTTTGACCGTTGTCAGTCCTAGGATATTTGCGTAGAAGACATCATCATAACCGACAATTTTGATGTCTTTTCCAGGAATGATCCCCAGTTTTCTGCATGCCGAAAGAGCTCCCATCGCCATTAAATCGTTATAACAGAAGATACTGTCAAAAGTTCTTTCCTTTAACTCACTTTCCAGATACGCTTCACAGGTATCCGTATTGACTTTCAGATGTTCCAGTTTGATAGCGGATGCATTTCCGCCGGATTCTTCAAATCCGGCAATAAATCCCGTTTCTCTGTCAATTGTGTTCGTCTTTCTTGGGTTTCCCATGATGAGAAGTGGTTTTTTTGAGCCGATACCCGCCAGATAATTTCCCACTATCTTTCCGCCTTCATAATCATCTGTCCAGACTTCAGGATAGTCTTTATCTTCAAAGTGAACACCAAAGGAAAGAAAATTCATTCCCCTTTTCTGAAGTTGATCGAGATGTTCTGTCTTGTATCCTTCAGGAGCAATGATCAGATAATCGACAGAATTTAATTCCATCAAACGGATTGCCGTCAGCTCTGTTTCGAGTTTTTTGTTTGTATCGGAAACGATGACTGAAAGGCCTTTGTATCCGGCAATATCCTCAAGTTCTCCAACCAATTCGGAATAAAACGGATTTCTGATATCGGAAACAACAACTCCTATTCTATTTGTCTTTGCCCCTTTTAAGGCTCTGGCGTTTGCGTTTGGAATATAACCAAGTCTTTCGACGATTGCCTTTATATTTTTTCGCGTAGCGGGATTTACATCCGGTTTATCGTTAAGAACCCTTGAAACGGTCATCTGTGAGACACCTGCTTCGTTTGCAATGTCCTTTAAAGTAATCTTGTTCAATTTACACACCTTCTGAATGATTTTCGTTATGGTTACCTTTAACCTTACCGTTAACGTAAACATTTTAACCGATAACAACTTTTATATCAAATTGGACTACGGCGGATGAGGCGTATTTATATACGATTAGCTTAAAGGTCCTTTAAATATCTTCCGATTTCTTAATATTTTAATGGGAAGGAGTTATTAAATATGAAAGATGGGTGAGGATGCGCAATTATCACGCTTCACATATTCTTGTAAAACAGAAAGACCTTCCTAATGGAAGGTCTTCATAAGAAGCATAAAAATATCAGTCGTTAATCTCTTCGGTCAGGAATTGTTCAATTCTTTCTTTGATCTCGTCTCTTACCTTTCTGTAAATAACAAGCCGTTCTTCTTCAGTGCCGGTTGAGGCAGCCGGATCATCAAAGGGCCAGTTTTCCCGGATACTGACACCGGGGAATATCGGGCATTGTTTATTGGCTTTATCGCAGACGGTTATCAGATAACTGAACCTTTGGTTGAAGTATACATTAAGATTTTTTGATTCTTGATTAGTCATATCCATTCCAATTTCTTCCATTACTTTTATTGCAAGCGGATCTACTTTAGCGGCTTCGAGTCCGGCACTGAAAACATCAAATTTATCGGATGCCTGATGCCTCAGGAATGCCTCCGCCATCTGGCTTCTGCACGAATTTTTCGTACAGATAAACAATGCACTCATCTTTTTCATCTTATTCCTCTCCTTTTTAGCGGTTCAACGAAATTTTCTTTATACGATTAAAAGATAATTATATAAGTTGGGATGGAAGTTGTTTTAAGATTTATTTGCTGTATGTTATAATTTGTTGTATTTGAACGATTGTTTTAACAAAGAAGAAATGAATAATAAAATCCATACAATATATTATAAGGATGTGATTGTGTGATGAAAGAAAACTGGTATTCAAAACGTATTTTTCTGAAGATCGTAATTCCTTTATCTGTGTTCATCGTTATTTTTTCTGCTTTTTCTTTATGGAATCAATATCATACGATATACGATTCGCTGTTAGTGGAAAGAGAAAAGGGTGTGAAGGATATCGTTGATTTTACTGAAGGTGTCATCCTTCATTTTGCCGAACTTGAAAAGCAAGGCGTTTTGACGCGAGAAGAAGCACAATTTGAGGCAGGGGAAGTCATTTATAAGATGCGATTTGAAGGTCAGAACTACATCTTTGGTTATACTTACGATAATCACGTTTCGATCCCCTTCCAGACACATGAAAGGGGAAAATTTCTGGATTCGCAGGATCAGGAGGGACAATGGGTCCAAAGGGAATTAACGCGAATAGCGCAAGAAGAGGGACAGGGCTTTTTTACCTATTTCTGGCTGAATTCAAATTCTGATCAGGTCGAACCCAAGAAGAGCTATATCAAAGCGTATAAACCGTGGCAGTGGTGGTATGGAACCGGTGTCTATATCAACGATGTTGAAGAGAAGGCCTTTAAGATTTTTATCGGGCAGATGCTCTTGTTTATTCTTCTCATAGCCGTTTTGATTGTTGGCATGTTCTTCATGATAAGGCTCCTGTTGAAGCCGCTTAATCAGCTGAAGAACAAGGTTGAATTGATCGGGAAAGGTGATCTGACGACTGAATTAAGCTTTAACGGGCACGATGAAATCAACAAGGTAGGCATAGCAACCGGTGAAATGGTCAGAAATTTAATGATGACCGTCGTTAAGGTAAAAGAATCCGCCGCAACCGTTCAGGGTTATTCGGTTGAATTGGCTGACTCTTCACAGGAACAGAGAGCGGGAATTGAGGCTTTCGTTGAACAGCGGGAAGATGTTTATCGTCGGGTTGAAGATATTTCTGCGGCTTCTGAGGAGCTCAATTCAGGGGTTGAAGAAATAGCGAGTACGGCCCGCACGGTTGCGGATTCTTCAAATGATCTCAAAGGCCGGGCTGAAAATACGGTCAGGATTACGAGAGATGGCTCCCAGACCGTTGATGAACTGGTAAAAGATATGAGTATGGTCAAGAACAGTACTAATATGATGGCGAATATGATTGATTCACTGACGGAACAGGCAAAGAGTATTGAGGAGATTGTCAATGTCATTTCATCCATAGCCGAGCAGACGAATCTTCTTGCCTTAAATGCCGCCATAGAAGCAGCAAGAGCCGGAGAAGCCGGAAAGGGTTTTGCCGTTGTCGCCGACGAGATTCGAAAATTGGCTGAAGAGAGTAAAAATTCAACACAGCGTATCGGTGAAAATCTTTCTGAAATCAGAAAAGGTATAGAAGAAACGGATAAGGTGATGAAAGAATCAAATGCATCGGTCGATTCGTCATCTGAAGATATAAAGGCACTTCAGAATCAGTTTAAAACGATACTGGATGAAATACAGGGGGTTATGGATAACATTGAAACTGTCGCTTTCAATGTTGAACAACAGAATAATTCTCTGCAGGAAATGGCGGTATCCACGGATAGAGTGGGTAAATCGGTATACGATGTAATGGAAGAGATGAATAATATGAATACCTATGTTGAAAAGCAGGAAAGCTCATCGGAAAAAGTATTTGACACCGTAAAGGCGTTGAAAAAGATAGCTGAAGAATTAACTGACAATATCTCATCATTTAAGACTGAATAAAGTACAGATAGAGATCTGTGAAGGAGGGGTAATGTGTTTACAATCAAACCCAGGAGTATAGGGACGAGAATGTTGCTGTTTCTTATCCCCGTTTTGTCTGTTTTGCTGTTAGGCGTCGGTTTGTTTATTTCACTGTCTGCACGAAATAAATCTTATAATTCATCCCTGGCTTTTTCCGATGGAATTACTTCAGCAGCTGAAGTTGCGATTGAAGAATGGCTCGGGGGTGTTATCAATCAGGTGGAAATGATTTCAAACAGCCCGGATATCAAAGAGATGGATGAAAGCAGATATCTTGAATTTATCTCGAGAATGGCTGAAGGGAGTCAGCATATCTTTGAAAGTCTTTTTGTAGCAGATCTTGACGGTAATGCGGTTACACATGAAGAAGTTGCGGTGAATCTCTCGGACAGGCAGTATTTCAAGGATGTGCTCAACGATAAAGAACTTCAGATCAGTAACGCCCTTTCAAGTCTTGTGTCGGGGAAGCCGATAATCGTCATTGCGATGCCGGTGTATGATTTTGATAATAATCTCATAGGTGTTTTTGGTGCTTCCGTTATATTGGATGAACTGGCCGCGAAGATCAACAGGATTAAGATTGGCGAAGCCGGTGCATTGTTTATTGTGGACGGCAATGGTCAGACGGTAACGCATCCCAACCCGGATATGATTATGAATTTTAACATCACTCAGAAACATGACGGGTATGAAGGGTTGACGGATATTGCTGAAAAGATGGTAAGCGGACAGTCAGGATCAGACATCTTCAAACGTTCTGACGGTACTGAGCTTGTCCTGATATTTCAAACGATAAGAGGAACACCGAATTGGTCCGTAGGGGCAATTATTCCAAAGGCTCAGATTAATAAATTAAGTGATGACTTGATGTGGATTATTCTGATAGGATTTTCAATAATCATCGTTTCCGGTTTCATTTCGGTGCTCTTAGTTGGCAGAGATATTTCAAAGCCGTTGAAATTTCTTTCTGAAGCGATGAAACAGTTGTCGGAGTACGATTTAAGAGAGGATGAATCATTATCCAAAGCCGTTACAAAATATATTGAAAGAGCAGATGAAGTTGGTGAGATGACCAATACGGCGATTGATTTGAGAACAAATATGTACGAACTGGCAACAATTTTAAACTATCAGTCTTCAGAAATAACAGATTCCGCGATGAATCTTTCATCCGTTTCTCAGGAGCAACTGGCTTTGTCTCAGAACCTGTCTTCACAGGCACAGACTGTTGATCACAATGTTCAGAATACCTCCGCTTCAATCCAGGAAGTCACTTCCGGTGTGGAGGAAGTGGCGGCAAGTGCCCAGGATGTTTCAAAAAATTCCCAGGAACTTTCCAATGAAGTCAACGAGACGGAACGTGCGGTTAAAAATGGACAGAAAGAATTGGGAAAACAGGAAACCCGAATGAAAATCGTAGAGGATCAAAATAAAATGACGACGGAAATTGTCACCATGGTCGCTCAGAAGGCAACCAATGTTCAGGAAATCGTTAATACGATTACGTCGATAGCCGAACAGACAAACCTGCTTGCCTTAAATGCCGCCATAGAGGCTGCGAGAGCCGGAGAAGCCGGGAAAGGGTTTGCCGTCGTGGCAGATGAAATCAGAAAACTGGCGGAGGAGAGTAAGAGCGCTTCTTCAAATATCGCCCTTATCCTGAACGAGATAGATGAAGGGGCATCGAATGCCAATGAGGCTGTAAAAAAGACCGTTGAGCTATACAAGGAACTGGCAGAGGGGACCGAGCATGTAACCGGTGAATTTGATAAGATCAATACCTATATGTCATCAGTAAATGCCAGGGTGGAATCTCTTATGGGAGCGGCTCAGGAACAAAGTGCCTCTGCAGAGGAGATGGCAAGTGCAATGGACAATTCTGCTAAATTGACCGCTGAAATAGCCGATCAGATTTCTAAGATGAATGATGCCGTTGAACAACAGACAGATGGGGCTCAACAGGTGAGTGAAGCGGCTGAAAAACTGAATACACTTTCAGAATCACTTGACGGAGAAGTAAAGAAATTTAAAATTTAAATTTTCTGTGTTTTAATTTAAACAGATATACAACTATTGTATATCTGTTTTTTCTTTCGTTTTATTTTGCCTGTCGAGAACTCAATACATTTTATAAATTTATTAAAGCCTTTTTGTTTGTAACAAATTAGATTGAAAAACATCCTTTTTTACAGTAAAATGTGATATAATTCATCATATTGGAAAAATAACTTAAGAAAGGGTGTGTGATATGAAAAATCTAAAATCTATAAAAATTAAGTTGTTGATATATTTAATTCCTATTATGCTTATATTTCTTATAAGTGCAGGGTTTATTATTGGGACAACAAGTAGAAACAAAACGCTTGCGAATACGGTTAAATATTCGGAAGATATTACACGCGCTTCCAAGCTGGTTGTTGAAGAGATGATTGATGGTCTTCTTCTTGAATTCAAGATGGTTTCTAAATCACCCGATGTCAAAGACATGAATCGGGACAGATATGTTCATTATATTGCGGATGTTGTAAAAGAAAGTGATGGTTTGATCGAAAGTGCCTTTGTTATGGATCTGTCCGGAAAAGCCGTCTCGAATACCGACCAGGATTTTGATCTGAGTGACAGAGATTACTTTAAGGCATTGATTCGGGAAAAAAGCTTTCAGGTTAGCAATGCCGTTATCAGTAAGGCGACTGATAACGCCGTATTCATAATCGTTATGCCGGTGATCGATTATAATGGGAAGCTTGTTGGTGGTTTCGGTGCAACCGTGATGCTTGAAAAACTCTCTGAAAAGATCAACACGTTAACGGTTGGAGAAGAGGGATCAATTTTTCTTGTCGATGGGACCGGACAGACGATCACACACAAAAACACCGATCTTATCATGAATTTTAAGATAAATGAAGACCATGAAGAATACGATGGCCTGAAGGAAATTGCCGAAGAGATGGTAAAGGGGAATAAGGGAACGGATTATTTTAAAAGACCGGATGGCAGCCGGCTTATGATGATTTATGAACCGATCAGTGATACGCCAAACTGGTCTGTTGGTGCCATTATCCCTCAAACACAGATTGAGGCAATCAGCTCGGAGATATTATTTCTTGTCATCATGACATTTGGTGTTATCATTTTATTGGTTATTATCCTGTCCGTTATCGTTGGAACAACTTTTGCAAATCCTTTGATCGAATTGTCGTCAATTTTGAATAGAATTGCGGATTATGATTTAACTTTTGACGAACAAAGCAAGGCCGTAGAATATCTGTCGTATAACGATGAAATAGGACAGATGACCAAAGCACTTGCAAAGATGCAGATGAATATGATCGCTCTGGTGAAAAAATTGACATCACAGTCAATCGAGATCAGCGAATCTGCGACCGAATTATCTTCCGTATCACAGGAACAGTTTGCCGCTTCGGAGGAATTATCCTCTCAGGCACAGAACGTTGATGAGAACGTTCAGAATACTTCTGCCGCCATTCAGGAGATAACGTCGGGTATCCAGGAAGTGACGGCTAGTGCTCAGGAAGTTTCGATGAATTCTCAGGAATTATCACGGGAGATAGAGGAAACAGAGTCGGCTGTTGAAACGGGGCAAAGGGAACTTGAAAAACAGGGGTCAAAGATGGAAACGGTGGGAGAGCAGAATAAGAAGGCAACAAAACTGGTAACCATTGTTGCCGAAAAAGCGGCGAATGTACAGGAAATCGTTAACACGATTTCATCGATAGCCGAACAGACAAATCTTCTTGCTTTGAACGCAGCGATAGAAGCTGCGAGAGCCGGAGAAGCCGGGAAGGGCTTTGCCGTTGTCGCCGATGAAATTCGAAAATTGGCTGAAGAGAGTAAACGGGCATCCTTCAATATCGCCTCAATTCTTAATGAGATTGATGAGGGGTCTTCCAATGCCAATGAGGCCGTGAAAAAGACCGTCGAACTTTACGATGAATTATCGGAAGGTTCCCGCCGGCTTATCGCGGAATTTAATCGAATTTCAGACTATATGAACAGCGTTAATAAAAAGGTCGAATCACTTATGGGAACCGCTGAACAGCAAAGTGCGTCAACAGAAGAAATGTCCGGGGCTATGGATAATTCAGCACGATTGACAGCCGATATCGCTGAACAGATCAGTCATATGAACGTTTCTGTTACTCAGCAGACTGAAGGGGCTCAACAGGTGAGTGAAGCGGCTGAGAAATTAAACGCCCTCTCTGAAGAGCTGGATGAAGAGGTCAGGAAGTTTACGATATAATCAACATCAGACATAAAAAAAGGCATACAAATCATCATCTGTATGCCTTTTTTATTGAGAAGATTTCAATTAAAAACCAAGATCGAAATTATAGGTGATGCCGACACTCAGCATCGTATTGGAAGCAAATCCCTGAACCTCCGTTTGACCGGCAAGATCGAATTCGGCAAAGAATTCAAAAAAACCGATGATGTTCTCCGCAACGGCAAATGTAGAGCCAGCACCGATACCCCACAGGGTTGGAGAAACCTCAAATTGTCCTTCGTTGATCTCTATATGAGGTGTAATTCCTGCGAATATCCTCAATTCAGGTGTTCCCCATCCAATTGACGGTGAAATGATAAATCTGTAACTCGTAAAATCAACATCCGGTCCCACTTTCGGCATCGCGGCAATTTCAAGACCACCAAGTCCGAAGTTGCTTCTCGCTATAAAGCCGACATAACTGTTGTTGTCTCCCTGCATGTCACCGTTGAATATCAGACCAGCCTGTAGTGCGAATAAGGATTGAACCAGTATAAACAGCACCGCGGTCGTTAAGAAAAATTTTTTCATGTATCTATACCCCCTGAATCACATTTAATATTTATTGACTATTTCTTCTACTTCTTCCTTTATTTTGTCAAGACTGCCATGAACAACCCCGAGTGTCATTTTTGCATTTCCCCCTCCCTTGATGTTCATGTTCGTTTTCAGTTGTTCCAGAATTTCCTTGGCGTCAATATTATCATAGGTGGATATAATATTAAACCCGTTGGTTTTTGACTTCTCGAATAAAAAGACGGCAATTGTGTCAGGTTCTTTCATTATTTCTTTAGAAAGGCCTTTTGCACTTTCTTCGGAGGGAAGTACTTTAACGATTCTTTTCTTGCCGTTAACCATTCTTGTCGACAAATTCTGATACATTTCCTGAGCCAGAGATTCCGATAATCGCTTGCTCATCTTTGAGACCGTCTTGTTTTCATCAACGAGATTTTTAAGTCTCAGGTTGAGTTCATCTTTTGATGTTGAAAGAAAATCGGTGGTTTCTTTCAATATCCTGTGACTCATCTGATAATCTTTCATCGCCCTGTTCCCGGCAACGTAGTAAATTCTTGTGAAGCCTGATTTCACGCGTTCAATCTTGAAAATTTTAACCACACCGATATTTCCGGTGTTGTCACAGTGGAAGCCCTTGCACAATGAATAATCTATCTCACCGATCTTGATCAATCTGAGTTTATCAAGGCCAAGCAGTTTATCGTTCAATTCTTTTCTGAGGGGATATTTGTGAACATCCTTTGGTGAAACCTCAAGGACAGCTATTTCGAGGAGAGAGGTGATCTGATTGAAGATCTTTTTCTCCATTTTTTCCACCATTTCCTCATCTATGTCTTTTGTATCGAGATCAATGGTCGTATGATTTTCAGACATATGGAATCCCACCGTGTGTATGCCGAAATCATTGTCAAAGTTTGCAGAAATGAGATGCTGAGCGGAATGTTGTTGTGCGATATCATTCCTGTTATCCCCATCGATATGGCAGATAACTTTATCACCGGCACGAAACGAATCAGCGTTTGCTACACGATGCTGAATGATACCTGTTTTGTCCTGTTTGACACCGATGACTTCGATTTCGTTTATGAAGCCCCTGTCACCAAGTTGTCCACCGGCACCATCCGGATAAAAGTGTGAAAAAGACAATTCGATGATGTGTTCACCTTTTCTTTCATATTTGTTTACTACTTCAGATTCGAAACTGATATCCCCGTACATAAAAACCTCACTTTATAAAGAGTGTCATGGTCATTCATCAGCCTATTATATCATTCATTACAATATGCTTTTGACATACCTCGGAATTTATTTTAACGAAAGGACAACACTTAAAGGTTTTGTTGTCAATCCATCAAAGGCTTTCATGGCTTGTATCGTCATATTATCCGATATCAATATACCGTATGTATCATTACCGTTTATATCATATACCCATTGCCATCCAGAAGGTGTCCAGTCAAGGGGGATTTTTTCGGTATCCGGTTTTTCGGTCAGGATGCCCGGTAATGTATAGAACCAGTTCCCACTGATAATGACATAAGCGTCTTCCGGTAATTTGTTTATGAGATCTTCTTTAAGGTAATCGAGAAAATCTTCTCTTGCCGTTGCCGTTTTGTTTATCGGAATATTTTCAAGATTTATGATAAAGAGTTCTGAATTGTTTTCGGTGTTAAATTCAAGTATCTGTAATGATGGATTTGAAGTGGTTAGTGAGAAAGTCTGATTGACTACCGAAGGAAGCAGTCGTTTAACGGATGATTCTGCCGCATATTTAGAAAATGTCATGGAGCCGGAATAGAGATTGAATCGGATATTGTCTAACGGGAAAAGAGAGATAAGGGTCTTTTTAGTGTAGGAAAACCAGCTGTTGTATGAATCAAAAAGGTTATTCAGAAATACTTTTTCATCGAAACCGTTGTTATTTTCATCGACATTTTGAAACAGGATGAAATCTGTATGATTTATCCTGTCAGCATCGGACAGAAGTGAAGAAAGATCGTTTTGATTTGTATCCGGTGACAGGGGAAAAGAAAGGAAATGTAATTCTGTTTTATCGAGCCTTAGGTTGTTGTTTTTTTCGGTGATTATCTCAAGTGTATCATCTGATGAACTCAATATGCCAATTGTTACTATGAAGATGACAATTAAAACGATTAAAATCAACAATGTCCAGCCAATAAATTTTAAAAATTTCATCTAATCTCTCCCGTTACCTTTCGGTTTATGCTTATTATAAAACAAAAAGGGATTCATTGTAAAATGAATCCCCTCATGGTCAGGGCGGGGAGACTTGAACTCCCGACCTCATACTCCCGAAGCATGCGTTCTACCAACTGAACTACGCCCTGCTGATACTATCTATTATATCAGTTTAATGCCTCTTTTGCTATATCAACATAAGCCTTGAAGGCATTCATATCTGTAGCTGCGATCTCAGAAAGCATCTTTCTGTTGATCTTTACGCCAGCAACCTTCAATCCGTGCATCAGTTCATTGTATTTCATGTCGTTCAACCTTGCTGCTGCGTTTATTCTAACGATCCAGAGTTTTCTGTAATCTCTCTTTTTCTGTTTTCTTCCTGCATAAGCATAAACACCTGAGCGGAAATACTGTTCCTTAGCCAAAGAAACTCTTCTGCTTCGCGCACCTCTATACCCTTTAGCGGCTTTTAAATATCTTCTCTTCTTGGATTTTTTAACGACTCCTCTTTTAACTCTCATATTCCCAAATCCTCCTCGATCTTATGCTTTTGCCATCATTCTTTTGATTGGTTTTGCCCTGTCTTCGCTTACTTTACCCTTCTGTCTGAGTCTGACATTTATCTTGTTATTCTTTTTTCCGGTTTCATGTCTTCTACCGGCCTTGTTTCTCATAATCTTTCCGGTTCTCGTAATTCTGAATCTTCTCGAAGCACTCTTTTTAGTCTTCATCTTTGGCATGAAAATTCCTCCTCAATCCTTTACTTTATTCCACAGATCATTATTCTTCCGTTGCGGTTCCTTCTGCTGCTGCTTTTTTCTCTTCTTCTTCTGCCATTTTTTTTGCTATTCTGTTCTGATCAATTTCACTAAGCGGGGAAAGTGTCATATGCATGTCTCTTCCTTCCATCTTAGGTTTTGCTGTAACCTTGGCAACCATCGTTGTATCAACGGCAATTCTGTCGAGAATTTCTCTACCCTTTTCAGTAAATGCCATTTCCCTACCTCTGAACATGATGGTTACTCTGACCATATTGGATCCTTTTAAAAATCTTTTTATGTGATTCAGCTTTGTCTGATAATCATGTTCATCAATCTTCGGACGGAATTTCATCTGCTTGAGCTCCGTCTTCTTCTGATTTTTCTGCGCAGATTTTTTCTTTTTCTGAAGTTCGTAACGATATTTACCAAAATCTACAATCTTGGCCACTGGTGGTCTTGCCTCCGGTGCTACAAGTACAACATCTAAACCATCTCTCTGTGCAACGGAAATAGCCTCTCTCACTTTCATAATTCCAATCTGTTCACCATTCTTACCGATTACTCTAACCTTCGATGCGCTTATCTCTCCATTCTTTGGAGGTAAATTATCTTTCGCTCTCGCGATTTGACTCAGCTCCTTTCGGTTTTTCAATAAAAAAAAGACGGACATCTCGTCCGCCTTTTATCTATCTAAACCATTAAAATAAGTCATTTTAATTAATAAATACCATCAATTACCAAGTGAGCACTTTTGCTACATGGTGGGAAATCTTGGCGGACTTCCACTTCTACAATAAAATGGTGGGCCGTACAGGAATTGAACCTGTAGCCTACTGATTAAGAGTCAGTTGCTCTGCCGATTGAGCTAACGGCCCGCTTTAAAAAATGGTGCCGGAGGGGGGACTTGAACCCCCACGGGATTTTAATCTCCCACATGGACCTCAACCATGCGTGTCTGCCTATTCCACCACCCCGGCATTCCTCTCGCGCTACACAATAAGCAGTGTTTTACACGAAAGTGATTCTATCACTTAATTCTTCTTTTGTCAAGTACCTCTTTACAACTGGCGCGCCTGGGAGGATTCGAACCCCCAACCCTCGGAGCCGAAATCCGATGCTCTATCCAGTTGAGCCACAAGCGCACGACTCAAGTTCTTAAAAACATGGGGTGGCTAGTGGGATTTGAACCCACGGCAGCCTGAACCACAATCAGATGCTCTACCAACTGAGCTATAGCCACCATGCGTAAAATTTCTCATAGGACCAGTGAACAATAAAATAATGGTGCGCCCAGAGGGAATCGAACCCCCAGCCTTTGGATTAGAAATCCAATGCTCTATCCGATTGAGCTATAGGCGCCCATTAAATTACTGGAGCGACCGACGAGACTCGAACCCGCAACAACCACCTTGGAAGGGTGGTGCTCTACCAATTGAGCTACGGTCGCAATCGATGGTCGGGGTGACTGGGCTTGAACCAGCGACCTCGTGCACCCAAGGCACGCACGCTCCCAACTGCGCTACACCCCGATTGCGCGTTATTATAGCATAGACCTATATAGCTGTCAAGTGTTAATGATACAAAATGTATACGGATTATTTACGATTGAGGAAACTGTTGTAAACCTCATAAAATAAAGTTTTTAGCGATATGGACAAGTAAAAAAAGGGGGTAAAAATTAGCTTTTTATGAATATGTAATAAAATTATTGACATAAATCGCTGAAAAATTCCTTGAATTTTCTTGTGAATGATGCACAAAATACTTCATATTTGTTTTTAAAGCACTTTCCACTGTGGTATAATGTATTGAAAATTCGGACATACCAATGCAACGGAGGTGAAGAGGTATTGTCAAAGATTAGAGTTTATCAGCTGGCTAAAAGGCTGGAGATGTCAAGCAAGGATTTAATCAGTGAATTGGAAGATCTTGGTGTTACGGTTAAAAATCATATGAGTGTTCTTGAAGAGGAAGATGAAAAACTTATCATGGATTTGATGACCGAGAACGAATCAAAGGGTGAAAAGTCATCAAAGAAAACAAAGATGCCTAAATCAGACAAGAAAGAAAACACTGTAAAGGTAGAAGAGAAAGAGGAAGTTAACAAAAAGGGGAATAAAACGATTAAAAAAGAAGAAACGCAGGTGGAGCAGAAGCCGGAAAAGAAAGAAATGGTAGAGGAAGAAAAGGTAAAGGAAGCGGCCGTATACGATGAAAATACAATTTTCATCAATGTTCTGTCGATGACGTTGAGAGAGCTTGCCGAGACGATTAAGGTTCCTATTAATAAGATCATTCAGGAATCGTTTGTCAAGGGGCAGATTCTGAATCCGAATCAGAGGATGGAGTTTGAGGAATGTGCGGAATTTGCCGAAAAATATGGCAAAAAACTTGAAATAGAAGATACGGGCGATATTCTCGAAGAAAAAGAAGATGATCTTGAGAAGCATTTGAAGGAATATTATGAAAAGATATATAACGATAAGAAGAATGAGCTGATAGGAAGACCTCCGGTTGTAACCGTTATGGGGCACGTTGACCATGGTAAGACGACGCTTCTTGACCACATCCGTTCCGCAAGAGTTGCCGACAGTGAAGCCGGTGGGATCACACAGGCGATCGGTGCTTATCAGGTCAAGACGAAGGACAGGTATATCACCTTTATCGATACGCCGGGACATGAGGCCTTTACCGAAATGAGAGCGAGAGGGGCACAGGCGACAGACCTGGTTATCCTCGTGGTTGCAGCTGATGACGGTGTTATGCCTCAGACGGAAGAAGCCTATAATCATGCGAAAGAAGCCAAGGTGCCTATAATAGTAGCCATCAACAAGATCGACAAGCCGAATGCAAACATCGATCACACCATGCAGCAGCTTTCTTCGAAGCTTCAATTGCTTCCTGAAGAGTGGGGCGGCGATACGGTTACGGTTCCTATCTCAGCGAAGAAGGGAACGGGAATTGATGATCTGCTGGATATGGTCCTGCTCGCTGCGGATATGGAGGAGATTCAATGCTATCCAAAAGGAAGAGCCCGAGGGGTTATCGTTGAATCGGAACTTGATCCGAAGATCGGACCGACGGCAACGTGTATCATCAAAGACGGTACACTGAGGATCGGACAGTATTTTGTTTCCGGAAACACTTGGGGTAAGGTTAAGGCACTCAACGATTCCAATGGTAAGAGGATCAAGGAAGCCGGTCCATCCGACCCGGTAAAGATTCTTGGTTTTAATGCCGTTCCGGATGCCCACTCTATATTATATGTCGTCGAATCGGCATCTACGGCCAGACAGGTTGTTGAGAAGGTTCAGGAGAGGGAAAAAGCCAATCTTCTCAAGCGCAAGCATATCTCTCTTGAAGAATTCTACGATATGGTTAAAGACGGAGAAAGACAGACCCTTAAGATACTCATCAAGGCGGATAGTTACGGTACGGTTGAGGCACTCAGGAATGCACTTGGAAAGCTTCAGACCGAGGAAATCACGATAGAGATCGTTCATTCCGGTATCGGAGCTGTTACAGCAACCGACGTTCTCCTTGCTGCAGCATCTGATGCGGTTGTTCTCGGATTTAAGGTCAAGGTTGATCAGAAGTCCAAGTTAGAAGCGGATAAGGAAGATGTTCAGATCAGAAGTTACGATATCATATTCGATATGATTGAAGATGTCAAGAAGGCACTTCAGGGGATGCTGGCGCCTGAACAGGTTGCTCAGACCGTTGGCCATGGAGAGGTTAAGCAGGTCTTCAAAGTCAGGAAAGTCGGTTCCATTGCAGGTATACTCCTGACGGACGGGTTTATTGAGAAGCATTCCAGGGTCCGAATCTACAGAAACGGTATAGAGATTCACAACGGAGAACTTGAATCACTGAAGAGATTCCAGAATGATGCGGCAAAGGTTGAAGCACCGAAAGAATGTGGCATCAAGCTTGTTAATTTCAACGATATCTCGGAAGGCGATGAATTGGAATTTTACAACATAAACGAAGTCGAGAGAGAACTGGAATTCAGAAAATAGAATCTTCTTTCTCTTTTGAGGAAGAATTACAACGTATAAATACACGGGAAATCTTAAAAAAGGCACTTTTTATGGGTGCCTTTTTTGATATCTTTTTACCGTCAAAATGTTTGTTGTGCTCGGAAGCGGCGCCTTCGCACATGATCTTGTGTCAGGATTGTCTTAACAGACTGATGAAGCTGACGCCGGTTTACACAACGACGTCTACCAAAACGATAGAAAAGATCCATTTTTTTGATTATTATGACAGTCCGTTAACAGATCTGATCAAGTCGTACAAATACGGGATGCATCTCTCATTGGCTTCGTTCTTTGCGCTGTTCATGCGAGAAATGTTCACCTATACCGATTTACCGCATACGATTCAACCGGTTCCCTCTCACCGACATTCTATAAGGACCAGGGGATTTTCGGCGGCTGAACGGATAGCTCGTGAATGCAAGGAGACGTATTTAAGTGATTTGACTATCATGAATCTGTTGAAAAGAACGGGGAAATATATTCCGCAGGCCTCTTTGAAGGGTGTTGAACATAGAAAAGATAACGCGGAAAAATCCTATCGAATCATAAAACCGGAGATTCCGGATGAAATTACACTGTTTGACGATATAATAACAAGTGGCAGCACGTTGGAATCCATCGCCAGACAGATAAAAAAGAAAAACAGAAATTGCCGTATACAGGGGATTGTCTTCATAAAAAGAGGTGAGTAAGTTTGTCTAAAAAAAAGACGCATATTCGAGTCAGACCAGAAAAGATCATCGTTGCACACAGAAACCCGGATTTTGATGCCTTTTCTTCCGCTTTGGCCGCATCGTTGATGTATAAAGATCATATCATCGTTCATTCCGGAGAGCCGTCAAACAACCTTCAGGAATTTATTGCCCTTTATGAGGAGAAATTTCCGTTTTACAGGGAAAATGAGGTCGATTTTTCTCTCGTGAAAGAAGCGATCGTCTGTGATACCTCCGTTGAGGAAAGATTGGGAAACAGGATTCGAAAGGAATTTGAGTCGCGATCCATCAAAGTGACAATATACGATCATCACCCGGTGGATCATTCAAGGATCTTTCCAAAACATGATGTGCAGCAACTCTCTCTTGAAGAGATCGGATCTGCAACCACCATTGTTACCGAAAAACTGAAGGAAAAGCATATCAAGATCGGCCGGGAGGAAAGCACCTTACTGGCAATCGGTATCTATGAAGATACCGGGAATTTCCTCTTTTCCTCAACAACACCCCGTGATATGCAGGCGGCTGCCTTTCTGATCGAATGCGGGGCAAACATCGATGTGGTATCTGCTTTTGTCAAGGCTGAGATGACGGATGAGCAGCTTGGGGTCATGAAGGTTCTCGAAGGAGAGTCGAAGACCATTGAGATAAACGATGTGGAAATAGCTATCGGATGCTGTGAAATAGACGGCTTTGTCGGAGGGTTGAACCTGATCACCAGTAAGATATGGCTGGCGAAGGGGTATGATACCTTTATTGCCATCGTGAAGATGGGGAAGAAGACGTATATCGTCGGTCGAACGGTTTCACCGGATGTCAATCTTGGGGAAATGATGGGGAAATTACGCGGTGGCGGTCACAAACGTGCGGCAGCCTGTAAACTGCTGGATCATTCCTTAGAAGAGGCCTATCGCAAAGTCCTTAAGGAACTGGAAATGTTCATTCAACCGGCTGTCAGGGCAAAGGATATCATGAGTTTCCCCATCAAGACCATGCAGGTAGATATGCGTATCAAACGTGCCTACAAGATAATGAATCTGACGGGGTATGGTGGCATTCCTATCGTCGAGGAGAATAAACTCGTGGGAATTGTTGTCAGACGTGATGTACAAAAGGCAATGGATCATCATCTCGGAGCCCATCCCGTTAAAAGTATCATGTCTACAAATCTGATCATTGCAGATGCAGATGAATCGGTTGAACGGGTCAAGGAAAAAATGATCGAAAACGGTGTGGGAAGGATACCGGTTATCCGGGATGGGATGCTTGTCGGACTGATCACCAGGACGGATGTCATCCGTGAGGTGTATCATCATGAAAAGAGTACACGGATGACCGTTGCGGAAAACATGCGTTCGGAGAATGTCAAAAAACTTATGATGAAGAGTCTGACACTGGAACAATACAGATTCCTTGAAGAACTTGGACGGATAGCGCAGGCGAACGATTACAGAATCTATATCGTCGGGGGATTTGTCAGGGACATGCTGCTGGAGCGGCCCAACCTGGATATCGATATCGTCGTTGAGGGAAATGCCGTTGAGTTTACGAAACTGATCATGACGTTGAAGAACGTCAAGGCTGAGATTCATCAGAAATTTCTCACTGCAAAGGTCTATTTTATCGATGAAGCGGTTGAGATAGATTTTGCCACGGCGAGAAGTGAATATTATGAATATCCCGGCGCTCTGCCTTCCGTTGATCAGGCACATCTGAAGAAAGATCTTTACAGACGGGACTTCACGATCAACGCCCTTGCGATTGCGTTGAATCAAAACGTATTCGGACGACTTATTGATTATTTCGGGAGCCGCAAGGATATTGATATGGGGAGCGTAAAGATCCTTTACAATACCAGTTTTATTGACGATGCGACGCGAATTTTGAGAGGGGTCCGGTATGAACAGCGTTATGGTTTTCAGATGGAGGAACGAACCCTGGAACACCTGGAAAAGGCTTTGAGAGACAAATACCTGGAAAAGATAAGCGGTGGCAGGATTCGTTATGAGATCATCCGAATGCTGGAGGAGAAGCATGCCCTCAAGATGATGAAACGCCTTGGCGAGCTGAACATCCTGAAGCATCTCTTTGAACAGACCTATTACACAACGCTGCTGGAAAGAAAAATAGAACGGGTTGCCGCATCTCTGAGGTGGTTTGAGATGTATTATGAGGGCCATTATAAACTGAACCGTTTTTACGGCTTGCTATATGTGCTTATTGAATATTACACACAGTCTCAACTGGAATTTGTCAGGGAACGCTATGGCGTTCCGAGGAAAACCATCAATGAAATCTACACCTTCTCAAAGAAAGTAGAAGTCATTGCCAAACTCCTTGAAGAGGAGATGCCGTTTTCTGAGATCTATACCATCCTGGACGGGGCCTCACCGGAAGCCATCTGCTATCTCTCCGCCTATCTGGAAGAGACGGGGCTTAACCATCTTAAAGAATATCTCAGGGCAAAGAAACGTGTTAAGCTTTATTATGTCAACGGCAAGCGGCTTATCCGGGAATATGGCGTTCAGCAGGGTGAGGGAATCAAGACCATCATCCGGGATGTGTTTGGGATGAAGCTGGATGGGAAGCTGAAGACGGCTGAGGATGAGGAGGCTTATTTAAAGGAGAGGTTTTTGAAATAGATTATAATAATTAATAAGTATCATTTTGTTGATATCAAAAAATGAAAATTTGATGAATTGAAAAGGAGGGAAAATTATTCGTGCATATGAATTCCAGACAAGGTATACGGATAATGGGAGTATTCATATCCCCGGTAATATATTAAAAAAATTAAAAAAGAACCAAAAGATTAAGCTGATTATTATGACCGAAGAAAATGATGAGGTTCAGGAGAAATTAAACGCCGTTGATGAATTAAGTCATCTTTTTGATGATATAAAAGAATCAAAAATAGATAAATTTGATCAGATAATGTCTGAAAGAATTAATTTTAACAGAGAAATTAAAGGCCTGGAAAATGATTAATTATTGCCTTGATACAAATATCATCAGTTATCTTTTGAAGAATGACAAAAGAATCGTTAAACGATTGAAAAAAGAGATTGTTGAAAAAAACGAAATCGCTATTTCACTCATTACTTATTATGAGGTTTTAAGGGGATTGTATTATATTAACGGTGAAAAGAAGCTCAATAAATTCAAAGATTTGATTGGTCTGTTTACGCTACTGGAATTAAATGAAGAAACCTTTGAAAAAGGGGCAAAAGTTTATAGCGATTTAAGAAAGAATGGAAATCTAATAGATGATGCTGGTTTCAAATAATCTGAAGCATTTTAAGAGAGTTGACGGATTGAAATATGAGAATTGGAAAGATTAAGGAGAAGTGAAATCTTGCCACTCCCGATCAATATAAACGATCTGATAAACGGAAATACAATTGAATGGGAAAGAATTGAATTTAAAAAGGGGTGGAATCCCGATGCGATTCTGCACACCATAACCGCCTTTGCCAACGATATCAACAATTGGGGTGGCGGCTATGTTGTTGTCGGAATAGAGGAGTATAACGGGAGACCTGTCTTTCCGCCTGCCGGACTGAATAAAAACGATATAGATGGGATTCAAAAAGAATTACTGAACCTGTGTAATCAGATAAAACCGATTTACTATCCCGTTGCAGAACCCGTTCTTTTTCAGGGGAAACATATTCTCATCATCTGGGTGCCGGGAGGGCAAACCCGTCCTTACAGCTGTCCGGTTCACTCAACGTCAAAATCAAAAGAACAGACTTTCTACGTCAGAAGATTTTCCAACACCGTAAAAGCAAAAGAGAGTGAAAAAGTTGAATTGTACGAGCTGGCGGGGAAAATACCCTTTGATGACAGAATAAACCATCATGCGAATATTTCAGATATAAAAATGTCATTAGTCAGAGAATTTCTGTATGAGATAAAAAGCAGACTGTACGATGATGTTGGTGTAAAAACCATGGAAGATATAGGAAAACAGATGAACCTGACCGACGGATCAGCGGAATATTTAAAACCAAAGAACATTGCTCTGATGATGTTCAACGAGGAACCACATCACTTTTTTCCCTATGCTCAGATAGAGCTGGTGCACTTCCGAAACGATGAGGATATCTTCACGGAAAAGATCTTTCATGGGCCTTTAAACTTTCAAATTAAGGAAACGCTGAGATTTATCTCAAACATGATCCTCCAGGAAAAAGTCATAAAAATTCCCGGACAGGCAGAAGCCGTCAGAATCTTTAATTACCCTTATGAGGCAATAGAAGAGGCGGTTGTCAACGCGGTCTATCACAAGAGTTATGAGATTCGCGAACCGATTGAAATCAGAATTTATTCCGACAGAATCATCATTCTCAATTATCCCGGTCCTGATAAGTCTATCAGACAGAAGGATATTGAATCAGGAAAGATCATATCCAGAAGATACTGAAACAGAAAAATAGGTGAATTTCTCAAAGAATTGAAACTTACAGAAGGCCGTTCGACGGGGATTCCAAAGATTTTTAAAGTGATGAAGAACAACGGGTCTCCGATTCCTAGAATAGAAACCGATGAAGACAGGACTTATTTCTGGATTGAATTAAGAATACATGATGCTTTTTTAGTTCAAGATGAGGTTCAAGATGAGGTCCAAGATGAGTATAATCTAATGGATACCGAAAGGAAAATTCTTGAATTTATCTCTGACAATGAGGTATCAAAAATAGAAATTGCAAATCATCTGGGTTATAAAAAAATAACAGGTAATGTTCGTAAGGCTTTGAAAAAGTTAATGGAGACAGGATTGATTGAATACACAATCCCAGAAAAACCGACGAGTAAATACCAGAAGTATAGAAAATCTAGATAAACGTAGGATTAGGTCTTGTGCATGTTCTTTATATTCCGATAATATAACGGAATAAAGAAAAGGAGACCGAAGATAGAAGGATGAATAAAATCACGAAGGAAAAACTCGACTATATACTTGAACAAATAAAAAAAATAACGAGTCCAAAAAAATTAACTAAAAGTTATAAAATTAAAAATAATCATAAAAGAGGAAGATAAATGAAAATACTGATAACGGGATCGGAAGGCTTTATAGGTTCACATTTAACGGAGGAATTAATCAGACGGGGATATCAGGTGAAGTGTTTTGTCAGGTATAATTTCCAGAATGACTGGGGTTGGCTTGAAACATCGGAATACAAAAAGGATATGGAAGTGTATACGGGAGATATAAGAGATTTTGATTCCGTATACGATGCGATGAGAGGAACGGATGTGGTGTTTCATCTGGCAGCACTCATTGGAATTCCGTATTCCTACGTTTCTCCACTGGCTTATATCAAGACCAATACGGAAGGAACGTACAACGTCCTGGAAGCAGCCAGAAAACTGGATTTAAAAAGAGTTGTTCATACTTCAACGAGTGAAGTATACGGAACGGCTCAATATGTTCCAATAGATGAAAAACATCCTATCAATCCACAATCACCCTATGCGGCGTCAAAGGCGGCAGCAGATCAACTGGCATTAAGTTATTTCAGGTCTTTCGAAACACCTGTTACAGTGATAAGGCCTTTCAACACATATGGACCGAGACAGTCTGCAAGGGCAATTATTCCTACGATTATCAGTCAGATACTGGCTGGAAAGACCGAAATTAAACTGGGGAATCTCAAGCCAACCAGAGATCTGAATTACGTCAAGGACATGGCTAAGGGATTTATTGATGTGGGATTGCATGAAAAAACCCTTGGAGATGTCTTTAATCTGGGAACCGGAAAAGAGATATCCATAGGAGATCTGGTCAGCAAAATCATAGAATTAACGAGAAAAGATGTGAAAATAGTTCAAGATGAGGAAAGGATGAGACCTTCGAAATCAGAGGTTGAAAGGTTGTTATCCGATGCGAGTAAATCTTATGATATTACGGGCTGGAAAACAGCTTATTCTTTGGAAGAGGGGTTGAAGGAAACCATAGGATGGGTAAGGGAGAACTTGGAGAATTTCAAGGTGGATATTTATAATGTTTAGTTTAGAGGTGGAATCTTGAATATCTTATTTTATGGAGATGGTCCTTGGGCACATGATTCGTTGAGAAAAATAATCACTTCAGGGGAATTTAATGTCAAAGGAGTTGTTTTAAGATATGAAACCAGAGATTCTGTTCTGAGAAGAATAGCCGAAGATTATGGGATTAACGTTTACGTTGATCAAAACGTTAATTCACAGGATTTTGTAGTATTTTCCAAGAGTTTGGATTTGGATTTAAGCATTTCAATGTCCTTTAATCAAATTATAAAAAAAGAACTCAGAGAGACGAATAGAATCGGATTTATCAACTGTCATGCAGGTAAGCTACCTTATTACAGAGGAAGAAATATACTAAATTGGGTTCTTATCAACGATGAAAAAGAATTTGGTGTAACAGCGCATTTTATAGATGATGGAATTGATACCGGTGATATTATTTCACAATTGTTAATTCCAATAGAAGAAATGGATAATTACAATACGCTTCTCAAAAAAGCAATAGAAAGAGCTCCTGAAGTGTTATTTGATGCGATGATAAAGATTAAGAGCAATAGGTATCATGTGATAAAACAAAAACATATTCCCGGAACTTATTTTTCTCGAAGGCGGATAGGTGATGAATTTATCAATTGGGAATGGAGTTCCAGAAAAATTCATAATTTTGTTAGAGCGCTTGTATTGCCGGCACCGGGTGCTCAAGCTTTTATCAAACAAAAAAAGGTATTCATATGGGAAACAGAAGAAACTAATATTCCTAAATATATATCTACACCAGGAGAAATAATAAAAATAGAGACTGACGGTATAATTGTTAAAACAGGAGATTCGGCTATAAAAATAAAGAAAATTTCGACCGAAAGAAAACCAGAATCAAGAATACCAGTATACAGAACTGGTTTAAGATTTATAACTGCAGAAGCGTATAAGATCAGTTTGCTTGAAAAGAAAATAGTTGAGTTGGAAAAAAGGATACTGAGATGAAAAAAATAGCTGTTTTCACAGGAACAAGGGCTGAATATGGTCTTTTGTTTCCGTTGTTAAAAAAAATAAAAAGATCGGCAGAGTTTAAACTACAGTTAATTGTCTCTGCGATGCACCTTTCGCCGGAGTTTGGATTAACTTATAAACAGATTGAACAAGATGGCTTTACCATTGAGGAAGAAGTTGAGATACTCCTTTCTTCCGATACAGATGTTGGTGTTTGTAAAACGATGGGGATGGCGATGATTTCCCTAGCGGATTCACTAAAAAGATTAAAACCGAATTTGTTCGTTGTTCTTGGGGATAGATACGAAACATTTGCAGCAACAATTACCGCATACACAATGAAGATTCCGATTGCCCATATTCATGGTGGAGAAACAACAGAGGGTGCTTTTGATGAAGCTTACAGACATTCTATTACGAAAATGAGTTATTATCATTTTACTTCAACAGAAACGTATAAAAACAGAGTTATTCAACTTGGAGAATCCCCTGATAGGATCTTTAACGTTGGTGCGATTGGTTTGGATAACGTAAATGAATTAGATTTATTAAATAAAGAAGAACTGGGAAAAGAATTAGGGTTAGATTTACAGGAAAAGAAAAATATTATTGTGACTTTTCATCCAACAACGCTTGAAACAAAAACCTCAGAAGAACAAACCAGACAAATACTTAAAGCTTTAGAAAAAACACAAGATATCAATGTTATTTTTACGAAGAGTAATTCTGATTCTCAGGGGAGAATTATCAATACATTATTGGAAGAATTTACAGAAAAGAATAAAGATAAAAGCAAACTGTTTAATTCACTGGGACAGCTGAGATATCTTTCGTGCCTTAAACACTTTGATTGTGTTCTCGGAAATTCGTCATCTGGGATTATTGAGGCACCGTATTTTCACACACCGACAATAAATATAGGAGACAGACAGAAAGGCAGAGTTAAATCTTCAAGTGTGATTGATTGTGAAGCGAAAAGTACTGAAGTCATAAAAGTTCTAAAAAAAGTGTTGGCAAGAGAATTCAAAAGTTCTATAGTTGACATTGAATCAGTTTATGGAAAAGGGCATGCATCTGAGAAAATTTTGGATATTCTTAGAGAGAAGATGGGGGAAAATATCAATCTGAAAAAGAAATTTTATGATATAAAGTGGTGATAAATGTGATAAATAGAGATAAAACTTTCATTATAGCGGAAGCAGGTGTCAATCACAATGGAAAAGTTGAACTGGCATATCAACTGGTAGATAAAGCAAAAGAAGCTGGTGTTGATGCGGTAAAATTCCAGACGTTCAATCCTAAAAAACTGGTGTCAAAATTGGCAAAGATGGCGACGTATCAGAAGAAAAACATTGGTAAAGAAAAATCACAACAGGAGATGTTATCTGAGCTTACCTTACAAAAAGAAGACTTTTTGAAACTAAAGGAATATTGTGATAAACGGGAAATTTTATTTCTTTCAACACCATTTGATTATGAAAGTGCCGATTTTCTTGAAACGCTTATCCCATATTATAAAATCGGTTCCGGTGAAGTTACGAATTTGCCGTTTTTAAAACATATTGCAGAGAAAGGAAAACCAATCTTTCTCTCAACAGGAATGTCATATCTTGGAGAAGTGGAAAAATCTGTACAGGTGATCAAATCTGCAAATAACAGAATAGAATTGACATTACTCCACTGTACGACAAATTATCCCTGTCCTGTTAATGAAGTAAATCTCAGAGCGATGCTCACATTAAAAGAAGCCTTTAAAATACCTGTTGGATATTCAGATCATACGCGGGGAATAGAAGTGCCCATAGCAGCCGTTGCAATGGGAGCAGAAATCATTGAAAAGCACTTTACACTGGATAACAACATGGAAGGACCGGATCATAAGGCATCACTTGAACCATATGAATTGAAAGAGATGGTTCTAAGAATAAGAAATATAGAAAAAGCTCTTGGGGATGGGATTAAAAAACCGAATGAGAGTGAAATTAAAATAATGGAGGTTGCCCGGAAGGTTCTGGTGATGAAAAAAGCTCTTAATACAGGTGAACGAATCAAGCGAGAAGATATAGAGATAAAAAGAGCCGGAAAGGGAATCAGTCCTTATGATCTTGAAAAAGTATTGGGAAAAGAATTAATCAAAGAAATAAGGGAAGATGAGATAATTACATGGGAACATTTTATGAGGTGATGTGGTGAAAGTTGCAGTAATTGGACTTGGATCAATGGGTAAGAGAAGGATCCGGCTTCTTAAAGGGATACGTAAAGATATTCAGATATATGGAATAGATATGAATATTAAAAGAGCTGAAGAAGCACAGCGTGAGTTTGGTTTAGATGGAATTGACGTTGATTTGAAACAGATAACTGAACAAAATCAAATTGAAGCGGTTCTTGTTTGTTCTTCTCCTTTAACACATAGTGATTATATTCTGAAAGCTTTGGAGAGAGAGATTAACACGTTCAGTGAGATTAATCTTACCGATGAAAAATATGATGAGATTATAAAACGCTCGTCTGCAAGTAAAAGAGTTGCATTCCTTTCCTCTACATTCCTCTATCGTAATGAGATTAAATGGATAAAAGAACACACAAAACCGGAAAATACGTTTTACAGGTATCATATTGGACAATATCTTCCAGATTGGCATCCATGGGAATCTTATAAGGATTTCTTTGTTAAAGACCAAAGGACAAATGGATGCAGGGAAATTATGGCGATAGAGTTTCCTTGGATTCTGGATGTTTTTGGGGAGGTATTTTCCGTTAAGGTGATTAAATCTAAAAAGACGAAACTGGAACTGGATTATCCCGATGTTTATCATATTCTTTTTGAACATCTATCGGGAGCTTTGGGGAATATTACGATTGATCTGGTTTCAAGGAAGCCTGAAAGAGCGTTGCAGATTATTTCTGAAGATAAACAGGTTGAATGGGGAGGCACACCGGAAACTCTCTATGAATATGATATTGAAAATAAAGAAATGAGAAAAGTGACGTTATACAAATACATCGTCAGAGAAAAAGGGTACGCAGCAAATATCATTGAGAATGCGTATGAAGAAGAATTGAGGACTTTTTTATCCAGTGTGGAACAGAAAAAAGACCTCGGTTTGTACAATTATGAAAAAGATAAATGTATTTTAAATTTGATTGATAGGATAGAGGCTTAATATGAAAAAAAAGATTTGTTTTTTTGGATTGGGTTCGATAGGGAAAAGACATCTGAAAAACCTTCGAAAACTTGAGAATGATAGAAATGACAATTTTGAGATTCATGCTTTCAGGAGCTCGACAAAAAAACTACCGGAGGATATTGAAAAAAATGTAGATAAAGAAATTTATAAAAAAGTAGATTTTGAAAAATATGATATCGTTTTCATAACCAATCCCACGATCCTTCACTTTCAAACAATAAAAGAAATAGTAAACAAGACAAGAGATATGTTCATCGAAAAACCTATCTTCTCTGAAACATTTCAGAATATCTGTGAAATTGATTTTAAAGAAGATTCCGTTTACTATACAGCTTGCCCTTTAAGATTTAATCCGGTGATTGAATATTTGAACTGGTATTTGAATGATAAAAAAATTTTTTCAGTGAGAACTATCTGTTCTTCTTACCTTCCAGAATGGCGGAAAGGCGTGGATTACAGAAACGTTTATTCTGCCAGAAAAGAACTGGGTGGTGGTGTTTCAATTGATCTGATCCATGAACTTGATTACCTGAAATATCTGTTTGGATATCCTGAAAACATTGTCAATGTGAGAGGTAAATACTCGAATCTTGAAATCAACACGGAGGATTTGTCTTTATACATCCTTGAATATGACGATAAACTGATAGAATTGCATCTTGACTATTTCGGAAGGATTCCTCAGAGAAAGATAGAAATTTATACAAATGAAGAAATCATCTTATGTGATCTGTATACTCAGAAGATCAGATTTTTAAAACGGGAAAAAGAGATTCAGTTTGAGAAGGAAGATATTTATATAAAAGAGATGAATTATTTTCTGGACAGAATAGACAGGCGCGAAAAATCCTTTAACGAACCGATAGATGCCTATAAAACACTTGGACTTTGTGAGGGGAAAATACTATGAAGGCAATACTCATTACGATCTGCGGGAGAGCCGGATCAAAAGGGGTAAAGAATAAAAATATCAGAGACTTTTTAGGAAAGCCACTGGTTTTATACACAATAGAACTGGCAAAGGCATTTAAAGAGAAATACACAGAATATGACATAGACATTGCCGTCAATTCTGACAGTGAGAAGCTACTTGAAATTGCAGAAAAAGGAGGCTGCTCTCTTGTCGATAGAAAAGATGAAAATGCAACAGACAGTGCTGCAAAGGTACCGGTCATAATTGATACCGTGGACAAGATGGAAAATAAAACGAAGAAAAGTTATTGTTATGTGATGGATCTGGATATCACATCCCCTTTAAGAACGATGGAAGATATAGAGAACGGTTTTAAAAAGATACAAACTGATCTTTTTGACTGTGTTTTTTCCGTTGTGCCAGCAAGAAGAAACCCATATTTTAACATGATAGAGGAAAAAGAAGGAAAAGCGAAGAAAGTGCTTGAATCAGATTTTGTATCGAGACAGCAGGCACCTGCGGTATACGATATGAACGCTTCGATTTATTTTTACAGAAGAGAGTCACTGGGAAGCATTATCAAAACGATGCCGTTTGACGGGGAGTTTTCCTTCTTCGTGATGAAAGATTATGGTGTGATCGATATTGATTCGGAAGATGACTTTGAATTGATGGAACTTATTTACCCTATTTTTTTAGGAGAGAAGCATGAAAATTCATAAAATATACGATTTTAATTTATTCCATAAGGATGAAAATATAAAAAAAGTGATCAATCACCTGAATCAATCAGTTCATAAGATAATATTTGTTTGTAATTCAGAAAATGAACTGGTCGGGAGTCTTACGGATGGAGATCTACGTAGAAGTATATTAAAGGGAATAGATTTAAATTCAAGCATTGAAATGGTGATGAACAAAACCCCTTTTTATCTTGAAACAGAAGATATTTTGAATTTAAACGAAGAAAGAATAAAGAATTATGGATTTAATCATATTCCAGTATTAAAAAATAGAAAGATCCAATATGTCATTTTCTATGACTACAATTTTCAGAAGAAATCTACAATAAAATCAAAGGTAATTATTATGGCAGGTGGAAAAGGGACACGCCTTCTACCCCTTACAAAGGTTATTCCAAAACCTCTTGTTCCGTTTAATAATAAAACAATCATTGAAAATATAATGGATCAATTTGTTGATTCGGGATATGACGAATATATCGTTACTCTCAATTATAAAGCCGAAATGATCATTGAATATCTTAAAAATCTTGAATATGATGTTTCTTATATAGTAGAAGATAAATTTCTTGGAACGGCTGGCGGTATAAAACTCTTGGATGAAAAGATTATTTCAGAGCCTTTTTTTGTATCTAATTGTGATATTTTGTTGAACGTGGACTTCTATGAGGCAATGGAATCTCACAAAAAAAATGAAGTTGATATTACGATATTCGGTTCACTTGAAAATATAGATATCTCTTACGGAATATTAGAATCAGCTGAAGATGGTGAATTTGAAAGAATCAAAGAAAAGCCTAATCTGTCATATCTGGTCAATACAGGTATCTATATCTTAAACCCTACCGTAATTGACTTGGTGAACGACCGGGAATCAATCGACATGCCTGATCTAATAAACAGAGCAAAAAAAAGGGGAATGAAAGTTAAAGTTTTTCCGGTCCCCAATCAAATGACAGATATCGGTCAATGGAAATTTTATAAAAATTATTTATAATATCTCGGTAATTTTCGGGAATTTCAATCCCTTAATATCCCACAGGCTTACAAGGTAATCCATTTTTTCTCTGAATTCTTCTTTGTTCCAAAAGTCAGTGTCATATTCTCGATTAAATAAAGAAAGTTTTTCCGGTTCAATATCCGGTGAATGTTTCTTGTAGAAATCCTTAAGGAAGTTATTCATCTCATCACCGAAAAGTAAGGGGATTATTTTTCCCTTTGGAAGACCATCACGTACTACTTCGTGATAGAGGGTATACCAGATGTGGAAATCGCTTTCTTTTTCAGTCTGGTTATTTTCAACACCATAACCTTTTGACCTTGATAGACTGACACCCCCTGGATGTCTAATTGAAACAATATATTGAGCATTTTCTTCAAATATGGAGTCAAGTAATCTGACTGCATAACAGAAACTTATGTTTTTTACAACAACTGGCTTATCAGCAACTTCTCTCTGAAAATAAACCAGCATTTGGCTTATTTGAAATAGAACATTCAGATGTTTTTTGGGACTTCTCCATCCTAAAGCATTTATATCTTCGCCTTTGTCCCTCATAAAAAAACCATTTGGAATATTATCATGTATCATTTTTTGTAAAAGTTTTTCCCATGGGAAATGAACAGAATCAGCAATATTCCTAAATAAAAATGTTCCACCGCTTCTCGGAGCACCTAAAATAAAATAAAACTCCTTATCAAGGTATTGTTTTATCTTATTTTTTTTTTCACCTATAAGGGCATTAAAGACAAATAATGTTTCTTTAATAAAATCAGTTAATTTGTTTTGAACTTGTTTGTCTTTCATTCGTTCATTAACCAATTTCTCACGCTCAAGGTTAAATTTTCTGAAATCTTCAGGGGAATGCCCTTTCATCCCACGAATTTTCCATGCTTCACCCTGAGGAAGTCCACAGACATATTCTAAAATGCCGTTACCAATATAATATCGTATATCCAAATGATTATTAATCCACAAATTTGTCATATTAACTCCTTAGTTTAGATTTTGTAAAATAATACCATAATTTATACGTGTTATAATAATCAATAAATAAGGAGGCGGATTTCATGAATATAAATTTACAAACAAAATATAATTTACCTGTACATCATGCTACTCTCGCTTACATTTACGGCATAGATCCGGAATTACAATGGGAATCCAGGGGTCTTAGTGCGCACTCAATGGAAAGGCAAAAGATTGAAAATTTAAAAAAAGAATCAATGAAGTTGTTTGAAATTCCTGAAAAGAAAAAAGAATTTGATCAATTTATTAATGAATCAATAAAGATATTTATGGATATAACATCCGGAAATGAAAATGTGGTAAAAAAATATTTTGGAGATAAGAAATTCTATTTTGTGATTGGTGCTATGCGTTCAGGAGGAACATACGCGTTAACAGAGACATGTAAGATAATGAATATTGATTATAAGAAAAGGAATTTGCATATGCAACATGATAGTATACCAACCTATAATTATATTTTTGAATGGAATAATCCCAAAGCCTGGTTGAGTCTTGCATTTGAGTTTGCTCAATATTTAAACTGGGCAAGAAGAGAATATCAGGAACATGATTGCATCATACAAAAAAGGATAGCGTATGCCCATTCATTACCATTTCTTCAGAAAATATTCAGAGATCAGGCTGAATATATTATAACAGTGCGCCATCCTGCGGGAATCGCTGAATCGTTTAAAAAAATGGAGAATATCGATATGTCAAATATATCTGAACCGGGTGGTTGGAAAGCAATCGTAAAAGAAAGAATGGGAGTTACTTTTGAAGAATGGAATCATTTGACTTATGAACAACGTGTTTTAAAATTCTGGGAAGTCTTTTACAATGATATAGTTGATTTTGGTGTACCAGAAGGGAAGATTCATGTTATCGACTTTTCGACAAAAGGTTTCGAGACCTTCTTTGAAAACTTTTCAGAAGAAAAAGGTAAATATCATGAGTCTTCAAATTTCAAACCTAAACAGAAAGAATTTATTGAATATTGGAAAACCGATGAAGTTAATACAACGATAGAAAAAGTTCGTATAAACTGGGAATATCATGGATTAAAATTCCCGGAACTAAAACTACTTTAAATTAAAGTCCTGAAAAAAAAGGACGATAAAAAAGAGAATATTTCTCTCGGCCGGAGAAACAACTTTATCCGCAAAGGACTGCGGAAATTAAAAAACCATGGAGGTGTGACTCAATGAGAGTTAATCACAATATTCCTGCGCTTAATGCGTGGAGACAGGGAACTATCACTCAGAGATCAATGAGTAAGACGTTGGAAAGACTTTCATCAGGTCTGAGAATCAACAGAGCTGCTGATGATGCAGCCGGTCTTGCAATCTCAGAAAAGATGAGAGCTCAGATCAGAGGACTTGATCAGGCAACAAGAAACGCACAGGATGGTATATCCCTTATTCAGACTGCAGAAGGTGCCTTAAACGAAACACATTCAATCCTTCAGAGAATGAGAGAACTTAGTGTACAGGCGGCAAACGATACGTATACTTCACAGGACAGACAAGAAATCCAGAAAGAAGTCGATCAGCTGACTTCAGAAATCGATAGAATTGCAGACACAACACAGTTCAACAAAAAGATGCTTCTGGATGGATCTTCTTCAGCACTGGTTTCAACAGACAAATTGACAACAAAAGTATTCATGAGAGGTGGCCTCAGAGTTCTTGACCAGTTTGGTCAGAAACAAGCCGGTGGTGGAAACTATAAGCTGGATATTACAGCTGAAGCCGGAGTTAATCAGGTGCAGAAATCGGATATCTTCAAGATCAAACATGATATTAATGCTGTAACCAATGAGGGGCCGGGATATGCGCATGCTTTTGGAGCTGCTATATCCGCTGGTGGAACTGTTATGACAGCGGCAGCAGCTATCAGCACTGGTCAGTCCGTTACCTTTACCTTTACCATTGATGGAGAATCCTATACGGCTACTCATACATTTACAAGTGATGTAGCAGCAGGTGCTCTTGATCAGGGTGCCATAGCAAATACTATTAATAACACGGCGGAATTGAGCGATTTAATTACAGCAGAAGTCACCGGAGATAATATCCAGTTTGTCGGAGATGTAGTTGGTGGTAGTTTTAGTTGGAAATATGAAGCAACCAGTGCATCTTTCAATATTGGTGGTGCTTCGGCAGGTTCTGGAACTGCAAATGCTACGAGTCAGAATGTTGAAGCGGTATCCAATCTAACATCGACAGACTTCGCAGAAGGTTCTTATCAGGTACATACGCATGTTCTCAGTGCGGCATTCAGTGCGGCGATATTAGGAGCAGCTTATAGTGCCGGAGCAGCCGTTCTTCAGGATGACTATTATATCCAGGGATCAGCTTCCGCACCAGTTGGTACTTTAGAGCTGAATACAGTTGGTTCTGACTATAACCAGTCCATATTGTTTGAAGTTTCAGCAATAGATAGTGGTACTGGGGAAATTACATTATCCTATACATATAACAGTATGAAGGATACAGGTGAGACAGAAAGTGGTTCCGGTACTGTTTCGATGTATTCCGGAAGTGTCAATACCAATGTTGATTTGGGTAATGTTTCCTTTAACGTGATTCAGTTAACGGCAGCAGCGGGATATACAGTTGGAGATAAATTTGTTATCAATACGAGTGCAGATGGTGCAGCAAACTCCAAGATGATTACTCTGGAATATCAGAATACGCAGGCAGGAGATGCCTTTACAGAAGTCGGTAGAGTAGTATTGGCTAACACATCCGGTTTCAGTAACACAACAACCGAATTCAAATTTATGCAGGTCAATGCAGATAGTACACAGGATAGCTATGGTTCTTCTAATGAAAATACTTTTACATTGGAATTTGGTGCAATTACCGGTGCTGCAGATTATACAACCATGTGGAACACCAAGTTATGGAGTACAGGACCGGCAGCGGAATGGGAAGTAACAGCCGATGGCTCTTCAGTTGGCGAAATAGCTGAAGGTGGAACAAAGCTTTATGATTCTGATAAATTCTGGGATGCAAATGGAAACTTTATTCTTGAAGAACCAAAAACTATCACACTCGTACAGGGAAATGGAAACACAGCTTCCTTCACAGTTTCAAGTGCGGATACATTTGATGATGTCGCTGAAAAGCTAAATACGGCAATTTCTGAAGGACTTGGCCAGGGAGAGATAGTTGGAGAAGCTAATTCAGAAAGATTTGTTAACTATGTTTCCGATTCCGAAGTACAGACGAGTGGGCTCGAATCAGTTGCCGGAACCTTTGTTATCAGAAGTGCGGTAGCCGGCTCTGATGGGGAGATTACCTTCAGTGGAGACGATGATCTACTTAATGCACTTAGTCTGACAGAAATTCAGGAAGCTGAAAATACACAGTTCTCTGTAGATGTATCAAATGCACATACAGGAGATGTAGTGGCAAACGATGTTAAGCTATCTGAAAACAAACTGATAGGTGTTGTACATCAGAATGTAGATGTTGAATTTGATGCAAATACGGGTATAAACGTAACTTGGGATGCGACAAACAAGAATTTTGAACTTGAAGGTGGCGGAACTTATAAAGAAGATACATTCGTTCATTTAGCAGACAGAACAATGGTTCTTCATGTAGGTGCCAACCAGAAGCAGGATATCGGAATGGGTATCGGAAATATGGGTTCAGAAGCACTTGGAGTAGATAACATTCAGGTAACAAGTAATTCACTGGCAAATGATGCTATCGGAACGATAGATAGTGCAATCACGAGAGTGTCTGGAGAAAGATCCAAACTTGGTGCGCTTCAGAACAGATTGGACCACACGATCAACAACCTCGGTGTAACGATGGAAAATCTGACAGCTGCAGAAAGTCGAATTAGAGATGCAGACATGGCAAAGGAAATGATGGAGTTCACAAAACTTCAAATCTTGAGTCAGAGTGCAAACGCAATGCTTTCACAGGCAAATCAGCTTCCAAATAATGTACTTCAGTTACTCAGATAATATTAATTAATAATTTTTGGTAATAAAAAAGGCTGCCTTTAAAGGCAGCCTTTCCTTTTGAAGTTATAAATTCAATAAAAAATAAGAGAAATCAAGTGTTAATTCTGAGTCATAAAAATATCTTCTTTGTTGATTTGAATCTTTATAAATCTGTATATTGTTTTGCGCTGCGAAAAAGGATAAAAGTTCATCGCATAGATTTTCTGGCATATCAGATTTGTTCAAGGAAATTATTTTTTTGTTTCTTGATGATTCAGAACTTATTTGTCTCAATTTGTAATTTTTATTTTTTCTCAAAAATGAAGTTTTTTCTTCAAGCAAGTTAATATTTGCCTTATAAGCATCATAATTTGAAATACTTTTTCCAAAAATATAAATTAACAAATAGGATTCTGCAATTTTATCGGACATGATCAATGAATATAGTCCATTAATAATGACTCTGGCACTTTGATTTTCTTTTAAGGCTTCTTTGTAGTATTTGAAAGCCATTTCGTAATTTCCTTTGTCTGATAAAGCATCAGCAACAACGACTTTTTCGGGGAGTTTAAGATCATTATGCGGGGAAAGGAAATTAATGACAAAATCAAGATTCCCCTTTTCGTAATTATATGAAGCGAGCTGATATCTGAAGAAATAATAATTATCATTTTTCTCATCTTTCACAAAATCCCATTTTTGTTTGCAAAACTCTATCATTCTATCTATTCCTTCATAATAAATATTCTTTGCCTGAGCATCATCATAAATATAAGGATTTAATTGACCTAATAACTTTGAAAGTTGTAAAAAGTCAGCTGACTCATATCCATAAAAATAAGATAGAATGATGTATTTAAGCTCTTCTGAATTTCCTATTATTTTTACTTTTTTCTCGCTATCAAGAGCTTTTGAACGAATTACATCAAATAAATCGAATTTAAATAGTTTGGATAACTCTTCATTTTCTTCTGGAAGAGGTTCTTCCTTTAACAATAATTTCTTCGAGTTTTCTAGGACATTTTTTATCCTTTGATATAGATTTGTCATTTCATCCTTGTTTTGTTGAATCCATACTTCAAGTTTTTCCTGTGAATACATATGTTTGGACAAGAAATCATCAATAATCAGTCTGACAACACCTGAACTGATAGCTGTTGTTTTTATAAAATAATGAGTAAATTTAGCGGCAATACTGAAGCGGCTTAAATTTTCTATGTTTTCAAGAAACGTTAATTGCTTGTCGATTAATTCAATTTCTTTATTTAGTTTGTCCAAGATTTCACTTTTTTGAATGGAGCAATCCTTGATATACTTCTCTATATTTGGCTTATTGGGAGCTTCCTTCAGGAATTTCAAATAATCCTCTTTTGTACCATTTTCTATATATCTAACTTCTGCACCATTACTGAATGTCACAAAAGTAATATCTCTTTTAGATTTTATTTTTGATAACATTGTTTCTGTATTTGTCCTGAATTTGTCGAAAAGAGGTGTAATGGTTACTTTATCTCCTCTGTTTCCAATCTCCTCTTTTGAACCAAATACATTGTATTTACCGGCAATAACATCAGACGCATGTTTTTTTTCTTCATGAATGGCAAGATCATGTCCAAATAAAAGTATTTGTTTTGGATTAAATAAAGTAGCTGTATGCATATTAACTTCACCCGCATATAAACTTTGAGGGAATTTTGGAGAAAAGTCATAAAAACTTTTCGATAAATACTCTTCTAAAGGACTTTTTGTAGGTTGTGAGATGATTAAACACTTTTTCATATAATCAAGATTATAACTATGTATAAGAGTAGGTGCCACGAAAAGAGTCCTTTCTCTTATTTCGGCGGGAATAGATTTAACAATTTGAGAAACAAAATAAACTCTTTCCTGAGCACAAATAATATCGGGTTTGATGCCATTTTTGAGTAATTTATTTACAACTACTTCGACGGCAACTATCGGAAATTTCTTTGAAAGCTCTTTTAATTCATCCATATGTTCATCAAGAGAAGGTCCGGCAGCTACAGAAATGACTGTATCAACTGCTGGTAATTTATCCAATACTTTTAAATTTTCTGTTTTACGAAGATTGTATAAGCTGTTTGTCATTCCATACAGATCATCAGCGATACTGTTTCCTTTTAAGAAAGCAGTGTTTTTCATATATTTAGTTACTTTAGAAAGTGTTTCTTTGATATCGTTAATATATTTTTTTTCATAGAGAGGGTTAATCAAAATTTTACTGTTTTTTATATAGGTTAATTTGTTTTTAATGAACTCGAAAAACGCTAATTCTTCTGAATGTCCCTTTGAGAAGTAAAAAGTTTTCAAGCTTTTTAAACCAATTTCTTCTGTTTCCTTTGCAAGATTTATTGCTTTATTATCATTTTCTAATAACTCTAGAGGTTCAACGATAATAAGGTTATAAATATAATTATTTTCCAGAAGATACTTTGTGTAATAGCCATATTCTCCACCTATCAATACAACAAAACTCCCGTCACCAATATCGTTTTTTTCCTGTCTGAATAAATCTTCAACTTTTTGATTAGAAGGGAAATCAAAAATCTCTGAAAGTTCAACCCTACTGATTTTTTGGTTTTTCTGTGCTATTTCTATAGATTTAGCTTTTAGACCATCTTTTTTGTATTTGAGAGTTCTTAGATAATTATCTAATTTTTCTCTTTCTTCTTGCATCTTTTCAGGGTATAATTCCTCGTAAACAGGATTATTAATGATTTCCAACCCGTTAACAAAGAGATCAGAAGAAATCAGCTGGTTTAATAATTTAGTGCTATTTTTTTCAATCTCAGGTACTGAGATATAGTGTATGTTTGTATTATTTTCTCTTAATTTTGTATAGCTTTTTAATATGGTTTCATTTGTAAAAAACTGTGGATTTGGTTCAATAATAATCAAAGAAGAAAATGGGATTTTATTTTTTAAGAATTCGGTGATTACTCCAAATTCTCCACCTAAGACAACTAAAACCAAATCATCATATAACGGTTTTTCGATCTTTTCACTGTATATTTTTAAAAGTTCTTCTCTGTTTAGAATAGTCTTTTTTTTCTTTGTTGTACTACTTGTTGATTTTTTTACTTTATATCTTTTATTGGACAAAATCATCACCCTTTTTTTGATGTATTCTTATGCATTATAGCATGTTGCCACAAAAGATTATCGTCAAATAAGGCATTTTATAGAGTGATGAGCTATAATATGATATCTTTAATCTAAAATTTGTAAAGGGGATGGAAAGGGATGAAAATAGATTTTCACAGTCATACGACAGCATCGGATGGGACTTATACGCCTGAAGCAATTATAAAAGAGGCAGAAGTGTGTCAGCTTGAATATTATGCCATAACGGATCATGATACAGTTGATGGTGTAAAGCAGGTAAAAAAAATACCCGATGGAATGACTTTTATTACAGGTGTGGAAATCAGTGCAGAATATCCCAAGACGCTTCACATCCTTGGATATGGATTTGATCTTGAAAACCATAGTCTTAATTCTAAGCTGGAAGAATTACAGACATTCAGGAAAACTCGAAATAAAAAAATGCTCAATAAAATGGAGAAGATGGGTTTTTATATCAGTATGGAAGAACTCATCGAAGAAGCGGGCAGCGATTTGGTGGGCAGACCACATTTTGCCAATCTCATGTTGAGAAAGGGATATGTTAACAGTTATCAGGAAGCATTTGATCTATACTTGAAAAAAGGGGCTCCATTGTATCTGAATAAAAAAAGACTTGAACCGCAAGAGTCTATAACGCTTATTCATGAGGCAGGCGGTATTGCGGTTATGGCACATCCCTATCAAACGAAAAAAGAGGGTAAAGAACTGGAAGCATTGGTGAAACAGCTGAAAAGTTACGGTTTGGATGGGATAGAAGTCTTTTATTCTCAACATACACCTGAAATGATAGAAGCGTACAGAGGTTACGCTGAGAAATTTGATCTGATTAAAACAGCGGGATCAGATTTTCACGGTGTCAATAAACCACATATTCACCTGGGAATGAATGTGGTTTATGAGGAAATTAAAGATTTTCTCATATTTGTGGATGAAAAGGGGTTTTCAAATTCTATTTAAAAGTACTGATGGTTAAAAAGCCAACAGAATCGTGCGAATACTCAATCCAATGATTAATAACCCAAGAATAATCATCAATGCTTTGGGGTTAATCTTACGGGTAACGAAGGCAGCAATAGGCGCAGCGGCACCCCCTCCTATGATGAGTCCGAGAATAACAAACCAGTTAAATTGGGAAATCAGGGCAAGAAAAGCAATTACCTCAGCAACCGTTACAAAAAACTCAGCGGCGTTGACAGAACCAATCGTTTTTCTGGGATTCTTGCCATCTGCAACGAGAGTTGTTGTGACAATGGGACCCCAGCCCCCACCGCCCACGGCGTCAAAAAAGCCCCCAACGAGACCCAGTAGATAAAAATGACGTTTTCGTACAAACACTTCTCGATTTACCGATTTTTTTCGGAATACCTTGAACAGAATTCTAACTCCCATCAAGGCAAGATAAATAGCGATAAGCGGTTTAATAATACCGGTTGGAATCTGAGTGAGAACATAGGCTCCCACAACCCCACCGATAATCCCCGGAATCAGAAGCTTTTTAAACAACGTCTTATCCACATTTCCCAACTTAAAATGAGAAAAACCGGAAACGAGTGTTGTGAAAACCTCTGCAAAATGAACCGATGCACTGGAAATCGCCGGAGGAACACCAAGACTTAACAATAAAGAATTGGATGTTACACCATACGCCATACCAAGGGCTCCATCAACCAATTGTGCCATAAAACCAACTATGATGAAAAACCATAAAGAATCCATAAAGAGCCTCCAAAAATAAAGATGATGTCCCTAATTAACTTAGGAACATCATAATTATACGCTTGAAAATTCTCAATATCAATATAATTTTAATACAACAAAAAGATAAGAGTTAGTATACTTGAGTTGAACAATAAAAATCAATTTTCAAAACAAACTAATACGGTCTAAAAATAACCCGTTTATCCTGAAGCCTTGATTTTATAATGGAAGCCGCTTCTGAAATATCGTCGTTATCCGCGATATGCATATTTGGTTCAATATCTGTGGATATCTCTTCTCCAACCCAAACGGTTTCAATCAGATCTTCATTGATGATGGTCTTAACGATAGACAAATCACTTTCACTGAGGTCAACAGCCGTCACGATGAGAATGACACCCGAGTCCATCATGATATGAGCGACTTCCGCCATTCTTCTGAGATGCTCTTCGCGGTTACTGTGATTGCCTTCTTCTTTGATATCCGCGTCAACCCCATAAAGAATACTACCCAGACCAAGATAATAGACATATTTTCCATCATCGAACAGTTTCTTTTCCAATTGTCTTGCAATCTCTTTCCTGCCGGAACCTCTTTCCCCTGTTATAAGGATCAGGGAGGCTTTTTGCGAGTACTTTTCCGCTCGTCTTTCCTTGGGAATGTCACTCTTGACCCATTTATAATTTCTAAGCATGACCTTGTCCCGAACCCATTTTTCCTTGTCTTCTTCAGATTCAATGATGATACCGCCACCGGTAATCTCATAATCATCGACGATGACAAAACGGCTGGTAATACGCATATTCTCTGCCAAATCGAAGGCAACAGCCTTTTCTGTCTTGAGCGTTATTTCAGCCACATCATGGCGATCGATCTGCTTTTTGGTGCTTCTGTCGAGTGTTGAGGCATCCAGAACACTGTGGATTTTTTCAAGGCGTGTTCGAACTTTCTGGGTTCCGATCTTAATATAATACTCCTTATCCATTGTCATCGGCTCTCTACCCAGCCAGAAGAGATTGGCTTTTATTCGGGTTGAAACTTTTGTTTTAGGTTCGCCGTTACGTGTGGCAATCTCGCCTCGAGTAATGTATATTTGTTCCTCCAAAGTAAATCCGATATGGTTTCCCGCGCTCTTTTCCTGTTGAAGTTCTTTGTTGAATTCCTCAATTGTCTTAACCGTACTGGTCTTTCCAGAGGGATAGAAAATGACACGATCCCCAACGGAGATTTTTCCGGTGTCTATATTACCGGAAACAATTCTTCGATTATCACCATCCCTGGTAAATTTGTACACATCCTGTACACTCATCCTGAACGGTAGATCTTCCGGAAGTTTTTCGACGTTGAACGTATCGAGTTGCTCCAGTAAAGTTTTACCCGAATACCAATTCATGTTCTTTGATTTATCGGCGACATTATCCCCCATCATACCGGATACGGGGATAAAAATCTTTGCCTCAATATTGATCAGTTTTAAGAAGGCAGTGTATTCTTTGACAATAGACCGAAAGGTTTCTTCAGAATAATCCACAAGATCCATCTTGTTCACGAGAACTGCCACCTGTTTAATGCCCAGCATTGACAACATATAACCGTGACGTTTGGAGTTTTCACGAACCCCTTCATGCGCATCGATAACCAGTAAAGCGGCTTCTGCCCTCGATGCCCCGGTAACCATATTCTTCAGGAATTCGATATGTCCCGGTGCATCAATGATGATATAGCTACGTTTTTCCGTTTCAAAGAAACATCTTGCGGCATCTATCGTGATTCCCTGGGATTGTTCATCTTTCAAGGCATCCAGCAAAAAGGCATATTCAAAGGGCTTTGAATTCCGTTTACAGTTTTCTTTAACCTGTTCCAGTTTTCCTTCTGGCAGGGAATTGGTATCCGCAAGCATTCTACCAACGATAGTACTTTTACCATGATCCACATGACCGACAAAAACAATATTCATATCTTCTCTTTCTATCATCTGCATGCCACACACCCCTCACATATAGCCATTTTTTCTGAGCTCCTCAAGACCACCGCCATCTTCTTTGTCCTGTGCCCTGCCGGAGCGTTCTGCGATATTTCTGAGTTTACCACTTTCGAGTTCTTCTATGATCTCATCCACATTCTTTGCCGTGGAATCTATTGGGAAGGTGCAGGGATAGCATCCCAGAGAACGGTAGCGCTTACCGCTTCCCTGATCGTAATAAAGGGATACCGTGGGGATTGTTTCCTTTTTGATATATCGCCAGATGTCTGTTTCCGTCCAGTCGAGGAGCGGATGGATGCGCAGATGGGTTCCAGGGGCAAAGTCCGTCTTGTACTGATTCCAGAATTCAGGAGGCTGATCCCCTATATCCCAGAGGTTTTCGGTATCTCTTGGAGAGAAATATCTTTCTTTGGAACGGCTTCCTTCTTCGTCGGCACGAACACCCACAATAACACCTGTATAGGGTTCAGTGTTTTTATCCGTTTCATATCTTCCGGTTGTATGATTCATACGATAACGTTTTCCTTCACCGGAAAGGGTATCTCTTAAGGCCTTTGTCTTGAGTAGGCGGCAGCATTCGATGCGGGTGGCGTTACCATCCGGGAATGTTTTTTTTGATGTGAGTGCTGCTTCGTTTTGGCCGTAGACCATGTCGAGCTTCCATTTAAGTGCCAGTTTATCACGATATTCTATCATCTCAGGGATCTTGTATGCTGTGTCAATGTGGACCAATGGAAAGGGTACATGTCCAAAGAATGCCTTTCTGGCCAGCCATAGCAGAACGGTACTGTCTTTTCCAATAGACCAGAGCATGCACATATTCTTGAAATTTGCATAGGCTTCTCTGAAGATTTGTACACTTTTGGCTTCGAGTCTTTCTATGTGTGTCAAAGGAATCACCTCATCTATAAATATATTTATCGTCAGTGAACAAAATAGGGGAAGGAGCTTTACTGACGGATAGAATTCTGATACATGTTAACGCTAATCTTTCAGAAAAAGAAAAAGGGCATCGATGATTTCAATGAGTTCTTCTGTTTCCAATAATCCTATAAAACCTCTTATTCTTTTTACGGATAATGTTCTTATCTGAGATATTTTCACCCATGATGTTTTAGGCAAACTGAGGCTGTTAATCTGCTTCGTCAGGGGATAGCCAGCTTTTGGTAATTTGCTTGTCAGGGCAAGGGCGACAACGGTTCCGCTGTTTTCGTTAAAGTATGTATCACTGATGATGAGTACGGGTCTTAACCCGCTTTGTTCATGGCCAATCGTTGGATTAAGATCAGTCCATACGACGGAACCCTTTAATATTCGTCCCATATCTCATTTACCGCTTTCAGAGAGTCTTCAGCCAAAATCATCTCTTCTTTTTTATCCAGCTTATCTATTTCAGCGTATAGTTTCTGTTTTTCCAGCTTTTTTAAGTACTCGCTGACAGCGAGCTGTATGGCTTTACTCCGGCTCTTATATTTATGCTGTCTGACAAGTGTATCTATTCCGTTGATGATGCTGTCATCAAGTGTTATTGTGATTTTTTTGGTTGGCATTTGATCACCTCATAAGTCATTATAGCATACTATATTGCTTATAAACGGTAATCATATTTGGAAATAAGTCTATTCAAAACCCCCTTAAAAGATTATGGACCTCTGTCGGCTTAAATCCTCTCAAAACCCATTTCCTGGAATTGTTGGAGGCTTCCTGAATGACTTGCAGGAATTTTTCGGCGGCTTTATCGCTATCGAAGGTATAGTGATTATCGCTGAGGATATCAAAAGCAACGCTTGGGCGTGTGACGTATTTCATCTCGCATGTCAGATCCCAAAGGATTTCCTTGAGGTGCTTTTTAGTTTTGATATTACCTTTGTGTTTTTTGAAAAAAGTCTCAAACATTTTATAGTCTGAAGAAGCCGTGTTGATCAACTGAACATTTGCTTCTATTTCTTCTTCAGACGGGCTGTACCAGGGTCTGTCCACGGTTTCAACCAGCAACTGAGCAAATTCTTCAGCGGTGATGATGTCGTTGATAATATAACCGTTCGACAGCCAGATGTGGAAGCCTTTACTTTCCATGGCTGTGAAGAACGCCTCTGCTTCTTCCAAATTAATGGGTTCTTTTTTTATTTTGAAGGTTCCAGATATGAACGTATTGGGCATATGAACAACAACCGTAAATATTACTCAACGCCAGCATGAGGGCCAGCTTCCTCTCGTTTTTTCCGGTAATTTCCATCAACGGATAACAGTCCTGTATAATCTCTTATAGATATAGTTCTAAATCCGACCGTTCTCTGTATTTCTATTATACTGAAAACAAAGAAGAATCCCCACCCAAAAAATCATCAGGTTTAAAAAGTAAAAGATATTCAATCTTCATATCTTCTAATTCTTTGGTGAAACCGTTTTTTGAGAACAGCGCGTAGAATTGCTTTTTGTTACCTGAATTAACATATGAACTATCCGTCTTCAGTTTTAAATAGTCCTGAAACCCAATCTTTTTCCCTTTCCATTTACATTCGCAGAACAGAATGTTGTCTGAATCGTATGCAACGATATCAATATCAAATGCTTCCTTTTTCCCCTCTTCATTTTGTTTTTTTTCCCAGTGTTTTCCAATTTTTTCAGGGAAAAACGGAAGTATATTCCTACTTTCAATCAAGAAATGCTCACAGATTGTTTCAAACATGATTCCAAAATGATTTGGCAGATTTGGATATATTCTTTCGTAGGTGTTCAATGTATCAAATTCAAAATCGGAAAAATACCTGTCGATGATGTTGAAATAAAAGCTGTACAATTTATCTGTAATTTCGTACTTGTTGTCTCTCATCTTTTTTGATAGAATGGGAGACGTTTTTTTGATTAGCTCATAATCGTATTCCAGCTCCGAAAGAAATTTTGAGAGTGATGTTCTTTCGATACCTGAAATATCGCTGATTTCAGACAAGGATTTTCTTCCAGCTCCGATTGATTTTAAGATGGAGAAATATGATTTATGGATCTTTCCAAATTCCTGAATCAGAATATTTTTGGTTTCTTCCTTGAATGGTGCAAAATCATCTATAAAAAGCTCATAAATCTTCTCTTTCAAATTATTTTTTTCTTTGAACGCCAGAAGATATCTCGGAATCCCCCCCACCAGCATTAATATCTCGATTGACTCAGTTATACTGTAGCCGTAATTTGTCAGTATTTTTAACGTTTCAAATTGTGAAAATAATCCGATTCTGATCATATAATCATTTCTTCCAAACAACGGGACAGTGCCATCCGTGAGAATCTTTTTCATCATTCCGACGTATGATCCAAGAACGAATAGCTTTGTTTGGTTTTGATGGTCATCCCAGGCGTGCTGGAATGCTGAAAGAATTGAAGGATTAATACGATTGAAATTTTGAAATTCATCAAAAACGATGATTTCTTTTTGTCTGAATAGATCGCTGAACAAGTCATACCATTCCGTATATCTGGCTTTTGAAAATGCGTGACTTAAATTGTTTAACACCGTTTCCTCTTTCATAATTTCAACGAAATAATACAGGAATTTGTCATGTGAAAAGGCTTCAAGCGTCTTTTTGAGAAGTGTTGTTTTTCCGATTCTCCGTCTTCCATACAACACAATAAATTGCTTACTATCCTTTTCTATAACTGATTTCAGGAAACTCAATTCTTTTTTTCTGTTGCAAAATTCCATAATCCACCTCTTGTATACTATATTCTTGATGTAAAAAAGATTTAATTTGACTAAAAACTCTGGAATGAACCGGATGAACGGATCAAACATATTGACCAACACGGCGTAGAATTTTACAAAATTGACAATAACGCCGTTTAACACGTATAATGTTAAAAAGGGGCCGTTGTTCGAATACGGTTTCAAAGAAATTTTAAAAGATGGAGGCAATAGAATGGAAATCAGAGGGACGACGGTACTTGCGATAAAGAAGGATGGGAAGACGGTTATAGCCAGTGACGGGCAGGTGACGCAGGGGCATACGGTGATGAAGGCGACGGCTCGTAAGGTTCGAAAGCTCGGAGACGGAAAGGTCGTTGCGGGGTTTGCCGGATCGGTAGCCGATGCGTTTACACTTTTTGAGAAGTTCGAAGCCTATTACAAGAAATTCAACGGCAATTTGATGAGAGCGGCAGTTGAATTGGCCAAGGAATGGCGAACAAATAAGATGCTGCGTCAGTTGGAAGCGTTGCTCATCGTTGCCGATGTGGAGACGATGCTGGTGATTTCCGGTAATGGGGAAGTCATTCAACCGGATGAGGATGTGACGGCCATCGGTTCCGGCGGGAATTATGCCTTGTCTGCGGCAAGGGCTCTTCTGAGAAACACAGAGATGGATATTAAAGACATGGTCGTTGAGTCGATGAAGATCGCGAGTGAGATTTGTATTTATACGAATTCAAATTTGAGTATTGAGGAGATTTAAACATCAAAAAGGTGGGATATCTTTCGCCCCTGCAAGCTTTTGATTTTGGGGAGCTCAGGAGTGAAAAAAACGGTTATATCTCATTCTATTCTAAACAAATGAAATCGCTATAATCGTCATAAAAAGAGGGCAATTCGTGAATTGCCCCTATATTTTTCCGGATTACTATCCATTTGTTTGCCATTACCGAAGATCTAGATTTGTAATCGAATCTATAAATTGAAAGGTTCAATCTTTTTCGGTGTAAACACATTCAAAGTCTTGTTTTCAAGCCAGTTCCATTCTCCCTGTTCGATGCCGGTTTCGGGAAATTCCTCCGTGCTGATGACAAATCCTTCCTGATCTTTCAATTTTTTATATCCCAGTCTGTAATAATTTTCCTCTTTCAGGCAATATCTGATGACGATGAGGCTTTCTCCGTTTGAAAGGAAAGCATTCATGGATGTGATATCCGAGCATTCCCGAGCGATCTGCTGTACGGTTTCTTTAACGGCTTCTGTAAAATCTCCGGTCATCTCAAATTTCTTCAGGAATTGATCAAAGTAGATTCTGGAATCTGTTATATCCTCATTTTCCACGTCTTTGACCGTTCTGAGTTTTTTGATATCCTGAATCGTACCGTTGTGACAGAAGACGAAAGAGTGATCGTCCACGGTAGCAGTGAACGGATGAACGTTATCGAGAGACACACTGCCGACACTTGCTTTTCTGGAATGAAGGAGGATGATCCGACCTTCATCTTCCGTGAAATCCGTTTGTCTTTCCCAGATCGGGTTGATCTCTCTTCTCGTATGTATCTGTCCTTTTCTGTAGAAAGCGACACCGTATCCATGCCCGTGAGGGCTTTTAATCCCTTCTTTTGACTGTTTTTCCAAGGGCTTCAGCCAATTTGTCACTTCAATTTGTTTTTTTGAAATCGTTGCCATCATTCTGCACATGCTTAATATTCCCCTTTTATTTTGATTCTTTTGTTTTGCTTGTATTTGATGTACATCATCCGTATAACCTTTATCCCCATGAAAAGTAACAGACAAAGTACGATGCCCAGATAACCCGCAATCATATCCCATTTATCCGTAACCCTTGACGGGATATGGTATTGAACGTATTCTGATACTAACGGAAGCGAGATGAAAAAGAGATAGACGATCTTTCTGAAAAGACCACGGCTGATATTCGAGAACATCACGAAAAGCTGACCGCAGAAAAAAGCGACGAAGTGCAGCAGTTTATCTTCATGTGGAAAATGATTGTATTTAATGCCGGTGCTGCCTGTAAACAACAGGTAGATCAGCACCGACAGATAAGTCAGAAAGATCAGAAAAAAGAGATTGCCTCTTTTTCTCTTTAACGGTACGCTCATTCAGAGGGCTTCTTATCGGCGAGTGAATTACTGATTGTCATGAGTCTGATCTGATCCAATGTATCGTTCAAGGATGTTGAACTTCCGATTCCGTTGAGTTTCTTTTCAAGGCTGGTGATCTTTTCTTTCAGATCTTCTATATTGCTGAGCGCTCTCATATTTTCATATTTGAGCATTTCGTTTTCATCTTTCTTGCTGACAAGATTTTTCATCTCCTGGTTCAGAATATCATCCTTTTCCAGCAATATGAGTTTTAGTCGTTTGGATTCTGCTCTGAGTTTTTCCTTGTCTTCCTCCAAAATGGCTTTGGCCTGCTCGAGTTCTTTTTTTCTTTCAAGCAGTTCAGCCTTGTCAGACTCTATCATGGAGAGTTTTCCACCGAGTACCTCTCTATCCTTAAGCAGTTCAACCTTTTCTTTTTCAAGAGAATTGATGGCAGCTGCTTTTTCCGCAATTTCTGTTTCCCTTGCTGAGATTAAGTTTCTGAGGTCGGTGAGATCCTTTTCCCTTCTGTTGAGAAGGTCCGTTTTCTTTTTAAGATCTTCCCCAAGGTGTTCGATCCTTGCGCTTGATTCGTTAAGTCGGTTGCTCAGGTGATCCAATTCAGCCACCTTGCCGTTCAGCTCGCTTTTGAGTGTATCGAGATTTTCAGTCATTTCAGCTTTAACGCGATACAACTCATCTTTTTCCGAATTGAGTTCTATGAGTTGCTGTTTCAAACCGTTAACCGTTTCCTCAAGTTGTTGAACCGTCGCATTTTGTCGATCAATTTCGCTGTTTTTTCTGTCAATTTCAGCATTCAAATTATCCTTTTCAGCGTTGAAATCTTCTGTTTTTTCCGAAAGTTCAAGGTTTAGAACCTCTATTTCTCCGTTTAATTCGTCAATGGTACTGTTTCGGCTTTCCAGTTCGGCATTTGCCCCGAAGAGTTTTGATTCAAGTTCCTCTTTGTGCGTTTTTAGCCCTGTATACGCTTCCTTTGACGCGCTAAGGGTGTTTTCCAGCTCAGCGATTTGACCTTTTGACTGGTCGATCTGTTCAGTCTTGTTTCTGATCTCCGCTTCAAGGATACGGATTCTTTCACTGAGATTTTCTATGTTTGAGAGCTGTGTGTGATTTGATCCCTTGAGGCGGAGGATTTCACCCGTCTGTTCCTTGATCTTCTGTTTGTCCATCTCATGCTGAAGCTTGATACTCTTGATGGATACGGAAATCTTGTCCATACTTTCTCTATAATCAATTTCCAGTGCTGTCTTTTCATCTTCAATTTCCCGTATTCTTGCGTCTTTTTCTTCATTCATCTGCTCTTTTTCAGCGATGATCCCTTCTTTTTCCTTTATCAGAGTTTCTTTTTCACAGATGAGTGCTTCTTTATCTTTAATAAGTGTTTCACGGTCAGCGATAACCTTTTTGAGCTCCTCTGTTTCGCTGTTTTTATTTTCGATTTCCTGCTCCTTATTTCTGAGCAGTTCATTCCTTTCGGCGATCAATCTTTCGAGTTCTGCTCTTTCACGTTTCTTTTCTTCCGTGAGCCTTTCAATTTCGGAAGCTTTACGGTTGATCTCTTCCCTTTCTCTCTGATTTTCACCGTTGAGTCTTTCTATCTCTTCATTCTTTCTGTCGATCTCATTATCCAGCTGTTCAGATCTTTTGTTGAGTTCGACGATCTCTATTTCAAGTCTGTTCGTCTGCTGGTTTAAATCTTCTGTGGTCTGTTTGTACTGATCCAGATTGGACTTGATCAGTTCCATATTCCGGATAAGTTCGACTTTTTCACCCTCAAGGTTACTCTTTTCAGTTTCAAGGGCGAAAGTCTTTTCTGTGAACGTGTTGAGTTTGCCGGTCTTTTCTTCCAGCTCTTTTCCCATGACTTCGCTGCTTGTCTTTAATTCATCATAGGCCATTGATTTCTCTTCGAATTGTTGATGCTTTTCAGAGAGCTCTTTCTCAAGTTCCTGCGTTTTCTGGAGATATTGATCCATCTTCGTCTTAAGGTCTTCAATATTCTGTGTCAACGTAGCCTTTTCCCGTTCAAGGGTACTTTTTTCGTTTTCAAGTTGCTGTGTTTTTTCGGTGAATTCACCGACTTTTTCAACATTTTCTTCCAATTCCAGTTCGAGAATCTCGGCGTTTTCTTTCAGTTCTTCATAATCCTTGACCTTTTGCGCAATCTGTTGTTCTTTTTCAACGATCTGTTGTTTCAGTTCCTGAGTGGTCTGCTGATACTTTTCCAGAGTCGCTTTCAGCTGTTCGTTGTCTTGGATCAAAGCGACTTTCTCCTCCTCAAGATGGCTCTTTTCATTCTCAAGGTTGAAGGTTCTTTCTGTGAACGCATTGAGTTTATCGGTCTTTTCTTCCAGTTCTCTGCCGAGGACGTCGGCACTGTTCCTGAGGTCTTCGTAATCTCTTGATTTTTCCTCGAGTTTTGTTTCAGCTTCAGACTTTCTTTCATCCGTTAATCTGAGTGCCTCTTTGGTCTTGTCGAATTCAGAGGTTGTGAATCGGATAAGTTCTTCTTTCTCTTCAAGCGTCTGTTCTTTTGTTTCGAGTGTGTCGTTCAATTCCTGAATCTTTTGTCGTAACGCTTCAACTTCAGCCTGTGTTTCCTGTACAAGATTTCTCTCGTTTGTCAGTCTGTCGTTGAGTTCCCGGATCTCATTTTCTTTTTCTTCAATAGTGTTCGACGAACTTTCGATGATTTTCTCAGAGTCTTCCATCATCTGCCGCATATCGGCAAGTCTGTTTTTAAATTCATTTAATTCGTTGTTCAATGAAATTACCTCGCTGTTTTTAGATTTTAATTCCATTAAAAGATTTTCTTTTTCATCCCCAGTTTCTTTTAACTTCCTTTTTGTATCTTCGAAAACTTCCTCTAATTCCATTATTTCAAGACCCTTATCGTCAATGACCGATGTCAGCCTTTTCACTTCATTTCTTGATGCAGTCAGCTCATTTTCAAGATTATCGATGATTTCGAAACGGGTGGCATATTTATTATCTTTATATTTGATTTCACCGAGAAGTGCTTCCCGCTTTCTTTCGCTCTCTTCAAGTTGACCGGTGAGTGTTTCGATCGCTGCATTTTTTTCGGTTATTTCCTTTTCATAGTGTGCATTTCGTTCTTTTGCCGCATCGGAAACCTTTTTTAACTCGTCAAAAGAACGTATCTTTCTGTCGAGATGTTCTCTCAATCCGGCAGCCAGCTCTTCCGCATCCTTTTTCTCTTTCTGATCAATCTTCAATTGTTCCTGAATCCGTTCAATTCGGGTGACTTTCTGAACGTTTTCAAGTTTCACACGTGAAAGGTTCTCCTTTATTGCGTCTTTTTCTCTTTTCAACGTTTCAATTGTTTTTTTCTTTTCGGTTAGTTCTTCGGTAAGACTGCTGCAATTATTTTTGATCGCCTCATTTTCCGCTTTAACTTTCTTCAATTCTCTGATCTGATCGATGAAACGCATCGCATGATTCCCCTGTTTTCGCGAGTAAATAGGGTTGAATTCGACTTTGTTCTGATAAACGAAGCAGGGATGCTCACTCATGATCATATGGGATACTCTATTGTCCAGTCTGGAGATATCATATTCGAAGATGAAACGATCGGTGGTCATTGCCAATGTATTCTGAAGATCCATGAAGAATCTGGCGAATCTCGGTTCCAGGAAAAGTTGCATCAGAACCGTGGTGACTTCCAGCATAATGGTCAACCCTTTAAAGCCTTCCTCCTGGGCTTTTGCCGTTTCACTCTTGTAAAGGTCCAGCAGGATGATCGGTGTAAAACCATTTCGTCTCAGTGAGATATCCGTAGCCGTCCAGGCTTTAATAAATTTATCATGCTTTTCCGCATCATAATCGGATATACAGGACTTTAACCATGCCGTATCGGAAGCATTTCTGATATACACGATCTTTCTGTTCTTTTCAATCTCCCCGTCGAAGATAGGACTTAACATCTCCCTGAGATTTTCCTGACCGGAAAAGAACATCGCAAGATGACTTCCGACAGGTATTTCCTGGTTTATTCTTTTATTTCCTTCCACAATAATCACCACACATTTGTCTCAGATAATAGTTATACATACAGTTTTTCAAGCAGACTTGAAAAAAATCCCCCAAAGAGCATGGAACAATAGATACCGATTGCAAGAAAAGGTCCGAAAGGTACTTTTGTTTTCATGGAGCTTCTCGAAGCAATGGCGTAAACGATACCGAAAAGACTGGCAAGAAATATGGAGAATATAGTGTTAAAAGGACCAATTGCAAAAGAGGATGCGGCTATCAGAATAACATCACCGGATCCGATACCTTTATGTGAGATAAAATAAACCAATAGCATAAAGAGCAATGCAACAAGACCTGTGATACTGTTGATCAACCATGATCCATCGGCATACACGATCAAAAGACCCCCGATGACGATAAAAATACTGTTCCAGTCGGAGATCGTCATAGTATCAATGTCGATAAAAAATACGACGATCAGTGAAGCGGTTATGATACAAGAGCCGGTAACTTTTAAGAGGCTATCCTGAAACATTACGAAATTTAACAAGAAAAATGCGGCAGTCAGAACTTCAACGATGAAATAACGTATTGAGATCGATGATCTGCAGGATCTGCATTTGCCTCTCAAAAACAGATAACTCACGATCGGTATATTATCATACCATTTTATGTCCGTTTTACAGCTCGGACAAAAAGAACGGCTCGGTTTGACGATAGAAACGGTATCATCTGAGTATCGAAAGATTATAACATTTAAAAAACTTCCTATCGTCGCTCCAATGATAAAACTGAGAATAAGACCTGACAAAAACAAAAACGATCACCTCAAATTAAAGTTTTGGCGTAACGCTGGCTCTTTTTTCGTTCCCCGCGTCATCAGAACAGTAGAGTTCTATCGGGAAAATTTCTTCTCCCGGTATCATCAATTGATATTCAAAGAACTTGGCATCTCTGACCGGGTAATCGGGGATTGAGATGTTGACATCTTCCGTATCAAATATTCTGTTTCCACCGACGATGATCTCTTTAATCTCGACGTCGTCATATACGATACCCTTGACCAGTATGTAATCCCCCTGAATCTGTGCGCTGATATTCGAAAATCCCGGGACATAAATATCCGGTGGTGAACTCATCACATCCATCGAATTGACAAAACCCGTCTGATCACCGATTTTCACTTTAAAATACCTGCCGGTTTCCTCGAAGGTAACAATCCTGTCGCCAAGCATGAGAATATCCAGGATTCCGCCGTCTTCATCCGTTACTTTAACCCCTTCTTTTGCTGCAAACATGATCCTTGCACCGGTTATGACAAAGGCACTCCTGGCTGAATTATTGAACCAGTCAAAGACATCTATTTCAAAACGGTTCTCTCCCCTGTTGATCGGTAATTCAAGTTGAATCTCATCTTCTTTCTTATTGATGAGATGTTGAACGTTGTTGATGAGCACCTTGTTAACTTCATAATTATCCTTCACACCGAAAGACAGGAAATAGGTGTCCGAATATTCAATTTCCGGAATCGGCGGGAGATAAATTTCGGGGGGGATTCTTTCCGTACGGACAACGGTAACGGAAGCGGCACTTGAAATCTTTTCCATGTTTGTCGCCACGACGGTGATGATGTTCTTTCCAAAAGTCAAAGTGTGTGTTTGAGACGTCTCAATTTTTTTGACGGCCTGGGCCGTATCGATGTTCTGATCGTTGATAACGATTTGATCGACACCGATGATATCACTGATCACAACATCAAAACTGATCGAATCGTTGTTGATTCCCATTCCCCCTTTTGTTTGCGACCATCCTTTTTCCGGATGAGTGATCTGTATCTCTATATCCGGGGCATAGGGGCTCAGGATTAGTTTATCCTTTGGAATCTGATACAAGTCACCGTCGGAATCTACGACGAATTCTCCGCTTTTGATTGATTTAAGGACTACGAGAGTATTTCTCGGTAATCCTTCATAATCCTCTTTGAGATAGAATCTGAAACCCGAGAATTCGACTTCGTATTGTTTCTTGGTCTGATTTCCGAAAAGATCAAAGGCGGTAATATCTACGAATGCGCTGTCTCTTGCCCATATATCGAAAGGAATCTTGAGAGTGACATCGGATTCATCATAATCGTATGTGATACTGAATTCCTCTACCTTATCAACTTTTGAATCATCCATTATCCGAAATTCAATCTGATCATTTTTGGGAGATACCAACAGGTTGACAGCCGTAATTTCAGGACCGAAGATATCTCCGATAGGGAGATATTCAACGGGAATGAGAAAGTCTCTGTAATTATCAAAGTTGAATATCTGATTACCGTCCAGGATGTAAAAGTCCTCTCTGTTGAGGGCGTTGACACTGGAAACATATTTTCCAAGGGGCATATAACCAATCCATTCCCCGTCTTTTGCCATCGTCAGAGTAGCAATGAGATTCAAACTCTTGTCATCCCATATCTTGACGGTGCCATCGTTTGAAGCGGTAAAAATCTGATTGGAACGGGGGGAATAGGTGATGGCACGAATCGCGGCGCTGTGTGCCCCCTTTACTCTACGAAGTTCTCTTGCCGTTTCAACGTTCCATAAGGTGAGATCACCGCTGGCTTCACCGAGGACGACCTCTTCGTTGTTGATATACGCTGCACTCCACACTTCGCTTGGGAAAAGTTTTGATTCTCTGAGGAGATAACCTCTCGGGACTGCCCAGACCATGACCCGTTTATCCGCTGATGTGGAGACCAGGTATTTATCGTTTGGGGAAAAAGCGAGATCCGTAACCCAGCCGCTATGGGATTGAAGAACATCTTCAATTTCCCCTTCTGCGACATTCCACAGGACGATAGAACTATCAGCGGATCCGGTGGCGAGATATTTACCGCTGTTTGAAAATTCAGCGGAGTTGATCGTACGACGATGCCGGGTATAAATATCTTCGAGTATCTTTGTGTTGATATCCCATTTTCTGAGTCTACCGTCGGAATTCGCCGTATAAATATATTTACCATCTTCGTTGAAGATGATATCCCAGATACTGTTATTCTCTCGAATGAACTCCCCGTATTTTTTGTTGGGATTCAGATTCCATATCTCAAGGATACCGTCTTTGTGCCCCATGGCAATCATACTTTTATCATCGGAGATGGAAACCGAAAGAATCGAGGCTTCAACATCCAGATCCCGCAGTACATCGTCAAGTTTACCGGTTGCAATATTCCAAATGGCACAGACACCGTTTGAATAACCGACGAACAGATGATTCTTCGTTTCATCAAGTGAGAAAGCGTTCGGGATGATTATGGAATCGACAGTTGGCAGTATCTCCGGGATAGAAAAAAGTATCGTTGTACTGAATAGTATCAATAAAAGCGTTATTATTTTTTTCATGACAGCCATTCCCTAGAGCGGAAAAGTGTATTGGTAATCACCATAATTAAAGTTTAGTACCTCCCCATCAGTGTAAACCGTTCCTTTAAAAAGTTCGGTGAAATCATTGTAATAAACCCTGTTTGGGACGATGTAAGTCCCCATGGCAATATGATGGATGATAGCCTCACAATACGTTTCATATTCTCCATTCAACGTATCCTGATTCATACAGTATCTTCTGAAAAATACGACTTCCCCGTTTTCGGAATCAGGTTTGATGTGAATATCATAGACGATGTATTTCAGTTCCTCATCGCTTTCTTCCCAGAATCCCATACAGAATTTTTTTGCATCTTTGTGGGCGCACTCTATCTGTGAACGCCTTCTGATGAAAAAATCTCTTTCAATCAGCATCTTTAACTGATTGTATTGGCTTTTTGCCTTTAATTCATAAAAATGCTTGTAACAGATATTTCGACTGTAAATCGCTACGCTGAAAAATAATGAAAAGACAATTGCAAGTATCGCTATGGCAATGATACTTTCTGTCAGCATGGCTATTCCTGTTTTTCAAATTCATACGGGATATGCACATAAATATGAGTTCCCGGTGTCAGATACATCTCAATCAAATCGGGGTTGAAAGCCTTGATGGACTTCACCGTTATGCCGAGTTTTTCCGCTATGATGTTCAATGTATCTCCCTTTTCGATCGTATAGGTATACAGATAGGGCTGCACCATAACCCGCCAGTTTGGTTTAAGATCTGGATACCCCGCCTTCAGTGCCCAGAAAACGTAGTAAAGCGGCGAGAGGTTCAATTCTTTTAAGAACGGGAAGTTTTCTTTGATGATCTCCCTTGGCCCGAATACCAGTATCTTTTGGGGTTCCTTGAACGTACTGATGATCAATCTGTCTTCGGGGATCTTTGACAGGTCGATATAATAGGGTTCCCCGTACAGGGAATAATAATTGCCGGTTTCCTTCATCGTGGCGTTCAACCCATCATAGTCGATCATATTGGATGATCTGAGCAACAGCTTTCTGATATTTGAATTTTCCAAATTCACCGTTCCCATGACATAATCACTGAACATCGTGATGGCATCCTGTGTTGTGATCTTTTTCGGTAATGTCGGGTTGTAGTAGAACATAAGGTCTGTATCGGCATCTTTCAGAGCCATCAGACCAATCATCGAGTAGAACGGGATTTCACGCCATTGTGTGAGTTCAAAGGGATCAATGTCATATTCATGGTTGAGCCAGTCGGCATATAATTCCCTGGTTTCATCGAAGAGTGGATACATTGTTTCCGTCTGTGAAAGATTTACTTCCGTCAGAAGCGGCCCGTATTCAATGTCTACCCTGTAAACTGCTGTATCCCTGGGAATGACAAAGGTTCTGCTGCGGATTTCTGCCGGGACGATCTTCAGTTCCGGATTATCCATGATGATGATAATACTGTCAAGTGAGAAGAGATCAACCTGTCCACGAACGGTTTCGTACCAGTCGGAAGGGATTTCCGTTATATTGAAGATTCCGATATCTGTACCGCCAAAATCAACTTTCAGAAAGGAAGCAAACCCCTTTCCGGAAGAATCACTGACGACAACGGGAATCTGAGTCTTGATCGTCCTCAGGAATTCTGAGTTCAATTCATCCGCTGGTGGTGTGATACACTTCGTATTTAATTGTTTCAGTATTTTTTCAACCGGATTGGAAGGCTGTGTACCGGAAAAGATATTGAGTGTAGAGGAATTTGATAATCCACCGGTACAGATAAGAAGAGGATCAGACTGAATACCGGTGGTTTCCATGAATTCCATGATGGAATTTGCCCTTTCAAGGAAATTATCCTTTGCATCAAGCGTCAGCACGTAAAAGGCTGCTGAAAGTCCTGTAAAAGAAACCATTAAAAAGATAAATACAAACAGTAAAATTGTTTTATTCTTCAAATCAATCCCCTCCCGTTAACCTAAAAAAATTACCATTTCTATTATAACATGTGTTGGGGAGTTTGAAACTGTCTAAATATGGAATGCCAACGGAAAAAACGACTTATAAATAATCCGTTTTTACAAATTATCCGTTCCTGAGGATGGCTGCCATTCGAACGATCAACGATAGATTTGCTGCTTTATTTTTTTGAGGTTTTCGGAGAGCGGGAACGAGGGAAAAAGCGTCTTAATTCAGACTGACTTTCGCCAAACGACTTTTCCTAGAATTTTAATAAACGCCTTATCAACATAAATCGGTTCATCGTTCTTTGAGAAAAGTTCAACCTGGGGATTGTATTTAAATTCACTCACAAATCTGATATTACACCTCGGAACACTTGTCCGATCGTTATAGATGATGAGAAAAGGTAAATGCCTGTTTCGGCTGAAGTTTGAGATGAAGAGAACATCATTTTCATTATAGTCGGGGGTCATGGAATCATCCGGCATCAGAACCGCAAATTCCGCATAAACTGACGGTGGAAGCTCAATTTTCTCTAGAGGAACTGGATTCATATAATCATTTGTAAATTCGCTACATTCATAGAGGGGAACCTTCCGGATTTTTTTCTTCTGCAATTCAAGCAGCAGATGCTCAGGTAACATCGGGCGTCTCTGTCTACATCTTTCCAAAAAAACCGACGACCTTTCCGATGATTATAAATTGGATTTCCCCATTTAGATAAATAGGAGGATACTTTGCCGTTTGACTGTACAGAGTGATTTTTCCCCTATCATCCTTGTAATAGTACTTGCAGAAAACCTTGCCGTCAACGATGGCGACGACGGGGTCACCGTTATTAATAGAAGCGGATTTATCGACCAGCACCTGATCACCGTCGTAAATTCGGGGTTCCATGGAATTTCCCCTTATTGTAACCCACATATCTCCGATGGAATTCTGAGGACGCGACATATAACCAATGGGTTGCTCAAGGGGTTCAGCACCAATACCCGCGGCGGCAGATTCAAACATTGGAATGAGCTGAGAATTATTACCCTTAAACTCTGCGTTACCGCATGAAATAGTTTCCCCTTCAGCTGAACGGTTCAGTTTTGGATTATCGCTGTTTCCCATCAAATAATCGATAGAGACTTTCAATATCTTTGAGATATCCGACAGAACCGTATCCCGTGGGAAGCGTTTGCCCTGCTCATACATCGTTATACTCGTCTTACTGACCTTCAGCTTTATGGCCAGTTCCTCCTGAGTGTATCCACTTTTAATACGTTCTGCCTTTAATCTTCTTCCAAAAATAATTTTATCCATGTATGAATTATATCACTATAAGTAATAATTTTCAAGTTTTACGGCGAACGAAAAATACTAAAAGTAAATATGTTTCTTGACAAAGGTTACTTTTAGTAATATAATTGATCTTGTTTAGAAAAATATTTGAGCGAAAGTTACTTTTAGAAACTTACGATTTGCAAAAGTTTTGAACGGGAGGGATAGTGTTGAATCTTCTTGAAGAAAAGAATAGAAAAATTCCGGCGGACGAACACCCGGAAGAAACCGGCAGAGAGTTTATCATCAGAATATTACAGAAATACAAGACGGCCAAAAGCAAACTGTTGAATAAAAGAATTCATCTGATATGGAAAGAGGGAGAGATTGACTGGACAGAGGTCAGACGAAACCTATACAGAAATGACCCTGAAATAGAGAGGGAGATAAAGCGGGAATTTCTGAAAATCACAAAACATATAAACTTCAACGCAACACAGATAGAAAGTTTTAACGAACAGTACAACGCCGGACTGATCTGTAAACTCGTGGAGTTCTGGCTGAGTGAACTCAAAAAAAAAGAGGCGGAAGTCATTTTCAGAAGTTATATCGATCACGATTATGAAAAAAAATACGGCTATTACAGGGGATTAAGCGAAAGAGAAATAGCCGGAAAGATGGAAATAAACCCGACAACCGTCATGAGAATAAAAAAAAGAGCCATCAAAAAAATAGAAACTACAATAAATAGTTGACACTGCATGAGTTTTATGATATAATCAAGTACAGTCATAAATGTAAAAGTTCGGATGAACTCGATTAAAAACAAAGTGAAAGTATTGGGTTTATTCCCAAAAACCTGGAGAAATTCCAAACCATGTGGGGGCGGAACATTTACCACCCTATATTTATGGCAGGTGTACCTGTTTTACTTTGTGCAAGGAAAAATTGGGTGCAATTCCTGATTTTAGTTCCAATCGATGGGTAAATACCAAGCGTTGAGTGGAATATTAATAATGGCAAATAAAAAAAGCTGTCTTTTCAAAGACAGCTTTTTTTATTGCAAGTTTCCGGAGGTGACAAACTGACAGTAAAGTGAACGAACAAAAAGAAACGTCGGACTGAGAATTCAGAAGAAAGCGGAAAAAACTAACGACATTAAAAACTCAAAATGTGCATCAAAATCACGAACACAACTTCTATATGACACGTAATATAAACGAGGGTGTGTTGCTTTAAAGGCCTTCTGTGGGGGTTGAAGTGCATCATGAGTTAAAAACATTAAATTAAAAGGAGAATGAAAAAATGGCAGATGCAGTAAGAAACAAAAGAGATGGAAGATTAAAGGTTATCGACGGAACAGCAGCAACACCAATTGAAACAGAGGTTCTTTTTGCGGAGGGAGACTTCACATATACCGATCCGGAACAGAATGAACCGATTGTGATCAAAAACAGAAGAGGTGGGCTGGATCATGTCAAGGCAGCCGATGAATTTGCAGGATGGGGAAAGGTGAATTTCTCACTCAAATACGTCAGCAACGCAATCAAGGAAAATATGTGCAACCCCGCAGTTTCCTCAGCGGCAGGAGCGGATGGCATTCCATCAAGATACAAGTGTGTCAACGTTGAATATAGAATTCTGGATGAAGATGGCACAACGGTAGTGGAAACACACAAGCTTTACAATGTCTGGTTCGACAGGGCAAAGACAAAGTTCACAGAAGGCGATGAATACTCCAAGCTGGAAGCGGAAGGCGTCATCTTCGGAAAAGATAATTCAGGTACAAGAGTCTTTTCTGAAGTTGTATAAACCCGGATTGCAATATTAAAATGTATAAGACTAGTAAGAGGGCTGAGAAGCCCTCTTTTTTTGAGGTGATTTTATGAGAAGTTACACGAAAAAAGAAAGTGAGATCAGAATCATTCCAGAGGAAAAAGGCGTTACCTCTGGTTTTAATATTGTGAATGCAAAGGCGTTGGGCGATGAGAGTGCCGAGATTGAAATAGCTGGGATAACGTGGATTAATGAGCTTGGTAGAGACGGTAATTTTGAAAAAGATTCGAATGGTGATGGTTTTTCAGATTTACTAGCTCTTCCCATATATGGATGTACAGCTGAGATTATTTATGGAGGTGTCTTTGGAAATGTATGTCAAAGGGTAACATCGTCTACGACAAATAGAAATATCAATATTAAGAATAGGTCTGTTAATGCCAATCAAAAATATTATATAAGTTGTTTTGTCAAAACGGATATTTTGAGCGATATATTACCTGGAATTATTGCCACGGGTTTAGGTGTAGGATGGCGTAAAATATCCCCTTCAAAGACAAATGAATGGGAACGATTATCAATGACATTCAAACCAACTGAAAAAGGAGAGATGTCTGCTTTGGGGTTGTATATCTCGGGAACCAACTCTTCAGGAGCGACGGTTAATATAAATTTTGATAGTTTCCAAAAAATAAATTTAACTCAGATGGGTTCGCTTCCAATATCCCTTGTAAACTACTTAAATGCCAAATACACACCAACAACGGCATGGGTCAATTTCGAAGATTTATCCAAAGAAGCTCTTGACGAGATTATTCCCGAATACGTTGATTCTGTAGCAACCGTTGGGTATAAGTTTGGACAAGATTCCGCAGAAGTTGTTGTAAATAAGGGTAGGAATTTATGGGAATGGCAAATAGATTCTATGAATAATTGGGATAATTTAGAAAGATATCCTGACTTATATGAAAAGGATGGTTATTTTTATTTAACAGCCACTGGTAATAATCAATCTATCAGACCAACCACAGGCGAATACTACGGAGTATCCACTTCTATTGTGAAACTAAAACCTAATACTGTATATACATTATCTTGTGATGCGCAAAATTTCGGATTCGTTATTAATATCTCTTTAGTAGCTAAAACAAGTTCTGCAAACAGAATATCCAGAACTTTTACTACAGATGCAACAGGGAAAATAAAGATATATTTTTATTGTTCTACTTACGTTGGGAATGCTTATTTCGGGAACATCCAACTTGAAGAAGGAACAACCGCCACCGAATACCAACCACCAAAAAGTTACGAAGAACCCCTTCCCGAAATGTGGTCAATGTTCGGAGTCTCAGACGAAACTGATTCAAAGAAATTCAAGAGGGTTAAACTTGTTGATGCTATTCAGAGTGATGGTAGTGTTGATTGGAGTTGGCATACAGGTGTGCCTTCGGAATGTCTTTTGATGAACATTCAGAAAGATTCGCCTAATTACGGTGAAAATAAATTCTTGAGAATGGGAAATACTTCATTTGTTGGATGGCGAGAATATGATGATGTAATGTGTGTATTCGTGGAACATTATCTTGGATTTGGTGATACTAATACATTAGTCGATTGCGGGACAATAACTGGGGAAGTTGATAAAATAAAAATAATTTTCTATACAGATGAAGATATAACAGATTCAGGATCAATACGATTATTGTTTGTTTTAAACGGACGAAGATTTTATTATGGAAACAATATAACATCTGCTGCTTCAAATGAAACTATGTGGATGTGTGATGATTCAGGGGCAAGTTATATAAAACAGAAATTATTAAAAGGTTGGCATACACTTGAATTGAAATGGGATGGAAAAAAATATTCTTTTACAATAGATGGTATTTCTGTTGAAACCTTTACTTATTTATCACCTTCTAAATTTATTAATCCAAGGTTGATTTTAGGAGCTGCTGGAGGATACTATTTAAAAGGGAATATAACCTATTTCAAAATGGAATCCACAACAAATACATTGGTTGAGTACAAATTCTTAGAAACAGATAGAATCCTCAAAGACTACACAGGAAACAACGGCGGAACAATCTATGGTGCAACTTGGCATGACACAGAGTTTGATAACACAGTCGAAACCTATTCCACCAGAGCGGTTTTGGAGTTTGACGGAGTGGATGATTATATTGATTTGGATGAAAATATTTCTGTTGTAGGCAATCTTACACAAGGGACTGTAGAAATCACTTTTGAAGCTTCGCGAGATTATGATATGGTTTTCTCCGCATCAGATAGTACGAGAGCTTCAAGTGATATTTCTTTAGACACACATAGATTTATGATACGGGGCAACGACGAGAATAACTGGATTCAAGATTTTCCTGAACTTGTTACAAATGAAAAAATGACACTGTCATGGGTTTCGGATGGTACAACGAACAAAATATACAAAAATGGTGTATTGTTTGCAGAGGATTTAAACGGAGGTTTTTTTGATTCGGTAAATAATTTGAATACTTTACGATTAGGAATAAGACAGGATAACGGAGGGATGGAATATCCTTTAACTGGAACGTTGTTTGATTTCAGAGTATGGAATATCCCACTTTCTCAAGCAGCACTTGGTGCTGAGTTGGCAGGTGATGAAACAGGTTTGTTGATTTGGCACAGTTGTAAAGAAGGCTCAGGAAACATTCTCATAGACCATTCCGGTAACGGAAACAACGGAACGATACACGGTGCAACATGGACTAAAGCACTCGTTTCAAAACCTTCAGAAGTGATTGGACTTCCAAAAAATTCAAACAAAATCCTTTTATCCAAAGGCCACAACAACATCATCTGTGATGGTGCTTTTATCTCCATCACCCACACAAAAGAATCAGATACATCCGAGCTTCTCGGATTTGCCGAAGGGTTCAAGGCAACGGACAGTAAAAATTACTTCGAATATCAGCCGGTTAATTTCAAAACTAAAAAGCGAATCGAAACGTCAAGGGGATACAAGATCACGATAGATGATCTGTATCTGGATGCTTCGTGGGACAAGCGCTTTGAGGATGGAAGCTTTACCATTGAGGTACGGGATGTCAACGCGGATGAAGATAAAACGATTATCACGAAGTATCATGGCTGTCAGATTGATTCTCTTTCGAGAGATGAAGGGGATTATATCAAGAGAGGGGTTGAGATTACCGCCCAGACCAAAGAGGTGACAGAAGAATGATACGGGTTGACAACATGGATTTTACTGAAAATTGTGAGGGGTATGATACCACGCAGAAAACGACTTCCGGCAGGTGGAAGCGGAATGCCCTGACGGGAAAATTGTACAGGGAAAAGGTTGGATTGGATGGTGCGGTTATCCGGCTCCATATCATAGATGTTGTGATGGAAAGGGAGCTGCGGGATTATCTGATGGACAAGTACATCAAGCGGGAAGCGGTCACCTTTACCAGTTATATCTGTGAGGAGAAAAAGTGTTTTATCGTTGAAGATGAATTCCGGCTGAACAAAATGGCCGGTGCGGATATCTGGAAAGGGACTATCGCATTTGAAGAATTCGAAAAAATAAACTAAGGAGAGAAAATATGTTATTCAGTAAAAATGATAAAAATAAGTTCAATTTAAGCAAGGAAATTTCAATGAAAGTTGGAGAAGAAGCGTTAAAGTTCAGAATCAAGCCCCTGCCGGTTAATTTTCAGGACACAATCGCTGAGGAATTGCCATACCCGGATATGCCAAAGGTTTTCAACAAGGCAAAGAAGCGTTTTGAACACAAGGAAACGCCTCAGTGGGAATCCGACAGGAAAAAGATTGATTCTCTCAGAACATACGCCGTGTTTGTGCTGGGCGTTGAGGATGAAATTGAAGGAACGGATCTCAGAGACAAGATCGAAACGCTTCTCGATACGGGATTGCCAATCGGATACTTTATCGAAGCCGTCAAGGAAATTCAGACACTGTCAGGAATAACTGATAGTGAGTTTCAAAGCAGCCTGTGAGTTATTCGGAGGAGATGAAGCGATAGAATCAGAGGAGATGCCGCTGAAATATGTTCTGTACGATATCGCAGCAGAATACTGGCATGTCCCAAACGTTGAGGAGGTGATTCAGCATATGAGTAAGAAACAGCTCCTGTTCTGGATTGCTTACCGGGAACAGCGTGTCAGAATAGAAAAGAAAAAAATAAAGGCTATGAATTGACAAAACAACATTGTATCATTTGAATCTCGGTAAAGATGGAAAATGTTCATACGTTCCAAAATTCTCTTTTTTCCACCTTTACCTGACTGTTAAGACAGATTTTGAAGATTCAAAAACAGCACAACCTGTAGGGGCGAAATATTTTTCGCCCGTTTCTTTTGTGAGTGAAAGAGTTTAGTTAATTCATACAATAAGTGAGGTGAAGTAAAAATGAGTGATTTAACAACCCTCATGGAGAGGGTGGAGTCGATAGATAGTAATGTGAGTGAGATAGTGGGATATTTGAAAAAGACGGATGTTCCAAAAAGCCTTTGGGCTTATTCAACCGATCCGTTTAAAAATTCAACGTTTTCCGTTGATACCAATTTTTTAGAAGATTTATCAGGTAATTTAAATGGATCGTCAATAGATTTGGCTGAAAGTATTGGTGGACAAATTAAAATGCCTACTCCCGTATCCATTTCGTTCGAAGTGGACAAAAATCAAGATAGTTTAATGAAACTTTTAAAAGATTCCCCACCATTTGCCGGAGAATTAATCCAGGCGGCAGGCGAAAGTAGTTTAGCTTATGGCATGTCCATTATGTTTAATGATTTAAAGCCAGGGAATATTGAAGAAGGAGTATTAAAACAAGTCATTGCTAGCACACTTGGAGTTGCTGCTGGTGCGATCACTGGAAGTCCTACTGTTGGGAGTATGGTTTATGGTATTACTATTGCAGTGGAAGAAGTATTGTTGAAGAAAGACACAGAAGATTATTTTAAAGATTTAAGCCTGAAAACTTGGGGATTTGAAGAATTGTATACACAAGATCTCAGTGAGTATCAAATGAGGCATAAAATGGTTGATTTCTGGAGTGAGCTGAATTTATCACTTGCTCAAGTAACAGGGAGTAACGATTGGGAACAGCGACTAGTGAGTTCTGATAAAGAATTCATTGGAGAAGCAATAAGTTTTTCTAAAATACTTGAAGAGGAGTTGAAAAAAGAATCATGGCAAATTGACTGGGACTATTTATTTGATCAATGGGATAAGATATTGATCCCTCCTTATGGTGAATATATTCCAAAATATAATGAAAAATTAAAAGAGATAAATGCAAAAGAGTTAGATTCAGAATTAAACAATAAAGGAGGTAGAGGTCCGAATAGTTCAAATGAATTAATTTCTTTTCTTCAATTTCTCGAAACTGGGTTTGTAAAAAAATTGGACAATGAAAATCAGAGGGCATTTTTAAACCCATTGGATAGGTTTGATATGCCTCTTGCAAATTCTAAAATCTCTCTTGAAAAAAGTATTCAAAATTTTAAAAGTAACTTTTCAGATACTATAGATAAGTTATTAAATGGATTAGAAAGTGTTTTTCAAAAAATGATTTTTTCAGAAAACAATTCATACGAAAAATATACAGACACTACTTCAAGTACCAGAAGAAGGGCGAGTATGAGAAATCGAATTTCCAACTCAGAAATAGATGAAAGTCATCCTGTATCATATGTTTTTTCAAGAAGCAATTCTCTGAATAATACGGTAAAAAGAGTTCAAAGGAATACCAACAGAACAATTATGACGAGGAACAATGATTCAGGTGGCAATATTCCACCAATAACAAATTCAGTAGAAACGAGTAATACATTGAATGGTTTTTCAGAAGGTCTTGGAAATGTAACGGATTCAATGAGCAATTTTGTTTCAAAGCTGGCTTCTGCAGCCGCAGGGCTTCTGGAAACTCTGAATCCCGTGAATATATTCTCCGGTTGGATTGGGTCGTTGAATTCAGGTCTTCAGGGACTTATTTCCGTCATAAATCCGATCAGTGCCCTTTTCAAGGGAATCAACAAGGCACTTGCCCCTGTGCTGTCGAGGCTGATGAAGCCGCTGGAACATCTGGGATTTATCATAGGAAAGGCATTAATTCCTGTTGTTGAAGCTCTGATCCCAGTATTTACTGGATTGGCCTATTTTGTTGCCGGGATTTGGAAAGCCATTGCAACAGTGCTCAATATGGTATTGGGGATTTTTGGTGTTCAACTCAAGACGATCAACTTTGATGAATCCTGGAAGGAAGAGCAGAATCAAACGCCTTCTGATATGACAAACACGGCCGGGTATCATCAGCCCATTCAGAATACGTTCAACACGACGTTTACGGGAAACACGGTTCTGGATACGGATGATGAGGCGATGGGGAAGTTTGCTGAAAAATTCCTTCAGTACATCAGAGAACATGACATTGAGGTGGTTACATGATAAAAATTTATGGACTCTCGAATAGGATTATGCTCATGCCGGACAAGTATGAAGAGGATTCGGATGTGAAGGTCATCGAAAATGAATCCTATACCGGAGTGATATACAGAGAGGTAAAGAAGGTACGGAAAAGATTCAACATTAATGTTGTGATAGATGAAAACGAAAAGTCAGTCCTGGAAGCGCTTGAAGCTGAAGGGACTGTTTCTTTTGTGGATCTTCAAAATAATGCGTTCAGCGGTTATATTCAGAATCTGAAATGTCAGAGAATTGCCGGGGTTGAAGCGTATACCGCTTCGTTTATGTTCAGAGGGTGGTCCGATGACCATTAAAATAAACGAGACGGATGTCTCCCGTTATTTTCTGGACGGGCGAATTAAATTTGACAGACCGGAAGGGGCCATTGGGCATTCTGAGGCGGTACTCGATTTTTACAAGGATAAAGCAGTTGTGGTCTCAAGAGGGGATAATCTTGAAATAACAACAGATGATAGAAAGCTGTATTTCATCGTTGAAAAGATTACAGATACGAAAGACAGCAGTAAAAAGAGAATTGTTGCAAAGGATGCCATCTATTTCAAGAAGGATATGCCTTTGCCTGCTGTTGTTTTTGTGGATGTTCCTCTTTCTGAGGTTTGTCAATGGGTAGCGGATAAAGCTGACTTTGAACTCTGTGATATTGTTCCGGACAGCGCTGATGATCCACATGTTCCTTTTTATTTTGTTGAAGATGATAGAAAACTGTCAGATGTTCTGAGAGAAATTGCAGAAAGTGTTCAGGGAAGAGTTTTTTCGGATATAACGGATACAATAACGAAAGGTGAGAAAATCAGATTTCAATTCGCTTCACTTAAAACTTATTCTTCTCAGCCACTTATGTCTTTAACAGAAGATCAAATTTCCACTCATGAAATATCCGATCTTCCAAGACAGTACAACACCTTTACGCTCAAATTCAAGGAAAAGAAACAGATTCAGGATTCTCTTGTTTTCAGAGGAGCTTCATATGAGGATGTTTTCAGTGTGAAACATCCCGGTTATCCTGAAGATGATAATACGATTTATTATGTTGAGTTTGAGAATCCTGTTATAAAGGTGACTGATCATTCCTTTGATGCCCGGGATGTGGTTATTGACGAGGCTACCTGGAGAAGTAATATTAGAACAGCTGATACAAGTGATGCAAATTATGGAACGTTGAATGACCCATACAAGATGCAGATGAAATTCCTTTGTGAAAATAGTTTGATTGGTGGAGACATATACGATTTCAGAATATATGGGACGGCTATCAAACAGGATGATATGTCGGAAACTATTGATGTTTCAGATAATGATTTTAAAAGATCAAAGGAAATTTCAAGTGCCATCATTTCCACTGAATTAGACTGGCATAAAAGTACACTTGCCTGGCTTGCATCAAAGAAGGCTGAAAAGCATAAATTTACAGTAGTTGATCCGGCTATAAGTTTTGTAGATATGATGAATTTAAAAGCTGAATCCTCATTAGTGAAAGACAATACGATCGTTAATATAGAACCATTTAAAATAGATATTTTCTCCACTGTATGGAATATGGGGAGGAATAAATGGGATTTTGAAGGGTACACTGCAAGATCATCTGATACTACTTTTGATTATATTGAGAAGATGAAATCGGGAGATATTTTAGATAAAACTCAGAAAAAACTTATTACGACTTTCGAGAGGAAACACCCTAATTTGGATACACCGGAAAATACAATTCAATTAGTAGAGATTCCTACAACTAAAAAAATAGAAAATTACGATGTTGAAATCGAGCCCGTATACATGAAAGGAACTACAAATACTGCTAAATACTTGGCTTTCAACAGACAAAGAGGTATGTTTGAATTTGAAGCTTATGCTGGTGAGCCTCCCTTGGCAATTTCTGATATTGGAATAAGGCTTTCTGATTCTGTTTTGGCAAATTCTCCTTCGTTTGGGGAATATTCCAGAATATTTTATCCAAATCCTGCAGATGTAACTACGAACTCAAATAATGGGAGAATATTAGGTGGTTTTACAGCTAAATTCTACCGAAAATCAGATAATGGATATGTTGGAGAGTACAGTGAACCACTTACTGGCTACTGGTCTAATTTTAAATGTTCTTTTACTGTATATAACGAGGGAGGAGAAACATTGATTAATTGTAAGTGTATTCTTTCTGGATTTAAAGCAGGTTTCGGAGAATACCGATTAATAAATGATAAGAATTATAATGCTTCTGAGTTATATGTGGTAATTGATACACTAAGTCTTCAACCAGTAAATTATGAACCACTACAAGGTCGATTTCGTTTTAAAATCTTTCAGGATGTGAACAAGAGATTAGGTAGAGGGATTATGATGACTTGCCCTTTACCATCTTCAGGTTCAGATTCAATAAAAACTATCAACATTCAAACTGTTTCAAATGGAAGCATACCGAGTTTTGATTCAGAGCATTACGAATTAAACGAAACTTATACCTCAATTTGTTTTCAAACTTCAGGTCTAACCACATTAAAAACAGTTGTTCTTCGAAATAATAGTAACAATTCATATATAGAAGCTGTGGCATACAAATTTTCTACTTATGATAATTATAAGTATTTTGATTATAAGTATGAGAATGATGCACGAAAGACAATCAAATTCTACGATCCAGATAATCTGGTAGAGGATGTTGTACTCAGTCCGAAGTAGAGTGGTGATTTAATGGGTGAAACAGGCTTTAAATTCGAGTCGAAAAAGAAAAAGAGTGAAAGGAGAGACGGAAAACAGGATCAGAATCATGATGAATTGAAGGCAATGGTTCAGGATCTGGTTTCGAAACAGGCTGAAACGGATAAAGAGGTTAAGGCTTTACGGCAGCACATTGATAACGGCTGGCGGAATGAGTTTATTACACTTGTTGTCAATCAGATTCTTGAGATGTTTAAAGCAACCGGGACACAGATGTTCCAGTTAAACATACAAAGGGAAAAAACAAAGGGAAATACGTTAATTGAAGTTTTAAAGATAGTTGGGACAGTCATTGCTACTGTCATAGGTATTTATTTTGTTAAATAAGGAGGAAAAAATATGGAAAACTGGTTACCGTTAATCATTTCGGGAATATTTGCGGCCTTTGGCGCTGTTATCTGGAGGTTTGTCCGGGATATTCTAAAAAAATTTGATTTACTGTTAGAGACAAATGCGAGGAAAGCGGATTTTTACTCGGAAAAATTTTTGGGTGATAATGCTTCCGATGAAATGTGGAGGCAGGTGAAAGCGATCGGAAAGAGTCTGGTGGATATTGCAGATGATATGATAGAGCTTGATTCGTTTCGAGAGGGTGATAAGACTAACACCAATGAAACTGGAGGAACTGTTACAGATCTTTCTGATAAAATTGTCGGAAACAACGAGTGATAGCCAGTGGAAAAAGATCGAACATCAATTTTCAGTTTCACGGGAAAGTGAAAAAATAGCACGTGATGTTTTGAATGAAGCCTTTAACAGATGGGATAAATAGATGATTTAGAAAAAAGCCCCCCGGTTTTAATACCGGGGGGCTTTTTTTGCATTCATTAGCATTAATTTTGGTAAAAGGAATACTTCAAATGCTACGCAAGAGACTCCACACGTCGTTGTTTGCTGATAACAAGCGAGATTGTCAGAATCGCAGCGAAAAACCCCAGTTGGATCAGGAAGGCGATAAGGATGTCATTGGCGATTTCGCCGTTGAATGATTTGATATCGCCGATCTGATTACTGGCTTTAATATACCAGTATGTCGGCAGAAAACGTGCGAATGAAATCACTTTGCTTCCCAGAAGATATTGCGGGACAAATGCTCCGCAAAGAAAACTGAATCCCAGGGCTATCGTGTTGGCGATTGCACTGATGGACTGTCTGTTCTTGATGACATTGCCAACAAGGAAACTGATGGCAAGGGATACCATCGAAAAGAGGAACAGGTTTATCCCCCACAGGAATCCGTTGAGTGTGAACAGTTCAGTTCCGTACAGGCTAAGTCCGCAACACATGGTTATTGCCCAGATGGCTGTTGTGAGGCAAAGATTTGCCAGAAGAATCTGGATGGATACCTGATTCTGACTCAAAGGTGAACAGAGGGTACGATGTTTGATGATACTTCGGTTGAAGATGACCATAAACGTGGAAATTCCAAAGATCATGATAATGATGACGGAATAAGAGGCGGCGTTGAAAAATTGAGACACTTTTGCGCCATCAGACAAACCGGTATCAAAATTTTTCATGATAACGGTTGTTTCTTTTGACAGGGTGTTCATCGTCTTTTCAACGATTTGAGCCTGCGTCAGAGCCATTCCGTTCCCGGCGTAAAGCGAGGCGATATTCAGGAACTGGTTCAGAAGGGTTTCCATATAGATCCCCGATGTGTTATCGATGCCTCTTGTTTCTTCCAGTCTGCTTTCTTTTCCGTTCATGAAATCCTCAGAAAATCCCTTGGGGATCTTTAATATATATTGAATCTTTTCAAAAAACAGGGCATCCCGTAACCCTTCTTCGTCATCGTTATCAAAATCAAAGACCTGGGCATTCTTACGGATATAGTCAGCCAGTCCTTCAGAAAAATCAGATTCGATATCCTCATTAATGAGTGCGATTCGGCTTTTGACATCTGTAAAATTTGAGATGCCTCTTGATTGATTAGAGGACGTTGTTCCTATTGCAACTGCCATGAATATAATCATGTAGAGCATCAGCATGGGCAGGTTTTTTTTGACAATTCTGAAATACGCTTTAAAGACTTGCATAATTCTTCCTCCTTAAAACAACGCATGTGATCGTACAGAATAGCAGTGAAATGGCACATAATAATAAGATGTTGATTGAGAAACGGGAGTAATCATCATAATAATAAAGGCTGTAAAAGGCATCTGTTATCAGGTTGGCAGGGCTTAGATAACCGACAACGGGCATATTCTCCTGAATAAAATATTTGACATTTGTGGTCATGAGCCCGGCAAGAAAACTGCTGAACAGTGTTCCTCCCACAGCGAGTGCGATTTTCAACCCTTCAGATTTCCCGATCGTTCCGATTGCCGTTCCGAAAAAGACACCTGTAACGCTTCCGACGATGCAGGTCAGAATGATAAAAGCGGATTTCGTTCCAAAATCAATCCCGAGTACGAACATCACATAGGCGAGCACGATAAGGACAACGACGATCTGAAAGAGAACCATGGCGCTGATGTTGTACAGAAACAGTTTAAATTTTCGAATCGGTGAGACATTGACCCTCGCCGCAAGTGTGGACTGATTGGCCTGAAGTTTGTTGATCTCAAAAACCGATGAGGTTGATCCCATCAGGCATGTCATGGCCAGAAGGGCGTAAAAGTAATTTACGATTGCATCTGAACCCGAAGAGGAAATCGAACTTCTTGAGAAATAATCCCTTCGATTCATGGCGTTCATGACCGTTTTAAACATCGAAACGGGATTTTCCTTTATAATAGTGTTCACCGTAGAAGTTGTTTGTTTGTATTCATCCAGAAAGGCTTTGAGGATACTCTGATTGAACCCTGTTCTGGAAACGACCAGCTGTATGTCATCCGTATAGGTGATATATCCGGATATCCGTCCGGTCCTCAACAATTCATCCGCTTCATCCTGTGATACGATAACGGCGTGAAACAGGTCTTCTTCAGATATTTGACCATCCACATCGGATATGGTGGATAAAACCGTATAAAACTGTGACTCTTTCTGAAGTTGATTTGCATCTACGACGGCAATATTAATGGTTCGGAAATTTCCCGCCGTATCAAAATTTCCAAAGGCAAAGAAAAACATGGTACTGAGAAGTATCGGAAACAGGAGTGACCAGAAGACGCCTTCCTTACTTCTCAGAAGGGTTTTAAGGTTATAGGTAAAAGCGTGTAAGAACATCCATCATCACCTTAATCCCTTAATTCCTTACCGGTTATTTCAAGAAAGACATCGTTTAAGGTTGGCATTTCAGAATAAATCTTGTTGAATGAAATATTCTGTTTCTTGAGATGATCCAGTACATGGACGAGATTGTTCCTGCCACGTTGTGATTTGACGGTCAATAAGTTCTCTGAATAATCAACAGAAAGAACCCCTTTCAACGCTTTCAGCTGTTCCAATGTTTCTTTTTCGAGTTGGAATATTTCAACGGATACCTTTTCACCGAGACTGATCATGGCTTTTAATTCATTATTAGTTCCGGACGCGATGACCTTGCCTTTGTCCATGATGGCGATACGTGTACAGATACTCTCGACTTCTTCCATATAATGGGAAGTGTACAGGATCGTTGATCCCTGTTGATTCAATTCTTTTATCCCTTCAAGTATCCGGTTACGGCTCTGTGGATCCACGGCTACAGTCGGCTCATCCAGGATGATCAGTTTCGGTTTGTGTGCGATTCCGCAGGCGATATTCAATCTTCTTTTCAGACCACCGCTGAGTTTTTTCGGATAAAATTTTCGGTAATCCTCAAGACCGGTAAAGACAATGGCCTCTTCCACGAAGGCGTTTCTTTTTTTTCTGTCCTTAATGTACAGACCACAGAAATAATCGATGTTTTCCGAAACGGTGAGTTCTTCAAAGACGGCAACGTCCTGTGTGATGATGCCGATATCCTTTTTAACCTTATAGGCATTTGGAGACATATTCTGTCCCATGACTTTAATGGTTCCCTTTCCGTATTTCAAGAGTGCCAGTATGCAGTTGATTGCGGTTGTTTTTCCCGAGCCGTTTGGTCCCAGCAGGCCAAAAATTTCCCCTTCTTTTATTTCAAGATTCAGATGATCAAGTGCCACGAGATCACCGTACCTTTTTACCAGATTGCTGACTGAAATCATCATGTTTGTTCCCTCCTTGTCTTTTGATTCAAGTATAGGTGAAAGTGATGATGAATATAAGTGACAGGTGTTGATACCTGATATGACAAATGTCATGAATTAAGTCTGAGATTTTTCTTTATGCCTTTCTGTGATACACTATTTTTCAGCAGGGGTATTTAATCTGATGTGAAAGCAGGGGAAACATGCGCAATCTGATTGATAAAGCGGGGATACTCTCCGTTTGTCTGGTGGTTTATGCGATTTTTTCAAGTTCCGTTTATATGGTTGTTCCGGTGATTCTGGTTACCATCATCAGTTCACTGAACAGTTATTTTGACAAACCGGTTCATAAAACCGTTGGTGTGGCAGCCTTTTCCATTCTAAGCCTTTTTTTTCCGGATTTGATGTATTTCATTCCGTTGATCTGCTACGATTGTTTTATGGAAAAACAGTTTCCGGTCATCGTTTGCATGGTCATTCCCCTGGCGATGAATTTTCATGCGAGTCCTGACCGCGCGTTGGCGATGCTGGTTCCACTTGGCTTTGTATCTTATATCATTAAATACCACACGGTCCATATCGAAAATCTCAGAAAAGAGTATATCAATTTAAGAGATGATATGGTTGAACTGTCTCGTAATCTTGAACTGAAAAACAGGGAATTGATGGAAAAACAGGATTATGAGATCAATCTCGCAACGCTTAACGAAAGAAATCGTATCGCGAGAGAGATTCACGACAGTGTGGGTCATGTGATGTCGAGTTCGATTCTTCAGGTGGGTGCCCTTATGGCAACGGTTAAAGATGAGGAAGAAAAAGCCTTGTTGAATGATCTGAAAGATACCTTGACCAGTGGGATGAACAGTATTCGGAAAAGTGTTCACGATTTACATGATGATTCGATTGATCTCTATAATCAATTGGAAAAACTTGTCAGGGGTTTTTCATTCTGCAGAATCAAATTTGATTATGATATGGGAGAAAAACAATCGCTAAAGGCAAAATATGCAATCGTTGCAATCGTGCGAGAATCCCTTTCAAATATCATACGACATTCCGATGCGACGGAGGTTTCACTGGTAGTAAGAGAGCATCCGGGGATTTACCAGGTCATTGTCTTTGATAACGGTACAACAAAACAGTACAGTTTTGAAAAAGGGATGGGACTGAACAATATCAAATCACGAGTTGAGAGTCTCGGCGGAACGTTTAATATAGATACCAAGATGGGATTTAAAGTGTTTGTCTCTATCCCAAAGGAGGATGAAGTATGACAATCATCATAGTGGACGATGATAAGCTCGTCTGTTCCGCCTTAAAGCGAATCGTGGAATCCAGTGGGATAACGGTTGAAGCGGTTGGCTATTCAGGTGAGGATGCGATTGCGCTTTATGAAACCTATCGTTCCGATATCCTTCTAATGGATATCAGGATGAAAGAGATGAGTGGTCTTGAAGCGGGAGATGAAATTTTGAAAAGATACCCGGCTGCACGTATCCTCTTTTTGACGACTTTCAACGATGATGAGTATATCGTGAAAGTTCTTGGTATGGGGGCGAAGGGCTATATTCTTAAACAGGATTTTGAGACGATTATTCCCGCGATCAACGCCGTTGCAAAGGGACAGAGTATTTTCGGTGACGAGATCGTCTCACGTATTCCGGAGATGTTGTCAAAAGGGAAAAAAGACAAACCGCAGTTTGATTTGTCAGAACGCGAAGAAGAAATCATGACCCTGGTTGCGGAAGGGTTGAGTAATAAGGAAATAGCCAACAGACTCTATCTCAGCGAAGGAACGGTCCGGAATTATATCAGTGTGATCCTCGAAAAATTATTCCTGAGAGATCGGACGCAGTTGGCCATATTTTATTATAAAAATTTTTCTTAAAAACGTCGCATGAGTCTATAGTAGAAATCCAGTGTGTTTTTCCATTCATCCAGCCTGATCCGTTCATTGGGTCCGTGAATGAGCTTTCTCTCCTCTTTTGTCATCTCCATGGCGGCAAAGCGGTAAACTTTATCTGAAACTTGTGAATAATGACGGGCATCCGAACAGGCGATCATCAGGTAGGGAACGACCTGAACAGCCTGCCATGTCTGACGGATGCATTCCTTCAGGACATCATATTGAGGGCAATTGATGTCTGAATACCCTGAACGTCCCGAATCGTAAAGCACGTCGATAGCTATCTTAGGATCATCGATAACTTTTTTTAGGTGTTTAAGGATTTTCTCAGGATCATCCTCGTTCAGATAACGAACGTTTATACCCGCTGATACTTCAGAAGGCATGACGTTGAAGGTATCTGAACCATTAAAAACAGTTACGGCAAAGGTCGTCCTGATCAGGGCGTTTATTTCCCCCCCGATTTTCCGAGTAATCATCGCCAGTAAAGGTTTGAAGAGGTGAATATTTGCGATTATCGTTCTGATCATGATTCCCGCATGTTGTCCCAGAGTTCTTATGAACTGAAGAAAGCCCTTGTTGAGTTGGACGGGCATCGGAGATTTTTCAACCCTGATAATCGCTTCGGATAGTTCTCTGACTAAAGAACGGGCGGGGGGATGGGAGGCATGTCCCCCTTCTCCTCTTAGCGTTAATTTGATATCCATCTGAGCCTTTTCGCCTATCCCGATGACACCGAGTTTTTGATCGGTAACGGGTGAAAGCGGTTCTATAATGGCGCCACCTTCATCCAGAACAAAATTGATTGCCACACCTTGTTGCATCAGATGATTGACGATGTCGTCAGCGGAAGACCCATGTGTTTCTTCTTCACCGGAGAAGGCGAGGTAGATATCGTGTTCAGGGAAAAAGCCGCTTTCAATCAGTTGATTTGCCGTTTCGAGAACAGCTGTGAAGGTTCCTTTTGTATCAAGCGTACCGCGACCCCATAGGATGCCCTCTTCTATGATGGCATCAAAAGGTGGCTTTTGCCATTGAGAGGTATCCACCGGGACGACATCATAATGTGCCATGAATACTGAAGCAGATGCATTGTCTTTCCCCTTCCAGTGAAAGAGCAGACCACGACGGCCAATTTCCTGATAAACGCATTTCTTGTACACCGCCGGAAAGAGTTGTGGCAATATTTCTCTGAATTGCTGAAAGGTTTTTTCGTCTTCACCGATACCATTTGAGTGAGAGATTGTGGGTATTCTAATCAACTGCTGAAATTTTTTAACGGCAGCTTCAAAGGCCACATTTGACGGTTCTGCTTTTCTTGGCTTTTCTTCCTCTTGTTTGAGTAGAAAACCACGAAGAAAAAGAAAACCGATAAACACAAATAACGGGACAAAAATAAACAGCCAAATCATCCCAACAACCCCTTTTTGTATAGTATCCTGGAGATGATGATGGTGAAGATTGCCCCCACAGGAACAAGAATACTGACGGCTGAGGCCAGTGAAGGGACGGTGATGAACAGGATCAGCATCAATAGCATTGGTGAGATGGCTATCTTCCAGTTCTTTGAAATGAAAACAACGGCCAGTGCACCGAAAAGCGCCGGCAGGATGTTGTCAAACGCCGGTGAAAGGATTGCGGATTGCAGAATGGGCTGAAGTGGTGCCAGTAACAGCATACCGATGACCAGTATGATTGTGGTAACGATAGAAGAAACCGCCACGGCGATCGTACAGACCACATCTCCTTCTTCAGTGTTCGCTTCGACTTCCATGGACTGCATGGCGTTAAGGGCAGCCGGGACTTTCAGATTTGTCAGATTACCCGTTACGAAACCAAGATAACTCCCCCCGCTTCCGAGCATGGGACCAAAAGTGAAGGCTTCTATGGCTCCGACGACCCAGAAGATGGGAGCAATCCCCAGTAAACCACTGAGAAAGGGCCCCCAGCCCGGCCAGGCATTGTAATAAATACTTATAAACAGAGGAAAAGAAAGAAACAGGACGATTGCCATAGAGGTGGAAAGACGTCCCCATTTGTGTATTTTATTCTCATAATCATTCATCTTAAACTCCCCCTTTCATCAGAAATGAAACCGGAATGGATAATGCCATCGCAGATAGCATGCTGATGGGCATGGCATAATTTTCAAGCCACTTTACCTTCTTTTGTTTGATAAAGTAACCGCAGATGAGCATGATTACGGCACTTAATGCCATGATTAAAACAGGAATCCAGCCGGTTATACCGATTCTGATATCCGAAAAAATCATTCCCAGAAAGGCAGATATCATTCCCAGAAATAGGGAATCCATGAATATCTTTCCCCATTTCTCATCTTTTTGTCGGAGTTTAAGGATTCCGGATTGCATGCGTTTGAGAAACAGTGTGATGATAACGATTCCTGATAAAATTCCCACCGTCATGACCCAGACGATGGCACTGTAAACCTGTGGAGAAGTAACCGTTTCGGAGAGGGAGATCCCCATGACTGAGGCGGCAGTTGAAGCGGCGGGTAATTCGTAGGTCAAGGCGCCAAGCACCGAAAGGCGCAACCAGGGAAGGGGTAATCCGAGGAACTTGGATAAGGTTATCATTCCCAGGATAATGGAAACAGCCGGTGCAATCGTAAAGACCGCTGTTGCCCATACGGTTCTTTTAAGGCGGGTCATATCAAGACCGAGTGCTTTTGCACGCTGCCATGCTTTGAAGAGAAAGAAAAAAGATTGGAACAGCACGTAACCGACCACGATCGCTGCCATTACAAACAGTGGTTTTGCATTAACATCAAACAATGAACATCACTCCATTCGTTATGATTTGATAAACTTGAAGAGGTATATACAAATAAAGCCAATTTATAAATTTCTTCTTTAACTGAAAAAACATTGTTTCATCATGGTTTATTTTACCACAATGCTTACTTTTGCAAAGAGAATATTGCAGAAATATCTTCGATTAAGATTAAGTTCTGATCCTTTTTTATTGAACATAGAAGATGATGTAATTGTAATGAAAGTGTTGAGGAAGAAATATCTTCCAAACAAAAAAACCTCGGAAATTAATCCGAGGTTTTATATTTCTATTCTAGAATGGTGGCGAGGGTTCGCCTCGGTTGTTGCGCTTATACGCTTCGGTCCCTCGGAACTATTTTAACATATCCCTGTGGGTATATTTTTATCTCTTCGATGAATGTTCTGATAATTTCTCTTTTTTCTTCAAAGGATCCGTACAACTTTCTCATATACTCCTCATAAAATTCTTTAACTTCTTTGGCGCTAATTTTATTTGCATTTCCTCCGCTCATTTCAGCAAGTTCTCTAGAATAATTTATTTTATCCTCTTCAAGTCTCGAAATCTTTTCTTTCATTCTTTCAGGTGCCACACCTTCCAGGATAGAATTCAATGCGTTGTCGATTTGCTGTTCGATCTTTTTGATCTCGTTCTGCAGAATAATGACACGATCTTTATTTTGTACATCTAAAAGCGCCATTTGTTTATTGTAGGAATTCGCCACGATCTCATAATCAGTTTCGCTTAAAATTGTGTTGATGAATCCGATGATTTCTTTTTCCGCTTTGGTTTCTCCCACAGATAGATACATTGTATCTCTATATCTTTTATACCGACCACATTCGTATTTGTAATAACCCTTTCCGGATCCGGCCAGAACCATTTGAGCCCCGCAAATTCCACAGGTCAAAAAGCCACTGAGAAGGTGTTTGACGTTCCCTTGTTTCTTTCTTCTGCCGGTATATCTCTTCTGGATTGCCTCAAATGTTTCAGAATCAATGATTGGAGGGATTGCGTTATCTACTTCAATGGTGTCTTCTCTCGCTTTATGAGAATTATGTTTTGTCCCAACCCTGTAAGTGAATGTTCCCATATATTTTTTGTTGTGGAGAATATCATACAGTGTGGTGTTACTCCACTTTCCACCTTTTCTCGTTGGTACTTTGTTCTCGTTGAGATATTTTGCTATCTGGCCGGTGCTTTCTCCTTTAAGGGCCATATCAAAGATTATTTTAACGATAGGGGCTTCTTTATCATTGATGGTATAAATTTTTCTGTTTCTTGAGGCTTCCTTATCTCTTATTTCCTGAGTAGAATAACCGTATGGAGGCGTTCCTCCCATGAAAAAACCTCTCTTCGCAACAGTTGTGTTTTTAGTATACAATTCCTGTTTCATGTTGTCGATGTACCAGCCATTCAGTCCAGAGAATATCCAGCTCTGAAATTTTCCGGCAGGAGTTGAGGTATCTGCAAAATCTGCAGAAGAGATGACATAGATTCCTTTCTTTTTCAGTTCTTCTCTTAACAACTGTTCTTCAAGCGGGTATCTGTAGAATCTGTCTGATTTGTAGACAAGGATAAAATCAAATGTGCCTGTTTCAGCCTCCTCAATCATCTTATTAAATTCTGGTCGATCTTTTTCACCGGTAGCGGTTACTTTTTCTGTGTAAGTTTTGATTATTTCAAGATTATGTGTCTTGGCCAGATGTTGTATGGCTTCAAGTTGTGCTTCTATACTTGTTTCTGATTGCTTGCCAGAGCTGACTCTTGCGTAGGCTACAGCTTTCTTTTTGATATTCATAACGGCATCTCCTTTGACTTATCCCCACGATAATTACCCGTTATGATTATATGTGCTATTTCTGTTTTATATCAGATGAAAAGATCACTTCTTTTTTCAAACAAAAAGCACAAGACAATTTTTTTATCGCCTTGTGCTCTTTTTATTCAGTTGAATTATTGACTTTTTTCTCATTCCCGGGCTCCTAATTATTCCCCAATAATTACCCGGTTACATTTTTATTATACAGGATTCCTCTGCAAAATCAACACTATTTTGTTTTTGCTATTCTGAATCCTAAAGGACCAGTGGTATAAACATTCGGATTGGGTTGACCACGATTAGCAATTCTACAATTGTAAGTAGCATTATCATAACCACCAGAACGTTCAACCCTTCTTCCTGATGTGTTTGATAAATTTACAGGATTTGTCTGCTTATCACTTGAATAGGGACCATGCCAATCTGTACAATATTCTCGGACATTTCCACTCATATCATATAATCCAATTTCGTTAGGTGTTTTTAAACCTACTTCATGAGTTGTATTTCCTGAATTATTTTCATCCCAACCAACTTCGTTTATATTGTTACTTCCAGCGTATCTGTAATCTGTAGCTGTATCTTTGTCATTCTCAGCACCCCTTGCGGCATATTCCCATTCTGCTTCTGTTGGAAGTCTATAACCTACAACTTCGGTAATATCAGTTGTTATATTTCCGTTTGAATCTAGGAGATTTCCGTCGCTATCATAAGCTGGTTCAAGCGATTCTTCTTCGCTTAACCAATTACAATATTCTATCGCTCCCCACCAAGATAAATGCCTCATTGGGTAGTTCCTTCTCGAAGAATCTTTTAAAGCAAATTGGCCATTTGTATATTCAAACTCTCCATTATTAACATCAAGCAGTTGATGCCCATTTAGCGAGCCGTTTGAGTTTATATCGCTATTATTCAAGAATTCAAGATATTCTGAATTTGTAAGTTCATAAGTTCCGATAAGATAATCATAATTGAATTCCACTTCGTGAGCTGGGTTTTCGTCGTCATAACCTGTTCCAAGTGTGTTTCCCATCCAATAATTACCTTTGTAAATTGCAACAAAATCTGCACTTTTCTCAGTGACTTCTATGGTAATAGTCCTCGTTTCAGATACAATTTCATCTTCATCAAACATTCTATCATAAAGACCTGAGAATTTTATTTTAATCTTATAAGTTCCTTTTTCTCGTGGCGTCCAATAATATACATTGTTGAGTATTTCACCATTACCAGATTCCAATGTAATACTACTATTGATGTTATCTTTTTCCCATTTTATCCCATATGGTTTTGAAGTTGCTGTATATACAGCTAAAGGTATTTTTATTTGTCTATCGATTTTCGCTGTAATACTATCAATAGGTTTTGTACTGTTAAATTGTTCAAGTGGAATGAGAGTGAAACTTAAATCAGCAGATGGAGAACCTAGAAACCCTGATGGAAAACCTTCATACCCTGAAGTTAAAGTAATTCCAGCTGACTTATATGCAGATTCAACTAATCCAACACACGAATAAGGACCGTAATGGAAATAACTTTTGCCAGAAAGGTTAAATGATATACTCCATTTCGAACCTTCTTTATCAATAGCATAATCAACAATTTTCTGTCTATCTCCAAAGAGAAGCTCATTCCATGGCCTTCTCGGTTCTAAGAAATTCTCCTTGTTTAACCAATATTTTTCATAGTCATATTCAAAATAATTTTTTGTTGGGTTATGTTCTATATCAAATTGTTTGTATTTATCATTAGGTAATACTCTTACACCGTCTTCGTATAAAGCGTCCCAAACTTTATCATCGTAAGGATATGCGTCAACAAAAGAGATACCGTCATTTATATACTCATTTTCTTTAAAAGATTTACCTAATGAAGAACCCAGATACATTCCGACATGACCTGTGAACCAGTTTTCATTTCCAATATCATAAAGAATATCGCCTGGTAGAAGATATTTACCTGGATATCTAATAGATGGGTATAAAGCTTTGCATGTATGCCAACCTAAAAATAGTTGAGGCCAAACTAAAACGGTACTATTTGAACGCTTTCCATTCCTTGATCGAACGGTTATTGTTGTAGCTGAAATTAATTGATAATCATGAGTTAAGAGGTACTGCATTTCAATTTGATTATCTTCAATTTGATCTTCAGGTATTTTTTGAGTATCAATTTCTATAGGCTTATTTAAAATTACATTTGTTGGTTCAAATGTAATTTGATAAGGCGCATTGCCTCTAGCGTCAGTGTTGTGCTTTAACATCGTTAACTTAATAAGTGTATCTTTGGACAAAGCATTTTCTGGCAAAACTATTCTGGTATTATCACTAAAAACAAATTCAGCCCCTTCCTCTTTTTTTACAATCTTCTCAATTACCTCTTCGGCTTTATCGAGAATGACTGGTTTTGCACCATTACCACAAGCAGTAAATATTAGTATTGATAAAACAATAAAAAAAATGATGGTTAACAAACATTTTATTTTCATATAACTCCCTCCTTGTTTAGAATATATTTTGTTAATTTTTCTTTGACATAATTATACTACAAACAGATATAATTTGTATCACAATAGGCTTAATTGAGAATTATGTGAAAATAATTTGAAATTTCTTTGATAAATATATAAAAATATGATTATAAGATTTTTGTGGGGGTTTTTTATGACCCTGTTAGTAAGAAAGAAGTTCAAAATGAAATATATGGTTCCAGAACTAATATTGACTGTTGGAAAAACCATTAGTGAGATGAAGTATATTTTCCTCAAGAATATATTTTTGATCCTTATACAAATGAAAGACTGATATAGAAAACGATTGAGTAGATAAGATAAAGGGGAGTGACTACTCCCCTTTAGAACTTCTTACCACCTCTCAGAATCCACAAGCTCCCCATCAGGCGAATAAAGTTCAACCCCATCGCTTTTGTTTGCATGAATATACCCTTTCGACCAAACGAGACTCCCAGAAGCACTCTTCCCAGAATGAACCTCACTCGTCCCTCCTGCCGGAATACTCACATCAGGAAAAACATACTCTTGGTTTCCGGAAGTGCTTATCATCTTCCATCCTTTGAGATTCACTACTGAATTTCCGTTATTCACAAGAATCACAAATTCATCAGATCCTTCAGGTTGAACCTCCAGGATAGCAATCCCATTTGAATTTGATGTTTCTGGCTTACCTTCATTCTCTTTCTCCCAGAGGCCTCTGTCATTGTTCCTGGCGGTTCTTTCTGCTTCGATAAACGTCTGCTTGTAATCATCATCAAAGGCAAAGGAAGTATATGCGAAGCCATAGCCGTTTGTGATGATGTTGAGGTTGTGAAGAATCCACTTTCCGTCAACTTTGTACCAGATGTAAGCCAAGAGACGATCATATTTGTCTCTCGGATCCCAGTCATAAGTTACAAACACCTCAGAACCCACCGGAACCATTGCTTTCGTGAAATTGCTTGCTTCTTTACCGAAGAACTCTACCGGCTTCGATGGGTGAACAGTTTCAGGTGTGTCCACACCAATCATTCGGATGATTTCCTCTTTGCCATCCAGCATGATTCTGATTGTATCTCCATCCACATTCTTGCTGACTTTTGCCTTGTCGTAGTCAGTTGGCTTCAGGTTGTACTCCCAGACGAAATCAACACCATTCCTGTTAAGTGTAACTGAGAATGCTGCGACGGTAAGCAACAACAAAAGTAATACACATATTGATTTTCTCATATATAGATCCTCCACAAAAAGATAACTACTTGATCAATGAACATATTCACTGTTTTTAGAATAAAACTGTTTTAAAAAATATAAACCAATCACCAACTCATTTGAAAAGTTAAATTGGGATGTATACGCATTAATTTTAGATATTTTTTCATCTATATTTCCAGATAGATCTAGAAATTCTATTTTATTTACAGTGTTTTTGTTATAAGAGATTTTTGTACTATCAATTTTCAGATAACATAAGCCGTGCACCCCAGTATTTCCGCCTTTTAGAATATCTCTTGAGTAACCTATTAGTTTTATTGGACTCACAACTTTCGTTTTAGTCTTATAATCTCTACTGAAGTAATAATTCATTTCACCCTTAATATACTCCCCAAAGATCATTCCATCAATTTTCTTCTTATATCGTGCATGTTTAGAAACTGGAGAGATCCATTTTTGGGTGATAAATTCTTTATACAACAATGGATTTTGAATCAGCAATTGATCATCAGAAGTAATACACAATAATGACAAATGTAAGTATAAAAAGTTATTATTATCTTCTATACTTTCAAGTGTGTATTCTTCCCCATCTTTTTTATAGAAATACTCCAAGATTTTTTGATGGAACTTTTTCTTTTTATTTAAAAGTGTGTAGCCTAAATACTCACTCAGAATAGAATTATTATATGTATGATTTTTGCTCAATATTACACTATCCTTTGAAATCCGCAAATCCTCTTTTAATGTAAATGAGCTATCATTATAATAATTTGATACCCAGCTCCTACTATCGCCAGTTTGGTTTTGAAAAAAATAAAGTAATGTATTTTCTACAGTTGTATTATCAGCAATTTTTATTTCCCAGTTCTTCGTCTCTAACAGACTATTTATCCTATCTGAATATGCAAAGATTTTACCATTACAATTTTTCATAACCCATCCGTTAGATATATATTGCTTATTGATGGTATAGCAGTTTTTCTCAGGTTTTTTCCAATCTGATATTACATATTTATTTTGAATTCTATCATTTAGTTCTAAATAAATGAAGACCGAAATGAATAAAATTAACGCTATACACGAATAAACTATAGATGAAGAAAAGAACAAAAGCATACAACTCCCAAAGATTAATACATAATATTTATTTTTGTTTATCGGGAAATAATATTTCTCATTAATAAAAAAGCGTATAAAGTTATTTATTTCAGAGAGAAAAAAACACAAAGTAAATAAAACAAGTGCAATAAAAAAGAAGGGGAACACTTTTGGAATATTCTCTCTATCAATGTTATTTATTGTTTTTGAAATCCCATGCAATAGATTAATTACTTCAGGTGGTTTAAAGATCATGATAAGAACAATTGTTATAATTATAAATAAAAATATGTACATTTGAAATATGTATTTTCTCATATGTTACCTCCCTGTAATGAATTGGATTTCCAGTTTTCTATTAAAAAGTTCAAAACCAGTTGATTTCTCCGATCCACTTTATAATTGGTGCAAATATAGTTTCTTGTAAAGTAAACCATGCAAAATTTAAAACAATTGCAGTTAGGATAGTTAAAACAATGTTTTGTTTCTGTTTTTTCTTCTTTTCGTTCATAGTCAATTTTATTATTGCGATGATTTTAGATTCATCTGGTACGTCTGAGTAATAGATTTTTTCAATTTTTTCGTTCAAAAGTATTAAATTATTATCATCAGAAGTGTTCATGTCAATAATGTACAAATTTCCATAGAAAATTTTCTTAATCAAGAAAATCAGAATTAGTACTAGATAATATATATCAACAAATAACAATATTGGGTTTTTATGATAGTAAATTAAATAAACATATCCAATACATAGCAATAAATCAGAAACTATAGCAATATTTTTTCGTTTGTTCAAATTTAAGTCGCTATACTTGTTATTATAATAAAAAATCATAACAAATCTAATAAATTCCATTGTTAAAACAAAGCCCAATATCACATAACTTAAATCAAAATTACTCTTTTTTATAAAGTACAAATAGTAATTTGGAATTCCTATGGATAACATCACAAAAACAATAGAAATGAAAAAAAAGTTTTTTTTTCGCTTTTTTTTGAAAATTGTAAAATAAAAATATAGTACATAAAATATTCCAAAAAAAGCGTTAAAAAAGTAGAATAACTGATTGTTTAAAAATATATCAAGAAGCGTTCTGTTTTGAAGCAGATTTGGTAAATCAACAATTAAATTGTATAAGTTCACGTGTATGTTATGTACAAAAACAAATGGCACAAAATACAAAAGCATGTAAAAAGAAAATACAATAATATCGCCCCACAATGATTCATCTGCAGTTTCATTTTCGGGTTTGGTAACTTTTTCTTTTTGTTCGATGTCTGATGAAGGATTGAAAATGATGTTAAGTTTCCTGAAAGCGTTATTTCCGCTTAGTCCATTTATTCTATAACTAATAAATTCTTTTGCTTTTATAGAGTTCTGAAAAGCTTTTAAATAATCCTTTCCGGCGCTTTTCAAGAGTTCAATGTATTGTTTATAAAAAGGTTTTATTGTCCTGATATTTGAGTCCAATGAATCAGCGAGTTCTTCTAATGTGTTGAAATATTTAATCATAATCATCCTCCAAATATTTTTTTAAAATAATTTTTGATTATAAAACAAATATTGTTAATTCTCCTCAATCACTTTGTACTTGATAACAACACCTTCATATTCCTTTCCCCCTCTTCCCTAGAGGAAAAAGAATCAACAACATACAACTCCTGATATCCTCCACCACCCCTGACGATGATCAACTTGTAATCATCACCAACTGACTGAACCCATGAATCGGTTATCTCGTCCAGAGGAATACACTCATAATCTGTAGGGCTTATTCTCAGAAAGCTCTCTGTATCTCTATCATTTGTCTCAAAAGGCTTCGCAAGGACGCATTGTTTTTTGTTCCAGATTAGGAATTTCATTTTTAATATTCAAGATCTCCAGTATAGCGAATTGTCACTGTGTCATAACTCCTTGAGAATATAGATATTTGCATCCTTTCTTCGTTTAATTCCCATGTAGTACTATTTGACGAAAGGTTTTCCGATGAAGGTTCTCCAAGTGAATTTGTAAAAATCGTTTTTAAGTTTGAGTAGACACTAAATATTTCGTTTGAGGAATAATTCCCTAATACCCCATAGTTAATTTGCCGTAACCTTCGAATACTTCTTCCTTGGTTTTCACCGCTTCCAGATAATGTGCTAAATGTTAGCCCGTAACTCCACTCAGTATCAAAATTCGAACCCTGAAAACGATCGATAGACACATATCTCGCATTTATATTATCTCTAACCTCATTAACAGTCATTCCGAATTCCATACCTAATAGTAACTGGTTCAGAAAATCACCATTATAGGCGGTTATTGCGGTAGAAGAGGCACTCGTTGAATCTTCTTTGGTGGCAAACCCATCCCTGTACTTCATAACAAGATATTCCTGAATATCTTTGTCCAACTCGGTAAAATTAATCGGTTCTTCTGTTTTGATATTCTTCCACACCCCAAGCTTTTTTTCTCTTGCGTGTTTATAAGACTCAGTAAACAGAACAGCTTTGAATACATTTATTGCATCGTTACTCATTTCTCCATAACCATTCAAAAGAAGAATTTCATTCCAGAGCAGATCATAACAGTCACCCGGAATTGAATACGGCAACCAAACATAAGCAAGAATTTCACCTTTGTCATTCATTCCTGCCCAGTCATACGATAAAAGAACTTCTTTATTCAACAGGTATTGAGTGTTTTTTCTTATAATTCTTTTTTTAGCTTGCTCGTCTTCTATTTCTTCAATGCTTAAAAGCGTAACTTTATCTGTAAAATCAAGATCAGGATACTGGACTTCAATTGTATTTTCATCGATAATTTTTACGCATTTTGCCTTTTCAACTGAAATATCCCTTTCTTTTAATAAATCAATCGGGTAATACAAACCATTAAAGTTTACAACTGAAACTACAGCGTACAGTGAGCTGATGAATAATGTAATTAACACAGCAAATAGAAGTGTTCTTCTCATTTGAAATCCTCCAATTTTGATAGTATTCTTTCTGATAAAAGATTTAATGTTTAACCTATATAGCTAATTTTAGTTGATATCTAAACGAATAATATGACAAATCTAAAATAAACCTAAGTAATAAAAGTATAATATATTAAGCTGAAAAATAGTTAAAAAAAATAGCCTAATCGGCTGTTTCTTTTTCTTCCAAATGTTACTTAATCACTATTCCCTTTACTTCTCCAAATAACCCTCCCAAGGCACTTCAAAGACTCTCTCTCCACAAACATCTCTTCGCCATCTTTAGCCCAGAGCTTAGCCCGCTCACTGTACTTGAATAAATCCACGTGCCTTACCACACATTGAGCTGTTCCGGTCTGATCGCTGAACAAAAGCAAATATGGTGAATATCGACTTCCGCCGTACTCAGAGATAAAAAGAATATCTCCTTCGTCGTAATCCGGGTGCATGGAGTTGTCAGGCATTACTACTGCGAACTTCGCGGGAACGCCAGACGGAATTTCAATCTCTCTTAGCTTCTCTGGTTTCTGGTAACCATTAGCCAGATCAATACATTCGAATAAGGAAACCACTCTGGATTTCTTTTTCTGCAGCTCAGATAGCAACTGCTCCGGAATCATCTTCCGCCTTATCCTTTGATCACATCTTTCCGTAATAACCAACAACCTTTCCTATAACATCAAACTGAATCTGTCCGTTTTGGCGAATCGGATCGTATTTCACCGCCAGACTGTACAAAGAAATATGACCATCCGGTGCTTTGTAATATACCTTACAGAACACTTCACCATCAACAATAGCGATAACGGTATCGTTGTTTTTGATCACCGATGATTTATCGACCAATACTCTGTCACCATCAAAGAGTCTTGGTTCCATGGAATCCCCTCTGATGGTCAACCAGAAATCACCCTTTTCGCCAGGAATGGATGGGATGAAATCAATCGGTTCACTTAACGGTTCTGTTCCGACACCTGCTGAAGCTGACTCGTATAACGGCAGTTTTTTATCGCTTTGTTTGGGTGGAACTTCTACGTTACCTTCCTGCTTCTGTTTACGGTGCTCATGTGGGTCATCAGTCTCGCAAAGCAGATACATAGGAGATATGTCCAACGCTTGACCTAGCTTTTTCGCTGCATCAAACGAAAGAAACACTCTCGCGTTTTCATATGAAGACACTGCTTTTCTTGTCATATCTGACAATTCAGCAAGTTTTTCTTGAGTCATATTTCTATAGGTTCTCCAATGCTTTAACCGCTTTGCAAGTTCCATTTTTTTATCTTCGGTTGAATCTATATCATTTGTATCCTCAACTTCACCCATTAAATACTCTGGAGTTGTTCCGAGAATTTCAGCCATAAGTTTTATAATTGCAAAAGGCGGTCTATTCTGATAACTTTCATAACGAGCTACCTGAGCTTGTGATACTCCAAGCTTTTCGGCAAGTTCGGATTGCTTTATTTGATTTTTAAAGCGTAACTCTTTTAGTCTCTCTGCAATAAAATTTGTACTCATCAATGATATTTTATCCTCTTTTTCTGTATATATACGTATATAAACGAGCAACCGCGTATATTTGTATATAAAGAAGCATTTCCGCTTTAATCATAAATATTTATCTAAAATCTCTTATTAACCGTCCGTATACTATTCGTATATTATATACCTATGGTATAAAATATATACGTAACGTATATAGGAGTTGATGGTTATGATAACACTACCAAAATACGCAAAAAAACATGGATATAAATACAAGGCTATAAATGAAATTATAAATTTCCTGAACATAGAACCGGATCAACAGATCAATCATTTCAGATCATTTGATGAAAACAAACTGGACTCACTTTTCGTGAGACTTAGTCAGCTGAAAAATTATACACCACAACCACCGACGCACTCAGACGACGAACTTTCTTCCTTTCAAAAATGACATGATGAGACTGAATCTTTGAGGGTTGCCATAGACCCTCAAGGTTTGAGTCCCTTTCGGGATTTGTTCTTTGACAAGTGAATATTTATTTTTTATTACCATAAACATTTCACATTATACACTTGACACGTGTCGTAATACGTGTTATAATATATGTGAAAGGGGGAAGATGATGAAAAGTTATTCTTCGAGAGAAGCGATTAAGATTCTGAGAAAGGACGGATGGGAACTTGAAAGAATCAACGGAGACCATCACATTTTTGTTCATCCGACGAAACCGAACAGTGTACCAGTCCCACATCCGAAGAAAGACCTTCCAATCGGAACCTTTAAGAACATCATGAGACTTGCTCAGATCACTCTTAAATGAGGGGTCTGAGCCCCCTTTCAAAAATATTTGGAGGTGTGTATTTTGGGTAATAAACAAACAAAGAAATGGTATGCCTATATCGCGGTTTTTGAGCACGCAGAAGATGGAATCAATATAACATTCCCTGACCTACCAGAGTGTTTCACATGTGCTGACACAGATCAGGAAGGTATCAGAATGGCTCGAAGCGTTCTGGGGCTTCATCTTTCGTATCTTGAAGATCACGGAAAACCTATTCCAGAACCTTCAAAAATCGAAGATATTGAGACAGAAGTGAATCAAATACCTTGCCTGATTGATGTTTTCATGCCAGAAGCAAGAGCGGATATCAGAGAGGTGTTTGTCAAGAAGACTTTAACGCTTCCATCGGGTTTGGCTGCAAGGGCTGAGAAGGTTTGCGTGAACTTCTCGAAGGTTTTGAGAGAGGCTCTTGAGGATTATTTGGGTGAGGATGAAAGTTAATGATATATGCTTTACAAGAGATACTATTCAGCGGATAGTCTCAGAAATACCTGTATCATCGTTGGCGCGTTGGTACAGGTTTTGTTTTCTTGGTTCTTCAAACACCACTAAGGATACCAGGAGGATGAGGGGGAGTAGGAATGTTTTCATTCCGCGTTTCCTTGTAAATTTATTTCTTTTGAGTTAATTATTTCTTTTCCGTCTATGCTTAAGAAAAATTCTGTATATTTGGATTCTATATTTTCAATTGTTATTTCTGATATACCGGATTGATTCCTTTTGGATATGTTTGATTTACTAAGAATTAATTTATATTGGGATTTTAGAATATATTTTCTGTTGAGAATATCTTTATATTGTAGGTTTAAATGTATTGGCTTCGAAAGAAACTTTTTTGTACATATGAAAAGTAATTCTATGTCATCTGATTTCTTGTCAAAATACTTTGACAATATATCGAATGTTTCGTGATCAGTATGTTGTAAAATCATAGTTCCGAATCGATAGCGTCTCACATCTTCTGGCATTATTACAGGATAATAATCTTCACTTTTTATACCATCTTGAATTATACTGTTCTTATAAAGCGAATCAATATAAATATCTTTTAAATGGTCTTTCATCTTGTTTTTTAAAATATAGTATATCTTAATATCAAAATGGATTATATCTTGTACATTTGAATCATATTTAAATGAAATATATGATTTATCCCTGTCAATTCTCATATCTATAAGATTTAGTAGGGAATTTCCAATTTTCTTTTGTGTTTGTCTAAACTGCAACCAAAGGAAAAGAGCCGTCACAAGAGTCGCTGATAAAGCAAGAACATCACTCGGCTTTATCAAATCACGAAGTAATAAGACAGCACCAACTATTCCGATGATTATTATGAACGATGCAAATAAACGGAAGAATTTTTCCATACCATCCCCCACCTCCGACAAGACAAAGAAACTTAAACGTATCTTTATTTTATCATTTTTAGGGAGGGGTTGTGTTAACGAGTTTGAAATTAAATTCTATCTTTATTTATACCATCAAGTAATTTCTGGATTTGATCAATTTTCTCGTAGAGAATCGAATTTTCTGATTCAAGCGTAGATGTTCTTTCAAGTTTTTCTTCCAGACCACTTGGAAAACTACCGTGTGGTTCATCTGACAGTCCAAGTAAATAATCAGAAGTGATATTAAAATATTTTGCTATGTTGAAGACGACCTCGGCAGAAGGAACGCTCTTTCCTGATTCGTAGAAAGAGATGTTTGAAACAGAAACACCAACATCTTCAGCTAGTTTTCTCATTGAAATTTTATTCACTTCTCTTGTATGTTTCAGCCTTTCGGCGAGCTTCATTTTCATAATCAGAACAATCATATCAAATCACCCTTTTATATGTCAAACGTTTTGTAAATAAAATTTAATTTATAGTTTATTGTTTTATATTTAGAACAGTAGTAAAATTTATATATAAAACGATAACTGATAAGAGGTGTTTTAAATGAAGAACAATTTAAAAATAATCAGAAATAACCAAGAATTTTCTGTACGCCGGTTATCAGAATTATCAGGGGTATCAATAACGCATATTTCTTTTATAGAAAATGAAAAAACCACTCCTACTATAACCATCGCACGTAAACTCGCAAACGCTCTTAATACAACGATTGATGATTTGTTTCCATATGAAATTGAGCCACAGAAAGAGTATAGCTCAAGAAAGTAAGAAACAGGAGACGAGATTGAAGCTTCATGAGACAAGTTCTCGTGAGGTTTGAGTCCCTTTCGGGAAGGGGTCTTTGACAAGTTAATATTTATTTTTCCATCATACGAAGAGCACTATTTTTGTCGTTAAAAGGGTTTTTAATTATGGTTTCTCCATCTTGTTCCAGAGTAAAGTAATAATTCTCCAATAATAGCGGAGCAGTCCAAAAACCACGAGATAAATTTGCACTGTCCAAGGGAGAAATATCATACTTTAAAATCAATTTGTATTCATGATCTTTTTTGTCCTTGTAGGTTATAGTGAGTTCTAAGGGATAATCTATAAAAAGATTATCAGAAATCCCCCACAACAAATCTTCTCCTTCGGATTCTTTAACGACTAATTTACTTAGAAGTTTGGTTCTTAATTCAATGTTGTGTTTATTATCGCAACGCATATGAAAACCCACATTTATATCATTACTTTCGGTGTAAAGTAAAGGGTAAAAAAAAGTTCTTTCAAAATCATAGAAATTGACTTTAACGTTCACTGTTTTAATAATTTTTTTTTCGCTAGATGATATTGAAAACAAAAAATTGAAATTTATGCGAATATAATCATTGAGGAATTTTATATAGTTTACATTATGTTTCTCGGATCTTTGTAAAATATTAGTGATAGTGAAAACAGAATCATCGAGTTTCTCTCTATCCAGTTTCAATTGCTCATCGTTTTGATTTAGTTGCCTTTTGAGCATATCAAGTTGTGTTGCGTTTTGATCAAGAAGTTTCTTGTTTTCTTCAGATTGTTTTTTTCCTTGATTTATTGACCATAAAACACTTACTAAAGTCACGATAACTAAACTACTGTTTATAATCACTTGAATCCAATTGATAGCAATTGCTGGAAGATCTTTCTGAGCAGAAAATTCATTCAAACTTTCGATAGTAGTTGAAATATGAGTAGCTTCTCTTTGGATTTCGGTCAATACAACTGGGATATTCTTTATTGACTCAACGGTTGAAGCATCCAAAGACCTACTCTCAGAAACATCACCCTGCACCTCACTCAGCTCGATTTTAAGAGCTTCTTTCTCACTCTGAAGACTATGAACCTGTTCCTCAAGAGAATCAAGTCTCACGACGAGATCTGAGACGGTTGTATCTGTAGTTATTCCGGTGGGAGTCGCTGGGTTTGCGAACACCACAAGTGATACCAGGAGGATGAGGGGGAGTAGGAGGGTTTTCATTTATCCTCACTCACCTTCAATAATTCTATAACAAATTTACCTTGCCAATAACCTTTATCATTTTTAGCTGTATATATTGGAAAAATCTGGAAACAATAACTTTTGTTGTACTTTGTGCCTATTCGGGATTCGAATGATAGTTCAACTTCCATCTGGAAGTCATTTATATTATTTTTAACTAATTCTATAAAATCGGTATTTGTTTCCTTCGCTTCTTTTGTTAGTTCTATTGATCTAAAAAGATAAAAGGAGAAATATTCTGGAGGGATAAACACTTTGGTTTTCAATCCATTTGATAAAGCATGTGTTATTGGTTCATAACTATGATTTCTTTTGAAAAGAGAAAAATGTTCGTTACTTTCAACATATAGATTAAGAGTTTCTTTTTTTACTTTAAGGTGATTTCTTTCGTCGAAAACTTTTTTGCTCCATTCAGGATACATTTCATAATTAATTGCATTAAAGTGAGTAATACTATTTATTGCGGTTTCTCCGTAATTTAAGAATTCAAACATTGGTATTGTTTCAAAAAATAGATGGTTATCAACGAAAGAAAAATCATATTGAGGAATAGGCAACGGATAAAGGTATGGTTCATAGCTTTTTTCATATTCTTTTTTCTGTTGACTCAATTGTTCCTGTGTTTGTTCCGAACTCTTCCAAAGAAACCAAGCAGTTATAACCGCAATAGCTATAGAAACCACCGAAAGGATGAAAGACCAAAAACCAGCATGCCTCTCGAACAATGTCTGCGATGTACCATTGATAATATTCACTTCAAATTCTGAAATAATGAGAATCCCGAGAAGAACTACCATCATAGAACCAAAGATTAAAGCAAGTAATTTCCATATATCTTTAAACATCCCCCACCTCCGACAAGACAAAGAAACTTAAACGTATCTTTATTTTATCAGAATTGGAGAATGTTTGTGTTAACGAGTTTCCAAGCGTGAGTTTTGGCTCATGTGGGGGTTTACAAGTTAATATTTTTTCAATTAATTTGATCACAAACTTTATCTGTAAACTCCAGATAAAGTGCTCCTAACTGAGGGAATTCATCAAACACCAACTTTTTGTTTAATTTAAATAATGAAATGTTCGAGATGGAATTTTTGGTTATATCATAAGAAAAATATACATAATAGAGAATATTGCCATATGGTTCAATTGGGTCAGAAAATATCAGAAATAAGAATATGTCATGTTTTTTAACTGGAAACCCCTTTAAGTCATCCAGTCTTTTATTTAGTTTTTTGATAATTTCCCCAAATTTTTCATCAAAATTATCAATGGGATTAACATCATCTTCTGAGTCTAAAACTAATTTGTTGACTCTTTCGATCTTTGTCTTCAAAGTATCTATGGTCTTTAAATCATTCTCATTATCGGAAAGTATTGAAGAATAAGAATTATGCATTACTTCTAATGTTGGGATAGATAGAGCTGGTATATGTAAGTCAAATTTACTGTGATGATTTAAAATTTTCGGGATATTTTTAGTATTAATATCTACTTTTTCGAAAATTTTTTTATTGTTTTTAATAAAAGAATCAACAATTAAAACATGCACATTTTCAGCACTGTAATTTCCATGATTGTGAACTTCTAAAACCAGTTCTTCAGAATTTTGTTGTTCTTTCTTTGAACTTATTTTGATTTTTGAGGAATTATTCAATTCATAAGTTTTAGTTAAAATTTTTATTTCTTTATTAGTATCCAAAGAAGTTTTGATGAGGAAAAAAGCGGTTACACTGGTGAGTAGAATGGTTGCAAAACCTGTATTTTGATTACACCAATTTATGATATCGAAAAAACCGAAAAGTATGATTTGAAAGATATTTACAGAGCTTATCGCCCAGTAAAAAGTTGTCAAGAAAAAAATAGAGATAAATAAAGTAGCTAAAGTGAACAGAAAAAGAAATTTATAATTACTCAGTTTCTTCAACAATCTCACCCCTTTGTGAAAAACAAAAGACACTCATAGTTATCTTCATTTTATCATTTTTAGAGAGGGGTTGTGTTAACGAGATTTTTGTTAGCTAAAACGACTACTATTCTTGGATTTTACTCTTTTTGTCAAGAATCTCCCGTGATAAAGATAGAAATTTATTTGAATTTTCATCTTTTTCGAAGTGCTTAATTGCTAAATATATATGAAAATACAACTGTGATATTTTAGACATATGTTGTTTTGGTAGAGCAGATAAATCCCTTTCCTGAATTGAATGAAAAAAACCTTCAAAAGTCATCATTTCAAAAATTAATTCAATTTCAGATTTAATTAAATTCAAAATGCATGAAGTATAAAAATATACAACTTTTTGTTGATCATCTCGGTTGGAATAATTGATTATTATGAAGACCGGATTATAAAAATCATTTATTTGCATTTCTTTTGGCCCGGTGTATGAATCTCTTTTATTTAAACATTCTTGAATATTGCACCTTAACAATTCCTTGGAAATTAGTTCTATATTATAAAATGAACTAGGTGCTGAAGATAAGTTGCTTTTTAGAAACGCTTGATGCAAAATATCTTCGTAATTACTCTTGTTTTTAGAATTTTCATCAAAATAGTTAACGCGAATATCTTTTGCATAATCTTTTCCTATATTCACTAACTTTATTGAATGGTTTTTTGATTCAAAGGCTACAATTCCTGAATCGTTTCTTGTATATGGTATTGATAAATGTTCAAGGGTAAGAACGGGTTCTTCTTTTTTAACGTCAGTTTTATGATCTATAGGTGACTCATTAATTTTATTACCAACTATAACTTGATTCCCATCACCGCACACATTAACTTGTTGTGAAGAAATGTGGTCTTGAGATTCCGCTATAGATTCAAGGTCGAAAAAAATATTTTTTATTCTAGTGCAAAAGCTCGATAATTCACTATCGAAGTAAAGTTTAAAATTATTTCCAGGTTGATTTATTAACGCTATTTTGTAGGTAATACTTTTTTGTGATAAAAGTTTGACATAATCTTTTTTTGTTTCTGGATCTAATCCATCTATAACTCTTTTTGCTATAATATCTGTTTCAAAGAATTTCAAAAAATCCGAATATTTCTTGTCTATACCTTCGAATGTCTGAGATTCTTTTATTTGTTTCGTTAGATTGTCGAACTTCTTTATTGCTGCTTTTATTTGCGCTAAATTCAAACATTGCTCGTTTTTCTTGTCAATCATAATTCAGATCCATATAATCAAAAGAAATTCTGTATTACTTCGATAGCGCTTAAGGCAAGTCCAACTATTTTGAATCCGTGTGGTTTTAACTTCTCAAAAAAAGATCGACGTTCTTCGATATCTTCTTTATCTATATTAGCGGAATCTACATCTTTGATAGTTTGTTTTAGGTATATCTTTGCAAGAGCTTTTTTATCTTCATCCTTGATTTCATCAAGTTTGGATAGCGCTTCTTTTAACAAATCTAAAGCTTCCTTTTTTTTATCATTTGTAGTATTGTTTTGAGTTATAGGAGAATCTTTTATGATATTACCACTTATAATTTGGTTATTGTTGCCTGAAACATGAGTATACTTTCCCATTTATATCACACTCCTGGAGGTAAATTATGAAACTGAGAAACCACGAAATAAGAAACGATGAAATGGATCTTGTTAAAAACATTAATAGCCTTGTCCGGCGAATTCAAGAGTTGCCTGAATTTGACATACTAAAGGAAGTGCCTTTAAAGATCAAGTTGTCTCTTCCGCTTGTGAAAGAAACTGGAACTACTAATTCTATGATTGATCAAATTGAATCAACTGATGATTATTTTGATCTTATAGAAATTATATGCAAACAATACGGATTTATTCCTGAATCTGCAAAACTGAACAAAAGACAAAAAACTATTGATCTTGAGTTGAGTTGATATTCTGAGTAGCACTTGAACCATCCATATCGTTACCCTGAACTATCTGGTTATTTCCGCCTTTAATAATGTTGATGACATAGTCTTTTGATACTTCTTTGTTTTCAGAGAGTTCTGCTACTACGCGTAAGTCTATAAGCATATTCATGATATCTCGATAAAAATAGCCGACAAATTCTTTAATGAAAGCTTTTCTTCTTGTTGTCGGTGTAGAGCCTGTTCCCTGATAGTAATTACCTATATCTCGAAATCCTCTATCTCCATATTTAAAATATTTCTCTAAAATCGTGAAAATAGATTTAAGTCGACTTTTTTTCTCCTGTGGTTTCGAAGTATAAAATTCTCTAACTAAAAATTCATTGACATTCGTTTGTTCTGTAGGGGTATTAAAACTATTCTTTAAATCAGGTATATCATGTTCAGTTAAATTTTCATCTGAAAATTGATTATGGATAAAGTTTAAAACATTATCAAAGGCAAAAAGTTCCAATAGACTTAGAACATTCAATCTGACTCCAGGTTGACTTTCACAGTTATATATCTGATCTGTCGTGAAAGTTAACTTCTCAATTGCAGCAACTACTTGAGGTAATCTAAATACATCTTGTTTTTGATTTTCAGGCATTCTATCAGTCCTTTATCAGATTTCCCTTATCTCCTCAATCATTTCCATAGTTTTCCTATACTTCTCAGCAATCTCCTTAAGCTCCTCATAATCCATAGGAACTTCACCCTTCGCATTCGGCTCATCTGTGAGTCCGAGAAGGTAGTCTGAGGAAACATGGAAGTAATTACATAGCTTTACTATAACCTCCAAATGCGGAACGCGTTTACCAGAAAGGTATAAGGAAAGTGTTGATGGCGAGATATCAATCTCATTTGCTATTTCTACAGCTTTTTTATCCCCAATTAATGTTCTTAATCTCTCAATAAATATATTCACGTTTTATTATACCCCCGTCCATTGACACATGTCAATTTGCGTAAGAAAAATTTTTTTACTATTTATCTTGACATAAGTCAATTATTATGGTATATTACATTTGTCAACGAAAGGCGGTGAAATAAATTGAACTATGTCAATAATTTACAAGAGTTTCGAGAAAATTTAAATGTATCTCGCTCTGAACTAGCCAAATTAACCGGGCTTTCAACATCTGGTATTTACAGAATTGAGACAGGAAGCAGAGAACCAAAGATATCGAACGCACTTGCAATATCCAAAGCTCTGAAAATACCTATTGATCATTTATTCCCGAGCACAAAGCAACACTCAGAATAAAAGAACCGAAGAATCACGGTCTTTGAAAACCAAATATTCAACACAGGAATTATAAAACGATTTTTGATCAACACTCAGATGGCTACAATCCCTGATAAATAGATGAAACACGTTAGAGGAGTTTCCACCCCCTTATATTCCTGAAATCCCCGGAAGCTCCTCATTTTCTTATCAGGAGGGAAAGGAGAAAAATGGAGAAAAAAACACTCAGGCTTTTATTATGGGCAGACTGCAACAGAAACTGTCCGAAATGCTGCAACAACGACCATGCTATTGAACAATTGCCTACTTATCAGGGTGATTACAGTGAGTTTGAAATGGTAATCCTTACAGGAGGAGAACCGATGCTTTATCCACAAAAAGTACTGGAAATCATCAGAGAGATCAGACAGACTTCAGAGGCAAAGATCATCATGTATACCGCTCTCTATAAATTTGAGTTAATGGATATCTTGGGAGAACTAGATGGAATTACATTTACATTGCATGATAGTGAGTCTTTCATTGATTGGTTGCTCTTTACGGATAGTGGCAATCCAGTACTACGAGAAAAAACTTTGAGAGTTAATGTATTCCCAGCAGATGTACATGGTTGGGAAAAACTTGGTTTGGTGCCTTTAGGTTGGAAGATCAAAGAAATGGAATGGATAGATAACTGTCCACTGCCTCAGAATGAGGTGTTTATGAAATACAAATTTTGAACGAGGTGAAAAAATGACAGCCACAAAAGAAAAACCAAGCTTCACTGAAACAGCAGGAAAAATCAAAGCGAAAAGAATCATGAAAGATGTGAAATTTCAATTGGCAGTTTTAAGATCAAAACTCGGACTTCAGAAAGACATGCTGGATGAAATCGAAAGTTTGAGCGAACAGATTGATATCGCCCTCAGAAACGGAAACACTGCCGAATGTATTTTTGCAAACGACAGGCTTTTCAGACTGTTATCACGCAGCAGGCAACTCAATGAAAAAATCGACTCGGATACTCACGAGATTTATTTTAAGGAGGATTAAAATGCCAACACTTGCAGAAACAATTATCGAACAGGAACACGTGAAAGAAGCAACACAGGCACAGATGGAACTATCTCAGGCAAAAAGGATCCTTCAGGAAGACAGGAGAAAGAAAGCTCAGACGGCGATTGTAACAAACATCATCACAGATGAACAGCGGGAGGCGAGACTGAATGGCACTCAGAGAAGAATACGAAAAGCATCTTAAAGTATTCCGGGATGAGCAAAAAGGAATACTTTTAGCCAACTGGAAACACCGGGAAAAGGAGGAGGAAAAGGATGACAAGAGAAGAGCGCGAGAAACGGGAGTACAAGGAAGATGTCAAAAATCTGCTTAATAAACCCATTCGGAACTCAATGGATATGAATTTAGCTCTTGGTTACCTCAAAGCGATCGAGCTTTTCTGTAGATTATCAAACTGGAATATCATTGAGATTTTGGGAGGTGAGGTAAATGCCGGGGAAGACAACTGTGAAGTTGAGAATTTCAGATATGCTCCGTTTTATGTATGAAAACATTGTCAGTATTGGTGCTGGAACGGAAGGACTGCAACTTATAAAGGAATACAACCATTGGGAAGAGGAAGAAGACAATCTTATCGAACATCTTGGTAAAACTGATTCATATGCTTACTGTAAAGCTGTCAGAATAGATACTGCTCAAGACAAAATCATAGATAAATTAATGGAACTATTCATCCTGGTAATAGCAGAAAATCAAGCTAGTAACAAACTGATTGAACACTATGATCCGAAAGCGATGCAGGAACGGGTAAAGGAAGAAAGGAAACGGATTGAAAGTCAGTTTTTATTGTTCAAAGGAGGTGAAGAGATTGAAAAAACAAGGACAAAATGCTTGGAAAAGAGTAATAGACAGATACCCGATTCCAGATATAGACAAAGCAAGAGAAGTTCTGAAGAACCGATCCGAGCAGGCATGGAATTCATCATCTGCAAAGGAAAGAGCGGAGAAGGTACTGCAATACCTCACCGCTCAGTGTGAAACAAAAACTTATAAACATGAGAATTATAGCATAAGGAAAGGTGAGTCCAAATGGAATTAAGTATAAATGAAGACACCTTACATGCTTACGGTAAGCTGGTAGGACTTGAACGGGCAGAAGGCTTTCCTATCACAGAAGAGGAAGAAAAATCCCGATTCAGTAAACCGGAGATATCAAAAGAAGAACTTGAATTGAAAAAAGAAAAAGAATTCAGAAATAGGAAGAGAAGCAGAGAAATAGCTGCACAGAGGCTGAGAATCGCCGGCAACCTTAAAAGACTCAGGAAAGAAAAAAACTATACCCAGAGAGTTGTTGCGGTGATGTTGAAGATTCCAACTTCATCGATTGGCAAGTATGAAGCCGCGAAAGTTACGCCATCAGAACCGAGGTTGCAGGAGTTTGCGGAGATCTTCGATGTTGATGTTTCTGAGTTCACGAAAGAGGTGGAGAAATGAGACTTAATGCTAATACGGATATGTATCATGATTATCATTTCATGGAACGCGAAATAGAGGAGTCACAGCTTGATATGGCTTATGAATGGTATGAGAAGCTGGACAAGGATACGAGAGAGACTTTGAAAAAGGAATTTGAATTTGATCCAGTAGGGACATGGAGAAAAGAGAGGTGTGATGTATGAATATACAAATGGCTAAATCAATAGATAAAAGAGAAATGACATATGAAGAGTGGAAAGAAGAGAGAAGAAAAGCCATCGGTGGAAGCGATGCACCATCATTACTGGGGTTGAACAGTTACAAATCTTCCATCAGACTGTACATGGAAAAGACTGGAGAAATCGCACCCGAACCGGCAGGTGAAGCAGCACGATGGGGAAATATTCTTGAGGATATTGTGGCAAAGGAATTCTCAAGAGTGACCGGAAAGAAGGCCCACAATGTCAACAAGATCCTGATCCACCCGGAATATGACTGGATGATCGCCAATATCGACAGAAGAATTGTCGGAGAAAATGCCATCCTCGAATGTAAAACAACCTCTGTTTTCAACAAAGACAAATGGGAAGGTGATGAAATCCCACAGGAATACATCATCCAAGTCATGCACTACATGGCTGTAACCGGTGCTGAAAAAGCTTATTTTGCCTGCCTGATAGGCGGTCAGAAGTTCGTCTGGAAGGAAATTGAAAGGGATGAAGAGCTTATAACCATGCTCATTGAACAGGAAAAGGAATTCTGGGAAGAGCATGTCATGAAGAAAATTCCACCGGAACTAGACGGAAGTGATGATTCAAAAGACCTTATTCTGAAAATGTTCCCGGAAGGGAATGATCCAGAAGTTATTGAACTGGATCAGGAAGCAGATGTTCTTCTTTATAAGCTTGATGAAGTAAAAAAGGTGATCAAAACACTTACCACTCAAAAAACAGAATACGAAAACAAGGTAAAAGCCAAGGTAGGCGAACATGCCAAGGCTATGACTGAGCATTACAATATCAGTTGGCCTACCTCGAAACCTTCCTTTGATAGTAAAGCTTTTCAGAAAGATCATCCAGACATGTACAAAAAATACAGGATCAAACCCGGAACCAGACGATTCACATTTAAGGAGGCGAAATAATGGCAACGAGCAAAAGTGTAAAAGATAAACTGGCAAACAATAAAACACCTAATCCGAAAATGAATAAAAACAAAGGGTATAGTACCATCCAAACGCTTCTAACACAGATGACACCTGAGATAAAAAAAGCTCTTCCGAAACATGTATCTGCAGAAAGAATTGCAAGAATTGCGTTTACGGAGATCAGAAAGAATCCACAACTTTTAGATTGTTCCCAGGCATCACTCCTGGGGGCAATCATGACTGCTGCTCAACTCGGTCTGGAACCGGGACCGACAGGTCAGTGCTATCTGATCCCGTACAGAAACAAAAAACTGGGAACGGTAGAGTGCCAATTCCAGCTTGGGTAAACCTTTTGCCCCTTTAAGCAGTGATGCTTATAGCAAATTCTGTGAACCCTTAGCTCAGGGGTGTGGCTATTTTAGCTGCTAACGGGGAAACCCTCCAGTATTTCGGGTAATCCCGTGCTGTATCAATCACAATTGTACAAAGGAGACTTAATGATTGGGATTTACATGATAAGAAATAAAATCAACAATAAAAGGTATATCGGACAAAGCAGAAATATAAGAAGGAGGTGGGCTGGACACAGATGGAGTGCCGGAAAATTCAAATATGAATTATCAAAGGATCTTAAAAAGTATGGAATTGATAATTTTGAATTTTCGGTTTTGGAAGAATGCTCTATCAATGAATTAAACGAAAAAGAAAAGGAATATATCAGACTTAAAAAGCCAGAATACAATATTTCTTCAGGTGGACCGGGAAACACTGGGTATTGTCCATCGGAAGAAACACGAAAAAAGTTATCAAAGAAAAACAAAGAATACTGGAAGAAATTACCTAAAGCTAAAAAGTTGAAAATAATCCAAACCCAGCTCACCGGACCGACAATCGGTAAGCCGAGAACTAAAGAAACAAAGGCAAAATTAAGAACAAAAGCTTTGATTCAGTTCAAAAACGGAATGCCAGATGATACAAAGAAAAAAATTGCGGAATCAAACAAGAAAGCAATGCGTGGCAATTGTAACAGAAAGAGAAAAGTTGCGAAGTTGGACGAAAACGGCAATGTTATAAAAGTTTTTAAGACCATTAAAGAAGCAGCAGAAAGCGTTCATGTCCATCCAACATCAGTGTTGGGAGTGTGCAAAGGAAAACGTAAAACTTCAGCAGGTTATAAATGGAAATATTGTGATTGATGTAGTGTAGAGACTATCTTTTTTAAGAGTAGAACGGGATTTGAGCACCCGTCCGAAGCGCAGAGTATCTCGAAAGAGATAATGATATAGTCCACTCCCATAGGATGGAAAACTATGGGGATTGTGATAAAGGAATGTTAGATCTGTTCTATCGTTCAGAAGGCAGCCTCAATATTGATGCACATGAAGTTCGAGAAAACGATGAATTCGATTTTGAGTACGGTCTTAACGCTAATCTGAGGCATAAACCGGTCCTGAACAACAGAGGAAAAACAATTGCATACTATGCAGTTGCCCATTTAAAAGGCGGAGGATACTCATTTCTTGTGATGAGCATGGAAGACATTGAAAAAGTCAGAAAGAGAGCAAAGGCGAAGAGTTTCAGCCCCTGGAATACTGACTATGATGAGATGGCAAAAAAGAGTGTCATCAAAAGGCTTTGTAAGTATCTGCCGCTCTCAATTGAACTTCAGAGAGGTTTATCCAACGATGAGACAACCAAGAAGGAGATTGATATTGATATGAGTACGGTTGAAGATCAGACGGACTGGATAGATATCGATGCTACAGAAACAAACGATGATGTTGAATCTGAGATTTCAGAACAGGAAAATGATTCTGAACCTGAAAAAGAAAAAACTCCTGAAGAGAAAAAAGAAACTGAAAAAATGAAGCGAATCAGCAATGCTGTTTTCAATCGAGAAGGTGATAACTGATCACAAACTTTAATAGTGTTACCCCATTTTCCCCGTCTTCGGGCGGGGAGTTTTTATAGCAAGGAGATGGCGATATGACGTATGTTGACCTGATCAATTCGTTTTGGCGAATCCGACTGGATTTAGAGCTGGACGCATCTGATATCGGCTTATTTTTTGCGGTTGTATCTGAGATAAACAGATCACGGACAAAAAATAACCTCATCGGATCACGTGCTCAAATCGGGAATCCCAAACTTGAGATATTGTCCGGGTTATCAAGAACGGAGATTTGGAGGAAAAGAAACAAACTTAAACAAGCAGGATTAATTGATTTCTCGAATGGGAAAGGAAAGAAAAGTTATGCGATTTATTTCCTTGGAAAACTGTTTCAGACAGAAACAGTAAATAAGAAAGTGTTTCACGCAGAAACAGTTAACGAAACAGAAAGTGAAACAGTTAACGGAACAGTTCCCGAAACGGTTAACGAAACACGGTATAAGAGTAAAGAGTTAAGAGATAAGAAGAAAGAAAATACTATAAAAGAAAAATTTCCATATCAGGAACTCGTGGATTTATACAACAACATCTGCACTTCTCTACCGAAAGTGAAAGTGCTTACTGACGAAAGGAAAACGTTGATCAAAAAGAGATGGGAGAAAAAGCTTTATGATTCTCTTGAGAAATGGGAAAAAGTTTTTATTGAAGCTGAAAAAACCCCGTTCTTGAAAGGGGACTCAATTCCAAAAAACGGAAGGAAACCGTGGGTTGCAAATTTTGATTGGTTGATCAAAAACGATACCAATCCAACAAGGGTGCTCGAAAGAGTTTACGACGGCGATCAACCACAAAATTTCCAACAATCAAAAAAAGACACATCCGACCTCGTGAGAGGCCATGACTACGGAACGGATTACAACATTGATGATAACGCACTTTTAGAGGAGGTGCTGGATAATGAGCAGGGAACAAGCGGAAGCACTGATACAGGAATTGAGCAGAAATCTTTCGCGTGGCAGAAACCTTCGGAGAGGTGAGCAGCGAGCCATATTTGCCGAAAAGGAACTGGAACCGGTTGATGCACTTAAAGCATGCAGAGAGGCTTGTAAAGGGCCGGCGAATTGCACAAAAAATGGTTATATTTTTGATATTCAAAAGAATTGTTGCTATATATGCCCTGATTACAGGAGTTACAAGGCGATGTTCAGACTTCAGAAAAAGATTTCTGAACACATACCGCCAAATCTGGAAAAAGCCTCATTCGAGAGTTATGTACCAACAAATAAGTCTCAAAAAGCATTGTTGGGTACTGCCGAGAGATATTTCCAGAAAGAGGCCTATCTGGATGGTAAAGGAATTATAGTTACTGGCCCGAACGGTGTCGGCAAAACCCATATTGTTGTAGCCATGTACAAGGAGCTTGTCTTGAGAAATATTCCAGTCGTCTTCGCAAGACCAAAGTCCACAGGGTCATTCAAAGAGATTGAGGAGTATTACCGGACCCTCGAAAAACCGGAAGTTCTGATATACGACGATCTCGGTACTGAGCTCAGGAAGGATTTTATTATAGATCTTTTGTTCAAGATGCTTGATGTCAGAAATGATCATCGGAAAGGGCTGATAGCAACGACGAACACGCCTAAGATTGAACTACAAAAGTGGCTTGGTCCGAGGATCTATTCCAGGCTGATGATGAAGAATTACATTCTTGAAGTTACTGGGGATGATTATAGGGCGAGTAACAGGGAGCTTTTTTAAGGAGGAATGAAATGAGTTATAAAAAAATGATGTATACCGAAGAATACGGGTTAACGGACTTAATAAGATTCACATTTAATGTTTTGTTTATAGTTTTAGGTTGTTGGCTATTGTTGGCATTCTTAAAAGAATTTAATTTCATAGAAGGTTATTCATTTTCCGATATTTTGTGGATTTTTGGGATAAGGTTTTTTCTTTTCTCGAGAACAAATTGGTATTTGGTTGATCGTGAAAGAAAGATGAGGGACGACAACTACCTGAATTGGAAGTGATTGGATGGGAATCTCATACAACAAGGCCATTCTCGTCGGCCGTCTCACCGCAGATCCTCAGATCTCATATTCCACAAACGGACTCATGATAGCAAAGTTCACGCTGGCTGTTGATAGACAATACCGCGGAAACAACCAGCAGGGAGGACAGGAAACGGATTTCATCAGAACGGTGGCCTTCGGAAAGACTGCTGAGTTTGCATCGAATTATCTGGGAAAAGGTCGGTTGATAATGGTCGAGGGACATATTCAGGTATCGAAGTTCGTTGGACAGGATGGGAATAATAAGTACTCAACGGATATCATCGCTGAGAATATAAGGTTTATGGAGACGAAGAAAGGATCAGGCATAGATAACAGGCCTTTTGATGGCCATATGACGAACACGGATGAGGTATTTGATGCTCCAGGTGAAACCGGAGAAGACGAAGTTCCGTTTTGAGGGGGTGGTTAGATGAAATCCTATGAAATAGAGTATGTTTGCTCAGTGAAAACAAAAGGTACCATACAAGCTGAAAGTGAAGAGGATGCACGGAAGATCTTCCGGGAACTGACAGGAAAGCAAGATGAGGTAATCCTTAGAGGCACTCCGGTTAATAACAGGGTTACAGGCATAATCGAGAAGGGGGAATAACAATGTCTTTTAAAGAAGCAAAAGAAAAAGTTATGGAATTCAAGCATAGAAATGAAGCCAGATTGGAAGCGCAGCATGATGAATTATTACATTCATCGAAACCGGATATCAGAGCGAGAGCTATATCAGCGATGATGAAATACGAGCAAAGTTCAGCGGAGATTGAAAAACTGTTGAAAGATCACAATCCGAAAGTCAGACAGATGGCCATCCGCTACTATTTCAAGCATAGCGATACAAAAGATCATGAACTCATCGAGCCTCTTCTTGATGATCTTGTAGATATCGTGGTTATCGAAGCCATATATACCTGTTTCTGGCTTTCCAAGGATGATGATGAAGCAAGATTTCTTCTGAGATTCCTGGACCACAAATCCCCATCAATCAGACTGGCCACACTCAAAACTGCTTCGGAATATATTGACTCCGAACAAATGATTGATCTCACAAAGGATCCAGATAAGAAAGTGGCTGAGATGGCCAATATGATTTTGGTTAAAAGATCTTCAGACAAAAACGACTTAATGAAAATCGTTGAGGGAGAGTACAAAATGGACCTCAAGAAGATTGCTCTTGATAAGTTGCGCCTGAATCAGCCGAAATATGCCAAAGAGTGGCTTGAATCGCTGATAAACAGTCCTGAGTATTCTGCCACTCAAAGAACAAAGCTTGTCAGCCTGATAGATGATTATCCTTTGGAAATTTCTGAAGGGATTATCAACAATCAAGTTGAAAGAGTCAAAGATGAAGCTATTGTCCCAAGAGTAATACTCAGGTACGTGAAAAATAACAAAGATGCACCAAATAGAGTTTTCACAACATTAAGAGGTTATCTTGAACATAAAAATCCTGCTATGAGAGTGGCAGCCATCAAAGGGTTCTCAAAATTGAATGAAGCTTCAGGTTCCCTTGAAGTCAGAGAATATATCTTCGACCCTGATGAAAAAGTAAGAGCTGCAGCTGTGAACGCTCTTGCGAAGATGCTCGATTTTCACTTGGCGGAACATATCCCCGAACTGATAAAAGATCATAGTTGGCATGTCAGAATCGCTGTTGTCAAAGCTGTAGGAAGAATGAAAATTGAGGATTTCTATGATTTAGTGGTAGATATTGTATGTAAAAAAAGAGAAGATGAAAGAGTTTGGAAAGAGGCGATTAAGGTAGCGGCTAAATTAAAGCTGGGAGAGGTTGTTTATTCCCTTCAGGAAGTTATGAAAGACGATCATGAAGAATTCAGCATCCTGAATAATACAGCTGATGCACTTTTGAGTATTTCTCCGGAAGCGGTGCTTGAAATTCTGGATACCCCTCAGGAGAAAACGGCATGAGGACAATGAGTCACAAACAACTTAAATGGATAAGAGAGAACCAAGGACTTTCCAGAGAGGAATTTGCAAAGAAATTGAAGATCAGTGTTCTTACCTACAACGGCTTTGAATCGGGAAAAATGTCAATACCTACCCAAGTCGAGAAAAACATCGTGAGTGTTGTCAGAAAAACGAAGTGAGGTTATACATGAATAGTAAAGGAGAAATCAATCTTCCGAAAGACGATTTCAGAACTATCAAAGGAAAAGGGATCGGAGTAAATATCAGTTGGAATTATAGAGAGAAAGAAAACTGGGGGGATCTCATTGAACAAAAAAAGCAGCCCTCTGATCAGGGCTGAGATAGATAAAGATATTGATAAAAACTACATCATAAGCATACTACAAAAATACAAAACTGCGAAAAGCAGATTATTAAAGAAAAGAATTCACCTCGTCTGGAAAGACGGGGTGATTGATTGGTCTGAGGCTGAAAAATCTCCGAATAATCAGAACTCAGATACCGAAAAAGAGATGAAAAGGGAACTTTCAAAAATGAGAGATCACATAGATTTCGATTCGAAACAAATCGAAGGGGTACAGGAACAGTATAATGCAGGAATGCTTAGTAAGGTAGTTGAGGGATGGTTGTCTGAGATGAAACCGAGAGACGCTGAAGTTATTTTTCATGCATATATAAATCATGATTATGAAAAAAATATCACCGGGGGGTATAAAACTTTATCAAATAGACAAATAGCCATGAGGATGGGGATTTCCGAAGGGACTGTGAGGAATATAAAAAAACATTTAAGCTGTTCATGCTGGTTTTAAGAGCTAACGTCCCGTTTTGGGACGTTAGCTTTAAGTCGTTGATTCATTATCTGTACTCTTTAGGTATGCGGATTAGGCGTATCAATCAACCTCATCATTTGTTCTTTAGATAAAGATTTCCATAGATCATAGAAAGCAGCTTTTTCAGATTCAAACTCTTTGTTCAAAACAAATTCTCTTTCGTGGTAAATATCATTTAAAGCTTGAAATACTAACTTTTTTGTTCTATTCTCTCGTCCGAATAAAGACATACCCAAATCCATTTTTGTTTTAAAATCTGTATCGAGAATACGATTCATATGTTCAATAAGAAATTCAGTTTCATCAATCATATTTCCTCCTCTGTTGGTTTCTGGGTCTGTACAAGTCGAATTAATTGTTCTGTAGTTAAATACTTTTTCAGAGTAAAAAAAGCGATTTTTGCCTCAAGAGGATCTGATGAATATTCAGTATCTTGGTATATTTCGGTTAACGCCTTTAAAGCGTGTATCCTCCCTTTATCTCCAGAAATCCCTTTTTTAAACAATTCCTGAGCTGTAGTGTAGTTACAATCAAAAATACGGTTAAAATTGTCGATTAAGAAAGCTTCACTAGTATCCATATTCCCCCCCTTATCTAATTGATGACTAAAATATCTTTTGTTATAGTATGTTATCTTATTTTATCACTATTGACAAATTACGCAAAATAAGCTACAATAAGATATTGTTATAATTCTACAAAGTTGGAGAAATCCGGCTTTTTTTATGGGTGATAAATGCAAAAACCAATAGAGCTTTTTAAAATAGAGTGTTTTCATGATGGGGAAATAGTAAAGTTATTTTATCTGACCTATGAAAATGGTAAGTATAAATTTTCGAGAGACAATATGTTATTTGTTGATTACAAGGCTGAAAAGGACAATTTGAATGAGATATTAAAAGAAATTCCTGAAAAAGTAGTAGGGTTTGAGGATTATAGATTTAATTATTATAATTGTATAATACAAAAAAAAATCACAGTTCTTCTTGAAGTATACGCAAGAGGGAAGTCAGCAAAAAAATAAATTCTCTGAGTTGTATCGTTACACCAAAAATCAATGATAACCGGACTTTAAAAAAAGTTCCGGTTATTTTTTTGATACCTGTAACGAAACAAAATTCAGTGTATCGCAACAACGGGGGAGGTGAAGATATGCCAAGAATGAATACAATTATCAAATATAATCTTGAGAGTTATGTACTGGATCTTGTGAGACAAGGGCTGTCTTCACGAGAGATTGCCTCAAAGATAAAAGTGGATCACAACAGAGAGATTTCTCATAATGCAGTCCACAGATTCACAAAAGAAATAAGAGAAGAAAGAGCGGAAGTATCGAAAGCCGTGGTGCAGGAGCATATCCAGAAGACGGTTCCTACAGACCTCCAGGACTTGGATGATGTGTTGAGTGTTTTCAAAGACTCTTTACCCAAGAAGGGCGATGAGATAAAGCCCAAACATCTCCAGTTTTACTATGCCTGGATAAAGGGCTTCGAGTTGAAGTTAAAATATTCTGGGGCTGGAGAATCAAACAACGATCCAAACGATATGGTCACAAGAGATGAATTAGATGAGTTGTTGGATGAAGAGGATGACGATGACGAATGAGAAGAAACTCGTCCTCCAAAGCCTTAGAAAGCAGCTAAAACCTAAGCTTCAAAAGAAATACGGGAAGAACTGGAAAAAAGAGTTTTCAAAGCAGATGGCCGGAAAGCCTCTTTATGGTCCGAACGGACTCAGAAGAAAAGCTTGTAAGAAAGATCTGGAACTCTTCGGGAAATTATATCTTCCCGAGTTTTTTTCCAAGAGCACTCCTGAGTTCCATCGAGAAATTAACGAGATGTGGAAAAGCAGAGTACTCAAAAGAATCGAGGGAACCAAGACTGCACTTGCCGCACCTCGAGGTCACGCAAAGAGTACGAACGTCACACTGAAAAACACACTTCACGCGATTCTTTACGAATACAAAAGATATATCCTGATCATTTCAGACTCTTCTGATCAGGCGAACACTTTTCTTATCGATATAAAAGACACATTGGAATTCAACTCAAAGATTACCCAGGACTTCGGAAATTTGAAAGGCAAGAAATACTGGAAGACATCTGGGATTCTAACGAGTACCGGTGTGAAAGTAGAAGCACTTGGCTCTGGAAAGAAGATCAGAGGTAGAAGGCATAAGCAGTACAGACCCGATCTCATAATTCTTGACGATATCGAAAACGACGAGAATGTCAGGACTCCGGAACAAAGAAAAAAGCTCATGAACTGGTACTACAAGGCTGTTTCAAAAGCAGGTGCTGAATACACTGATTTTTTCTATATCGGTACCATTTTGCACTACGACTCACTATTGTCAAAGGTCCTGAAGAATCCTGCCTACATGGTCAAGAAGTACAAGGCTGTTATCACATTTGCGAAGAATACAAGGCTATGGGCCTCGTGGGAAAGTATCTTCACAGACCTGAAGAACGAAGACAGAGAACGGGATGCACTTGAATTCTTCCACAATCATGAAACAGAAATGATGGAAGGGGTCGAGGTCCTTTGGCCGGAAAAGAAATCCTACTATTCTCTGATGGTGGATAAGATTTCTGAAGGTACAGCTTCGTTCAATTCTGAGTACCAGAACGAGCCGATAGATCCGGATGATTGCTACTTCTCGGAAGAGAAGATGAGAACGTACAACGAGTATGAACTCTTCACAGACTTAAAGGAACACAATGAAAATTACCTGATCTTCGGGTTCGTAGATCCATCTCTTGGCAAGAATAAAACCAGTGACTATTCAGCTATCATCACAGTCGCAAAGGAAATGATATCCAATTTCATGTATGTCATTGATGCTGATATCGAACGTCGATTACCAAACGAGATCATTTCAGCTATTTTCGCAAAAGTTGAATGGCTTCGATTGGAATTCGGATTGACGTATAAGATTTTCGGAGTTGAAACAAACCAGTTCCAACTACTTTTCAAAGACCGACTTGCGGAAATATCTGCACAGAAAGGAGTGTATCTTCCATTGCGAGGAATCAATCAAAATGCTGACAAAATAGGACGTATCCAATCAATGCAACCGGATGTCGAGAATGGATATATCAAATTCAATATAAGACACAAAACACTTGATGAACAGATGAGGTTTTTCCCGATGGCATCTCATGATGATGGACCGGATGCTCTTCAAGGAGCTTTAAATATCGCAAAGAACTTCAGCAGCAGTATTTGTGTTGGAGATATGAACGGATAAGAGGTGAATATATGAGTTTCTGGGATTTTCTTAAGAGGAAACCGAAAAGGAAAGATATCGCTGTACAAAACTTGAAAAGTGGAGATGATGTTCCACCTTTTTCAGATATAGCCTTGAACTACAACTATTCAATGCTGCAGCAGATAGAAGAAATGTTGAGGTCTGACGAAAGCCCGTACAACGCTTTTGATCTGTACGCTTCATTTGTTGTGAATATGATCGGTGAATACACCAACACAGATGAATCCATTCAGGAGTTTATCCGGGATGTGTTCAAGCATGCTGACGATATTTGGCAGCTGTTGAAAGATGTACTGATTGATATGATGGCCAAAGGCTTCGGAGCATCCGAGATCGTGTATCTGCCATTTGGGAATTCTGTAATGCTTCGGAAGTTAATGAAGATGCACCCAGAACACACTTCGTACAAACTGGAAGATAAAGAGCCTGTTGCAGTGAAATATCTGACCGGTACCAGAGAAGTTGAAATGCCTTTGTACAAGGTTTTGATTTTGAAGAACGGGAACGGGATATACGGATTTCCAAGGGCGAAATACATGCTTGGGTGGTACAGGCTCAGGTGTAACGCGCTGGACAATATCGCTATCAATCAGGATGAATACGCACAACCACCGATAAAGGCTTTTAGTATGAACCCCGCAGATACACTCACGGCTGTTCAAAAAACTGCAAAGATGAAAAGGAAGGTTTTTTCGCTTGGTAGAGAAGACTCCCTTGATTTCATCCAGGTTCAAAATGCCTGTGAAGGCCTTCTCTCAAACATGGACAAGTATGACACGGCCATCCATGCAGTTCTGAACATCCCACCACTTTTATACAAGCAAGATAATAAGATCGGGAGCTACGCTTTAACAAAGAAACAGCTGGAAGTATTCCTGCAAAGTGTGAAGGATACAGCCGAAACGGTCGCGAATCAGTTGATCGACCAGCTGATAACTTATCTTTTGGATCTCAACTTTGAGAATGTCGAGGATTATGGGAAATTTGAGATTCTTGATGCAATCGATCCAGAAAACCTTAAGCTGAAAACAGAAACGCTCATGATGGCGATCGATAGGCATGTTGTCCTTAATGATGAAGAGTGGATAAGACCATATTTGAATTACCCCGAATACGATGGGACATTACCGGAAGTAAGAGCTGAAAAGAAAAAGGATAAGGAAAAAGATGGGGAGTAATACAGCTGCTGTTTTATTTGCAGCACAACAGAGGGCGATCAACAGGACCCTTTATCATCTCAGAGTAGGTTTGAAAAAGGCAAGAGATTCACTGCTGAATGAAGGCGGTGTAGATCCTGAAAGTATTTCTATCATGCAAAATGGAATGCTGAAAGGGATGTACACCGCTTTTTTATTTGCCAGGGTCTATGAACTCGGAAAGATCTACAAGGAAACAAAGAGTTTACCGAAGAACTTCTCTGAGTCTGAATTCTTTGCGGATATGCCGCTGACAGAGCCTCTGTCTGTTCTTGAGCTGTGTTTCAAATACGATGGCAGGATCCTGAGATCACTTGCAGCCAGTAAATTCCTCTACAACGTTATCAGGGACAAAGAATTCTATTCGGTTTATTTCATGCCGAACGAAAAGGTTATAGCCCATCTGAATCAGTACACCTTCAACCTCGCTCATGTCGAAGGTGAAGACATGACGGAGTTAATTCAAGAGGTGTTCAGGAAAGGGAATATTGCTGGTGAAAGTACGGATGTTATTGCCAAGATGATCAATGAAAAGATTGAGAGTCTTTCCAGAAACAGGGCAAAGGCCATATCTGAAACTGAAACCACACGAGCTTATACAGTTGGATTTCTTCAGGAAACGTATAACGATGAGAACATCTGCGGATACAAATTTAGCACAGTGAACGATAGCCACAGAACAAAAATGTGTGAAGTCAGAGAAGGGTTATATATCCCGAAAGAGGATGTTGATCTTGTCGCGAGTAATTCTCCGCCTCTTCATGTAAGATGTCGTTCAATGCTTAAATCCGTATACATCTGGGAAGAAATCCCGGAGCACATCACCAATGTTATCAAGGATTTTCCTTCCAAACAGCGCGATGAAGACATCGCTTTCTTCAAAGAATTAATCACAACGATGTAAATATCGGAGGTACAAACATATGAAAGTTGAAAGAAAACTATTTGACTATGCACGGTTTTATCATGTCTGGTATGGCTGGATAGATATGACAAGACCTACTGCGGAGCAATTTCAGCAACACTTTTCTGAAGGGATTCCGGCTTACAAGGTTCAATTGAATGTTGAACATGATCATCACCTTGGAAAATTCGGGAATGTTGTCGGGTTGAACGTGAAAGATGATGGTCTTTATGCTGAATTTGATCTCACAGACGAAGGGACAGAACTCTTTGATAAAGAACGCTTTGAATACACCAGTATCGAATACTCTGACTGGTATACGGACCCAAGAAACGCAAGCGAAGTGAAGAACGTTCTGCTTGGAGTGGCACTTACAAACAATCCGGCCAACCCGTTTGCCGGGAAATTGTTCAGTGATAAATCAGATGGAAGAAAATCGAAAATATTGAATTTTTCAGAAGGTCAATGTATAGAAAAAGGAGATGGTACGAAAATGGAGTACAAGGAACTGTATGAAAACATGAAGAAAGAGCTATCAGACGCAAAGAAAGAGTTGGGTGAAACGAAAACAAAACTCGCTGAAACTCAGAAGGAACTCAACGAAACGAAAGCTGCGAAAGAAACGACAGAAACCGAACTCACTGAGACAAAAACAAAGCTTTCAGAATCCGAGAAGATTGTAAAGAAACTCTCAAACGATGTTGAAACCCAGAACATCCAGGTCTGGGAAACCGCACAGATCAACGCGGGAATTCTTCCTACAACAGTAAAAAAATTCTCAGAAAAGATGCGAACCGAAGGGTTTGAGAAGACAAAAGCATTTGCTGAAGGTGTTCTCCAGACCGTCGGAAAGGTTGATCTTTCACAGCAGACAGGCGGGGAAGATGGTCAGGAAAATCCGAATAATGGAGTACAGCTTTCAGATATCGCAAAGAAAGCTCAGGCAGATGCCGCGAGATTTAATGGAGGTGAGTAATTGTGAGGGATAGAATTCTACACATGTTTTCTTGCGATGTATCAGCAATCAGATCAACAGGTCTGCTGATGACTTTCGACGCAAAAGAAGGAAAGGTGAAACCGGCGCTTACTCAGGCAATAGGAGAAATTACCGGAACGGCAGGTGGAGATACAGAGTTTGCGACCGGTCAGACGAATGAAAACTATGAGTCGGTCGTATTGAAAGATGCAGCCGGAGATCCGGTTGTATCGGGATGGAGTTATGACAAGGATACACATAAGATCGTTTTCGATGTTGCACCTGCAGAAGGAACAACTTATTCCTGGAGCATGGATGTTTTCGAAGGGGATATCACCGCGATTCTTCTTGAAGATATGATCCTCGGACAGGATCCTGACGGCGCAGAGTGTATGGTCTTCGGTGAGTACAACAGCATCGATATCAATGGCTGCACGCTCACTGATCAGGTTATCGCGAACGCAGCATCAAACGGAATATTCATCAAACCAACAACAAAAGTATCCGGTTCGAGACCGGCAGTATAAGGAGGTAGAGAATGCCAGTACAGAATACACCACAAGATATGGATTTTCAGCAAGGATTGCAGTATTGGACACATTTTTGTCATAAATTGAATCCAATGTATGCAGATAACGAACTTTTTGCAAGAATTATCAACAGCCCTGCTCAAGTTAATGGACAGGTACCGGGAGATATTCAAGTTCTTGTCTCAAAGAGCAAAGCGGAAGTTGCGAATATTGGTTCTCCGAAACAGAAAGAACCGGATAGAAGAAAGACCGAATTTGGATTGACAGCTGTGAAGATATCACCGTTTCAGGTTTATGAGTCTGAACCGATTGAAGCAGAAGAGGCAGCGACAAACACTGAACTTTTGCCTGGAATAATTCAGCTACCGAATACCGGTCAGTATTTCCAAGATAACGCAGAAAGTTACAAACAAAGAAGAGTAGTTGCAATGAACAACAGAAGGATAAGAGCGAGGCAGAAACAGGCGGCGGATCTCATCGCAGATGGTAAATGTGAGTATGACATCAAAGACCCGATCACCAACAAAGTGAAGGGGAAGGTAAAATACGAACCAGGAGTGACAGTTGAGAATTATTCTTTAGCAAATACCACAGATGTGTACAAAGATATGAATGATATCTGTGAAGATATGAGCGCTCAGGGTTTTGCACCTGATCTCGTCATTGTGACCCCGAACGTTATGGATAAGTTTTTCTCGAACACAAAGTTAGACAAATATATTAACAAACAAATGCTCGGTGCTGTCGGCATGGAGCGTAAAGTGAAGGGGAATTTCAAAAGTTCTTTCAGTTGGGAAAAAGGGGCCATTCCTTCTGTCGAGAAATACATCGGTGAATACACCGTTGGTGAAGAAAGAGTGAAATACATCAAACAGGAAAGCGCAAATAAGGGAAAGATCATTTACATTAATTTCTCCTCGTTCAGATACTCATGGTGCAATATCTATAAAATGTTCAACAAAAGCAGAGTTTCTCTTCCTGTAGAAGTTGTTAGCTGGGAAAGTTATGATACCGAAACGTATGACTCAATGATGATTTATCACCAGTCAAGATTCCTCACTTGGCTCGAAGATATCAGAGGGTTGAGAATACAGAATGTCACATTATCCTGATAAAGAGCTTCAGCTCCTTTTTAAAGAGAAAGTTGTATCAAGAGTAAGAAATCTAACATAGAATATTGTATACTGATGTCAGAAGATTAAGTCGATATTATCTGTATTTACATCAAAAGAAGGAAGAACGAAAACCTTTGTTTATAGAAAGGGGGGTTATGAGATGCCGAAAATTTATGAACACGAAAATGACGATTATGACTACGAAGGTTATGATTATGATGTCATTGAAACATATCAAATAAAAATCATTTCAGATTTTAAGAAAAGTTCATGGGAAAATTTTGGCATTGAAGGTGGTCATTTGTATCCACCTTGTGATGTTAGCTCAATACAAAGTGACAGAGATATCATTCATCATAAATTCCCAACTTATCCCGATGAGGAAAAGATGAGGTTGAAAGCAATAGATGAATTGTTGTTGAAAGATATAGATGCTACTTGTGATTTATTTTCAGCCCTCGGAGATGATAAAAGTGAACCAAAAGAGAGATGGTGGTGGCATTTTCAGGCTATCAAAGATGGAAAACTCAAAGTCTTCTGGGATGAGGAAAAGAAAGTATACACTGCAAAATAGCTCTAATCTTCATTCTATGAAGTAAATTTGAATTTATAAGTTTTAATTACGCATTTTAATGAGGATAATTTCAAGGACACCGTTACGGTGTCCTTTTTTATTGGAGGTGAAACATGGCAAATAATCCATATCTGAGCGTTGAGGGATTCAAAAAGTACTGCCCAAAGATTCTCAGAGAAGTGCTTTTTGACTATTCGAATGACGGTTCAATGGATGATGACGCTGTTCAACAGGCTTTGGATGATGCTGTAACGATTATCCGAGGTTTAAACCCCAACATATCGGACCCTGAAAAGATGAGGATATTCTCGGCCAGATATGTAATGGTTCAGGCATGGCGACAGATGGGGAAGTATGACAAGGCCAACGAAGAGGAGAAACTATTACTCGATACTGTCAGAAGAACAACAGGACAAGCTTCTCAGGATAAATCACAGAACGGAAATGTCGAAGTCTGTGCATCCGGAGAACCAGCATGGGAGTTCGAGAGATGATTTTCAAGATAGATATTACTGCTGATGTGGATGACGCGAAAGCGAGAAGACGCTTGAAAAGAATCCTGAACAAAACAAAAAATATGAAACCTGCATGGCAACAAGTGGGGAATTATGCTAAAAAAGTTGTTATTGAGAATATTGACGAAGGTGGCAGACCAAAGAAATTTGCACCTTTATCGCCGATATATGCTAAATGGAAAGCAGCCCACGGATATACTGACAAAATTCTTATTCGTTCTCACGGAAATGGTTTAATAAATTCTTTCCACCGCAGAACGACAAATTACAGTGCAAGGGTTTATACGAGTTTAAAATACGCAGCTGCTCATCAAGAAGGTATTGATCCTCTTCCTGCGAGAAAATTTATGCCTGATTCAGAGGATAGAAACATCCCGCCTTTTGATGATAAGAGCATGCGCCACATAAGAGAAATTTTAAAGAATTTCATTCTAAGGTGATTATATGAGGAAAGAAATTATCTCAGCTATTCAAGAAAAGGTGAAAACAGAGCTGAACATCCCGGTCTATGTCTATGAACCGGAATTTTCAGAAGCTGTTTTAAACTACCCCATTGCAGTCATAGCGATGGGACAAGAAACTGCTGAACACGCTTTGAAAAGTAAAGGTTACAGGGTTATTCCAGTGTCAATTCTGATAGTAGCGCAAGCGATGATCAGAGAAGCCATGCAGAAAAAATATTTTGAACTGCTGGATCTTTCAGATATTTGTGATGAGAAATTGAATCAGTATAAGTTCCCGGTAGGATCAAAGACCCCTTGGTTGCAGTTTGAAAGAATAAACTGGTTTGAGGAATACGGAGATGAGAATGATGTCATTTTTGGGGCATCAGTTGATTTTAATTGTTTTACTACAAGGTAGGTGAATATAAATGGCAAGAAGTGTAATAGATGCATCCTTTGCGTGGGGTATCAATGGGCTTGTAAGGAATGTTTCCGGCGCTATTGAATCCCAATCAGAGACGCGAAAAGGCCTTCCGAATTTCATAAAAGTCGTCGGAAGTAATAAATTGTGGTCTGGGGAAATAAGTGGTGATGTTACAGCTGCAACCACAATCACCCTTACACATACAGATAAGGTAGCCTGTAACGTCAAAGCAGATGGAATAAATGTTGCTGGCTTCTTAAAATCATTCAGCTGTTCTGGATCCTCAAACAGTATTGTCGAATTCAGAGCAAGTGTTGAAGGGAAGAGTGGAACTACTGGAGCAGTTCCGACAGATCCAGGTGAACCTATATTCCTGGAAGCGTGTACTATATCGGCTGATGGCGCATCTGCCGGAATTATTGATTTCTCTCTTGATGCTTCCTGGGATTTGGAACATACATATGATGAAACGGGGGTTCCTACAGACGATGGGACCTCTTTTAAAAGTTTTGATGGAACGTTTGTGTGTACAACATCAGAAGCGGCAACGGACAGAATTACAACAACCGGAACGGTAGACTTCTCAGTTGTTGCAGGTGGTCTTAATATTGCCGGTACCGGAAAAGTCACAAAAGTTGAACAAGGAGCAGAAGTCGATGGAGTTGTGAAATTCAAAAGAACAATCAAAATAATCACACTGGGAAGTGGTACGTAATGAAAATGTTTTTAAATCCTGATTCCGAGGTGAAACACGAACTCGGAACGATCACAGTGACGATGAAGCCGGTATCGAAACAAAAGATGCTGGCTTTTTTTATTGACAATCCAGAATTTATGACCGCGTCGTTGACTGGTCAGAACGCAATCAAGAAACTTGGAAATGGAAAGAACAAAGATGGTTTTGACGAGTACCTTGGAATGATTGCAGGATCCATCACAGAATGGTCACTGGAAGAAAAACCGACAAAGAAAAATATTCAAGAGTTGAATCCAATCATCATGTTCCTGATACTTGGAGCTTTCAACAGAACGAATTTCCTCGGGAATGATGAGGTAAATTTTACAGAACAGACCCCAAACGTTTAGCGTACTTGGGAGATGTTGCGGAAAGAGAAGATCCATGGGGGTGGGATACCCCTTATAAGACAGCTCAAATGTTGCAGATGTTGCGTGCAGGAAGGGGGTGAGAGATTTGAGTGAGAAAGTTGAGATTGTTATTCAGGCGATTGATCAAGCTACTCAAAGTGTAAGGGGCGTTACAAGAGAATTCAACGCATTAGGTGCAGCAGGATCAAATGCAGCAAATGGGATGGTTGGCAGCTTCAATAACTTTAGCACCGCTATGAATGGTGTTAATAGAAAAGTGAGTAATACAGTATCGGTTATAGATAGAGCGTCAAAAAGTATTGCAGCGTTTTCAAAAAAACTATTGACATTTGGTGCCGGTGGAATATTCGGTTCCGCTGCAATCGCAGATGATTACGCAGGTTTCAACACAACTATGGCAAGCGCAGGCGCTATGGTTAAAGCAACTTCCAAAGAAGTAAAAGAAATGGAAGCTATTGTTAAATCTGCCGCAGCGGCAACAGGAAAAGGCGCTGTGGATATAGCAAAAGGTGTTTATTATATCGGGTCTGCGAACCAAAAAATCACTGAAGATATGACCCTTTTTGATTCTACAATGAATTTGTCGATCGGGACAATGTCCAATATGGAACAAGCCGTTCGAACAATAAACTCAATCATGGGACAATTCAGCATGAGTGCCGAACAGGCCGGAAAAGCCAGTGATGTTTTAGCTTACGGTATAAGCAATTCGGCAAATGATCTTTCATCAATGGACTCTTTCTTCAGACAAGCTGGGGCAACAGCTGGGTCTTTCGGTAAAAGCATTGAGGAAGTCGCTGCTGCTGCTATGGTGTTAGCCGATGCAGGTCAAATTGGTGAAATTGGAGGTACCGCATTCAGAAATATTCTTCTGCAAGTTGGTACCGCTGCTGGGCCAGCAAAAGAAGCTTTAGATCAATTAAACATCTCTATGGCCGAAATAGATCCGAAGAAAACCAGAATAGATGGTATTGTAAAGATTTTCGAGGAGGCTGAACCAAGTGCAAAGCAATTAGTTACTATTTTTGGCAAAGAATCTTTTACCGCTTTCCAGAACCTTATGGCTATTGGCTCGGAAGCTTTGGGGGAAATTATTGACGGGGCAGAAGCAGCCACCGGAAAAGCAGCTGAAATGGCAAAAGCTATAAATGAAGCTGATGGAACAAAATGGAATAAGATTGTACAAAGCATGAAAAACATAGCCTACGATGTTGGTCCGGCTGTGATTGAAGCTTTTGAAGGAATGGTTAAACCGTTACAGGAAATTTCTGGTTTTTTCAAAGACCTCGGAATTGAAGCGGACCTTGTCAAGGGGATTGTTCAAGCGATGGGAGCTGCGCTCGTTGTAGGGCTTGGCGGTCAAGTTCTAAGTGGTGGAATGAAATTGCTAAATGTTGTAACTAAAATTGGAACGTTTTTCGGATTTGCTGGAGCCGCCGCTGCTGGTCTTGGTACCGGTGTCGTAGCTCTTGGAGCGGCTGCCACTGCTCTTGTAGGATTAGATATCAAATTATTCTCTGATGCTAAAAACATCCGAGAAACCGCACTTGCAACCGGTGAGCTTAATCAGACTATGATAGCTCTTTCTCAGGTTAGAGTTCAGATGCCTGATCTTGAAAAATATATCAATTCTCTCGCCGAGGCTGTAGCTGAAACTGGCGACATGGCAAAATCGGAAGCTCTGGATTTTGTTGTAAACGGGATGATAACACCTGAATTCATGGTCGAATTCAACGAGAAAAACAATGTTTCTGGTGAAATCCAAGATACATATAATCATTTTATCAGCGAGTTTCGAAGCGGTTTTGATTTGAGCGACGACGTGAAACTGGATCTTTCGGCTGCTATTTCAGCAGATACAGCATCTTTCGCCCAAAAGATGGATAATGTTGTAAAAGCAACTTCCGGAGCCTCAGAAGTGGTGAAAGCGAATCTCGATAGTCTTGCTTCGACAGCGAAAGATGCTGGAAAACGATTCAGCCAATTTGATGACGAATTCAATATTGAAACGGTATGGGATCCTGATACCGAGTCGTTTGTTGTGTCTTTCGAAAAAATAGAAAATGTTGTCGAACAACAATTACAAAGCGCAGCGGATAAAGCGAACGAAGGTGTTGAAAAAGTCACTACCGCTATTTCCCAATTATGGAACGAAACGGACGAGGAAGGAAAAGCTTCTGGACCATTAGCCGGAGTAAGACAGGATATCGAACAAGATGTTCAAGATATACAAAAACTCCTTGACACAATGAATCTCAATAAAATGGGTATTTCTTTTGATAAGCTTGGAGCAGATCTCACTAATATGATCAGCGAAGATATGCAAATGGATATCGCCGAAACCCAACTCAAACTCCAAATGGAAAGCCTTCTGAACACTGTCTACGACTCAACCGGTAAAATTCCAGAAGAAATGAAAAAACTTGGCGAACAAATCGACATGGCCTGGTGGACGGATATGGTCAGCGAAATAACCGGTACCAACGTAGACATGTCAGGCGTTGTTGATGGTGTGAAGTCCGGTTCTGAAAAGATGAGCGAAGAACTCAACAAGTTCAAGGATTACGGCGTTCAGATCAAGCCTGAATGGAAAACAGAAGAACTGGAAAAGATCGCAGAACAGCTTACAAAGAGAAGAAATCTCACGGTACCTGAGATCAATGTGATTGGATCCAATATCACAAAGCACAGGGTACAGATAGTGCTGGATCTCAATAAGGAAAGTTTTATGAAGCAGTGGAGTTCGTTGGGACTAAATATGACATCGACACTTGAAAACTCTCTCTTATACGATTGATGGTGATGATATGGCAGAAATAGATTATTCAAAAAGCGGACTTGTTTCCGTTGCACTGAAAACAGAGATGAATTTGTCTCCGGCAGCTATCACCATTATAGAAAAAGGCTTTGAAAAAAGCTATTCTAAAGGTTCGGAAGTAACTGTCGATGGGATAACAGCGAAGGTGAAAACGGTCAAAAAGAAGTATTACGCAAAGGCCGCATCCGGGCCTAAATTCGAATTTACTTACACAGCTGAAAATGAACCTGCTTTATGGACAGAAACTTTCTCGTATCACTTTTTTGAATGGTCTGGGAAAGAAGTCAATGAGATGATTGCGGATATCAACGAAAAGATATCTCCCTGGACAATACAACATTCAGATGCAACGAAGATCAGGCAGTATGACAGTGACGGCACACTTACTCAGATGATCAAGGACCTTGGAGACATTCTAGGGCTTTTCCCGGTCCTGCATCACGATACGAAGATCATTACATTCGAAGATATCACTACTTATGCCGGAAGAATAACGGAGCCTGATCTGACAACAGGAGATGCAAACCTCGAAGAATACGAATACATTGAAGAGGAATCGGATCCAACCGGAACGAGGGTGAATGGAGTGTACAACAAGCCGTTTTACTCAGCTGTTATCGACAACAAATATGTATCTGTACAGGAATCAGCTTGGTCAATTGAGTTGTTAAATACCTTCGAGATCGATAATGGCGAAGGTCTTACAACAACATACGCCGAAATTCTTGGTACCACATCAGTTGAATTCGAAGATTTCGAGATTGATCTTGTAAAGGATACAACTGGTGTTTACAACTTCATTTCGGGGAGTATATCCGGCGACGATCTGCACATCAATAATCCTCCTGAGGAGTATGCTGCCTATGATGGTTTGGATATTTCAGCGAGAGAAATCTTCTTGTATGCAGATGACAATCTCCATGAATTGAATATCGAATTGCATATCATCATCGTAGCTGGAACTACAGTTGATTCAAATGCTTTCTTAAGTACAATAGAAAGAAATGCAAGAAAAGAACTGGCCAGATGGTACCTGTTACTTGATGCAGATGTCACAGCAACAGGAGATTATTTTGAAGTAGAAGAGGCCGGTACATCTGATCTTGTGACTTCTCAGACGTATTACAACATAGCTTCTGAATCAGTTCCGGATAAACTTGCGAAACGGATCCACTGGTGGAAACAGAATAAATCAAAGATCAACGCAACTTTTTCTCAGAACTTCAAGGCCGGTGATACAAAATACGGTGGCAGGGTCTATTCGTCAAACGCAACTTGGAAGAAAAGCACGGGAGAATGGATTAGCACAGTTGAGATTATAGGAGGGACACCAAGTGAACAGCAAAATTGATAAGTTTAAAAGAGGTATTCTTTGCGAAGCTCAGAAAGGAAATATGATCGGAAAGATCGAAGAGTTCTTCGAGGATACTGGTGGCCATAAAATGACACGAATAAAATTGCAGAACGGAGAGGAAATTGTCCGCCGGAGAATGTCATGGCATCAATTGGGAAAACCTTATTTTGAACAGCAAAACCAAACCGGAAGGGGCGCTATCCCTTTTTAAGACACGGGAGATTTAAGGCTCCCGTCAAACATGAAAGTTTCTTCTCAGGGAAAGAAAATTTTGTTTGGATTATGGATTCAAAAAATCAGTTGTTTTTATCTAAAGATCCACAGAATAATGATGCATACTTCAATTCTCATGATAATCCTGCAGAAGATCTTTATTCCATGATGCAACAGAATTCTGAAGTTCGTTCAATAACCGGAGCTCACGGGAGGATAAATAGATCAAGGGATAAGATCTATACATATGTAGCAAAAACGAATGAAAATCCTACACCAGAGAACCTTAGTTGGGTTGTAATAAAAGATCTCAAGTCCTCAAAAAATAGTATTACCATAATCCCGATGAAGGGTGAAGGAATGGGCGAGTATCCATATAGAGCCTTAAGAACAGTAGAAAGTGAATCAACACTGAAAACAAGTCCGGCTGTCAATGTAGAGGCTCCTATATTCGAGGAAACGCAAAGATTTACTTGTTCCTCATCACCTGGATATGTACATAACACAGGTTACGAAGCGATTTTTGATATACGGATTATACAGCTAAGTATACCAGGGGAATTACAAGAGGGTACGGATTACACATATAATTCCGATACTGGAGAAATAACCATTTTGGTTGGTAAAACCAGCCCCTATAATTATTTAGAAGTGATTTTCAAAGCATCACCTACATCTAATAATAGAGAAACAAAAGGAAGTTGGAGTGTGTACTTGGATCATTCAATTATATGGAATGATCAGCTTTTTAAAGACACTGTTCTTGAAAGGTATTCTTCAGTAACTGTTGGGTACGGATATCCGGAACGTATTTTGACTGTATGGGAAGGTTATACCGCGAATTATCCTGATGAATCCATTGTGATTCCTTTCATAGAGCAATATGGTCAGAATTTCAGGTTCAGATCAGGCTGGAGTGACGAAATTCTCGTGGATGTATACCCTCAAGCAGAATCGACAAGAATTGATTTTATAGATTGGGAATACAATAAAGTGCGCTTACCTGAACATCAGTATTATGGTAGCGGGGGTGTTTCTTATTATCTTGAGTATATTGACGAAACCGGAAATCTGATCGAAGAAGAAGTGCTTGTTAATGGTGTTGGTTCAGTACTTATCGGTAATCCGATAGGTGAGGACAAAAAACATCATAAAGTAAGCTTGAAATTCGAACCAGAAACAATTTCTCTTGAGTATGATGACGTTGTTCAAACAACATTGCCAATCGGCATTGATGAAGGAATGTGGTGGTTAAACAATTTCGCAAACAGACAAATTATCAATACCGAAAAGAAAGTATATGCGCTAAAAGTCAATGGACTTGCCTATGATCTAATTGAACTGTATCCTAATTACAGGACAATTAAGACGAGTATTAATGACCTTTCTTACTATCTGATAGATGGTAAAATTATCTTTTGCGATTCAATCAGCAGTGCAGAGACTCCGAACCTATACATGTATGATACTGTAACTGAACAAGAATTCGTCATCACCGGTACACTTCCTGCAGGATATTTACAAATCGCAATTTTCCAGTTCGCTCAAAAACTTGATAAAGATAGATATATCTTGTTTGGTGCTTATGATAGCGGTACCATTTCTCATCCGGAATATTGTGTATTGATTTATTGGGACGATGTTTCCGAAAGTTATAAATACCGGAGTGTTTTTGATGGAACGCCACCCTATTCTTGGAAAAGTGTAAGAAGAATACTTGGCGCACACAAAGGAAAAATATTGATCAAGTTCACGGAAGACTCAACGATTGGAGAGAATGGGGTAATTGATGGGGGATTTAAAAATTACATTCTCTATGATATCGATAAAGGAACTCATAAAGTGATCACCAGAAAAGATGGGACACCTCTTGTTGGTGATGAATTGAGATATAGCTTTGATGCAGTAAAACTAATGAATGTACCTATAAGCGAAGATCCTATGCAGTTTTAAAATCAAAATAATTCATAGATAAATAAACACCTCTTCAGAGGTGTTTTTCTTTTGGAGGTGAAAAGTGAAAACATACAAAAACAATACATCAGAACCGATATTTGCGTCCGGACAAAGTATCGCGCCCGGAGAAACGGCTGAATTCATTCATTATATTCATGTAGTCGGATTGGATCTTATCGAAGACTCTGATCCGAAAAACCTTGTTGTTACAACAGGCAGTATACAGAAAAATACAGACGAAACACATGAAATCCCGCTTAATCTAGCAGGAATTGGAATGGTCGAAATTCAAGTCGCAGCAACCTCAGGGAAGTGGGAGTTGTATTTCAATTCAATGGATACAAAACCAGTCGAAATTCCAACATCAGGGGCTTTCAACAAGGTTGTGAAATCAAAATTCTTGAACAAACTCATACTCAAAGCGAAGGATGATACAGCGACGTGTACCTTCAATGTAGTGGTTGAGAGGTGATGGTATGCCGATGTACTTAAAAGGTGGAGGTATCGGATCTATAACTTGGTTAACACTGTCTGAAAAACCTTCTGAATTTAATGCTGGGATGATTAAAGCGGTTGATGTAGATGACTCTTTGAAGTCTGACGGTAGGATATTAAAATACGATGATGAAGCAAAGAAATTCGTGTTTGTTGATGAATCCACTGGAACAAATTTTGATGGTCAGTATTCGAGTTTAACGGGGACACCAACCATTCCAACAGCTTTATCACAGCTTTCGGACGATTCTCAACATAGAACCGTAACAGATATAGAAAAATCTTCGTGGGGTGATAAAGCTTCTAAAGAAATCATATTCAATGAAATACCAGGTGTCCCACAAGAGGCATATTTTTATGATAATTTCGAAGAAAGCAAAACAGAGGATATATTAAAAGGCGGGATTATAAACGGAACTTATCCCACTTTAGGTGTCGGGAAATTCGGAAACGCTATAAACGTCCAATCCGGAACTGATTATTCGATAACATTAAACGATATAGTTTTAAACACTTCGTATACTATCGAATTCTGGTTTGTGTTAACCGGATCGACGGCGTTTTACTTGTATTTACCAAACATTAGATTTTATATTGCAAAAGACAAAATAGATATTTATTATTTTGGACAATCCACTTGCAGCCGAATTAGCAATTTAAATCTTCCAGATAATATATGGAAGCATATCGCAATAACGATTACAGACCATTCTCTCGAATTATTTCTCGATGGAAATTCGATACACAAAAACACAAACACCGGTAACACTTTATCCGGAAGTAAAGCTATTAAATTCCAATCCAACTATAATACAAGAGTAAGAAGAATTGATGATCTATTAATCTCAAAAGGTGTAAAATACACTGACAACTTTCCTGTTCCGACAACGCCATACAATTATACTGCAGAAAGAGTGTTTTATCCAGATACAGCCAAGAATTCAAAATTATTTGATGGAAAAAACATTAGTCATTTCGCTAAAGAAAGTGATTTGCAGGAATTACTTCAGAGAGTGCAAACTCTTGAGAACACTTAAATCAAATAAAGAGTAAATCTGGATTAAAATATTTAAAAACAATGGCAGCCGAAAGGCTGCTTTTTTATTTAAGGAGGGGATTTATGAGGAAAATAATGATTTTTACGCTGATGGTTATCACAGTCTCACTGTTCGCTTTTGAAGTTGGCCAAGTTATCCGAGCAGTAGATGGCGATACAGTTATTGTCAAAATTGGTGAGAAACAGGAACGGATCCGATTACTCGGAGTCGATACTCCCGAAAGCGTCCATCCGACAAAACCCGTCGAACCGGGAGCACTTGATGCTTCAGCATTCACAAAGCAACTCGAAGGCCAAACGGTGCTCATTACATACGACAAGAACAAAACGGATTACTTCGGGAGGATTCTTGCTTATATCTGGATTGGTGAGCCTCCTGGACTGATTTGTTGGAATCTGTACCTTATTCAGACCGGTCATGGACAACTCTATACAAAGTATAAATTTGACCACCTTGAATGGTTTAGAACTCAACTGGAGTAGTGACTTATGGCCGAAAAGGAATGCATACATGAAACTGATATCGAAGAAATGAAGAGAAGAGATCAAAAACAGGATGACAATCATGAAGAGTTGAAGGCGATGGTTCAAGAATTATCAGCAAAACAAGATGATACCGATCGTAAGATTGAAGCTTTGTGGGAGCATTTAGACAATGGGTATCAGGAAAATCTTTCGAATAAAGTGACGGACAAATTGTTTGAAATGCTGAAGTTGCTTAATGAACACAATTTCGGTTTGAAAAAGCAGAAGGAAGAAAATCGAACAACTATCAAAGTAAAAACAATAGTTATAGTTGGAAGCATTATTACAACTTTATGTACTGCCGGAGGGCTTTTTTATATGGCGGTTGAGAACGCAATTAAAAATTTAACGAGGTGAAATTATGGAAGCATTCGCAGGTGTATCAGCAGTAGTAATTTACGGGATTATCGCAGCACTAATCTCAGTAGGACTTTATTTTATCTTTAAGTATTGGAAACAGTCCGGAATGGTGTTATCAGTAGCAAACCCGGTACTTGATCTGGCAGTTATCATCGCAGAGACGTTCTTTCCTGAAAGCGAAAACAAAAAGAAGGTTGTCAAGATACTCATGATTCTTCAATTGGCCGTAAACCGGGTCAACTATATGAAGGATGAAATTAAACTGGAACTCGGAGAAGATGCCACTCCCGAAGAAAGGCATACCGCGTATAAGGAAAAGGCGATTGAACTCACTGATGAGATCGCAAGGCAGAATGGACTCAGTATCGATATCATGTCCAGGAAGATGATTGAAATGGCCATTGACTTTATACTGAGTAACCTACCGAGCAAGCCTCTTGAAGAGGTGACTTATGTCGATCTCGAAGCTCAGACTCATTAATATTCTTCTGATATTACTTCCCGTTTGTATATTTTCTGTGCAACTTGTACCTGTCGTGATCATTCAAGATGGTATTGAGACGGATACGATTCTCGCTCAGAATTTGTTTAGTATCAAGGACTTTCAATTCAATATAGGATTCAATCTTAAGCGCTTTGGACTGGATATAGGATATATAACACCTTATCTATTCAGAGGGATTGTAATTCACTCGGGAATTTATCACAGGTGGGAAGATCTCAACAAGAATTTTTTGCCGGCCTTCGGGATTGGAGTGAGTCTTAAATTTTAGGAGGTGATCCTAATACTATACCCTCGATGTAAAAGTCGAGGGTTCATTTTTTTATTGGTTCAGACTGCTCAGGGTGGGCGGTAAATCACTTTAAAGACTTTTTATATATAAATACTCATCAAAAAGAAAAAAGGCAATAAAAAAACCCCGGAAATAATCCGAGGTTTTAAAGTTTTACAGAATCGTTTCTTGCCCTTAATAATCACAGAAACCGCCTATTTCCACATATCAATCACGGTTTGTATAGATTAATAATCTAACTTACCGTTTCGATACGCCGAAGTAGGCGGTTTTAAATGGTGGCGAGGGACAGAATCGAACTGTCGACACGCGGATTTTCAGTCCGCTGCTCTACCAACTGAGCTACCGCGCCATCCTGGTGGGGGTAGCAGGATTTGAACCTACGACCCTCTGCTTGTAAGGCAGATGCTCTCCCGCTGAGCTATACCCCCTAAAAAACTGGCGCTCCCACGGAGGTTCGAACTCCGGTCTCCACCTTGAAAGGGTGATGTCCTAGACCCCTGGACGATGGGAGCGTTCTTCGTTCGCGCTCTGTGTTTCCCGCGCCAACGGGATATATATTACTACAAACCCATTTATTTGTCAACCCCTTAATGTTTAAATTGCTTTACGGAATGGTTTTTGTTCTGGAAACAAATCTGTTTGTGTTTGAAATTCTTAAAAATCGTGCTGTTCAAGCTCTATATTAGATTTTTTTATCTTTCCGAAACGGTTTACACCCCAGATTCCGATGAGTATCATGATTGAGCCGACGATGTGATACCAGTAAAATGGTTCTTTGTTGATAAAGACCCCTGCGACGATTGAGACGATGGTAGTCAGATTTCCGAAGAGTGCACTTGTACTCGCAGGGATTTTAGATAGCATGAAATTGACGAGGAGGAATGCAAGAACGGAAGAAAGTGTACCGAGATATAACAGTGAGATCAGCGTTGATGGATTCTCAAAAGGTTTGAAATAATCGATGAGTGTTCCCCCGATCGATAGTTCTGAAATCGCTATCATATTGAAAAGAATCGTTCCAAACCACATCATGACATAAGTGATTTCTATAGGGGAAAATTTATCAGATGCTTTTTTTGAGAGGATATTGTAGGCAGCTCCTGCGGTAACCGCACCGAGTAGAAAAAGGATCCCCGTGACATCTCCGATAGACTTAATGTGCTTTTCAATAAAACGATCAGGATAACGCCTCCAACGGACAAGGCGATAAAGCCTATCTGAAGAGGTGTTGATTTTTCGCCGATGAAAAAGTAAGCCATGACGGTAACCATGATAGGGATTAGAGAAATCATCAACCCCGCTTCAGATGATGTTGCGAATTTTAATCCATAAGTCTCGAAAATAAAATACAATCCCGGCTGAACGAGTGATAAAAGCAATAAGGGTTTGATATTTTTTCCTTTCAGATTTACTTTTATTATCCTGAGTGTTCTCAAGATCTGCAACAGTATTGCGGCAATGAGAAAACGGTAAGCCATGAGCTGGAATGGTGAGATGTTTTTTAAGGCGTTTGATGTGAAAAGGAACGAAAGACCGAAAATGGTAGACACGCCTATTCCTGAAATTAACGCTGAGATGGGTATGTTCATATTTTCCTCCAATGATGTGATAGAATAATACGGTTATCAAAGTATTTGTACGATTATATCATTATTTATGGGTGGTTATTCAAAGTTCTTTTTATATGTTTTTTCTTTATACTCAAAATTTTAATGAAATAAAAGGGGCGTGTTTGAATGTTTAATATAGCCGTTATTGTCAATACTTTTGCGGTCATTATCGGTAGTTTGTTTGGAATGCTTATTAAGAGCAGGCTGAATAAGGCATACAAATCAATCCTTTTTCAGGCAGTTGGGATCGTAACGGTCATTATCGGTGTGAAGATGGGGCTTGAGACGAATGAATTTGTTATCGTTCTGGCATCCATGGCGCTTGGCGGAGTCATCGGGCAGTGGATGCGGATAGAAGAAAGGATCGCATCTCTTGCCAATAAGCTGGAAAAAAGTGAAGGAGAAACATCTTTTGTGAAAGGTTTTGTGACGGCAACTGTTTTATTTGTCGTTGGTCCGATGACGATTCTCGGTTGTTTTTCAGCCGGTATTGAAGGAGATTTTTCTCTTCTTTTTTTGAAATCGACCCTTGATTTTATTGCTGCGATTATTCTTTCTTCTTTATATACTTTTGGCGTTCTGGCATCTGCTTTGAGTATTTATGTTGTCCAGGGGCTACTGGTAACTTTTGCCTCTCAGTTGACAATTCTGGCACAACCGCAATATCTTGCAGATTTTACAGGGGTTGGCGGTGCCATCATGATCATTATCGGAATAAGGTTGACAGAGATAAAAGAGATGAAGGCGGGTAACTTCTTACCTGCCCTCGGGGTTGTCGTGTTTTTTGACTGGATTGCTTCTCTTTTTTAGCTGACGTTTAAAATACGCCGATATCAAAACCCTGTCCGTAAACTGTTTTAACGGTAGAAACTGATACGAAAGCCTTCGGGTCAATTTCCTGTACCATTCTTATTATGATATGTTCCTCTTTCTTGGATACGATGGCTGTGACAACCTGCTTTTCATTTCTTGTATACCAGCCGGTTCCCTCGTAAACCGTAACACCTCTGCCTGTTTGTGTGATTTTATCCGCGATGTCACTGAATTTTGATGAGACGATCTTGATCTCAGAGGACTGTCTGTTTCCCTGAAGGTATTTGTCAAGAAAGTATGATGAGATTCCCATAGCAACGATGCCATAGATAATGATTTCAAGTGAATTGTAGATAAAATAAGCACTTCCGATAATCCCCATATTGATATAGAAAGAGATTCTACCGATAGCGATGTGGAAAAATTTCTGGACGATCATCGAGATGATATCCGTTCCTCCTGTACTTCCACCATTTGAAAATGTAATTCCCACTCCGAATCCGCAGAACAGTCCTCCGAGTACAACGGACATCATGATGCTGTCGATCAAAGGTTTTGTTGCGAAGGGTTCCAGAATTGTCAGGATAAGTGACAGCACTATCGTTGCATAAATCGTTTTTATACCAAAATGAGTTCCGAGAAATTTGATGGCAATGAGTAATAACGCGATGTTGATGACGTTATTTGAAATGGCAAATGGAATTCCCGTACTATCCCTTATTATAAGCGACAGACCGGTGATCCCTCCGGCGACAATTTGATACGGTGACCAGAAAAACATATAACCTATCGAATAAAGGACAAGCCCGATAGTGATCCAGATATATCCGCTCAGTTTTCTCATTTTTTAACCTCCTCTTTTATAATTTCGAAAGAATATAGCATTTTATATAAAAAAAATAAAGATTGAAATTAAAATCTTTTTTTACAAGGATTTTTATGCAAAACCCAAAATACGCATAAATACTAAAAAACATAAATTGTTTTGAAATTATATTGATTTAACTTTTAATAAAATTGAGTTCAAACTAAAAATTATTAAATAAACACTTGACATTTGTTATTTAGTGTGATAATATATGGATGTAGATGAGTGAAATGATGAAACGAATTAAAAAAAGACTTTGTAGAACAAAAAAATGGAGGTAAAAATTATGAAAAAGCTATTTACTCAGATTTTATTCGATAAAGAAGGAAAGGCAAACAAAGAAGTTTTGAAGAACGAGATTGAATCTGCCAGATCGCAACTTGAATGGTCACTGAGGTTTTAAGGAGGTTGGTTTATGAAAAAATTATTTACACAGCTCACTTTTGGGAAGATGGAGAAGATAGATACAAGACTTCTTAAGGAAGAGATTGAATCTGCGAGAGAACAACTTGAATGGTCACTGAGATTCTAAGGAGGGATAGGAAATGAAGAAGCTTTTTACACAGCTAACATTCGGGAAAAACGATAAGATCGATAAGGATTTATTGAGAGCTGAATTGGAATCGGCAAGAGAACAGGTTGAATGGACGATGAGATTTTAAAGGAGTGTTTTAAAATGTTTGAAGATAAATTTGATATTTTTAAAAAGAAGAGGCATAAAGAAAGAGAAGAGCAGGTAGAGTTTTATCAGGATTTGTACAGATTTTAATAGAAAGGCATTTTGGAGGGCAATAGTATGAAAAATAAGGAATACAAATATAAGAGAAACAGATTGGATGAATTAAGAGAGAAAACAGAATTTTATCAGGGTCTATACAGATATTAGATTAAAGTGATATCAGATGATTAAATTGATTAAGGAGGTGTTGAAAGTGGATAAGATAAAATTTGGAGTGAACAGAGAGGGCGATTTGGTTCAGAAAAAATCAAGAATAGAATTCTTCCAGGATTTGTACAGATATTGATTATAGAGCCATAAAATTCGCAGAATAAGGATGATAAAATGAATAAGAACACACATTGAAACGGGTACAATTTATAATTAGTACCCGTTTTTATTATGCTATAATCGTTGCACAGTGTGTAGATTTTTTGAAGAAACCCAATTGGAAGATGAACGGTTCTGAATGTGTTTTTTGAAAAAAACTGAAAGATAAAGTAGAGGTGCTTAAATGAAGGTCTTTCCCGATTGTATACCCTGTCATTTTGAACAGTTAAAACGTGCCATTACATTCATTAATCTGAATGATGAAAAGGCATTTCTATTATATAAGAAAGCGTGTGAGGCATTTTCCGGGATGAAAACGGATATCGCACCGGTTGAAATGGCAGATATCATCTATTCGCTGATAGAAGAGGAACTTGGGATTCAAGATATTTTTGAAAAACCGAAGCGGCAAGCGAATCTTATGGCGATGAATATTGTTAAATATATTGAGAAAGATCCGGAAAGAGATACTTGGCCGCTTGAGGTTTACGCCAAATTATCCGCACTTGGAAATCATATTGATATGGGTGCACATGATGTTGATTTGGATAAGTTTGAAAAAGAAATCATATACAATGCCTTTCATCTCGATTTTGAAGTTGATCATTTTGATGACTTTGAGGCAAGGCTTAAAGATGCGAGGAATTTATTGTATATTTTGGATAATGCCGGAGAGATTGTTTTTGACAAACTCTTTATACAGAAGATATCAGAGTATTATCCAAATTTGAAGATATACGCAGCCGTGAGAGGAAGGCCGATCATCAACGATGTGACGATGAAGGAGGCAGAATTCATAAAACTCAACGATGTATGTGAGGTTATTGATTCCGGATCCATTTACCCCGGAACAATTCTTGAAAAAACAACGGATGTGTTCCGGGAGGTTTTCAGCAAAGCGGATGTTATCATTTCAAAAGGTCAGGGGAATTTTGAAGGCCTTTCAAAAGACGCATGCGAAAAATTGTATTTCTGCCTGATGTCAAAATGTGGTACCATATCTAAATATTTAGGGGTAAAACGGGGAACGTCACTCTTTTCAAACAGACTGGTCTGAAAAGTCTGAAAATCTATTGAGAGGTGAACGGTTTTGAATATTTTAAGTAAAGCAGAATTTGGTTTAGTCAGAGATGAATTCATGAAACGCGCAAGAAACCTTGAAAAAGAAATATTCATTCATTGTTTTGAGAAAGAAAATGAACAGTCAATCCTCGCAGCATTGGAAGAATTCCAGAATGAAGATGGTGGATTCGGTCATGGTATAGAATCGGATTTCACAATACCACTTTCAAATCCGATGCACACATCTGTTGCCTTGACGATAATGTCAGAACATGTGAGTAGTGGAGCAGCTGAAGAAATGACAAAAAAGACCATCAATTATCTTGAAGATGTATTTGATTACGAAAAACAGAGATGGTTTACCGTATCCAAAGAAGTGAACGATTATCCGCATGCACCGTGGTGGAATTTTGATGAGGAACAGGGAATGACGGTTATTGATAATTCCTGGGGGAACCCAACAGCAGATCTGATAGGGCATTTGCTGGAAAGAAAAGCTTATGTAAAAAAGATTGATATTGAAGCATTGAATGAAATTGCCATACAGAAGCTTGAAGCGAAAGATGAATTTAAGGCAGAACATGAAGTATATTGTTATGTTGAACTCTTGAAAAAACAAAACGATCCGGAAAAGGCGAAACGTATTGAGAAGAAGGTAACTCAGGCGTGTGACACACTCATATGTCGTGACGTGAGTCAATGGACAACTTATGTCCCAAGACCGCTGGATTTTATAAACGATTCAAAACTCCCGCATTTTGGTATCTCGCAGGAATTAATTGACATACATCTTGATTATTACATTGAACTGCTGAAAAAAGATCATTTCATTGATACGAACTGGCAGTGGGGTGTTTATCCGGAAGCGTGGGAAATCGCGAAAAAAGAATGGCAGGGAGTGCTTACATTGAACACACTTCTCTTAATTAGGGGTTTTGGGAGGATTGAAGTATAGTATAAAACTATATGTTTTGATTAATAGAAAGAGGCAGACATTTTTTGTCTGCTTTTTTGTTTTTTGAAATTGTTGTCAAATACGAATTTATTTTGGGTGCTCTGTATTTGGTGGCTTTGTTGTTTGAGTGTAATGACTTGTGTTGAGTTGCGGAGGAATGATTTAAGAAAAAACAGCCAAACAAATCATTATACCCCAAAAAGAATAAACAAAGATGAAGAAAAAAGAGAAAAGATTAATTGATTCACCAGTTAGTTACAAGAAAGGAATGACAGGTTAATTGACAAAAGAGTGGAGGAATGGTAAGATAGCCCTGCTGTTCGAGAGAGAGCGGCAAAAGAAACGAAAGAGTTCCTGAAAGTAGAAGAACCTTAGATGATAAGTTTACGAAGTAAACTTAAAGGGCTTCGAAGAAGACCAGGTCATTGAAAAACGGATAACGAAAAATAGACGAACCAGCAAGTGAGACAAGATGAAAATTTTGACTCCAACGCGAATTATATCGGGCAGATATAATTTGAGTGCGAGGAGATTCTGAACAAATCTCCAAACCGAAAAAACCAAAGTGATGTGAAGCTTGAGGGACGAGCTTCTCGAAGTATTCTTTGAATACTTCATGAGATAGTTTGAAAGACAAGTTTTATACGGGAGACCGAACTGAAAAGTTCAGACCATAATCACTGAGTGACAACAGGGAAGACCTGAAGCGATTTTTACTAATTACGATGTAATTAGTTACATAAAATTGGATGGAGGGTTTGATCCTGGCTCAGGGTGAACGCTGGCGGCGTGCCTTACACATGCAAGTCGAACGAGAAGGGATGGAAATTCATCTTCGGATGGAAATTCATTTTGGAAAGTGGCGAACGAGTGAGTAACACGTAGAAACCTGCCCATCGGAGGGGGATAACGACTGGAAACGGTTGCTAATACCGCATAAGCTCGAAAGAGGAAAGCTTTAGGGTGCCGATGGAGGGGTCTGCGGGCCATCAGGTAGTTGGTGAGATAACAGCTCACCAAGCCGACGACGGCTATCTGGCGTGAGAGCGTGATCAGACACGAGGACACTGAGAAACGGGTCCTACTCCTACGGGAGGCAGCAGTGGGGAATATTGGACAATGGGGGAAACCCTGATCCAGCAACGCCGCGTGAACGAAGAAGTCCTTCGGGATGTAAAGTTCTTTTAAATGGGAAGAAGGAAGTGACGGTACCATAGGAATAAGCCCCGGCTAACTACGTGCCAGCAGCCGCGGTAAGACGTAGGGGGCAAGCGTTACCCGGAATCACTGGGCGTAAAGGGAGCGTAGGCGGCCTTGAAGGTTGTATGTTAAAGACGACGGCTTAACCGGAGAAATGCATACAAAACCGCAAGGCTTGAGGATATCAGAGGAAAAGGGAATTACCATTGTAGGGGTGAAATCCGTAGAGAGTGGTAAGAATGCCGGTGGCGAAGGCGCTTTTCCGGGGTATACCTGACGCTGAGGCTCGAAAGCTAGGGGAGCGAACCGGATTAGATACCCGGGTAGTCCTAGCCGTAAACGATGTTCACTAGGTGTAGGATGTCGACAGGCAAACTGTGCTGAAGCTAACGCGATAAGTGAACCGCCTGGGGAGTACGTCCGCAAGGATGAAACTCAAAGGAATTGACGGGGGCCCGCACAAGCGGTGGAGCGTGTGGTTTAATTCGAAGCTAAGCGAAGAACCTCACCAAGTCTTGACATATAAGTGGTAGTGAAGCGAAAGTGGAACGACTCCAGTTTACTGGAGAGCTTATACAGGTGGTGCATGGTCGTCGTCAGCTCGTGCCGTGAGGTGTTGGGTTAAGTCCCGCAACGAGCGCAACCCTTGTTAATAGTTGCCAGCATTTAAGATGGGCACTCTATTGAGACTGCCGTCGAAGAGACGGAGGAAGGAGGGGACGACGTCAGATCATCATGCCCCTTATGATTTGGGCTACACACGCGCTACAATGGGTTAGGCAGAAGGCAAAGCAGCAATGCGGAGGGAATCCGTAAACTAACCCCCAGTTCAGATTGCAGGCTGAAACCCGCCTGCATGAAGTCGGAATCGCTAGTAATCGCAGATCAGAACGCTGCGGTGAATACGTTCCCGGGCCTTGTACACACCGCCCGTCACACCACCCGAGTTGGGAATACCTGAAGAGCATGGCAAGCCGACCAGCAATGGAGGCAGTGCTTTAAGGTAGGCTTGGCGAGGGGGGTGAAGTCGTAACAAGGTAGCTGTATCGGAAGGTGCGGCTGGATCACCTCCTTTCTAAGGAGACTACTCCACAAAAGTGGAGAAAAAAATGGTTCATCTAGAGAAGTGTTTGAAAAGACACTTCAATTCGTTGTCCGGTTTTGAGTGAAAAGCTCAGTAAGTAGGTCCTTGAAAATAGCATAGGGAAGTAGTAAATTTCTTACAGGAGAAATTACTACATTACTTCTTTTACTACTCCAAGTAAAAGAAAGTAAAGCTGACACAGATAGAAGTAAGTGAGTTTTGAAAAGAACTTACAGGTGATTACTTAGAAGATCACTATGATTCTTTAGGGGAATCAAACAACCGAGTTTAGTGATCAGAGATGATTACGAGACAAAATAGTTTCGAAGGCTCCGAAAGGAGGCTAAGAAACTAAAAGATGATTGGTCCGCAATCATCAGCAACAAACATCCAAAAGATAAACCTCGAGTTTATCACAAAATAAAGTTCCAGAAGATTGGAGACAATCTTCGAGAGCGCACAATAGTTAAGGTAGTAAGGGCATTTGGTGGATGCCTTGGTAGTAGATAGCGAAGAAGGGCGTGACAAGCTGCGAAAAGCCACGATAAGGAGCAAATAGCCGTAGAATCGTGGATACCCGAATGGGGCAACCCGTAGTCCGAGGGGACTACATCCCGAAAGGGAGGCGAACCCGGTGAAGTGAAACATCTCAGTAACCGGAGGAAAAGAAAGCGAAGCGATAGCGTGAGTAGCGGTGAGCGAAAGCGCTGAAGGCCAAAACACATACATGTCAAGCATACGGGCGTTGTGTATGTGTGGTAGTGGGAATGAGATAGGCGAACCGTAAGATAGCCGGGCTCACAGAATATGTATAGCAGAATACCATGGGAAGGGTAGCCGAAGAGAGTGACAGCCTCGTAAGCGAAATACATATTCGGAGTTTCTTATCTCCCAAGTAGCACTCAGCACGAGGAATTGAGTGTGAATCCGGGGGGACCACCCTCCAAGCCTAAATATATCTACTGACCGATAGTGAAGAGTACCGTGAGGGAAAGGTGAAAAGCACCCCGGGAGGGGAGTGAAAAAGAACCTGAAACCGAATGCCTACAAGAAGAGGGAGCGCAAGTGACCTCGTGCCTTTTGATTAATGTGCCTACGAATTATCGTATATAGCGAGATTAAGCCGGGAAAGGTGTAGTCGCAGGGAAACCGAGTCTGAACAGGGCGACTAGTTATATGCGATAGACCCGAAACCAAGTGAGCTACCCATGTCCAGGGAGAAGGTGGGGTAAGACCCATTGGAAGACCGAACCAGTTTGTAGTAAAAAACAATTGGATGAGATGTGGGTAGGAGTGAAAAGCTAACCGAACTTGGTGATAGCTGGAACTCTCCGAAACGTATTTAGGTACGGCCTCGTTTTTAAAATTACCGGAGGTAGAGCACTGAATGGGTGAGGGGGGCAACCTCTGATCTCAATCAAACTCCGAATGCCGGTAATGGATGAACGGGAGACAGCCTGCGGGGGATAAGCTCCGTAGACGAAAGGGAAACAACCCAGACCAACAGCTAAGGTCCTAAAGAGATGACTAAGTGTGAAAGGAAGTGAAGAGTCGAAGACAGCTGGGAGGTTGGCTTAGAAGCAGCCATCCTTGAAAGAGTGCGTAACAGCTCACCAGTTGAGACCCTTTGCGCCGAAGATACAGGGGGCTGAAGTCATACACCGAAGCTATGGAATCGAAAGATTGGTAGGAGAGCAATGTATAGTAGGGAGAAGCGTTATCGTGAGGTAATGTGGACGAGATACAAGAGCGGATGTAGGCATGAGTAACGAGATGATGGTGAGAATCCATCACCCCTAAAGCCCAAGGGTACCTGGGGAAGGGTCGTCCTCCCAGGGTAAGCCGGTCCTAAGGTGAACCTGAAAAGGGTAGCCGATGGAAAACAGGTAAAGATTCCTGTGCCAGTGTATAGAGAATTGCAAGCGGGAACGCAGGAGGAAACGCTCCGCGAACAAGTGGCAAATTCGTCCAAGCTTTGAGCCGTTGAGGTGTGCAGTGAAGTACACACACTGAGGGAAGAAGTGAAGGGGAGCTGATCGAAGGATGAGCAACGGAGTTGAAATCACACTGCCAAGAAAAGCCGCGTGCCGTATTGACCTATACATTGACCGTTCTGGAAACCGACACAGGTGGGCAAGCTGAGAAGGCTAAGGGGAGCGAGAGAACCTCCGTTAAGGAACTAGGCAAAATAACCCCGTAACTTCGGGAGAAGGGGTGCTCGAACAGGTTCAGAGCTAGTTCGAGCCGCAGTGACAAGATTCTGGCGACTGTTTACCAAAAACACAGGACTCTGCAAATTCGAAAGAAGACGTATAGGGTCTGACGCCTGCCCAGTGCTGGAAGGTTAAGTGGAGATGTTATCCGTAAGGAGAAGCATTGAAATCAAGCCCCAGTAAACGGCGGCCGTAACTATAACGGTCCTAAGGTAGCGAAATTCCTTGTCGGGTAAGTTCCGACCTGCATGAATGGTGTAACGATCAGAATACTGTCTCAACGGAGGACTCGGTGAAATTACACACTTGGTGAAGATGCCAAGTACCCGCGATTAGACGGAAAGACCCCGTGGAGCTTTACTGTAGCCTGGTATTGTGTATTGTTGTAAGATGTACAGGATAGGTGGGAGGCGAAGAAGACATATCGTCAGGTGTGTCTGAGCCGCTGTTGGGATACCACCCTTCTTACAACGGTGCACTAACGTGTGAGTGTGAAGAGCGCTGCATGGACAGTGCCAGGTGGGCAGTTTGACTGGGGCAGTCGCCTCCTAAAAAGTAATGGAGGCGCGCGAAGGTAGGCTCAGGCTGGTTGGAAATCAGCTGAAGAGTGTAAGGGCAAAAGCCTGCCTGACTGAGAGAGAGACAACTCGAACAGGAACGAAAGTTGGTCTTAGTGACCAGGCGGTGCAGAGTGGAATGGCCGTCGCTCAACGGATAAAAGTTACCCCGGGGATAACAGGCTGATACCACCCGAGAGTTCATATCGACGGTGGTGTTTGGCACCTCGATGTCGGCTCATCGCATCCTGGGGCTGAAGCGGGTCCCAAGGGTTGGGCTGTTCGCCCATTAAAGCGGTACGTGAGCTGGGTTCAGAACGTCGTGAGACAGTTCGGTCCCTATCTGTCGTGGGCGCAGGACACATGAGGAGAGTCTCTCCTAGTACGAGAGGACCGGAGAGAGTAGACCACTGGTGAGTCAGTTGTGATGCCAATTGCAAAAGCTGAGTAGCTAAGTCTATGAAAGATAAGCGCTGAAAGCATCTAAGCGCGAAGCGAACTTCAAGATTAAGTGTCCCATCCTATATGGAGTAAGGGCAGTTCGAGACTAGGACATTGATAGGCCACAAGTGGAAGTTCAGTGATGAATGGAGCTGAGTGGTACTAATAGCCCGAGGCCTTAACTATAATTGGAACTTGAGAAACGAGTTCCTTGGGAGTTTAAAGTACAAAACTCCACTTCCTTCAGAAGAATAATCGGAAGAAGGATAAAATGGAACTTGACAGAGTTCCGAATAATAAGCGTCAGTTTTAAAACGTAATGAAAATTCCTTATGCTATTTTGAATGACTTATTTTGTTCATGAGAAAGATAGTCTTTCTTGAGAACATACCCTTTATGCTAGGTGAACATACACGGAAAGGAAACACCCGGTCCCATCCCGAACCCGGCAGTTAAGCTTTCTGTGGCCGATGGTAGTACGGTCATCACGCCGTGTGAGAGTAGGTATCGCCTAGCTTTTCTTTTATACCCCATCCTTTTTAGGATGGGGTTTTCTTTTTGTTCTTACGGAAAGATTATGCAACGCCACATATATTATCCTTACCCTTTGTTTGTGTTGTGATATAATGTTGTATCTTTTTCCAAGGAAGGTTGTATAATGCCTGATTTAAGATTTAAAATCCCCTTGAAAACCCTTACCAGATTGTTTTTACTACTTGAGAATTCATTGTACAGACCATTAATCAATCATTCAAAAACAACGGCAAATGCTTTTGTTTATCTTTCGAAAAGAATGAATTTATCTTATCATCCCCTGAAATTATATTTTACAGGGTTATTCCATGATATTTCTCTCTTAATGATGGTTTTAACAGAAGCATATGATCAAAGTTATAAATTTCTATTGGAAGAACCAAATCTTGAAAGTATAGTACTGGAATATGATGGGAGAAATAAACATTCATTATTTGGTAGTTTATTTCTGAAAAAAATCGAATTTTCAACCGAATTTCAGAAAATGCTGATTTACCATCATACGCCGCTGATTGGGATTAAAGAAACAGATGAGGAATTGGTAGCAGCTATCAATTGTATTCAGGCGGCCGATCTGATATCAAGAGTTTATTTAAGAGAGGATTTATCCAATCATCATGAAAAAATAAAGTTCCTTTTAAAGGAATTGAGTCAAATGGGTATCGATCCCTCAATCTTGTCCATCATAAAAACTTCCGATCTTAAATTTGCAGTGTATGAACAGGTTGATTGGGAGATTAATAGTTATTATTTTAGTTTGGAGCATGCGATACAGGTCATGAAAGTTATCTCATACCTTCTTGATGCGCGAAGTCGTTATACTCGGAATCATAGTACGGTGACTTCCAAGGTAAGTGGACAGATTGCGCTGGAGTTAATGGGCGAAACGGATGCAAAAATTCTTGAATTATCTGCCTTAATGCATGATATGGGGAAAATTAAAACACCTTTACCTATCTTACATAAAAAAGGCTTTTTAACGGTTAACGAAATGCAGATTATGAAGCATCATATTGTCGATACGTTTGAATTTTTGAATGAAAGTGGTCTTCACTATCTTTCAAGGATCGCTGCGTCTCATCATGAGCGTCTTGATGGTTCAGGCTATCCGCAAGGACTTGTGAAGAGTGAATTGACATTATATTCAAGGATCTTACAGGTTGCCGATGTATATAGTGCGTTGATTGAGGATAGACCTTACAGAAATGCTATGCATCCCATGAAGGCTTTGGAGATTATCTATGAGGAAGTTAAATTAGGTAAGTTGGATGCCATTGTCTACAGACAACTTGAAAAACTTGTTAAAGAGAACCATCCTGCAATCAAAGGGACGTATTATGATGTGTTTGAAGAGTTTATCAAAGGATAAAAGATTTGATATCGGCGGGCATATTTAATTAGAGGGGGGATATCCCCCTCTTGTTTTATTTTGAGAGATATAATGTAATGGCGTTATCCTGCGGTGGCGTATCCAATGTGTAGGATTCAAGGAGCCCACCGATCATGACCAGTATTTTATTTTTACTTTCTTTAAGTTCTTCTATTGCAGCTTTTATTTCATCAGAAGGATTTTCATCTCCGGCATAATAATCGGTTACGACCTTTGCCGCAAGATCCGTTAAAGTGTATGGACCTGCTTTCTGATTGAGTAGGGAGGTGACATAGGCATCAGCCATTATCTGAGGGATTCCGTAATTGACAATCTGTGTTTTCAGCATATATGGAATAAGTGTTATCATGCCGTTGTAAAGGAATTCCTTTGAGTATTTTCCAAAATTATCCACATTTTTAAGTTGTGTTATCAGTTTGCTGTCAATTTCTGCTTTACCGTCTTTACTGATAATAACCTCCCGATACGGAATTGGATATGTAACAAGTGAACCGGTCTGAACATCCCAGATATGTTTACCGTTTGCGGTTACATATTCCGAAATATCCTGAGCGTGGAAATGTCCGGTGAACACAAGTTGCATACCGTTCTCGGCGAAATCCGTTGCGACTTTTTCCCATTCATCCACCAGGTATTCAGCAAAAAATTGTTCCTGAACACCAAGATGAGGAATGATACCATGATGCATAAACCCAATGACGATCTGGCCCTTCTTTTTTCCTTCTTTGATCTTTTCTTTGATCCATTGATAGGTATCATCGGTAAAAAAGCCTCCTGTGTATGGGTGATCTCTACTGTAATTGGACGTGTAGAAACAGGAATCCATCGCGATGATTCTGAGCCATGAAGCCGGTTCCACTACATAACTGAGTGAGTGTATATCGCTTTCGATTGCTTTGTTATAACCATAATCGGCATAAATTTCTCTGAATTCGGATGGGGTAATGGATTTAATCGCTTGTGTGTTCTCATCTTTGAATTCTACTGCAGCGGGATTGTTGATATCGTGATTTCCGTTGATAACAAAAATCGGTTTTCCGCTGTCGGATAATCTTTTTAGGTGAGTGGCAAATTCTTCATGGCATGACTTTTCTCCATCTTTAGTTAGATCACCGGGGACGATAATGAGATCACAATCACTTGCTATCAGCTGATTAACCGTTTCTTCGGTAATGTCAGCACTTAGATGAAGTAATTTTCTGTCTTTGGCAAGGTAATTTTCAAAAGCTTCTCCTTCGGGATGGAGTGTTTTTGAAAAATAATGCGGATCTGAAAAAATACCTATTTTGTAAGTGTCTTTTTCTTTCAGTTCAACTTCTTTTTTTGCTTCTGGAACGTATTCTATTCTTCCGTCAAGATACCCCCTGATATTGTTATTTTGCCTGAAGAAGTCTGATGTCAGCTCCTGAATATCTATTTCTGTTGTGGTCATCGTGCAATCGGCAAAGATATCCTTGTAATCCGTCGCGTAAAGGCCTTGATAATTGGTTGTTGCCACTTTATATATTTTTTGTGCATGGACTTTTTCGTAGCCCTCGGAAGGGTTTTCAGAATTTTTTAAAATCTGACACGAGATGACACCATCATCGTTGAAGAGGATTTTTGCCCCGGAAATCTGTGAGAAATTGTGAGTTCCTGCCTTTGAAAAACTAAGGGTGATCAGGTCCATCAGTTGAGAACCTGCCATATCGTAAACATACAGGAAGTTCTTGTAGGGGATGGCATTTTTTAACGCTTCAAAATTGAGTATGCCTGGTGCAATAGAAGTTCTGAAACTGCTTGCCGTTGAAAGCGCAACATGTGAGTGGCCGGCCTTTCTCATGAGATCGGTTACGAGATTTCCGATTTCAGATTCCCCATGTTCCAAGCCATCTGTCGAAATCTCTCCCGATACGGTTCCGAGTTCTTCAAAAAGATAGGCATACTGTTCATCCGCTTCCAATTCTTTTTGAAGGGTGGCAACTTTTTCAACAAAATAAGGATCTTCGGGGATTGTTTTATCCATCTTTATCAGGCTGCCTTCGAAAGACTTTTCACCCTTTTTATCGAAACGAACTATCACGTTTGAGACATAAACACCGTATTGATAAGGGGATATCATATAGGTTTGGGTATCATCTATTTTTGTAAGGGGTTGTCTTAGATGACTGTGTGTTCCAAAGATGATATCTATCCCATCAACAGCTTTTGCGAGCTGTATATCCTCCTCTGTTGTTGCATGACCGATGAGGACGATTAGGTCACAACCGTCTGTCTTCATCTCGCTGATCACTTTTTTGGCAATTTTTTTTCTGTCGGTGAAAACGGCGCCTTCTATGGGTCGGTCTTCAAGTTTTACCAAAGAATCGTAATCACTTCCGGCGAGTGCAAAAACACCAAGCTTTACACCATTTGTATCGAAAGTGATATAAGTCTTTTGTCCGTAATTGAAGATTGATTGTCCATGTTCATCTTCGAGATTTGAGCAGAGAACTGGATAAGTCAGATCTTTTAAAACGGCATTAAAGACGTTTCGTCCATAATCCCCTTCATGGTTTCCATATGCCATCGCATCAACGAGATTATTTAGCCAATAACATTCCATGTACCGATATTTATCAGACCATGCCGGTGTGCCCTTGTTGACCATATCACCGCCGCAGAATACGAGCGTATCTTTATCAGTGTTTAATTCTTTGAGATAACCCATCAGTCTTGCAATTCCGCCGATTCCATGTTCTCCGCCACTGTAAAAACTCTGTGCATGAGAATGATAATCGGAGAAATGTGCCAGTTTTATCATCGTATTGGTTGCACCGTATGCAAATGTGGCAATTAGAGTTATCATGACGATTAAAAATCCGAATTTAAGTTTTTTCATTTTCTTCCTCCTGTGATTTAACAGATATAAAACACTATAAGATACACTTGTTTTGTAGTCTATAGTTGAAATAACGTTAAGAAAAATGTTTGTGTTAGTCTGGATAAATCAATTTTTGATAGAAATATCAAAAATTATCGTCTGAATAATTATACACTTATAGAAATGTTAAGTAAATACTTCTTAAAGAGTGTTTTGATTTGTTTAGAGAAGTTGTCTTGTTCGTTTAGAAGATTTTTCAAATGACTTGAAAAAATCTTTTGAGGCAGAGAAGTTAGTAAATTAAAACAATAATCTTTACGTCTATAAATGTGTAAAGAAAAATAATAAATGGAGGGATATTATGGAACAGCATGCAATGCCTTTATTGGGAGACAAATTTCCGGAATTAACCGTTCAGACAACACATGGCGTATTGAATCTTCCGGAAGCCTATGCGGGAAAGTGGTTTATCTTATTCAGTCATCCGGCAGATTTCACACCGGTATGTACGACAGAATTCTACGCGTTTCAGAAGCGATTTGAGAAATTCAAAGAACTAAATTGTGACTTAATTGGTCTCAGTATCGACCAGGTATTCTCACATATCAAATGGGTTCAGTGGATTAAGGAGAATCTCGATGAAAAGATTGAATTCCCCGTAATAGCAGATGACAGGGGTCAGGTTTCAGAGAAACTGGGTCTTGTGCACCCTGGAAAGGGAACGAATACCGTCAGAGCCGTTTTTGTTGTTGATCCCAAACATGTTATTCGAACGATTCTTTATTATCCTCAGGAACTTGGAAGAAATTTTGATGAAATCCTCAGGATCGTAAAGGCATTACAGGTTTCTGAAGCCAACGGTGTGGCAATGCCGGCTAATTGGCCAGAAAATGAATTGATAAAGGATAATGTCATCATTCCACCGGCTTCCGATGAAAAGACAGCGGAAGAAAGGATGAATTCAGAGAACTGCTATGACTGGTGGTTCTGCCATAAGAAATTATAAATTTAGAGATTTTAAATGAAATGAGAAATAAACAATAGAAAAAGTGCTGCATCATGCAGCACTTTTTCTATAAGATAAAAACAAGAGATGTAATCTATTGTTTTTATCAAAAATGAGCGCATACAGATTAACTCAGAGTCCTAATAGTCATTAGTTGATTGAATGTTGCAGAGTTATAAAACCCGCTCCTGCAATTTTTTCGAAACATTCCAGGACAACAATCTTCTGCGAAAAATCCTTCTGCGCTCAAACCTATAACCTTATCTTTTATAACTTTCGTCTAATACGATAACGCCACTTGATAAATCACATTCCACGTACATATATGAGACGGAATTTTTATCTTTTTCTTGCGTTTGAGAATGATGCTTTATGATAAAATAGATAAGACAGTCGTTATATGAGGATGTGTGTGGATGATTTATTTAAAATATTTTTTTGATTTTTTATTTTCCCTTCTGCTGGTGATTATCACATCACCTATTCTGCTGATCATTTCAATCATAATAAAACTTGAAGATGGCGGAGCAGTCTTTTACAGGCAGGAACGGGTTGGAAAGGACCGGAAGGTCTTTAAGATTATAAAATTCAGAAGTATGGTGGAGAATGCAACCGAGATGAAAGGGGGCTATTCTCTCTTTGAGAATGATCCCAGAATCACGAAGATTGGACATTTTTTAAGAAAGACGAGTCTGGATGAACTGCCACAGCTGTTGAACATATTAAAGGGAGATATGAGTTTTATCGGTCCCCGTCCCCCGTTGACCTTTTATCCGAAGGATTATCACGATTATGAAGAATGGGTGATTGTTCGTTTCAGGATGAGACCGGGTATGACGGGACTGGCACAGGTTAACGGCAGGAACAATATTGATTGGTATGAACGGTTTAAATACGATGTGGAATATGTAAAAAAATGGAGCTTTTCATATGATGTCAAGATACTTTTTGATACGGCAAAAACATTGTTATCACGAAAAGGGATTTACGGAGCAGATCAGGAGGGGAAATAATGAAAGATTTGTACGTATACGGTGCCGGTGGTATGGGCCGTGAGATTTTTGAGCTTGTCGGGAAGATTAACGAGAGAGAACAGCGATGGAATATTCGTGGGTATATCGATGACGGAAAGACCGGTTTGACGGAAGAGGGGAATATGATATTCGGTGATATGTCCTATCTCGAAAGTCTTTCTGAGGATGTAGACGTGGTCATTGGAATTGCCGATACGAAGATAAAAAAAAGTATTGTAGAGAAACTGGAGAATAATTCACATATTTCATTTCCCGGAATCATTCATCCGGATGCCAATATATCAAAAAACTGTACAATCAAGAGAGGCTGTATTGTAACATACGGTTGTACCATTGCAACGAAGGCTATTTTGAATGAATTTGTATTTATCAATACGGGTTCGGATGTGGGGCATGATACGCTTATCGGTAAATTTACGACGATTATGCCGGCTGTCAATATCTCCGGATGTTGCCAGATCGGAGAAGGGGTTCTGTTTGGGACAAAAGCAACGGTGATACCCGGAAAGAGGATTGGCAAAAATTCAACGATCGGTGCGGGAGCCGTTGTGTTCAGAAATGTGCCGGAATCGGTTACCGTTCTTGGAAATCCGGGAAAGGTATTTAAATTTTAAATTCTTGGGGGGAAATAAAGATGGAAAGACAACGTGAGTTCTTAGAGAAAATAGCAGATATACTGGAATGTGAACCGGAAGATATTTCACTTGAGACCGATTTCAGGGAGGATATTGAGGATTGGGACTCTCTGAAAGGTTTCTCTATGCTGATCCTCTTTGAAGAGGATTACGATGTGAAGATGAGTGTTGATGATTTTCTCACCTGCAAGCATATAAAAGATCTTTATGCAGCCGTTTGTGAATGAGGCGCGTGTATGGGCTATTCAACTTTAAACGGAGTCCGAATAGAGGGATTGACGGCCTGTGTTCCGGCTCATTGTGAAGATAATCTGGAATCCGGGAAGGCTATCTTTTCCGAAGCCGAATTGAAAAATGTCGTAAAGGCAACGGGAATTCGTTATAGAAGGGTTTGTAAGGATGAAAACACGACGGCGTTGGATCTTTCAATCCGAGCTGCTGAAGATATTTTTAAAAATACTGAGATAAAGAAAGAAGATATTGGTGCTGTGGTGTTTGTCACCTTCACACCGGACAATCAGATGCCGAACAACGCAACGCTCGTTCAGCACAGGATGAAATTGGATCATTTCATCCCCGCTTTTGATATCAATCTCGCCTGTTCAGGTTACGTTTACGGTTTGTGGGTCAGTGCGATGATGGCAAAGAATCTGAACAAAAGAGTCCTGCTGCTGGATGGCGAAAAGCAGAGTTATGTGACCTCCAATAGGGATAAAGCGACATCTCTTCTAATGGGAGATGCGGGAAGTGCAACGATTGTTGCCCCAGGTGAAACAGCTTCTGACTGGCATTTTTCCTTTGAGACATATGGAGAGGATAGAGGTGCCTTGAATATTCCGGCCGGTGGTGCCAGAAATCCCGTTAAGGTTGAAGATCTTGAATACGTTGAAAGAGAAGATGGTTCATTTAGAAGAAATGTGGATATTCAGATGAATGGAATGGATGTCTTCAAATTCGTCATACAGAAGGTTTCCGCGAATATAAAGAATATGCTGAAAGATACGGCTACAGATGAATCTGAACTTGATTTTCTGGCGTTGCATCAGGCGAATGAATACATGCTGAAACAGATTGCCAAGCGAAATAAGATTCCCTTTGAGAAAGTTCCCGTTAGCATCAACAAATATGGAAATTCCAGTTCACCAACTGTTCCGGTGACGATTTGTTCTGAGAGAAATGAGGCTATTCAGACCGGAAAAAAGAGAATACTACTGTCCGGCTTTGGAGGCGGCCTTTCAATAGGGACGGCAATCGTGGAAACAGACAGGCCCTATTGCGGCGGTGTGATTGAATATGCAGAATAAGTCTTACGTCATCACAGGGTGTTCCAGTGGTATCGGAAAAGCTTTGACTCAATCGTTACTTGAAGAAGGACACAGGGTCTGTGGTGTTTCAAGAGAGGGGTCGAAAGTGGTGGATTTAAAGGAAAAAGACACGTTTATTCATTTTGCCTGCGATCTTTTGAACATCGAAGAGATTAAAAAGCTTTGTAAAGAGATAAACGAAAAGGCAGGTCCCATAAACGGATTGGTTCACAGTGCGGGTGTGGAGATGACGGTTCCGATTCATATGATAAAATACGAGAAATATATTGACATGTTTAAATTGAACAGTTTTGCCGCATTTGAACTGATTAAATGTTTTTCGAAAAAGAAATACTTTGATCCTGATGAAACCTCTTTTGTCTTGATTTCTTCCCTTGCCACACAGGTGGGAGCGCAGGGGAAGGCGATATACGCTGCTTCAAAAGGGGCTCTTGAAGGATACTTAAAACCGGCGGCAAAAGAGCTGCTGAAAAAAGGCATCAGACTGAACATGGTCTCTCCCGGTGTGCTGCGAACGCCCATGAACGAAGGGTATTTTGAAAAGATGGACGAACAGCAGCAACAGGCATTGGAGGCGGCGTATCCACTCGGTGTTGGTAAGCCTGAGTATGTGGTGGATACGATAAGATTCTTACTTTCCGGGCGTTCACTGTGGATGACGGCACAGAATATCACATTGGATGGCGGGAATTTGATAAGCTAAGGGAGGAAAATATGAACAACAGAGAAAAATTGACAGAAATCGCATCGAATGTTTTGAACATAAAAAAAGAACAGGTAAAATTTGACGAATTAAAGGAAAACATCGAATCATGGGATTCTTTTGCACATCTTGCACTTTTGTCGACAGTTGAAGAGGAAATGGGAGTCAGTATCCCTTTTGAAGAGGTTGCAGAAGTCAATACGCTTGAAGAATTGCTGAAGAAGATTAACGAGGGGTAAAAGATGAAATTTGCATTGTTGACAAATATCAATCTTGAATTTGTGATTCGACAATTTAAGCATGATAAAGAAATTGACTGTTACTCTCCTGATGGGTACGGAGTTTGGCTTCAGACGCTCATGGATGAAAACAGTCCGGTTTATGCGGGTGATATGGATGCTGTCTTTGTCGTTCCGGATGCAGCTGAAATCATAAGGGGGCAGACAACGTTCAACGAGAAGATGGAAGAGTTGAACAGGGTGATGAACCACATAGAATACAGTATTGAAAAACTTCTCGGAAAGAAAAAGATGTTTATTGGAGATATCCATCTGAGACAATCTGAAATCACTTCTTTGAAAGGATCACTGGGAAATGCTGCTTTGGAAAGCAGATGGCGTGATTATTTACTCTCTCTGAACGATAAATACGACAATTGCTATGTATTTCCGCTTAAAGAGATGATCACAAAACTCGGAAGTAATGAATTCTATTCGGATAAACTCTGGTATCTCGGAGGAGTGAAGTATTCAATCAAGGCTCAAAACCTCATTGTCAACGAGATAAAACTTTTAATGACATCCCTGAACAAGAAGCGTAAAAAGTGTCTTGTGCTCGACTTGGATAACACACTTTGGGGTGGTGTCATTGGCGAAGACGGCATGGATGGTATCGAACTGGCAGAATTTAAGGAAGGGGCCAGGTATAAGGATTTTCAAAAACGCTTGAAAGAATTGAAGGAAATGGGGATTCTCCTCGCCATCTGTTCGAAAAACAACCTCGAAGATGCGATGGAAGTGATTCGAAATCATAAACACATGGTGTTGAGAGAAGAGGATTTTGTCTGCTTCAAGATCAATTGGGAACCAAAATCCAAGAATATTGAGGAGATTGCCGCCGAATTAAACATCGGTATCGATTCACTTGTGTTTATAGACGATAACCCCGTTGAAAGAGAAGGGGTGAGAGAAAACCTCCCCCATGTGTCTGTTCCGGAATTTCCGAAAGATACCTCAAATCTTGAATCCTTCGCACACGAAATATACAGAAAGTATTTCTATACACTGGATAATACCGTAGAGGACAAATCAAAGACGAAGATGTACAGGGATAATGTGAAAAGGAGCACTGAAAAAGCGGCATCAACAGACCTTGAATCTTTTTTCAGAGGATTGCAGACACAGATATATATCTGGGAAGTTCAGGAAGCGGATATCAAACGTGCGGCGGAATTGACACAAAAGACCAATCAGTTCAATCTGACGACGAGGCGGTATACGGAGCAAGGTATCCGCAATTTTGTGATGTCTGAAGATTTTATTGTTTATATCGCTTCAGTCAATGACAAATATGGCGATAACGGAAAGGTTTGTCTGGTAATCGTAAAATCTGATGGCAAGACGGCATTGATTGATTCTTTCATCATGAGTTGCAGGGTCATGGGCCGCTTTATTGAAGATCAGATCATTGATTATATCGAATCAGACCTGATTTTGAGAGGGATTGAGATCTTGAAGGGTCAATATATACAGACGAAGAAAAATATTCCGGCTATGAAATTCTACGATCGACTTGGCTACCATCTCTTAAGTATGGTGGAGGGTATCAAGGAATACACCTTGACCTTATCGGAAAAACCTGAAAGAAAAAAATACGGGGAGTTGATAAAAGGATGAAGATGCATCATATTGGCTATGCGGTCAGGAAGATCGATGAGGCATTTAAGTATTTTAAGCTGCTTGGTTTTTCAATTGCATCGGAAGTTACAGAGGATACACTTCGAAATGTTCGGATCTGTTTTATTGAAAACAACGGTGTTCAGGTAGAATTAATCGAGCCGTTGAACGAAAAATCACCTGTTGAAAATGTTTTGGGGAAAAATGGACCGACACCTTATCATCTCTGTATTGAAACGGAAAATATCATCAGATCTGTTTCAGAACTTCAGAAGAACGGGTTTATGCTTCTGAACCCGCCAAAGGTTGCCCCGGCAATAGAGAACAGGCATGTAGCGTTTTTATTCAGGAAGGAAATAGGGATTGTAGAGCTGGTTGCCGAAGTGAAAAAATAAATTCACTTGACAAGTGAAGGATACTTATGGTATAAATGGTCAATAAATTTGTGAGGTATTGTTTATGATGAAAGATAGTCGTACGTCTGCACAAGTTAATACATTTGTTTGGTGGTGGCGCTGCCCCGTTTCAGGAGGCGGTCGTCTTTAGTTGCGGAAACTACGGCTGAGATAGATTCTGAAGCGGGGAACTCGAAGAAAAGAGTTCCCCGCTTTTTTTATTGCAAATTTTATCCAACTAATTAAAAATAAAGGAGAGGGAAACTATGAAAAGAGAAAAAATCACATTAACATTTGACGAGATGCCAAAAAGCTGGTACAACCTGAAAGCAGACCTGCCTTTCAAAATGGATCCAATGCTCAATCCGGGAACGGGGAAGCCCGTCAAAAAGGAAGAACTTGCTCCTTTATTCCCAAAGAGTCTGATCGATCAGGAATTTGATGCGGAAAATGTTTATATTCCCATTCCTGAAGAAGTTTTAAACGAATATAAAATATACAGACCGGCGCCACTTGTTCATGCAACGGGTCTGGAAGAATATTTGAATACACCGGCAAAGATTTATTTCAAGAATGAGAGCGTTTCACCAACGGGTAGTCACAAGGTCAATACGGCCATCGCTCAGGCGTTTTATAACAAACAGGATGGGTTCACAAAATTAACGACAGAAACAGGTGCGGGACAATGGGGAAGTGCCCTCAGCTATGCCGGGAATAAATTCGGTCTCGATGTGGAAATCTACATGGTTCGTGTCAGTCATGATTTGAAACCGGGAAGAAGACATATGATGCATCTCTTTAACGGAAATGTTTATCCGAGTCCCAGCAACAGAACAGAGGCCGGTAAAAGGATCCTTGCCGAAGATCCGGACTGTAACGGTTCATTGGGAATGGCGATAACCGATGCCGTTGAACTTGCTGCTCAGAGTGATGATACGAATTACGCCCTCGGTAGTGTTCTGGATCATGTCTTATTACATCAGACCATTATCGGGGAAGAGTTGAAGCTGCAGCTTGAAAAGGCCGGAATCAAACCGGATGTTATGATTGCCTGTGTTGGTGGCGGGTCAAACTTTGGCGGATTTGCCTTCCCGTTTGTGATGGATGCCATTAACAATAAAGATTTAAAAATTATCGCATCGGAACCGGAAGCTTGTCCAACGCTCAAAGAAGGTAAATATGAGTACGATTTTGGAGATACCGGTAAGTTGACACCGATGATGAAGATGTATACACTTGGATACGGATTTATGCCCCCTCCAATACACGCAGGCGGTCTCAGATATCACGGAGCATCCCCTATCATTAGTCGACTGGTTAAAGAAGGTATCGTAGATGTTGACGATCTGCCACAGAATGAAATCCTCAAAGCTGCCCAGATATTTACAATGGCAGAGGGCATCATTCCGGCACCAGAATCATCTCATGCCGTTGCAAGTACGATCAGAGAAGCGATCAAATGCAGAGAAACGGGGGAAGAAAAGACGATCGTGTTCAACCTTTCCGGTCACGGATTCATGGACTTAAGTGCGTATGACCATATTGGGAAATTATAGGATTTGAACGCAGATCAGATAAGTATAAAGGTGTTTTTAAAGTAATAAAATAAAACCTTCCGTGAGTTTTTCGGGAGGTTTTATTTTATGGTATCGTAATGCTTTTCTGTTATAGTCTTATCGGAAAAAGGAGAATGTTTATGGACAAAGAAATGATAGCCAGTAAATTAAAGAAAAGAAGAAAAGAGTTGAATCTCTCTCAAAAGCGCTTATCCGACTTGTCGGGTATTTCTCAGAGTACGATTTCTGGGATTGAGGGAAACAGAAACCTGAAGATCCCCGGTGCAGATACCCTGTTTCAGCTGGCAGAAGTTCTTGAAGTGGACTTCGAATATTTTTTCAATCCGAGCGTAGAATCCAGATTGTGTACAAAAGAGGACAAATATCTGGATCAGGATAAAGTGATCGATATTATTCCTTTTTTTTCGAATGAATCTGCTTTTTTAAACTATTATCAAAACGATACACGTTCGGAAGAATATCGATGTGTTTCAAATCATCTGAATATAACGCTTGCTATGAAGATAGAGGATGACACCATGTACCCTTTTTTTTTGAAAGATGATTCCGTTTTTATTTCAAAGGATCAATTTGTCACGAATAAAGAGATCGGATTATACGTTTATGAATCGAAGTGCTATATTCGTCAGTACTTTGAACTGAAGGACCGGGTTCTGCTGAGACCTTTTAACCCGAATTTTCCCGATATGGTGTTAAAAGATGATGAAGAGAAGAAACTAATCAAGATTGGGAAAGCGGTTTTTTTTGCCAGAATTCTGGAAAATAACCGTTCCTTCGAAAGACTTCTGAATTTTCATCTGCTTAATTTATGAATCATGGATGCTTAATATTTTCCCAGTGACAACAGAGGATTCCAAGGATATGATACTGTTCAAAGAACTTAGTCCGTTTGAATCGCAGGGATACGTAGTCTGCATTTAACGGACGCAAATTGATATAATGGTCGACTTGAAATAACCTTACGATGTTTTTCTTAACATTTTTTTTTCTGAATAGCATGATGGCGTCATCTTCAGCGAAGTCCTGCGTCTTGAAAAAGAGTGTGGCTTTCTTTTTCAGGAGTGGATACATCGATTGATCCTCCATCTTGATAAAAAAATCCCCCGGATATTCAACGGGTATCCGGATGAAATCAAAGCGCCGATCCGCTTCCGAAAAAGAATAATTTTCAATCTTTTTGATCCGGTTTCTTTTTTCTTCCGGTATGGCAGGGGATACAGCGGTTTTGTTTTCGACGCCCAGCAGATACTCGCAGTTAACGTTTAGTGCCTTGGAAAGGGTATAAACCGATACGGCGTTCGGTACGGCGTCTGTTTTTGGGGACTCGTATTTTGACAGCAACCCCTGTGATATTCCCGTTATTTCGGAAAGTTCCTTCTGGGATAGACTTTTCTGTACCCTTGAAACCCTCAGTCTTAATGCAAACGTTTTAAGATCCAAAATATGACCTCCCCTGACCGCTGTAAGAGTAACGAAGTGATTATACCATTGGAATATGTAGATGGTTTGTCGGAATGATATCACTATAATAATATCCACTACGAAAATAAGAAAAAAGTAATAGTTTTTTGGTATTTAGATAACGCCTCCTATATAATTGTAAACATAGAACCAGACTTAAAAATTGACTTCGTTGGAGTAACACTGGCGATCATTATTACCAGTCTTGAATTAAAAACATAATAGACATAAAATGATGCACTTTTCTTTGCATACAAATTTTCAGTTAAAAATTAAAACGGGGGGATGATGTTTGATATGAAAAAAATAATCTTTTTATTGCTGATTGTTTTAACACTGGCGGTTGTATCTTGTGTGAAACAGGAGAGGGTAATTCAGTCCCCCGAATTACCCTCATACATGGTGTTTTCCGAACTGGAGGAAAAATATACCTTCGGGGATTACCGTGAATACGGTGTATGGACGGTTTATTTCGAGAGATGCGAACTGAACGGAAAGATAAGGGATGGAAGGTATTTTCTGAATATAAATGGCATTGCATACCCCGTATCTATCAATCCGGTGAACGATCGGATTCTCGAAGCCTTTTTACCAGAACATATGACGAGGGAAATCATCAGAACGGCTGTTCTTTCGGTAGAAAAACTCAAAGAATCGGCAATGAGAAGTGAAGCTGATTTATTCATAGAGAAGTTGTATATCAAAAAGGAAGCGTGTAACGGGACCAATCTGTATGAACTTTTACTAGTGGATTATATTTCACTGAAAAATGCCGGAAGTGCGTATTTGTATCAGCAGTCACATTTGATCCGACCGGAATATATTAAGACAAATGAAGAAAATACTTATTCACTCAAACATTATTACGACGCACGACAGTTAGCAGCTGGTCATAAAATGAAAGAAGCCCTTTCATTTCTTAAAGCACACCCTACCCATGAGCAGCTGCTCTTTTTTGATTATCCGAACCGGGTAAACATTAACGATTTGGCGAATCCTGAAGTTCCGGATACACGGAAAAGACTGAGACAGCTTGGGGCTATGGGACAGATCACAAAAGACGGGTCGTATACCTACGATGTGAAGGTGGCAGAGGATCAGATCATTGTTCAGCTAAAGCGAAATACATTGAAAACGGAAGCGTACCGACAGAGCAGCGTGTTTAAACTGCAGCTTCGCGAAGATGCCACGCTGTGTTGCTTTGTCGATTCGGGAAATGAGATTTTTATCTCACAGATACCCCTTGAAACGACCGGCAACGTTGAACTGGTCAAGAATGCCAGATTTATCGGGATAGACCCTTCAAAGTGTTCGGATATACGGATCAGGGAAGACAGCCTTGCCTACGCTCGGCTTCTGACGGAAGTGGCTACGAGCTTGAGGGTGGCGAGCAACACGACAACGGATCAGTTTAAAACTTATCTGGAAGCGATGGATGGATCCGCACAGAAGTATCACTTTGAAAATGCAAACGGACCACTGGGAGGAGATGATCTCCTGACCAATCCGTCTACGCTAACGGTGGAATCGGAAAAGGGCGGGGAATTTACCAGTTCGTTCGGCATTGTACTGATGCAGAATCCGTATGTCAAACTGGAGCAAATGCTTTCAGGGAATTATGAGATGAGCTGGCATGAGACGATACATGGAGCGATAGATGCAGGAGTGGATTCAACGGTTGTCCCGACGATCACCGTGTACATGGGGGAATACCGTGAAGTGCTGGATCTGGGAGAGAAGAATTATCATATCACGGGCAGTGATCCCGAAAATGAACAGGTCAGGGACAGGACGATTATCAACGGCGACGGCTTGGATAATCCGGTCTTTATGATCTGCGGGAATCAGGATAATCGCACGATCATCGAAGGACTTGCCATAACGGCCGGAATTGATATTGAACAGCTGAAGACGGGAGAGATTGAGCCTTATACCCCTGGAATTATGGCGGATGGCGGTAATCCGGAGATACGGTACAATCGTATCTACAGATGTGGATTCGAGGCAGGAGGCGGGATTATTTCCGTTTCTTGTGACGAACCCGTTGAAGATATCATCATTCATCACAATGTCATTGAGGAGAATGGTGCCCTTTTTGGCGGGGGAGTTTATCTGGAAGATAGTAAAGCACAGATCTATGAAAACGTCATCCGAAACAACTATGCGATTTATAGTGGCGGCGGCATACATTCTTATGCATACTATGTGAAAAATAAGGCGGGAGACAAATGGCTGGCGCATGTCTTACCGGGAACAGCCGAATCTGCCCGGGAAATGGAGCGAACAGCGCTGACAAACACATTTTCCGGTAATATGATTGGTGATTCCGAAGGAACAGGGAGCGGCACTTCAATTGCACAGGATGTTTATTTTTTTCAGAGTCGTTCCCCATCGGAAGATAATATCACCTTCCATTATCAGGAGGACTTTGTGAGTGTGAGGAAGCATATGGAAGAAGGTACCATATTGAGACTCTTCAGCCATCCGGCGAGCCTTACAGAGCTTGCCAGTGTGGTTTATGAAACGGGTATGGGAGCACAGATTATCATGCCATATGCTATAGAACCCGATACGGAATATTTTGTAACGCTTCAAGGACCCGATATATACTTTTATGCTCAGAGTGAAAAGGTTGGAAAGGTGTCCGGCTGCGGACCGGATATTCCACGATTGGATACACCTTATAAGGGGCAGTCAAATGTTCAGACGGCCTTGACACTGGACTGGTCGGATGCCTATCGTGCACTCAGATACAACCTGTATTTTGGAACTCAGAGTGGCAATCTGAACTGTATTGCCTCCGGTTTGACAACATCCGAATACGCAACCGAAGGTCTTGAAGAGGGAAAAAATTATTACTGGCAGGTGGAAGCCGTTGATACACACGATGCCACTTCAGTCAGTGAAGAATCGTATTTTACAACGATTGAAACGCCAAAGCTCATTTCACCGGAGAATCATTCGAATTTATCACCGAACGCCGTAACCCTTGAATGGGAGGCCATTGAAGGGGTGAATTATTACAACGTTTATCTCGGTGAGAGTACGGATACGATGAATACGGTCAGTTCTTACCATGCTACTACAACGTACACCCCCTCGATAAAACCAAACCGGCGGTATTACTGGCAGGTGGAAAGCAAAGGAAATAATGGTCTGAGTGCAAAAAGTGAGGTCAACACTTTTAGTGTAGAAAGCGGATTTAAGGATGGAAATGGATTGAAAGATGATCCCTTCCTCGTTTCGTGTGCGGATGAGCTGAACAACATCCGGTATTATCTCGGGGATGATGAGCTCACCTGGTTTGTCCAGTCGGCGGATATCGATCTGACGGGTTGGGACTGGAATCCAATCGGAACCTATGGGGGAGACGGCTTTAAGGATTTCTACGATGGAAAGTACAACGGTATTCAGCATAAGATCATCAATCTCAGAATTGATAAAACAGAAAACGCCGTGGCCCTTTTTGGGTATACCCAGTCGGGAACCATTACAAATTGTCATGTTGAAAATGCCGCTGTCAGAGGGAAACAATTTGTCGGTATCCTGATTGGACGGAATTCGTACACAGTGGTTGAAAATTGCTTCAGTTCCGGAGAGGCAACGGGAACAGGACAGGTAGGCGGTATTGTGGGAATCAATTCCTATGGAACGATCATTAATTGCCACAGTTCGGTGAATGCCTATATCTCCCAGGGGACAGGTTGTGGGAGTCTTATCGGTGCCAACGTCTGCGGAAGTGTTGAACTGTCGCAGGCTGACGGGAACGCCGTTGGAAGTGTTGAGAATAATTGTTGTCAGGTTGGTGGTTTTATAGGTTCGAATGATGATTGTGGGAAAATTTCCCAGTGCTACAGTACGGGGAATGCGACGGGAAGTATGGACATCGGTGGCTTTGTGGGAAGTAACCGGGGAAAAATCGTCGATTGCTACAATACCGGAGATTCCTGGTCGACAGGAAGTTATAGCAAACCAGGCGGTTTTGCCGGAAGCTGTGTGGGTTCTAATAATCTGATAAAGAACTGCTACAATCTCGGTATTCCACATGGAGCGAATGCCGGCGACGGGATTGTTAGTGGTTCAAGCAATGATATCAAGATAGAAAATTGTTACTGGGATTTTGAACTAACGGGTGTTTACGGCAGTCCTTATGGTGTTTACAAGGGCAAGCAGAAGTGGAGTGCTCTGATGAAATATAGGCCAACCTATGAATCATGGGATTTCGATACCGTCTGGGCGATGGAAACTGAAGACGGCTTCATCTCCTATCCCTATCTCAGGCAGAATAACGATGGAACCATTCCCGGACGTGACAAGATCTGTGCGGTTGGGAACGGCAGTGAAGGGAATCCCTATCAAATTACCAATGCACAGGAGCTGAGCAATCTGAACAAGCGTCTTGGGATAGAGGGAGTTTTTTTTGTTCAGCAGAACGATATTGACCTTTCCGGGGTTGAAAACTGGGAACCTGTTGGTGGATACGGTCGAGCTCATTTCAAAGGGTTCTTTAACGGTCAGGGGTATAAAATACAGAATCTCAAGATAAGCCGGTCTGAAGAATCCAGTGTTGGATTATTTGGCTGGCTGGATGCCGGAACACTGACCAATATCACACTTGAAAACTGCAGCGTTTCAGGCAGGCAGTATATCGGTGCTGTCGTTGGCTATAACGCCGGTTATCTTGAAAATATCAGCTCTTCAGGTGATATCTCTGGCAGTTCTTCAGTTGGTGGTCTTGTCGGATGTTCTGCGGGAACTATAACGAGTTGTGACAGTCATGGAATGGCTTTTTCGACGGGAGGAACCGTCGGTGGTCTTGTTGGGACGAACTTTCATTTTATAGAAAAAAGTTTTTCGACGGCTTCAGCCAGCGGTACATCAAGTTGTGTCGGTGGTTTTGTCGGATGGAATAGCAGTGCGGAGATATCCGAGTGTTACAGTCTTGGAGATGCAACGACGACTAAATCCAGTGTTGGTGGCTTTGTGGGCAGTAATTGGGATTCGATTATTTCAGACTGTTACAGTACCGGTAATGTGGCTGCGGTGAAAGGGGGAACGAATTATTTCGATGGAACAAGTGCGGGTGGTTTTGCAGGCACTAATTACAGTGGGAGTCGGATCATACGGTGTTACAGCAGTGGTAAAGCATCCGGAGTACGTGAGGTCGGTGGTTTTGTCGGAGAAAACAGCAGGTGTAGTGGTGAGCCTGGGATAGCGACTGATTGTTTCTGGAACAGCACGACTTCAGGCACGACAGATTCCTGCGGAGGAGAACCAAAGACGACCAGCGAGATGAAAGATCAGACGACTTTTGCAACCTGGGATTTTGAAGGGGAAACGATAAACGGTACCGATGAGATCTGGAAGAGTGATGCTGGGACTTCCTATCCTTATCTGAGAAATCTTGTACCGGCTATTTTACCAATGATAAGCGGCAATTAAACGAATATAGGAAAAAAAAAAGGGTATCTCTTTAGAGATACCCTTTTTAGAGCTATAGTCAACTATAAAAAATAGATAGTATTTATTTTCGGAGTTCAAATTTTTTTATTTTGAAGGATTTTTCAATAATCTTTTTGTGTTCCGTTTTGTTGCTGAGACCATATTCACTTATGATCTGAATCAGTGCGTTACCAAAAGCCGTTCCTTCGACAGGCCCTGTCAACACTTCCATATTGAGATGTTCAGATATTTTTTCGCACAGAAGCGTGTTCTGTATCCCGCCACCGATCATATGAACTCTGTTAATGCTGAGGTTTAGGCCCATTTCAAGAATTTCTTTTGTCTTTTTAATCCTTATGGCAAGTGAATTTAACACCCCGCACAAGATTTCACCGATATTATCCGTTTGCATTTCTTTTTTTAATGCGTTGAGGATGTTAATTGGTCTCAAATATTTGTCATCATCAATATCAACTGTTTTTTTGAAATCTTTAGACTTCAGGCTGAGGAGAAGCATATCTGTATAGGAAATCTTTCTGTTTTCCAATTGCTCCAGTTCACTTTTGATCTTTTGCCAGAAAAAGAGTCCGGGTGTATTGGATAGGATTCGAAGAGAGCCGTCATGGCATCCTTCAACGGCAAGGTTATTTTTCAGGATAAAGTCGCTGTCAAGTTTTTTATGGTTAATGACCACACCGTTCAAACACCAGGTTCCCGCACTGATGATCATCGTATCTTCAAGATTCGAAGAGATAGCGGCATAAGCACTTGCAGTATCATGGGTAGCGGGAAGCATGCAATTTATGCCCGATTTTGTTCTACCGATAATCGTTCCCGACGGGACTACTTCAGGGAGTATATCCCCAATTTCAAGGCTTTGGCAGATTTCATCACACCATGTGTTTTTCTCAAAATCAAATAATTGTGTGGTTGAAGCGTGTGTGAATTCGTATTTGTATGTTCCACATAGTTTTCCTGCAAGATAAGAGGGGAGCGGGACGATCTTTTTGATCCGGTTAAACAGATTTGGATACATTTTCTGAAGATACATCAACTGATAAACCGTGTTAAACGGCTGGAACTGCCCGGGAACATGGTGGTTGATAAACGCCTTGTTTTCTTCTATTTCCCTTTTGATCTTTTCCTGCCCTTTGAACATTGAAAAATAACGCATGGGATCCATGAGCTTATTATCGTTCCCATCAAGCGGAACGAAGTCTACTCCCCATCCGTCAAAGCCTATTGACTGCAGGGTATAGTCTTTTTCCAGTTCCTCTATGATCTTCATGATCTCACCTAATATTCTGTTTACATTCCAAAAGCTCAGACCATCTTTCTCATACCAGAAACTCTCAAATCTGCCAACTTCCTTTAATTTGATCTTTTCAGCCTGTAAACACGCAAGAAAAACCTTGGTGCCTGAAGCACCAAGGTCCACTGCCAGGGAGTGTTTTAGCATGTTATTATCATCTCGTATTATTCTACAGGCGATTATTGTCTGTACATTTCTTTATAGACTTTTCTGAGTGTTACTTTTGTTTCCTCAGGAAGTTCGTAGATTTCTTTACCAAGTTTCAGAGCTTCAAGATAGATCTGAACATTCTTTTCCGTTACATTTGCTCCGACGAATACTTCACTGAATCTTGCTCCAACGTTTACGAGACCGTGATTTTTCATGATAGCGGCACCGTTGTCTCCAAGTGCTTCGACGGTGTTGTTTGCCAGTTCCCATGAACCAGGATCGCCGTATGCTGCTACTTTGACTTCAGGTCCACAGATCATTGCCGTATCTTCGATTAGTGATGGAATTGATTCCAGTGTTACGGCTGCGATGGATGAGTAGATCGGATGTGTGTGAAGGATACATTCCACATCAGGTCTTGCCCTGTATATTGCCACGTGAAGTTTCCATTCGGAAGATGGTTTGTGAGGCCCATCTACAATGTTTCCGTCCATATCGATGACCATTACATCGCTTTCTCTCATGATTTCGTAGGAGAATCCGGATGGTGTGATATAAATCTTGTCTTCATCTCTGACTGAAACGTTTCCCCATGTTCCTCTAACCAGTGCTGCACCTGTCATCTTTTTGCAGGAATCTACAATTACTTTTTTCAAGCTTCCTTTCATGTCATTACCTCCAGTTTTATTTAAGTGCGTGATAAATTCAATATAAATCTTTTATTCTTTCATAAAGGGTCAGATATTTTTCATAACCACTTTCGTATATCATTTTTGCTTTTTCAACCGGGGATGTTGTTTCCCCTGTTCGTATCAGTTTTCTTGCCTCTTCTGCCGATTGAATCTCTCCGGTTCCCAGCATGGATAATATCATATTTCCAATGGCAGATGGTTCATCACTGGATAGTGTTGATATTTCAGAGTTAAATACTGATGCTTCAATCTGTCGCCATACATCACTTCGGCTTCCGCCACCGAGTGTTCGGATATCCTTTATGGTTACACCCAGATCTCTGAAAACATCAAGACAGCTTTTCAGCGAATAAACAACTCCTTCCATAAGAGCGCGAATCATATGTGCTTTGGTATGATTCATCCCAAGCCCAAAGTATACACCTCTTGCATTTGAATCCCAAAGGGGAGTTCTTTCACCAAGCAGATAAGGCAGGAAGGTGATCCCATCGCTACCGGCCGGAACTCGTGCTGCTATACGGGAATATTCTCTGAAGATATCCCCATCCGCTTCACTGTCAAATGTATTTCTGAACCATGTAAGAGAGGATGCCGCTGTTTGTGTGATGCCCAGAAAATCCCATTTTCCCTTTAAGGGATAAGCCCAGCAGATTACACGCTTTTTAGGGTCTTTTTTGGGGAAGTCTGAACAGGTTGCGACAACACCGGCAGTACCAACGATTACGGAAGCTGATCCGCCTTCGAAAAGACCGGAGCCCAACTCCGCAACGGAGTGATCAGATCCCCCGTTAATGATGGGAGTTCCCTCTTTTATACCCGTAATCTTTGCCGCTTCCGCTGTGACTCTTCCCATAATTTCCGTTGAATCCATTACATCCGGAAATAGATTTTTGTCAATTTCCAGGAGCTTAAAGGCCTCGTCGGACCATTTAAGTTTTTCCACATCATAAAGCAGTGTACCCGAGGCATCTGAAGGATCTGTTACCATTTCTCCCGATAAAAGATATTTTATATAATCTTTTGCAATAAGTATTTTTTTCGTGTTTTTATAAATTTCAGGATATTCCCGTTTTATTCGCAAGACGTTCTGAGCGGTATAACTCGTTGTTGGAAAATTGTATGTCAGATCAAACAGCTGATCGTAGATTGAATTTTCCTTCCATTCTTCAATAATGGAAGCCCCGCGTTGATCCAACCAGGTAATGGCGTTGGAAAGTGGTTTGTTATCCTTGTCCAGATAGACATGTGTATGCATCTGTCCGCAGATGGATATGGCCTTTATCTGTTCAAATTCTTCTTTGGATACTTCATGGATATGTTTTACCCCTTGAATAAAACCTTTCCACCATTCATCATAATTCTGTTCTGCCTGTCCGGTTGTCTTTGAAATAATTTCATACTCATAAGAGTGTTTTGAGATTACATTACCTTCACCATTTGTTAAACAGGTTTTGATTCCCATTGTTCCAAGGTCAATTGATAAATAGAAATTCATGTTCCACCTCTGAATTGATAGGCGACTCTTTCGAGCCGCCCCATATTAATTATTCGTACTGTGCGAGATAATCCTTGAACCAGTCAACGTTACCCTGATAGATAAGTTTTGAACCGGTCTGTACATATTCAGGGACTGTTTCCCCATCTTTAATCTTAAGCGCTGTCTGAACACCCATGATACCCATTTCTGCCGGGAACTGAGCGATTGTACCGGCAAGTGTTCCAGCCTTTACACCATCAAGCGCTGCTGAGATCGCATCGTATCCGATTACGATAACTTCTTTCTTTGCTTCATCAATGGCTCTTCTTGCTCCAAGTCCCATGTTATCGTTTGAAGCGAAGATCAATTTGAGTTCCGGGTTTGCCTGAAGGATATTCTGTGTTACATTGTAACCCTGTTCGACTTCCCAGTTTGCAGTCTGTTCGGCAACAATATTGATGCCTTCTTCCTTGCTTACTATATCATAGAATCCATTTCTTCTGTCTGCCGCATTCTGCTGTCCGGATACACCTGTAAGGATAGCGACATCTCCCTCTCCACCGAGAAGACTGAGAGCAAACCACCCTGCTATTTCAGCACCGTAATAGTTATCTGTTCCGATGAAAGGGATTGGCTTTAATCCAGCAGCTTTAAGGGCTTCAGCGTCGAATTTTGTATCAAGGTTGATGACAGGGATCTTTGCTCTTTCAGCTTTTCTTAAAACTGGAATCAGACCCTGTGAACTGGATGGTACGATACAAATTGCATCAACTCTTCTTGTAATCATGTTTTCCATGATCTGCATCTGTTCCTGTGCGCTACCATGCCTCTGTCCGGCTTGTACGAGCAGTTCAATTCCTAACTTGTCTGCTTCCTGCTGGGCAGCATTTACCATCGTAATGAAGTATTCATTACTGAGCGTCATAGGAATAAATCCGATTGTCATTGTCTTTGCAAATGCAAAGCAACCGATTAAAGCGACTAACAACACCGTTAATAGAACTTTTTTCATGTTCTCACTCCTCCTGTAGTTTATAGGGTTACCCCTTTTTGGTCTTCATTCTGTCGTAGAAGACAGCTAAGACTATAACGACACCGATTATAATTTGTTGATAGTATGAAACAACATTCAAGAGTGTCAATCCGTTTCTCAGAGTTCCGAGAAGTAAGGCACCGATAAGCGTTCCGATAAGTCCGCCTTCTCCCCCCGCGAGGCTTGTTCCGCCTATAACAACGGCTGCAATCGTATCGAGTTCGTAGGCGTTTCCGCTGATTGGTGTGGCATAATTCAATCTCGCTGTCAGTAATACACCACCGAGACCCGCAAGGACACCGGAAACGGCATATGCCATCATTTCATTGAACGGGACGTTGACACCGGAAAGTTTGGTTGCTTCTCTGTTCCCTCCAATGGCAAATATATGACGTCCGAGTTTTGTTTTATAAAGAATGAAATACCCAATAGCGTAAATAACAAGCATGTAGATCGCGAATATGGGAATCCCGAAGACTTCAGCAGATGCAATCCTTTCAAATTCGAAGGGAAGTCCTGAAACCGGTTTTCCACTGTTCATGGCGAGGGCGCCACCTCTTGCGATACTCATCATACCCAAGGTAACGATGAAGGCAGGAACCTTACCAAAAGCCACTGTAATTCCGTTAACAAGCCCTGCTCCAAGTCCGACAAGAACACCAAAAACGATAGCGAGTGGAATAGATACACCGGCAGTCAACATCATTCCCGTACTGACGCTGGTGAGGGCAACGATGGAACCTACACTCAAATCGATACCACCTGTGAGGATGACAAAGGTTTGACCAACAGCTATAATTGCTATCAGCGATGACTGTACAAGGATATTCATCAGGTTGTACACATCGAGGAAGTATTCGCTTGACAGTGAGAAAATGACAAAAATAACGCCAAATCCTATAAACATTCCGTAATTTCTGAGAATAGTAGAGATTTTTTTCATGTTATGCCCCCATTGCGTAATGTAGTATTTGTTCCTGTGTGAGGTCTTTGTTTTCAAGCACTGTTGAAACTTCACCCTCACGCATTACCATTATTCTGTTTGATACTTTCAGTACTTCAGCCAGTTCAGAAGAAATCATGATGATGGCAAATCCCTGTTGTGCAAGCTCAAACATAAGATCGTAGATTTCGTCTTTTGCGCCAACATCAATTCCCCTCGTCGGTTCATCAAAGATGATGATCTTTGCACCGCTTGTCAAGGCTTTGGCAATAACAACTTTCTGCTGATTTCCGCCTGACAGATTCTTGACCTGCACTTTTTCAGAACTGCATTTAACTCTCAGTTTGCCGATATATTCTTTTGCAATCGCTTTTTCAAGTTGTTTTGAGAACGCGATTCCCTTAACGATACTTTTAAGGTTTGTCAGGGTGATATTATGCATGACGTTCATGCAAAGGACAAGGCCTTCCCCTTTTCGGTCTTCGCTGAGGTAAATAACGCCACTTTTCAAAGCATCTACCGGGCTTCTAAACTTTATTTCCCTTCCATTTAATTTGACTGTACCTGATTTTTTTTCCAGACACCCGACGATGGTTTTCATCGTCTCCGTTCTCCCCGAACCGACAAGACCAGCCACTCCAAGAATTTCACCTTTTCTGAGTTCAAAAGAAACGTCTTTCACCTTTTCTTTTGCAGAAAGAGATGAGACTTCCATAACCACTTCGCATGGTTTAGTAGGTATCTTACGGATACTTTCGTCAATCTTTCTACCGGCGATTAATCTGATCAATTCTTCTCTGTCCGTTGTTTTGGCATCAACCGTATCGATATACTGACCATCTCTCAAAACAGTACATCTATCTCCAATCTTCTTGATCTCTTCCATTCTGTGGGAGATGTAGATGATGGCTTTTCCCTGTTTTTTCAGTTTATCTATCAAACCAAATAATCTGTCAACATCCTCTTGTGCAAGCGTTGCCGTTGGTTCATCAAAAATGATGATTTTCGATTCTTCTGAAAGTGCCTTTGCTATTTCAAGTAGTTGCATTTCAGCAACGGTAAGATCCTTCACCTTTGTCTTTGTGTTTTTCTTTAACCCTACTTTTTCGAGAACCTTAGCCGCTTCGATATGTGTCTTCTTCCAATCGATCACACCTGCTTTTGTCAAAAATTCATTACCGAGATAGATGTTTTCCGCTATGGAGAAAAAGGGATTCAGATTGAATTCCTGATAAATAACACCAACTCCAAGTTCCATCGCGTGTTTGGGGCTTTTTATCTCCGTCAGTTCTGAATTAAAATAAATCTCTCCTTCGTCTTTTTTATAGGCTCCGGATAAAATCTTTATGAGTGTTGATTTGCCTGCTCCGTTTTCTCCAAGCAGAACATGAACTTCTCCGGCTTTGAGATTAAGATTTATTTTATCCAGAGCAAGAACACCGGGAAATCTCTTGGTGATATTTCTCATTTCTAAAATGTATTCATTGTTTTCCGGCATTTGGTATCCTCCCCCCAAAATATTGGCAAGATGTTATCAGTATGATTTCCTTGCGTGATAACATATTATCACTATATTTAGGATAAATCAAATAACAAAATGGTTGGTAAATGGAAGAAAAAGAGAGTATTGCTTGGGTGTAATGCTATAATCGAAAATAATCATAAATATTCGCTGATTTTAAAGAAATATGGAGGAAGGTTAATTTGACTAAATTTTATCAGAATGATATACTTTTTTTGAGAACATTTAAGCAGGTGATATGAGTGGCGTTATCTAAAATCGAAAGACAGAAAAAAATTCTTGATATTTTGAAAAAAGAGCATCAGGTAACACCTGAAAATTTCTCTGAGATGCTTAATGTATCCATCACAACTTTGAGAAGGGACTTTAAGGATCTGAAAGATAAAGGGAAAATATTTGTAGGTTACGGTTATATTCAGAAAGCAGGGAGTACCAGTTCTGATAATGGCATGAATATCCCTTTTCTGAACAGATTAGCCGACAATAATGAAGGTAAAAAGAGGGCGGTTAAAAAAGCACTTGAATATGTTAAAGAAGATGATCTTATTTTTATCGGCGAAGGGACAACCTGTTATCTGTTTACCAAACAGTTGATAAAAAACTTTTCCAGTTTAAAAATCATTACAAATGGGTTATACGCGTTGAATGCTCTCTCGAAGGTTAAGAATTTTACCGTTGAAGGCATAGGGGGTTCCCTTTTGACCGATTTCAATTCGTTTGTCGGTCCAAAAGCCGAGGGAATGGTTGAATCAATATATGTTGAGAAATTTTTCTTTTCCTGTGGTGCTTACAGAGACGGAACCTATGAGTTGAGTCCGTTTACTGCAAGTTTGAAGAGAAGAATGCTTAATAATTCGAAAGAACATTATCTCATCATAGATTCGGGAAAGTTTGAATCAATTGCGCCTTTTTATATGGCAAAACCTTATGAAATTGACAGAATCATCACAGATGACGATTCGATAGAGAAAGAGATAAATAAAACTGTAGGTAAGAATGCGGAGGTGCAATCATGAATGAAAGAGTGACAAGACTTAGAAAGAGACTGATGGATCAGGAGCCTTATATATGCCCTGAAAGGGCGGTCATTTTTACGGAAACGATGAAAGAGACCGAAGGGGAGCCCATTGTAATCAGAAAGGCAAAAAGTTTTGCGAAAGTGCTTGAGACGATGAGTCTGGTTATCGGAAGAGATGAATTAATCATCGGAAATCAGGCAAGCAAACCAAAGGCATCGCCTATTTATCCCGAATATTCAATCAACTGGCTAAGAGATGAATTTGACGGAAAACCATATAAATTTGATGAGAGACCTGGAGACAAATTCTATTATACAGAAGAAACGAAAGATACTATCCTTTCTCTTCTTGATTACTGGGAAGGTAAAAGTCTTTATGAAACATTCAGGAAAAATCTTCCACAGGAGATCAACGATGCCTGGAATTCAGGGATTATAGATGATACATGGGTTTCGTCTGCGGGACTCGGCAATTTGCTTGTGGATTTTGAAACTGTCTTGAACATTGGGCTTGAGGGCATTATAAAAAAGGCAGAGGATAAGAAGGATTTACTCGATTTGACACAGCCGGGTGCCGTGAAAAAGTCCTGGTTCCTTGACGCCGTTATTATCGCATGCCGTGGTGTCATAAGGTTTGCAGAACGACTCGGTGAAAGATGTGCGGAGATGGCGAAGAGTGAATCGGATCAAAAGCGAAGAACAGAACTGGAAAAAATGTCTCAGGTTTCCTTTAATGTACCGGCAAAACCGGCACAATCATTCTGGGAAGCTATTCAATCTACATGGATTATCCTGTTGGCACTTCATCTTGAATCCAATGGGCATGCCATTTCTTTGGGAAGGTTCGACCAGTATATTAATCCTTTCCTGAAAAAGGATATAGAGGCCGGAAAGATAAATCATGCGGAAGCACTTGAACTCGTTGAGATGTTCTATATCAAGACAAATGAGTTGAACAAGCTCCGTTCATGGCCGGATACTGCCTTCTTCCTTGGGTATCAGATGTTCGTCAACATTGCTGTGGCCGGACAAACGGTTGATGGAAAAGACGCAATCAATGAAACATCATATCTTGCAGTTGAAGCTTGTGAAAATCTTAAACTGTTTACCCCATCCGTTTCAGTTAAGGTTTTTGAGGGAACCGATTCAGCTTTTATTGAAAAATCAATCAAAGCGATGAACAATCATAAAGGAGGACAACCGGCATTCTACAATGACGATGCCTTTATGAAGATACTGGATAATATGGGCATAGACAAAGAGGATCAGCATAACTGGGCGCCAGTCGGTTGTATCGAAGCAGGTATACAGGGGAAATGGGATTATGCGGCAAAGGGACCATGGCTCAATGTTGGAAAAGTTCTTGAAATAACCCTGAATGGGGGAATAGATCCTTCAACAGGGATTACCTATCTGAAACAGGATAAAGATTTAAGTTCTTTTAACACAATGGAAGAACTCTTTGAAGCTTATAAAAAACAATTACATTATTTTATGGAACTTCAGGTCATTACCGAGCATATCAATGACGAAATACATCTCGTTTCCGATATAAATGCTTTCAGATCATCGCTTGTTGATGATTGTATTGAAAGGGGAAAAGCCCTTATTGAAGGGGGAAGCAAATATTCAGCTGACGGTGGGCCAACGGCCGGAACGATCACATCGGCGGATTCACTTGCGGCACTTGAAACATTTATCTTCAAACAGAAAAAATTTAGTGGAGAGGAAATTTTACACGCTCTGAAAACGAATTTTGAAGATATGTCAACGACACCTTCGGGTGAGGAAATAAGACAAACGTTGATGAACAAGGCTCCACGTTTTGGGAATGATCAGGATGATGCCGACAAATGGGCAGTTGCCTTAACGGGATATATTGGTTCAACCTATCAGAAAGACTTTAAAAACTCACGATACGGGAAGGGACCTAAACCCTGTTGTTATGCATACAGTCAGAGTCCGGTAACGGGAAATATCGCATTTGGCAGCATGGTTGGTGCACTTCCGAATGGGAGGAAAGCGGGAGAAGCTGTTAATAATGGCGTTTCTCCGGATACCGGTTCTGAAAAACAGGGGCCGACTGCAGCAATCAATTCGGTCGGTAAGCTGCCGAGCATCTGGTTCCAGAAAGGCGCAATCTTCAACGTGAGGTTATCGGAAAATTCAGCTTCAACTGATGAAGGTGTTCAGAGAATTGCAAGCCTCATCAAGGTATTGTTCCAGAAAAACGGTATTCATATTCAGTTTAACGTTGTTGGAAATGAAACACTCAGAGAAGCTCAGAAAAATCCAGAAGAATTTAAGGATCTCATGGTTAGAGTATCTGGGTATAGTGCTTTCTTTACACCACTTGATCCAAAAGTTCAGGAAGATATTATTAAGAGAGTGGAATTTCAGCTTTGAAAGATAAATTGATTACCGCAAGTGTTTTTGAAATCGAAAGATATGCGACAAAAGATGGTCCCGGTATCAGAACGGTGATATTTTTCAAGGGTTGTAATTTGAGATGTGCCTGGTGTCAGAATCCTGAATCACAATCTTTTAAAAAAGAGGTTATTTTTCATCACAACCTTTGCAAGGCTTGTGGCAGATGTGTAGAAGGATGTCCTGCTGGAGCGATTGAATTTGACGAGAAATACGGATTTATTTCAAACCCTGAAATATGTACCGGATGCGGATTATGTGTTGAGAGTTGCATATACAATGCAAGGGCGTTGATGGGGAAGACCTATACGCCACAACTTCTTTTCGAGGAGATAAAAAAGGATATTCCTTTTTTTGATGAATCTAACGGTGGGATTACTGTTTCGGGCGGAGAACCGATGCTGCATGTTGAATTTCTAAAACAATTTTTTGAACTTTGTAAGGACAGTGGTATTCACATTGCAATGGAAACAGCATCTAACGTTTCCTTTGAAAAGTTTGAAGCTGTTATGGACAATGTTGATCTCTTTTTCTGTGATATTAAACAACTTGATTCAACAGTTCATGAATTTTGGACGGGTGCTGAGAATCAGTTGATTCTTGAAAATATCAGGAAACTATCCGATGCGGGGAAACAGATAATTATAAGAATACCGGTCATTCCACATGTCAATCAAACGTTAGATGACATGCAAAGAATATTTGACTATATCAGGCGACTGAATATCGAAAGGATAGAGCTTCTTGCCTATCACAGACTTGGCCTTGGAAAGTACAGAGGACTTGGCAGAGACTATAAACTTGAGAGTGTTGAATCGCTTCATCAAAGTGATCTGGATGAGTATGTAGCGTTGGGGAAAAAAATGGGACTGGTAATCAGGGCTGGTTCAGCCTGAATCATACAGACTCAATTTATAACGATCGGTGTAACCGGTTGAAAAACACTAAGGAGGGTTTTATATGAAGCTTAGAGGACTTTTAGTTTTGTTAGTTGTTTTACTCGTTTCAGTTACAGCGCTGGCAAAGATTCCTGAAATCGCAGTTGTTGTTAAGATTACAGGTATTCCCTGGTTCAACAGACTTGAAGAGGGTGTTATCAGAGCAGGAGAAGAACTTCATGTTAATGCCTATCAGGTAGGACCTACAGATGCAGACCCCGCACAGCAGGTCAAGATCGTTGAAGATCTGATTGCCAAGGGTGTAGATGCCATCTGTGTAATTCCTAACGATGCAAACGCAATGGAACCTGTTCTTCAGAAGGCAAGAGAAAAGGGTATCGTTGTTCTTACGCACGAATCCCCTGATCAGCAGAATGCCGATTGGGATATCGAAGTCATCGACAACGTTGCTTTCGGAGAAAAGAACTTTGAAACACTCGCAGAAGGTATGGGTGGAGAAGGTCAGTTTGCCGTATTTGTTGGTGGGTTGACAGTGCCTCTTCACAACCTCTGGGCAGATATCGGACTCGCCATGGTTGAAGAAAAATATCCCAATATGGAACTCGTGACGGAAAGAATCCCATGTGGAGAAGATGTCAACCTTTCAAAACAGAAAACACAGGAATTACTCAGAAAATATCCTGATCTCAAAGGAATCGTTGGTTTTGGAAGTCTCGGACCAATAGGTGCGGCACAGGCTTTAAAGGCAAAGAGAATGCAGGGTAAAGTCACTGTTGTTGGAACAGTTCTTCCGGGACATGCTGCACAGTATCTCGCACAGGGCTACATCGACACAGGATACCTCTGGGATCCAGCAGACGCAGGATTTGCACTCGTTTACGTTGCAGATATGATGCTCAACGGAGAAGCAGTCGAATCAGGCATGGAAGTTCCGGGACTCGGAGCAGCTGAAGTAGATACAGAAACAAAGGTTATCAAATTCAACAGCATTCTGGATATCACCGCAGAAAATGCCGCTGAATTAGGTTTTTAATTCAGCCTATAGATAATGGTGCGATGAAGTTTTCAGTTTTATCGAAAACTTCCAAGGGCTCGGTTTCATACGAGACCAAAATGCCGCTGAATTAGGTTTCTGAGTCTTTTTGAGAGACAAAAGCCTTAGCAGAAAGGGAAAATATTTCTTTACAGTTCAATCTAGAATAAATGGACCATGGGTTTTAGCTTCTTAAAACCCAAAGGGCTTGGTTTCTCACAAGACCAGAAAATCGCAGCAGAAGATTTTAATATTTTTGCAAAGCTAAAATATTAAAATACCATATTGTAGGGGCGGAATATCTTCCGCCCTTTTATAAAACACAAATTATACAAAGAATAAAAATTCAAAAAAAAGGGCAATTCTTGAATTGCCCCTACAGAGATAAAGAATTTTGGAGGTGTCACAGATGGGAGAATCTCCTTCATATGTACTGGATCTTAAAAATGTTAGTAAAAGTTATGGTGGGGTAAAAGCCCTGAAAAACGTGGACTTCGACCTTATAAAAGGGGAGATTCACTGTCTTGTAGGTGAAAATGGTTCGGGAAAGAGTACACTGATAAAGATTATTTCCGGGGCTGAGGTGCCTGACCATGGAAGTAAACTCAAAATCAAAGGGCTTGATTTTAAATCACTGACCCCAATAAAATCGGTTGAGATGGGGATACAGGTTATCTATCAGGACTTATCGTTGTTTCCGAATCTGTCGGTGTATGAAAACATTGCCATGTCAGAATACAACACGAATAGATTTTCACCGGTTAACAGAAAAAAAATGAAGCAAATGGCGCTCGAAGCGATGAAGAAGATAAACGTTTCACTCAATCCAAACAAACTGGTCAGAGAATTATCTATCGCCGATAAGCAGGTTGTTGCCATCACAAGGGCAATAGCGACGGAAGCAGAATTGATCATCATGGATGAACCAACGGCATCACTCAGTAAATTTGAGATTGACGAATTGCTGAAATTGATAAAGCGGTTACAGCAGAAGGGGCTGACGATCGTCTTCGTCAGTCACAAACTTGATGAAATCATGTCTATTTCCCAGCGGGTTACCGTTTTGAGGGATGGCGATCTGATCGGAACGCATGAGGCTGCGGAACTTGATGAGAGAAAGATAGAAAGATTGATGACCGGTAAGGAATTTGAAAATAAAACGCCGATTAAAAGGGAAATGACCGGAAAGACGGTGCTCGAAGTCAAAAATCTCTGCAGAAGAAATAATTACAAGGATGTATCACTCAAAGTTCGTGAAGGTGAGATTCTCGGGATTACCGGTTTGATGGGTTCAGGCAGGACCGAGCTTGCCCTTTCCATTTTTGGGATGAACCGACCGGATTCAGGAGAGATTCAGATGCATGATAAGCCGGTCACATTCAAGAATAATTATCAGGCGATACAGGCGGGAATAGCCTATGTTCCTGAAGACAGGCTGACAGAGGGCCTTATTCTGCCTCAGGCCATCAGTACCAACATGATTGTGCCGGTTATGGACAGACTGGTGAACAGGATCAAGGCGTTGAAACAGAATGAAAAAAAATCCCTTGTCGAAAAATGGGTTCAGGATATAGGAGTTAAGACCAAGAATCCTGAAAACGCTGTACAGACACTTTCAGGGGGAAATCAGCAGAAAGTGGTTCTGGCGAAATGGCTGATTACCAATCCGAAGGTACTGATACTGGATAATCCGACGGTGGGGGTCGATATTGCGGCAAAAAACAGTATCTATGAAATCATGAAAAACCTTGCAAAGGAAGGTCTGGCAATCATTCTGATTACGGATGAAGTTCCGGAAGTTTACAGGAATTCAGATCGAATACTCATCATGAGCAAGGGACGAATTATCGAAGAGACAAGTCCTTCACAGATCAGTGAAAAAGAACTGAACGAAAAGGTTATCGGAGGTGTTTTAAGTGTCTAATCTTCTCAAAAAAAACGAATTTTATCTGGTGATCGTTATTGCTGCACTCGTTTTATTTCTGGGGATTACAACAGATCAATTTTTAGATCCCGGTAATCTTCTTGAGCTCTTTACCAGTTATTCGTTCCTCGGAACCATGTCCGCCGGTATGCTGATCGTTCTCATATCAGGAGGAATCGATCTGTCATTTACCGCAACGGCTACGATCAGTCAGTACATCATGTCGACGATTATTATCGAACACGGCGGAAATGTTTTTATCGCTTATTTGATCGGTGCCGGTGTTGGTGTGGTATTGGGTCTCGTCAACGGTCTTTTAATCCACTTTATTAAAAAACATCCGCTGATTATCACCATTGCCACGTTGAATATCTTTAACGGTCTTTTAATGTATTTTACAAAGGGGAAATGGATTTACAATTTCCCGATGTGGTTCTCCGATCCGCATGATATCGTTGTCTTTGAAAGTGCAGAAGGGTATATTTACCCGATAACCCTGCCATTGTTCCTGTTCTTCATCATCTTTGTCATCACGGCATTGCTATTGAAATATACAAAGATAGGGCGAAAGATATACGCCCTTGGGGGTAACAAGGAAGCTGCGAGACGAATGGGGTTCAACATCTTTGGGTTGACATTGTTTGTTTACGGTTTTATGGGACTGCTTGCCGGTATCGGATCCGTTTCTCATGCACTTATCGTTCAGACGGTTGCCTCCAACGCGATTGTCGGGAAAGAGCTGGATGTTATCGCTGCGGTTGTCCTCGGCGGTGCCAGTATGGATGGGGGGAGCGGGACTGTTTTCGGAACATTCCTCGGTGTGGCATTGGTGGCGATCATTTCCAACGCGGTCATCCTACTCGGGATTCCTTCATACTGGTATCAGATTTTACTGGGAACCATTATTGTCATTTCGGTCAGCATGACAGCTATTAACAACAAGAGAAATATGAAGAAGGAGGCGGAGATAGATGTCGCTTAATAAATCAACCCTTTCAGGACTTTACAGGAAGTATCCGAATTTTTCACTGTTGATTGGTTTGTTCCTTTTGACACTCATCATGTTCTCCTTAATGGTACCGGGGAAATTCTTTACCCTGTCGAATTTCAGTTCAATTGCTTTCCAGCTTCCCGAATTGGGGATTTTAACCATCGCCATGGCAATTACCATGCTCAGTGGAGGGATCAATCTGTCCATCATCGCTACGGCTAACCTTTCGGGTATCGTTATGGCGACGATCATGAAAGCGATGGTTCAGGGAGCGGCTGGACCGGAAGGGTGGATCATCGCTCTTGCCGTCCTGGCAGGACTTGGCTGTTCATTGTTGGTTGGACTTGCAAATGGAATCATCATCGCTTTTATTGGGGTTTCTCCCATCCTCGCAACGCTTGGCACGATGACATTGGTCAACGGAATCTCCATTCTCTCGACGAAAGGCTATGTGATCTCCGGGCTGCCGGAAGGAATGCTTTTTGTTGGAAACGGTAGTATTCTTGGGATTCCATTCCCATTCATCATCTTTGCCATTGTTGCAGTACTCGTTGGGTTCTGGCTGAAAAACATGCCATCAGGCCTGAGTAATTATCTGATTGGATCCAATGAAACGGCAACACGCTATTCCGGTGTGAACACGAAGGCCGTTATCATGAAAACACATATCCTGTCAGGTTTGCTTAGCGGTATCGCTGCTATGATCATGATATCAAGATTCAACTCAGCGAGAGCGGGCTATGCCGAATCCTATCTGCTGGTAACCGTTCTTGCCAGTGTCTTTGGAGGGGTTGATCCGAGTGGTGGCTTTGGTAAAATCGGCGGTGTTGTCTTGTCACTTTTCATCCTTCAGATGGTTTCGTCCGGACTCAATCTTCTGGGCGTCAGTTCATTTATATCGGTTACCCTTTGGGGTGTTCTGTTGATTGGTATCATGATTGTGCAGAAATATCAGAAGAAATAACGCTTCTGGGCAAGCTCAGAAAAAATAACATTTCTGTAGAAAAAAAAACATTTGTGGACAGGCATCAGAAATCAATAAAATTGTTGAATACAGGGCAATTTCCGGCAAATTCGGTTATGATAGTCGGAATTTGCCCTTTTTATTTTGTTATCTCCTTTTTGCTTGTTATTTCCTCTGTTTTTGCGGAAAACCAACTGATAATGAAACTTAATGTGATGTAAATATTAAGCGGTATTAACAGGTGTATAATCACACTCGGTTTCTTAAGGAGAGTGATTAAATTGCATGCATTATTTGCCCTGATTGTATTTTCAATCGTCTACGTTTTTATCATCAATGAGAAGATCAATCGTACGATTATAGCAGTTCTCGGAGCAGTCCTCCTCTTTTTTCTGAAGATATTCGGCCATTCAACAGAAGCGATTACGACTTATATTGATTTCAATACGATTTTTCTTCTTGTGGGGATGATGGTTCTGGTTTCAGCGACGAAACAGACGGGGTTTTTTGAAATGCTGGCACTTAAGATTATCAAAAGGGCAAATGGGTCTATCTTCAGGATTTTTCTCTACGTCAATCTGGCCGTTGCATTTTTTTCAGCCTTTCTTGACAATGTAACGACGCTTCTTATTTTTATTCCTATTACCTTTGCCGTCATCGACATTGTAAAAATTGATCCGATTTTTTTTATCCTCAGTGAGATTATCTCTTCAAACATCGGTGGAACGGCTACCCTTATAGGGGATCCTCCGAATATTCTCATTGGAAGCGCGGCGAAATTGTCATTTCTCTCTTTTCTGAAAAACACCGGTGTGATTGCCGTGATTTCTCTCGTGATCGTCATGGGGGTTATCATGCTGATGAATCGGAAAAAATTAAAAGAAACCTTTGATTCGAAGATGTTTGAAAAACCGGGGGGCTTTGACCGGAAAAAACTCAGGAAAGCGGCCATATTACTCGCAGTTACGATATTGTTGTTTGTTACACAGGAGTACACGGGGGTTGACAACTCGATCATTGCCCTGGGAATGGGATTTCTCGCCGTTCTGGTCGTAGATCCCAAAAATCTTGAAAAACATCTTAAGGAAGTTGAGTGGGAAACCATCTTCTTCTTTATAGGGTTGTTCCTCCTGACAGGCGCACTTGAAGAAACCGGTGTGCTGAATTTCCTCGCTCATTCTCTTGAACAGAATTTTGGAGGCTCACTTGCCGTTTTTCTCCCCATTATGTATATCGTTGCCTTTGTATTCAGTGGATTTGTAGACAACATTCCGTTTACGGCAACGATGATTCCCGTTATCAAACATCTGCCGTCTTTAAATCCCACCGTTTTTTCAAATCTCGATCCACTTTGGTGGACATTATCAATCGGTGTATGCTTTGGTGGGAATCTTACCCCGATAGGGGCTTCGGCGAATGTTGTGGCATTGACGCTATTAAAGAAATATGAAGGGAAAGATGTTTCATACGGCAGATATATGCGCTTTTCTCTTGTACCGACTCTGATTAGTATGGTGATGGGGCTTGTTTATATTTTTATTCGCTATGTTTGATTGATGGAAGGAAATGAAAAGAAAAAAATAATGTGACATCGAAAGGTACTTCAAAATGGAGTATCTTTTTTATTTACAATACAGGCTAAAAAAGGTGTTTAGATTTCGTTAGATGATATAATAATGTGAAGTGAAATTTATAGTAGGGGTTTTGTCATGAAAAAATATCTGATCATAGTATTATTGACTTTAATAATAATCGTTTCTTTTTCATATGATGCAAATCTGTTTGTGGATTTTCAATCGAAACATGATGATATTACGACCAATTTGGGTCTTGGACTGGGACTTGGCGGTAGTATCGAACATGAAAATTTCGGCTTAAAGGGGCGTTTCAGTTTTAAAAATTTTCATATAGGAGATGTAAACCCCGTTTTCGGCAATGCTGATGCGACCTGGGGCCCGTTTGACGACTTCTATTATCAGCTGGATCAGGGAAATTTCTGGTATTCGAGTGATGATTTATACTTTTCACTGGGTTATCACTATCTGGATGAAGGGGTTGGAAGGAACTATCCGCTTTTTCTCGCTTCAAACTCAGGGGCGTATCCTTCTATCGTCTTTGAATGGCAGCCGTTTGATGTATTTGGCTTTAAAACGGATCTCATTTTCCTTAAGACCGGTATCGACTGGGTACCTTATGTGGATACGGAAGGAAATTTGACCAAGACATTGGAACAGACGGCTAAGACCCTTTATTTCAGAAGGGCAAAGCTATCGTTGATTGAAGATCTTGAATTCGGTTATGTCGAATCTGTCCTGTTCTTCGGACGGTCTCTTGATTTTCCGTATCTTTTTTCACCGGCTCCCTATCAGACGATACAGGAGTTTCGTTCTTTCAATGCTCCCTGGCATGATAATAAGAATGATAATGGTATGATGGGGTTATATTTTGTCTATGAACCGGACCCCATAAGAGTATTTGGTGAAGTGCTGATTGATGATTTCTATATGAATATCGCAGAGAAAACATTTGATGGGAAGGGTCATCCCCAGAAAGTTGCCTGGGATACCGGGATTGAATACAAGGTCAACGAGTCTCTCCTGTGTTTTCTTGAATTTGCCGGCGCGACCAAATATACCTTTAAACGAACAAATCTCGTTCCCTATGAATATGTCCATTACAACACAGATGAGGAAAAATTGCCGATTGAATATAATATGCTGGGCTATAAATACGGGGAAAATAGTGCCTCATTTATCTTGGGGACAGAATATGTAAGAGATGACTTTGAAATGGATGGCAGTTTTGAATTCGTCACATTCGGGAAACGGGCACCCTGGATAGCTTCTCATGGAACGGAAGGCGAAGGAAAGGATGACATGGGGTTTGTCTGGCTGAGTGATCCGGTTCTTGAACAACAGTATAAATTTAATTTCAGTACGAGTTTTCCATCTGTATGGGATACACATATAAAACTGTCCGCTACCCTTGGAAAAATCGTTAATAAAGATCTATTTGAAGGGGTTAATGAGGATATATTGAATTTTTCGCTGGAAGTAAAAAAGAATTTTTCCATGAATGACTTTATAGAAACTGAATTGATCAGAAAGGGGCAATAAAAAATGAAAACAAGAGGCTATGTGGGGTATCAGATCTTTCCCGACAGATTTAACGCATCTTATCAAAAAGACCATACACTGGAATGGGATCAGCCGATTGAAGTAAAAGAAAAAGGGCAGCATCAGCTGGATTTTTACGGTGGCGATTTGAAGGGTATTGAAGAGAAGGTGGGGTATCTGAAAAATCTGTCGATTGATTTCCTCTATCTTACGCCCATATTCGAGGCGGTAACGAATCATCGATACGATTGTACGGATTTCTTCAAGATAGATTCGATCCTTGGTGATGAAAAGGACTTAAATGATCTGGCGGAGAAGTTGCATGAAAACGGTATTCGTTTGGTATTGGATGGGGTTTTTAACCATATCGGAATGAAACATCCGTGGTTTACGGATGAGAAATACCATGATTTTATCAACAGGATAGACGGAGAACCCGTTCATTGGGGGGGGCATAAGGGTTTGCCGGAGCTCAACCTGGATAACAAAGCCCTCAGAGACATACTTTGGAATGATTCAGATTCGGTTGTTCAGAAATGGACCCGTCTCGGTGTGGATGACTGGCGTCTTGATTGTGCCTACGATGTAGGCTTTGAATACCTCAGAGAGCTCAGAACGGTCTTAAAAGCCATGGGGGATCATGATACGATCGGCGAGGTCTGGTCCTATCCGAAAAGATGGGCCGATGGTGAAGTGCTCGATGGCGTGATGAATTATTATTTCAGGGAACTGATAAAGTCTTTCATGGAAGACAGGATAGACGGCAAAACGGTAACGACGATCATCAACGATACGGTGAACGATTGCGGCATTGAAAATATTCTGAAATGCTGGAACGTCATGTCCAGTCATGATACACCACGGGTCAAGTCTGATTTCGGCAAGCATTGGCGGCTTGCCGTTGCGCTTCAGTTTACCCTTCCGGGTAGTCCGGTTGTTTATTATGGTGAAGAACTGGGACTGGAATCTGAAGGTGATCCCTATTGCCGTGAACCGATGCCGTGGGGGAAACTGGAAGCCAACAACGATGACCTGATCTTCTACAAGAAGATGATTGACCTGTTCAACGACACAGTGGCTATCAACAGCGGCTATTTTGGGAAACTTGAACACAAGGCTGATGATATCATTGCCTTCTCCAGATACACAGAAGATATCAGGGATTATCGTGTGATCGTGATTAATCCGAATGACGAGAAGCGTGATTTTCAATTGATTTCAAAGGAATCCTGTCTGATGAATTGTTCTCACATGATAGATGAGTTTACCGGGGAGAAAGCGGATCTGTTTTATTCAACGATTTACGGTTCTGTGGGACCAAACGAGTTCAGAGTTTTAAAGATTGATTTGAATAAAGGGGGTTATTCCCCTTATAAGCGCCTTTAAAAGATATTGCCAAACATTAAAAAACCCTTTCTTAAAGACGGGGTGTTTTAATGTTTGGGGTTACTCATAGACCCAGAAATTATCAGCGTGAATATAGACTTTCGGGCATTCAAAGCCAAGTATGTTTTTGAGTTCCTCGCTTTGATGCCCGGTAATTTTTTCGGTATCCGTGGAATTGAAATTGACCATTCCTCTGCCAATCAGTGTTCCGGTATTATTTTTCACATCGATAACATCCCCGGATTCAAACCTCCCTTTCACCTCGACGATTCCCACCGGAAGCAAACTCTTTTTCTCCATGATTGCCCGGCAGGCGCCTTCGTTGATGATGATGCATCCATTGGGGTTTGATAGAAATCCAATCCATGCCTTTTTAGAAGTCGGGATTTTCCCAGATTCGAAAGTTGTTCCGACGTTTTTCCCCGACAGAAACTGATTGATGTTGTCGAGTTTTCTGCCATCACAGATACAGACTTTGATACCGGTCGTTGCCGCAGTGATTCCCGCATTTATCTTCGTTTCAATCCCACCTGTTCCCCAGGATGTGCTATTCATTTTTTTGATTTTTGAATCGGAATTGAATACTTCAATGATCTCTCCGTTTTCGTCCAGGATTCCTGACACACTTGACATCAGGGTGAGATAATCCGCTTTCCAGCCAACAGCCGTCATGGCAGCGAGTAGATCGTTGTCTCCGAATGTGATTTCCTCCGTAGAGACGGTGTCGTTTTCATTGGCAATCGGAATGAAGCCCATCTCTATCAGACCCGCAACGGTATTTCTGAGATTGAGAAATCTGCTTCTGTCACCGAAATCATTTCTGTTGATCAAAATTTGTGCGACTTTTTCATCGTACATATCGAATGCCGTCTCATATAATTTCATGAGCTGTACCTGACCGATGGCACATAAAGCCTGTTTGATGTACAATGCCTCTTCGACATTTGCCTTCTGTGCCCTGCCATATCCGGCGGCTTTAGCTCCCGAGGTTATCAGGATCACGGTGTTCCCGGCTGCTTTCAAATTTGATATGATTCTTGCCAGTTCAATGATGTAACTTTTGTTGATCTCTCCATTTTTTTTAACGAGTAGATTGCTGCCAACCTTTATGACAATCTTTGACATTTTTACCTCCGTGAGAAATGATGTTTTATCGTTTCGTGGGGGATCATTCACGAATTAATTTAGCCCCGACTCTTATAATCCCCGAGGATTACATATTTATAACTTGTGAGCTCTTTCAGCCCAACAGGACCTCTGGCATGTAATTTTTGTGTGCTGATACCGATTTCACCACCAAATCCGAACATTTCGCCATCGGTGAACCGCGTTGAGGTGTTGACGTATACAGCGGCGGAATCAATGGCATTTGTGAATCGCCCGGCATTATTTAAGTCATTTGTCAGAATGGCTTCTGAATGGTGGGTTGAAAAGTTCATGATATGTTCAATCGCATCATCTATATCTTTCACAACCCTGACAGCCAGTATATAGTCGAGAAATTCCCGCTGCCAGTCATCTTCAACGGCGGCTTTACATGTTATGATGTTGGCAGTTCGTTTGCACCCCCTTATCTCAACTGCCTTTTCATCGAGTTTCTTTTTCATCATTGGGAGGATTTCTTCAGCGACTTGTTCATGAATCAATACCGTCTCAACCGTGTTACAGGTGCCGGGCCGCTGTGTTTTTGCGTTGTTGATGATGGCAACGCTCTTTGCTAAATCCGCGTTGTAATCGACGTAGATATGACAGTTTCCCACGCCGGTCTCAATAACCGGTATCGTTGAATTTTCAACGACAAAATTGATCAGGGAAGCCCCGCCTCTGGGAATGATCAAAGACAGATACGCTTTCATCTTCATCATCTCCATCACATTTTCCCTGTTAGTCTCTTCGATTATTTCAACGGCGGTTTCCGGAAGGTCTGATTCCCGCAATCCTTCTTTGAGGGCATTCGTGATGGCGATATTTGAATGAATCGCATCCGATCCCCCGCGGAGTAGTATCGGATTACCCGTTTTCAAAGCCAGGATACTGGCATCCAGTGTAACATTGGGTCTGGATTCATAAATCATCCCTATTGCACCGATTGGAACTCTCATCTGTGCAATTCTCAGATCGTTTTCTATCCAGGAGGTTAGAATCTCACCAACGGGGTCATTTAGCAAAGCGACTTTATCACAACTTTCACTCATGGCAAGTATCCTTTTTTCCGTTAGCCGTAATCTGTCGATCAGTGATTCCTTAACCCCTTTTTCATAAGCGGTGTTCACATCTTTTTGGTTGGCTTCAAGAATCTCTTTTTTGTTTTTTAAAAGCATTTTTCCGATAGAATGCAGGGCTTCATTTTTTGACTGTGTATTGGTTGTTCTGAGGTTAAATTCGGCCTCTTTGACATTTTGACACTTTTTAAGTACTTCACTCATAATTTTCACCTCATAATAAAAAAGGGACGGCTATCAGCCGTCCCATGAATTTTAATCTTATGACATCAGTCCATATCTCGATAATTCATGAAGCCGGCTATGATGACAAGCAGCGGGATGATCATGAAGATATCGGGCGGAGTCGTGATGGCATCTATGGCAAAAAAGACCGTATAAACGATCAATGCCCATCTTTTCATACGCCATAAACCGGTCAAAATGGCTATTTGGATCAAAGGGAACAGAATCATGATGATTCCGACGATTGGTATCAAACCAACAACGAACAATGTAAATATGAATGCCGTACCGGCACCTATCATTCCGAGAATGACTGCTATGGTGATGATCAATGGTCTGTGAGCTGTTGACATAGTTGCCTCCGTTATTGAAATAATTTAAGGTTTTTTTCGAGCATCGAACCCTTCATGAGGTCTTCGAGTGCCAATTTAAAGTGTTCTGTCTTAACGTTGGGGATCAAATTTAGTTCAGCTGTTTTTGAAGCGACACAAGCGTTCTGCATCCTGGCATCTTCAAGATCTTCTTCAAAAACACGGATACACCGGATACCTCTGCGTTTCGCCTCGGATTCTATTATATCATTTTCCACCTGTTTACGCTTCATTAGTCTGACATCAAGTGGTTGCCATACGGCATCGTAATAGATAAGTGTTCCGTTTTCCTTAAGGTAATCGTTCATCGCCCTGAGTGCTTCATGTCGTTCAAGGACTATGCATATATCAGCTTTCCCCCTTTGAATCAGTGCTGCATGTACTGCTTCTCCCATTCTGATATGAGAGGATACCATCCCACCTCGCTGAGCCAGTCCGTGTGTGTCCGCTCCGATGACTCTCTGTCCGGAATGATCGATGGCTCTGGCAATCAATTCGCTTAAAAGACCGATTCCCTGTCCGCCGACACCTGAAAGATAGATATCGAATTTATTCATTTGCATCACCCGCCTTTTTTGAAGGTTCGATCCCCTGAACAGGACAAGTTTGAATACAGGACCTGTCACCGATGCACAGATCCTCCTGAACCCAGACACTCCCATCTTCTCTTATCTGGAAGGTTGGACAGGCAAAATCGCCGATACATGTGTGGGATTGATTGCAGTTTTCGTTAATCTGCATGGGGGGTAACGGTTTTCTTCCAGCTCTTCTCTGTTCTTTTGTAAATTTCAACATACACGGATGCTTTGCGATAACGACGTTGAAGCCGTCTTTTGACAGAGCCAGCTCAACCGTTTCCGTTAGTTTTTTTTGATTGTAGGTATCCACTTCCCAAATATCCTGTACACCGAGACCTTGAAGAACCTGTTTGACGGGAATCTTTTCCGTTATATCGTTGAAGTTTTTCCCGACAGCCGGGTGATTCTGATGACCTGTCATAGCGGTTGTTCCATTTTCCATGACAATCAGGGTGTGATTGTGATTGTTGAAGACGGCGTTGACGATTCCGGGAAGCCCCGCATGGAAAAATGTGGAATCTCCGAGGAAAGAAACGACTCTTCTTTCTGTGTTGTACAAACTCAACCCGGCGGCAGTTCCGTTTGAATGGCCCATACAAAGAAGAACTTGTCCGATGTTGTAGGGATCCAGCGCCCCCAGTGTATGACAGCCGATATCCGCTACACTGATATCCGTTGCCTTTAACGCCTTACCGATCGCATAGAATGCCGATCTGTGACCACAACCGGGGCACATTTGTGCGGGACGTGGCTCAAGCTGAGGCTTTTCATCTTCCGTTATATCCACCGATTTAAAATCTGTCCACGTTTTATGAAGCACGTTAAGCACTTTTTCCGGAGTATATTCACCGACCCAGTCATCGATATCCGTCTTTCCGATTATTTTGGTATTGAGTTTGTTTTCATAGGCAAGCCGTTTGATTTTTTCTTCAAGGAAATCATCGAGTTCTTCAAGGACCTTTACCTCATCGTGCTCTTTCAGAAATTTGATGATTTTTTTCTCGGGTAGCGGATAGACGAAACCGAGTTTCAGAATATCCGGCTTATTTTCAACATCTTCCAGTACATCCAGTAATGAGAGATAGGGAACACCTGCAGTGATGATACCCCGTTTATTCTTTTGTGCGATATTGATTGAGACGCTTGTGTTCAGAAATTTGAAATCTTTTTTCAGACCGTTTTTTCCATCGTTAAGTTCAACGAAATTAAACAGGCTGTGATCAGAGATATCTTTAATGACATCAAGTTTTTTTAACGCTTTTTGTTTCATCTTCAATGCTTTTTGAGTCAGAGGGATATAAGGTCCGTTATCGGGTGAAAACAAGGGCTTGTTTTCAGTGTTTACCGGGAGCCATTCCTTAAATTGTACCTTTTCCTTTGCGTGACAGACATGTGTCGTCATCCGGAGAATGACGGGCATTTGCTTTTCTTTCGAGATGAGAACGGCTTCTTTGAACATCTGATAAACTTCCGTTGGCGTTGCGGGTTCAAGCATTGGAATATAACTGAGGCGTGCGAAATGTCTGTTGTCCTGTTCGTTCTGAGAGGAATTTGCACCGGGGTCATCACCGAGAATGATGACCATGCCACCGATCAGTTCCATCAGACCCAGTTGAACGAATGTGTCTGCAGCAACGTTTATGCCCACACTTTTAAAAAAGACACATGACAGGTTTCCGTTTATACTCGCACCAAAAGCCACCTCTGTTGCCACTTTTTCGTTTGTGGAATATTCGAAGTAAAAAGGTCTTTCATCTTTCGGCATGGTTGCGATTGCGTTGGCGATTTCAGGTGTTGGAGAACCGGGATAGGATGTAACGACTTTGACACCGGTTTCTACCATCGCACGTACAACCGCTGTGTTACCGATTACAAGTTCCGATACTGCATTTCTTGAAAGTAGCATATCTCCCATGTTTTTCAAGGTAATCGCCTTCCTTTATATAAAGTTTTAACTCACCAGTGCGTAATAATCAGATCAGACGCTTCAGGATAGATTTGAACGCTTTGATGATAGCCCATCAGGTTGTTGACATAAGTTTCAACTTTTGGTGCCGTATACGCAAAGGCTTCGCTGAAAGTAACGGCTTTGTTTGAATCAGTATCTGCATTGAATGTGGAATCAAATGGCTGATCGGGATTATTCTCTCCAACATCACCAATACCATCCAAAAAAAAGAACGAAAAGATACCATTTTTCAGGATGGTGTTTTCCCAGCTGATCTGGGAGATGTTTGCCGCTGTCATGATATGATAGGGTTGAGCGGTGGTTCTTCCGTTGGTTTTGAATATATCAATGACTGATCGGTTGAATCGTTCATTTATTTCTCTTGCCGCAATTTGCATTGCTTGTTCCGAATCCGGCAGAGCCGTAAAATTACCGGACTCGCAGGCATCTATGATGATAACCTTTTTACCGGGAAGCGGGTCAAGTAATGCCTTTAACTCCGACATATACAGTCTTCCGCCGTCACTCATCAAAAGATAGGATTCATGCTGTGAATAGGAGTATCCACCGTGTCCGGCGTATGTGAAAGTAAACAATGAATTTTCATCGAGATCATTTATATCGGCTATTGCCCCTTCTATATCCGATTCTGTTACCCTGTTCAGAAGTCTGTCGATGGTGTAGTTCATCTTTGCATGACCAAGGGCTGTTTCCATATCCAGGGCATCATCGTCTGTCAAAGATAAATCCGAAGCGGTATCATAATCTGTGATACCAATCGTTAAAGCCTTGTGTAAATTTCCGGTTGTGAAATGCCATAACGGACCACTTATCGTATCGGTAGCGTTTAAATGACCGATAATCTGCCAGCAATAATCTTTGTTCCAGTCAAGTTTCGACACCTGGTATCTGTTTTCGGTTGTTGTCCCGATCGCTGTCAAGGATGCTTCCGCTTCACAGAATCTGATTTCAAAATATTCAAATGTTTCCAAGTGATCCCACATCAAGGTAACCTCTGTCGCATAAACCCTTTGAGTATTTGAAGGCGTAGGGAAATCTATTTTTCGAGAGGTTTTAACACATGACATAAGGGATAGAATCACGAGCAGAAGCATCACGATCTGTAAAATAAGTCTCTTCACTGAAAATCACCTGTTTATCAAAAATTTTATACAAAAAAAGGGGCAATAACTGCCCCTCGCTATGCTATTAGAATATTGTTCATGTGTATATCTATCAGGGGACTGTGAATTCCCAGGGCCCTCCAACTGCACCATTATTGCCCCTTACCTTCCACTCATAGGTCTTTCCGCTTTCAACTGCCATCGTGTAAGGAGGCGCAGCGAGATTATGATCTGTCATGGAAGCAACAATCGTATCTCTTATAGAAAGAACAAAAGGTACCGTTACTGTTTCGTAATCCCACCACAATTCTACTTCTGTGGGGGTCATGTAATGAACCGACGGATTGTCGATATCCGGTCTGGAAACTCTGCAGGAAACAAGGAATGTCATTAAGAACAACAAGACCGCGAGAGCTGTTAATGATAAAACCTTTTTCTTCATTCTCCTCACCTCAATTTAATTAATTATACAATTCAATACGTTTCATTATACCATAATATTACAATAAAGTTCTCAGAGAAAATACGACAAATAAAAAAAAGCGTCGGTACCCTGGGGGAGCACCGACTGAATATATTACCCCTTGAGTTCTCTGAGTAAAACCAGTAAGATTATAACAATGTGGTTGAATAAAAAAAAGAAAAGTAATTAAATGTTTATAGCTCCCATAAACAGAGGTTATAACAGCTATAACTTTCATAGTTTTATAAAGTAAAATTATTTGGGTTATAATGTATAAGGGAAGAAAGGATGTGCAGATATGAATGGGATCCTGAGTAATAGAAAAACGATAACGGGAATCGTAATCGGTGTGCTGATCGGATTGTTTGTCATCGCTTTTTTTTCTGCGGGATTTGGTTTTGAAGCGTTTATTTCGGCGATCAATTCATTTTCCTGGATCTATTTATTATCCGGATTTGGAGTATACAGCTTCCTATGGCTTTTTGAGATGATTTCATTTAAGGTGACCACCTCAAAATTTATGCGTGTTTCCTATCACACCTGTTTTAAAACGTCAGTTGCCACACAGTTTGTTAACCTGGTGACCCCTTTTATGAGTGGTGGGCAGGTTGCCACCATATTCGTTCTGAATAAAGCGGGATTAAATATAGAAAGAGCAACCTCCGCCATGATTATCAAGTCGATGATGTTTCAGACCTTTGTCACATTCTTCAGCCTGATCAGTCTTGCCACGCTTTATGAGGAATTGACAGCGACATCAAGGATCGCATCAATCATGGGGATGATTTTGAATATGACCGTTATCTTCATCATCATGATTATCGGCATCAATAAGACAGTTGCAAAAAATATCACAGCTTTCATCGTTTTTCTCCTTGAAAAGATTAAAATTCTGAATTTAACGGAAGAGAGAAAAGGGAAACTTTATGATAATATAGAAGCATTTAACGAGGCTTTTAAGGCTTACAAAGATGACTGGAAAAGGCTTTTAGAACTCTTTATACTGAATGGCTGTCAGTTTTGCAGCATGACGCTATCCGCTTTCATCGTTTTGAAAGGGTTTGGCTTGAGGCTTGGCGTGATCGGTTTTTTCAGACTTTTTCTGATTAATTCATCCGCACTTATTGTGCCGACACCGGGGACATCCGGCGGTGCAGAGGGGTTGTATTATCTTTTCATGGCCCCGGTGATCCCCGATGAAAAGATCGCCGCTTCCATCATCGTTTGGCGTCTTTGTACCTATTATATGCCGTTATTGCTGACCGGTTTTCTATGTTTTTGGTTTATGACACGTTCAAACCGGGACAGAAAATTTTAATTAATCGAAAGACGATTCAATAAAAATTTCAAATATTTCCTGGAGATGATAAGATGAATGATCTGAAAACCTATAAAGGACTTGGATACAACGCCTTCCTGATAATGGGAGCCATATCCACCTATATATCAGCGGTTATGCCGATCATCAGTGAATCCCTTTCACTTTCCTATACACAGGTCGGGACGATATTCGCGGCAAATTCGATGGGCTTTTTACTTGGAGCACTTCTCATCGGCACGTTGATTGATTATGTCGGGACGAAAAAACCACTTCTGATCGCCGGGGTTGCTTTCCCACTGGGGGTTGTCCTTTTTGCACTGGCAAAAACCGAACCCATGCTGATTCTGGGGAATATGATTATCGGATTCGGAGTCTCATCACTTGAAGTGGCCATACCACCGATCAGCGGTAAATTCAGAGGTGAAAGCGGAAAACTGTTGAATCTGATCCACGCTTTTTTTGCACTTGGATCGATGATCAGTCCCCTTATCGCTTCGTTTTTTATTGCGAAAGACTTGCCGTATACGGCCTTTTTCTTTGTTATAGCCGGTTATACCTGTATTCCACTTTATTTCACCACAAGGTTAACCATTCATATACAACCGGCAGAAAAAAAGGATCTAAAAGGGCAAAAAGCTTATGCGTTTGAGATTCTTAAGAATAAATATTTCTGGATTATTTTCACCGCCATCTTTTTTTATGTGGCATCTGAAATTGGTGTTTTTTCCTGGGCACCGCTTTATTCAACCGATTATCTAAAGAATAACAAGGAACTTTCCAGTCTTCTCCCCTCTATTTTCTGGGTGGGGCTGCTTGCGGGTCGTTTCTTATCTTCCGGTTTTGTCGATAGAATCGGGCATTTGAAATGGTTGATGATCGTTTCGATAACAGGTCTGCCAATCACTTTTTTTGCTCAGTTTCTCCCCTCAAATTTTGTTTTGATGGCCATCTTTTTGTGTCTATCCGGTTTGATCCATTCTTCAATCTTTCCGACACTTCAGTCGCTGCTCGTTGAGACAATCCATGAAGGACTCGGTTTTGCTCTTTCGTTATTTACTGTCGGTGCCTCTTTTGGCAGTTTGTTTGCGGGGTTTATCATTGGGAAAATCAGTGGTAGTCTCGGTATACAATGGGGCTATTTTACGCCTTTCCTTCTATTTTCAGGCGTTTTTGTCATGATCATGCTTTTCGTCTCTATCAATCGAAGAGAACAATCGCGTTAGCATAAACTTAAACTGATGATGAATAGTCAAACAATTATTGAGGATCCTTCTGATTACTGTATGCATGAACCATGCAATTTTATTTCATCATAAAATCAAATAAAGTTTAACGTTCGCGGGTTGACAAAACAAAGTAGTGTGTTATAATCCGGTTGTGAAAAGGGAAATAATTCACAATTAAAACGGCGGAAAGAGCTGTTTTAATTTTAAGGTATATAGTGAAAATATTCACTAAAGTTAATTAATCTTATTAAATAAGGGTATTACATGTTTTTGTTGTTATGCTTTCAATAGTTTTTGTTTAGAGTATCACAACTTAACAAGTGAAAAATATCACAAGTATGCAAGGAGGGTTTTTCATGTTTAAACGAATTAGTACGATTGAAGATTTGGACCGGTTTTTGAGAACTGCGATAAATGCACAACGTGAATATGCGACTTATACACAGGAGCAGGTGGACAAGATCTTCAGAAGAGCTTCGATGTCTGCTAATTCTTATCGGATTTGGCTTGCCAAAGAGGCGGTATCAGAAACCGGGATGGGAATTGTAGAAGATAAGGTGATCAAGAATCATTTTGCCGCAGAATATATTTATAACAAATACAAAGATGCAAAGACCTGTGGTGTGATTTCAGATGATGAAACATCCGGTGTAACGAAAGTAGCGGAACCCATCGGAATCATAGCGGGAGTCGTCCCCACGACAAATCCCACTTCCACGACGATTTTTAAGGCCCTTCTCGCGCTTAAGACGAGAAATGCCATTCTGTTTTCACCGCATCCAAGGGCAAAGAAATGCACCGCTGCAGCGGCACGTATCATCAACGAAGCGGCTGTTGCCGCAGGAGCACCGGAAGGGATCATCGGCTGTATCACAGAACCGAGTATTGAACTGACAAATTATCTGATGAAGCACCCTGAAATCAACCTGATACTGGCAACGGGGGGACCCGGAATGGTGAAAGCGGCCTATTCATCCGGAAAACCTGCTATTGGTGTTGGTGCAGGGAACACACCGGCATTGATTGATGAAACTGCGGATATCCTTATGGCATCCAATTCGGTCTTGATGAGTAAAACATTTGATAACGGTGTGATATGTGCTTCTGAACAATCTATTATAGTGGTTAAAGCCGTTTATGAGCAGGTCAGGACTGAATTGACAAAGAGAGGAGCTCATATTCTTTCAACGGAGGAAAAAGAACTTGTCGGACAAAACATCCTGAAAGACGGCAGGATCAATCCGGCTATCGTTGGACAGAGCGCCTCCGGGATTGCCGAACAATCGGGTGTTCAAGTAAATGAAGACGCTCAGGTGCTGATTGCCGAATGTTCGGAAATTGGTGAGGGAGAACCGTTTGCCTATGAAAAACTTTCACCGACACTTGCCATGTATATGGCAGAGGATTTTGATGAGGGTGTAAAAAAAGCGGAAGCCCTTGTTAAGTTTGGCGGCATGGGTCATACATCAGTTCTGTACACGAACCCCGAAAACAAAGAAAGAATCGCAAAGTATGGTGAAGCGATGCAGACGGGAAGAATACTGGTCAACATGCCTGCGTCACAGGGGGCTATCGGCGATCTTTATAATTTCAGACTTGAACCCTCACTGACCTTGGGATGCGGTTCATGGGGCGGTAATTCGGTCAGTGAGAATGTGGGGGTAAAACATCTGATGAATATCAAGACGATTGCAAAGCGACAGGAAAATATGCTCTGGTTCAGGGTGCCACCCAAGATATACCTCAAGCCGGGTGCGCTGGAACCGGCTCTTAAAGAATTGCACAACAAAAAGAGAGCCTTTATCGTAACCGATGCCTTTCTTTTCGGAAATGGTTATGCCGACCGGATCGTTGATGTGATGAAGGCGATGAATATTGAATCAGAAGTTTTTTACGAAGTTGAGCCGGATCCGACGACACGGACGATCCATAAAGGGTTAGAGATGATGAATGCCTTCAAACCCGATGTCATTATCGCACTTGGGGGTGGCTCACCGATGGATGCCGCAAAGATCATGTGGCTGATGTATGAACACAGTGAAGTCAAATTTGAAGTCCTCGCACAACGGTTTATGGATATCAGAAAGAGAATCTATAAATTCCCGGAATTGGGGAAGAAAGCAACGATGGTCTGTATACCGACGACATCAGGAACCGGGTCGGAAGTCACTCCATTTGCGGTGGTAACGGATGAAAAATCCGGTGTTAAATATCCGATAGCCGATTATGAACTCACACCGGATATGGCAATCGTTGATCCCAATCTCGTGATGACCATGCCTGAGAAATTAACCGCACATTCCGGTATTGACGCACTGGTTCATGCGATAGAAGCTTATGTTTCCGTACTGGCAACTGATTTTACATACGGTCATTCCCTTCAGGCAATCAATCTCATTTTTAATTATCTGCCGAGAGCTTTCAAGGATGGAACGGACAGAAGAGCAAGGGAAAAAGTGCATTTTGCTTCTACGATTGCCGGGATGGCATTTGGTAATGCATTCCTCGGTATCTGTCATTCAATGGCACACAAACTCGGTTCCATGTTCCATGTCCCTCACGGTCTGGCAAATGCGCTACTGATCAGTCAGGTGATTAAATACAATGCAACAGAAGCACCGAGAAAACAGACGGCTTTCCCACAGTACAAGTATCCCCATGCCGCATTGAGATATGGAAGAATCGCCGATCATCTCCATCTCGGTGGTGCAAATGATACCGAGAAGGTTAATCGTTTGATAGCGGCAGTTGAAAGGTTGAAAAGAGAACTGAAGATACCCGCTTCCATCAAAGAGTTGGGGATCGTTGAAGAGGATTTTTACGCCAAACTGGATGAAATGTCGGAACTGGCATTTGATGACCAGTGTACAACGGCAAATCCGAGATATCCTCTGATCAGTGAGATCAGAGAACTTTATATAAAAGCATATGAAGGAACAGTATAAAGGGGGCTGAAAAATGAAAGATATCTACGTATGCATGGGAAGTGCCTGCTATCTGAAGGGATCGAGTCATGTCGTGGACATTTTGAAAAAAGAAATCGAACGGGAGGATTTTGAGGCAAAGATTCATCTGAAAGGGTCTTTCTGTATCGGTCCGTGTAACAAAGGCGTTGTGATCAAGATTGATGATGAGATTTTTACACACTTTAGTCCCGAAAATACGATATCAAGATTTCACAAAGAGATAATGCCTTATATTAACTCTCTCGAAAAGTAGGTGATGAGATGCCAAAAAACATATGGGAGGAAATATGGGATTCCGATCCAAATGGCTTGATGGTCGTAGATAAAGATATGAAGATTCAAGTGGTCAATAATTCTTTTCTGAAGATTTTTAACCTTGAAGGGACGGATATTCTGGGGAAATCCGCGACCATTTTTTTCGATAACCTGGATGATCTGTATGAGGTTAAAAATGATTATCTAAAGGTGGTCAGGCGGATGTATGATTATCCTGAACTGGATATCAGAACTTCTGAAGTTTGCTATTCAGTTGATGACGGAACATTAATTGCAAAGATCTTTAACGATATTTCCCATCATCAGAAAAAGGAAAAAGAATTGAATGCGTTGAAATACAAAGTCATCGATGAAGTTAACAAGATAGCCGAAAAGCAGATGAAAATCGTACAGGAAATTGCTTCAATCCTTGGCGAGACAACCGCTGAAACGAAGGCGAGTCTGTTTAAACTGGTCAATACCTTTAAAGAAGAAGAACAGGGGTGATGAAGCATGACATCCGCAGTGGTTTACAACAAAAACCTGAATAAATTAAATGAATCCGTTTGCGGAGATAATGTTCAGATAAAGAAATTAGCGGATTCAAAGATAATCATACTGTCAGATGGTCTTGGAAGCGGAATAAAGGCGAGTATCCTTTCGATACTGACAACGGAGATTATTGGAACCTTGTTTGAGAATAAGGTTCCGGTGGAAGAAATCGTTGATACCATCACCAACACGTTGCCTGTTTGTAAGCACAGGGGAATCGCCTACTCGACGTTTACGATCATTCAGATTTTTTCAACCGGTGGTGTCAAAATCGTGAATTACGATAATCCGGATCCGATCATCATCAAGGACAGAATGGTTTATGAACCCCGCTACAGTGAACAGGTCTCAAATAATAAAAAAATCAGAACGGCACTTTTCAACCTGAAGGAGAATGATTTTATATTTGCCATGTCAGATGGTCTTATCCATGCCGGTATTGGAAACCTTCTGGATTTTGGATGGGGAACCGAAAGTCTTGTGAATTGTGTCAAGAAATTAAGAGGAAAGACGGATGATTTGAAAATGATTGTCGATGATTTGATAGAAATAACTTACAACTATTATGAGGAGAGTCCCGGAGATGATTCGACGCTTATCGGAATGAAGATAACAGAAAAACCGAAAATGCATATCTTTACCGGACCACCACTCGAAAAAAAGATGGATAGACAATATGTTCAGGCGTTTTTGAGCAAGAAGGGAAACAAGGTGATCTGCGGTGGTACCACCAGTAATATCGTTACAAGGGTTACCGGAAACGAGTTGGATATACAATTCAGGAAAACACGCGGGAATGATCTACCGCCATACGGTTTGATGAAAGGGGTTGATCTGGTAACGGAAGGGGTTTTAACCCTTCAGAAATTGAACAAATTGCTGGATACCTGTGAGAAAGACCTGTTTGAATATAATTTTAAGGATGAGGAACCCGATGGGGCACAGAAGATGTTTGAAATGCTAAGAAACAGTGATGAGATCAATTTTCTGGTGGGCAGGAAAGTGAATGCCTTTTATCATAACCCGGCGTTGCCGTTCGATATGTCAATCAGATCTTCTCTGATCAGGGATATTACTGGGAATCTGAAAAGACTCGGGAAAATCGTATCAGTACAGTATTGTTGAGGAGATGAAAAGTATGGAGATAAAAGTATGTGTGGGAACCACCTGTCACCTTCTGGGATCATCATCGCTGGTGGAGGCGATCAATGAACTTCCCGAAGAGATTAAAACAAAGATAACGTTAAAGTATTCTACCTGTTTTGACAAATGCCAGCAGGCGATGAGACCCCCTGTCATCAATGTGGATGGTGAATTTTTTGATGACATGAATCCGGTAAAGATGAAAGAGATGATCATGCAGAAAGCCGGCGAAGAAGGGTGAAAACAAATCGGCCCGGCCCGTTGCATGAGAGAACCTTTGTCTTTAATGAAGTGATGAAAAAGCGAAGACAGACGCTTATCGAACTAGCTAAAATGATCGACAAAGGTAAATTGAAAGAGGAATTACCAAAACTGCCCAAACGGATTATACCGGATTCCGAAGAGCAGGTTTATCTTGAACGAGAGATATTGTCGCAAAAAATAAAGATCTATCTCGGTTTGGATTATGATAAAACGAGGGATATTGAACTCTACGAAATAGCACGTGATATTGAGCAGTATATGGCCCCTTATTCAGCATACCGGTCAAATGGTGAATTTATTCAGGTTATCAAAGAAGCCTGTGATAAATGTCCTTCCGGCAGATATTATGTGACCGATCTTTGCCGGAATTGTCTGGCGCATTCCTGTTACAGCGTCTGTCCGAGAAAGGCGATTGAAATCAGAAACAACAGGGCTTATATCGATTCGGAAAAATGTGTGGGATGTGGGTTGTGTGCCAAAGCCTGCCAGTATTATTCGATCGTGAAGCTGGAAAGACCTTGTGAAACAGCCTGTCCGGTTGATGCCATCAGCAGGGATGATACCTTTGCCGCCGATATCGATAAAAAAGGATGTGTGAGTTGCGGGACCTGTTCGACAGCCTGTCCGTTCGGAGCGATCGAGGCGACATCAGATTTTTATTCTCTGATTAAAGCGATCAACGAACCGTCAAAGACAATCGCCGTAATCGCACCTTCTATCGTTTCACAGTTTGGCCCCCAAACAACGGTTGGTCAAATTAAGAATGCCATATTGAAATGCGGTTTTGATGAATGTCTTGAAGTGGCGATTGCGGCGGATTATGTGGCTAAAAAAGAAGCTCAACTTGTCACTGAAGAGTCTCATTGTGTGTTGACCTCCTGTTGCCCTGCATTTGTCGACTATGTGAAAAAGTATCAGAAGGGGTATGAGAAGAACATTTCACCTGTGCCATCACCGATGGCTGTCATCGGAAACGATCTCAGGATCATTGAAGATAAAACAAAGATCATCTTCATCGGTCCCTGCTTTGCCAAGAAAAAAGAAGCATGGGAGAATAAGGCAGTTGATTTTGTGATGACATATGAAGAGCTTGGTGCCCTGTTTATCGCCAAAGGGGTTGAACCGACGAAACTTGAACCTCTGGAGATTGGAGGTTCTCAAAATGGCTGGGGGTTTGCCTATAGCGGTGGGGTTACTGAAGCCCTCGGTTCCAGAATAGATATAGAGGGAACCGTTCTGAAGATGAATGGCCTTGTTGAAGCTGACCGAATTTTTAAGACGGCTAAAGGCGAAGCCATTCAATTGATCGAAGGGATGGCTTGCAGAGGAGGCTGTATTGCAGGACCGGGAATCACGATTGATCCTGCAATTGCTAAAAAGAAGATCATGAAGATCAAACAATAATCATATTTGATTCGTTTAAACAGAAAAGACGGCAGTTCTTTTTCTATTCCGGAGATTTACCGGGATGAATGAAAGAACTGCTTTTTCTTCACTATTTCCTCACAATTTGCTGCTTATAATATAGATGCGTTATAATTAAACCAGTTAATGACGCTAAGCATTTTATCAGCTGATGATAAAATATTTCAAATTTTTTATTTAGGAGGTATGAAGATGAAAAAGATTTTCTTATTTCTATTGGTAGTTTTTTCTTTTAGTATTGTTACATTCGGATATGTCAATCCGGATTATCAGAACCCCGTGATCAACGTCATCAATGCGACGGCGGATTCTGTTGTGAAGATAGATGTTGAGAAAACGGTTACGACCTCACTGGACCCATTTTACGATGAGTTTTTCTTCAGGTTCTTTGGAGATCGGGAAAATCCGTTTGGCGGCGAGCGTCAGCAGAAGTCACTCGGTTCGGGATTCATTTTCGACAATGAAGGGCATATCCTGACGAACGAACATGTGGTGCATAATGCGGAAAGTATCAAAGTGACCCTTTTTGACGGGAGACAATTTGATGCGGAGTATGTTGGTGGAGACAGTGAGATGGATATTGCCATCATCAAGTTGAATGATGTGGAAAAGGATGAACTTCCCTATCTCGATTTTGGGGATTCCGACAACCTGCAGATTGGACAATATGCCATTGCAATCGGCAATCCGCTCGGTTTTCAGCATACGGTCACGACAGGGGTTGTCAGTGCCACGGGAAGACAGATTGTCAAACCGGATGGGGATGGTTATTATGATAACCTGATTCAGACGGATGCAGCGATTAACCCCGGAAACAGTGGCGGACCGCTTCTGGATATTCATGGTGAAGTCATCGGGATCAATACGGCAATTGTCAACCCGACGGAGGGAACCAATCTTGGATTTGCCATTCCGATCAACGATGTGAAACTTTTTATCGATGATTTGATCCAGTTTGGGAAACTTCAGAAACCACAGATAGGCGTTAAGATTATGAACATCACCGAAGACACGATGAATGCGCTTTCACTTAAGACGATGGAAGGGGCAATCGTCGTTGAAATCATCCCGGATTCACCTGCGGAACAAGCTGGATTAAAACCTCAGGATATCATCCTTGAGTTTGACGGTATTGAGATTAAAAACAAGGAACAATTGGCAAGCCTGATCAGAAAACAGGATGTTGGAACCTTTAAGCCGATCAAAGTGGACAGAAACGGAGAAATCCTGACATTGGAAGTTGAAATGAAGGCAGTAGAAGAAGCTGAAGAAACTGTTGAAAAGGAATTGACAAAAATTGAAGATGAAAACAGTGTTGCATCTGAATTACTTGGCATCACAGTTGCTGACCTTACAGTCGAGCAGAAGGAAAAATACAATCTGCCAAAGAATTTCAGAGGCATACTCATAACAGAAGTAGACGAAACAGGCCAGGCCTACAGACTTGGCCTCAGAAAAGGTGCCATCCTGCAGTCCATCAACAGAGCGGCAGTCGATTCTTTAGATGATTTTGAAGCTATTGAAGAGAAGCTGAAATCAGGAGATTATATCGCATTGTACGTTTATATTAACGGTGAAGGCTCCTATATGTTGTCCTATCGCTTGTAAAATAATTTGTTGTGTCAGAGCAGCTTAATCTATAAATACAAGTGAATAGTAAAAGAGACCGGTAGTAATTCTGATATCTTTCGATTGAGAGATAAAACCGCCGGTCTCTTTTTTTAGACGATTTCAAAGAAAGGATAAGCATACCGAAAATTTCAGCGCATCGTAAAGGGGAATTTATAAATTACGCTTACAGGCAGCATTAAAATCATAGTTAACATCTTACCCTCAATTTATATTATCAATCTGATACCCATAATAAACTCATAAATCATGATAAAATAAAAAACAAACTTTAATGGTAACAAAAGGGGGAGAATCATGGGTCAGATAGAAGATGTTATCTCATTAACAAGGGAAATCGAATCCTTACTCGAACAACTGGGAGCAAGCGGAAAAGGCCTCCATCAGAAAATAAGCTCAATTGAAAACAGATTCGACAGAGACACGATCAAACAATTACGCTGGGTTGCAACACTGAGAAACAAAATCGTCCATGAACACGGATTTAAGATAGATAACATGTCTGACTATAAATCGACTGCAAAATCTCTCATCAAAAAGCTGAAACAGATGAAAAAATCAAAGAAAAAAGAGGGCTGCTTTATCGCAACTGCCGTATACGGCTCATATGATTGTGAGGAAGTCCTTGTCCTGAGAAGATATAGAGACCAAAAATTGCTGACCAATCCGTTTGGAAGAGTTTTTGTGCGTTTTTATTATGCTGTCAGTCCTTCTCTGGCAAGAAGAATCAATGCCGGGGGATTTCTGGCCCGGAAGATAAGACATATTCTGGATAAGATCGTTTATCGTGTCATGCAGCATCGTATACCTTTAAAATAACCACTAAGGAGAAAGATGAATATCATCAGGAGAATGATTTATAAGGTTTTGCAAGCAAAGGCCAAGGGAACTTGTGGCAGAACATTGGAAACAGGAGTTGATAAGGGGGCTTCTGAACAACCATCACGCTTTAATCTCAGGGGGATAAAGATGGAAGTCACCACTTTTAACGGGAGAAATATGTTTGTTTTTCGGAAAAAAGGTGTATCCGGTAAAAGGCATGTGATTTTTCTTCATGGTGGCGGTTATGTTTGCCAGTCATCTAGAATGCATTGGTCATTTGTAGCGGATTTTGTGCGAAAATCCGGGTTGGTACTCTATTATCCGGATTATCCCCTTGCACCCGAACATCACAGCGGGGCGGCTCTTGAATTTGTATATGACTATTATTGTCATCATCTGAAGACCTGTAATCCGGATTCTGTAATTGTAATGGGAGATTCTGCTGGAGCCGGGTTATCCCTTTCATTGCTGATGAAGATAAGAAATGAGGGGACAAAAATGCCGGAAAAGGGTATTCTGATCAGTCCGTTTCTGGATTCTGAGTTGTCTGACAACCGACAGCGTGAGATTGATCCGCAGGATCCGATATTGACTGTTGACGGGCTGAAGGCTTGTGGAAAAGCATATGCAGGAAGCCTGGGGCTTGAGGATTGGCGTGTTAACCCTATTAAAGGGGATCTTTCAGGACTATGTCCGCTTTCTATTTATACAAGCGATTTGGATATTTTACATATTGATGCGCTTCGGTTGAAGGAGAACCTTGAAGAGATGAAACAGTCATATACTTTTTATTTTGAAGAAGGGATGCCGCATGATTGGGTTTTATTTCCGGGTTTACCGGAAGCGAGGAAGGCGAGAGCGTTGATTGTGGGAGAATGTGTTTGATACGCGTTACAAGGGCAATTCGTGAATTGCCCCTACGATTTTAATAAATGAAGTTTCGCTTTTTCAACTTCCAAGAGACTTTTATTTTTTTCTAAAGATCAATGAAGTTTTGTCTTCTAAACTTCAAAGAGCTTTTACGTTTCATCGAAAGATCAATAATACTCCCAGTAAATCATCTTTCCCTTTTTTCTGAGTTTTGATTCTATTTCTTTCAGGATATCTGCCCTTTCCTTGATGCCAAGTTGTCTGAATACGAGCATCTGATGGGCTTTGTTTTTGGCGTTTCCGATATAAAAGTGAATAACATCCGCTTCAAGCAGCAATTTTGCGATTCTTTCCGGGGAGGTTTCATTACTGATTTCGACTTCATCGGCATCAAGAATATTGGAAACCTGATTCAGAACCATCGCGCCTTCAGTGACCATATCGGCGCCTTCCATTGCGTATTCAGGCGGGGATTGGAACCCGAGTGCCTTGGTTTTGATGCTGATTTTTCTCTTCAATTCTCTTGAAAGAACATCGGCAGTGGTTGAACCGCATATGAGGTGTTTGCCTTCAGATTTTGCAAATGCTTTCGCAAATACGGCATCTTTTTCTCTTTTTGAAGGGGGACCCGAGAAAACACTGAGTTGTTTTGGCTGACGGCAATTAACCATGATGATGGTCGTGTCGTCACGATGCGCTTCACCGGAGATGAGTTTACAGTAATCGGCGACTTCTTCCAGGAACGCTTGATCCTCTTTGTCTTTCATATGGAATTTACAGTAATTGGCAAATCCGGCTTCTCCCCAGCCAAAGCTGTAGCCCTGACCGAGACCCGCCTGGCTGACACCGTCACTGAAGATGAGGAGCTTGTCTCCGGGTTCGAATTCTGCCCTTGATTCACCGATAATCTCATAACCGACGGTGTAATAATGCGGTTCAAGGACTTGAACGACACCATCCCTTATCAGAATCGGTTTTGGAGCTTCGTATGTGTAGATGATGCATTTTCCGTTGTTTGTAAAGCTTGCGGCACTGAAAGCGGTGAAGGGGAATTCCTGTGAGCGTGCCTTGTGCATGCTGGCGGCGATGTGTTCACAGGTTTCGCTGAAAGAAAGACCGTTTTCGATCATACCCGCCCATCTGTTGGCACATTCCGTAGCAGCAATATTGGCATAGATGCCACTGCCGATACCGTCAAATACACCGAAATAAGACCCGTTTTTAGTCCTTGTGATGGCGGGATAATCTCCGCAGACTATTTGTTTGTCTTTTAGGGATTGATGAATGATGCCTTCAAAATACAACACGTTTTATTCCTCATCCTCGTACAGATCCATCATCTTTTTGACAAGTGCCTCGCTTTCCGCGGTACTCTTTCCGAGAAAATGAACGAGATCCTGTGCAAATTCCACCTGATGCGTCAGTATTTTTTTCGCCTGTTCAACGGTTTGTTTTTTGATCAGATCTATCTGAGTGCCTTCCAGTTTCATTCTGGATAAATTGGCGTAGAAACCGACGTACTGATTATCATTTTTAAAGGAATAGATACGTTCGTGATAACGTATACCGTATTTCGTTCTGACGGCTTCGTAGGATTCTACTTCGCCATTGGCTATCTGATTATACCCCTCTGCGTTGAGGAGGTATGAGATTTCTCTTCCCAGGATATGATTGTTGCAGATAAACATCTTTCTGAAGGAGTTATTCATATGAATAATTCTCAGGTCGTTGTCCAGGATGACGATACCGTTTGGTGAATTTTCGATGATCTTATCCATTCGCTGCTGGGCTCTTCTTCGCATCTGCGGCATACACATTTCAGGTTCAGCCATGCCGAGTACAACTGCAGCTGCTTTTTCACGACAGTTTGTATACCCGCAGGCACCACAATTCAGACGGTCTTCGGCTCTTGCCTTACCGGTTTCGACCAACACTCTTTCGATATCCTCTTCACTGACGCTGTCAAAGGACAGTGTTTTTTCTTTTTTTGAGAAGGAGGTGGTTAATTCCACATCTGTTTCTCTTGCTTTATGATCTTCTTTCGGGAATGAGTCAACATAATTGATCACAGCCTTTTTTCTCTTGTAAAGACTGTCGCTGTCATCCGGGAAACCCGGACCGCCAATACAGCCTTCTTCACAGAAGAGGGGTTCGGCTGCCTTGAAATCCCATTCAGAAGGTGGAATGCTGAATAGTTCTTTAACGGCTTTGGCACCGCTGAGATGAATCACATCGGAATCAGTAATATCATAGTTGATATCACAAGTTTTCAGCATGCCACCCTGAATCGGAAAAAGTCTAGCGTTGTGATAAGTGGATTTCCTCTGGAAATCGCTTTCGGTGCATGTAGCGAGGTCGATTTCTTCCTCTTTAAGCCATTCTGCCAATTCGTTAAAGGTTAGAACAGCCTGCACATCTCCTTTGTTTTCTTCCCGTCTTGCCTCCTGTTTTTTTGCCGCACAGGGGCCGATGAAGACGACGGCGATATCATCACCGAGTTCTTTTCTGAGCATCCTGGCATGTGCAATCATTGGCGAGACAATCTGGACGAGATAGTCTAAATATTCGGGTTTGTAATGTTCAACATAATTGACCACTGCGGGGCACGCCGTAAAGATCTTGGCCTTTCCGAGATTTTCTACGGAAGCAGGGGAAATTTCCCTGGCGCCCTCAGCGGTTTCGGATACATAAAAAAATCCCAGACGGCGAAGGGCTGAAGGCAATCTCTTAGCTTTCCATCCGGGAAAAACCGCCGGAAAAGAAGGGGCGATACTGCAGACAACCCGCTTGCCGGAAGCAATAAGCTCTCTAACTTCATTGGCGCTCGAAACAATGAATTTTGAGTGTTGCGGACATTCATTCACACATGTTCCGCATTGTATACATAGGGAATCTACGACAGTTGCCTGACCTCCGTGTACACTTATCGCTTTTACAGGACATGCTCTGACACATCTGTAACAGTCCATGCAATTGGCAAGATCGGTTTTAATTACGTTGTCAAATTTTCCTTCTTTTTCCTGCGATGATGAAAACATTTATCTCTTCTCCTCTTTGCGCACTTTGTTTCTTGCGGCAATTTGAGTCAACCATTCCTTTTTAAATCCCCTCCAAAGAGGGGATTTTATTAACACTTACAATTTTATCCTATAACCGTCTTAATCTCCTGTACAGCCTGTTCAGGTGTACATTTTTCAATCGTTTTACCGTTTACCGTAATAACCGGTCCCTTCTTACATTTTTCTGTACAGAACGAAGCGGTTATTGCACTTTTGTCGGCAAGATCATTTTCATTTATATAAGCCATAACGGAGTTGTATACTTCCTGTGCCCCTCTGACATAACAGCTTGTACCGAAACAGACGTTAATTTTAAGGGCGCTGTTCTCATCCCCTTCAGAAAGCATGACAGCTTCATGGTCGATTCTCTTTCTGTTCTTGTATTCGGTATGCAACAGCTTATGTGCTTTATGGTCGTCGATATCTTCATTATACATCTTCTGAAGGTATGGGTTTTCATTTGAAACGTGAAGCTGAAGCATCTTGTCGTTGTCGAAGAGTCCCTTGCTTCTGCATTCCACACCGTTTCTTGCGTTGCTGACCGGCTGACCGCCTCCGTTTACACATCCGCCGGGACAAGCCATGACTTCGATGAGGTCAAAGTGTTCTTCACCGGCTCTAACTTTATCGATCAATGTTCTTGCGTTTGCGAGCCCGCTGACAACTCCGAGTTTGAGTGTAAGGTCTCCAACCTTGACTTCTCCAACCTTAACGCCTTTATCCCCTCTGAACTGTGTGAATTCTCCTTCGGTATCGTTTGCGAGTTTGGCTGCTGCGTATCTGAGAACGGCTTCCGAAACCCCGCCGGATGTTCCAAAGATGACACCTGCACCTGTCTTGAATCCGAACGGCATATCAAATGAGCCCGGCTGGAGTCTTGAGAAATCAATCCCCGATTCTTTAACCATTCTGGCGGCTTCCTGTGTTGTGAGCACAAAGTCTACATCCTGATTACCGTCAACCTTGAATTCATCTCGCTTGGCTTCAAACTTCTTGGCAGTACATGGCATGATGGATACAACAACGAGATCTTCTCTTGTGACATCAAGATCCTTTGTCAGGCTGTCCTTACAGAGTGAGCCGAACATCTGCTGTGGTGATCGGCAGCTTGACAGGTTTGTCAGAAGGTCGGGATAATACTGTTCGGCGAATTTGACCCAAGCCGGACAACAGGAGGTGAACTGTGGCAACTGTTCGCCCTTTGAGAATCTGTTGATGAATTCATTTCCTTCTTCGATAACGGTGAAGTCCGCTGCGAATGAGGTGTCGTAAACCATATCGAATCCCATCATTCTCAGAGCTGTGATGATCTGGCCGGTTGTCGTTGTTCCCGGCTGATAACCGAATTCTTCTCCCATTGCCACTCTGATAGCCGGTGCAATCTGAACGACGACTTTTTTATCCTTGTTGTGGATGGCTTCCCATACTCTGTCGATTTCTGATTTGATGGTGAGGGCACCAACCGGACATGCCTTTACACACTGTCCGCAGTTGACACATTCAATCTCCCCAAGTCCTTTGTTGAATGAAGCAACAACGGTTGCATCTGCGCCTCTGTTTGCAAAATCGAGAACACCAACGGACTGGATTTCCTTACAGACTCTGACACAGTCACCACAGAGAACACATTTGCTCGGGTCTCTGACGATTGCTTCACTCGTTGTATCTACCGGTTCGAAATCAACTTTCTGCTGGAATCTGACTTCTGTAACGCCAAGCTGGTTTGAAATATCCTGCAGCTGACAGCTTCCGCTCTTTGAACAGGTTGTACAGCTCTGGTCGTGACTGGCAAGCATGAGTTCAACGATCATCTTTCTCATCTTTCGAAGTTGTTCTGTATTTGTTTTAACGTTCATGCCTTCTGTTACCGGTGTTGAACATGCCGGTACGGTGTTCTTTCCGTCAACTTCTACCATACACATTCTACAAGCTCCGTAGATACTGATATCTGAGTGATAGCAGAAAGTCGGCAATTCGATATTTGCTTTTCTGATCAGTTCGAGAAGGTTTCTCTCTCCTTCATAGGGTACTTCTATATTGTCAACTGTTATGCTGAAATTATTCATAATTCACCTCAACCCAATTTTACAGCGCCGAAATTACATGCATCCACACAAGCGCCACATTTTATACATTTGTCCTGGTCAATGACATATCCTTCTTCTCTTGAACCGGAGATGGCCCCAACCGGACACTTTCTCATACACAGGCTACACTTCTTACAGCTTTCATCTTCAATGTAGTAGCTTCTGAGTGCTTCACATTCGCCTGTTCGACATCTTCTCTTTTCGATGTGCTCGACGTATTCGTCTCGGAAATACTGCAGTGTGGATAATACAGGGTTAGGAGCAGTCTTTCCCAGACCGCAGAGTGATCCGATCTTGATCGTTTCTGCAAGGTCTTCGATGATGTCAAGCGTTGCCATCGTTGCTCTGCCTTCGATGATGTCATCTAAGAGGTTGAGCATCTGTTTTGTTCCTTCTCTGCAAACGACACATTTTCCACAGGATTCGTTCTGTGTGAACTGCATGAAGTATCTGGCGATCTTGACCATACAGGTCTGATGATTCATAACAACCAGACCACCGGATCCAACCATCGCGCCAACGGCCATCAGGTTATCGTAGTCAATGGGCATATCCATGTGTTCCTGTGTCAGACATCCACCGGAAGGCCCACCAATCTGTACCGCTTTGAAGTCTGCGCCGCAATTACTGCCATCGTTGTTGATGACACCGCCGCCGATTTCAGTGATGATCTGTCTGAGTGTTGTTCCGAATGGGACTTCAATGAGGCCCGTGTTGGCGACATGACCCGTGAGTGCGAATGTCTTTGTTCCAGCTGATTTTTCCGTTCCGATGTTGGCATATTCCTCTGCACCCTTCTGAAGGACTACAGAGATTGTTGAGAGTGTTTCAACGTTGTTGATAATCGTTGGCTTGCCAAAAAGACCCTTCTGTGCAGGATAAGGTGGTTTTGGCATTGGCATTCCCCTTTTTCCTTCGATCGAGGAGATGAGTGCTGTTTCTTCGCCGCAGACGAATGCGCCAGCCCCTTCAAAAACGTGGATCTGGAATGATTGGTTTGAACCGAAGATGTTTTCTCCGAGGAAACCCATTTCGTTTGCCTTTTCAACGGCGAGTCTGAGTCTCTGTACCGCGAGTGGGTATTCCGTTCTGACATAAACGTAACCTTCTGTTGCTCCGATTGCCTGCCCTGCAATGATCATTCCTTCGAGGACACTGTGCGGGTTACCTTCCATGAGCGCTCTGTCCATGAATGCACCCGGGTCTCCTTCGTCTCCGTTACAGATGATGTATTTCTGATCACTTTCCTGCTTCTGTGCGAGACTCCATTTGAAGCCTGTCGGGAATCCACCGCCACCACGGCCTCTGAGCCCTGATTTTGAAATTTCATCGCAGATTTCTGTTTCATTCATATTGAGAACAGCCTTTTCTGCTGATTCGTATCCTCTGTTTGCTATATATTCTTCTATATCTTCCGCATCTACTGTCCCGCAGAGTTTAAGGGTTGTTCTCTGCTGTTTGCTGTAGAATGGGACTTCATCGTGAACCGCTATCTTTCCCTGTTCGGGGTTTTCAAAAAGGAGTCTTTCGATGATTTCACCCTTCTTGAGTGTCTTTTCAATGATTTCTTCTACATCTTCGACTTTAACATGTGTGTAGAAATAGCCTTCCGGATTGATCGTAACAAGAGGCCCCATCTGACAGAATCCCTGACAACCTGTTCCTTTAACCAGTGCATCTCCGCCTTCCTCTTTTTTCAATGCAACGTTGATCTTGTAGCCTTTTTCATCGGAAAGTTCGAGGAATTTATTGTAGATTTCCATTGAACCGTTTGCGATACAACCTGTTCCCGCACAGATAACGACTGAACGATCAAATTTACCCGCTGTTTCTTTGTATTTAGAGGTTACCGCTCCAAGATCTGTCTTATTCATCGTTTCCATTGTTGTCCTCCTGTCCTCTTATTCCATTAAGAACGTCAAGCGTTTTTTCCGGCGTCATTGCGCCATATACCTTTTCATCGATAACGACAACCGGTGCGAGACCGCATGCGCCAAGACATGCAACTGTTTCCAGTGTGAATAGTCCATCGTCAGAAGTGTTCTTCTTTGTTGTAAGTTTCAGGTCATCCATCAAAGCGTTGAGAATGCCTTCGGATTTCTTAACGTGACATGCTGTTCCATCACAGATCTTTATGATATGTTTTCCTTTTGCCTCAAGTGTGAAGTGTGAGTAGAATGTGGCAACTCCGTAAATTTGGGAGGTAGAAATCTTAAGAGCTGTTGCGATGTAAGTCATGATTTCCTCCGGAAGATAGGAGTAAATTTCCTGGATTTCCTGAAGAATAGGGATGAGTTTGTAATGATTATTCTCGTATTTGTCGAGAATTTCACAAACTTTGTTAAAATTTTTGTTCAATACATCTGTCATAGTGTTCTCCTTTCTGACAATGATCAATTTTTTTATCGTATCTCTTCTTTTTCCACTTATATAAATAACGCTTCCGATTTTTCCTGATTAACAAATTGTGAAGTTCCGAAGGAACTTCGAGAGACTTGCTTTTTAGTCTTAAGACTTGCTTTTTAGTCTTATTTATCGTTACTTGTGTATCGATAAAACATTATCGAAAAAGACCAAAAAAAATAACGAACAACACTGCAAACAATTAAAATACTTTGGCTACTACTTCTTTTTCTTCTGTAGCTTCTTCTGTCAAATGCTTGCTGAGAACGGCCAGCGACATCGCCATATTTTCATTCTGTACCAGTACATCCTCGGGTACTTTGAGCATATACGGCGAAAAGTTCCAGATTGCCTTGATACCTGCTTCAATCATCTGATCACAAACGTATTGCGCACTTTCCTGATTGACGGTAATGATTCCGAGTTTTATTCTCATCCTCTGAACCATGTTCTTCATCTTTTTCATGGGGAAGACAGTCGTTTTTCCAATCTGTTCTTCATGCTTGAACGCCTTGTCAAATCCCATGACAATGTTTATCCCATAGTCTTTGAACCCCTTGAAATTTATAAGTGCTTTTCCTAGATGACCTACACCGACGATGATCGCATCGTTTATGTTGTTGTACCCCAGAAATTCCTCGAGATCCTTGATGAGAGATACCCGTCTGAATCCTTTTCTGGGACTACCGCCTGATGTGCTGACGGCTGCGAGATCCTTTCGAACCTGTACTTCGTTCAACTTGAATTCCCTTGCGATCATGGCAGCGGAAACATTTTCCTCGGTGGAACTTCTCAGATGATAAAGATAATACGGCAACCTTCTCATCGTCTGGAGCGAACATGTCTTTTTTTTCATGTCCCACCTCCTAATTCGATAAAATTATATCAAATAGAATTTTGGATGTCAACCATTGATGGGTATTGGTTTGTAAAGAATCGGAAGAATAATCATGGCATTTGATTTACGGAAAAGGGGTGGGCGATTGAAAAGAGGTTTGGCTTAAAAACTTTTATATATATAATAACCGGATCACCCCTCCATCGACCATCTCTTCCGCCGAATTTTATCCAGCAACCACCATTGAGAGGTTCGGACATCCCAGGGGATGCCGTAAGGGATGTGTCGAATATTTCCCTTTTTGCCTTTCTTATAACTGAAAGAATCGTAAATAAGGGGATTTGATACACCCTTCGTTTTAAAACCGTTTTCCATGGCGGTTGAATCATACCGAAAAGGTTTTGGCGCATTCAGCCAGTCCATAACGGTATCCTGGAAAAATACCAGTATTTCTTTGTTTGGGATGATCAGTTCGCAGTCATATTTGGTGTTTTTCAGTCTCTGCGTCTTCGCTTTTAAGTAGCCACTGAAGATAAACAACGTCCATAAGGCTTCTGTTTTGGTATTCAAATCGTTTAAAGAAGCCGCATCATCAATGATTTTTCTGATAGTGTTACCTTTCAGGAGTGATGTGATATCTTCTCTGAATTCCGCTTTTTTATCCATATTCTTGTGGATGTTTTCTCGAATCAGATCATTAGAAGAGGTGTTGATCCAATAGGCTTTCAGTTTTCTTTCGTCAAGATAACGAATAACAGACCAGGGATTGTATTGGATGTTGCTGCCAATGTTGTATCCGTTATACCAAGTCTTAAGCGTGGTTTTAACCTGAGCTGGCGATTTTATTTCAAGCGTGTTTAACAAACAGTCGACACTGTAATCATCGAATCCGAAATAGGAGGCGTATCTTTCATCAAAGACAGAATAGACTTTGAGATTGTTCAATCCTGAGAAGACATTTTCTTTTGATACACGATAGATTCCCGTAAGAATCCCCTTGAAGATAAAAGCGTTATCTTTAAGGGCATTGGAGAGAAACCCCTTCATGAAATCTATCACATCATCATAATAGCCGTTGAGCCATCCGCTTAAAATAGGTGCATCATATTCATCGATAAGCAATAACACAGGTTTTTGGTATGTTCTGTAAAGGAGTTCTGTGAGAAATTTCAAAGATGATTTGTACTCGACGGTTTCTACGGTTTTATTTCTAATCGCATCATAATTCCGGCGTTCAACGGGACTCTTCAAATGCTTTCGAATTGATGGATACATATCATCATAGAGTTTGGCTATAAGGCTTCTCAGCTGGACTTCCGTCGAATACCAGTCAAGGTTCTTTACATCTTTAAACGTGATGAAAAGGGTGGGGGTTTTATTAATCTCCTGCATCATTTCGGGTTTTCCTGTAATTTTTAACGCTTTAAAAAGAACGGAAGAATCAACCGTGTTATCAAAGAAATAACGGAGCATACTCATATTCAACGTCTTCCCGAACCTTCTGGGACGGGTTATCAGGATACTTTTTGCAGATTCTCTGAAGATATCTTCAATAAAAAGAGATGTATCAACAAAAAGATAATCATTTTCAATTAATTCCCTGAAATCACTGATACCAATGGGAAGTTTCTTCAAAGAGGACACCTCACGGAATACGGTGCAATATTAATAAATATTTTATCTTCTCTTTATCGGCAGTTTTTAAAAGAGACTTCAATTACAAATTGAGAAATTAAAAAATCTCCGCTTGGGCTTCAACTAAAAAATAGTTGCTTGAAGTTCCATGAATGGAATTTCATTGGTTTGTTCAAAGAAGTACTTCAAGCAGTTTTTCTCTCTTATCATTTTCAAAGAACCAGGTACAGAGATAACCGTACAGTTCTGAAATATTCAGTTGTTGACAAAATTCAGTGATCTTTTCATAACAGGTATCAGAAGAACGTTCGGAGAGAACTTCCTCAACATCAAAACGCCAGTCTGTTGTGGAATAACGGACATATTGCCGAAAATAGATGTTTAATCTTTCAATAGCTTCAACGGTGTGAGCAGAACTATAAAGATTTAACAAATGGGCAATTCCGGATTCTCCGATCTCTTCAAACAGCATATTAACCAGAACAAGATGAGCCTGGTAAAAAGGATAAAGTTGTTCCGGCTCAGATAATTCAAACGCAACACAATGATTGAAAAAACGAATTCTATCCGCGTCTTCGCTTATAAATGTATAAAAAACATCAGTCTCTTGTTGACTCATGCTGAAAATATCTGAATCTTCAGGATTTTCATTTGCAAACGCCTTTAATTCATCGGCATAAACGGAACGATACAGTTCAGCAGGCAGAATCATAACACCTTTTAACAGCATTTTTTGCAGGCTTTCTCTGGAAAAGTTTACTATTCTCTTCCGGTTCTCTTTAAACAAAGTCTCTTCCTTTAAAAGGTTTAGGATATAATTGATGACTTTGTGATGTTTAAAAGATTCCACGATTCCAAATGCACTGATGATCTTTTTTAAAGTTTCAATGCGTATAGTTTCCCTTTCCCCTTTAAGTATTCTATAAAGTGATGTGGGGGATAAATCATTTTTACGGGCAAATTGATTTATCTTTCCAATATGCTTCAGAAGAGCTTTTCGCAGTCCTTTTGTGTTTTTCACTTCATTTTGTTTGAGCGCTTTTTCAGCATTGCAATAACAATATTTTTTTGCTAATATAAAGGCAGAAGAATACTTTTCCTTGAAAGTGGAATCAAGGGTTAGAAGTTGTTTGTAATAAAAACGAATGAGTTTGGCTGTTTCAGAAAACGTATTATATTTTCCAGCCATCTTTGAGACAACGAGAACAGTATCAAGATACTCAAAAAATTCATAGGAACTGTCAAAAAAATATCCGCTGTAATAAGCTGTTTTTTTGGAATATTCAAAAGCTTTCTCAATATCTATTTTCCTTGCATGCCATGCGGTGTTGTTTAATCCCCGAAGTACCAGTGAAGGGTGTGGGTACTTTATTGCCTGCTCAAATACATGAGGAAAAATTTTGATGGCTTTCTCTGGCTCATTTTCATTCAGATAAAATCTTGCTCTATTACTGAGTTTCATAGCTATATCCGTTTCATCTTGAATATGAATTTTACTCCAGGAACGGAATGTTTTTAATTGTTTATCATTGCGGTAAAGATTGTTATGAAACATGGGTTTTGCAATCAGATTTCTGACCGATTCAGGAGTTTTCCAGAATTCTTTCATCATCTTTTTATAAGTTTCTTCATTTGTTTTATAATCTTCGAGATTTTTTGTTGCCGACAACTTATCCGAAAGAAGAAGGTAGCGAATAGATGAAGACGTACATGCCTCGAATTCCTTATCGATTAATTTTAGTATATCCTTTGTCGTTAAAATCCAATCTGATTTTAAAATAGATAGATAACGACTTATTTCTTTATCTTCTAAAAGATTTATTGTGTAATGAACAAACGGTTTTGAAAATTTTCCGTAAGAAATAAATGAGGTAATGTTTTTTAACAACATGTAAATTTTCTGCCTTTCTGCCTTTCTGCTTTTTGGGAATAAAAAGTTTGTAATATAGTTATAAAGCCAATTGTGGTCAGAGTGATTACCACTTAAGTAAAAAACATCAAAACACAAAAACTGAAACAGCTCTATTTATCGCGATTTTCTATCCTTAACAGAAATTGCAATTACATATAATTTCATTTACAATTATAACATGAGCTCATAATAAATCTTTCAGGAGGTTATTGTGAAGAAAACTTTGATTTTACTTTTGATGTTTTTGATTGTAACTGTTTGCATATTTGGGGGTGATGATGATGACGGCAAGAAAACTAAATCAAAACCACCCATTCCGACAGTCCCACCAATCACAAGTAACATACAAGAGAAGCTATAACATTCAAATGAAAACTATAAAGATGAAATTATCTTAACTATAGTTATTACGGAATCTCTACTTATTTCTTTGAAACAAACTCAAGTTTATTTTATGGAGGAGTTTTACATGAACAATTTTAAAAAAGCAACCGTTATGATTTTGATATTTGCCACGCTGTTTACCTTCACAGTTTTTTCATCAGCCTGTACGGTAGCACCGGAACAATCCGATTATGCCAAAACGGTATCCAATTTCTGCAAGATGAAACCGGATGAAATATACAACAAGATAGAAAACAACGATAATTTTGTCCTTTTTCTGGGAAGAGAGACTTGTCAGCCATGTACACAGTTTGTACCAATGCTGAACGAGGCAGCACAGGAAGTGAACGCCGAGATCTTCTATCTGGATTGTCTGGATGCCATGCCTGGTGACAGTGTTTATGATTTTTTTGAGAAATATGATGTTTCTTTCATTCCGACATTGTTGATCTTTGATGGAAAGAATTATACACATCCGAGGACTCCTGAGGATATGGAGACGCTTAAGAAGCTTTTGAATAGAATTTGAAAAGCAGTTAATAACTATTGATTTATGCAACACTATTTATTACCAGTAACAACAGGTGAAAGGAGGAATAATATGAAAAAGAAAATGGTTTTACTTTTGGTAGTAATTTTAATGTTGGTTTCTTTCACATTTGCTATTGATGGTTGTGGACCTTGGGAATTTGCTTTTGATAGATATGGATGTATAAAAAGAAATTGTAATGGTTCTGAATGGACAACAATCGTAAAGCAGCGATGGTTAAGAACCTGTTTTATTAATGGAGAAGAAAAAGTGAAAGGGAAATGGACAGAACACCATGTTCATTGTGGCTGTTAAACGTAATTTTTAGCATAAATACTTCTTGTCTAAAATATATCAAAATAAGTTTAGACAAGAAGTGTTGTAAGGAGGATGTTTTGAAAATAAAAACGAATTTAAAAGCAATAGCGTTAATTATTATGCTGTTTATTCTTATCACAACTTTTTCTTTCTCTTTTTTTGAATGGAATAATAAAGATGAAGAAATGCTGGATATATCCAGTTTGAAGACAATAAATAACGAAAAAATTAACATTGAAAAGTGGACTTTCGAGAAAACAAGTGTTAAAGCACCAGCCGGTATTGTTTTTTTAGGGGATTTTATATATGTAACGGATAAAGATTCTGATGCGATTGTTGTACTGGATAAAAATGGTGACTTTAAACGGGATAGTACAGAGAGTAATCTCTATTTATTTGAACCAACGGTAATTAAAACAGATGGCGAGTTTCTTTATGTTATTGATTCTGGATACAATCAGCTCAAGATATTATCTCAAAACTTTGATTTGATAAATTCAATCAACTTACCAGGACTGTATCTTGGAGATCAATACTGGGATCTTGAAATTATTGAGGAAAAGATTTACTTAACAGCTGGTACACCTATCATAGAAACAACAGGGATTTTTGAATTGAATAAAGCTGGTACAGTACATCAATTCGGGAAAAAATTTGTCGGTTATCTTTCCAATTTTAGTGGAGATTTGATGGCTATAAATGCAATGGAGTATTTTGAGGGTGAGGATGAAACTGGACAATATGTAAGAGGTGTGCAAGCGGGTAGAAATGGATTATTTGAAGTGAATGGAGATGAATTTGAAAAAAAGTTTGCATATGTTAGCCAATATACACCCCTCGATTTTTTGCTGGTAAACAATTATATTTATGTTTTTTCCGGTGCAGGTTCAAATATAGATAAATATTCGGTAGATGGGCAATATCTTGAAACGGTATTGAATTTAGACTACGCAGATTTTTACGTCCAACTTGAATCAATGAATAACAGTATCCTGTTAATACGCCCAACTGAAGATATAATCTACAAAATAGACCTAAACTAAAATATAACAGGGAGAGAAAATGAATCTCAGCTATATCCTCACCTCAAAACTAAAAGAAATAGCCCAAAACAAGCGAATGGCAGTCATCATCGTCATCTGTCTCGTTTTGGGATACAGCTTTATCCTTATCTTCAGCTCAAAACTCTATGAAATTGAACAGAGAAGGAAACTGGCACAGCTGAAAAATATTGACAACACCTGGGTCTCCTCATACTTTCATGATTTCAGAATTTTTAATTCTCCTCAAGTGAGAGCAGGCATCGTTCATCAGGTGGATTACAAAGGAGCGGATATTTTCTTCACTTTTAAAGATGAAACCTACATGGTACTTGCGGTGGAAGCTGGAAAAGACCTCCTCTATCATTATCAGTTTGAAGGATTCTCAGATGAGATTTTTGATCGTTCAGAAAACAAAATCATGATTGATGAAAATATCGCCAACGAATTTCGATTATCTGTCGGAGATGAAATTGCTGTCGATGGTTCAACCTGGAAAGTTCATGCGATCTTTAAGAGTGAATATTTCAGGAGAAAGATCATCTTTCCTGAGAGTGCGGAAGTTGTCGGAAATGGTGATTTTTACCAACAAATTTCTATTGTCCAATTTGATCAAACTTTTTTAGATACCCGTCCGGATATCTTCGGATTGTTGAACGGTGTAAAATTCGACTCACTTCAGCAAAGACAGGATCATAATTTGAGAACATTGCACGGATTTGCCCTGTTTTTCATCTTCTTCGCCCTTGTGTTTATAGCCCTTTCCATCTTAAACTGCTATCTGGTCTTTTCGGCGAATATCAATTACAAGCGAAAGATGTATGGGATCAAGAAGACATACGGTGCCAGTACCTCCATTTGTTTTGGAGATATCCTTCTTGAAAATATACTATACAGCCTTCTGTCTTTTCACATCGCCTGTTTACTGGTTCATCTTTTTCGATACAACGTGCCTACTTTTTCGTACACGGAGATGAATTTAACGGTGTATGGTCTTGGACTCATTGCCCTCTTCATCGTTACGGTTCTTTATTCGTTACTGATCTTCAGAAAGATCAACAAACAATCCACCATCAAACTCTTAAAGGAATAAGGCGGGGTTTATGTATAATTATTTTTTTAAAAACATCCTTAAAAACATGAAGATCAACTGGAAGATGTATATTGTTTTGTTCCTTGAACTGTGTCTCTGTTTTACACTGATCTATCTGGGAATTGATGAGCATTTCTCTCATGGAAAAAGAGCAGAGATGCTGTCACAAGATCAGAAAAACCATATTCATACCATTCAGTATCAGGATACAGAATGTCCGCCGGGTGTGATGGGGTATGTTTCCCACTCTCCCATACTGACCATGGAAGAGTTGAAAAGAATTGAATCTAATAAAGATATTCAGGAATTTTATTATGCTGAAAGGGCTGATTTCTCTTATCTGGTGTCTGAAGAACAGATAAAATCTGTGAAGTTTATCATTGCCAACAGGGGCTTTTTTGAACAGTATCTCGACGTAACAGACGCTAAAGCGGAAAAATGTTATGTCATGTCTGAATTATTATCCGAAATAAAGGAAGAGTTTATCTCCGCACCGTTTAACGATGCGGAGATTTCGGGCGATATTATCGCGATCAACGGGAAGGAATTTGAATTCCATCAAATGTCTGAAGCGCTGAAGCCCATAGTTACGAGTTATTTTTATGATAACGATATTGAACCGGGAAGAACGATTTTTTTCCTGAAAGATAAGACAAATGAAAGGTTGCGTTCCGGTTTTTTCAAATTCTGGGTGACAATGAAATACAAAACGACTGAGAAAAACCTCGATTTTGAAACAAGAGAAAGCTTTTTTGAAGAACTGAACGGTTGTGCAAACGGCAAGTCTGTATTCAGTGAAATGTATATCATTCAGATGTTCAAAAGAGGAGGGGACGATATGAACTCTCGGGTGAGACTGTTCAGCTGGGCTGGAAATATTGCTTTCCTCATCGTGGTCGTCGGCATCAGCGGAATCTTCATCCTCATCATTCAGAAACGCTACAAACAGCTTTGTATCTGCCATATCAACGGGTTGACGAAAAGAGGAGCCTTCATGCAGATCTTCATTGAGGTGTTGCTGCTGGTGTCCATTCCGTCGATTATAGGGATGATACTGGTGATTACATTTCAGGGGAAGTTTAACTCCATCTATTATCCAATAGAATGGCATCCGTTCACAACGGTTGTTTTTATCCTTTTACCGATAGTGATAACACTAATCGTCACGGTTGTCTCCTCATCATGGTTGAGGCATCTGAATGTAGTGAAATGGTTGAAGCGAATCGAATGAATGAGGGGGAGAGCTATGCTTAAGATGACAGCTATAAAAAGAAGTTTCATATCCGGGAAGCAACCGTTACAGGTGCTGGATGGGGTTAATTTTAATGTGAATGAGGGGGATTTGATCTCCATCGTCGGGAAATCTGGGTCGGGGAAGAGTACACTGCTCAACATCATTTCCATGCTGGATCATCAATACGAGGGAGAATACAGTTTCGATGATCAGATCATCGGGAAGATGACAGAAAAGAAGCGCTTTAATTTCAGAGTGGCGAACATAGGCTATGTGTTTCAGACCTCCAATCTGATCAACGAATACAACGTGCTGGAAAACATCGAAATGCCCTTGGGCTATAAGGGTGTTTCGAGAAAAGAGAGAATTAAACGGGTTAAGAAAGTCCTGAACGATGTTGGACTGAGTGACAAGTTGAAGCGTTATCCGGTAGAACTTTCAGGGGGAGAACAGCAGCGGGTGGCGATTGCGAGGGCTCTTGTTTCACAACCGAGACTGTTGGTGGCGGATGAACCAACGGGGAATCTGGATCCGAACACGGGAAAACAGATCATGGATATGCTTTGTGATGTCTGCAAGACGGGAACGGCTGTTTGTATTGTGACGCATGATATGGACCTTTCAAAGAAGACTGAGAAAATATTTAAACTTAAGAGGGGTATTTTGGAAGAACAATAAACAGCATTATTTACAAATACAGATGTGATTTATACGAAGAATTATCATGTTCACTTCCAAATTACTTTGTTGTATAATGTTGGGATTTATAAATATAAAAAAGGTGTGATAAAGTGAACTATTTTAAATATATCAAAAAGCCAGTGATTATTCAGATTGTTTTTAGCTTTTTTTATACGATGTCAATTGCCATTATTCCATATTTGCATAAATTGTTGTTTGATACGGTTGTTGACGGGAAATATGAGACTTTATCAGTTTTGATTGGGTATTATTTTGTCGCTATTGCGGCGAGTGCTATTTTACAATATATTTCGCAAACACATGAATGGGAAACAGAAAAAGCTTTTAATATTTCTATAAAAAAGATAATTTTTGGTTCTTTCTTATCGTATAAAAGACCAAAGTTTCTGGAAAAAGATGTTGGTGAATATATTTCAACTATCGATAATAATGTCAGTGATCTTGAAAATTTGAGAGTAGAAGGTTTTATAGATATTATAAAATCTGTGAATATGCTTTTGGTTTATACGGCGGCTTTAATTTGTTTTGTTGATTTAAGAATAACGTTTGTTATTATGAGTGCATCACTTATCACAGCCTTTGTTCCAAAATTGATTGCAAAAAAACTTTCGGAAAAAAAACAAAGGTATTTAACCTATCTGGGGGAGTATAATAACTACACAACAGATTTTTTACAGGGACACGCTTCCCTGGATGTAAAATCAAAAGAAAAAATTGTTCAAGAAAATTATAAATATCTACTGAGGGCTGAGGAAGCACAATTAGAGTTTGGTAATTTTAAGACACTTGCCAATATAGTAAATGGTATAGTGATGAACTTGATTAGTTTAAGCGCATTTATTATGGTGGGATACCTTCTAATAAAAGGAGAAATAACGGTAGGGACAGGAGTTGCCACTTTTAGTTATATTGAAAGTTTTATTTATCCGATCAGATATATTTTAAATGATATCAACCACATAAACGCCGCCAAAGAAGTGAACACGTCCATCGCCAAGATCATAAAAGAGAGTGAAGGGCAGCAGGAATCTTTCGTCGATTATGATAATCCTATCCAGATAACGTTCAACGATGTTTCCGTTCAAAGGGGAGAGTTCTCACTCAAAGATTTCAATTACACGTTTGAATCGGGGAAAAAATATGCCATCGTGGGTCATTCGGGTTCCGGGAAATCGACGATTCTATCCATGATCAGAGGAGAACTTCTACCGGATGAGGGAGTAATTTCCCTGAACGGTAAGCCGATTGAAGAGGATTCCATCAAAAAGATCATGTCCGGGATTCATCAGCAGGATCACATCTTTTATGCCGATTATCATAAGAATTGTTCACTTTTCGATACATACAAACCCGATTATCATAAAATGGAAAGGTATTTCAAGAAGGGGTTTCTGAATAGGGTGAAAAACAGAAAAGATTGCCGTGAGTTGAGTGGTGGAGAAAAACAGATTCTTTTACTCATGAGAAGTTATGCCTCAAAAAAAGATATTATTTTACTGGATGAGGTCTTTACCTCAATAGATCTTGTGAACAGAGAGGACGCGAGGAAGTTTATCTTTGATATGGATGCGCAGTTGTTTATCAGTGTCACACATGATCTTTCCGAAGAGAATTTGAGGAAATATGATGAGGTGCTTGTGATGGAGAATGGTAAATTAAAAAAAGATAAGGATTTTTTGCGTTTGGGTACTGTCAATGTGTGAAAAATTATGACTTTTTTAAGGAAATATTTTTAGGAATAAAAATGTTTTTATGTTCTTCTGTTTAAGGTGTTTTTAGTGCCGTTTTTGTTCACGAATGTTAAAACCGTCAAAATTTGATTCTCTGAACGATGCTGTTTTAGCGGAAAATGAAATTTGTTAAAGGGCTTGAAAATCATATGGATTCCTCTATAATCGTAGTGAATTGACATGTGATGATGACGAAGTTCTGCTAATCGTAATTTGATGATAAAAATAGAGCGTTCAGGTGATTCTTTGTTCAAAATTATCAGATTTTTTGGAAAGTATTATAAAACGTATAGAATTGACACGATCCTGACGGTTTTATTTCAAATCCTTCAAAAGATCACAATTCTCCTTATTCCGCTTATAACAAAAAAACTCCTGGATCTTGCAGCTCAGGGGATCAATCTGTCTTCTTTTACTCTTTTCGGGTTTGTATTTCTTGGCATCAGTTTGTTATTTATCCTGTTTCTTTCACTCAGATACCTTTTTCAAACCAGGTTGGAGACAAAAATCACGAATGATTTGAAATATGCCATTGCGAAAAAATCTCTTTCAATCCCCTATTCGGATTTTTTAAAGAAGGAATCGGGGTATTTTATTCAGAGAATCAATAAGGATACGGAAAAAATTACCGGATTGATCATTTCAGATTTTTCCATGCTGTGTATCAACATCGTTTATGCGGTCTCAATCATTATCCTGATGTTCACTATCAACCGTGTAGTCTCCATGATTCTTATAACCATGTTCCCGTTGTTTTTCTTTATTTCAAGGTATTTTATTCCAAAGATTCAGAAGATTACCGAGACACAGCTGGAGCAGGAGGAAGTTTTTAATTCGCAGGTCAATGAGATGATCAACGCCAATTATTTTATTCGGGCCGCGAACAGGAATGATGTTGCAAATGAGAAGACAAGTCTTAAATTGAGGGAAGTTTATAAAAGTGTTTTGAAGAAGATCAGACTGGAGATTATTTATGATTTTTTTCTGGTGACGGGAATAATGAACCTCTCGAACGTTTTAATCTACTGGCTGGGAGGATATTTTGTCTTTAACGAAGTGATGACTTTCGGTAGTCTGACAGCCTTATCGCTTTATTTCTCACGGCTTTGGTCTCCGATAGAATTCTTCATGGATTTTCCGAAGAAGATCAAAAAGCAGGAGATTTCTCTGAACCGGATAAGGAATTTACTTGATTCTAAAGAAGTCGGCAATGAACGGGAAGCAATCGTCGGATTGAATGATGGCTTTGAGACCCTTCGTGTCAAAAATCTCTCATTTACTTTTGAAGACTGCCCTTTGTTTGAAGATCTGTCCTTTAACATTCAGAAAGGGGACAAGATCGGGATTTTGGGAGAGAACGGCAGTGGCAAAACAACTTTATTGAATATTCTGATTAAGCTTTACGCCGACTATGACGGAGAAGTTTATTATAACGATATTCCCTATCGAAAGATCAGAGCATCGGATTTACGCGAGAAAGTCATTCTCATTCCCCAGGAGTTGTATTTGTTTGAGGACAAAAACAAAAGTGGTGGGGAGAAAAAGATATTACAAATTGCAGAGGGGCTTTCCAGAGAAGGCGACGTTTATCTGTTTGATGAACCGCTGGCGTATGTGGATAAAGGGAAGAAGAAGAATTTTATGACGTTTTTGAGAAGAGAGTTTAAGGATAGAACGTTCCTGATCATTTCTCATGATGAGGCTGTTTTCAGTCTTTGTAATAAGCTTTACAAGATTCAGGACAATACTTTGATTCAACTGGACGGGAAATGAAAAAATCAACGAAGATCATCTTGTTTACTGTGCTTACTGTTGTCTTGCTTTGGCAGTTGTGGATTGCCCTTTATTTTATGACGGAAGAACCGCGTTATGCACACAATAGCCGTGATAACTCACGGGTGAATCCGCATCATGATGTTGTGTTATCTTCAAAGGATGCACTTGAGGATGTGGAAAAGTTTGCCTTTGACCTGACACATTATCATCCGAAACCGTTTGCGTTTATCAGTGAAGAACAATTTAACCGGCAAATTGAAAAAAATAAGGAAGCGATAGCCCAAAATGAGACAATAACCACTTTGGATTTATCGCTGATGCTTTCAGAGCTGACGGGTTTAATCTCAGATTCCCATACAAGCGTGGAAATTGCAAAGATTGTTCAACGCTATGCACTGCCTGTTGATGTTGTTTATGTGGATGGCAGGTTTTTCAACATCAGACAGGAAGGAGAAATTCCCTACATGGCAGAAATTGTCTCTGTTAATTCCATGGATTCGGAAACTTTGTACGACCTGGTTGGAAAATATATCAATACGCCGACAAAATCGGGGATAGACCGATTTGTCGAGCGTAATTTCAGCAATTATATTCCCCTTATTTTGGGATATGAAGCGGATTACAAGGTTTCATATAAAGACGATGAGAAAATCAGTACGATACCCGTTGAATTGGAAAGGTTTTATGAAAAGAAGCGGTTCGATGGCAGAATAAATGATTATGTATTTGAATACAACGATCTTTCCATCCCCGTTCTTGAGTTGAATTCGTTCAGCGGAGACAATGATGAACTGAATGCTTATATGAAAACGGTGGATACTTTTTTTCAGGAAAACAAGGATGCAAAACAGATAGCGATTGATATCAGAAATAACGGCGGGGGGAGTGACGGCTGGGGGCGTTATGTTCTCAATTATTTCCTTGGCGATACCTACAAAGGCTACGATCACTTTGATATTTATGTCACCGATTATACCAGGGCGTATTACACCTATCAGTATCAAATGCAGTTTTATCGTCTGAAAATCCCCTCGATTTTCTGGTCCATTGCGCTGAATATAATCCCTGACTGTAAATTATACAGAGATATCCTGAACGCTGAGGATGGTGAAGTTATTTCGGTGGGAGAGATGGTCTTCAATAATCCTGTTCAATCTGAAAAGAGATACAAAGGGAAGGCCTTTCTCTTAACGAGTGGGGAAACGGGGTCAGCGGCTATCGGTATGGCATCGTTATTCAAACACAACGATAAAAACGGCTGTATTGTCGGTCAGGAGACAAACCATCCGGAATCATTTGCCGGAAATTTTTCAGTATACACATTGCCCCATTCAGGAGTTGGATACAGTCTCCCGTGTTCGTATTCAATTGCACCGGATGGCGCGGAAGATGAACGTGGCGTCATTCCCGATTATGAAGTGAAGCGCACGCTTGATGTTTTTGAAGACGGGAGAGATCCTGAACTTGAATTTATCCTGACAGGACTCAATCAAACTGAAATTTAATTATCTGTATATGGGAGGCAAAATGATAAAAAACATCTACAAAAATTACAGAGGTCAGATTGTATTTACTTTCATTATGGCAACTCTCGTTTCTTTGTCAATCATTCCCTACCCGTTTGTTATGAAAAGCTTTATTGACAGAGTTATTCCAAACAGGGATATGAATGAGGTTATGATGTGGTCATTGGTGCTTCTGTTGATCATCGTTGTGAGAATTGCTGCGAATTTTCTGCAGAATTACACTCTGGCAAAGGTTGAAGGAAACTTTGAACGGGATTTGCGATTGACGATTTTTGAGAAGATAATGAAACTGCCCATGTCTTTCTTCGTTAACAACGATACAGGTTCCCTGATGTCGAGGGTTTTAAACGATTCTTCCAACAGTTCGGGACTTTTCAGGGATTATTATCTTGTCTTGTACAGTTCCTTGCTGAGTATCATTGCCGCCATAGTTTCCATGCTGTTTCTTGACTGGGTTCTGACTTTATTATGTCTTTTAATCCTGCCGGTTTTGTTTGTGGTAACGGGTGTTGTTAATTCAAAGATGGCGAAGGAAAGTCAGAAGATGTCTGCGGTGTATTCTGAGTGTTCAAAGGAATTGAAGGAGAGCCTGGATGCCGTGGAGACGGTTAAGGTGGATAATCTTTATGCAAGAGTTGAAAAGAATTTCAAGCGAGCCGTTGACAATTATCTGACGATCAACGTTGCCATCAACAAGTACGGCGCTCTTGCAGGCGGTTTAATGACCGGCATCGTTTCTTTTGCACCGATTCTCGTGTTTATTCTAGGAACTTTCCGTGTTATTAACGGACAGACCAGTATCGGTAATGTTGTTGCCATCAGTTCGCTGATCGTTTTTTTGTTTATGCCGATTCAGGAGATTGCGATGTCGAAGATTAAGATGCAGCGCCCAAAGGCGATGTGGGAGAAGATCAGCAAGCTGTTGAATGAAAAAGAGGAAACCCTTTCAGGCTATGAAGTAGATGGCTACGATTTGCGATTGGCAGATGTGGGGTTTGCCTATGATAATAAAAACAAGATATTTGAAAAGATGAATTTGTCGGTTGATTCGGGCAAGATGATCGGTATTGCCGGCGTGACAGGTAGCGGAAAGAGTACGTTATTTAAGGTAATTGCCAAATTTTATGACATAAATGATGGGGAATTTTTTATTGATGATAAGGATTCAACCTCTGTTTCAACAGAAGTACTGAGAAAGAAAATTGCCTATATCAATAGAAATACGTATATCTTTAACGGAAGTGTCCGGGATAATATCGCACTTGGTTCGCCTGTTTCTGACGAGGCTATTCAAGAAGCCCTGAGAACAGCCTGTCTGGATAACACCTTTACGCTTGATTCTCTCGTTGGGAATGAAGGGAAGGCTATTTCCGATGGTCAGAGGGTGAGGCTTGCAATTGCAAGAGCTGTTGTTAAGAACCCCTCCATCTTTATGATCGATGAGGCGTTAACAGCGCTTGATCCTGCTACGGAGACTAAGATTATCGGCAATCTCAGGATTAAATTCCCTGAGGCTTCCTTTTTAATCATCTCACATAGAGCATCTGTCTTTAAGCATGTGGATAATATCATTATCCTTGAAGACGGGAAATTTTTAAAAGGCTATTCTTTTGAAAATGTGAAGAATTCTGAGGCGTTCAATGAGCTGTTTTCTGTTCTGAAATAAGCTTTATCCGGTGGTGTTTTTGCCGGTTTATTTATTTGGTTAAGACATGTAAAAGACCAGTTATTGCGACTTGTTTTAAGACTAAATGGTATAATTCTTTGCGTTAAATCATTCAGTGAAGAAATTCCTGGAATATCGAAAGGGGGATAATTATCAATCATTCAATACGTTGAAGCTTAACTCTTTTTTCACGTTTATAAGTTGATAATTTATCTCATTGGAAATCATTTCGAATAAATCGATTCGGGATGGTTGTGCGTTGTGTTACGCAAACGCTTTGTTCGATATTCAGGAGGAATCATGAAAATTTTTAATAAAAAACTCATATTATCTTTCACTATTTTGGTCATCTTCTCACTGTCTGTTGTATTGACAAATGTCATGCAGCCTCTCATCTCACAAAAACTGCTGGATTTAACGCTCTCAGGAGATTATTCAGCGTTACCTGTTCAGTTTTTAAATCTTTTTATTGCCATTGTTATTTTACTTGTGTTTGAACTTGGCAGGAAGCTGACAGCGGCAAATTATAAGAAAAACCTGCTGAATGCTTTTCGTTTGGGTATTCTTAAAGGGCTTTTATCCAAAAGACTGGAAGACTTTCAGTTGTTGAACAATCAGAAATACATCTCGCTGTTCAACAATGATTTGAGAGAAATCACCGACGATTATTATATGAACTTCACGGATATTCTATTCAACACCATCGCATTAATTGTATATGCAACAACCCTATTCAGGCTAAATACCATCATGGCAATTATCGTCATCGCAACAAATATTCTGCCGATTCTGGCCCCACTTCTCTTCAGAAAAAGCTTACAGTTGAAGAAAGAAGCGTATCTTGAGAGTCTGAAAGCGTACAATGTCAAACTTGGGGATGTGGTAAACGGTTTTGCCTTGATTAAAGTACACCGGTTGAAAGTCATCATGGAGACCTTATTGAAAAAAACGTCCAAAGATTCGACTGACCGGGAAAAAGAATTTAACTATCTTTCGGAAATCAGTAATATGCTGGTTGGATTTCTCTCTTTTGCCAACTATTTCTGTATTATCCTTGCAGGTGTTTATCTGATGAAGGAGAATCAGCTCAGTGCAGGTGGTTTACTGGCAGTGATACAAGTTTCTGAACTATTGGTTGGCCCCACTGTGAATATCACCTGTCAGATGAACACGTTTAACGCCATAAAAGTTCTGAAACAGCAGGTGTTTAAAGAATACGCAACCGTAGGAGAACCCGGAGAACTTTTTGAGAACCCGGAAGAAATTGAGAAAATAGAGGTGAAAGACCTTTGTTTTAAATACGGGGAAATTCAGGCACTTGAAGCTATTAATCTCACATTTGAAAAGGGAAAGAAATATTTGATCTATGGACACAGCGGAAGTGGAAAATCCACTTTATTTAAAGTGTTATCGAAGATGAACAATAACTATACCGGTGGTGTTTTTGTGAATGGCGAAGCTTTGAGCGATACGAGTGAGATTGATTATTTCTCGAGGATCGGAATTGTTTATCAGACACCGTTTATCTTCAACGATACCCTGTGGAACAACATGACACTTTTTAAAGATTACAACGAACAGGCCGTTGAGAGCGTTATCGATGACTTGGAACTTCACCGAATCAAAGGCGATATTTTCAACGGAAAAATTTTCAAAGATAGTGAAAACAATCTTTCAGGGGGGGAGAAACAGAAGCTTTCCCTCGCGAGAATTCTCCTTGAAGGAAAACTGTTTATCTTTTTGGATGAGGCAACCTCTGCCATAGATGCGAAGAGCAGTTTTAAGATTGAATCTAATTTGCTGAATAGGCAGGATGTTACATTGATTAACATTGAGCATAAGATTAACCCTGAATTGGTGTCATTTTACGATGAGATCATCTGTCTTGATAGTGGCAGAGTAAGATGCATCCTTCGAACAATGGATGAGAAAAACAGTCTGTTTAATACATGAATGCATAATGTTTGAAATTACTTTAAATATTAAACCTGTAAGTGTGCGTTCAAGAGTTGACAATGTCTGTCATGTATAATTTAATAGAACACTTTATAGGTGTCTAAAAAATAAGGATTCTATCTGGTGATTGAATATGTTCGATTTTTTTTCAGATGTCTATCGCTATTCTAAAAAGCAATTTTATAAAAATATCTTCTTGATGATCCTGTGTGGTGTAACGGGAGGTGTCACTTTTGTGATGTTGATTCCCCTGTTTGAAGTCGCAGGGATTACAGAAGGGAATGGCGGTTCTTTTCAATTTCTGCATGCGCTCACAGATCTTTTTTTAACTTTTCCGGAAAGTTTCAGGTTGATCATCATTCTGATGATTTATATCCTGATCATAGCCATACAGGTTTTATTCAACCGGCAAATGCGTATCAGTAATGTTGAACTGACGCAAGGGTATATGAAGGAGAAACGTCAGCGTTTGTTTGAGGCAACGGTAAATGCAGATTGGCAGTTATTGATGGAGAGAAACAGTTCGGATATTACCAATGCCTTTACGCAGGAGATCAACAAGGTTTCCATGGGCAGTATCTTCTTTTTGAAAGTGCTTTCGCAACTTGTGATAGGCGCAGTCCACATCATCATCACCTTTTTACTCTCCTGGCAGTTGAGTTTATTTGTCTTGGTGTGTGGAATCGTTATGTATTTCTTTGTTCACCCCATGGTAAAGCGAGCGAAGTTGCTGGGACAAAGCGTACAGCAGAACAATAAAAGATTGATGAAGGATATCAGCGAGCATCTCGGCGGGATCAAGGATATCAAGAGTTATGGGCTGGAAGAGAGCCAAATAGCAGAATTTCAAACCATCACGGAAAAAGTCGAACAAAACATGGTGGATTTTACCCGCCTTCAGGCAAAACCCGAGCTATTCTACAAGATCGGGGCCGCCATCATCATCAGTATCTATTTTTATTTTTCACTTAACACCTTCAAGACCGATTTGAGTTCCACCATCGTTATCCTGCTCGTTTTCTCACGACTGTGGCCATTGTTCTCAAGTCTTCAGGGGAATCTTCAGAATATAAATATAGCGATTCCGTCATATAAATCGTATAGAAATATGTTAAAAAAATTGCATAAAAAACAAGCTGGATTAGCTGGTGATAAATTATATGAAGAGATCTCTTTTAAGAACAGAATAAAATTTGACGATGTCAGTTTCTCCTATACAAACAGTGAAACCCCAGTATTTACCAACAGAAATCTTGAAATCAAAAAGAATGAAGTGACGATGATTACCGGAGAATCGGGAGCCGGAAAGAGTACAATGATCGATTTGATTATGGGATTACTGGAACCCACGAGTGGTGTTATTAAAATTGATGATCAGGTTCTGGATGAATCGGTTAAACGTTCTTGGCGAAAAAAGATAGCTTATGTGTCACAGACTCCTTTTTTGTTTAGCGGAACACTGTATGAGAACTTGAAAAAATTCAACCCTGAAGCGAGTGAAGGAGAAATGTGGGAAGCACTGGAAAAGGCATCCGCAAAGGAGTTTGTGGGAAAACTGCCGGATAAACTGGAAACAGTTGTCGGAGAGAGAGGGGTTCGTCTTTCCGGTGGAGAACGTCAGCGAATCGTTCTGGCAAGGGCACTTTTGAGGAATCCGGAAGTATTGATTCTGGATGAGGCGACGAATGCCTTGGATCGTGAGAACAAGGAGAAGATAGAACAGACGGTGAAGAAGCTTTGCGGGGGTTTGACGATTATTGTTGTTTCTCATGGGGAGTTTTATATGAGCGAAGAGTTAAAAGTTATTTGTTTATGAGAGATTATTGCAGTAAGGATAGTTTTGGTATGAAGAGTATATTTGTATCATAAATTTAGGGAGATTTCAAGGTGAAAATGTGTACGATTGGAGGATATATTTTCATATGCGAATATTATTCAGAACTTCTGTTTTCTGAGAGGATTAAAATCATTAACGTTTAAATTGATGAGTTAGAATGCAGCTTTTGTGATATTTATAAGGTAAAATTGAAACGTTTTTTCACCGTTTCAGTGTAATTCGAACTGTCTCATAGTAACACATTTGAATAGTTTAGATAATTATTTAAAATGAAGGAGGTGGAATATTGATGAAGAAAAAAATTTGGAGTGTCCCGATAGTTGAGTGTTTATCTGTCTCAAAAGAAACTGAGTTTACCCCTGGGGCTCCTGGTGGAGACACCTCTACTACCGGTTCATAAATCATAAAAATGAAGAGGCTCAGAAGTACGCCTCTTCATTTTTATATTATCAAAAGGGGGGTATGCAGATTATTAATGGTATTTATTTTAAAAACAGACAATCATCTTTTTTGAAATGTATTTCTCAAGGGTTTAAAGAAAGTAATCCAGATTGTTTCTATAAAAATTTCATTTCTGTCATTTCTGACTCAATTATTTATAATAGAAGAGAATTGTTTTTGAGGATTGACTGTTCAGAATATTTGGCTGAGAATTGTAGCGATGCGGAATTGATTTCACAAATCTATATAAAATTTGGTTATGATGCAGCTGATATGATTGATGGAGATTTTTCATTTGTTTTATGGGATGAAAAAAAACAGGAGTTATTCTGTTGTAGAAGTAAAACAGGAAGAAAACCCCTTTATTATCATGATAGTGAATCCTGTTTCGCTTTTTCAACACTTTTTAAGAGTTTTTTTCGGTGTTTTAGTGTTTCTCTGGAGCTTAATGATCAGTATATAGCGGATTTTTTAACAATTAACGGTAAACGCAATGAAATTGATCCGTATCACACTATTTATAGGGGGATTAATCAACTTCCCCCTGGATTTTGTCTTTCTATTAAAGATGGAAAGACAAAGTTGTGGCAATATTGGAAACTTGAAAAAAAAGATGAAATAATCCTTAAAGATGATGAAGAATATGAATCAGCATTGATAGATATTTTAAATCAAGGGATTCAAAAACGAATAAAAAACAGAGAAAATATCGGTTTGCTTTTAAGCGCAGGGTTTGATTCTGGAATTATCGCTGGGCTGACAAGTAAACAATTGCGAAATAAAAAAAGCAGATTAACAACTTTTACATCAGTACCGATTTCAACGTACCAGAATTGGTTACCAAAGAATCGTATTGCAGATGAAAGTATATATATGTGTGAGTATCAGCAGATGTATGATAATATTGATATGAATTTTCTTTCTTATGAAAATAGAAACTCTTATCTTGATATCGATGAATATATTAAGATTTTTGAGCAGCCTTATAAATTCTTTGAAAATAGCTTTTGGATCATTGAATCGGTTAAGTTAGCAAGTAAGAAAAATATCGATGTTTTATTTTCTGGTCAACTTGGGAACGGCACCATATCATGGGGTTCTTTCTATCCATATTTGATCTATTTGTTAAGGCAACATAAATACAGAAACTTATTTCAAGAAGTTGGAGATTATGCTTATCTGAAAAATGAAAAAGTCACAACTGTTTTAAGACGGCTTTTTTTTAAAATAAGTCATCCGAATTTGAAAAAGATTATACTTAAGTTATTTAATCGGAATTCTTTAATCTCTGAATATTTACCGGTTAACAAGGAATTTGTGAATTTTAAAAAAGAGGATAAAAGGTTTAGGTCACTTGGTTGGGATAATGATTTCTTGACTGTTTTAGATTCACTTGGAGTCAGATTACATATGCTTGGACCCGGAGGCTTTTCTCATAGGGGAGCAAACAAAACCAAATTAGGGTTGAAATATAATGTTTCATTTGCTGATCCTACAGATGATGTTGAACTCATTGAATTTTGTCTCAACCTTCCGGAAGATCAATTTGTCAGAAATGGTATAGAAAGAAGATTGATAAAAAGAACTGTGAAAGGCTATATCCCGGATAAAATACTTAATTCTAATGTAAGGGGAAAACAATCGGCAGATTGGGTACAACGGATCAAACCGTATTGGCTGATTATAAAGGAAGAATTATTAAGTATTGGAGACTATCAACTGGAAAAGAAATATCTGGATCGCACCATAATCCAAAAAAATATAGATATGCTCAAAGATTTCGATTTCATCAGAGGGGATAATCTACATATGAGAATATTATTTCGAACACTTATTTTCAGTCGCTTTCTCAGGATGGTGGAGAAAGGAACACTTTTTGATGACTAAGCTGAAAAGCTATTTTTTTAAATGGAATGCTTTAAAGAATTCTGATAAAAAATTATTACTTGAAATTCTCCTTTTTCTCGGTTGGAGTCGTCTGTTAATTGTATTGTTTCATTTCAGGAAAGTAGCCGCTTATCTTGAAAAAAAGGAAAAGAAGAGTGTAAAGAGAAAAAATGATTTTGACCTTATGAATCTGTCACAGTTGATGATAAAAGTCTCAAGGTATACGTTCTGGAAGAGTAATTGCTTGACACAGGCATTGGCGGCTAAGTTTATGCTGAATCGAAGAGGTATTGAAAGTATCGTGTATTTTGGGGTACTTCGTGAAGAAGATGCTTTCAAGGCGCATGCCTGGATCAAAAGTGGCGAGTTGATAGTAACAGGTGAAAAAGGAATGGAACGCTTTAATGTGATCAAGACATTTTAAAGGATGAAAGGAATTGGATAGATGAATGATTATCGATATGAAGCCTATGGGTTGACAATAAGCTCTGAGATAGAATTACCGGAACTGAAAAAGGGACAAAAGACTCCCGATATTTTTATACGCCTTGGTGAGACAAAGAAAGTGTTGGACAACGTAGATAAATCAGGGATTCGCTTTCAGGCAAATCAACAGGAATTTGTCTTAAATCTGGAACAAATTGCGTCATTTTATGTGAAAGATGGGAATGAAATTATTATAAAAGTTGCTCCTAATGCTGAAGAAAGAGACATCAGAATTTTTCTGCTGGGCTCAGTATTTGGTGCTTTATTACATCAGCGCGGTCATTTTGTCTTGCATGCGTCGACGGTTCTGACGCCTAAAGGGGCGTTGGCTATTTCCGGTATATCGGGTGCGGGGAAATCGACACTTGCGGCGGCTCTTCAAAAGGAAGGGTATAAGATCATCAGTGATGATGTGACGCTTGTTAACTGCCGGGAAAAGCAGCCACCTTTCGTTCTTCCCGGTTTAAGGCGTGTGAAACTCTGGCAGGATGCAGCAGACAAGCTGGCGGTAGAATATACAGATGAGACGGCCATCCGAAAGGACATCAACAAGTTCAATATCAACGTTGAGCTTCATGATATGTCAACCGAATTGAAGCATCTCATCGTATTAAATACCCATAACGATGATACGGTTCAATATGACGAGATAAAGGGGTTTGCCAAGATTGATGCCCTTATTAAGAACACTTATCGTTTTATCTTTTTGTCCGATGAACAGAAGAAAAAACATCTGTCACAATGTGGTGCGATCAGTAGTCATGTAAAGATGCACCGGATGATGCGACCGAAGAAAGGATTTACTTTGAAGGAACAGGTTGAGATCGTGAAGGGGCTCTTGAACGAAGATGGATAAGGGGATCATCTGGCTGGCTTCCTATCCGAAATCCGGGAATACCTGGATGCGTATTCTTTTATCCAATTATAATTCACGGGGAACTGAACCGGTCAGTATCAATGCGATTAATACCGATGGGATCGCCAGTTCGAGACCCTTATTTGATCAAATGGTTGGTGTCGATTCCACTTCGCTCACTTTTGAGGAGATCGATGCCCTCAGACCTGAAGTCTATGAACTGTTGGCTGCTAAAACCGAACGTCTCCAATATATCAAGGTGCATGATGCGTATACTTTATTACCCGATGGAAGACCTTTGATTACAAGTACCGATTCAAAAGCTGTGTACATTGTCCGCGATCCTTTGGATATTGTTCCATCCCTTGCCAATCATACAGGAGATTCAATCTCTGAAACGGTTCGGTTTATGTGTGATGAAGGGAGTTGTTTTAGCTGCTCTAAGAAGAAGTTTAGTTCTCAATTACGGCAAAAACTTTTGACCTGGTCAGGGCATGTTGAGAGCTATCTTGAACAAAAGGCGATGGATGTGTTAGTGATACGATATGAGGATATGCAGGTAGATACGGCAGCTGAATTTGAAAAGGTCTTGCATTTTTGCGGGGTATCCGTTGATAAAGAGCGATTGCGGAAAGCTGTTGGTTATTCTGATTTCAAGCAATTGAAAAAACAGGAGGAAAAGGATGGGTTTAAGGAAAGAAGTCCGAAATCGACTTCTTTTTTTTACAGCGGGAAAGTGGGAAACTGGAAGGATAAGCTGACAGATCAACAGGTTAAGCAGATCATTTCAGTCAATGGCAGCATGATGAAGAAATTGGGTTATCTATGATGGAGGTGAACGATGGTTGATCTAACGACGACAATCAAAAGGAAAGACGGGTATGCCGACACGGAAGTGGATGGCAACAAGGTTTTGATGAGTGTTGAAAGCGGTATGTATTACGGTTTAAACGGAATGGGGACGGAGATCTGGAAACGCATTGATCAATCCATTCAGGTTTCGGTTTTGGTGCAGGAACTGTTGGATGAATATGATGTCAGTCGCAGGGATGCAGAATCACAGGTGCTTTCTTTTCTGAATGAACTCGATGAAAATAATCTGATAGAAAAAGAGGAATGATGGTTACTTTTTCTGATTATTCAAGGGAAACGTTTTTTTATCAGAAACTTTTTGAGTACAGAGATGAGAGTTTTATCGCCTATCTGAACCGTCATCGTATCTATTCTCTGGCTTATCAATATATGCAGCATTGTTCGATAGAGTTGGAACAATCGATTCAAAAGCAGGTTGAAACGCTTTGTATGCAAAAAAAACTGGAGAACTTGAAGACTACGACTGAACTGATCAAGGTTGTTCAGCTGCTGGATACACATGATATCCGATACCTGTCGTTAAAAGGTCCGATGCTTTCGTATGAATTATTTGGAGATGTCAGCGTAAGAGATTATCATGATATTGATCTTTTTGTTCATGAATCGGATTTGTTCAGGGTGAAAGAGTTATTAGTTCAAAATGGATATCGGAACGTTGACGGGATTGAGGCTTTAAGCCCACGTCAACTTGAAGCGTTTTTAAAGGGAAATCATCATATCAGTTTTACGAGTCCGAATGGTGTGTTGTTTGAGATTCATTTTAAGATTGTCTCCAATGCCTATAGTAGCAGGGATTTGGTATTTGATTTTGAAGCAATGTGGAGAAGTCGGCGATGCATGGAATACAACGGTTACCGGATAAAGGTTCCCGGTTTTGAGGAAAATATCGTGTTCCTCATCTACCACGGCTCAAAACACGGTTATTTTCGTTTAAAATGGTTATTTGACATTTTTGTGTTATTCTCGAATTCTGCAATAAACTGGAAATTACTGATTAAAAAAATGGAAGCAATCAATATTTCTTTTATGCTGATGCAGACCGTTTTATTGGTTGATGAATATTTTAACACCGGTTTCGAGGCTGAAATAGAAGAATGGCATGTGCCAACACGATTTGAAAGACGTTTAAAGACGATTGCAAAAGAATTTGCTTTAGAGAGTGATGAGGATCAGTATAAACTTGGGCATCCTCATTATATTTTGTTTAAACGCTATAAAATGATGTTGATCAAGGGGTTTCGTTACAAGCTCAATTATATTTTATTTATCTTTAAACCTAAGAAAGTGGACTTCCAGGACTGGCAACTCAGTGACCGTTTTTATGGCTTGTATTATGTTTACAGACCCTTTCACAGGATCATCAGGTTGTTTAAAGGGCAATAAACAACCTGAATCGTTCAGTTTTATAGTTTTCTCAATTCTTCTACCCAATAATCATAGAAGGCTTTATCACTTATTCCGAAGGCGATTTCGAATGTTTTTTCACCTAAAATGACAGACATGGCCTTTTCTTTTCCGAAGCGTTCAATCATCTTTTCGATATAGATATGCGCCAGCTGATAACCGTTGAAGTCGGCAAATGTGATGGGATTGGATGTCTGGATTTCTTCATATGTGGGAATCCTCATCCCTTGAATAGATTTGAGTGGTTTGCCGTTGGCGAGATACAGTGCCATTCCCTCATTGATCCACAGCGGCATCTCCGGATTCAGTCTGTAATTAACGGTATGAACGTATTCATGCGGGAGCATGCCGTAGACGGAATTTTTGTCGTGATAGGTTAATTCTGTATTCGGTGATACGGCGATAACGGTTTCCCCAATATTGTCACCGATGTACCAGTCAAGGTCAGTAAATAGTTTTACGAGTTCAATGAATGTTCCGTATTTTTTTCTGTGGAAAGTGTTCTGATCCGGGTATATGTATAGGTTTCCATCTCCGGAGAAGTTGTAAAATGCGTTGATCCGCTTGATTTCTCCTTCCATATACGTCGCCATCTTTTTGATTTCAGCCTCATCAACCGGAGCATAATGGATGCTCAATGATTCTCCTTCATATGTCTGCATGTTGGAGGCATTCAGGCTGAGTTTCGGGATAAACTGTATCAATAACAATGCTGCTGCAACAATTACCAGGAGCATCAGTATATTTCTTGTTCGTTTTTTCATGATATTTTCTCCTCTAATCAAATTGGTTTTTACGTACATTATAAGGGCAATTCGTGAATTGCCCCTACAGTTGGAGTTACAATTCCGGTTTCATGATGATATTGATGATCAATGCTGATATTGTAAACGTTCCAAATAATATGACCAGAAACCAATCCATTTCAAGACCTCTGAAATACTTTACGAGTTGTCCGGTTACAATGGAGAGTCCTATTGTCAACGCTTTAACCATCGTAACAACTCCGAGATACCAACCTTCTGTTTTTCTTCTGAACAGTGTGATAGCTGACACGGCAAAAAGCGGGAGTATCAATGATAAATCCAGGACGTAGATAACCGTCTCTCTTGCCTTTGTATGATTCGTGATGTGTTCTGCAGCGGAAGTTATCCATATCATTCCCAACAGAATAACTGTGACCGATAGAAAAACGGCAGTTGTCTTTGCGAATTTTCCTCTGTGCTTTGTGTTTCCTTCTTCTTCTCTGATTTTGTACAGACTATCAGTTGCCAGATAAAAACTTCCGAAGACACTCAAGCCGAGAATGGCAATGTAGTTGAAGAACAGGATGTTGTAGACGCCACCAAAGGCATAGATGGCGTAAGCGTATGCCAGATAGATGAGTAATCCCAATCCGGTTAAGCGTAGCCGTGAGGAAGCCTTTTTGAAACACAACGAGATGATTATAACAAATCCTGCAGCGATTAGGGTGATGATATCCTGTCCGATTGATTCAGCGATGTAATCCGGATCAACAAAGTTCTGATATACGTCAGGATTAACAATTGAGATACCCGCTGTGATGAATGCAAGTATTCCGGCACATAATAAGATGATTTGAGTTTTTTTCATATTCCTAATAACCTCCGGTTTTTGAATTGATCTTTCATCTTTATCTTAACCGGATAGTCTTTATTCAACGCATATGGAATATTTGGTTTTTATAAAGAAAGCGTTATTTCGAAGCGTGTACCTTCGCCAACGGTGCTGAGAACCTCAATGATTCCACCGTGCAATTCCACAACCTTTCGACTGATGGACAAACCCAGTCCGGTTCCATCCATGCCGTGTCTTGATTTATCTCCCCTGACCATAACATCAAAGATATGCTCGAGCGCTTCTTCTTCGATACCGATGCCATCATCCTGAAGAATGATGGAGATTTTGTCTGTTTTCTTTTTCAGCTGATAAAAGACCTTCGTCCCCTTCGGATTGTATTTGATCTGATTGGAGATGATATTGCCGATGGCGCGTTCAATCTCTGTCGAATCACAATTGAAGAGGATGATATCTTCGGGGATATCAATGCTGATCTGAAAAGCTTCAGCTTCCAGTTTATCCAGTTTTTCGATGATAGCGTTTCTGAAACAATTGGCGATATCCGTTTCTTTCTTTTCAAGATGATGATGCGAACTTTCAAGCTTTGAATATTCAAAAAGTTTGTTGATGAGTCGTGCCATCGTTTCTGATTTTTTGTAGATGTATTTGAGATATTTTTCCTTTGTCGCTTCGTCTCCTACCATTCCACTTGTCATTGCCTGTGCATACCCTTGTATGGTGGTAATAGGGGTTCTCAGATCATGTGACAGGTCCAGAATAAATTGCTTTTTCCCATCCTGAAGTTTTTTGTTTTCTCTTTGAACTGTGTTCAACCGTTCAGTCATTCGGTTAAAGGCATCCCGTACTTCTTCAAATTCTTTGTTTGCGTTGAATTGGATATGTGCGTCATAATGTCCTTGATCTACTGATTTCAGTCCTTTTTGGATGGCTTGGATGGGATGGATGATGCGTGATTTGGTGAGTTGACTGAAGGCAAGTGCGATGAGGCAGAGGATGATGATAATCATGATGAGACCGATCCAGACAGTGCGGGATATTGCGGCTTCAAGTTGCGTGCCACGAAGATATTCCGGTAACATAACCCCCATTTGTGCTTTTGATGCATCACTGTTCTTTGGTTTTTTTATCAGCAGGGCGTAATGGTTGCCATCTTTTCCAGTGAAGGGGATATATTCTCCGATATATGGAATTTCCGGTATTAATCTGTATTGGCGCTGAATGATACTGCTGATGATTTCCGGAGAGTACGATGTCTCTCCTCCGAGTTCAGGTCCCTCTTTGTAGATGATTTTATAATCTTCAAGGATTTCGTACCGCATTTCAGCATCTTTCCCGCCTGAGAGATTCAATGTCATCGACGGTTTATCGAAATGGATATCGATATTACCCTTTTCAACGATAAATTCGACGTACTCTGCGAGAATACCGTTGGTTGCGCTATCCATGTAGGTGATTGCCAAAAACATACTAACAATAGCGGCTGCAACAAGGATAAAATATTTAACCATCAGATCTGTATAGAGTTTTTTAAATAATCTCATACTTTTTCTACCTTGTAACCAAGTCCTCTGACCGTTTTGATATAAACAGGTTTCTTGGAATCCGCCTCTATTTTTTCACGTAAGTTGCTGATGTGAATCCTCAAAACGTTCTCATCACCATAATAGTCCTCACCCCATGCGTATTCATAAACCTGACTTTTTGTGAAAACTCTTCCGGGTTGCTGAAAGAGACATTCGAGAATCTTAAATTCAGTAACGGTGAGTTCTATCGGTTGTTTGTTCTTTCGCAATGTGCATTCATCCCTGTTGATTTCAAGTTCTCCGTGATTTATGATGCTTTTTTGTTCTTTTTCAGCACTCCCGCCCAACTTTTCGTAACGTCGTAATTGCGCCTTGATTCTGGCGAGGAGTTCCAGGGGGTTAAACGGCTTCACCACATAATCATCCGCCCCGATGTCGAGGCCAAGCACTTTGTCAGAAAATGCATCTCTCGCAGAAATAATGATGATGGGAATATTCATCGTCTCTCTGATGCGTTTAATGAGACTCAATCCATTCATGTTTGGCATCATGATATCCACAACCGCCATGTTGATAGGTGTTTTTTTGATGATGTTCAGTGCTTCCAGACCGTCTCCGGCCTTATAAACGGTATAATCCTCTTTTGTCAGATACAATTCGATTAATTCTATAATTTCAACTTCATCGTCAACGAGTAAGATATTCATTTTGACCTCCTGTATTTCCATATGTTCAGCTCTTTCTTTCAATATGATTATTATACACAAGCATTTATTTGATATAAATGAATTATTTGAAATTCATAAAGAAAATACAAAATACTTGACAAACGTTCGTTTGTTTGTCATACCCTCAACGTCTAATCATTTTATTTGATTGTTGAACCGATTACGAAAAGGTCCGTCGGTGAACCTGAGATTGTAACGATGGTTGATCTGATCGATTATTTTAAAATAGTTACTCATAATGTCCATGCACATGATGAGATTTAAGAAGAAACCGAAAATCTGTACAATATAAATATGGGAATTAAACACCTTCTATATGAAAACCACATATTTCTGTTCTAAACTTGAACTAAATAAGCTGAATCAGAAAGGGGAAGATTATGCATAACACAACGTTGGAAAGAAAGAATTTTGTACTGTATCTATTGGGCACACTCATGTCCAATTTCGGATCTGCCATTTATTCGTTTGCCATTGGACTTTATATCCTGGAAAAGACGAACTCGGGCACATCATTTGCCCTGACACTGGCTTTCAGTATACTACCTGTCATCATCCTCTCACCGTTTGCCGGTGTTTTGGCAGACCGCTTTGAAAAGAAAAAAATAGTTGTGAACATGGATATTCTGAATGGAATTCTTTTTATCGGGTTGTTTGCCCTCATGTCTTTTGTTTCGCTTGAAATATGGATGATTTATTTGACAACTTTTTTGTCCAATCTTTTTGTTACATTCTTCGGGATTACATTTACCGCTGCCATGCCTCAACTGGTGAGCAAAGAGAAGCTTCCCGGTTTGAACAGTGCATCACATATTATCAACGCCTCATCCAGTATTTTGGCACCTGTTTTGGGTGGAATCGTCTTTGCTTTGATAGATATCAGAATCTTTATTCTCGCTAACGGGATTTCCTTTCTCATATCGGCAATTTCCGAATCGTTCATCGATTTTAAATTTAACAGCACGCAAAAGGTTGTTTCTCCTGAAACTGTAACGATGAAGTCCGTTGGGAAGTCGTTAAAAGAGGGGTTTGTTTATCTGAGGAATAATGGTTCACTGATGAAATTGTTGTGGATATTTATCGTTTTCAACATATCTTTTTCCTTTGGTGTAATGGTTCCGATCCCCTATATCCTGAACAATTATTATATGGTGGGCGCAACTGCTTATGGAATTGTCAACGGATTCGCTCCGGCCGGTGTTGTCCTTGGGGCGGCAATCATCGGTTTCTTTATGAAAAAGATTTCGTTTAAATCATTGTTGTTTGTTCTCACTATTGCCATGTCGATTCTGATGCTGATGATCAGTCTTCCGCTTTTGCTTCCGTTATTGGAATCATCAAATCTGATCATCGTCATATTCTTCGCATTCCTTCGCTTTTCGTTTGGCTTGCTGATGTCGATGGTGGATGTCCCCATCATCACTTATATTCAATCGGAAACCGAAGAACAGTACAGGGGGAGAGTTTTCAGCATCATCCTGGCTTTGGTTAAGGTGTCCACCCCGGTTGCCTTGATGATATCCGGGTTTTTGACGGATTATATGAACCCGATGATTTTGCCGTTGATTGCCGGTGTTTTTGCTTTGATCAGTTTTCTTTTTTTACAGAGGGATGCCGTTAAGGCTATCTTTTCAAGAGAAAAATGCTTTGAAGCAGAGTAGAATTTAAGGAAAAGGGGTGGTTCTTCCCACCCCTATGATGCTACATCGTTTTTATCGGGATACAAATATCGACAACCGTTTTTCCATCTTTTTTTTCAGGTTCGGGATACATTTCAAAACAAGTTCTGTCATCCGGCATATAACCGCTTGTCGGAAGCCATTGTGAATAGACCCAATTCCAGGCATCTGCATATTCATCCTCGTTGAGTTCAAACCGGGCGAATGCATATTTCCCGCCGTCTATTACCATCTTGCCGATTTCTCCCTCAACTTCAGTTTCTTTCGGAACGGAGAGGCAAACACTTGTTCTGAGTTTCTCTTCATCTGTGATACCGGGATCATCATGATAGATGATAAGCACTTTTGCATCCTTGTTCGTATTTGGGTCAGTTAGTCCTCTTGGTCCTGCCCATCCAAACAATTTCCCAAACAGACTTTCGAAAAGTTGTCCGTTTCCCGCATACGGTCCTATATATCTGACATAAGCTACCGTGAATTTTTCCAGATCCTTGATAACGACGTTCCCCTTTACTGTACTCATATTCATCATCCTCACTTCACTTAAGATGTTATGATTATAGAGTTTGTTCGGGATTTTGTCTTTCCATACATTGCTGTTCGATTGACTCAAATTGCTATCGTTTTGATCTGAATTGTTCTGTTCGCTCATCTTTGTCTTCCATTCAGTTGGTGTCATCCGGAAGAATTTCTTGAAACTCCTTGAAAAGGCTGCAGAGCTTGAGAAACCACTGTCAAAAGCAATTTCGGTGATGGCCGTGTTTTTTCTGTTTAACAGCATAGCAGCTGCCTTCTGTAATCTGATTCTCTGAATATATTGAAAAAGAGTCTCTCCCATAAAAGCGTTGAATAATCTGTGAAAATGGAATTTTGAAAATTGAGCCACGTCAGCCAGTTCTTCAAGTGTCAGTTCTTTGGAAAGATTTTTTTCTATGTAATCTAAAACAAGGTTGATACGACTGAGATATTCATTCCGCAATTCAGTGTTGGACATTTCTTAAAACACTCCTTTTTGGTTTAGTATCATTATAGCAAAGAGAAATGTTAAAAATACAGCCATTCTTTTGAGTTATTTGAAAAATCCGAGATTGTCTGACTTCTTTGTGATATAATTCTAAAGTTTAGATATTATCCGGAGTGTATACTATGAATTTCTTTACCTTGTCAGATATTAATATTTTTTCCGCTGTGATACTGGTTATCGTGTATTATTTTACCAATGATTATCATACAATGGAAACAAGAACGAGAACTTCCTTTAAAAATCTGACGCTGAGTGTGTTTTTTCTAATCGTTTTGGATCTCTTGTGGAATGCTGTAAATGGAAGAGATGGTATGTTGTTCTTTTATTTGAATAATTTTATCAACTTTTTCAGGAATGCTTTTTCTGTTCTTCCGCCAATCTTATGGGCGAACTATATCTTCAATCGTTTAAATGATTCACCTGAAAAAATTACCCGGTATAATCGCATTTCGTCATATATTTTTACAGGTATTCTGATTATGACGGCGCTTTCACCTTTGTTTGGTGTTGTCTACAAAATCAGTCCCGATAATCTTTATTCAAGAGGCCCGATGTATTTTGTTCTGGTTTTGATCGCAATCTGTTATATGCTGACGGGTGCCTATATGATTATCAGAAACAAAGAGCCCTATCGGCTGAAAAAAGCCATTTCACTGCTCAGTTTTGTTGTATTTCCACTGCTTGGATTGCTGATTCAATTGCTGTTCTACGGGGTTACACTTGTTTGGAATTTTTCAGCGATTTCAATTTTTATCATTTATCTCAGGATTCAGAGCAAAGAACAGACGACGGACTATTTAACGGGTTTAAACACAAGGGCGGCTTTCGACAATTATATCAATATGAAAGTTGAGGCATCGGTTAAAAAGGATTTTGCCTTAATCATGATTGATATTGATAAATTTAAAATTATCAACGATCAATATGGCCATATCAGTGGAGATGAAGCATTGGTTGTTTTTTCCGAAGTGATTCGACAATCGGTTCGTTCCACTGATTTTATTGCCCGCTATGGTGGAGATGAATTTGTCATACTGATTGACTGTGAACACCGGAAGGATGTTGACCATGTCATTAACAGGATAAAAAAACACCTTGATGAGATTAATCAAACGGGAGAATTGCGATATAATCTTGATTTCAGTTATGGTTCTTCATTTTTTCGTGAAGCCGGTAAGAATAATTCCGATAAGTTTATAGACCATGTTGATCAGTTAATGTATCAGCAGAAACATTTTAAAAAGACGATTTCAGCAAAACCATAACAGGAGGCCAAAATGGTCGATTTTATTCGCCAGATAGATTTAAATGTGTTTTCAATGATGATGATGATGACGATACTGTTCGCTTTGAATGAGCAGAAATTCAATCGTTCAAAATCAAAATCGGCATTTAAACGTTTATTAATCGGTATTCTCGTGATGCTTGTGCTGGATATTGTGACCTGGTATGTTGACGGCAAATCCGGCGATATCTACAGGATGATGAACTTTGTCACCAATTCGATATTACTTGGGTTGACTCCGCTTCCACCCATTTTGTGGCTTCTCTATATCAGTAACCTCATTCAGAAGGATTTTAATCCCGGGAAACGATATTATGTTTATCTATTTGCTCCGTTGGGGATTATTATGCTGATGAGTGTGTGTTCACCGTTTACCGGATGGATTTTTACGGTGAGTCCGGACAATATCTATTCAAGACAGCCGTTGTTCAACCTGATGAATTTGTTTTCGTTTTCATACGCTGCCTACGGGTCGGTAATCATTTTAAGGAATCGTAAAAAATATAAAAAGACTAAACTTTTCTCCCTGCTTTCTTTTATGTTTTTACCCCTCATTGGTGGTATTTTTCAAATTCTTTTTTACGGACTTATCCTTTACTGGAACTCACTGGCATTGTCGATGATCATCATGTATCTCAATGTTCAGAGCAAAGAAGTTAATCTGGATTATCTGACGGATGTCAACAGTAGAAAGAGCCTTGATAATCATCTGAACAAAAGGATTCTCTCTTTTAATTCGAATAACAAGTTTGCCGTTATTATGATTGATATTGATAAATTTAAGGAAATAAACGATAAATACGGACATAAGGCGGGTGACAGAGCCTTGGTGAATTTTGCGGAGTCGCTCAAAAATTCGATCAGAAACAATGATTTCATTGCCAGATACGGTGGGGATGAGTTCGTTATCGTCATGGATTGTGATAGCCGCACAGCTATTGACCGATCGATCTTGAGGATTAAGAAGACGCTGGAGCAATTTAATCGTGAATCAAGAGAACCGTACAAACTCGATTTCAGTTACGGCTATTCCATATACGATGAAAAGCAAATGCTCGATGCCGATCATTTCGTTGATTATGTGGATCAATTAATGTATGACTATAAGAAGAATAAGCAAACCATGACTTGATCCTTACGCGTCAATCGTTTGACGCTAACTTTCTCCCGTAATAAAGATGATCGCGTCTGTATGAATCGAAAACTGCAATTGATGGAAGTCTTACCCATTCTTCAAATCCGATATCTTTTGCCTTTTTTAAGGCAAATGTCATCATATACGATCCGTAACCGTTTCCTTTCATTTTTTCATCAAGATAATAACTGATCTCAGCTGTTGTATCCATTCCTTTTCTCCGTAGCGGGAATTGTTTCACTCTCTTAAACAACGCTTAAAAGGAAAAGATACAATAAAAAAGGGCAGGTACAAGACCTGCCCTATATTTTAAACCATCGGTTTATATCGCAACGATATTCACAATCTTATTCGGAACAACGATAACCTTCTTGATGTTCTTGCCATCTGTCAGTTCTTTTACGCGATCTCTTTCGAAGGCAATTTTCTGCGTCTCCTCTTTGCTGAGTCCGGCGGCTATCGTAAATTTGTCCCTGATCTTTCCGTTGATCTGTACCACGATCTGTACTTCATCAACCACGAGAGCGGATTCATCCACTTCGGGCCACTTTTCGAGAACAACGAGCGTATCGTTGCCCATCTCATGCCAGAGTTCTTCCGTCATATGCGGAGCAAACGGTGCCATGAGGATGAGAAGTTTTTCTGCAACCTCTCTGATCACATTCGTGTTCCAGTCTTCAGGATGGACCTTTGTGACATAATTGTTGAATTCGTTTGCCACTTCCATCATACCGCTGATGGCGGTGTTGAAATGGAAATCATATTCGATGTCTTTTGTGATGCGCTTGATCATCTGATGCAGCTTTCTTCTCAGTGCTTTTTCCTCTTTTCCCAGTGGCTTGTTTTCCATGTCCTTGGATATTTCCGGGATAACCGTCATGATGGTTTTCCAGACCTTTTTGACGAACTTGTATACCCCTTCGATCCCACTGTCATTCCATTCGGCATCCTTTTCAGGGGGCCCCATGAAGAGGGTGTACATTCTCAGGGTATCTGCACCGTAATCTTTGATCATCTTTTCCGGTGAAACAACGTTTCCCTTTGATTTGGACATCTTGAAACCGTCTTTATAAATCATTCCCTGTGTGAAGAGGTTCTTGAAAGGTTCTTCAAATCCAACTTCTCCAAGATCGTAAAGAACCTTTGTGATAAATCTTGAATACAACAAGTGAAGGATAGCATGTTCTACCCCGCCGATGTACTGGTTAACCGGCAGCCATTGATTCACATCTTCCGTATTGAACGGTTTGTCTTCCAGATTTGGGTTGATGTATCTGAGATAGTACCAGGAGCTGTCAACGAATGTGTCCATAGTGTCCATCTCCCTTCTCGCATCACCACCACATTTGGGACAGGTGGTGTGAAGGAATCTGGGATCTTTCGTCAGTGGCGATTTACCCGTTGGATCAAACTCCACATCCAGAGGGAGTTCAACGGGAAGATCCTCGTATGGTACCGGGACAACCCCGCATTTTTCACAGTAAATCATCGGGATGGGTGCACCCCAGAATCTCTGTCTGGAAATGAGCCAGTCTCTGAGCTTGTACTGTGTGGTTCCCTCTCCGATGCCTTCTTCGGCTATCCATTCGATGACCTTTTTCAGACTTTCTTTGCTTTTCATCCCACTGAAAGGACCGGAGTTGACCATGATGCCCGGCTCGGTGCTGGCCTTTTCCAAGGGTTTGCCGATGAGTGTTTCCGCTTCGTTGTCGATGACAATTGTTATGGGGATATCGTATTTTTTCGCAAATTCAAAGTCTCTCTGGTCATGAGCCGGAACGGCCATGATGGCTCCCGTACCGTATTCCATGAGGATGTAATTTGCAACGTATATGGGAATCTTTTCTCCGTTGACAGGGTTGATGGCGTATGTTCCAAGGAAAACACCCTCTTTTTCATACTCTTCAGAGGTTCTGAGGAATCGGTCTTCCTTCGCCACGGCTTCCTGGAATTTTCTGACTTCCTCTTTTTTATCTTCAGTTGTAAGCTGTTCAAGCAACGGGGATTCCGGAGCAACAGCCATGAAGGTTACGCCCCAGAGTGTGTCGGGTCTGGTGGTATAAACGTCGATACTTTCATCCGTTCCGTCTATTTTAAATGTGACCTGAGCCCCTTTACTCTTTCCAATCCAGTTTTTCTGCATCGTCTTGACCCGCTCCGGCCATTCGTCAAGTTTTGACAGATCCTGAAGGAGTCTTTCGGCATAATCTGTTATCTTGAAGAACCACTGTTCCAGCTGTTTGAGTTCAACGTCCGAATCGCATCTTTCGCATTTTCCGTCGATAACCTGTTCGTTGGCGAGAACGGTGTTACAACTGTGACACCAGTTAACGGCGGCTTCTTTCTTGTAAGCAAGTCCTTTCTCATACATTCTGAGGAAAAGATACTGTGTCCATTTATAATAATTGATATTACTCGTTTCGAGCTGTCTCGACCAGTCGTAGCTGATCGCAAGTTTTCCCAGCTGTTCTTTTATGATGTCGATGTTTGTATAAGTACTGGTCTCTGGTGGAATTCCCTTTGCAATAGCTGCATTTTCGGCAGGCAAGCCAAAGGAGTCAAAACCCATCGGATGTAGGACATTGTAGCCTTGTAGTCTCTTGTAACGTGCCACGATATCTCCGATAACGTAATTCTTAACATGTCCGACGTGTAGTGTTCCTGAAGGATAGGGGAACATAACAAGTGCGTAGTAATTTGGTTTGTCCGAATGCGTTTCGCAATGATAAATACCTTTTTCTTCCCAGACCTCTTGCCATTTTTTCTCAAAGTCTGCCGGAATAAAATCTTTCATGATAAAGCACCTCCGACTTGAATAGTTGAGGGAATTATACCACAATATGATGGGTGTTTATGGTAAAATCATTATTATAAGAATCTTCGGAGGTGTTTATTTTGAGAATTGTCAGCGGAACAAGGCCAACCGGTAAATTACACATAGGGCATTATGTGGGAATACTCGAAAATTGGGTTAGATTGCAGAATGAAGGGTTTGAAACTTTTTATTTTGTTGCGGATTGGCATGCTTTGACAACGGGATACGATAAAACTGAACATTTGAAACAATATACAAAAGACCTCATCAGAATATTTATGGCTGTTGGACTGGATCCCGAAAAATCCGTCTTATATGTACAGTCGGCTATCAAGGAACATGCTGAACTTCAGTTGTTGTTCAACATGCTGATGCCGGTTTCAAGATTAGAGAGAGTTCCAACTTATAAGGAGCAGAAACAGCAGCTCAGCGGTAATCAATCGGTGGCTAATGCGGGGTTTTTAACCTATCCGGTGTTGCAGGCTGTTGATATCTTGATCTATAAGGGAGAGGCGGTTCCGGTTGGAGAAGATCAGCTGTCACATATTGAATTAACAAGAGAAGTTGCGAGAAAGTTTAATTTTACCTATGGCTGTGAAATATTCCCGGAACCGGAGTCTAAATTATCACATACACCGAAACTGCTTGGAACCGACGGCAGAAAAATGTCGAAGAGCTACGGTAACATCATCAATATAGAATCTACGCCAAAGGAACTCAAAGATGCTGTTATGCCCATGATTACAGATCCGGCAAGAAAAAGAAAAACAGATCCGGGTAATCCTGAAGTTTGTCCTGTCTGGAGCTATCATAAGTCGTTCGGTATTGCAGAAGAAGATAAAGAATGGGTGACGGAAGGTTGTACAAAAGCTCAGATCGGTTGTGTGCAGTGTAAGAAGCTCTTACTCAAAAATATGGAAGCGAAATTATCACCGATCTGGGAAAGGCTCGGAGAGATTGATGCAAAGCCATCTTTGATTGATGAGGTTATCGCGGAAGGGAACAAGAAGGCTTCTGCGATTGCAAAACAGACGATGGTCGAAGTCAGAGATGCAATGAATTTGATGTTTTAACTGGAGGGATCAATATTCCCGAAGAATTAACATTTAACATTCCGGAATTTGACGGGTCGTTGGATTTGCTGCTTTATCTCGTCAAAAAAGAGGAAAAAGATATAAGAGAGATAAAAATAGCCAGGATTGCCGATGAGTTTATTGCCTATGTTCGACAAATGCAGCGCTTTGACGTTGCCGTAGCGTCTGAATTTATGGTAATGGCGTCCACTTTAATGGTTCTTAAATCAAAGGCCTTACTAATTTCTGATGAACAGGCGCAGGAAGAAGTGAAAAATGAAAAGGAAAAACTCGTCCAAAGAATAGAGGAATATGAGAAGGTGAAAGAAGTTGTCTCTTTTCTTGAAGAAAAAAGTGATGAAGCAGACAAACTTTACAGGGTAAAGGTTAAGAAGACCGGTCAGGCACGCAAACAGGAAAATGAGGCCTTTCCTCAGCAGTTATTTCTGAATTTTAAGAATGCCTACAACGAATTGAGGATGAGAGAGAAGGTCTACAAGGTTTCCGGAGAGCAGTACTCGATATCCGGGAGAATTAAATATCTGAAAGAATTGCTGCTTTCAGAAAAGAGGGTGCCGATAGATGAAATATTCTGTACAGCTCAGGATAAGGTTGATCTCATCGTGTCGTTTCTCGGTATTCTTGAACTGATTAAATTGTCTTTTTTGTACATTGAGTATACAGATCAGACGATGGTTTGTCTGGACGAAAAGATTCGTGACGAATCTTTTCCTCACGAATAAAAACGTTGGAAATATTCAAATGATTTACAGGTCTTTATGCTGTAAGGGCTTGTACTTTGTGTTATAATTTAAACACACGGGAGGTGTTATTATGAAGTTGCTGAAACTCTACAAATATCGCCAGGAAGCAAGGACGTTGATGGACCTTTTGAAAGAGCATGATATTTCATACGAGGAAAGGAAACTCACACCGACAGAAGTATATGTGGATCCCGAAGAGTTTGAAAAAGCCAAAAAGATTATCGAAGAGAACCGACAGCTGATACAGGCATCCTCGGAAAAATGGTACGCTGTTACAACAGCTCCAGATGAGGTAACGGCAGAGATCATCAAATCATCGCTTGACAGTGTGGATATTCCATGCGTTTTGAAAGGGTTGGCGGTACCGTATGGCGAACCGATCATCATGGGTCAGGGTGGAGTTGTTCCGATGGAGGTTCTTGTACCGGAGTCCTGCTATGACAGGGCAAAAGAAATCATAGAATCCCATCTCGATGATGTGGCTGAAGAAGAATACGAGAAAAGCGAAGAGTCTGAGTAATGCGTTAAGAATTTGCCCTTTTGGACAGATTAATATAAACGGGGGAGGAATTTGGAATTGGATAAGGTTAAGAGAACACCGCTTTACGATGAGCATGTAAGATGTGGTGGTAAAGTTGTTGATTTTCATGGCTGGGAGCTTCCGATACAGTATTCCGATGGAATAATCAAAGAGGCAAAAGCTGTAAGAGAAAATTTGGGTATTTTTGATGTTTCTCATATGGGGGAGATATTCCTCAGAGGTGTAGAGGCTGTTAAATTTGCGGATTATCTTGTCGTAAACAACGTGGATACACTCAAATACGGTGAAATCTGTTATACACCCATGTGTTATGAAAATGGCGGTATCGTGGATGATCTGCTCGTGTATAAGAAGGCTTCTGATGAAGTGCTGCTCGTTGTTAATGCGGCAAACATCGCTAAGGATTTTGAATGGATACTAAAACAGTCAGCGGATTTTGATGTAAGGGTAACCGATGAATCTGATGATTATGCTCAGATTGCCGTTCAGGGACCCAAGGCGGAGGAGCTCATGCAGGAATATGCCGGTGTCAGATTGGACGAGATACCATTTTATTCCTTTAAAGAGGGTCGGTTTAATGGCATTGACTGTCTGATTTCGAGAACGGGATATACCGGTGAAGACGGTTTTGAACTGTACACCACACCGGATGCGTCAATTCCCCTGTGGAGAAAGCTAATCGAAATTGGAGCGAAACCTGCCGGGCTCGGTTCAAGAGATCTGTTGAGGTTTGAAGCTTGTTACATGCTTTACGGAAATGAACTTACACAGGATACAACACCGCTTGAAGCCGGTTTGAAGTGGACAGTAGATTTTTCACGTGATTTTATTGGGAAATCAGTCCTTGAAGAGCAGGAAAGAAACGGTCTGACGAGAAGACTAAAAGGTCTTGAAGTGATTGAAAAAGGCGGCATACCAAGGAATGGTTGTAAGATTTTCAATGGGGATGAAGAAATTGGTATCGTCACTACCGGGAATAAATCCACAACGTTAAACAAGATAGTGGCACTTGGTTACCTTCCTTCAAAAGGCTATAAGCTTGGAAAGGAAGTTGAAATAGAAGTCAGAGCGGGTAAGCGATTAAAGGCAAAAGTTATCAGAAAGCCTTTTTACGTCGGAAGCGTTAATCCGGGAAAAGTTAAAAAATAAATTTTAGTGTTAACGGAGGGACAGGATGAAAAAATTTACAAAATCACATGAATGGGTTGAACTTACAGATGGTATTGCAACAATCGGTGTAACAAATCACGCTCAGGAACAGCTCGGAGACATTGTTTACGTTGATCTTCCGGGAGCCGGAGACAATCTTTCAAAGGGAGATACACTCTGCTCAATCGAATCTGTAAAATCAGCCAATGACGTTTACGCACCGATTAGTGGCGAAGTTGTTGAAGCGAATGAAGAACTTGACGGAACACCCGAAAAGATAAATGAAGCAGCAGAGACGGATGGCTGGATTTGTAAGATTAAAGTATCCGATGAAGCTGAAATGGAAGAACTTCTTTCAGAAGAAGAATACGAAAAATTAATTGCTGAATAAATTCAAACAATAATGTAGGGATAGGAGTTTCAAAAACTTCCTGAAAAAAGCTTTTGAAACTCCGCCCCTATACGGTAGCCAGGCTTTAAAGTATGTAGGGGTCATTCATGAATTACTCTCTTTATAAGTGGTAAAACCTGTGTTTCGATTCTTGGTAAAATTTAAATCGACTATGAGACATGGGTGATTCGTGAATTACCCCTACGTAAAATATTGAATAGATTTAAATCTCTAAAAGACAGGAGCAAGCATATGACGATTAAATTCATTTTGAATGGTATGGAATATGAAAAAAATATCAGGGCAGATATGAGAGCCTTGGATTTTCTGAGGGATGAAATGAAGATGAAAAGCGTCAAGGAGGGGTGCAGCGAAGGGGAATGTGGTGCCTGTACGATTATCCTGAATGGTGACGCTGTTTGTTCATGTCTTTTATTTGCCGGAGAACTTGATGGGAAGGACATCTTGACTTCCGAAGGATTGGGCTCACCGGAAAATCTGCACCCGATTCAGAAAGCCTTTGTTGATGAAGGGGGGGTACAATGCGGTTTTTGTACACCGGGATTTATCCTGTCTACAAAAGCCCTTCTTGATAAGAACCCCAATCCCACTGAAGAGGAAATCAAAAAGGCACTGGAAGGTAATTTATGCAGATGTACCGGCTATAAAAAGATTGTAGACTCGGTAAAGCGTGCTGCGGAATTAGTTAGAGAATTCAATTAAACCACGAGAGGGGATTTATACATGTTAAAAAGGACACACACCTGCGGAGAACTGACCGCTAAAAATGCTGGTGAAGAAATCATTCTTAACGGATGGGTTGATCATAGAAGAGATTTAGGGGGTATTATCTTTACAACACTCAGAGACAGATACGGAACGACTCAGATCGTTTTTAACCCCGAAAAGACAGAACTGATTGAAAAGGCGAAGGCCCTTTCGGGAGAAGATGTTATAGCTGTTCGTGGAAAGGTTATGAGCAGACCGGAAGATGCTATTAACAAAAGGCAGGCAACCGGAGAGATTGAAGTGGATGTTGATGACCTTGAAATTCTTTCAAAGTCAGAAACACCTCCTATCTATATCAATATTGAATCAGATACCTCCGAAGAGATGAGACTGAAATACAGATATCTTGATTTGAGAACAAAAAGAATGCAGAGAAATCTTATGATGAGGAGCAGGATTGTAAAATCCATCAGAGACTTTTTTGAGGATGAGAAATTTGTGGATGTTGAAACACCTGTTCTGACAAAGAGTACCCCTGAAGGCGCAAGAGATTATCTTGTCCCTTCAAGAATTAAAGGGGGTTCTTTCTATGCCTTGCCACAGTCACCACAGCTTTTCAAACAGCTTTTGATGGTTTCCGGTTATGATAAGTACTATCAGATCGTCAAGTGTTTCAGGGATGAAGACCTCCGAGCAGATCGACAGCCTGAATTTACTCAGGTGGATTATGAAATGTCCTTTGTAGAAGAGGAGGACGTTATTGATTGTACGGAAAGAATGCTAAAAAAGGTCTTCAAGGATGCCCTTGATGTGGATGTGCAACTTCCGCTCCCAAGGATGGCATATGATGAAGCTATGGACAAATATGGCTCGGATAAACCGGATACCAGGTTTGAGATGCTGATGCAGGATGTGACGGGGTGTTTTGAAGGGACTTCATTCGAGATTATCAGTAATATCATTGCGGCTGAAGGTGTTGTAAAAGCTATCGTTGTAGAAGGTGCTGCAACAAAATACAGTCGAAAGATCATGAAGGAAGTTGAGGATTTTGCGAAGATTTATGGTGCAAAAGGTCTCATGAATATAAAGGTAAAGGGCGACGATGTGAAAGCTTCATTTGCAAAAGCGGTTGAACCTGAAGTGATTGAAAAGATCAAAACACAACTTGAACTGAAGGATGAAGACCTGGTACTCATCATTGCAGGAGACAGAAAGACGGTTAACGTGTCTCTTGGCGCTCTCCGACTCGAAATCGGAAGAAGAGAAGAGCTCATGGATAAAAACAAATACAACCTTCTCTGGGTTACAAGATTCCCGATGTTTGAATATTCGGAAGAGGAAGACAGATATGTGGCTCAGCATCATCCGTTTACTTTACCGGTGCTTGAAGATCTTGAAAAATATGGAGAAAAGGAGCCGTATAAGATCAAAGCCCTTGCATATGATGTCGTTCTGAACGGTTGGGAACTCGGTGGCGGTAGTATCAGAATCCATCAGTCAGATATTCAGGAAAGGGTATTTGATCTTCTGAAAATTGACAGAGAGGCACAAAAAGAAAAATTCGGCTTCCTGTTGGATGCGTTTAAATATGGGGTACCACCTCATGGCGGTTGTGCACTTGGACTGGATAGAATGGTTTCGCTTATGCTGGGTGAAGACAATATCCGAGATGTTATTGCATTCCCTAAGACGACCAGTGCAACATGTCTGATGACTTCTGCGCCATCATCCGTTGATGAAGAACAGTTACAGAAGTTAAGCATAAAATTAGATAAACAGCAAAAAAATTCATAAATTGAACTTTGAGGAGGATGAGTTTATGAATGATCTGAAGTTTGAATCAAGGGACTGGAATGGTGCCAGAATAATTAAAATTAGCGGGGATATTGATGCATACCATTCTCCGAAGCTTAAGGAACAGATGGAGGAAGTCGTTAAGGGAGAAGCAAAGGTCATCATTCTTGATTTTAGTGAAGTGCCATACATAGATAGTGCGGGTCTCGGGACGCTCGTTTCTATTCTGAGAGAAACGAGGAATTATCAGAAGGAATTGAAGATTGCCGGTTTGAGGAAAAATATCAAGAGAATCTTTGAGATGACCAGGCTGGATAATATCTTCATGATATATGATACAATAGAAGAAGCTGAGAAATGAGAACAAGTTTTTCAGTTGCTATAGACGGTCCTGCAGGTTCCGGTAAGAGCAGTATTTCAAATGCAGTCTGTGAGCGATTCGGCTTTTTGCATTTTGATAGTGGTTCCTGCTACAGGGCGATAGCCTATTACTTTTTATCAAAGGGTGTAGACAATATAAAAGAGGTGGAGACGGTTGAGCTCCATCCTCTTGTTAACTTTGAGTATTCGGAAGGCGTTGTTTATCTAAACGGAAGAAGACTTGGAGAGGAGATTAGAACTCCTGAAGTTAGTATGTTTACCTCTGATATTTCTACATTAAGAAATGTAAGGGAATTTGTGACATACAGTATTCGTGATATGATAAAGGGTGAACAGGTTGTAATGGATGGCAGGGATATCGGGACGGTTGTTTTACCCGATGCGGACCTGAAGATTTTCCTGACGGCTACGGCAGAGGAGAGAGCACGCCGGAGACTTAAGGAATGGGATGGACAGGGTATTGAGATTGATTTTGAAAAGGTTGTTGAAGAGATAAAGCGTAGAGATGAACAGGATACTTCGAGAACACTTTCACCGTTAAAACCTGCAACAGATTCTGTAATTGTCGATACGACATCGTTGTCTTTTGATGACGTTGTCAAAAAAATATCCGAATTAATCGAACAAAGAAAAGGGTGATCCGGAGATTAATATTCATAAGACTGAAAATATTGGGTTCTGTTTTGGTGTACAAAGGGCTATTTCTATGGCTGAGGATCTGCTCAAGAAGCATGGTTCTATTTACGTCACGGGAGACCTTGTTCACAATTCGGTTGTTATGGATAGACTGGAAGACCTTGGATTAAATGTTTTGGATGAAAATGCCTTACCTCAGGGAGCTGTTGTGTTGATACAGGCACATGGGGCGCCATCTGGACTGGTTGAAATGTTAAAGGGCATGGGAAATGAGATCATAGACGGCACATGTCCTATCGTGAAAAAAAGTTTTCATACGGTTCTGGAATCCAGACAGAAGGGATTTAAAAATCTTGTTTTCGGAAAAAGGACACATCCGGAGATGATGGCTTTGAAAAGTCTTGCACCTGAAGCGGAGATTTTTGAAGATCGTATGTCGCTTGAACGTCTACTAAAAGAGAATCAGTCTGAAAGAACCATTAATTATGCCTTTACAGCACAAACAACGAAACCGCTCTCTATTTTTACAGAGTTTGCTTCAAGGATAACGGCATCTCTGTTTATGTTTCAGAGCGTTATAGTGTATAATACCATTTGTGATGCCACGATTTCCCGTGAAAAAGAAATCAGAGATAAGGCTTTGGTGGCCGATTGTGTTATCATTATCGGTGGACGAAAGAGTTCAAACACGAGAAAGCTTTACGAAATTGCCAGGTCTGTAAATAAGAATTCCTTCCTGGTACACGGCAGAACAGATATTGAAGAGATAAAGGATAAAATCTATCAATTTAACAATGTGGTATTGGGTAGTGGCACTTCCACCCCAATGCAGCAGGTTGAAGAGATTCAAAATTATATATCAAGTGGAATGTAGGAGGTTGGCAAAAGTATGGTCGACAGTAATGGCAGTCAGGAAATTACAAACATGGCAGAAGCCATGGAAAGAATTGAAAGAGATGACAGTTTTGTAGGAAATCCGAAAAAGGGTTCTTTGATTACCGTAGAGGTAGTTGAAACACATGATAATGAACTCGTTGTGGAATTTGGTGCAAAGAGTGAAGGAATGATTCAGAGAGAACAGCTTGTGAAGGCGCTTTCTGAATATAAGCCTGGAGATAAGATTGATGGTGTAATTACTTACATAAATGAAGATGATGGTATCATCAGAATCTCCGAAAAGCAGAGAGCTATGAGAGAGGTTCTCAACAACCTTAAGACGTACCAGAAAGATGGAACGGTTATCAAGGGTGTTATTCAGTCAAAGAACAAGGGCGGATACGTTGTTAAGATCTTTGGTGTCATGCAGGCGTTTCTTCCTACAAGCCATTCAATGCTCGATAAAAATGCAGATGTTGAAGGCATGGAACTGGACTTTGAAATCATTGATCTCAGATACAGAAGAAGAGGAACACCACCCAATGTAGTTCTTTCAAGAAAGAAACTTCAGCAGAAGATTATCTCAGAATTCATGGAAACAATTTCTGAAGGAAAGGTTGTTGAAGGTAGAGTTGAAGGAATCGAGAAATTTGGGGTATTTGTAGATCTCGGTCCTGTTACAGGGCTTATCCCAAGATCAGAACTGACATACGACAGAGAACTGGAACCTGCCGAAGTCGTTGATATCAACGATCCTATCAACGTTGTCGTTCTGAAAGTAGACGAAAAATCAAACAAGATTACACTCAGCAGAAAGAAACTTCAACCGGATCCATGGACAGGTATCGAAGCGAAATATCCTGTCGGATCACGCGTTAAAGGTGAAGTTATCAGAATCCTTCCATTCGGTTTTGTTGTTAAAATCGAGCCGGGACTTGAAGGGCTTGTACATACTTCAGAAATCTTCTGGACAAACAGGAGAATGGATATCAGAGCCGTCGTTCAGGAAGGGGAACAGGTAGAAGTTGAAGTAATCGGTATCGATAAAGATAAGAGAAAGGTTTCACTCAGCCTCAAGAAGGTAAAGGGTAACCCATGGGAAGATGTTGCAAAGAAATTCCCGGTTGGACAGATCTTTGATGCAAAAGTCGTTAAGATCCTTCCAAGCGGTTTGATTGCGGAACTTGAAGATGGTATCTCAGGATTTGTTCATGTGACGGAGCTTTCCTGGAACTTCCTCGACAACATTGAAGATTCCTATAAAGTGGGCGATGCCGTAAAGGTTTACGTAATGGAGGTTCTTCCTGAGGAACAGAGAATCAGACTCAGTATCAGAAGTGTTATCGAAGATCCATGGAAAAAGGCCAGCGATGAACTCAACAAGGGCGATGCCGTTACAGGTAAAGTTGTAAGGTTGTCAAATACCGGTGCAACTGTAATGCTCGATGAATACAATATTGAAGCTTTCCTTCCTGTCAGTCAGATTTCAGTCCAGAGAGTTGAAAAGCCTGAAGATGTTCTCAACATTGGAGACGAAGTAAATGCAAAAGTTGTCAGAACCGTTTACGAGCCTGAAAAGGAGAGAAGAAACATGGTCATCTCCATCAAGCAGAAGGAAACCGATGCGGAGAAAAACGATTATCAGCAGTACATGGATTCAGATCAGTCAGGTGTAACACTCGCTGAAAAAATGAAACAGAAGGAAGAAGAGAAAGAAGAGGAATAATAGTGAAAAAGAAAATACCTGCAGTACACATATTAGGGAAACCTAATGTCGGAAAGTCAACGCTTTTTAACCGGTTGATTAAGAGAAAAAAGGCGATTGTTGACGATATTCCCGGAGTAACAAGGGATGCTGTGGTGGGAGAGGTCCGATTTGACGATCGGACCTTTTCTCTTATAGACACATGCGGTCTTTTTGGTGATCCGGACGGTATAATTGAAGAGAAAATGTGGGATATGGCAACAAAGGATGTTGACGCAGCTGATCTGGTGCTTTTTATTGTTGACGGGTCTACATCACCGACCAGCGAAGATTACAAAGTGGTTGAATTTTTACGTTCCAAGGGGATTCAACCTTTACTTGTTGCAAACAAAGCGGAAAGTGAAAATAAATATGTTGAAAACATCGCTGAATTGTATCAGCTTGGGATGGGCGATCCGATTCAGATATCCGCTGCGCATGGCTACGGGGTTTATGATCTTTGTGAAGAAATCCTTGAGAAATTGAAGGATAAGTTTGAGTTATACGAATCGGAAGAAACAAAGAATGAAGAGGATCTTATTGAAGAAGAAGTCGTACCGAATATTGCGATCGTCGGGAAACCAAATGTTGGAAAATCTTCTCTTTTTAACCAGTTGCTTGGGAAAGAAAGAAGTATGGTGACAGATATTGCCGGGACAACAAGAGATACGATAGACGATGAAATAGAATTGTACGGGAAAAAATACAATCTCATTGATACGGCCGGTATCCGAAGAAAAAACAGGGTCAAATACTATACGATCGAAAGTTACAGTATACTCAGGGCTCAACAGGCCATCGAAAGATCAGATGTATGTGTCATCATGATGGATGTCAATGAAAGAATATCCGATCAGGATAAAAAGATAGCCGGTTTTGCCGAGAACGCGGGGAAGGCATGCGTATTAGCCTTTAATAAGTGTGATCTTTTGTCGGAGAAGGATAAGGAACAGCTCTATCCCGAAGTCAGGGAAGATGTTGAGATTGATTTTTATTTTCTGCCGTATTCAAAGACCCTATTTATCTCCGCCCTTGAAAGAACCGGGATCAAAAAATTATTTGATGCCATAGATGAGGCCTATCGGTCCTTTTCCATGGCATTTTCGACTGGAGAGATCAATGCGGCTTTGGAGAGGATCAATATCCTTGTACCGCCTCCGTCTCCCAAGGGGAAACGTATTAAAATGTATTATGCCACACAGGTTTCGACAAAACCGCCGGTTATTCAGATTTTCTGTAATTACCCGGAACTTGTTCCGGACAATTACAAGAAGGCTGTCAAGAAGAATCTCAGAAAATTTCTCGGTCCGATGCCGGGCAGCCCCTTGTTCTTAAAATTTGTGAGCAGGAGGAAAGATAAATGATAAACATCTTATTTGTTTTACTGCTTTATATCTGTGGATCCATTCCGTTCAGTTATATCCTTCCCTGGAAATTAAAGGGAGTTGATATCAGAAAAGTTGGTTCGGGGAACATTGGCGCGACAAATGTAATGAGAGCCTGTGGCCTTAAACTTGGTATCCTCTGTCTGATACTGGATGCTTCTAAAGCATTTGTTCCATTGATGCTGATGCGATATGTCTTTATCCCTGGGGATCCTAATCTGGCAATATGGCTGTCTTTATCCGCATTTGCCGTGATTATTGGACATGATTTCTCGGTTTTTATGAAATTTGCAGGTGGTAAAGGGGTTTCTTCAACACTTGGTGTTTTTTTTGCCATCCATCCGATTTCCGGTCTGGTGTTTTTCACTTTGGGGCTGACGATTGCCTTGACGACAAAGGTTATGTCTCTTGCTTCAATTGCAGCTATGACGGTGGCAACGATCTGTATCTTTTTCCTTGTTGACCAACCGGTATTTTGGGGATTGTATGTTTGTATGACGCTTTTCTCCGTATACAGACACAGAGGGAACATTAAGAGATTGATAAGCGGTAGAGAGAATAAGTTTATGTAATTTTAAAATAGAAAAGGTGGAACTTCTAATCAGAAGAAGTTCCACCTTTTTTTCGTGCTATAATCAACAGTATTTCGAAATAAAATGATAGCGTATGCATTTAATGGAATAAAAATCCGGAGGTCTGATGTGAATTTTCCCGAAGAATATCAAAATACCAACCCTGAAAAGAGTATAAAAATTAAAATGAAAAGGGGGAAGCCACTTCCGCTTGGTGCTACGGTCGACAGCGGTGGGGTGAATTTTTCCGTGTTTTCAAGAAATGCAGTGGGGGTCACACTGGAATTGTATCAGGCGTACTATGATGAGAAACCCTCTCATGTCTTTCATCTTGATGAAGCGAAAAACAAGACAGGGGATATCTGGCATATCTATCTTGAAGGAGTAGAATGCGGACAGTTCTACGGATACAGGGTTCAGGGACCTTATGAACCCCATAGAGGGATGCGTTTTAATCCCAACAAACTATTGACGGATCCCTATGCGAAGGCAATCTCAGGGGCTTATAACTGGGATCAGGAGTATGCGTACGGTTATGATAAAAATTCACCTCTTAAAGATCTGTCCTTTTCCGAACTCGATTCTGCAAGAAGTCCGGCAAAGAGTATTGTCGTCTGTGATGAAGGATACGACTGGGAAGGGGAACAACCGCTGAGGATTCCGATGAATGAAACGGTAATTTATGAGATGCATGTTCGTTTTTTTACAAGATCGGACACATCGCAGTGTGAATTACCGGGGACCTTTCATGGGATAACCGAGAAGATTGATCATCTGAAGGAACTCGGTATAACGACGGTGGAACTGATGCCGATATTTGAATTCAACGTCAACTCGAATATCAATATAAACCCCAAAACAGGAGAGCATCTTATTAATGCCTGGGGATATGATCCGCTTGCCTTCTTCGCCGTTGAAAGTTCTTATACACATTGTATCGGCATAGGGGATCAGGTTATTTTATTCAAAGATTTTATGAAAGCCATGCATAAAGCGGGAATAGAAGTTGTAATCGATGTGGTTTACAATCATACGGGTGAAGGTGGGCAGGATGGGCCGACACTTTCTTTCAGAGGACTGGATAACGCCGTATACTATCTGCTGAATTTGCAGGATAAGCGTTTTTACATGAATTATTCCGGCTGTGGGAACACCCTGAATTGTAATAAAACCGTTGTGAAACAGATGATTATTGATAGTCTCCGCTACTGGGTGACCGAGATGCATATTGATGGGTTCAGATTTGATTTGGCTGCGATACTCGGTCGATCCACCAAGGGAGAATGGATAGGGGATTTCTCACTGCTGAAAGAAATTTCCGATGATCCGATTCTGTCAAAATTCAAACTCATCGCAGAAGGGTGGGATGCCGGCGGGGGGTATTATGTCGGTGAATTTCCAAAAGGCTGGGCCGAATGGAACGGGAAATTCAGAGATGTGATCAGACGGTTTATCCGTGGGGATAAAGGCATGGTTCCGGAGCTTGCCACAAGAATTGCAGGCAGCTCGGATCTCTATGACAAACCCGGAAGGAAGCCCTTTGACAGCATCAATTTCATTACGGCACATGATGGGTTTACCATGTGGGATCTGGTATCGTATAACAGCAAGCATAATGAACAGAATGGCGAGAACAATCGTGATGGTGCGAATGATAATTTTAGCTATAATCATGGTGTCGAAGGTGAAACAAATGACCCTGAAATCATCAGAATCAGAAAACAACAGATGAAAAATATGGTAGCCATCCTGATGGTCTCGCAGGGAATTCCGATGATTCTCATGGGAGATGAGATGTGCAGGACACAAATGGGGAATAACAACGCCTATTGTCATGATAATGAGATAACCTGGCTGGACTGGACCTTAAAGGAAAAGCATCGGGATATCTTTGAATTTTTCAGTCGGATGATCAATTTCCGAAAAAAGCACAATTGTCTCAGAAGAGAACATTTCTTTACCGGTAAATGGACAAAACAGGGTGTCAGGGATATTACCTGGCACGGAATCAAGCCTTATAATCCCGATTGGGGATATGATTCACATACATTGGCTTTTGTTATCAGTGGAACGGATCTCGATCTCTTTACCGTTCAGGATAACGATATCTATGTTGCCATGAATTTCTATGATCAGCCGCTTCATTTTGAATTACCGCAGACCAATCACGGTAAATGGTACAGGATCGTCGATACGGCTTTGAACAGTGGTGAAGACTTTGTGGAAGAGGGGATTGCAGTTGAAGAAGGTGTTTACAGGGTTCACGAGAAAAGTATTGTTGTGATGCTGAATAAAAAGGGGTAATGCTATCAATAAGGGATCTATTCAATAAATGAGTTGCAAACGTTGTAAAGTTCTGATTATCATCTTCGCATTATGCTCAGTCGTCTCTTTCTCGATGATGCTTGAATTTGACAGGACAACGCCGCTTTATTTAAAAAACTTCATAGAGAAACACCTCAACAGTATTTCAGAAGATCTTGAGCAACTTTGGCGTATTGAACTGAATTTTCCGATAGAGATAAAACTGGAGAAACAGCGCGGAATGGGGGCAAGTGGTGAGGCTGCATTCGATGGTGAACGATTTTATCTTTTTTTAACACCGGTTGCTTCAGCCATTCCAGATCTTTTAAGACATGAGATGATGCATCTTTATACCTTTCAATGGTTGTACAATCAGCGGATTGATGAAGCACCGTTATGGTTTGTTGAAGGGTTGGCTGTCTGGTATGAAGCACGTTTGATCGATTCAATACGGGATCTTGACCCCTTTTCTCTCCTGAATGAAATAGATGTTCTGACTGTTGTAGAATATCCCGGAGGAGCCGCTTTCTCAAGATATTATCAGTTTCTTGCCGATTTTTTTTATGACCTTGATGCGGAGATAGATCTCCGTAAATCCTTTCGGATAATTCTTGACAGACTTGCGGAAACCGGTGATTTTGTTTTATCAATTACCGGAGATACGGAAAGATTTTATTCATTGTATGATGAATGGAAATGGAAGCGGTTTTTCGCATCACTCGGGGGTTTTATATATCTCCAATTGAGCTGGGGCCTGCCTGCTTTGGCGGTTATTTTTCTATGGGTGGTCTATCTTGTGAGAAAGAGACGTTTTAAGGATGGGGATATCAGAGAATTGGAAAAACTGTATGGGGAAAGATACTGGGAAAGGAAACGAGATGTGGATGATGAATACCCGGATTAGAAATCGAAACGAATATTGATTTCATCGTATTTATTCTTATCTTCAAAAACGACAACTTTGTTTTTTCCGGTTCCTTTTGCTTTATACAAGGCCATGTCCGCATGCTTTTCAAGTCTTTTATACGTGTCGTATTCCCTGTTTTCCAGAGAATTGACACCAAAACTCATCGTCACATTGAATGGGAATATTTGTATCTTTTCGACTTCACTTCTGATTTTTTCAGCGACTTTTTCGGCTCCGAGAAGGTTAGTGTTCGGAAGGATGATGGAAAATTCTTCTCCTCCGAAACGTGCTGCAATATCGAATTTCCTGATGTTATCCAGTATAATTCCGGCGATTTCCTTCAAAACTTCATCACCTGCCTGATGCCCGTAAGTATCGTTGACTTTTTTGAACGCATCGATATCACAAATGATGTACGCCAGCGGTGTATTATAACGGATGGCTTTCTCGAACTCCTCTTTGAAACGGTCATCGTAGTACCATCTGCTGTAAAGGTTCGTTAGCGAATCATAGATGCTCTGCTGCATATATAGTGTGTTTTTTATAAAAAGAGACAGAATCGGCTCAATCTCGTTGAGAAAAATTCGGAAGAATTCTTCATCAAAAAATTCGGAGTAATTTTCATTCACGAGATAAACGATGACACTGCGATGCTCATCAATCACATAGGTTCTTTTTACTTTAAGCGGGGAAAAAGAGATCATATCATCGTTGTGGATAACGGCAGAGAGATTTTTGTCATCTTTCATGCGCTCGAAGTTTATCTCATAATGTGCATTAACATGATGTTTATCCGTCAGAACGATGACACTGCGCCTTGATTTGGTAAAACTACTGATCCAATACAGAATCTGTTTCAATGTATTCGGTAGATCATAATTTAAATCAATACATCTGGAAAACTCCATGATTTCTTCCATGACCTTGATTTTTTTAATATTGGATTCACAGATATAACGACAGCTTGTAAAACGGGAAATCATTTCTTTGTTGCCGCTATCGGCGATAAACCCTTCTATGGCATCTCTGAGGCCGAGAAGATCCGTTTCGTTGGCCGGCATGATCTCATCAATGTATTTTGCGGCGTTCAGAAAGCCCATCTGTTTATAAAGCATGAGGGCTTTACCGAGATAAAATCGGGCCTCTTCGTAATTTTCAAGCATCAGATAAGAACGTCCCAGAATCTCGTTTAATAAGGATACCAACAACTTTAAGTTTGAGTTTCTTTGCTCTGCCAATATTTGTTTGATATGTTTATGGTATAAATCCGGTATGTATTTCGTGAATTTATCAATGAATCCGATCAGGGCTTCTTCAATCCACAACGTGTTGTTGCTCTTGAAAAAGGCGTTGAAATAGAATTCCAGTTCTTCTTTATCCTCAATCATGCCGAAATTTAAAACATTTTCAAAGCCAAATCCGGCATGTTTGTAATCAAAAGCCTTAAAACGTTTAAAGGCCTCGTCATAATCGTTGAATATGAGCGGGATAAGCGTACCAAGCCTTTGGCATTTCCCTTCTATTTCCGGGGAACGGCTTGTGTTAAGAGCCCTTTCAATATGAGATTCTGCAGCTGCTTTATCTTTGTTGTAAAGGTGATACACTGCTTCAAGATAATAGGAATAAGCCAGTGATAATCTGTTTTTGTTTGTCTTGGCATTTTGCTGTATCGTCCTGATTCTCTTCCAGAAACTCCCCGTATCTCCACTGTAAATGAAAAAATAGGCCCATTGTTTTTCGATATCCATGATCAAACTCTGATCCGGAAAATATTCGGTTAACTGTGTTATGCGTTCCAGTATATTGATTCCTTTTATGTCGGGATAATTAATAACATAAAATTCCGCTATCGTTACATAAAGCGGGGCGGTAATGAAATACATCTTGGTTTTTTCAACGAGTTGGAAACACTTGTGCATCATTGCTTCCGAAAGGGTCATCAGTCCTCTTTTTTCATAATACCTTCCGATAAGTGCATAGGCAAATGCCAGCAGGAGCATCAATTTTTCACCGGCATTTTCCTCGTTTATTTCTTTGATCATCGCTGACAGAATGGAGAAGGAATTTTCGTATTCTTCAAGTTTATAGAGGATTAATGCATACATATAAGTTGTAAAATAATTATGAAAAGTCCCCTTGTAGGATTTCAAATAATCCGGATGAAGGTTGATATGTCCTTTGAAATAAGTATAGCCCTGTTTAATCTGATCTCTTTTATTAAAATAGAAGAGGTTGATCCCCATATAACGCTGTTCCCTCGGAAGCTTCTGTAAGAGGGCTTCTGGACATGAGTCGTATTTCAGAAGTTTTAAAAAGATAAGCCATTCTGTAAATCTTGGAGAAAGTTCATTTTCCCTTAAGAGTGAAAAAGCCTCTTCCGCTTTTTTTAATGAGGCATCTAACGAGATATTAAAATAAAAAAGATGTCTTGATTCCATTAAAAGGCGTGCCGCTTTTTCCCGATTCCCCATTTCTCCCCCAATTTTATAGACCGCGTATTCTTGATTTAACCCCTTTATTACATATTATATCATTTATTTCTTTGATTTCATAATCTGAGAAGTTTTTTTTAGTTATTTCTAAAGGATTGTATTTTTGTAAAGTGATTTCGTTAATATTATTTCTTTTAAGAATATTTATCATGGAAGAAATGATTTCAAAGTTAATATAACCCGGATATAGCGTGGTTCTGATTTCGAAAGAATTAAAATAATGTAACGTGCGCAAAGACGTTTCGATCGTTTCCATCGTAACCTTTGAAAAGGAAGAATAATCTGAGGATTTAAAGTCCATGGCACAAAAATCAGCTACTTCAGAGAGCTGTCGGATGATTTCCGGATATGTGCCGTTCGTATCTATTTTTAAAAGTTTTCCCGGGAATCGCTCTTTGAAAGCCTTTGAAAATAAAAGTAGGTCATTGCCATAAAGGGTAGGTTCACCACCTGTTATAACGAGTGCATCAAGGACTTTATAACGTTTTTCAAAATAAGAGAATACCTCCGTTTCGGAGATATTCCCTTCAGTCTTCTTTATAAGTGATTGATTGTGGCAGTATTGACAGTTAAAGTTGCACCCTGAGGTAAACAGGGTCATTGCCACTTTCTTCGGATAATCTGTCAGACTCAGCTTTTGCCATCCTGCGAATTTCATTCGTCACACCCTCTGTTTCAAAGTTGTATGTCTGTCGCTGTTTAAATTCCTGTTGTTTCCCGTTGTTCCAATGCTGCACCGGTCTGTAGTATCCAGTGATTCTGGAATAGGTTTCAGTTGCTTTACCGCATTCGGGGCATTCATACACCTCGCCGCGAAGATAACCGTGATCAGAGCAGATGGAATAAGTTGGTGAGAGCGTGAAATAAGGTATCTTATAGTTCTCGGCTATCTTTTTAACGAGTTCTCTGGCGGTTTCCCAGTCCTGAACTCTTTCACCGAGGAAAGCGTGGAATACCGTACCGCCTGTGTATTTTGTCTGAAGACCTTCCTGTATATCAAGTGCCTCAAACATATCTTCGGTAAAATTAACGGGTAGATGAGACGAATTGGTGTAATAGGGTGTATCTTCGCCGGCTGTGATAATTTCAGGATAACGGTTGACATCGTGTTTGGCCAATCTGTATGAGGTGGATTCCGCAGGTGTCGCTTCAAGATTGTATAAATTGCCGGTTTCTTCCTGAAAATCCGCCAGTCTGTCACGCATTCTGTCAAGGATCCTCTTTGAGAAGGCGAGTGCTGCAGCGTTATCAATAGAATTGTCAATCCATTTTGCGTTGAGACATGCCTCGTTCATCCCAACCAGACCGATTGTTGAGAAATGATTGTTGAAATGCTTCAGATAATGTTTTGTATAGGGATAAAGACCGAGATCGTTGAGTTTAGCGATAACCCTTCTTTTGATTTCAAGGCTTCTCTTTGCGATTTCCATATATTTTTCAAGCCTAGTGAAAAATTCTTCTTCACTATTGCTGAGGTAGGCAAACCTTGGGAGGTTTAAAGTAACCACACCGATTGAACCCGTAAATTCATCTGAACCGAAAAGGCCCCCGCCTCTTCTTCTTAACTCTCTTTTATCGAGTTGAAGTCTGCAGCACATACTTCTGACATCACCGGGGTTCAGGTCGGAATTGACAAAATTCTGGAAATAAGGGGTACCGTATTTTGCCGTCATCTCAAATAAAAGTTTTACGTTTTCATTTTCCCAGTCGAAATCTGATGTAATATTGTATGTTGGAATCGGGTACTGGAACCCTCTGCCCGCATAATCGCCTTCCAGCATCACTTCGATGAATGCCTTGTTGATCATATCCATTTCTTTCTGGCAATTGCCGTATGTGAAGTTCTGTTCCTGTCCGCCAACGATTGCCGGTTTGTCCTTAAGATCCGTTGGTACCATCCAATCGAGCGTGATGTTCGAAAAAGGAGACTGTGTCCCCCATCTGCTTGGCGTGTTAACCCCGAATACAAATGATTGTATGGCCTGTTTTGTGGACTTATAATCGAGGTTATCGATTTTAACAAAGGGGGCAAGATAGGTATCGAACGAACTGAAAGCCTGTGCCCCTGCCCATTCGTTCTGCAGAACACCCAGGAAGTTTACCATCTGATTGGAGAGTGTTGACAGATGTTTCGCCGGAGCACTGGTTATTTTTCCCGTTACACCACCAAGACCCTCTTCAATAAGCTGTCTGAGACTCCATCCCGCACAGTACCCTGAAAGCATGGATAAATCATGGATATGCATATCTCCGTTTTTATGAGCTTTTCCAACTTCTTCATCGTATAATTCGTTTAACCAGTAATTAGCGATAATCGTTCCGCTGTTGTGAAGGATAAGTCCTCCTATCGAATAGGATACGGTACTGTTTTCCTTGACGCGCCAGTCCGCTTTATCAAGGTAATCATTAACGGTAGATGAGAAATTCAACATGTCTTTTGTCAATTCTCTGATATTCTGATGCTGTTTTCTGTAGATGATGTAAGCCTTTGCCACATCTGCAAAACCGGATTCTTCCAGAACCCTCTCCACGCAATCCTGAACTTCTTCTATATCAATGATGTTGTTAATCATCTTTGACTGGAACTTCGATACTGCTCTTAAAGCAAGGAGTTGCAGTATATCCTCGTTGTAATTTGAATCCGTGGCATCAAATGCTTTTTTTATAGCATTCTGTATTCTATCTATCTGAAAGTCTGCGACTTTCCCGTCTCTTTTTCGGATGCCCATCAGGCCTTTTCTTTCCATTCTCATACCCCCAGTTTCACTGTATATTATGTAAACGCCTTTGTTTAAAGCGTTCGCGGTTTTTTCCAAATGCGTGGACTATTATACAATATATTGTGGTCGATGTCAAACCCACCACAACTTATTGTGCTTTGTAACTTCCTGTGTATGCGTGATAATGGGAGGAAAGAGATTATTTTTTTCTTTTTGACCCACTTGAAAATCTCATTCTTTTCTGATACAATACTAAAAGTATAAGAGAGCCAGTGTAGCTCAGCTGGTAGAGCGGCTCATTCGTAATGAGCAGGTCGCAGGTTCGAATCCTGTCCCTGGCTCCATTTTGGAGATATTTTATGAAAAAAGATATGAATAGAAAAATTCTCGAAAGGTTCGAAATGAACCTTTTTTCTTTTATAAATCGATACAATAAGCAGCAGACGGTTTTTTTACTTGCTGTTTCAGGCGGAATGGATTCAATGGTTTTGCTGGATTTATTTGAAACCCTGAAAGAAAAAGCGGATATAAAATTTGCTGTTGCGAATTTGGATCATTGTATCAGAAAAGCATCTGAACACGAGCAATCATGGTTGAAGACCTATTGTGGTAAAAAGGAGATTCCGTTTTTCGGGAAAAAAGTGGATATCCCTTTTCTAAAGGACAAAGCGGGAGCACAACAAAGTGTTGAGCAGATCGCCCGTGAACAAAGGTATATCTTTTTAAACGAGGCAAAAGAGAGAGTTGATGCGGATTGGATTCTAACGGCGCATCATAAGGATGATCTGCTGGAGACTTTTTTAATCAGACTGTTACGAGGAACTGGGATTAACGGCTTGAATATTCTAAATAAAGTTGAAACACCCTTTATGAGACCTCTGATTGATTTCTGGAAAGAAGAGATAACTGCTTATTGCCATGAAAGGGGATTGCACTATTTTGAGGATGAATCCAACCGTGATAATCAATATATGAGAAACAGGATCAGGAATCGTTTAATTCCTTTTTTGAACTCTGAATTCGATGCGTCCGTAAAAGAGGTTTTAATCAGAGATCTGTACAATTTTAAAAACTCAGCTTCCGTAATTGATGATTATTTGGCACCTCGTATGGAGCAATGCGTATTTTCGGAAAAAAGAGTAGCCATTAAGGAGATGTTTATGAATGGTGAAACGGATGCGTATGCGGGGGAGCTTCTTGTTCGTGTTTATCAGCGTTGGAATGGTTCACCGGTTGGGATTTCGGGAAAAAAGATCGGTGATATCCTTGACAGAATGAAGAAGAATGGCGATTTTGAAATAACGATTTCACATGGTATTAAATTCTCAAGATCCGGGAATACATGTTTGTTTGAGAAAAGGGAAAAGACAATTTCAAGTGGAGAAAACACGATAATTGAATTTGATTTGAACTTTAAAAAAAATCTTCTTGAAAAAAACGTCATAAATCTTAATTTGGATCAATTTGACTTGAACAAAACCGTTCGTTTTGAACTTATTGAGACTGTTGACTTTGATGAAGCCGATAAAACAACAGTTTTTGTAGATTTTTGTAAATTAAAATTTCCGCTAAAACTAAGGTATTGGAAGGAGGGCGATAAATTTAAACCTCTTGGGATGAAAAACAGCAAGCGGATTTCACGTTTTTTTACCGATCAGGGTATTAAAAGAATCCAAAAAAGAAAACAACTTATTTTGGATGATGTAAAACATGATATAATCTGTTGTATCGGCTTGAGATGTTCTGAAGATTATAAGGTAAGTGGAAACACTGAAAAGATATTGAAGATTGAGTATAAATAATAGACAGTTGAAGGGAGGGAGCGGATAATAACCGCATAGATTTGCAGAATAAAATTAAAGATAGATTTATTTCTAAATTCGCTTCGGATAACAGAGACAATAACAATCAAAGGAGAGATCCAAGATTCTCCAATAACAACAGGCCCCCAAGAAGGACGAATAATCAGCTATTGCTGCTTCTTGCAATGGTCGGGATTATAATCGTCATTGCGATGGCTTATCAGGGACCTATGGTCAGTTCGACACAGGTTGTGGATTTTACAACGTTCTATTCGATGGTGAAGGATGGAAAAGTCAGCGAAATTGTCATTGATGACAGCGGCAGTATCACTTTCAAAAGCGCTGGGTCTTTCCAGGACACCGTGTATGAAGTTTATGCGCCGTGGGTGCTCAGAGATTCTTCCATCATGAACGAATTAATCAACAGCGGAGCGAGGATCAAGGGAAGACACAACTCCGGAGACCTTTGGCTCACCATCATCTTTAACATCGTGCCTTTACTGCTGTTTGTATTCATCTTTTTCTCGATGATGCGTTCGGTTGGAGGCAGAGGTGGTAATCAGGCCTTTACATTTACAAAAAGCCCCGCCAAAAGGCTTGGGAAGGACAGGAAGATAGTAACATTTAAGGATGTTGCCGGTGTGGATGAAGCAATCGAAGACTTACAGGAAATGGTAATGTTCCTTAAGAATCCACAGAAGTTTAAGAAGATGAAGGCGAGGATGCCGAAGGGCGTTTTACTTGTGGGCCCTCCGGGAACCGGTAAGACACTGCTTTCAAGAGCTGTTGCCGGTGAAGCCGATGTTCCTTTTTTCCATATGAGTGGTTCTGATTTTGTTGAATTGTTTGTTGGTGTGGGTGCCTCAAGGGTCAGAGATCTTTTTACACAGGCAAAAGCGGCAAGTCCTTCGGTCATCTTTATCGACGAAATTGATGCGGTTGGCCGACATAGAGGGGCAGGCCTCGGTGGCGGACACGATGAACGAGAACAGACACTGAATCAGATTCTCGTTGAGATGGATGGATTTGAGGGGAATGAAGGTGTTATCGTCATGGCGGCTACCAACAGACCGGACATTCTTGACCGAGCTTTACTCAGACCGGGTCGATTTGACAGAAAGGTTGTCGTTGATCCACCGGATGTAAGAGGAAGAGAGCGGATACTTGAGATTTACCTTAAAAACAGACCGATGGCAGAAGAGGTCAAGGTTTCTATTCTGGCAAAGCGAACACCCGGATTCGTCGGGGCTGATCTTGAAAATCTTGTAAATGAAGCGGCACTTCTTGCATTGAGAGCCAACCGGGACAATATTAACATGGAAGATATGGAAGAGGCTATTGATCGAGTTATTGCCGGTCCTGAAAGAAAGAGCAGGATTCTTTCCGATGAGGAAAAAGAGATTGTTGCTTATCATGAACTCGGTCACGCAATCATACCAACTGTTTTAAAGACAAATGAGCCGGTCCACAGAGTTTCAATTATCCCCAGAGGTCATGCGGCGCTTGGTTATACGCTTCAACTTCCCGAGAAAGATAAGTATTTGAACAGTAAGACAGAACTTATGAACAGGATCATCGGACTTTTGGGTGGAAGAGCGGCTGAAGATTATTTCTTTAATGAAATTACAACAGGCGCTTCAAACGATATCGAAAGGGCTACCAAATTGGCAAGGTCAATGGTGTGTCAGTTGGGGATGAGTGAAAATATGGGTCCTGTGATGTGGGAAAATGAAGAACAGGAAGTTTTCCTCGGAAAAGAGATATCCAAGTCAAGGAACAGTGAAAAGATAGCGTTCCAGATTGATCTTGAAGTGAAAGAGCTTATCAACAAATCTTATCAGAAGGCTCTTGAAATAATAGCCCGATTCAGCGATGAAATCAGGCATCTTGCGGGAATTCTTCTTGAAGAGGAAGTTCTTGAAGGGGATTATCTTCGTGAATTACTTGAAAAGGAAGTCAGTTCACATGTTAACGGAAAATCAGAAAACACAGAAACAATCGAAATACAGGAGGAAAAAGAAGGGGAATAAATTTTTCTTCTTCCTGAGTATTTTCTTTTTCATATTTAATATTTCAATATTTGGCTCCCTCTCGTTTAGTGTGGGAGCCGGTGTTGAGAGGATAAACGAAACAGCACCCTTTTTAACAACTCAGCTTAAAACTGAGTATCTTTTTTTTGATAACGATTTTACTTATCTGCATGAATTTGGTATCATAGATACGTTGGGTTTTTCTTTGAAGCTGGACAATGAGTTATCTCCAAGTTTGGGAATATCGACTGCTTTCGGGTATAATAACACGGGTGACTTCTTTTTTGAGAAGGACGGTATTATGCTGAATGCAGGTATCATGTATTCTAACGATGTTTATACACTTCTTTTAAAGATAGGGGAGTATATTACGTTTGAGGGTGAAATGGGTCAAATGCCAACAATAAAATTTTCTTGTTCCATTAAGATAGGGGAGTGGTAGAAAGTGAAGAAGGCATCACTGTTAGTTCTTTTATCAGTCATGGTGGTCATGACATTTACGGGATGTTTGTTTTTGGAAAAAGCTGCAAAGCTTGAAATTACAGGGGCTACTGAGATTTCATTTGGAGGCAGCCAGCAGTTTGAGGTAAAGGTTATCTCAAGCAGTGCCGGCGGTGTCGGAGATGTATTCGCAAAAGACGCTGAAGTGAAAAGTGTTAAATGGGATTTTAAAAACACTTCACATTCGGAAGGTTCTTTTTCTCAGACTCTGACAGGGGATGCCGGAAGAAAGATTTCCCCTTCGTTTGCGACAGCACCTGGAAATTATGTATTAACCGTTACCGTTACGACGATGTCTGATAACCTGCATACCAAAACATTCAATTTTGAAGTCGTGAAAGCGGCTCCAACTGTTGTAGTTATTCCTAAGATAGCGGAGACACAGGTTACATGGGATTCTATTGAGAAAAATGATGATGTTGATATGTTTGTAACGATAACCGATCCGCAACTGAGTGAGACAAAGCTGAATGATTATGTTGTCAAATGGAAAGTTTCATATAACAGTACAACAGATCAGTCCGACCTTCTCAGATACGGTGATGTAAAAGACTATATCTATGAATTTACTGCTAAGGCAGCTTATACGGTATCGCTTGAAATAACGGGACCCTTTGGTGATGTGTATAACATTCAGGTTGGCAATTTCACCATCACAACGGCAAAGCCGGAACAGCCCGTTCTGGTTGGAACGCCTTCCTGGAACACTGCAGGATCAATGTTTGAGATTGAAGTTCAGACCGGTGAAGATGTCCTTTATTATGAAATGATGAAGAAATCCACGGAAAGCGAACAGTATTTCTTTGTTTACAGGGCTTTTGTCGGTTCCGCTCAGACCGTTAAACTTTATGATTCGAATGTTTCAGGTGATGAAGCGACTTATAAGATATATGGTGTAGATGGTGGACAGTCAATGGGAACGCCTTTGATAGAAACCTTTGAAATTCCAAACAGGCCACCTTCCAAAGCGGATGTTATTTCTCCAACCGGAATGGTGACAGGTGTGGATTATACGAGTCCTCTGCAAATGTTCTGGACGAATGGTCAGGACAGCGATCTTGGTGATACGGTAAGGTATGATGCGTTTATCGGTGAATCAAGAGAATCACTTGGTCATTTCCTCGGAACGACAGGAGATACGAATATAGATATTACCAAGCAGCTTGTTTCAGGGAATACCTATTATCTCAGAGTTGATTCATTCGATACTGAGAACAAGACCATGGGGGACGTTTATTCCTTTACGTTTGAACCTCAGACAATCGTTCCGCTGGTAAACAGTGCGAGACTTGACACGACAACGAATCCGTACAGACTTGATATTCTTAATTTCACGGATGCGAACATCATACCGGGTAATTTCCAGCGAACATATGAGGTGGAGTTAAGCAGATATGCATCTTTCAACGATTCGAAGAAGTTTAAGGTAACGAGATATTCCGCTTTGAATCTTCCGATTGAAGTGCCATCCTATGCATATGACGGAAATGGAAAGATGTTTGTCAGGATCAGGATTACGTATGAAAGTTCATATATGAAAGTGACAACGAAATGGTCAGGAGCAACAGCTGTCACAATCAGATAAAACTAAATAGAAAATAAAACTTAACGGGCTTGTACAAAGCCCGTTTTTGTCGTAGGGGTGAATAAAATGACAAACGCTGAGTACAAAAAAAGAGTAGAAGATGTTGCAGAGTTTCTTAAGTCCAAATTGGTGGAAATCCCAAAAACAGGGATCGTCTTGGGATCAGGTCTTGCCGGTATAGCCGACAGCCTGGAAAATAGAAAGACCTTCCCTTATTCCGAAATTCCTGAGTTTCCGGTTTCTACCGCGCCTGGTCACAAAGGAGAACTGATCTTTGGGAAATTGGGGAAAAATGAAGTGGTTTTGATGAATGGACGATTCCATGCTTACGAAGGCTATGATATGAAAACGGTTACCTTTCCCATAAGGGTTATGCAGATGATGGGTGTAGAAATTCTCTTCATCACAAACGCAGCCGGTGGCCTTAATCCTGATTTCGAAATTGGTGTGCCGATGCTGATTACAGATCATATCAATATGATCGGGGACAATCCGCTCGTTGGACAAAACATCGAAGAATGGGGACCTCGATTCCCGGATATGTCAGATACCTATACACTTGACCTCAGAAGGCAGATACTCGATATTGCAAGAGAGATCGGAGAACCCCTTTATGAAGGCGTATACGTTGCTGTATCCGGACCGAATTTTGAAACACCGGCTGAGTTAAAGATGTTCAGACATATGGGAGGCGATGCAATCGGTATGTCTTCGGTTCCTGAAGCAATCTGTGCGGCTCATGGGGGCATCAAGGTTGTTGGTTTGTCTGCTATTACTGATAAAGCTGTAGGAGAAGATTTACAGCCTTTGACGGCAGAAGAAGTACTTGAAGTCGGAAAGAGGGCCGGTAAGAAGATGGCAAGAATCATCAGTGCTTTTTGTGAAAAACTCTAAGGTTTAAAATATGACAGATATATTTCAGGCAATCAGTACAGGTTTGATTCAGGGAACGACAGAATTTCTACCTGTATCCAGTTCGGGCCACCTTTTTCTTGCAAGGAATTTTCTGGGGCTTGATTTTGGAACTGAGTATGTTGTGCTGTTACATGCCGGAACACTGCTTGCGGTACTCTTTTTCTTCTGGAAAGATTTAAGAGATATTGTTATCGGGATGTTCACCGGGAAGATGAATGCATGGAAACTGTTTTTTGCCTTGATAGCCGGTTCAGTTCCGGCAGCGGTTCTTGGGATCCTTGGGAAGGACTTTCTTAGTGAACATCTGACCGGAAACCTTGTGATTGGTATATCCCTTATCATAACGGGAGTGTTGTTATTTATAACCGACAGGTTAAAACCGGGTAGATACGTTCTTGGAGATATCGGGATGAAACTGGCTTTATTGATCGGGATTTTTCAAGCAGCTGCCATTGTTCCGGGAATATCCCGTAGCGGATTGACACTTGTTGGCGCACTTTTACTTGGCGTTAAGAGAGAAGATGCCTTTAAGTTCTCTTTTTTACTGTCAATACCAGTCATATTGGGTGGAACACTTCTTGAAATGGATGCGATTACACAGGTTCATAACGGCCTGTGGGGCTTTGTGTTTGCGGCTGTATCCGGATTTCTTGCACTGCTATTATTAAAAGTTCTGACAAAGTCAAAAAAATTGAAATATTTCTCGTTCTATTGTTGGGCAATGGCTTTAATCTCAATCATAACGAGTATGGTATAACGACGAGTCTCCTGAGGGAGACTCGTTTTTTTTTGTTTGATAGTCAATGCATTAATACATTTATCTGATAAATGTAATGTGTTGACAATTTTTTTTAATAGTGTATAATACAGTATATAAGTGGGTTATAAAACGCCAAAAAGAGATAAAAAAAGAAGATATGTCTATGTTAAACGGTTATATTCAGCTGTGATCGGTTTTAATCATCTAAAATCGGAAGAAAATAAAATTTCAGGAGAAAGAATTTGAATTATCAAAAAGCAATGGTGATAGGTGGATTTCCATTATCACAAACAGAAAGGAAATATTTATCCAATAGGCTGGAAATTCCGGGAATGGTACATTTGGCGGTCGATGGCGGATTATTACAATATCTATTGATGGACAGGGTTCCGGATATGTTTATAGGTGATCTTGATTCAGTCGGAGAGAGCGTTCTTTACTGGTATTTTCGAAGGAAAAGCAATTGCATTTTACTGAAAAAGGATAAAGATTTTCTTGATATGGAGGCGGCGATAGAGTATCTGACCGCAACACATGTGGGTTCAGCAGAAGTCTGGGGTGTAACCGGTGGACGTATGGATCAAACATTTGCCTGTATTCCACTTTTGAAAAAAGCGATGAAGAATAATCTTCGCCTGACGATCTTTTCGGGAAACGAAAAGATCGGGATGTTGGACGGTGAACGGGAGATGGTTTTTAACAGTGGTGTTGGGGATACCTGGTCTTTTATTCCGATAGGAGGGGATGTAACCGGGGTATCTCTTAAAGGATTTCAGTTCCAACTGGAAGATAAAGTGTTAAAAAGTACAGAAACCGTTGCTTTGAGTAATGTATCCGTTTCAAAGTGTGTCAGTATCAAAATGAATAAAGGAACAATCATGTATTTTAACAAGACGGGGAGGCGTGAAGATGTGGAGTAATAAGAGTCTTTCGGAGAAGACGGTAAGTGAATTGAAAGATATAGCCAAATCGAGAGATATCAAAGGCTATTATAAGATGAGGAAAAAAGAACTGATACAATCTCTTTCGAATGAATTGGTGAAAGAAATTGATCCGACTGATATGGAACAGATCAGAAAGATGCTGAGAGGTGAACCGAGGATATTTGAATTGAGAAAGATTGCGAAAAAAATGGGGATTTCTTTTAAAAGAAATATGAAAAAGGCAGAACTGGAAGACAGGATAAAAAGATCCCTGATCAGACATGAAAAAGCAGAAAAGCGTTCAGAAACCACGTCTACCTTACCAAGTTCGAATCAGAATGCTGTCAACCCCGGAGCTCCTGTGATTCCAGAACTACCCAAAACATATGGGATTGATAAGCTGGTAGCCCTTCCGGTTAATCCGCTTTGGATCCACATTTACTGGGACTTTTCAGACCAGACCGTCTCATTAATCAAAAGACTTGAAGGAACCGGGGAAAAATTATTGCTCAGAATATACGATGTCACTTATATAGAATTTGATGGTCAGAATGCCCACCAATTATGGGAATATGTGATACCGTTTAACGGAGAGAAGAAATTTTATGCGAATGTCAATAATCCAAATGCCTCATATATCAGTGAGGTGGGATATATGAATGAAAATGGTGAATTTGTTATTCTTTTGAGAAGTAATATTGTGAGAACGCCGCCGAATTCATTTGCCGTAAAAAAAGAAGAAAGATGGCTTGATCTCAGTTCCGGCTATGAATTTTCGAAGCCGGCAACAGGTGTTCTGGCCAGACCTAAATTAAAAGCGGTAGGGGGCTCTTCTCTGATGCCAAAAGATTTTGATCAGTTTACGATTACATCGGGTGGTGGCGCTTTTTTCCCGATGAATGAAAAAAACTTTGAACATGACGGGGAGGAAGAATAATTATGAGTAAAGGGTATTTTTCACTGGTTCTACATGCACATCTTCCTTACATTCATCATCCTGATTACGAAGAATTCATGGAAGAGAAATGGTTATTTGAAGCGATAAGTGAAACCTATATCCCGCTTCTCAGGGTTTTTGAGACACTTGATAATGATGATATTCCCTATGCGGTCACCATGTCTATCACGCCACCTTTGATGGAGATGCTCGATTCGGACAGTCTGCAACAAAAGTATATCAGACATCTTGAATCGTTGATCAGTCTTTCGGCAAAAGAAATTGAGAAAACGAGAGAAGAGAATCCGAAGAAAAATAAGATGGCGAAGTATTATCATGATGATTTTAAAGATCTTTTGAGGGTTTTCAGAGATGAATATGACGGAAGACTGCTGAATGGCTTTAAACGTTTTCAGGATGAGGGAAAACTTGAGATTATCACATGTAATGCGACGCATGGATTTCTTCCCCTTATGGACAGATATCCCAATGCCGTTCGGGCACAGGTGAAGACCGGAAGACAGACGTATGCAAAGCATATGGGAAAGAATCCGAAAGGCATTTGGCTGGCGGAATGCGGTTACACTGCAGGACTGGATAAATATCTCGCAGAAGAGGATATCAGATATTTCTTCGTGGATTCGCATGGGATCTGGTATGCCGACACACCACCGCGATATGGTGTGTACAGACCTATTGTCACTGAGAGTGGTGTATTTGCTTTCGGTAGGGATCCGGAGTCGAGTGAACAGGTCTGGAGTGCCGAGATTGGGTATCCTGGAGACTTCAGATACCGTGAATTCTACAGGGATGTTGGTTTCGACAGGGAATTGGACTATATCAGGGAGTATCTTGACAGCAGTGGTGTTCGAACGAATACCGGGATAAAGTATTACAAGGTCACCGGTAAAGGGACGGCGCTTGGAAGAAAGGATTTTTATGATATTGAGGAGGCGATGGAAGCGGCAAGATCACATGGCAGAGACTTTGCTGAAAAGAAAGCGGCTCAGGTTGCCGGCCTTTATGATATGTTTATGGGAGTCGAACCGATTGTCGTTGCGCCTTTTGATGCGGAGTTATTCGGGCATTGGTGGTTTGAAGGACCTGCATTTATCGAGCATTTCTTCCGTGCCCTTAATGATCACGACAATATTGATCCGATTACGCCGCCTGATTTTATTGAGAACAAGCTCAGAGCCGTACAAGTTGATACCCCGGGAGATTCAACCTGGGGAGCCAACGGGTATAATGAGGTTTGGATTAATGGATCGAATGATTGGATTTACAGACATCTTGATCATCTGATAGAGAAGATGACCGAATTGGCGTCGGATAACGCTGAAGAAACCGATGAGATGAGGATCAGGGCTTTAAATCAGGCTGCAAGGGAATTGATGCTGGCACAGTCCAGCGACTGGGCGTTTATCATGACGACCGGAACAACAGTTGAATATGCATCCAACAGGACTAAGCAGCATGTTGACAGATTTCTCAAATTGTACGAAGAACTTGTAAATAACTGTCTGGAGAAGGATGATCTGGAAAAAATCGAATGGTTGGATCCGATCTTTCCGGAGATTGATTATAGAGTTTATTTAAATCGATAAAATGGTATAGACGAACCCCGCTTTTAAGCGGGGTTTTTTGATATAATAGAATATCTTAAAAAGGGAGTTGAGGATATGTCTCTTAAAAATGAAGTTTTTTTGAAGGAACTTGCATCAAAGGAGCCGGCAACATTCAACGAGGTTGTGCTAAACCTTCAGATGGAAATGTTGGATCATGAAAATGAATTGAAAAAACTCGAAGTGATAAAAGCAACAAGAGGCGCTTTAAACCTTGAGGAAAAGAAGTATGAAGCGATTATGGCAGCGAAAAATGGCATTCTGGAAAGTGTTGTGGAAGATTTGTTGAAGTTCTACGAGAAGAAATAAATGTTATAATGTTACCTGATTAAAGTACAACTATTCTTTGATATATTTGCTACGGGGAGGTAAATGCATGTCAAAAGAAATGTATCCGGAGTTTTCTCTCGACTTTGTTCGGGTTACGGAAGCGGCTGCTTTGATGAGCAGCAGGTATTTAGGTTTTGGTGATAAAGAGGAAGTAGATAAGGCAGCAGTTGATGCCATGCGCGGAATGCTTGATTACATCGATATTAAAGGGACTGTTATTATCGGTGAGGGAGAAAAAGATGAAGCGCCTATGCTGTATGAAGGTGAACGGGTGGGCAGTTATGAAGATAACGCACCGGAAATGGATATTGCTGTTGATCCGATAGACGGGACGCGACTGGTTGCATACGGATTACCAAATGGAATAGCGGTTATGGTCGCTGCCGAGCATGGTAAAATTGCCCCTTTACCAACTTTCTACTGCAAAAAACTCGCGGTAGGTCCTGAATTGAAGGGACGGTTGGATATTGATTCCCCTATCAGAGAGAATCTGAAGGTTGCAGCAGCAGTTCTGGATGTTGATGTGAGTGAGATTACGGTGGTTATCCTGAACAGGGACAGGCATAAAGAAATCATAGAGGAGATAAAAAAAACCGGTGCGAGAATAAAACTTATCAGCGATGGAGATATAGCGGGAGCAATGGCTACGGCTACACCGGAAAGTGGTGTTAATATCTATATTGGAATTGGCGGTTCGCCGGAAGGTGTCCTGGCTGCTGCTGCACTAAGAACGCTGGGTGGCGAACTGCAGGTCAAGTTATGGGCTCAGAGTGAAGAGGAAAAATCCGCTCTTGAAGAACAGGGATGGGACTTTGACAAAGTATACATGACTGAGGATCTGGTAGGCGGGGAACACGTTATCTTTGCCGCTACCGGTGTTACGAAAGGTGATTTTTTAAACGGTGTAAAATTTGTGCACGGTAAAGCCATAACAGAGTCTATTGCCATGAGGATGCCCAGTGCTACCGTTCGATACATCACAACACATCACGATCTCAAAAAGAAAACAATCCGGTTGAAATCTTCGAGTGGTGATGAAAGGTTTTTTGATATAAAACTTTAAAATAGGAAGCGGAGTGTATACTCCGCTTCCTGCTTTTTACTATAAATTAAAGAGAATACAATTTTGATAAAATTCGTTGAGTTTTAACGTGTTGATTTCGAGTATCTTCACTTGTTTGGTGTCCCAGCTCAGTTCTTCAAGAAATTTTGAACTATCATCTATCGGATAGTCGCAGTATTTCGTTTTATAATGCATGGGTAATACAATTTTCGGGTTGATGGCTTTTACGGTTTCGACGGCTGTTTTGTAATCTATTGTATAGGTTCCGCCGACCGGTATCATCAGGACGTCGATGTTTTTAAGTTGTCCGAGCTGTTCGTAATTCAAAGCTTGTCCAATATCCCCCATATGAGCGACTGTAAAGCCTTCGGTTTCTATCTTGAAGATTATATTGGTTCCTCTCTTGTTCCCACGGTCTTCATCGTGAAAAGAACCTACTCCGAAAATCCTCACATTATCAAATAGATGTTCACCCGGTGTTTTTACGATTGCGGGATCGCCCGTAACTCTGTCGTGAGCTGAGTGATCGCTGTGCTGATGGCTTTCGAGTATGATATCGACTTCACCGGGTTCAAATTGATACGTTAGCGATTCATCGTATGGATCGATAAGGATGTTGAATTCTGTGCAGATTTTAAAGCATGAATGACCTAACCACTTTATTCTCATAGTATCACCTCACTGAAAACTTAAAATTAGAGTTATATATTTTGACGGAATCGGTCTTTTTTTCTGAACAACCCATTTTAATTCTTTGTCGATGATTTTAGTTCAAGAAATATGTATTTTTGTTGAGTTCAGCGGTTGTGTTATTTTTAATATGCGGTATCAACTGTTAATGGGGTGGAACTGATTGCGTATTTCCTGAGAATCAATCGGGAAAAACCGTCAATCATTTATTATACTATATTTTTTTATGGCTTGTTGTGACTTAATGTCACTGATTTTGGTGTGAAACACATAAAACTTTTGAAAGTCAACATAATTCACAAGGGAAATTCATCATACTGTAACCATCAAGTGTTGACAAAGCGGGAACAAATCTATATAATAGCACTGGTTTTTGAAGTGAGAGCCAGTTTAGCTCAGTTGGCCAGAGCGGATGATTTGTAATCATCAGGTCGTGGGTTCGAATCCCTCAACTGGCTCCATTCTTAAGAATCTGAATATATCCTTTACGTGGTAGGGTGCCCGAGTGGCCAAAGGGGGCGGACTGTAAATCCGCTGGCGGAATGCCTTCGAAGGTTCAAATCCTTCCTCTACCACCATTATTTGTTGTGAACAGAGGTGTGTTAAATGAGAGTTAAACTTAGACTTCAGTGTACTGAATGTAAAGAAAAGAATTATTCCACTACAAAGAATAAGCAGACTATGCCTGACAAACTTGAATTGAAAAAGTATTGTCCAAGATGTAGAAAGCATACTGTGCATAAAGAAACAAAATAATAGTTTTTCAACAGTAGGTTCGTAGCTCAATTGGCAGAGCACCGGTCTCCAAAATCGGGTGTTGGGGGTTCAAGTCCCTCCGAACCTGCCAATTTTTTCAGAGGGAGGATTTTCTAGATGGCAAACATTGAGAAAAAAGAGAAGGCGACGACGGCAGCGCCGAAGAAACCTTCAAAGATAAAGAAGTTCTTCCGAGAAGTCAGACAGGAATATAAAGCAACCACATGGCCTTCCAAACATGTTTTATTGCAGTCAACCGGCGTTGTTACTGTGATACTTCTTGTTATGGGGGTTTATTTTGCTGCGTTGGATCTTGGATTCAGTAATCTTACCAAGTACCTTTTAAGTGTTCTTGGTATTGGGTGATTTTCTTGAAAAAGAAATGGTACGTAATCCAGACGTATTCCGGTCTTGAAGAAAAGATTAAGGAGAGTATCGAAAAAAAACGAGATACCCTTGGTCTTGAGAGACTTGTCGGGAGGGTAGTAATACCCGAGGAAGTAGTTTTAGATCCAACAAAAGCTCATACTGTAAAGCATCTTTTGTCTCAGAAAGCCAAGCTTCATGTTGTAACCGGTGATGAAGTAAAAAAAGGTGATCTTGTAGCTGAGGAAATTCCTGTCAAGGTAAAGCATGACGGGATTGTTGAGGTTGTAAGGAATTATCGAAAGATAATCGTTGAGACGATGGATGGCAAGTATACGAAGATTTATTATGTTCCTGAAGCGGATAAAGTGGAGTCAGGAATAAAGTCCGGTGTAAAGATCAGACAGGGGATGCCTTTTGCCAAGAGCGGAGAGTACATCTGTGAGATGGATGGAACGGTTCTTGAATCGCTGAAGGTCAAGAAGGTTGTCGTCAGAAGAGACGATGAAGAAGAGGATGTTTATTATGTTCCCCTCAACTTGTTTCTTCCGTCAAAAGCCGGGAAGGGTAAAGAGGTATTCAGAGGTGTTGAAATTTCGGAGCCTATGAATCTTAAAGCTGAATTTGATGCGCTTATTGAGTTAAGTGACAGGGGAACGAGAAGGATTTTGAAACTCGTTAATGTCAAAAGAAGGCGCTTGTTCCCGGGTTATGTTTTTGTAGAAATGGCAATGACAGAGGCCGCCATTAATGCGGTGCAAAGTGTTCCTAATGTTGTTCATTTCGTTTCTTCAGGGGCGGGTCCGATTCCCATCAAACCGAAAGAGGCGAAGGTCATATTAAGGCTTGCGGGTCTTGAAACTGTCGAGGTTTCTGAAAAGAAGGCGGCAGTTGTTGAAATAGAATATGAACTTGGAGATGCCGTACGTCTCAAAGAAGGTGCTTTTGCTGATTTTGTTGGTAATATCAATGAGATTAACCCTGAAAAACATGAGCTGAAGGTAATGGTTAATATCTTTGGAAGAGAAACACCGGTTGTTGTTCATGTCAGTGAAGTAGAGAAGGTATAGTTTTAGATATATATGATTGCGGATGAAACGATTCCGCAATTGTTTTATGTAAGTTTGTGGGAGGGTACTAAGCCAGCCCGTAATACCACTAAGGAGGAAAAACATGGCAAAGAAAGTTATGACAAACATCAAGCTTCAGCTTCACGCTGGAAAAGCTAATCCTGCACCACCTGTTGGTCCTGCTCTTGGTCAGCATGGTATCAACATTATGGGATTCTGTAAAGAATTTAACGCAAAGACAAAAGACAAGATGGGAACAATCGTTCCTGTTGTTATCACCGTTTATGAAGACAGATCATTCTCCTTCATAATGAAGACGCCTCCTGCATCATTCCTTATTCTTAAGGAAGCAGGTCTTAAGAAGGGTTCCCCGGTTCCGCACTTGGAAAAGGTTGGAAAACTTACTAAGGAACAGGTAAAGAAAATCGCTGAAATCAAGATGCCTGACTTAAACGCCAACGATATCGAAGCAGCAATGAAGATTATCGAAGGTACAGCAAGAAACATGGGCGTCGAGGTTGTAGGATAAGGGGTGTCTGAGTATGGCAAAACAGTCAAAGAGATTTAAAGAAGCGAAGGCTAAAGTTGATCATATGAAACTTTACAGCTTGACAGAAGCCGTTAAACTTGTTAAGGAAACGGCTACAGCAAAGTTTGATGAAACAATTGAATTGCATCTCTGTACAAGTATCGACCCAAGAAAGGCAGACCAGCAGATCAGACAGCCTATATCACTTCCACATGGAACAGGTAAAAAGGTTAAGATACTTGTTTTTGCACAAGGTGAAAATGCAGAAATCGCAAAAGAAGCTGGCGCAGACTACGTAGGCGCTGCGGATTATGCAGAAAAAATACAGAAAGAGAACTGGTTCGATTTTGATGTTGCAATTGCGACACCTGATATGATGAGAGTTATCGGTCGACTTGGTAGAGTACTTGGGCCAAGAGGCTTGATGCCATCACCAAAGTCCGGTACGGTAACCAATGACGTTGCTGAAGCTGTACAGGCTTTCAAGGGTGGAAGAATCGAAGCCAGAAACGATAAAACAGCTAACATCCATCTCATCATTGGTAAGAAATCATTCAAAGATGAGATGCTGAGAGAAAATCTTGAAGCTGCAATCAAACAGGTGATGGCACTGAAGCCTGCAAGCTTGAAGGGAAAATTATTCAAGAAGGTTGCCGTTGCATCAGCAATGGGACCTGGTGTGAGATTAGATACGAGTGATTATGTAAAAGAGTAAGATAGATTTGACTATCCACGTGCTAAAGACAGCAGGTTTTTAATTGAGCAATATCCTGCCGAGGTGCCGATTGTTTCATCGTGTGGCCTCTTACGTGGGTTCACATTAATAATGAGGAGGTGGAACATTGCTTACGAAAGAGCAGAAAAGGCAGATAGTCGAAGGTTTATGCGAGGGTTTTAAGAAATCACCCGTTTTAGTACTGGTTGATTACAGAGGTTTGAATGTTGAAAAAATAAGCGAACTGAGAAGAAAACTCTACGAATCCGGTGGACGATTACAGGTAGCAAAAAATACTTTGATTAAAGTAGCTTTGAAGGAAGCCGGGAAAGAAAATCCGGATTTTGATCAGTATTTTGAAGGTCCTAATGCAGCTCTCTATGTCGATGAGACAGGAGATCCGATGGCAACGTTGAAGACGTTGGTTAAGTTTGCAAAGGATAATGGCCTGCCAACCGTTAAATCAGGACTATTTGAAGGCGAAGTGTACGATGCAGCAGGAGTGGAACAGCTTTCCAAACTGCCATCAAGGAAGGAATTGCTTGGTATGCTTGCAAATGTTATGCAGGCTCCAATTACTGGTCTTGCAGTATCGCTTAACAACATTATACTCAAGTTACCTTATGCAATTAACGCAGTGAAAGAAAAAAAAGAAGGATGAATTGTTAAAATCAACGGAGGTGTACTATAACAATGACTAGAGAAGACATCATAAAAGCAATTGAAGAAATGACAGTAACAGAGCTTTCACAGCTCGTAAAGGACATTGAAGAAAAATTTGACGTTAAGGCACAGGCACCAATGGCTATGGCAGTTGCACCTGCAGCTGGTGGAGCAGAAGGCGGAGCAGAAGAAAAGACAGATTTCAAAGTTATGCTCACAAGCTTCGGACAGAAAAAGATCGCAGTTATCAAGGTTGTTAGAGAAATCACAGGACTCGGACTTAAGGAAGCAAAGGCACTTGTTGACAATGCAGGATCAGACGATGCTGTTATCAAGGATTCTGTACCTAAGGATGAAGCAGAAGAAATTAAGGCAAAACTCGCTGAAGCTGGTGCAGAAGTAGAACTTAAGTAATTGAATTTACGTCATAATAAATAAGATAGAGTGCATCAGGCTAATGCCTGATGCATTTTTGTGTTAAAAATCTAATTCTCTCCAAGAGGTGATTTGCATTGAAACAGGAGAGCTTCGGCAGAAGAGAACGAAAAGTTTACGGTAAAATTGGTGAAGCTATTAAGGTACCAAATTTGATCGACATGCAATTGGAGTCCTACCAGGAATTTTTGGATAAGGGGATCATGGAAGTTTTAAGGAAATTTTCCCCTATAAGATCACAGCCGCATAGAGGTGATCTCAGGAAAGATGAAAAAGGGTTCGTGCTTGAGTTTATCGATACGGAGATTGGAGAACCCAATGAAGAAGAAAGTGATTGTAAGGCAAAGGGGATCAGCTATACCGTTCCGCTTTATGTAAAAGTCAGAATATCGGATATTAATACAGGCGAAATGAGAGAAGAAAACGCCTTCTTTGGTTATATACCGTACATGACAGAACGTGGATCGTTCATCATCAACGGTGCTGAGAGGGTTGTAGTCAACCAGTTGGTCAGATCACCGGGAATATATTTTGTCAGTGAAAGTTTAACCCCCGGAAAGAATGATATTCTCATGTCTCATTTCCTCCCTCAGAGAGGAGCCTGGCTTGAGATCATGCTGAACACAAACAAAAACATCCTTCAGGCAAGGATTGACAGAAGGAGAAAAGTTAATCTTCTCCTTTTCCTGAAGAGTATCGGTTTTACTGACAACGTGGAGCTATTTGCTAATTTCCCTTATGAAATTGAGGTTTACAGTAAAAAAGATCTTGAAAAGTACACAGATGCGATCGTGTTGGGCGATATAACGGATTCGAGAGGAGACGTTATGGTTGCAAAGGGTGAAAAACTTGACAAAAAGGTATTCGATGACATTATAGACAATGGTATAGAACACATTACCATTCTGAACCCCAACATGCAGAATACGTTTGAGAAACTGGACGACTCTTTAAAGGAATCTGGAGAAAATGAAGCGGTAATAGAATTATTCAGAAAACTCAAACCGGGTGAAATCCCAAGGGTCAATACCTCAAAGAATTATATTTACAATCTTTATTTCAGCGACGAAAAATACGAATTTTCGGATGTTGGAAGATACAAGATGAACAGAAGGCTTGATGTCGTATATGACAAGTACAAAAAGCTGCATGGTATTGAAGGTGATGACAGGTACAACGAGCAGTCACAGGTTATAGAGAAGCTTGATCTGCTGCTTGCAACGATTCATGTCCTTGATCTTGAACAAGATAATACGTTGCTTGATACCAAAGATCATCTTGGAAACAAAAGAGTAAGAACCGTTGGAGAATTGTTGAAAACAGAGTTTGAGAGAGGTTTCTCAAAGATTCAGAAGCTGATCACGGAAAAACTTACTGTTTACAATTCACTGGAAAAGATTTCAATACAGAGTCTTATTAATGTAAGACCGATCATCATATCCATGAATCAATTCTTTGCATCAAGTCAGCTGTCTCAGTTTATGGATCAGGTCAACCCGCTTTCGGAATTGACACATAAGAGAAGATTGTCATCCATCGGGCCCGGAGGGCTTAAGCGAGAAAGGGCAAAGATTGAAGTTCGAGACGTTCATGATTCCCATTATGGACGAATGTGTCCTATTGAAACACCGGAAGGTGCGAATATAGGTCTTATTACATCTCTGGCTACCTTTGCGACGACCAATCCATACGGCTTTCTGATCACGCCTTACCGCAAGGTTGTTAACAGTAAGGTAACGGATCAGATTGATTATTTGACGGCAAACGAAGAGGAACGGTATTTTGTTGCTCAGGCGAATACAGTGATTGATGAGGATGGTACCATTGCGGCTGAAAGAGTTCCTGTCAGATTGCATGGTGAATTGCAGTATGTTGATAGAGCTGAAGTTGGGTACATAGATGTTTCTCCGAAACAGACAGTCTCCATCTCAACAGCCTTGATTCCCTTTCTTGAACATGATGACTCGAACCGTGCGCTGATGGGTTCGAACATGCAGAGACAGGGTGTTCCTGTTATACATCCGCAGGCACCACGTGTCGGTACAGGTGTTGAATGGGTTGCTGCACGTGACTCCGGGTTTATCGTCAGGGCGAAACATCCCGGACAGGTTGTTAAAGTTGATTCAAGAAAGATTCAGATTCACAGGATGGATGAAACCGGTAAATTGATTTTTGAAAAATCAAAACCGAAAATTGATTTGTACAAATTACAGAAATTTGTCAGATCAAATCAGGATACCATGGTCAATCAGAGACCAATTATCAACGTTGGTGAGAAGGTTGAAAAGGGAGATCCACTTGCGGATGGCCCTGCTACGGATATGGGAGAACTCGCACTTGGTCAGAATATCGTTGTTTCCTTTATGCCTTGGGAAGGTTATAATTTTGAAGATGCTATCCTGCTCAATCAGGATCTTCTTAAGACAGATACCTTCACATCGGTTCATATAGAACTTCATGAGGTCAATGCGAGAGAAACCAGACTGGGTTCTGAAGAAATCACACCGGATATCCCAAACGTCAGCAAAGAGAGACTCAAGAACCTTGATGAAAACGGTATTGTCAGAGTGGGTGCAATGGTATCCTCGGAAGACATACTCGTTGGTAAGGTTACACCTAAGGGTGAGGCTGAAATATCCCCTGAAGAAAAGATCATCAGATCTGTATTTGGTGACAGGGGAAGAGATATACAGGATACATCACTGAAGCTGCCACATGGTGTCAACGGAAGAGTTATCGATGTTAAGGTTTATGATAAAAATGACGTTGCAGAACTTGGTGCAGGGGTCAACAAGATGATCAGAGTTTATGTTGCCTGTCGAAAACCGCTCAACGTCGGAGATAAATTGGCTGGTAGACACGGAAACAAAGGCGTTATCTCTAGGATTTTGCCGAGAGAAGATATGCCGTTCCTGCCAAATGGGGAACCGGTAGAAATGATACTGACGCCGCTTGGTGTTCCATCGCGAATGAACCTCGGGCAGATTCTTGAAACGCATCTCGGATGGCTTGCCCATTTGAACAACTGGTTTGTTGCGACACCGGTTTTTGATGGGGCAAAGGAAGAAGAGATTCTGGAAGAGCTTTACAAGAGACGAGTGGAACTTGATCTTGATAAAGGCGATACTGCTGAGAAGAAGAGCGGAAAAGTTCAGTTAAGAGACGGAAGAACCGGGATCGCCTTTGATCAGCCCGTTACTGTTGGGGTTATGTACATGCTTAAGCTTGTTCATATCGCACAGGATAAGATTCACGCAAGAAGTGTAGGACCTTATTCATTGATCCATCAGCAGCCGCTTGGTGGTAAGGCGCAGTTTGGTGGACAGCGTTTCGGAGAAATGGAAGTATGGGCACTTGAAGCCTATGGTGCAACACATACGCTCAGTGAAATGCTGACGATAAAATCAGATGATGTTCAGGGAAGAAACGAAGTATACAAGGCGATTCTCAAGAATAAGAATGTTCCGGAGCCCGGAATCCCTGAAAGCTTTAAGGTTCTTGTTAAGGAACTAAGAGGTGTGGCATTGGATGTTAAAGTCTTTGACGAAAACGACAATGAAATAGACCTCGATAAGGAATGAAGGGGAAGTGATGGAAAATGAAAAAGGTTAAACATGTAAAGATCACAATGGCATCACCGGATACCATTAGAAGCTGGTCAAATGGAGAAATAAAGAAACCGGAAACCATCAATTACCGTACATTCAAGCCGGAAAGAGACGGATTGTTCTGTGAAAAGATTTTTGGACCCACAAAGGATTATGAATGTGCATGTGGGAAGTACAAAGGCAGAAAGTACGAAGGAACGATCTGTGAAAGATGTAATGTAAAGGTTGAACCCAAGAGTGCGAGAAGAAGAAACATGGGACACATTGAACTGGCGGCACCCGTCGTTCATCTGTGGTTTCTCAAGAGTACACCGAGTATTCTTGCCAACTTGCTCAACATGACAAGTAAAGACCTTGAAAACATCATTTATTTCGGATCAAGAAGAATCATTGAAAAGATTTACGTCGTTATCGACGGGAAATCGACTCAGTTTGACAAAGGAGATACCCTTTATCAGACTGAATATGACATATATTCCCAGTTCTGGGATTTTGAAGCGCAGCCTGCCGTCGTTGTTAAAAATCCAAGTGGTCCGGTCAAGAGTAATATCAGTGGGATTGTTTCTATCAAGGAAGAAGAAACGCACACTGATAAGATCATGTACTGGATCAACATTGCGGACAAAACAACACATGCTTATGATGTTCATAAGGATCAGGTATTGAACTTCAAAGATGGTGACAGAATTGAAAAAGGACAGGAAATCATCAGTGCGCAGGTAATTGAACCCCTGTATGCTTCGATAGACGGTACGGTTGAAGTGGATGAAGGCCTTGGTACGATCAATATTACACCGGTTACAACGAGTGGTGATCAGCCGGCCAACTTCTCTATCCCATTTGGCGCAAAGGTCCTGGTAAAGGACGGTCAGAAGCTTAAAAAGGGAGAGAAACTCACTGAATCCGTTTCCTATCCCACAATCACAGCGGATATCAGCGGAACGGTCGTGTTTGATAAAGGGCTCTCGGGAAGGGCACTTGTTGATGGTAAAGTTCAGTCGACTTCAACGGGTAAGGTAAGAGTTGAGAACGTCATCGAAGAAAGAAACTATCCTGTTATCGAAGGGTCTATCATTTATGTTTCTGAAGGCGAGAGAGTCGAAGAAGGCACACATATCGCCGACAGATTTGTTTATGAAGAGGAAATTCTGTCAATTGAGGAATATCAGATGCTAGAAAACCATTATCCCGGGATGTTCCAGCCTGAGGCTGAAATAGAAAATGACCGACCGATAATGGTGATTACGGAAATAGATGAAGAAGTATCAGAAGAAATCGGTAAACAGGTAGGAGATATCCTGACGGACAACGAATTCGAAGCCTATGAAACGGTATACCCGACAAAGATCATCGCAAAGACCGGTGCAGAAGCGGTTAAGATTCTGCTTGGAAAGCTTGATCTTGAGGGAATCGTTGTTGAAATAGAAGACGAGCTCAAAGATCTTCCCAAGTCCAGTGCCAGAGTTATTAAACTCAGAAAAAGACTTCAGATCGTCAAGAACCTTCTCGGTTCCAGAAACGATCCGACATGGATGATCATGGATGCCGTTCCGGTTATTCCGCCTGAACTTAGACCTATGATTCAGATTGAAGGGGGAAGATTTGCAACAACCGACCTGAACGATCTGTACAGAAGGGTGATTAACAGAAACAACCGATTGAAAAAGCTTATGGATCTCGGGGCACCTGAGGTTATCGTGAGAAATGAAAAGAGAATGCTTCAGCAGTCAGTTGACGCACTCATATACAACGGAAGAATGTCAAAAGCGATTACCGACAGAGGTGGAAGACCACTCAAGTCACTGACAGATCTTCTCAAGGGTAAAAAGGGTCGTTTTAGAAGAAATCTTCTTGGAAAACGTGTTGATTATTCAGGACGAGCTGTTATCGTTGTTGGTCCTGATCTTAAGATTCACGAATGTGGTATTCCTAAGAAGATGGCTCTTGAGCTCTTTAAACCGTTTGTTTTGGCGAGATTACTTGGAGCGGATTCCACTTCCAAGAGCGCAAAGAAATTAAAGAAGGCAATCATCGAAAAGGAAATGCCACAGGCATGGGAAGTGCTTGAAGATGTGATCAAGGATCATCCGGTTATGTTGAACCGTGCGCCGACACTTCATAGAATCTCTATCCAGGCATTTATTCCTAAACTCGTTGAAGGGAATGCTATCAAGCTTCATCCGCTTGTATGTACACCGTTTAACGCGGACTTTGACGGAGACCAGATGGCTGTTCACGTTCCATTGTCAGCCAGAGCACAGGCGGAAACGAAATGGCTGATGCTTTCAAGGTATAACATCATTTCTCCCGCAAGCGGTCAGCCGCTTTCAATGCCTGCAAAGGACATTATTTTCGGTGTTTACTATATGACGATGGTTGACAAGGATTATGAAGACATCAAACCAGAAGATATCAAAATGAAATTCTCCTGTTTTGAAGAAGTTCTCCTTGCCGTTGAGCATTCATGGATGAATGATAGAAATCATGTTCTGAATCTGCACACACCGATCCTTTATTTCAAGGATGGAAAGATGATCAAGACGACTCCAGGGAGAGTGGTCTTTAATCAGAGACTTCCCGAACAGTTCAAGAATTATGAGCAGACGTTTGGAAAGAAACAGATTAAGAAGATGTGTTATGACGTATTTAAAGAACTTGGTATCGATAGAACGGCAGATCTGCTTGACGATATCAAGGCATTGGGTTTCCATTATGCAACGATTTCCGGTTTGACTTTCTCTGTTTCCGACGTTGAAATTTCACCGGAAAAGCATGAGATTCTTGAAAGATCAGAAGCCAAGGTTGCTACAATCGAAAACTTCTATAATAATGGATACTTGACGGACTTTGAAAGATACAGAGAAATCATAAAAGTATGGGATAAGGCAACCAGCGACATACAGAAGGTTACTGTCAAGTATATCGCCAGAGACCCGTTCAACCCCGTACAGATGATGATCACATCCGGAGCACGAGGTAACGAAGACCAGCTGAAACAGCTTGCTGGAATGAGAGGGTTGATGGCAGGACCTGCCGGAGATATCATTGAAATTCCTATCAGATCAAACTTCCGTGAAGGTCTGACTGTTTCTGAATTCTTCCTTTCCACTCATGGTGGACGAAAGGGAGCAGCAGATACGGCGCTTAGAACATCTAACGCCGGATATCTGACAAGAAGACTGGTTGATGTAGCTCAGGGTATTGTTGTGACACAGGCTGATTGTGGAACACATAACGGTCTTGAAGCAACCGCGCTCAGAGATGATGATATGGTTATCGAAGGTCTCGAAGACAATATCTTCGGTAGAGTTCTGGCGAAACCTGTATACGATCCGCTTACAGGAGATGTTCTCGTTCACAATGAAATTGAAGGTAGAAAGTATGAAAGAGATCTAATGATCAGAGACGAAGATGCAGCGTTCCTCGCCAATTATTCAATCAAGGTTCCTGTTTTTAAAGAAAGTATCCTTGTATTTGATGAGGCCAAGGGTGAGCATCATGAATATGTTGAAGTAAAGGAAAATATCTTTGCTTCCAACGGAGAACTCCTTGTTCAGGCGGGAACGCCTATCAACGGACATTTGATTCAGGAATGTCGCGACAGAAATATCAAGGAAGTTCCTGTTGTTCAGTATCCTGTTGTCGGTAATTATTCAAAGGAAAAGGTCATGGATAAGAAGGGGGCGGTTACACTTCTCGTCGAAGAGGAAAAAATCGATCCCGCAACGGCAAGATTACTGATGGATAACGGTATTGAAGAAGTAGAAGTCAGACCAACCATCGTCATCAGAAGCGTGTTCACCTGTGAATCTGAAAACGGTGTATGTGCCAAGTGTTATGGAATGGACCTTTCAAATCACAACATCGTAAACATCGGTGAAGCAGTAGGTGTCGTTGCTGCACAGTCCATTGGAGAACCCGGGACGCAGTTGACGATGAGAACCTTCCATACCGGAGGGATTGCGTCAACGGCTGATATTACACAGGGGCTTCCAAGAGCTGAAGAACTCTTTGAAGCGCGAAAGAAACTCAAGGAAACACCTGCTGTATTCAGTACGGTTAGAGGATTTGTCAAGGATATTAAGCATGAGGAAAGAAAGACAAAGATCTTCATTGAAGATTACGATGGTGGTATTAACGATTATGAACTCGGAAGTACCCATAAGACAAGAGTGTCAATCGGGGACAAGGTTCTTCCGGGAGGCGCGTTGTCGACCGGAGCGATCAGACCGAGAGAATTGATGACGGAACTCAGTGTTGACAGCACGTTCCAGTATATGCTCAGAGAAATCAAGCGCGTCTATTCAGAACAGGGTGTTCCAATTCATAATAAACATATCGAAATCATTATCAGCCAGATGCTTGGAAAGGTTGAGATTGTCGATCCGGGTGATACAGACTACATGATCGGAGATCTTGTTTCTGTAAACGAAGTCAAGAGAGACAACAACAAATTACTCAAGAAGAACGGCAAGGTTAATGAAAATCGAAAGAAGATCAGTGGAAAGATTCTTTCCAAACATATATTAGTGAGAAGAGACGGGAAAATCGATGAACTCGCAAAACTCGAGGATGAAGTCACGCCTGAACTGCTAAAAGAGTGTATTGATGCCGGAATCAAAGAACTTGAAGTCTTTGAAGGAAATGAAGAGGGAGCCACAAAGATCTATCAGATCAACGTGAAGGAACCTGTCAAGTACAGGAGAAAACTCCTCAGAATCACAAAGGCATCACTGAAGAGAGAAGGTTGGCTCAGTGCGGCATCGTTCCAGCAGACCTCACAGGTTCTGACGGAAAGTGCTCTTAAATCAAGTATCGATGAACTGCTTGGTGTTAAGGAAAATGTTATCATCGGACAGCTTGTTCCTGCAGGAACAGGTATGGATTGGTACTCCGGTGTGACGTGTGAAGATGCCGTAAACAACGAGAATCAGGAGAATGTTGGTTAATTTGTTTAATCAGTGTTAAGATTTCTGAACCGGTTTGGAGTTTTGATTTTAATGTGCTATAATAGCGCGGAATTTTGAGAGACGGAACTGAGGTGATAATGATGAAGTCAAATATACATCCAGACATGAAAGAACTTACAGCGAGATGTGCATGTGGTGCAGAGTACCAGGTATGGACCACGAAGGATGAAATGAAGCTTGACGTATGCAGCAACTGTCATCCATTCTTCCAGGGTAAGGGAGATTCAATGATCCTTGATACAGAAGGTAGAATCGACAAATTCAGAAGAAAATATGGAGACAATTATTGAAACTAAGATTCATCTTGAATCACAGATTCATCTTGAATCACGGATTCAAGGGTTAGTTTCGTAAGAAACTAATACGGGTCTTGTTTTTAGTTTTGTGTTTTAGTTTGTAACTGAGTGGAAGCGTGTCCGAATTGGCTAAGGAGCTGGTCTTGAAAATCAGTGGTGTTAGGCACCGTGTGGGTTCGAACCCCACCGCTTCCGCCAGTTAATATATAAGAGAGAGATGAGAAATCATCTCTCTTTTTTTTTAGGAGATGAGAACTTGAAAGTGTTTATGATACGCCATGGAGAAAGTGAGGCCAACATTCTGAATGTTTTTTCAAATACCGGCTATAAGCATGGACTTACCGAAAGGGGGAAGGAACAGGCGAGAGAATTGGCAGGGATAATTCTTGAAAAAGGTATTCATCCGGATTATGTCTTTTCCAGTCCCCTTAAAAGAGCGGTGGAAACGACTGAGATAATATGTGATACTATCAATAGACCTTTTGCCATCACAAATGCATTGATTGAATTTGACGTCGGTGATTTCGAAGGGCGTTCTGATCGTTATTGCTGGGAGGCTTTTAAACAATTATGGGATGAATGGTTTTTAAATAACAACAGGGTCTATTCTATTGGTGGTGGAGAAAATCTGATAAATGTGGTGAACCGGATAAAGGCTTTTTTAGTGAGCTTACAAGAAAAATATCCAGATGATATCACGGTTCTTTTAATAAGTCATGGCGGGACTATCAAAAGCGTTATTTCAGAGATTGTCAATAATTTGACGAGAAAGGAATTAAGAGATATCTGGCTGGCGTATTCAGATTATGTGGAGATTGACCTCAAGCTGTTTGGCGAGAGTGAATGTATTCGTTTTGGGGACTTCTACAAATAATTCAAACACGCCCATACATATACGTTATACATGTATGGACATATTAAATGCACCGGTCTATTTGGGGTACTTTAGTGTGAAGGATTCTTTTTTACCATTTCGATAGCTTCGATAACCGCTTTAAGGACATCAACCCTCATCTGATTTCTGAAGATATCGAGTTTTGCGTAGATCTCACCTTTTTGCGTTACAACGTATTTCGGAGGAAGTCTGTTCAATGAGATTGCCTTTATATCGTATCTACATCTGTCGCATTTGCATACACCAAGCGTAGGCACTGCAAACAGATCCTCTATCACTTCGTCGACGAGGACTTCTGTAAAGTTTTCAAAATGGATTTTATTGATCTGATTCTCATCTGTCACATTTGGCATATTTTAACCTCCAGGGATATTATAATATTATATGATCGTTTTTCTTGGATCTATGATGACGCTGATATCTCTGATATATTTATCGTTCTCTTTTATTATACGCTTAAATCGTTCAATTTCCTCATTTTCTGTTTTTGATTTGACGAGCATATGAAACCTGAATTTTCCGGATATGCGGCTGATAAAGGCTTCAACCGGTCCAAGGATTTGAATATTATTAAGCTCTTCGCTTTCTTCTATAAAGTCGGCAAGTCTTTCCAGCCGTTCTAACGCCTTGTTCTTGTCTTCATCTTTTGATTCAAACAAGATCAGGTCGGCAAATGGGGGGTATTCCGCCGCTTTTCTGATATTTATCTCAGAGTCGAAAAAACTTTCATAATCATTTTTCTCTGCAAATCTTATGGATGACGTGTCCGGTGAATAACTCTGAACGATAACGCGTGCATTTTTTCTACCTCTTCCGGCTCTTCCAGACATCTGATGGATCAGTGAAAAAGTCCTTTCAGTGGATCTGAAATCGGGAAAATAAAGCATTTGATCGGCATTCAGGATAACGACAAGTTGTATGTTTGGGAAATTTAGGCCTTTTGATATCAATCGCGTTCCGACAATAATATCCACCTGCCTGTTTTCAATCCTCTCCCATGCTTTGATAAGATCTGATTCTCGAGGCGTGTTATCACGATCAACCCTCAATATTTTGGAGTCGGGGAAAAGCAGTTGAATCTGATCTTCAACCCTTTCGCTGCCAAACCCCCTCGGTATCAGCGAATGATTTCCACATGCAGGACAACTGTGCTCAAATTCAACTGTATGTCCGCAATAGTGGCATTTCAGAAGATTGCTGTTCTTATGATAGGTTAACGATACATCGCAATTCGGACATTTGATGATATGCTTACAGAGTCCGCAGGATACATAGGAAGCGTAGCCTTTTTTTCCGGTCAGAATCATGCATTGTCCCTGGTTTGACAGTGTCTCGTCAATCGCCTTTATGACGGTCTGTGTCAGAAATCCTCTGATCATTTCAGTTTTCGTCAGATCAATATTCGTTACTTCCGGTAAAGTTAATCCTCCGGGTCTGGTTTTCAGTTGATGCGTAATAAAGTCTCCGTTCAATGCCTTATGATAAGTTTCAATTTCAGGTGTTGCAGACCCAAAGATGAAAGGGATTTCTTTCAATTCACATAATTTGGCGACGGCCTTTTTTGTATCATAGACCGGGATTCCATCACTTTGCATAAAACTTTCATCGTGTTCTTCATCGACGATAACGATACCGAGTTTGGTTAAAGGAACCCACATGGCACTTCTCGTTCCGACCAGTATGTCAATCTGTCCCTTTAAGGCATCTTCTACAATCCTTCTTTTACCTGCAGCTGTCAACGCACTATGATAGAGGACAACTTTCTTTTCGGGGAATCTGCTTTTGATGCGTCTTTTTATCTGTGAAGTCAAGGCAATCTCAGGGAGTAAAAAAAGTGTCTGCCGTCCTTTTTGAAGGTATTCAGCCATGATATCAAAATAAACTTCCGTTTTACCACTTCCGGTGATCCCGTATAGAAGATGTTTCTTGTTGCCTTTTGCCGTTTCTTTAAAAAAATCTTGGACAACCTGTTGCTGTTCATCGGTTAATTCGACGACGGCTTTTTGATTTTCCGGGGACGTCTCGGTGACCTGTTTCTTTTCAAGGATGTGATTCTGGAGTAGCGTCTTGATCGGTGAAACACTTTTTAAACCGATTCCTTCTTTAATTTCGGACAGGGTCTGATCCGGGAAAAAATAGAGATATTGTATGATCTTCATCCCGGTATCACTGATCCGTGTCATCGGAAAATCTGTTATCTTCTTACTAACAACCAGGACTTCCTTTGAGCCGGAATTTCGTGGGATTTTCGGGATATTCCTTTTTTTTGACTTATCTGAAAGGGCTTCCGGTACATTTTTATAAATCAAATCGTAGACGACTCCGGGAGGGTTGAGATAATAATCCCTTACCCAGTTTAACAACTGATAATACGCATTTTCCATCAGGGGCTTTTGATCAACGATCTCGGATATCTCTTTAATCTTAAATGTTTTGTTCTCCGCTGTAATTTCGGATTCTGACAACACATATCCAATCTGAGCCTTTTTTCTCTTTGCGAACTGAACCTTCACCCGGATTCCAGCTTCCAAAAGATGTGGAGACCCGTAGGTAAAACCTCTATTCAATGGATTTTTGGATATTGCAATTGAATAATAATACAAATTGCCGATGACCCCGTTTATTTTTTTACAGATTTGAGTTTTTCGTAACAATCCATACAGACGGCTACATATTTTTCAAATCCACCAACGTCAATTTCAGATTCGTTGGTGCTCAATTTATAAGATATAATCCCTTTGTATTCACCACATTCATGACAAACGGCCTTTTTTTTGATTACTTTATCGGCAAGCCCCATGAGTTTAATGGTTGTTTCAAAAGGGTTTTCTTTAAAACTCATATCAAGACCGGCACAGATGATATCCTTCCCCTGCTTTCTGAGTTGCCGGACGACTTCCAGTAACGCTTCATCGAAGAATTGTACTTCGTCAAAAAAGATTGCCTTCTCATTACTTAGATGCGCATAGCAATCTGTTGATTTGGATAGGGGAATTGCCTTTTCTGACATTCCGGAATGAGATTTTATCTCTTCTACCCCGTATCTGTCATCGATCTTGGGTTTGAAGATCTGATAAGGCTTATTACCGAGTTTATAGATTTCAACATATGTCAGGAGCTCGGTTGTTTTTCCCGAATACATGGGGCCTGCAATTACGGTAATCTGGCCGGAATAATTCGGTGTTGTCATTCTACACGCTCCATGACGACGCCTGACATCATCATCATGATGACCTGTTCATCTTCATTAACCTTAAACATTCCGGACTGGTTGTTGAGTTTGAAGAAGATACTGCGGATACCCTCCAGTTCCGTCGTTTTTTCGAATTCAAGTGTGTAGGTATCTGTGAGATTTTTAACGAGCAGTTGTGGAATAAACACCGTCATAACAGTCGGTTTTTCAACTTTGTAATAATCATATACAAGCTGCCAGAGCCATATGATGTTGTTATCAAGAATAAAGATTTCTTCGTTTGCCGTAATTTCTCCGGAATCTGTACCCGTTTCGTATGTTACTTTATTACCTTCAGTCTGACAGGTAATGTTGATTTTCTGACCTGAGAAAGCGATGGTCAGGTTGTAGTCAATGATTCTATTATTTTCGATGGTTCCGTTTGTATTATAGACAGCTTTTTGCTGCTGATAATGAAGATCGGTTACAGAATTGAATTCATCTGAGTTTTCCGAGATATTTTTGAAAGTCACCGTTTCGGTTGCAGCCTCCAAATTCAGAATTCTTAAAAGATAATCTGCATTTTCATAAGCAAAGAAAGTACTGCTGCAGATCAGTAATACTAAAAGCGTGAATAAAAACTTTTTCATTCTGGCATCACCCCAAGGTTTATTTTTATTTTTTGACTGCGATGGCAAACCAATCGCCTTCAGATAATTTTTCAACTATACAAAGACCGGCACTTTCAATCCAGTCTTTAAACGCATCGAATTGCGCCTCAATCAGACCCGAAAAGATGATGATCGTCTCGTCGTGTGTGACATCGTGAATCGTTCTTTCTCCTGCAAAGAGACCGGTCAGGATATCGAATAGAATATTCGCAACCACTATATCGTATTTACCGCTGACTGCTTCGATTAAATCCGATTTGAAGACTTCGATACCATTATCAATATTATTTCTGATACAATTTTCCTTAGTTGCTCTGACTGAAAGCGGATCGAGATCGACGGAAGTAACCTGACATCCCCGGTACCTTGCCAGTATCGACAGGATACCCGAACCGCATCCGATATCCAGCAGCCTTTTATCAGAAGCAGCGTATTTTTGCACAAAAGCTGCCGCCAGTCTTGTTGTTTCATGACTGCCGGTTCCGAAAGCCATCCCGGGGATAATTTTAATGATTTTTACTTCCTTTTCAGCTTCTACAGCGGGATCGACGAGAATATTATCCACCAGCCACATCGGCTTCAATGTTTCTTTCCATTTTTTTACCCAGTCTTCCGGTTCCTGAACGTCAATCTCAAAATCATACAAGGCCTCGTAACGGTTTTTGATCTCTTCGATCAATTCTTCAATATTCATATCAACATCGAGGTACAGCTCCAGGATAAAATAGCCTTTTTTTTCAATATAATCCTGAACGGAATAATTTCCGATACTGAAAAACCATGGATCATCCTGAATGCTTTCAGCTAACACGATATCTTTGAATTTTGCTCTGATACAATTAATCTTCATGATCATCTCCATTTAGTATTGGCGACTGCGGCAGTTTTTCACGCAGTTTTTCATCTCTTTCAAGGAAGAGGTTGATTTCATTTGTCAGCTTAAAGAGTAAATAGTACCAGTATATCCCCAGGGTCAGAATCGAGAAGAAGAAAAACATGATGATATTTCTGTAATGAATCGTATATTCGAGACCTTCCCGATAGTCTGATTTCAGGTAAAAAGAATAAAACTGACTTTTGATATCGATAAGCTCTATGCAGACTTTAAAGATTTGTGCCAGATAGAGGGACAAAAAGACGAATGACATGACGGACAGAAGCATCGAAATATCGTTGAAGAAAACCCCCAGTACGGAAGTGATGATATAAACAAAAAATGGCCATTGTTGAATATACATCGTATCCAGTCTTTGAATCATCCACATAAAATCATATTCCGTATCTTCATCGCTGCTTTTATTCAAGATAGTCGTTAATGTTTGATTGGTCTCGCTGATATTTCTGTTCAGACATCCTGCCCACTGAAAATTACAGATGCTTTGAAAGACGAATGATGCCAGAGAAACGATGAAGGCTATGATAGCACTGATTGACCACCGGTTCAGCAGGTTTTTATCTATCTCAGCTTCCACGGCGGGATCGACGATCAACGTTGTTCCCGTTGAAGTGATGGCTCCGCTTCGTAGGGCATCCATATATTGATTTGTAAGTGTCACTGCATCTTTAATGATAAAGACGATAGAGAATAGACCAAAGGCAATTGCAAGATAGGCAAAGAAGACATTTACCCTTTTGGTATTGATCAAAGCATTCAAGCACAATCCCTCCAATGAAAGAATCTCAAACCTCATATAATTATATCATAATGCGTTGACAGATACAGGATGCATCTCATCAAAAAAGAAAACAGTAAGACGGCTTCCGTGTGTTTAGACTAAAACGTATTTTTTTTGAATAGAAATACGTTTTTTAATAAAGGTCTTATTCTATGATAAAATTGTTAAAAGCACACGGGAGGAGAATTATGGAAAATATAAAATATCTCATCATAGGAAATGGTATTACCGGTCTTTCGGCTGCAGAGGAAATCAGAAAAGCCGATCCCGACGGCAGAATTGTTATTTGCTCAGAAGAGACAATTTCAACATATTACAGGGTGAAATTATCTCACTTTATCAGTAAGGTATTTGAAGAGAAAGAATTGCTCTTACATAATGATAACTGGTATGAGGATCGAAACATTGAATTGTTCCTTGACAAACACGTAGATAAGATAGACTTTTCATCAAAGACGGTTTTTACAAGTGATCTCGAATTCCGTTATGAAAAGCTGCTTTTAGCCAACGGATCACATCCGTTTATTCCCCCTGCCGAGGGGCAGGAGAAAGAGGGTGTGTTTAGTCTGCGATCGATAAAGGATCTAGAAACAATTCAGGCATATCTTTCCAATGTGGAAAAAGTAGCGGTGGTCGGTGGCGGAATTCTCGGTCTTGAGGTTGTACAGTCTGTACATGCCCTCGGAAAAAAAGTACAGGTGATCGAATTCGCCCCCTATCTGATGGCGAGGCAACTGGATGAAAAGCTCTCAAAGGAATTTGAGAAAAAACTCGAAGCAGAGGGGATTGAAATGTATCTTGGAACCGGGGCCAAGGTGATTGAAGGCAAAGGGCATGTTGAGAAGGTTCGGTTGAGTGATGGCAGAGAAGTTGAAACTCAGGCGATGATATTTTCTTGCGGGATCCGTTCAAATATCGGATTGTTTAAAGATACAGCTCTGAAGACGGAAAGAGCCGTTGTTGTCAACAACAGGCTTGAAACATCGATACAAGATGTTTATGCAGCGGGAGATGTGGCGCAGATTGATGGCTTTACACTCGGCCTCTGGACAGCCGGAATGGCACAAGGGAAAGTCGCCGGGAAGAATATGGCGGGTCTTAACGCGGAATATACATTGGAAATGCCTTCCACCATGTTCCAGTTTAACGATGAAAAGATATTCTCTACCGGAAAGATTGGGAACGACTTTGTCACTGTTGAGACAGAAATTGACAAAGGAAAGATGAAGCTGTTTTTTGATGATGGAAAGCTGGTAGGCGGGGTTCTGATAAACAATGCAAAATACATCATGCCATTAAAGAAGTTCGTTAAAGCGGAAGTTGATTGTTCATCCCTTCTTGAAAAAGAACTGTTAGCGGTTGAAATCATGGAGGCATTGAAAAAATGATCAGCATTGATAATGGAAGGGCATTTGATATCTGTGTCGTTGGGGCTGTTGGCGTGGATACGAACTGTTATCTGCATACAGATGATATCGACTATAGTCACGAATCAAATTATACGAGTAATATAGACGGTATCGGACAGGCGGGCGGTTATTCTTCACGTCTGAGTGCAGCACTCGGATACAATACCCATTTTTTCGGATATGTGGGACGAGACTGGCAGGGAGAATTTATAAGAAATACACTCAATTCAGAGGGGATACATACCCATTTCTTCATCGATGAGATGGGAACGAAAAGAAGTGTGAACCTGGTGACGCCCGACGGCAGAAGAAAAAATTTTTACGACGGCAAAGGGGCGATGCAGATTCAGGTGACCGAGGAAGATTTTATCCCCGTTTTTCAGAAATCAAAGATCACCCATATGTGCATTGTCAACTGGACGCGTCATTTACTCGATGCGGCAAGAAAATCCGGTTGTGTCATCAGCACCGATCTTCAGGATATTCCGTCGCTTGATGATGAATACAGAAAAGATTTTTTGAATGAATCGGATATCGTCTTTTTTTCAGGGGTCAACTTGAGTGATCCGGTTAAAAGTATGGAAGAGATGATAAGAAAATATCCAGGCAAGTTGTTTATCTGCGGTATGGGAAAAGCCGGTGCGGCATACGGTTATGACGGCGTCATTGAAACACAGAACGCGCTTGAGATTGACAGGCCGATCGTCGATACAAACGGTGCCGGAGATTCTTTGGCAATCGGCACACTGACTTCTCTGATTGAGGGGTATACGTTAAAGGAATCGGTATTTCGCGGGCAGCTTGTTGCAAGATATACCTGTACACTGAAGGCGCATACCCGAGACTTTCTGAGCAGAGAAGGTCTGGAAAAATATTATGAAGAGAAAAGAGATGAGATGAATTGATTTCAAGGTTGATAGAACTCGCTTTAAACCTTTTCACGATTAACAGGTGGAACACTTCACCGCATGTGGAAAGAATAACGGATGCGGATAATGCCGGATTTGCATTGCATGTCGCCCTGCTGCTGGCTTATATACACAACGATTCCGCTGGAAATACGGATCGGATTGATTATGACAAAATGATCAAACGAATGGTATTGAAGGATCTTCCAAAGGCCATTCTGTCAGATATATCCCTGAATACGAAAGAGTACATCAAGTCCACTTCGCTTGAACTGTGGCAGAAGACCTTCAGTAGTGCTCTGGAGGAGGTACTTGTTGATGTTCCGCAATCATGGAGAGGTGATTTCAGGGACAAGATAGAAAACGCAAAAGATGATTCGACGGAAGGCATTATCATCAGTTTTTCGGATGCCTATTCCGCCTATCTGGAATGTGATTTTAATGCGCGGGTCTTTCCGGAATACTATCATAAACCGCTTAAAGAATCAGTCGAACGCTTTGAAGCCTTCAGAAAATATGATTACGTTAACCAATTACTGACTTCCGAACAGTTGAAGGACTATCTTCTTCAGGTGAGAACCCTGATGAATTCGGTCAGGTGGAATCAGGTCAACAGAAATATCAAGACAACGGTTGCGGGGCATACCTTTTTTGTGACATTTATCACCACATTGTTTTCATATATCGCCGGTCAATCCGAAAAAGATCATGGGGAATGTGAGGGAATGCTGCTTCAATCGGCATTTCACGATATACCGGAAGCCTTAACGGGAGATATCATCTCACCGACGAAGAGAAGGATACCGGGATTTGAAGATATCGTCACGGAAGTGGAGGAGCAGATGGTTGATGAATACTTGATCGGTCTGCTTCCGGGAGACCCTTCTGATTTGAAGCGATACATGCTGCAGCCATTTTCCGGGGAAAGGGGAAAACTGGTGAAGGCAGCTGATCTCTTCGGGAGTCTTTTTGAGTGCCAGCTGGAGATTATCAGCGGTAATCGAAACCCTCTTTTTAAGAAAGCGTTTAACGATATCATGAAAGAGATCAAACTGATGGATATACCGGAAGCCGATTATATTTTGAAATGGGGTTTTGATACGCAATATGCCTAATTTTCGTGCGCATGTTCTCAGTGGGTTGCTGCTTTTTCCGCTGACCCTTCCCGTATATGATCTGATTCAGCGTTTATTGTACCTTGAACCGGCAAGCGACAGGATTATTGCCTTTTCGTTTATCTTTTTTACACTCGGTGCGGATGCACCGGATCTGGATCATAAGAATGCCTATATGCATCGCATTGCCAAGGTGATCATCTGGATCCTGACGACTATTTATTTCTATTTTTTTCTGAAGGAACGTTTTCCGGTCTGGTTTCCGGAAGTGCGCATTCTTGAAAACGTAATGCTGTTATTTTATATCTGCCTGTTTCTGGGCATGCTGACCGCTCAAATATTTTCCGCATTGATGCCACGACATAGGGGTCCGTTTCATTCTTTTGTTTCACCATTTATTTTTGGTATAATAGTAGGTGTACTGTTTTATTTTCTTGAAGTGAAGTCGGCGGAAGAGAAGTTGGCTATGGCAAATTCAATATATGTTGGAACCGCTTCCTTTCTCGGATATACCGTGCATTTGATAATGGATTACACGCAGACCTATTTCAAGCGCCGAAGGAATTCTTGACTGTCGTTAATATATATGATATCATTATTTAAATATACTGTCATTTCAAAAAGGGAGGTTTTATTAATGAAGAAGTTGTTCTTAATCGCAACTTTGGTAGCACTCGTAACAATCGGACTTTTTGCAGCAGAAGCAGGAAAACTCACACTCTGGTGTTCAGAGAAACAGGTAGAAATACTTCAGGAACTCGGAAACGAATTTGAAAGTGTTTATGGCATACCCGTTGAAGTACAGGAAATGGATTTTGGTCAGATCAAATCCAAATTCCTTCAGGCAGCACCCGTTGGTGAAGGTCCTGATCTTATCGTTACAGCACATGATCAGATTGGAGAACTTGTTGTTAATGGATTAATCGAACCATTGGCATTCATGACACTTTCCGACAGACAGGAATTTGTTGACACGGCAATCAATGCTTTCGAATACAACGGACAGCTTTACGGTCTTCCCTACGGTATTGAAAGTATCGCACTTTTCTACAACAAAGATTACATGGAAGAAGTCCCTGCATCATTCGAAGAACTCGCTGAACTCGCAGCTGAATACACGGATGACGAATTCAGAGGATTCGTTTACAATGGAGCGGATTTCTACTTTACAGCACCCCTTCTTTTCTCAAACGGCGGATACGTTTTCAAACAGACAGCAGACGGCCTTGATTCATCAGATATCGGATTGGCTAACGAAGGCGCAATCATCGGAGCCGAATTCTTCCACAAACTCTACGCAGACGGCGTTATGAAACCGGGAGACAATTACGGAATCGCAGACGGTCTTTTCAAAGACGGTATGGCTATGGCAACCCTCAACGGACCATGGGCACTTGAAGGTTATAAAGAAGCCGGTATCAACTATGGAATCGCTCCCATTCCCAGCATCAACGGAAATGACTGCAGACCTTTCACAGGCGTACAGGGATTCCTCGTTAATTCACAGTCCCCCAATAAACTTTTCGCAATTGACTTCCTTGCAAACTTCATCAACACGAAGGATGTCATGTACAAGATGTTTATGTCAGATCCAAGACCACCTGCAAGAAAAGACGTTGCAGAAATGGTTGAAGACGCTGATGTTTTGAATTTCTTCGAAAGTGCAAAAGCCGGTATTCCAATGCCGAATATTCCTGCAATGGCAGCTGTATGGGGTTCAATGGGAGATGCTCTTAACCAGATCGTTAACAACGAATTGGCTCCTGCAGAAGCTCTTACACAGGCAGTTGCAAAGATTGAAGCAGCACTTGAATAATCTTATCTGAGATAAATGGGACAGGCTACGCCTGTCCCACGTTGTTACCGGGATGGTTCATCACTACACTGGCGTTGGATCATCCCTTTTTTTATTATTTTATTGGGTGGTGATTGGTTTGCTGAAGAGTATTGGAAAGATTCTTCTGTGGATCCTGATGGCTTTTTTAAATGCTTTTCTGACATGGTCTGCAATCGTTTTATTTTCGAATGAAGCAATAGAGCTGGGAATCATACAGATATTGATCATTGTTCTGATTGATTTTGCGGTCTTTAATCCAAAGGGATATCCGTACCGGTATACGGTACCGGCATTATCAATCATGCTGATTCTGACGGTTTATCCGATATTTTATACGTTTAAGGTTGCCTTTACCAATTACGGTACGGGACATCTGTTTACCCGAAAACAGGTCGTTCAGCAACTGATGAGCAGATATGTGACGGATAAAGATTCAGAGCCGTATACATACAGAGTCTATGTGCAGATGAAGGATTATAAACCGACGGAGAATTTTGTTTTAACCTTCACCGACGGCACCCATCTGTATATGGCGGAAACACCCCGGATTGTCTCAACGGATAAGGATGGCAATACGACGAGAAGTGTTGCGGAGTATAGAAGCCTCGGGAAACCGGGAGAACAGATTGTTATTGGTGAAAAGAAGTATAAAACGGTTTACTCGCTCAAAGATGAAAATGAGATAGTGGCGATTGAAACGAGTGACAAGGGCGAGGATATAACCTATCAGTATTTTTTCTCGTTTGAAGATCCAAATACCCTTGCAAATCAGAGGGTGTTCATAGGAGATATCTATTCAAAATACCTGGACAAGATCGAACTCGAAAATCCTGAAAGACCAATTGTCAGATTCGGAGAAGTCTACGGGTTCAGAAAACTTGTTGATGCGAGAAAGAAATATAAGATCGGTAGTGAATTGTATGAAGAAAACGGTGAGATTAAAGAGAGAACAGTCCTTATCAACATCGATACATCCATTCCACTCCTTGAGGAAAACGGGACATTTTTTGAAGTGGACGCTCAGGGGAATCGGATCGAAGTGGGAGGGTATCGTGGATTTGTTGGAACGGATAACTTCGTCAAGATGTTTACCGATTCCAGATTTACGGGACCATTTGTCAAAATACTCCTGTGGACATTTGCGTGGGCAATTCTCAGTGTACTTTTCTCATTTGCAATAGGACTTGCCTTTGCGCTTCTTCTCAACGATAACAAATTAAAAGGCAGAAATGTTTACAGAACACTTCTTTTGATCCCATGGGCAGTTCCCGCTTTTATCTCAGTTCTCGTATGGAGAAACGGCTTCTTCAACGAAACCTATGGGATTATCAACAAGATTATTTTGGGACAATGGTTTGGACTTGATGCTGTCAGATGGCTTGGAAATGAAGTGTGGGCAAAGGTTTCCGTTCTCATTGTGAATGTATGGCTGGGTTTTCCATACATGATGATGGTATCCCTTGGCGCATTGCAATCCATTCCATCAAACCTTTATGAGGCGGCCTCCATCGATGGGGCAACGAAGACGAGGCGATTCAGATCCATTACGATGCCTCTTTTGATGACATCGGTTACACCGCTTCTGATCGGTTCGTTCTCGTTTAATTTTAACAATTTCACCAATATTTACCTGCTGACACAGGGAGGTCCGGCCATGGCGAACTCGCTGACAAATGCAGGACATACGGATATTCTTATATCCTATACCTATAAACTCGCATTCCAGGGAGAAAGAGGACAGGATTTCGGATATGCCTCAGCCATTGCGTTGTTTATCTTCCTGATCGTAGCCGGAATAAGCTTCCTGCAGTTCCGGTTTGCCGGAACTTTTGAGGAGGTGAACAGATGATCAAGACGACGATCAAACATCTATTGATTCTCTTTCTTGTGGTGCTGATACTCTTTCCCATGTTCTGGATCATTGCAACATCCATCAGAAGGGATAATGCCGCATTTTCAACCGACTTGATCAGTAACAGACTCACATTGCAGAATTACAAGGATCTTATCTTTCAGACTCCGAACGTTCCACAGAGGATTGCTGAGATGAAGAAGATCGTGACGATCAGTGATGAGTATTCAAATCTGTCAAAGGAAGAATTGCTGGAGAGATTGAACAAAGAGGAAGAGGAACTCAGGAAACAGTTAAAGCAGAGTATTGCACTCGTTCAAAAATCCGATGATGCGGTTCAGCGTGTTGTGACATTTGCCGCTGAAAAGACGGGAGCTGTTGAAAAACGCTTTGCCGATAGCAAAGCCGATGAGATAGCGTATCTCAACCAACAATTCAACGATAAACGCAATTCCTCCGAAACGATAAAACTTGCCTTGAGTTATAAGCTGATTCAGGATCTGGATAAAATTTCGGCGGCGGAGAAAGCCGTTTATCTGCGTATCATCAATGAGAAATTACCAGATTTTGTTTCTGCATACAGTCGGTATGAATCGGGACTCAACACGGCAAGGGAAGAGATCATCACAGAATATAACGACTGGATGGCAAGGGTTGATACAAAACTTGATGATGAAACGGAAGAAACCCTGAATAACATACAATCTGACTTTATCGGTCTTCTCACTCCCGGTGATTTCACCTATTCGAAATGGAACAGGGAAATAAGTCTGAAGGGGTATAAAAAAGTTGCTTCTTCAATTAAAGAACTTGTTTCAGAAAGCGAAGCGGATGAATGGACAGCAATAACAGATTCTTTCAAAACACTCGCAAAAGAGCTTGATACAGCGAGAGAAGAATATGAAACCGCTTATTCAGCTTCCGTTTCCGAATATGAAAAAAAGCTTGAAGCGGATGAAGCCATCAGGAAGACTTATGAAAGCAAGGAAGCTGAAAGAAAGACATTGTACAATCAAACGCTTTCTATTCAGGGGACTATCGAAACACTCGAACAGGAAAAGATGGATCTTGAAAACAGATTAAATCTTCTTGAAGAAAAAATGAAAACGACTTCCTTTGAGCTAACACAATTAAAAGAACTCTTTATGACAGAATTTCAAAATCCTGAAATGCTGTTGGATGACAAACTGTCCGTCGAGAATTTCGACGGCTATCTCGCTGAAGCAGCAACACTTCAGGCTGAATTGAGAGATGCGGAGACGATAGAAAAAAATCAGACGGTCGCTCAACAGGCGGATCTGTTTGACTGGTTTATTCAGAATAGTGACAGGATAAAAGCACGATACGCCTATCCTTCCATAAAAGACGGCTTCAAGGTCTTTGGGAATCTTATCAGTCCGACAAGATTGAACACAACGGATTTTATTGTTATCGCCGAGGCGCAGCTCGCCAACAAAGCTGCGACAGCTCAAAAACGTGAAGAACTGGATGACCTGCAGGTATCGTTAAAAACACTTACAGATGAGATTGCCCTGCAGAAAGAGTCATATGAAGGGATAGAAAGTCGGACGGTGCAGGTAGATGAATTAAAATCAGTGCTGAATTTAAGTGTATTTGCCTCAAACGTTCAGGATTACGACTCAATTTCTGTATACAATATGATGGTTGAAGAACATCGTTCTGAATTCGGATCCTTGGATAATCCATCCGCCGAAGTCCTTTCGGATATCAGCAGGATGGATAAACTGGTCTATCTTGATCGGAATTACGATACCGAAACTGCTGTATTGTTCAATACGGTTGAAAAAATGGAAAATTTACTGAACCAGTTTGACGAAAGAAAGGAAACTTATCTGAATCTGACATTTGCCAATGTTCCGATACAGATAAACGAATTGACACAATTGGATCAACTTCAGAAGAACGAGTATAAAAAGTTTTCAGCGGAGTTGAACCGTTTGGGCCGAGTAGCGGTAGACCTTTCTGAACTCGACGAATACGCCTCAATCAAAGGTGATTTAACGACGATCGACAGCAATATCTATGAAACGATGCAGCTCTGGATCAAGAAACCGGAACAACAGTTCCTTCTATGGCTGATCAACACGGTAATCCTTGCCGTCGTAACAGCCGGATTAACCGTACTTATCTGTGCAATCGGAGCCTATCCGTTTAGTCGAATGCGATTTACAGGCAGGAAATACGGGTTACTTTTCCTTCTGCTCGTGCAGATGTTCCCGACGATTATGGGGATGGTGGCGCTTTATTTGCTGCTCAGATTCCTAGGACAGTTTACACCGCTTTTTGGGCTCGATTCACTTGGCGGTCTTGGTCTTATCTATCTCGGAAACATTGCCTTTAACATGTGGCTGTTGAAGGGGTATTTTGATACCATCCCGAATTCACTTGAAGAAGCGGCGATGATAGACGGTTCTACAAGATTTCAGACCTTCTGGAAGATCATCCTGCCCCTGGCGGCACCGATGCTCTCCGTTGTGTTCCTGATCGTTTTCATGGCGAACTTCAACGAATACCTCCTGGCAAGTGTCGTGCTTCAGAGTCCAGAGAAGTACACCTTTGCCGTCGGTTTGCGTTCATTTGCCTACAGCAGCGAATATCAGATGGAATGGGGATTGTTCACCGCAGCATCTCTGCTCGGTGCGATACCGATGGTTATCCTGTCGCTTTCCCTGCAGAAGTATCTCGTCAGCGGTTTGACCTCGGGTGCTGTTAAGGGATAAAAATGATATAATCAATCAGCTCTTGACCCCAAAGTTCAGCTTATGAGCTTTGGGGTTTTTTGTTGAAAGGAAGATGATTATGAGAAATTATGGTGTTTTTGATATACTTGGTCCCGTTATGATCGGTCCGTCGAGCTCCCATACAGCAGGAGCTGCCAGGATCGGGAAGATGGCACGAAACATCGCCGGTCCGGATTTTGACAGGGTGGAATTTCATCTGCACGGGTCATTTGCCAAGACCTACAAAGGACATGGAACGGATAAGGCACTCGTCGCCGGTGTGATGGGGATGGAACCGCATGATCTGCGATTGAGTCGTTCAATGGAAATTGCAGAGGAAAATGAGATAGCGATCGATTTCTATGAGATTGATCTCGGTGCCGTTCACCCGAATACCGTTAAAGTTGTCATACACAGCAGAAAAGGATCGAAGACGGAAGTGACTGCCTCTTCTGTCGGAGGTGGCAATATCGTGGTATCGGAGATCAACGGTTATGCGATCAAGGTAAGAGGGGAATATCCCGCCATCGTCATCATGCATCAGGACAGACCGGGGGTTATCAGTGATGTAACTGCGTTGTTGTCGAAGAACAGGATCAACATCGCGAAGATGAGAGTGGGTCGAAAAGAAAAGGGGTTGGGGGCTTCAATGGTCATCGAGACCGATGAGGTCATATCCGACTCACTCAGGCGAAGGTTGCTGAAGATGTACAATATCGATACGGTTAGGGTTATCAACCCTTCAAGAGAGGAGTTTTAGCCTATGTATTCAAGTGCTGAGGAATTGATTAAACGAGCGAGAATAGGGGATTGTCCTATTTCTGAAATTGTCATAGAGGATGAGTGTGAAGAGAAAGAAACCACCGAAGAAGCGCTCAGAAAGACGATGAAGAAACATTATGAAGTAATGCGTGAATCGGCAGCAGCCTGTCAGGAATCTGCAGTGAAATCCATGGGCGGCCTCATCGGAGGCGATGCCAAAAAGGTCAACGATTATACCCTTAAAGGGAAGACAATATGTGGCGATACGGTCAACCTCGCCATGTCCATGGCGTTTTCCACTTCCGAAATCAATGCCGCTATGGGGAGAATCTGTGCGGCACCAACAGCAGGCTCTGCAGGAATAATCCCGGCAGCGGTCATATCGGCAGCACAGAAATTCTATATCAAAGAAGATAAGATCATCGATGCCCTGTTCACGGCATCAGGTGTTGGAAAGATCATTGCCATGAAGGCAACCCTTTCAGGAGCTGAAGGCGGTTGTCAGGCGGAATGTGGTTCGGCGGCGGCAATGGCGGCGGCGGCCGTCGTGGAAATGGCTGGTGGCACTCCCGAACAGGCTTTTGATGGGGCTGCTTTTGCCCTTAAAACGGTCATGGGGCTTATCTGCGATCCGATAGCCGGACTTGTTGAAGCTCCCTGTGCCCTGAGAAATGCGTCCGGGGTGATCAATGCCCTCACTTGTGCCGATCTGACACTTGCCGGAGTGAAGAGCATCATTCCGTTTGACGAGGTTGTTGAAGCCATGTACAAGGTTGGGAAGGCTTTGCCGTTTGAATTTAGAGAAACGGCTCTTGGCGGGATTGCGACGACTGAGACGGGGAAACGGCTTGCCAAAGAGATATTTGGGGAATAAAAGATCGAAAGGGGTTTCCCGAGGGGATATTGCGTATTCTCTATTTGAAGAGGTGATGATATGAATTTGCATCAAAATTTAAAACGATTGCGAAAGCAGAATGAGCTGTCACAGAAAACACTGACTGAAATTATTAGTGTATCCGGGCAGGGTGATTTTGAGTGATTTAAAGGCATTGAAGAGGTATTTTTTGAGAAGGAAAAAGTGTATGACGGTATATTTCATGGTGGCTGTATCAAATAAAAACGCATCTCTCAGAGATGCGTTTTTATTATCGGTAATGGATTATTTTCTTGATTTCAGAAGATCGAGCAGATGTTTCTTTTCCTCTGCGATAACTTCATCGATGACTTCCTTGTTTTTGAAATAAATCTTGAGATCGGTGTAGAAAATGATACTGTCTTTTTCAACTTCTACGGCAAGATCAATGGCATCGTTCAAAGTCTCAGGGTTTGAGGCATTACTTAATTTCGGGAAGATAGACATTTGAGCAAATGTCATGAGATAACCCGCATTATCGTCTTCTGCCCAGCTTGCTACAGCCTTTTCATCTGCTTCTACGGATTCAAATATCTTTTTAAATTTTTCCTGATGTTCTCTTTCCTGTGCTGCAAGATGTGAAAAAAGTTCTTTCAGTTCGCCTTCGTTTTCATCCGCCAGTCTTGAATAAGTGGTGTAACCATCCGATTCGATTTTAAGTGCAACGTTTAAAAGATCTTTTAATTCCATTCTTACCCCTCCAGTCTATTTTGAGATCCCTCAACCGGGAAACTCAACTTCAGTTACTTGAATATGTTTAAAATTTCATCAAAATCAGGAACTTGTCTGATCGGGTACACTTTTGTCCAGAAGACCTTTCTGTCTTCATCCAATATGATGTTGACCCTGTTGGAGAAACCGCCTTCTTCGTTGAATATCCCGAGTTTTTTTGCCAGTTCTCCGTGAGGCCAGAAATCGGAAAGCAGTTTAAGCTGTTGAATCCCAATATTTTCTGACCATGCCCCTTTTGTGGGAACCGGATCTACACTGACACCAACCGGTATGATCCCTTTTTCCGTAAATTGATCATATCTGCTGTCAAGCTGAAACATTTGTTCTTTACAAACGGATGTCCATGCCAACGGGTGGAATGACAGCAATATCTTCTTACCTTCAAAATCTTTTGATGAAAATACTTTACCGTCCTGTGCCTTTAATTCAAAATCTCCGAAATGTTCTCCTGTTTTTATAATCTCTGTACTCATATTATACCACTCCTGTATTAGTTTTATATCCTATACTAAACAGACGTAGGTATACCTAACTTTGTTCTCGGGTTAATGATTTAGTTGCTAATCTGGTTTTTCATAGTGTTTCAATGATTATGAAGATACGGTTAATGATGGCTTTGCCGGGGTATCCAACGTGTCGAAATCTTTGTTGATAAATCTTTCCCAGGCGGCAGATGCGATCATGGCCGCGTTATCCGTACAGAATTGTATGGGTGGGAAGAAGACTTTATACCCCCATTTTTCTGCACGTTCCGTTGCCTTTTCTCTGAGTCTCTGATTGGCGGCGACACCACCGGCGATGATGACTTTCCTTGTTCCCGCTTTTCTCGCTGCCTTGAATGATTTATCCACCAGGGCATCAACGATGGCTTCCTGATAACTTGCGGTAACATCCGCCAGGTTGTATGGGTCATTTTTCTGAATATAATAGAGTAATGAGGTTTTTAAACCACTGAATGAGAAGTTGAAATTACCCCTTTCCCTCATGGCTCTCGGGAAATGAACGGCATTCGGATTTCCCCCGATTGCCGCTTTCTGTATGAGCGGCCCCCCCGGATAGCCGAGGTTGAGGATTCTTGCTCCTTTATCGAAGGCTTCTCCCGCTGCATCGTCAAGTGTGTTTCCGATAAGCGTAAACGCTTTTTGTTCCGAGACGTTTATCAGCTGTGTGTGTCCCCCTGAACAGAGCAGTACCATGAAAGGGGCTTCCAGTTCCGGGAAAGCCAGATAATTGGCATAAATGTGTCCCCTGAGATGGTTCACGCCGATAAACGGGATATCCTTGGTGAAGGCGATTGCCTTTGCAGCAGCAACACCTATGAGCAAAGCACCAATGAGGCCGGGACCTCTTGTCGCCGCAACGGCATCCAGGTCTGAGAATTGAATAGCCGCCTCTTTCATCGCTTCGTCTATCAGCGGGTTGATATGTTCGAGATGTTGCCTGGAAGCGATTTCGGGTACAACACCGCCGAATTTGTTGTGTATGTCTATCTGGGATGACAGGATATTTGACAGGATTTCCCTGTTCTCTGTCATGATGCAGACGCCTGTGTCATCACAGGATGATTCTATTGCCATGATGATTCTTCTGTTATTCTTCACTTTCACTCACCTTGTTGTTTGTTTTATCAGATTTCCTTTCATCGGATAGTCCTTTAGCGTGTTCCGAATATTGCCGAGCCGACTCTGATGATGGTAGAGCCCTCTTCTATTGCGATTCGGTAATCGTTTGTCATCCCCATTGAAAGTTCTGTGATCGTGTGATATTTTTTATGCAACTCATCTCTGAGATGTCTCAACCCGGAGAAGGTGTTCCTTATTGTGGCATCATCAGCTGTGTAGGGTGCCATCGTCATGAGTCCGCAGACACGGAGATTACTGAAATGCTGAAGAGAATCAATAAACTCTTCAGCCTCATCCGGAACGAGACCGTGTTTGCTGTCTTCACCCGAAACGTTGATTTCAATGAGTACATCCTGGACGGCATTTGCCATACCGGCTCTTTTTTCAATTTCCTCTGCAATCTTCATCTCTTCAAGGGAATGAATCAGGAAAACCTTTCCGGCGACATATTTGACCTTGTTTTTCTGAAGGCTTCCGATAAAATGCCATTCAATGTCCTTTTCGCTCAATTCAACGCGTTTATCCCTCAGTTCCTGAGGTCGGTTTTCACCGAATGCCTTCTGTCCCATCCCGGAGGCATCCATAATATCTGAAACCGGAAATGTTTTACTGACGGCAAGCAGCTTGACTTCTTCTGGAAGTCTGTTGCAGGTCTTACATATTTTTATAATTTCTTTCTTTATTGTTGTGATGTTTTTTTGAATTTCTGTTATGGTAATCACCCCCGTATCGCTTTACCATTTTCATTATACAATATTTTTGGTTAATTATAGGTTCAGTTCACCGGAAGACCTCATAAAGATGCGAATAAAGCTATGTTTTGTGTTTGTGTGGGTTTGATTTTCATAGAAAAAGGGGCGGAAAATTTCCGCCCCTTCAACTATATCACTACTGCTTGTTTATAAGGTGTTTGCCCAGAGTCCGTGAACGTTGCAGTACTCTCTTGCCATGACGACTTCTCCAACATTTTCAAATTCTGCAACCGGATCTTCTTCCGGTGCGAGATGTTTTCTGAAAACGCCTCTGTCCGTGATGAGTTCAATCCATTCAATGTAATGCTTTTCAAGCATGGGATGAAGGGTTGAACCGACAGTTACTTTATAACCCGTATCGGTCTTTTCAACGACCGGTACATGTTTTTCAGTTGATGAATCAGCTGTCTGTTCTGCCATGAGCTTCATGGGTTCTCCGCAGCAATACAATTCACCGGGTCCTTCATGGAGTACTTCTACGATGTTTCCGCATTTTTCGCATTTGTAAACCTGTTTCTTTTCTGTCATCAATACAACCTCCCTGTATGAAACGTTTAAATGTGTTTTACAACAGTTCGAGTTCCTTGTGTTTTTCCAGGATTTCATCCGCCAGTTCGCTTATCTTTTCAAGATCAGCTCTCTTGGGATGTCCCTTAAAATCATAGGCATCAAAGATCTGGTTTTTGAAATTCGGTAATAGAGCCTTCATCGTGTCGGTGCATTTTGAAGCCCAACCGAAGGAAGTCAGCAGTGCAACGTTCTTCGCTTTTGGTCGGAGTGCGTTGATCACAGCTGCCGCATGGACCATCGTTGGATGGGGCCCGGTCAAGACGGTTGACCCTGCGAAGACAATCGTTGCAGCGTCAACGAGTTCCGTGGTCAGTTTTCCGAGTTCAGCTTCTATCATGTTGAGCTGGATGACCTCTATCCCTCTTCTGAAAAGTTCGTCCGTTAAATGTTCAACGGCTGTTCTGATGCTGCCATGCATGGATACAAACGGGATGATGACCTTGTTTTTAACACTGTCACCGGTCCATTCTTTATAAAGGTCAATGATAAATTCGGGGTTTTTATAAACCGGTCCGTGAACGGTGCAGACCATTTCTATCTCATAGTCTTCGAGTTTTTTCAGATGCTTCTTGATCATTGTTCTGAAAGGCATCATGATTTCAGCGTAGTATCTCATGGCACCCATCTGTGTCTGAGCATCATCCTTTGAGAATGTCTCACTTGTTGCCAGATGAGACCCGAGGAAATCTCCGGAGAAGAGCATCTTGTCTTCTCTGAGATAGGTGAACATAGTTTCAGGCCAGTGAACAAGCGCAGCGAAAATGAATTCGAACGTCTTATCACCGAGCGATAAGGTATCGCCATCTTTGATGACATCGAATTTCTCATCTTCTATGAGGAGCAATTCCTGAAGAAAACCCTTGCATTTTTCATTCGTAACCAATCGTGCCTCAGGGAACATTTCAAGAACCAGTGGAATCAGTCCGGAATGATCCTGTTCGGCATGATTACAGATGATATAGTCAAGTCTTTCAAGTCCGTATTCTTTGATGTTTCTGACGAATTCTTCCTGCTTTGCAGGTTCTACCGAATCTATCATGGCAGTCTTTTCGCTGCCTTTTACAATATAGGCGTTGTAGGACGTCCCCTCCGGCAGCGGAACCAGTTCATCAAACAAGGTTCTGTCCCAGTCTATCGCCCCTACATTGTAGATGTTTTCTTTAATCTTTCTGAGAGCCAATTATTTCACCATCCCGGTTTATTCTTTTTCAAATGCGTCTTTTCCGGCTGCGCAGAGCGGGCATACCCAATCTTCAGGGACATCTTCCCATTTTGTGCCTGCTGCTACTCCGTTATCTGGATCTCCAACCTCCGGGTCATAAACGTAACCACATACTGTGCATACATACTTATCCATAATCTTCCCTCCATATTTTTTTGATAATTGATTATACAACAAATTCCCGCCGTTAAGTGTGGATAAACTAACAATATTAACTGCGTACACTAAATGGAGACGGAAAAAATGGTGTATAATTTCATAGAAAATAATTTAATTTTACTGAGATGTTTAAGGGAGGTATGAGATGAGTTTAATAGCGATAGATGCAATGGGGGGAGACCATGCCCCTGAAGAGGTTATAAAAGGTGTTGTTGAGGCGAAGAAAAACGGATTGAGATCGGGAGTGCTTCTAGTGGGAAAAGAATCGGAGATCAACCGGTACAGGGAACTCTTCAACCCTTTTAACGATATAGAAGTTGTTCATGCGGACGATGTTTTTGAGATGGATGCCAAACCGTCATTGGTGTTGAGAAGAAGAGAATGCTCCATGTACAAGGCTGCTGACCTTGTGAAGCAGGGGAAGGCGGATGCACTCATCAGTGGAGGGAATACCGGTGGTTTGCTGGCAGTAGCAACATTTGTTGTCGGGAGAATCAAGGGAATTCCACGACCGGCAATTGCCACACCGATGCCCGGGAGGAAAGGCTACACCTATCTTATAGATTGTGGTGCCAATATTGATTGCAAGATAGAGAATTATGTGTCATTCGCCAGGATGGGTCTTGCCATACAAAAGATGAACGGCATCGCCAAACCTTTGGTGGGATTGTTGAATGTTGGGACAGAAGAAGATAAGGGGACTGAAATCATTAAAGAAGCCAACAGGGCGATGAAAGAGAATATCGGTTCCAATTATGCTGGTTTTGTAGAAGGACGGGATATCTCCTTTGGTGAGGTGGATGTAGTCGTTACAGACGGTTGGTCCGGTAACATTGCGTTGAAATCGATGGAGGGACTTGGCAAATTTATCAATTCAGTTCTGAAAGATTCCATCATGACCGGAGGACTCTTTGCAAAGCTTGGCTATCTCATATTGAAACCGACGTTTAATCTCCTTAAAAAAAAGACGGATTCGAGAAATACGGGAGGCGCTTATATCCTCGGGGTTAACGCGCCTGTCGTCAAGGCTCACGGGAATTCGGACGCACTGGCTTTTTCAAATGCGTTGAAGGTTGCCGAAAGAGGGATAGAACAGAAATTGGTCAACAATATCCAAGAGTTGCTGGACTGAGGGGGAAATAAGATGAGAAAAATACCACTTGCCTCACCGGAAATCGGTGAAGAGGAAAAGTCTGCCATAATGGAAGTGATGGACTCGACGATACTGAGCATCGGTCCTAAAATTGTTGAATTTGAGCAGCGGATTGCGAAGTACACCGGTAGAAAATACGGCATTGCCGTCAACAGCGGAACGAGTGCATTGGATCTTGTGGTTCGTTCACTTGGAATAAAACCGGGAGATAAATATATAACGACTTCCTTTTCATTTGTCACAACTTCTAATATCCTGCTGTATGTAGGGGCTGTACCCGTTTTTGCGGATATTGAACCGGACACGATGAATATTGATCCTGACAGTGTTGAGGAGATTCTTAAAAGAGATCCGGATATCAGGGGAATCGTCGTTGTTGACGTCTTTGGACATCCCTGTGACTGGGACAGAATCAACGCGCTGGTTGAAGAATACAACCTCGTTCTCATAGATGATTCCTGTGAGGCGCTGGGTTCAGAATACAAGGGGAAGAAATGCGGAAGTTTCGGAGTTGCCGGAGCCTTTGCTTTTTACCCGAACAAGCAGATTACAACCGGAGAAGGCGGTGTGATCGTTACGGACAGTGAAGAAGTGTACGAGTATGCCATATCTGCGAGAAATCAGGGAAGAGGCAGTGCCGGAGCCTGGCTGGAACACGTCAGACTCGGTTTCAATTACAGGATGAGCGAACTCTCTGCCGTTCTTGGGATTGAACAGTTGAAAAAGATTGATTCATTCATACAGAAGAGAAATGATGTGGCCTCAAGATATGAGAGAATCCTGTCACCTGTTGAAGGTGTAAATACACCTCAGGTGAAGGATTATGTCACACAGATGAGCTGGTTTGTTTATGTCATCACTCTCGACAGAGGGCTGAACAGGGAAAAAGTTCTTGAACAGCTCAGAGAAGCGGGTATCGGATGTCGAAATTATTTTGCTCCGATTCACCTTCAGCCATTTTACAAAGAGCGGTTTGGTTTTGAAAGAGGATTGCTGCCCGTCACTGAAGACATCAGCGACAGGACGATTGCCCTGCCGTTCTTTAACAATCTGAAAGAGGAAGATCAAAAATACGTTGCAGAAAACCTTGAGCGGATTGTGAAAGCTTTATGAGAGAAAGAAAAATAAGAGAGAGAACACCGGGACTTGGGAAGAGATTGCTGTTTTCGGTTCTTTCAGCTGCTTTACTCGCTTTTTCGATGCCGAGTATGGGGACTTCCGTCCTGGTCTGGTTCTCTTTTTCTATACTGATGTTCTGCCTCGACGGGCAGAAAAAGAGAAGGGGATTTTTCCTCGCTTGGATCTTCGGATGGGTGTATTATTCCATCTGCTTCTGGTGGATTGGACCGGCATTTGTCAGGGAAATTCCAAAGACTTTTAAACAATTCCCGCCAATCGTTGGAGTCTTTCTGTTTATCTTTGCCGGTGCTTTTGTGGGCCTTTATTTTGGTGTATACGGATTTTTCTTCTCACACTTTTCAAAGAAATTCAGGAAGAAACCACTATTAATGATTTTGTCCTCTATTGCGCTGATCATGTTTGTGGAATTTTTGAGGACGCTGCCACCGCTTAAATTTATCGGGTTCAGATTTTCAGATGCGCTTTTTGAGACGACCGGACTGCTGCAGCTTGCATCTATAGGTGGATCACAACTCTTGCTTCTGTTAATAGCCCTTGTCAACGTTCTTATCTTTATCAGCTACAAAAGACAACGTTCCGTTAAACATACGATTATTTTTACGGCATCGTTGGTTCTTGCCGTTTACTGTGTCAACCTCATCGTTGAATCCAATCTGCCCGACCCATACGCGGAAGAAACCGAAACAATTAAAGTAGCCGGCGTGCAGACGATGATCACACCGATTAGTAAATATTATGCATCTGAGGATGAGCTGATAACGGATTTTGAAGAAATGGCGGCTCAGGTGGAATCAGAACAGCCGGATACGGATCTCTTTGTCTTGCCGGAGGCTTATTTTCTCCACGACGTGAACATGTATCCCGATACGGTTCATTCGCTGGAAAGGGTATCCCAAAAGAGTGATATGACGGTTGTTGTGCCCCATATTTACAACCTTGAAAACGGCGATTATTACAACGCGGCACAATTTGTCGATCCGAAAGAGGGGCTGCTGGATAAGGTTTACGGGAAGATGGAACTCAATCCGTTCACGGAATATCTGCCGTTTGAAGAACTGTTTCAGTTTCTTTCATTCCTGAAGTTCAGAAATTATCTGGCGCGAGGTCCCGAACCGGTTATGCTGGATGTTGGTGTTAATGCTGCGTTTCCCATCTGTTTTGAATCGTATTTCCCGAATGTCTTTGTAGATTTTAAGAAGGCGGGAGCGGATATGTACTGTGTCATCACCAACGACGGATATTTCACGTATAAAACGGCACTTGATCAGCATTTCAGACAGCTTCAGATCAGAGCTGTAGAGACGAGAAGCTGGATGTGTCATGTGTCCAACAACGGGATAACGGGACTCGTTGATCCTTACGGCAGAATATTAAAGGAATCCATACCGTTTGAGCGGAATATCAACTATTTTGATTTCCCGGTTGTCAAGAGTCCGGATACTATTTATCCGCATATTTACGAGTACCTGTATATTGTTATTCTTGCCTTTTTCGGCATAATGCTCCTCGTTTCATTTGTGATAAAATAGATTGAATATAAATCAATGTAATTTTTCGGAGGTGTTTCAGTGGGAACCAATCGTAAACCTATTACCCTTGGGGACAAATCTTCTTTTCTGAAGATGTTTGAATCCCTGTTTCTCTATTTCACATTTATCTTCATAGCGATGTTTGCACATCCAAAACTGACCTATGAGTTCAGTACGTCAAAGTATTTTTTTCTCATCATATTCTTCACCGTCTCAATGACGTTGTACCTTATCAGAAAGATAAGAGATAAAGATGCCTACATTTATTTCACATGGGCACATCTCGGCTGGTTCCTGTTTGGGATAGCCGCCGTTCTGTCGACGTTTAACGTTCTGAAGGAAAACCCGCTTTATTTCAGTTTTTCTTTTGAAATCGGTATTTATGCATTTCTGACCGGCTTCATGGTACTTTATTTCTCCAATTTCCTTGAAGAAAAACGAGCGGTGACCTATTTTCTGCTTGCCGTCATGACGGCGGGGACGATGGTTGCCATTGAAGCGTTGTACAATTATTACACCGGACAGTCATTCTTCCTCGGTGCTTACGGAAATGGCGGGAAGATGTCTATCAAGGCGACGATTGGAAACCCGAACTTCGTTTCTGATTTCCTCGGATCTTTATTGCCCATCACAGCCTATTTTGCCCTCAGCTACGATTTTGGCTGGAAACCGAAAGACAAAAAACAATCGATGAAGTTGTTCATTCCCGTTGCTGTCATCAAGACCATCGGACTGATCAACTTTGCCATCTTCTACTTTCTCGTCCTTGTTATCGGAACCAGAGCCGTTATCCTGTCCCTCGGAATCGGTGCCGTTGTTTTTGTCATCGCCTGGCTGTATTATAAGAACGTTCGAAAGAAAGAAGGCGTTGTCAATAATTATGAGGAGATAAAATCGTATTCACCAAAGCTTGCCAATACGTTGAAGATGACAAACAGGATATTCCTTATCGTTTTACTCGTCATCGCCCTGTCGTTACCGATCATTCTGTCAAACCCTAAAAATCCGCTTGCCAAGGGAACAAACGTTGCAGAAAGAACGTCCTCCATCTTTGATGCGAGGGGCTTCCAGACCACTGGTGGTAAGGCAAGGGTATTTGCATGGAAGGCATCCGTTTACCAGTTCAAGGATTATCCGATTATCGGAAACGGTATAGGAACCTATATGCTGCGTGCGGTTGACTACATGGGAGATGTCGTCCACGATGAACCGCAATATGTTGACGGCTGGTCGAACTTCAAACGAACCCATAACGATTACTTCCAGGTACTCGGTGAGATGGGATTGCTGGGAATTCTCTCTGTCGTTATAACACTGGTAATACTGATCATCATGTTTTTCAAGATGCTGAAAGATCAGGAAAATCCGGATGATGCCATCCTGCTGATCATGCTGGCGGTGGCGTTTACGGAAATTCTCGGACACAGCTTTACCGAATTCCCGCTTCATTTGCTTCCCAATCAGCTGTGGGCACTTGCGATTGCCGGGCTTGGATTTGGGAGATATTTCAACAAAAAAAGACGTTTTGAGATAAAACTCAATATGGGAAAGGTCGGGATTCTCGTGTTGATGTTTGTCGTAATCGGTGTTGGGATCATGGCCGGAACCCTGAAATTCAAGAGTATGATGGCGGAAGCCTTCTTTAAAAATGGAAACGGCTACTATTCAAGTCTCGGACAGGTTGAATCACAGATCAATCAGTTGAATCAGCAGAAGACGCAGGTTGAGCAGATGGAAGAGATGCTGGCTTCGAGGACAGGTCAATACGCCGTGCTTGAACCGAATACCTATATCGCCAGAAAAAAGGCTGAAATGGGATCGATGGTCAACAATATCAACGATGCGCAACTCAGAGTTAATCTGTTGAATGAACTTGAAAAAGAAATCAAAGGGGAAGAAGCCAAAATTGCGAGTTATTATCAGCAGATTGATGATAATCTGGCATATCTGTCAACCGAGCGATTCACAAGGTATCAGAGAGGGTTGAGTGATTTCCTTGCCAGTCTTGACTATTCCCATTGTTATGGAAAGAGCATGTTCTACATGTCCCTCATGATGATCAGACCTGAGCGAAAAGAACTCATGTACAACGAGCTCAATTCAAGTTCAAATGCGCTTGAGACGCTGAGAAAGCAATTTACTCAAAAGTCGGATGAGATGCGATACATTCAGGATAAATATCTCGAGTTTCCACTGAAGGATGACCTGGCCGTAATTGAACAGCTTGTGGCGCAAGGTAACGATTTAAGTGAACTCCTTTCGAGGGTTGATCTTTCTCTCTGGTACGATATACAACGTTATCAGTCCGGGATTGATTATTTTGAATCGTCATTCCAGTGTTTCAACGAAAAGAATTCCTATAAGATTCTCGGTAACTTCAATTATAATTACAGCGTGATGCTCAAGAATCTTGCCAACCGATACCGACAGATCATCAATCAGGACCCGACGCTTGCCGATCAGTTCAATCCGCTTATCGAACTGCATCAGAATCAGGCGATGGTGGCACTGGGTGATTTCAAGAAATGGTATGATACCGCCATATACAAATTACCGGCGAACTGGAACCTCTTCCCTGACTGGGAAGGCATTTACTCGGAATACATCGACCTGTTGCTGAAATCCGACTCCGTACTCGTTGTCTATCCGAAGGTCAAGGAAGTCGCCGAAAAGAGAGTCTGGGCGTCAGAACAGATGCATAACGTTCAGAGACCGGGTGTCCCTGATGATATCGAAAGTGTCTATGCCCAGATTGCTCAGGCATTCCTGGAAAAGAACCTGTATCAGGAATCCATTTATGTACTTGATGACGGTCTGAAATTACTGAAAGTAGCGTATGACTGGTGTGTTGAAGATCTGAAGACCAATACCTATCTCACCGATGACGAAAGAAAGCGTTATCAGAGTTTCGTCTCAAACTATGAAAGCCTCGTGCAGAAGAGAGCTCAGTTTATGGATCAGATCGTGAACGTATACACCTACGCCAACAACAACGGTGACTTTGACAGCAAGTGGCTTGATGATTGGAAACTGAATCAGTTTACAGGCGAGAGATGGGATGATGCCAACTTCGATGAAATCATGACAATCATACAGGAAGCGAAGGATAATCCTCCGGTAGACATCTCAAAATAACGGTAACCTATCTATGGAGGTTTGGAATTGAAAAATCTGAAAATGAAAAAAATCAAAAGAACTTTTATCCTGATCGTCGTTTTATCCTTGTTGAGTATAACGGGTTTCTCAGCTGAGGCACCTGTTGATATCCTCGATCTTGAGCCGGATTTCATCGTTGCAAGCATCAACGGAGAACCGATAACCGCTCAGCTGTTGGATGTTGAGACAAATCTTCCGTTTACACTTCTGAAAATCAAGGAGACGAACGAGGGATTTTACGAACTGCTCCTTTCCAGTGAGGCGGGGTACGATTTCCTTGTGGATTACAAGAGACGCGTATTGTATACACTTGTAGATGCCATGGTGCTTGTTGATCTGGCGAAGCAAAGAGGTGTTATGGTGAACGATGGGGATATCAAAGGCTATATCAACACATTTCTGGGAGAATTGCTTGCGACAAACAATCTCAACGAGGATGAATTTGAACAGTATATCCTGACACAGGGGTACAACAGTCTCGCGGAGTACAAGATGCATCTCGAATTGCAGAGAAAACTCACACTGGCAAACTTCGGACTCATGGATACCCTCTTTGATTACGTTCAGATATCCGATGGTGAGGTGGCTGAATACATGGCTGCAAATCCCGTTGACAATACGAACAGTAATTCGGTGCATCTTTATCATATTCTGCTGAACGATACAACGAATATCAACGCCGTGTTTAACACCATCAACAATGAAGGCTTTGATGCAGCGGTCCTTCAGTATTCAAGAGATGACCTGACAAGAAACAACCACGGAGACCTGGGTTGGATAGAAAGAGGTGTCTTCAAAGATTTCGACACCGCATTCGACCAAAATCCCGGAGATGTTATCGGACCCATCAAGACAGAACTGGGCTATCACATCCTCAGAGTGGCAGAGTTCAGCGGTGGAGAATTCGGACAGAGTCAGGCAAACGAAGACGTGAGAATGATTCTCAAAAGAGAAAAACAGCTCACCCTCTGGGAAGACTGGCTGAAGGTAGAATTCCCGAAAGAAAAGGCGAAATACAACATAGAATTGAGTTTTTAGAGAGAAAATTACGATAAAATTTACGGAGGTTGGTACAAATGAAAGTAAGTCCATTCGGAATCCACAGAGTCGTCGAACCAGAGGGTGTGCTTCCACAGCCGGCATGGAAAGTCGACAACAGCATGAATACAAATTACGAAAACGAGATTATGATCGATGTCACACATCTCAACATTGACTCCGCTTCATTCAGACAGATCAAGGAAGAAGTCGGTGCAGATGAAGAAAAAGTCGCCGCAAGGATTATGGAAATCGTTCACGAAAGAGGAAAGATGCATAACCCGGTGACAGGATCCGGCGGCATGCTCGTTGGTGTTGTGGCTGAAATTTCAAAAGAGATGACAGAAAAACACGGGGTTAAAGTAGGCGATCATATCGCAACGCTCGTTTCCCTTTCGCTTACACCGCTCAAGATCGACAGAATCAGAAAAGTCCATCTCGATAGAGAACAGGTAGAAGTGGAGGCTAAGGCCATTATCTTCGAAAGCGGCGTGCTCTGCAAATTACCGGATGATATGTCCAGACCGCTTGCGCTCTCAATTCTCGATGTTGCAGGTGCACCCATACAGACAGCAAGAATGGTTAAACCGGGAGATACGGTCATGATCCTCGGAGCAGCCGGGAAATCAGGCATGCTCTGCAGTTACGTTGCCAAAAAGATGGCTGGAAATGTTGGGAAAGTCATCGGACTCATCCATCACAACGACAGGAGAGAAGAACTTGAAGCAATGGGGTATTGTGATCTCATCCTCCAGACAGACGCAACGGATACCGTTGGTGTCCACAATATGGTTCACGATGCAACAGACGGTAAGATGTGTGATGTGACCATCAACGTGGTTAACGCCCCAAATACTGAAATGTCCTGTGTCCTCGCCACAAAAGACCACGGTGACGTATACTTCTTCTCAATGGCAACAAGCTTCACAAAGGCAGCCCTCGGTGCAGAAGGTGTCGGGAAAGACGTTAACATGATTATCGGTAACGGTTATGCCACAAATCATGCGGCATACGCGCTGGATGTTGTTAGAGAGGATAAGAAGCTGTTTGAGTTGTTTCAGAAGAGATATGGATAATTTTACTTCAAAGAATTAAAATTAATCTTTAAGTTCCAAAAAGCAGGAACTTATGGTTAATATAAAAGGAAATTGAGTTTTATAAAAATATAATATAAAGAAGGAATGGGTGGAAGATTTTTCTGAAGAAGTGTTTTTTGCAGAAAGAATAAATCTTCCACCCTCTTTTTGTAGAAATTTATAAAAGCGCTTGTTTAATACTGAAAACAGAACATCCGATGAAACGCTTTACCTTTTCTTTTAATTTGATAAACTGTGATAAACTTTATTCGGTAAAAAGTCATGGTTTTGGAATAAAGTTAACAGGTGTTTATGGCGTGAATCGTTGAAATGAGGTGTCTGGAAAGTGGTGGGAAAGAACTATCTGAAAGGTTTATTTACTCCGAATATCCTTGAAAATGATGAAAAACGGTATCGGATCCAATTTATCTCTATAACTTTTATACTCGGGATTGTAGCAGCTGTTATGATGTGTTTTAACCTGTTCATGCATGAAGGTTCTCTGACACTTGCGACTTTTCTGTTCAGTGTCTTTTCCTTTCTGGATATGATGCTGTTTATCCGAATAAAGTCGAGGAGATGGATCCCAAAAGTCGTTTTTGCCTTTATGGTGATCCTGCTTTTTGTTTATTTTTTAATTTCCGGTACGCCTGAAGGATTCAGCATTATTTGGATCCTCTTGCTTCCATCGTGCGGGATGCTTGTTTACGGCAGGAAAAGCGGAACGATTTTCTGTCTGATAATTTTTGGGATCATTCTGTTTTTCCTGATAACCCCTGTCGGCTATTCCATTGTGCAATACGATTATTCCACTGCCTTTAAGACCCGGTTTCCACTCGCCTATATCGCTTTCTTTGCCATAGGCTATTTTATTGAGTATATTCGGGAATTAACCTATAAGTTGCTCGTCGATCTTCAGAAACGGTATAAATTTTTATATCGCCATGATGCCTTGACACAGGTCTATAATCGTCATGGCTTTAATGAACTTTTAGATCGTACAATCAGCGATTTTCAAACCGGTCAGACCTTGACACTTATGATCCTGGATATAGACTATTTCAAACAGATCAATGATGCGTACGGTCATCTGGCCGGTGACCAGGTCCTGATAGAACTGGCGAGGGTGATAACGGAGAGTATTGATCAAAGAGGTACCGTTTCACGTTGGGGCGGTGAAGAATTTGCAGTTTTGCTTTATGGGAAGGAAACGTCTGAATCTGTAAGTGTTTTGGCTGAAACGCTAAGAAAGAAGATACAGGATACACCGATCTTTATTGGCGGAACAACTGTGAAGATCACGGTAAGTATTGGGGCTGTTTTTGCCGATTCGATTGAAGGGCTTCACCCCGCAAGGATTGTGAATACGGCAGATGCTTCACTCTACAATGCCAAAAGGCAGGGTAGGAACAGATGTGATTGTTTGCTGCTTAACGATGAGAAACAATAGGAATTGGATAACGTCCCAAGTTTTTTGGCTGAAAGGGACTCAAAAAAAATAATAGTCTGTAATTGGTAAACAAGATGACCTTCAATGCTCAATGATGAAGGCCATCTTTTATTGGTTTACAGTGATAACTGTTTTCCCTGTTGTGCGCTATTGCTGTGGACTTTCGCCGGGTGTGACAGGTCATATTCATGATAAGCACCTGATATATCCACTGAGAAAAAGATATTATACTCTCCCCACATATCGTTTGGAGCCTCGTTCCAGCAGCCGTAACCGGTGTAAATATTTCCGCTGTTGTATCTGAATATCCCGCCGCCATCACCATTCAATGCGGTGTTATGATTGATACTCCCGCTGTCAAAGTGAAGTGACGGCATTCCCGCTACCGGGTGCATATAAATCCCGCCACCGTCTCCGACACTAACATTATTTTGTATGGTTGTGTTCGTCAGGGTGGTTTTCCCTCCGCCAAGGTAGAGGCCTCCGCCTTTCGTCCCACTGTAATTATTTTCTACTGTACAGTTTTCAAGATGTAGGTTTGAACCGGTGAAATAAATCCCACCACCATCTGATATTGTAGACCCTTTTCTGATAACAGTTGATTTAAACGTTATACTGGCATTCCCCGTGATGTTGAGAACCCTGTGCGTTTCATTTCCGTTCAGCGTGACCTGGGATACGTTGGCGGCAGGCTTGATGGTGATTTCCTTTGCCGTGTTGATGACGATTTCAGGTTCTTTTATATCTGTTGTTGCGGAACATTCGATCGTGTATTTTTCGTCTGTTTCAGACTTACTGATGGCTTCTGTCAATGTCCTGTACAGGTTATAATGTCCCGTTGTATTGATCAGTTTGAAATCACCGTATTCTTTACACACCTTGACCATAACTCGGTTTCCGTGTTCGGCGATGACGGTCAGTGTGGCTTCTGAAGGAAGGAAATCATCGGGATTGAGAGTCCCGCCCGGTGTGTCGATTGTGTAGTCCTGGATTGAGCCATCTGTTGATGCCAATGCCTGAGTGATGGAGGCAACAGTTGTCTGAAGCGCAGTTTGCTCGTCAAAAAGAAGTTCTGTCGTATTCTCCGTGACAAGGCGCAGATAATCATAGCCCGCTTTGATGTTGAAATCTGTATTGATCGATTGATTATGTGAGACAAATGACTGGCTGCTCTTTTGCGAGGGTGTCCATGCCGAACCGGAACCATCGGCATCTCCTGTTATTTCAAAGGTGTAATTGAGATTTCTTGACTGCACAGGGTCGGGGTTGCCCGTCGGAATAGGGACCATGAGTGTCAGTGTTATTTGGGTTCCGCTTTTTTCTGTGATGTTATCGATGGTGATACTGTTGTCGCTGTAGGTGTATACAGTTGCTGTTGTTGCCGCCTCCGTACCAATGGTTACGGAGGCATTTGGTGTTATTGTGAAATGGTCGGGTGTATCAAATGTGATACTGCCTTCTGCGAAGAACCCATCCGTCTCATATGTGACTTCGATGAGTAGCCGTTCAAATTCAGTGCCCGTTGAGGGGTTCAGGGATATGTTTCCGGGAAGTGTTTCACTTGACCTGGCAAACTGAATGCAATCTCCCTCTTCTTCTCCGTTATTTGAGTAGGTATTTTCAGCCGTAGCTCTGTTTTCAATTAGGTGAACAGCTGTCTGTGGTGAATTGAATGTCCGCCATTCTTCTCCGTTACTGTTATAGGCTGTTGCGATATTCGTCATGTATACCCCGTTCGCACTCATCCCTGCAGTATTGCTTGTAAGCATGTTGTTGTAGAAATGGAGGGTATTATGATTGTAAACGGCTCCACCCCTTATATTCACATGATTGTTGGACAGCTCAGAATTTCGGATTGTGCAAACCGCTTTGTTATAGATTGCACCACCTAATCCGTTGTTGGTATTGTTGGTCAGGGTGCAGTTATCTATGAGGGTAACCCCCCTGTATAAGGCGAAAGCACCTCCCAGGGTGATTGATGTGTTTGTCCCGATGACGGAATCGAATACGGTTAGTGAATCGGTGGTGCCGTTGACGAAAAATGCCGCCCCCACTTCTGAGATGTCTGAATTCTGTATCACGGCATTTCGGATGGTGAGGGATGCATCCCCATCCAGCATAAATGCCCTTGTGGCACTTCCCGTGTAATCCAGAGTGAAGGGGTATCCTTCAGTGCTGATGGTCAGTTCCTTGTTACTGATATAGCATTGTGTACTTTCACTGATGAAAAAATCGCTGTTCACTTGTATTGTATCCCCGTCATGAGCATTTTTAACGGCTTCACTCATGAAATTACAACCGTTTCGCCTGTTACCGGACGGATCGTATATCACGATCTTCTGATCAGCTGAGATCCTTGCGTTTCGGATGACTTCGAGTTCGGCATTTTCACCAAATGGAACGTACATTTGATAAAGATTAGAATTGTCTTCTTGATCGAGTTCACAGTCCGTAGTTGATTTCAACTGTGCCTCAAAACGATATTTATCGCGGTACATCTGTTTTTGAGCCAGGATATCACGGTCCATACGGATGATAAAGCGGTTGTTTACTTCATCCCGTGTGATCTGAAAGGTATTGGTTCCGGTCAGTGGTCCCTCCGTTCCCAATTGTCGGAGTCTGTGTCGCCTATCCGGCTCGCTCACCGTGACATTTCCCATTCCGCCTACCGTCACCCGATTTGCATTTCCGAAGAATAATAATTGTTCATGATCCGGTCTTTCCTTGAGAAAAAGGAAAGCGCCAGTCGTCGTGTTTTCCCGACAAATTTGTTTCGCATCATGATATCTTTTGAGTGTATAGGCATTTTCCTCACAGGATTTTATATAAGCCGGTCTGATCAGAGACCCGTTTGAAAAGATCATGGAGTTGTCATCCGCTTTAAGCTGCAGATAATCTTCCAGTGTAATCTCGTAGGTGTTGGTGCCGTTTTCGGTAGTTTCTCCCGTTATGATGACTTTTTCAACGGTGAGTACATCGCCTTCAGAGCGAAAGACATTGCCGGGATCTTCTTTTAAAGAGATGATGCCGTTTCTGATTTGATCAGGTGTCAGCGATTCGTCTAAAAAGGCGATCAAAAAAGACGAATTGATCTTATGAGGTTTCAGAGGATACCGATGGTCACCGATGTTTAAGGTGTAGTCGGTCTTTTTTAACCGTTTTGAAACTTCATTCTTTTGAACTGTAAAGACCCAAACGCCGAAATCGGTAAAATCTTCTGTTCGATAATATTCTGAGATATCGGATAAATAGATTTCCTTGACGGCAACCTCTTCTTTCGGGAATTGTATGTTATCCATACAGGAGATCAGTAAAAAAGAGATTAATATGAAAAGCGTTAAAAATATAGCTTTTTTGGCCATTTCCTCACCTCTGGATTAGTTATGTGTTAAAATATTTTATCATAAATTATCTTTATTCGGGTAGAATAAATGTATGCTGTCGTTTAAGGAAGGATGATTTAAAGAGTTTGTTAAAAAATCACTTTAAATGATATAATATATATGTAATGATAAAGTGTTTTTAACTGTAAAGATTATGTGGGGTGAAAATATGAGGACGTTGAATACCGTGTACTCGGATACGAAACAACTCATCGCTTTTTTTAGGGAAAAAGCAATTAATACGGATATGAATATCTTCATCCAAATCTTTTCGGGGATTGTCGACAGAGCGTTTTTGCGAAAAGTGATTGATGAGATTCTCATATTAGCCCCAAATGCTAAAATTTTGGGAACGACTTCATACGGTGAGATATGTCATGGAACGGCTTGTATGGGGAGCTGTGTTATTTCCGTCAGTGAGTTTGAAAAGACGACGGTAGAAACGTATATTGTTCCGATAAAAGACAGGGATTACTATAACAGTTCCCTTGAGATGGGGAGAATAGTATTTAAAGAGAATCCCAAGGCGGTTATCGTATTTGCGGCGGATAAAATCTTACAGGGGCCGGATGTTATTGATGGCGAAAAAATCATAGCAGGGATCAACGCTTATAATAAGAATACCGTTATTGCGGGTGGGATTGCCGGTAATCCCGATAGCTATGAAAAGATGTATGTTTTTACCGAAACAGCCATCATGTCTCAAGGAATTGCAGCGGCGGCACTGGCTTCGGATTCTCTGATTGCGACAAACGACAGTAAATTCAGCTGGCGGGATATTGGAAGGGACTTTACGGTTACGGAATCACAGGGGAATCTCCTTAAGACGATTGAAGACCTGCCCGCCTGGGTGTTTTATAAAAAATATATGGGGGAAGATATTGGCGCAGTTCCTCACTTTGGGGCACAATTTCCCTTTCTGATACAGAGAAACGGAAAACAAATAGCCAATCCGATCATTCAGGTTGATCCTCCATTCTGCAAAGATGCTTTAATGCTTTTAATGAAAGTCCATGACGGGGAAAAGATAAAATTCGGTTATGGCAATAAAAAAGACATCCTGAATGATGTGAATACGGTTTACACGGAACATCGCAACACGCCTTTGGAATCAGTCTTCATCTATTCCTGTGTGTCACGTTTGCATCTTTTAAAAAAGGTGATTCAGGATGAGTTAAAACCTTTTGGCGATGGGGATAAGCTTACCGGGTGTTTTTGTTCCGGGGAGTTTAATTATATCGATGGAGAAAGTCTTTATTTCACAGAAACCCTTACAATCCTGGGGCTTTCTGAAAATGAATCGGCAAGGATTGAGTATCCGGTGGACCATCCATCTGTCGTTCTTGAAAAAGACAACAAGGAAGAAACGATCCTGTACAATCTCGTGAAAGAAACAACGAGAGAGGTAAACGATTTAAACAGAAGGCTTGAATACAAAGTAGAGGAAAAAGTTCTCGAAATCAAAAAAATTGCCTATAATGATCAGCTGACCGGTTTATTTAACAGAAGAAGACTGATAGAGGATATCGATCCGAAAAGACGGAATAAGCTGGCGTTGTTCGATATTAAGAATTTCAGTTATTTAAACGACTTTTACGGGAACAAAATAGGGGATGAGATACTGAAAATCCTGGCTTACAAGATGAACAGTTTTTTTATCACGGCAAAATTTACGATTTACAGGTTGAATGCCGATCTTTTTGCCGTTCTTGGGTCGGAATCTCTCAATGAAAAATGGTTTGTTGAGGGGGTCAGGCAATTTCACAGGATGATCAATCAGAATAATTTTATCTTTTATCATTTCAACATAAAGGTGAATATGGTGACGAGTGTCGTCTGTGATGATGGCGATGCGCTTGAGAAAGCAGAAGTCAATCTGAGAAATATTAAAAATGAGAAATCGGGTTTTCGAGTCTATGACAGCAATTCCGGTATTCTGGAAAAATACAAGGGGAATTTGATTTGCATTGAACAACTGAAAAAAGCCGTTTGGGATGATCGGGTTGTTCCGTATTTTCAGCCCATCGTAAACAATAAAACGGGGAAAGTTGAGAAATACGAGGCGTTAATCAGAATGATCAACGAAAAGAACGAAATTCTGATGCCGGAATATTTTCTGGAGGCGGCGCGGAATTCAGATATCTATCATGAATTGACGAGGATTATGATCGACAAATCTTTTGATACTTTTAAAGATATCAAGGCTGAATTTGCAATCAACCTGTTGTTGACGGATATCCTCAACAAGGAAACGACGGATCTTATTTTCAGGCGGCTTGAGAAGATGGATCCGGGGAAAGCGGTATTTGAGATCGTTGAAACGGAAGGGATCGAAGAGTTTGAGGAGGTGAAAACGTTTATCTCCGAAATTAGAAAAAGAGGGGCAAAGATTGCCATAGATGATTTTGGAACGGGGTATTCCAATTTTGAATATCTGCTGAATATGAATGTTGATTATTTGAAAATCGATGGGTCGCTTATTCAGAATATCTGTTCAGAACGGAATTTTGAGATAATGGCTGAAACGATTGTCAACTTTTCATCACGCTTGGGAATAAAAACGATCGGGGAATTTGTATCGGAAAAGATTATTCACGATAAAGTTGTTGAGCTTGGCATTGACTATTCACAAGGGTATTATTTTTCAAAGCCGATTTCGTTGAATACGTTGAAAAAAAGGGAAAATTACTGATATTGAGGAGGGAATTGATGGCGACATTGAAAAAAGTGCTTCCTTTATTGCATCCTGTACCGATTGTGTTGATTGGAACGTATGTGGAGGGGAAATTGAATTATACAACGGTTGGGGATGTAGCGGTAGCCGGATTAAATCCACCACTGATCATGATCAGCCTTCATGTCGATCATTTTTCTACCCGGGGGATCAAAGAACATGAGAAATTCAGTGTAAACGTGCCGGATCGGGCAATGCTTGAACTTGTCGATTATTGTGGGATAAAATCCGGAAAAACAGTTGACAAGGGTGAACTTATCCTGACGAAAGAGGGGATTGAGGCGATCCCTTATGCGGAGATGGCATGTACATCTCTGCTTTGCAGAGTTGAGAAATCCGTTGTGATAGAGACGCGGACAATATTCATCGGCAGGGTTCTGGAAACTATTTTAAGGGATGACCTCGCAGCTTCAGGCCATATCGATTTCAAGAAGGTGAATTCGATTCTTTATGGTTTGAATAACAAATACTATTCCGTTGGAAAGGAAATAGGGATCGGTTATTTTGAAGGGAAGAAACTTGAAGATGTATGATTTTTATATTAAGAGAAGGGGTGTATAGCATGGATATGAGAGTGAAGATAGGAGAGAGAATAGAACTTGAAAATCCTCTGATGCCGGCTTCCGGTCCATTGGTTGGGGATGCGAAGAAGATTAAACGGCTTTCGGAAATGGGACTTGGCGCTCTGGTGACGAAGACGGTATCCGTTAAGGCGGCTGAGGTGCCACATCCCTGTATTGTCGGCGGAAAAGATTATATCGTCAACGCTGAACTCTGGTCGGAACATCCCCCTGAACTTTGGGAAAGGGAATTTCTGCCGGAGATTGCAGCCTTAAAAAGACCGACGATTATCAGTCTGGGGTATCGGCAGGAGGAAATCGTTTCTCTGATCAAACGTGTTGACGGATTTGCAACAGCTTTTGAGTTGTCGACACATTATGTGGGAAAAGATTTGACACCGATAGCGAAGACAGTTAGCGCTGCCTCGGATGCGACGGATAAACCGGTATTTATCAAGCTGAGTCCGCATATAGAAAATGCCGCCGAATTTGCACAGATGGTAAAGGATAATGGTGGCTACGGTCTTGTGGCGATTAATTCCGTCGGTCCGACTTTTCCCGTTGACCTGATACGGGAACGTTCACCCCTGGGAAGTAAGGACGGATTCGGATGGATTTCCGGTCCCGTTATCAAGCATATCGCCCTCTCAAAGATCAAACAGGTGACGGAAGCGGTTGATATCCCCGTTATCGGTGTTGGGGGGATACGATCCGCAAAGGATGTGCTTGAATTCATTGCAGCCGGTGCCAGTGCGGTACAGATGCTTTCTTCCGCCATGCTTTACGGAAAGGATTTGTATGCGAAGATCCTGAAAGATCTGCCGCGAGAGATGGAGAAGATAGGGTGCAGAAGTCTGACTGATTTGAAAGGCAGGGCATTGCATAAAAATGATCATGTGAGATTTAACGCCGGATTTCCGCAGATTGACGATGAAAAATGTACACGATGTAATCTCTGTGTAAGGAATTGTCCTTATGATGCCCTTTCGAAAGTTGAAAACCGAATCATAGTGGATAAAGAACTGTGTTTCAGATGTGGGCTGTGTGAAAGCCGTTGTCCGGCAGGCGCTATTACAGGTGTTTTATGAGTAAAAACAGCTATCGATTGAGATGTGTGAATTGCGGAAGGGAATTTGGGCCTTCCGAGGTCCTTTATACCTGTCCGGATTGCGGCAATCGGAAGGGAACGCTCGAAGTTGTTTATGATTTCGCTTTGGATACCAAATGGCTGCGTAACGAAAAAAAGGGGATAAAGAAATTTATCGATATACTTCCCGTTGATGAAAAAGATATTCCCGATAACGTCATGGTCGGGGATACCCCTCTTTACACTTCATCAAAACTGGCGCGAGAGTATGGTGTTTCTGAAATTCTGATAAAGGATGACGGGAAAAATCCAACCGCTTCATTTAAGGACAGGGCGAGTATCATCGCCGTTTCGAAAGCGAAGGAGCTGGGATACAAAGATATTTATGCCGCTTCAACCGGAAATGCGGCGAGTTCTTTGTCGGGGATGTGTGCGGGAAACGATGTGAAGGCGCATATATTCGTTCCCTCTTCCGCACCGGAGGCGAAAATTGCACAGATGCTGATATACGGGGCTGAGGTTTTTGCCGTCGAAGGCTCTTATGATCAGGCGTTTGACCTGTCGCTGAATGAAGGTGAGGGAAAAGGCTGGTATTGCAGAAATTCAGCGATCAACCCCTACCTCCTTGAAGGGAAGAAAACCTGTTCCCTTGAACTTGCAGCTCAAACGCATCTGAATCTGCCCGACTATATCTTTGTCGGTGTCGGCGACGGTACGGTTTACAGCAGTTTTATCAAAGGGTTTTCCGATCTGAAAGTGCTGGGTGTGATCGACAGGATTCCCCATGTCATCGGGGTTCAGGCTGAGGGAAGTGCACCGATAAAAGAAACCTTTGAGAAGGGGGAACCGTTTAAAATCTCCGACTGGGAACAAACGGATACGGTTGCCGATTCCATAGCGGTGGGTAAACCGAGGGATTATCTGAAAGCTTGCCGTTATGCTGCCGCGTATGGCGGTTCTTTTGTGAGTGTCAGTGATCAGGAGATCGGATCTGCCATCATGGAACTGGCGAGAAAGACGGGTGTTTTTGCCGAACCTGCCGGGGCTTCTTCTTTTGCCGGATTCAGGAAAATGGCCTTGGGTAATGCTCTTCCCTCTGATACGCGAGTGGCACTGATCGTGACGGGAAATGGATTGAAGGATATAAAGACGCCTGTTCGGTTTCTTGAGGAGAAGGTAATTCAGGTTAGTCTGTAAATATTTGTGATATCGGTAAAATAAATCCCCTCTTTGGAGGGGATTTATAAGTCTATAGAAGTCCCTTAAAACTACAAGTTCGTGAATCTCTGAATCTCAACTTTATACCCATCCGGGTCTTTCACAAAGAAATGATAAACGGGAAATCTCTCGTTTTGTTTGGGTTTTTCTTCCGGGTGAATCCCGTTTGAGATGAATCTATCATAAACCGCATCGACATCTTCCGTGACGAAGGTCAGCAATGGAGACCTTTCTCCCTGTTCCGGCTTGATGTGAGTACAGAAACCGATCATCCCACCTCCGGGTACTTCATAGATCTTACAGATGCCCTGATCCATAAACACTTTAAAGCCGAGTATACTGCAATAAAATTCATCTGTCTTTTTTAAATCCGATGCACCGAGAAAAGTGACCATACCATTCCATTTAATTGACATAAAATCCCTCCAATTTTGTTGTATTATTCTCATCATATAAAATTTTTAAGAAAAATACAAAATAATTGAGTGATTTGTGATATAATCCTATTGTGAAATTTGACACAAAAAGGTGATTTTTATGATTGATAAGATACCGCGTCCGGTAGCGAGAAGACTTGCTGTTTATTATAGATTGTTGAAGGAGTATTCGAAAAAGGGAGAAGAGACGATTTCTTCGTCCGAGATGGGAAAGCGTCTTGATCTGAAACCGAGTCAGATCAGGAAAGATCTGTCCTATTTCGGTGGTTTTGGTAAACGTGGAACCGGCTATAATGTTATAGATCTGATGAAAACCATAGAAAAGATCATTGGAATCGACAGGACATGGAATGTGCTGATCATCGGTGCCGGAAAGATTGGCCGTGCACTTGTGAATTATCCAGGACTCCTTCAGGATGGCTTCATCATCAAAGGGATTGTTGATAATAATGAACATAAGGTCGGACTCATGATCGACGAGAAATTCCCCGTGGAGGATATTCGAAATATCAGACAGATCATTGAGAAACGAAATATTGATATCGGTGTTATCTGTGTTCCGGTAGAATCAGCACAGAAAGTGGCAAACCTCCTGATCTATCTTGGCATCAAGGGGATCGTGAATTTTGCACCTCGGACACTTGAGGTACCCGAAGATGTCATGATCGAAGATGTTCACATTTCATTATCCTTTAAATCATTGTCATTTAAAATGGTAAACAGGGAAAAATGAGGTGTTATACGCCTCTTTATGATATAATTGCGAAAATGTTTGATTAATTTCAAGAGGTGAGTTTTATGAGATTTTCGCAGTTTTATGCCCCTACTTTAAAAGAGGCACCATCAGATTCAGACCTCATCAGTTATGAATATCTGGTCAGAGGCGGGTTCATCAGAAAAGTGGCAGCGGGGATATTTACGTATCTTCCGATGGGAAACAGAGTTATTCAGAAAATAACTAAAATCGTCAGAGAGGAAATGGATAACGCCGGTTGTCTTGAGATGCTCATGCCGATCGCTCAGCCTGCCAGTATATGGAAGCAGTCAGGAAGATGGGAGGACTACGGTCCCGAGATGATGAAGATAGAAGACAGACATCACAGACATTTTACTCTCGGTCCCACTCATGAAGAGATGGTTACGGTTACCGTCAAAAATGAACTGGTCAGCTACAAGGATCTTCCAAAAAACTTATATCAGATCAATACAAAATATAGAGACGAGATCAGACCGCGTTTTGGTTTACTCAGAGCGAGGGAATTTATCATGAAGGATGCGTACAGTTTCCATGCGGATGAACAGGGTCTCGATGAAACATACAACATTATGTACAAGGCGTATGAAAGGATCTTGGAAAGAATGGGGCTCGATTACATGGCTGTGGAAGCGGATTCAGGAGCCATTGGCGGGAGCAACACCCATGAGTTTGTCATCCTTGCGGCAAATGGCGAATCACCGTTGTTCCATTGCCCGGATTGCGGGTACAAGGCAACGGATGAAAGAGCAGAATACAGAATAGCATACAATTATGCGGATGAAGAACTTAAGGAAATTGAGCAGGTAGCTACACCTGATCAGAAGACGATTGAAGACATTTCGGAGTTCCTGAAGGTCGAGAAACAGAAGATCGTTAAATCTCTCATTTTCAAGGGGAGGGATGGGTTTATTCTCGCGCTGATCAGAGGGGATCTTGAGATTAATATCGCAAAACTCCGCGCCTTTGCTGCCGATCAGACACTTGAGCTGGCACAGCCGGCTGACGTGATGGCTGAATTCGGTACGCCGATCGGATTTATCGGACCTGTCGGCTTGAAAAAGGAGGGCCTCAGAATTGTTGCGGATCACAGTGTTAAAGGCCTGAAGAATTTCGTAACCGGTGCCATGAAAACGGATACCCATTATCTTAACACGAATCTGGAAAGAGATTTCACGGTGGATGGCTTCGAAGATATCAAGATGGTTGCTGCCGGAGATCCATGTCCGAATTGTTCCGGAAAACTGGAAGAGACAAGGGGAATCGAAATGGGTCAGGTCTTTAAGCTCGGAAAGAAATATTCGGAATCACTGGATGCGAAGTTTGCGGCTGAAAACGGAGACAAACTCCCATTTTATATGGGATGTTACGGATGGGGTGTGTCAAGAAGCGTGTCCGGAATCGTTGAACAGCTTCACGATGATAACGGTATCCTCTGGCCGATGAGTTGTGCACCGTTTGAGGCAATTATCACGGTGATCAAACCGACGGATGAAGACCAGATGAAGCATGCCGAAGCGATATACAGGCTAATGAACGAAGCCGGAATCGAAGTCATTCTTGATGACAGGAACAGCAGTGCGGGTTCAAAGTTCAAAGATGCTGATCTTATCGGGATTCCACTCAGAGTAACCGTTGGGAAGGGAATCAAGAAAGGGCTTGTTGAGATGAAACTCAGGAATGAATCCGAGAGGCACGATGTGGATATCTCAGAAGGGTATACAACATTAATCGAACAATTAAAGAAGGCTAAAGAAGAATATGACCCAAGAAAAAGAAAATAAGGTGAACCTGCATCAACAGGGTCCCGATTACGATACATACCTCTGTCAGGCAACAAAGACAGGGGTTTTACGTTTTCTGTCTCACAGAGAGTGGATTACGGCTGTCGAAAGAGCAATGAGGCGTGCGAGTTTCCCTCTCTGGTATACAAAAGGGTTCCATCCGAAACCGAAATTTACCCTTCCGCGCGCCTTGCCGACGGGTTTGATCAGTACGGCGACCTATTTTCTCGTCAGACTGGAGAAGACGGCACCGTCAGCTGAAGACCTGGTCACCCGTTTTAACATGAAATCTCCTGCCGGTCTTAAGATGAAGGGGATGTGGCTTGTACCGAATAAACTGCCGTTGACGAAGATGATGGAATGGTGGTCTTTCAGATTGATTGTGAAAGATGACCTTCGGGATAGAGACGGTGTGGAATCGCTTATCATGGAGAAATCCCCCGCAAGAATGCATATTGAATTATCACGGAACCCCTTTTTTATGATAGAATATGAAGTGAAAGAAGAATCATGGTTGGATTACAGAGATATTCTTCAGCATCTTTACGGTGATAAATTTCCGAAGTTGTTTTATCTGCCCATTTTAAGGGAAGTGTTTTCAACTGATGATTCCAGTAGCAGAATTCCCTTAAATGGTAAGTTCTGTTCAAAAAGGGGGCAATAATGGCGAAAAAGGTACTCGTTGTAGATGATTCGGGAGTATTGAGGAATATTATCGTTTTCAACCTTAAAAAAGCGGGGTATGAAATAGAACAGGCTGTTGACGGCGTTGACGGTCTAGAAAAGATAAACAGCTTTAGCCCGGATATGATTGTCTTGGACATCATGATGCCCAGACTTGATGGATTTGGTGTACTAAAAGAAAAAAGTAAAAATGATGAGACAAAGGATATTCCGGTCATCGTCCTTACCGCAAAAGGCGGTGAAGATGACAAGGATAAAGCACTGGCCCTTGGTGCATGTGATGTGCTGACAAAGCCGTTCAGTCCGAAACTTCTTATCAATTCTGTAAAACAGGTGATTGGTGATGCCTCTTAAAGAGAGCTTAAAAGAATTATTAGCCAGAATCGAAAAACTTTCAAATGAATATACCATCAAATCATCAACCGCTGATACAGATGGGTCTCTTGAGGATGAGGAGAAGATACTGGCGTCTATCAATAACGGCATAGAAGGTCTTGAAAATGAGCTGGTAAATTACAAGAATCAACTTGAAGAGAGTTCTATTATGCTTGAAACACAGTTGGAGGAGATTTCGAAGACATATGAAGAGTTGTCTACGTTGTATGAGGTCACAAGGATTCTATCCAAGACTCTTGACCCTCTGTTTGTAACCGGGCCGCTGATAGAGTCGATAAAGAATTCAATCCCTTCCGATGGGATAGGCATCGCCTTTAAATACTTGGGCGTGGATGAATTTGCCTGTTCCGTTGAAGATGTCGCTGATTTAAAAAGATATCTTCCGTTTTGCAAGGAGAAGATTAAAAAGTATATAGCAGCTGATTCTCCAAAGACACTGATCCTTGAAGGAGAGGCGCTGAAGAAGCACGGTTTTCCGGAAGTCGTCAAATCAATTATCGTTATTCCCATAAGCGGGAATGACGGATGTTTTGGTGGTCTTGTGCTTGTCAACAGACAGTTGGGAGATATTTTTACCGCCGGAGACAGAAAGTTGCTGGAATCGATTGCCAATCAGATTCATTTCAGCATAGAGAATTATATCTATCTGCAGGATAAAATTGAGCAGGAAAGATTAAGGGAGCAACTCAGTATTGCGAAAGAGATTCAGAACAGTCTGCTGCCTTCTGTAATCATTCAACCCGAAAATACTCAGATAGCCGCCAGTTTTTCGCCGGCTGTAGAAGTTGCCGGGGATTATTATGATGCCTTTCCGATAGACGGAAAGACCTTTCTGATCGTTGCCGATGTTTCAGGAAAAGGAATACCGGCTTCGCTTCTGATGAGTTCATTCAGATCAGCGGTACGCATTATCGTTGAAAATGTCGAATCGCTTCCAGAACTTGTTTCGAAGGTTAACGATCATATCGCGCAGAATGATATAACGGACAGGTTTGTCACATCGATGTTTATCCTTCTGGATCAGAAAACAGGTGTCTTTAAATATTCGAATGCCGGTCATGACCCGATCATTCTTTACCGAAAAAAGACGGATGAGTTTTTTGAGATCAGTAACAGAGGGATTCCTATCGGGATATTCGAAGATCAGGACTATGAGGTGGACACCTTTCAATTAGAGAGTGATGATGTTTTTATTGTTTATACGGATGGGATTCCAGAGGCCCGTAATACGGAAAAAGAGGAATTTGGTTTTGACAGGACAAAAGCCGTCATAAAAGAAAATTATGATAAGACCGCAGAGGAAATTAAAGAAGCTATTCTAAAGGCTTTAAGGGAATTTGTGGGTGATGCAAAACAACACGATGATACGACGTTTATGGTTATAAAGTATTCGAAAACAAAATAAAATTTTTTTACTAAAGGAGGGTTTATTTTGTCTGGACATAATAAATGGGCAAATATCAAACACAGAAAGGGTGCACAGGATAAGAAAAGATCAGCACTCTTCAACAAGATTATCAGAGAACTGACTGTAGCTGCGAGAGAAGGGGGCGGCGATCCGGATTCCAACCCGCGACTCAGATCAGCAATGGATAAGGCAAGAGATGCCAACATGCCGAAGGACACATGGGAAAAGGCTATAAAAAGAGGTACGGGAGAACTTGAAGGCGTTGAATACGTAGAAATCATGTACGAGGGATACGGACCTGCCGGTGTTGCCATGATCATCACAACTGTTTCCGATAATAAGAACAGAACGGCACAGGAAGTCAGACACGTTTTCAGTAAATACAACGGAAACATGGCTGAATCAGGAGCTGTTTCATGGAACTTCGAAAAGAAGGGAACAATGATTATTGAAAAGGGTGAAATTTCCGATGCTGAGGAATTCATGATGACGGCTATCGAATGTGGCGCTGATGATATCGATGACAGTTCAGATCCAGTTGAAGTCAGAACAGCCGCAGAAGACATGATGAGTGTAGCAGATGCCCTCAAGGAAGCCGGTTTCACACCTAAAGATGTTGAATTTGCATATATTCCAAAGACAACGGTTGCCATTGAAGGAAGAGATGCGGAAAAAGTTCTCAACCTTATCTCAAAATTCGAAGATCTCGACGATGTACAGAATGTCTACGCCAACTTCGACATTGATGATGAAGAGATGGAAAGAATAATGGAGTCACTCTAATATAAGAGAGAATCCTTTTTTAGATTTACATAATCACACAACGCATTCAGACGGTGAGAAATCGCCGGATGAACTGTTGTGTGATTTAATGTCATTTGGCGTCACTCATTTTTCGATCACAGATCATGATTTTCTGATCAGCTGCGATTTTTTTGTCGATGCTATCGATGCCAAAGAGATGGTTTTTATCAACGGGACTGAGTTGACGGCTGCTTATGAAGATGGTGAGGTTCATATTCTCGGTTACAAATATGATTCGGAAAATGAAGCGTTAAGAGCTTTTACGGCAGAGAGAACCGTTGTCAGGAAAGAAAGGGCTCTTATAATGATCAACAAACTGCGTAAACGGTTTTATTTTGATGATGAGGCTGTGGAAAGCCTTCTGAGTGATTCTTTTGTCGGAAGACCGCATATAGCGAAATTATTGCTTGATTATGGTTATATTGACGATTACAGAGAGGCTTTTGAAGATGATTTGATCGGAAACGGCAGTGAGAACTTTGTGATTCATCATCTGAGACCGGCGGAAGAGGTTATTCAGCTCCTCAAAGATGCAGGCGCAATGGTGTTTATAGCACATCCCGGGACTTTTTCAACGAAAATCAGAAAAACAAAGGGAATGAACAAGGTTGACATTAAAAGATTTTTTTCTTTTGGGATGGATGGTATGGAAGTCTTTCATCCCTCTCATACGTTGAGTCAGATACAACGTTATTTAACACTGGTAGAACAGAACGAAGGTCTTATCAGTATAGGGTCGGATTATCATCGCGGTGATTATACACCGCAGAAATTTGCATTTAATCCACAGAGATATGTAAAGGACGTCATTTCATGGGTAGAAAAATGAAAAAAGTTCTTTTTTTTATATTCGTTATATTATTTGTTTTAAGTCTGTCGGGATTTTCTGAAGTGACGGAGACGGCAACGTCCGTTTTAAATCGTGAAGAGAATTTCGAAGATCTCAACTGGCAGCTTCTGTATCCGGATGTGATATTGGAAGATGCCGCAGCGTGGATTGAACTGACCGGCGGTGGTTTTATCAGTGAAGAGGGACCGAGTCTCTTTATGGAGATTGAGCCGGGGATGCATTTCCTGATATTCGATGGTAAATTTCATGTGAGATTGGAACAGGATAACGATCCGTTCGGTTCTTTTGTTCGTATTAAAAATTCTCAGGTATCGGATTATTTTATCGATACAACGGTTCGGTACAAGGATTTGACGTTTAATTTCGGTCTCAATGAGAGAAGAAATGGACAGATGGTCTTTTATCCCAGATCTGATTTCAACAGGAAATATGTGTCATTTGCTCTTGATTACGATGATTGGGATTTGTTTATAAAGTCTCCGGAATGGACTTCCTGGACATTTGATGTCAACACTCCCGGTTTTAACCTGGGACCTGTATCCCTTTCTCTTTCAGCAGACGCCTTCTTAGATAATTCAGCTTCTTTAACGGCTGCCGTTTCAGCCGGCCCTCAGATTCGTTTTGACAAAGTTTCCGTCCTGCCGTTTGCGGGGTATGAATATTCGACAAGATTTCCGTCTGTATTACAGGTGGAAAAAGGTTTAGAAGGCAGACAGCAGATGGTATTTGGCATTTTAAGTACCTTTAATACGGATATCTTCAGGATTGATGGCGGTGTGAAGTATTCAGACAGGTTGTATCCTTTTGTTGATGTTCAATTGGGACCTCTTGAGATGACATACGGGAAAAATCTGTTCCTGGCAAATGAATTCAGAGGAATCAAAGAATGGACGGATGTTTACTGGAATTACGAAGCGGACCTTTTGAAAACAGATATTGGATTTTCTTATGAAAAAAATCACCTTGAAGAGGTTCAATTTGGCTTATTTGCGGATTTTGAATTTAATCTGCTGGATACTGTTATACTGGAGCTTTCGATTAAAAAGACGGATGAATGGCTTTATGAAATGGGTATACAATACAACTTTAAATTAGATTTTTACGCGAGTACGGAAGAAGAGTAAATGCGGTTATTCCTGCATATGGAGGTCATAACATGATGGAAAAAATAAACGATCCTGAATTTGATTGGTTTGTCTCTGAGGTAAAGAAAAAACTTGATCTGGATCTTTCGGGATACAAGCCACACAGGGTAAAGAGAAGGACAGATATTCTTCTCAGAAAGCACAAGATAGAATCCTACAGGGATTACATGAAATTTATCCTTGCAGAAGAGGACAAGAAAGATGAGTTTCTCGATAAGTTGACGATAAACGTCACGGAATTTTTCAGAAATCCTGAAAAATGGGCATCCCTCGAAAAAAAATATATTCCAATGAAATTGAAGGAAGTCGGACCGAATCTCAAGATCTGGAGTGCCGGCTGTTCCAGTGGTGAAGAGCCTTATACGTGGTCAATCATACTTTCAGAGCTGAAAGCAACGGGGGCAAAAGTGACGGCAAGCGATATAGATGTCGGTGTTTTGGCGAAAGCGAGAAAGGGGATTTATGATAAACGATCACTTGAGAGTACGAATCCCGCAATCGTAAAAAAATATTTCAAGCCGCTTGATAATGATCAATATGAGGTTAATGCCTCTTTGAAGACGAGGGTGACATTCAAAAGGCATAATATGCTGCAGGATAGATTCGAATCAAATCTCGATTTTATTTCCTGTCGAAATGTTGTGATTTATTTTGAAATGGAAACGAAGAACATCCTTTACAAAAATTTTGTGAATGCTTTAAAACCCGGTGGTATATTGTTTGTAGGGAGCACGGAAAGAATATTCAATTACAGACAGCTTGGTCTGAAAGTTGTTGAACCATTCTTTTATCAAAAAATTTAGGAGACGGTAAGATGGGTTTTTTTGACAAATTGAAAAAAGGTCTGAAAAAGACCAATGATGCCATATTTGGCAAGATTACAAGGATCCTGAAATACAAGAAGCTCGATGAAGATACGCTTGAAGAGATAGAAGAACTTCTCATCATGGGAGATGTGGGCGTAGAATGTTCTGATAAGATTATCGATGAACTTCAGGCAAGGCAGAGGGATTTTGATTCACTGGATGATGCACTCAGAGAGATCATGATAGAGATGCTTGAAGGGGATAATTCTCTCAATTATCCGGAAGAGGGACCTCTTGTTATCAGTGTTGTCGGTGTTAATGGTGCCGGAAAGACGACTACGATTGGCAAGATGGCGAAGAGTTTGAAAGAAGAGGGCAGGGATGTTGTCCTGGCGGCTGCGGATACGTTCAGAGCCGCTGCGATAGACCAGTTAAAGGTCTGGGCGGAGGATCGTGCGGCAGTGACACTTATTGCACATCAGCACGGAGCGGATGCCGGTGCAGTCGCTTATGATGCCGTTCAGCATGGTCAGGCAAAAGGTAAGGATGTTGTCATCATTGATACCGCAGGCAGACTTCATAATAAGGTAAATCTTATGAATGAATTGACAAAAGTCCATAAGGTTGTCAAAAAGGTTATTCCCGAAGCACCGCATGAAATATTACTGGTTATCGATGCTACAACGGGCCAGAATGGTCTGATTCAGGCTGAAAAATTTGCCGAAGCAGTCGGGGTGACCGGTATCGTCATAACAAAACTGGACGGAACGGCAAAAGGTGGCATCGCGTTATCGATTAAGGAAACCTTTGGGATTCCCATAAAGTTTATAGGTGTCGGAGAAGGAGTGGATGACTTGAAACCGTTTGTAGCAAGAGATTTTGTCAAGGCGCTCATTGAAGAGACAGATGAATAATCATGGCAAAAAAAGTCTTCTGGTATAAAGCCTTTACGTGCCCGCTCTGCGGTGAGGAATTTGAAGCCGTCAGGGTGTTTTCGAATGCCATTTCGATCAAAGAGAGGGATACCTATCTCCGTCCGACATATAACGGAGTAAATCCCGACTGGTACAATCTCGTGACCTGTCCCGGCTGTTATTTTTCGGCGTTTGAAAATGATTTTGAATCGATTCTTGATAAGATGAATTTCGATAATCTCGAAAAACTCAGGACGGCTCTGGCAAAGGCAAAGGTGAATCTTTCCCCCGAACTGGGTGAAGACAGAAACGTTGAAGACGCGCACAGCATAGATATACTGGGATTGTTGACCTATATGCAGGCTGATATTGCCTTTAAAATGGCTCAAATCCTGCTCAAAATGGGCTGGTATTATCTGGACCGGAAAGATATGGAGAACGCTGCGATATCCTATTCAAAGGCACTCAGACAATTTGAACGCTCCTTTGGGGAGGATAAAAAAGGTGAGCACAGTGATGCCATCATGTTTTATATCGCTTCGCTGAATATACAGCTGAATCATACAAGAGACGGCTTTAAATGGCTGGAAAAACTGGTGCGTGATTATCGTGGAACAAATTCGCATTTTATTAAAGCCGGTCAGAAACTATGGGAAGATATAAGGGGAAATGAGCAGAAATGAAGAACAAAAGTATTTTTATCGCCGTTGCCATTATTTTAATCGTCTTTTTGTTTACATCTTGTGTCAGTCCGTCGCAGGATGCGGCGTTTGATGGGCGTACCATCAGACTGGATTCCCTTGAAAATCTGCTGACAACACTTCAACTCAGAGTAGAGGAAGTCCTGATGGCGATTAATCAGAATTCAAGGGATATACAAAAAAACACCTCAGACCTTGATGCATTAAGAGAAGCTGTCAACAGGAATCATGATTATGTTGATACGCTTTATTCGAGTATCACCTACTCGGGTATCATGAATTCCAGTCCTAATATTGCGGAAATTTCCGGAATTCCAACCCTTGAAGAGATCAAGGCGATGATAGATATTCAGAATCGCAAGACCATCTCTGAATTTGAAGAGAAATTCGGAAAATTTCAGGATGAGGATACGTTGGAGGAAACGACTAAAAATACCGATATAACGGAACTTGATCGGTTACAGAAGGAAATTGCCCTGTTGAAGGATAATTTCAGGACGATCAAATGGCAGATGTATTCTGAATCTGAACTTGAGATAATGGGAGAGCAATATCCGGTTTATGATGAGCAGGTCAAATATGTGATTCAATCCGGTGACACATTGAGTCAGATTGCAGATGCCTTTAATCTCGGATATGGTGGTGTTGATAAAATAATGGAAGAAAACGGAATATCGGATGCCAGAACGATCAGAAGAGGTCAGGAATTGACCATCACAACGGCACCGCTTTATGATAGTATCGTCATCCCGCTTTATGGAAGGATCAGCATCATACCGGAGGATATCCGGTCTTTTTTTGGTGAGAAGACGGGTAATGGCTTTTCACGAGGGCTTGTTTTTGATGTCGATTCGGGACAGCAGGTGGTTGCCTGTCTGACTGGTAAAGTGATAGATGTGGGAAGCGGTTATGTTGTCGTGTATCATGGTAACGATATGAAACTGGTGTACACGGGGATCAAGACCCCTCTTGTTGAAAAGGGGGACTGGGTGGTCCCGAATCAGATTATTGGAGAGGTACTTGAAGACCGGTTCACACTGGAGTATCTGTTAAATTCTGAATACCGGGATCCGATGAATCTCTTTTTAAAGAAGATGGGTGCCTTTAGAATAACCTTTTATACGGAATGGGAAGATGGAAATCTTCCTTTTTTTCCCTACTTCAGAAGGGTAAAAGAAGGCGGTTTTGCCAAGGAATGGTATTCCGTTGCGGCCGATCCGGAAGTGTTTGACAAGGGGACGATGCTATACATTCCTGAATTGAAAAACACGCCGTCCAGAGGGCTGTTTCTCGTTCAGGATGAAGGCAGTGCCATCAAGGGACAGCGGCTGGATGTCTATATTCGTGATCTAACACTGGCAAAAACACTACAAACAACGGCGACTGTTTACTGCTTTCCGGTGAATTAAAAAAATATAAAAAAATTCACCCTGTTTTGTTCAGAGTGAATTTCGAAACATCCTTCCTGTTTCTATTAAAAGATGGGATCTTTGTCTTTCATGTCGTGCATCAATCGTTCTTTTTGATTTTTCCACTTTCCGCATTTGTCTCCCCAGATAGCGATGATTTCCTTATCCGTCTTAATCATGACGATTTCGCAGTTGTTGGGACAATCGTGACAGATAAAACTGCTGGGTTTGAATTGCAGTTCCAATGAATCAAACCCTTTGAAACGCGTTTTGATACCCTTTGAATGCAGGAATTCTTTTGCGATGATGGCGATACCCTTTGCCCCCATAACGTTGAAATCCGGCAAGACGATGATATCATGATTCATCTCCCTTTTAAATGCAGCGACAATCCCTTTATTTGCGGCTACACCACCCTGGAAGACGAACGGTGGTTCAAGCTTTTTACCCCTTCCAAGATTGTTGAGATAATTTCTGACGAGTGCTGTACACAGACCGTTTATGATGTCCGGTTTTGAAAACCCGTACTGTTGTTTGGCAATCATATCGGATTCGGCAAAAACCGTACATCTTCCGGCGATTCTCACCTCATTTTCTGATTGAAGAGCCAGATCGCCAAACACTTCGATGGGGATGTTCAGCCTTTCCGACTGATGGTCGAGGAATGAGCCGGTTCCGGCAGCACAGACTGTGTTCATGGCAAAATCGACGACCATCTGGTCCTTGATGAGGATGATCTTGGAGTCTTGCCCGCCTATTTCAAAGATGGTTCTGACGTCTTCTACTTCATCCATCGTTGCAACGGCATGAGATGTAATCTCGTTTTTTACCACATCTGCTCCGACGATGACTCCGGCGAGTTCTCTTCCGCTTCCGGTTGTTCCGATGCCGCCAACTTTATAATCACCCTCGATGAATTCCCTGAGATCGTTTAATCCCCCTCTGATGACCTCAAGGGGCTGTCCGTTGGTTCTCTCATATGTCTTGAATATAATTTTGTTTCGCTCATCAACGGCAACGACGTTAACACTGACAGAACCAACGTCTATTCCGACATAGATATTCTTCAATTTTTTTCCCTCCAGTTCAGGCCAATCGTGCCTTTTTCATCTTTCTACTTCTCAGAAGATCCACGAATGCCTCTATACGCGTCTGATTGTTTGCCTCACCCGACTGTTCATCCAGAGAAAGTGTCATAATGGGAATCTTTTTTGACAATGTGTTGGTGATACTCTGTGAAACGAGCTCTGGAAGGCATGAAAATGGCATAAGATGTATGATGCCATCATAATTTCTTTCATGGAAATCCACCATACTGCCAACTGTTTGCTGGGCATGGCCGCCTATATTAATCTTTATATATTCACTGCCTTTTTCGATGATGTCTCTTTCATGCTGTTTCTTTGATTTTGTAGGGAAAATATGATAATCGACCCATTCCAGAAGATACTGTGAACGATGTGTTTCACAGCCGAGATCATTGAGTTTTTTTTCGATATTCCCGTTGACGGATGGTTCCATAACGACGTAGATTTCACCAACGATACCGATTCTGAGCTTTTCCGCTTCGGGTATACTGTAGGTTTCGATCGAGTCCAGCAGTTTATCGCAAATCTCCTTATCCCGCAAGAGGTCTTCCTTGTTGTCGGTGTTGCTGAGGATTCGATTGATCTTTTCCCACGCATCATCTACCGATCCCTTAACCAGTTCGTACGGTCTGATCCGTGTAATGCGTTTCTCAAAATGATCTATTGTCTGAAGCAATTTATAACAGTAGATAAATGTCGGGATTGCCTGAAAGATATTGTGATGATTGGTGATGCGTCTCATCTGATTCCAAAACTTTTTTCTGTTCCTGAAAAGGGAATCAAATATGATGAATTCGACGTCATAGCCCATCTGCTTCAGAATTCTTTTGTGAATCTCACCGTAGTATCCCGCACGGCACGGTCCGTGTCCGCCGCTCGTTCCGATGACCTCGACACCTCTTTCGCAGGATTGAATATAGGTTCCCGTTAAAACTTTGAAAGGGAAACAGGCATATTCAGGGCTGTTTTTGACACCGAGATCAAACGTGGTTTTATTTGGTCTTGTCGGCATGATAACTTCATGACCGAATTTTTCCAGTATTTTCTGATACAGAATAACAGGTCCCATATAGGGGAATGATATTTTCATATAAACACACCTGACTTTTTTCTTTTTAACATATCGACAAACGCTTCCACTCTCGTGATGAGATGATTTTCTCCACTGTGTTCATCTATCCTGATCGTGAGGAACGGAATCTCCTGATCTCCCGATTCTATTTCAAATATTTTACCGATAAAAGAATCCGGCCCACAACCGAATGCCGTAATCTGTATAAGGCCATCGATCAGATTATTGTGAACTAGGTGCAAACCGGCTCCGAGAACCTTGTTGCTGAACGTCCAGAAAAGCTCTTTATCAAGTTTACCGGTTTCGGCGTAAATAGCCTTTTCATCCAGCATTTCAAAGGTCGTTACGGCGATACCCAACTTTTCCAGTTTTTGTGTGATATTCATGCTGAGATACCGGTCATAAACGTTGTATACATAGCCCATCAAACCGATGTGAATCTTGTCTTTTTCTAATAAGGACTGTTTTCCTTTTTCAATACTCTTTTTTCTTTCATCCAGCCAGATTGTCTGAGCTTTTTTAAGGGCTCTTTTTAACTCTTTTTTTTCAATTCCGAGACGTTCGATAAGTGACGTGTATGTCTTAAAATCCGCAATATTCTCTTTCTGAACTTTGATATCAAGTGTCAGCATCCTGTTTTCGATATCCGGAATTGAGTGAAGGCTGAGATCCGGTAACCCCATGAATTTTGGACAGAAGATTTCGTGTTTTTTTAACGAGACGAATCTTGGGATGAATACATAATCCACATCTGAATTCAGAAGGGTTGAAACGTGGCCGTTGTGTATTTTAATCGGGGCACACAATTCAGGGACAGAAAATTTTATTCCCTCATTTACGATTTCTTTCGTTGTTTCCTTGCTGATTACAACCTCATACCCCAATTCTTCAAAAAGTGTCTTGAAAAATGGAATATAATACCAGTACAAAAGGGCATGAGGTATTCCTATTTTTTTCATAATCTTCATTCCCTCACAATCTTTTTGAATTCTGAAGACCTCATCATTAATTCTATCATATATAAATGTTTTTTCATTCTCTTTTATATTCTTATATTTTTGTTATAATAGATAAAACCGGAGGTGTGAATGTGTGTATCCGAAATCTGCTGTCAGAAGATTATGGCGTTCTGCTGCAATTATGGAAAGAGGCCGATTTTACCATCGGTAAATCTGATTCTGAAGAGGAGTATGTCAGATTTCTTCAACAGAATCCGAATACCTCTCTGTGTATTGTTCAAAATGATCAACTCATTGGAGCTGTAATGGGTGGGTTCGACGGCAGAAGGGGGCTGATTCATCATCTGGTTGTTTCACGGGAGTTTCGGAGCTATGGGTATGGGAAGTTGTTGATGGACGAATTGATGAGAAGATTTAAATCAATGGGGGTTGTAAAGGTATCTTTATGGGTGAAAACGGATAATGAAGGGGTTATCGACTTTTACAGGAGCGTCGGTTTTGATTTGCGAATGGATCTTTATACGATGAGTTGTCTTTTATAAAGTTTAAAGGGGGACTGATGATAACATACCGGAATGACCTTAACGGGATTACCTGTGATCATCTGAATGGTTTTTTTGTCGGATGCAGGGAACAAATGAATGTTGAGATGGTTTACACGGTGTTAAGCAACAGCGAGCATATCGTCTTGGCCTATGATGAACAGGAATCAACGGTAGTTGGCTTTATCAACTGCCTGAGTGATGGTGTTCAATTTGCTTTTATTCCAATACTGGAAGTGCTTCCCGAGTACAGAAATCGGGGAATCGGGACCGAGTTGATGGAGAGAATGCTGGATCTACTGAAACCATATAATTGTGTTGACCTGACTTGTGATTCTGATTTTCAACCGTTCTATTCACGGTTTAAGATGTTGAAATCACATGGAATGGTTATCAGAAGATATCTGGAAAAAAAGGGCTGATTTTATCAGGGTTAAAAGGTGTGATGAGATGAAAAATCTTGTGCTTTATGCTTCAAGAAAAGGAAATACAAAGAAGATTGGGGATGCAATAGCCGATGAGTTGAACTGTGAAACAGTGGATCTCAGGATGGTTGATATTGAGAATATCAAACTGGATGATGTCGACAATCTCTTTCTCGGAAGCGGGATTTATGCCGAATTCGTAAATTCGAAAGTGAAGCGTTTTTTAATGAGTCATAATCTGAAAAATGCCGCGGAAAAAAGGGATAAAAATATCATCTTTTTTGTGACCTGGGTTGGAAATCCCGGAAGCGTTGAACATGCCATAGAAAAGTGCTACGATTATATGCCGGAGGACGGGGTCAACATCTATACGGATCATTTCAGGGCGTATGGCAGTATGTTCGGATTATTTAAAAAAGGCCATCCTACAGTGGATGAACAGAAAGAAGCAGCTGAATGGGTGCATGAGGTACTGGAAAAAATAGTCAACCCAGAGGAAGAGGACAATTGAACAACAAGTCGTTTGACGTTTTATCAGAACTTCATTCCGGATAATCATGCAAATAAAATAAAAAAAAGAGTGGGACTTTATTTGTCCCACTCTTTTATGCTATAAAATGATTTTTAAGATACTCGTTCAGAATCTTTGCCGGAAGCGAAGCGTATTGATCGAAATTCTGATTGAAATCGTCACAGGTCTTATCATCCGCTTTATCCAGTATGACTTTCATCGCAAGAAAATCACATTCGTTGGCCCTGGCAACCTTTGCAACGACAGCAGAATCCATATCCAGCGCGAGAGCTCCGTATTTTTCGTACAGTTCGTCTCTGACGGACTGATCATCCAGCAGCTGATCGCCTGATATGATTTTTCCGGCTTTTAATCCTGAAAACTGAAACGTTATACTTTCAAGCGTCTCAAGATCCCCAGTGATTGCCGGGTTTTTTTCGTCTTTTCTGAGTTTTCTGTCATACTCATGATAAGCCTCGCCGATAATGACATCCCCGATCTGCAGCTCAGATGTCAATGCGGCGGCTCCAGAAACAAGAAAAACATTTTTTACGGAATATTCGTCCAACAACTTTTGCGTGATAAATGCCGATTCTACTTTTCCGAATAGCCTTGAACAGGTAACAATCTCATTCCTGCCCAATAATCCTCTTTTTATCTCACGACCAAAGATTTCCTTTTTTTCAAATGTTACCATGCCTTCTCTAATCGGTTCCAGTTCGCTTTCAAAAACACTTAAAATCAAAACCATTTAAATCCCTCCAATCCTGTGAAACAACCGTGAAAGATTTATTTCTGAATAATATACATACAGTATCGAGATATAATCGTGTTCAAAATTCTTCTCTGGTGTGCTCAGCGGGATTCGAACCCGCAGCCTTCGGATCCGGAGTCCAATACTCTATCCAGTTGAGCTATGAGCACAAATAAAATCCTTCAGGCACGGAAAATGTAAAATTGTAGGCCTTCACATTTTTCGGGAGTGTCAGATTTCGATTTTTCGAATAACAATACGGGTTTAGTTCAAAAACAGTAAAATTGCCATCTATAGAATCAATCTGTTCAAACAGATTTAAGGCACCTGAAAAATAAAGCGTTTTGTCTCTGTTGCCTGTAATATAATGACGTATCTTTTCGGGAGATAAAACCTCATGGGTAAATTTGAAAACCCATGATGGGCTCTTCAAATAAGTCTCGGCAATAGCCTTTGCGCTTTCCGCATCAATGATATGCTTTGAATTCTTGACAGTCCTGCCGCTTTCTCTCAGGTGGATCTGAGAGAAGGCTGTCGTAAAACGCTCATCGATCAGAAAAATATCCTGTCTGATAGACGCGCATAATTCAGCACCATACGCCAACGCCTTATCTGTTGCCGGTGTGAATTTGAGATCCTTTCTCAGAGGTAATCCCAGAATGATTTTTTTGGGACTGTTTTCCGATATAATCCTTTCCAATGCCACCTTTCTTTTATCATCATTGAGGAAATATCCCTTGGCAAATGCCATCTTTAAAGATTCAGAAGCTGTTGCATATCCGATCCTTCTGTCGCCGTAATCGAGAGAGAGAATATCCACATAAACTCCTTACTCAGTAGGAATTGAACAAATAATCAAGCGCGCATTTCTTCAAAGTAATCGTTTTCATGGGAATAATCTGCTCTTTCACGAATGATGCCCGAATCGAATCCAGATCACAATTTCTGACGGCAATGGACAATGATGTTGCTGCAAATACCTCTTCAGGCGTTTTGATAATCTTTGCAAAATGCCCGCCTTTTTTTACCAGCTCAAATGCCCTGTTCATCTCATGATAATCTACAAAGACGAACAGGGAATCAAGTTCGTCTGCAGCAATAAACCTCGTTTCCAATTAAAACACACCTCCGTACTACTTGATAAACGGTAAAACAGGGTAATCAATCAAGCTGAGTACTTTTCTACCGCTTCTGTTGATAAAATAGCCTGAATAATCTTTAATGATCATTCTGTCTATAATAGATTCCAGGAGAACAGTTGATGTTTTCAATCTGTTGATCAGTTCATTGTAATTCTTGTTTTCTATCTGTTCATCCCGTACCATACCAATCTCACTGAGAACGGCAAGAACAATTTCCCAGTTTTTTTCGCTGAGCAAATGGTTCTTGATCCCCGTCTTTTTCAGGCGATCGATATCTTTAAATCCATTAGCACAACCGATCCTTATCAGAGATATTATATCACTCTCAAGTGGTAATAACTCGAAAGTACTGTTAATATAATTTTTAGTTTTACCGCGGTTGTAGAGCAAATGGAAGATCGGAGCAGCCCCTTTCTGTTCAACCGGATTGGACATGGAATGGATGTTAAGCGGCGTCAGAGGTGGATCCAGCAGACAGATATTTGAATTTTTTGGGAATTGCATCATCCCACCTATCTCATAAGTCGTGATAAACAGCTTGACTTTAGAAATAGAAATCAACTCTTCTATTTTTGTTCTCTGGAACGATTTAAGAGTCGAATTGTAAAAGACGACCTCTCCGTTTCGGAAATGGTCAGAAAGGTCATTTCCGAGAATCCTTGTCAGTTTAACGGTTCTTTCAGGGGAGTTGACAAATATCGCCGTGAAATTGCCGTTCTGCACGAGGCTTTTAATATAATTGATGGGATTCGGATGATCTCTTCTGTCTACCAGTCCTCTTTTGTGCTTTTTCATATGCTCCACAACAAAACGATCGAATTTGAAGATGCTTTTCATAAACCTCTTCTCATTTTCAGATAAGATGCCTCCGAGTATCATGGTGCTTTTGTTTTGTATTTCAGATAATCTTGCAGATACCTTTTGGAGTAATGACTGTTCTTTGTTATCTTCTACCATCATATATTCAAGATCGAGAAATAGCCAGTGTTTGATTGCCTTGAATTTATCAAAATTGTTGATCAGAAACGGAATTGTTGTAAATATGGCAGATTTTTCTATCTCTTGATTCGGTTTAAAGATGACCTGTGTGGATAGGGAGTCGAAGCGTCTGACACTTTTCAGTCTGGAAGATAAGAACATATTTGAAGGGAGAACGATCAGCACTTTTTCGTTCAATTCCTCGACGCGAATCATCTTTGACAGAACAAGCAGTTCCTGTGCCTTTAATGAAGTGAAAACACCGGTTGTCATCGGGTCGGATTCCAGCACCTTGACAAAAGAGGGGTATTTGGTCATCAGTTTATGATCCAGTTCCTCCCTGAGAACTTTGATATCCTGTAATTTATGATCGATGCTCTGATTTTCCCAGTCGTTGATCAGATCAAAGATGAAGTTTTTGTCGGATTCTTCATCCTTAAACGTCGGATCGATAAAGAATTTAATATCTTTGATGAAAATCTGTACATGTTTTGTCCTGTAATGCCAGATCGTCTTGATATTTCCCACAATATCACATTTCAGAAGATTTGGTCTGATATATCTGAAGTCATCAAGCTTTGCGGAGAGATTAAATCCGATTGAATCCATAAATGCCTTGCCCTGCTTGAGGATCATTCGAATATGCTGGTTTCTCGATCCCATGACTTTTAATTTGTCGACGGAAAGGTTTCTCAATAAAAAGACCGGTTCATGGTTGGATTGCCCAAACGGTCTCAGTAAATCCAATTTTTCAAGAAATTCTGTTGAAACATCTTTAATACCGAGTTCGGCATCTATGTATATCTTGGAGGTAAAGGAATCGCTGCCATAATTCTGATAGAATTTAAAGGCAAGGTCTTCTCTCAACCCATCTACATTGTCTCCGTTGATGGTAAAACCGGCAGCCATGGGATGTCCGCCGAACTCCTCGAAATCGTAGGAGAGGTCGGTGAAAAGATCCATAATGTTGACCTGCTCAATACTTCTTGCGGAACCCCTGCCGACACCGTTTTCATCTATAGAAATCATCAACGTGGGTTTGTAATATTTTGAAGTCAGTCGGGAAGAGACGATACCGATTACGCCCGGATGCCAGTCTTTTTTTGCCAGAACCAGTACAGGAGATTCGAAAATATGCTGATTATTTTCTATCATGCTGACCGCTTCATTGTATATCTGATTTTCAATCGCCTGTCTTTTGCTGTTTTGTGCCATCAGGAAGTCTGATAATTCCCTTGCTTCCGCTTCATCTTCTGTCAGAAGAAGTTTGAGAGCTGTTTCAGCACTCCCCAGTCTTCCCACTGCGTTGAGTTTCGGTGCGATCTTGAAACCGATGTCATGTGTCTGAAGATGATCCACATCGATACCTGAAACTTTCATCAGTCTTTTCAGTCCGACACGATCGGTTTCCGCCAGTGACCTGATCCCTTTTTTTACGATGAGTCTGTTTTCACCAATAATCGGGACGATATCTGCTACCGTTCCCAGTGTTACGATGTCCAGAAACTCTTCAACTGAAAAGGGATTTCCCATCTTTTGCAGGATGGCGTCCATGCACTTAAACGCAACACCAACGCCGGCAAGTCCCTTGAACGGATAGGTGTCATCCGGTCTTTTTGGGTTGACGACAGCAGCAGCTTCAGGGATATCCCCCTGAACCTCATGATGGTCCGTTATGATGATTTTAAATTGCAGGAAATTGGCATACTTGACTTCTTCAAAAGAGGTAATACCGCAGTCGACTGTCAGGATATTCTTGATGTTTCTGTTGAACAGATCCATAATAGCGGCTTTGCTCAACCCGTATCCCTCTTCCAGTCTTGTCGGGATATAATGAACAACATTCCATCCCAATGCCTTCAGAACAGAGTAAACCAATGCGGTGGAAGTGACACCGTCTACATCGTAATCACCGTATATTGCTACCGTTTCATCTTTTTCTTTTATCTTCATCAAGGTATTGACAAACCTGTCCATATCTTTCAACAGAAAGGGATCATGGAAATTGTTTGCCTCTGAATCGAGATATTCTCCGATATCAGTACGTTCTTCAAGCTTATTATTTACGAAAATCGTTGCAAGAAGCTCGGGTATATCATATTTTTGAACCAGTCGTTGAACTTCGTCTTTAGCTGGCTCCTGGATTATCCATTCGCATTTCATCCTCCTTAACTCCTTTTTATTTATTTTCAATAATTATACCATAAAAGTAGGTTCGCCTCTTTTCACACAAAAGACGATAAAAAAGAAAATAAATATTAACGTCTATGAGTAGGATATGCGAACAACAAATTACGGATTGTTCTGTTATAATAAACCGCGTTAAGAGTTGTAAGATGTAGAGGAGGCATTAAAATTGAGTGATGAGATTAAAAGTGATGTAACGGATAATAATATACCGGAAAGCGGGAAAGGGAAAGTATCCTTTAAATGGCTGATTTTATCCACTTTGATTGGCTTGATTATTGTAATCGTATTCCTTTTTATCGGGGATTTCAGGGCAAATTTAAAGGCTTTAAGAGATTTTGATCCGAAGTGGCTTGCGATGGCGGCTGTGTGTCTGGTCATGTTCTGGTTGTCTGAATCTGCAACAATATTTTTAACGGCAAGGATCTCCGGCGTGAAATTGTCTTTTTTTCACGCACTTGATGTGAATATGATGGGGCAGTTCTACAATTCTGTTACGCCGTTTGCGACAGGCGGGCAGCCCATGCAGATCTACAGACTGTATCAATATGGCATTTCTCCTTCAAAGGGAACGGCGATAACGATGTCCCGTTTTCTGATCTATCAGTCATCCATAACGGTACTTGGTGTATTTCTTATCTCTTTCTTCTTCAGGAAAATGAGTACCTTGCCATCTTTTTCAAGCCTTGCGGTTATCGGATTTATCGTCAATTCAGCCGTCATTTTTTTTGTATTGATCTTTTCTTTCAGTCCGAAGTTAACGAGAAAGATATTTGATTTTATCCTGTGGCTGGTCTCTCGTTTTAAATTTGGTAAAAAAATGAAAGCGGCTGAAGAAACATGGCTTGAGAAGATTGAGGAGTTTCATACGGCGATGAAATTGCTGACAGCTTCTCCGTTTAAACTGATCCTGGCGTTCCTGGCGACGAGTGTACAGATCTTTTTCTTTTACAGTATTTCATATTGCATATACAGGATGTTCGAAGCGCCGGTAATTCCCTTTACGGAAGTCTTTGCCTTTCAGGGGATTCTGTTTATGATCACGTCGTTTGTTCCTGTACCGGGTGCAAGTGGTGCGGCTGAAGGGGGCTTTTATCTCTTTTTTAAAAATTTCTTCTCTCCGTCAACACTTGCGGGAGCTGTTATTATGTGGCGAATTATGACCTACTACATGAACATCTTTATAGGGGCCCCATTTGCGTTGAAAAATCCTAAGAAAAAGAAATATGATATAATGTAAATACAATTAAACACGGAGGTTTTCATTATGAAAATTGAAAACGTTGATGTCTTTACGCCAAATGCAAGAATAAGCAGTGCAGTCATAGAGTTTGATGAAATGATTAATGCCATATATTCCAATCGGAAGGAAGATGTTTCAAATCCGAAATATACTGTCGTACCCGGGTTTGTCGATACGCATATTCATGGTTGTGTGGGCTATGATTTTTCAAATCCATCCTTTGAAGCGATAGAAAAGATGGAACAATTTCTTTATTCAAGGGGTGTGACGAGCGTTCTTGCCACAACACTGTCATTGCCGTTTGAGCGGATTAAAAAAACGGTAGAGGTTGTCAGGAATTATCGTCTCGAATATCCGGATACGTCAATTGACGGGGTTCATCTTGAAGGGCCTTTTGTCAACCTTAAGAAGAAAGGTGCTCAGAATCCCGATTACATTAAATCGCCGTCCGATGATGAAATTGACTATATCTGTCGCAATGCCGATATTGTCAAGGTGATTACGCTGGCACCGGAAGTTGTGAGGGAAGATCAGATTGCCCGATTAAAGGATGCGGGTATCACGATTTCAATCGGACATACCTGTGCGGATTACGAGACTTCCATGAAAGGCCTTGAAGCAGGCGCCTCGCGTTTTACACATCTGTTCAATGCCATGAACGGGATTCATCACCGGGATGTTAACGCGGTTGGAGCCGGGTTGCTTTCAGATGCACATGTTGAGTTGATTTGTGATTTGATTCATCTGTCAAAGGAAGCGATAAGGCTTGTTTTCAAGATGAAAGACAGTAACAGGATCATCTTTATCTCCGATGCGATGGAGGCAACAGGTCTTCAGCCCGGTCAGTACGATCTTGGCGGATTGGATGTCGTCGTCTCAGAAGATGCTGCAAGGCTTTCGGACGGAACGCTTGCCGGTTCGGTTCTCAAACTGGATGAAGCGTTGCAGAATGTTGTTCTCCGATGCGGGATTCCGTTTGAACGGGTTATCCCCTGTCTGACCGCAACGCCTGCGGAAAGTTCCGGTCTGACTTCAGGGTTCCTGGAAGTTGGTAAGCAAGCGGATATGGTTTTGCTGGATGAACGGTATAACGTTGTTAAGACGTATAAAAATGGAAAATTGGTTTATGAAAGATAAAAAAATCCCGGTTGAAAAAACCGGAATTTTTTTATCTGAGTTCATTTTCTTTTTTTAATATTTTGATGACTTCCTCCGCATCTGCTGTTTCAGGTACCGGAACAAAGAGTTTGTAGGATTGTTTTCCAAATCGTGTGACGTAAGAGTAAACCAGCTCAAGATGTCTGAACGGTTTTTCCTTGATCCGGGCACTTAGTAATGCTGATGAGAAGGCATGCCATGAATGAAATTGACGGTTAAGCAGAACACTTTCCTTCATTATGAGAATTTCAGCTTCCTCCGGTTTACTGCCTTTTTTCAGCAGAAACGGGATGATAAATGCGAATAATGCCAGGAAACCCTCGAGTCCCACCATCGTGAGGAACATGGCGAGTTTTGCCTCATCGATGACGAAGATGAAAATTGTGAAGATGATGATAATGATGATACTTAAAAAGATAAAGGCGGCCTTTCTTTGGGCTTTTCTCTCCGCGTATTCGTATTCGATATATTGGTTCCATTCGGATGGCGAGAATTGCCATCTCGCTATGAAATCCCCTTTTTCAATTGCCTGTTCAATCAATTTACTGCGTTTTCGAAACATGAGGGCAACGACGAGACAGGTTATCCCGAGAAAGATGGAAAGGAAAAGGATCGGTGGTGCCATATCCCCCATTGATTCCGGTAAAATAATTGAAGTTAAGATCACGGCGAGAAAGAAGAGCGTTAATATGGATGAAACGGCGTAAATTGTTTTTTGGCGATTTCTAATCATTTGTTGCCTCCTTTTGATGTGATGTGTTCTTCATGATGTAAAGCATAACATCTGCCTTTTTGAAAGCTTCTTCAATGCCGCATCCCAGATCACAAATTCCAAAGGAAAAACTGAAAGGATATTTTCTGATTTCTTTTGATAGAACCTTTTCGATATTTTGAATTCTACTTTCAGCGATTGTATTGGAACACCCTTTCATCAATATAACAAATTCATCGCCTCCGAGTCGGATGATCAGATCCGTTTCTCTCAGCTGTAAAAGCGATTCCCTGACAAACAGTTTCAAAACCTCATCGCCTTCATCATGTCCGAATTTGTCGTTGATCTCTTTAAACCGGTCAAAATCAATCATGATCAGCACATCTTCGGGATCCGGCTCAATGGCATCCAGAATGTTTCTGTTGAACGCCCCTGTCAGAGGGTCTTTTAAGGCTTTGTTATGTGCCGTGATCATATTTCCGTAAGTCTTTTTAAAGAAGCTTATGATGATGATTTCCAATGCAATAATCAGAATGATGATGCCGTAACTGATCAGGAAAATCGCACTTGATGCCGTTAGGGCATTGATCGTGTCGTGTATGGTGCATAAAATAAGAAATGTGGTTGAAAACATAAAAATCCTTTGTTTTTTGATCAGAACGTAAAGGTAGATGATGATGATCATGAACAAAAGCATGAACAAACCGAATGAATTGACTATCTTAAGTGTTTTAAAATCGGGAAGAAAACATAAAACACTGACCAGACTGAAAACGATATACTTTATATATTTTGAGAGGGATGCTCTTTTAAAAATGAAAAACTCCATCCCTCTCATGAGAAAAAATACGGCAAGATATGTACTGGCGTAGATGAATTTTCTCTGAATGAGAAAGAAAAACATATTCCCTGAAAAGTTTCTGGCAGGGAAATCAAGGAGATAGATACAGGCGAAAAAAACGGCAATACCAAACGAATAATGGGAATCCTTGTTATCCGGTATGGTATAGCCCAGCATCAGCAGGATCAATCCGAAAGAGATACAGATACCAAATGATATGAAATAAAAACTGTTCTGGAAGAAGCCGGCGATAGTGATCTTTGGAAGGATTGTTTTTTGTTTTGTCAGATAAGGTATCTGATTGATACCGTGATCAAATATGCCGAATATTTTTATCATCAGGGTATTTGTTTCGCCAAGGATATCTGGATCAAAGGTAAACATCTGGATCTGATTCCAGATATTGGATGTTTTGGTTTCAACTTCATTGAGTCTCGCGATCATTAAACCGTTGATTTGAATCTCATAGCCGTAAGCGGAAAAACTCGGGATGATAAGTGTGTCGACATCCATACCGGGAAATTCCGTTGAATACGTATAGACCCCTTCATCTGCAATCGATGTGAATGACGGTAAAAGAATTTCATGAACCGCATTGTCATGAGAAACGGTCCAACGTTCATTCAGCAAAAAGCCTTCGGGTTTGTTCAACTCTTCTATTGTAAATTTTAAGCTAAAGAACAGCAATATGGCGAGAACGACAGAAATTAAAATAAAATGATTTTTTTTCAAGATATGCTCCACATGGGACGATTATAATAACTATGCAATCCAAACGTTTTGACAGATAATTATATCAAATAAATGTTTTATTCGCCAATTGATGAGCCTTTCTGTATTCAGGGAATACAGAAAGCCGGTAAGGATGTAATGCAATTGAAGACATGGATAAACACATGAAAGCAAAGATGATGTTCGCCTTTTCTTTCATGTGTCTAAATTTTTCCGAACTTCAGAATCTTTTCCAAAAATCAGCACATTGTGCGGTACACGCTTCTGTTAGTTTTTTCTCTTCAACGGACTGTAGAATCCCATCTTCTAAAATCGGAACCCCGTCGATATAGACGGCTTCGGGTTTACAGTTTTCGATGATGGCAAAATAATAATGATCCATAAAATTCGATGGGGTCAGCGGCGTTGGGGGGGTGTAATTGTAGATGACGAGATCGGCACGATACCCCTTTTCTATTTTTCCGATCTTGCTCTTCAGGATATTGGAAGCGTATTCACCGTTGTTTCTGAACACGACATCGAAAAGATCCCCCGTACCAAAAGCACAGGGCTCTTTATGGAGCAGATGCTGAGAGAGTAAAAGCGTTCGCATATCCCGCGTCAGGTCAAATCCGTATCCGTCATTTCCGAGATTGACTTGAATCCCCTGGTCGTTGAATCTTGCATAATCGGGTAATCCGGCACCGTTATTCATATTGGATTGCGGGTTGAAAACGACGCGGCAATTTCTTTTCTTTATCGTTTTCAGGTCCTCGTCTTCAACGAGCAGGCAATGTGCCAGTAAAGAATCTTCTTGCAATAAACCGAATTTATCCAGTCTTGAAATAGCAGTCATTCCAAAGTTCTGCCTGTGAAGTTTGGCATCTTCAGCTCCTTCGGCAACGTGAATATGAATGGGAAGTGCATACCCGGCACAGCTTTCGAGGGTTCTTTCTTCAAGCGTAAAAGAGGCGTGTAAACCCAACAGGGCAGCCGCTTTTCCGGGAAGCTGCTCGTTAAATTTCTGTGCAGCGAGATTTTCTTCAATACCCTTTCGGGCGATTTGGTGGCCATCTCTGTCCGAGGTTTCATAACAGAAGATACCTCTCAAGCCAAGGGTATTGACACAGGCATCCACAAGTTTGCCAAGACTTCCGGAAACAGCGTTGGGACTGGCATGATGATCGATAAAGGTTGTCACACCGTTCCTGAGCATATCCATACCGGACAGTATTCCGCTGTAATAGATATCTTCCAGGTTTAATGCCTTGTCAAGACGCCACCAGAGTTGTTCGAGCAATTGCCTGAAGGAAGTCGGTGAAAACGGATTGATTGCCACCCCTCTTGCAAATGCCGAATAGATATGTGAATGAGAATTGATAAGACCCGGCATGAGTAAACGTCCGTTTCCCTCGACGATATGACAGCCATCAGGTATCGTAACGTCCTCTTCTGCCGGATAGATTTCAGTGATTTTCCCATTTTCTGTCAGAAGGCTTCCCGGAAAGAGAGCGTCACTTTTTTTTGCCGAGAAGATAAGAAAATTTTTAAAAAAGAGTTTCTGATCGTTCATCATGCCTCACCTGCCTTTTTTAAATAAACTGCTTCAGTATTTCGGTAAAGACGTCGATCCCCAACGGAATCGCTTCATCGGAAGGGAGGAAATACGGACTGTGTAAACCATGTTTTTCCCCCTGTGCCGTTCCAAGCCACAGCATCATCGAGGGATATAGCTTTGTGAAGAAACCGAAATCCTCACCTGTCATCTTATACGGGATGATTTCTGTGTTGAAGCGTTCGGATAATGGGGTAATCATCTTTTCAAAGAGTGCATGGTCATTTTTGACTTCCGGGTAAAAAGCTTCCATTCTGACTTCGACCGATACACCCGTCGATGCTTCAATTGATTGACCGATCTGTTTGAGCTGCTTGAAATATCGTCTGCTGTTCTCCATGTCAAGGGAACGGATACTGCCTTCAATCCGTGCCGTCTCAGGGATGATATTCCTGACTTCTCCTGCTGAAACCTTTCCAACGCACAACAGGAGGGGGTCGTTGACGGAATGCGGCACTTTTTCTGCCATATCGAGAAATGTTCTCATCGCATTTAAGGCATTCTTTCCCTTCTCAGGTGTTGCCACATGCGTCGGTTTTCCATTGAACAGGACAGTCAGTTCCATCGCTGATGCAAACAGGACATCATCGTTGAAGGCGAGGGTTCCAAACGCATATTCGTCCGTCACATGAAGGGCAAAGGCATGTTCGATATCAAATTGATCGAAGATACCGGTTTGAATTGTCAGTTCCGCCCCTCCGGCTCCTTCTTCGGCAGGCTGAAAGAAGAAGAGTATGTTTTGATCCGGTTTGCATTCGACGACCTCTTCAAGAAAACCAAACAGGGTTGATGTGTGGACATCGTGACCACAGGCATGCATATTGCCATTCCGTGAGGCAAATTCCCAGTCGGTCTTTTCAGTCATGTTCAGGGCGTCGATATCTCCCCTGAACAGGAGATATTTTCCGTCATTCACTTTATACTCTGCGATCAATCCCGTTTCAAACGGTCTGTGTATGAGAATACCCGGGAATTTTTTAATCTCCTCTTCAAGTAAAGTCGTTGTTTCATATTCTTTCAAAGCTGTTTCGGGGTTCATGTGCAGCTTATGTCTCAATTCAATGGCTTTCATCTTGTCCTCCTTTTATATCTGTTCATCGTTGAAAACACAATATGTCAATTTGGTTCATTATCCGATATCTATTAAATTCATCCTGTCTTTATAGGCTACTTCTATATAGGCCTTCAGTTCTTTGTAATCTTCAAGATCAGGGGATTCTTTCAGTATTTTAACCGCTTCCTTTCTCGCGTCGAAGAGGATTTCTCTGTCCTGAACGATATTCGCCAGTTTAAAGGATGGCATCCCATGCTGACGGACACCCATCACCTCTCCGGGCCCTCTTTTTTCAAGATCATACTCAGAGAGGTCAAAACCGCTGTTGTGTGAGGCAAAATAATCAAGCCGTTCATAATTACTTTTTGATTTATCCGCCGTCACGAGGAAACAATACCCTTTCTTTTTGTTTCTACCGACACGTCCCCTGAGCTGGTGTAATTGTGCCAATCCGAATCTTTCCGGATGTTCGATGACCATGACGGTTGCCGAAGGAACGTCGATTCCGACTTCAATCACCGTTGTTGAAACGAGAATATCGTATTTTTTATCGATAAAATCCTGCATGATATCATCTTTTTCCTCGGCTTTCATCTTTCCGTGGAGCAGTCCGACATTGAAGTCCCTGAATCGTGTCTCCTGAAGGACTTCATACATGCTCGTGGCGTCTTTTAGATCCAGAGCTTCCGACTCTTCGACGAGGGGATAAACGATATAGATCTGCCCGTCATTTGTTATTTCCTTTTCGAGGAAATCATAGAGCTCCCCTTTACGATTTTCAGGGATCAGCATCGTTCGAACCGGTTTTCTTCCCGGTGGCATCTCATCTATCGATGCGATATCCAGATCCCCGAAAACAGACAAAGACAGTGTTCTCGGAATCGGTGTGGCGGTCATGACGATTGTATCGACTTCCTCCCCTTTCTTGATAAGGGTTTCACGCTGTCTGACACCAAAACGATGCTGCTCATCTATTATGGCAAGTCCGAGTTTTTTGAACGCGATATCCTTTTGAATGATGGCATGTGTCCCGATGATGATGTCACTTTCTCCCGAAGCGATACGTTCCTTGATCTCACGTTTTTCTTTGGCGGGGGTCTTGCTCAGCAGCAGATCTACGGTCAGTCCCATTCCGCCGAGAAGACGAACCATACCCTGATAATGCTGTGTGGCGAGTATGGAGGTTGGCGCCATAATACATCCCTGATAACCGGCATCTATGGTTTCGAGGATACCCAGCAGGGCGACAATCGTTTTACCGGAACCCACATCCCCCTGTATCAGAAGGTTCATGAGTGTTTCTTTTTTTAATCCCGCTTTAATGCGTTCAAAGACTTTTTTCTGAGCATTTGTCAATTCAAAGGGCAATCGTTTGATGAGTTTTTGTGAAAGTTCGGATTTGACCGGTTTTGATTTCTTGGTCAATCGCCTTTCTTTTATCATCTTGGCAAAATAGGTTGCCAGTTCAAAGTAGAATAATTCATCAAATTTGATCCGTTCGCCGCATCTTTCGATATGCAGATTGCTCTTTGGGTTGTGCAGACCATAAACGGCATCCTGAAGGCCCAATAAATCTTTTTTCTCTATCAGGTTCTGTGGCAGGGCATCTCTTAAAGATGCGGCATAGGCTGAACAGCGGTCGATGACCGCTCTGATCTGACCGTTATAGAGGCCCGCTGTCAATGGGTATACGGGATAAATCTTCCGGGAACTGTTATCTGCATTGATGAGCTCAAATTCATTGACCATCATTTCTCGTGTGACGAGTCCGGTACTTTTAACTTTTCCGGTTGCAGAAAGCGTTTGTCCTTCTTTAAAGAGTCTGTTCAGATAAGGCTGATTAAACCATTTCAAAGTGAGGACTCCCGTATCGTCCACGAGTTGTATAGTGAGAATATTCATTCGACTTCTGGTTTTTGTTGCGCTGATACTATGTATTTTTCCAATGACAGTAACACGGTCAGCCGGGATGATTTTTGAGATGGGGAGAACTCTTCTTCTGTCATCGTAACCTCGGGGAAAATAAAAAAGCAGATCTTTAACCGTTTCAAGTCCGAGTGCTTTGAATTTATCTGCCCTTTTCGGACCGACGCCTTTGATATTTTTGAGGGGTTTGTTGAGTATTTGATCATCCGATTTCTTTTGTAGTGGGGTGGGGAAAAGATATTCCTCTTCAAGTTTTTTCAGCATGAGCGATGCGTTGCTTAGTCTTTTTTTCCGGCTGTCGGAAGATAATTTTTCAAAATCCCGATAATGATTCAGAAAAAGAGAAATCTTTTTACGGGCTCCCGGATATTCATCGAGTTCTCTTAAATCTAATTCATTGGCTATCTTTCTGATGTCGTTAAAAATACTGGAAGGCTTTGGGGTTTTTGCCGCGTAATCTTCAAAATATTGTTTTGTATAATCAGTCCACTCTTCAAGTATGATCATGTTATCTGAAACCTCTGCTTTAAATAAATACGTATCACCTCTTGTTGCTTTTTGTTAAGAGATTATACTACTTTTTCCTTTTATAATGTGAATGATGATCTGTAATGCTATAATAAAGAAAATAATATCGTTTACGCCCGGAGCTGTTATGACTGAAAAATCTTTGGATGGAAAAAAATTTCAATTATTAATCTTTTTTTTAATATTTCTCCCGCTTGTGCTGATCATTGGCGCTGTTATGTCTTATTTGTACATGATGGAATTCGATGTTCAGATAGACAAAAACAAAATGAATCAAGTGTTATACGTTGATGTTGAACGCGAAGATGTTTTGAACGAACTTCGTGGCACAATAGCCGATCTTGAATATATGAGTAAGGATGTTCAATTTGTCAGGTTTTTAGATGATATGACGGAAGATAACAAAGCGGATCTGATCAGAGACTGGAAGAGTTTTGCTGAAAGTGTGGGGATTTATGACCAATTACGTTTTATTGACAAAAGAGGTGAAGAAATCATCAGGATAAACAAAGTAGATGATGATTACATCTGTGCTGATACGTCAAATCTTCAGAATAAAAGCGACCGTTATTATTTTATTGAAACGATGGCTCTTGAGCGTGGTTCCCATTATATATCGCCATTTGATTTAAATGTTGAAAACGGAGTCGTTGAATTGCCTTATAAGCCGATGATCAGATTTGCATTACCTGTTTTTGATTCCGGGGGTGTTAAGCAGGGGATCTTCATTCTTAATTATCTTGGACAACACATACTGGATCTCTTCAACGATGGGATCAGTTTTCAACCGGGGGAACATATGTTCCTGAATGGGGACGGTTACTGGCTGTTTTCCGGTGAAAAGGAGAATGAATGGGGGTTTATGTTTGAAGAGAAGAAGGCTGTTTATTTTGATAAAGTATTTCCGAAATCCTGGGAAAGGATTATCGGGCAGGATAAGGGTCAATTTGAAAATGAGTTTGGTATCTTTACATTTACGACGGTTTATCCCTTCACACGGGATACATCCCAAACGAAACGATTATCTTCTGGGTATTTCTGGAAGATCGTGACGCGAATCCCGAAGGAAAACATCGACAGGATCAGTCGGACTGTTTTTAATAATTACCTTCTGTACTTTATCGTTTTATCCGTTCTTTCCGTAGTCTTTTCATGGATCATTGCCTCTTTAACCAACAAGAACAGAAAAGCCAGGCTGAGGATTGAGCATCAGCATGAAGAGCTCCTTGAAGCCAATCAAAATCTTTCAAACTATAACAATCAGCTTGAAACGTCCCAGCGGACGTTGAAATCCATCATCGTCGAACTGGACCGCGCGAAAGAGGAGGCAGATCGTGCCAATGCGGCGAAGAGTGCCTTTCTTGCGAATGTGAGTCATGAGATAAGAACCCCGATGAACGCCATTATCGGTTTTTCTGAACTACTGTACAATGAGATGGAAGATACGCGGGCAAAATCATTCCTCGAGAAGATCATGATCAGTGGCGATATTCTCTTAAATTTGATCAACGAGATACTGGATTTGTCCAAGATAGAAGCCGGTAAAATCAGTATCGAAAAGGAAATTATCGATATTCGAAGGGTGTTGAATGAAGTGGTTCATATCTTCCGGCCGCAGGTTCAAAAAAAAGGACTCCAATTTCGTTACGGTGTGGATGACAGGATACCGGAATATCTTATTCTTGATAGCAGGCGAATCCGTCAGATATTGATCAACCTTCTAGGAAACGCGTTGAAATTTACTGAAAAGGGTTATGTGGCACTTAACGTTTCAATGGTGGCTCTCAGAGATGCTGACAGCTTAGATGTCAGTTTTACCGTTGAAGATACCGGGATTGGAATCAAAGCGGATCAGCAGGAAAGGATATTTGAAGAATTTTCACAGCAGGAAGGGCAGGATATCGATAAATATGGCGGAACCGGCCTTGGCCTTTCAATCACCCGAAAACTTGCGGAGTTGATGGGTGGAACGGTTTCTCTTGAGAGTGAAGCGGGAAAAGGCAGCCGATTTGATGTCCTGCTGAAAAATGTGGGGATCGCAGACACCATTACTTTGGAGCAATCTTCAGATACGTTAACGGATTTAAACGGGATAGAATTTATGGCCACTGACAAGGTGCTTATCGTTGATGATATTGAAAATAATCGTCTGGTTCTTTATGAATGGCTGAAAAAAATCGGCCTTCATGCGGATATGGCGGAAGATGGCCTACAAGCGCTGGCAAAATTGTCCGAACAGGATTATGCGCTGATCATATCGGATATCAGGATGCCGAATCTTGACGGTTTTGGTCTGATAAAAGAAATAAGAGCCAAAGGCATAAGGATTCCGGTGATTGCCGTCACCGCGTCGATTAAAAAAAGCGATGAGAAAAAGATTGTTGAATCGGGCTTTGATGCCTTTCTGAAAAAACCGGTTAAAATGGAATTGCTGATCAATCTATTGAGTCAGTATTTAAAATATGATAAGAAAAAACAAACGAATCCCGTAAAAGATGAGCAGGATTTGAACCGGCCGGATATGAAGCGTGCCATCTCTCCCTATCATCTCGAAAGGGTTGAAGAACTGTATCGCTTGTGGAAGCAATCGAAAGATAATTTTACCATCTCAAACTGCCGGTCCTTTATCGCCAGACTTGAGCGTGAAACGGTGATGATGGATCTGGAGGGGATTGCTTTCTGGATCAAGCGGGTTAAAGGTGATATTGAAAAATTCGATTTGAAAAATCTGATTGAAAACTGGAAATTGCTTGGGGAAATATTTGACGATATCAGGAACAGGAGTGAATAAGGGTGTTTAAAGAGGAAAATGAAAAGAGAACGATATTGATAGTGGATGATGTGCCTGAAAATCTTCAGGTGCTTGGAAGTCTGTTGGATAAAGAGGGGTTTGATATTTCTCCGGCACTTTCCGGGGAAGAGGCGTTGAATCTTGTCGACCACATCAGCCCGGATCTGGTATTGCTGGATATCATGATGCCTGGAATGGATGGGTATGAAGTCTGTGACAGGTTAAAATTAAATGAGAAAACGCGGAACATACCGGTTATATTCCTCACGGCAAAGGTTGAAAAAGAGGATATCATCAAAGGATTTCAGGCGGGGGCAGTGGATTATATTACGAAACCCTTCAACGCTGAAGAATTACTTTCAAGAGTGAGTACCCATTTGAAACTTTTGAAATATCAGAAAGATATTGAACGTATCAGCCGGAAGAGAAGTGAACTGCTGCATGTTCTCTGCCATGACCTTGCCAACCCGTTGACGGCAATTTTAACCGCTTCGGAGATGATTGCGCCCAATGATGAACTGGAATCGGATATGATCGGTTATATCCGTAAAAGCGCACGGCAGGGCATTGATATCATCAATGTGGTCAGAGATCTTGAGGCAGCTGAGACAAAAGAAATGCAGATGGATCTTCAATATGTGATTTTAAACGAGGCGATTGACAGCTCTATCAAGATGTTGAAGGACAAGATTGAAAAGAAGGGGATAAAAGTTGTCAGAAATATCTCGGATGATATTGTTGTATACGTGGAGTTGACGACATTTATCAATACCGTTTTGAATAATCTTTTGACCAATGCCGTGAAATTCTCATACAAGAATGGTCAAATAGGCCTTTATATAAGCGGCAAAGAAGATTGTCCGGTCTTGAATACTGATCAGAAATCAGATGATGCGTTTCTAATCCTTGAAATCAGAGATCAGGGAATTGGTATCCCTTCCGATATCTTAGCGGATCTTTTTGATTCGTCAAAAACGACACATCGGGACGGTACTGCGGGAGAAGGTGGGACCGGTTTTGGTATGCCGCTGGTCAGGACATTTGTCGGGGCATACGGTGGAGAGGTATGGGTTGAATCCCAAACAGGAGATTCGGATCACGGCACCTCTGTCTACCTGAAATTAAAGTGCTTAAAGGACAAGGCGATTTAAACCGGAATGAAATAAGTGAACCGCTTTCCTCTGATTTCGCCCTTGAAAAGTCAGATTTCCGGATTAAACGTGTCGTTGTTTAAAACAGGTCATTATAGTGTATAATAGCGTGGCGATAAAATCTTTGTTGCTTGTTTTTGTATGCAATATCACAAATTTTTTGATTATAGAAAGGATGATTTTAAATGGCAGTAAGCATGGAACTCATTAAAGAATTAAGAGCAAAAACAGGAGCAGGCGTTCTCGATTGTAAAAAGGCTCTCACAGAAACAAATGGAGACGTTGAGGCAGCCGTAGACTTCTTAAGAAAGAAAGGACTTGCAAGAGCCGCAAAGAAAAGTGGCAGAAGCACAACAGAAGGTGTCGTTGTAACCAAGAAATCAGAAAACGAACTCTTCATGCTTGCAGTTATGTGTGAAACAGACTTTGTTGCAAGAACTGATGAATACAAGACGATGGCAGCAAATCTTGCTGATACATTCTACGCCGAACTTGGAGAAACTCAGAAGGCAGTTGCGGTTTCAGAGGAACTCGTAGAAAAGAACAGAGAAGCCGTCAATGAAGTTGTTGCAAAAATGGGAGAAAATATCCAGGTTGGCGATTACACAAAGTTTACAGGTTCAGAAAACAGCCATCTTTACGATTACATTCACTTCACAGGAAAGATTGGCGTTGCTGTGGAAGTTGTTTGTGAAAAAGACGATGAAAAACTCGCCGAGCTCGGAAAGAACATTTGTCTTCATGCAGCAGCATACGCACCGGACTTCGTATCCGGCGACGAAATCAGCGAAGATATCCTTGAAAAAGAAAGAGTTATATATAGAGACCAGATGAGAGAATCAGGCAAACCTGAAAAGATCATCGAAAATATCGTAGAAGGCAAGATCCGAAAGTTCAAAGAAGAAAGATGTCTTCTCAGCCAGAATTTTGCTCTTGATGAAAGCAAGACCGTTCAGCAGCTCATCGATGAATGTGCAAAGGCAATCGATTGCCCAGTCACGGTTAAGAGATTCGCAAGAGTATACATCGGAGAATAATTGTCGTTCAACCATGTTGAACGATGCCGGAGTTTTAAAAACAAAACTTCAAGTTTTTTTGATATAGATACTGAGGACGTTCTTGATAAGAGAACGTCCTTTTTTTGAGTTTTCGGGAGGTGAAATGATATGTACAACAGGATATTGTTGAAATTATCGGGAGAAGCGCTTTCGGGAGAAGGTGGCATGGGGTTTTCAAAGGAACAAATGTCATATCTTGTCGGTGAAGTTAGGGCTTTGTTTGATAAGGATATTGCGATTGGCCTGGTTGTCGGTGCGGGAAATATCTTCAGAGGAGCCGAACTCGAAGAATTGGAACCCAGGATGGCGGATCAAATCGGAATGCTGGGAACGAATATCAACGCCATTTATCTCAAATCATTCTTTGAGAATGCCGGAATGCCGGCAAGGGTCTTTTCCCAAGTCGTTCAATTGCAGTCGACAGAAAAGATCAATTATGACCGGGTGAACGATTCTCTTAAAAACGGTGAAATCGTTATATTTGGCGGAGGAACGAGTAATCCGTTTTTTACAACAGATACGGCGGCCGCTTTAAGAGCCGTTGAGATGAGAGCACAGATCATTATCAAGGCGACCAAAGTGAATGGTATCTTTTCAGCTGATCCGAGAAAGGTGAAGGATGCGGTCAAATTTGACCGGCTCGGTTATTCGGATGCGATTGAGAAAAATCTCAGGATTATGGATACAGAAGCCTTTTCTATCTGTAAGCGGTACAATATGGCGATTCAGGTCATCAATTTTTTTGAAAAAGGCAATCTTTTAAGGGCGGTTATGGGTGAGAAAGTTGGAACGAAAGTTACAGAATGATGAGAGAAGAGGACTCTTCATATCTTTTGAAGGGTTGGATGGATGCGGAAAGACGACACAGATTAAATGGCTGATGGAAAAATTTGATCAGCATGGAAAACAGCCGATACTTTTCAGGGAACCGGGACAGACAAAGGTTGGCGAAGCCATGCGCGAGGTTGTACTGCATAAGGATTTCAATATTTCCGAAAGAGCTGAATTGCTGCTGTATATAACAGCGAGGGCTCAGGTGACGGAGGAAATTGTCATCCCTGCACTTAAAGCAGGTGAGATCCTCATTGCGGACAGATATGCCGATTCCAGTGTGGCGTATCAGGGATTCGGACGGGAACTCGGGCCTGAAAATGTCGAGCGATTGAATGATTTTGCCGTTCAGAATATCTATCCGGATTTGACGATTTTTCTCGATATCCCTTCAACCGAAGTGATCAAAAGACTCGGAAACGAGAATCTGGATCGTCTGGAAAGGGAAAAAGAACCGTTTTTCAGACGGGTCAAAGAGGGGTATGAATGGCTGGAAAAAAAACACGGAGAACGCTTCGTCAGATTTGACGGGCTTAAACCACCGGCACAGATTCATGATGAAATCATGGATGTTTTAAAACGGAAAGGTTTATTTTTACTATAAGCGCAGACAATAGAACTGTGTCGTGATATAATCTGTTATCTGCCCATATTGGCAGAGCATATACTTCTAAAGGTGTGTTGCATGATAAAACAAATCAAATTGGCTTCTCATATATCAAGGAGAATTTCAAACGGCCATCCGTATATTTACGAAAACGAAATAGCAGAGGTAAAGGGCGATATACAAATAGGTGAAATCGTGGATGTCTTTACATACTCCGGACAATTTGTCGGTAAAGGGTATTACAACGAACGTTCAAAGATTCGGGTCAGATTGCTGACAAGGCAGAACGATAGAATCGACAGGGCATTTGTTGCGGACAAAGTCAAAAAGGCCTGGTATTTCAGGCAGACAATCTTTTCTGATAAAAAGATCTGCAGAGTCTTTAACGGTCTTGCGGATGGTATATCCGGGATTAAATGTGACAGATATGATGAACTTTTCTGTCTTTCCTCATCAACGGCCGGTGGAGACAGACTCATACCGGCCGTTGTATCGGTCCTGAAAGAGCTTGGTGCCGAAAATATCATCATTCGTAATCTTTCCTCCTCAAGAAAGAAAGAGGGCATAGAAGATGAAATAAGAGTTGTTTCCGGTGTCGTTGAAGAACGTTACAGATTTGAGCTGAACGGGATTCGATATGTGATACATCCTTTTAATGAAAATGATGCGGTGTTCTATCCGGAACAACGTGATAATTCTGTTATTCTGATGGAATATGCGAAAAAGCTTCTTTCAGGAAATCAAAACAACATCTTCGATTTTTTCTGCGGGTATGGACAATTCGGGTTTAATCTTCTGAATGCAGGTCTTGGTTCGGTTGAATTTATAGATTCCGGTGATTCTTTCAGAAGGATTGTCGATGGAAATGCAAGGGAAAACGGATTTGAACAGTATAGCTTCAGCAATTATAACGCTTTCGATTATCTGCACCGCTTGGACATAGAAGGTCAGAAAGCTGATCTGATCATATTGGATCCCCCGCCTTTTACCGATGCGAGACGGAAGAAAGGCCGTGCTTTGAACGCCTACAAGGAGATCAACCTCCGAGCCCTTAAAATATTGAGAAACGGTGGATTACTGGCCACGAGCTGCTGTTCGCAAAATGTCTCACGGGAAGAGATGGAGATGATGTTTTATTCCATCGCAAGTGATATTAAACATGAATTGACCATCCTGTACAGGGGGTCTCAGCCGGTCGATTTTCCGATAAAAGTCAACGTATTTGAAACGGAATTTCTTAAATTCTACATTATAATGAAAGGTGTAGTCATTTGATCAGTATTAAAAATTGTTCTTTTGCGTATAAAGGGACGGAACAGTCAGCCAAGAGGGGGAATATTCTATCCAATATCAGCCTGGAAATCAAACAGGGAGAGTTTTTAACCCTTATCGGTGGTAACGGCTCGGGGAAATCTACATTGCTTAAGATGCTGAACGCCATATTGATACCGGATAATGGTTCGGTGACCATCTTTGGAATGAATACAAAAGATTCGGATATGGTTCTTGAGATCAGGAAAAAGATCGGATTTGTCTTTCAAAATCCGGAAAATCAGATCATCGCCTCGACCGTTGAGGAAGATGTCGTTTTCGGGATGGAGAATCTTGGTTTTTCAAGAGATATTATGAAGAAAAGGTTGAAGGAAACACTGACATTCGTCGGGTTGCAGGGGTGTGAAAAAAGAAATCCCATGAATTTATCCGGCGGTCAAAAACAGAGGCTCGCAATCGCCTCGGCACTTGTATTGGATCCAGAGATCCTTCTGCTTGATGAACCGCTTTCCATGCTTGATCCTGAAGGACAGCGGGACATTTTTCGTCTCATTCGGAAATACCATGAAAACAATAAGACCGTTATTCTGATCACGCATGATATGGAGGCAGCTGCCTTCTCTGAAAAGATATGCTTTATCAGAAATGGTCGTATTGAAAAATATGGAACACCATCATCCGTTATTCCCAGGCTAAAAAAATATGAAGAGATAGAGTGTTCGGATTGGGTTGTCGAACATCTTAAACACAGAGGAAGAGATTCATTATGATCAAATTTGAGGATTGCAGTTATTTTTATTCAAGGAAGACGCCATTTGAGACAAAGGCGTTAAGTGATATCACTCTTGACATAAAAAAGGGTGAAGTTCTGGCGATTATGGGAAGGACAGGTTCCGGAAAATCGACGCTTTCTCAATTGGCAACCGGTTTAATGATACCCAGTAGCGGGAATGTTTTTGTCGATGAAGCGAATACCCAAAATAAAAAAGTAAGATTTGATATTACCCGTAAAACCGGGATCGTATTTCAGTATCCTGAGTCGCAGTTCTTTTCACCCACCGTCTTTGAGGAGATCGCTTTTGCCTTGAAAAATTTCGGCGTGACAGATGATATTCCGAAGCGGGTCAAACGGGTTCTAAATTCCGTCGGGTTGGATGAAACATATATGGAAAGAAATCCGTTTAAATTATCCGGGGGTGAACAGAGACTGGTGGCCATTGCCAGTATCATTATTTGGAATCCCGATTATCTGTTTTTTGATGAACCGACGGCAGGGCTTGATGCAAAAGGTAAAAAGATGGTAAAGTGTGTAATAACAACTCTTTCAGAAGATAACCGTGGCGTCATCGTTGTCACCCATGATATTTCTCTCGTCAGAACCTTTTTTAAAAAGATCGTCGTTATGAGTGATGGTGGGATCGTGTTTTCTGGCGATAAAGAGGCCTTTTTTAACAATGACAGACTGATGAAAGAAACGGGGATATTCGATCCCTTTAGAAATCTTTTCTGATGCACTTTAAACGATGAAAATATTTTGATTTGCCTGCGGGTTTATTGTATAATGATCCATATCATTCCATTGTGGGGGGAAGTTGTGAACGATAAAAAAGAGGGTATGAAAATAATTCTGTTTCTGACGATTGTTGCGGTTTTTCTGGTTTCATGTGCACCTGAAACCGATATCAAGCCGCCTGAAACCATAATAGAGAGAATTCAGACCGTATACGGTCTTGCAGGCGTTGACATTATTTTGAACGGAACAGATGATAAAACCCCCCCTGAAAAATTGACCTATGAGTATCAAATTTACAGTAAAAATAATGAGGCGTTGGAATTGACGTTCAGTGATAAAGTTCAGGAAAATCTTATCAGTTATCGTTCTGAGATCTTTGAAGAAGGCTATTATTTGATCAGGGTATTTGCCATCAACGAATTTGGTATTAAGGATAAAACGCCTGCTGAAGCTTCTTTCAGAATTGATTTGACACCTCCGCCTTCCCCCGTTGTTTCCTATCAGCTTAAAAGCGGAAAGGTTCATTTCAGTTGTCTTGAAGATGAGGTTTCAGATGCGGAAGGATATGAGATGACGATCTTTGATTCAGATGAAGCGAAGTCTTTTTCAACGACGGAAGAGGATTTTGTTTTTTCAGCTGAAAAGGGAGAACGTTATGTTCTCAAGATCAGAGCAATAGATTTTGCGGGAAATGCCTCGGAAGAAAAAGAGTATATCATCAACACGGATGTGGACGATGCGCCGGTCATTGAATCTGAGTTGCCTGTTTTATTAGGAAGAAATAATGATAGTGTTGATTTCATCGTCTATGATGATTGGGATTCAACAGATCTGATCACTCAAAATGCGACTTTTAGCGGAATTCCTTTGCGGATTGAAGCGGGTTTATTAAAATTTGATCTTTCAACCGTCAGTGAGGGCACGCATACGTTGTTCGTTTCACTTGACGATGCAAAGGGGCATCAAATGAGCGTCGAAAAAGATATTTATGTTGATTTAACCCCTCCGGATACCCCTATTGACGGCAAGCTGAAAGAATCGAACAGAACCTATCACATTTCATGGGAAAATGCATCTGACGAGGAAACCGTCTTCAGAATTTACGGGTTCAATAAGATGGAGGATAAGGTTTTTCTGTGCGAGACTTCTGAAAAAAACTACAAAACTGATGAACGTTATCTTCACTACGTTGTTTCAGCTGTTGATAAAGCGGGAAACGAAAGTTCATCTTCTTACCCCATCAGAACGTACAACGAGAAATATGTTCCGATTACATCTTCAAAGATAGGGATGATTGAGGAAAATACGCTGCTTACATCGCTTTATTCACCGTACAGGGTCAATTCGGAGATTGTGATATCCGATGAATTGATGCTGGCAATCGAAAAAGGTGTAGAGATTATTTTTGAAAATGGAGGCGCTTTGAAAGTTTATGGACAGGTTCTCAGTATTCCCTCCAATTCTGAAAAAAAGCGATTGATCAGTACCGGTTTTTCGAAGGATTACATCAGAAGCGAGAATATCATCGACATCATTGGCGGAGCCGTCTGGCTGAACGATTTTGAAATCTCGGGAGACCCGCATACGGATCTGTTTGCCATTCATGATGGCGGTGAATTACGGGCTCAAAGTGTTTCGGTAAAGGGATTTAGATATTTTATCGACAGTGCTGATGCGGATATCGTATTGATGGACAATTCAGAAGTTCAGACAACAGTCTTTGCAACCGGAACCGACTGTGCCGATATCACGCTCAACAAAGTGACAGTTAACGCGGATGCGGGTATCAATATATTGAATATAAAGAATCTTGTTATCAGCCATTGTACGATTGATTCGAAGGAGTTTGCCCTCAAACTGGATGGTTTTTCAAATGCCATGCTGAATCATTCAGCTTTTTCTGCAGATGAAGCGTTAATCATGAATAAACTTTCCGCAGCAGATGCGAAGGCGATTAGCTTGAACGGCGTTCACACGGCATTGGCGTTGAAAGGGGCCTCATCAATCAATCTCAGGAATTCGACCCTTAATGCTTCAGAAACGGCGATCTATGTCGATAGAAGTGCTTATCTCTGTGCGATCGAGAGCACCGTAACGAAAGCCGAAACCGGTATCTGTACGATGAATTCGGACATTGTACTGAAAGATGTCACGATTACGGAAAACGCTTCCTGTGTTAACTCATCTCTTAAAGAGGATAAGACCCATATGACCGGTTCAAAGGATCGATAATTATCGCTATTTCCAAGGATATCAGCTTTTCTGATTTTCAGACTTACATAAGGAATAATCCCATTAAAACCTTTTCAAATAATAATGCCAATAGTGTAACGCATGCATCGGTCCTGTTACTGTGGAACAGTTTTCCCGTGAAACGGTCGCGCTTTTTTGTGGAATTGGGTTGCGGAACCGGTTTTGTTTCGATGGGACTGGCAAAGCTATTCAAACTTTCCGGTATGGGAATCGATATTCAGAGTGATTTAGAGCTTTATTTTAAAAAAGGCATTGAGGAAAACGGCATAAAAACAGACCTTAGTTTTCAATCATTTGATATTGACGGGATAAAACAGAATTTAAAGCCGGAAACAGGGGATCTCTGTGTCTTTAATCCCCCTCATTATATTAAAGGGCGTGGTGAAGGAACTGACAATACAATCAGATCGCTTACAAGATCAGCGGATGAAGAGGTCTGTGATACCTTTTCTAAAGCAGCCGCCTACCTCCTTAAAACAAAAGGCTATTTTAGTTGTGTAATTACACCACAGAATTTTGAAAACTGGCTGCTGTCTTTCAAAAGATTTAACCTCAGCGTTAAGACCATCACCCCTGTTTACGGAAAGAGAGGGAGAGATGCCAGACTTCTTCTGATAAAGGGACTGAAAAATGGTGGTAACGGTTTTCTGAAATTTAAACAGCCGATTCTTCTTGTTTGAAAGGCTTTCTATTCCAGGACAATTCGGTTGCAGTAGACATCCATGGAAGTCAGCGTTTCACCGAGTAAAGCTGAATTTACCATGTTGATTGACGAGGGGAATACCTTCAATTTTCCTGTGTTTGATGAAATCACACCGCTTTGAACCTTTTCTTCGATTTGCTCAAGTGCCGCAATCGGTATGCAGTTACCCACACCTCCAATTACGATGAATTCGGGATTTAAAAGGTTCACGATATTGATCAAACCGATTTTAAGGTATTTGTAGTATTCGGTGATTATCTCTTTTGCCAGTGGTTCACCCTTTTCGACTTTGTCCATCAGTTCTATGAATTTATCCACATCATAATTTTTTTCGAATCGTCCATTAGCCCTTTCGTATTCCTTCACAATCTCTTCGACTGACAGATAACACTCCAGACAGCCCCTGTTGCCACATTTACATCTCGGACCGTTCATATCGATACTCATATGCCCCAACTCACCGGCTGTAAAGCTGAATCCGGAAAAGAGCTTTCTATCGATCAGGATTGCCCCTCCGACGCCTTGCGTGATATAAAGATAAACGCCATCTTTGAAATCTGATAATTTTTCGTTTAGGAACATCTCCGCTTTCAAGGCAAGTTTTGCTTCGTTTTCGATGAAAACGTCAAATGCTTCGCCAAATTTTTCCTGCATCAGTTTCTTAATTTTGACGTTTTTCCAATTTAAATGCGGAAGATTTGAAATCTCACCTGTTTTACGGTCAACGATTCCCGGTACTGAAAAGGAGATGCCGATAAATTCATCCGCCTCATGGTCGGAAACGATTGATGAATGAATCTGTTCAATTAATGCCTCTGCACTGTCGGGTGTTCTGAAATCAGAGATGAGTTCATAGGAATTGTCCAAATAACCGATTCCGATATGCGATCTTTCAACGCCGATTTTGACCAGGAAAACCTTTGCATTTTTCTTGTTTGCCAGCAATTTTACCGAATTTCTTCCGGGGTTCTCACTCTTTTTCTTTCCGGTTTCGAATAAGAGATCCCTATCTTTGAGGAAGTTGATGATATTGGTTACGGTGCTTGGGTTGAGTCCCGTCTTATTGGCTAGTTCCTTTCGGGTGATTCCGGGGAAGTAGCGCACCATGTTCAAGATAACTTTTTTATTTGAAATGCCAACCCTCGCGGCATTTAATGGTTTTGCACTCATATCTGACCTCTTTCTGAACAAATTTAAATTAAAAGGATACGTTGAGGACTATTTCTCGGTATCCTTGCTAAAGTATATCATAATCTTCTGTTTTAATGAGAGGAGGGCTATTTTCGAAGGAGCTTCCACAGGATATTCACATAGGTTTGAGAGAGCAGGTCTTCGCCGACAAGATCGGCAAAACGATCCTGAAAAAGGATTTCGCCAATCTTTTTGGAATCCTCTTTTAACTTTTCGATCAATTTTTCCTCGAATTCCTTTTTTTCGACGTCTGCCAACCAGATGAAAAAATCATCGCAGTCAACGGCAAGGGATGATTTGAAGCGGATTCTCTTCCAATCATATTTAGCCCCCTTGACGGATTCAAAAAATTCAGGTATCAAAAGCGAATAGAGCATATTCTTGATCTCACCGCTGTAGGTGTATATCTCGTAATCGATACTTCTTTTTCTCCGGACCTCTACGACGGAATATCCCCTCTCTTCATCTACAGTGGTTCTGACATGGTCAATCGTGTTCAAGAGAGCATCATACACGCCCTGGTCGACTTTTATATTCTCCGGGAACTCGGGGTTAAGGACAAATCTGGCTGCTGCTGAAGCGAAACGTTCGGCGATATCGCCGCCTTTACCGAGCCACATCGGCTTAGCCCCTTTTTGTGCGGGAACAACTTTCAGTATTCGCTTGAACGGATCTGATTCAACGACTTTCCAGGCCCTTCCGGCGAGAATGAATCGCTGAGCAAACTCCCCTCCCTCCAGTTTTTGTTGCGAGGAAAGCGTCGCATAATGAATCTGTCCCACTTCTATGTTGTTGTATTGTACGGTGTAGGAACGTCCTGCATCAAAAACGGAAACGAATTCTCCTGCGCCCGACCCTCCGAAAAGAGCAGCACCCTTTGAACCGATCCGGATTTCTCCCCCTCGAACGGAAAGAAAGCCTTCTTTGCAGAGATGATCAATCAATGTACTCACATCGGATCCTTCAATATCCTTAAAACAATAGGCGTTCTTCAGAATGGCCATATCTTTAAAGGTGATGAGTTTTTCAGCCAAAACCATCGAGATGATCTGATGTGCTAGGAGCTGTGGGTAGAATCTGATCATATCGATCGGTTCCACATCATTTTCCTTGAATAGCTGAACGTTTGCAAACAGCTTTAAATGCTCGTCATAAAGTTTTTTTTCGTTTTCAAGTTCCGTGTTGACATAGATCAGTGCTTTGGCTACACCTGTCTTTCTCCCTGCCCTTCCGAGCCGCTGCATGAAAGAGGCGGCTGATTTGGGGACTGAATAAAAAAAGACATAAGCGACATCCCCGATATCGATTCCCATCTCAAGCGTTGTCGTTGCGATCATTATCTTGTAATCCGTTGAGGACTTAAAAATGTTTTCTGTCTGTTCTCTGATCTCCTTGCCCATTGAGCCATGATGCAGGAGACTTCTGAATCCTTTTCTGATGAAATAATGATTCAGGACCTCCGCTTCCTGTTTGCTTGACGTGAAGATGATTCCCTTTCCGTTGAAAGACAGCATCTTCTCGATGTCCGACTTTAAATTTTCGAGTGAGCGTTCTCTCACCATGATCATCTTTTTGGAGCTCTTGGCATCGTCAACGTGTACCGTTTCTCTTTCACTGCCTCCCTGAATCCATTCCAGAACCTGCAGGGGATTCCCTATCGTGGCACTCATGGCAACGCGTTGTATGTTGTACTGACTGATCTGGTCAAGCCTTTCGATCAGTGAAGCGAGTTGCGCACCCCTTGGGCCGTTTATGAGTGCGTGAAGTTCATCCACTAAGATGAAACGCATATTCTTAAAAAAAGCATGATGATCAATTTTCGTTGAGATAAACATTCCCTCAAGTGATTCGGGCGTTGTGACGATGATGGAGGAAGATTTGAGGGCAAGATTTTTCTCTTTCTGAGAAATGTCTCCATGCCAGCAGAATGTCTTTAAACGTGTACGTGATGTCAATTTTTTTAATCTGAGATAAATATCGTTGATCAACGCCTTCAACGGTGCGATATAAATCATGAGAGGTGTCTGTGAATTGTAAAATTTTTCGTCTTCGAGCAGGGTCGAAAGGACGGGCAGCAAGGCAGCTTCAGTTTTTCCTGAAGCGGTGCCGGCTGTCAACAGGGCGTTTTTGCCTTCTATGATCTGTTTGTAAGCCTTATCCTGTAATTGTCTTAAGCCTCTCCATCCCATATCTTTGAAAAGCGTTTTTCCAACTTGAAAATCAACGTTATTGGTTATCTGAATCAACCTCCGCAGCGTCAAGTGTCAGTATGACCTTGTCGATATCTTCTATATTCGTACCCGGGGCTGGAAATTGCTCTTTGACAATTCCCTCTCCCCGGATTTCTACCTGACTGATACTAATGTCGAGGTTTTCTATGATATCATAGATATCTTTTTTTGTATAATTGGTGAAATCCGGCATTTTCCAGGTTTGAACCAATATTTTTTCCGGCATCGATTGTTCAGGTGTGGTGATCAAGCTGATAATCCCCGCCGTTATTTCCCTGAAGGCCGGAGCGGCAACATCTCCACCGTAGTATGCATCCCCTTTTGGTTCATCAACACTGATCAGCATGGTGTAAGCGGGGTTGTCTGCAGGAAAAAAACCGGTAAAACTCGAAACGTATTTGCCATCCTCGTAACCGCCAATTCCAGCTTTTTGGGCAGTTCCTGTCTTGGCTGCTATCTTAATTCCCTTTATTTTCGATTCCTGCCCTGTTCCTGTTTCAACAGTTTCGACCATCATATCGTTCATATTGGCAATGACATCTTCCTGATACACCTTATGATAGTTGTTATCATTTTCCCGTTGTGCCAGGATGGTCGGTGAAATATAATAACCGTCATTGGCAAGAACGTTCACAGCGGCACATAGCTGAACAGCAGTGACCGCTATTCCCTGACCGATCCCCATCTGTATTCCCGTCAGCATATTCCAGTCGTTTGGTGAATGAAGAATTCCATCGACTTCACCGGGCATTTCAATTCCGCTTTTTTGTCCGAATCCGAGTGTTTTCAACTCATCATAGAAAGTCCAATTCCCCATTTCCTCAAGCAGGTCGAGTCCGATTTCAACCGTTGCCACATTACAGGAATGGGCCAGGGCATCTTTAGTATCAATGTCATTGTGAACATGTGTACAGTTGATAATCGTTGGCAGATTGGCGAAGGGTTTAATCTTTCCGCTGCAATGGAACATGCGGTCCATTTCAAGAATATTGTATTTTAATGCTATCGCAAAAGTAAAAGGCTTCATTGAGGATCCTGGTTCATAAACGCTCATGATCGGGGCTTCCCAACCCAGGGTGCTGTACATCCCGACGATTTTCCCGGTCTTGGTTTCCATGATTACACCTTGTGCCGATTCTGCATCGAATTTCTCACGGGTTTTTTCCATTGTATTGGCAAGTAATTTCTGTATTCTGAGATCAATCGAAAGCTGGACGGGTTTTCCGTCCTCCGGTTCGATAATATCTTTTATCTCCCCGAGTCTGTTGTAAACTTCAAAATTCTCATAATCAATCTCCCCTTCGCTTTTCGGTGACAGGGTCTTGTTAAATTGTTTTTCAATCCCGTTGATACCGCCGCCGAATGCGTCGGTCTTTCCGATGATTTGATTCATGAACGGATAAAGTGAATTTCTCATACTGACAGAGTCGTATGAGATGAAGATGGAAAGCGGTTTTGGAATAGAGATAGGTTCCCCGTCATTTGTGCCGACACGCATGATATTCGGTCCGATGAAACGGGATTTTATTTCAGATTCAGTGATATCGAAAAGTGATTTAAGCTGTTCATATATTTTGTCCTCATTAACCCTGCCAAGCTCAAGAACCCGCTTGAAATAGGCAATATCAAAATAATAATAAGTTTTCTGAAGATTGTTGACAAGAGGAATACCATTGGTATCGTATATAATACCTCTGGTGGAAGAAATCTGATACTTTTTATTTGGCAAGTTATCTGTCTGATCCCCCCGAACAGACAGAAAAAGACCTCTTGCCAAAAGAATTATAAACAGAATGAGGAAAACAAACGTTAATAAATATACTCTCTTTACATTCACTTCTGGGCTTTCTTCTGATTTAAGAGTATTTTGTCGCTGTAAGCGGCTATTTTTTGATCGTAATCTTCAATCTGGGCGTCAATTCTGTGTAGTTCCAATCTCATGTCCGATGTCTGAGCCTTCATTCGTGAAGTCTCCATCCCGACAAGAAACGGAACTAAAAACGCAATAAACAACGCTAAAGTTACTAAAACTACCTTAACAGTGCCATTAACCAGTGATAAAATATCGTGTAGAACTTCTCTTCTACTTGCGGTCTGTTCGGTGTTGTTAATCGCTACCGTCTTGGAGCTATAAGTATCAGCCTGTTTAAAAAGAGACATACAACCCCCCCAATAAATGTCCCGGAAAACCCGGTCCAATCCATAGATAATTACCCATCAACAGGTACCGATATAATTACCGGATACCGTTAGATACTTGTTTCCCCAATGAAAAATAAAATGATTAAATAAAGAAAAGATTAGCTGAGTTAACTCTCCCCTTTGAGTCTCGCCGATCTCATCTTAGTACTTCTCGAACGTCTGTTTAATGTGATTTCACTCTCGGTTGGAACAAGAGGCTTCTTTGTAAGCACGTCAAGTACCCCTTCCCTTTTTTTGTCGCGAAAAAAGTTCTTTACTATCCTGTCCTCCAATGAATGGAAGGATAACACTACAATTCTACCATCTGTGTTTAAAACGCCCAAGGATTTTTCTAAACCGTTTGTAAGCTCGTCTAATTCACGGTTTACATGGATTCTGATTGCCTGGAAAGTACGAGTCGCAAAATTCTTCCTCATCTTGTGCCTGACCTGAGCGGGGATCCCTTCCTTAACTGACTGGACAAGATCTTTGGTTGTATTCAGGGGTCTGTTGGCACATATTCGTTTTGAGATAGAACGCGCAAACCTTTCTTCGCCGTATTCACGGATAATTTCTTCAAGTTCGGTCTGTTCAAGCGTGTTGAGAATATCTCTTGCACTTTTACCGCTGTCAACATCCATACGCATATCCAACGGACCATCCGTCTGAAAACTGAATCCCCGATCCTCATAATCCAGCTGATAGGATGAAACACCGAGATCAAACAAAATACCGTCTATTTTATTTATTCCGAGTCCGCTGAGTACAAGGTCTATATCCGTATAATTTGCCCTGAAAAGTTTTAATCTTCCTTCATAGGGTTTTAGCCTTTCTTCGCCCCATTTTAGTATTTGAATATCTTTATCGATTCCGATAACCTGTGCCTGAGGGAATTGCTCAAGGATCAGGAGAGAATGACCACCTTCCCCAAAAGTGGCATCAACATATACACCATCCGGTTTTTTGACAAGATATTCTATAACTTCTTCGGGCATCACGCTAATGTGATATTTTGCTTCTGTTGACAAAATGATCTTCCTTTCCGAAAAAAATTAATCGTTTTCGGTTTAAATCGGGTGATTTTATTATATCATAAAACCTTTAGAATTGAATCGTTATCTAAACCTTAACAAAAAATGTTTTATTTTATAATTTATTTATTGCCCTTTGTGTGTTTTATTTTCATCAATACAAAATATTGTGATTTAGAATTTTTCATAAAAGTTTTTAAGAAATATTTTTTTTAGGTATTCGCTCAACGCAACAAAACACAAGGATGTGTATAAAAATGATACATAATAACAAAACAGAGATTCGGAAAAATTAAAATGATAATTGATTTAAAATGATCTTGTTCTGTTGATAAATGATATTATATGCCGTGTTGGTGAACAAATGATGCGTTTGAATTTATCGAAAGGGACGGGGAGGTAATATGGCTTATTTATTCTGGAGTGTTACGCTTGTTCTGTTTTCAAGTCTTGAAGTGATTTCTAAACCTGTTATGGGGCTTATCGATCCATTTATGATGACCTTTATGCGTTTTTTTATCGGGGGTGTATTTTTACTGGTGTTAACGATTCTGTCCAGACAAAAAGATGTCAAACGAATCGAAAGAAAGGATTTTCTGCTGATCAGCCTTACCGGCTGTCTGAATTGTATCGTGTCAATGACATTGTTGCAATTGTCCATAAAATTTGGGAATGCCTCTTCTGCAGCGACGCTGATTTCGACAAATCCGATCTTTACCGCGCTCTTCGCTACGATGATCATAAAAGAGCAGCTTTCAAAGAGAAAAACAGCCGGTGTTATCATGGGATTTGCCGGTATTGTCGTCTTCGGATTCGGGATGCTTGAAGGGGATACGTTCTCGGGTATCCTGCTGGGACTTGGCGCTGCTGTTACCTTTGCCCTTTACAATGTTCTGATGAAACGTTTTATCTCACGGTACGGATCACTCCGGTGTACGGCTTATTCTACCTTTTTCCCGAGTCTTGTCTATGGGTTGGTTCTTCTGTTTTCAGGGCAATTCGCTATACCTGATTTAAATCTTTCAAACTGGTTGATTGTCTTATATCTCGGTATCTTTGTCACAGGAATCGCTTATCTTTGTCTGATGGAAGCCATTAAAAGGATGGGGGCAACGCGGGCGGCAACGCTGTTTTATCTGAAACCGGTTCTCGCGACACTCCTCGCCTTCATTATTCTTGCGGAACCGCTTGGGGTATTGAAGATTATTGGTATGATTATCATCGTCTTCTCCCTCTTTGTATAAAGAAATATTCAAAGATGATTATGATACAAAAGATCATACTCGTTTGCGGAAATGCCTGTTTTGATAATTTACGGTTTTAAGCGGTTGAATTTTCCTGAAAACGTTATGGAGACCTCAGGAACCGATACCCTCTTGAAGTAAGTCCGAGGGCATCTGCTATCTCATTGTTCCAGCTGACTGTATTCAGATCGAATATCTCAAAATGTCCGGCAAAATCCCAATAAATCCAGGAAATGTCCATATCTTCCGCTAATCTTCTGACATAATGTGTCCAGTTGACTCTGGATTGCTGATCAATCTGTTCATATGTACCGAATTCTCCAAGAAAGACCGGAATTCCCGTATTCTTGCTCCATCGCATTGCCTTGTGCATCTCTTCGGTTATTGGAGTGGGACCGGCGGGGTTAAAGATGTATGCGTATTTATTATAATCTTCAAACCATTTGACGACAGCCGGATAATTCGAGGCTGCTTCTGAAGGTCCTATATAATAAGCCGGTGGTCCGGGCCAAACAACACCTGTCGTACTGTAGGCGTCGTCAAGCCATGGGACATTTTGATGTGTGAAAAGATAGGGTTCATACATATGAAAAGTTCCAAGGATCTTATAGCTGTCCTCCGATAATTGAATCTCAGATAATGCTTTTCCATCCCCCCAGTCAGCTCCGGTGATGATAATCCATCTTTCCGGGTCTGCATCCCTTATTAAATTAATCGTTTCGAGTTGTATCCGATTCCAGATCTCTGCCGACAAATTTCCATGCGGTTCATTCAACAATTCAAAAAAAAGGCTTTCGGGATATTGCCCTGAAAATCTGTTCACAATCTGTTCCCAGATTTTTTTAAATGCCGGTTCATTTTTCAGGGGTTTATCGTACAAATCATCAAAGCTGTGAAATGAAAGGATGACTTTCAGATCAGTTGAAATCGCCTGATTAAAAATCTGTTCAACGCGTTCAAAAAAACGATCGTCTATCGTCATACTGGTGTCTTCTGTAATGTGATAGTGCCACCCAACGGGAATCCGAACGACGTCAAACCCCTTAGCGGCAATTTCCGGGAAGAACCAGTCCTGAATGACAACACCCCACTCACCCTCGATCGGAGCTTCCAAAGCATTCGCCATGTTGATGCCTCTGGAAAAAGGGGCTTTCGGTATCGAAATGATCAAGCCGGCTGCACAGGCAGAGAGAAAGAAGAGTATGAAGGATAAGCACGTTATGAGGAGGATATTTTTCTTCATATTACCCCTCCTTTTTTCGGCTGAAGAGGATATAGTTTTCAGACTCATAGGCTGGTGTTGAAATAAAATAGTCATCGAGAATCTTTTTATCATAGCGCCTATAGAATTCTCCAAATTTATAGAATAAAACCGCATCGGAATAAAGCTGCGGATTAAGTGAGATGTTTATAAAGTTGGGGTCTTTGTCGGTTAGAAAGACGCGCGGATCCTCATGAAAAAAGATGATACCGTATGTCTCTTCCCAATCGGTCCAGATCTTTTCATAGCCTTCAATTTGTTTAGCAACTTCTTTGAATTCCGTAAAGTCATCAGAATGATAGTTATCCTGCAGGGCGGAGAAAAATATCTTTTCATGATCCTGCCGCATATTAAATGCAGAATAAATATCAAAGATAAAGATGAACAGGATAAAGAAAACGATGATTTTTTTCTGTCTTCGTTCGTTAAACAGGGGACCGAGATAGGGGAAAAGGATGATGATGTTGATCATGGAAATTGCGATATAGAAAGAGGGATAAACAAAAAAACCACCGAAGTTGAACATCAGGGCGAGGATAATGGGGGAAATGAACGTCATAAAAAGGGGTGAAACAAAGAAGTGTCTGAATTTACCTAACGTGAACAATATATAGAGGTAGAAAAGCAGAATTGGCCATCTTGCATAGATATTCTGCTGCAAATAATGATGAAATCCCTTAATTCCCTCATTAAAATTCAGCATGAGGTTTTCGCGAATGAAGGTGCTGATATCTGCCTTGAAGATCCACATGAGGAAGAACCAGCTCAACAAAAAGAATAGGATAGGAAATACAATGGTGACAATGAAATTGATATGCCGTTTTCTTTTAGCATAGACAACGGTAAAATAACCGGCAAGAAATATGACAAGCCAAATGATCTCGAACATGATGTAAAATTGCATGCCGAAGGTAATCGCAGCCATAAACAGAAAGAAGACCTTTTCACTGATGGTGAATTCTAGAATAAAATACATCGTCAGAGAGAATAAACCGATCAAAATCGTTAACGTCGGACTGGTTGTTATGATAAATAACATTGAAGGTAAAAATGCTATGAAAACAGAAAGAAGACCCTTCAGCAGGTTACTTTGAAAATTATTGAAGATGAAGAGGATGATATAGGCGATGATAAAGGCACCGAATAGGATGGGAATGAACGTCGGCCATTTTGGAGCCAGATAATAGTTTAGAGCTTGAAAGAGCGGAACATTATAATTTCCGGAATTGATGAACGTGATATTATTTGCCCTGTTCAGCAATTCCTCAGCACCTAATTTGATGCTTCCAATCGGGTAGATGTTTTTTTCGAGCATTACATAGCTGATAAAAAGATATAAAATAACGAGTACAAGAAACGTCGTAAAAAAGAATCGTTTGCTTTGAAATATTGACGGCAGTTTTGTTATTTTCATCATTTATCATCTCTTTTCGATAGACCGTGTACCGTTTTTTCCCAGTAATGAGGTTTGTAAAGCAGCTGTCCCAATGCTTTATATGCTGCAAGAGAATGTAATAACCAGTAAAATGGATTTAAAAGACTGACGGGAATCAGAGAATAATTTCTTCTTCTGAAGGCTCCGAGCAGGTTCATATAAATCCCGAGGAAATTTCCGAAAAGAAAATTGAACAGGGAAATTGACAATGTGAAATCGTTGAAGATTTGTTTCAGAAAAACAGGATCGAACAGTAACCAGATGACAAAAAAAGTCCATAATATGGGATTGATCAGGAATATCAAGGGGGTTCCGCCTATAAAAAACTGGAAAGAGAACCATTTTTTCGGACCGAGTGTCTTTAACATATGAACGGGTTTTCGATTGTACACAAGTGTTGTTTGCATATAGCCTTTCACCCATCTGGAACGTTGTCTGATCCAGTTCCAGACTTTTGAATTTGCCTCTTCAAATGTTGTTGACCGAATGATTCCAACCCTGTAGGATTCAGCGGAAGCCCTGATACCGAGGTCGGCATCCTCCGTTGTGTTGAACGGATCCCATCCGCCTATCTCCTTCAGTTTGTCTACTTTGAAATGATTGCTTGTCCCCCCGAGTGGTATCGGCAGGTTCATATTGTAAAGTCCCGGCAGCATGTAATCAAACCAGTAGGAGTACTCCAGTGTAAATAATCGGGTCAGCAGGTTTTGATTCATATTGAAATAATTTAAGGCTCCCTGAAAACAGATGTAGGATTCATCTGAATGCTTAAAGGCGAGATAAGCCTTTTTCAATTGATCGGGTTCGGGAACATCTTCGGCGTCGTATATAACCAGATATTTTCCCCTGGAAAAGAAAAGTCCGTAATTGCAGGCCTTTGGTTTTGTCTGCGGCTGAGAAGGCGGGATCACGAGAAAACGCCAGTTAGAAGGCGGTTGAGCAGCCTTTGCCGCCTCATAGGTTTCTTTGTCCTTTTCTTCCAGCAATAGGATAACGTCGAGTTTGTTTTGGGGGTAATCAAATTTTTTAACCGCTTCTATCAGCGTTTTGATTACTTCCGGCTCCTTGAAAACGGGGATTAGAACGGTGTAAACGGGTAGTTCATCATCCCGAATGCTTTTTAATTCGTCGATATCTTCCGTGTAAACCACTTCATCAATCGAACCGTTGATCGTCAAGAGAAATTTAAACAGGATCATGATGAGATAAACAAACTGCATGATTAAGATCAATGTTCCGATGGTTTTAAAGGGTGAAAAATAAAATGCCGTTCCCAGGAGAAAGACCATGAAGATCATAAAAAAAAGCTGTCCTTTAGAAAATACACGATAGGCGGACTCTTCCGGTGCCCTGTAAAACAAGCCGAATACCGAATCATCGACGAGCTTCTGTGCATAAATATGCTGAATGAGTTCGACGATGTCCAGATCTGTCACAACCCACTCTTCTACCGTTTCAACGTTAAATTGCTGCTTGAAGAAATTGAGTGTGCGTTCATTTCCGGGATATGAGTTCAGAATAATGAGTTTTTTTTGATCAGAGGTTAACTGATAGGGAATAGCCTGCATTTCCTGACTCTTCTCCTTAGATATATGCTCACTGAGCGTTTCATCTATCGTTCCCTTTATCTTATCGAAATCAGCTGTAGCGAAGTTCAAATTGTAATGAATGCTCAGGACCCTGAACAGGTCTATTCTCTTGATATACCCAAGCGTTGTCAGTATCCATCCAATTCTACCCCCCTGTTTTTTCTGAATTTCCAGTGCTTCCTTCAATTGACCGGAGGTTATCAGTTTTTCGGAAAGGCAGATATCACCGATCCGGGCAGACTTTACGGTTGAGTTCATATTCATCGTCCTCTGGAAGTCTTTACATAGGAAATAAGAATGATGATGAGAATTATGGCCGCTATTACAATGATGATCCATAGCCTGTATTTTTCCCAAAATTTAAGCAGTTTTTCATGTTGTGTGACTTCATCAGCTTCAAGGAAAAATGTCTCGCTTTTATCACCGATGACAAAGGAGAACATCTCGTGATCGGTTAAGATACCGAGGTTTCCCGGAATCCTTTTGATCTCCGAAACAAAAGTTTTGTCAATTTTAAGCGAATTTTGTCCGTAATGTGTAAAGAGAATGGCAGGTAACCCTTCAAATTCAAAAACGCGAACGATATTGAAGTCGCCGTTTGATGCGGTATCAAAAAGAATTTCTCCATTATTGTTTTTCAATTTAAATGAATCCGAGAGATCAAGCAGTTTGTCGATTTTTGAGACCTCTTGGGAGTTTATGAGGAAGACGATACTGTCATATTTTTCAAAATCAAATTTGGGATCCAATATCTCTTCCGTTGTAAAGACATAGGCTCTATCGGGGAAAACCGATGCTTTTCCCTTTTCAAAGGCAATTTTAAGGAGATTATCGGCAAATGCTTTGCTTTTTTGAGATACAACGTAAAGTGTATTGCCGTACAAACTGTTTGGAAAATCATTAATCTTGAATTTCTCTAACGGCATAACACCTGAAAAATAGATAGGAGAATTGGGATAAAGTTTTATCGTAAATTCGTCACAATCGCTCATCATATTTTTCATTTCGAAGCTTAATGTATTAAACGCGCTGAAATAATCGGAAGGGATTTTAATCACATCGGTATACATGATTTTTTTCAGGTCATTCAGATTGTAGGATTTTAACAGATAACCGTTTAGGAACACGGCAAGTGTGTTTCCTGAACTGTGTAACCGATTAAATACCGAAAAATTCAGCGTTAATTCGGTATTTTGCGGGACACCCCCAAAGGCATCGATACCAAAGTTATAACTTCTGATAGTCGAATAGACAACATTGATATTACTGTCTGTCACACCAAAACTTCTGAGGGGTACAAAATTTTCTCGTTTTGTTCCGTTTAATTCTAAAACGGTTAAGGAAGAGGAGGGAGCATAATTATAGTACAACGGTTTAAAACTATTATAGACATCCGCATTTGGATCAAGATACAGGGTTTCATGTGAAATTGTTACAGCATATTCCGCCTCTTTATCCGTCAGGATGATGTTGTTGACGTTCAGACTTGTAGAAAATGAGGTGACAGGGGTTTGTTCAAGTGCTTTTCCCGTATAACCTAGGTGCTCGCCGATATTGGCAATCGCCTGTATATTCTTTAACGGGTCATTAATGACGATATTATACGTTTTTTTAGGATTGAAGATGGAGAAGAATTCAGGAATCGTGTTGACAGAGGTCGGTTCATACTCGTATGACAAAGTCGTTTCCCTGCTGATCCTGACCCAGAGAGCATTTGTTTCAATCCGTTTGTTGTCGCAGATAGAATAATCCAGCGTAACGGCCAGGGTTATTTTCAACAATGAAGATGGCTCAAGATAGTGTTCCGGGATTTTAATCCGAATAGCCCCTTCATAATCGAGAAAATAGAATGTGTGGATCGGTTCATCATTGACGAAAATGGTATACATACTGTCAAGCCCGACAAATTGTGTAAAGGCGTAATGTAATGAGAACTCCGCATTTGAAAGATTATCCGCGGAATAAACGGGATAGAATAAGTCCATATAGGACGTGACACCGTTTAGATATATGTCATCGGTGTAGTTGAGCGCTTCAAGATCAAATTCTGTCCGGACAGGTGATGCCACTAAAAGGGTTAAAACAAAAAAATCGATTATAATGATAAAACTAATTTTCTTCATACTTTCACTCTCCCTGGGTAAGACTTATAACGGCTGGTTCCTGATTGTTTTAGCTTGTTTATAGTAATCTTTGCTTGAGGTAACAAAAAAATAGTCGTATTTTTTGGGGTGTTTATTCAGATTTCTCCCCCGAAATATATAGTTGCATTAAATCTTCTTCAAAGTGTTCAGTATAAGTGATCGCGTAAAGAAGATGTTGTATAATCAGATTATTGGATGACTAAACGATCTATTTAAAAGAGGAGGGGAGTGAAGGTAAAGATGAAACAAAAACTCTCGTTATACGTTAAGCGGAATCTTCTGCTCATCATCCTATTGGTGATTTTTGCCATGTTCTCAGGTTTTTTTATCTGGGCATCTGATGCGGCAAAGCCGGGAAAAGATTCGGAAGAGGCGATGAAGGGAACGGAAATGGTTGACGTCATACACAATAAATTGATCAAATTCATTCCCGTGACCCCATATCAGAAAGGATTGATTCTCTATCCGGGCGGGAAAGTTAATCCGAAAGCCTATTCGGAGATAGCCCTTGCCGCAGCGGAAAATGGAATATTGACCGTGATCGTTCCAATGCCGCTGAACCTCGCTTTTTTTGGCTCAAACAAAGCAGATGACGTAATAGGAGAATTTCCTGAAATAGAGGCGTGGTATCTTGCGGGGCATTCTCTCGGGGGTGCGATGGGATGTCAGTATGTCAAAAATCATGAAGGCGTCATGGAGGGATTGATCCTTCTCGGCGCTTATCCTGCGGGAATTTCGGATCTCTCCGAATCGGACATTGATGTTATCTCAATCTATGCATCGGAAGATGGGCTCTCAACCGTTGAAAAAGTGAACAATGCCAAAGCGTATCTTCCGGACGACACGCAATATGTACTCATTGAAGGCGGAAATCATGCACAGTTCGGAGATTACGGCAAACAGAACGGTGATGGTGAAGCAAAAATCTCACGCTATGAACAGATGAAACGGGTCATCGATGAAATCCTGAAGTTTATCGATTTGTGATGAGAGGGTGGAGGATGTCTACCCCTGTAATGATAACAAAGAAATATCAACAAAAAGAGGTGAAGCTATGCAAAAAGAAATAATCTGTGCCGGAGAGGTGCTTTTCGATATGATCTCAAAAGAGCCCGGGAAGACGGTTGGGGATACGGAACGCTTTGAAAAAAGGATCGGTGGCTCTCCTTTCAACATCTGCTGTGGCCTGGCAAGACTCGGGGAATCCGTTTCGTTCTTTTCCCAGATAGCTGATGACAGTTTTGGGAAAACCATCAAAGGTTTTTTGAAAGATGGTGGAATTGATATGAAAAATACTTCCGTCAAAGAAGGGTCAAAGACCTCTCTCGCCTTTGCCGCTGTCGATAGTGAAGGGAAGGCTGATTATGAATTCTACAGAGAAAATACCGCTGACTGTTCAATAGAGGTTGAAAAGGCAGAAGCGGTTAAGCTGGAAAACTGTGCCATCTTTCATTTCGGATCCTTGGGGATCATTGACGAACCGGGAAACAAAGCCTATATGAGACTCTTTGAGCGAGCAAGGGAAAACGGTGTCCTCACATCATTTGATCCCAATGTCAGACAGTTTTACATCAAAGATAAAACAAATTACATTCAATTAGTCAGTGAAATCATAGCAAAGACGGATATTCTCAAACTCAGTGATGAAGATCTCGCTTACATTACCGGGATTGAGGACCCCGAGGCGGCGTTGAAGACCTTACCCGAGAAAGTGGATAGAATGGATTTTGTGACGCTTGGAAAAGCAGGCTGTCTCATTCATAAAGCGGGACGGGTCAAAAAAGTAGAAGGCTATACAGTAGACGTTGCGGATACCGTCGGGTGTGGGGATTCCTTCATGGCGGCTATCCTGAAGATCATCAATCATCGGGAAGCTGAACAAACAACAAAATTTGAATTGATGGAAAAGGCTGCAGGATTTGCAACCGCCTGTTCCGCAATCGTTGCATCAAGACATGGGGCGGATACCGTTCCGTCCGTGGAGGAAATAAAGGCTTTTATGAGATGATCGGAAAGGTCGGTCAAATCATCTGAAAAAACAAACAGCCCTCGTTTGAGGGCTGTTTATGTGTGCTGAAAAAGACTTTATTTACCTTTGCCGTTAGGTCTTCCCTGATTGCCGTTTCCATTGGAAGTTGAATGCTTCGTGTTTCCCATGTTGTTATTCTGTACATTTTGCGTGTTCTTATTCCCGTGACCTTGCGACTCATTTGATGTGTTACTTGGTCCGTAACCTTGACCTTGATTTTGACCCTGATTCTGCTGATTGCCGTTTCCATTGGAACCTGTGAGAATCTCATCCATCTCTTCCTGTGTGATATACGCTGCCTCATAAACGACATCGTATTTGTCCGCCTGGTTGTAGAAGGCTCTCATGTGGTTTTCCGAACCATCCTGTAAATGTCCCATAACTTCTTTTACCGTCTCATCATCGACAGTCGCGATGACTTCTTCAAGGTCGAAGATGTCCATATCTTCAATCATCAATCCGATCGTTACGGCATCCTGTACCGATGCTGATCCGGTTTCGATCAACTGATCATAAAGTGCCTGAATATCCGGATTGGTGAAAACACCAACTTCCTCTGTTTTGATCGGGTCTTCTATGCCATTTGGGATGATGAGCTCATCTCTGATGGCATCCATGTGGGTCTGTTCACTCTTTGCGATATTACTGAACGTTTTAATTCCCCAGATATCGTATAATGTAAGGTAAACATCCCTCGCCAGCTTTTCCTCTTCCCTGACCCATGTGATTTTCTGAATATCTTCTTCAGTGAGTGTTGCTGCAAACACTGCCGACAAACTGATCATCGTGATCATAACAAACGTTAATAATAATTTCTTCATAAGATTCACTCTCCTTGTTTTTATGTTCAACACCATCATACGATAAAAAACTTAGAGTGAACTTAGAATATTCTTAACGTCAGCTTAGAGAATAGATATTCCTACTCCGGTAACGTCAGCATTATTTCAGTTCCGTGATTGAGGTTTGAATTGACAGTGAGTGTGATAGACAATAATTGAACGATCTTTCGTGCTATCGACAGGCCAATCCCGAATCCTTTGCTTTCTGATTTCGCTCTGGAGGCATCCACCTGATAAAAGCGTTCGAATATTTTGTCTATCTCATCTTTGGGAATACCGATGCCATTATCCTTGATGGTGATGGTATTTCCTTTCAGGAGGACGAGAACCGGTTTCGTTTCTTCGGAATATTTATCGGCATTATCGACGAAGATAGAGATGAGGATATTGAGATATTTTTCAGAACTTGTAATTGTTTTTTTGAATGCATTGTTTTCAAAGACGATATGCCTTTTCGGATAACGTCTTCTCAGAGATTTCTTTAGCGAGATGATCCAGGAGGCTGTCTCAATTTGTTCCATTTCGACTTTTTCTGATTCCAATCTGCTGAGGGTGAGAAGCTTTTCTATCATATCCTCCATCTCAAAAACGGTTTCCACGATGGAATTGACGGATTCCTCCGCGACCTTTTTATCTGCCAACCCCCATTTCTGGAGTATCTGGGCATAACCCTTTATGCTTGTGACCGGGGTTCGCAATTCATGTGCGGCATCGGAGGAGAATCTTTTCTGAAGGTCAAAGCCCGTTTCAAGTCTTTCCAGCATGGCGTTCAATGATTGTTCCATCTCTCTGATCTCGTCTTCCTTGCCATCCACCCGGAATCGTTTGCTGAGGTCGGATGTGTTGATTTTTTTGATGATGTTGAGAAATTTCTTCCAGGGGTTTAGAGAAAGCCGTGTTGTGATGATACCCAGTATTAGCGAAATGATGATCGTGATGATGATAAAGAGCGTTGAAATCGTCCTGAACAAAGTGATTGATTCATATTCCGGTGTGAGGTCGCCGGCGACGAGATACGTCTTTGAATCGTGTTGAAGCGTAATACCGATGAAGACCATATCATTAACAAATGAGATGCCTTCACGCATCTCATTCTCAAGTCGGAACGGATCCTGAAGAGTTTTTTTCTCGGGGAATAATTCCGCGATGTAAATACTTTCCGACAGAAGTGAATATCTGTTTTCGGCTGAGAAATTCCGGCCTTTTCCGGGTGTTTCCCAGCCATACTCATCGTGTTGAAGAAAATGTTCCGCTGTGTTTACCAGATCGGTGATATGTGAGTTGATGATGGTGTTTTTGGCGGAAATCTGAAAAAAGACAACGGTCAGGACTGAAAGGAGTAAAAAAGCCGTACTGTTGATGATTCCCGTTTTTAATGATATTTTCATAAGTTTTCCCTATTCCTTTATGGTGTAACCAACACCTCTGACCGTTTTTATCAATGTCTTTCCGGATTTGATTTTCTTACGCAGATAGTTGATATAGACCTCCACGACGTTTTGATTACCTTCGAAATCGTATCCCCAGACTTCATCCAGCAGTTCGTCTTTTGATATGACTCTGCTTTTATGTTTGATGAGATAAAGCAATAATTCATACTCGGTCTTCGACAGGGTGATCTCTTCATTCCCTTCATATAACGCATAGGATTCCGGTTTCATCTTTAACAAACCGATGTTGATTTCCTCTTCCACTTTTTTCCCTTTTCTTCTCAGGAGGGATTCGATACGGGCGTTTAACTCTTCAAAATCAAACGGTTTTGTCACATAATCATCAGCACCGGAATTGAGGCCTTCAATCTTGTTTCTGATCTGATCCAGGGCTGTTACCATGATGATGCCCACTTCTTCATCCCTTTCACGTACCATCTTTGCCATTTCAATCCCATCTATCTCAGGCATCATGACATCGAGAAGGATGACATCCGGAGAAAAAGAGTCGACCTTATCAATGCCTTCAAACCCATCATATGCCGTTTCCGTTTCAAATCCCCTGTGTTCAAGCTCAAGCTGAAGCAGTCTCGCTATTTTCTTTTCATCTTCGACGATGAGAATCTTTTTCATGCTCTATGCACCTCCGGGTGTTCGGATAAACTTGATTCATTATATACCAAATTGATGAAAACAGGCAGGCTCATCATGAGCCTGCCTGTGAAAACCGTTCTGTTTTATCGGATTACAAAATTCATCACTTGTTCGTCGTATCCTTCCTTACGGCAATTCTTCCAGATCTTGACCCAGCCGCTTCCTTCATCAAGGGCTTTGACCTTAATCCATGACTGAAGGGTGTAATTTGCCACTTCTTCCCATCCGGTCCAGCCGAGAAGTTCAAAGTTCTGTGTGTCAAACTGGTATTCATCATTTGATGGCAGGACACATTTTGCGCCATGATCCTGAACAACGGTTATCCGTATATAGAATTCATCCCCGCTGTTAACGGTTTGTGATTCCGCTTCAATTTTGAAATTGCAACTCAAACCAATAGCGGTCATGAGCAATAATACAAAGACGATTGTCATTGTTTTTTTCATCTTAAACACCTCCAGATTTCATCATCTTTTTTTATTTGTAGATAGACTTAATGAGTCTTTAGGACATTTTGTGCAGCAATCTCCGCAGAGTATACATTCTGCGTTTGTCTTGGCGTTTTTATCCATCGCATCCATTTGGCATTCTCTTTCACAGATTCTGCAACTAATACAATTGTCGTCTTTTCTCAGTTTGATGAAGCTGATCTTTGAGATTAACGCCATGATGGCACCATAGGGACAAAAATACCGGCAGAAAGGTCTGTATACGAATAGTGAAAGAAAGATGAACACACCGGTCATGATCCAGTTCAACGGATTACCACCGAATTCGAAAACTGCTTTGAAAGGGGTGTTGTCCAGCAAGTCGCCTGTCAGAAAAATCCTGAGCAAAAGGAATGCGAGTATTCCATATTTGATATATTTGAGCACGCTGTCAACCTTTTTGGGAACCTTTATGGCGAATTTTCGGATATGAAGCAGTTCGCTGATGGCACCGTATGGACAGACACTGCTGCAATAGATCCTTCCAAAGAACAAAGTTGACAGCAATGGGATCGAAAAAAGGAGGGTATAAGCGGTTCCGAATTTTATGATAACGTTCTGAACGGCGGTGGTGGGGCAGAGAAATCCACCGAAAACAAACCCTATGATCACGACAGATGAAATCATCATCAGTTTTCTGTACCATTTCTTTTTCCGTGAAAAAAGGAATATGAGTAGAGATGCCGTGATTAAGCCGATGACAATCAGTATTTTAATCGCGATATCATGAAACCAGAAATCATCATTTTTCACTGACACTGTCTTGTCAAGTTCTATATCTGAAGATGGCCCAACCCCTTTCATTTCTGAAGAAGCCGGTGGGGAAAAAGTATTCAATTCCGAATCGGATGAGGGTCCGAATTCGGCAAACAACATTCCCAATGCCAATATCAGAATCAAACCGGTTACAAACAATTTTCTGCTCATTGTACTATCCTCCTTGTTTTAATGGCATTATAAACGGTGAACCTTAAAATAAACTTAGAAACGTCAAGAGTAATGCAAATGTTTTATGTGCGGGGGGGGGACTGTTGTGATCTGTACGGATCTTAAATGAGCGTTTGAAAAAACAGAAAAGACAATAAATGCTATAATCTTCCTCAGTAAAGATAATTCATGAAATGGATGTGACAGAATGGGATTTTCATATACGGATTTTGATCTGATAGAACGGATAAAAGCGGGGAAGGCGGAGTGTCCCGTTTGCAGCCTTGAAGAGGAACGCATCAAACAGTCGATGAAAGTACTGTTGTATGAAAGCGTGACAAAACGGGAATTCAGAAGGGATATCCGGCATACACGCATCTGCAAGAAGCACTTCGATATGTTTAAAAAGTCAACAAAGGAGGATTTGACGGTAGCGGGTCTTGGTCCCGCCATCATCTTCAAGGATATGATTGAGAGCCAATTTGAAGTGATCAAAAAACCTTCGGTGTTTAAGAAAAAAAGTCAGCCGTATGATTGTTATTTCTGTAAGTACAACGCCTCGCTTCCCGAAAGATTGATCAATTCAGCGTACAATGTCCTGAAGACGGATGAGGGCTTTACGACTTTCAGCAATTCTGATGCCGTCCTCTGTCTGGATCATTTCGAAATGCTGAAGCATTATTCTCAGAAACAGAAGGACAAGCCTTTTATCGCGTCTTTGACTGAAGTTCAAAGTGTTAAGATCGCGGTTTTGCGCGAGAAGCTTCAGGGGTTTATCGATAAACATGATTATGCCAACAATGAGAAAATTTCCCCGGAGGAAGCGGAGAGCATCAATACCGCTTTTAATATGTTGCTGAAGATATGATATGTTAATTCAGTGCTGAAAAAACGACCTTTTTCTCAAGAAAAAGGTCGTTTTTCTAAAAATATTTGTATATCCTAATCCAATGAGAACTTATTCACTTCTTCCTCAAGAGTCAGTGCGAGATCACTAAGGTGTTTTGACGCTCTTTTGACTTCATTGGCCCCTTCCGTTTGCTTCTGAACGGATACGGACATCTCAGTCACTTCTTCGGCGATTTCGGTTGTCAGTCTTGCGGAATTATCCATGGCTGCCGCCATTTCCTCCGCTGACGCACTCTGTTCTTCAGAAGTGCCAAGTAATGATTCTACCTTGTTGTTGACGGATATCATCGAGTCTGAAATCTTTTCGAATTCTGTTGTAATCCTCTGGGTTCCTTCTGAAAGTTTTTGATAAAGCGCGACCGTCTTCTTGACCGCCTCATTTGCATTGGCAGCCCCTTCATCTATCTCGTTCAGAATATTGGCGATATTTGCTGAAGCGTTTTTACTTTCTTCCGCCAGTTTTCTGATCTCATCGGCTACAACGGAAAATCCTTTTCCCGCTTCCCCTGCTCTTGCAGCTTCTATGGCGGCGTTTAATGCAAGCAGGTTGGTCTGTTCGGCGATAGAAGCGATTGTCTTAACAATTTCCTGTACGTTGTTGGCTTTTTCAGCAACGGCTGTCACCATTTCCGATGTGGCTGTGTTCTGATTTTCTACGACACTCATCCTGGAGCGTTGTTTCGTGAGCTCTTTCTGTCCGTTTTTAACAGCTGCTTCCGTTTCTTCTATTTCACCGGCCAGTTCCTGTGAATTTGTAGACACATCCTGAGCACTTGCAGCAACTTCCTGGACACCCGATGTAACTTCTTCAATGGAAGCGGAGGTGTTCTGTACATTGGCATCTACCGTTTGTGCCTGTGAATACATGTCTTCAGAAGCCTCAAGCTGTTTCTGTGAAACGACTGAGAGTGAAGTGGCGGATTGGCTGATCTCTTCAGCCTGAAGGTTGATTTTTTTGACAAGCACCCGGAGATTATGATGCAAGTCCATCATTGAGCGCATCATTTCACCAACTTCCGTCGTTCCTTTTGAATATTTGATCAGCTTTTCTTTGAATTCCGGATCCTGATCATCTCCTGACGTCAGTTTGTAATCGGCAATCCTTCTCAACGCTTTTGATAACAACTGAAGGGCTTCTGATAGATTATTGGCAAATACGATCGTCAAGATAACGATTGCGATCAGAATGATCACAAATACAACTGAGATGACGAGTATCAGGCTGTTACTGAGATCATCAATCTGAGATTCAGGAATCAGGACAGCTATTGACCAGTTGGGCGTTCCCGCTATCGGCTCGTAAATAACCTCCATGATAGAACCGTCAGCGCGTATAAACGTATCCAAACCGCTTTTTCCGGCCATCATGGCCAGGCCTATTTTGCTCAATCCTGGTGTTTCCCTTTCATTCGACTTGGAAAGGTTATAATTCATGATGTAATCCGGATTCGGATGGACGAGTGTCTGTCCTGTTCCATCCGTCATAACCACCGAACCGTTTTCACCAATCTTTCTTGCCGAAAGTTTTTTGGAAAGGTCCTCCAGTTTGATAGAAGCGGCGAGTCCACCGATAAGTTTATTGTTATCATTCTTTATCGGGAAGATGATGATGGTGATCGGTTTTCCGGAAACCAGGCTGGCAACCGCATCGCTCTTCTGCCTTTCACCTGTTTTGATCAGCTCTTTGAAATATTTTCTTTGAGCGATGTTTATGCTTTCATTAGCCTCAGTGACCGCATTACCTTTAAGGTCCGTTATAAACAGACTTTCAAAAAGCGGATTGGAACTGCTTCGTTTTAGTGCCGGAATATACTTTCTTTCGTCCATACTTCTGATCTCAGGAGAATTTGAAAGGATATCAATCTGTGTGATGATGCCGTCAAGCCATTCTTCAACGTTCATCTTTGCCAGAATTGTAATTTCATGCGACAACTCAAGTGTTGATGCGGTTGATTTAGACTGAACATAGATGAGAATGAAGATAGCAGACAGGATAAGAATGATGGCGGTTGTCGGAACTAATACTTTTAACATTAGCCCTCTAACCGTTTTGGATTTGAAATTCAAAAATATGCCCCCTTAATATATTTTGCTTCGTGAATTATATCATGGGAACAATTCTTTAAGATATATGATTATATTTAATATTTTATGTACAATATACGAAAATATTCATAAAGTTAAAAGGATATGCCGATCTGTATCGGTTCAGGTAAAAACAGTAAAATTTATCTAAATTATTTTGCGGAGAAAGAAAATTCTACCCTTAATGTTAGTGGGTTCAGATTTTTAGAGAGGTACAGGAGCTTGAGATTTTTGACAACGAGATTTGCCAGTTCCGGAGATGTTGCCGAAATGATGGTTACTTCCGTCTGTGAAGAATTCCCCAGTGTTAAATCGACCGTGACTTTACCGGAGACACTTTCCGGTCTGATATTTTTTTTGTTCAGCAATTGCTGATAATCTTCAACGAGCGCACTTTTAACCTGTTCAAGGTTCGGGATATCAAATTGCTGTAATTCACTGATATTGTAAATACGATCGGTATCCACCGGATTGGCAACAGAAGACAGTGATTTCTCTGAAAAAAGTGTTGCGGAGTTTATCTTCCGCTTTACCGGAGCCGAGTGAATCTGATTGAAATCAAGTGTGTTCTGCTCAAAGATACTCTCAGGAGAATTCTTTTTGACTTTTGGCACTTCAAGCGTTTTCAGACCGGATGTCACACCTTCCACTTTTTGTTTCGGTTGTTCCGGCTGAAATGTTTTTAATGCTTCCAGCAGCGCATCAGGTTGTTTGTTTTGTTCGGGCATTTTTTGTTCAACGGGTTTTACCGGATCGGGAGTCTTTTTTTCTTCGACCGTTGCCTCTTTTTCCTGTGTTTGAGTCATCCTGTTCAGATTAATCGTCAGAAATTCTTCTTTCTGAATAGTGACGGGTGATGCGTTGATCAGAAAGACAAGAGAGGCCACCAGTACCGTTTCGACGACAACGGCGAGGATAGCGGATATGATGAATTTGGGTTCAAAAAGGGAATCTGTCTTAATGATGATCACCGACTTTTATCTGACCTGTATGTTGATGTTTGAAATTCCACTGAGCCTGAGTATATCCAGAATGGTCATGACTGTCCCGTGTGAGGCGTTTTCGTCGGCAGAGATTACGGTGATGAAATCATCCGTAGTATCCTTTCCCGCCGCAATCGCTTTCAGCTGTTCAACATTGGTTTCTTTTGCGTTGATGTATATTGTGTTGTTTTCATCCAGAACGATTCTGAAGATCTCAGGTGTTTCAACGACCTGATCACTTTCCGTCTCCGGCAATGTGACATCTATCGACCGTTCACTATCGATATCAAAGGTTGATGTGAGGATGAAAAAGAGCAGCAAAATAAACAGTATATCGATCAAAGGGGTTATGTTAATGCTCGAATCATCTTTGAATTCATGCTTTGCCATATATTTTCACCCCTGTGGAATTATAGATGTTCCCGTCTTCGCGTTGATTTGAGACATTCTGTGACATAATAATCCGTTAACGCATGTCGGATGCCGGTAGACATTTCTTTAATCACACTCATGAGAATACTCAGGATAACGGCTACTACAAGCCCTGCAATCGTTGTATAAAGGGCTTCCCCTATTCCCTGACCAAGCTGGTCGGCATGCTGCAATGCTTCTGTTTGTCCGATGGTGTTGAAGATTTTTATCATTCCCGTTGTCGTTCCGAGAAGTCCCAGCAGAGGTGAGATAGTAGTGGCTGTCGTGATGATTCTGAAATTCTTATGCAGTTTTTCACAGTGCAGTCCAACGATCTCCTGGATTTCATCTGCATTTCTTGAGTTGATTGTGTTGATCTTTTCGTTCAGCTGCTCCAGAAATGGGTTCTCTGATCCCGTACGCATGGCACTCTTCATCATGATGAAAGCAATCAGCCTTTCAAAGAAGAAGAACAGACCGATCATGGCTGTGACTAGAATGATGATTAATACAGGTCCCCCGGTGTTGATGATATTCAAATAGGTCATTTTTTCACCCCACAAATGATTAACCGTGCTTTACTTTGTCTTTCTCCTGTTCAATTCGTCCCTCAATTTTGCAGCATCTTCAAACCTCAGTTCACGTGCTGCTTTATTCATTTCCTCTTCCAGTATATCAAGGTAGGTTTCGGATGCCATGTCCTCCGATACTTTGAGTAAATCTTTGGTTTCATCACTGATGTTCATATATTCAAACGTTTCTTCTTCCTCTTCATTTCTATAGGAAGCGAACATATCCTCTTCTATCTTTTTGATGATCGTCTTTGGCGTTATGCCGTGTTCCTCGTTGTATGCCAGCTGAATGGCCCGCCTGTATTCGGTGACGTCAATCGTTTTCTGCATGGCGGGGGAGATTCTGTCGCCGTACATGATAACTTTTCCGTTTGCATTCCTCGCGGCACGACCGACAATCTGCGTCAATGTTCGTTCATTTCTGAGAAACCCCTCTCTGTCGGCATCAAGAATCGCAACCAGTGATACTTCCGGCAGGTCAAGCCCCTCGCGGAGCAGGTTGATCCCCACTGCTACGTCTATTTCTCCCGTTCGAAGCTTTTTAAGGACTTCAACACGTTCCACCGTTCCGAGTTCAGAGTGTATATATTCAGCTCTGATACCGAGTTCCTGAAGATATTCACTGAGTCTTTCTGACATGGATTTTGTCAGTGTGATGACGAGAACCCTCTCGTTCTTCTGAATCCTTGCCCTGATCTCTTCCAGTAAATCATCTACCTGATTGCGAGAGTTTCTGAACTCTATCTCCGGATCGACGAGCCCCGTTGGTCTGATGATCTGCTGGATAATTTCTGCCGAATGTTCCATCTCAAAATCACCGGGAGTGGCAGAGGTGAAGACGATTTGTCCCACCCTTTCCGAGAATTCTTCAAAATTTAGCGGTCTGTTGTCCGCAGCTGAAGGCAGTCTGAAGCCGTATTGAACGAGATTCTTTTTTCTGGCAACATCGCCTCGAGACATGGCTCTGAGCTGTGGAACGGCGATATGGGATTCATCGATGATGGTGATGAAATCCTTGTCAAAGTAATTCAGGAGTGTCCACGGTGGTTCGCCCTCTTTTCGCTCATCAAAATGTCTCGAATAATTTTCTATTCCCTGACAGTACCCGACTTCTTCAAGCATCTCAAGGTCCTGTTTCGTTCGCTGTTCGATTCGCTGCGCTTCAAGGAGCAGATTGTTCTCCTTGAACTTTCTGATCGTTTCGTGTAATTCTTCTTCAATCGTCTTGATCGAATTTTTAATCTTCTCTTCAGTCGTAACATATTCTGTTGCGGGGTAGATGATGATCTTGTCAAAATCTTCAATCTTGCTTCTTGTGATCGGGTCGAAACTGAATATTCTGTCCACTTCATCATCGAAGAATTCAATTCTGATTCCCACATCCTCATAACCGGGATAGACTTCCAGAATTTCACCCTTTAATCTGTAATTCCCCCCCTTGAAGACCTCTTCCGATCTATCATACTGCATTTCAGCCAGCTTCAGTGTCAGATCTCTTCTCTTGACACGTTTTCCGCGTTCCAGTACGAGATTCATGTTTCTGAAATCATCCGGATTACCCGAAGCGTAAATACAGGAAACACTGGCGATAACGATGACATCCTTATGTGTGATGACCGATTTCAGGACGGAAAGTCTCATCTTTTCGATGATCTCATTGATCTGTGCCTCTTTTTCGACGTATATGTCTTTTTTCGGGATATACGCTTCCGGCTGATAATAATCGTAATAACTGATAAAAAATTCCACGCGATTTTCCGGGAAAAATTCCTTAAACTCCCTGTACAGCTGTGCGGCAAGTGTTTTGTTTGGGGAAATAATCAACGCCTGTCTTCCAAGGTTTTTAATGACATGCGCCATCGTGAAAGTCTTCCCGGAGCCCGTGACTCCGAGAAGTGTCTGATATCTGTTTCCCTCTTTGATTGAATTACATATGTTTTCGATCGCCTGTGGCTGATCGCCTGAAGGTTTATAGTTACTGTTCAGTTTGTATTCCAAGTTTTTTGTTCATCTCCCAGTATCCGTCTAAAGTTTCGAGATCCAGCTCTTCAAATATTTTACCATCTTTTTTGATCAATTCTTCCATCTGTCTGAACCTTTTGATAAATTTATCCGTTGCCTTTCTGAGTGCGATTTCGGGATCAATCTTCAGGAATCTTGCCACATTTACCGATGCAAACAATAAATCCCCAAATTCTTCTTCAACTCTGTCCGTTTCGACGGAATTATTCTGCTCCATGATGGAAATTTCCTCTTTCAATTCGATGAGCTCTTCATCGATCTTTTTCATGGCATCTGCTGTCTTTTCCCAGTCAAATCCGCATTCTGCAGCATTTTCCTGTACGCGTCTTGCCATACTTAAAGACGGCAACGCCTTATTAATCTTACCAATTCTTGATTCAGCCTGTTTTCCTTTTTCTGCTGCCTTTATATCCTCCCACTGTTTATAGGAATAAGAATATTTCTCTCTGTCTTTGAATACATGCGGATGTCGTCTGATCATCTTTTCGTTGATGGTCAACAGGACATCATAGATGTCAAATGTTTCATTTTCACTGCCGATCTGTGCGTGGAAGATACTTTGAAGCATCAGATCACCGAGTTCACCCTTCAACTCCTCGAGATCTTCCGCATCTATTGCATCCGCTACTTCATAGGCCTCTTCAATCGCGTAGGGTTTCAGACTTTTATGGGTCTGTTTTTTGTCCCAGTCGCAGCCATTTTCACCCCTGAGTTTTTCCATGACACCGAGTAATCTTGCAAATTCCTCTTTTTTTTGTTCAAGAGAATGCATTTAGATTCTCCTTTTGAAGATGACGATCTGAAGTCTGTCTGAGACATTTTCTGCCTGATCTGCGATATCCGCTATCTTTTTTACCAGTTTTTCAAGCTGCATCTTATGGGCGAGTTCTATCGCTTCGTTTCTGAACAACTCTCTGATGATTTCTTTTTCAACGAGATCGCTTTCGTGCTCAAGCCCTTCTGTTGTTTGAATGTATGTGTTGGCAACCTCCATATCCTTGAAAATAGCCTTGGCTGCATTTTTTACGGAAAGGAACGTGTCAAGGGATTTTTCAGAAAGTGTTACCAGTTTCGGGAGCATAAAATCGGGGATCTCAATATTCTGCAATTCTATCAGATCTGCAGTGGATTCCGCCTTATTTGCCACAACATCGATCGATTCGGCGATACCGAGTAAATCTCCTCTGAAATTAGGTAGAAAGGCACCGAGATACATCTCGGTTTCCATCTTTCTTCTCTTCATATCCGCATCACTTTCGTTTTGTCTGACAGCCTCAACCGTTTTTACGATACTTTTCGGATCTTTTTCAAATTCTTTCAGAAGATTAATAAGAGCGTTCACAGTGTTTTCGACTGCCACCATATGATCTTCAAAAAGCTGAATGATTCTAAGTTCCTTTTTCCCAAAAAATTGCATTGTAACCCCTCCAGTCAAATGATTTTCTGTACAGGCAGACGGAATATCAGATCAACTTAATCTGCCTAAAATATCGGGTGTTCCAAGATTAAATCGCATAAAATGACAAAAGGGTAGGAGACCCCCACCCTTTTGTCATTTAAATAGTTCTTTCAGATATTTTGCCGTGTATGATTTTCTTTTCTTCAATAATTCTTTGGTTGGCCCAGCAAAAAGTACCGTCCCGCCTTTATCGCCACCTTCGGGACCGAGATCTATGATCCAGTCTGCGTTTTTAATGATATCCAGATTATGTTCGATGACGAGGACCGAATTTCCACGGTCAACCAGTCGGTCCAGTATTTCCATCAACCTTCTCACATCTTCGAAATGCAATCCGGTTGTCGGTTCATCGAGAATGTACAGCGTGTTGCCCGTCGCCCTTTTCCTGAGCTCAGAGGCGATTTTGATTCGCTGTGCTTCTCCGCCGGAGAGTGTCGTCGCCGGTTGCCCCAGTTTGATATAGCCCAGCCCGACGTCCTGAAGAATTTGCAGGGTATCACGAATCTTGTTGATGTTTTTAAAGAATTCCAGTGCTTCATCAATCGTCATTTCAAGGACATCGGCAATACTCTTGCCCCTGTATTTGACTTCAAGTGTTTCCCGGTTGAACCTTTTTCCCTTACAGACATCACAGTCGACATAGACATCTGCCAGGAACTGCATCTCGATCTTCGTCTGTCCCTGACCATCACAGGCTTCACATCGGCCACCTTTGACATTGAAGCTGAAACGTCCCTTTTTGTAGCCTCTTGAACGGGCTTCAGGTGTTTTTGTGAACAGGTTTCTGATCTCGTCAAAGACCTTCGTATAAGTTGCCGGGTTAGAACGCGGGGTTCTTCCGATGGGTGACTGATTCAGATCAATGACCTTATCGATATGTTCCATTCCGAGAATCTCTTCATGTTTTCCCACCATGTCATGTGTATGATAGATCCTGTTCTTCATCAAAGGATACAGTGTTTCGTTGATGAGAGACGATTTTCCGGAACCTGAAACACCTGTGACACAGATGAGAACACCCAGTGGGAAATCGACGGATATGTTTTTCAGGTTGTTCTGTGAAGCGCCTTTCAGAACTATCTTTTTCTCACCTGTTGCCCTGTAATCGGTTTTCAACGGAATTTCCTTTCTGCCTGACAGATAGTCGGCTGTCTGAGAAACACCGTTCTCGTATTCGAAAATATCATCAACATGCCCCTGAAATACGATCTCTCCACCATTTACACCTGCAGCCGGTCCCAGGTCCAGGAGATAATCAGAACTTCTGATGACCTGCTCATCATGCTCAACGACGAGTATGGTATTCCCGACATCTCTGAGCTCCAGCAGTGTGTTGATCAGTCTGGTGTTGTCTCTCTGATGCAATCCGATGGTCGGTTCATCCAGGACATAAAGGACACCCTGCAGCTTGGAACCGATCTGTGTGGCGAGCCTGATTCGCTGAGATTCGCCTCCTGAGAGTGTGGAAGCCCTTCGTGATAATGTGAGGTATTCCAGCCCCACATCCAGCAGAAATTTGATTCGCCGTTTGATTTCCTTCAGGACTTCACCCGCTATCTTTTCATCTCTGTCTGATAGCGGCAATGTCGTGATAAACTGATACGCTTCATCTACGGGAAGTTCTGTAAGCTGCGAGATATTGAGCCCGTTCAGCTGGACGGCAAGCGCTTCCGGTCGAAGTTTGTGACCGTGACAGACATCACATTCCTGTTTTTGCATGAAATTATTCTCGACCCATTCCTTTATACCAATGGACTGGGTCTGATGATACCTTCTTCTGATGTTGTTATAAACCCCTTCAAATTTCTTCGACGTCTCATAATGTCCCGAATCGAACTCATAGCGTCTTTTAATCTTCTGATCCGTTCCAAACATGAGTGAATCCTGACATTTCTGCGGCAGTTCTTTGTAGGGCGTATCCGGATCTCCACCGTATACACGGCATATTTTGTTCAGGAGATCATGCATGTATCCGTCTTTGAACAATCCGAAAGCCCCGTCATTTAATGATTTTTCTTTATCCACAAGGAGATCGGGCATGATCTCAAATTTGTACCCCAGTCCCGTACACTCGGGACAGGCACCGTATGGTGTGTTGAATGAGAAAATCTTCGGTGTAATCTCCGGGATGCTGACCCCGCAGGACGGGCATGTGAAATCCTCACTGAACACATGTGAATGCTGTTTTCCGTACTCTTCAATCTCAACGAACCCTTCCCCTTCGTGGAGGGCCAGTTCGATTGAATCGGCAAGACGCTGCATGTGATCTCTGTCCTTTTCAAGTTTCATGCGATCAATCATCAGCAGGATGGTATGACGTTTCTGTTTTTTCAGAATGATTTCATCCTCAAGATCGTACAATTCCCCGTCGATCTTTATCTTTGAATAGCCTTTCTTTCTGAAGGCTTCCAGTTCCTTTTTGTATTCCCCCTTTTTTTCCCTGGCGATGGGGGCATATATAACAATTCTCGGTTCTTTGTTTTCCACCGTTGCGATGTCCGTGTACAGGATATCCACGATTTCATCAACACTCATTCTGCTGAGAACCTTCCCGCATTCCGGACAATGCGGGATACCGATATGTGCATAAAGCAGTCTCAGATAATCATAGATCTCCGTCACCGTTCCGACTGTGGAACGTGGATTTCGACTGACGGTCTTCTGATCAATTGCAACGGATGGGGATAGACCGTCAATCGATTCCACATCCGGTTTCTTTAAATCTCCAAGGAATTGTCTGGCGTAGGATGACAGCGATTCAAGGTATCTTCTCTGTCCCTCGGCGTATATCGTGTCGAAGGCAAGCGAAGATTTACCGGAACCTGAAAGTCCCGTTATAACCGTCATCGTGTTTCTCGGAATCTCACAGTCCACATTTTTCAGATTATGTTCTTTCGCTCCCTTAACCGTTATCGACTGTCTACCCCTTAAAATATTCTTCTTCTTTTCTGTTGTTTGGTTATGCATCATTCTCCTTTATCACTTCTATTATCTCATCACATAAATCTTCTATCTCTGTTTCGTGCCGCCCTTCCAGCATAACTCTTACAAGAGGCTCGGTTCCGGATGGTCGGACCAGGACTCTGCCTGTATCTTTGAGCATCTTTCTTACCTCATCAAGTTTGGCTGTCAGTCCGGAGGATTCCATGACTCTTTCTTTATCGTTTATTTTGACGTTTTTTAATACCTGTGGGAAACGTGGAATCTCATCAATCAATTTGGAAAGTTTCCTGTCAAAATAAATCATCGTCTGTAAGACGGTCAGAGAGGTAATTAAACCATCCCCTGTTGTGTTTTTATCAAGATAAATAATATGTCCGGACTGTTCTCCTCCAATGACGGCATTACTCTCCATCATTTCCTCCAGGACATATCGATCCCCAACTCTTGTTCTTTTAAGCGCCATATTCTGATTCTTGACATAAGTCTCAAAGCCGAGATTACTCATGACCGTGGCAATAACCAGATTATTCTTGAGCCTCCCCGTTGCATGATAATAATTGGCGGTAATCGCCATGATTTTGTCCCCATCTACCTCTATACCTCTTTCATCAACCAGTATACAGCGATCGGCATCTCCATCATGGGCAATTCCCACATCAGCCCCCAGTTCCAGAACTTTTTCGGCAAGCTTTTCCGTATGCTGTGAACCGCAATTCAAGTTGATATTGAAGCCGTCCGGGTTGTCATTGATAACGGTTACGTCTGCTCCGAGTGTACGGTAGACTTCGGGAGCAATACTGTAGGAAGCACCGTTTGATGCATCAAAGACAATATGGAATGTCTTTTTTGTCTCTTTATAGAAATCGGAAAGATCCAGTTCATCGAAGTGTCTGTACAACTCTCTCAGATAGGTGCCTCTTGCTTCCGGAAATCTTGTGATCCTGCCGAGTGCATGATGTGTCTGCGCCTTGATACTTCCCGCAAGGATGATCTCTTCAATCTCAATTTCTTCTTTGTCAGGAAGTTTATACCCCGTCTTCATGACCTTTAAGCCGTTATATTCAAATGAATTATGTGAGGCGGAAATCATGACACCGGCTGCGTTGTATACTTCCGTTACCTTCGCAAGTGCGGGGGTAGGCATGATACCGCAACATCTGACATCCATTCCTGCCGAAGAAGCACCGGATGCCACGGCATATTCCAGCATATCACAGGATACCCGGGTATCTTTTGCGATGATTAATGTGTTGATACCGTCTTCCATGACGATCTGTGCTACAGCATTTCCAAGTCTGAAGGCAAGATCGGCAGAAATTTCTCTACCGGCAACACCTCTTATGCCGTCTGTTCCGAATAGTCTTCTCATACTGCCTCCTTAATTTAGACTCTTGAGTAGATTATTGGCGTAATCACTGTATGAACTGTATTTTACAAGTTGCGTTGCAACTGTTTTGAGTTCCTCTTTTCTTCCCTGTGAGTCGAGAATCTTGCAGAGATAATACAGGGAATGCTGAACATAGTTGGATCCCTGCTGTGTCTTGATGATTTCATTGAAATCAGTCTCAGCGGCTGAATAGTCTGAGAGGTTGTATTCTGATAATGCTCTGTAATACAGCGTGTCATCGAGATAGTCTGTCTTGACGGATCTCCCAAATGCTGCTGCCTGTGAGAAATTATCTATCGCCAGTTCGTATTTTTTATCTTTGTACAGCTGATAGCCATCGTTGTAATAAACGGCAATCGCCTTCTGATAAGCGAGTTCTCTTTTTCTTTCATAAACCTTGTAAAGATCGCCCAATGCAAGATCATCGAGTTTAGCCTTTTGAAAATAGTCAGCACTCTGGACATTATTCCCCGCTGATAGGGCATCTTCACCCAGCAGCAGATATTTATATCTGACGGCATCGGCTTCACCGGCGGGGATCGGATCGTATTTCTTTTCCCTTTCCAGAGTTGCTTCGAGCGTCTTGATCTCAGTCATCTTTTCATTCAACTCTTTGTTGAGTGTGGCTATATCGGTATCTCTCGACGCCGTTTTCTGTATTTCGTTTGCAATTCTATCGTTGAGAGCGGCGATTTCCTGCTTGAGTGTTTCTATCTCATTTTGTTTTTCCGCTATAATTTGTGTACTGTTTTCAGCGTTTGAGAGTTGTTCGTTGAGGTTCTCAATCGTCTGATTCTTTTCATCAAGTTGTTCCTCAAGGGTTTTGACCTGAGCAATGGCGTTGTCGAGGCTTTGCTGTGCCTTTCCGACCCTTTCCTGAAGATCCTTGATTCGCTGATCACCGTCCGAGGATGATTCAAGTTCTTCGGTCAATCGTGTTACTTCAGCTTTTTGAGCGGCAATTTCATTCTGAAGTTTCCTGATTTCCTTCTCATATTCCGCAGAAATTTCAGCGAGCTGTTCGTTGTTTGGATTCAGATTGATAACGGAGGCGTTGACGGTATCCTGAACGGGTTTTGAATCCATGGCGAGTTTCAAGGATTCAATTGCCTGATCTTTTTCGTCAATCTGTTTGTTCTGATCTTCAATCTGTTTCTGCTGATCGTAGATCTGATCCTTCAGCTTCTGAACATTCAAATCTGATTTTTCCTCAGATTCCTCTACCAGTAAATCATATTTTCTCTGTAATTCTTCGTATAATATTGCCTGTTTGCCGGAAGCGTTTTCAAGTGTACTTAACTCCTGTTGCAGACCGGCCCTGTCAACTTTTGACTGAGTGACTTCATTTCTTGCCTGCGCATAAAGCAGGAAGAAAATGATAAAGGCAGCAGCAAAGAGCAGGGTGAAAACAAAAAATATTCGGGCTAATTTTTCCATCAAAGAACCCCCTTGAAGTGTTTGTTGTAAGAATAGGTGTATTCTGAATGAAACCGAAATTCTCGGCGGAATACTTGATAATTATACACCATATTGAGTGCTACAAAAAAAGAATTTTTATCTGAAAAGAAAAGAATTAACAAGTAATTTGTTAAGACAAAACGGATGGCAATGCTTTTGTTGTCAGTACCTGATTGAATATGGAAAAGCTACGATATACGATTTTGAAAAGAGGCGATCCCTTTTAACGTCAGGTCCGTATCGAAATGATTGATAAAAGTTCCGTCAAAATCGAAAAGAGCAGACAGTCCACCTGTTGCGATAACGGGGACAGATTCACCAAGCTCATTCATGATCTGTTCGGTGATGCCCTTTAAAGCGAAGTATTTTGCGTTGACAAGTCCGATTCGGATATTGTCTCCCGTGTTTGTTCCAAGGTAATGATCTTCCATGAAGAGTTCAACGGGAGGGATCATGGCAGCCTTTGAAAAGAGCGCCTTCATGGATGTGTTGATACCAAGCAGGATTGAACCGCCGACAAAAGCATCACGGAACAGAACATCCACGTTGATTGCCGTACCAAAATCCAGTACGATCGCATTGGATCCGTAATAATCCCTGGCTCCGAGAACGTTGGCAATCCTGTCCGCACCGATTTCCTTTGGATTATCCGCCTTCCAGGAGATATCAATACCTTCAACGGCATGTACAAAGACAGGTTTGGTGTTGAAATACTTCTCGGCGAAACGTCTGAAGACAAATTGTTTTCCCGGGATCACGGAGGCGATTGCAATTGATGCGATATCCTTCGTTTTAATATCGCGTTCTACCAGTAAGGGGAAAATAGACGAAAAAAACATGTCTTCCGTACCAATCTTTTCAGAATCGATCCGCCATTGCCTGACGATTTTGCCCGCATGCCATATTCCCAGTGTTACGTTTGTATTTCCTACATCCATCAGCATTCTCATATGATCAAATCCTTCATGACATTAGTCTTTATCTTTCGTTGAATGGGTGATCTGCTCACGTTGTTTTCCGATCATTTCCTTTTCCTCTTCAAGACTCAATTTCTCCGATTGCGGATCGGGCGTCTCTTCAAGCACTTCATCAATGACCTGCTTCAATTTTTCTTCGCTGAGCGGTTTTAGGATAAAGTGATCTGCACCGTACTTTAAGGCAGTCAGAACCTTGATTCGTTGTGAGATAGAACTGATCATGATGACTTTTGCCTCGGGATATTTTTCCTTCAATTCCTTCAATGCCGTTAAACCGTTTTTCTCAATCATCACGATATCCAGTGTAATCAGATCCGGGGATAGCTGAATATATTTCTGCATCAAGTATTTTCCGTCAAACGTCTCTCCTACAACGGTATGGCCCATCCTTTCCACCATTTTTTTAATACTTTTTCTCATTAAATAACTGTCATCTACGATAAGAATCTCTGCCATAAAACACTCCTGTTTTAAATATTAAATTTGATATGAAAGGTTGTCCCTTCCCCAGCTTTGGATGTCACTTTGACAGAACCGTTTATCTTTGTCAATTCGGATTTTACCGCCGATAACCCGACACCCTTTCCGGAAACCAGCCCTTTCTTGGCCTTTGTAGAAACATTCATCTCAAACAGATACTGAATCAGATCTTTTTCTTCCAACGCTTCGATCTTCTCCGGGGGGAAATCAAAACTTTGCCGGATGTTTTTCTTAAGTGTCTGCACATCAATCCCTCTCCCGTCATCCGAAATCGTCAGATGAACCGCGTTACCGTTCTTTTTTATCCGGCATGAGATGTTGCCGTGTTCATTCTTACCTGCGCTAAATCGCTCATCTCCGGTTTCAATCCCGTGATCCACCATGTTTCTGAAAATATGTATAAGGGATTTTAACATATTCCCGTATTTTACAGGTTCAAGGAAGACCTCATCGCCGTCAATCACCGTTCTGATTTCCTCTTTTCCGAGATCGGTTGCCAGCGTTTTAGAATACCTGCAATAGGAATCCAGAATACTGTAAAGACTTTTGTATTCAAGCATTTTCAAGCTATTCAGAACAATGGATTTGTCAATTTTATCAGAGCTTTTCTCAAGGGTACTTTCAAAGTTGTGTATAAGGCGTTTGTTGACCATTAGAAAATCATTGTTATCATCTTCGAGGAGAACATTTCTGCCGGAATATTTCTCAACCAGTTGATTGATATCCTCTAATACTGTCAATAATTCAAGTTTTTGATATTTTTTTGAAAATTCCTGCTCATCAATTGATTTGGTATTTTCAAGGATATCTGACAGCATGTTTTCCAGTTCATCCAGTTTTTCAACGAAATCCAAGATATTTAACTTGCCGAATTCCCCCTTAAACGTATGTGTTGCACGATATAAGAATTTTAACTCTCTCAACTCACCTGTTCTGATCTTTTTCAGAAAGACACTTCCGAAAAACATGAAGGCGTTGATAATCAGATTTTTATACTCTTCAATATCAGAAATGATACTGATGATGGTCAGAAGCAATCGGTGTTCCTGAATAAGTTTTTCCTCAAGTTTTTTCTCTTCAGTGATGTCTTTCAGCATGATCAGTATCTTTCTGTCCTGAATATCATTAGCACGGACAAGTGAATATCTGACGTTATAACATTTGCCGTCTTTTTCAATTCTTTCGGGGAGCAGGGAAAGGTAGATGGCAGCCTTTTTTCTTAAAACATCACAGGACAGGGTAAACAATTCTTTCAGTATTTCGATATCTTCATCCGCTCTGATACCGTTAAAACCGGAAAAAATAGTCTTAAAATCCTTTTCATGGATGTTGAACCCAAAGATCGTATCGCATTCCCGGCTGTGTTCAGAGTAGACTTTTAAATCTTTTTCAAGGAGTAAAAAGCCTTCTCCGGAATTGTCCAGTATCATATTGACCTGTTCATTTTTTAATCTGAGACTTTTATTCAGTTCAACGGATTCCCGGTACATCTCTTTTGCTTCACGGATTGAATGGCTCAATTTTAAATGTGTATCGATTCGTGACAGCACAAGAGACGGAACTAACGGCTTGGTGATGTAATCAACAGCGCCCGTTTTTAAGCCTTTTTCTTCATCATTCGTCTGATTCATGGCTGAGATAAAAATAACGGGAATATCCCTTGTCTTTTCAGAAGCCTTAATCTGTTTACAAACTGTATAGCCGTCAATATCCGGCATCAGAATATCCAGCAGTATCAGATCGGGAAGATTACCTGAACTGATGATATCAAGCGCTTTTTGCCCCCCTTTTGCGATAATCAGACGATATTTGTCTTTCAGAAGGGTGGACAAAATCTTCAGATTTGCGGAACTATCGTCGACGAGCATCACTATATTTTTTGTTTTATTCATGATTTTACTCCAGCAAAGTCAAGTTACCAGGTAGTCTACACCGATTTTTTCATCATAAGTATAGCAATTATTAAGTTTTCTGTCAATGAAAGACAGTTGAGCGAAAGGCTTCCTCATTAGTGTTTAAGAGATCTATTGCAAGACAAATGCTGAAAAAACACCCGCCTTGGGGCGGGTGTAAGGGGATTTAATGCTAGTTTATTCTATTGGGTATTATTCTTTTATGATCTCGAATTGAAGCTCGTCGTTTTCGTTTGGTCCGAGGATCTGAACCACACTGTACTCGTCGATACTCCCTTCAAGAATCATGTCTGAAAGCGGAACTTCAATGTATTTTTCGATGGCCCTTCTCATCGGTCTTGCGCCGAAGTTTTCATCGTAGCCGACCTTTGAAAGGTATTCTTCTGCCTCATCTGTGAGTTCTATCTTGATATGTTTGTCCATGATTCTGTCGTTCAATTGTTTAATCATGAGACACGCAATCTGTCGAACGTGTTCCGGTGTCAGATTTTTGAACACGACGATGTTGTCGAGTCGGTTGATGATCTCCGGTTTGAAGTGTTTCTTCAATTCATCCATGACGATCTTTTCCTTCTTCATTTCCTTGTCTTCATCGATACCAAATCCGACTGTCTTTGAACCACCGGCGATAAGCTTTTCGCCACCGATGTTGCTGGTCAGTATGATAACGGTATTTCTGAAATCGACGATATGTCCCTGACCGTCTGTGAGTCTTCCATCTTCAAGGAGCTGCAGCAGAACGTTGAAGACTTCACCGTGTGCCTTTTCTATTTCGTCGAGTAATACAACGGAATAGGGTCTTCTTCTGACGGCTTCCGTCAGCTGTCCGCCTTCTTCGTAACCGACGTAACCGGGCGATGCCCCAAGCAGTCTGGAAACGGCAATCTTTTCACCGTACTCGGACATATCGATTCTGACAAGTGCCTCTTCGCTGCCGAACAGTTTTTCCGCAAGCGTTTTGGCAAGTTCCGTCTTACCCACTCCGGTTGGCCCCAGGAACAGAAATGATCCCGTTGGTCTCTTTGGATCTTTAAGTCCGGCTCGCGATCTTCTGATCGCCTGAGCTACGCTCTTCACAGCTTCATCCTGATTGATGATACTTTCATGCAGCATGTTTTCAAGGTTCAATATCTTGTCTTTTTCGGATCGGAGCATCTTTGTCGTTGGGATGCCCGTCCATTTTTCAACGACTTCTGCAATGATGAATTCGTTGACAACCTTTGGTTTGGCATCCTGTTCATTTTTCCATGAATCGTATTTTTCCTGATAATTTTCTCTGATCCTTTCAACTTCCGATTTTAATTTGGCGGCGCTTTCGTAATCACCTTTTTCTGCTTCTTCAGTGATTTTTTCTTCGCCTTCCTTGATCTCTTTTTCCAGTTCATTTATCTCAATCGGCATATACGTTGTTTCGATCTTGATCTTTGATGCCGCTTCGTCTATCAAATCGATTGCCTTATCCGGCAGAAATCTTTCGGATATGTATCTATCCGAGAGTTTTACAGCTGCTTCAATGGCACTTTGGTTGATCGTAACGCCATGGTGTTTTTCGAACACATCTCTGAGTCCGGTGAGGATTTCGATGGCGTCTTCTACCGATGGTTCTTCCACCATGACTTTCTGGAATCTTCTTTCCAGGGCCTTGTCTTTTTCAATATGCTTTCTGTATTCATCAAGCGTTGTCGCCCCGATACATCTCAGTTCACCCCTTGCGAGTGCGGGTTTCATCAGGTTGGCGGCATCGATTGAGCCTTCTGTTGATCCGGCGCCGACTACCGTGTGAATTTCGTCCACGAAGAGGATGACTTCTCCCTCTTTTTTCTTAATGGCGTCGATAACCCCTTTCATTCTCTCTTCAAATTCACCTCTGAACTTTGTTCCGGCGATGAGTCTTCCCATGTCCAGGGATAGCAGGGTTTTTCCCTTCAGATATTCGGGTATATTCCCCTCTACGATTCTCTGAGCAAGCCCTTCGGCAACAGCGGTTTTACCCACACCTGAGTCGCCGACGAGAACCGGATTGTTCTTTGTTTTTCTTCCGATGATCTGTATGACACGTCTGATCTCGTCATCCCTGCCGATAACCGGCATGAGCTTTTTCTCCTTTGCCATCTTGACGAGGTCTGTCGTAAACTTCTGAAGTGGTCCGAGATTTTCCTTTTCGTTTGCGCCGCCTGAAGCCCTGAGCTGTCGGATGTTGGCGTATACGGATTCGAGGATGACTTTGTGCTGTGTGAGTAATTTTGCCGCAACGCTTGTTTCGACTTTCAGAAGTCCGATCAGTAGATGCTCACCGCCAACCTTCTTGTCCTGAAGTCTTTCAGCCTCTTTTTTTGCCTCTTCAAGGACCTGTCTCGCTTCCGGTGTGATGTATATCTGTCCGCCCGGAGCCGGTGTCATATTTGAAGGGGCGTATTCTCTTACGGCCTTTTCCGTTTCCTGTTTCAACACGGCGATATTATCTGCCAGTGTCTGTATGACTTGAGCGCCTGTATTCTCTTTTTGTTCCATCATAGCGAGCAAAAGGTGTTCAGTTCTGAGCTGATTGTGTCTGAAACGCATCAGTATATCCTGCATGATGTTAAAGATGCCCTGAGCACTTGATGTATAATCGTTCATGTTTATCATTTAATTCACCTCTGATTCTGATAAATTTTATTTATCTTCTTCGTCTTTTTTCTTTTCTCCGTTTTCGTTATAAAAATTGAATTCATAGCTTTTATATTCTATTTTAACCGGCAAAGGCGGGATTTCTTTCCTCATTTTCTGCTTGAGCAGTTCATTTTCTCTTTCAAGTAATTTTATCTTTCTATGTGCTCTTTCGAGCCGTGTTTCGAGTTCGATGATTCTATCGATTCCTGTTGTTGGAATCCCTTCATCGGCGAGTTCTTTTATATGATTGAGCACCTGTATGTCATGCTCTGAATAAAGTCTGAGATTTCCCAGTCTGAATGGTTCGACGAAGCCTCTTTTTTCATATTGTCTGAGCGTCTGGGGATGTATTCCCAGCATATTGGACGCCACGCTGATAATGAATTTAGGCATATTGAACGAATCATTCCTGTCTATTTGTTTTTTTGGGTCATTTGCCATTTTTATCACCTGCTTGTCAGTAGGTCTTGTGCTGCCTTCTAAAAAAAAGACGGGTCCCTTTAAGGGGAACCCGCCTTTTTATCTCATATTATTTGTTGTCTTCTGAGTTGTCCACGTCTTCGTAATCGGCGTTTACAGTGTTATCCTGCGGGGCTTCTCCTGCATCAGTCGGCTGACCTTCAGCTGCCTGTTGAGCTTGTTGTGCTTCAGCCTGCTGTTTGTAAATGTGTTCTCCGGCCTTCATGGATTCTTCCTGAAGCTGTTCCGTTAACGTCTTGATTCTGGCGATGTTGTCGTTGTTAATCGCTTCTCTCAAGTCGTTTTTAAGTGATTCGAGTTTTCCTCTGAGATCTTCAGGAACTTTGTCTCCACTTTCCTTGATCAATTTCTCTGTTGCGTAAACGAGTGAATCAGCCTGGTTTTTAATCTCGATTTCCTTTTTCTTTTCTTCGTCTTTTTCCTTGTTCTTCTCTCCCTCTTCAACCATTCTATTGATATCATCTTCGGAGAGTTTGTTTCTTCCGGTTACGACCATGGACTGTTCTTTGTTCGTTGCCTTATCTTTTGCCGTAACGTGTACAATACCGTCCGTATCTATGTCAAATGTTACTTCGATTTGCGGGATTCCCCTGGGTGCCGGTGTGATCCCCATGAGTCTGAAGCTTCCGAGCATATGATTCTGGGCTGCCATGGATCTTTCGCCCTGATAAATTCTGACTTCTACTTCCTGCTGTCTGTCTTCAGCGGTTGTGAATGTCTTTGATTTCTTAACAGGAATCGGTGTGTTTCTGTCGATGATCGGTTCAAGCAATCCGCCTTTGACTTCTACTCCCAGCGTGAGTGGTGTAACGTCTACGAGAACAACATCTTTACCCATGTCGCCTGACATGATGGATGCCTGGATGGCTGCACCAACGGCTACCGCTTCGTCGGGGTTGATTCCCTTGTTGGCTTCCTTACCGAATATATCCTTGATAAATGTCTGAACCATAGGCATTCTTGTCATACCGCCAACGAGAAGGATTTCGTTGATCTCATCTGTGTTGATCTTTGAATCTTTGAGTGCGTTCATGATTGGTTCTCTTGTGCTTTCGATCAAATCTCTGACTAAGGATTCCAGGGTTGATCTTGTGAACTTCTGTTCCAGATGCAACGGTCCTTCTGATGTTGCCGTGATGAAAGGCAGATTAATGTCTGTTTCGAGTTTGGAAGAGAGTTCAATCTTTGCCTTTTCTGCCGCTTCCTTTAATCTCTGAAGGGACTGTTTGTCTTTTCTGAGATCCACGCCGTGTTCCTTTCTGAAATTCTCTGCGAGCCAGTCGATGATCTTTCCGTCAAAGTCGTCTCCACCGAGATGGTTGTTTCCGTTTGTTGCGACAACCTGGATGACACCGTCTCCGATTTCCAGAACGGACACGTCAAATGTTCCACCACCAAGGTCGTATACGATAACATGTTCGTCATGTTCCTTGTTCATCCCATAGGCCAAAGCTGCTGCTGTTGGTTCGTTGATGATTCTGAGGACTTCAAGTCCTGCAATCTGCCCGGCTTCCTTTGTTGCCTGTCTCTGTGCATCGTTAAAGTATGCGGGACAGGTGATAACAGCCTTGTTGATCTTTCCGCCGAGATAGCTTTCTGCGTCGTCAACGAGTTTTCTGAGGATGTATGAACTGATCTCCTGTGGGGTGTAATCCTTTCCGTCGATTGCAACCTTGTAGTTGCTGTCTCCCATATGTCTCTTGATGGATCTGATCGTTCTTTCACTGTTGAGAACGGCCTGCCTCTTTGCCGGTTCACCCTTAACGATTTCTCCGGTCTTGCTGAACGCAATGATGGATGGGGTTGTCCTTGACCCTTCTGCGTTTGGTATGACTTCTGTTGATTTATCTGGTTTTACCCATGAAATACATGAATTAGTTGTACCCAAGTCAATTCCTACTACGTATTCTGTTGCCATTTAAAACACCTCCGTTTTTTTATCGTGCATGTTGCGATTTTATTCCTTGGATAATATGACGTGAAAGAAAATCTTTTTATTTCACAAATCACATATCACCTTACTCTGTCCATAGTATACATGATTATTTATATCATGTCAAGTGTTTATATAAAAACTAACAAAATGCAGGCTATAATTTCTAAAGGGGTCAATAACAGTGAAAGAAACTCCATTTAAACATTTTGAGGACGTTAAAAAAGACGAGAGAATTTCGGAAACTCCTGAAAGTTTTAAAAAATCTTTTCTGTGTCAATCCTTTCTCTATTCTCAACGCTTTTGATTTTAATCCCATAATTTTATTCATGAATAAACCATATCGTCCCACATGAAGGCTCATTCAGACCGATACGTTTCTTTTTATTACCGCAGCTGTATTAAAGCGGTTGTTGACGACTATTCTGTTCATATTTGAATGATTACCCGGTTGTTTCCCGAAGTGAACCGTTCAAATTATCAATAAATATGATAAAATATAATGAAACGTTAATATATTAATTTCTTTTTAAAGGCGAATCATTTCATAAAAAAGCTTTGCTCACCGTTCGAATTCAAAACATGGAGGGGATGAAAATGAAAAAAGGAGTTGTAAAGGTATCGCTCGTTGTGTTATGCATGATTTTTTCAATGACAGTTTTGGCAACCCGTTTCAGAGGCGATGAAAACCTTCTTCTGAAAAACCTGATGCTTTACGGAGAGGGAACCGCGATAAACGATTATAAACTGGGATTCCTGTGGCCGGAGTATGAAAATGAAGATTCTATCGGAGATTTTGACGGCTGGTTGATGATGTATTCCACAGCGGGAATTGATGAAATCTGGGATTATCTGTCGGAACTGACTTCAGAAGAGATTGATGCGTTGAACGAACTGGAGGATGGAAGAAAGCTTTATAAAATTACCACCTTTAACTACGCGGATGAATATCCGAATACGTTCAGAAGTTCTCAGAAAGATCTGTTAACCGGAAAAGAATTTGCATCCGGTGAATACAAAACCTATGTGGCTACAATGGCTGGCGGAATGGTAAAGGCCCTTGCTATGGGGGATGGCATAGATATCAAACCTTATCCGCAAAACGTTACATTGATCCTTTCTGAGAACCCTGAACGCTTTGGGGTTAGCTTTGAGTCTTACGATGATGACAGAATCATCGGGAATCTCGTGTTTTTCTCTGAAAAGGGGATCTATGATGTGACCGATTTTCTGAAAGGTTTTAAAACAGCAGAGGCGTTGAAAACACTTTCTGAAGAGAAGAGAGCGAAATTCATCTCCGTTTCAAAAGAGCTTGAGCATGAAATTTATTTCGATAAAGATCAGCGGACACTCTTCGGAAAAGAGTTTGGAAAGAATGTTTATTATACCTATGTGGCCACCGTCGGGAAAGACGGTATGCTGGGAATCAATCAGGCGGTCGAATTGATCGTAACCGCTGAAAATCCGAAAGTGCCGATAACGAAGATCGGGAACGGAAAAGGAACGGTTATGGCAATCGGCGGAAATGCCTCTGTCGGTAATCCGGCCAGTGCGGAACTCTTTGCGGTGATCCGGGAAGCAGCAGGCGGGACGGAGGCATACGATCCGAGGGTTGCGGTTCTCAGCAGTTCAAGAGATACACTTGCCATCGCTTACAATCATTTCTATTTCGATGAACCGGGAATCGGGTCACAGTTGAACAACTTTAAAAACGTTGGTTTTGATGCTGTTCACATTCCGCTTGCGATGGATTCCAGGGGGTTTGTCATGAACAGTTCCTACTGGGCGGATGTTATGAGAACATGTGATGCCGTCTTCATGATGGGGGGAGATCAGTACAAACATCTCGCCTGTCTTGTGAACGAAGACGGATCGAAGAGCGAGATCCTTAAAGCGATGAAGGACATCTACAACAGGGGTGGCGTTATTGCAGGCAGCAGTGCGGGCATGCATGTCATGAGTGATCCTGTTTTCGGTGTGGGGAATCCTTATGAATCGTTCCTGTACAACGGAACTGAAATTTTCGAGATAAAAGATATACCGGATACCGGTTATCTCAATCCTCTCAACATCGGTAACAATCTTATGGTGGATGGGGTTGCCCTCATGCCGGAGAACGTTCTTGCCGATACACATTTCGATGCAAGGGGAAGGTTGGGAAGGCTCATCATCGGATTGAGAGATACCGGAAAGCCTATCGGTATCGGTGCTGATGAAGGAACCGCACTTGCCATCACTGAAGAAAACGGGGACCTCATCGGAACGGTTGCAGGATACAATGGCATATTCATTCTTGATGCATCACAAGCTGAATACACAGCGAGAGATTCCGGTTTGTTCGGTGTGAAAGGGCTCAGACTTCATTATCTGACCGAGGGAGACACGTTTAATTTCACCAAAAATCTCTGTATTGTTGCTGATACGAAGAAAAAGGTAATGGGAGAAGGCGCTTTATACAATTCTGAAGATATCTTTGGCGGATATGAAACGACAAGGACGTTAGTCGCACTCGCAAACGCCACCGAAGAAGTGGCAAAGGGAAATGTTGCGAAACCTGCGCACTTTGGTGCAGAGACACCTGAATTTGTTCTTCTTTTCAAAAAGACAGGGGAAACCGAATGCTACACATCGGATATTCCTTATTACATTGCGGATAAAGAATGGGGAGAAGAAAATCTCGCAGACGATAACAAGATTTCAATCATCAATCTCATCGTTGATGTAGAAGGTCAGCTGCCGGAAGTCGATTTTGAAATCAGGGGGATTGAGTTGAAGGCAGGATCCGACTATACACAGTACATCCTGTTCACAAAGGCGATTGATCCTGAAAGTGTCAATCAGAAGACAGTCGTGCTGACCGGGAATGAATTCTACTATCCGGATGATCCCATCGTGAGAAAGCATCACGACGATCAGATCATTATAGAATTCTACAACAAGCGCTCCGAGGGAACAACGCTTGAGATAAACGGTGTTATGGATAGGGATGGAAATACACTTCAGGGACTTCTTTTCGAATTTGACGGGAACAACTGGATCTTAAAATAAACATTAAACGCTCCTTTTCATATCTTCCCCCTCTTCACTTCACGTGAGGGGGAATTTTTTTTGAACATTGATGTTTATAACTGCCGTCGAAAATTGTTTCGGATGCGAATCAACGTTGAATAAAAAGGGACTTATGCTATTATGTACAGCGAAGATTTTAAATTGAGAGATATAATCCAAATAATATGATCGTTAGAGGTGGCTTTCTTGAAAAAAATATTATTAATGAGAAGTGAAATCATATTTTTTAGTATTCTTTTCTGTGTAGTTGTATTTACGGCATGCAGCAACGGTGTGCTTTCCGGAGCTGACACATTCTCCGTTTCAGGGTTTGTGAGAGATGAGAACGACAATCCCGTGGCGGACGTCACGATGTATTTCAGCGGCAATATCGAGCGTGTACAAACGGATGCTGAAGGGTTTTTTTCTGCCTCGGGTCTTTCCGGAGAAGTTGTGCTGACGCCTGTTAAAAACAATTATGAGTTTGACAGCATGACCGTATCACAAACATCTGAGGGGATTCTTATCCGGGGGCATTCTGTGAACGTTGAATATATCTATGTCAGTACAGTTGAGGAACTGAAAGCGACAGAGATGAGTACGAAAGAGGGGAATATAACCGTTATGATTGAAGAGGGTATCTATCATATGACAGCGCATCTGTTTTTAACGGGAAATAACCTTACATACAAAAGTGTTTCCGGGAATCGTGAAGACGTTGTAATTGATGGCGGTTTCAATGTTGGCAGTTTGTTTATGGTTGCTGGGAAAAATTTCACCCTTCAGGATCTGAGTGTTGGAAAGGTAAACAATCATGCCGTTCAGATTCATGGGGAATACGATGCGGACAATTGTCATGTGAAGAATGTCAGGTTTTTTGACACGAGAGAACAGATGCTCAAAGGGACAAGGGGAACGGATACCAGCTGTGATAACGGTATCGTTGAAGACTGTCTGTTTGAATTCACGCAGGGTCAGGCTTATCAGTATTATACCGGTGGGATAGATGTTCATCAGGGAAAGAACTGGATCGTTCGGGATAACCGATTCAGAAATATCTGTAATCCGGGAGGAACATTGACCGAAGGGGCTGTTCATTTCTGGAGTGATGCGGAAGGAACGCTTATTGAAAGAAATATCATCTACAATTGTGACAGGGGAATCATGCTGGGGATGGATAGCTCGGGGCATGATCATGCGATTGTCAGAAATAATTTTGTTTCCACGAACAGGGATGTGGGCATCTATCTCTGCAACGCCAGGAACACATTGCTTTACAATAACACCGTAGTAATCAACTCTGCTTATCCGAATGCGGTAGAGTACAGATTTGATACAACCGGGTCAAGGATTATGAATAATCTGACCAATGCACGGATCCTGTCGAGAAATGATGGCGTGGCTACGGTTGATCATAATATTTTGAATGCACAGGATAACTGGTTTATCGATGTAGAAAATGGCGATCTTCATCTCAGTCAAACCATTTTGAGTGTGATCAATGCCGGTGTGGAACTTCAGGAAATAACGGATGATATCGACGGGGAAATGCGAAACCTTCCGGATATCGGCGCTGATGAATTTCAGAATGTTCAGCAGGGGGATATTCTCTCAATCGAACTGAGTGTAGACAGACTTCAAATCCTTGCCAATGGCCTTGATACGGTTAATCTGACAGTCATTGCGCTCTACGACGACGGTACACAGAATGCTATCCTTCCAGATGAGTTCATCTGTACAGATGAAACGGGAAAATCATACAGCTGTGAAAACTCACGATTCATGACTTATCATGCGGGTGATTATTCGATAAAGGCTACCTGCGGAAATTTTGAAAGTAATATGGTGGTAATCACCGTTGAAAATGAGGAATTGACAGATATTCAGGTGTCAGGTTTGAAACTGAGACATGTTGACGGGCAGACCTTTATCACGTGGGATGAAATAACACAGATCATGCCCGGGAACGGTATAACCTATGCCACTTTCTTTGATGTACTGGATAATTACACTCGAGAGATCCGATACAACATCTATCGTTCTGACTCAAAGATAGAAAACATAGAAGCGCTGACGCCGATTATGACGGTTGATTCACTTTCATGCTGGAATCAAGCGTTTTATGGTATGGGAAATACAAGAAAGAAGACGGAGGAACTGGCAATCCGGTATATCGTTGAAGAGGGACAGCCGCCGCTTGAAAACGGAACGGGGATCTATGTCTCCAACCCAGATGAAAACGGAGATGCCTGGTATGCGGTCACAGCAATCGTGGATGGTGTGGAAAACAAATCAGTCACTTCTTCCAACAGCTCTCAGCTTGCGATCGTTGAGACCGTTGGCCAGGGAAGTCCCGTACTTCAGAGAATCGTTGAAGATACGGCGTTTCAGTATATCAATGATGCAGACCTTCATTATTATGTTCGCTGGGAAGCGCCACCCAATGCCAGTGTAAAAGGGAAACCGTTTGATTATCTCGTCGCTGTACCGGAAAATGTCATGAATCCGGCGCCTGTGGGACTTCATCTGCATTGCTGGGGAGGATCACTTGAAGGCGGATACGGCTGGTGGAACGATGGTATGCAGGGAAAAATCCTGTTGTCGTCCAATCAGTATCCCTATGACTGGTGGACCGGTTATCATGAGTTCCTCTATACGGACAGAGAAGCTGATGACTGGCAGGGGGGCGTTGTAAGACCTTACAGTTCAACGAGGTTGTTCTCGTTCCTTGAATGGATGAACACAAGCGGAAGATGGCAACTGGATCTGAGCCGAACATACACCGCCGGAACCTCCATGGGAGGGTCTGGAACCCTCATGCTTGCCATCAGATATCCCGAACGTATTTCATATGCAAGATCATGGGTCGGTGTTCACAGACCGGCGTTATCGCCTAATTTTAAAAGTTCATACAGTCTGGTTTACGGAGATCAGGGGGAAAACATCAAATTTGAGGATGGGACACCTGTTTGGGACTATTACGATGATGTGTGGTATCTGCAAAACAACATGAACGCTGAGATTGGATTCCTTTCCTTCAGTAACGGAAAGAACGATTCCGCTATCGGATGGCAGCAGGCGGTCGATTTTGTCAACTGCCTTCAGGAAACAAGACGTCCACATCTCTTTATCTTCGGCCAGGGAGGGCATTCACAGCGAACGGTTCTTCCGGGTAACAACAGCGAGCGCGAGATGATGATCGATGTGAGAACGGATCAGAGCTTACCCGCTTTTACCCGCTGTTCTCTTGATGACGATCCGGGGAATGGCGATCCGCTGGACGGTGACAGTGCGGGGCAGATCAATCGCTGGCTGTACTGGGAGACTTCTGATATTGTAGACAGTGTGAATAGATGGGAAATGACCGTTCTGCTTATGGACGAAGCGTCTGAAGATAATTGTCTGACGGATATCACCCCTCGAAAGGTACAGCGTTTCAAACCCGCTGCAGGTGAACTGTTGAAATGGCAAAATATCGATTCTGAAACGGGAGAAATTCTTGAAAGCGGTGACATAACAGTTGATCAGTGGGGGTTGTTTACCGTTGAACAAACCGTTGTTTCAAAGGGTGGGAATCGATTATGTATCGAAAGAAAATAGATTAAACTATCAAAAAACCCGATTTTTTCAAATCGGGTTTTATTTATAAGACAAGATCGTCGCTGATCCCGAGTAATTTGATTAATATTGGTATCTTGAAGGCCTTTTTAAAGATCGGCTGGCTCTTGATCATCTCCGGCAGGCTATCGAACAATTCGGGATCGTATTTCCAGTTTTTTGGAATGATACCGGTCGTCTCGTTTTCTGTCATGTATCTTTTGTGAATCAGGGTGTTTAGCTCGTCAAAATCATAAAATTTCTGTCTGTCAATCCTGTAATATTCTGCGAGCATTTCAGCCATCTTTATGAAGATACACCGGTACGAATCATAATCTTTTAAATCGCAAAGCACTGCAAGTTCCGGAACGATTTTTTCATACAGTGTTCTTTTCGGATGGTTCATTTTGACCGATAATTCATTTGCCAGCTGTTCAATTACCTCGTCGGATAGTTTCATCAGATAGTGTTCAAAATATGAATCGTCCGGTACATTCTTCAAACAGTATCTGAATCCCTCAATATCATCGGAAAGCGTTCGCATCGCATCGTAATAGCCTGTTTTGATGTTTTTTCTGGCAGTCTCTTTACTAAAATCCAATATAGAGCCGAGTTCTTCAGAAGGGCATATTTCGATGAGATTCAGGTTTTTATTCTTTGGTTTTTGAGAAACCCCAACGGCCTTTAAACGGACGACAATGATATCTTTGAACCCTTTTCTGCTGATCAGGTTGATGGGCGTATTGTCGTGAAATCCACCATCTATGAACCGCTCTCCGGAAAGCTTTTCCTGTTTAAATCCGGGCAAATAAGCGGAAGCAAGGAGATAATCGTGGATTTTACCTTTCGGGATGTCTTCAATGAATACTTCCAGCGGCTTCATCTCTGTCAGAGAAACGGTTACCAGTCCAAACCCGATATCCGAATTTCTTATGGTTTCTTCATCGACATATTTATGGATGAGATCCTTTAGCGGAGAAATATCCAGTCCCCCGTCAAAAATGAGCTTCGTGAAGTACGAGTAGTATTTCTTGATATTTGTGAGTTTAAGGTCAAAGTTGATGAGTTCTTTATAGGTGTCGGTATCCGTTTTAAGGACCAAACCGTTGTCCATATTGAACCAGAGATCATACGCCTCTTTAAATTTTCTTTGAGCAAAAAAGGCACCGTTGAGTGCGCCGACAGAGGTGCCGGTGACGGTTTTTATATCGAGTTCAAGTTCCTGAATGGCTTTGAAGACGCCGATTTCATAACTGCCTTTTGCGCCACCACCTTCCAAAACAAGTCCGTACATCCAAATACCACCTCCTGAATGGTTTTCAGATTAAGTATATCATTCTATATCCCCATCAAAAACTTTTTGTATTTATTTGGAAGCTTATTGATCAGAATAATCGAAAGATATGAGAGGACCAATCCGTAAAGAGATATGATGAGAGTAGCTAACAACGGGTTGAACGATGTCTGTGTGATTTTTTCCGTTAGCTGAAAAAGGAACCATTGAAAAGGCATATGAATAAAAAACGGGATAAGTGAATATACCCCAAATGTCGACAGCACATTGTTTCCTGATGTGCTTGTTTCTGTGAATTTCTGAATATTTCTTGCGATGAAATCATAAACCGTCAGCATGAGTATTGAATTCAGCAGTGAAAAGAAGGTGAAATGATCAATCACATAAAACGCCTGCCATTTATCTGTCAGGTAAAGAAATTCCAGTATGGAGATCATAAAGATGGCGACTAATGCGAGTGCGAAGACGGGTTTTTTATCCGAAATGATTTTTTCATTCTTTTTGGCACCGTTAAAATAACCGCCGAAATATGGGATCGCCCAGGTCAGTGGATTTCCGTATGCAAGGATACTCAGCCATTTCAAGGCGGTATCCGATGGTTCGGCGATCCACAGATACAGTGTTATGAAGAGAACGATACCGATTTCTATCGAGGAAACGATAATTAAAACTTTTTTCAACTGCTTAAGTGTAAAATCTTTAAAATGATGCAGCATATAAGTGTAGAATAAGAATATCCATATGAAATAGTATTGCCAGGAACCTGAAAAACTGAACACGAAGAAGGTATAATTAAAGAGGAGTGGCATAGAATTCGTCATCTCTCGAATGTTATTGACCTGATTGTAATCATCACCGAGAAGCTGGAAGCATGCCCAACAGACCGTTGCCCAGAAGGCGTATGCAAAAAACAGTTTTTTGACTCTCTTTTTTGACTTTTTTTTGTTGGTTCTCTTTCTACTGAGTCCTTGTGAAAAGCCGGAGAGATAAAAGAATCCAAAAACGCATGGAATGAATATCTTTGCAAGTATTGCATAGAGCGTTATCTCCCATTTTTCATGAAGGTTCGGCAATTGTAACAGCATCGCATGACCGATGATGACGAATGCGATTGAAAAGCCCTTGAATACAGATAAATACTGTAATTTATTCTCTTTATTCATAATTCTCCTCTATTATAATTGTACATATTTTAAATATCGCGAAACAATTACCTTAAATAAAACTTTTTTCAGATGTTTTGCTTAAAGAAAATTAACGTTGTTTAGTTAATGAGGGGAGTCATTAACTATAAGTATTTTATATGAAAAATTGAATTTTGTCAAGGTTTCCATACAACGTTTGGGAAAGCTTAGAAAAAGAAATAAAAAAGTTACTGATAGGTTTATATAAATATAATGTATTTTTGATACAATAATATTGTAAGAAATTAATCAAATAAGAAGGTGAGAATATGAAGAAGTTCCCATTGTTTATGTTGGCGATGTTGTTTGTTCTTTCAATTGTATCTGCCTCTGAATATGTGATTTATACCGAGCTTATCGGAAAATCGCAATTTCTTGATGAGAGTGGAAAGCTTACCGGTTCGTCTGTCGATATTGTCCGGGAGATTCAGAACAGACTCGGTGATACAACCGAGATAAAAGAGGTCCCGTGGGCAAGGGGCTACAATGAACTTCAAATGAAGGATAATGTGATCCTTTTTTCGACCACTTTGACAGATGAAAGAAGAGACATGTTTAAATGGGCTGGACCTGTACTCAGAGAGATTTGGGCTTTTTATGTGAAAAAGGATTCCGGTGTGGTCATCAACTCGTTGGATGATGCAAAAGGATTGAAAAGGATAGGCACCTATCGTGAAGATGCGCGTGAACAATATCTGATTTCTCAGGGATTTGAAAATATAGACAGCAATACGGACAGTCGAAACAACGTTAAGAAATTACAGACCGGACGTGTTGATGCCGTTATTGATTCTCCCGTATCGTTTGCCAATACATGCCGAAACAGCGGGCTCGACCCGGATGATTTTGAACAGGCTTTTATCGTCAAGGATGTAAATCTTTACATTACTTTCTCAAAAGATTTTAATGAAGAGGCATTTTTAAGCTGGAGAGATACACTTGAAGGACTGTATACCGATGGTAAGTTTGCGGAAATTTATCAGAAGTGGTATCCTGATTCTCCGCTCCCGGAATTTACTATCGTTGAATGAAGTGAAAAGGAAAGAAATGCTTTTAAAGGGCGGTAAATAATTCAAAATGTGATTTGGGGATTTCCGTATATATTCAATGATTGGATAGTAGCGGTATAGCAAGGAATAGCCTTAAAAAAATAGTGTTTAGAATACTTTTGCGTTGATAAGAAAAGACGGTTTTTTACTGTCTTTTCTTTATTGGCGGCTATGTTTATGTGATAGAATAAAATATGCGCATATTGGAGGGAAAACCATGAAAAAAAAGATTATCTTTACGTTGTTCTTGATGTTGATCACGATCTCTTTTTCGGATGTGACGTTAGATATTGAACAGATAACCCGTCAATTCGGAGAATATGCTTCCAAAGTACAGCAGATGTGGGGGGTTCCCGGTATGGCGATAGGGATTGTACAAGGTGAGCAGGTGATATTTAAAGAGGTTTTCGGTTACAGAACACATGAGGAGAAAGACCCTGTCGAATTTGAGACGACTTTTCAGATTGGTTCGACTTCAAAGGCGTTCACTTCCATGATGTTCGCTATTGCTGAACAAAAGGGGTTGATGAGCTGGACAGACAAGGTTCGGGACCATTATCCTGAATTTGAGATGTACGATCCATACGTGACTGCAAAGATGGAACTCAGAGACATTATGGCACAGCATAGTGGGATGGCACCTTATTCAGGTGATTTGACACAGATGATGGGATTTGATGCGGAATATATACTGAAGCATTTGAAGGATATAAAACCCGTGAAAACGTTTAGAAGTGATTATACCTATGTCAATTCTCTTTTTCTGGTTGCTCAGAAAATAATAGAAAATATGAATGGGTTATCATTTGAAGCTGCGCTTCAGCAAGAAATTTTTGATCCGCTTGGCATGAAAGATACAACCATCAGTTATGACAAATACTTATTAAATGCAAACAGGACGATGACCTATGTTTATGAAGTTGTTTCCGGTGAGGAAAACAATGAGATACTGCTGAAATCCCTTGATCCCGAATCAAAAGGGTTTAAATGGTCTTATAACTATGCACCTGCAGGTGGGATTGATGCCAGTTTGAATGATATGCTGAAATGGGTAGGATTTCATGTAAATGGTGGTGCAGTGCAAGGGAAGCAATTGATAGCGTCACATGCACTGGATATCCTTTATCAACCGGCAACTTCTATTTATTCGGATAGATATGGTAAATATGTCGCTTATTGTCAGGGCTGGGTTTATGAGACAGTTGGGGATCAGCTCATGATCTGGCATAACGGGAGCACGATGGGCTCGAAGACGATGGTGGCCTTTTTTCCGAAAATGGCTGTCGGAATCGTTATCATGGCGAATATGGGAGGGATAAACCTGCCGGATAATCTGGTAAAAGATTTTCTGGATATGATTACCGGGAATCCCCCACGCCAGCTTGCCTTAAAGGAAGTTCAAACCGTTCTTTCAGCAGAATTGAACGAAGAGATCGCGGATAATAAATCGTATCCGTCCATGAATCCTGAAATCTATACGGGGAAATATTTTAATGCTTTGTATGGGGAGATAGACGTTTACAATGAAGGAGATAATCTGTTCTTAAAGATCGGACCTGATGAAGCGATAATGACGTTCAGACATCTCAACAGGGATACTTTTAATCTTTATTGGGATGAATTGTATCTTGGAGAGGTTGCAAACTGCACGTTTATTTTGGGGAAAGAGGGGCTGGCAGAAAAAATAGAAGTGGATTTACTCGAAGAAGAGGGAACGGGTATTTTTATCAGGATCCAGTAAAGGGGCAAACGACTAAAAGTGAATCATACGGTTTGTTTTGGCCCCTTAAATGTAAGGCTTTCGAATGATAATATCTCTGATCTTTGAGAGCAATTCGTTCACAAACATGGAAAGGGATTCGATGTTATCCAATGTGTATTTTTCTCCTGTGCGATATTCATCCATCGCTTTTTGCACAATTGGCCGGTAGCGTTTGGGAACATTTTCCAATGCCCAATTTCCGCCTTCCAACTTTGAGCCGATGAGCCCTTCTTCAAGATAATAAAGGGTTCTGCACAGATTCAGGACGAAATACGTCGGTTCTTTGCTTAGCATTGTTTTGGCATCTTCTACATCATAAAGAATGGCGTTTAGATAATCCTTTTCCGGGACTCTGCCAAAAACAGCGTGAATGGCCTTGCCGTAAAGACATTTTCCCCTGTGATTCAGGACCCTGATATGTGCGGCAAGATCTGGATCTGTCCCCCCTTCGCACAATTCCCCCTGTTTGATGAACTTTTCCTTATGATCGGAACTGTAATGGAGTTGAAAGGGTGTGGGATAGGTGAAGTTCATTGTGTCCTTCAGGAGAAGAACGCTCATCTCAAAGCCCTTTTCCGGCGCGAGATGATCCAATTGAACAAGTGTATTTATCAGTTCTGATTTCGTTTCTTTTATGATGGGATCATTGATGACAACGAGGAAATCAATATCGCTAATCTTGTGATTGAAGCCATTCATTGCCAATGAGCCGTGGAGATAGATGCCGATCAGATTTTTTTTGAGAATTTTGATGTAGTCAGATACGATAGTTTTAAGTAGAGCCATTTGGTTTTCTCCGTTAGAAACTGACAGCATCAGATTGGCTGCGGCTTTCCGAAGAGATAACCTTGAACATAATCGCTGCCGAGATTTTTAATGACGTTAAATTCATCTTCTGTTTCGACGCCTTCGCAGATCGTTTTGAACCCCAGTTTATGTGAAACTTTTATTGTAGACTCTACGATAATATGTTTTTTCTCCTCTTTTTCAATATTTGTGATAAATTCACGGTCTATCTTTAAAAAATCAGCCGGTATCTTCTGAAGGTAGGAAAGCGATGAATAACCCGTCCCGAAATCATCAATCGAAAAGCTGAATCCTTGTTTTTTCAGCTGTTTGATAGTATCGATACACGATTCGAAGTTGTCGAGAAATGTGTCTTCAGTTATTTCTATGATCATCTTTTCAGGGTTGAAGTTGTATGTAAATAACAACTTTTCGATATTTTTCCTGAAATCCGGGTTCACAAATTCCCTTGCGGAAACGTTGACACTCAAGGTGAAAGCCTCTTTGTTTTTCTGCCATTCCAATAGCTTTAATGAGGCGATGTTTCTGACTTTTTCATCGATTCTTTCCAATAAACCGGTTTTTTCGGCAAACGGGATGAAATGATAGGGTGACAATATCCCCTTTGTTTCATGATGCCATCTGATCAATCCTTCATAACCTTTCGTTTCCCGGTTATTGACGTTGACGATTGGCTGATAATACAGAACAAAGCCGTTTCTGAGAAGACTTCTTTCAATCTCAGCCTTTTTATTGAGTTTTTCTCTGATCTTTTCTTCATAACTTTTATGGAAAAACTCAATATGATTTTTTTTGAATTTTGCTTCATACATGGCTATATCGGCATTTTTTAATAAGGTTGAAAAATCCCAGGCATCTTTTGGGTAGAGGGATATTCCAATACTGGCCTTGATTTTACCGTACCAGCCTTCTATCAAATAATCATCTCTGATGCTTTCCAACAGACTTTCAGAAAACTTTATCAGAGCATCTTTATCTGTATTTTTGATTAGTATTCCGAATTCATCCCCGCCGAGACGGCTTAAAATAGTATCTTGCGGACAAACGATTTTTATTCTCTCGGATAATTTTTTTAAAACGAGATCACCCATCGTATGTCCAAGTGAGTCGTTGATTTCTTTAAATTTATCAAGATCCAGGTAGAGAAGGGCATAGTTTGTTCCGGGTTTCAATCTTGAAAAACATATCTCAGTGAATCGTCTTCTGTTGTAAAATCCCGTGAGGTTGTCTGTACTGGCGAGATCAGACAATTGTTTTTGCTTTTCTATCAGTTTGTTTTCCAGGGTTACTCTTTGCATCATCGTTTCCAGGTGCTTCTTTAAAAAGACACCGATTTCAATTTCAAATTCTTCCAACGGGGGTCTGTTTTCCGATTGTTTCAGCATAAAGATGAAAGCGTTGTTCTCTTCCTTTTTTATCGGGATGACGAGAAACGTCGTATCTCGATGTATGTTTGTTGATAGATAGATTTGTGAACTTTTTAGAACCTGGACATCCTTTATTTCATGTAATACACTTTGAATCTTGGAAATGTTTTTATATGAAAGACCTTCTTTGCGTTGCCCTGATTCAAGTACGGGAATGATCTTATCGTGATAGGTTTCGAAAATCCAACCGTGATCACTATTTTCAATGACCTTTAAACATAGCTCCAGAAGTATTTTTAAAGGTGGTTGTGTCTTTCTTCCGGTAAGGGTTTCATTGATGACCTGAAATATCGAGTTTTTGAAAAAGGTCAAAGCTTTTATTTTTGCCTGTGAGTTTTTCCTTGTCGAGATATCCCTGACGACACTTTGGATGCTTTCTATATTTCCGTTTTGATCATGGATAATAGAAAGATGGATTTCCACCGGGAGCAGAGAGCCGTCTTTTTTCTGCATAATCTTTTCATAAGGAGGTGGGACATTTCCGTCCAGAATGCTTCTCAATCTTTCCTCTGAATCGTCTATTTGATCCGGTGCGACAACCTCTCTGAAACCCTTTCCGAGCAACTCATCCTGATCATACCCAAGCATTTCACAAGCCTTTCGGTTGACATGTACATGTTGGCCTGAAGTATCTATGATAAATATCCCATCATTTGAATTCTCGAAGAGCGTTTGATAATAATTTCTGTTTTCAAGTAGTTCTTTTTCATAACGATCCCTTTCTATGGCACTTTCGATAATGTTTTTAACGGTTTCCAGAAAGGTTATCTCTTTTTCGGTCCATCTCTTCTTTTGTTTGACAGAATCAAATCCGATGAAACCAATAATTTTATTTTCGATTGCCAGCGGGATGACATAAAGTGATTTTATCTGTTGGGGCTCAAGGATTTCCTTTTCAGCAGGCGCATAGCTGCCCATGTCAGCAACGGAAAGGATATTGATGACCTGATGATGCATAATCTTTTTAGTCCACCAGGGAAAGAATTCGGTCGGAATATTCTGCAGGTTTTCCTTTTCTTCTGAAATACCTTCTGCTGCCCATTCATGCGTGTTACTCATGGTTGAGTGATCCTTTGAATAAAGGAAAATATAGCTTCTGTCTATTTCTGCCAATTTCCCGATCTTTTCCAGGATATTCTCTATTTTTATTGCCAAAGGTATATCATCTTTGCTTAACAAAGAAACAGAGGCGTTGTTTATTACCTCCGCTATTTTTTTTCTGAAATCAATTTCATTTTGTATTTGTGCGATATTGTTTTGATAATTTGGCTTATTCAAAATATGAAACCTCCAGAATACTAAATTATATCATAATTGAATTTGGAAAATGAGAATTGTTAATATAGACGGAATCTTGAAACAAGAAAACGATGGCTGCTTTATATAGGCTAATTAAATAGATACGTTTTTACTTTAGTTTAAGAATATAAGCGATTCTATTTGATTAGCTATCCTGACTATAATGATGATGAAAAAAGTCCTTGAAAGGTTTGAAAGTAATAGAGCGTGATGAAAGATTAAATCTCTGAGTTATCGTTATAAAGTTTCTTGACTTTTATTACAAAATGAAATTGCCAGTTGGTGTTGAGAATGGAGAAATGTGAGTATATCGTTTTATAATTAAGGTGATATTATATTTATGCTTCTTCTAAAAATATAGAGAATTCGCTAAACGAACGAAATAAAAATTTCTATAAGGTGCTTGTGTGGACGAAAAATATTATGATGTTCAGGAGATTCTTCTTATAACCGTTATTTATTGGGATTTTTCAGGAAGTTTATGAAATAATATATGACTATAATGAAAAAAATGGATATAAAATAAGTGTACCTTGAACCTATTCAAAGAAAATTATAAAAATGAAAGTTTTATACGAATAATGTTTATATCAGGCTTATGGATGATATAATAATTTCATATACCGAATCAATAGGTATAAATATTTAATCGAGAGGTGTTTGTTGTGAAGAGGAAGAATTTTTCGTTAATCGTTTTACTGTTGGCGGCTACTATGATTGCATTTTCCTGTACGACAATTATAGTGACCAAAGGCGCTTCGGTTGATGGTTCAGTTATGGTAACGCATACGGCCGATTGCGGATATTGTGATTTCAGACTTATTAAAGTTCCCGCAAAAGATTATGAACCGGGAAGCCAGATGCCGGTATATCCCTTTAAGCTTCCTTATCCACGTTACGTTGGAGAAAGTAGAGGAGAAGGCTACGACACAGCCGGTTTTGACGCAATGGAACCGTTGGGCTACATCGACCAGGTCGAACACACATACGCATACATCGATGGCGTATACGGTGTTATCAACGAACACCAGCTTGCCATCGGAGAATGCACAACGGGTGCAAAGGTATATACACAGCCAGAAGCAGGCGTCAGAATATTTGATATCGCAGCCCTTTCAAGAGTGGCGATGGAAAGATGTACAACGGCCAGAGAAGCTATTGAGCTGATGGGAGCCTTAGCGGTTGAATACGGTTATTACGATTGGGGAGAAACACTGACGGTTGCAGATACCGAAGAAGCATGGGTATTTGAAATGTCACCCGATCCTGAAAAAGTCAGCGCCATATGGGCGGCCAAGAAGGTTCCTGACGGAACCGTTTTTGTTGAAGCCAATTGTATGAGAATCAGAGATATTGATCCTGAAGACCCTGATACGATGTGTTCCCCGAATCTTCACGATATTGCTAAAGAACAGGGAACCTGGGATCCTGAATCTGGAGAATTCCTTGATTGGATGAAAGTGGCAAGCAGTGGAGAATACAGCCATCCATATTACAGTAACAGAAGGGTATGGTCCGTTTTATCAAGAGTTGCCCCTTCACAGAATTTCAGTCCTTATGTTGAAGATTCCTTTACCAGACAGTATCCTTTCTCCGTTGTTCCTGACAAAAAGTTATCAGTTCAAGATGTCTTTGCATTGCACAGAGATTATTATCAGGGTACGGAATTTGATCTAACAGAAGGACCTGCCGCCGGACCATTTGGCTCACCCGACAGATTTGCCGGTGGGAACAAGCTGGTTAAAGGTGCCTGGGAAAGACCTGTTTCCATCTTCAGATGTGACTATAGTTTCGTCACGCAGCTTAGAGGCGATATGCCGGATCCAATCGGTGGTGTTGTCTGGTTTGGACCGGATGCCCCGCATACAACGGCATACGTTCCCATCTATTCCGGTATAACAGCTATTCCTGAAGAATACGGTACGGGAAATCATAAGGAATTTGATCCTTCCGTTGCTTTCTGGGTCCATTCTTTTGCCGGCAACTGGGCAAATCTTAAATTCAGTTATATTATCGAAGACATACAGGCGATGCAGAAAAAGACGGAAGATGCGCTCGTTCAGATGCAGCCTGCAATAGAAGAAGCTGCTGTAACACTTTATGAACAGGATCCTGCTCTCGCCATTCAGTTCCTTACGGATTATTGTGAAGATACGGCACAGAGAGTCGTATCAGACTGGTGGAACTTCGATATGTCATTGATCGTGAAATATAACGATGGTTATGTTGATGGCGAATCAGTCGGTTATCCTGCAAGATGGTTGAAGGACGTCGGTTACGAAGACGGTCCGGTAAAGTATTCAATGGAAGAATAATGTTTTCGGAACAGGAGAAAGCATATGACGATTCATAAAAAGTACAGATTTTTCCTGGTCATGATATTGTTTTTCTCGCTTTTATCCGTTTGCTCAGGTGAGGTGTTTGATTTTAAGCGGGACAGAGACCTTTCTGTTTCTCAGATGACACTGTCAAAAATGATTGATGGTAAACAGGTGGATTTTATGCAGATCCATCTGTTTACCCTGAGTGGGTTGGCAAAACATGGGGTTGTATTTGAAAAGCCTCCGGAAGATTCACTGGGTTTTATGATCTTTGAAGTTCTTGATGAGAAGTGTATTCAGGAGAATTCAGCGGGAAGGTTTGGTTACGACTATTATTACACACCCCTTTGGGGATATCTGAAAGATGAGGATAAGTATGTAGAAACGTATCTGCATTATGAAGAGAACGCTGAAGATTTCGGAGGCAGGAGTTATTGCCCCGATTGTGGAGAGCCTATGGCTTGTGGAACACGTTATCTATCAATCTCTGAAGAAAGTCCAATCTGGTTGCAGAATCAGTGGATTGACTTTGAGAAGGGTTTTAAATTTGATTTACAGTGGACGATTGACGGGGAAGAGTTGTCATTAATTTATCAAAAAGAGTGAAAGGAGCAGAAAAATGAAGAAAATAATCGGGTCAATTATTGTATTACTGGCTTTAACGCTTGTTGCATTGGGTTGTACGACTATAGGTGTTACAAAAGGTGCTTCTGCAGACGGTTCAGCTATGGTCACCCATACCTGTGACTGTGGCATGTGTGATTTCAGAATCATCCGAACACCGGCAGCTGATTACGAAGAAGGGGCGATGAGACCCTGCTATCCGTATCTTGATCAGTATCCTGCTTATGTTGGTTCTGACAGAGGTCCGGGTTGGGAAAATCCAACTTATGCCGAGACAGAACCTCTGGGATTTATTCCGCAGGTTGCGCATACGTATGCCTATTTCGGATCATCTTACGGAATGATGAACGAACATCAGTTGGCAATCGGAGAATGTACAACCGCTGCAAAGACCTATGCAAGTCCTGAAAAAGATGTCAGACTTGTTGACATTTCAGAACTTTCAAGAATCGCCCTCGAGAGATGTACAAAAGCAAAAGATGCCGTGAAACTCATGGGAGACATTGCGGTAGAATACGGATATTACGGTTGGGGAGAAACGCTCGTTGTCGCTGACACGGAAGAAGTATGGGTTATTGAGATGTGTGCATCACCGGATCAGAAGAGTGCACTTTGGGCAGCAAAGAAAGTGCCTGATGGTGAAGTCTTTGTTGAAGCCAATTGTATGAGAATCAGAGAACTCGATCCTGAAAATCCTGATGTCATGTACGCCCCGGATCTTTTTGCCATCTGTGAAGAACAGGAATGGTATAACCCTGAAGACGGCGCATTCGACTGGATGAGAGCTGTTTCACCGGGTGAATATTCACACGCATACTATTCCCACAGAAGAGTCTGGAGAACATTCGACAGAATTGCACCATCCCTTGAACTCAGTCCATGGGTTGAAGATACTTATACGGAAGAATATCCGTTCTCTGTTGTTCCTGAAAAGAAACTGACGGTTGCAGATGTCATCGATCTTCAGAGAGACTGGTATCAGGGAACAGAATTTGATCTTAGCGAAGGCCTTTCAGCCGGACCTTTTGGAAATCCCAACAGATATGACGGAAGCAGCAAACTGGTTAAGGGAGCCTGGGAAAGGGCTATTTCAGTCTTCAGATGTGCCTATGTATTTGTCACACAGTCAAGAGGTAATCTGCCGGATCCAATCGGTGGTGTTATCTGGTTCGGACCGGATGCCCCACATACATCAGCATACGTTCCTTTCTACTGTGGTATGAACGAACTGCCAAAGAGTTATGAAACGGGAAGCCTTTGGAACTATGATGCAGAATCAGCGGGTTGGACGTTCAATCTTATGGGTAACTGGGCAGACTTGAAATTCAGCTATATGATTGAAGATATGCATGCCAAGCAGCTTGAAATAGAAGGTAAGGAATTTGCCTATCAGCCCGCTATTGAAAAAGCAGCCGTTACACTTTACAATCAGTCACCGGAATTGGCAAAACAGTTCCTGACGGACTACGCTGTGAACAACGCTAATTCCGTTGTCAGAGAGTGGAAAGAATTTACTGAAGTTATGTTCTCCAAGTACATCGATGGCTATGTGAATGGCGAAAGTGTCGGATATCCAGACAAATGGCTGATGGAAGTCGGTTATGAAGACGGTAACACAGCCGGTCACTACGAGAAAAAATAAACACAGTTGAGGTGATAGTCATGAAAAGAAATATTCTGATCGTTTTATTAATTGCGGTACTGACACTGGCGGCGTTTGCCGCTGAGGATATGGAAAAACTCGATTTTCCGGTTGTATTGACTTCCGGAGGACAGAGTGATGAGGTCAACACGGTCATCTTCCTCCTTGAAGAAGTGGGAATGCCGTTTGATTATTGCGATATACTCAGTAAAGATGAATTGGCAGCCGGTGTCGGTCTTGGTGGAGCAGAAAACGGTAAAGGAAAGCACGTTACCGTATCTTCAGAAGAAGCTGAAGGAACCCAATTCAAGACACTTTGGATTGCCCTTGGTGCAAGTCTTAAGGGAATGGGTGCCTCCGGATTATCCGTTTCTGATGAAGTCGGTAGAATCAACGAATTGATCGCGTATGCCAAGGCAAATGACATTAAAGTTCTCACATTTGCAATCGGTGGAGAAATTCGAAGGGGACTTCCGGGAAGTCCTAACGAAGCCATGATTGATGCAATTGCACCGCACAGTGATGTTATCGTTGTGACGGAAGAAACAAATCTGGATGACAGATTTGATGCCATTGCTGAAAAAAACGGGATAACGTTTGTTGAGGTCGAATCAGCATTTGATCTCCTCGACACAATTCCTGAAATCTTTGTAGAGAAATAGAAAATTCCGGCGCTTCACTCTTATGAGTGAAGCGCATTTTCCTGATTAAAGGAGGTAAAATTGACCATGGATCCCGTATTCACAACCACAATCATATACGCTCTTGTCATGGCTGGAGCATATGCCTTCGGGTATTTTATGAAATATTCAGTTGAAATCTGTCTGTTTTTTGCAGTCGTAGCGGGAGGTCTTGTTGCCGGTGCAGGCCTGGATCTGTTCAGACATATGGCAGAGGGCTCAGCACTTTTCCTCGATATAGGACTTATATTCGTATTTGCGACACTTTTTATGAACATCATAAAGGCGACGGGGGGTACAGAATATATTGTAAGGGGAATCATAAAGACCTTTCATAAAAGTAAGACGTTGCTGCTCATCTTCCTGATGGCAGTCATACTGGTTCCGGGTGCTTTGACCGGAGCGGGAAGCATCTCCGTTCTCGTTGTTGGCGGAACCGTTGCATCCGCCCTCGTGGCGATGGGACTTGAAAGAAAGACCGTAGCGGCAATCATATTTATCGTAGCCGGCCTCAGTGCGGTGGCACCACCTGTAAACGTCTGGGCCATGATGGCCTGTGCCGGAACGGCCCTGCCGTATGTTGGCTTTACCTGGCCGCTTCTCGTGCCTGTCTTGATACTTGGATTGTTTACGGTCCTTTTTCTTGGAAGAAAGGGTAAGATTACCGACGTGAACAAGGCATTGGCTGATATTCCCGAACCGAAAGACTTTAATGTCTGGGGAACTGTCATTCCGTTTGCTCTGTTGATCGTTTTGCTTGCCGCACCGAGAATCTGGCCGTTTGGTTTTCCGGTGCTTGGCTTGCCGTTGACTTTTGCCATCTGTGCGTTTGTTGCCTGGGTGATGAACTTCAAGAAGATCAAGATTGTCAAGGTTACAAGAGATACGGTTGATCAGCTGATACCGCTTGTTGCGACGGTAGTCGTTATCGGTATGCTGATTCAGATCATGAGTTTCAACGGAACGAAGGGTCTGCTCTCACTTGGTGTTGTAACAGCTCCGATGATACTGTTATATTTTATTCTGCCGATTGTTATTCCCCTTTCAGAAGGGTTGTTCGCTTTTGGTGGTGCGGTTGTTCTCGGAATTCCACTCGTTTGGATGTTCAACGCCAGGGGAATCAACCCGGTTATCGCTTTGTCGGGACTCAGTCTTTTATGGGCACTCGGAGATGCAATGCCTCCAACAAAACTGATTGCAAGGCTTACGGTGGATACGATCGGTTATAAGGGGAAGTACAACGATTTTCTTAAATCCTGTGCGGTTCCCTGGATCGTTATAACTGCTGTTGGAATTCTTATGATAGCGTTCAGTAATGAACTTGCATTTTTGATGGGTTAGGAGGTAGCGATATGACGTTTATAATGTTTTGTTATTATGTGATCACAGCAATCGTGGTGTTCTTTCTTGGATGGAATTTCTTTAAGCTGAAAGATGTCAACAAGATGATGTTATACGCTATAGCCGTATTTCCATTCTTACTCAGATTGCTGAGACTTAAATAAGGGGGGCTGATGATGCAGATATCTAAAATAATAGTTCTTGCAGTGTTGATTGTTTCCCTTGTCGCCGGAGGAATTCCACTGTATTTACAGCGTAATTTCGAAGAAACGGTTGTTTCGAGTGAATATCTTACGGACACGTTTATGTTGAGCAAATACTTTCCGGAACTTGAGGGAACTGTAGCCGATACGAGAGTGTATGAATTTAAAGGAGCTGAAGAAGGCGGAAAGACACTTGTCATGGCCGGAACGCATGAAAGTGAAATCTGTGCACCTTTAACGGGTTTTCTCTGGATAGAAAATCTGAAAGTGGAGAAGGGAACCGTTTATGTTATCCCTCATTTCAACCGAAGTGGATCGCTGGGAACGCAACCCGGCGGCGGCCAGCCGTTGTATTATCACTTCGATACCCAGTGGGGAGAAAAACGTTATAGGATGGGGGATAGAGGCCTCCAGGCTCTTGATCAGTGGCCGGATCCGGACGTTTATACCCATTATCCTGAAGGTCAGCTGCTTTCATACATCGATGCCAGAAACACAAACAGAACCTGGCCGGGTAGACCTGATGGCTCCCTTGCCGAGCAGATTACCTATGCGGCGATGGAATTTATCAGAGCGGAAAAGATAGATGTAGTCTTTGACCTTCATTCAGCCGAAGTTATGTTCCCGGTGACGAACTGTATCGTTGTACCTGAAGTGAGTAAACGCTATGCCGTTGGGGCATCTCTTTATGTAAAGGGTCGGGAAAAATTTGAATGCCACGTTGAATCTTCGCCAAAGAATTACAGAGGCCTTTCACATCGAGAAGTCAGTGATTATTCTGATGCCTTGATATTCCTGCTTGAAGCACCTTCTCTTCATATGGATCAGATTTCCGGACCGAAGACACATGATCTGTTGATGGTTGGAAAAGATCCGTTTATAGATGTTGCGGATAAACAGGGACTGCTTTATGCGCCAATTGATGATACGGGTTGGACGATTGAAAGAAGAGTTGGACAGCATTCATCCGTCATGCAGGAGATTCTCAAACAGTTTAACAAGAAAAACAAAGACAGGGCTATAGTTCTTGAGGCTCCAAAGCATGCTGAACTTGTTGAAAAGGGGATGGGGGCATTTTTCCACGATCCTTCGATGATTTCAGAAGAGAGAATCTTTGTAGAATGATAATCCGGATTTGTAAATAGAATTCTTTTTAAGAGAAATTCCCCTCCCTGGAGGGGAATTTCTACTTCAAAGGAAAGGCGAAAAAACCGGCATGGAGGTGTCAAAATGAAAAAAATAGTGTTGGTGTTGCTATTTCTATTTGTCGCAGGACTTGTGTTTTCAAACACGTTCTTTAACACTTTCAAAGAAAAGGGGCTGAGTGATGAAAAACTTCCGGAAGGTGTCATGACTTCCAGTGTCATCAAGGTATCCGATGCGGTTTTTTATTCTTTTTTAGATGAGACGTCACATCCCTATGTTCTCAAACTTTCAGGCATTAATACGGAATGTATCTCCTCTGCCAAGTTCTGTCTGAGAGAGGCGGCGAATCATTTCGTACAAAATCTTTTGAACGTTTCGGGTGAAGAACTCTATTTCGTAAAAGAAGGAAAAGATAATGCCCTTATCTGGATGAAGTATGAAGAGGGGTATTATTTACTGAATCTGATGCTGCTGTATTATGATTATGCCTTTATTGAGGGGGAATCGGAATTACTTGCCCCATATCTCGAAAGGTATGATAAGATTGAAGCGAAGGAAAATGGATTTGTAAATGTTTTGGGTGATCATGATTGATTCTTGAGCTTTCTGTTATTGGTATCATTTGTTCCAGTCTTTATACGCTTATTTTCAGTATATTTCCCGGGGGGATAATCGTTCCGGTATATTTTTCGATGTACCTGTTTCAACCGTCGAGGATCATTGGGACATTGTGCATTGCCCTTATGGCAACATTTATTTTCAAAGTATTGTCAAAAAAACTTTTAATATTCGGCAGGCGGCGTTTTGTTTTTTTATTGATCCTGTCTTCATTTTTATCTTTATTGCTTAACTACCTGTTTAAGGAATTTTCGATTGTTCTGACTTCTTATCAGGTCATTGGATTATTTATACCCGGATTACTTGCCAATAATATGGTGAAGCAGGGGATTCTTCTTACACTTTCCTCTCTTTTTATCGTATCTGTCTTTGTTTTTTTTACTTTCAGGCTGGTGTATATCATTTGAAAAGCAATACTTTCAGACGTATTCTGATCTTAGCGATGATGACTTTTCTTTTTTTTGTTCTTTATAGCCTTATCTTTCAGAATAGCAATTTATCCGCGACCTCAGATACGATTCTTATGCTCAGGGCGAGAGAACTTATGGGCCATGTAATTGAAACGATCAGGAATGAAAGAGAAGAGAGAGACCTGACGATAGACAAAACAATTGATCCCAATGGAACGGGGCTGATTGGGCGGGAATACACACCTCTTACAACAACGCTGGGACATCTTGAAGCCAAACGAACCACGGTAAATCCGGATACGGCTGCCATGATATGCGGTATCTTTCTTGAGGCGGGACTGAACCCGGGAGATAGTGTGGCAATAGGCTCTTCTGCGTCTTTCCCCGGTTTATTGATTGCAACACTGACGGCGTGTCGCGTGCTTGAACTAAATCCGATAACCTTTATCTCTGTAGGGGCTTCTCAATACGGTGCCAACAATCCGGATTTTACGATTATCGATCAGATGAAGCTGCTTGAGCGGGAATTCGGAACCGTTTTTGTTGCAGATGCCGCCAGTATGGGGGGGAACAATGATATAGCAGATGATCTTGAAGAAGATATTAGACAATTCATTCTGGGAAAGATCCGTACAGCCGGCTATCATCTGATTCATGAGAAAGATTTTGAACAGAACGTAAGAGTGAGAATGGAGCTGTACGATGAATTGTCGCGAAGTCCTGTGAAACTCTTCGTCAACATCGGTGGTGCAGAAGCCAATATGGGAACGAGTTTTGAAGTGCTCAACCTCGAACCGGGTATGAACAGGCAGATCGAAACGATCCCACCCAAAGAGCAAAGAGGTGTAATCTACGCGTATGCGGCTCGTCAGACACCTGTTTTACATCTGCTTTATGTCAAAGGCTTGTGTTTAAAATACGGATTATTATGGGATCCGATACCATTTTCCGAAGATTCTTACAAAAGTCTGACTTATTTTCATGAGGAGAATGATGCTGGCTACCTTGTATTTTATATTTGTTATAGTTTATGCTCAGTCAGTTTATGTTGTTTCTGGTTGATCCAAAAATATTTAAAGAATAAAAGAAATTGATATAACAGGATTAGGCTGTAGTGTATAAGCTTTAACGATAAAAAAAGAAAAATCTTGAAATTTAAACAAATCTCCTTCATAGAAATTTCCCGAAGTTTTTTAAGAAAGAGATTCGTTCAGAGCTGGCTGAAATAGGCTAAAAATGTATCACCAAGGTTTATAAACATTTCTGGAAACCTTCATGAGCATACTTAATAGAAAGATGAACCTTATATAATCACCACTTCTGCCGTTCCGGTTATTTTGATCCTGATCTCGAGGTCTTCATAGGAAGTTCCGGGATTTGACGGGCCTTCTTCACCGTAATTATGTCTGAACATGAAGACAAGATCCGTTTCCTTATGCTCGTTGATAAAATTCAGCAATTGATTGACAGCAGGACTGTTGTCTTTGTTGAGAGTCCAGTTGTATGTATTCGTTGCCGGACTGATGTTGCCCGCGTTCAAAAGAAATTCAGTGTTCGTTGCCGTCTGTTCTTTCATATAAAGCTCGAAGTCAAAGACTGAAAAGTCAAGGGTCGCTTCTGATGCGATGTCAACTTTCATATTGAGATGAAGATTTCTGAGTCTTCTTCCCTGTGTATCGACATCATCCCAATGCATACTGGCTGTTACCTCTCCGGAAAGCTCTGCCCTTATTGCAGATATCGGCGGCAAGGCTTCGACAGTGAAATCGAGATTCATGGCGGGAATGGCGACCTGTACGGATATGGCACATCCAACGAATAAAACGGTGATCAGGCAGATCATGGACAACACGAAATCTTTTTTCTTCATAAACTCACACCTTTCAATGAAATGATAAATGATTTTGATTTAATTTGAGAGATGAACCCGTTATATACCACTATAAATTTTCGGCATATTCTAAAAACATATTAATAGGTAAACTTTATATGAATTTGGTTTTTGAGTCCTTTTTTAAAAAACATTTTATATATTCTTTTACATCTTTCTTTGCAGCAATAATAGTGAATCATACAATAATAAAATTATTCTAAAATACTCTAGCATAAGGTCTTATTCTCAACCAGGGTGTATGTTGTTATAACTGTTATAAAAAAGTGCGAAAAGAGAAAAAAAGGAAAGCTAATCGTAATTATTTACAGATAATGCCAGATATTTCAAGATAAACGGATTTTGAATATAATAGACTTAAGATTATAATTCAGTTAGTTGCGATATGCACGCAACTAAACAAAGGGGAGAAAACATGCTTAGTTTAAAGAACCAGACACAGCATCAGATTCTAAACAGAATATGGATAAAGGATTCTTTTACGAGACAGGCTCTCAGCAGTGAAATGAACGTCAACCGCTCCACGGTTTCAAGAGCTCTTGAAGGGTTGCTGGAACAGGAAATCATCGTCAGGGAGGGGATTCAGAACCCGGGTGAAAGCGGTGGAAGAAAGACGGAAGTACTGAAGATCAACGAGAACAAAGCGAGTGTAATCGGTATTACGATGGTTAACGACAGGATGCTTTGTGTTCTGACTAATTTAAAGGGGCAGCACCTGTACGAGGAATCATTTGAGGGGAAGATTGACAGTAAAAACATCGTTGCCATTATCGTGGAGAGCATCGACAAGCTGAAGGGGAAATTTGACAATATCATGGCGGTTGCCATCTCAATGCCCGGTATCATCGATTCGCAAAAGGGTGTTATCAAGTATTCCTTTGATCTTCAGATCAGAGATCTGGCGTTAAAGAAACAGATTGAGGAGACGGTCGGGATATATACCTATATTGAAAATGATGCCAATGCCGGTGCAGCATCCTATTTACTGGAATCCGGCTTGACGGACAGAAACCTCATTTACTATATGTTTTCGTTTCCTTCCGAATTCAGAACATACGGTGGAATCGGTGCGGGAATCGTCATTGACGGGAAGATATACAAGGGGTCGAGGATGGGTGCAGGTGAAATAATCCTCGATAACAGCTGGAAATATACAAAGGAATTTGAATTCCACGCCGGGGATCTTGGGAAATATAAGTGGCCATCAGATGATTTTCCCGAAATATTCAGGGATATGGCGGAAAATCTTATCAACAGAATTACGGTTGTCACCACATTACTTGATCCGGATCGCATCGTTCTTGGTGGCGATATCACAGATTTTTCAGATTCGGTTATAGCTTATTTGAAGAAAGAGATTTTTAACGGGTTGGATTTTCATGAGAAGGAACGGGTAATTGATGAGGAATTCATACAGATTGATCATGATGGTTTGAGAAACCTTGCCTTTGGCGGAGCTGTTACGGTTTTGAATGACTTTTTTTCAGATTATCTGTATGCTTTAAAAATACTAAATTTTGAATGACAGGGGAAGCAATAGATTCCCATTACAAAACGGAGGTGTTTTATGTTTAAGAAGTTTGTTGTTTTATTGATCGCTCTCGCTTTGATCGCAACGGTTGGGGCAGCTAAAACAAAGTTGGTTTTATGGCAGTTTATGATGAACGATGATACGGGTAGACAGGTTGTTGAAGAATTTGAGAAGAACAATCCGGATATTGAAGTTGAATTTGTTCAGTTATCATGGGCAAATGGTTTTGATAAGATCGTTACGGCATTTGCGGCGAATTCCGCACCTGATGTTCTCGAGCTGGGAAACACATGGGTATCCAATTTTGCCGATAGCGGTGTTTTAATGGATATGACAGATATTGAAAAGGAACAGACAGATATTATCGGATGGAATTCCGCATCCTATAAAGGTGTTCCTTATGGTGTGCCTTGGCTTCTCGGAACAAGAGCCATGTTCTACAACCTGGATCTCTTTGAACAGGCCGGACTCGATCCTGCAAACCCACCAAGCACATGGGAAGAAACACTTGAAGCCGCAGAAAAGATCAACGCTCTCGGAGACGATGTATACGGTTTCGGAATTGCTTCAGGAGAACCTTACAGCCCTTGGCAGGAATGGTTCCTTCCTGCGGTATGGGGAAACAACGGAAAAGTTGTATCGACAGATCTTTCAACAGCACTCTTCAATTCAAAGGAAGTAAGGGAAGCAGCTGAGTTCTATCAGGACCTTTCAGCCTACTCCATGATGACAAAACAGAATGATCTGATGGAAGCTTTCGGAAATGGAAAAGTCGGTATGGTTGTTAGTGGCGCGCATCAGATCGGTGCTCTCTTTGCATCATATCCTGAAACAAAGTTCCTCGTTTCATACATTCCAAAGCCATCCAACGACAGAGGCTTCAGCGCATCCTTCGCCGGTGGAGAAATCCTTACGATTCCTGCAGCTTGTGAAAACAAGGAAGCAGCACTTAAACTCGTAGAATATCTCGTTGATCCATCCGTTGCCATGAGAGTTACAAAGGCATACCCAGCTGTATTCCCATCCAACAAGACAGCAGAAGAAGATTCATGGTTTGACGATCATCCACTCGAATACGTTTTCTTCGAACAGAATGCAACAGCCGTTCCGGTTCCGCCAACACCAAAATGGGGAGACATCCAGGAAAAGGTTTCAGAAGCTGTTGAATCACTCGTACTCGACGGCGCAGACGTTGTGGAAACACTTAACAAATACAATCAGCAGATACAGGATTTATTAGATCAGCAGTAATGATAAAGGGCGGATTAATTTCCGCCCATTTTACGGTTTGTTTATGGAGGTAAGAGAAATTGAAACTTAAGACGAGGAAGAGATTAACGATATTTGCCTTTTTATCACCATGGATTGTTATCTTTATGGTGTTTAATGCCTTTCCAATTGTGTATTCGTTTATTACCAGTCTGATGGATTATTCCGGATTGAATCCGCAGATGAATTTCATCGGCATCGATAATTATGTGAGGGCCTTTCAGGATGAAGTGTTTTTGAAAGCACTTGGGAATACACTGATATTTGTTGTCGGAACGATTCCGTTCACAACGGGGATTGCACTGTTACTGGCATTGCTCCTGAACAACAGGCAGTTAAAATCAAAGGGGATTTTCAAGGCTGGATTTTTCCTCCCGTCCGTTATTTCAATGGTTGTTATTTCCACAATCTGGATTTATCTTTACAGTTCAAACGGTTTGTTCAATACGATTGGATCTTTTCTGGGATTTAAAATGGAGTCGAGAAGCTGGCTGGCTTCACCGGATACCGCGCTGGTATCGATTATGATTATGAACGTCTGGGCGGCATTCGGTTATTATCTGATCCTTATTTATGCCGGTCTTCAGAACGTTCCAGAACAATTGTACGAAGCGGCGAAGATTGACGGTGCAACACCGACTCAGATTGCGTTGAAGATCACACTGCCGTATATCAAACCGACACTTTTCTTTGTGATATCCATCAACACTATCAGATCATTCCAGATCTTCAGTGAAATTTATACGATGACCGGAGGAGGTCCGAGGAATTCCACACAGACAATCGTTCATTATCTGTATCAGGTTGGATTCAGAAAATTTGAGATGGGTTATGGTTCTTCAATTGCCTATATTCTTCTGACGATTATCATGATTGTAACACTTATTCAGAAATACCTTCTCAGGAGTGATGATGTATGAAAAAGAGATTCAGCAGTAAGAGATTCTGGTTGTTTACCGTGTTGATGGTTATACTGGTCATTTGTCTGATGCCACTGTTTATGATGTTTTTCACTGCGGTGATTCCACAGGGAGATCTGTTTCACCTTATAACGGAAAAAACACTGATTGAATTTGAATCCAGTCCGATCTTCCTCAAGACGAAGATGAAAGCGATGGGGACACGGAAATTTGAAGTGATCGATATGGATTCCGAAGAGAATAAAGGGGTAAAGGTGATTGCCGCCAATAGTGAAAAGGTTTATGGTGTAGCGGCTTTTACAGGGGATAGAGATACGAATCTCGTCAATCATGTATCCCTGTTGCTGAAGGCACCGACCGGCAGTACCCTTTATCTCGGATTAAAAGATATCAACGACAATGAAAACAAGAGTGAGATACTCACGATTGAGAATGACGAGTTGAACAGAATCGTTATTCCATATGAAAAAGATAAATTTAATGATGTAGAAGTTGAGCATGTTTCGCAGATACAGGTTTTAGTGAGGGTTCCCGACGGGGTAGAGAATGCGGAGATTATCGTGGATGATATCAAGACGAAATTGAACTTCCCGACCCTTTCTAATTTTATCGATGTCTGGCAGGAACACAATTTTGCCCGATATATCTTTAACAGCGGTCTGGTGTCCGTTCTGGTTGTTATCGGGAATCTTATCTTCTGTACCATGGTGGCGTATGCGTTCGCCAGGAAAAAATTCAGGGGAAAGGAGTTTCTCTTTTCACTGGTTCTTGCGACGATGATGATCCCGCCACAGGTTACCATTATTCCGGTCTTTATGCTGATGAAGAATTTTGGCTGGATTGATACCTATATGGCGTTGATTGTTCCGGCACTGGTTTCGCCTTTCGGTGTTTTTCTGATGAGGCAGTACATCGAGCAGTTGCCGCATGCACTTGATGAAGCGGCATATGTGGATGGTGCAAACGATTTCCAGATTTTCACCCGTATTATAATGCCCCTGAGCAGACCGGCGATGGCAGTATTGGGGATAAATACCTTTATCAGTATTTGGAATGATCTTTTCTATCCGTTGGTTATGACGAATTCACAGGGAATGCGAACGGTTCAGGTAGGACTTGCCATGTTCCAAAAACTGAATCAGACGGATTGGCCGAGGATGATGTCAGCGTCTACGATTGCCGGTATACCGGTTATCATCATCTTCCTGATCTTCCAGAAACAGATTATAGCCGGACTCGTTGAAGGCGGCATTAAAGGATAAAATGAAAGAGGTGTGAGTTATGGTTTATTTCCAGACAAGAGGAATTGTCGAGGGTTTTTATGGAAAAGAGTGGTCCTGGCAGGAAAGAAGAGATGTTGTCAGTTTTGCCGGAGACATTGGCTACAATTTATATATTTATGCGCCGAAAGCGGATCTGCTTCACAGGGAAAACTGGCGTGAGATGTACGATGAGATTTTTATTAAAGAATTTTCGGAATTGATCAATACAGGAAAAAAACATGGTGTTGAAGTGTCAATGGCCGTGAGCCCGGGGTTATCGCTGGTTTATTCTGATGAAAAAGAGCTGGAGATTTTAAAAGACAAGTACCTCGTGTTCTCAAAACTCGGTGTGAAGACAATATCAATCTTTTTGGATGATATACCTGAAAAGTTGGTTCATCAGCAGGATATTGAAATGTATACCAGTCTGGCGGCTGCTCAAAGTGATTTTGTCAATCGACTATACAAGGTATTGAAACCTGAGATTATGGCGTTGAAGATGATAGTATGTCCGACACCTTATCATGGCGATCAGATTGGGGAATATCATACAACACTCGGCAAACAATTGAACCCCGATATTGAAATCATGTGGACGGGTCCAAAGGTCTGTTCGGAGAAGATTCCGTTTAAAAATGCAGAAATGGCATCTGCGGCATTTCAAAGGAATGTCCTGATCTGGGATAATTTTCCCGTGAACGATTCGGTAATGGTGCCGGAACTCCATATAGGACTTTACAAGGGGAGAGAAAAGGAGTTATATCAGAGCTGTTCAGGGCTTGTTGTTAATCCGATGAATCAGCCCTATGCCTCAATGCTGACGTTGAAGAATATCAAAAAATATCTGGATGATCCCGTTGCATACGATCCTGAAGAAGCGTTGAGAGAATCGATAGAGGAAATGTATCCTTCATTCAGCAAAGAATATCTTTATTTTGCGCAGATCAACGACATCAGTCCTGTCAACACGGGGGAACCGGAAAAGGTTTCGGCTATGAAAAGCCTTTTTGAAGGTTACTGGAAGAGTGGCAAATTACAGGAGTTAAGTGATTTACTGGGGGCAAAGGCGAAGATGACCCGCTCCTTTCACGAACAAATCATGACAAATGCGGATGAAAATCTGCTCGGCGATATTCAGGAATGGTTGGATGAATTCAAGGTTTACGGAGAAATCTTTGAAAAGTTTTCAGCTCTCGTTTCTGAGATAGAAATCGTCTACAAGGATGAGCATCCTTCGACAGAGAAAGTTCTTTCGATTAGAAGAGTCATCAAAGAAGCGGAAGCTGTTCTGAGAAAAACGGTTGATTTTAGAACGAGGGTATTCGGAAATGCCATCAGAAATTACGCATTTGAAACCCTTATCACTTGTAAAGGTTTACTGCGACTTGTAGATTATTGATTCTGATTTTTAATATAATGAAACAGAAAAGGCAGGTTTGTAACCTGCCTTTTGCGTTATTTATTCGTACATCTTGAAAATTTCGTTTACAACAGCCTGAGCCTGTTCAAAGGATGTTGTGCGTCGATCTCTCATCAGCATTTCCACGACGAGGGACTTATCTCTTTTCAGGAAGGCTTCAAGTGCCCATTCCATTCTCATGATCCTTGGGGTGAGATACCAGTTGATGATTCTGTCTGTGAGCTGAGGCTTTATCTCTTCAGCGTGAATGCCGTCTTTATCAACGGTTGCACAGAATTCACAGGCGACGTTGTCCGCGATGCCCTTGATAACACCGTTGTTCAGGGTGTTGACCACAAGTCTTGCTTCATTGTTGTTGGCGATGGCGTCGATAAATGGAATATGCTGTTCGCCACTCAATCTTTCCGGGTCGTAGAGAATTTCAACGTGTTCTCTGATATCTTCCGGATACCGGCTCATATCAGATAACAGGAGTTCTTTCATGTTGGCGGATGGATTGCTGAGGATTTCTTTCATCATCCCCTGAATGGTAGCGGTTGTCGTTCTGAGTCTTTCACCGTACCATTTCCATCCCGTTGGAGAATCGAACCCTCCCCAGGGTTCCCCATACCACTTTTTCTTCTCATCCATTGAGAAATGATATTTCCATGAAGCGTTTCTCGGGGTATCCCCGATGGGGAACATTCCGTAAAAATTGTACATGTCCAGTGAAACAGGCGCAAGCTGATCATCCACAGGATCGGATGGTGCCCATTCCTTTCTGTTTTGAAAATAGGCTTCCAGTTTCGGATACAGGTCTTCACCATCTTTTTCAAATCTGTTTAGCCAGATACCGTGATTAACACCGGCTACCTGCCAGTCGACATCATCCATATGCAGTCCGAGTGCTTGTGCAAGGTGTTCAACGTGATAATGTCCGTGACAGAAGCCGACCATGTTCGTATCTGTTTCTCTGTGAATAAGCGTCGTTCCTTCAAACACCGGGTTGGCCGCCTGAAGCAGCCAGGCATCTTTCTGATTATTGTTCCCGACTTTTTCCGCGATTTCCAGAAAATAGGCCTGCTGATTCCAGTTGGTAAAGGTGTAATAATCTGAAACCATGTTGAATTCCTGTGTATCAATGCCTCTGAAGTAACCGTGCTTTTCTCCGATAGCCCTTGTATCTTCGAGAAATTTATGTCCGCCTACGAGAGCGGAGTTGATGACAAAGTTTGAATCTGTGATGGCTTTGTCGAGATCAAGGGTCGTCTCAAATGTGATATTTGCATCAAACTCTTCGCTAAGCTTATTTGCCATGAAGGCGACCGCGTTTAATCTTTCTTCGTCCACATCCATGAGGATGACCTGGCTTCTCTTAAGGCTTGGTGTTTTACATAAATCACTGACAAGTCTCATTGAGAATACGGCACTTCCGGCTCCAATAATTCCAATTTTTACTGCACTCATGTTGTACCTCCAAATATAAGATATATCAGCTTAAATGATAGCACAAATTCCTGATAAAACCATTCGTTTGATGGACAAAAAGACATTAACATGGAAAAATGGTATAATCTTAAATGAATGAAAATTATTTGTAAAAGGTGATAATTATTTCAAACAATGACTTTTTAAAGGAACTAAACGATCTGGGATATGTGATAAGTGAATCTGTGACTAATTCGGTGGCATTTTTAAATTCTTTAAATCTTCCCGATGCTGACAAGCTCTTTTTGTATCAAGAGTTTAGATCTGAGATTGAAGTGTTTAAAGGCATTCTGCAGGAAAAATTGAAAGCACGGGATTTTGCCTTTCTTGAGGATAAAGCGCATGAATTGAAAGGTGTTTCAAAGAATCTGAAATTTGATGATTTGTCGGATGTCCTTTATAAGATGCAGCTTTCTTCTGAGGAGAAAGATAGTGAAGCCTTTAAATTAAGTGCTTCCGAGTTTGAAGGTTCTATCGATAAACTCTTTCTTTAAGTGCAAAAAAAATCCTGTGAACGGTATTTTGCTTCGGAGATTTTCGAAATAGAAAAGGAAAATGAATCAAAATTTTCAAATACTTTTACAATTCATCGTTGAAACGATAGGCTTTGTTTTATGTTATAATACTTCGGAATGCTAACTTAATGACGGAGCTGATTTTTGATGAATTTTTTTAAAGCACTGAGCCGAAAGATGAATGCAAAGGTAGATATTTTTCATATGCCCATACACAAAGGTCTTTTCAGACTTGCCTGGCCGATTGTCCTGACCAATTTACTTCAGACCATCTACAATCTTACCGATGCTTACTTCCTCGGTAAGCTTGGAACGATAGAGTTTTCTGCCCCGACGATAACTTTTCCGATCATATTTATTATACTGTCACTCGCTACAGGATTCTCGCAGGCGGCAACTTCGATGATCGCGCAGTATGTTGGCATGAAAAATAAAAAAATGGCTGAAAAATCCGCTGCACAGGTTCTGTTGACGGTTTTTGTCGTTGCTGTTGTTGTGACTGTTTTGGGAATTAGCTTTGCGTCACCGATTTTAAGACTTATCAACGTTCCGGAAGAGTTATTTGAACCCGCCTATGGGTATTTGAGTGTTATGATGCTTGCCGTTCCCATGATGTTTTTTGGTGAACTCTTATCGAGTATTTTCAGAGGCTGGGGGAATTCTGGGATCACCTTACAGGTGATGTTTCTGACAGTCGGGTTAAACATCGTTCTGGATCCGATATTCATCTTTGTTTTGGGGCTTGGTGTTAAAGGGGCTGCCCTCGCAACATTGATTGCGAGAACGGTTACTTTTGTCTATTTCTTATATATTCTCCTACGGAACAAAACCGGTTTTACCGTTCATATGAAGGATTTTAAACCGGATTTCAGAATGATTAAAAAGATATTTGCCATAGGACTCCCGAGTTCAATCGGGCAATCTGTAACCGCAATCGGTTTTACTTTTATCATGGGGATTGTGACCGGATTCGGCCCTGCGGTTATCAGTATTTACGGTATCGGAAATCGAGTCTTATCCATGGTGACGATGTTTGCCATCGGGATGTCACTGGCAACTGCCACGATGGCAGGACAATTTGTCGGTGCAGATAAGCCGGAGAAGGCTAAGGAAACGGTACGCGTGTCAGCGACAATTACGTTCTTTATCGTCCTGACGATCTCTACTCTGTTGTTTTTCTTTGGGCAGTATGTGACAAAGTTCTTTATCAACGAACAGGAAGTCATAGATCTCGGTTATCATTTCTTCAGACTGGTTGCTTTCTCACTACCCTTCTTTGCAACGATGTCTGTTTTTCAGGGGGCTCTCCGCGGCACCGGACATACAACACTTGCAACAACAGCGGATATGTTACGGCTTTGGGCAGTCAGGATTCCTCTTGTCATATGGCTTTCAGAAGTATACGGGTTCAACGGTATCTTCTATGCCATGATCATCAGTAATATCAGTGCCATGATCATTGCCTATGTGTTCCTGAAAGTCGGGAAGTGGACGGAAAGAGTGGTGGAGGAATATTGAATGAGGGGTAAAAGGAAACCCCGCTTTCAAATGAAAGCGGGGAAAAGGAGATGTTTCTTTGTTTCTCTTGCTTAAAAGTATGTCTTTATTGCGCTTGATACAGCCGTTGCACCGTCAGCGGCCGCGTTTATAATCTGTCTGAGTTCTTTGTCTATGACGTCTCCGGCAGCATAAACACCGGGCATAGACGTTTCCAGGGTCTTGTGATCGACAAGAATAAAGCCTTCCGGGGTCATTTTCAAAAGGTTTTTGAACAATCCTGAATTTGGTACAAGGCCGATGTATACGAATACACCGTCTACTGGAAAGCTTCTGCTGCTGCCGTCTTTGACATTATTTAAGACAAGATTGTTGACAAACTTGTCCCCTTCTATCTTTTCGACAACCGTATCCCAAATGAATTCTATCTTTGGGTTTTTAAATGCCCTGTCCTGGAGTATCTTATCGGCTCTTAATTGATCTCTCCTGTGGATGATCGTTACTTTTTCCGCAACCTGTGTTAGATAGAGACCTTCTTCGATAGCGGAATTACCCCCACCTATGACGGCAACATGTTTGTTTGCAAAGAACGCACCATCACAGACGGCACAGTATGAAACACCTTTTCCGTCGAATACGGTTTCTCCGGGAACGCCAAGTCTTCTGTGTTTAGCACCTGTTGCAATCAAAATTGTTTTTGCATCAATCTGTCTGCCGTTTTCAAGTGTGACACTCTTTTTATCGCAGCAGAAAGATAGATTTGCCACACCGTTTGTCGATATATCCGCACCAAAATGTCTCGCATGATCTGCCAATCTTTCAGCCAGTTCCATCCCTTCGATCGATATGAATCCGGGATAGTTTTCTACTTTCTGAGTGACGGTGATCTGTCCGCCTTCTGTGCTTTTTTCAAGAACAAGTGTTTTTAATCCGCCTCTTGCAGCGTATATTGCAGCAGTTAATCCTGCCGGACCACCACCGATTATGATCATATCATAATTGTCATCAAGGGTAGAATCTCCCGCAGAGCTCCCACCGAGATCAAAAAAAACCATTCAATCACCTCTGAACCAAATTTAGAGTTTATCGTAACGCTATAACTTTCCCGCCCTGTTTAAAGTACCTTCAAAACCTCATTCAAATAATCTTTTTCAGGGATGGCCCCAACGAATGAATTTTCACCATCGTTAATAACCATCTGCGGAACAGATGATACACCGTATTTTGCCGATAATTCGGGGAATTCAGATGCCTCAACCATCTCTCCCTTGATAAATTCAGGATTGATCATCGAGAAATAATGTGCTGTCAGAACGGCCGGCGGGCAGTAAGGGCAGGTCGGTGTAACAAATGCCTGTATCTTGATCGGTTTATCGATCGATTTCAATTTTTCTACTACTTCCGGACTTACCGGAGGATTGGCACCATTTGAAATGATGACGAGATCTTCAAGCAAGGTCGCAAATTCATGGCCGAAAGGTGCCCCGTGAAAAATAACGTTGTAATTTTTTGAATCCTTATCGAGAATGACAAATCCCGGTAACTGCTGAACACCATAATTTTCAGCGATTTCTCTGTTTTCATCATAATTATGTGTTTCAACTTCTATCAAACCATTCGAAAGACCGGCCAGTTCGTCAAGTACTTCCTTTGTCTGCTGACAGTACATACAAACTTTCTGGTCATCTGATGTGAAAAGTACAACTTTAACCTTGTCTTTCAGCTCGCTGTCAAATCTTTTCTTGATTACTTCCTGATCTTTTTTCTTTAAAAGTCCCATTTTATAACCTCCAGTAATTTTATCATTCATCGCTTTCATCGGGGAAAGCGATACCCCTACGGGGTACCTCTGCGATATAAGACGCAGGTTTTCAAAAATTATTTCACATCGTTATCTTTTTTATCTTCGGCAAACAATTCTTTGACAGCGCCGATACTTCCAAGTATCCCGGAGGTTTCCAATGGGAGGAAAATCTTTGATGCACTGCCGTTTGCGATATCTTTCAAAGCTTCAAGATATTTGATGGCAATCACATCATTTGTCGGATTTCCCTTATGGATGGAATCAAAGACTTTATAAATCGCTTCAGCCTGTCCCTGTGCTTCGGTACTCAATCTGAATTTTGTGGCGTCCGCTTCCAGTTTGATGGCTTCTGCTTTACCCTGTGCTTCAAGGATCTTTGCCTGTTTGGACCCCTCTGCCTTTGTGATTTCTGATTCTTTGATCCCTTGCGCCTCGAGGATAACGGCTCTTTTGATTCTTTCGGATTTCATCTGTCGGCTCATCGCATCCGTGATATCCTGAGGTGGATCAATTCTCTTGATTTCGACCCTTGACACCTTTACGCCCCAGCTATCGGTAGCATCGTCCAGGACTTCTCGCAGTTTGGTATTGATCATCTCTCTTGATGTAAGCGTCTGGTCCAGTTCGAGTTCACCGATAACGTTTCTTAGATTTGTCTGAGCGAGTTTAACGGCAGCCTCCTGGAACATGGAGATGTTATAGAGGACCATATAGGCATCCGTTACCTGATAATAGATAACGGCATCAACTGATACGACTACATTATCGTTGGTGATAACCTCCTGGGGTGGAACATCTATGACCTGCTCTCTCATATCCACTTTCGACATTCTTTCAAAGAGAGGGAAAATGAACTGAATTCCGGGTTCACCAAGTCTGTTAAATTTACCGAGTCTTTCAATGACACCTTTCTGATACGGTCTGATGATCTTGATACCAGACATTGCAAAAACGAATACAAACACTATAATAACGATCAATGCATAAATCATATGTTTACCTCCCTTTATGGTTACCTAAACTTTTTTGACGGTCAATTTTACGCCGGTTAAATTTAAGATTTCAACTTTGCTTCCTTTTTCGATAGCGGTTTCATTATCCGAAACTGCTCGCCATTCCTGCCCCAGGACTTTAACGATTCCCTTTGAGCCGTCTGACGTAATCAATTCGATAACGGTCCCTTCTTTACCGATGATATTATCCTGTGTAATCTTTCTTGTCGGATCCTTTGCAATACGATTTGCCATTTTCCTCGTGTAGAGGACTAAAATAAATGAACTCACGGCAAAGATAAGCAGCTGGAGCATGAATGAATCAATCCATAGCCATGAAACAAGTGCCGTTATGAGTCCTGCCAGCCCGAACCACATGATAAAGAAAGATGTTGTAAATATTTCCATTATTAAAAATGCAAAGCCCAGTATCATCCAAAAAATTTCTGCACTCATATTTTTCACCTCATTCCTTTCTTTTTTTCCGTAATACATCCAATACAAATGACGAAATCTGAAGGATAACCTTTGCCTTTGTGATAGGATGTTGCAATATTCGATACAGCCATTCAAGGTTAGCCTTTTGAATCCAAACCGGTGCCCTTTTCGCTGTTCTGGCATAAATATCCAGTGAGCCGCCAACCCCGATTGCCAGATTGCAGCCGGTTTTGTCGAAGTGATCATAAATCCATTTTTCCTGTTTGGGGGCACCAAGTCCTACAAAAAGGACGGACACTTCTTTTTCTCTGATTGCTTTGCAGATGGTTTCTGTATCTTTTTCGATGTCGAAATAACCGTCATGTGTTCCGGCTATTTCGATCTTTGTGAGTTCTTTCAGGTTTTCCGCCGCTTTTTCTGCGACACCGGGTTTTCCGCCGAGTATAAATGCCTTTTTCTTTAATTCACTGCAACTCCTGCATATTTCAAGCATCAACTCCACACCGGGATAACGCGCAATATTTACGCCGTTTAATCTTCTGAGTGCCCACGACAACCCTGTTCCATCCGGAACAACATAAGAAGCACCTATCGCTTTTTTTGCCTCTTGGGTATTCAGGTAAAAATAGGCTATCTGTGCATTCATGGTTGTTATCTTAACTTTTTCCCCTGTTTCCAACGTAGCTTTAATCGCTTTGTCTATCTCTTTTTTTTCTGAGGCGATGATATCCAGCCCGAAAAATTCAGTGAACTCAAGTTTTTTCATACTTCTATTCTAACAGAAAAGGAAGGGAATATAACGCATGAAAAGAATTGGGAGGTGAAATTTGGATGGTAGTTCCTATAAACAAAAAAAAGGCGAACCCAAAATGGTTCGCCTCAAGGTTAATCTATATGCGTAAACCCCACTTCTATCTGTCCTGACTCCTTACAATATCTCGATACAATGAATCTGAAAGAGATTTCATACTTTGTTTGGTGGCGCTTTTGGAGAATTCGTCGTACATCATTTCCCTGAACCATTTGTTGCCATATGCGTCTTCTGTCAGTTCGCTGCGCTGGATGGAGTCATCCATATCCTTGAAGATCTGTGAGAGTAGGACTGAAACGAACTCGTTGCAGGCCTCTCTCAGTTCTTTATTTTCGGTTTTTTCGTTTACTTTTTCTATCTTCTGCAGTACCGCTGATTTTTGAACGGCTGCCGTATCAATTGGTTTTACGCTGAAGTCCATAATTCACCTCACTTACATGATGACGAGTTCTGCGTGAAGGACACCGGCATCTTTCATGGCTGTGAGGATGGCGATAATGTCCTGTGGTTTGGCGCCGATTGACTTGAGCCCTGATACCAGATTTCTGATGGAGCTATCCTGCGCCGGATTGTCTCCTTCCGTAACCTTTCCGTTGTCGATGGTGACAGAAAATCCGCCGTAGGAAACTGTAAAATCGTCTACCTGAACATCGCCGCCCATGACAACTGTTCCGGTTCTTTCGTTGACGATAACTTTTGCAACGACATCGGGAATGACTTCCACTTCTTCTATGATGGAAAGGAACGTGATGAGATCATCCTTAAAGACATCGGGGATTCCTATCTTAATGGATGAAGAATCGACAGCGTGTGCGATACCTTCGTCAAATTTAGTGTTGATGGCCTGAGAAGTTCTCGCCGCTGTTGTGAAGTCCGGGTTCAAGAGCAGCAATGTCAATGTATTTGAATCCACGATTTGAGTTGGGATTTCTTTTTCAATGATCGCTCCGTTTGGCAATGTTCCAACCGTGGTAAATCTCCTCTGAAGATTGATGGTCGAGGCCACTTCTCCGCCGCCGACACTGATCTGACCCTGTGCTACGGCATATACAACGCCATCAGCACCGTAAAGAGGTGTCTGAACAAGGACACCGTTTGAAAGGGAAACCGCATCTCCAATCGCTGAGACGGTGACATCCAGTCTCATGCCGCTTTTATAATATGCCGGGATATCGGCCGTTACCATAACGAGTGCGTTGTTACTGGACTGAAGCTGATTGGCATCTGCCGTGATGCCGAAGTTGTTGAGCATATTACTCATGAGTGATGAAGGGACGGTTCCGGAATCTCCGGTTCCGCTCAAACCGACAACGAGACCGACACCGAACAGCTGATTGTCCCTGGCGCCTCTGAATCTTGCGATATCCTTGAGTCTTACCCGTGCAGAAAACACTGCTGTAAAAACGAGTAATGTAATCAGAATGATCAGAATAGTCTTTTTCAAATTAATCACCTTTCTTTAGAAGATTACCCCAGAGATACCGGATAGTATGTAGCCCACCCAGCTCTGTTCTGATGGATCCTGTTCAAACACAACGTCCCCGTTGTACCATATCTTTGCATCCGCTATTTTAAAGGAGTCTACCGTGTTTTGCGCCGTAATATCTGCAGGTCTGACTTTCCCTTGAACAAGCAGTTCTCTTTTATCCTGTCCCACTTTGGTCTCTTTTCTTCCCTGAATCATGAGATTTCCGTTATCATCCACGTCAACAATTGTGGCGGCTATCTTGGTGATGACCTGTGATTCGGCTGAATTTTCCGTCTCCACTTTAGGATCGGCGTCTCCGCTTACGGGAATGAATTTTTCAAGTGCCAGGTTACCGACACTGCCGATAAATGAAACGGCACTCGTTATCAGCCCTTTTTTCTTATCATCAGAGGAATCGTTTTGAGTCAGTGAAACGGTTTCCGAAACCATTATGGTAAGAATATCGCCTATCTGATAAGCCTTGTTATCCGTATAAAGAGATTTGAAATTATCTTTTTGAGAACTGTTCCACAACGAAGTGGAGAAGCAGCTACTGAAAAATATCAGAAAAATTAAAACGATCAATGCGATTATATTTTTCATAAATCCTCCCGGGGAATGATTAATATCCGATTCTTAAAATGGGGCCGGATTCTATAATGCCGGTTACCGTTATGCCTGAATCAAGGTTTTTCGCCTTTGCCAGTTGCCCCAACTCCGCATTGGCTAAAATTTCGACCTGAGATGTCACTTCAACACTGCCTGTATCGAAAACGGCTGTCACGATCTGTCCTTTAAGAACATAAGAGCGCTTTTGGAGCATACGCCACTCAATTATATCATCTTTTTTCATGACATACTTTGTCACATGATCATCGGGGAAATCCACAAGCAGAACCGGCATGTCATAATCAAAATATTCGAGCTGTTCAAATCTGACGTATGTATCACTGATGAGAACATCCCGCTTTACCGCATCCTTGCATATGGCAATATCCGTTATCCATGAACAGTCAAAAATGATTCTGAGATATTTTAAACGATCCGAAGCGTCAGCATAGTCAATCTTTGCCATGAATCTACGTTTGCTCTGGCTGTACAATTTAATCTGTTTGAAGGCTCCTTCGAAGGAATCCTTTTCGAACTCAACGTAATCAATCTTCAAATTCTCGTCAAACTGGACGGAAAATCTTTCTTCAAGAGCATTACGAATCATTCTTTCGATATCGCCTCTGTTGTAGGTTTTAAATCCGTTCGGATTGAACGGTGTCACCTGTTTTGAATCAGTCGATTCGATTGTTTCTGGAATCGATACACTTCGGTATACCGTAATAATTTCTTTCTCAGGTAAAACAAAATCGGTATCGTTTAGATACCGTTTAAATCTGCTCAAAACATATTCTACATCAATTTTCATGGTGCTTCCGGGGAGGGGAGAATAACCAAATATGATATCTCCCTGACCGGTTAAGCTGAAAGTGTCTGCATCTTCAACAAAGTCAGAAAGAAACATCTGATGCTGCTCAGGAGGCAAAATGATATCATCCCTGAGTTTTACCTCAAAAGAAAAGACACTGATACTCAGACAAATAAGAAACGAAACGAGTAAACGACGCATCTTTACAGCTGCATTCTCATGATTTCTTTGTAGGCATCAACGATCTTGTTTCTGACTTCCATTGTGAGCGTCAGAGACATTGAAGCTTTCTCAGCCATGATGATGACATCGTGGATATTGCTGATCTTTCCGGCTGCAAAATCATCTTCAGCCTGAATAGCCGCTTTTTGTTGCGTGTTGGCACTGTTGATGGCATCATTCAGAATTTTCTGGAAATCAGGACCCTCTGTCTCCTTGTTCTGAACTTTCTGGGTTTGCTGACTCGCAATCCTTTCAATCCTTTTGATAGGATCAAGACTGTTAATACCATTGATTCCGTTCATTGAACCACTCATTCAAATCACCCTCTTCCAATTCCAAGAGCTGCACTTGCGAAGGCCTTGGTTGCGTTTATGGATGAGACATTGGCCTCGTATGCCCTCTGTGCATTTATTAAATCTACCATTTCTCTCAATACATTAACGTTTGGCATCTGTACATAACCTTCTTCATTGGCATCCGGATGTGCCGGATCGTAAACCAGTTTGAAGGGTCTGTCATCCTCCACGATCTCTGAGACTTCTACACCGCCAAAAGACGCCGTTGTCGGCTCAATATCTCCTGCAAAGCTCATCTGCTGCTTGAGGATTTCCTTAAATGCCACTGTTTTTCTTCTGTAGGGACCCCCCTCATCTGTCCGGGTTGTCTCTGCGTTGGCGATGTTATCCGCAATAACGTCAAGTCTGAGTCTGTTTGCCGTCATTCCCGAAGCGGAAACGTTCATCGTGCTGAAAATATCAAGCATCATTTAACCCCCTTGAGAACGGTATTGTATCTTTCTATCGTCATATTCAGCAGCCTGGTAAGTGTCTGATAATTAATCGTATTCTGAGCCTGTAAGGCTTCCTGCTGATCGATATCCACATTGTTGCCGTCGTTTGTGATTGACGTGTCCATCACCGTTCTGACTCTTGCTTGAACGTCGTCAAGTGTTGAAGGATACAATGAAAAATGTTTTTCATCATCTGTTTTGAGATTCAGTGTATCTTCCTGATCCCCCATGGCTTTCTGGAGATAGAATTCGAAATCCACCTCTTTTCTCTTATAACCCGGGGTCTCTACGTTGGCTATGTTCTGGGCGATTGTCGTGTTTCGAACGACCGCTGCATCCATAGCTGCCGGAAGTGTTTTAAAATTGGAATTGAAAAATGAACTCATCAACATCTCCTCCTTCAATTGATTATTCTATAAAACTTTTTGTTAATCCTAAAAAATGATATGATTCGACTATGAAAAAAATACACTTTAACGTCATCGATTCGACGAACACCTACCTTGAAAAGAATTTTAGAAAATTACCAAATCCCTGTGCCGTATATGCAGATATTCAAACAGTCGGTAAAGGGCGTTTGAACAGAAGATGGGATTCCGGTGCAGGAGGGCTGTGGTTCTCTGTTCTTTTTAAAAATCCCCTCTTGCCGCCTCCGGTACTTCAGCGTATCTGCTCAATTGTCTCTGTGGAAATTCTTATGGAATTGACGGATGAGAAAGGTTTTGGGCTCAAATGGCCAAATGATATTTATTTTAAGGATAAGAAAATATCCGGATGCCTTCAGAAAAATATCTTTTCTGGTTCTGAGACCGCTTGTATCGTCGGAACCGGTATAAATATCAATAATACTATTCCTGAAGAACTTACCGATAAGGGAATTTCTTTAAAGATGATTACGGGAAAAGAGTATGATTGCTCTGAAATCCTCAATATAATCCTTATTAATATAGAGAGAGAGTTAAAGGATTTTGATGAAAAGAATCTGATCAGCCGATATAGAGGTTATTCAATCATAAAACCTGGATCAAAAGTGAGTGTCAGGAGATTTGAGGATGAGATGGTTTTAGTGGGTGAGGTTTTAGAGCATCCAATGGATGATATAAAAATTCGGATTGGAAATGAAATATTTATTTATAAATCAGGGGATATAACATTGAAGGAATGGTGAGGATAATGTCTCTGGAAACGGTTTTAAATGGATGGGGAATCGGATAATTGCAAGGGCAGGTCACTGGGTCTGCCCTTGTAATACTTGTGATTTTGAATGATTTTAAAAACGTTTTTCTTAAACAGGATAAATCCATGGAAATTAAAAGCATTCCTCCTGTTATTACTCCGGTAACAAAACCCGCTTCTTCAATCCGACGTAAACCGCATAAGCGCCCCATAATTTCAGGAAATCAAATACGAAGAACGGTAGAACACCGACCATAAAGCCTTTCTGGAAATCGTTGAAGAACAGTGATAATCTCACCCATCCGATGAGGTAAACCACTGTAAGTGAAGCGAGCATAACCAGTATCCACATCTTTCGACTTTTATCCCTAGCCAAACCGGCTATCATTGCGGCGAACGGGAATGCAATCAGAAATCCGCCTGTAGGTCCTGCGATGATGCCAAGTCCGCCGGCGAATTGAGCGAAAACAGGTAAACCAACCGCTCCGAGCAATAGATAAGCAGCTTGAGAGATGAATCCCCATGTTGGACCGAGTATCATACCGGATAAAAACACGACAAATATCTGAAGGGTTACCGGCACGGTTCCGATTGGGATAACAATCTGAGCCCCAACCGCAGTAAGAGCCGTTAAAAGAGCTGTTAAAACGATTTTTTTTGTTCTGTTGATGATCATCAACCTCCACCCGTAAATTAAAAATACCGCCTGCTTGTTTGTTTTTATTGCAGACGGCGAATTATAACATAGTATGAAATTTTCGGATAATTGTAGAAGACAGGTCTTTCACCTGCCGTGGGAGGCGCTTAAGGTCTCCTCCGGAAAACTTTTGAGGCTTTTAGAATATAGGCAGGGATTTTATTTTTTTCTTTTGAAAAATCCCATGATACCGCCAAGGACAACGGACCAGCAGGCAGCCAGTGTTATTCTCCAGATAGTCGGCAGCATAAATGTGATGGTATGCGCCGGAATCCAGAACCATAATAATGTTAAAAGTGCCCCTTTTATCCCTGCCCAATTGCCTGGATTCTTTTCAAGAACGTTGTCCAGAATCCTGTGTGTCAGGATCATAACCGGTCCGAACAGAACGTTCATGAAAGCGGATATAAAGAACGGATGACCCCAGTCCGGCAGCATATGATGAGCTGTGAGGGCATCAACGAAACCGCCGAAACCGGTGAAGGCATATTTGATCATCACGGCGAGTATTGCCCAGATGACCATCTTTCCTACCAGGATACCGATTGGAAACATCTTGAATTTTCTGCTTTTTACGGTTGCACCAACAATTTCTCCCAACGTCCCAAGTACTGCAAATTGAAGCATCGCAGACAGGATGGGATGGTTTGTAACAAAATCAATCCACATAAAATCTCTCCCCCGTATTTTTGAACTTTTTACAAAACACCCGGAAGTTCCTTCGGAACTTCATACGGTGTATTTTAACAGAATTAAAATGAAATGCCTAACATTGAAGGCTTATTCGGCTTTTTGAAGAAGTTGTTCGAAGTCCAGGATCTTTATTTTTTTCCCTTTTGTGTTGATGATGCCACTTTGATTGATTTTAATCAATGAGCGTGACAGGGAGGGACGGGAAACGCCGAATCGGTGAGAGAGCTCTTCATGTGTCAGGTTAATCTCAAATTCATTCTTTCGGTAAATCAGATATTTAGCCAACACAAATTTATAAATCTTATCCTCTATCGATGAAAATTGATTTTCCCACAGTTTTTCTGCAAGAAAAATGACTTTATCCGAGAGTGTTCTCAGGAAGTTTTCTTCGATTTTCCGGTTGAGTGAGAACATGGTCAGGATCTGTCCACGTGTGAAAGGGATGAGCCGGGTTTCAGTCTTTGCAATCAGGGTAATCGGAAGATTTTCTCTTGAGGAGAAAAGATTGGCAGGGGCTATGATATCCGCTTCATTGAACATCTCCACCTGGTAAATGTGGCCGTTGATATCCTCCATGACCCCCTTGACGACACCTTCCAGAAGAATATATACCTTGTCCGCCATTTCATCCTGGGCTTGTATGACTTCTTCGGGGGTGTATTGAAGTGTTTTGACGTTTATATGATCGGATATCAATTCAAGTTCTTCGAGTGTGATGTCCTTAAATAATTTTGATCTTGAGAGGCTCAACATCAATTTGTTCAATTTACCCAACTCCTCTTAGTACAGATTTGAGTGAACATGCTGACGAAATGTAACCTATGTTACTGAATTTCCTTCGATATTATTTTATCATATTATCGAAGGTGGAAAGGGGAGAAAGACTATGATCAATAAAGCGGATTATAACAGATTAAAAGAAATGATCAGAAGCTTTTCGGAAGATAGCGAAAGGCGTTATAACTTTTCAGAAGCCATTCATTCGCTGATGAAACATCTGACACCCCTTGAAATATTCGAGATGGAAAATGAACTCACAGGAGAAGGCATTTGTCTTGGGGAACTTTTTTTGGGTTGGGAAGAACGTTTGGTAAAAATGATAGAAGTGAAAAAAATGGAGGTGTGTAAGATGAGTATGTTTTGTTTTCAATGCAGTGAAACAATGAACGGTAAGGGATGTGCCTTAAAAGGAATCTGCGGCAAGGAAAGTGATGTGGCAGCACTACAGGATCTTCTGGTGTGGGTGCTTAAAGGAGTTTCCTATTGGGGTGTCAAAGCTAAAGGGCTTGGCGTTAAGACGACGGAAGAAGATATCTTCGTTGCAGAAGGTCTGTTTACGACGATTACAAATGTTAATTTTGATAAGGAAGATATAGCAAATATGATAAAACAGGCTCTCAGCGTGAGAGACGGGCTCAGAGAAAAGGTTGCCGGTAAACTGGGTAAAGAAGCTTATGACAGTAAAGTGCCCGAGGCGGCAAGCTGGAAAACAGACGGTGGTATTGAAGCGATGGAATTGAAAGGGCATGAGGTAGGTGTGCTTTTGACGGAAAATGAAGATGTCAGATCGCTCAGGGAATTGATGACCTACGGTGTCAAAGGCATTGCCGCTTATGCGGATCATGCCTGGGTTCTCAAAAAATCCGATAGTGAAGTTTTTGATTTTCTCCAGGAGGCACTTGCTGCAACACTTGATGATTCACTTACTGTTGATGAATTAATTGCGAATGTTATGAAGACTGGAGAAACAGCAGTCAAGGTTATGCAACTTCTCGATGAGGCGAATACCTCCACATTCGGGAACCCGGAGATTACAGAGGTTTATACGGGAACAAAAGCGGGTCCCGGAATTCTCGTCAGTGGACACGATTTGCTTGATCTTGAAGAATTGCTCAAACAGACAGCGGGCACGGGAATTAATATCTATACCCATGGGGAAATGCTGCCGGCACACGGGTATCCGGAACTGAAGAAGTACGATCATCTTGTGGGGAATTTTGGGACCTCATGGTTTAATCAGCAGAAAGAATTCAATCAGTTTAACGGGACTATCGTCATGACGACGAATTGTATTCAGAAGCCGCTTGATACATACAAGGACAGGATCTTTACAACGGGTCTCGTCGGGTGGCCCGGTGTGGCACACATTCCGAACAGAACGGCAAGGGGAACGAAGGATTTTTCTGTGGTTATCGCAAAAGCGAAAGCACTTGGTTCTCTTGAGGTGATAGAGGGAAAGAAGATTCCGGTTGGATTTGCGCATGCTCAGGTTGGACAGCTTGCCGGTAAGATTGTCGATGCCGTAAAATCAGGAGCCATCAGGAGATTTGTTGTAATGGCGGGTTGTGACGGTCATGCCCCGACAAGGGAATATTATACCGATGTCGCGAAAGAGCTTCCAAAAGATACCGTTATCCTCACGGCCGGTTGTGCCAAATACCGGTACAACATGCTGGATCTTGGCGATATAGGAGGTATTCCAAGGGTTATCGATGCCGGTCAGTGTAACGATTCCTATTCACTCGTTGTAACAGCACTCGCATTGAAGGATGCCTTTGGTCTGGATGATATCAATGACCTGCCGATCTCATACGACATCGCATGGTATGAACAAAAGGCCGTTACCGTTCTCCTGGCTTTGCTCTTCCTGGGTGTAAAGGGGATCCGACTGGGTCCGGTCCTTCCGGCGTTTGTTTCACCTAATGTGCTAAAAGTCTTAATCGATAAATTTGACATCAAGGGAATCGACACGGTAAAATCGGATATAGACGCCATGATGGCTGGAAAATAATCTGAAAGGTGTGATGGAAATGGCATTGATCGATATCAATAAGACGCCTCCAGTTCTGGATACGGGAGATATCATCGGCAAAAGATTTTATTCAAGTGAAGCACTCGAAACGGTTCATCTGAAATTTCAATCAAAAGGGCATCTGAAGGCACATGTTACGCCCGTTGATGTAGTCTTTCTGGTACTGGAGGGAAAAGGGGAGTTTATGATCGGAAAGGATCATATCGTTGCCGCCAAACTTCAGGCTATTATGTCTCCGAAAGATGTTCCTCATGCCATTACCAATATTGGTGAAGAAGCGCTTGAAGTTCTTGTGCTGAAGGCTCCGAGACCTGGGACTAAGAAATAAGTCTGAGACTAAAATACAGTCTCTTGAAGTTTCAACAAACACAATTTCAATATATAACAAAGAATAATGATATAATTCCCCCATATTTTCAAAAAAATGTGGGGGTGTTTTTTTATGGTGCAAAACAAACCTTGGGATTGGGAGAATGTAAAGGATGATTTCTGGCTCAGACCTTCGGAAGATACCTATTATTTGATGCACAGGTGGAAAGAGGCGGGATATAAAAGGTTTATCGATCTGGGTTCCGGCATGGGACGCCACACGATATTCTTTGCGGAAAACGGGTTTGACGCAACAGGATTTGATCTTTCCGAATATGGATTGGAACATCTTAAAAAGACTGCCCGGGAAAAACACCTTGAAGTGAAGGCCGTTCATGGAGATGTTGTTGCGCTCCCTTTCGAGGCGGATTCATTTGATTGTGCACTTGCCTACCATTCCGTTTATCATGTGGACAGTGAAGGGATGAAGAAGGTTGTGGACAATATCAGTCGGATTATAAGACCGGGTGGCGAACTCTACATCACCTTTATCTCCAAGAATACATACTCTTATAAAAACCTGAATGAGAAGATTATATATGTAGATGAAAATGTCAGGTTGAAAGAAGAGCAGGATGGGCGATTCCTGCCGCATTATTTTGTGGATCATGGGGATATACAAAAACTCTTCACACAGTTTGAAATTATTAATATAAGACAAATAGAGGACTTTCTTCAGTTTGATGAAAAGACGAAGAAGACCAGTCTTCATTATTTTGTCTTGATGAGGAAGATTTAAAGGTTTAGCCTATAAGGGGTAGGGGGAGTTTTTATACTTGCCTGAATTTCAGCTGTTTTTGCAGTTAATTTGTAGTAAAGAAGTTATCGTTTCTATTATTAATTAAGACCTGTTCCGATAGATATAAATTTTTGGAGGGAAAACTATGGATTATAAAGTGCTCAGAGATATTCCAAATCATATTGCGCTTCAGGATACGGTTTCATTGCCTCAATGGCCTGAATTTATGCTGCATGATCCCGTTTGTGAGGAAAATTGGGTGAAAATGTTTGATTATTTTCCGGACTATCAATTTTCTCTATCGTATGATGATGAAATCATTGGTATTGGGAATTGTCTTCCTTTTTATTGGGACAAATCAATAGATGAGTTGCCCGATGAGGGGTGGGACTGGGTTTTTGAAAAAGCTATCTCCGATCATGAAAAAGGGCTCAAACCCAATATGCTGAACGGTTTACAGATTGTTGTCAATGGAAAATGGCAGGGAAAGGGGATCAGTACAATGGTACTTAAGGAAATGTCAACCATTGGTGCTGAAAAGGGATTTAACAAGGTTACCATCCCCGTCAGACCGAGTCTGAAATCAAAATATCCCTTAACATCTATTGATAATTACATAAACTGGAAACGGGATGATGGTCTGCCGTTTGATCCATGGCTGAGAGTTCACGCGAGATTTGGCGGTAAAATAATCAAACCCTGTCATGAGGCGATGAGAATACCGGGGCGTATTCAGGAATGGGAGAAATGGACCGGTATGACGTTTCCTGAGTCCGGAGAATATGTTGTTAATGGTGCTTTAAATCCTATTGTTATATCGTTGGAAGAGGATTTGGGTGTATACATTGAACCGAACATCTGGGTCCTGCATGAAATAAAATAGAGTAGGTAAATGTGTGTCAAACATGATAGAATATATAATGATGAAAATGAATAGAAGAATTTTAACGGTTGTTTTACTCTTAATGGTTGTATCAATATCTTTTTCGGCGATTGATCCACTCGCCAACCTGAGTCCGCTCGTGCCGTTTTCTTTTACATATGAATACAGAACGCCGCGTGAGTGGCAGGTGGAGCTTCTGACCGGGACTTCTCTCGATATTTCCAGTTTTTCAGATCAGGGAACCGGGACGATGTTTAATTCCGGGCAGATTGGATTAAAATTTGGACTCCCGGGAGATATTGTGCTTGTCGGGACCTGGCCGTGGGTTGGTTTATATATTTCTACAGATGAGGGACAATTTGTCCCCGAATTTGATATGTCTTTAAACGTTCCTCTCTCTTTTGGGACGGATCTTGGGTCTTCCGGTGCGGCTATCAATGTGAACAACATCATCAAAAAGACATTGCCTCCCGTTAGATTTGCCGCCGGACACAACCTGCTGTTCTCCAATCAATATGATCTGGCGTCGGAAGAATCCACAAGTACGACGGTTGGGAAAGAGTATATCGGGCTTGGGCTTGAATGGCAGATTAACCCTTATGCGAGGGTATACGGGGAGTATCGTTATCAACTGGGGTCCATTGTGAGCTATGGCTCTGAAGGTATGCGATACGAATTATCCGCCTCAAACCCCGAAGGAACGGACAATATCTTCAGTATCGGCGGAGAGTATGTGCTTGATACGGAGAATTTTACGATGAAGACAACCGCCGGATATTCTATCAATGTCACCACAAAAACAGGATTCACCTCGTTTAATACCCATACAGTCGGGATCGGAATAAGCTTCCTGTTCCCGTTTCCTATACAGCCGCAGGATTGGGAGAATCAGTACAGTCCACTTGGAGAAAATCCTTGATTATAATTTGATAACAAAATATAAAAACTCCCAATAGGAGGTTGATAAAGATGGTACAGTTTTTCAAAAGTGATGAAAAAGGTTTAAAGGAGACGAGTGGATTCTCCGAGAACGGCATCATCTACGTCTCCGATCCCAATCAGGATGAGACGAGAATGCTTTCAAGTCTTCTTAATTTTACCCCGGATTTCATAACCGATCCGCTTGATATGGATGAAAGGGCAAGAATTGATTTTGATGATAATGCAACGGAAATAATCATAAAAGTACCCTATAAAGATGCAGAAGATCAGAAAATCACTTATAAGACGATGCCGATTGGTATCGTAATTGGTGAAAATTTTGTGTTGTTTGTTTCAAGGCACAGAGTCCCGTTTCTCGAAACGATGATTGAAAAATCACAACTGGAACCGATGAAGAAGAGTCGGATGATCTTTCAGATCTTTTACCGAAATGCCATCCTGTTCCTGAGCTATCTCAAAGAGATCAATAAGATATCCGATGCGACGGAGGAGAAACTTCACGAATCAACACTGAACAAGGAACTTGAAATCCTGATGTATCTTGAGAAGAGTCTCGTTTATTTCACCACTTCTCTCAGATCAAACGAAATCGTCATGGAACGCATACTAAGAGGAACGATCATCGAAATCTACGAGGATGATAAAGAACTGCTGGAGGACACTATCGTTGAGAACAAGCAGGCACTTGAAATGGCGCATATATACAGCGATATTCTGACCGGGATGATGGATGCCTTTGCATCGGTTATCTCAAACAATCTGAACGTTGTGATGAAGGTGTTGACCATTGTAACAATTATCATGCAAATTCCGACTATACTGACGGGCTTTTACGGGATGAACGTTGGATTGCCTTTCCAGAATGATGTTTTTGCCTACGTCTATGTCATCACATGGTCTTTGATTGCGGCAATTGTGGTTATATTCTGGTTTAAGAAAAAGAAATGGATATAACGGTAAAGTTTTTTGAAACTACAACTATGTTTATCAATGCAGTGAACGGATTGCGGTTGCTAAATGTTATTGTTTATTCTGAAAATTTTTCTAAATGCTATAATAATGCAGGAATATCTATAGGGGTATTTACGCTCAATAATAAAACTTTGAAAGGGGGTGCCCTGATTACCCTGAAGGAAGGGGAATCAGGATTAAGATGCAGAGAAGAAAAGTATGGCTTTTATTTGCAGCGGTTGCTATTGCAGTATTTGCAATGGTTGGTTGTTTGCCGGAAGTAACACCCGACAAGACACCACCGGAAATCACCGCGCAGAGTGCTGTTTTATCGGCAACACAGATAGACCAGGGAGATCCTGTAACAGTAACCGTATCCGTTACTGCGAAGGATAAGCGAGCTAATTTGAAGGAAACGGTGATGAAGCTGTTCCTGAAGAAACCGGGACAGACCACATTCACACAGGTTGGTACGGCAACGGTTGCTTTTGCAAAAACAAAAGAAGACACAAAGACCAACGCTTTCCAGGTGGCAGGTACAAACTTCCAGACAGGTGGAGACTATACATTCAAGGCTGAAATAACAGCTTCTGATAGAAATGGAAACACGTCAACACCAAAATCTGTTGAGCCATCAGGAGCTCTTCATGTACAGGGTGCAACACCATCAGGCCCAACGGTAACAATCACATACCCTTCCACATCACATTACAGTGAAGGAAGATACACGGTTGTTCCTGAAGTATTCAATCTCAAGGTAGTTGCAAACGACCCGGATTCAGACTTGGTTGAACTCAGAGTTGTACTTCAGTCAAACACGCAGACATTACTCGACAGAACAGAAACCTCACAGGGAGTTGCTTCATTGACGGTTGAACAGAACGGTATTGCGCCGGATCTTGGTGACAATCTCGAAGCAACAATGACCCTTCATGTTTCAGCGAGAGACAGTAATGGAACTGTTAAGAGTGAAGATATAGACCTCGTGGCAAGAAAACAGGATATAGCCGTTATCGAAACGCTTGACAGTGTAAGAGGAAATGAAGCAAACCAGCTTCCAAAAGTATCACATTTCAAAATACCACCTGCAACAGCGGGGGATATCGTGCAGCAGCCTGAAGCTGACAGACTTTCAGTGCCGTTTGGTCTTTCGAAGATGTGGGTCGCATTCCACGATGACGATGTAAACGTAAACGATACGATTAAAGCCTACGTTTACACGAATTCAACAGACATCTTCTCAGGAGACGAATATGCATTCAGAGCTGAGACAACGGTAAACGGTGAAAAGAGAGCATACATCGAAGTGCCGAACTTCTGGAGACAGAGTGACGTAGATGAAGCGAAATGGCTCGTTCTCTCCGTATTCCATAACGGAGGATCAACACCGGTTATCAGATACGTGTGGAACATCACGGCAAGAGGAGATACAGCGAACCCGATATTTGATATCGTAGAATCCTCATCAGACTTTGATGAAGGGGTACCACTTTATTTTGAAGCGGCAGCGACGGATGAACTGCTTGAAGCGATAACAGATCTGGGCGTACAGGTAAACATCGGACAGTCCGGATGGGAACCGCTGGAAGATGCCATCAACAGACTGAACAGTTCAGTACCGGCAGAAGATGACTATCAGTTTGCCCTCAGATACCATGTAAAAGTCAAGATGGATCTTGCAGATACAACATATGCAAGCGGACTTGTTGACGATGGGATTGACTACATAGTCAGTAACGCCGTAACAAATCATGAAGATATCAGATGGTTCGATATTTTCCACGGTGTGATACCGGGGATGCCTGAAGATCCACAGACACAGGCGGATTACTGGTGGAAGACAGACGGTCTTTCAAATCTCATCGGTGAAGATGATGATGACTCATACTTTGGAGGAAACACACCGAACGAAGAACCATATACAACAAACATTCCAAATTACAAAGAACTCGATCATAGAACACTTGACAAGAGACAGTATGTGTACGAATTTACCGATCTTGATACGACAAAGGTTCAGAAGATTAAGACAGAAGCCTTTGTAGAACAGGTAAAATTTAAAGTATGGATATACCCGGAAGTCGTCAGAGCGAGCAGAGATGACTTGGCATCACAGGTCGTCAGACCGAATGTTATCGATGTTGTTGACGTGGCGATCGGACCTGGAACCTGGAAAGATCAGCACGTTGATTACAAGGTAGCCATGGAAGTAGCCGACTGGAGATGGGGCGGAAACAACCCGGACACAGGCAAAACACAGGAAACGGCAAACTTCACGATAGAAGAAGACGAATTGTCACCGACGATCGAAGTATCCGGTTTTGACGCCTCACAGCAGAACGTACCGTTCTTACATGTATTCAGAGATAACGATGATCTGTTTACATTGTCGGATGATGTCCATTACCCGCTCGGTATGTACTTTATAGATGATATTGAAGTATTCTCGGGTGGAGAAATCACAATCAGGGCAAAAGATGACATCGCGTTGAACGATATGCTCGTCTATTTTGATTCATCCATGACAAATTCAGGAGAAACAGATGCGCCTGTTTCACCGTTTATCTCAAGAAACGCTCCATATTCCCATCCTGTAACGGGTTTTGACTACCTTTACAGCCCATCCTTCACCGTATTCAAACTGCAGGAAGGCAGGGAAGAACAGGGAGATGCAGAAACAGTATTGCTTTCCGACTTTGATCCCGGATTCACGGCAAGAGCGCTTAGACTCAACGGATCCGATTTCAGTGTAAATGGTAACACCATAACACCAACGTTTGCACTTGACGGAGATTACGAATACTACGTCAACTTCACGAACGACGATGTGGTAAACGCAGAAGAACTTGCAGCCCACAACAACACATTCGGAAGAGAAAATGACGTCTATCTCGGAGCATCCGAAGACAGCACATACGAACCATACAGTGGAGAATACTCCAATACATTCCGCGGTTACATAGCCGGAGAAAACTCCGTAAACCAGGTCAAGGCAGAATACACATTCCAGGTACCTGACGTTGAAGGAGATTATTACGTATGGATCGTAGCAAGAGACAGAAGTGCGCAGGATACAAAACTCTTTGACTATCCGGCAAACGTCAACGAAGACTACTTCCTTGAAGGATCACTGGGAGAATACGATCCGGTTGTTCTCAAGGGGTATCAGAATGAAATCTTCGGAGATACAGTAAGTGCAAACGGGAACCCAAACTACGATCTTCAGTACTACGATGACTCGATGTCAGAAGACGATGCCGACATGGTTGTATTGCTTAGGATCAGGGTTAAACCACATAGTTGGGATATCATGAGACTGGATATACACGAACCTGATCTCGTCAGTTATCCGACGGAAGATTCAGATGGGACACCGATCTGGTATTCACACAGTTACAGTCCATGGCAGGTTCCTGAAGAATTCAACGACAGTGACCTTAAAGTGGATGTCAGAAGACTGCCAAGAGACATGTATCCGGTATACAAGTTCTACAACGAATACAAAGAAGGATACAGACCTGTATTCCCAACTGGAAAAGTCGATCCGTTCGGATACCAGGAAGGCGACAGCTACAACGCATACGGTGTTCAGGAAGTCAATGCGGGAACGACAGAAACTCTCAGAGAATTTGTTCCTATCGTTGGAGGAGCCAACGGAACAGACTTCAGAGTGAGAACACATGAAGACTTGACAAGAGTAACACTGTATCTTGTTGAAGGGGAATACTGGTACAACGAAACGATGGAACAGGCATACGGAAACCTTGACACGAATCCAAGCGTTATTGCCTCCGTGACGATGAATGCGAATGACAATGACAAGAAGTGGGGATTCTGGGAATGGCATATTGATGATTGGGCAGATGTAGAAGGCCATGATCTCATGGGACAGGAAGCAACCTACACGATTGCCATGAGAGCGTACCATTCAACGGTAACAGACCCGAGAGTGTTCTACGAACAGTTCCAGTGGCCGTTCTTCCTCGATACAAGAGGACCTGAGCTTCAGATGTATAATGTTAACCCGGAAATGGAATCAATGGTCCCATGGGTTTATGACGGAACGAAGTCCTACACAAACATTCAGGACAAGATAGAAGAAGGAAGAGACGAATGGCATCCATATCCGGTTGGTGAAATGGTAGCCCTTCAGGTTCAGGATGGTGGAGCCCTTCTCTTTGAAAACGATAAGGGAACGAGAGCGATCACAGGCGTAACACCACCGCCAATTCCGTCAACAATTGGTAGTCTCAGCTATCCTGGCGGAACATGGGAACCGATCATGGAAAATGACAGGGCAGATGACCTTGTGAATCATCAGCTGAGGATCAAAGCAGGGGACACCACAACGTACGAAAGATACTGGAAACAGGATCTTAACGATTTCACCGGTTCATGGAGACTTGGATTCCCGGGTACAGCAGTTGAACAGGCCAATCCGACAACACTCATGAATTCATTGAAGTACCTCAACGCAGGTGTATCAGATGTTGAATACTTCAATAGACCGGCAGTCCTCGGAAGCAGATATATGAACTATATGAACGATATTTATTCCGGTACACTCAGACAGATATTCCAGGGAGCGTTGCCGACGAACGCATTGTTCCACAACATAGACTTTGAAGATTATATCTGGAGAAACATGGGAACACCTCAGCAGGCATTCAACGTAAGTCTCGTTGACGAGCTTGGTAACGCCGGAACGTGGGAATCATACTTGAGAAAGTATGAAGACCTGACACTGACGGCAACGATGGTGAAGGCATTGCCGGAGCAGTTCAGAAACGACACATTGACGCTGAACGCAACACTGGCTGAAAACGAAACAATCGTCAGAGTAGATGTCAAGGAAATCACAGCAGGGTTCCCAAGTGGACCAAGCGTATCATTTACAAGTCCTACATATCTAAAAAACAACACGATCGTTGGCCTTCCTGTGACAGGAGTTGTACAGCCGGGATACCAGGCAATGAGAACATTCAATATCTCCGTGCTGACACAGGCAGGCTACAGAGCAGCGGCAGAACTTACTCTTCCTGCGACATATGCCGGTACAGCACCGACACTTGCATTGAACATGAAGAGCAATCTGAGAGACCTTGTGACCGAGTTGAACAACAGTGGCAAGTCACATCTTATCCCATTGCTCAGACCGGATGAAAGATACTACGTGGATGATATTTCAGATCCGTTCACGGTAGGCTTCCAGTCCACTGATGACAATAAGGACATGTACAACGTGACAAGAACTGCAACAAGAGTCACACATACTGGTGTGGAATCAGCTGTTGCGATTCCTGTGCTTCAGCCAATCACAAATCAGCCAAATGTTATGGTTGAAAATGATTTCTCAGAAACATTACCGGCAAATGCTGAAGCGGGTCATTATCTGTTCTCGATTGATGCGGAAGATTGTGCGGACTGTAACGATGTAGCGGCAGTGAATCAGAGAGTATACTATCAGGATCCTGATACCTTTGTCCAGACAATTTCTGCGACAGGTACGGCACCTGGCGGACTCGCAACGGGTGTTTACATCGAATTCCAGAGCGATATTCTCTTTGAAAATGCGGCTGACCTGTTGGCTAATATCACCTTCTACAAGGTAGTCGGTGGCGTGGATGTAGCCATACCGATGGATACGGTTTACCAGTATGATACGGTATCCGGTACCTGGATACTCGTTGGCGACACGATCGGAAGAAACAATCAATTCATCTTTGAAGCGGTTAACCCGTTTACCGATCCAATATCTTCACCAATAACGGCAAGAGGAGAAACAAACGGATTTAAGGTTAAGTTTGTTGAAATAATATCGAATGCAGTAAGCTCGATCATTCTTTCGTTCTATGAATATGAAAACCATTTTCCAACAGCACCGGGGTTTCTAACCCCGGCTGATGGTGCACAGAACACGGGAACAACAGTTGATTTTGATTGGACAGCCTCAACTGATCCGGATGGCGATGACCTTAGTTATGCTATCGTATATGTAACAAAAGATAATTTAGATACACCATTGGAGACTTGGACATACAGTGATATGGTTAAGAGCACTGAAATTCAGGTTTCAAACTTGGCTACTGATACCAAGTATTACTGGATGCCTTATGTCTATGATGGAAGAGGAGGTTTAGTCACTTCCTTAGGTGTCAGATGGTTCTATACTGGGACTGTTGATGATACTCAGAGAAATAATGCGGTTAAAGCTGTTTTGAATGAACTTGGTACAACGGCTTATGCCTCATTCATAGAAGCAACAGATTTTGATGGAACAAGTCACACAGCTACGATTACGAATGTGGCAACGGGAACAAGTGTAAAAGCTCTTTACGATGCACTCGAAGCAGTTGTTGAAAACAACGAGGAATACCTTTTTCCTGTTACTATCACGGGTAGTTTCGCCGGAAATGACATAGCCGGTACTTATGCAACACTTGAAGCTTTGAAGGCGAAATTCGAAGATGCCGGATTGTTCTCCGGAACGATTCTGAATGCAGGACTTTCAGATAAAACATCTGGTGGGATTAATGAATTCACAATTGGTATTCAGACTGCAAATGGATTAGGCGGTGCTGATTATACTTTCATTTTGATCAATCAGTAAAATCTGAAAACTAAACCGTACGGATAAACTTAAAAGAGGGAAGGGAGACCTTTCCTCTTTTTTCTTCTTTTATCACACCTCTTCCAATTAATAAAAAAATTTAAAAGTGGTATAATAAAATATCCTTAAATTGAAAAAATAACAAGCATTGAGACAAAATTCCAATTTTCTTTGACCGTCTTTTTCTAAATGCTATAATGTTGCAGGAATATCTATAGGGGTATTTACGCTCAATAATAAAACTTTGAAAGGGGGTGCCCTGATTACCCTGAAGGAAGGGGAATCAGGATTAAGATGCAGAGAAGAAAAGTATGGCTTTTATTCACGGCGGTTATAATTGCAGTATTTGCAATGGTTGGTTGTTTGCCGGAAGTAACACCCGACAAGACACCACCGGAAATCACCGCGCAGAGTGCTACTTTATCAGCAACGCAGATAGACCAGGGAGATCCTGTAACAGTAACCGTATCCGTTACTGCTAAGGACAAGCGCAGTAATTTGAAGGAAACGGTGATGAAACTGTTCCTGAAGAAACCGGGACAGACCACATTCACACAGGTTGGTACGGCAACGGTTGCTTTTGCGGATGCAAAAGAAGACACAAAGACCAACGCTTTCCAGGTGGCAGGCACAAATTTCCAGACAGGTGGGGATTATACCTTTAAGGCGGAAATCACCGCGTCAGATTCAAAGGGTAATACTTCAACCGCAGTGGAAGCACAGCCATCAGGAGCCCTTCATGTACAGGGTGCAACACCATCAGGCCCAACGGTAACAATCACATATCCTTCCACATCGCATTACAGTGAAGGAAGATACACGGTTGTTCCTGAAGTATTCAATCTCAAGGTAGTTGCAAACGACCCGGATTCAGACTTGGTTGAACTCAGAGTTGTACTTCAGTCAAACACGCAGACATTACTTGACAGAACAGAAACCTCACAGGGAGTTGCTTCATTGACGGTTGAACAGAACGGTATTGCGCCGGAACTTGGTGACAATCTCGAAGCAACAATGACCCTTCATGTTTCAGCGAGAGACAGTAATGGAACTGTTAAGAGTGAAGATATAGACCTCGTGGCAAGAAAACAGGATATAGCCGTTATCGAAACGCTTGACAGTGTAAGAGGAAATGAAGCAAACCAGCTTCCAAAAGTATCACATTTCAAAATACCACCTGCAACAGCGGGGGATATCGTGCAGCAGCCTGAAGCTGACAGACTTTCAGTGCCGTTTGGTCTTTCGAAGATGTGGGTCGCATTCCACGATGACGATGTAAACGTAAACGATACGATTAAAGCCTACGTTTACACGAATTCAACAGACATCTTCTCAGGAGACGAATATGCATTCAGAGCTGAGACAACGGTAAACGGTGAAAAGAGAGCATACATCGAAGTGCCGAACTTCTGGAGACAGAGTGACGTAGATGAAGCGAAATGGCTCGTTCTCTCCGTATTCCATAACGGAGGATCAACACCGGTTATCAGATACGTGTGGAACATCACGGCAAGAGGAGATACAGCGAACCCGATATTTGATATCGTAGAATCCTCATCAGACTTTGATGAAGGGGTACCACTTTATTTTGAAGCGGCAGCGACGGATGAACTGCTTGAAGCGATAACAGATCTGGGCGTACAGGTAAACATCGGACAGTCCGGATGGGAACCGCTGGAAGATGCCATCAACAGACTGAACAGTTCAGTACCGGCAGAAGATGACTATCAGTTTGCCCTCAGATACCATGTAAAAGTCAAGATGGATCTTGCAGATACAACATATGCAAGCGGACTTGTTGACGATGGGATTGACTACATAGTCAGTAACGCCGTAACAAATCATGAAGATATCAGATGGTTCGATATTTTCCACGGTGTGATACCGGGGATGCCTGAAGATCCACAGACACAGGCGGATTACTGGTGGAAGACAGACGGTCTTTCAAATCTCATCGGTGAAGATGATGATGACTCATACTTTGGAGGAAACACACCGAACGAAGAGCCATATACAACAAACATTCCAAATTACAAAGAACTCGATCATAGAACACTTGACAAGAGACAGTATGTGTACGAATTTACCGATCTTGATACGACAAAGGTTCAGAAGATTAAGACAGAAGCCTTTGTAGAACAGGTAAAATTTAAAGTATGGATATACCCGGAAGTCGTCAGAGCGAGCAGAGATGACTTGGCATCACAGGTCGTCAGACCGAATGTTATCGATGTTGTTGACGTGGCGATCGGACCTGGAACCTGGAAAGATCAGCACGTTGATTACAAGGTAGCCATGGAAGTAGCCGACTGGAGATGGGGCGGAAACAACCCGGACACAGGCAAAACACAGGAAACGGCAAACTTCACGATAGAAGAAGACGAATTGTCACCGACGATCGAAGTATCCGGTTTTGACGCCTCACAGCAGAACGTACCGTTCTTACATGTATTCAGAGATAACGATGATCTGTTTACATTGTCGGATGATGTCCATTACCCGCTCGGTATGTACTTTATAGATGATATTGAAGTATTCTCGGGTGGAGAAGTCACAATCAGGGCAAAAGACGATATCGCATTGAACGATTTACTCGTCTACTTTGATTCAACAGAAGCACAGACAAATGGAGAAACAGACGTACCAAGATCACCGTTTATCTCAAGGAACTCACCGTATTCACATCCATTGACAGGATATGATTACAAATACAGCCCATCCTTCACCGTATTCAAACTGCAGGAAGGAAGAGAAGAACAGGGAGATGCAGAAACAGTTGTACTGTCCGATTTTGATCCTGGATTTGTTGAAAGAAGGCTGAGACTCTTTGGGTCAGATTTCAACATAAATGGAAACACAATCACGCCTGCATTCGGGCTCGACAGGGATTACGAATACTACGTCAACTTCACGAACGACGATGTGGTAAACGCAGAAGAACTTGCAGCCCACAACAACACATTCGGAAGAGAAAATGACGTCTATCTCGGAGCATCCGAAGACAGCACATACGAACCATACAGTGGAGAATACTCCAATACATTCCGCGGTTACATAGCCGGAGAAAACTCCGTAAACCAGGTCAAGGCAGAATACACATTCCAGGTACCTGACGTTGAAGGAGATTATTACGTATGGATCGTAGCAAGAGACAGAAGTGCGCAGGATACAAAACTCTTTGATTATCCGGCAAACGTCAACGAAGACTACTTCCTTGAAGGATCACTGGGAGAATACGATCCGGTTGTTCTCAAGGGGTATCAGAATGAAATCTTCGGAGATACAGTAAGTGCAAACGGGAACCCAAACTACGATCTTCAGTACTACGATGACTCGATGTCAGAAGACGATGCCGACATGGTTGTATTGCTTAGGATCAGGGTTAAACCACATAGTTGGGATATCATGAGACTGGATATACACGAACCTGATCTCGTCAGTTACCCGACGGAAGATTCAGATGGGACACCGATCTGGTATTCACACAGTTACAGTCCATGGCAGGTCCCTGAAGAATTCAACGACAGTGACCTTAAAGTGGATGTCAGAAGACTGCCAAGAGACATGTATCCGGTATACAAGTTCTACAACGAATACAAAGAAGGATACAGACCGATATATACGAGTGGAAAGATTGATCCGTTCGGATACCAGGAAGGTGACAGCTACAACGCCTATGGTGTAACAGAAGTCAACGCTCCTGGAACTGCACAGGATAGTCCTTTGAGAGAATTTGTTCCTATCGTTGGAGGAGCCAACGGAACAGACTTCAGAGTGAGAACACATGAAGACTTGACAAGAGTAACACTGTATCTTGTTGAAGGGGAATACTGGTACAACGAAACGATGGAACAGGCATACGGAAACCTTGACACGAATCCAAGCGTTATTGCCTCCGTGACGATGAATGCGAATGACAATGACAAGAAGTGGGGATTCTGGGAATGGCATATTGATGATTGGGCAGATGTAGAAGGCCATGATCTCATGGGACAGGAAGCAACCTACACGATTGCTGTAAGAGCGTATCATTCAACGGTAACAGACCCGAGAGTGTTCTTCGAACAGTTCCAGTGGCCATTCTTCCTCGATACAAGAGGGCCTGAACTTCAGATGTACAACGTTGATCCTGAACTAGAATCAACTATTCCTTGGGTATACGACGGAACGAAGTCCTACACAAACATCCAGGATAAGATTGAAGAAGGAAGAGACGAATGGCATCCATATCCGGTAGGCGAAATGGTAGCACTACAGGCACAGGATGGAGGAGCTCTTCTCTTTGAAAATGATAAAGGGACAAGACTTATTAAGGATGGTACCCCACCACCGGCACCTTTGGCCATCAGTTCACTCACTTATCCAGGTGGAACATGGGAACCGACAATGGAAACCGATAGAGCAGATGACCTTGTGAATCATCAGCTGAGGATCAAAGCAGGAGATACCACAACGTACGAAAGATACTGGAAACAGGATCTTAACGATTTCTCAGGATCATGGAGGCTAGGTTTCCCTGGAACGAGTACAGAGCTTGTGGTACCGGATGCTGTAACCAATTCATTGAAATATCTGAATGATGGTGTGGTAGATGTTGAATACTTCAACAGACCGGCAGTTCTCGGAAGCAGATATATGAACTATATGAGCAATATCTATTCCGGTTCGTTGAAACAGGTATTCCAGGGCGCATTGCCGACGAACGCATTGTTCCACAACATAGACTTTGAAGATTATATCTGGAGAAACATGGGAACACCTCAGCAGGCATTCAACGTAAGTCTCGTTGACGAGCTTGGTAACGCCGGAACGTGGGAATCATACTTGAGAAAGTATGAAGACCTGACACTGACGGCAACGATGGTGAAGGCATTGCCGGAGCAGTTCAGAAACGACACATTGACGCTGAACGCAACACTGGCTGAAAACGAAACAATCGTCAGAGTAGATGTCAAGGAAATCACAGCAGGGTTCCCGAGCGGACCTACGGTTCAGTTCACAAGTCCTACGTATCTCATAGACAACACGATCGTTGGCCTTCCTGTGACAGGAGTTGTACAGCCGGGATACCAGGCAACAAGAACATTTAACATTTCCGTTCTGACACAGGCGGGATACAGAGCATCATCAGAACTCACGATTCCTGCGACATATGCCGGTACACCACCAACACTTGCATTGAACATGAAGAGCAATCTGAGAGACCTTGTGACCGAGTTGAACAACAGTGGCAAGTCACATCTTATCCCATTGCTCAGACCGGATGAAAGGTACTACGTGGATGATCTTTCGAATCCGTTTACAGTTGGATTCCAGTCCGCTGATGACAACAAGGATATGTACAATGTGGTAAGAGCAGCAACAAGAGTTGAACATACAGGTGCAACAACAGCGTTACCATTTACAGCATTACCAATCTTCAACCAGCCGGATACATTGGTTGAAACAGACTTCACAGACACACTACCATCCATTGCAGAATCAGGTCATTACCTGCTTTCTATTGATGCAGATGACTGTGCAGACTGTAACGATGTACCAGCTGTAAATCAGAGGGTTTACTATCAGGATCCAAATACTTTCGTACAGACTATTTCTGCGACAGGTACGGCACCTGGTGGACTTGCAACGGGCGTTTACATAGAATTCCAGAGCGATGTATTCTTTGAAAATGCGGATGATCTGTTGGCCAACATCACCTTCTCCAAGGTAGTGGGCGGCGTGGATGTTGCCATCCCGATGGATACGGTTTACCAGTATGATACGGTATCCGGTACTTGGATACTCGTTGGCGATACGATCGGAAGAAACAACAGATTCATCTTTAAAGCGGTTAACCCGTTCACCGATCCAATATCCTCACCAATGAGCGCAAGAGGAGAAACCCACGGATTTAAGGTTAAGTTTGTTAAGATTATATCGGTTGCAGTAAGCGAAGCAAATCTTGAAGGTAAAGAATTCAGAAACGATCCACCAACAGCACCGGGGTTATTAACCCCGGCTGATGGTTCCCAGAACACGGGAACAACGGTTGATTTTGACTGGACGGCTTCAAGCGATCCTGATGGTGATAATATTTATTACATGCTTGTGTATGCTGAAAAAGATAATCTGGATATATTATTAACTTCAGATGTTGTTACTGATACGGAAGTGGAAGTAGGTCCTTATGATGGGTTAACAGGTTTGAAGGCGAATACCAAGTATTACTGGATGGTTATAGCTGCTGATTTTAACGGCGGAAATTCCTCCTACCTCAATTTTACGAATTCTGATGCCAGATGGTTCTATACTGGATCTGTGACTGATACTCAGAGAAATAATGCGGTTAAAGCTGTACTGAACGAACTTGATGGAACTGCATACGGTTCATTCAACGAAACAACTGGATTTGATGGAACAACTCATACGGCAACTATTACTAACGTTGCAACGGGAACGACTGTAAAGAATTTTTATGATGCACTCGAAGCAGTTGTTGAAAACAATGAAGAATTCCTTTTCCCTGTTACACTTGGAACTGGAACATTTCCGGGAGTAGACCTTACAGGAACATATGCAACACTTGAAGCATTGAAGGCAAAACTCCAGGATGCAGGTCTCTTCGACGGAACAAAGCTTTCAGCAGCGTTGAACGATGGTGCAGGTGCAGCAACAGTAGTCACATTCGATATTATGGGTGTGACATACACATTCAACGTAGTCAATCAATAAGTAATTCAATGTAATAAAATATAAGGAGGAAGGGGGCGTCCTTTCCTCCTTTTTAATTGGTGATTGAAATGAAGCAAAAACTGATAATGTTAACGATTATATGTCTGATTCCAATGCTATTTTCGTCTTGTTTATTTGTCAAATGGATGTTCAGACAGACGGAAGAGATACCGGAGAGTATGAAGGAAACAATAAATCTGACGACATCAGATTTGTTTCCGGATGGAATTGCCTCAGTGATTCCCTCAGACCTGAAAAGCGAACTGGATGAAGCAACACAGAAGGAATTTATCAAATCCTTCATAACAAAAGATATAATCGATACATTGGTAACGATAAATTTTAATGCTCAGTCAACACAAACAACAAAAGATATTGCCTTTCATTTTGAAAACGATGCACATTTTTCTCAGCATTTTGATGAGATAAAACTTCCCGTTGAACGGTATGCTCATAACCTGGAAGAGGTTATCAACAGAAATTTTTTTGTCGATATAAAGAATGAGATCGATAAACGGGCAGCAGATATCTGGTTTTCACCGGAACTGGAAGTTTATGATTTGAAATTGCAGGGGGGGTTAAAAATAGAAATTGTTAATCCACAATTGATTGGGGAAGCCACTATCAATACCGATTTGGTTGTCTCAAAAAATGATTTTAATGTAAATGAACGAGGTTTTCTAAAAGATGTTTTCAGAACAGGCATTCAAAAAAAATTTGATTTTAATCCCGCTTCGGAATGGATTCTGATTGGATTGATCAATAACCCTTCTCAGATGTACCTTTCCGGGGAATTGGATATGGATCTTGATCTCACCGCTTCGGATGTTTCGGTTGAAGGGGATTATGATGCGGAAATGGATCTGGTTCTTTCAATCACGGTGAATGATGTGAGTAATCCCGTCGAAGGGGGTTATGTATGGGATATTAAAACCCTTGATATAACTAAATTTCGAATCAACAATATAGCGTTAAACGATTATGATATGGAAGCTGCTCTATTGAAAGTTGTTTTTCAGGCAGATGGTACAATATCTGTAAAACTGAAGTAGGTGATGAATTTGAGAAGTAAATTTGTTTTTATTATACTGATACTCTTTATGTTATTGATGAGTGCCTGTGATATTCAGACGGTATTGATGAGTGTGATCTTAAATGGACCGTTGAACAACGTTGTAATCGATACGGACAGTGTCACACTCTCGTGGAGCATTACAGAAGATGGTAATTCATACACTTACAATATTTATTTTGGTGAAAACGTTAACCCGCCTTTATTCGAGGAAGGCTTTGCGGGCTTATCATATGTTGTACCTTCTCTTAAGCAGGGAACAGATTATTATTGGGCAATAGAGGCGGAAAGTGATTATGGCAGATTGAAAAAGAGTGCGGTTTATACCTTCAGGACTTCTGCCGTTCAGAAAAAGAACGCTGAATGTGTATTGCCGTTAGATGAAGCGGATGATACGGCACTTGATGCTCAGCTTCAATGGCAGGGCTTCCCGGGTGGGGAAACGAATGTAGACTATGTTGTCTACATGGGAGATTCTGTTTCAACCCTTTCGGCAGTGGCAACTGTTACTGATGTGATGAACTATATTCCGTCAGATGTGTTTGAATCCAATAAATCGTATTTCTGGCGAGTAGATACACATCTTTCAGATGAAGTCCTTGTTTCTGATGTGTGGGAGTTCAAAACAACTCAAACACCACGTGCGCCGGAATTGATCACACCTGTTTTCCAATCTGTTTTGCCAGGTGACTCAGTATCATTTTCATGGGATGTTCTGAAAAGTCAGAATGAAGAGGTGATATTTGATCTTTTACTCGGTTCTACCGCTACAAACCTCGTTTATGTCGGTGAAGATCTGGAGACGCAATCATATACTCTGGCAGATATGAATTTAGACACCCGCTATTACTGGAAAGTTATGGCGGATTATGATAATGGGGGAAGTTGTGAGAGCGAAGTCTGGTCTTTTACAACACCCAATACGGGGGCTGAAGTATCGAATATTCTCCCGGTAGATAATGCAAATTACATCCCATCAGAGGGGAGCCTTGAATGGCGTTATTCCGGGAATCTTGACAACGTCTTATTTAACGTTTATCTGGGGACGTCAACTAATCCCCCACTTTATCAGAGTGATGTGCAGACGGATTATCTGAATTATTCAGGTTTAAATCAGGAAACGACCTATTATTGGAAAATTGAAGCACTAAACGGTTCTCAAAGTGTTTTTGGACCCGTAAATACCTTCACAACAAAACGCGCGGGAAATTATCCACCGGAAAAGGCCTTTAACCCGTATCCGAGATACGATACGCAATCCGTTTCTACAAATATAACCCTCGGCTGGACGGGTAAAGATAACGATAATGACCCTTTGACGTATAATGTGTATGTCGGTTCTTCATCGCTTTCTCTCATTTTGAATGGAAGTGATCTGACGACAAATTATTATGAATTAAATGATCTGGGATATGGGAGAAATTATTACTGGAGAGTCGATGTGAATGATGGTAAATCAGTTACGACAGGTGATGTATGGCGTTTCAGAACGGAGAGTGCTCCGGCGGTTGATGATCCTGCGGTTGAAAATCTGTCACCGGTAAACAATTCGCAGGGATTGGAAGGAAGTGTTACCCTCAGTTGGGATGGGGCGAATGCAAATGCATACGATCTATATTTCGGAGAAACAACATCCCCCCCACTTTATGCAAACACTTCTTCGGAATCCTATACGATAAGTGTTACAAACGGTAAAAAATACTATTGGCAGGTTGTGGCGAAAAATGGTTCTAAATCCTTTTATGGTCCAATCTGGACTTTCAGCACGGTTTTCAATGCCAATCAGGCGGATGAAGCCGCGAGAGAGATGATCAGCTATGTGAGAAATACCCCCTTTGTTTCGGCTACTTCATTTTCCGAGACCACCAACTGGGGTTCTGTTACGTTCAATTCGGAATACTATGACAGCACGTCAGTGAGTGATCTGTTTCAGGCATTAAGGGTAACTTTTGCAGCACATCAGGATATCTTCTTTCCGCTTGAATTGAGGGCAGTTGGACCGGAGATCGGAACAAATCTTCTCGTGGGGAGATATGAAGATATTTCAGTTATCGATGCGCTTATTCAGGAAGAGGCTGTAAAATCCATAACACTCAGGAAATTGATTGAGCAGGTTGATCGTCTGAAATTTTTATTCTCCGGTCAGTGGTACAACATAGAGGTTCATTGACTTTTGATTACATAAATTGGAATGAAATCTGGAATGTATATATATTTCATGATCTTTTTGGGGCGCAAACTATTGTGCCCTTCTCTTTTATCGTGAGGAAATGTTTTGAGTTTTACACGATGTGTGGTCTGAAGATACTGATCCTACAAAGGTTTGTCTGTTTCATCTCTGTTTGATATGCTTTTCAGCTTTTATCCGGTTTACTTTTCCAATAAAAAAAGGTATAATTAACTCCCATGAAAGCAAAAAGTGGAAGCAGACTTCCCACTGTTTATTAAATCCTAAACAATTTAGGGTCATGGGGTTGGTTTACAGATTTTATAACGATTTTTTATTTTAAACACTACGGGAGGAACACAGATGGGTAAAAAGAGAACAGTGCTTGCTATAGGCGGAAATGCCGTAAACAAGCCGGGAGAAAAGGCAACTGCAGAAAATATGAGAAAGAACATCGCGCATACGATGGATTTTCTTTCCGACATGATCCTGAAGGATTACTCGTTGATCATCACACACGGTAACGGACCACAGGTTGGAAATATCCTGATTCAGCAGGATATGGCGAAGGATAAGATACCAACTTTTCCACTTGATGTAAATGTTGCACAGACACAGGGGAGTCTCGGCTTTTTTATTGCCCAGACATTGAGAAATGAATTGATCAAGAAGGGATGCGCCAAGACGGTTTCTTCAATCGTCACACAGGTTGTTGTTGATCCTGAAGATCCCGCTTTCAAAGAACCCACAAAGCCGGTCGGACCATTCTACAGTGAAGCAGATGGAAAGGCACTTGCAGAAGAAAAGGGATGGGATTTTGTTGAGGATTCCGGTAGAGGGTGGAGAAGAGTGGTTCCTTCACCAAAACCGCTTGATATCGTGGAAAAAGATGTTATCGCAGATTTAATCGAAAAAGACATGGTGCTTGTTGCCGCAGGTGGTGGCGGTATTCCGGTCAGAAGAGAGGACAATGGAGAACTTTTCGGTGTGGAAGCCGTTATTGACAAGGACAGGGCATCTGCTTTGCTAGCCCTTGAGATTGAAGCTGATGAACTCATTATTCTCACAGGGGTAGACCAGGTTTGTGTGAACTTCGGCAAGGAAAATGAAGAGAGCCTTGCAAAGATGACCATAGAAGAAGCTGAAAAGTATCTCGCAGAGGGTCAGTTCCCGAAGGGAAGCATGGGGCCCAAGATTGAGGCTGCCGTTCAGTTTGTCAAGGAATCCGGTAAGAAATGCCTGATCACTTCGATGGAAAAGTTGAATGAAGCCCTTGACGGTAAGACGGGGACTTATATTTATAAGGGATAAATAGTTTTGTGGGGACGGATCGCTGTGTCCGTCCTGTTGTCTAATGAATCTGATGTTGTTCATCCGCATGATGTGCTGATAGTATAGAACCTTTTTTATAATGGGAAGTTTAATAGCGGGAAATGGAAGTACTGGATTCAAAGCGTTTTGAAAGGGCAATTCTTGAATTGCCCCTACAGACAAAGGAAGTTAGGCCCTTCGGAAAGAACTTATTAAGTGAATGGGAAATCGAACCTGCAGGGGCGGATGGCGTTTCACTGAAACTCCTAAGGCTTTCTGAAAGAAAGATTAAATATCTTCCGCCCGCTGTATAGGGTATGTCCTGTTGTTTCTTTTCAGAAAAAAACAACAGGGAGAAAGCCATTTCGTTCGTTTACGAAGATTCTAAAGAGGTTGTTTTTCAGGAGGGGATTTTAATAGGACTACAGGTGATGTTTTTTTGCTAAAGTTATATTTGGATGATTATTTTAATGATGAAATTGAACATTATTTATCCCGTTTCAGAAAAAAGATTTTGATTTCTTCCCCGGAAGATGACAAATTTTCTGAACCCTGGGATGTGGCGGTGCTTTCAGAACATTCTTTTGATAAAACAACTTCCATAGAGAGTCTGAAAAAAGAATTTTCATTCTGCAGACTCTTTTTTGTGCCTTCGAGTTTTTATTCACCCCGCATTCACCGAGATGATGTGATCGTCTTTTCGGACAAGAACACCCTTGTGAATAATCTTGTATCCGTTTTAAGTATCCTTGTTCAAAATGATGACTATAAAAAACAATTTAACACCTTTTCAGTTTATCGGGAACCCGTCTTTGCCGGTGATGTTATAAAGGCTTTTCTCAGAAGGTTTAAGATGTTGCGAAGCAGTCCGGTTGGGCTTTTATTTGTATCCGAACGGGGATCTGAGCCCTTCCATTATGCCCGCTTTCTCTACCCGGAATGTGAGATTGAGGAGATAGACTGCCGTCTGTTGAAGAAAGAATCTCTCAGGATATTCCTTGAGGGAGATCATATAAAAGGGGGTTTTCTGATGTATCCGCATCAGATGCTGTTTATCAGTCATATTGATACCCTTGAGAAGGATGATTTGATTTATCTGTATTCATTTATCAATCTGCATGCCGATTTCCCCGTGATTGCGTCTTGTGCTAAAGAAAATCGTGAGCGTGTCAAGAGTGTTTTTGATCTGTATGAAACGGTTGAAATACCACCGATCAGGACAAGAAAAGAGGATATTCCTTTTATTCTGTCTTCACTGATCTCTCAGATCTCACAGGAGCATAATCTGAAACTGTCATTTCCAACTAAAAAGACAATAGAGCTATGTAAAAATTACAGTTGGCCGGCTAATTATTCGGAGCTGCGTGATTTTACGCAGCTGTACTGTCTTAATGGACCGTTAAAAGCCCTTGAAGGTTTTTTAAATGGTGTAGAATATATAGAGGAAGAAGAGCAGTTACCGGATCTCAATGTTTTCCAGAGTCAGTTGAAGATGACGACCGAGGAGATTCTGGTGAAAAAGGTGATGGAATTGACCCAGAACAATCGTAAGAAGGCGGCTTCTCTGCTGGGGATTTCGTACAAGTCTCTCAGTAAAAAGCTCAAGCTGTATTCAAACAGTGATGAGGAGTGATTTGATGACACGGTTGTACAAGGTCATAGGACGGGTTCAGGGAGTCGGCTTCAGAAATTTTACATGGCGGACGGCGATGGCGCTTGGGATTAGAGGTTATGTTAAAAATCTTTATGATGGTTCAGTGGAAGTGCTGGCACAGCCGAGTGATGAAAGCAGAATTCATGAATTTGAAAATAGATTACGGCGGGGGCCTTCTTTTGCAAGGGTAGATGAATTGAGACTTGTTAATGAAGATATGGAATGTGAATATTCTGATTTTTGTATAAAATAAGTACGGGGAGATGACTTGATGAAGAGAAAAATTGAATTTGTTGACACGACACTGAGAGATGCACATCAGTCAACGATTGCAACAAGAATGACGACGGAAGAGATGTTGCCAATCCTTGAAAAAATAGACAACGTGGGATACAGGGCGCTTGAAGTTTGGGGCGGTGCCACGTTTGATGCCTGTCTCAGGTTTTTAAACGAAGATCCATGGGAAAGACTGAGAATTATCAGGAAAAATATTAAGAAAACGAAGCTTCAGATGTTACTCAGGGGGCAGAACATCCTCGGGTATAAGCATTATCCGGATGATGTACTGGAACTCTTTGTGAAAAAGGCAATCGAGAACGGGATCGATATTATCAGAATATTTGATGCCTTGAACGATGTCAGGAATCTTGAAAAGGCGATCAAATATACCAAGAAATACGGAGCGCATGCTCAGGCTGCTTTGTCATATACCATCAGCCCGGTTCATACACCGGAATATTATGCCAGGCTTGTCAAATCGCTGGTTGATTTGGGGATTGATTCGCTGTGTATTAAGGACATGGCGGGCTTATTGACCCCTGTTACGGCAAAGGAACTGGTTCAGTCTATAAAGAGGGACAACGATATCAAGATTGAGATGCATACGCATTGTACCGTCGGAACGGGACAACTCGCCTATCTTGGTGCGCTTGAAGCGGGAGCAGATATCTTCGATACGGCAACGGCACCACTTTCAGGGGCTTCCAGTCAGCCGCCTGTTGAAGCGATGTACCAGTCTTTTAAAGAATACAAGGATCTCGATGTACACCTGGATGATTCACTGTTCACGCCCATAGCGGATTATTTTGAGACGATAAGGGAAAAGCATGCGGCCGTTGATGCCAATATCAAACATATCAATATCCGCGTCCTGTCATCGCAGGTACCGGGCGGGATGTTATCGAACCTTATCAATCAGCTCAGAGAACAAAAGGCGCTTGACAAACTGAAAGATGTTCTGGATGAGATTCCCGTTGTCAGAAAGGATCTCGGATATCCGCCGCTTGTCACACCGACGAGCCAGATGGTTGGCGTTCAATCTGTTATGAATGTTTTACTGGGTGAACGTTACAAAAAGATCACAAGAGAAGTGAAGGCTTATATGAAAGGTTTTTATGGCCGCCCGCCTGCACCGATGAATGAAGCACTTGTAAAGGCGACGCTCGGAGATGAGAAATGTATTGATAAAAGACCGGCCGACTATCTTGAACCGATGATGGACAGAATTCGTGAAGAGTCAGGGCACCTGGCGGTATGCGATGAGGATCTTCTCAGTCTCGCGCTTTTTCCCGATGTAGCCTCTAAATTCCTTAAAAACAGATATTTTGGGGATATTCGAATTGATAGAAATCTTCTTGAGGATAATGAAGGCTTTGAGGGGATTTATCCTTTTGCTTGAGGGTTTATGTAATGGATGTGAAGTTGAAGGTTTTTTATAAAAAAGGGTAAAAGCCACCTTCCAAGAGGGAGTTTGTAAAGCGTTACTATCAGGCCTATTATCAAAAATAGTCTTTTTTTAGAACCGTAACAATCGTGATATTGTATCATTGTTATGATATAATCTAAGTTGTAAACTGATATGGAGGGGTAAAACTGAAAAACGATGAAAGAAAGAATCTTGAAGCGCTTGTGGATTCGCTAAGAGAGAAAGAAGCGGAAGAAATTGTAGTTCTCAATATGTCAGATACAAATCTTCTTACCGATTATTTTATTATATGTACGGCAAATTCTGATGTGCACATGAAGGCACTGGTCGTAAATGTTTTGGATTGTGCGAAGGAAAATGAAATGAAGATAATTTACGCAGACAGGCAGAAAGCCGGAGACTGGATGATCGTCGATACCGGTGAGTTTGTTGTGCATGTGTTCAGTAAAAAAGGTAGAAAGTTTTATGCTCTTGATGATCTGTGGAGAGAAACAGAAAGGATCAGTCTGAATTAATTTTTAGCTTGGATCTGCCGTAGGGGGCATTTTGATGGATTTTTTTAATAAAATAGTTGATTGGATAAAATCCTTTCCTGAAAATTACTGGAAGAAATTTTCACAGGCACAGAAAATCATGTTTATCGGTACGATAGCAGCGGTTGTTTTTGCGCTGGTCCTTACCGTATCTGTCGCTGTAAATCCCAACTATACACTTCTTGTCAGGGGTTTGACCGATGCTGAAGCCGGTAATGTAGTTCAGCGGCTGGAAGAAGATGGTATACCGTACAGATCGGGAACGGCAGGAGCCATATACGTTCCGGCGGCGTATAATCCCGAAGGACTCAGGATGAAATACGTCAGCTCCGGTGTTATCGGAAGTACAACGCAGGGATTTGAAATAATGGAAAATCAGCCGCTTGGTGCAACCAGTTTTGATAAGCAGGTCAGGTATCAGATCGCACTTAAGGGTGAACTGGAAAGAACGATTATGTCCATTGACGGGGTGGAATACGCTCAAGTCAATCTCACCATACCGAAATTTACATATTATGCAAGGGGAGAGGAAAGCAAACCGAAGGCCTCCGTTTTGCTCGTTTTGAGTCCGGGAGCGAATCTGAACTCTAATAACGTTAAAGCGATCATGCAACTTGTATCCGGTGCCGTGGAAGGCCTTGACTATTCTGAAGTTCGCGTTGTGGACAATAATTCAAGGATATTGAGTGATGCGGTTGTCGATGAAGAGGATGTGGGGTCCGCTTCCTCCAAGATGGAGCTGCAGGAAAAGACGGAAGAATATTATACAAATAAGGTCCGAACCAGTCTCGAAAAGGTATTTGGACTTGGACGGGTAGTTGTCATGGCTGAAATTCTCTTGAACTGGGAAACGATTGAAAGGGAATCAACGGAGTATTCTCCAGTTCTCAGGACGACCGGTATTGTGGTCAGTGAGCAGACGGAATCCGAAAAGAGCCGTACAGGAACGACCGGACAGGTAGTCGGAACGGATGCCAATATCCCGCCGACGTATGAATCGACAGACACGGAAAACGATCCGACTTATGAAAGGGACAAGACGACGACGAATTACAACGTCAACGAGGCTTATCAGAAGATCCTTCAGAACAATCAGGGGGAAATTCTGGATAAAAATATCACCGTTATGATTGATTCTCTCGCTATCGAAGCTCAGGCTGCCACAGGGGTAACAACGGATACGATTAAATCCCTGGTCGCCAATTCGATTGATGCGACGATTACAAATGTTGAAGTGGCCTTTCTCCCATTCGACAGGTCTGCGGAGTATGAGATGGAGAGTCAGATGAAACTGCTTGAGAATCAGCAGAAATTCATACAACTTGTCGTTGGTGTAACATTGCTGGCGATCTCGATGATGCTTTTGATCTATCTGATGACGTCCCGTGTCAAGAAACGCAAAAAGCGTCAGGAAATCATCGAGAAGCGAATGGCGTTTGAGAATGAAGTGCAGCAGACGATTGAGTCCGAAGAACTCAGCAGCGAAGAACAGGAACTTGTCAATCTGCTTGAGATGCTGTACAGGACAGTGGAAGAAAAACCGGAAGAACTGGCTTTGGTTCTTAAGGCATGGTTAAATGAATAAAAGGGGTAAAGAAATTTGAAAACGGAATTTATCAGAAATATCAGTATCATCGCACACATAGATCATGGAAAAACGACGTTGACGGACAGAATACTTGAGTATACAAAATCGGTTGATTCAAGGGAGATGCAGGATCAGTTTCTCGACAGCATGGACCTTGAGAGAGAGCGCGGTATAACCATCAAAGCACATCCGGTGACGGTTTTGTACAAGGCGGAAGATGGTCACGAGTATCAGATCAACATCATCGATACGCCGGGGCATGTCGATTTTACTTATGAAGTATCAAGATCTCTTGCCGCCTGTGAAGGAGCTGTGCTTCTCGTTGATTCGACGCAGGGGGTAGAGGCTCAGACGGTTGCCAATGCCTATCTGGCACTTGATAATGAATTAGAGATCATCTCGGCGGCGAACAAGGTGGATATGCCGAATTCTGATGTGGAAAATACTCAGAAGGAAATTGAAGATCTGGTGGGGCTTGATGGTGAAGAGTGTTTGCTGACAAGCGGTAAAACAGGTCAGGGAGTCGTCGAACTGCTTGAAAAGGTGGTAAAAGAAGTCCCTTCTCCTGTTGAAAAGGTTGAAGAGAAATTAAGAGCCCTTGTGTTTGATGCGCATTACGATAAATACAGAGGCGTTATCATACATGTCAGGCTCTTTGGCGGAAGTCTGAAAGTCGGAGACAAGATAGAACTGATGCATACGAAGAAGCGCTATGATGTGTCGGAAGTCGGTCTTTTTTCGCCGCAGCTGACGCCAAAAGATGTCCTTGAACCGGGTGAAGTCGGTTATATCGTCGCCGGTATCAAGGAGGCCTCGGAAGCGAGGGTTGGTGAAACAGTTACGATGGCGTTTGATCCGACGGAACACCCGCTTGAAGGGTATAAAGAAGCCAAGCCGATGGTGTATGCCGGTATCTATCCCGGAACACCTGAGTATTTCATAGAATTACGAAAGGCTCTTGAAAAGCTAAAATTGAACGATGCCGCACTCAGTTTTGAATCTGAAAATTCACCGGCCCTGGGTTTTGGGTTCAGATGCGGATTCCTCGGATTGTTGCATATGGATGTCGTGAAAGAGCGACTCGAAAGGGAGTTTGACATCGCGGTTATCCTGACGGCACCGAATGTAGTCCTGCAGATAGAAGGTTCCGATGGAGAGATGATGGATGTTACCGATCCGGCAAAATATCCGAATATGCCGGTCACAACGTATGAGCCGTATGTTGATCTGACGGTTATCACGCCAAATGAATATATGGGGAATCTCATGGGCTATATACAACAGGAAAAACGCGGAGAATTCAAACACATGGAGAATGCCGGTAAAGACAGGCTTGTTCTCCATTATGAAATCCCGCTTTCCGAAATCATTTACGATTTCTTCGATAAACTGAAGGCGAAAACGCGTGGCTACGGATCAATGGATTATGATTTCAAGGAATACAGGGAATCGGATATGATCAAGTTACAGATCCTTTTAAACAGGGAACCGGTCGAAGCACTGGCACTTGTTGTTCATACGTCTAAAAAAGACTATATGGCGCGTGAGCTGGCAAAGAAACTGAAAGAGCTTATTCCGCAGCATCAATTTGAAGTACCCGTTCAGGTTCAGGCGGGGGCAAGGGTCATTGCCCGTGAGACGGTTAAGGCGCTCAGGAAGGATGTTCTTGCGAAATGTTATGGCGGGGATGCCACACGAAAGATGAAGCTGCTTGAAAAACAGAAAGAGGGTAAAAAGAAGCTTAGAAGTATCGGTAAGGTGACGGTCCCGCAGGAGGCATTCCTGGCGATTTTATCCGTTGGTGATGAAGAATGAGACGAGTAGCGGCTACTTTCTCATACGTTGGGACACAGTTTAAGGGGTATCAGTTTCAGGAAGGCCATCGAACGGTACAAGGGGAGTTTGAAAAAGCCCTTGAAAAGATCTATAAGGAACCGGTGACGACATATGGAGCGGGTAGAACCGATACGGGCGTTCATGGATATGGACAGGTCATCACCTTTCAGGTGAAATATGATACGATGTATGATAAAGATGTCCGGAATGCTTTGAATGCCAATCTTCCGCCGGATATTTATATCCGAAGTGTGAAGACGGTTGATGACCGATTTAATCCGAGATTTGATGCCACAAGGAGAATCTATCATTATTTTATCAGAAATGAAGAGGAACAGGATATCTTTACTCAGAATAATTACTGGTGGTTCCCGTATAAGTTGGATATTGACCGGATGCGTCAGGGGGCAAAATATATCGAAGGGGTTCACGATTTTACGACCTTTCACAAGAAGAGTCGGGGGAAAGATAAAGATCCCGTCAGAATTGTTTACAGGGTCAGGGTATTTCCCCTTAACGGCGGGAAAATCATACTGGTCAGAGTGGAAGGCTTGTCTTTTCTGAGACGGATGGTTCGAAATATTGTCGGTGCCCTCGTCAGAGTGGGGACATCGCAATGGGAACCGGAGATGATCAAAACGGTGATCGCTGAAAGAAAACGTTCCGCAAGCTCAACGACTGCACCACCTGATGGCTTGTACCTGTATCAGATAGATTTTGACAAAGTTGATCACATGTATTATATCAATTCGGCTTTGTGGACTGAGACGGAATTACTGGAGGGGAAAGAATGGTTCAAAGCGTTGGAATAATGATGATTGTTTTTATCGCCATAGTCGCTTATATGCTGTGGGGAACGATTAGAAAAAGGAATTTTGAAAAACGGAAAATACAGGAATTCAAAGATAGAGTGTATGAATACATTTATCAGCAGGGGATAAAAAATCCATTCATCATTTATAACGATATTGAGTCTTCCGGAAAAATCCCCAGAGAAATATTGAGAAAGCTGAACGCTTTCGATTACATCGATGATGAGGTGAAGAAGGCGAAGAAGGAGGGATAAACTCTGGCAAGCATAAGAGAACTTCATGATTTTAAGGTTGAAAGAGAAGAAGCGATACAAATTCAAAAAGATCTGGTTTCTAGATTGCGGTTTACGCAGCTTGGTCAATTACCGAGGCTGATAGCCGGTGTTGATTCATCTTTTTTTTCTGTAGAGGATAAAGACTATATTCTGACGGTAATCGTTGTTTTATCGTTTCCCGACCTTGAATACGTTGAAAAAAAATATCTTACAAACAGGGTGAATTTCCCTTATATTCCCGGATTATTAACTTTCAGAGAGGCACCTTCTTTTATAAAAACGTGGAAAAGACTGCATAACGAACCGGAAGTCGTGTTTTTTGACGGGCAGGGAATCGCGCATCCCCGCGGCCTCGGGTTGGCTTCGCATATGGGACTTTTTCTTGAGCGTCCGACGATTGGTGTTGCAAAAAGCCGTCTTTATGGAACAGAGGAAGACATACCGGATAAAATCGGTGAATGGTTTCCACTTAGAAAACCGGACAAAGAGGTTATCGGTGGCGTGATATGTACAAAGCCGAAGACAAACCCTCTCTACATTTCCCCCGGGCATCTGATAACACTTGAAGATTCCATGCGATTGGTGATGTCCTGTGTGGACGGGTACAAATTACCCGAGCCGACGCGACAGGCGCATGAATTATCTCAGAAGATTAAGGCTGAAAAGATTGGGGCGAATGAATAAGAAAACAAAAAAGGACGGCATAAAGCCGTCCTTTTTTGTTGTTTATATCGCTTTAAGCCTTTTTGATTCCTGAAATATCACTGAGGACCTTCAGGATGTTGACCCATCTCTTTCTTCCGATCTTGTGGTCGAGAACGAGTGTGAGTTTGCCTTCTGAATCGCCTTCAAATCCTGCCTGAAGAAGTCTTTCGATTGCTTCGGGATTTGTTTCCCGGACTCTTTCAAGTGTTATTTCCGGAATACAGATGATATCGCAATAAGATGCGGCCAATGAATGTGTGTATGTTTGTGGGTACATTTCAAAAGTGATATCGCCTTTTCCTTTTTCGACGGAAAGGCCGACATCATTACTGAGACTGACTGAAAGTTCGAAGGAATATTCAACGATACTGAGGATCTCTCGGAGGAACTTTCTGTTCGAGGGATTTGTCTCTCTGATAACATCATCCAGAGTTCTCGGTGATGATTTGATCGTTGTTTCAAATGCCGGCATTTCATCTGTGACTTTTAAGTATACAGGGATGTTGAGAACGCCGTCTATTCCGTTTGACGAGGAGAAATAATAATCTTTGTCGAAGAATCTGTGGAAAAGTTTCTGGACACCATCGTACCATCTGGTGTCTCCAATGTAATCGGATGCTGTGTTTTTACTTTCTTCAATCATTTTTGTGATGTAATATCTTGCCACCCACTGATAGTCAAATGGATTTCCGGAAGGAATACCGGAATTCTCAGCGATGACGGAAAGGTTTCTGAATGCAAAGGCTATCGTGAGTGAGTTGAGTAATGCAGCTGTTTCTTCTTCTTTGATAAGTTCGTCATATGTTTTGCTGATCAGGTCAAGTGATTTTAATCTTGAAACTTCAGATTCTACAACGTGTTCGAAATAAGCTTTTACAAGATTTGTCCAGAAGACAATCATGAGAAGATTCGTGTAGATTTCTGCCTTTGGTCTGTCATCTTTAAATTCATCGGATGAGAAATAGTAAAGCTGTGTTGTCTCTTTTAACAGGTCACTCTGATTAAAATGTACGCCATATCCGTTGATGTCTTTTGTGAATGGAACGTAGTCGTAAATCTCTCTCTTTTCACCTTCAAGGTTTCCGATTGAATATTTCTGGAACTGGTTTTCCAGGATTCTGTCACTTACGGTTACCGCTTCTGTTCTGGCCTGAAAGATTCTCTTCGGACCAGTGATGTTTCTCAGTTCTTCGTTAAAATTGTCCTCTCTTCCTGTCATGAGCCTTTTTACCCGACTCATGAATGGGTTTCTTGACGGCAATTCAACCACCTCTTTTTATATTTTTTAAGCTGTCTTTTCTAACGCCATCTTTTTTTCGAGTCTAACCAACATCCTCCCCAGAATTATACCAAATATTAGAGCAATAATGCCTGTTATTATCGATGTCAAACTTTCAAATACTTCCATCGGGAAAAAATCAATCAAAGATGCGACAACCAACCCCAGCAAAAAACTGTACGTCAGGACCGGTTTTTTTTCAAGTAGTATTTTTATGACCTTACTCGCCGCGACTATCCCTATTATAGCACCAATTCCTATAAAAAGGATATTCAGAATATTCATGGTTGAAACGGAATCTACAACCGACTTATACAAACCGAGAAGTAATAAAAGCATGGAACCGCTTATCCCCGGAATCACCATCGTCGCGGAAGCGACCACACCGGCTGTGAAGAGTAACAGGGGATTTGCCGTTTCAACTGTAATATTTGAGACTTCATGGGAATGACCAAGAAAAAAAATCAACAGGATGAAAACGGCACCGATGACCATGAATACATATGAAGACGTTTTTTTGAAATCTGTTTTTTTGGTGAGAACATCCAACGAACCTGCGATTAATCCGAAAAGGACCAGATACAGGGGGACCGGATGAAATTCAAGCAACCAGGACATTGCTTTGGAAGTCCCCAGGATTCCGGCAACGGCACCGATTCCGATCAGGAGAATAAAAAGAGCGTTTTCTTTCCATTTGTAAGCCTTAAGATTTCTCAAATTGAGAGAAGCAAACACATCCAGAAATCTCGTGTAGGTCCCCATGAGCAACAACAATGTCCCTCCGCTTAATCCCGGGATAACATTTGCAATTCCCATCAATACACCGCTTACTACAATCCATACCGTTTCCAAATCGATCACCGCATCCAATAATTTTGCATGATTATACCATTATTATGTGAAATGCAAATTGTTTCATTAGTCATCAATCAGGAAAAATTGGTTTCTTTCATGCTGTGAAAAAATCACTATCGATTTTCATGGTGTATGAAAATACAACGAATCATGCAGGCGGCTGCGTTAAAATGTTTATGGTGTATCTATAACACAACACGCCTTATTGTTTGTTTTACGTACTTAATTGAAATAGCATTTTGCAGTGCTCTATTACGGGAAATTTGTTAACCCACCTTGAAGAATAATAAAATTGTGATATAATAAGCTCGTGTAATCGAATAGCCTTAAGTGGCTAAATTAGAAAAGGGGGCAACTCTATGACAAAAAAGTTTGGCGTTTTGTTGTTAGTCGTTTTAGTTTCAGTTATGACATTTGGTGCAGTGAAGAACCCTGGTACATTCGTTGAGGCACAGATCGGTCAGCCGGAAACATTTGACCCAGCTCACAGTTATGATACAGCATCTGGTGAAGCAATCCTTAACATGTATGACAACCTCATCCAGTATGATGGTGAAAGTGTTAATGATTTCCTTCCTATGATCGCAGAAACAGTTCCTACAAAGGACAACGGTCTCTGGAGTGAAGATGGAACAACGTACATATTCCCAATCAGAGAAGGAATGACGTTCCACACAGGAAATCCTGTAACACCTGCAGATGTTGAATATTCATTCGAAAGAGATCTTCTCATGGATCCTGCCGGTGGACCAATCTGGATGCTTTATGAGGGTTTCACAGGGGCTGCTTACGCAAGTCTCGAAAGCTGGTTTGAAGACTTCTCTGGTATGGCATACGCCGATGCAGTGAATGAAGACAAGGAACCAACTTCAGAAGAAGCAAAAGAAAAACTCATCGCTTTCTACAACGAATGTATCGATCCGCTCGTAGAAGTAGATGGCAACAACGTTGTTATGACAACACACAAAGCATTCGCACCATTCATGCAGATCATCTGTCATTTCGGTTCATGGGGTGCAATCTTCGACAGCACAGTTGCCATGGCCAACGGAGAATGGGACAACAATGCTGACGGTTGGTGGAAATGGCACGACTTACAGCCTGAAGAATCATATCTCCATGCAAACGATCTCGGTTCAGGTCCTTTCATGCTCGAAGAATGGGATTCAGCCAACCAGAAAGTTATCATGAAGAGATTTGAAGATTACTGGGCAGGTCCAGCACAGATCGAAACAGCAATCGTTTGGGGAATCGACGAATTCTCAACAAGAAAGGCTATGCTTGAAGCCGGAGATGCTGATATTTGTTACGTACCTGCAGCATACAAAGATCAGGTAACAGGTATTCCTGGTGTAAGAGTTATCGAAGGATACGATGTATCATCCATCACTTCCCTTCATTTTGCATACTCACTCGCACCAAACAGTGAATACATCGGAAACGGACAGCTTGGTGAAGAGGGTATCCCACAGGACTTCTTCAGCGATATCAACTGTAGAAAAGCTGTTTCACATTCCGTCAACTTTGACGCATTCATCGATCAGGTTGTAAACGGACTTGGTAAGAGAGTTCCTTCAGATCTCCCTTCCGGATTCCTTGGTTATGACCCGACACTCCCAATGCATGATTTTGACCTTGCAAAGGCTGAAGCATCATGGAAGGCAGCATGGGATGGACAGGTATGGGAAAAAGGTTTCTATTTCCAGCTTCTTTACAACACAGGTAACGAAACAAGACAGACAGTTGCAGAAATGATCAAGGTTTACACAGAAGGACTCAACCCGAAATTCCACGTTGACGTTGTTGGTGTTAACTGGCCAACATACCTGAAGGCTTCCAGAAACAACCTCACGGCTATCTACATCATCGGATGGCTTCCTGACTATCCAGACCCACATAACTTTATCCATACATACTACCATTCACAGGGTGTTTATGGAAATCGTGGTGGAGTACTTTACCAGGAATGGGCAGCGGAAAATGTTGACGCACTTATCGAACAGGCAATCGCAAGCACAGATCCTGTCGAAAGAACAGCACTCTACAAAGAAGTTCAGCAGAAAGTTATCGACAATTATGTTGGAATTCCTATATACCAGCCACTCGGACTTCACGTTGAAAGAGAATGGGTTGGTGGATGGTATCCGCATATGACAAGATCCCACGAACAGTTCTACGCTTTAACAAAGGAATAATAGAAGTGTTATATTAGAAAATATCGGGCGGGATGTTTAGCATCCCGCTCTTTTATTTAAAGTTATACTTGTGCATATTTATTGTGAAAACAATAAGAATGATATAAAAAAGTTATACGGTGGAATGGTCATAAAGGTATAAATAAAAAAATTAGAGAGAAGAGAGGTGGCTTTCTTGGCAGCCTATATCATAAGAAGGTTGTTGTTATTACCTGTCATCCTGATAGGCATAACATTAATTATTTTTTCAATGATCTGGATGCTCGGTCCAGAGAGGTTGGTAGCAACATATGTGAAGAGTCCGGAAGCTTTAAAATCCGATGATGCGGTCGAAAGACTGATTGCAAAATATGGTCTTGACGAACCGGTACACATTCAGTATTTCAAATGGATTGGGAATATCCTTCAGGGAGATTTGGGGTATTCCAACATTGCTAAAAAACCAGTAGCAGAAGCGATTGGTGAAAGGCTTCCCTACACGATAGAACTGGCTTTGTTTGCCATTATTCCGGTCATCTGGGGTGGTATATTCCTCGGGGTCGTATCAGGAACCCATCACAATCGGCCGCTTGACCACGGGATTCGAATATTCTCACTGGTCGGGTGGTCAATGCCTGATTTCGTTTTCGGGTTGATTATCCTGCTGGTATTCTATACGATACTGGGGTGGTTCCCGCCGGGTTATCTCTCGGTAAATACGGAAGCGGTTTTACGTTCAGCTGAATGGCATACCTACACAAGAATGGCAACGATTGATGGCATTCTGAATCTGAGATTTGATGTTGTATGGGATGCACTCAGACATCTTATCGGACCTATTCTCACGCTTGCTTATCTCTGGTGGGCATACGTTCTCAGAATCACACGATCTTCCATGCTTGAAGTCCTTAAGAAGGATTACATCCGAACGGCAAGGGCGAAAGGGTTGCCTGAAACGGTTGTCATCAATAAACATGCGAAGAGAAATGCGCTTATTCCGGTAGTAACCGTTGCAGGTGGTATGATCGTTTCACTGCTTGCCGGTGTTGTTATCGTCGAATCGGTTTTCAACAGACCGGGACTTGGAAGATTTACGGCTCAGGCGGCTACTCAGCTTGATTATTTCTCAATTCTGGGTTCGGCAATATTCTACTCATTTATACTGGTTCTCGTCAACCTGATAGTAGATATTTCATATGCCTTCATAGATCCAAGAATAAGGCTATCTTAATGGGGGTGTTGTGATATGGCATCAGTAAAGAGAACAGAAGCGAGAAGAATGCTCAAAAGATATTTTAAAAGTCCCACCAACATTTTAGGAACGGTACTTTTGATCTTCTTCATTATCATAGCTGTTATGGCACCGGTAATCTGCCCGCCAAAGGCGGGGGCGGATCCTTACAAAATCCCTATAGCGACATGGAGTTCAGCACCTCAGGCACCATCTGCCGATCATCCATTCGGTGTTATCGGTGGAAGAGATATTTTCTACGGTGTTGTCTGGGGAACAAGGGCTGCCTTTAACATCGGTCTGGTTGTTTCGCTCTTATCCGCTGTGATAGGCGTTATTGTCGGATCAATATCCGCCTATTTTGGAGGCTGGGTAGATGAAGTCATGATGAGAATCACCGATATCTTCATGTCCATACCGTTCCTGGTAGCGGCTATGATCATGACGACGATTCTCGGAAAAGGCCTTGACAATGTTATGATTGCCCTGGTTATCTTTGGTTGGATGAGAGTTGCCAGATTGATCAGAGGTAACATTCTTCAGGCAAAGTCCGAACAGTATGTATTGGCTGCAAAGGCGCTTGGAATTGGAGATGGGAAGATTATCTTCAAACATATTTTACCCAACACCATATTCCCGGTTGTTGTTCAGATCAGTATGAGAATTGGTTCACTGGTTATTACAGCTGCTTCACTCAGCTTCCTCGGTGTGGGAGCAGAGCCGGGTTATGCAGACTGGGGAACTATACTGAGTTATTCCAGAAACTGGATGACGCAGCTTGACAAATCTTGGTTTGCTATTGCATATCCGGGTGTTGCCATGATATTATTTGTTCTGGCATGGAATCTCGTTGGAGACGGTTTGCGAGATACATTTGACCCGAAGATGAAATGATTGAGGTGATATGATGAATAAAGCTAAACAACCACTTCTTGAAGTAAAGGATCTGAAGACGTACTTTAAGACAGAAGATGGAATCGTAAAGGCTGTAGATGGTATTAGTTACGAAGTATTCCCCGGAGAAACGCTCGGGATTGTTGGCGAATCCGGTTGTGGAAAGAGTGTTAATTCACTTTCCATCATGAGATTACTTGAGAGTAATGCTATCGTACAGGGAGAAATAAAGTTTAACGGGACTTCGCTGCCCGATCTTTCCGAGAGTGATATGATGAAGATCAGAGGAAATGATATTGCCATGATCTTCCAGGAACCAATGACCGCTTTGAATCCTGTTTTCACGATTGGAGATCAGATAGAAGAAGCCATCATGCTGCATCAGGGAAAGAAAAAGGATGAAGCGCATGAAATGGCGATAGAAATGCTCAGAAAGGTTGGGATTCCGGAACCGACGAAGAGAGTGGATGAATATCCACATGAACTTTCCGGGGGAATGAGACAAAGAGCGATGATCGCCATGTCACTCTCCTGTAATCCGAATCTCCTGATTGCCGATGAACCGACAACCGCTTTGGATGTTACAATTCAGGCACAGATTCTTGAATTGATGAAGAGTCTTCAGGATGAATACGGGATGTCAATTGTTATGATCACACATGATCTCGGTGTTATTGCCGAAGTGGCGGACAGAGTTGTTGTTATGTATGCCGGTAAGGTTGTTGAATATGCGGATGCCGTATCGTTGTTCAAAAACCCGAAACATCCGTATACCTGGGGGCTGTTGAACGCCATTCCGAGGCTTGATATCGAACAGGAATCATTATATAATATACCCGGGGTTGTGCCGGATCCATTGCATTTCCCGGAGGGATGCAAGTTCAATACCAGATGCAAATTCAAACAGGAAAGATGTTTGAAAGAAGAACCACCGATCGTTGAAGTTGAAGGCAAGCATTTTGCCAGATGTTTCTACATCGATAAACTGGAGGAAGCCAAGAAGGCTGCAAAGGCTGGTGAAAAAGCGTGACGGATGTAAAAAACAAAGAGGTGTTGCTTCAAGTTAACAATATGGTGAAGTACTTCCCGATCAAGGCGGGAGTATTCAAGAGAACTGTTGCGCATGTAAAGGCCGTTGATGATATCAGTTTTCATATTTATGATGGCGAGACACTGGGGATGGTTGGAGAGTCCGGTTGTGGGAAAACGACAGCCGGTATGACGCTTCTGAGACTTTATGATGCCACATCCGGTTCGGCAATATTGAAGATGCCGGGAGACGAAGATGCTGATGAGCAGCTGCCCGGATTTGTCGGTGAGGGTTCGGATATTTTCAGACTCAGGGGGAGAGCACTCAGGAATCTGAGGAAAGATGTGCAGATGATCTTTCAGGATCCATACAGTTCCCTTAACCCGAGGATGAGAGTTAAAAATATCATTGCCGAAGGGATGAGAACGCATAACATCGCAAGTGGCAGTGAATTGAACGATAGAGTTGCAGATTTAATGAAAAAGGTTGGACTTTCCGTCGATCACATGTACCGATATCCACATGAATTCAGTGGCGGACAGAGACAGAGAATCGGTATTGCAAGGGCACTTGCCGTTGAACCGAAGTTGATCGTCTGTGATGAAGCGGTCTCGGCTCTGGATGTTTCGATCCAGGCACAGGTTATCAATCTCCTGAACGATATTCAGGAAGAGCTTGGCCTGACCTTTTTGTTTATCGCACATGATCTGGCTGTTGTTAAACATATTTCTGACAGAATTGCCGTTATGTACCTGGGAAAGATTGTTGAGATGACGGATAAGCATTCCTTGTTTGATAATCCGATGCATCCGTATACGAAGGCGCTTATCTCGGCTATTCCGATTCCAGATCCAACACATGACAAAAACAGAGTCATTCTGGAAGGCGACGTACCCAGTCCGATAAACCCGCCGAGCGGTTGTCGTTTCCATACGAGATGTCCAATCGCAAAGGATATCTGTTCAACGGATGATCCGGTATTTGATGAGAAAAGAAGCGGGCATTTTGTTGCCTGTCATTTTGCAGAATAAATAAAAAAACATATCCCCCATCATCGAAAGATGATGGGGATTGATTCTTAAATTGAAGCGAGGTAAGAAGATGAGTAATGAAGAAATGAAGAATGAACAGATTCAGGAAGAAGAGAAAACATGTCAATGCGGTTGTAATCATGATGGATATCACGGTCACGACCATGACCATGATGACTGCGACTGTGATGGAAACTGCAATTGTGATCACGATCATGATGAAGAGCTTCCGATGCTTGGCATAATGGATGAAGAGGGCAATGAACATTTTTATGCCTGTCTCGATGAATTTGAAAAAGAGGGGAAAAAATACATCATCACAATGGAACTTGATCTCAATGAAGAGGAAGAGGAAGAAGGAATCCTTGTAAATCCCTTTGAAAATGAAGAGCTTGAGGTTTTTGTCTTTGTTGATGAAGGCGAAGAAGAAGGCGACAGAATAGTGTCCGTTGTTGAGGATGATGAAGAGTTTAACAAGATCGTAGAAGAATGGAACAGGAGAATAGAAACGGAAAAAGAATAAGTCGATTTCTCCCACAAATTTAATGTTTTTTTGCAATAAGCAGTTTTTTTATTGTATAATACGTCTGAGAAATGTAGAAAACAAAGATTGGGGGGTTATAGATGAAAAAAATTATTGTTTTGTTTGCGGTTGTGCTTGCGGTTTCAACGCTTGGGATGGCACAGCTCGGTACGGATGTGTATGTTGGGTACAATCTTGGTATTAACACGATTACTGCAGACGGTTCGGATGTAACGATTACGAAAGAGTCTTCAACGACGAGCACAAGTTTCATAGATCTCGGATTATTGGTTGATTATGAGATTGCAGATGGATTTTCAATCGGTGGCGGAATTGGTGGAGCGATTCCCATGTCAGGTAACATCACTTATACAAAAGCCGGAACGGATACCAGTATGCAGTATGCAATTGATGGTATCATCGGAGTAGATTACACTTATCCTCTCGAACCGGTTATGCTTAAGGCAAACCTTATCGGTGGTGTTTCATTTATGGATATGTCCCATATGGGGTATATGGTGAAGGCTAAATTTGGTGTCGGTTATGATATTGGTGGATTTACCGTATCACTCGGTGCAGGTTATGAACTGAGGAATTACACAATTGCTTCCGCTACAGAAGGTGGCGCAGCGGGGAATGTTATGTTTAATTCCATTCCTATCGAACTGGGGATAACAATCAGATTCTAAAATGTCAAAATTATTATAATGAAAGAGGCTTGATATTGAGCCTCTTTTTTTACATTTAAAGGGGGAAAGAAGATGTGGCAATATGATATACCTGTAAAAATTTTTCAGGGTGAAAAATGTGTGTTAAAGAACGATACAGTATTCTCTGAATTCGGTCAAAAGGTGTTTATCGTGACAGGGAAACATTCAGCAAAAGCTTCCGGTGCTCTGGAAGATGTTTTGACCGTTCTTGAAAAATCGAAGATAGCCTATACACTCTTCGATGAGGTAGAGGAAAACCCCTCTTTTGCGACGGTTGAAAAGGGGGCTGAGCGGATGCGTGAATCGGGAGCGAGAGTCTGTGTGGCCATTGGCGGTGGCAGTCCGCTTGATGCAGGTAAAGCGATGGCAGTTCTGGCTTTGAACCCGGGATACAAACCGGAAGATCTCTTTATCAACGCCAATCCCTCTTCTTTTCCGATCATAGCGATTCCGACAACATCCGGGACAGGGAGTGAGATCACACCTTATGCGATCCTGACAAATCGTTTTAACAACAAGAGTGGTTTTGCCTCCGACGATATATTCCCCGTTTACAGTTTTCTTGATCCGAGATATACGTTTACAATGCCCGGGAGTATTACGATCTCGACCGCGATAGATGCCCTTTCACATGCCGTAGAGGGAGAATTAAAAAATTTTGGTACGAATCCCATGGTTCAGATGTATGCACATAAGGCAAATCAGCTGATTAAAGAAAATCTTTTTAAACTTGAAAAAAATCCAACAGATTTTAAAGCGCGAGAGGATATCCAGAATGCTTCCCTTTATGCCGGAATCGTTATTTCACATTACGGAACGACGATCATCCATTCGGCCGGTTATCCGTTGTCTTCTTTCAAAGGTGTCAAACACGGTATTGCAAACGGGATGTTCATGGTAGATGTTCTCAGACGGGTAGAAGAAAAATATCCGGACAGGGTTCAGAATTGTATCTATCCATTCAAAGATATGGAAGCGTTTGAATCCTGGTTGAATGCGTTTGGTGTTCTAACCAAAGTGGATATCACCGAAGAAGAGATCAGAACATGGGCAAAGATGACGATGGCATCGCAGAAAAAGAAGAAGACACCGGGAGACTTTGATATTGTTTTCTTTGAGGCGCTTTTCAGGAAAGTGTCAAAATAGGTGTGATAAAGGAATCACCTGATTTTTAACATTAACAAATATTAAGAATATGAAAATGCTCTTTGATAGCTATTGACCTTTTTTATGAGTATGCTATAATCGACCGGAAAAGGTCTATATATACTCATCCGTATAACACCGGAAATAGGGTCCGGTGGTCTCTACAAGAAGACCGTAAATCTTCTTACTATGGGTGGATTCTTTGAATGAGCGGTAGATAATAGCATCATGTTTATAGATGTAAATATACCTCATCATGGGATTACCCATGGTGAGGTATATTTTTTTTGGAGGGTTGTAAATGAAAGCAGGTGTTATTTTTGGCAGTTCTTCTGATGCCAGGATTATGAAAAAGGTAACGGATACGCTCGATTCATATGGCGTTGAATACATTCCGGCGATCATTTCGGCGCATAGAATGCCGGAATATCTGAAAGAAAGAATCGTTGAGATGGAAAATGATGGGGTGGAAGTCTTTATTGCGGGAGCCGGCCTTGCGGCACATCTTCCCGGTGTCATCGCTTCACACACCGTCAGACCGGTTATTGGGGTTCCGGTTTCAGCGGCGTTGAATGGGGAAGATGCACTTCTTTCAATTGTTCAGATGCCGCCGGGAATTCCGGTAGCCTGTGTGGGAATCGACAGGGGAAGGAATGCAGCCATACTGGCGGTTCAGATGCTCGCAGCAAGGGAACCATCACTCAGAGCCAAGCTTATAGAAAGTCGAGAAGTAAAGAAAAAGGCCATACTTGCAGAAAATGAACGGATTGAGGAACTTTTAAAATAATAGATAAACATAAATGGGCAGATGATATCTGCCCCTACTTAATTTAAACGGAGGACATGATGACAAAACTTGAACAACTTTACGAGGGTAAGGCAAAGAAGATTTTCGAGACAGATGATGCAACAAAGGTAATCGTCCATTACAAAGATGATGCGACGGCATTCAACGGGGAAAAGAAAGACACGATCAGTGAAAAAGGTGTCCTGAACAACACGATCACATCGATTATCTTTGATATGCTGGAAAAGGCAGGGGTTAAGACACATTTTGTTGAAAAGCTAAACGACAGGGAACAACTCTGTGAAAAAGTGGCTATTGTACCACTGGAAGTCATCGTGAGAAATGTTGCAGCAGGCAGCATGGCGAAGCGATATGGCCTGGAAGAGGGAACAGCCCTGAAAGTAAGAGTCCTGGAGCTCAGCTACAAGAGGGATGATCTTGGCGATCCGCTTATGAACGATTATCATGCGGTTGCAATGGGGATTACAACTTTTGAAGAACTTGAAGTAATTTATGCCGTTGCCAGCAAGGTCAACGAACTGCTCAAGGAATTCTTCGCAAAAATGAACATCCAACTCATCGATTTTAAGCTGGAATTCGGGAAGAACAAAGCGGGTGACATCCTGCTTGCAGATGAAATTTCACCGGATACCTGCAGATTTTGGGATATTGAAACGGGAAAGAAACTTGATAAAGATGTTTTCAGACGTGATCTTGGAAACCTTACAGATACATACAAAGAACTGCTCGAAAGAATCAACAAAGAGAATTAATATGTGCATAAATAATCTGGTTGAAATAGATAAATTTCAGGAAGAATGTGGTGTGTTCGGTGTTTTTGATACACAGTTAACAGCGGAGAACACATCCATTATGACCTACTATGGTTTATATGCGCTTCAACACAGAGGACAGGAAAGTTGCGGGATTGCCTATACGGATGGTCAGACGGTTGAATGTAAGAAATCCATGGGACTTGTGGCAGATGGCTTCTCAAAGGAAAAACTGGAGTCGATGAAAGGGCATGGTGCTATAGGGCATGTCCGGTATTCGACAAAGGGCAGCAGCAAGATAACGAACGCTCAGCCCATCACCGTTAATTATAAACTTGGAACGATCGCAGTCGCTCATAACGGAACGCTTGTCAACGCAGATGTTCTGCGGGATCTGCTTGAAGATGGCGGGGTTATCTTCCAATCGACATCAGATTCCGAGGTGCTGTTGAGTCTCATTGCAAGAAGTGCAAAGCACGGATTTAAGCGAGCGGTTACGGAAGCCATGCAGGCTGTAAAAGGGTCCTATGCCATCGTTATTCTCACGGAAAAGGGGATGATCGGTGCAAGAGATCCCTACGGTATCAGACCCCTTTGTATTGGAAAGAAAGAGGGGAAGTATTTTCTCTCCTCGGAAAGTTGTGCATTCGATTCGGTCGGTGCGGAGTTTGTGAGAGATGTCAAACCGGGAGAAATCGTTATGATCAGTGAAGAGGGTCTGGAATCAATCTATGAAGTGGAACTGACCAAACTGGCAACCTGTTCCTTTGAATATATCTATTTTGCCCGTCCCGACAGCAGAATTGATGGGATTGATGTCTACAAGGCTCGAGAACTTGCCGGAGAAGTACTTGCCCGGGCACATCCGGTCGAGGCGGATATCGTAACGGGTGTGCCCGACTCCGGCATTCCGGCGGCAGTTGGTTATGCCGCTTATTCCAGAATCCCGTATAAAATCGGATTGATTAAGAATAAGTATATCGGCAGGACATTTATCGCACCGACTCAGGAGATGCGGGAACATTCCGTTCATGTCAAGATGAACGCACTTAAGGCGAATATAGAAGGGAAACGTGTTGTCCTCATCGATGATTCAATCGTCAGGGGAACGACCAGTAAAAAGCTGATCACATTGCTGAAAAATGCCGGAGCAAAAGAAGTGCATTTAAGGATATCTTCTCCTGCCGTTCAATACCCATGTTATTTTGGAATTGATACGCCGTACAGGTCGGAGCTGATTGCAGCCAAAAAAACGAAAGAGGAAACGGCAAAACTAATCGGAGCCGATAGTCTTGAATACCTTGAAGTTCCGTTATTGCTTGAATCTCTTGGCAAAAAAGATGAATTCTGTTTGGGGTGTTTCAGTGGTGTCTATCCACTGTCAACACCTGTTGAAGAATGAGGTGGGAAAATGACGGATTATAAAAAAGCCGGTGTAAATATAGAAGAGGGATACGAGGCTGTAAACCTCATCAGAAAATACGCCGAAAAGACAAAGACGAACGGTGTTCTCAACGGACTTGGCAGCTTTGCCGGGATGTTTGAGATGGCACAGATGAAGCATCCGGTTCTTGTTTCCGGAACGGATGGTGTCGGAACGAAACTGGAGGTTGCTTTTAAAAAAAATGTCTACGATACGGTGGGAATTGATTGTGTGGCGATGTGTGTCAACGATATTGCCTGTCATGGTGCAAAACCGCTGTTTTTTCTGGATTATATGGCCTGTGGAAAGCTTGAAAAGGAGAAAGCAGCTCTTATTGTAAAAGGTATTTCCGAAGGGTGTCTGCAATCCGGAGCGGCTCTTCTCGGTGGAGAAACGGCAGAGATGCCGGGATTTTACGATGAAGGCAAATATGATATCGCCGGATTTGCCGTTGGCGTGATCGAAAAGGATGAAATCATCAACGGATCCGATATCAGGGTTGGTGACAGACTCATCGGTGTTGCCTCAAGCGGACTTCACAGTAACGGTTTTTCTCTCGTCAGACATCTGATCAAGGACTATGATGCGGATTTTAACGGGGAACCTATCTGGAAGGAACTTCTGATCCCAACGAAAATCTATGTCAAAACGGTTCAATCACTGATAGAAAAATTCAATATCAAGGGACTATCACATATCACAGGTGGGGGATTATATGAAAATGTTCCCCGTATGTCATCGGTTGACTTTGTTTATAAGGTCAAGAAAGATGTGATCCCCAAAAAAGCGATATTCGATTATATCGCTTCACTTGGCGTATCGGAAGAAGACATGTACAATACGTTCAATATGGGGGTCGGTCTTGTAATCTGTGTAGCACCGGAAGATGAAGCGGCTGTACTTGCTCATCTGAATGAAATCGGGGAAAACGCTTTTACACTCGGACAGATAGAAGATGGGGGAAAAGGGCTTTGTTTAATATAGCTGTACTCGTCTCAGGCGGCGGGACAAATCTTCAGGCGATCATCGATTATACTTCACGTGAAGATGTTGATGCAGCCGTTAAAATTGTGATTTCGGATCGGGAAGCCTATGCCCTTGAGCGTGCTGCAGCTGCCGGCATCAAACCCGTACTGCTTGACAGGAGACAATATGGGGATGACCTGTCCGACGAGATATACAGCCTCGTGAAAGACTGTGATCTCATCATTCTTGCCGGTTATCTTTCGATTCTTAAAGGAAAGATCGTTGAAGCATTTGACGGTAGGATAATTAATGTGCATCCCTCTCTGATTCCCGCATTCTGCGGGAATGGGATGTATGGGAAGCGGGTTCACAAGGCTGCCGTCAAGCGTGGTGTCAAGATCAGTGGCTGCACGGTTCATATCGTGGATTCAGGCACGGACACCGGACCGATCCTGATACAGAAAGCTGTTGAAGTAAAAGAGAATGATACACCGGAAACACTTGCCGCAAGAATCCTTCCATTTGAGCATATCGCCATCTGCGAGGCATTGCAGCTGTTCATTGACAAAAAAATATAAGAGCGTTTTTGAAATATCGGATATCTTAAAATAAAGTTAAATCATTGTAGTAACACAAACAGAAACCCCTCCTGAAAATTTACTTAGAACTTCGGAAAGCATGTTTTTTAAAATAAACGATTTGTAAATGAAAAAAAGAATCTCGTAGGGGTAATTCATGAATTGCCCCTCTCAAAGGAGCTGATAAAAATGAAAAGAGCACTTATAAGCGTATACGATAAAACAAACGTAGAAAAAATAGCAAAAAAGCTGGAAGAAAAAGGATACGAAATCGTATCCACAGGTGGAACACTCAGATATCTTAAAGAAAACGGTATCAAGGTCATTGACATCTCGGATATTACACATTTTCCCGAGATGCTGGATGGAAGGGTGAAAACACTGCATCCGAAAGTACACGGCGGACTTCTCGCCATCAGAAGTAATGAGGAACATATGAAGACTCTTGAAGCGCATGAAATAGGAACCATAGATTGTGTAATCGTCAACTTGTACCCTTTCTTCGACAACGTCTCGAAGGCTATTACCTTTGAGGAAAAGGTTGAATTCATCGATATCGGTGGACCAACCATGCTGAGGTCAGCCGCAAAGAACTTTCGAGACGTTGTCGTTATTACAGATCCGGAAGATTATGAAGCGGTCATGGGTCAGATGGATGAAGGAGAGATTTCTTTTGAGATGAAGAAACGGCTGGCCGGAAAGGTGTTCAATCTGACATCTGCCTACGACGCAGCCATCAGTAATTTCCTGCTGGAAGAGGAATATCCGAAGTACCTCACCATGCCAATGAGAAAGAGCATGGAGCTGAGATATGGAGAAAATCCGCATCAGACGGCGGCTTTCTATGAAAATCTTTCAACAAAGGGTCTCATGAATTCCTATGAACAGATTCAGGGGAAGACATTATCCTACAACAACATTAACGATATGGATGTTGCCTTCAAGAGTGTGTATGAATTTGAAGAGTGTGCCTGTGTGAGTCTGAAGCACAAATGTCCCTGTGGTGTGGCTCTTGGAGAAACAACCGAAGAGGCTTACAATTTGGCATACGCCTGTGATCCGGTTTCAATCTTCGGCGGGATCGTCGCTTTCAACAGAAAGGTTGATGAGGCGACGGCGAGAGAGCTTGTGAAAATATTCCTTGAAGTCATCGTTGCCCCTGAATTTGATGAAGCGGCCCTTGCGGTCTTTAAGAAAAAGAAGAATCTCAGAATCATCAAGGCACTCACGCCACCTATGACTCAGTATGTGATGAATACGGTTGACGGTGGGGCTCTTATTCAGAGCGTGGATAAGGGTGTGGAGGAGAAATTTGACGTGGTAACACAGTCACAACCAACATCGTCACAGTTGGACGATATGGCATTTGGTATCAAGGCGATCAAGAATTGTCTGTCCAACGCCATTATCATCGTCAAAGACGGTCGAGCGCTGGGGATTGCCGGTGGTGAAGTCAACAGAATCTGGGCTGCCAGACAGGCATTGGAAAGAGCAAATATGGATGACAAGACAACGGAAGGTGCTGTGTTGATCTCAGATGCCTTCTTCCCGTTCTCAGATGTCGTTGAGGTTGCAGCTCAGAACAAGATTGCCGCTATCGTACAGCCGGGTGGTTCTATCAGAGACAAGGATTCCATCGCAGAGGCTGACAAAAACAACATCCCGATGGTGTTCACCGGTGTAAGACATTTTAAGCATTAAAGATATATTGGAACTGTGGAAGAACAGAAATTAAATGAAATAACAGCGATTCTCAGTATTTTGCTGGATATGTAAAGGAGTTGATGAATGTTGAAAATCCTCGTCATTGGTTCGGGGGGGAGAGAACATGCCATCTGCTGGAAACTGGCTCAGAGTGAAAAGGTAGAAGAAGTGTTGTGCCTTCCGGGGAATTACGGCATCAATCTTGAAGATAAATGTAAAACGGTTATGATGGATAATCTGAATCTTGAGACAAAAGAAGGACTTGAGAAAGTCCGTGAGTTTGCAAAAAGAGAAGGGGTTGATTTGACGGTTGTCGGTCCTGAAAATCCACTTGTTGCCGGGATTGTTGATGTCTTTAAAGCAGCTGGGTTAAAGATTATAGGGCCGGATAAGGCTGCCGCCATGCTTGAAGGCAGTAAATCATTTGCGAAGGAATTTATGAAAAAGTACGATGTCCAGACCCCTTATTCTGAGAAGTTTACGGAATTTGACAAGGCACTTGAAGCGGTGAAGGAGAAAAATGAGTTTCCGGTTGTGATTAAGGCAGATGGGCTCGCTGCCGGTAAAGGGGTCTATATCTGTAAGGATATGGAAGAAGCAGAAGCAGCTCTTGACAATATGATGAGAAGCCGGAAATTTGGAGATGCGGGGAGAGTCATTCTCGTGGAAGAGTTTGTTGAGGGCAAGGAAATATCCGTTCTGACGCTGACCGATTCTGAAACGATGCTTCCGTTTATCTCATCAAAAGATCATAAACGTTTACTTGAAAATGATGAAGGTCCAAATACAGGCGGGATGGGAGTTGTTTCACCAAACCCAGTCATGACGGAAGCATTGAGGAAGGATTTTGTTGAAAACTGTCTCAATCCGACACTTCAGGGGATTAAAAATGAAGGTTTTGATTTCCGGGGAATCATCTTCTTTGGATTGATCATCAAAAACAACAGATGTTATGTCCTTGAGTACAACGTTCGGATGGGGGATCCTGAGACGCAATCGGTTTTACCGATGATGAAGAGTGATTTTGTTGAATTATTATTGAACACGGAAGCGAAAAGGCTTAAAGGAACAAAGATTGAATGGAAAACAGGCTGCTGTGTGAATGTCGTCATGGCTTCCGGGGGGTATCCGGAGCAATATGTTAAAGGTCATGTGATATCCGGCTATGATTCATTGTCTGTTACAAGAAATGGCAAAGTTTTTTTTGCCGGAGTTTCTTCCAATACGGAAGGTAAAGCGGTTACATCGGGCGGTCGTGTGCTATCGGTCAGTTCAATCGGTAAAAATTATGAAGAGGCATCGAATAAAGCTTATGAATGTATTCAGCAGATTGATTTCGAGAATGCGTTCTACCGGAAAGATATTTCATAAGACATAAAAATAGACTGGAATGATTATGACTTAAGCACAAACAGCAATCCCTCCTAAACGGGGGGATTGCTGTTTGTTACGTATTGATCGTCTGATAATTCTGATAATATAAAAAACAAAAGTGACTACCGGTCATTTTTGTGTTATAATTCGCTTCGTATGGAGGTGATTTTATGGAAAAGGTTAAAATATTGCTGGATAGTATCAGTGATATACCACTTGAATGGATAGAGAAATTGGATGTGGATGTTATTCCTTTACATATTACATGGGAAAAGAGCGGAAAGACGGAAGATGATAGCAGAGATTATGATGACCTGAAGGATTTTTGGACTGAACTGGAAACAGTGGAGGATATGCCGAAGACGTCTCAACCAACCCCTGTTGAATTTTCGAAGTTGTATGCACGATATTTTAACGAAGGGTATGACGGTGTTTTTGTTGTGACCATATCCAGTGGAATGTCCGGGACGTATAACAGTGCGATCGTCGCAGCGAAGGATTATGATGACCGGGTAGTTGTCATTGATTCGGGGCTGGCTTCCGTAGCCAATGCACTCATGGGTTACCGTATTCATGAGTTGTTGCAATCAGGGACAAAGTTTTCGGAACTTGAAGGTATTATCAGGAAGGACTTGTCACTTGGCCGTTATGGGGCTTATTTTTATGTGGCAAATTTCGATTTTCTCAGAAAAGGTGGCAGGGTTTCACGCTTTACAGGCTTTGTCGGAACCCTTCTCAATCTGAAGGTATCGATACATATCAATAAAGAAGGCATGCTGGTTCCTTTCGGTAAATCAAGGGGAACAAGGAAGGCACATAAGCAGCTGATTGAAAAGGTTAGAGAATATGTAAAACCCGGATCAAATGTCAGGGTGGCAATGGTGCATTCAAATAATGAATCGGAAGCGATGGAATTATTTGAAGCGTTAAAAAAGATTTACACCGTGAAAGAATTTATCCTGTCTCCACTCGGGAAAGCAGCTTCTTCCCATGTTGGACCCGGAACAGCTGGATTTGGAATCGAAAGACTGGATTAAACTTAAAAATACTTTATAGACAATGAATTTCACAATCAATTTGTAAACCATACTTGTTTTTTTGTGTTATAATCTGTTGTCATTGGGAAGTTCGGAGGTGTTTTATGGAAAAGACTAAAATTTTGGTCGACAGCACTGGTGACATGCCGTTAGAATGGATGAAAAAACTGGATGCTGATGTCATCCCACTGCATATTTTATGGGAAGAGCGTGGGATAACCGAAGATGATAGCAGGAATTATGAAGACTTAAAAAAATTCTGGGATGATCTTGTCAAAGAAGATGATCTTCCCAAGACCTCACAGCCAACACCGGGGGAATTTAAAAATAGATTTGAACGATATTTTGAAGAGGGCTATGCGAATATATTTGTCCTGACACTTTCAAGTCAGATGTCCGGAACGTACAACAGTGCGATTCTTGCTTCGAAAGCGTATGGGGATAAGATACAGGTCCTTGACTCGAAGTATGCTTCAAGTGTTAATGCGTTGATCGTTTACAGGATCCGTGAATTGCTGGATACCGGTATGTCACTGAAGGAAGTTTGGGAAAAGGTAAAGTCAGAAAGGGAAAGTGGCCGTTTTGGTGCTTTTTTCTATATCTCTAATTTTGACTTTTTACGAAAGGGTGGGCGTGTATCCGGTTTCGCCAGTTTCGTCGGAACGATGCTGAACCTTAGAGTCTCTCTTTTTATCAACGATGATGGCATCATGATTCCGTTTGGGAAATCAAGGGGAACGAAGAAAGCACAAAAGTTTGTCATCAAAAAAGCACAGGAGTACATTGAACCGGGCTCAAAGATCCGACTGGCGATGGTTCATGTGAGAGAGGAAGAAGAAGTTCTGAAGCTCCTCAAGATGCTTGAGAATGATTATGAAGTGGTGGAATCCGTTATCACACCGATGGGAAAGGTTATCTCTTCCCATGTTGGACCCGGAACGGCGGGATTTGGAATAGAAAAACTGGACTAATAGCCAAAAATACTCAATTTGTTGGCTTTGGAGAAATAGATGGCTTATAATGGATATTGCAGAGGATCTGGAAAAAATGCGTTTGGTAAGAGATGGTTGAACGCTTTCGTATTGTTGATTTTGGCTGAAGAATCGACGCATGGTTACGAAATAGCCCAAAAACTGGGTGAGTTTGGTTGTCAGATTCGAACGACGGGGCAGATGGGGAGTTTGTATCGTTTGCTCAGCGACCTTGAATCGGCGGAATTAATAGAGGCTGACTGGATAACCGGCCAACCCGGTCCGGCAAAGAAACGCTATAAAATAACAGATAAAGGCATCGAAGAGCTGAAGAATCAGTCTGATGCCTTTAATGATGTGAAAAAAAGAATTGAAATCTTTCAGAACCGTGTTGCGGCTTTAGAAAACAAATAGCAGGAATACGGTTGCTCCGGTGATGATGAGGAGCGGTAAAATCCTCCCGAATACTTTCAGAAGGTCTGATTTAAAATAATTTCCCGTCAGAACGACGCATAGATGGACAGGTGACAACAGTACACCGGCTACGGCCGCGAAATACAGCAATGCGGGATTTGCACCGATCGAAAGGAGCAATGGTGCTGTGATTCCGATGGCACTCTGAGTGATTCCCGTTGACATACCGATTAATATAGGCAGAATCAAGGTCAGTATATGGATGTTCAATCCGATATTGTTGAGTTCGGTGGCGATATCTGCGGTAAGGTTTACGTTGATCAGATAGTTTTTATAGACAAAGAACATGAAGAGTAACAGAAAAACATCCCACTTTTTAAATGCCTTTTTCAAACTTTCAAAAAAATACCTGCGTCTGAACATGAAATAAGCGGCAACATTAACACCAAGTGCAAGATAACCTTCTACTTTAAATGCGAGGATCAGGACTCCGGTACAGATAATGAAAATTAAAATCCACAATCCTTTCAGCTGCTCTTTCGAAACCTTCTTTATTTTTGGCAACCTGAAGCCGTTAAGCAAAAGCCACCCGGCCAGCGTAGCCACCAGGAAAACAGGAAGCAAACTAATTGAAAAAGGTCCCATTTCTATGCCTGACATGGCGGTCAGAAGAAATATCGCAGGATAGACGGGCCAGAATAATTCGACGACATGTCTGAACCAATAATTGACGACCATCATATAATCATTTGAAAATTTTTCATCATCTCCGATCATTTTCACGATGGGCGCTGTAAACATTGCGCCTCCGGGCATTGGCAGAAATCCAATCATCATCGGCATGAATGCCATCGATGTTCTGTCGTCAAAGAGTGCTTTCGATGAAGATGCAAATTTTTTCGCATCCCCTGAAAGATCTAATGCATTACTGAATAGATAGATGAGAAAAACGGTTCCAAGCAGCTTGTAGAGCGATAAATCGAAAAAGGGTTCTTTCAGACTTTCGAATATTGCCATCGAATCGAAACGGAAAACGATGATCGTTGCGATTGAACCGATGATGGCAAATAAAATGCTTTTTGTCAGTCTCTGTACGATTATAAGCGCGATTAAAGAAATGATGATAATTAATGTGGACATTTACAACCTCCTCCGGAGCTTTTTTTATTAGGTTTTCCAACTAATTTTATCATAGATTCTGTGAATTCGGATTAATGTAAAAATATTAAAAAAAATATAAAATACTGTTTATTTTTGTTGCTTGAATTCTTTTATGTTATGGTAGAATAGATGGTAGCAGAACAAAAGATATATGAATCCAATTGAAAGGACTATAGATGAATTTAGGGACGAAAGATTATTATGAGTTGGTAAAAAATCTCCATGAAGGTTATGCTTATCACAGGATGATCTATGATAATGCAGGGAATCCTGTCGATTATGTCTTTCTTGAAGTGAACGAAATGTTCCTGAAGATAACGGGACATGTTAAAGAAAATATAATTGGAAAAAAAGCAACAGAAGTTTTAAAATGGTTAAACAGTGAAAATCCGGAAGAGGGCGTTTTCAGAAGTTATGGCGATCTCAGTAAAAAGGGCGGACAGATCGTTTATAACAACGTTTTCTTGAAAGAGTACGGTAAATGGGTGCGAATCGTTGCGTTCAGTACGGGCGACGGTTATTTTACGACATTAGTCCGGGATGCCACACATGAAAATCTCCTGAAAAAGAGTAATAAATATACGGAAGAACGCTATCACACTATTCTGGAGACGGTTCCCGTTTCGATTCTGGAAATTGATTTATCTGAAATATGGGAAGTTATTTCGGAATTGAAAAAAGATCATTTGGATTTTGATACCGTCATGGAATTACATCCCGAATTTTATCTCCAGGCAAGGGGCTTCTTTAAACTTCTTGCGGTTAATGAAGAAGCCATCAGGATGTTTAAGGCCCGAGATGAGGATGATTTCATCAGTCATATTTCCAGATTATTTACAAAGCAAAATGATTGTGACTGGAGACGTTTGTTTAAAGGTATTTGGCATGAAAAAGATATTATAGAATTAGAACTGAAGATAAAAGATTTTAATGACGATGAAATGGCTATCTTTGTCAGGGCGAAAATATTGTTTGTCAAAGAGGAAGTCAAGATGTTGATGAGTGTTCTCAATGTCACCCATATTAAAAGTATGGAAGTGGAATGGGAAAAACAGCAAACGGAACTGATGGCAAGTTATGAGCAGATGGAGGCTTATAACATTGAGTTGAAAGAAGCTCAGAAAGATCTTTCCAGAATAAATGAAAAATTAACGGCAACCAATGATCAATTAAGCCGCAGAGAAAGACAGCTGAATATGGCACTTCAAAGTGCAAGAGAGTCTTTGTGGATATTGGAGGAAAAAAGCGGACACATCGAAAATGTCGGGAGTTGGCAGCATTTTCTGGGCTTTGAGGATAAGGAGTTTGCGGCGAGTTTTGATAACTGGCTTTCGCTGATTCACGAAGAAGATAAAGAAAGGGTCCGACTGGCCTTACAGAAGGCGTTTTCCGAAAATGAGAAATTCTTTGAAGTTGAGTATCGAATCAAAACAAAAAGCGGTATGTGGCTATGGGCACTCTCAAGGGGAGAAGTGCTTCTAAACGAGGAAGGAAGTTCTAAATTAATCTTAGGGACGCATCAGGATATCAGCAGAAGGAAAGAAGCTGAAAGAAGACTGGATTATCTGGTTGCCTTTGATCAGCTGACCGGACTTCCGAATAAGCAGACGTTAACGATGAAATTGCAGGAGGAAATCGAACGGAATAAACGGAATGATTCCGTTATGGCTGTTCTGGCACTTGATCTGGATGGCTTTAAAAGAATCAACGAATCAATGGGGCATTCCTTTGGGGATATGCTGCTTTCTCAGGTTTCAAGCAGACTCAGACAAAAAGTAAGAAAACAGGATTTTATCGCACGTTCATCCAGTGATGAATTCTCTATTATTTTTCCGGATATAAAAGGTAAGGATAAAATAGCCTATCTCGCAAGAAATCTGTTAAAAAGATTTGAAACACCTTTCCTGATAAACGATAAGGAAGTGTTTGTCACGGCGAGTATAGGGATAGCCATCTTTCCGGATAACGGTGAAAGCGATGATACGCTTTTGAAAAAGGCGGATCTGGCGTTGATTGAGTCTAAAAAAGCGGGGAAAAACACTTTCCGCTTTTACAATGCGAACATGAATTCAAAGGCGACACGAAAACTTGAACTGGAAACGCGATTGCATCGTGCGATTGAACAACATCAGTTTGTCCTGTATTATCAACCACAATTTGATCTCAAGACCAATACGGTTGTTGGTGTTGAAGCTCTTATCAGATGGTGTGATCCCGACGTGGGAATCATTTCGCCGGGAGAATTTATGCCGATAGCGGAAGAGACAGGCTTAATCCTGCCGATTGGCGATTGGGTTTTAAGTCGTGCCTGCTATGAATTACATGAATGGCGTCAGAAAGGGTTGAAACCTTTCAGAATGTCCGTCAATATCTCTCCGTTGCAATTTGCTCAGGAGAATTTTCTGGAAATACTCAAAAATACGATCGTGGAGTCGAATATCGATCCGAAATATCTGATGCTTGAAATAACGGAAAGTATCTTGATGGATGATATTGAATCGGTCAGAAAAAAATTGCAGGAAATCAAGGATATTGGTTGCAGTCTGTCGATTGATGATTTTGGGACGGGGTATTCTTCGCTTGCCTATTTGAGGAAATTCCCGATAGATGAACTGAAGATCGATAAATCCTTTGTTCTCGATCTGTCATATCCGGACAACGCATCGATTGTTAAGACGATCATTTCGCTGGCGAATAATCTGAATATGAGTGTTATTGCCGAAGGGATCGAGGAAAATTCCCAATGTGAATTCCTCATTCAAAACGATTGTAATATGATGCAGGGGTATCTGTTTGGGCACCCTATGAGTCATGAGCAGATTGAGGATTTCCTGAAGGAATTTCTGGGGTTTGAAAAAAAAGGTTCTTATGATATAATATCTTGAAATTATTAAAGGAGGCGGTACATATGCAGAAGAAAACAGATGTGAGAAGAACACTTCAGTCAATTGCATATTCTTGTGGATTCAATCCTGCCCCTTTCGACAGGGAGCTTTTCTAAGGGCTTCCGGAACTTTCTGAAAACTTGTCATAATCAATACAATATATGAAGGTCGTGGTGATTTTATCCACGGCCTTTTTTCTTTTTTTACAACTTTAAAATCTTAATTGAATAAAAGGGGATATGCGATTTCTGGCGTTTTGATGACGGAATAAGCTAAAACCAGCAACTCGCTTCGCTCAGACAAGAATGAAAGAAGAGTATGAGGCGTTTGGTTTTAAAACAGCGGGAATACAAACAGAAGCATCTATTGGGATTGCTGAGACTAAAGAACAAAGATATTATCAATAAAAAACACAAAAAACTAAAAAAGGAAGTGATGCGATGAGGGAAAACACATTTAAGACAACAAAGACGGTGACGGTAAATCAAATGGCAATAAAAAGCGTAACATCACAAAAAAAGGAGAACGACATTGACATCATTAACCAATATAGGATGGAATAACTGGTTTAATCAGGCATTTGAGGACTACAAAGAAAGAAGATGCAAAGAAAAGGAGTATTACAGGAACAAAGTGTTCTCTGTGGCACGGGTCACGGCACAATTCAGACATCATTATACGATCATGACGGAGAATGGGGAACGGGAAGGTATCCTTCGAAAGGTCTTTTTGCATGAGGTAGCGGAAAGGGCAGATCTTCCTTCAGTTGGAGACTGGGTGGTGCTGATCAATGCGGATCATTCGGATCAGCTGATGATTGACGGGGTATTGCCGCGTATCAGCTATCTTGGAAGAAACTCAGCGGGAACACCGGGAGCATTTGTTGCGAGTGAGGCCAAGAACCAGTATTCGAAACTTGATAAAGGGGAACAGATACTCTGTGCGAATGTGGATACGGCATTTGTCGTCACATCACTCAATCAGGATTTTAATCTCAGACGTCTTGAACGTTATTTGAGTATGGTTTGGAATGGCGGTGTGCAGCCGGTTATTCTACTGACGAAGGCAGATCTGTGTACTGCAGAAGAGATAGAGGAACGGATTGATGCGATTTCATCCGTTGCGTTTGGTGTTCCCTTTCATATCATCAGTGCGATAGACGGTACCGGACTCGGTGAACTTGAAGAATACTGGTGTAGCCATAAGACGATGGTTCTGACCGGATCGTCGGGCGTCGGGAAATCAACGCTTATCAATACCATTCTCGGTTATGACAAGATGCGGGTAAAACAGATTACCGGGTATAAGGACAAAGGACAGCATACGACGACACATAAGGAGCTGATCATTCTTCAGCAGGGCGGTATTATCATCGACACACCGGGGATCAGAGAACTCCGGCTGACATCGGATGAGGCGAGTCTGAGTAACGTTTTCGGAGATGTCATTGCCGAGATAGAGGAATTGTCAAAAGGATGTAAATTCCGGAACTGTAAGCATGAAAGTGAACCGGGATGCGCCGTAAAGGAAGCACTTGAAACCGGTGAACTTTCTCAGGAACGTTGGAAATCCTATAAAAATCTCCTCAGAGAGATTCGATTCTACGAAAAGAAACAGAAAGCAGAAGAGCTAAAAAGCAGGACGAAAGGAAAGCGTGTCAAATCTTAACTGACAGGAGGGATCGATAATGCCGTTGAATTGGATGGATGTAAAGGAGTTGTCGTTCAAAAATATGTTATTGCTGGAAGAAATACAACTCCGTTGGCTGCCACAATGCAATATCGAGCGAGGCGTTTTATATACCGCTTTAAAAGGTAATGAAGAGATTAACTGGTATATCAGACATAAATGTCCGTCGATCTGTGGATGGCTGGACGATGTGATGCGGGGTAACGATGATGAAAGGCTTTATTCTCTAAGAGAAGCGGAGTTAAGGATCATGGAAAGCATCAATGACTGGCTTGTTTATGTGGTTGATCCGGGTCTTTACGATAATCTTGAATTTGTCGCCTGGGATGAGAGAGAACTTACCGAACTTTGTGACTTTTCCCGGAAGCGGGTACTGGATATAGGATCCGGAACCGGAAAACTGGCGTTTGCGATTGCGGATAAGGTGCAGAGCTTGTATGCCGTTGAACCCATCGGGAATCTCAGGAAATATCTAAGAGCGAAAGCCGCTTCAAGGGGGCTAAAGAATTTCCATGTTGTGGATGGATTGTTAGAGATGATTCCTTTTGAAGATGATTTTGCAGATGTTGTCATGGGTGGGCATGTTTTTGGCGATGACATGGAAGTAGAATATCGTGAATTGGTACGTGTTGCCAAGGATAAAGGAATTATTATCCTTTGTCCGGGAAATAACGATGTTGACAATGACAGACACGCTTTTCTTGTCAAGAGGGGCTTTAAATGGTCCGCTTTTGAAGAACCCGGAGATGGAATGAAGCGGAAATACTGGAAAAAGGTCGCAAAATAAAATGTGGGCATCAAACACGGTTACAAACGTGTTTGATGCCCTTTTTAACAAATTTAACGTTGCGGAGTAGAATTATGCCTGTTTGTGCGAAAACAAATTTTTGAGGTGTTCTGAAATATCGGTTAATTTCCCGTTCAACCCGATAAGCCATTCCGGTGTGTCTTCGTCGATTTTGTAATCAAGGCTGCGACGTATTCGGGTATAAGTGTACAGGTCGTGAAAGCGCATGAACATCGGAAGATTTTCGTAAAAATCCGCATCAATTTCAAATTCTGTCGAATACCCTTCCATAAATCTTCTGAAGGATGGATTGTTTATATCAATTCCATTTTCAAAGAGATCTCTGAGGGCATAGGCGATATCAGCCCCGTACCAGCAGCAGGCACTGTCATCAAAGTCAAGGATTTTTATGCCATCGTCGCACCAGTGAAGGTTATCCAGTTCAAAATCGAAGTGAATGATACCCGTCCTTGCTGTTGTGTTTTCTGACCATTCTTCGACTTCTTTAATCTCTCTATGGATGATTATGTCATCAGAAGGAATCTGTCTCTTTACATCATCAAGATGATCTCTCCATGTCTTACGCCTGTTGACGATTGTCTGGGGCATATTGTTGAACAAGCGATGCAGTTTCCCAAGTGCTTTTCCCCAGAAGAAAAATTGTTCTTTCGACAACTCTTCCACCTCATACATCCTGCCGTTAAACCCCTCAAACACAACGGCGAGATACGTATCATTTTCCGTTTCTATCTCTTCTACATAACGGTCATTAAGGGATAAAACGGGTTTAACGGTATTGGCGGTCTGATGCTTAAGATAATTGAGTATCTGAATTTCGCCATCCAGATCATCATGAGAGCGTTCGGTTATGCTGTTAAATCTCAGAAAATGATCTTTACCGTTATTTGTAAATCTGAAAACAAAGTTAGCGCTTGCCCTGAAATAAATTGCACTGTTTGTAACGTGTTCCCAGTATTTTAATATTGCATCTCCAATAGGAGAGTGCCAATGCTTATTCAATGTATCGACAACTTTGCGCATCGTGCTTAATTTCATCATCATGACCACCTCACTCAGTCCTTTTGCTAAATATATCACATATGATGCTATAATCGTTGAAAGGTTCAGGATTTATACGATTAGGGGGAGGCGTATGCATAAGGTACAAACGTTAGATTACAAAATAAGTATAGGTCAGATGCGAAAGGGCCGACTCAATAATATTGCCGATGTTGAGGGTGTGTGTGTCGGACATTGTACGATTGATACGGTGGATAATAAGACGGGGTGTACGGTTGTCATTCCCTGCCGGGACAATCCGTTTAAAGATAAACTGATCGCCGCTTCTTATGTGTTCAATGGCTTTGGAAAGACGACGGGCCTTGTTCAGATTGATGAACTGGGACAACTTGAAAGCCCGATTGTTCTCACCAACACGTTGAATGTTGGACGCGTTCAGGACGCTCTTGTTGAGCATATGATAAACAGGTGCAAATCCGAGGCGGTTGAATTGACAAGTTTCAATCCCGTTGTAGCAGAGTGTAATGACAGTTATTTAAACGATATTCAGAATAGGGTTGTAGAGGCCAAGCATCTTGAAGAGGCCTTTGAATGTTCGAAGAAAGATTTTGAAGAAGGGGATGTGGGAGCCGGAAAGGGGATGTCCTGTTATCAGCTGAAAGGTGGTATAGGATCTTCTTCAAGGGTATTCAGTATCGGTGATGAACCGTTTACGCTCGGAGCACTGGTTCTTTCGAATCATGGATTACTTGAAGATCTTCTGCTGGATGGTGAAAAGACAGGGGAAAGTATTGCCGGTCGGCTGAAAAAAAAGCGGGAACTTTCAGATGACAAGGGGTCTATTATCGTGATCGTCGCAACGGATATACCGCTCTCCTCAAGACAGTTGAAAAGAGTATGTTTCAGGGCGATAAACGGGATTGCGCGTACCGGTTCAAAGACAGGGCACGGAAGCGGAGAGATTGTCATCGGTTTTTCAACTGCCAACAGGATTCGTGAGAATGACAGAAGTTTCTACAACTTCAGGTTTTTAAATGAATCTGAAATGAATGTTCCTTTCAGAGCTGTTGTAGAGGCAACCGAAGAGGCGATCATCAGTTCGATGATCAACGCTCATACGGTAAAGGGATTTAACGGCAATGTCAGAGAAAGTATTAATGAATATTTGAAATAAAAAGTGAGGTTTGATATGAACGATTACAGAAAGTTATTTGAAAACATCGGATTTTTTCCTTATTTTGTAAAGGCACTTCTTGAGGACTTTGATCCGGAACTGGAGGATACTACCCTTAACAGGACACAACGTAAAACACTCATATTTTTGACTAAAGAGAGCGGCAAGACGATGAGTGAATTAAGTGAAAGAGCTGTACTGGAAAAGGGTTCTTTTACCACAGTGATCGATAAACTGATTGCGGAGGGACTGGCTGAAAGAGAACGGGATGAAAATGATAGAAGAAAGATTATCGTTACCATAACGGATAAAGGAAGAGAAATTGCTGAGACCATTTCCGATAAACTGTGTGAGCATCTTGAAACAAAACTTTCCCGCCTCCCGGAAGAGGATTTTAAAGAAGTGATAGCAACAACTGAAATGGTGAAAAAGGTCAGTATGAAGCTGACAAAACTGAATACAAAATAGAAAACAATAAAAAAACGCCGTCTGGAAAGATGGCGTTTTTTTATCGAAGATCATAAACAACGGATAGGAAACAGATGCGGTATAATAGGAGTGTTTGAAATAAAAAATAAATAGAGAGGTGCCTTATGAAGAAGACTATCCTGTTCCTTTGTGTTTTGTTTTTATTCATCTGTTCAGGTTTTTCGGCAAATGTAAAACCCTATACCGTTATGATTTACATGATCGGATCCGATCTTGAATCTTATGATGGTTTTGCTGAGCTGGATTTGTATGAAATTCTGGATGCGGATACGGAGCATATCAATATTCTCATTCAGACGGGTGGGTGCTATGAATGGTTTATGGAGAATGTGGATCAACACAATCAACGTTGGGAAGTTCAAGGAGACGAGCTGAAATTGAAGAAGAATCTTGGAACCCTGAATATGGGTGAAAGTAAGACACTTTATGATTTTATCGTCTGGGGAGCAGAAGAATACAGGGCGGAAAAATATGTTCTCCTGTTCTGGGACCATGGCTCGGGTGCAATAGGCGGTTTTGGAAATGATGAACTCTTTGATGGGGATGGATTGCTGCTCAACGAATTGAAAGATGCCGTATCGAAAGCCTGTAAACGAAAAGGGATCGAATTTGAACTGATCGGTTTTGATGCTTGCCTGATGGGGACACTTGAGACGGCTTATACCTTCAAGGATGATGCCGACTATCTTCTCGCTTCCGAAGAACTTGAGCCCGGTGACGGCTGGTGGTATACGGGATTTCTGGAAGAATTGAACGATGGTGCCGATATTGTTGATGCCGGTGAAATACTGATAGCAGATTTTGCAGAAGTTGCTGCCTATAATGGAGAAGAAGGCGAGATAACACTTTCCATGATTGATCTGAGTAAGGTTGAAAATATTTATAAAACCCTTGAAAAAATGATAATCCCCATGATGTCCGATCTGAATGACGATGCTGAATTTGATGAAATCGTATATGCCAGGAAAATGGCGGAAACGTATGGTGACAGTGGGGGATTTGGCGGTTATACGGATATGGTGGATATTTCTGATCTCGCCTATCATTTGAAGGATGATTATCCAAGACTTGCTCAGGACGTGATGAAGGCGGTGCATCAATCCGTCGTACTTAATCATGCCGGACAGACGAAAAAGAATTCACATGGGGTATCCATCTACTTTCCGAGTATGGACAGGATCAATTTTGATTACAACAACGATATCTATGCTTCCCTTGAACTGCCTCAAAAATATACCGATTTTGTCAAGGCCTATTCTCTGAAACTTCTTGATCTTTCGATTGAAGACCTATGGGATAAAGCGATAACCGATTATTATGATTACATAGAGGTTGACTTGACAGAAGAAGAGTTGAGCAGACTTTCTGAAATCTATCTGTGTGTGGGAACCTATCTTGATGACGAGGGGGAAGAATGGCTGTTCCTCGGTCAGGATCTTATCGATATGGATGAAGGCGATAATGCCGTTACAGCACCTATCGTTGAATCGTGGCCGGCAATCAACGATGTCTTTGTGTATCTCAACGTTGTCAGCTATGACGATGAACATGTCATGTACGCTATTCCCGGTGAGTTGAACGGAAAGACGGTCAACCTCATGCTCCTATACGATGATGATAACCCCGACGGTGTCATTACAGGGGCGAGAAAGGTTGAAACGGATGATCTCTTCTACACGAGCAAGAATCTCATCAAGATTAAAGAGGGGGATATCTTCGAACCCTATTACGAGTATGAGGATGAAGCGGTGACTGAATATATTTCTATCGGAGAAAAAATAAGGTTTGGGTCAAACATAGTGGTTGAAGAGGCGGAATTACCCCTTGGGTACTATCTTTACGGGTTTAAATTTGAAGATTTTGTCGGGAATGTCGCCTATTCTGAGTTTATTGAGATTGAGTTTTATTAATGAGGTAATTGGATAAGACGAAGGGAAAATGATTAAGCGCGTACATACCTTTATTTTTATGCGTCATGTAATTATGTTAGGATATAGAGAGTGGTATCATCCGTTGTTGAAGATAAGGTGGGGCATGATGAAAACAAATTGTATGCTTTGGATCTGTATTTTATTATTTGGGATTTTCTTTGTCGGATGTACGGAGCAAGACGAGATTAAAATAGGTGTAGCCGTTTCTTTAACAGGCATTGATTCGCTTTTTGGTATTTCCGTCAGAAATGGTGTGGAATATGCCGTTGAAGAAATAAATGAAGCCGGCGGTGTTAACGGCAAAACGATCAAATTGATCGTTAAAGATGATATGAATACTATCGAACGGGCTGCCGAGGTAGATAAAGAGCTTTTAGACGAAGGGGTATGTGCCATCATTGGTCACATCACGAGTGAGATGACTAAGGCGGGCATTTCACATGTCAATGAGAAAAAAATGTTGATGATTAGCCCAACCGTCAGCAGTGAACAGATTGTGAAAGTGAATAATTTTCTGATTTCCCTGTCTTCTTCAGATGACGGGTTTCAAAAGGTTATCCGGGATTATATTCTTTCCGGGAGCGATGTTCGACGGATATCCGTGATTTATGATGTGAACAATTTTGAATATTCAAATCACTGGTTTGAAACGTTTCGTACTGTCATTGAAGGGACGGATATCAAGATCGTTGATACCGTTGAATTTGATTCAAGTGAGGTTCATAACGATTATTATCTGTTGGCATCAAAAATAATCTCTCAAAACCCCGAAGGGGTTTTAATCATTGCACCGGCGCTTCTCACTGCCAATATTTCACAACAATTGTACAAGATTGATCCCACAATTCAAAAATATACCACGACATGGGCATTTGATGATGCCCTCATTGAAAACGGTGGTCCGGCAGTGGCTTCCATGACAGTCACAACACCCTATGACAAGTATTCCGAGGCGGAAAGACATCTGCAATTTCGTGAAGGCTATATCGAAAGATATGGAATGGAACCTGAATTTGCTTCTGCGTTTGCCTATGAAGCGGTTTATATTTTATCTCAGGTGATTAAAGAATCGAACAGTTGTGAGCCTGAGATATTAAGGGATAAAATTCTTGAAATCGGTACATTTGAAGGACTGACTTCGGCTATTCAAATTGATTCTAAAGGGATGAGTAGCAGAGAAGTTTTTTTGTATATTGTTGACGGGAACGATTTTAAAAAAATATTTTTGGATTCAAGGTGAGTCAGCGGTAGGTGTAGTCAAAAAAATGAGGGGGGAGTTTGTTGAAAAAATATTTTAAAAATGCCAGTCTTATCGATGGAACGGGAGAAGGACTTCAGCAATTTGTAACCATTGCTGTGGAAGATGGGATCATTGAAAGGATTACAAAAGAGGATGAAGTAAAAACAGCCGGTATCGAAACAGAGGATTTAAAAGGGAAATATGTGATTCCCGGGTTGATCGATTGTCATACGCATGTCTGCCTGGAACCGGTGGCAGATACCTTTCAGATGTTTCAGACGTTCAAGGATACCGACTTTGTCATATCCGCAGTGAAACATCTCGAAGCTTTTATCAAAAATGGTGTTACGTTTATCCGGGATCTCGGTGGTGTGAATTATCTCGAACTCCCGTTGAGAAGATACCTGGAAGAAGGCGTGATAGAAGGCCCGGGGATGCATTGTGCCGGGAAACTGGTTACGATGACAGGTGGTCATGGTTGGGCCATCGGCAGAGAAGCCGATGGCGTTGATGAAGTTCGTAAAGCAGTCAGAGAGCAGTTGAAAGCCGGTGTTGACTGCATCAAGGTGATTTCGTCCGGAGGCGTTTTGACGCCCGGAGTGGATGTGAACGCCTATCAGCTCAATTTGGATGAACTAAAAGCAGCGGCAGAGGAAGCCCATAAGGCAGGTAAAAGGATTGCCACGCATTGCCATAGTACACAAGGCGTTAAGATAGCTGTTGAAGCAGGTATAGACTCCATTGAACATGCAACACTGATAGATGATGACGGTATCAGGATGGCTGCTGAAAATGGAACCTTTATTGTCCCCACATTTTCAGCCGTTTTCAATATCATGAATAAAGGAAGAGGAAACGGAATCCCGGAATATGCGATAAAGAAGTCTGAAGAAGTGAGACAAAAACATATGGAGGGTTTCAAAAAGGCCTACCATGCTGGCGTTAAGATTGCGATGGGGACAGATTCGGGAACCCCTTTTAATCATCATGGTGAATCGGCAAGAACCGAACTGGAACTGATGGTCTCATACGGTATGAGTGAAATGGATGCGATACTTTCCGCCACAAAATATGCGGCAGAACTGCTGGGCATATCTGAACAGTATGGGACGCTTGAAGTGGGGAAACAGGCGGACTTTATCGTTCTGAATACTAACCCTATTGAAGATATTCAGGCGGTCCGGGATATAGCAGCCGTTTATAAAAGTGGATGTGAAAGAGCCTGATAGTGAAGAATAAAATGTGTTTCGGTGGAATGAGTGAGTCTGAAACCCAGCGAACAATATAACTTAAACGCCCTTTCATTGGATTTGAAACAGCCGATTTGGATTATTTTGTCCTCTGAAAGGGCAGTTTTTATGATATCTTTAATAACAGAACTGCCAATCCCCTTTCCGCGTCCCATCCCCAGATTTCTTCAATATATTTGAATCTTTTTTCAATTCATAGATGAATATTCTATCGCTATTGTTGATGGTTCTTAGATGATAAACTATTCTGATACCCCCAGAATTTTATAGTCTTAGGATTGTATTTATGACACGTTAATTTTAACACATGTCATAATATTTTTACCATCTTGCCCTTCTATAATCCCCTTTGAAATGCTATACTCTATGAAATTGATTGAAACGCTGCGGGAGTAATGTTTTGAAGAACAAAAGAAAGTTTTTTTTACAGATGATAATTGTTGTTTTGCCGGTCTTTATCTTATTTAACTGGATTTATTATATTCAGGTTTACGAAAACTATGTGCAGACGCTTTATGAAATTGGTGATAATATAACCGATCAGAGCCGCAGAGCCTTATTGCATTGGATAGAGTATCAGGTCAATATTGCCAGGACAATCGCTGGAAATGACTATGTCATTGATGCGTGCAGAAATCCTGAAGATGAGATGAAAATAGAAAAGGCAACAGCGTTTATGGAGGAAATTCACGCGCTCTATCCTTTTTATGAAAATCTCCCACTTGGTGTCAGACTTGAACAACCGGTTTACAGGATGATCAACGGGGAAAGGATAGAGATTTCAAACGGGGAATTCATAACGGATACGGTGAACGGGCAGACTGTTGGAGAGGGCGGTCTTGAATACGCCTATATCGAGGAAATTTTCAACGGAAAAGATTATTATGTCAGTGAAATTTATCCGAGTATCTTAAGGGGAAATCCGATACTGGTCATCAGTGTACCGGTTATTGACCGCTCAGAGATAATCGGTGTCGCTTTGGTCTCGCCACAGATGGAGGCATTTACCAGGGAGTTTATCGATAATATTGCCTTTAAAGATACGGGGTATCTCTTTTTAAGCGATGACAGGAATATCACCATCGCACATCCGAACAGAGAAATTATTCTTTCCGAAGATAGTCGCTGTCTTGAAATTAATGCGGCGATTATTGAGAAATACAATCAGGGAATCAATTTCTTCAATGATACGCTCTTTAATGAACGGAAGTTTTATTTTGTGAAATCTGTTGATATCCCCGAGGGAAATGCCGAAAATAAATGGTTTATAACGTTTGCCGAAAGTCAGAAAGAAGTTCTGCGCCCATTTTATCATTATCTTTTCATCAATATAGCCACTTCAATTGTGATGGTTGTGATTATTATTTTTCTCGTCGTTCTCGTTGTGGGTGTCAATCACAGGGAACAAAAAAGAGAAGTGCTTGAAAAGATGAATGATGAACTGGAGAAAAAAGTTGAAGAGAGAACGAAAGCGCTTAAAAGGATGACGATGATAGATGGACTGACTCAGATTTACAACTATAAGACGGCACACAGGCTGCTCAAACAGATTATTGAAGAATCAGCTGAAACTAAAAGTCCTTTTGTACTGATTATTGCAGATCTTGATTATTTCAAGAAAATTAACGATACACACGGTCATCTGATGGGGAATGAGGTACTGGTTGCCGCTTCAAAACTGATTGCTTCCGATGTTAGAAGCAGCGATGTGGTTGGACGTTATGGCGGAGAAGAATTTATCGTCATACTCAGAGATATTTCCATTGAAGGGGGTTACAGAAGGGCGGAGTCTATCAGGAGAAAGATTGAAGAAGAGAATTTTTCTATAGAAGGTGTTAAAGTGACCATCAGTATGGGGATTTGTGAGTGGAGAGGCGAATCGGTTCAGGAATTGATCAAGAAAGCGGACAAGGCTTTGTATCAGGCAAAATCTAATGGCAGGAACCGGGTTGAAAAGGTGGGATAGTTTCATCGGGCAGACTCTCCTTAAATACTAAGAAAAAGGAGTTGAAATGATGGAAAACGAGCAATCAATCATTTATGAATCTCCCTTCGGGAAGATGGAAATCGGATACGATGACAGTAGGCTTCTCTTTGTGATACTGAAAACGGAAAAAGCCCTCGCTGATTCACAAGAAGCATCAGAATTGTCAAAAAAAATAAAACAACAGATGGACGAATATTTTAACGGAAGCCGAAAAGTCTTTGACCTCCCTTTGAGGTTTGAAGGAACTGAATTTCAGCGAAAGGTCTGGAGGGCATTACAAGAAATTCCCTATGGAGAGACCCGGACGTATAAAGAAATTGCTGAGAGGATCGGCAATCCAAAGGCATGTCGTGCTGTTGGCATGGCGAATAATAAAAACAGAATTCCCATTATCATCCCCTGTCATCGCGTTATCGGGGTGAATGGAGCCCTTGTTGGTTATGCAGGGGGTCTGGAAATAAAAGAAGCTCTCCTTACCCATGAGAAGCGTCATTAGTTTTTAAGATTTGTTATCAGTTCAATCAGACAATTTCTATCGCTTTCCTCAAAATACCAAGTACATAGATAGCCATACATCTCCGAAATATTGATCTTTCTGCAAAATTGTGCGATCTTCTTATAATCAGGGTCGGAATATCTTTCGGACATGACCTCCTCAACATCGAATCGCCATGCCGTTGTTGTGTAGCGAACGTATTGCCTGAAATAGACACTGAGTAATTCGTTTTCTTCCCGTGAATTGGATGCGGTGTAAAGTCTAAAAAGCGGTGTGATATGCCGCATTCTGCTCATTTCAGAGAATAGAATGTTGGCCAGTTCATATCTTGCCTTGTAATAGGGATTAACGCTTTCATTATCGAAGGCAAGGCGAATGGTTTGGCTTATAAAAGTTATTCTTTCAGGTTTGAGCATGATGTAGTCAAAGAGTTGTCGGCGGCTGGATTCTATTAGTTTAAAAAGCTCGGAAAGGTTAATATCAGAGAGAATGGTGAGTGTCATATAAGTTTTCAAGATCAGGGTTTTGAGTTTATAGGCGGATAAATGGACCACCTTTTTCCAGTTATTGATGAGATAGCTCTCTTCATTGATGAAAAACAGGATATGATTGATGCACTTTGGGTTTTCAAACGAGTAGGTCACATCGAGAGCCGAAAAGATTCCTTTTAGTGTTTCAATTTTTACGTTTTTTTTCTGTCCTTTCATGATGCGATACAGAGAGGTATGTGAGATGTCATTTTCCCTTGCAAAGCGGTTGGGTATGGTTATCCTGTCATTCAGAAAAGTCTGTAGTCCCTTGGCGTTCCCGATTTCATCTACCCGGTTGCCGGTGTTATAAACCAGCTGATGGAACTTCTTCACGATCTGTATCGTATCATGATATTTCTTGTCACATTCCGGTTCGATCAGCAGCATCTTCTGATAATAATAGCGTATCATCTCCGCTATACCGAAGAAGAACGTGTAATCTTTGCTCATTTGTGAGATGATGAGGAGTGTATCGAAGTAATTCATCAGAACCGCCGGGGAATCAAACCAGTAACCGCAATGAAAGGCGAGTTTCTTTGCCCTTTCATGGGAGACTTCAAGATTCTGATGCCGGATATACCAAGAGGCGTTATTGAGACCGGATAGGATAAAGGTTGGATGAGGATATTTTAAAGCCAGTTCCGAAACATCAAAGAAACCATCACAGGCTTGTTTACACTGTCCTTTTTTCAAAAATGCCCTGGCTTTTGCGTTGAGGTTTACGGCGAGCCCCATTTCATCTTCTGTATGTTGCGTGCTCCATCTTCTGAATTTCTTTAAATCGTTTCCGGTATGAAAAGTTTTTGCCATGTACAAGGATTGACCGATCATTTTACGATATTCAAGCGGAATTTTTTGGAATTCTTTTTTTAATTGTTTATAAAGCGATATGGTTTCTGCTTTATCTCCTAATGTCATTAAAACACTCAGTTTATCTGATAACAGCAGATAATAAATTCCATGATTTTTGCATTTATCCAAACTCTCATCAATAGCTTGTAAAAGACTTTCCGATTTTAAAGTCCATTTTTTTTTCAGAATATTGATATAATTCAGGACATCGGGATTAACGGTTGTTTCTGAAAAAAAATTTAAAAATGTTTTTGAATATTTTCCGTATGAGATGATTGGCATGATATGCTTTATATACATTTAATGACCACTTTTCTTGTGTAATATAAAATAATCAATATTGTTACCATATGTTATATAAACTAAAAAATATCGTGTATCGCTTATTTAATGACCCTTTGACAAGAGAATATGACCACGAAATAATTTGGGCGAAAAAATTGAAATTTAAAAGCCTCTGATAATCACATTTCCGGATTGAGAAAAAGGCTTGAAAATCATATGTATATCTATATAATTATAACATAGGATGCAATTAAGAAGGAGGGTTTAGTATGAAGAAGTTACTGATCATGTTGACTTTATTGATTATATCTTTATCTCTGTTTGCCGGTGGCGATGATGCGGTAAATCAATCGGATTCCGTTTTACCGCCGATAAACGTCACAGGTTCCGTATTTTATTGATAAACGCTTTCGGAATTAAGGATATCTTTATGAAACGTGATAAAAGAAGAGATAATTATATGTTCAATTCAAATAAAAGAAATGAAATAGAGTATGTAGCCGATTTATACGAGACTCATTCCGGAAAAGTCAGTTCCTTTTTGCTGAGAAAATCGTATGATAGAACCATTCGGTATTTTTCTTACAAGCAGGTATATGACTTGATAAAAAAAGAGTTGAATCTTGATATCCCATCCACCCGCTGAGTGGAAATATCCCGATTATAAAGTGATGAACAAAGATTGATTAAGACGATAGAAACAAACCTTCTGACTAAATATTGCCCCTGTTGTTTTTGAAGAACTGGGAAAGTAGGAGAAGCACCTGAAAAATGGTGCTTTTTTTCTCTGAAAAAGAAAGATGATAAAAAAAATAAAATTTATTGTGAGTAAATGTTCATAAGCGATGAATCGTTTTTTCTTGAAAGAGGTGGTGTAATGGCTTTGGGAATGAAGGAATTACAATCATTATATGAATATCAGACAAGCATTGAACAAAATAAAGAGAACACGCCTTCCTGTTTTGATACGGCTTCTGTTGATGATGGAAAAATGAGCAGTCGAAACAGTACCCTATTTGATTTTCTTTCAAGATGTCCCAACTTCACAAGGGGAGCTTCCATTAAGGGGAACAGTCATTCTGCCGTTATTGCTTCAAAACATTTTACAAAGAAAATTTCATATATCAATAAAGAAAACTATGTTTTTAAGGGAACGATCGAAGAGAATATTTCACTCAATAGGCTTTATTCTGATGGATTGATCAAAAGTGCGTTAAAAATTGCCTGCCTTGACGACGCATATACCCCTGCTTCATATATTGATCCGGGGAAAGAGCGATTTTCAGATTCTTTTCGGATAAGGATTTCTATTGCGAGAGCTGTGATCAACAGAACCGACATCTTTCTTTTCGATGAAACGCTGACCGTCCTTGATGCAACAATGGAAAAAAATATCCTGGAAAATCTAAAATCAGAGTTTTTTAACGCCTTGTTTCTCGTCGTAACCCATAAAAACCGGTTATTCGATGAGATTGATAAAATTTTCATCTTACAGAGCAGCCGATTTTCAGATCGGAAGCCCTTTGAATGTTTGAACGATACAGACGAACTGATAACACTTTTTAAGAGTTAAGCCATTTTTCTTTAAATTGAATTTTAACAGTGCCTTGAACTATTCAGGCACTGTTTTTTTGTAAACATGTAGTGCCCTACATGCCATAACAAAATAGTTACTTTTTCTCTTCGATTAAGGAGTTGACGTATAGTACCCTACAACGATTATATTAATTGTGTTTCAAATTTGATGGAGTAAAGTGTGGGGGATGTGATATGTTTAAAACGGTAAAAAGCGTTTTGCGGCAAAATGACTTTCTTTATCTGTTTTTGGCAGAAATCATCAGTGTGTTTGGGGATGTGTTGTTTTTTACTGCGATCATGTGGTTTGTTTTTTCTCAAAGTAATTCATCAACAGCTGTCGGCTTGTTGAAGGCTGTCGATTTGCTGCCCACACTGCTATTTGTCTTTCTCTTCGGAGTTTTTATCGACAGGAAGCGATCGGTGATAATATTCAGGATCATTTATATTGCACAAGGCGCAGTGGTACTGGTTTTGATCGGTGCTTTTTTTAGTGGCAATGTGAGTATACCGCTCATTTTGACCTGTATCTTCGTCAATGCCCTTGTCGCTTCGGGAAAGGCACCGTTGTTGAATAAGCTGCTGGTAAAAATCAACAGAAAAAATCTTCCTGAGATGAACACTCTCCTGGCGTTCGGAAAGAGCTGTTGTACGATAGGGGCCAGTTTACTCGCAGGGTTATTGGCGGAGAATATCTTTCTGATCATCGTTGTTGACTTACTGACCTTTGTTCTCGCCTTTCTGTTGATTTCTCTGATAAAAGTGAAAGTTGACAGAGAGGCAGTTGAAAAGGAAACGTTAAGTTTGAAGGGGGAAATCATTGAGACTATCATGTATCTCAAAGGGAATAAACCCCTTTTGAAAATGATCGTTGTTTTTGTCTTCATCATCCTAACCGGAGTATCCTGCTCACTTTCTTTTCCGGTGATATCAGAAGTGCTTAATATTGGAAATCAGGGATTTGGTTTATTGAAAAGTGTTTACAATGGAGGCGGTTTGTTGATCCTTTTTCTGATGCCGCTGATTAAAAATTGTCAGAATAAGATTCACCGATTCATCATTCTTTCCGGTGTGATGATGGGGGGATATGGAATTGTATTGAATTTCCCCATAAAGCTTGTGTTACTTCTGTTCATTGGGACTTTTAGTGCTGTAACGGATATCCTTTTCACGACGTTCATTCAAAAAACCGCTGATGAAAAGATACTCGGTAAATTGTTCAGTTTGATAACTGTAATTGCGATACTGTCTAGTATGCTCGGGAATATTCTTTACGGTTTTCTCTACGATGCTCTCTCAGTTCAAACGGTTATGCTTTTCAGTGGAGCTGTTTTTGTTTTATGTGGGGGATTGCTTTGGAAGATAACGGATAGTAAAGTGTTTGACTTTGAAACAAAATAGTCTGTTGTTTTCTGTAATAAATCTGATATAATGGAAGATAAAGTATTTTAGTCATAAACTTTTAAAATAGGATGTGAGTCGTGAGCGTTAGGTGAATAATTAGAATGGTTTCAAACATTTCTTAAAAAGACGGGAATAAATAACAATTAAATGATGAACGCATTTGACATCTGTTTTGTATTGAACGGTATTTTTCAGTATAGATTAGCTATATTTCCTTTAGTCTTTTTCAATTATTCGGCAACGTAAGTAAAAAACTATTTTAAAAGGATGGAGATTATGAAATACTTTAAATATATTAAAAGACCTACGATTATCGAAATTGTCTTTTCTTTCTTGTATTCACTTGCCATTGCCATTGTTCCCTATCTGAACAAGCTGCTTTTTGATACTGTTGAGACGGGTCAATATGGACAATTGTGGAAACTTTTCTTTTATTACATCATCGCGATTTTCTCCAGTGCGTTTCTTCAATATGTCTCGCAAGCGAGTAGCTGGAAACGTTTGACGGATTTTCATATTGCCGTAAAGGAGATACTGTTCAGGTCTTTTCTCGGGTATAGTCATTCGAAATTTAGCGAAAAGAGTGTTGGTGAATATGTTTCAATGATAGACAATGATGTGAATACCCTCGAAAACACACGAATTGAAGGGGCTGTGGATATGGTCAAGTCATTGCTGATGCTCATTGTTTATGCGGTAGCCATGATCTTGTTTGTTGATCTGAGAATCGCCGTTATTGTGATGGGTGCCTCACTCATAAGCGCTTTTGTACCGAGATTGATAGCGAAGACGCTGGCGGAGAGAAAAAAGAAATATCTTGAAGATTTGGGAACGTATATCAATTATACGACGGATTTTCTAAATGGTCATACGTCGCTTGACGGGGTGTCTAAGAAGAAAGTGTCCGATGAACATTATAAGCATTTGCTCAAGCAGGAAAATTCACAATTGTCATTTGGGAAGTTCAAGACCTTTACCAATGTAACGAATGGCATGGTAATGGATTTTATCAGTCTTGCCGCTTTTATGATGGTGGGTTATCTGCTGATTAGAAAGGATATTACGATTGGGGCGGGCGTAGCTACATTCGGGTATATTGAAAACTTCATCTATCCCATCAAATATATTCTGAACGATATAAACGCCTTGAGTGCCGGAAAAGAAGTGGAGAAGAAAATTGATCATGTGATCGCTGAATTAAAATCGGAAGGTAAAAATATCATCTTATACGGATCTCCGAAACAGATTGAATTTCGAAATGTCTTTCTGAAAAGGGGAAATTTCACCTTGGAAGCCTTTAACTACACCTTTGAATCCGGAAAGAAATACGCAATTGTAGGGCATTCCGGTTCGGGAAAATCCACTTTGCTCTCATTGATCAGAGGAGAGATTATACCAGAGAGAGGTGAAATCCTTGTGAATGGAAAATCCGTTGAGGAAGAATCCATCAAAAAGATATTGACAGGAGCTGCGCAGCAGGAGCATATCTTTTATGCGGATTATCAGGATAACATCTCTCTCTTTGGCACGCATGTACCAGACGATGAAGAAATCGGGAGACATTTTACGACGGAAATTCTCAGCCGTATTAAAGGGTGCCATGACAGCCGTCAGCTGAGTGGCGGTGAGAAGAAACTGTTATTGCTAATGAGAAGTCATTCGTCCAAAAAAGAAATCATCCTTCTCGATGAAGTGTTCAGTACCATTGACTTTAAGAATCGAAAAGATGCCAAAGATTTTATCTTTGGAGCTGAGTCGAAGGTTTTCATCAGTGTGACTCATGATTTGTCGGAAGAGAATCTCAGAAATTATGATGAGGTACTTGTGATGGAAAATGGGAAACTGATCATTTAATTTACTGGATACTAAACTGTCCCTTCCCTTCGGATTTTGATTTGTAAGCTGCTTTATCCGCTCGCTTCAGAAGGCGAATGATGTCATTTTCATCCTGCCTTATTTTCGTAGCACCGGAACTGATGGGGTAGGGAAATTTGTGAATATCTTTCAACGTTGAGCGGAGGGCACTTTCTGTTCCGTGGAAGATGATGGCGTATTCATCCCCTCCCCATCTTGCGGCGATATCTCCTTCCTTGATCTGTTTCTGGATATGATCGGCAAGATCAATCAGGACTTTGTCACCGATGTGATGCCCTTTTTCATCGTTGATCAGCTTGAAATTATCCAGATCCATAAAGATGAGATAGGCTTCTTGATTGGCATCAATATTACTGTTTAAAAGTTTTTCGAGATGGATATCAAAAGAGCGACGGTTGTAGAGACTTGTCAGGGAATCGTGATGAACAAGGAAATTCAATTTTTTTCTTTCGGATATATAGGCATTGGCGAAGGCTCTCAGGAAAATAAAGGCTGCGATCAATGTCAATGGAATCTGAAACAGTTTATCGATGAAAAGCGTTTGAGCATCGAATTTTTGTATCAGATTCGGATATTTGTATTCCACGATATGTAATGTTATAAATATGGCGATTTGTGAGATAACGAAGAAGATCCTCGTTTTACCCCAATAGAGAAAAGTCGTACAGATCATGAGAAGGACGAAATAAGCGATGATGCTATTTGAACTGCCCCCGGATTCAAACCAGCTGAGGGGGATAAAGACAAATGTGATGATCGAAATAAAAAGCGTTTTTAAAAGGAAGATGTATTGATCCCGTTTCATAAAATAAATCGAGATGATATTGATAACGAGAAGTGTACCCCATTTGAAGTTTAAAGCAAATGGGAGTCCGTATGACATGTTTCCTATGATACTGAGTATCGCTAACATAGAAAGCGTCTTTAAAAGTGTTATATAAACTTTATGCCCGAATTCATCTTTTTTTTCTTCGAGAAAATCCATTCAGCTGCCCCCAAAATAGAACTGCTTCTGAAACTGAATTAATTTTATCATAAAAGTTTTAAAATGAACGAAAAATCACATCACTTGTTTTGGTAAAAATAAGATTAATTAAAAGTTTCGTTATAAATGTCATATCAGTTTATATGGGGATGAGTCAAATGACAATGGAAGTTGCATTTGCAACTTCCATTGTCATTTTTTTTATGGGGTGATATGGTGTGAAAACAATTCTTTGACTTGCCTGTGAAAGGCATTAGATTCTTCGATCCATGGGTTATGCCCGGAATGTTCAAACCATATGAGTCTTTTATCCGGAGAATGTATCTTTTTAAAATAATCTTCAACAAGATAACCCGGTGCGTTGATATCGTGTCTCCCATGAAGCATATAGATTGGGATATCAAACGTTGTATATGTTTCACGAAGATCGACTTCATAAAGTTGTTGATAGACTTCGCTGAAGGTGAAGTAAAGGCCTTTAAAATAATTGACTGTATCGATAATTCCATATTCAGGTGAAAAAATGATTTTAAAGGTGTTCCAGTTTGTATGGTTGATATCGGGATCATGAAGCATGACCCTGTATAGATAAGTTAGATAGGTTCCCACTTCAAGTGAGATGTTTTGCCCCCTTATCGGAGGTCTTTTTAAATTTTCAAGTGCCTGTAACTGTCTTAAATCACCTGTTTCCTCCGAAATAGTCTTTGCCAGTTCATAGCAGTATTGTTCTGTTTCTGTAAAATCAACCATTTGCCCCGTTCCGATAAAGGCGTGGTAATCTTTTCCGTAATCATGAGCCAGTCGGATGCCGAGATAACTCCCCCACGATTCACCGATCAGGTATATCTTTTCCCGATTGAATTCTTTTTTCAGATAGGTAGTCAGGGCGTGGGCATCTTTGAGATAAATATCCGGTGTCAGGGATGAGACCTCCCGGGCATTGTACGATTTCCCAACCCCCGGCTGTTCCCAGTTCACGATCGTATAATCCTTTTCAAGTTCTGTCAGGAACTCCCTTGTCGCCGGTATCTGTGAGCCTCCCGGCCCCCCGGCAAGAAACAGGATAACAGGATTGTTTTTGGAGGTTCCTCTTACGCTGATGGTTTGCATTGTCCCGTTGAGGTCAACTGTTTCAAAATAGGCAAAGCCTTCATCTGTTGGTGAAAAGGCCGACCATTGACTGATGATTACCTGGACCAGCAAAAATAGAAAAACAAACACGGTCCAGCTCAAGCTTCTTATAAATAGTGAAGGTTCTTTCTCTTTCATCCCGGTTCTTCCGGCCTTTAGTTTTAAAAAACCAGTGATCATGACCGTAATGAGTAGAACAGCCAGGATAGCCAAAGCGATCAAAAAATAGAGCCAGTAAACAAAAAAGGCCTGTTCCCTGTTAAAAAATATCACGAGACCTTCTATACCCGTTAAAAACAAAAAACTCAATAGCATTCTTACAATTATCTCTTTCATATTCATTCTCCTTACCAGACAAACGGGATGAACCGTTTTGTGTTTTTCATATACGTTCGGTATTCCTCGCCAAATTCGTTTAACATATCCCCTTCCTCTTTTTTGGCAAGTCTGTTGTACATCCAGATGATAATCGGAAACAAAATCAATGTTGGAAGTGTTGCCCATTCTACCAGCATACCCGTTGAGATCAGGAAAAGACCTGCGTATTGGGGGTGTCGGATATAGCGGTATATCCCTTTTTTTACTACTTTTCCTTCACCATCAACTTTTTTCCAGTAACCGTGATAAATGGTGTACCATCCGTTGATGATCATAAAAAGTCCGGATAACGATAAAACAATGTTGATATACATTCCCGCAAATCCAATCTGTTTGATAAACGTGTGTCCCCAAAGGATGCCTTCGGGAAGGGTTCTACCGAAAATTATGCCGATCAAATACATACTGAAGGGAATCCCATGCATTTCTATGGCAAATGCCAGGATAAAGGCAAAAAAAGCACCGGCCGGTTTTTTCTGTGTTTTTTTGTAAAAAGGTAGGAAGAATAAAATTGACCCATAAAGGATAATGAAAAAGATTACGCCCCACCATTGCTCAAAATGACTGTCTAAAGTCTCCATCGTATCAGTCCTCCTTAAAATTTTCAGTTTGATTATATGAAAAAATTAAAGGGAAGTCACCTGACTAAAGTTAGGGATTTTCTGAAATGAACCGGTTTATTTCAGAAAACCAAACCGTTTGGCTTCCTGAACGGCCTTTATTCTGTTTTTGACACCGAGTTTTCCGAAGATATTGGAGATATGCCATTTGACCGTTCCGAGGCTGATGAAGAGTTCATGTGCTATTTCGTTGTTCTTCTTTCCGTGAGAGATCAATGAGAGGATTTCTATTTCCCTTGAGGTTAAAGCTTCTATTGGGAGCGTTTGATCGTCAGGGAGGGGGATTTTGTCGGTCAGGTTGTTGATGATAGACCAGAAATGAAACGGCAGGGTGTAAAAAGCCGCTTTCAATCCGTTTTTTTGAAAGATTTCAACGGCTTCTTTCAGGATGGTTTCGGCGGATGATAAATCATTTTTTAAAAAATAGTATTCACCGAGATGAAGCAAATAGACTTGTAATTCAACAACATTGCCGTTATACCGGCATGTCTTGACCGAATCGAGCAGTATATCTTTTGAGAAGGTTCGAATTTTGGATTGATGATGAAGATAGCACAGCATTTCGATCAGGATTGAGGGTTTGTACGGACTTTCAGCGAGTGATGTTTGCAGCAATTCAATCTCTTGTTTTGATAAAGTACCCTCCAATAAAATCTTTCCGTACAGGGTGATCCAGCCCATCATCGGATAATGCATGTTTTGATATGTTTTCTGTGCCTCATCTATGATGGTTTTTAATGAGACTTTATCGTTCAGCAAAGCAACTGTTTTCAGCAGATAAATTTCGATGTAACCGTGCATATGGATGAGTTTTAGCGCGTCAATGGTCCGTTGCGCTTTTTTTAAATTGTCGAGGGCAAGATTCAATTTCATTTCTTCCAGGTAACACATCCCCAGCGGAAGACGGAGGATATCGAGGTAAATATGTTCTTTTTTTCCAAAAGCGGATGAAATTAGAAAGGTATGTTTGGCCATTGATTTAACCTCATTCAATTCGCCGAGTTTAAAATAGTTCAGTAAAGCGTTGGTGAGTGAGACGACAGCGGGAAAAAACATCTGATGTTCGATAAAAAGATCATATGCCTTATAAAAAAAATCAGCCGCTTCTCTTAGCCTGTTCAATCCAACGAGTATCTGTCCATGTGTAAGCATGGCATTTGCCTTGAAAAAAGATCTGTCTTGTTCACCCAATAATTCAAAGGCCTTTAAACTGTGCTCAAGTCTTTCATCCACTTCACCGAAGAGACCGGAAAGAGCCTTTAATTCCTCAAAAAAGGACAGGAAATGTTTATCGAGATGTTTTTCATTAATCCTTTTAGAAAGGCTGTACAACGTTGGATTATCACCCGAAAGGAGTGCCAGCCATGCGAGAACCACATGATAGGATTCCGGGACTTTAATCGCAGTGTTTTCTTCAAGTTTATGTCGTTTGAGTTCTTCGTAGAGCTCCTTTATATAAGGCGTATCGAATAACCTTTTCGGTGTATTGATCCCTTCAACTTTTAAATTATGAAGATATTCCTGAATGATATTTTGTTCTCTTTCTGTCATTTACATCACAACCCCATCTTTAAACTGTTTTGATTATAGCATTCGATTTCTAATAATTTATCCAGTTAGAGTGAGGGCAATCATTTGAGGTAGGGTATGATGAAAACTGTGGCACAGGTGTATAGCGATTGAAAAGTTTAAAAATCAAGCGGTAATTGAACGATAAATCCTTTCCTCTTCGTTTGGTAGGGGAACAATCCGTATAGCATTATCAATACCGCGGCTAAAATCATCACTGTTTTAATATGACCAATGATATTGGGCAGGATCCAGATGATCCTATCAAAGTTGCTGCTAAATCCTGCGAAACTGAAGAGAATTATTCCGGTTAAGATGAAGACGGTTTGTTTCAAGCCAATGTTTTTTGTGTTTGGTAAAAGAACTCTTCTTTTCTTTTCAATATTGTCAAGAAACCTTAGAAAGAGAAAACAAATCATAAGTAGAATCATCGATAAAGTGATTACGACAATATTTCTGAGTCTAAGTGATATAGTGCTGATACCATTCCATCTGATTCGATGATGATTTAACCATTTGTTCAAGATACTCACTATCAGTTGCCAGCTTCTGGTACTGTTTGTAAGAATCACCAATCCTATCTCTTTTTGGGGAATACCGACTAAAAGGGTCAATCCGCCCGCGCCTTGACCCATATGAAAGATGATTTTCTGATCGCTTTCGGAATAGTCTATAAAATGCCCCAATCCATAATACTGTGAGAAAAAGCGATGAAATCCACTCGTTTGAATCTGTTCTGCATGCATTGTATTCAGACTCTCTTCGGATAGAAAGGATGAGGGGACATCATCCTGTTGATCGTTAACCCAGAAGAGCAAAAAATGAAGAAGATCGGGAACATTTGTGTGTAATCCGCCGTTAGCCATGACGGGAGATCTGTAGTTTGGGATTAAACGATTGTGTTCATCGTATTGTTCAGTGATGTGTTCAGCAACATATTGATTCCATTTAAAGGTTGAATGGGTCATATTGAGAGGGCTCAAAATGTTTTCCGCCATATAGTCTTCGAAGGGTTGTTGTGCAATCTCTTCTATCAACAATTCGAGTAAGGCATACCCCTGATTTGAGTAACGAAAAACAGTTCCGGGTGCTATATCCGGTTTCGCTTCCGGGTTATGAGAATGACCTGATAAAGCTTCCTCAAGGGATGGGGGTGTTTCGTTTTTGGTATAAATATCGAATATGCCTGAAGGGAGACCGGAACTGTGGTTTAACAAGGTCTTGAATGTGATCTCCCCTGTATTGTATGCACTTTCCGGGATATGCCATCTTGTGAGGTATTGGCTCACCGGGTCATTTAAGGCGATCTTGCCTTCCTCAACAAGTTTCATGATGCCATACGTGGTAAACATCTTCGTGATGGATTCCGCTCTGAACAAAGTTTCTTCTCTCATCAACTTTGTTTTCTCCGTATCTTCGAACCCATACATTTCAACGCTTTGAATTTTACCCACTTCAACGGTTCCGATACCGATTCCCGGAACCTTGTACCGTTCCAATTGAGCCGGAACCACATTTGTCAAAAATGCATCAAAATGCTGCGCCTCATTCAAACAATAAAAGTTTTCCGCAAAGAAGCTGATGATGTACAGACTGAAAAAGAGAATAACGGCTACATAAAATAAATAAACCCCTTTGAATGATTTGATCAAACTCTTCATCGTTTGATTTACCCGAGAAATCGAATGGCATCTTCAATGAATACCTTTTCGTCGGATGCCCCGTGTCCAAGCTCCGGATATTCAATCAGTCTTGAATTCGGAATACGTTCAGCCATTTCAGCTGCGGCTTTACTGCCGACGATCTTATCTTTTAGCCCGCCAACGACAAGTGTGTCAACCGTAATTGTATTCAACTCGTCATATGCGTTATGATACAGACAGGCATTCGCCTGAATCAAAAAGCGATTGACGGATTTGGGTTTTCCGATCAACCCGGCGAAGGGGTAAACCCATCTGTATTTTTTTAACCGTTTTCCGACATACGTCTTTTCCATGGTATCGATGGTCAATGCCTTAAATTGCTTTCTTTTTGCCATATCATACCAGCTTTTGATGACCTGCCTGGATGTTGCATTGGGTCTTGAAAGGGAGACGGCGATGATGAGTTTTTTTAATTTTTCCTGATAGTCAATGGCGAAAAACTGAGAAATCATCCCCCCTTGAGAGATACCAAGCAGATTGACTTTGTTCAGACTGAGTTTGTTCAAACAGTAGTTTAAATCCGCTGCCATATCGCGTGTGCTAAACCCTTCCGGGAGGATGTTTCTTCGGCTGAAGACGTGGACACGATACCTTTTGGCAAATTGTTTGTAAAGCATTGAGAGCAGAAATCCGGTGCCTTTGACGGTTTTTAACCCATCACCGAGACCCGGAATCATCACGAGATTTTCCGATCCCTTTCCGAATGCCACATATTGTATTTCCGTGTTGTCAATCTTGATGCTGTCGTCTATGATCTTTCCCATTATAATACCTCCAAAGTTTTTTTCAACACTGACAGATAGCTGTCCAATGCTGTCATATACGCTTCCTTCATTTTTGTTGGCGAGCCCACTTGATTTACTTCTGTAAATTCTTCGTTCAGTCCTGTGATCACCCATTTGAGTATGTTGATAAAGACTCCTTTTTTTTCATGGTTGTGAAGTGCCGGAGTATCACAGAGTTTAACAAAGAGATGTTCCGAGATGTTGGTGTATTTTGCATATGTTTTTTTAGAAATTTCCGAATGATCATTTTGAAATGCCCTTTTGATAAAGGCGTATTCTACGGGATTTTCAAGAAAAAAATTGAATTCGGATTCTGCATATTGTCTGATCCGGATGAACAAGTCATCTTCCGGTGTGATCATATTTGAGCTGAGCTGTCCAACGATTCTTTCGATCAGATAAAAATAAAGATCCTCTTTCGTCTCAAAATACTTGAACAGACTTCCTTTGGAAATCCCCGCTTTTTTAACGATGCGGTTTGTGGAACTCAACTCAAAACCGTGTTCTGAAAATTCTGCCATTGCAGTTGATATGATCATTTCCCGTTTTACCTCACTTATCTCAAAGAATAATTGTTTTACCATCATTTCCTCCTTTTTCGCAAGTGACCATGTGGTCACTGATAGTATAACATAGATCTTTAAAAAATAAAAGAACAGGAGTTATCACAAAATTGTATAATAAGAAATACAATATGAAGAGTGAGGTGTGAGATGAGAAAACAGATTCTTTTAATCACGTTGATCCTTATAAGTATTTTTGCATTTGCGGAGGCACCATATGTGGATCTGAACAAATTTCAGCAATTTGAATTCACCATCGGATCGGAGTATATTCTCTCCGCGGCAGTTACGATTCCCGTCGGATTAGCCTCTTTTCCCCTTGTTCTGATTGTACAGGGTTCCGGTGAAGCGGGCATTGACAATCTTGTCGGAGACAACGCCACGATCAGAGATATTGCGCAGGGACTTTCCTCCAACGGGATTGCCACTTTCAGAAATGCAAAACGAAATGGGATTTACAGAGATGAATTCGAAACCTTTGACTATGAGAGTGTGGATGCGGAATTTGTGGAGGATGCGCTTAACGCCTTTGAAAGTGCGCGTAAAGTGCCGGGGGTGGACGGACTTTTTCTGCTGGGTGTCAGCATGGGGGGATATATGCTGCCTGAGATTGCCGACAGAATAGCGGAAACATACGGTCAAAAAGTAGATGGGTCGATCCTGTGTGCTTCCGGTATTGGGAGAACGCCAGCCCCTCTCGTGATGTTTGAACAGATCAGAGGACAGATGCAGCAGGCGGGTTATGCGGAAGAACAAATCAAGGAATCGGAACAGGTGTGGCAGTCTGTTGCGAATCGAACGATTGGCGGTACAATCATGATTCATCCGTCAATGCAGGCGTCATATGTCTACAGAATCATGGATTCGGATGCTTATGGCAGACTGCAAGCGACTGAATTGCCTGTTCTGGTCTTACAGGGGAACGCCGACCGGTTTAATTATCCTGTTTTTTTCGAGGAGTTGAAAGAAGATTTTGGAGATAAGGAAAATTTGTTTTTCAGGTTATATGAGAATATCAATCACAGGTTGATGCAAAAAGAATACGATGATCTCTACGCGGATCTTTTCAAAAAAGGTTATGTTGCTGAAGGCATCCTCAATGATATCGTTGAATTTGTACTAAAAGGGGGATTGGAGTGATAATACGGGAAATAAAAAATGAAGCGCGTAAAGCATCAATCACCAATGAGGTGTTACGCAGTCTGCCGGAGTGGTTTGGAATAGAGTCCGCGATTGTGGAATACGTTGAAGCGGTCAGGGAGAAATATTTTCTGACGGCTGAGCAGGGGAGCGATATTGCGGGATTTATAGCTATAGGTGAAACCTCTGAATTTGCGGGGGAGATCTTTCTGATCGGTGTTAAAAAAGAATATCAGGGAAAGGGGACGGGAACGTTACTCGTAAAGTCAGCGGAGCATTATCTGAAAAAGGAAGGTAAACCGTTTCTGAGTGTCAAGACGCTTGGCCCTTCCCATGATGATTTGAATTATGCCAAAACAAGACGTTTCTACAGACATGCCGGCTTCTATCCGCTGGAAGAGATAAAAGAAATCTGGGGAGAGAAAAATCCCTGTCTGATCATGATTAAACATTTAGGTTAAAAATAAGATAAAAGAAAGTAGCTGTTAAATAAAAAAAGAGAGCTGAAAACAGCTCTCTTTTTTTGTCTCTCAATATCATTATAACATGGATTCGGTGTGTTGTCAATACCAATTCTTTTTCAAAGAGGGGAGTAATGTTATAATGAGTCAGAATTGAAAAGCGGGATGTGAACGCTTAAAAACAAACAGACTGAGGTGGTTTAAAAATGCAGCAGATGGATAAAGGGTGTGTCGTATTTTCAGAGGAACTTTTTGACAAATTTGTGCAGGATACTCATTTCCTGTTGACTTATGAACTGCATTTTTTAATGAAAGTGATGAGGGAAAATTATCCGGAGCTGCTTTCACAAGAGCTGTGTTCTTATTTCGACAGTCTCCCTTATTTTTCAAACCGGCAGGTTAAAGAATCACACGGGTTGTTTTTTGTCAAACACTTTTATGTAAGAGTTGAAGAAGCTGAAAAGGGGGACAGGACTTTTAAGCTGCATAAACGCTTTGCCGATTATATCGTATCAAAATTAAAAGATATCGTCGACGAAGCGGTTGAAAACGATGTGCTATTGTACTTTCTAACCAGCTTGACCAACCTTTACGGCTGTCTTTCCACTGAGCAGTTTTTAATCGTGTGGCATCGGTATAACAAAATAGCGGTTTCAGAGGAAAAAGTCATACAAATCTGTCAACACCTCTCCAAACAAAAGTATCCCTTCAGATATGAGAAAGCCTATATCGTTCAGGAGATGTTACGCCCGAACGAACTGGAGGAGATGCTGTCCTATGTGGAAGGGAAACCTTACTATTTACCGACAGCGGAAGAAGTCGGATTGTATACGGCCGGCATCATCGAACGAACGGCGGAAGCCTATATCCGAATGGCGGATTATCTGAGCAATCATCCGGGAGGCCTGGAACAAAGTAACCTGAACCAATTGATTGAAAATATCGCCTACGCCTTGAAATTCAACTCTGATTTCAAAAACATTCTCAGGGTCTTTGATTTGATGAATTATAAATTTGACGAAGACGATGATCAGAAGGTACTTGAAGGGATCATCGATTTTTCAAGAAAAAACACCAGAAAATGGATCAACAGGGGATTTACGGATCTGGAAATCAGAAATCTATCATAATCGATAGTTGAACGAAAAGAGATAAATACATCAGGAGAGCTTAATCGGCTCTCTTTTTTATTTAATCCTGCTACCGAGATGGAAAGTATACTTTACATATAAGCGTTGAAAGGAGTCAAACGCAGATACAATTCATCGATCCTGCTGGCGTTTAAAATTGCGAGATATTTCGAACTGACGATTGAAGAAATCTTTATCTATGAGGTGGAAGCATAACATGAAAAACAGGAAAGGCTTGTACTTATTACAGACAATGGTGGGAATCGTTCTGATCATCATCAGGGGATTTGTCCTCAACACAGAAGAAGTGAAAATGGCTTCAGGGTTGTTTATAGGCATAGGAGCAGCGTGTACGGCTCTTGGCCTGGTGTGGTTTATCCAGTCACTTGTGATTTCCGAATCAAAGATGAAAAAACTGAAAAGACAAATGGCAATCGAACAGATTGACGAGAGAGATATAAGGATTAGAGAAAGAACTGGTTTCATGGGCGTAGATAAGCTCATCATAGCGATTGCCGCACTTGTTCTCGTGATTAAATTTGTCTTGGTTGTCTTCTTTTCGAATTATTATTCGAAGAGTATATGAGAGAATTTTGTTATCCTGTTACGTGAAATATAACTTGTGTTATAATGATGTAAGTTAATAAAATATTTTATGTAGAAGGTGTTTGTATGAATTGCGACGGATTTGATTCTTTTTTAATACCTGAGCCACAAGCTTTTGGATGGATAGAATTTTATCGTAATATTGCCAAAAGTATCTTAAAGTATAAAACGTCGAGGAAAGATCTGATTGATTTGATGCTTGAAATTCACAGAGCATCCGGCAGAACAACGAAATTTCTCGAAAGCAAAACAGATATCGATCCTTTTACGGTGATGAGTGCATTTAATATGTCGTTAAAACCCGAATCAGCTGAATTACTTCAAAAAAATTATGCCAAAGCATTTGATGTGGAGTATGATTTAAAAGAGAATAATTTTCTGATACCCGTTGTTGATAACAGAAATTTGGATTTCCTGAAAGGCGGGCCGAAAGACCAATATGATGCGGTGTGGGATTGTTTTGAAGCTGCTTTAAACAATCCTGACACACAAGCGTTCATAAGTGCGCTTGACGAGGTACTGGCTTTTGCCGGCGGGAAGATCGTTACGATATCGATTGTTTTATACATCATCTCCCCTGACAAATTTATCTCGCTCGACAAAAATACAGTTAATTTGATTGAATTGATAGTGGGGCGAACAATCAATATTAAGAAGTTTAAAGCAAACGATTATATTGGGCTTATAAACGAATTGGGAAGCAGTTATGCTCAAGAGGGAATGAGATTTGAAAGTAATCGGGAAGTGGTATTGGGGAGTTATTTGAATACAGAAGCGATTGAAAAATTTAGACACATTCCCGATGATGATATAACAACAAATCCCTTCAAGACAGCAGACAAAATTATTCAAGAAGAATGGGCTAAAATCCTTAACGATCAAGAAATCACCGATTCTGCGATAGAGGAAATACTATTCACCTTGTTAGAGGTGGGTGGCGAAGCATCAGCAGGTGAGATTGCAGAGAAAAACGGGAAACATCATCAATTCTATAACCTGTTAATTGGTAATTTCGGAAAAAAGATAAAGGAAAAATATCATATCATTGCTAACGCAAATGAAACATATCATGATGAGAAAGAATCATGGTGGGTTCCGTTCTTGGGAAGAAGTGAAAAGCAGTTTATCTGGATTCTGAGACCGGAATTGAAAAAAGCTTTGATAGAACAAAAAGATAAAAGACGATATTGGTTATATTCACCCGGCGAAGGGGCAAGTATGTGGGAGGAATTCTGTGAAAAAGGCATCATGGCAATTGGCTGGAAGTCTATCGGAGATTTTAGTCAATATACCAACAAAGATGAGGTCGAAGAAAGATTGAAAGAGAAACAAGATTCGCAGGGGAATCCCAAGCAGTCTGCTTTAATGGTTTGGCAGTTTTATAAAGGGATGAGTATTAGGGATGTCGTTTATGCCAAAAAAGGGAAGAATAAGATTATCGGCAGAGGGGTTGTGACATCTGATTACTATTATCTGCCTGAAGAAGAGCGGTTTTCGCATTGCAGAAGGGTCAATTGGCAGCAAACAAGGGAATATGAGATTGATTCATCCTATATAAAAACATTGACAGATATCTCAGAAAGAAAAGAATTAATCAATGAGATTGAAAATAAGGTTGTGCCAACCAAAACGAAGAACAGAAACTATTGGTGGTTAATTGCCAGTCCTAAGATTTGGAGCTTTTTCGAGTTGGCTGTTGGAGATACGATTGCATACAGCATATATAACGAAAAAGGAAATAAGCGAAGAGTAGCTGATAATTATAAAAATGCAACTGTTGGGGATTTGGTAATAGGATACGAAGCATCACCAGTAAAAGCGATTGTCTCTCTTCTCGAAATTGAACGAAAGAATGAAAAAGAAATCAGTTTTAAGAAGATTAGAGATTTTGATTTGTCGACAAGTTATACGGATTTGAAAAATATAGAGAAACTTTCAAATATGGAATTTTTTAAATTAGGAAATGGTAGTTTATTTAGATTGACTGAATCAGAATTTAACATCATTGTTGAATTATCAGAAGAGGATGTCATAGCCCCTTCTGCAGTAAGGAATACGGTTGAAAAATATTCAAAAAACGATTTTCTTGACCAAGTCTTTTTATCGGAAAAAGATTTAAACAGACTTTTATTACTCATCAGAAGAAAGAAAAATATCATCCTGCAAGGTCCTCCGGGAGTTGGGAAAACATTTATGGCGAAACGGCTTGCCTATGCTTTCATGGGTGAAAAAGCTTCAAATAGAATAAAAATGATTCAATTCCATCAGAATTACACCTATGAGGATTTTGTACAGGGTTATAAACCAGATGGAAAGGGTTTTTCGCTTGAAAAAGGGGTGTTTTACAATTTTTGTCACAAGGCTAGAAAAGATCCTGAAAAAGATTATTTCTTTATCGTGGATGAAATCAACAGGGGGAATATCAGCAAGATCTTTGGTGAGTTATTGATGCTGATTGAGGCTGATAAAAGAGGGGAAGACTATCAGTTGAATTTGAGTTATTCACACGAATCTTTCCATGTTCCCGATAATCTGTATATGATAGGCTTGATGAATACCGCTGATCGTTCTCTTGCTTTGATAGATTATGCGCTACGCCGCAGATTTGCTTTTTATACAGTCGTTCCGGGTTTTAAAACAGAGGGTTTCGAGATGTATAAAAACCGCTTAAACTCTAAATATTTTAATGAGATGATAGAGGCAGTGGTTCGATTGAACAGTGCCATTGAACAGGATGATTCTCTCGGAGTTGATTATCAGATTGGACATAGTTATTTTTGTGAATTGAAGCCTGAAGAAATGGCGGATCACAGGGCGAAGGAAACGCTGGAGATGATTGTGAGATACGAGATTGAGCCCCTTGTCAGGGAATATTGGTTTGATCAGGATGAGATCGCAGGCCAGGAAATCGATAAACTGATAAAGGTGTTGGAAGTGTAGATGGATAATCGAAATCCGCATATCTTGATCAGAAATATCTATTATATGCTGTGTTATGCGTTTGAATCGTTAAATCAAAGAGCCGTCGACAAGGTGGCTGCGGAAGACTTTGACAACATCTGGGATCTTATCGCCGTTATCCTGTGTCAGGGGATTAATAAACAATTAAGACGTGGATTGATTCGAGATTATGTTTCACATGAAGCCCCGCTTTCCACTGTTAGAGGGCGAATAGTGCTTGAAAACAGCATCGGATTGAAGCTGAGAAAATCAAATCGTCTGGCGTGTGAGTTTGATGAGTATGAAGAAAACATCCTGTTGAACCGGATATTGAAGAATACGGCTGAGTTGTTGATGAAAAGTGGGCGGGTTAAAAAAGAGACAAGACGAAAACTCAGGAATAATCTGACCTTTTTTCACAATGTGGATCTTTTAAATTTGAGGAATGTGAAATGGAATCGTCTGACATTTGGCAGACGTGAGAGGGAATATCAGATGCTGATCAATATCTGTCGGCTGGTTGCGGATAATCTGCTTTTAAGTGAGGAGAAAGGGGAGTTGATCCTTCCGTCTTTTCTGATCGATCAACAATTTCATCATCTTTTTGAAAAATTCATCTTGAATTATTTCAAGATTGAAAGAAAGGGTCTCACTGCCAAACCTCAATCGATTAAATGGGATATCACGGGCGAATGTGATTCATCAACACTTCCGGGAATGTTGACGGATGTCTATTTGCAAAAGGGCAACCACCGTTTGATCATCGACACGAAATATTACTCCAGGAGTCTGTCACAGTACTATGAAAAAAGAACAGTCCATTCAAACAATCTTTATCAGATCTTTGCCTATGTGGTCAACGAATCGGCTCATACCGATGACAGAGTGGATGGAATGCTGCTGTATGCAAAGACAGACGAGGATATAACACCAGATGAGCTATTCCACTTGAACGGTCATCGGTTTTGGGTTAAGACCATAGATTTAAATCGTGAATTTGATAAAGGGGAGCGTTCGATCAGGAAACAGTTGGAGAATATCGCCAATCTGCTGGATTAACCGTCAACATCTTTCAAAGTGTTTTTTCTTAATCAAAATAACGAACAAAAAATGATTAAAATTTTTGTATAGGAGGTGTCGGAAAAGATGAACTATCGTATGTCAGACGTCCTCGGTGAACTTTTTTATACGGAATCACTGGAATTCATCAAGGTCTAATCAGAAGACGCGGCAACTGTCGCCATCAGGACGGGCACCTTGTACCTGAAACTCACGGAACCCAACTGCATCACGAGAAAGTTTGTTGAATACAAGCGGAAGGTTTATCAGTTGAGTCGTTTGATCGAACGGGCGATGGGAAAGGCTGTTTCTGAAGAGACGGAAGCTGTTTTTGAGATGTGAATGATGCTATAATAAAGGGGCTAACAGGGATGATTTCGGTATTTCAAAAAAGTTGGAATGTAGGAAGTGATGAAATGAAGAAGCGAGTGCCCTATGGGGTAGGGGATTTTGAAACGATTCGAAAAGAGAATATGTACTACATCGATAAAACAAGCATCATTGAAAAGCTTGAACGGCATCAATATCCTTTTTTCATCCGCCCGAGACGGTTTGGGAAATCACTCTTGGTTTCCATGCTTGAGGATTATTATGATATAGAAAAACGGGAACAGTTCGATGAGTTGTTCAAAGGGTTGTACATTCATGAGTATCCGACGGCAGAGCGCAATACATATCTCGTTCTGCGGCTTGACTTCACAGGGATTGAGACTGATTTTGGGAAGGAGAAGCTTTTTGAGTCTTTTACGGATAGAGTAAAAGAGAAGGCGTTGTTCTTCTTAGATAAATATGAAAACTACTTTGAAAATAATATTTATGAGGATATGAAAAGAAAAACGGACCCGGCACAGATTATCAACGCGATTGTGACCGTGCTTCAGCAGAGTCAAAAGCAAACAATCATTTTAATCGACGAGCATGACAACTTTGCCAACGATTTAATCGGAGCCAACAAAGACGATTTGTATTATGAAATCCTCAGTAAGACGGGATTTGTGAGAACGTTTTACGAAGCACTCAAATCGGGAGCCGGAGAGGGTGCCATCAGCCGTATCTTCATGACGGGAGTCAGTCCGATCATGCTGGATGATATGACATCGGGATTCAACATCGCCAAGAATATCACACTGGATGAAACGTTCAGCACATCCCTCGGCTTTACACAGGATGAAGTGGAAGCCATGATGGATTATTACTGGGGGTTTATTCAGGATGAACCGGAGAACACCCCTGAGAAAAAAGAACAGGCGTTGAAGGATATGAAAAGCTTTTACAACGGTTATCTGTTCAGTATAAGAGGAAAAGAGCGTGTGTACAACCCGGATATGGTGTTGCATTTCATGGATTCTTTCCAGTACGGAACCTATCCCGAAGAAATTGTTGATACAAATGTCAAAACGGGATATGGAAAACTTCAACGATTACTTAAGATAAACAGAAAGAGTGGAACAACCGGAGACATCACCTGGTTTGAAGAGATCAGTGAAAAAGAGGAAGTGTTGACGAAATTGAAGCAGATGTTCCCCCTGGAAGCCATTACGGGAAAGGATGAGATCATCTCCCTCATGTATTACATGGGACTGTTGACGATTAAAGAACCCGTTCTCGCGATGGTGAGATTAAAGGTGCCGAATCTCGTAATCAAAGAGTTGTACTGGGAATATTTCTATCAGAAGATTCGAATGGCCTTGAACGATACGCTGAACATCGAAACGATTGGAAAAGGGTTGATCAAACTGGCGACGGAAGGCAACCCGGATGATTTTGTTCATTACACCTACGATAAAGTCCTGAAATACATGTCCAACCGGGATTTAATTCAAATGGATGAAAAACATTTGAAAATGATCTTCCTGTCTTTTTTGAGTGTCAACATGACGTATATCCCGTATTCTGAATTGGAACTCAACGGGGGTTATTCGGATATCGTGCTCTACCCCGACACGCGATACGGAGTGAAAAACTCACAGATATGGGAGTTGAAATTCCTGAAGAAATCGGATGACCGGGAAGACAAACTGAAAGAGGCGCGGGAACAGATCAAACGGTATGAAACAGATGAGAAGTTCCTGAGACTTGCAGAGGGAACGCAGCTGTATAAATATATTATTCTTGGTTCCAAAGATGGAGTTGAGATCGTTGATGAGAGTCAATAACGACAGGGATAGACCACCCCTGTAGTTTTGAACGAAAAGAGATGAATACATCAGGAGAGCTTAATCGGCTCTCTTTTTTATTTAATCCTTCTACAGTAATGGAAAGTTTACTTGACATCATAGTCTTTTTGTGATAAATTATAGATGGAAAGTATACTTTACATATAAGCGTTGAAAGGAGTCAAACGTTGAAAAATTATCTTGAAGAGATCAGAAAGCGAAGAGGAATTACACAAGTGGAATTGGCTGATGTCCTGGAAGTATCACGACAGACGATCAGTTCACTGGAAAAAGGCAGATACAATCCATCGATTCTTCTGGCGTTTAAAATTGCGAGATATTTTGAATTGACAATCGAAGAAATCTTTATCTATGAGGGGGAAGAATAATGAAAAATAAAAAGGGGTTATACTTATTACAGACAATACTTGGAATTACTTTCATCATCATCGGTGGCTTTATTTTGAATTCAGAAGAAACAAAAATGCTCTCAGGCCTTTTTATAGGGATAGGCTCTGCCGGTACAGCTCTTGGTCTGGGTTGGTTTATCCAGTCACTGGTTATTCCCGAATCGAAGATGAAAAAGCTTCAAAGACAGAAGGCGATTGAACAGATTGATGAGAGAAATATAAGGATTAGAGAAAGAACGGGTTACATGGCCGGAAAAATCATTGATTACGTCTTTATGGGTTTCATCCTCGTACTTGGTTTCATGGGAGTAGATAAAGTCATCATAGCAATTGCCGCACTTGTTCTTGTGATTAAGTTTGTACTGGTCATTTTTCTTTCGAGTTATTATGCGAAAAATATGTAAGTTACTTCACAATGGGGAAGAGCAATGTGAACTCTATCATTCGTTCATGTTGAATTAGTGATGCATTTCTGAAGGGTGTTATAATAAATTTGAGAATTCAGGGATAGTTTTTATGCTGACAAATGTTGAAGGGATACCATCTTTTATGAGGAGTGATATCGTGAAGCGGATTTTGACGAAGGCTGAAGAACAAAATGTTCTGGCAATTACAAAAGAATTGATCAAATATCCCAGTTCGATTTGGGATGATGAAAAAGTCTATCAATATGCCTATGATTATCTGGAACAAAAGGGATACAATCCGGAAAAAGGGGATAGTGAAACTTATTCCATTGAAAATCGAGAAGGTTTTTTTAATGTGGTGGCAAAATTCGGGAACGGTAACGGACCCAAGATATTACTCAATGGCCATCTGGATACCGTGGGGAGCAAAGGAAAATGGATATACGATAAATATGGGGCTTATGAAGACGATGGGAAAATTTACGGGTTGGGCGCTGCGGATATGAAAGCCGGCTGTGCGGTAGCCATACAAGTGTTTGAAGCGATCGCCAGTCGTTGTAAATCGTTAAATGGCGAACTTTTTTTGTCGCTCGTTTATGGGGAAGAATCCCCCCATTCTATCGGTACGGATGAGTTGTTAAAACAGTATGGGTTTAAGGATTACGACTTAATCATCGTCACAGAACCATCTCCTGAATTGACGAAGGATAATTACTGCTTAACGCATGAAAAAATCGTTAAAAACCCCAAATTCCCGGTTGTCGTTGTTGGTGCTGAAGGAAGGGAAAAATTTGAACTGCAATTTTTCGGTGTAGAATCCCATGCTTCACATCCCAAACGCGGGATCAATGCTTTGCAGGATGCTTCAAGAGTTATTTCTGAACTGATTAGTTTTAACCGGTTCTCAGATATTAAAACAGGTCGTGGTGACTATGTTGTCTTGAACATTGAAGGAGGCGATGAATCATTTACCGTTCCCGGCTATTGTAAGGTGACAATCAACCGTCAGCTTGGTATCAACGAAAAACCATCGGCAGTTGAAAAGGAGATTCGCAGCATCATCAAATCGCTGCGTTTGAAAACAAAAGTAAGGATTGAACGGCAATATTCACCGACCGAGGAGGTTCAATACAGACCCTATCTTTCGAAAAATAACCCCTATTTCGATAAATTATTTGCTCTGATTGAAAACAATAATCCCGGAGTAAAGAGCAACAAATGCCGATTTATCTCAACAAGTATCGGTGATTTTAACCTGTTTGGTGTGAGGACCAAGATTCCCACACTGGTATTTGGCCCCGGAGGCGGTAATATCCACTCTGCAAACGAATTTGTCAACAAGCAGGAAATCATAGATTCCACGGAATACCTGACCCAACTGTTATTGGATATTTATGGTGAACAAATAAAATAGCAGGGGTATCAATCCCATCTTGTATTAAAAAATTCTCGTGTGGATTTACCGAGGAGGTGAATCCCTTCTTCAATTTCTGCATCACTCAAAGAGGAGATGCAGATTCTGAAATAAACAGCATCCGGTTTGGATAGGAAAAATTCACTTCCTCCGGAAACTTTTACACCGTTTTTTTCACAGAGTGAGAGCAACACCCTTTCTTTTTCAGAAGGTCTTTTGATTTTTATCCAGAAAAGATATCCCCCTTCGGGGGTATTCCAGTAACATTCATCCATATTAAGATTTTGTCGCATCAATGAAATGGCTTTTTCCATCTTTTGACCATAATAGCGGTTGACTTTTTTCAGGAAGGTTTCATAATTTCCGCTGTTACAGAATTCGTAAAGTGCCGCGTGTGTCAGGGTGTTATCGGACATATAGCTCATCTTTTTGATGATGTTTAATTGACGGATACAGTTTTTTTCACCGGCGATCCATCCCACTCTGATTCCGGGGAAGAGGACTTTTGAAAAGGTTCCGAGATAGAAGACAATCTGTTCCTTATCCATGGATTTAATGGGGAGGATTTTCTTGTCAAAATAGGTGATTTCTTCTTCGAAACTGTCTTCCATGATGGGGATATTGTATGCTGTACATAAGGATAGAAGCCTTTCACGGTGTTCCTGTGAGGTGATGATACCTGTTGGATTCTGAAACGTTGGGACGGTATAAAAGAGTTTAGGTCTGATCCCGTCCTTTCTGCATCTTTTGAGTTCCCTTTCAAAGACGGTGAGATCAGGTCCTTCTGCTTTTAAAGGGATTTCTACGATGTTGAGCTGATGCATCTTCATGAGGTTGATGGCGATACGATATCCCGGAGATTCGGTTATAACTGTATCCCCCGGAGAGGTGAAGAGTTTCAGAATCAATTCGAACCCATGTGAGATGCCGTTTGTCAGGAGTATTTCATCCGGGTAAACATCTATCGAATGTTGAAGCATCCTGTTTGAAATCCATTCCCTGAGCTTTCCGTAACCGGCCGTCTGCCCGTAATTGAGGGTTGACTCCGGGTATTCTCTGAATACTTTGTTCATGCTTTTCTGAAACGCCCTCAACGGAAAGAGGCTGCTGTCGAGATTCATCACACTCATATCTATCACTTGTCTTTCATTCTGTTCAAGCCTTTCATACCGATTCGACATTTCGTCAAGCTGACTTGATTTTTCCAATCCAACCAGGTTTGGGAAATCTATTTTTGGTTTGGCTCTGTTTTCTTTTTGAGCGGTTGAAGGTCTATTTCTGACTTTCGTATAAGAACCGCTGCTGCTTTTCAGATAGCCAAGTGCCCAGAGTTCTTCATACGCCTGTACGACAGTCTGCCGGCTGACTTGAAGTGTGTTTGCCAGCTGTCGTGTGGGTGGGAGCACGTCATCCTCTTTCAGCTTACCCGACGCTATCATATGAGAGATCTTATGGACGATCTGTTTGTAAAGTGGTTCTTTTAACGCTTTATTCAGTGGTATTAAGAGCATTTTTCCTCCCTTTTTCGTTATAATTCAGCCATATGCCACTCAGAATAGCGGCTCCACCTGTGATCAGACTCAATGAGAGGTTTTCATTCAGGAATATGATTGAGAATATGGCGGTGAATATGGGAACGAGACTGTAAAAACTCATCGATTTACTGGCACCAAGCTGTTTGATAGAAATCTGATGTAACAGATAGGCAATAGCGGATGCAAAGGCTCCAAGATAGATAACCGAGAGTTTCCCTTTCGTTGATGCATTCATCCACAGCTCAAATGGTTTTTCATTCCAGACGAGAGGGATCATGCAGAACATCGAGATGATAAAACTGTATCCTGTGAGGATGACCGGCGAATATTTCTTCATGATCTTGTGACTGATGACGGAATAAAAGGAATACAGACAAACAGCGGACAACATGATGAGATCACCGGGATTCAGAGTGAATCCTGAACTGAATACCTGAAAACCGTCGGTGATCGTTATCATGACACCCAACAACGCCAGCAGGATGGAGCCCACTTTGATAAAACTGAGCTGCTCTTTCAGGATGACAGCGGACAGCAGCAGGGTTGTCAGCGGGTTGATGGCAACAATCATCGCCGATTTGATGGCGGTCGTGTGTACGAGAGAGAGAAAATACATAAGACTGTACCCGAAACCGCCGGAGAAGGCAATCAGCAACATAAGTGGGAGATCTTTCAGAGAAAGATTTGCCCGTTTGCCTTCTGACTTTATCATGATGGGCAGGATGATGATGGCTGAGATTAAAAATCTGAAAAAAGTCAATGTGATGGGCGGAAATTCATTGACGGTTGCCTTTCCGACAACATAAGACCCTCCCCAGATTAACGTGGTGATGATCATGTAAATATATGCTCTTTTATTCATGTTCTTATCTTCTTTTTCTATTTATAATGATTTGATCATTTCATACTGTTTGACGACGAGTGTAGCACCAAGCTGTTTCAAAAAATCACCATACGGCTGATACGACGAATCGATATTCAGGAATGACAACCGATAGCTCTCTTTTCTGTTTTCGGCTGCCTTTCCGATAAGTAATGAGGCGATACCCTGTCTGCGGTGTATCTTGTGTACGGCTATCTGTGGGATATCTCCGGTTGAACTTTCAAGTACCAGATATCCGATACATTCCTTATCATCATAAGCTGCAAATATTTCAAAATCATCACTTGCCCTTTGGATGGATTCGATACTGTTCTGCCAGGAAGGGTAGATATCCCAGAATGTTCTGAAAGTTTCCCAATCGGCCTTTTCTATCTTTTTTACTTCATAAGCTTCCGTTTTGTTCTCGGGAATTTTTAAATTATTTAATTCACAGCGATAGACATCGAAATTTCTGACAACTTTAAATCCTTTGGAGAGATAGAGTTCATATGCCTTCGTGTTCGTCTGTATGACTTCCAGCAGATATTTTTCAAATCCCAGCGCTTTTGAATTTGTAAAACTTTCTTCCAGCATCTGTGTCGCAACTCCTTTTCTCTGAAAATCCTTGATTACACCGGTAAAGCAGTCGTATATGGTGTTCTTGTTCTGCCAGTCACCCCTTGCGTTGACGACGAATCCGGCAAGTCGTGAATTGTCATAACCCCCAAGGGAAATACTGAAATCTGCTCCCCTTCGTTTTCCCACTGAAATGAACTTTTCAAGCGGCATCTGTATGGGCACTTCATAATCTGAGAAGGCATCGTTGAAAGCTTCCCAGACCTGTTCGGTTGTACTGCTGGATAACGGTTTAAATTTCATAAGGCACCTCCGGTTTTTGTTATCTGAGTATATATTGTATTTGGACTGTTTGTAAGAACCGATTTCTGTACATTTTATCATACCGATTGTTGTTAGATTATATAAACTCAAAGATAAGGTTTAAGGCCAGGGTGGTGTAGACAGTAATTTTGACGTATGCCATGATCTTTGGGAATTTTTCGCTCTTCAGTAGATTTTCACCGATAAAGCCTGAAATAACCGAAACGGTTGTGAAGACGGTTATCGCCTGAATGATAAATACCGCACCGAGAAAGATCATGAACAGGCTGGTATTTTTAACTCCCTCGGGAACAAACTGCGGGAGGAAAGCGAGGAAAAAGATGGATACTTTGGGGTTCAGGATGTTCATGAAGATACCCCTGATATAATATTTTTTCATGTTCATGTTTTCAAGCTCTGCGCCACTAATCGCTTCATTTCTCTCTTTGAACGAAATCCAGGCGAGATAGAAAAGATAAGCGGCACCGGCATATTTAAGGATGGAAAAGGCAAGCGGACTGCTCTGAATCAGAAGGGAGATTCCCAGTGCGGCTATGGTCGTGTGGAAAAGGAGGCCCGTACAGAGTCCAAGGGATGTGAAGATACCGCTTTTTCTACCTTGTGTGATACTTGCCGTGATCACAAAGATGATATCCGGTCCCGGCATCAGTGTCAGTAGAACGGATGAGGTGATGAAGTAGATGAACGTTGACAATTCCATGTTTTCCTCCTTATTCCCCATCAAATGGGGTGATAAAAGTGAATCGCATTTATTTTTACGGAATCAAACTGATTTTCCTTTTTCGGTTCTTCTCAAAGCCGGCAAGGAGTATGGCTGTAATGAGTAAAGCAGCGCCGAGCCATTGATTTACTGAGAGCTGTTCCTGCAGAAAAACAATGGCGAAGATGGTTGAGAAAATCGGTTCGCCGACAAAAATAAGTGCTGTGATATTGTTTCCGACCTTCTTCTGATATTTTGCCTGAATCAATAATGCCAGCATGGACGGAAATATGGCCATATAGAGAACTGAAGCGACGATCGGCAGATTGAGATGACTGTCCCAGCCGGTGAACAGGACGACGATGGTGTTGATAACAGCGGCAACCAGGAATTGTACGGATAACAGGCCCATCTCTTCGTGCTTTTTTGAGACACGTGTTAGGAGAACGAGGTGTAAGGCGAATAGAATACCGCAGATGAGATTCAGGATATCGCCGAGATTCAACCCGTCAATTCCCCCTGCCATTAAATAGGAGCCGATGAGTGCGAAGGGGAAGCCGATCTTCTGGAATCCCTTAATCTTTTCCCCTTCAAGCAGGTAGGCGAAAAGGGGAACGATAACGATATATAAAGAGGTCAGAAAGCCGCTCTTAGAAGCCGTCGTCAGTGTGATACCCCATGTCTGTGTCAGATACGCCAAACCGAGTACAGTACCAAGAAGTAATGCCTCTTTGAAGATGTGCTTCTTCGTAAAGAATAAGGATAATAAGGCGGCTATCCAGAAACGGATGGCGTTGAACACAAAGGGTGAAAAATCTGTCAGAACGAATTTCTGTAACGGGAAAGTGGTTCCCCATATCAGTGTAACCAGGAGTAAAAATAAAATGGCTTTCATTTAAGACCTCCGACAAACGATAAAAGTTAATAGCGGATTATATCATTTATAGTTATTTATTTTACAAAGTCGGGATTTTCAAAGATGTCAAATCCGCATCTTTTAATATTTTTGACCAGAATATCATTTTCGGTTGGCATATAATCGGCAGTGTAATGCAATCCGAAACGATACTGGAATGTAGAGATGACGCCGGTTTTTTTGATTTCATCGATGACTTCATCGGCGAATGCTTTTCCCTTTACCTTTTCACAGACTTTTCGGATGTCATCCAGCCTTTTATCGTTTTCATCTTTCAGTTTTATGATTCGATCCGAATATTTTTCGCTGACCGCCTGTTTTAATGCCTCATCACTCGGCTTATGATATTTATTGTCGTGAACAAGTGTTTTGATGCCGTATTTTGGGGCGATTAGTGGTTGGATTTTCGGATATCCCATCGAGATAAGAACAACCGGAACAACTCCTTGCGGTATTTCCAGCAGATCAATCGTTCCTTCCAGTGAATCGGGCATTGTGAAGATCGTTCCGATATAAACAGACCCCAGACCGAATGAATCGGCTGCCGTACAGGCTGTCTGAGCGGCTATGATCGTATCCTGAAGGGCGATCCAGAAATGCGGGAATGCCTGTTGAGCCGTAAACGGTGCCTTTTCTATCTCACTGATTCTTTTGAGTCTGTAAAAATCGATACAGAACAGCAAGTTGACCGGTGCTGTTTTAATAAACGGCTGATTCCCGAATGAAACAATTTTCTCCATGATCGTCTTATCGGTTATTTTAATCACTGAAAATGGCTGAAGATTCCCCCCACTGGCAGCATGTGTCGTAGTCTCCAGAATCTGATCCATCACGTCCGTCTCTATTTCCCTATCTGAAAAGGCTCTCAGACTGGCCCTTTCGTTGAGCAGTCTGATGGTTTCGTTGGCATAAGTCTTTGACATAAAATCCTCCTCCTTGATTGTCCTCTACATCATAAACTATCCAGTGGCTGGAGAGTCAAGTCTTTGATTTCTGTTTCGGTATAAATGGTATAATGAGTTGCTTCAGACAATAAGGGAGAGCAGTGACAAAGTCAATTATTATTCCATAATAAGTCTGGTACCTGAGGGGTTGGACGATTTAAAGAAGGTGTTCAAAATCATTCCGGATAAGAAGCCGATTTCTGAAAAAGAACTATCAACGGTATCGTTGTTTAAACGTGTGAAAATAGTTACGGTGGTTGCCTTTATCCTGATAAATATTTTCATCATCTTCGTTGTTTACAGACCCATGGCTGACACGTTGAAGAAAAATCAGATACAGGTCTTTTCTCTTGTCTCGCATCTGGATTTTCATATTCTCGAGAGTGCGCTTATGCGTGGTGTAGAAGCGGCAAATGCGCTGTCAAGCAGGACGATGATCAAAAATGCCATTGGTGATTATAAGGATGGCATCATAGACTTTTCGGGATTGCAGACGTATACAGAACAAAAATATGCGGATGGTGCCCGGACCGTTGAATACCTTGTTTCCGCTTATCGCTGTGTGGATGATAAAGAGGTGACGGGTTATATCAGTGAGGGTTACGATTCAGAAGCCGTCAAAGACATCTTGAATTATCATTTTGAGGAGAAAGCAAGCGAAACGGTTGTTTCCATCAGAAAGGAAGAAGTGGAGATTATGGCGTCTATCGTTTCACCTATCTATATCGATGATGCCATCGTCGGCTATGATTTTATCCTTTACAGTCTGTCTGATCAGCTGGAGAAGGCCAACAGTGAATCGGTTTGTCTTGATCTTATTTCAGAAGAGACGTATTATGAACTCCTTGAACAATCACAGCTGATCTCAGAAGATACAGAGATGACCACAATCAAAAAAGATGACATCTATTACACGCTTGGGAATATAAATGACATGATCTATATCGTGGTCTATGAAACACAGGAAACATTGTTCAAGAATATCATGGGTCAGACGAATGTGATCATCGTATTTGGCATTGTTTATTTTATTCTATTCGTATTTGTCTTTTATTTCTTTATCATCCGGTATATCAACAGTGGTTTGGGGAGGCTTAAAAACAGCAGGGATGTGTTTAAACATATTGCTTATGAAGATGCGTTGACAAAAGCATACAGCAGAAGCTTTTTAACGGTATGGAATGAAAAGATCAGAAAGCCGGATCAGACTTATTCAATCATCTTAATCGATGTCAATCGTTTTAAAGCCATCAACGACGTATTTGGACATTTGACGGGGGATCATGTCCTGTCGGAAATCAGTCGGATATTCCGGGAAAATATCAGAAGCAACGATTATTTTTTTCGATTTGGGGGCGATGAATTCGTTCTGTTTCTGGAAGCCTTTCCGGCTGAAAAGTTAAGTGAAAAGATAGAGAGTGTTATCAAGAAGATAAAAAATATCGAATTACCGAAAGGAACCGTCAGTATATCATATGGCATGAGTCATCTCGGACCGAAAGAGAATTTGGAAGAAAAAATAAATCTGGCAGACCGGAAGATGTATGAACAAAAAATGAAAAGAAAGGGTTAATAGCAGCATGTTTTTAATTCAAATTTAAGTCCCTGAAGTTGAAGATAGGAAGGTGTTTCGGATATTGTATAATACTGTGGTCATTTATTTTCTTTTTAGTGGTGTTACAAATATTCTTCTTGCCAGATAAACTAAACAGCGGATACGGACCAAATTTATAATAAAACAGGAGGCTAAGATGAAAAAAACACTTGTTGGAAGTCTTACGATTTGGATAGGACTGGCGATAGCCGTTGTCTTTACACTTGTAGCCATCTTCCTGACACAGAGAAGCATCAGTCAGCAGCAGGCACAGTATACTGAAGGGGGCAGGATCACCGCTTTTTCCGTTCAGACGATGATAGATTCTCAATCGAAGATATCGCTGATGGGGGCCTATATGCTGGCACAGGATGAAGAGATTCAGAGATTGTTTGCGGAAGGCAAAAGAGAGGAAATGATAGAAAAGCTATCGGATACCTATCAGACGCTGGTTGAAGAGATGAACATCTATCAGCTCCAGTTCCATCTGCCTCCTGCTACGAGTTTTTTAAGAATGCACAAAGTCGAGAAATATGGAGACGATCTTTCGCAGATCAGACCGACTATCGTCAAGACAAATGCGGATCAGACATTTGTGTCAGGTCTTGATCAAGGCAGTTACGGATACGGGATCAGAGGGATTACGCCGGTTTATTATCGGGATGAACACATCGGGTCACTGGAATTCGGTATGTCTTTTTCGACGCCTTTTCTTGATTATCTGAAACAACAGTTTGGCGGTGAATTTTATTTTTATAATCTTCAAAAGGGGATAAACCTGGAAGAGAATGTTGAATATTATGGAACTTCTGAAGATATCAATATATCTCCAAGAAATAGCGAGATTAAAGATACGGTTCTGAGTGATACGGTGGAAATGGAATTTTTCCGGAAGACAAACAGTTATGCCATCTATATTCCCGTTCGGGATTTTGAAAACAACGTGATCGGTTACATCAAGAATGTTAAACCGACCAGTTATTTCAGTGAAATAACGGCAACTATCCTTATATATACGGGGATTACGGTCTTTATAGTAGTTTTGGTTGCCATTATTCTGAGAAAGATTCTGAAAAAATCCTTGAGCTCACTGGGTATCCTCAAGGAATATGCGAAGGGGAATTTTGCAGTCGAAGTGCCCGAATCAAAAGTGACAAATGAACTTGGACTGGCTGTCTCGGAAGTGGGAGAATTTGTAAATTCAGAACTGAGACCGACCTTTAAGCTGATTCAATCTGCTATCGACGAATTATCCTCCGGCTCTGACAATGTGTTGTCTGCCGCTGAGCTTGGAAAGGCAACCTCCGGGCGTTTTAATGAGGATTTTTCGAGTATTTCCAATACCGCGGAGAGTATGAAGGGGGATTTGAACGAATCGCTGGAATCCGTTACGGAGATATTATCCACGACTGATGAAGTTGCCGATGCGTCGCAGAAACTTTCAGCTCTGGCGACGGTTCTCGGAGATAGTGCCGATGATGGTAAAAATGAAGTTGACAAAGTGGGAAAAGCCGTTGAAGATAGTGTGAGAACCAATAAGAGTGTTAACACCAGCATCGAATCGCTGATCGAATCAACCGAAAAGATCAGTGTGATTGCGACGGCAGTTACCGCTATTGCAGAACAGACCAATCTTCTGTCGCTGAATGCGGCAATCGAAGCGGCACGTGCCGGAGAAGCCGGTAAGGGGTTCGCCGTTGTTGCGGATGAAATCAGAAAACTTGCCGAAGAGAGTAAAAAGGCCGCCGGAGAGATCACGGGACTCGTAACCTCTGTCAATACGACAATAGAAATTGCCAAGAAGGATATGGATGAATCCAGTGAAGTAATGGCGAAGACACAACAGGCGACCGAAACCATGAGTGATGTCTTTGAATCACTTGTCAAACGCTCTGTAGAAGTTTCACAGGGATCAGAATCGCTGGCTTCCGTGGCTCAGGAGCAAAGTGCTTCCTCTCAGGAAATATCAAATATCCTAAATCGGTTCCAGTCAGACATGATGTCATTCCTTGAAACGGTGAAAGAGATGCGAGATTCAACGAAGATCATGGAAGATTTGAATGTCAATCTGTCGTCTTATTCCGCAGAACTCGATTCTGAAGTTGAAAACCTTGCAGAGGCGATCAAAGATTTTGAATTCTAAATCTTGCAGGGCTTTTTGATTTGAACTTCCAAAAAACAGCGAAAGCCATATCAGAATGGGTTCCGCTGTTTTTTATCCCGATAAACCGAAGTGTCGGATTACGGGGATCTGTATCTCGGTGATATAATGTTCAGCCCTTCCGGAAACGGAATGATCCATAATTGTTCTTTCGATGGCATCACCGGTGATCTCAAAATTGTTTTGCCGTATATAGGTGAAGAGTGACTGGTATGCAGGGGCTGATTGACTATGATTCCCGATAAAGGTGATCTTAAGAAAAGTTCCTTCAGGAATCTGTTCATCGAATTTTTCCATCTCAATAAAATCTTCTCCAAGGACGAAAACGGAATTGTAAACATTGGTAAGACCCTTTTTCAAATCACTTTCCGATACTGAAAGACAGACTTTTCCGATAAAGATGGACGAAACCAGTGCATGTGTTAAAACGATTTGCCGCAATGCAAATTCTATGTCATCGTTCGTTTTGAATCGTCCGTTTTCTCGAACGATCCGTCTCACCGGATACTGTTCAACGCTGATAGTTCCATGACGGCATATCCCTATCGCCGATTCAACCTCCCTGATCCTGCTTTGAAATCGGTGTTGTATGACTTTCAATTCCTCAATCTTCTGTATGGTCATCTTCTCCTGCTTTTTCAGCAGTTTTATGAACGCTTCAGGGTCTCTGTTCATAGCGTGTTCAATGATTTCTGTCAGTGGAATTCCGAGAAACCGGAGATATTTGATGGTACTCAATATCTCGAATTGTGAAAGCGAATAGTAGCGATAGCCGTTATTCGGATTCACATAAGCGGGTGTCAAAACACCGATCTCATCGTAATATCTGAGCGTTTTTATGGGGACATCATGTAATTTTGACATTTCTCCAATCGAAAACAGATTCTTTTTCTTCATGGAACCATTATACCAATTTCAATCCGTTGTTTCGAAAGCATTCTGTGTAGACTTCGATTCGTCCTAATAACAGTAATAGCTGTTTTCTATTGTAATGTTTTATTTGACAGGTGAAAAGAGAAATGATACAATGTGAGTGATTAGTCAGTTATGGTCTGAAGAAAGAGGTGTTATGAATGAGAGCATTACAACCGAAAGAGGAAAAATTACTGATGGCGGCATTGAGATTATTTAATGAATTTGGTTTTCACAACACACCAACCTCAAAAATATCCAAAGAAGCCGGTGTTTCTACCGGAACATTGTACAATTACTTTCAATCAAAGGAAGCCCTCATAAACAGTCTTTACCTTTATATCAAGCAGCATTCTGCGGAGTATGTCCGGGAAAATTTTGAGATGACAGATGATTACAAAGAAGGGCTGAAGCGTATCTGGACACTCATCGTCAAATGGGGGTTTGAATATCCTGAATTTTTTAAATTCAAAGAATCCTTTTGTCAGTCACCGTTTATCGATAACCTGGAAATGGAAAAGGCTAAAGCTGACTATGATTTTCTCGGTAAATATGTCCAGGCTGCAATGGAAAGCGGTGTGATCCGAAATATTGATGAAGGATTATTCCTTTCTCAGATTCAAGGGGTGATGGTATCGACGATTAAATATATTAACAAAAACGATCTGGGAAAATGCAGTGATACGATAAATAAAACCTTTGACATCCTTTGGAATGGGATTGGAGCCGATAAAGGAAGCGTTTTTTGATAAAAATAGATCTGAAGTGTATACTCTGACTGAATACTCAGGCTTACCTGTCTGAAAGTGTCCTCAATGTGGATGACTACATAGGATGCTTTCTTTTTTTGTCGGAAACGGCAAGGCTTTTCCGACGATGATTTTTAAAGTGTGATAGCGATGAGGGCCCTGCAGGGAACAGAGGGTTTTAAAAGAGTATTTGACAAACGGAACGATTTGTGATAGGATGTGATTGAGCGATCAGTCAATATAGGTTTCGATAATCAGAATCGTACGGTTATTCATCAGGAATATTTTTTTTAATGACAATATGACTGAATGATCAATCGGATTTTGTTTGCTAAAGCACAAAGTGGTGGAACGATGAATTCAATTGAATGAAAAGATACTTTTAATATTTTTAATGATATATAAAATCACTGGGAACGGTACAATATAGCCTGGACTTTTAAAGAATCAGACTGAAGAACAGTTTATAATCAGGGTCAAAGTTTCTATAAAAATTTAAAAAGAGGAGTTGACAAAAATGCTTTACAGAGAAATGCCGTCTAACGGCGATAAATTATCCGCACTCGGATTTGGCTGTATGAGACTGCCGACAAGAGGCGGGAGAATCGATAAGGCAGAGGCGATGAAACAGGTCAGATATGCGATTGATAACGGTGTGAATTATATCGATACCGCTTGGCCGTATCACGGCGGGAACAGCGAGAAATTCCTTGGAGAAGCCCTTGCAGATGGCTACAGGGAAAAGGTCAGGATTGCAACCAAATTGCCGCAGTTTCTCTGTAAATCAAAAGAACAGATGTACGACTTTTTCAACAAACAGCTTGAGAAGCTGAATGTTGACATGATCGATTATTATCTGATTCACATGCTCAACGGTACGGCGTGGGATCAGATGAAACGTCTCGGTATAGAGGAATTTATGGATGATATAAAAGCGCAAGGGAAGATAAAGAACATCGGTTTTTCCTTTCACGGACCCAAAGACGAGTTCTCGAAGATCGTAGACGATTACGATTGGGATTTCTGTCAGATTCAGTACAATATTCTGGATGAAAACAACCAGGCGGGAAAGAGCGGACTCCAATATGCCGCATCAAAAGGGCTGGGGGTTATCATCATGGAACCTCTTCTCGGCGGCAATCTTGCCGGAGAACTTCCCAAACAGGTAAAGGCGCATTATGACAAGGCAGATGTGAAACGATCAAATGTGGAATGGGCGTTAAAATGGATATGGAACCATCCTGAGGTAACCGTTGTCCTTTCCGGGATGAATACGATGGAACATGTGAGGGAAAATATCCGAATTGCCTCCGAGACACCCCCAAACGCGTTGACGGAAAAAGAGGTTGAAATCCTGAGACAGGCGGCTGATACATATCTGAGTTTAAGGAAGATTCCCTGTACAGGTTGCCGATATTGTATGCCCTGTCCAACAGGTGTGGATATTCCAACAGCCTTTGAACTGTACAACAATAGATATCTTTTCGATAAGAAGATGGCGAACAGGCTGTTGTACCTCCTGAGACTTGGTGGTATCATGGCCGGGGAGAAACCGCATCTTGTCAGTCAATGTGTGAGTTGCGGGAAATGCGTGACGGTATGTCCTCAGGGTATCCATATACCGGAGGAACTGAAGAAGGTTAAAAAGGAATTTGAAGGGCCTTTGGGCAGAGTTGTCATGGGATTTGCGAAATTTTACATGAACAGGGGACGGAAGAAGAAAAAAGAAAAATAATTTCAGCTGATTGCAAAATCTTCCTTGTATTTATTGTATATCACGGAGATTTCAGTTTGTGAGGCGGTGAAGGCATTGACCACCTTTGGGTCAAATTGTTTGCCGCTTTGCTTCGTGATATATGTCACCGCTTTTTGATATTCCCACGGTTCTTTATAAGGCCGCCTGCTGGTCAAGGCATCAAAGACATCACAAAGTGAAACTATTTTGGAACAGATGGTGATGTCATCCCCTTTTAATCCATAAGGATACCCTTTTCCGTCATAGCGTTCATGATGTTGTAAGGCTATAATTGCGGCCGTTTTCAATAAGTCTGAAGGATGATTCCCGATGATGCCGGATCCGAATTGTGTGTGATTTTTCATGATAGCGTACTCATCCCGATCCAATTTTCCCGGTTTTTTTAATATCCGGTCGGGTATACCAATCTTTCCGATATCATGCATTTTTGACGCTTCCTTTATCGTCAATGCCGTTTCTTCATCGATGTTCAAACTTATCGCAAGTGTATAAGCGTATTCTCCAACACGAATGATATGAGTGCCCGTTTCATTGTCCTTATATTCAGCCGCTCTCCCAAGCATTTTGATGATTTCATTTCTTGTTTGCCTGACTTCATCGGTTTTTAAAATGACTGCTTTTGACAATTCTTTTTTTTGATTTGAAAGGGCAAAATGTGTTTTAACCCTTGCTTTAACGATCAAGGCGCTGATGGGTTTGGAGATGTAGTCCACTGCGCCAAGTTTAAAGCCCAATGCTTCATCAACATCTTCGCTTTTTGCCGTCACAAAAATGACGGGGATATTTTTGGTGATGGGATTGAGTTTGAGTCTTTTACAAACTTCCAAACCATCCATTTCCGGCATCATGATGTCCAGCAGAATCATATCCGGTTTAAAGCGTTCGGCGATCTTCAAGGCTGTTTTTCCATTTACAGCAGCCTTAATTGTATAATCATCTATGAGAATATCATTCAATAAATCCAAATTTTCCTTATTATCGTCGACAATCAAGATACATTCTTTTGATGGGGTTATGTCAGCTTTCACAATCACCACAATCCTTTTGTTTTAATCCGTTGTAAGATATTTTGATTATATAATATTTTTTAAAATTTAACAAATATAAAATTTATTATCTTAACACCTGCAAAAAGTTGGGATTACTGAAGCACTTTTTGGATAAGACCGTGGATGCTGTTGAACGATAGTGTTTCTGTATTAATCAACTTTGACATCAACCGACTGTTTTTTAATAATCTTTGTTCAAGCGCATGACGATACTTTAGAATTTTAAGGGTTCCGTTTATCCCCTTAAGCTGATTTTCTGCCCCATACCCGCGATATGTATAATAATCAACAAACATCTTTTGCCACCCTTCGGGTCTTTCAGCATAGATTTTTTTGAAGTTTTTCTCAATATTCCGGTTTTCAAGGTAGATGATCAGCGGTTCTGTTCTTTAGATGAGTCTTTCAACCGAAGTGACATATTCCTTTACGATCCTTTCAGGCAGATTGGTTTGAATGACCATCTTTGTCAGAGGATTTTGCAAAAATGTACATTCAAACAGGTACACTGAGTCATTCTTTTCCAGTTTATGCATGAATCTTTGCCATCTGTGCAGCATGATTTCTTTATATTGAGGAAAGGGGAGCTCGTAGATATCTCTCTTAAAGCATCTTCGTGAAATATCTTTGTGGGAATGCCTTTTGTTTGAAAGTATTGTTTAAAGGCTGAAAGCCAGGTGCTTTTGCCCGTTCCCGGTAACCCTTCTACAAGAATCAGATTTGGCATCATTTTATCCACACTCCCTGGAGATTTAAAAAAAGCCATCCGAGAGGATGGCTTTGATTTATCTTTTGAATCTAATCTAAAAGCTTTATTAAACTGTTTCCTTCTTCTTTGATCTGTCTGTGTAATGGGTGTGAAGAAGATGATGTGCCTTGTGGCTGAGTGGCTTTTCGAGGAAATTCTCGTAAAGCTTTGTGATGGATTCATTTTCATGTGACTTTCTGATGGTCATTGCTTCGTCGATGGCGTAAACTCCCTTTGTTCTCTTTTCGAGAATTTCCGCATCGTTGCTGTATGGCTCTCCGCCACCACCGATACATCCACCGGGACAGGCCATGATTTCAACGAAGTGATAGAATGCTTCACCGCTGGCAATCTTGTCAACGAGTTCCTGAACGTTTTTACCACCATGAGCGACCGCGATCTTGAAGTCGATTCCGTTGAAGTCTACGGATGCTTCCTTAATGCCTTCAAGTCCTCTTGCGGGCATGAAGTCTACTTTTGGAAGCGGATTTCCCGTTCCGAGTTCGTATGCTGTTCTGAGCGCAGCTTCCATAACGCCACCTGTAGCACCGAAGATAACGGCAGCACCAGTTGATTCTCCAAGGGGATCGTCGTATTCTCTTTCTTCAAGTGATGCGAAAGGAATCTTGTTCAGCTTGATGAGTCTTCCGAGTTCTCTTGTTGTGAGAACGAGGTCAACGTAAGGGTTTCCGTTTTCATCCTTATGCTGCTCTCTTCCTGCTTCATCTTTCTTTGCGGTACAAGGCATAATGGAAACACTGAAGATGTCTTCAGACTTTACACCGATTTTGTCTGCAAAATAAGTTTTGATAACAGGTCCGAGCATCTGCTGTGGTGATTTTGCAGTAGAAACGTTTTCTCTGAACTGTGGGTACTTCTTTTCCATCAGGTTGATCCATGCCGGGCAACAGGATGTGAACATCGGGAACGGTCCGCCTTCTTTGACTCTTCCGAGTAATTCTGATCCTTCTTCCATAATGGTCAAATCAGCTGAGAAATCTGTATCGAATACATAGTCAAATCCGAGTTCTTTCAAAGCGGCAACCATGTTTCCCGTTGAGATTTCTCCGGGTTCCATTCCGAATTCTTCGCTGATGGCGACTCTTGTTGCAGGAGCTGTCTGAACAACGAGAATCTTTTCATGCTTCTTGAGCTGTCTGTTAACTTCTCTTACAGCTGAATTTTCCGTAATAGCGCCAACCGGACAGAATGCACTACACTGTCCACAGTTGATACACATCGTTTCGTCGATTGGTACGTTGAATGCTGTAAGCGGTAATGTCTCGAACCCTCTGTCCGCCATACCGTAGATGTCCATTCCCTGAAGCTGTGAACAAGCTCTCACACATCTTGTACAGGCAATACACTTGTCAAGGTCTCTGATGATGGATGGTGAGCTTTCATCAAAGATATGTGGCTTGTCTTCGTTCTTCGGGAAGATAGGTTTTACATCGTAGCTGTATATGAGATCCTGTAATTCACATTTTCCGTTTGATTCACAAGTCATACAGTCATTTGGATGTCTTGAAAGAATGAGTGACAGGTTCATCTGTCTGGCGTTGTAAACTCTGTCAGAACTTGTCTTGATTACCATTCCGTCACGAACCATCGTTACACACGCCGGCTGGAGGTTTCTTGCGCCTTCGACTTCAACAACACAAATTCGGCATCCACCTGTCGCCTCCAATCTTGGGTGATAACAAAGTGTTGGGATTTCTATCCCCACCTGTTTTGCAGCTTCAAGTACCGTAATGTTGTCAGGTACATCGTAGTTACGGTTATTAATATTGATCTGAACCGTAGCCAATTAAATCCCCTCCTCAAGTTAGTCTTATATATCATTGTAAGCCATATGAAATGGCTATTTCGAGCACCGCATAAATTATAAAGTAAATGATAATGCGCTGTCAAGTTTTTTTATGTAAAAAATATTTCTTTTTGGGTGCAAAAATCGGAAACTTTTTTTGAAAAGGTTGAACTGTGTCCGGCTCCTGTAAATAAGACTGCCAAATCGTCGGATGCCTTCGAAAATAAAGTGTTAGCGAGATTTTCAGGTGACCCTTCAAAAAGGAAGTCAACCTTTTTATCTTTCAGAAGTGTTTTGAAAGCTTCAAACACTTCGGGTTCTTCATGTTCGTAAGCGGAATAGACCGGCATGAGAATAAGTGAATCTATGAGCGGAGAAGCAAGTTTTTGTGCAAATCTCTTCATATCTCTCTTTAAACGGGTGTATCGGTGCGCTTCAAATATGAGTATGATCTTCCTGTCTTTGTATTTGTTTGCAAGACTTTGTAGGCTGAACTCTATTTCTGAAGGGGTGTGTGCATAATCGTCGACAATGATCATCTTTTTTGTACTGAATCTGGTACTCATTCGCCGGTCAACATTCTTGAAATCGGAAAGGCATTCGATTGAACGAATGGGTGGGATGCCCAGCAACCGACAGGCTTGTGCGGCGCAGATGATATTGATTTTTGTGTAGAGGTCATTTGTTTTGCCGCTTTTTTCAAGCAGCGGTGCAAAATCGTTTTCTGAAAACGCTGTTGAATTCGGTAATACAATATCAAGATCAGCCGGGATAACTCTGTTTTCAGCGTTAGTGATAAATTGTATCATATAATCCTTATATCTTTGGAAATCCTGTTTGTAGTGTTCCAGGTGATCACCGCGAAGATTTGTTAAAACGGCATGCTTGACCTTCAGGTCTCTGAAATAGCCGTCACTTTCATCTATCTCGGCGATGATAGGTCCCGTACCGCTTCTGTAGTTCCCAAATTCAAGGTCTTCGTGTATGCCGCCAAGTATAACCGTCGGATCCAGCCCTTCTTTGATGGCAACGTGTGCGATCATCGCTGTGGTTGAAGTTTTACCGTCGGTTCCCGTTATTCCGGTTAAATCGCGTCCGCTTTCCTTTATCAGGATCTTCAGGAAGAAGAGCCTCGGCAGGATTTCGATACCGAGTTCTCGTGCCTTCACCATCTCGGGGTTATCATCAGAAACAGCGGTCGTGAAGACGATATAATCCATATTGTCTTTCACGTTCTCAGTCTTATGACCAACATAGACATCAATGGCATTCTCCGTCAGAAGTTCTGTTCTCGGGCTTGCCGTATCACAGCTGCCCGTTACGTTATAACCCATATCCTTTGCAAAAAGAGCGACAGAACTCATTCCGATTCCACTTATTCCAACAAAATGCACATTTTTCAAGCGTTGCACCACCCGGTAATATACTGATACCATTCTATCATATTGGGCATTGTAAAGCAATATTGGTGAAATCCGCAGGCTCTTTTTCGTGATATAATTAAAGGTGGAGGGGGAGAAATTGAAAAAATTCGTTGTTTTTCTTTTGATAATATTGATTACCGCAGTTTCCGGCTTTTTTTATCTTCGTCCAAGCATACTCTCCTTTCCTTCCGCAAAGGGTGATTATTTCCAGTTGGCTGTTCCGTCTTTTGTAAAGGTGATTGATGTAGAAGGAGCAGAACTTTTCCTCGAAGATGAGTTGATGACCTTTATCCTGACGGATAATAAATTTAAACTAACCTATTTCAGACCGGGTTTGTTTTTTAACCGGGGGAGTATAAGTTTTTCTGTCATAGAAAATGCGGCAGATGAAGATTTGGACGGTTATCCGGATGAATCAGAGTTGTACGGTGAGGATTGTCGTCGATTCCGGGAGTGGATGGTATGGATTGCCAAATCGCAGAAGATCAAGTATGCGGATAACTGGAAGCATATTGATTGTTCAGGTCTGATCCGTTTTTGCGCGGTAGAGGCATTAAAACGTCATGACAGCAGCTGGAACGATGCCTTCGGTTCACAGGCACCGAACCTGGAGGATGTCAGAGCGTTTAACTATCCCGAAGTTCCTGTTCTCGGGACGCAGATCTTTCAGGTGGTTGACGGTTTTTACGGTTTTGCGGATGCGAGAAATCTTTTACTTTACTCCTGCAGAAAAATTGGAGATGATTACAGGGATGGCAAGATGGGAGATCTGTTGTTTTTTTATCATCCGCAGGATCATGTTTTTCCCTATCATGTTGTCATGTTGACGGATGACGGTTTTATCTATCACACGGGGCCGAATGATGAAGATGACGGTTATTTGAGACTTTGGAAAGAAGATGTGTATTTTGATGCAGCACCTCTGATATGGTTGCCTGTGAAGGAAAATCCCAGTTTTCTCGGTGTTTACAGGTTTAAATTTTTAAACGATTGAGTATTAAATATGAAAGGGGTATGAATATGAGTGAAACCAGGTTGTTTTTTATCTTTTCTATTCTTTTACTGACAGTTTTACAGGTCTTTTCACTGAATATTTATGTGGATGATCTGAATGTGATTGGACCATCGGATGAATTGAGTTTCTCCATTTCTAATTACAATTATGGAGAAGAAGAAGCGAAAACGGAGGATATCACCGTGTCCATTTATAAGATGGAAGATGCCTTTTCCTTTGTTTCAAGGGATATGCCTCTGTCTGAGGCAAATGACATCATCAAAGGAGCTCCCCTTTTTACCTATAGGATACAGGCAACAGAGGGATGGAAGCGTGAGGGGATACCGGCGGACTTCTTCCCGGAAATCGGGAGTTATTTCGTCGTCTTCTGGAAAAGTGGTGACGATGAATACTGTTGTGTTGAAAGAACTAACACAGCGGGGATCGCCATCGATTTCGGAGATTATATTCAGCTGGAGGTCTGGGATTCACTGAGTGGGAAAGTCTCTGAATTCGGAGATATCTTTACGGGAAAGGAAAAGGTGCATCTCGGTAGTCTGAACAATCCTGAGGCGAGACGAATCGATAAAAAGGATATCGCAGATGAGTTGGTCATCGTCAATGCGCCTTCGGGGAGAGCCGTTGTTTCGGTGGATTTGGAAAACTATATCGAAAGCTATAACACGAATCTGGTGTTTTTATCCGAAAGACCGATCTACAGACCGGGGGATACGATTAACGTAAAGGGATATCTTTATAACAGAAAAACTGCGGCGTTCGAAGCGGCAGGTATTGTAACGGTTACCTTGACCGATCCGATGGGCACGCGTTTGCTTCTGATGGATATTGTAACGGATGAAAGAGGCGGCTTTGAATTTTCCTATGAAACGTCTGAAGATGCTGTCAGAGGGCATTATGACGTTATGATCGCAGCAGAAGATAGAAATTTCTATCGGTATATTGAGGTCTCGGATTATCAGAAGCCCACGTTTACCGTGGATGTATCAAACATCAAAGAGGTTTACGGAATCGGTGAACAGCCTGTGTTTGATGTGAACGCAACCTATTATTATGGTCAGCCGATAGACCGGGGGATCGTGCATACGACGGTCAATCTGATGCCGGATTACAGCCGCAATTTTGAGACAAAGACACTCGATATCCGCTCAAAGGAAATGCACAGCGGCAATGCGACGGATATCGTCAGGATAAAAGCGCAGGACGTTGAACATTACTCGGTAGAGTTTAACGTTGTTGACAAGACAGGTAGAGAAGTCAGTGAACATGTCTACTTTAAATATGTCCCTTCAGATGTCGTTCTGAAGACAGAGCAGTGGCAATATTGGCATAATCTGAACAACGGAAGCGTCAGAGGGGAATTTTCAGCTGAAGCAATATTCGATTCGGTGAATGTTTCCGGCAGGGAAATGGAATTTGAAGTCATCCGAAAAAAGAATTCGGTTTACAGTAAGGTGGTTAAGACGGATAGTGAAGGGACATTCCATTTCGATTTTGACCCGATTATTCCCGGTTATTATACCCTCAGAATAGTGGATACAGCCTATCCTCAGAACAGGATTGAAAAGACATTCTTTGTATACGCTTCAGATTACAGATACTCAACGACTGAAAAACTGGATCTCATCAGAAATCAGGAGAGTTATCGGGCAGGAGATTTTGTGGAATTGGATCTCATCTCTGTTTTCAGAGAGCTGAACGCTTATGTCATCGTTGATTTTGGCAATACCCTGATGACGAAAAAGTTGAAGGTAAAGGACAATACGGCTCAGATGTCTTTCGTGATTCCGGCCGATGTGAACAGGGAGAAGATCAGAGTGCAGATCTTCTCTTATTTTGGCGGTGAAGAGATTTCAAAGACCTACGAGATTCCCGTTAAGATTGAACGGTTTGATATGAATTGTGAATTGCATGTTCCCGAAAAGGCCAGACCGGGAGAAGATATTGCCATCGGTGTTGCCTTGCGTGATAACGATGGTGGTGAGATGAACGGCGTCGTTACCCTGAACGTGATTGATCAGGCACTGATCGACCTTTATGGGGATGATGAATGGGAACTGGTGCTCGGGAGCCTTTCCAGGCCACCGTATAATTACTATATAGATTATTTCAATCAATATTATAATTTTGCCAGATTGTTCAGTTTTAATACCCTCGAATATGAGGATGCGGACACATTGGCACAGACGAAGCGAGCGGCATCAAAAACGGGTGTGAAAGTCAGGAGTGATTTCTCCGATTCGGCCCTCTGGATTCCCGGTGTGGTTGTCAACGGGAACACAACGTTTGAAATGAAATTACCGGAAAATCTGACCACGTGGCGTACAAGAGCCATAGCAATCGGAGATAAAGGCAAGCGAACATACTCAGCCGATAGTTTTATTGCAACGTTGCCGGTTACCGTGAATGCGGTATTCCCGAAGTTCCTCATCACAGGGGATACGATTGATCTTGGCATGAATGTCGGAAATTATTCCGGTGAGGATTTGTCGTTTGAAATTGTATTTGAATCCGAAGGGGTTCAGGAAAAGAGAAGGGTGGATATTCCCGATCAATCTAATGAAATCTACTGGTTTGAATATACCGTTCCGCAGGTAAAAAACGGTGAGAAGATAACATTCAAACTTGGTGCTTATGGCCAAAAAGACGGCGAGCTTGTTGAAGCCTTCAGTGATGCGATGGAAGAGGAACTGATTGTCAACCGGCGTGAATTTGAGATCAATACCGGAGCAGCCGGAATTATCACGAGGGAAAAGGTCTTGTGGTCCTATCAGCCGGAAGTGAACAGCACCGTGACGTTGACGATGAGTGCCGATCTCGAAGGGGAACTGATCGATGCCCTGACTTATCTGATCCGCTATCCGTACGGTTGTACGGAACAGACGATCAGCAGTTTTCTGCCTTCTCTGGCGTTTCTGTCTCTCAGAAAGGATGTTGAACTGAATGAGGAACAGCAGGCGATATTTGCGGAGATTCCCGACATTACGGAAGCCGCATTGAAAAAACTTTATTCCTATCAGAATTATGAAGGGGCATGGGGCTGGTGGAAAGGCGGTAATACCGATCAGTTTATGACGGCTTATGTCATGTATACCTATTATCAACTGCTTCAGCTGGGGTATGATGTGAACATGTCCTCATATGACAGGGGAAGTCTTGCCTTGAAGAATCTCATGGAAGATGCCGATGAAAGACTGCCCTTTGCGGAATATGTGACGGCGATGATCTGGCCGTCGTACAGCATGTTGTTGACGGACAGGGATTCTTTGAGTTCGAAACTGTTCATGGCTCTTCTGATGGTTCAAAGAGGACAGGATGAAGTGGCTTCCAGGTTGCTGGATGAAATCGTTGAAGAAGGGTCTTCCTTCAATGGGCAATTCAAAGTTAACTTTGACAACACGACTTATTTCATCAACGATCTTCAGATGAACGCATTGCTTTTTGATCTCATGAACAGACTTGAGTATAATGCGATAGAAATGACCTGGCTGTTCAATTATCTGTACAACAACAAAACCGGGGAATACTGGCGTTCCACAAAGGATTCCGCATTTGTCGTCATGGCACTTTCCGGTTATCTGAGTTCGTCCGATGAATTTGATTACAGGATCAATCTTAATCTGCTCAAATCACTGGCGTCTGAAGGACATATTCCCGAGACGATTGATTCCCTCGATTCCGGCGACACCAAAACTTACACCTTTGCAATTGAAGCCGGAGAAATCATCAATCTTGAGATCAACGGGGAATCGGGGATCATGTGGAAAGTCCGGACATCGGAATTATGGACTCCGGAAGTGGTGAATTCTTCGGAGAACATTCTCAGCAGAGATCTTGTCGTTAAGAATCAGTTGAAGATGCTGGATGAAGAAGGGGAGTTATCCTATGAGACCGTATACGTTCCGATTGATAACGGCATCATTCCGGATACGATATTCCCCAACGGGACGGCAATAGACCTTGAAACAGAGCCGGAAAACATCTATGGCTTCAGACTGGAAAAGATTGACGACAGTCATTATTACAGAAGATTGATCGTGAACGGCAGGGATACAGGTGTCATGGTCAGCAGCAGTTCCAACCTAATCGGGATGACGGCTACATCGCTGACACTTGACAGGAATCCGTTTACTTATGATGAAGGTGCCTGGACGATCGTGTTCAGAAAGAATGACAGAGTGCTACGGATAGGAGATGAAGTGCGTTCCATCATCAGAATCAAATTACCGGTCAGCTGGAGATGGGCGGCACTTGAAGAATATCTGCCTTCCTGTTTTGTTCAGGACGAGGATTACGGCACCGATTATTATGCCGGTAAATATTATTCAACGAGAAGTTATCTGTCAACGTATTTTACGGATCATGTTGAAGACAGGTATGACCGGACGACATCGTTTATGAGCTATATATCCGAAAGGGATTCGGTTTATATGAATCATTACAAGATCATCGCAACGGGTGAATTTATCGTCCCGCCGTTGAAACTTTTTGAGATGTACAATCCCGGAAATGATATCGTTGCGCCCGGATTGTCGATAACGGTTGAAAAATAAGGGAATTCAGTTGAATATATTTTAAGTGAAACAGGGACAATTTATGGGCTTTCCGGGGTTATCAGCATGAAAGTCCATATGCTGTCCTTCCATGGGGTGTTGGTATTGCCGTTTGTTTTTTGTTTAATTTTGAAGTTACCCGGGGGTGAGGGTTAAACCTATGTCAGATAAAAAGTTTTCAGACTTGAAATATTTGTTTATATGTCTTTTGATCCTGTTGGGAACGCTGTTGACAGCAGCTCCTTCATTTACCGATATGCCGTCTTCACATTGGGCCTATGAGTCTGTGATGTTTCTCGCTGAGCGTGGCATCATCAGCGGTTTACCGGATGGCAGTTTCAGTGGTTCGGATCCGATGACGCGCTATCAGTCTTCAGTTGCAATGAAAAGGCTGGTGGATTATCTTCAGGGGTCTGTTTCCACCGGAAGTTCGCAGGTATCCGATGACAGAATTCAGGAATTGGAAGGGTTGATGGAAAATACGCTGAGAGCAGTCGAGGCGGCCGGAAGGGATTATCGGGAGATAAAACAGCATCTTGAAGGCTATAATGCTGAGGGTCATACAACCGGATCAACAGCCGTTTCATACGATTACGAGCTTCAAAAACTTGAAGCGGACATGACATCGCTGAATAAGAAAGCAGACAGGAATTCGGGATCCATTACGGAGACGAAAATAGAGATAGAAAGTTTGAGAAGTGAGGTTGAAGCGAATCGTTATGAGAGCGTCAGCGAACGGCAGGTTGTTGAGAAGCGATTTGAGGAGATGGGTTCGCAGCTCAATGTTTTGAGATGGACGGCAATTGGCGGTGTTATCGTTGGAATAGCGGGGATTGTGATGGCATCTTTCGCAATCGGGAAATGAGTGTGAGAAATGATATCAAGTTGTGGTTTCTGCATTTTGTGATTTTTTTAAATGCATTAAATTGTGATAAAATATGAGTATGAATACTTTTCAGAGGATTGTTGACAAACTCGCTCGAAAAAGCGGGATTTTTTCTGAGATCAAAGTTCGATTAATTCTTGAGGAGTGGGACCGGATTATCGGTAAACCGCTGTGTTCAAGGACAGAGCCCATAGCGTTGAAGGACGGGGTATTGTATGTACTCTGTGAAGACCCCATGTGGGCACAGGAGTTGAGGTTCCATACGAGAGACCTGTTGAAAAAATTGAAAGCAGAACTTGATGATATCAGAGAAGTCAGATCCATTCGAATAATCAGGAGGAGAGAAGAAATTGCCGGGAAAATATACAGCAAATAATATTACAATACTAAAGGGACTGGAACCGGTCAGGATGAGGCCGGGGATGTATATCGGATCCACGTCGAGTGCCGGTTTGCATCATCTGGTCTATGAAATAGTTGATAACAGTATAGATGAAGTGCTTGGGGGACATTGTTCGACGATTTCGGTTACAATCATGGAAGATGGGTCGGTTGAAGTTGTCGATGATGGAAGAGGTATTCCTTGCGATATCCATCCGGAAGAGAAAAAGAGTGCGCTTGAAGTTGTTTTAACCAAGCTTCATGCCGGTGGGAAGTTTAACAAGGACAGTTATCAGGTGAGCGGTGGACTGCATGGTGTTGGGCTTTCCGTTGTGAATGCCCTTTCTGAATGGCTTTATGTAGAAGTGCATCAGGCGGGAAAGATCCATGTTCAGAAATACGCCAGAGGAGTTCCCCAGGGAGATGTTGAGGTCATAGGCGAAACGGATAAACATGGAACAACCGTCAGATTTATGCCGGATGATGAAATTTTCTCAACGACGGATTTTGATTTTGATATCCTGAATACGAGATTTATGGAACAGGCCTATTTGAATCCGATTGTGACGATAAGTCTTTCAGATAAGAGAGATGAAGAGATTGAAGATGTCATACATCATTATGAAGGGGGACTTTCGGAGTTTGTCACTCATCTTCTAAAGAGTACCAAACCGCTTCTTGAGGCACCCATAACAATTTCAGGCAATTACAACGATATCGATGTCGATCTGGCACTTCAATACACCAAGAATGGTGATGAAAAGATGCGCTCTTATGTCAACAATATCAACACCGTTGATGGGGGGACGCATCTGACAGGGTTCAGGATTGCTCTGACGAGATGTATCAACGATTATCTGAAGAAATTTGACATGCTCGGCAGTGGGAAAAAGAAGAAGGAAGAGGTTCAGATCATCGGAAAGGATGCCCGTGAAGGGATTGTCGGTGTTCTGAGTGTAAAGGTCAGAGAACCTCAATTTGAGGGACAGACTAAGGGTAAATTGGGAAATGAAGAAGCTCAGGAAGCTGTCAACAAGGTGGTTAAAGATTTGCTTTCCGAGTATTTTGACATACATGCCGATCAGACGAAACTCATCCTTGACCGGGTTATTCAGTCGGCAAAGGCAAGACTTGCCGCGAAGAAGGCAAGGGAAATGGTCAGGCGAAAGAGTGCGCTTGAATCATCAACACTGCCGGGAAAACTGGCGGACTGTTCCACGAAAAAAAGAGATTTGTCCGAATTGTATATCGTGGAAGGGGACTCGGCCGGTGGTTCAGCCAAACAGGCGAGAGACCGAGAATTTCAGGCAATCCTGCCACTCAGAGGTAAGATTCTTAACGTGGAGAAATCGTCTCTTGATAAAATTCTGAAGAGTGATACGATTTCGGATATTATCACCGCTCTTGGAACGGGGATTGACGATGAATTTGACATCGACAAAAGTCGTTATGGAAAGATCTTCATCATGACCGATGCCGATGTTGACGGTGCACATATTCGAACCCTGATTTTGACACTGTTCTTCAGGCATTTTAAAGAACTGATAAAGGCCGGAATGGTCTATATTGCCATGCCTCCCCTCTTCAAACTTTCAGCGGGAAAGGAATCTGAATATGTCTATTCGGAAGAACAGCAGAAGGGTGTTATGGCAAGGCTTAGAGGAGAGAATGACAGAAAGGTTAATGTTCAGCGGTACAAAGGTCTTGGTGAAATGAATGCCGAACAGCTCTGGGAGACAACAATGAATCCTGAAACAAGGATGATGGCAAAGGTTACACTTGATGATGCAGAATATGCTGATTCGATACTCAGCACATTGATGGGGAACGATGTTGAAGACAGAAGACGTTTTATCACCCATCATGCACTTCAGGTTACGAATCTTGACATATAATGAGAAACGATCGTGGGGAAAAGGAACTATTTGTCTTGTTCCTTATACTGTGTGTAGGGCTGATATTTCTCGGTAAAAGCCTTTTCCTTATGATTTCGTCCCGAATGAGGGATACCGGTCAGGTTTTTTTTACAGAGGGTAACGCAGAGGCCTCTCAGACGGTGAAGAACATCTATCTTGATTTCTGGTCACCGGATATGTCCTTTATCCGGGATTATCAGCCGAATGGTTTTGAGATCAAAACGCTGGAGAAAAAAGACGGTTTTTATGAAGCCACTGTTGAAAGGCGACAGGCTGAGTTCCTGATCAGTCTAAAAGACGGAAAGCGATATCTTTTTTCCGGGAGCGGTGAGATGATCTGGATGTTCTCCGGGGATATGAGTCTGTCTGATTATTATGCGATCCCTGAGATTTTTAACGTTGAGGATTTTTCACAGGCAAGAGAGATCATCGCTTATCTGTCTGAAAAGTCCGTTTTGTTCAGAAATTACCTGTCTTCTGTTGATGCCGGGAGCGTCGTGTTTTATATGAGGAATGCGAATATTCTGCTGGTGAACAGTTGGCGGAATCTTAAAGATTTTGATGAAGACAGTTTTGTCTATCAGATGGGAAAAAATCAGATTTATGATTTGTTCAGTACCGGAAGATTTTTCCCTATAAAAAAATGAGGTGAATGTAATGCCAGGCTCTTCAAATTATAGAGGAAATAAGCGGAATAAGGGAAACAAAGGATACAAGATCGAACAGAGGATGGAGGCTTCTCTTGACATCGGTTCAGATGCCCTTAAGGGTGTTGTTGCGAGAAAAGGGGAAGATAACGTCATCGAAGTGCTTTCGTTTGCACAAGTTCCTTCGAGCGGTTTTGAAGGCGGTGAACTGAAAGATGCCGTTTCGTTCAGATCGGCCCTTTCGGAGCTGAGTAACGCACTCGCTTCTCAGCTGGATGATGATACTCAGGCAGATTTTGTCCTTTCAATCAATGAGAAAAGTGCTTTTTTAACGGAAGAGATAAAGGCGATAGCACTTTCAGAGGATGATGAACCGGAATTCGTTACGGAAGATCATCTTCACGATATTCTCATGCGATTTTTCACTTCCGGTCAGAAAGATAATGACGACGGCACCTCTGAAGGCGGTGGATTTGACTTTCTCAACAATTCCAGAAGTACGCTGCATGCGATGCCTAAAAAATATATCCTCGATGAAACGCGGCAGGTTGTCAATCCCGTTGACATGGAAGCGACTTTCCTTGCCGTTGAAGCGTCGGTTCTTTCCATTGACACGACGGCAAAAGAATCCATCATCAACATGTTTACCAGTCAGATAGGGGGTCCGAAGCCAAATCTTCATTTGAGTCCCTTTGTGTCTTCAATCGCCGTGCTGAACAGTAAGGAAATGGATGCCGGTGTTATCTCCATAGATATGGGGCATTCTTTTACCACGGTTTCGGCTTTCAGGAACAATTCCATCATCTATTTCAAACAGATCGATCAATCCATGAAGAACGTGATGAAGGATGTGGCAAAAGTCTTTAACACCTCTGTTTCGGAAGCTGAAAGAATGGTGAAGGGATACGGTAAAGTGGCGTTTAAAGACACGAGTACAGATACTATCAGTTATGTCATGCTGGACGGTAAATCGACCAAGCAAATTGCACGTTCACAGCTCTCGCTTGTTATCTATGCGAAGATCAAAGAGATCATGAATTATGTCAAAAAAGAGATCAGAGCGGTGTTGACAAAGATGGCTGAAGAAGGAGAAGCCAGCATACCGGGCGGTATCGTTGTGACCGGTGGTGGTGCCAGGATTGACGGTATTATCGAGTTCATTCGGGATACGTTCAACCTCTCGGTCAGAGTGGGAAGTGTGGAGGATAATGATAAATATGTCGTCAATGCCCCTTCGGAAATGGATTCCAGTTTGTATTCGGCGGCTATCGGTAATCTGTATATCGCCTCACCGGAAATAGATGATTATTACGATGATGTCGACTATTATGAGGAAAAGGAAAGGCGTCCCATCATCAAAAGAACACGGAAGAAAAAAGAGAAAAACAAAGATAGAGAAAAAGAAGGTCCGAGTGTTATGGACAAAGTGGCAAACTTTTTAAAAAAATTAGTATAAAGGGGGGCACCCAATGAGTTTTGAAATAGATGACGGTTCAGAAATCAGAAGGCAGCCTAAGAGAAATCCGACTTTAAAAGTCCTTGGGGTTGGAGGGGCAGGAAACAACGCAGTAAACAGAATGATTGAAAGTGGTATTCACGGTGTCACGTTTGTCGTAGGGAATACCGATTTACAGGTACTTGAGGATTCAAAGGCAGATGTGAAGATTCAGCTTGGAAGCGAACTCACGAGAGGACTTGGAGCGGGAGGTAATCCGGAGGTTGGAGAAAAGGCAACGTATGAAAGCAAGGATGATATCATCTCAGTCCTTGAAGATACGGATATGCTCTTTATCACCGCGGGACTCGGAGGTGGAACCGGAACAGGCTCCGCACCGGTTGTTGCAAAACTGGCAAAAGAGATGGGAATCCTGACGGTTGGCGTCGTAACGACACCGTTTTATTTTGAAGGGAACAGCCGATGGGAAAATGCAAAACAGGGACTTCAGAAGTTGAAGGAAAATGTCGATACGCTGATCAAGATATCGAACAACAAATTGCTTGAAGAATATCCGGGCGATATCACCGTCATGGATGGTTTTCTCAAGGCGGATGAGGCCTTACATCAGGCGATAAAGGGAATCAGTGAAGTTATCACAAGACGCGGAGTCATCAACCAGGACTTTGCGGATATCGAGTCCGTCGTCAGAGAAGCCGGTGTGGCTTTCCTGGGAATCGGAATCGGAAAGGGAGAGAACAGGGCACAGGAAGCTGCCATGAAGGCGATGGATTCAAAGCTGCTTGAAAGACCTGTGGATAACGCAACAGCAGTCATTCTCAATATTTCCTCGAACAAGAATATCACGATGAAAGAGATGAACCTTTCGGCAGTGGTGATTCGACAGCGTTGTAGTGAAGACGTTGACCTGAAATTCGGTTTGATCATCGACGAGGATCTTCCGGATGATGAAGTCAGGGTAACACTCATTGCCACAAAATTTGAAGATGACGATCAGCTTCTTGATCTTGATAATGATATACCGGCAGTATTCAGACTGGGATTGAATGAATTTTTAAGGAGTGATTAGATTTGGCAGCTAAGGGGCGAAAGTTTCAGTACAAGCGATTGGGTGAGATTTTAAAAGATGCGGGGTATATAACGGATAAGGATATTCAACTCGCAATAGACCTGCAGAAACAGGAAAAGAAGCCCCTGGGTCAGATTTTTGTTGAGAAAGGCTATGTGACCTGGGAACAGATTGGGCAGGCACTCTCTCAGCAATACGGATTGGAATATATGAACAGTACGGCAGAACTTGAATTCAGTTCAGATCTCCTGTCGATGGTTGGGAAAGCCAATTGTGAAAAGTGGCGTGTTGTTCCCTATAAAAAAATCGGCAGGGACCTTCAGTTGCTGACGGACATGGTTTCCGATATCAGCAAGATACAGAAGAGTATAAAATTCATGACCGATCTGGAGCCGGATTTTATCGTTATACCGAAACCACAGCTTGATCTGCTGTTGAAGGAATATTTCGGCAGTAATATTCAATTGGATGAGGTGTTTAAAGGCTCTATTGAATCAGTTGGCGAGACGACTGAAGAAAATGTGATGGATCTTTCTGATTTATCGATTACGGCGGAAGAAAAGAATTCCGGCAATTCCGGTCCGATCATCACCCTGGTGAATCAGATCATCAAAGAGGCGATTGAACAGGATGCCAGTGATATTCACATCGAGCCGTATGAAAAGGAAGTCAGGGTTCGATACAGGATAGACGGTATGTTGAGGAAGATGGCGGAATATCCCGTTAAGCTTCATAACAGCGTTCTTTCCAGGATTAAGATCATTTCCGATCTGGATATTGCGGAAAGAAGATTGCCTCAGGACGGGAAGTTCTTCCTCAAGAATGAAGGGGAACAATTCGATTTCAGGGTATCAACGATGCCGACCGTTCACGGGGAAAAAATTGTGACGAGGTTGTTGAAGGTTTCCAATTCTAACAAGCGACTCGTTGATCTGGGCTTTTCAGAGTACAATTTTCAGAGGCTTGAATATCTTCTCAATTTCCCCTATGGGATGATCCTTGTGACAGGCCCTACCGGAAGCGGTAAATCGACATCACTCGTTGGCATCATCAATCATCTGAAAAAGATCACCACCAATATCGTCACGGTGGAAGATCCGGTTGAATACAGTATCACAGGTGTAAACCAGTGTCAGACCCATTCGGAGATTGGCTTGACCTTTGCCCGTTTTCTGAGGGCCATCCTCAGACAGGATCCGGATATCATCATGGTCGGAGAAATCAGAGACAAGGAAACGGCACAGCTTGCCATTGAAGCGTCCATGACAGGGCATCTTGTGCTCAGTACGCTTCATACCAACACGGCATCCGCTGCGGTCAGCAGATTGCTGAACCTTGGGGTGGAACCCGATTTGCTGGGTGTTTCCCTTCTCGGGGTTCTTGGCCAGCGATTGGTGCGATCGATCTGTCCGAACTGTAAGACGAAGAAACCGCTTCTGAATCATGAATACAGGGAAATGGCGAAGTTGCTGCTTCCGAATGAAAAGGAATACTATGAATATACCGGGAAAGGCTGTCAATCCTGTCGAAAGACCGGATATAAAGGCAGAAGCGGTATTCATGAGGTACTGATTGTTGATAAGAAGATGCGTGAACTGATGGTGGAAAATGCGCCGGAAAGACTGATTGAGGAAAGTGCAAGAAAAGCGGGAATGAGAACCATGTTTGAAGACGGGATTATCAAATCTCTGGAGGGTAAAACGACGATCGACGAAATAAAGAGGGTTGCGATTAATGCCTGATAGAAAAAAACGTAAAAAAAAAACCGATGAAAAGATAGTATCTAAAAATATTAATTATCATTCAAGATCCCCAGAGAAGATGCTGGAGGAATTGAAAGAGAAGAATAAAAAACTCAATTACACCAAAAGTCGTGAAAGAAAGCGGGGACTTATTTTCACGGGTTTTGGTGCGATTTTTATTGCCCTCTTTGCCCTTATTTGGCTTTTGTTTGGCAATCGAACGGATGTGATTTCTTCCGATTATATCAGTCGACTGGATCCCCTTGTCTTTAAGATTCTTGCAGCGGATGAACTGGATTACGGGGAAGAAAATATTATCAAAATTAAAGTCTCGAATATAACGGCCTCTGTGCATGATTTTGTTTTTAAGGATTTCAGATTTTCGATTGTATCGGAAAAAGGGGAGCAGGTTTACGCCTTCAGTTATCCAGCAAATCTGACGATTGATATGGCTGAATATGAATCGAGGGATGTTTACGATTTTCTGAGGGAAAATCCAGAGTTAAATATTGATCCGGGGACGTATACCATCCATTCGGATTTTTACGTTGATGAGCACTATGTTCAATTGAAAAAGACACTCATCATCAATGAAAATGTGGATATGACGGTCAGACTCTTTAATGATTTTGCCCTTCCGGGTCAGACGATGCCTGTTTATCTCAGTGTTACGAATCATTCCCCTGATTTGAAGGAGTTTAACCTTGGAACCTATCGCGTTTCCCTTAAAGACGAGGGGATTCTCAAATCGGAGATCTTTAAGAATCCCGCTGTTATTAGGGATATCCTCCTGAAACCGGGGGAAAAGCTGGATATCATCCTTGGAGATTTGGCGTTTCCGTCCGAAACGGGAATCTATACCCTGGACATCTCTTATTTTATGAATAACGAATTGAATGAAAAAAAATACAATGTTTCTGTACACTCGATCAACACAGCCGCCGTTCCGGGTATGATAAGAATTCTACCGTATACCCTTAAGAGTGTCAGGGTTGGTCAGGCTTATACCGCGGAGATCAATCTTGCGAATGATTCCGGTGAGGATCTTTATGACAGGATAAAGGGATTTATCTTCGAAATCGAATTGAATGGTGCCGTCCTTTACCGGTATACCGAATATCAGGAAGGAACTGTTAATGTTATCCTTCCGGCTTTTTCAAAGCGAAAGATCTTTGATTCAACGGAATGGAAAGAGCTGGTATTCCAGCAGACGGGCATCTACAGGGTCAATATCAAAGTCGTTCTGGAAAATGAAATATTAGAATATTCAGAAGATTTACGGGTTGAATAGCAACCATTGGGGGTTATAAAATGAAATACAGGGTATCCAGAGATCCGGTTTATGGAGAGGTGTTGTTGTCACCTCTGGAAATACTTTGTGTTGATTCAAAACCGATACAAAGATTGCGGGAAATCTCTCAGCTTGGTGGTGCCGAGCGGGTTTATCCCGGGGCTACACATACGAGATTTCTACATTCACTTGGCGTGATGCACCTTTCCGGAATGTATGCCGACCATCTCGGATTTGACAAGGGCAAGAGTCGTTTACTTCGGCTTGCCGGCCTGTTACACGATATTGGGCACGGCCCCTACAGTCATCAGTTTGATGAAGTGGCGTATGTCAAGGCGGGGTTGAAAGATGGGCATGATGAGCAGCGTGAAAGACTGCTGCTGGAATTGATGCCCCTTGAGATGCTTCAGGTGTACGATAATGCCATGAAAGAGGAGTGGCGCAGCAACGTTATTGAAGATCTGAAGGATATCATAGGGGATTCTGTTGTCGAACTATCCCTTCAGGAAGCGTTTTTTTGTGTGATGAAAAAAGTTTGCGAGATTTTTGACGGGGAGCATGAAGGGACGGCGGACTTCAACATCGTTCAGGGGCCACTCGGTGCCGACCGTATTGATTTTGTATTGAGAGATGCCCATTACTGCGGTACACCGGAATACGGAACACTTGACCTTCAGAGGATCGTAAGAAGTTCAAAGATCATAGAGAAAAATGGCATCAAAAGACTGACCTATAATGAAAAGATTATGGATAGTATATACCGTGTGCTTTTCGGAAGATTTATGATGTATAAGAATGTCTATTTTCATAAGACGGCAAGGGCAGCGGATCTGATGATACAACGTGTACTTGAGCTTTCATATGATTTTCTGGATATTGGCAGTTATATTGAGGATGTAACAAAATTCTGTGAACTGACAGAAGGCTGGCTGTACTATTCCATCAGGGAAAAATTCAATCAGATTGACACTTTTGAAGGGAAAGCGGCTGATGACATCCGTGAAGCCTTTAGGATCATGCAGAATTATAAGCTCAGACGCTTGTGGAAGAGTATCGTAGAATTGTCATTCAGTATCACCGGTATGGATCCGACCAGGGTTGCGATGAGTGTGGGTGAAGAGCGGATTGAATCCATCATAGAAAGCATCGGGAAACGCCTGAAGAAAGAAGAGATCAAGAAAGCCGACAGGGAGGAACTTGAGAACATCTGTAACAATCCCTCCTTGTATTTCAAGATAGACACCCCTTATAAACTCACACTGGCACATCCGGCTGAATTTCTCGTCAACGAAGTCTATCTCAGAACGGGCAGGACAGATTCCGAATTGGTGGATTTTGAAACCTTTCTTAAAAACAGTGCCTTTTATCAATCCGTATCGGGTCAGCTGGTTCAGATTGTCAGGATATATATCATGAGTGATATCCGCGATCTGCTGAACAAATATTCCCTGCTCGATTTTAAAGATGGTCTTGAACTGACCACCAGGTGGTGAGAAAGCGTTATATGTTGAGAAGAATCAGTTTAGTGACAGTCGATTTTACAGTGATGTTGTGTGCCGGAATCCTTTCCCTTTTTATTCGATTCGGCTGGGATTTTGCCTCAATCGGGAATTATTTTCCGGCAGTGTTAATTGCATCCGGTGTAGCCAGTCTTTCCTTCTTCCTTTTTGGGGTGTATAAGACCGTTTGGGCTTATATGGGGAATGATGAGATCGTTCAGATCTTCAAGAGTATAGCCGTTGCCTATTTCATGAATCTGCTGGTGGTTTTGGTCTTTCCCTTTGTCATGCCGCGTTCCGTTGGCATCATGCAGTTTCTCGGGGGGGCTTTTGCCGTCCTGTTGAGCCGAATATGGTGGAGCTGGTATGTCCGGAGAAAGTATCAGAAAAAAGGCCGGGATGTTGAACGCCGAATAGGCATCATGGGTGCCGGCGAGGCGGGGATCATGCTGCTTGAAGATATCAGAAAGCGAAACCGCGGGATGAAGGTAGAAGTCTTTATTGACGATTCAAGGAGAAAGATCGGGAGAAATGTCAGAGGGGTTCCGGTTATGGGTCCTATCGCCGATGTGAACAGGATTATCAGTGAAAAGGGGCTTGATGAGATCATCGTTGCCATCCCAAGTGCCGATTCAGCCCAGATGAAGATCATCACCTCGCATATTGATCTCAAGACGGTTCATTTGAAGGTCTTGCCCTCAATTTCCGAGATGCTTGAAGATGAGGTGAGAACGGAACATGTTCGTGATGTTGCCATTGAAGACCTTTTGGGAAGAGATCCCGTCAGAATAGATCTGAAAGAGATGGAAGCTGCCAATACAGACAAGACGATACTCATAACCGGAGCGGGCGGCAGTATCGGTGGTGAGATCACCAAGCAGCTAATCGCTATGAAACCGAAGAAAATCGTGGCACTTGGCAGAGGAGAAAACAGTATTTATCAGATATCCGGGAAATTCGCCCCCCTGCTCAAAGCGAATGCGATAGAATTTGTCAGAATCATCGCCGATATCACGAATGAGGAAGCCGTTGATCGATTGTTCAAAGATCATAAACCGCAGGTGGTCTATCATTGTGCGGCGCATAAGCACGTTCCGCTGATGGAGGAAAATCCGTCGGAAGCCTTCAGGGTTAATTCCATGGGAACGAAGAAACTGGTGGATATTGCCGTCAGGCACGGCGTGGAACGTTTTACACTCATCTCAACGGATAAAGCGGTTAATCCCACCTCTATCATGGGCACTTCCAAGAGGCTGGCGGAAATGTATCTCAGAGCCGTTGCAAATAAGAACCGGGGAACGATCTTTTCCGTTGTTCGATTCGGGAACGTTCTTGGCAGCAGGGGAAGCGTTATTCCCAAATTCAAGGAACAGATTAAAAACGGTGGACCGATTACCATTACGGATCCCAATATGAGACGTTTCTTTATGACGATACCGGAAGCCTCTTCACTGGTCATTCAGGCATCCAGCTTTATGAAGAACGGGGATCTCTTTATCCTGGATATGGGAGAACAGATTTATATCAAGGATCTTGTGGACAACATGGTAAAACTTGCCGGGTTGATTCCGGGGCAGGATATTGAGATTCAGTATACCGGTATCAGACCGGGGGAAAAACTATATGAGGAACTTTTCCTTGATAAGGAAAAGGCATTGTCAACGAAGAATCCGAAAATATACCGGGTGATTGAAGAAGAGCATATGTCTCCTGAAGAGATAGCGGGTTTGATGGAAAAGATGTATGATCTGTGTATCTGCAGAGACAAAAATGACATGAAAAAGACGCTTGATGCCTATATACCGGATCATCAGGTGGAATTAAAAGGGGGTTATTTTGATGCTTCAGAATCTTAAAGCGTATGTCAGAGCACAAAGCCTTGAACAGGCATGGGACCTTTACATGAACAACAGGGAAAAGGCACTTTTTACCTCCGGGGGTGTTTCAACCGCCTTGAGAGAAGATGAGCGAACAGAAATCCTCATCGATATACAGCATGTACTTCCCGATTCCGTGATTGAAACGGATAGTCAATTTGAAATCGGTGGCGGGATGAAGATCAACGAGCTCATCGATGATATGGACGGTCATTCGATTACGCAGGTTTTGAAAAAAGTCGGAACCAATCAGATCAGAAATATGTCCACCATCTCCGGTTCTATTGCACAGAAATACGGCTGGTCGGATGTTGTGACGCTTTTCCTGGCTCTGAAGGCATCTTTGAGAGTATACGACGGTGAAGAAAGAATCGTTTCCCTCGAAGACTATCTGCATGGGAAATCCAAACCCATCATCCTGTCAATTCTCTTCGATACCCGGTTCAATTTTGGCGTTTTTCAGCATATGACGAAGACGGATTATGATGTCTCGCAGCTGAATTTTTACCTTTGCGCAGAAATTGCAGAGGGTGTTGTAAAAGAAGCCGGAGCAGCCTATGGGGCACGTCCGGGACTTGCCGTACGGTTCAATATACTCGAAGAAGCGTTGAAGGGGAAAAGCGTTGAGGAATTAAAAAATAAAGCTGAAATGCTGGCGAACATATCTGAAAAGGCGAGTGTTTCTGACGGATTTGATCTTTCCGGTGAATACAGGAAAGAACTTCTGAAGGTGTTTGTCAAAAGGAGTCTTTTAAAGCTGAAATAGGCTTGAGCAATGTTTTCAGATGCCTTTAAGAACTTACTGCCAGACCTTGATAACAGCCCAGGAGAATTCTATACAGGTGATTACGCGAGCGGTTCACTTGGCAGGCTTTTGGCGGAAGCATCTTCCGGATATGTAGTTGATGGATTCTATGAGGATGGTGTCGGTTTGATCGGCGTCGATAATCCATTTGATTGTCTGAGAAATGCAGAGAAGAATTGAAGCGCATTTTGTGACTGAATGATTAATATTTGAATAAATGAAAAACAGCAGGGTGTTATTTCACTGCTGTTTTTTGATTCCTTTATAAGTAAATTTTAATATTAACATCCCGAATATGGACTATAAGTTATAATCATTGTTTCTTATTAACGGTTTATAAGTTATGGCTGCTGAAAAACCAAATAAATACCCCCAATAATAGATTAAAACAACAACGAACTCAGAAAACACTTTCTTGATAGCTGTTGATATAAAAAGTTCTTTTTTCTCATTTTAAAAACAGTTTCATTTCTTCCGGGTTAATTGGTTACTCCAGTGTATGAATTACCGCTCTCCGCCGTGTTCCCGGTGATATAAACCGAATCATCCGAATTGGCCGTTGCATGATAAGTACCATTTGAAGAGACTGAGAAAGCGTTATTCAATGAAGTTGCACCAAGCCCCCATTTGACGCCTCCGGTTGTTATATCACTCCCGTTTGTATAATACAAATAGATTCCCCCGCCATTTTGATTTGCACTGTTGTTTTTTATAACGGTGTCTGTGATTTCAAAATCATTTTTAGTGTGTATATAGATGGCACCACCATTTTTATTCGTTTCGTTGGAGTCAAAAACACAATCGGAAATCTCGCTTGCTCCAGACATATTCATAAGTGCCAAAGCACCACCACCGCTCCAGGGACCAATGGAACTGTTTGAAGTGAATGAACTGTTGCGGATTTTAACCGAATCCCCTCCGGAGGTCTCACCATAAATTCTGACGGCACCGGCAAAATCACCACTTGCGCTGTTGCCGGTGAAAGTTGAGGACTCAATTACCGTTAAATCTGTATAATCCGCATTGACAGCGCCACCACATCCGCTTGTGTTATTCAGATCATCAATGATCATATGATTTGAATCAAATTCACAGCTGGAAATATTTAAAAAATCCATCGTTTGAACGGAAATAGCAGCCCCATAAACAGGAGTCCAATAACTAGCATTGTGCAGCACATTTGACGTAAAGGTACAATCATTCAAGATAAGGGTAGCGTATGTTGAATAAATGGCACCCCCATGTCCATAGACTTCATAATCGTCCTCACCACCAGCAGCTCTCACCTTATTTGATGTGAACACACAATCATTCAAAACAAGCGGTGTATTAAATGCCTTGATTGCTCCACCACCATCTTCTCCATCTGTAAGTTCATAATATCCCTTTGTAAAGGTAATTCCCTTAAACGTAACGGTTGGAGAGTTCGTCAAGCTAAACGGACGGTATTGTTCCTCACCGTCTATAACCGGTGACTTACCTTCTGCTGCCTGTATCGTTACCAATGCAGGACAGAATGACAGCTCTATCTGTGATCCTTCCCGGTACAAATCGTTGTTCAGCGTGAGGGTGGCCGGACTTGTTCCGCTGATGGCTGCTACTGCTGCTTGTATCGTATCATACTCTGCTGTCGTCTCACCCTGTGCAAAAGAAACCGGTCCAGAAACTTTTATTGTTAGCTCCGAGGAGGCTATTCCCGTTTGTGTGTTGCCATAAGCACTCCCCGATCCACCATCGGCATCCGGTATGGCTCTTAGCGTATATGCTTTTGCAGGCATAGCTGTATCTGACTTCCTGCAAATCTGAAACACCACTTTCGTTGCCGCTTCACTCGTGATCCCTTCGATCTGAATAGTATAAGCAGAGAATTTCTCATCAGCCGTCAGAAGTCTCTTCTCCCCATCTCCTATGGTCACAGAGGCGGTATCCAGATCAAAGAATGCCAGTGTCACATCGCCCGCTGAATCCAATTCAACGCCACCTTCCCAGGTCGGTCCTGCAAAGGTGTACGTTGCCGTTAAGGTGAAGAGATCGCCTTCCGGAACTGTTACTGGTGAGATTTCAAGGGTTCCCGGAGGAGTTTCTTCGGATTCGTCGTACATGATATCGGTCCCCTGATCGGATCCCGTGTTTATGGCATTTGACTGATAGACGTTTCTCTGTTCTGCCGGTGAACCTTCGACGAATTCAATGCTTGCCGCCGGTGAATTAAAATGCCTCCATTTTTCCCCATTTGCATTCAGAATGCTGCAGCCTTTATATATATATATTCCCGCTCCGTCTCCTGGGATATATTCACTAACTCCTGCGGTATTTTCACTGATGGTGTTCCGGTAGATTTTTGCCACCGTTTCATCAGTAGTTTCTCTCGACGAAACGCCCGTTTCTTCCAGATTGGTGACCAGAATTCCACCGCCCATATTTCCGGTGTTCTGTGTGATGAGATTATCGTATATTTCAGCCGTTCCGTTTGCAACCGCCGCACCACTTGCTATCAACACATTGTAATTGTTTCGAATCTCGTTGCTGTATACGGTTGAGGTGGCATACTCACTGATGATACCGCAACCTGACAGGTTGCTCATCCCATCTCCGGTATCCGTTCCGTTTCCGGTGATGAGGTTGTTTCGGATGATGGCTTTTTCTCTGTTTACTGCCACTGCTGCCGAAATCATTCCCAGAACGGAGTCATCCGCCCTTTGTGATGTCGGCGATAAGACTGATGCGCCACCCGTAAGGGTAAAGCCTTCAACGATCGTCTGTTCTTCAGAACCGTCTCGTTCCATACTGCCACCGGCGAGATTCCCGATTAGAATGGTGTTACCGTTTGACATTCCATCTATGATCGTCGTATTTCTTACCGTCTCACTCGCCGGATCCGTGCTCATGAGATGAATGGCCTTTGAACCAAAAGTGATGTTTTCACGGTACAAGCCAGGCCAAACGGTGATCGTTGAATAATCTGATTCGGATGCGCCTGTTACGGCATCGCCTATCGTGTTGTGCCAGATGATTTTTGATGTCGTTTCCAGTCTCACAAACGGCGTCGGATTCACCCGCATCTCAAATTGAGCAATGTATGGTTCCCCATATTCAGAGGTTACTGTCAGTGTTCCGTTTTTTGTCAGAATTGAGGCATTCGACAGTTTTCCATCCGTCGTCTTGAAGGTATAGGTCTGATTTGATCCATCCACCGCTTCAAGATAACTCTTCATCTGTGCAACGGTAGTGCCGCTTGCCACTTTCAACACGGTTGCAGGGTCTGTGATTAACAGAGCATAGGCTTTATTTACCCCTTTCAGCCTGATATCCGTCTGCGTTGCGTTACTGGCCTCACTGAATCTTGCATTTTTTATCAGATCAACGTTATCGGTTATGGCATATTCAATCACACAATCATACAAGTTCCCGCTTCTGTTGACAAAACTGCATACGGTCGCATCATCCTTGAACTGTATTTCATATTCTCCACTTTGATTATATTTTGTCGGCAAATTCTCTTCTTTGATCGTCAGCGTCAGTGTCTGCGCATTACTGTTATCTGCGATGTCGTAGGTGTATGTCGCCGCTTCATCTATGGCACCCATAGCCCCCAGCTCCCAGACCCTGTCTCTTGTGTCCGGATCGTAGACGGCAACTGTTCCTTCTTCTATCTTCGCACGATATGGATTGTTTACGTAGACATAGCTCTCGTAATTCTCAAGCTTTTTCAGGAAGGAAAACGCGCCGTTCACATCGTGATCTTCCGATACCTGTCGGGCGTTGTAGTAGCTCTGCATGCTGTACGTGTACCCGTCACTGCTCTTTACATAATCTGGGCGCAGCAGTTTTCCGTCTGCGTACACAAACGTGTCTTTTGACGCTTGTTTCATAAAGAGGTAATTCTCCAGTGTCAGCTCATACTCTTTCCCGTCTTTCGTAATGTAGACGGTTTCGATGAAGATATCGTCGTTGTCCCCTCTACTCCCTGACTGTCCTATCTGTTCCATCGTTATTTTTGCACTTGAAAGGTTTTCAATGACGAAGTGTTCCGGTAAAAAGATCATCAGTTGTCCTGCGTTCAACGGATTCCTCTGAATTGCATACACATTTCCTTCCGTCTCAAGGTAGTAAGTATCAGCATCAGCCACCTTGTTCGTCAGTGCATTCGCCTCTATCGTCAGAAGCCACAGTCCATAATCCGTGTAATCTTCTACCTCATATTGTCCGCTTAGTCCGCTCAGTTCCAGCACTTTTGGCAGGCTGGTCTCGGCTGTCACTTTCTGTTCCTGTACACATGCCGTGAACAGAAGCGAGAATACTACAAATACAACTATTACCGTTTTCTTCATCTTTACCCTCCAATGTTTCCTTATCATTATCGTTTATCTTTGTTTATTATTTTTTCTCCTTCGAACTTACTGTCTTTTTCAGTTTGTTCCCTTTGTTTTCTAACTATGTTATTCAGAATTGATTATAGCACTTCTATGTTGAATTATCAACAGTAGTGTCATATAAAAAAAACAATAAAGTTGATTTTATAAAATAAAAACACAGTGTTTAGATCACACAGCAATATTACGATTATCAAAAATACAATTGTATCCGTTTTTTTGAGTTATCTGCAAGAATAATTCACAGTAAGAAAAATTATTTCTTAACTTCTACTTTGTATAGGTTGTGAAGTGCCTTACGACAAGGCGTATTTATATTATGTTTTTCTGCAACTTATCACTGAAATATCGATGTATTTCTATATGATACGAATCAAATAGTTTCCCTAAAAACACAAAAGGCGGTCTTGAAAAAGACCGCCTTTTTGCTTATCTATTTCCGCCAATTGCCTGTACATGCCATTTGTATTCCTGCCCGTTCGGAATTGTTTTGTCCCAGGCTAATCGCCCCACTGTTTTTGTCCGTTTCCCAGCTCATAAGGGGTGGATGAACCAGCCCTATTTCTTTGCCTCCATCCGCCGATGTTGGATTTTCTACCACACACAGATCACCACGGAGCCTCCTGAATACATTCATCTGTGTGTGCGTCACCTTTCCATTCTTATCTACAATATGCTCAGTTGTCTTTTAATCCTTATCCAAAGACAAAAGAGCAGGATTTCGCCTGCTCTTCCTCTTGAAAATTTATTTTATTTAAAACGTTGGTTCCCGTTCTACAACTCTATTCCTGATTAATTAATGCAATACGATCGATACGATGGTGCTGTGTTTAACTTCACAACCACGGGATCTGATTCCCTACAAGGATAAATACGTTGACCATTCTTGTCTATTGAAAAATCACTATCCTGAGAATATAACGATGAGGGAACACCCACACTATTGTACCACCATGAATTGCCACTCGTTTTCGGCGCTCCCGTAAAACCGTCTTGTCTCAGAATATAAATTCCACCACCTGATTTACCCGCGGCATTATCTATGATGGTCGCACTGGTGATCTCTATGGCAGTATTTAAGTTTAAATAGAGTGCTCCGCCATATCCGACTGTTATTGTTGGACCATCGTTATTCGTATTCGTTGCCGTATTTGAAGTGAAGGTCGTTCCGGATATGGTAACATCTGTATTTTCACTCTGTTCAAGATATAAAGCGCCTCCATTTCCGGTAACTGTATTCGAATCAAAATAAGAATCCTTTATTTCTACCGTATCCGCATTTCCTATATACAACGCGCCACCTCGATAGGCATTATTTGCTGTAAATGTGGATTCAATTATGCTTAGAGATATTGCATTATCGGCACAGTTCAAAGCACCACCCCAAGAGGAGCTTCCACATGAATTATCGTTGAATTGACAGTTCTTGATGACAAAGGAGCCCCAATTCAGATAAAGCGCTCCGGCATGATTACTTGCCAAATTGTTGCTGAAAGTACAGTCAACGAACTTCATCGACGCATTGGATATAACTGCCGCTCCTGCAACCCCACTTTTTGCGTGGCTGAAGGTGATGCCTATAAACGTCACTGTCGCAGAATCCTGAGTGAAATTGTAGAAGAGCTGTGTCGTGTCGTTTCCGTTTATTACCGGTGTTACACCCTCTGCCGCCATGATCGTAATGGGTGCTGCACTGTAAAGGTTTATTCTTTCAGTAAAAATATACTCTGGTTCCTTCAGGGTGATTGTTGCCTGTCCTTCAGCGTCATCAACGGCTGCTACCGCTTCAGCTATCGTATCGTATTCTGCGGTTGTTTCCCCCTGAGCGAAGGAAACATTTTTGATTTTAGACTCCCCAAAGAACCCGTCTCTGACCTCATCCATCGTTGGATCATCTGGCGTTCCGACGCTATGAGGAATCTGAACGTTATACTGTGTCGGGTTAGATTCATTCTGCCCAAACTTGTACGTCTGTCCCTTGACGTTTATCTGAAATTCCGTCATCCCGTCAAATCTTCCCGGCAGATCTTTACTGTCGAAGGCTATCTCGTAACAGTCAAAGTTCGTATCGTCTTCAAGCGTGTAGGCAACCCCTTCACTCCCCAGATCTCTCAACCTGTAGGCCGTAATAAACGTCGCATCCGGTGTCGTTGTCGCCGTCTTGCCGTTGGCACCGATCGCCTTCACATGCCAGCTGTAATCCTGTCCATAGACAAGGGTATCCGTTGCGTAGCTCTTCGTGTTGCCGTCGTTCACCGTCGCACTCGCCCAGTTCCCGTCTCTGTCCGCAAACGCCACCACGTATCCGGCTATTCCCGCTTCTTCTCTTGCGATAGCATTTGTCTGTGTCCCTGCCGTCGCTTCCCACGTGAACGTCACCGTCGTTGTCGCTTCCAGTTCAATACCAACCGGTGTTTTTACCGCCACTTCGGGAGCCGCATACTGTGGCGGTATCGTCATTGTGGCATAGGTAAAGTCCGACTCCGTGTATCTCGTTCCCGTTCCGTCTACATTTATACGGGTACCTACGACATAATCGTCTTCGTCCATCTGTGTGGCCGGTGTGTAGTTGAAGGCCAGCGCAACTGTCTGTGTATCCGTACAGTTGATGCCCACTATTGCGACCGTTTTAGCATCGAGGAAAAACACTCTGTCTGTCTCTACCGTTTTACCCCCTACTGTAATTGAGGCGTCTTGCGTCAGCTTAAACGGCTCCGGAACCGCGAAGCCAACCGCTCCGTTACATGCCGGGAAATCCAGCGTGTACGTCGCCGTCAGCGTGATCTGCTCTCCCGCATCTCCCGTCACCGTTGCCGGTGACAGGTCCAGTGTTCCCGCTGTCGATTTTATTTCTCCGGCAAACCAGATGTCCGTTGATTCTTCCACGCCGTCTCTTGAACTGCTGAAGTCTTCGTTCAGACTGTTGCCAGAGTACGTGTTGTTGTCTTCTGTATCGGCGTTATGTTCTACAAACGTCGTCGTCGCTCCCGGCATGTTGAACGCTCTCCACGCTTCCCCTGCCTTGTTGTAAGGCGTTGCGTCTTCGTATACCGCTATCGCACCACCTTTGTCTCCCACGTTGTTCGTGAAGCTGTTGCCGTAAACGGTTACTTTGGTGTCGTTTTCAGCGTCTCTCGCCATACTATATCTTGTTTCCTCTCCAATGACTATTGCCCCACCGTTTCCCTCACTCTTGTTTCCCGTGAAGCTGTTGGCGTAGACGGTACTCGTTCCGATCACCAGATGTATTCCCGCTCCTTCGTCCACGTTGTAGTTGTTCGTGATTGTGTTGTTGTTGATCGTCGTTTCCGACAACACCACACTGATTCCGGGGGCTCCACTGTTTTCGGTTTCATTTCCATTCGCTGTGAGGATGTTGTTTCGGATGATAGCGCTTCCCCTGTTCACGGATATTCCTGCCGGTGAATCTCCTCTGCTGCTTGTCGGGTGTGCATATCCCGCATGGGTGATCGTGAAGCCTTCGATGATCACCGCTCCCGTGTTCTGGTAGACGCTTACGCCACTTCCTTCGTAATTCGCATCGATGATCGTCGTCTCTCTCACGGTCTTGCTCGCCGGTTCCGTGCTCATCAGATGGATTCCCTTTGAACCGAGGTCAACATTTTCCATGTAAGTTCCCGGCCATACCGTGATCGTTGACTGGTTTGTCTCTCCTGCCTGGTCCACTGCGTCTGTGATTCTGCCATGCCAGCTCGTGAGCGTTACCTGTGGATTGGTTCTGCTGATGAGTCTGCTCCCACTTGTATTTGTATTCGTTTCCAGTCTCACAAATCTCGTCGGGTTGATCGTTATGGCATAAGCTGCCTTGTTGCCGTGTTCCGCCGTCACGATCAGCGTTGCTGCTTCCGTCAGTTCGTCCGTTCCCGTCTGTGTTCCGGCGGCCGTGATGATCTCATACGTCTGGCTCGAGTCATCCGTCGCCTTTATGGATGAGAGCACAACGTTTACCGTTGTCTCACTGGCCACTATCAGGCTCTTTGGGGTGCTTTCCAGTTTGACATACAGTTCGTTTCCCTCTTTGTAGGCTATATCCGTCACGATCGACAGGGCATTTGACAGGAAGTTTTGTGTGGATGTTGTACTGTCTGTCCATACATGATCCAGTCCATCTGCGTCCCCTTTGGCACTTATCTCATAGTTGATATCTCTTGCGTTTATGAGATTCGTTGTCGTTCCCGCCGGCGTTTCCTGTGGTGTCAATCTCAATGTGACAGTTCCTTCTTCCAGTTTGAGTCCCGTAATAATGGCATTTTTTGCAGTGTAGTAATAATCGGAATCTGTGATCGGAGTTGTCTGTCCATTGATGATGACGGAAGCGCCTTCCGTGATCTCAAAGCAGTCTCCGTTTGTGTCCGTCAATATGAATTCGACAAATCCATTATGATATTCGCTTCCGATCGTGTAGTCCAGATTCAGGCTCACAACACTCTGTTCGTAAGCCGTCTGCGGTCTCAGTGTCAGTGTTCCCGCCGGTGTTTCAAGTTCTTCTTCGCAGTAGTAGTAGATGTCTATTCCTTCCAATGTCTCCGTTCTTGATTCACTTCTCTCTTGTCTTGTATTTCCGCTGTAGGTGTTATTCTTCTCCGTTGCGTTTTCTACAAATGTGATTGCCGCATTCGGGGCATTGAAGGTTTTCCATGTTGTTCCTGCTGCGTTGTACACTTTGTAACTTTCATCGTCTATGTAGATTCCGGCTCCTTTATCCGCCGTGTTGTTTTTGATTGTATTCCCATAGATCGTTGCCGTTTCTTTTTCCGCTGTGTTTCTGCCTTCTGTGTAATAGTTCTCCGCTTTCAGGAAGATGGCTCCACCGTAAACAGCTTCGTTTGAATCAAATGTGTTGTTATAGATCAGCGGATTCCCCGCACTCACGTTGATGGCTCCGCCGTTATATGAACTGTTGGCTTTGAATATGTTGTTTCGGATCGTCGGGCTTGCCCCTGTGATTGTGATGGCTCCGCCGTATGGTGATACTCTTCTGTCTGTGGTCTCATAAGTCTCTTCATGTCCGTTCATGACGGTGAAGCCTTCAAAGACGGTATTTCTGTCTTCACCGCTTCTGAAGATCATGATCGGACCCTGCTGCTGCGCATCTATGATCGTTGTGGCGGTTGCCATTGTGTCGGTTTCGTAGGTACTCTTCAGGGTAATCGCTTTTCCGTCAAAACCAAAGCTTTCTATGTAGGTTCCCGGTGCCACGATGATGATATCTCCATCTATTGCTCCGTCTATCGCTGCTCTTATGCTCTTGTAGTTCCAGTTCACGCTTTTGTTGACCCAGATGTACTCAAGGGTGTCCGTGTTCACTTTTTTGTTCTGGAAGCTTTCTAAGAGGGTTCCTCCCGTTGATGCTACGGTTCCCTTTGTGTACGATACGTGCACTTCGTTGTTCTTTCCCACCGGTTTTTCCAGTTCCAGCGTGATCACTCTTTTGTCTGCACTTAGTGTCGCTCCTTCTATTTCGTTTACGTATCCGTTCACCAGAATTCCGAACTGGTTCGCCTCTTCGGCTGTCGGTGCTTTCATTTCCTGGCTGAACGACAGCTCTACGTTTCTGCCGTCTGCTGTCATGGTTGCTGCGGTACACACCGGCAGGGCTCCCGGTACGCGGTTGGTGACGGGGTTGTTTTCGTATTTTGCCAGTTTCCCGCCGTCTGTGCTCGCTACGGTTCCCGGTGTGTAGTCTATGAATACTTTGTCTCCGTTTTTTATTGCTTCTTCCAGTGTAAGAATGTAGATGTTTGTCGTTCCAGCTTTTCTTTCTATTTTGCTCGTTGCGATTGTGCGGTATGTTGTCACTGTTCTTGCGCCTCTGCTTGTGATGGTGTTGCTGCTTTCTTTTTTGACGGTGTAGGTGTCTTTTTTCCCCTCAGGGTCTCCCATCGCTTTGTCATAGGTCAGTTCTATTTGTGTCCCGTCACTGTTTGTGATGGCTTCCGTCTGTTCCGGCGCTTCGATGGTTCCCGTTTTGAAGGTCCATACCCCGCTGCGTGTGGTTTTGTCCGTTCCTGTGTCTTTTGCTTCGATTGCCCAGTAGTATCTGGTATTCCCTTCCAACAGGCCTGGTATCTGGTAGTTTTTGGCTGTCAGCCCTTCGGCTTTTTTGTCTATTTTTTTCGGGTTTGCACTCATGTAGACGGTGTAGGTGATTGGTGCCCCGTTTTTGTCGTGTTCCCATTCTAACAGCGGTGGAGCAGTCGCGTCCATCCCTTCTGTTCCGTCCCCAGGTGTCGGGCTGTTGGGCACGTCCATTCCTTCCGCTTTGGTCATGAAGGTGTTCGTCTGTGTTCGTGTCGCCGCTCCGTTGGCGTCTTTTGCCATGATGAACCAGTAATACGTTCGCCCTTCTTCCAGTCCTTCCGGCTGGTATTCTGTCTCGTCTATCCCTTCGACCGTTACGTTTCGGTTGGTGTTTTTTACCATGTCGATGTACACGTAGTATTTCACAGCGTCTCCATCCGGGTCAACGCTTTCACTCCACCTCAGGGTTACGTCTGTGGCTACGTCGGTTGCCCCTTCTGTCGGGTTCAGGAGTTCGGGTTGGCTTGGCGCTCTGTTTCCCGTTCTCACCTGTGAGCTTCCTACCACGCTTGTTTGTGAAGCGTTGTTCTGTGCCACGATCACCCAGTCGTATAAGGTCTCGCTGTTCATGTTGTTGAAGGTGTAGGTGGTGTCCGTCGTGTGTGCCGTCGTCGCAGGGGCGATTCGTGACATCCAGTAGCCCATTTCTTCAACGTTTCTTGTGCTCATTCCCTGTCCCTGGTCGTATACGTAGATGATGTATTCTACCGCTTTTCCCGGGTTCTGCCGGTCTTCGTATTCAGGCCAGTCCAGTGTGAAGGATGTGTTTTCCACTCCACTCACGATCAGTGACGGGTCTGTCGGAATCTCTTCCGGGTCTACCGGCTGGGGCAAGGTCTCTCCGTTCACCGTGAAGGTCCAGATCGGACTCCTGGTGCTGTTTCCGTTCTTGTCCATCGCCGTGACCCGCCAGTACCAGATCCCCTCTTCCAGGTTCGGCAGCAGAAAGTATGTCTCCACCGTCTCATAGAAGGTCGGGTCGTCCAGTCCTTCTATCGTCTGCGCGTAGTTGATGCGATAGGTCACTGCTCCACCTTCCGGATCCGTGCTTGCCGTCCATTTGCTGTAGAAGTAGTTCTCATCCACCAGTTCGCTCTGTGAAGGGTAGATGTTTACCACCGCGCTCGGTGCCTGGTTTGGCTTCTTTTGGCTTACGCATGATGTCAGGACTAATATCATTGTCACTACTATCATGATCGCTACGATGATTCTGCTGTTCTTTTTCAATTTCGTCTGCTCCTTTTTTGTTTAAGATTCTATACTGCAACCATTCATTTTACCATCTCAGAAACAAATATTCAATTTTATTGACATGTTATAACAAACAATATCATTACTATTTTGAAACGAAACTAAAAAAATAACTATTACATTGTATTAAGTGTACGGTATTATGAAAAAATGCTTCGTAATTGGAAAAAATTCCTTTTCGCTTTTCAGAAGTGATTTTGGGAGTTTTTTTTATTTACGTTAGTCCAAACAGTTTTATGATTCGTTCCAAATTATTTCAGAATTTAGCAATTCCTATTTTATATCCGTTTCGAGTTCACTTCAAACCCATCCCTGTGATTACCAATTCTTCTCTATAAAGATTTACAAAAAAATGAAGCACCACCATGTCCTTTAAAATCGGCCATATTACCGGCAGCATTCACTTTATTTGATATAAAGACACAATCATTCAGCACAAGGAGTGGGTAGTGGTCTTAATCGCTCCTCCGCCATCTTCATCTCAGTTAGTCTTTACCCTCTTTCGTGATGTAAACAGTTTCGATGAAGATGTCATTATCGTTCGTTCTCCTATAAGGTTCCATAATCTTCACTGTTGAGATTGTCGTCATCTTGAAGGTTTCGGGTAAAAAAAACATTAATTGTTTTCCGTTCACCGGATTCTTCCGGATTTCAAAGATTCCGTCCGTCGTTTCAAGGTCATATTGTTCAGAATTTGTCATTTTCCCCAAAAAGGCTTCTGTCTCTATCGTCAAAAACCACAGACCATAATCTGTGAAATCCTCACTGGTGTAATGTCCGCTCAATTCAGAAAGAAGTAAATTGTTCAGCTCGCCTTCCGATACCATGTTCTGTTCCTTCACACAGGCTGTCAATACAAACAGTAACACCATAAACGCTATCACGGCAGTTTTTTTTCATCTTCACTTTAACCTCCAGAGTTTGTCTTCTATTTGTTTTCTCACTTTTGATCTTTTCTTTCTTCCTGTTAACTTTCCCCCTTCCGCTTATTCGTTTAGAATTCTTATCATCTTTTTATGTTAAATTGTACCATTTTAAGTTTGAATATTCAATCTTTTTGCTATGTAAAAATAAATTGAAATAATTTTGAATAATAATGTTGTGTATCTATAGGGTGCGGCTTTTAACGTATTGATTGGATGAAATGAGGGGAATGCAGCTGAAATTAAGGGAGTTTAAAGGGATCAGTTTACCCAAGTGGGAAGTATTTAGTTTTTAGTGAATCTTAATTTAGGGCCATTTAAAAAAGGGCGAAAGATTTTCCGCCCTTATATTTGAAGGTATAAATTAACGATTAATAGTCGATAAAACCATCCACGCTGTTCCAGATGGTCTTTGATCTTGCATCAAACGGATGACCGTCCCAGATACACATGGTTGCCTTTTTACCAACCTCGAGGGACCCGTATTCGCCGTCGAGTCCGAGAATCTTTGCCGGCATGATGGTGAGTGATTTCAGCATGCCTTCTTCATCCGCACCGTAATTACAGGCCATCCCCGCCTGAAGTCTGAGGACTTCCGATGGGAATACCGGATGATCACTCATACAACCGAAAAGGATACCTTCATCAAGTGCAACCTTGTAGGATTTGTAGGTCATATCCTTGAGTTCAACCTTTGATCTGGAAGACATGATCGGCCCGAGCAAAATAGGAACACCGGCTTCCTTGATCTGATCCTTGACCTTGATGTATTCCGTACAGTGTTCGATAACCATATCGATGTCAAATTCTTTTTTGATCCTTAATGCCGTAAGGATATCTTCAGCCCTGTGGCAGTGAACCCTTGCGGGAATCTTCTTTTCGAGCACCATCTGTGCCGCTTCAAGTTTGTTGTCATGCTCTGTGAAGTCCTTACCTTCTTCTGCAGCCTTTGCCTTCTTTGCCATGTAGTCCTTACCATCGAAGAAGAACTTTCTGATAACGGCTGCCGTTCCCATTCTGGTAACGGGCATCTTTTTCTGTTCACCGTAAACCCTCTTCGGATTCTCCCCGGTTGCCATCTTCAACCCCGTATCCTGAGCGATGAGGAATGCATTGGTGTTTTTCTCTCTGGAATAATGCGCCGTAAAGCTGAGACCGCCAACCGGATTGGCACTTCCCGTCAGGACACAGTAGATCATAACCCCTCCCATTGCCGCTTCGGGGATGGAGATATCTGTCGGTGCAAAACCGTCAAGACTTCTGACATTGGAGGTGACGGGATCGGAGTATTCGTTGGTGTCATCGTATTCATACCCCAGACCGTCCGGATTCAATCCGATATGACTGTGACCGTCGACGAATCCGGGCATCAGCAGGCCACCTTTTCCATCTATAATGTCATCGATATTTTCTCTGTCTTTTACCTTATAAGCTAATTCTTTTATGATACCATCTTCAACCAGCATCTCACCTTTGAACGGTGTGGATGTGATCGGATAAATTACGACGTTTGTCATTAAGGTCTTCATATTGTCAACCCCTCTTCATTCATGTTATATGCCAATTTTCCGTTGATGTATGTGTAGAGAACTCTGTGTGTCGGATCAAGCAGTTCTCTGTCGGTGAGGATGAAGTCTGCGTCTTTGCCAACTTCAAGGCTTCCCACTCTGTCCGCTATACCCAGATTGATCGCCGGGTTAATCGTGATGGCCCTCAGAGCCTCTTCTCTGCTGAGTCCATTTTTGATCGCCATTGTCGCCTGAATCGGCAGATCGTATATCGGGATAACGGGATGATCCGTGATAATGGAGATGTTTTTGACACCCGCCTTTTCAAGGATTCCCGGTGTCTTCATCGTTCGATTGTTGACTTCCATTTTATACCGGGCGGTAAACATAGGACCGACAGCCACGGTTATTTCTCTTTCGGCGAGTTCATCCGCAACGAGATGTCCTTCCGTTGTGTGTTCAAACATGGGTTTGATGCCGAATTCATCGAAGATTCTCAGTACCGTCATGATGTCATCTGCCTGATGGGCATGGACGTGAGCGCTCAATTCACCATTGAGGACCTTGAGTATCGCTTCATTTTTCATATCATACGATGTTTTATCCGGTTCTTTCTCTTTCTTAACCTGATAATCCAACGCTCCCCTGAAGGCTGAACGGATCTTTTCAGCCGTTGCCATCCTTGTCATGATACTCTTACTCTGTGAATGGACCCGTTTTGGATTTTCGCCCATCGCCATCTTGAAACCGGATTCTTCAAGTATGATCCTTTCCTCATAGGGAACCGTCAAATCATTTTTAAGCGTTATGCCAATCCCGCCCATCGGGTTTGCCGAACCGGGATAGACGTTGACAGTTGTGACCCCCGCACCGATGGCTTCCTTGAAACCGGGATCAAAGGGTTTGATGCCGTCCAGTGCTCTGACCTGAGCGGTAACGGGTTCAGACCATTCGTTGGTATCGTTATCGCTTCCCTGGTTTGTCTTCTCGCCATGAATCCCGATATGGCAGTGTTCTTCAATCATACCCGGATAACAGTGAAGGCCGGTAGCGTCAACAACCTGATCCGCATGGGCGAATATCTTATGTGAACAATCGAGTATTTTGTCCCCTTCTATCAAAAGGTCACCGACAAAATCTTTTGAAGTGACCGGATGAATATGTGCATTTTTAATTAATGTACTCACAGACATGCACCTCCAACTCTTTTTCCGGCTATGTATGTATCCGTTACTTGGCTCATCGCATCGAAGATGTCGCCGTCTCTTACCATGAAATCGGCGTCTTTCCCCACTTCGATAGAACCGATTCTGTCTTCCAGTCCGAGCATCCGTGCACCGTTGAGAGTGAACATCCGGATGATAGCCGCTCTGTCGATTCTTAATCTGTCGATCAGCCACATCTGAATAATTCCCAGCTGAAGCGGTATAACCGGTGCATCTGTCATGATGGCCAGGTCAAAACCCAGGTCGTGCAGGATCTTGACGGAATTGAATGTCAAATCGTAGGTCTGGAAAGATTTTCCGGCAACGTTGAGCGGTCCGAGAACGACCGGGACATCTTTCAATGAAGCGGCGACATCCTTGTCCGTATGCAGTGCCGTTGCGTGTTCCAGTGTATAGTCGATATCAAATTCTTCCATCACACGTTTGATGGTTTCAATATCTTCAAGGTTTGCCACATGGATCCTTGCCACGGATTCCTTTTTAAGCAATCCGCTCAGAACCTCCATGTTGTAATCGTATTTCTTTTCCTCTTTTTTCATGTAATCCTGCGCTTTGACAAAATTATCTCTGGCGATAGCGGCAATCTGCAATCGGGTATAAGGTGCCTTTTTCTGACTTCCCCATGACCATTGTGGGTTTCTTCCAAATGCCATCTTCACGATCTTTTTCGGTGTTTCGACGACCATTCTGTCCACAACCGTTCCGGCGGTCTTAATAACCACCCCTTCACCACCGATAACGTTGGCGGATCCCGGGATTACACAAACAGTGGTATAACCGGCATTTCTCGCCTCCTGAATCCCCGGGTCAAACGGGTTGATGGCATCTATGGCTCTTACGCCCGGTGTTGCCGGGGATGACATTTCATTTACATCGTTTCCGGCAAAATTCCCCGTTTTTTCTTCAAAGATTCCGACATGTGTATGGACATCGATCAATCCGGGATATACATATTTCCCCTCGAGGTCTACAATCACTTCGGCATCCGTTTCTGTTGATTCAGGGTATATTTCCTTTATCTTCCCGTCTTCAACAAGCACATCACATTGCTTCAATTCATCTTCGATCCAGAATGTTCCGTTTTTAAAAAGAATCAAAGTTTCACCCCTCCTTACGGACTAGTCTTGTTAGTCCTGCTAGTATCTATTTTATCATATTTAATGGGGTTGATTAGTATAGCGAAGTATATTTGTTTTTTCTTTCGAAGATTTCAGTTATATTTGATTGAGGTGGATGTTTTTTCACAAATATTTGCGTGAAAGGTGTTGTAAAACATTAGGGTTTTTTGTTGCATTTCGAATTGACATTCTATTATACAAACTCTTGTAGCGAGACTGATTTTATGAAAAATCTTTCTGTTGTTTTCTGAAATGATAGGTAATCTGTTGAAAAAAGAATGAAATATGAAGAAGCAACGATATATTGTTGCATATACAACGAAATGTAATGTTGAAGTCGTTGTATATGCAACGTTTATTTTCTATAATATAGAAAATAAAAAAGAGGTGATGGCATGAATCAGAGAGAGTTGATAAGGCATCTGTCTATTTTGTTCAGGCAAAGGCACAGGGCGTTGAGAAATCAATTTGAGAAGTACGATATCGGAACCGGAGAGTGGTCTGTTCTGGCGTTGTTAAGTCGTCATAAAGCGGGAATGGAACAGACGATGATTAGCCGTGAGCTTGGATTAGAAAAGACGACAACAGCGCGGGAGTTGATGTCACTGGAGAAAAAAGGGTATATAATAAGGGAACAGGCTGAAAACGACAAGAGAAAGAAAATCGTGTATGTGACTGAAAAGGCAGAGAAAAACATTCCCCTTGTAAAAGATGCCGGGAATCAATGGCTGCGAAATGTCATTTCCGGGATTAATGAAGGAGAGTTGATTCTGTTTGATAAAGTGCTCCGGAAGATGACGGCGAATGCCGATACGATAAGCGAAAGGGTTGAAGAGGATGAATAAAAGAACGAAGATGCTTGAACAGGGTGAGATCATTCCGACGCTGTTGAAATTATCCGTCCCGGCGATGATCGGGATGCTGGTGAATGCAACCTATAACATCGTTGATACGATATTTATCGGTCGTGGTGTGGGACCGATGGGGATCGCAGGACTCGGTGTGGCGTTTCCGCTTCAGATGATCGTCATGTCTATCGGGCTGTTGTATGGTCTTGGAGGGGCTTCAATCATCTCCAGGGCATTGGGGGCAAAAGATTCAGAAAAGGCTCAGAATACGTTTGGAAATATTGTCTCCATGGTTCTGATTTCGAGCATTACCCTGATGATATTTGGTGAGAGCTTTCTGGATCATATATTGAAACTGTTCGGTGCCACCGAAACCATTTTGCCCTATGCGGGAGAATACATGCGTATTATTCTGCTGGGAGCACCGGCACTGACGTTCATCATGTGTATGAACAATGTGATCCGATCGGAGGGAAATGCGCGGATTGCGATGAATTCCATGTTGATCTCCGCTTTGATCAATATTGCACTTGATCCGATTTTTATTTTCGTCTTAAATATGGGAATCAAGGGTGCGGCAACTGCAACGGTCATTTCACAATTATGTACGATGGCCTATCAGCTTTATTATTTTGGCAGTGGTAAGAGCATCCTGAAATTTTCATTCAAACGGTTGAAACCGAGGTCAATGATCGTAAAAGAGGTTTTTGCACTTGGGGCACCGTCTTTCGCAAGACAGACGGCGATGAGTGTCCTGGCGGCTATCATCAACAATCTGCTCGCCGTTTACGGTGGGGATATATCCATTGCCGTGTACGGTGTGATCACTAAATTACTGACATTTGCCACGATGGCAATTCTCGGTTTTTCCCAGGGGATGCAGCCCCTTGTCGGGTACAATTACGGCGCCCGGAAGATTCACAGGGCAAAGCAATCCGTCAATTATTCCATTCTGTTTTCCGTTATTTCAGGCACCATTCTGTTTTTGATTGTCATGATTTGGCCGGCGGAGGTCATCGGGATTTTCACGACGGATAAAAACCTGATCGAACAGGGGATAAATGCAACACGCATCGTATTTCTGACCCTTCCGGTTATCGGGATTCAGATTATGGGTGGTGGTCTTTTCCAAGCGATTGGGAAGGCTTTACCGGCGATGATCCTGTCGCTGTCGAGACAGGTGCTGTTCCTGATTCCGCTTGTCTATCTGATGTCCGCTTTTTTGGGATTGAATGGGATTTGGTATGCATTTGTCACGGCGGATATCCTCTCGACGATCGTAACGGTCTTCTTAATGCTTCGTGAATACCGACATTTTGACAGGATGATGGAAGTCACACAGGAAAGTTGAACCGAAAGAGGTGAATGATGACTAAGTGTCAGGCAATTCTGGAGAAAAAAGTGAAGGAACTAACAGAAAAGGTTAAGCGTGAGATGAAATTTGAACTGAACGTTCTGATGTTCAGGGATTATATGGTTAAGATTGAGATTGTGAATGAATATCTTGATGTTCTGCTTGTCTTTAACCTTTATTACAGTCCTAAAAAGGATTCTTTCAGGGTTGTTGTGGAAATTGAAAAGGATATGATGCTGGGGACTTGGATCAGAAATCTTTTTCAGGTCAATGGTGTTCCGAAAAAAGAGGAAAAGAAGGATGAGCGAAGTGGACAGACCGACTATATCGCCTATACGGACGGCAGCTATTTAAACGGCCGTATCGGATATGGTGCCGTATTACTTCAAAAGGACAGGGTTATCAAAACATTCAGCGGGGGTGTCGAGGGAACCGAATCGTTCCGGCAGGTAGCCGGAGAACTGGAAGCCGTCATGCAAGTCGTTCAATTCTGTGAAAGGAAAGGCATCCGCGCCGTTATCATCCGTTTTGACTATACCGGTGTCCGGGATTGGGCAACAGACGCCTGGGCGGCGAAGAATGAGCTGACAAAATATTATAAAAAAAAGATACAAAATACAACGGTAAATGTCATCTGGGAGAAAGTGGATGCCCATTCAGGTGATTATTACAACGATATGGCGGATAGACTGGCAAAGGAAGGGACAATGTTGAGATGATGTGTTTCTTGTTGTGGAGGGGACTGAATGTTTTTGGCAGGTTTGAATGGTGTTAAATAAATGTTTAATATGAGAGGAAGAGTTCGCTGTTATTTTTTAGATAGTTTTGTGTTTTTAATTAAAAAAGTGTTATAATACTTTCAGTGTATTATGTTTTATCATAAATTTCTTTCGATATGTTTTTTTGAAACAATATAAATTTCAAACCACTCATCAAATGGAGGTGCCTGTATGGAAGCCAAAGCCGGGATATATTTGACTTTAAGACTTGGTAAAGAAACCTATGGGATTCCTGTTTTAAAAGTTCAGGAGATCATTGGCAGGACGGAAATCACTGAAGTCCCAAGGATGCCAACGTTTATCAAGGGGGTTATCAACCTGAGGGGAAAGATCATTCCGCTGATGGATTTGAGATTGAAATTCAACCTTGAGGAAAAGGAATACACGGACAGAACGGTATTCGTTGTCCTTGAAGTGACCCTGGGAGAAAAGAAACGGCAGATGGGGATCGTTGTGGATTCCGTATCGGAGGTTGTCAAGCTTGAGGATGCGATGATTGAACCGCCTCCAAGATATGGGGTTGAAGTGGATTCCGATTTCATTATCGGGATGGGAAAGCAGAATGAAAAGGTCATTATGCTGCTGGATATCGAAAAGGTTCTGACCGAAAATGAGTTGGCCTTTATTGCCGAAGAATCGAAGGAGTGATCGCCTATGTTTGGAATCAATATGAAGCTGAGTACGAAGATATGGATGGGGTTTATCCTTTTGATCGTTATCATCGTCGTTGTCGGATTTATGTCATGGAACGGGATCACTAATTCAGCCAACAAGGTGGAAACGGCTGATGACGCCAACAGACTGGTGAAGTATGCCCTCAACGTTGGCATAGCGGCAAAAGATTATATAGAAAACCCGAATCAGGATTCTGCCGATGAGGTTGAAAAGATTATTACGGATATCAAGCTCCAGACGGATGAAACGAGAGGGAAATTAAACGATGCAGCCGATAAAAGCAGAATGGATACGATAAAGTCGGACGCTGACACTTATTATCAAAATTTCGAGCTGTATAAAAAGAATTATGAAGACAATATTGTACCAACAAGGAATACCATGATCACAACGGCACGTGAATTCATCAAGCTTTGTGAACAGATGAAGGAAAAACAGCAGAATGATATGATTCAGGCGCTGGATAACAATGTTGACATGTCGGTGATCAAGTTGGACAACAAACAGGCGGAAGATGCGAGTGAACTGATCAAGCTTGCATTGGAAGCAAGACAGATAGAGAAAAACTATCAGCTGTACCATGACAAGCAGTATGTGACGGATATGGCAAACAAGATGCAGGTGATTTTGGCGGCGATCGATTCGGCAAAATCCGATGTAAACAGTACGGAGGATAAGAATCTCTATGATGATGTACGTCAATACGGTGTGGAATATCAGAATGCGTTTAACGAGAATGTTGAAGCCTATAACGACGGTCAGGATTACAGCGATACACTATTATCAACGAGGGTTGCGTTTATCTCCGCAGTTGAATCGTTACGATCGGAACAGAAAGAGGAGATGCAGGGGCTTCAGAATTCCACGATTATGCTCGTGCTTGTGCTTTCCGTTGTCGGTGTTGTTGTTGGCATCGTTGTATCCTTACTCGTTGTCCGCAGTATTATCGGGCCGCTGACTGAGATTAATCAGGGATTAACGGATGGTGCGGAACAGGTTGCCTCGGCTTCCGAACAGCTTTCCGCGGCGAGTCAGCAACTCGCGGAGGGCAGCAGCGAACAGGCCTCTTCGCTGGAAGAGACTTCTGCAACGTTGAACGAATCCAGTTCAATGATTCAACAGACATCGGATAACACATCAAGGGCCTCTGAATTGTCTCTTTCCGCCTCAACGGCTTCCGAAAAGGGCAGTTCCGAGATGAAGAACATGATGCAGTCGATGATAGAGATCAAAGAGTCCAGCGGGGAATTGTCCAAGATCATCAAGGTTATCGATGATATCGCCTTCCAGACGAATATCCTGTCACTCAATGCAGCGGTTGAGGCTGCAAGAGCGGGAGAAGCGGGAGCGGGCTTTGCCGTTGTCGCCGAAGAGGTCAGAAATCTGGCACAGAGAAGTGCCAAGGCGGCACAGGATACGACAGAGATCATCGAAAAGAACCTTCAGATGTCTGAAGCCGGCGTGAGTGTGGCACAGCGGGTTCAGGAAGCGCTTCAGGAGATCAATCAGCAGTCGGGTGAATTGAATAATCTTATTGACGAGATCAACACGGCGAGCAAGGAGCAAACGCAGGGCATCAATCAGATTAACGCAGCGGTGAATCAGATGGAGCAGGTGACGCAGCAGAATGCGGCAAACGCTGAAGAAACAGCTTCTTCATCCGAAGAAATGAGTGCACAGGCTGAGAGTCTGAATGATATCGTCGCACGGTTGAATGAGATGATAACCGGTAGCCGCGCGCTTACACATAGTCAGCCGACGTCACGAGGCGGCGGTGGTGGTCAGGTTAACAGAAGAAGACCGCCGGCACAGAAACCCGGTTTGAAAAGTTACTCCCCCCCTTCGAAAAGAACGACGATTGCCAAGCCGGTAAAGAAGACACATGCCGTCAGTCCGGAGGATGTCATTCCGCTGGAAGATGATAATGGCGGATTTTGATTGAATGAACAGGTGAAAAGAGGGCGTGATGTCCTCTTTTTGCTTTTAAAAATGATAGATGATTTCGATTATTATATTTTAAAAAAAATGAGTTTTTAACCTCAAGTGCAAGTAGGTTGTGTAAATTATTAAAATAATGTTATAATATACCTGGCTTATCAATATGAATGTAATTGTTGTCCGGAAACCTCATTCGACCGTTTCGGGTGACTTTCAAACAGAAAGAGCTGACCATAATGACAGGGGTGATTGGATGTTCAGAAATTTGACACTCGGTGCAAAGATCCTTTTGGGATTTGTCGTAATTCTTGTGATTCTAAGTGTTTTATCGATCTTTGCAGTCTTCAATATCTCTCAGATCGTAACGAATGCGAATGAAGTAATCTCAGGGAATAAGATTACCGGAACCATCATTGAAAAGAAGGTTGATCACCTTGAATGGGCGGCTTCTTTGAATGAATTTATCATGAACCCTAATGTTGATACCTTAACCATCAACACCGATCCACATAAATGCGGTTTCGGACAATGGTATTATTCAAATGAGAGGACAGAGGCGGAAAAGGTTGTACCGCAGATCAGTAGCATTCTGCAGTTGATCGAAGAACCGCATGACGCATTACATCGGAGTGCTTTGAAAATAGCTGAAAAATATGTGGATATTGATCCGGCGTGGAGTGGCTTCTTTGCTCAGAAAGAAAGGGATCATTATGCCTGGATGAACATGTTGCTCATGGATCTGATGGAGAAGCGGGATGTTTTATCCGTTGAAATGAATTATCGGGAATGCGGATTCGGGAAATTTTTATACGGGAGCGAAACCCGTGAACTGGAAGCCCTGGATACACAACTTACATTTTATTTTGAAGCGATTAAAGAACCGCATAAGCTGCTGCATGATTCCGCCCAGGATATTCAGAATATCCTGTCTTCGGGAACCGAGGACAGGTATGAGCGTTCACTTACCTATTTTCGGACACATACCGTTCCCAGGATGGAAGAGGTCAAAGCGCTTATCGAGGACATAATTGAAAGAATAGATACTCTTGTCGCTTCATATAACGAGGCGAAGGCCATATACAACACGGAAACGTCTGAAACAGTGAACACGGTCAAGGGGTATTTTGATCAGATCGTCGATACGACCAAACAAAATGTGATGACCGATGAGGTCATGGTAAATCTGGCGAATCAGACGCAGATGATCCTTGTGATTTTCTCTATCGTTGCGATTGCCCTTGGTATTTTTATCGCCATCATCATTGCGAGAAGTATCACACTGTCTCTGAAAAGGGTGATGGAAGGGTTAACGGAATCCTCTTCTCAGGTAACGCAGGCTTCCAACGAACTGTCCGGTGCCAGTCAGCAGCTTGCAGAAGGTAGCAGTGAACAGGCCTCTTCGCTTGAGGAGACGGCTGCGACGCTAAATGAATCCAGTTCGATGCTTCAGAGAACCTCTGAAAATACCACACAGGCAACACAGATCTCCGTTACGGCAACGCAATCTTCCGAAAAGGGTCAGCATGAAATGGAAGATATGATGGGATCCATGCAGAAATTGAACGATTCCAGTAAAGAGATTTCCAAGATCATCAAGGTCATCGATGATATTGCCTTCCAGACGAATATCCTGTCGCTCAACGCGGCGGTTGAAGCGGCAAGAGCGGGGGAAGCCGGGGCAGGGTTTGCCGTAGTGGCGGAGGAAGTCAGAAATCTGGCGCAGAGAAGTGCCAAGGCGGCGAATGATACGAAGACGATCATCGAAAAAAACATCGAATTGTCAAAGAGCGGGATGGAGGTTGCCGGCAGAGTCGGTGAGTCTCTTAGTGAGATAAACAGGGAATCGATTAATCTGAATAAGCTGATTGAAGAAATTAACGTTGCAACAAAAGAACAGGCACAGGGAATCGATCAGATCAATCAGGCGCTCAGTCAGATGGAGCAGGTGACGCAGCAGAATGCCGCGAATGCTGAAGAAACGGCCTCATCATCGGAAGAATTGAATGCGCAGGCGGAGAATCTTAACAGTCTTGTCGGAGAACTGAGCCGAATGGTTGGGGGTTCCGGCGGACGCCGACCGGTTGATCATCAGCGGGATCACGATAACGATCAGAAGCATGATAGAAGAAAGCGCGTCAATGGGATGCAATCTGTTCGCCCTTCAAACAAAAAGACGCATATTGCCTCACCGGATGATGTCATTCCGCTGGATTAAACCGTGATTTTAAAGGGTTGGGGACGAAAGCAGGTGTGATTCCGTTTATTGATAATAAGACCTGTTTTAAGGTATAATCTTTAAATCTTAATAAATGAGGTTTTTATCTTGAGTGAAGATTACAGTAGTCGTATACGTGACATAAAACAAAATATTCAGGATAGTATCATGGGCAGTGAAGAACTGGCCAGACAGGTTTATGAATCGCTTCCGAAATTTGAAGAGGAGATTCAGACTTCTGTTCATTTCATCAACGAGTTTCTGGAGAGGTTAACGCAATCCTCTTCCGAAGATGAAGACGATTCTTTTATTTCTCAATTGAGTATCTTGAGAAAAGGGGTTACCCAATCGCTGAAGAATGTCACATCATTGATCGACAACGTGGATTTGATCTTTAAGAATGTCTTTAAGAGCGAGGGACATGGTGATAAAGACGAATCCTTTGTGGAAATCATCATCAGCGAAGCAAAAAATGTTGAAGCCTCGCTTGAAGACCTCAACTCGGTTGCGTTGAACTCTTCCATCACATCATCACAGCTTGGAGCTGAAGGCGGGGCGTTTTCCGTTCTCTCAAAAGAAGTGGAACGGCAGACTCAGATGCTGGTCAAACATTTCAGGACAATTAGTGATATCATCAGGGAGAGTTTCCCGAATATCGCCTATTTCAGGGAAACGATAACGCAATTTACAGAATTTTCAGCTCTTCGGGGGAATTTCACAAAATTGATGGATCGTTTTGAAAGCGTGGAGGATGCGCTGAGTGTTCTTCATCAAAAGATGAAAGCCGGTTCGGATATGGCTTCCGCATCTTTTCCCGATATCATGGCGCATATGGTGGGACAGGATATCTTCAGACAGCAGATGGAACATATCATCGATTTTCTGAACGATCTTGAACAACGCCATTTTGATTTTACAGGTGGGGACGAACATGAATTGAGTTTCTTGAAGTTCGTGCTTGAAGTGTCGAAGGATATTGTGGAGGATTCAAAAAATGAATTTTCTTCCGCTTTTTCCAGAGTTGCGGATGAGTTTTCCTGCTTTATCAATGATATTGAGGAAGCCATATCGGAACCCTCAAGGGAATTTGCGCTGTATTTTCTTGAAAATAATGAAGCATCTCTGTATCGAACCATTCAGGAAGTCATGATTATCACGGTCAAAAATACGGTGTTTATGGAAGATGTACTGAATGGTCTGGCGAGTCTCAGGGACAGTCTTTATCATTTTGGAGACAATATCAAACGGCTGGGGTCTGAAGTGAACAACGCGATGGTCATTGTGAAACGTTTCAAGACGATGAACATCCTCATAAAAGCGGAACTGGCAAGAATTGAGGACAAGATGGGGAAAAAGGCCGAGGGCATCAGACTCGAGTTTGATGAGGCGATAGAAAAAGTGACCAAAACGACACTTCGGCTGGATCGTGTGACCACGAGAATTGTGGGGACTTATAAAACCAATCAGTTTGTTTTCGATAATTTCAAGGCGTGTTCCACCGATTTGATTCAGAAAGATGAATTAAAGGCAATATTCAGTGGACTTGAAAGACTTGTTAAAGATATAGAGCGTTCGTATACCGGTATGATGAAAAAATTTAACGATTCTCTTGGTTATATTAACGATGTTCAAGGTGATTTTGAAGCGATGCTTCAACGTGTAGAAGCTCAGAACGAAGAGATCTATCTTGAGGTATCGACGTTTGAGCAAAGTGTTCCCAAATACGATCAGGAATTCCTTGAGAATGAAGAGCTAAAGGTTTTGAGTGAGAAATTTACAACGTACAGAGAGCGATTGAAAGCCAGTGATCATATGGAAATTGACGATGTGGGATCCGATGGTGGAGAGTTTACCCTCTTTTGATGAGGAGGTTTTTATGACATATAAGATTGAAAAAGAATTGACCGTCTATAATGTTGAGGAAGTGATGAAAGGGATCAGGAACGAATTGGATACGCATGAATCCGGTGAAGGTTTTATACTCGATCTTACCGACATTGAAGATATAGATACTGCCGGTCTTCAGATGCTTGTATCGCTTCAGAAATACGGTGATGCCGGAAAATGTGAATGCAGGATGCTGATCACGGAGGCGTTAAAAAAACTATTTATAACATATGGTGCACATGACGTACTTGAGTTTGAGGTGAACGATGAATAAAACGATTTTAATAGTTGATGATTCAGCTACAGTAAGAGTTGCCGTTAAAATGGCGTTGAAAAAAGAATATGACATCCTTGAAGGCAAGAATGGGAAAGATGCCCTTGCGGTTGCGGAGAAACATTTTGCCGGCGGGAATCGAATCAATCTGATCATTACGGATATCAACATGCCGATCATGGGTGGGATTGAGTTTATTAAGGAAATCAAGCAGAACAGGAATGCCAAGTTTACACCGATCCTCGTTTTGACAACAGAATCCCAGGATTCCATGAAGATGGAGGGGAAAAGAGCCGGTGCGACCGGATGGCTTGTCAAACCCTTTAAACCGGAACAATTGCAGGGAATCGTCAAAAAAGTAATCAAATAACACTTTCTGGTGGTGATTAAATGTCCAATCTCGATTCAGAAATGCTGGAAGTCTTTCTTATAGATGCGGAAGAGCACCTGAGTATACTTGAAAATGAACTCCTGAATCTGGAATCTGATCCTGAAAATCCCGAAACCGTAAAGATCATATTCAGGAGTATGCATACATTAAAGGGAAGTGCCGGTTTTGTTAATCTAACCGATATCGAATCCTTTACCCATAAGCTGGAAGAGTTAATGAGTGCCTTGCGGGATGGACGTATTAAAAATTCACCGGAGATCATTGAGGTCCTGTTTCAGTCAAAGGATATCATCCATCAGATGGTAAACGCCGCTTCTTCACAGGGGGACTATCCCGATCCCAAGAAGATAAATGAAGTTGAATACCTGATTAAAAAAGCAGGAGAGGCTGCTATCAGTGATGAAAGTGCCAATTCTGATGCCGGAAAACAAGAAAATCGGGAAGTGAAAGACCGCTTCTTCAGAATAGAGATGTGTTTCAGGCAGGATGTGTTTGAAACGGGGACGGACCCCCTGCTGTTGATTGAAGATCTTGCGGCGCATTGTGCGATTAAGCAATCGGTCATGAAGATTAAAGATGTTCCGTTGTTTCAGACGCTGGATCCGTTTGTCAATTATCTCTCATGGGTAATCATTGTGGAATCACCACAAGGAAAGAGTGCTATCGATGATGTTTTTATCTTTGCCGCGATGGATAATGACATCGTTGTTGAATCGATTTCGGAAGAAGAGATTAGTGTCGCAGAGGATTCGAAGATAGGGGAAATCCTGGTTAAAGAGGGGTATCTTGAAGAATCTGAAATCAATGAAACATTGGACAGGCATAAAAAAATCGGGGAAGAGCTGGTTAAAGACGGTAAAATAACGAAAAAAGTCGTGGATTCAATCGCCCAGAAACAGCAGGAGATCAGAAAGGTTCAGCGTGCCAGTACCCTGAGAATAGAAACGGATAAACTGGACAGGATTCTGGAATCCATCGGTGAGGTTGTGGTAGTGAAGTCTCGAATCAGACAGATCATGGAAAGAAAAGGCTGGATGGATCTCGAAGAGGAAGCCGCATTGACGGAACTTGACCGGTATATCAATCATCTTCAGGAAGATGTGATGGATACGAGAATGGTTGCCATCAAGGATACCCTGATGCCTTTTCGAAGACTGGTCAGAGATCTTGCCAAAAAACAGGATAAATTGATCGATTTTGAGATAAAAGGTGAGAGTACCGAACTGGATAAGACGATCACGGAGAAGATAAAAGATCCGTTGAAGCATATGCTGAGAAATTCTATCGATCATGGGATTGAAACACCGGAAGAAAGAGAGAAAGCCGGTAAATCGAAAATCGGGTCCATATTGCTGGAAGCCAGTCATCAGAACGGTGAGGTCATGATCAGAATCAAGGATGACGGTAAGGGAATCGATCCGGTAGCCGTTACGAAAAAAGCTATTGAAAAAGAGTTGATTGAACCGGATAAAAGACTTTCTCAGGAAGAGGCGAATAAGATCATCTTCAGCCCGGGTTTTTCGACGGCGAAAGTGGTGACGGATATCTCCGGACGAGGTGTCGGAATGGATGTCGTCAAGGATAATATCAACATCATTCACGGTGATATAGAAGTTCACAGTGAGCCCGGTGCGGGGTCTGAATTTCTGATTCATATCCCCCTGACACTTGCCATCATAGACGGGATACTTATTACCGCCGGATTTAACAAGTTGATCATCCCCATTCAATCGGTGGTTAAGTTCCTGCCGTTGAACCCCAAAGACCTGCATAACGTCAATAATCGCAGCACGCTTGAATTTCAGAATGAGTTTATTCCGGTGATCGATCTCGCAGCGTTCCTTTCTTTCCAGCCCGGAAAAAAAGAGATGCTGATCATCGTACAATCGGGGAATACAAATGTTGCCCTTATCATTGATGAAGTCATCGGAAAATATCAGATCGTCATCAAATCACTGGAGGAAAATTTCAAGAAGGTGGATCATTGTTCCGGTGCAACCGTTCTCGGAGACGGAAAAGTTGCCTTGATACTGGATGCGAAATCGTTGATCAGAAGTATACGATGAGAAACAATTCGGGACTGTTGAAAAATCTTACACCAAAAAATAAAAATAGCTTACTGTTGATTTTTAAATATGTTCTAAGAGCCTCGGATCAAGCTTCTTCTTTGAAAAAATCATGAATGATCTTGCGGAGGTTCTCAGGGGAAAAGGGTTTTGCAAGATACGCATTCATCCCGTTGTTCAAACATTTTTCCCTTTCTTCGAGTAAAGCGCTGGCCGTGACCGCAACGATAGGCGTTTTCTTATCCTTTTTTCTTATCTGTTTCGTCAGTGCATAACCGTCTGTTCCCGAAAGGTTGATATCCATCAGGATCAGGTCCGGATTTTCCGTTTCGAACAAGCTGATCGCTTTGTAGCCGTCAAATGCTTTGAGTATATGGATGTTTGGATTTGTTTTTGAGAGAATTTTCTCGGTTAGCAGCATGTTCGCATGATTATCCTCAACGATCAGGATTTTCTTCCCGTTCAGGATACTGTAATCCTTTGATGGCTGTTCAATGTGGATTGGTTCAGCATCATTTGGCTTTTTTGAGGGGTCTGATTGCGTTTGAAGTTCAAGCTGGAATGAAAAGAGACTGCCTTCACCCTTTTTACTTTCGATTGAAAGAGCGCTTTGCATCTTTTTCAGGAGTTTCGTCGTGATGGCGAGTCCGAGGCCTGTCCCCCCGTAATTTCTCGTGATGGAATAGTCTTCCTGACTAAAAGGTTGTGTGATGAGTTCTATGTTCTCCTGCTTGATACCAATACCGGTATCTTTTACGATGAACAAGAGTTTTGAGTATGATTTCTTTTGATCATTATCGATCAAAAATACGGCGATCTCTATCTCCCCTTTTGGGGTGAATTTTACCGCATTTCCAAGAAGATTTAACAGGATCTGTTTCAGGATGATCGGGTCAACACGGACAAAGACGGGAACATTGTCGGGAATAGTCTGTTTGAGCGAGAGTCCTTTTTTTTCTGCCTTGTAACGAACGATTTCTACCGTTGACTCGAGCAGTTCCCTGAGGTTTGTCTTTTCACTTTGTAAACTGAAATGACCCGATTCGATCTTTGACAGATCCAGTATATCTTTAATGATATTCAAGAGATGTTTCCCCGACCGGATGATGATGTTCAGATAGTCCTCCTGTGTTGTATCAAGCGGTGTTTCTTTCATAAGATTACTGAATCCCAGTACACCGTTAAGCGGTGTTCTGAGTTCGTGACTGATATTGTTGAGGAACTCCGTCTTGGCTTTGTTTGATCTTTCCGCAATATCTTTGGCTTTTTTTAATTCCCTTTCGAGTTGCTTATGTGAGGTGATATCGATACACAGACCATCCCAGACGATTGTATTATCCTCTTGTAATTGAGGGGTCGAGTTGATGAGCAGCCACTTTTCTTTGCCGGAATCCGTGCGGATGGCTATTTCGTATTTAAGGGGTTGAAGTTTTTTTGCGGATTTTTTGTTTAATCTACCGAGTTCTCCAAGGGAGCTGGTGTTGATCTGTTTTGCGATTTGATAAGTATCTTTTTTGATCGCATCGACAGATAATTCATGAATATTTTTTACACCGTCACTCAGATAAATAAATTTAACCTTTTCACCATCCCGATTCGTCGTATATTGATAGATATAGCCGTTATCGATATTGTTGCTCAACGTTCGCAGCCTTTCTTCGCTCTTCCTCAGCGCTTCCTGCCGCTTATATTCTTCCGTTACATTTCTGAAAACGATGACGAAACCGGTGATCTTTTTTCGCTTGTTTCGGATCGGTGAACAGATACAGGAAATCTTGAAGACCTTACCGTTTCTAGAAATCAGACCGGCACGGTTATATCTTACGGTTTTCCCCGTTTTTCTCGCTTCGAGAACGGGATTGTCTATAGGTGTTTTGTTTTTCAGATCGATGATGTTAAAAACGTCTATCAGCTGCGCCTTTTTGGTTTTACGGGGCGTATGACCGGTCAGGTTGATTGCCATCGGGTTCATCCCTCTTATCATTCCGATCATGTCGGTTGAAATAACGGCATCACCGATTGAATTAAAAGTGATTCTGTAATCTTCACGACTCTTTTCAAGTTCAGCCGTTCTCTCCTCAACCCTTTTTTTTAATGACCAGTTCCAGAGCAGGAAAGCAGCGAATAAACCGATGAAAAAGAAGATCAGAATCGTAATGATCCAAAAAAGACGCGAGTAATCGGCCTGTTCAAACGGCGTAAACCATTTGTTGTATAATTCATCAAAATTCCCGGATGATTTTAAGATGTCAAGCCCTTCGTTCAATACTGAAAGCAGTCCGATATCATCTTCCGTGACCGCAAATGAATATTCTCGCTGAATGACCGGTGGGCCTACCGGCTTGATGTTTTTTATATTTTCCTCTTGGATAATCATGAGTCCCTGTAGTCTTGAGATTAATGCACAATCGATCTTTCCAGATTCCAGAGCTTTCAGGACTTCCTGAATCGTTTTCTCCGTATAAACTTCTTCGGTCAAGCGGTTTTCAATCACATAATCATATCCGATATCGCCCATCTGAACACCGATCTTTTTTCCATAGGCATCACCGATAGATGTGATCGCTGAATCGGCAGGTACGAAGACGGCATAAGTCGAGATGAAATGCGGTGTGGTGAAATCAACCAGTTTGTCCCGCTCTTCGGTTCGATACATCCCGAGCAACACATCCGCCTGATCGGTTTCTATTTCTGTTCTGACCGTCTCCCAGGTGTCAAGGGTGATCTCGTAACTGAGCCCCATGATCCTGGCTACCGTTCGAAAGACATCGACGTTAAAGCCTTCAGGTTCACCGTCATCATTTAAATACTCAAAGGGCGGATAGTCAAAGTCTCCCCGAACTTTCAGGGTTTTATCGTATTGTGAGAATAGAAGTGCCGCAGCCAAAAGACAGATTATGACTGTGGTAACTCTCTTTTTATGTAGAAACAAATGGCGATTCGTTTTCTCTCTCTTGGGCATATTTTCACCAACTGATCAGCAGTCCGTTTCGGAATTAAAAAAACTTCAAGAATATTATACCAAAACACATAAAGATAATGAAATGTGGAAGTTTACAGGCAAAATAGCCGGAAAACGTGGAGCTTTATTTCTTGTGGGAGATTTCAGCCGTGAGTATAAAACTAAAACGACTCCCTTTATTCAGTTTGCTTTCCACTTGTAAAGCACTTCCCAGAATTTTCAGGATATTGTTGGATATGGTTAATCCCAATCCTGTCCCACCGTGTTTTCTTCTGATTGACATGTCAACCTGCATAAAAGATTCAAAGATCCTTTGTTTCATTTCAGGTGCAATCCCAACGCCTGTGTCACTAACGGAAAATTCAATCTGTACGGATTGTTTTTGTTCTTCCTTTAAATGAGCCCGGAGTGTAATGGTTCCTTTATCCGTGAATTTCACCGCATTGCTCAACAGATTGTTAAGGATTTGACTTAAGCTGAGATCATCGGTGAGGATTGTGTCCGGAATCCTGTCATCTATCTCCAGGTTGAAGCGAAGGTTTTTGTCAGCCATACTCTTGCGAAACATGTTTGCAGAGCTTTGAAGGAGCTGTTTAATCTTTGTTTCGCCAATCTCAATCGTATATTGCCCGGATTCTATCTTTGAAAAATTCAGGATATCCGTGACGATTGACAGCAGATGATCCCCTGCTTCTTTAATCAGATTCAGATAGTCACACTTTTCCTCCGATTCTTCCATCTCAATGAGTATATCTGAAAAACCAAGGATAGCGTTCAAGGGGGTCTTCAATTCATGACTCATAGTGGCGAGGAACTCCGTTTTCGCCTGATTTGCCTCAACGGCCTTTTTTTCACTTTCTATGAGCTCCCGACTCTGTTTGATATAATCATCGTACAATTTTTTAGCGGTGTGTTTCAGATTTCGGCTATGCAACCGGTAGATTAAAACACCAAACAGGATCTCGACAAGTATGATGCTGATCCCGAGAAATGAAAAGATCGTTTCATATCTTTGTAAGTCACCGAGTATATCTTTTTCCGGTGTTGTGATCGCAAGGGTTATCTTCTGTTCACCAACAGGGACCGAATCCCAGGAGATAAATTTGCGATGGACTTCGTTTGTCGATCGGATGAGGAATTGATAACTCAGATTGCCCGAGTCATTTTCAATCATCTTCTGATCCAGGTCCAGGACTTCCGGATAGGCATGATGCAGCTCAAAGACGTTTTGACCGATGATGCCTGTTTCTACGTCATAAAGCACCTTTCCAAAATTATCTGTTGCCATCGCGCTGCCATAGGCACCGATTTTTACCGGGTTGATAATGTCAAAGATGACGCTTTGGATATCTGTTGTAACGAAAAAATACCGTTGATGATCGCCGTCTTTTACGGGGTAGCAGACGACAAGATACTGATGATTCTCAAATGCCGTGATCGGACAGATATAAAAACCTTCAGCAGATGTGATAGATGTCTGATAATCCCGGAAGAGTTCTTGTATTATCTGTTGATTGTCAACCTGTGAAGCCCATGAAGTTTCCTCGACGATGCCGTTTATTCTTTCACCCTCTTCACCCAGTACGATTACGCCCATAATTTCTGGGATGGAAAAGAAGTTTACGGCATAGGGGGGGGGCATCTTTTTGGCTTGGTACATCCTGAAACGAACAAACGGTGTGTTCACCACATCGTTTAATTTTTCCTGCAAGTCGTTTTTGGCTAGGGATAAAAACAATTCCTGTTGTTTAATAAAGGCTTTCAATTGGTCGGATAAATGAAGATCGTACAGCATGAAAAAGGCAAAGCTGAATAATGTGATGATAAAGAGGGTACCAATGGTATAGATGAGAATCGTCTTTTTTCCCGAGAGTATTTTATTTGTCGTCATTTTGCCGGTTCCTTTCAGCTGTTGAACATCTTGTCAATTATACAGGAAATTCGATGATATGTGAAATAGACCGGGGGTGCAATTTGAAGAAAAGAAGGGATAATAAATATGAAAAGACTTGGAACTTTAATGTTGATATTTAAGGAGTGAGTGATGATTAATTTCAAAACGAATCGAGCAAGATTGTTATTTTATTTTGTGCCGGTAGAACAAGGATGAAATCGGACAAATGCTTAATGGTATTGTAATTATGCAAACCAATTTGATTAAACTTGTCAAGACAGTCAATTTGAAAGTCTCCGAATCGGCTGATAATCTCTCATCTGTTTCGCAGGTGCAACTTGCCACATCGGAGGAACTCTCGTCACAGGCACAGGAAGTGACATCAGGTGTTGAAGAGATGGCGAGCGCGATGGATAATGTAGTCCGTTCAATCGTATTAAGTGAACAGATTGGGAAAATTAAAGTTTAAAGTGGTGAGATAATAAAGAATCTGATAATATCAACAATAGCAAAATCTTATTTTCTTAAGACTTTGCTATTGTTTTTTGAGATGCTTTTTCAATGTGCTGAGTAATTCACCATCAACGAAAGGTTTGGTGATATAGTCGTTCATCCCCGCATCCAGCCCTTTTTTGATCCATTGTTCTCTTGCCTCTGCCGAAATACCCAGGATGATTACGTTGCTGTGTTTCATCTCCCTGATCTTTTTTGTTGCGGTAATTCCGTCCATTCCAGGCATTCTGACATCCATCAGTATGATATCCGGGAGAATCTCCCTGTATTTTTCAACCCCGATTAAACCATTTTCGGCTATGTGTACTTCGGCATTGGGGATGATGTTTTCAAGAATGGTACGGTTTAATTTCAGATTGAGGGGATTATCCTCCACTATGAGTATCTTCAACGTGTTGTTTATCTGACTGATTCTAGTGTTTTGCTCGAAGAAATCATAAGTGTGGGGGGGGACCGTTTCGAATGTCAGGATAAATTTGAAAGTGCTTCCTTTTCCGACGGTACTTTCTAATGTCATCGAGCTTCCAAGCAGTTTGAGGATACTGTTTGAGATGGTTAATCCAAGGCCGGTCCCGCCGAATTCTCTTGTCAAACTGGAATCAGCCTGTGTAAATGATTTGAAGATTTCTTCCTGTCTTTCAGGGTCTATTCCGATGCCGGTATCGGTGACGGAAAAGCTGACTTCTACAGTTTTGTCCTTTTTTGTAAGGACCGTGGCGGACATCTTTATCTCTCCGTGTTGAGTGAATTTTACAGCGTTATACAGCAGGTTTCCGATGATTTGATTGAGTCGGAGCTGATCGGTATAGACGAACTCCGGTAAATCATCGTCGATCATTAGGTGTGTTTTCAGCTGCTTATCCTGAGCGGACTTTCTGATGAGTGACATGGACAGTTTTAATAAATTTTTAAGGTTGGTCTTCTCTTTTTTTAGCGTGAGTTTATTGGTTTCTATCTTTGAGAAATCAAGGATGTCGTTGACGATACTCAGAAGATGCTGACCGGAATACTTGACATTTTTGATGTATTCCAGTTGTTCATCGCTTAACGGTGTTTTTTCGAGTATGCCGGAAAACCCCAGTATCCCGTTGAGCGGGGTTCGGAGTTCATGACTCATATTCATTAGAAATTCCGTCTTGGCACGATTGGCCTTTTCGGCGTTTTTTTCTGCCTGAATCAGATCCGTTATGTCTTCCACATATTCGATCAGATTGGTCACATCACCCTTTTCATCAACAAGCGGCGCGTAGTAGCGTTTTGTGTATCTTTTGCTGCCATCAAGATTTGTATTCTCCCGGATCTCTGAAAAAGGGGTGCTTTGATTGATCAGCTTGTTGAAATTACAATCCTTGCAGATATTGTCCAGTTTTTCAAAGACTTCATAACATTTTCTGTTGATGATCTTATCATAAGACTTATCTTTCATTGTCATTTTCGAAGAGCTTCTCGCGTTAAAAGCGGTGATGTTGAATGCTTTGTTGATGACAACGACGGCTCCCGGAAGGGTATCCAAAATCGACTGCAGCAGCTTACGATTGTTTTTTTCACGGTTCAATGCCAGTAATCTTTCAGAATTGAATTTTTCTTCACTTTCTTTCAGTCGTTTTTCCGTGTTTGATTTTTCAATTTCCTTCATTTTTGACATCATCGACAGGGAAATCTGCTTGATATATGTTTCGGTATAGACCTCATCCCCCAATTTGTTGAGATCCTTTAAGATTGCAAAGAATACACCGAAAACGTGACCGCCGAGTGAGATCGGATAGACTCTGAATAGATGATCGGGAAAGGTGCTGATTATTCGTTTTAAAACATCCCCATCGGTAAAATCTCGACTGGTCTTGAATTGATCAAGTCTTTTATAGTGGTCAAATTGATTATTGGTGAAAAAAGTTGCCCGAAGATGAGACGAGGATAAGAGCCAGGAGGACAGCTCTTTAAATTCCGGGATCGAAAAAAAGCTTACCGGTTCTGAAATGGTATCACTTTCTTCGCGAAAGCGACAGAAAAATGAGAAGGTCGAATTTGCAATCTGATGGAACCGCTTTACGATCGTTTCATTGTCGATTCGGATACTGTTGAATATATCATTGGCATTCTCAAGCAGCACTTTTTCAGACGTTATATCAAAGTAGGTGACGAGTATCCGATCATCGGTATCTTTTTTTGCCGAAGAACGAACCCATCTGTTTCGGTTTTTAAAGTAGAAGATGTCCTCAACGCTCTTTTCTCCCGTTTCATCAGACAATAATTGTTTGAATGTGAGATTGGAAGGCATTCGTGCTTCACCAAAACAGTCGGATTCGGATTTTGTGAGGATGTCTTTTTTGGAAATACCGAATAATTTCTCAAATGCCTGGTTAGCATATAAAAAGATGAGATCTGAAATGTTTTTCTCCTCGTCTCTTATGATTTTTTTATAAGCAAACGGTGTCTCAGAAAGTTCCAATAAGTGAAAATCTCTTTCCGGTTTGTTTTCCATTCGATCACTTCTTTCAAAGAGAAAATATTAATTTATTATACAACATATCGCACCATTTTAAAGAAAAGGACAGGTGATTTGAATGTACGAGATGTTTATAAATCGTCGGAAAAGATTCGGTTATCGAATGATGATGAGCTTGATAGTTCATTTTATTCGGTAAAAAAGACCTTTTTCTAAAAAATATGAAATCGACGGTTAATCAACCTCTATCCGCCGAATCATCGACGAAAACCGGTCGAGAAATAGCAGGGGATTCATCATGAAAGTTTTCTCTTTAAAATAAAAGTAAAATAATTGTTTCAATATTGTTCTTTTTTGTCTTTTTAATATTCCGGTTTTTTTCAAAGAATGTTAAGGGCAAAAAAGTATAATCATTATGCTTTTCTGACATTTGTTATCAATTGAAGTCTGTTAGCCATAGTATGAACAGGAGTGTGAAGATGAAAAAAAACGGCTTTGTTATTTTGTTGATCGGACTGTTATTTTTTGCGGGATGTGTAAAGGAAACATCGGGACAAAAACAGGAAATCCCCTCAAAGATCTTTTTGAATAGCGTTGAAGGGTATTTACTGGAGGACTTTTCCGATTACGGTTACCGGTCTTTAAGTTTCCCCGTTGAAATAATAGATCAACGGATTAAACCGGCAAGTGATTATTCGCTTGTTGTAGGAGAGACAACCTATACCGTCAAGAGAAGCCCGATGAATCATTTGATACTGGAAGCATTTCTTCCTTGTATGGTTTCTGAAGAAATGATTCATTTGGCAAGTTTAAAGTGTCTTTCTGCGAAGGGGGCGGTAGATGAAAGAACCGGTGAAGCTGTTTCCATTGGTTTTGTTTATATTCAAAGAGACGAGGAACAGAATGGGACAAGACTCTATGAACTTAAGTTGCTGAACTATCTTTCATTAAAAAACGCAAAAGATCCCTTTGTGTTTAAAGATGGGAAGCTGATCAGACCTGAATATATCAAAACAAATGAGGAGGATGTCTATTCATTGCAACGTTATTATAATGCCAGACAATCGGCAGCTGAAAAAGATGTGAATGGTGCCCTTACTTATCTGAAGGAAAGGCCGAATCATGATGAACTGGTTTTTACCGGGCATCCAAATCGTGTCACATCTATCGACGGAAGTGTGCAGGTGGAAAAGCCCGATGTGAAAGAGCGACTGTTTCAGATCGGAGCACAGGGTGAAATAACCGAAAGCGCAACTTATACCTACGATATTCTTGATGATTCAGAAAATAATGAAATTAAAGTTGTTTTTATACGGGGTAATTTGGACAATGAAGCCTGCAGGACAGCTGACCGGTACAACCTTTATATCAGGGAAGCGACGAAATGTACGTTTACCGAGACGAATCCCGGGGTATTCGAGGCGAGAATCGAATATGCCACGACGAACAATCTTCAAGTCGTCAGAAATGCGCGATTTGAGGCGTTGTATAAACCCGGTGTTGCCTTCATGACAGCGCCCTCCGATGGGACGACGGATACCGCTATTGCGCAGGTCCTTGAGTGGACTGCGGGGGAGAATGCGGTTTCTTACAATCTGTACTTCGGAACGGATACAACCGCTCTTGAAAGGGTCAAAAGCGGATTGAGCGAGACACAGTATGCCACTTCCGGTTTGAAGAACGGGGAGACGTATTATTGGCAGGTAGAGAGTGTGAGCGTTGAGGGGCTTACAAATATCAGCACGCAGAGCAGCTTGACGACAACCTGGTTTGACGGCGGGAACGGAACGGAAGCGAACCCCTGGCAGATTGCCACGGCGCAGCAGTTGGACGCCATGCGTCATTATCTCGGCAGTAAGCATGTGGTGCATTATCGTCAGACGGCGGATATTGATCTTTCAGCATTCACAAACTGGCAGCCGGTGGGGAATACCCTGTATAGATTTTATGGACATTATAACGGATCCAATTACAGGATTTCGAATATGACAATCGATAGAGCTTCGGATAATTATCTCGGTTTGTTTGGCTACACACAGAACGCCTCCATCTCAAACCTTCAGGTGGTCGATGCCGCCGTGTTGGGGGATTCCCAGATCGGTATCCTGACCGGGTACGCCTCTTATGGCACCATCAAGCATATCGGGGTTGAGGGAATCGTTACGGGAAGAGCCAAGGTTGGTGGTGCTGTCGGTTATGTTGAAAATGCGGTGATTGAAGATAGTTCGGCAAGTGTGACCGTTACGGGATCGGGGAGTATTTCCGATTTTATCGGAGGCTTTGTCGGATTGAATGTCGGAGATATTCAACGGTGTTATGCCGCGGGAACGGTGACGGGGATAAAAGGAGTTGGTGGCTTCTGCGGAGAAAATACCTTATCCACGATAGAAGAATGTTATTCAACAGCCGATGTGACGGCAACCGATAAGGCGGCTGGTGGTTTTGCCGGCAGGACAAACGGGACGATCATCAACAGTTATGCCACCGGAGATGTGACGGGGGGGATCTCTCAAACCGGTGGTTTCATCGGATACACCAATTACGATTTAAACTGGCAGGGGAAGGTGGAAAACTGTTATGCGGCTGGCGCTGTGTCAAGTGTGTCCGGAACGATCGGTGGTTTCCTGGGGGAAGATGCTGACAGGAATGGGACATTCCCCAACAACTTCTGGGACATGGAAACAACCGGCCAGTCTTCTTCGGTCAAGGGTACGGGAAAGACGACGGAACAAATGAAGGATAAGACGACTTTCAATGATGCCGCCTGGGATTTTCAAACGGATTGGAACAGAGAAGAGTCGGTCAACAACGGTTATCCCTATCTCCGTGAGAATAGACCTTAAATAAAGCGGTATACCGTTTTTTGGTGTTTTTTATCAAGCCTCACAATAGAAGTTTCTGTTAAACAAAAAAGACGCCACGCTTCATTTTCCGTTGGGGGGGCTTTTTACAGCTATCGTCTTATATTCGTGTTGAAATTTGAGCTGTAATTAACAAAATGTTCATTCTGAACCGGGAATAAATGCTATACTATTACGTTTAGCGTATAGTTTTTTCCCGTATAAGCATTGACAGTATTAAAAAAAGGATTTGAAATTTGTGACGGGTTAAAATGAAGCGGATGAAAAGAAACGGTTATTTCTTGAAATAGATGAGATGGTATGCTATTATCATGGGGTAATCGAATTGAAGGTATTATATTTTAACGAGTGGGCGTGTTATGAGGAAGAATTCTCCATCATTAAATAAAGATCTGTTTCAAATGATGCTGCATATGTTTGTCACTTTCCTGATCTTATTCGGGTGCCTTTTTGGCTATATCGTGTATGCATATCTTAAAGATGATATTTACAATTCCAGCAGAGAATTATCTGGAAGTGTTGCTGCTGCTCTTGTACAAATAACAGATGAAGTCAGCCGTTCGGCAGATACAATAGCGGATACGATTCAGACGCAAATGCAACAGTTTGATCCTGGAAACGGTGTGTTGAATCGTTTGTTTAGTCTGTTTATCAATAATTCAAATAAAAGATTAATGAACTTATTAAATACTTACCTTGAACAACATCCAAATACAGAGCAGATGATGATCCTTGATGATACCGGTAAAATCCTGTTTAATTTACCCTTTGATGAGACTCTCAATAACACCTTTTTCACAAAAGATGATGTATCAGATCTCATGGTTTTTTCTGAAAATAAGAATTTCTCGGTTGCGTTGAAGATTAGTGCTGAGGAGTTGAGGAGGGTGTTGAAGGCATCAAGTTCAAATTCAAATATTGCCGTTCATGATAGTCGTGGTAAAATGATCGTCTGCACCTTTGATCATGATTTTATTGCCAGTGAAGAACATGAAACAAAAGCCCATATACAAAGTGCCTTGGAAGGTAACCCATTTACCGGCAAGTTTACCTGTAATATCGATGGAACGCAGCGACGGATGCTTGGGAGTTCTTTAAAGATAAAAAACGGTTGGGTCGTTACGGTGTTCAAGCCTCTTTTCGAGGTGTATGATTTGTTTATACTGATGGCCATCATCTTTATCATTGTTTCTGCAGGCGTATTCTTAACCAGTTCTGTTGCGATAAAATATTTTTCCAGGACACTTGTCAAACCGGTTAATTCACTTGTCAACTGGGCGGAAAAATTATCCAAGGGTCAATATCATGAAGATTTTGAGATAAAATCATATGATGAGATAACGAGATTGGCAGATGCGTTCAAGATTATGTCCAACAATGTTGAAAAAAGAGAAAAAGAGTTAAACCGGCAAAACGAGTTACTGGCTGTTAACGAAAAACGGGCTCAGCAGGCGAGTCGTTCAAAATCTGAATTTCTTGCCAATATGAGTCATGAATTCAGAACGCCTTTGAATGGTATTCTCGGTTTTTCTCAGATGCTGGAATCTTCAGGACTTGATGAAGAACAACGAACCTACAACGATAATGTGATTCAGTCGAGCCGGCATCTCCTAAGTCTGGTGACCGATCTGCTTGATTTTTCAAAGATAGAAGCGGGGAAATTTGAGATTCACCCCTCTGAAACCGATCTCCATGAAGTACTGAAACAAAATTATACGATCATCAAACCGGCGGCTGATGAAAAAGAGGTGGCTTTTAAACTGATGTGTGACAGACGTCTTCCCAGATTCGTTGAGGTAGACGCCATGCGATTGAGCCAGGTTCTCATCAATCTGATGAATAACGCCGTTAAATTTACAGAACGCGGGGAAATTCAATTAAAGGCGAAAGTGGTTAAAAAGGGGTATAAACAGAGTACGGTTAAGTTTGAGGTTTCGGATACCGGTATCGGTATCCCGGAAGAAAAACAGCACACGATATTTGATGTGTTTACGCAGGCGGATTCAAGTATCACCCGGAAATTTGGCGGCACCGGTCTGGGATTAACGATTTCAAATCGTATCCTTGAATTGATGAATTCCAAAATCGAACTGAAAAGCGAATCGGGTATTGGAAGTGTATTCAGCTTTACATTAACTCTTCCGGTTATTCAGGATGTCAAACACCCCGATACGGATAAAGGGGATGGCTATGATGATCGGGACTGTCGTCAGATAACGGCAAAAATTCTCATTGTTGAAGATGATATCATCTCGTCCAAACTGGCAAAGACAATCATTGCGAGACATTTTCCGAATGCCGTGATTCTTCAGTCCTATGATGGACAAGAAGCTGTATCCAAATACAATGCGTACACCCCTGAAATCATTCTGATGGATATGCATTTACCGGGAATAAGCGGTCCTGAGGCTGTGAAACAGATTAGGGCATCTGATAAATTCGATCAGAGCTTTATCATCGGACTTTCAGCGGATGCCAGGCAATCCAGTGTGGATGGAGCGGATCAAGCGGGATTCGATTATTATATGACAAAACCTTTCGAAAAAAAGGCGTTAATCGGTAATATCTGCAAAGGGCTGATGTTGAAGGATAAACCGGAGCGTTCTTCTTGAGCGACCTGCTCTTAATTGATTTCAGCCGATTACAAACGAAATTTCTTGAAATAATAAAATAGTTTGCCATAATGCTTAACTTCCCTTAAGCGGTAAAGAATGACTTTTCAATCAAAGGTGGATAACAGCATTGTTTCTGTCACTAATAAAGTCAAATTGGTACAAAGATGTTTCAGAAACTATCCCTCTCTTATTTTGGATTCCTTTTTAACTATAAAATTTTCAGATTCAAAACGCATAACTCGATTAAATGTTTTTACTCTTTAATTTTTCGACGAAGATGTTTAAAACACCGTCGGAAAAAGTTTTGTAAGCGAATTAAATATGTCGATAAATCAAGCTTTTAAGTGAATTGGATAATGAAAAGACATTTTAAAGAAAAATAAAAATCAAAAAATAACAATAATATAAACATATATTTATTAACCTCTCGGTGTTAATTATGTATAATCTAACATGGATAAAAAATTAAAAAGTTTTTTGAGGGGGGAGAATTTATGAAAACAATATTGATGATCATCATGATACTGCCGTTCTTTTTTTTGACGGCGTGTTTGAACGAGGCAACAACATCGGAACATCTTGAGAAAACTGACGAGATCTCTCTAATTCAGCTGGAGGGACTGTATAAGCTTGAAGATATGAGGGAACTGGGGAAGTGGCTCCTCTATTTGAATGAACAGGTGCTGACGGAAAGGATTCAAAAGACATCGCGTTATGTCGTTCGTATCAACGGGAGGGAGTATCCGTTAACGCAGAATCCCTTTAATAAAAAAATCTTACTTTGTTTTCTTCCGGAAAGAGCGGATGAAAACGCGATCCGTTCAGCGAATATAAAAGCTTTACGGGGAGAACGCGGCGTTGATATAAGGGAAACTGATGAGATACTGCTTGAAAAGGTCTATATTCAGAAGGGGGAGCAGAACGGTACGGATCTGTATGAGCTCTCCGTCGAAACGTATTTAAATATGAAGGTGGCTTCAAATCCCTTTGTTTATGAGGACGGGAACTTGATTCGGCCGCTCTTTGTCAAGACTGATGAAGAAAATGCCTATACCTATCAGCGTTATCTGAACGCCAGACAGGCAGCGGCAACACATACCGCAGATGATGCCTTTGATTTTTTGAAACTGAGGGAGGATCATGAATCACTGCTTGCATTCAACAACCCAAACCGGGTAGATGTGAACGGCGTCATAAGTGAACCGGATACACGGGACCGTCTGCGTCAACTTGGCGGGATGGGAACGGTAACGGATGGCTGTACGGCTACATACGATATCCGTGATAATGAAACGGACCGGTTCTTTGCCGATTTGAAACAATCCAATTTACCCACACAGCATTACAGGGATTGTGATATTTATGAGATACAGATAAAAGAATCAACGATTTGTCTCTTTTATGAAACAAGTTCCGGTATTTTTGAAACAAAGGTCGAATATGCGACGACAAATAACATGGAACTGATAAAAAATGCCAGATTTATGGCAACAATGTACTCCACCTGTACCGATTTCAATGTGAAAAGCGGGAATGCACCATATGTTCGTACGGTTACTGAGAGTGCTACGATTTTGAAAGTGGCGAGCGGGACGACGGTAGCGGAGGTAAAAACATGGCTTGAATCGACAGACGGTTCAGATCAGACCTTTTCCTTCAGGAGCACCGGCGGTATTCTGGAGGATACTTTCATCTTCATGACACAGCCGGCTACCCTGAATGTGCAGTCCAGAAAGGGTGGAATTTACAATATGGATTATGAAATAGAGGTTAATCCAAATCCGTTTGTCAGACTTGAAGGACCATCATCGCCGGATTCAGCGAGAGATGATGGCATTTTTGTCTGGTATGATACGATCAACGCGGCGATGACGGCGGGAAGCGATGGGGCGACCCTCACCTGCTGGCCCGGCGAATACCGTGAGGTTGTCAATCCCGGCGTGAAAAATTTTGTTCTGCGGAGCACCGATCCATCCAGTTCAACGATTCGGGATCACACGATTATCAACGCAGCCGGGACGGGACAGGCAGCTGTTATGTTGTCAGGTGGACAAAGCAGTCAGACAGTTGTTGAAGGGTTTACGATTACAACCGCTTATTCCTCGGGTCTTTCAGGGCAGCGCACGGGAAGAAACGGTTTTATCGGAAATCCGGGAATCAGTGTTGAAGGAGAACAGACCTGTCCGGAAATACGGTACAACCGAATCGTTCAGAACGGCTATGAATACGGTGGCGGAATTTACTGTGCCAACGTCAGTTCACAAGAGCCATCCGTCATATTGAAAATTCACCATAATATCATCGAAAATAATGAAGCCTATTACGGCGGCGGGATCTATGTCGGGAACAACAGACAGGTTCTGATCTATGAAAATACCTTCACCGGCAACAACGCAAGAGATGCAGGTGGCGCAGTAAAAGCCGGAAGCCGGACGGTTATCATGAATAAAAATGAGGAAACATGGCATCCGGAACTGCTTCCCGGAACGGTGGAAACACCCGCTGAAATTGAAGGTGTGTTACAAACCAACACATACAACCTGAATACGGTTAACGGATCGCAATCGGCAGAAGGTGCCGCCGTCTGTTACGACAGAACCCCTTCACCATCCGCAGACGATTTGGTGATTCATGCCGGATTGGACTGGGCGAGGGTTTACGGTACTTTTACAGGCGGGGAAATTGCAAGACTCTTTACGGATAGTTCAAGTCTGACGGAAGTTGCCAGTCAGACCTATACGGCGCCACAGTCGTCAAGACCTGCCGGTGTCTTGATTCAGATCGATTATCCGATTGAGCCGGCAACGGATTATTATCTGACCCTCCAGATAGCTGTTGAGGCACAGAGTACAAAGGTTGCCAGCACCGCCATCAGTACACCGGATTCCGCCGTGCTGGTTTCACCTTCGGATGCTTCAACCGGAATGGATACCGCTTTAACCCTTGACTGGAATGATGCTGCGGGTGCCGTGAGCTATACGGTGTATTTGGGCACGACAGCCGATGTAACCGATGTAGAAAAAGAATCGGTTACGGAAACCCAGTATGCCACAACAGGATTGTCAATGGCGATGACGTATTATTGGCGAATAGAAAGCGTTGATGCTTACGGGGCGACCGCTTCCAGCGATGAAGCCAGTTTTACAACAGCAGCCAGTCCTTTTGACGGTGGTGCGGGAACTAAGAGTAATCCCTATCAGATAGCGACGGCCGAACAGTTGAATGCCATCAGGGGGGCGTATCTTGGAACAGATGGCGGGACTGTTTATTACTTTGAACAGACGGCCGATATTGATTTGTCCGGTTATTCAAACTGGAATCCCATCACGATTTTCTACGGTTCCTATGATGGCGGCATATACAGTATCAGTAATCTCCAGATAACGGGAACCAGCCCTAACAGAGGTTTGTTTGGTGCAACTAAAAATGCAACACTGACCCATATTAAACTGTCAAATGCGAGTGTTTCGGGGGGGAGTAATGTTGGCCTGCTGGTTGGAGCCAATACCGGTAGCTTTATAGAGAACTGCAGTGCAACGGGAACTGTCACCGGGACGGGAAACAATGTCGGCGGTTTATTTGGGCTGGGCCAGTTTGGTGTTGATATAACGGGCTCCTGGTTCAACGGAGTGGTCAAGAGTACCGGTTCATTTGTCGGGGGACTTGCCGGACAGTGTAACGGACCGGTGACGTATTGTTATACAGCCGGTTCCGTTGAAGGAACTGCGCAGGTTGGGGGGGTGTTTGGCATTAACGGTGGTATCGGTGAAGTTCAGAATTGTTATTCGACCGCCGATGTTACCGGAACAACCGATGTTGGCGGATTGATCGGCTGGAATAACGGGGGAAGCCCTTCAAACTGTTATTCAGGCGGGAAGGTGACGGGGAGTACCACGACAGGCGGATTGATCGGAAAGAATAATGGAACGGTTACAGGGTGCTACTGGGACAGTGAGAAATCTGAACAAGGTGCTTCTTCAGGTGGAACCGCCTTGACGACCGTCAATATGAGAAAGCAAATCTCTTTTACAGGCTGGGATTTTTCAGCCGTCTGGTCAATCGATGAGGGGCTGAGTTATCCTTATCTTCAGTCGAATGTACAGGAGCCCAAACCGGGGACGCTTTTTGCAGGTGGGGACGGGAGTGAGGGCAATCCCTACGAAGTTGCCACCGCGGACCATCTGAACAATGTCAGGGATTATACCGGGCAGGTGAAGTTCTTCAGGCAGATTGATGATATTGATCTGTCCGGTGAAACAGACTGGGTGCCACTGGGGGTTTATAACAGTGAATACACCGGCTATTACGATGGGAACGGTTTTAAGATAACGAATCTGACGGTGAACAAGGATGAAGATGATATGGCGTTGTTTGGTGCGATAAAAAATGCAACGATTGTCAATGTTACGTTTGAAAATGCGGATATTACCGGTTCTAAATTTGCCGGTGGACTAGTCAGTTATCTGGATGATTCTCTACTCGATAACTGTCATGTTCAGGGAAAAGTGACCGGTACGTTTGAGGGACATGCGAATATCGGTCTGATGGTCGGTTTTGCTGATGGCGGTATAATTCGGAATTGTTCCGTTGAGGGAGAGGTCAACGGATATGACAAGATAGGGGGGATTGCCGGTGTCAGTCAATCCGGTAACCTGATACAGACCTCCTGGGCATCTGTGACGATTACCGGACATGATATCATCGGGGGCGTTGTCGGGTACAATGTTGGAGCCGATATTGAAGACTGCTATTGCAACGGAAGTGTTTCCTGTGCAGATGGTGAAGGATTTGGAGCCGGCGGGTTTGCCGGTATGAATGTTTCCACGGCAACGATCAAATACGGTTATTCAACTGTAATAGTTTCAAATATACGCGATTCAGGTGGTTTCTGCAGTGAGAACACCGAAACGATCACGAGTTGTTTCTGGGAAACGACGGGGAATATCGGAACCTCTTCGGGGGGAACAGGGAAAACGACGGCTGAATTGAAGCTTGAATCCACATTTACCGATGCATCATGGGATTTCAGTGATACATGGGAAATTGATCCTGTAAAGAATAACGGCTATCCCTATCTGAAAAATAATAATCCTTTTTAAACAATCTTTTTGAATACGCATAACCCCCCTTTTTGTTTTATAAAAGGGGGTTTTTCATGGAATTGTGGTAAAATTAAATATTCATACGATATATTTTATTCGAAAATAACCTGAGGAGGTTGGTTTTATGAGAATCACCGGAAAGGTTTCTGTACTTGTCTTTATCATCTTGGGAATTATCTTCGTTTTAACCTCCTGTATCACCAGAAACAGGGTGAATCAAGCACCAAGTAGTGTTACAAATATCTTTCCCACACAGAGTGAACGGGTGGATGAGAACTATTTTTACGGGAAATGGACACGCAGCACGGATCCTGAAGGTGGTGCTATCAAATACAGGGTCAATTATGCCGATTCGATTGATGGCCTTGATGATCCTCAGTTTTATGAAACGATAGAAACCTGGTTCCTCTTTCCGAATCTGAAGGAAGGGATCTGGTATTGGCGGGTAACGGCGATCGACCCGGCCGGAAACACGACTAAAAGCCCGATATGGACGTTCACCGTCAACGGTGAGGAACTGCCTCAGCCGGTTGACCGCTCTGAGATTCCTCCGAATCCGGCGGTTTTTGTCACACAGGTGCAAAACACCTCTTTTTCACTGAGCTGGCCGGCATACGAAGATCGACAGAATCCAGGGAATCAGATCAGCTATCAGATCAGACTGTACGATTATGGAAATCAGGCGGCCTCAGCTTCAGGCGGCAGGACAGAGCAGTTACTACTGCGAATTTCACCTGCCACGACCGTTCAGACAACGGATACAAGCTTTACCTTCCAAAATCTCAATAGTGATACGTTGTACGATTGGATCATCATTGCGTTGAAAAATGCCAGTCAAACGAGTGTTGTGGGCAGTTCTGAAATCAGAACGGGTAACAATCCTCCGGAGGGGATTCGCCTTTTGAGTCCGGAAGATTCAGCAACGGATGTTGCAACGGATATCGCCCTGTCCTGGACGGCTGCAACGGACCCGGATGATGACGAGATTCGTTATTATGTCTTTCTGGATACGGTCAGTGATACGAACCGGATCGTCAGCAGTGTGGAGGGGATTACAGCTTCACAGTACAGTCCTGAGAGTCTTGAATATGGCAGAACCTATTACTGGTTCGTTGTTGCCGTTGATACCGGTGGGGGTGCCACGATGACTGAATCGCGTCGATTCACAACACAGGCGGAAGGGATGGCGATTCCGGTAAATCCCGTTCCGGCAGATGGCAACAACGGGGTTGATGCCGCTAATCCACCGCAGCTTGCATGGGAACACGAGAAGAACGGTAAAGGGGTCGAATACAGTGTCTATCTGAGTGACAATCCGAAGAAGATGGGACTGATGGCTTCGGGGTTAACGGATAAAAATTATCAGCTTCAGGGATTTCTTGAAGGGGAAACCCGGTATTACTGGCAGGTGAAGGCGGAAGAAGTGCTGAGTGGTAAAACGACGCTGAGCGAATCCTGGACCTTTGAGACGTTGAGGATTTCTCCACCCGTTCAGCAAAGTGCCATCACAAATGCTGAAGGAACACAGATCGCGTTAAAATATGATAAGGCGATGAAAGACCCGACCGGTAAAAAGGATAATTACACCGTTAAACGGGAAATTAATACACTTACAAGCGGAAAAATTTTTGGCAGGAGCATGGAGCGGATTGCCATCAGCCGGATAGAGATCAAACCGGGAACGACCGACACCTATCTCCTGACCCTTGAGGAAGTGCTTGCACATGGGGAGGGTGTGACGATCGACTATACGCCGGGGACTGTTCAAGCGATGGATGGCGGTAAGCTGGAAGCTTATTCGGATGTCCCGGTAAACAATATGGTTCCCGGTGAGGCGCCGCTGGTTCAAACGGCAACGGCCAAGAAGGACCGCGTTATTGTCAGATTTGATAAAGATATGTCAGAGGCTCCTGTCGGTGCAAGGAATCAGTTCAGTGTTCAATCGGGAGCTGCTTTGAAGCAGATAGAAGGTGTAACGAAAACAGCGAGTGATACTTATACGCTTACACTGGTCAGTGGTCAGGAAATAGCGTATGGGGAAACCGTTTTGATCTCATATGTAATGGGAACTGTCCAGGCGGGAAATGGGGCATCATTGGAGAGTTTCAACGGCATAGAGGCGCTCAATACCGTATTACCAACGGAACCGCAATTCCTGAGTGCCGAAAGCACCGTTGACGGTTTGACGATTAATGTGAATTTTGACAGAGAGATGGCGGATCCCAGCGGTAAACAAGATCAGTTTTCAGTGGATGTTCAGGGGACGGGAATCGATCTGAGAAGTCAGAGGGCCATCATCCCCATAACAGCAGCGGCGTTGAACGGGTCCGATTCAAGCATTATTGAATTGAGTCTCAATACGGCGATTCTAAATGGTCAGATCATCACCTTGGATTATACGGCGGGAGATGTTCAAAGTGCTGAAGGCGCAGCATTGGAGAGTTTTACCAACCAATCCGTCATTAATAACGTACCGGCTGTGATCCCCGTTTGTACATCAGCTACCTTGACATCGGACGGCAGACATGTGCACCTTGGTTTCAGCCGGGCGATGCATGCACTCACAGCAGAAGAAGCCAATCAGTTTGGGGTTCTGGTGAACGGTTTTGTCAACGAGATTCAGAGTGCCACATTGAGTGCAGATCAGCGGATCATCACCCTTGAACTGGAAAAATTGATCGGCAAGGATAATGCGGTACATGTCTCCTATACCAAAGGAACGGTATCCTCTATGAACGGTGGACTCCTGGAGAGTTTTCAGAATAAACAGGTCAACACGGAAGCCGTTACCCTTATTTGGGTCAGAAAAGATGTGAACTGGCATTATTCCACGATTCAAGCGGCGATAGATGCGGATACAACACTTGATGGGGATATCATCATGGTGGCAACGGGAACGTACAGGGAAAATATACAGCTCAACGGAAAGGCGGTTGTTCTTAAGAGTACATGGGAAACGGATGAAACGGCTACGGCCTTGACCGTAATCGACGGCGGCAACAACGATCAGTCGGCAATCACCATCGGAAGCGTTAATCCAGTTGTCTCCGGCAGGGGAGAAATGACTTTGAAACCTGTGATAGAAGGATTCACGATCAGGAACGGATCATGGGATGCGTTTGGTGCAACCGACAGAAACGGTCTGATCCCAATAGGTGGTATATACGTTGGTGAAGAAGCGGAGATCCGATATAACATCATCACCGGGAACGGTTCTGAAACCGCAGGGACACAGGGATGCGGGATATATGTCAACGGTGTTTCGGCACATATTCATCACAATATCATAGAGGAAAATTACAATCAAAATGTCGGAGCCGGTATCTACCTCGGTTCGGGAAATCTGTCTTCAGAGCGTATTGCGCAACCTGTTTCACCGAAGGTCTATGCCAATACCATCCGAAACAACACGGCCGTCATGGGAGCCGGTGTGTATATCGCAGAAAACACAACGCCTGTGAACGCCGATGATTCCCCATGGGAACGCTTCAACGTTCCGGATGCTTCGGTAACCTTTGTTGAACATAACACGGACAGCGCAAACAACAATTCCTATACGGGAAATGTCATCACGGGTTCTTTGATTACATCGAGAGCTGCTCCAGATGAAGGACGGGATATGTACTTTGACGGTGTTTATCCATCGGCTCTGTCCGGATTTGAACTAAATCCTGCGACGGACATCGGGCTTCCTTCGGAGCAGACCCTCTTCAACCTCATCTGTACACTCAGCGAATCAACCAGTGAGGGGTCATTAACGGTTGATTTCCCCGCACAGATTACAATAACGTCAGCCGCCTCGATCACCTCTGACGGGAACAAGCGGGCTGTTTCGGCGGGTGAGATCTACAATTCAGGGCATACGCTCATGCTTCAGGGGATTACGACGGAAGGAACCAATACGATACAGATTGATTTCAGGCTGAATGCCGAATTGAAGATGGGGGCATATGGGTTCTCATCTGCCGTCGATTTTGACGGGGACGGAGCCCGTTACTCAGTATCCCCCGTTTATGAGGCAACGCTGACGATTCCCCCCCTTTACGCTTCACCTTCTGTGGCGGTTGTTTCTCCTGCTGACGGAATTGAAGCTGCCACCACGATGGTTACATTTACATGGGAGGCAACACCGGGAACACAGACCAATCTGGCTTCTGCGAGAGAGGTCTACGGGATCGAAAAGTATGTCTTCTATCTTGCCGAAATCGGACAGGATTACGGTTCCGGAGAAGATACCGGAACGATGACGGTTTATACGAAAACGGATCTGTCATTCGGAAGAGCGTACAAATGGAAGGTCAAAGCGATTGGTAATAACGGGAAAACGGCGTACACGACGCCCGATGCGACTTTTATCACGCGTTATACCCTTGAAGAAACAGGGGATGAAGGGATTATGGGGTCCGATACCTTTTCCATCGATACCGAGGCGTGGAATGAATATGTTGTGACGATCAACATGGATAATCTTCCGGAAAGGTTTACCGGGGAAACGGATCTGATGCTGACGGTTGACGGCATTCCCTATTTCTTTGCAGAAAGTCAGTTTGATTCAACCATCTACTTCATTCGTGTGCCCTATACCCTGAGTATGGAAAGAAAGGGTGAATCACGTGTGCCTTCCGAAGAAGATCTCAGAAAGAGTTTCTTTGAGGTCACGCCCTTTGTCAAAATGGCACAGGGGGTTGAAGAATCCTATTATCCAAACATCAGGGCGGCAGCCGATGCCTTGAACGGAACGGAAGCGGCAACCATCACACTGTATCGTAATCTGTACCGCGAAGGGGAAGTTAGTGATATTCACGGGCTCTCAGAAGACTTGTGGATAAGAAGTGCACCGGGAGTTATTGCTGAGATTGACGGGGAGTACACAACGGGCCTGTTCAGATTTGATGCTTCCGCATCTGTCATATTTGATGATCTGATTTTAAAAGCGGGAGATGCCGCGACCGGGGGTGCCATCGATGCCGTCGATACGAACCTTGTCGTGAACAATTGCACTTTTGAACTCAACACTTCCGAAAATGGCGGGGCTATCGCCATCGTGAGGGAGAATGATGCCTCTTTAAGGCTTCATCTTAACGCATCGACTTTTACGGGAAATACTGCAAACAGCGGAACTGATCCCGATACAACGGGACAGGGGGGAGCAGTGTACAGCCTGGGTGCCGTTGTGAATAGCATCAATTGTGCGTTTAACACAAATACCTCTAAGAATGGGGGAGGCGTCTATGTGAAAAACCACAGTTCAGATAGTGGTGTGATACTCTCAAATACACGGTTTACTGGAAACAGCGTCGGTGAGGGAACCAATCCGGCAATGACGGGATTTGGTGGTGCTGTATACCTTTTGGACACAAGTGCGACGATCAGTAACAGTTCTTTTGAAACCAATACATCGAAAAACGGTGGTGCGCTGTTTGTCAACAAGGTAAATCTGACAGAAGCCACTCTGACCGTTACGGATTCCACGTTCAACACCAATTCGGCGAACGTCGGAACCAATCCTGATACCAGCGGTTTCGGCGGGGGAATTTATCTGCTGAACACTGTTGTTGAACTCATCAACACGACCTTTACTTCAAATGTAGCGGCGAAGGGAGGCGGCGGACTGCATCTGACGCCATCGGCAAACAGTCTGATCAACGGCTGTACCGTAGACAGCAATACCTCAGCCGCCAGTGGCGGTGGGTTGTATATCAACAATGCGAACAATTTTGTGATCACTTCTCTTAACGTCACTTCAAATACCGCAAATTCAGGTGGTGGAAGAAGTACACCGGCAAAAGGCGGGGGGATTTTCAAGGTCGGAAGCGGTGATCTGATGACGAACGGACATGTCTGGAGCGCTTCAGGAAGTACTCCGGGAGATTACAGCGGTAATTTCTCTGTTGATCCAAACACCGGAAATATCCTGAGTTTCCTGTTTGGAACGGTAATGATTGCGAATAATAGTGCAAGCGACACGAACTCAGCTCAGATGAGCTACAGTAAATAGGCTGATGAGGGAGGGAGTTGCGAATATGAAAAAAATACTTGTCATCGTCATGATTATCATCAGTCTGTTGATGGTTTCATGTGTGAAGAATGAAGATAATTTAATTGAATTAAAGCCGTCATCTGAAGTGAAGCTGGCGGATATTGAAGGGAAATATATCATTGAAGATCTGACATCGCTGGGGAAATGGCTTCTCATGTTTGAGATCGGGGATGTGGAATCAATCCCGGATGGCTGTCAGCGAGTTGGTCTTAAGATCAACGGAATCGTGTATGAGATGAAGATGAACCCGTTCAACGATGGGCTTTACATTGCCTTCCTGCCGGAAGCGTTGACATTGAACGGTATACAGGAAGGAAGTGTTGTTTTCGGGGAATCCTTTTCATCTTTGTTTGGAAGGGATGCCCAAACGCTCACCCTTGAAAAGGTTACCATCGAAAAAGGCGAATTGAACGGGTCAACGCTTTATGAGATGACGTTGGAACTCTATGTGTACTTCAACACGGCTTCCGATGAGGGAACGAGAGCTTATCTGTACAATGGCGACACGTTCCTGCAGCCGAAATATGTCAGAAGCAGTGAGGAAGACGGTTATCCGCTGGAACTATATTATAACGCAAGAGCGGCTTCTGAAATCAGAAATACGGATAGTGCTTTCAGGTTTCTTCAGGCAAGACCGGATCATGAAACCACTCTACTGGTTAATTATGATGCGAATCAGGTGAGTGTGGACGGTGAGTTCATCATCGAGGATGCCCCGGATGACAGGGATCGTATCAGAGAATTGGGCACGATGGGGGATATGAGCGGTGCAAATGCCTGGAATATTGTTGATGATCCCCTGAACAATATGTTCAGCATCTTCGTGAAAAAGGCAGAACTTCCCGTCACCTATCAGGGATCAAATGAATTCAGTATGACGGTCAAAGGAGCAACGGATTGTGATTTTTATGAGACGGCAACAAACGGTGTATTTGAAGCGACTGTTTCCTATGACGTGACGACGAGTACGGAGTTGTTAAAAAACGCCAGATTCTATATCTCCCACCCGTTTGACGGTGGAAGCGGAACGATTGCAGATCCCTACAGGATTGCCGACTGGCAGCAGCTTGCCGGTATCAGAAACAAAGAGGCGTATCTCACGAAGCAGTTCGTCCTCATCAACGATCTGGATGATGCTTCGGCTTATTATGCCGAATACGCTTCGGCAGCTGCAAATGGCGGACTTGGATGGAAGCCCGTCGGTAACAGCGATACGGTTTATTTTTCCGGCGCTTTTAACGGAGAATATTCCGGAACACAGTATCGGATAAAGGATTTCAGAATTAACCGTTCCGAACAGGGGTGTGGACTGTTCGGCTTTATCGGCGATGGGGCTGAACTGAACAACATCATCATCGAGGATGCTCAGGTTATCAACGGGGCCGATGATACGGGATTACTCGTGGGGCAGATCGTCAATCAGTCGTTTGTTGATTCATGCAGTGCTGAGGGAACGGTCACGAGTACCGGGTCAAATGCCGGTCTGCTGATCGGATACAATCAAAATGGCAGTCTCAGGAGCACACATGCCTCAGGAACGGTCAACGCCGTTTCATATGCAGGGATGCTCGTCGGAAAGGATTCAAGTGGATCTTTCAGAGAATGTTATGCCGGTGAGGGACTGGTTAGTGTTACGACCACAGGTGCAGGTGGTATCGCAGGGTATCTCAGTTACAGTTCATTCAGAACCAGTTACAGTCTGGCAGACGTATCTGGCGGCAGCAGAGCAGGCGGTTTCTTTGGTGACGGGGTAAATGCCAGTATTGAGAACAGTTACAGTACGGGGGATGTCTCCGGTGTCAGTGAAATAGGTGGGTTTGGCGGCTACAGTCAGTCTGTAACGGTGAGTTATTCTTACTGTATCGGAGATTCTTCCGGGACAGGGGCCAACATCGGCGGCTTCAGAGGAGCAGGTTCGGGAACAACAACCTCTTCCTACTGGCTGGACAGTACAACCGGTCTGAACTCGGGAGGTGCGACCTCAAAAACCGATGCCGAGATGCGTCAGACGGGTACGTTTACGGGCTGGAACTTCCTCGGGGAGGAAGCTTGGGTGATCTATGCCGGTGTCCATACCTCCTATCCGTATCTGATTGTAAACGAACAGGTTCCAGCACCTGGTTATCAATAATCGTGCATAGATAAAAAAACGGCCTTCGTCTTAATTCAACGGGGGCCGTTTTTTTTTGGGTTGACCGGATGGATTACAGATTTCTCATCAGGAGAGTATATCAATCTGAGAAGCAGTCTGTTTTTTTTCTCTTTCGATAATGCTTTTGATGGAAACGATAACGGTCTCCAGATTATGTGCGCCGTGACTGAGGTTTTCGGCTGAAGAGGCAATTTCCTCCGCGGAGGCTGCGTTTTGCTGCGTTGAGATCTCCAACGAATGCATCGCTTCGGTGATATTTTCGATCTTGACTTCCATCTCCCGATTGGATTGTCTGACCTCATCAGAAAGGGATTCGATTGTCGATGATTCTTCACCGATGAGGTGAAGCATCTCCTGTATACGTTTGGCGATCAATACCCCGTTCTGGGAATGCTTTTCATTTTCTTCTATAATGCCTGTTATGCTGTGGGCAGCATCAGAACTCTTTTTGGCAAGATTTCTGACTTCTTCTGCCACAACGGAAAAACCTTTGCCCGCTTCACCGGCTCTTGCCGCTTCAACCGCCGCATTTAAGGCGAGGATGTTGGTTTGGAATGAGATGTCATCCAGGATTTTAATGATCTTTGTGATCTGCTGACTGGATTCATGGATGTTCTGCATGGAATTCATGATATTCTTCATCTCCTGGGAGCCCTGTTCACTTGATGCCGAGGCGCGGTTGTGAATCTTTGAGACGGCTTGCGTCATACGTTTGTTTTTTTGAGTATTGGCCTTCAGTAGTTGAAAGGCTTCATTCAGTGAGGCCGAAGTTTCTTCAATAGCGGCCGCCTGTTCGGTGCTGCTTTGAGAAAGACCTTCGCTGGTTGATGAAAATTCCTCGGCAGAACTTGACAGACTTTCTGACGTGTTCTGGATTTCACAGATATTCCGGTTGAGACTTTTGACAATCTGTTTTGAGATGAGGATTGACAAAAACACACCGACCGCGATAACGATAATTGTGGCGATGAGGATGATGAAACTGGTATTCCATATGGTTTTCTCCACATCGTCGATATAGATACCGGCCCCCATGGTCCAATGCCAGTTGTCCAGATAGACAACGAAGGATAGTTTTGGTTCAGCGGATTCACTGCCCGGTTTTGGCCAGTAATAATCGACAAACCCCTCACCTGAGTTCTTTGCCGTTTCAACAAGCTCTTTAAAAATATATTTACCCTTTTCATCCTGATAACCGCTCATATCCTGACCGATCAAATCCTTGTTGACGGGATGTACAGTTGTCTGAAACCGGTCATCAATGGCAAAAAAATAGTTCGTGCCATCAAAGCGGATGAAATCGACATACTGACTGAATTCGTTTTTAGCTTCTTCGGACGTTTTAAGACCGTTTTTGACCTCATCATGCAACTTTTCATACAATCCGTACACACTTTTGACAAGATTTTCTATCTGCGATCTTTTTTCGTTCATGAGAGAATTTCGTGCGTTCGGGAAATAGATGATCAAAAAGGTAACCGCACTTCCGATGAGTAAGAGTAAGCTTAATAAAGTTATCTTTGCGCCAAGTGTTTTAAACATATAGACTCCTTTCATGGGATCGGCATTCATTTCTCTGGTTTTTATCGATATATGGAATAAATTATTGATCATAATGACGGAATGGCATAAAATATATATTACATTTTACCACATATGGCGTGAAATTTGTTAGCTGGATGAAGGGCGCAGAAAATTTTAACAATTTAACGGAAAGGGTAAAAAAACAGGGATGTCAGTAGACATCCCTGTTTTTAAAAAATATTTTTAGAATTTGAATTGTTTGACGAGGTTTTCAAGATCTTTAGACAGATTACTCAATTCCTCGGCAGTCACATTCATCTTTTCCGATGATTCGACAGTTGTTTTGACGCTTGTGGAAATCTCTTCCATCTGTTCGGAGACCTCTACCATGGATTTGGCCGATGTATCCATCGCCGATGCCATTTCTTCGGAAGAGGCACTTTGTTCCTCAGCAGCCCCCATGAGTGTTTCCACTCGGCTGTTGACGGAATCCATATAATTTGCAATTCGGGTAAATTCTTCGACGAGTTTAACGGAGCCTTCATTCAGTTCATCATAAAGGGAATTGGTACTCTTAACCGCTTCGTTGGCGTTATTGGAACTGTCGTTGATCTCGTTGAGGATGGCGGCGATATTCTGTGAAGCGTTTTTACTTTCTTCTGCGAGTTTTCGGATTTCATCGGCAACGACTGCAAAACCCTTTCCGGCTTCACCAGCTCTTGCCGCTTCTATTGCCGCATTTAAGGCAAGCAGGTTGGTCTGCTCTGCTATTGAAGCGATTGTATTAACGATTTGCTGAACATTTGCCGCTTTTTCAGCAACCTCTGTAACCAGATGGGTGGCTGTTTTATTCTGTTTGCCTACCACTTCCATCATGTTTCCCTGTTCTTTCAAGACGGTTTGACCGTTCTGTACGGCTGTTTCCGTTTCATTGATCTCATGCGCCAGTTCCTGTGAGGTTCGAGAGACATCCTGAGCACTCGCGGCAACTTCTTCAACCCCTGAGGTGACTTCCTCTATGGATGCCGATGTGTTCTGAACGTTTGCATCAACCGTTTCAGCCTGCGAAAAGAGCTGTTCTGCCGTTGCACTTTCCTGCTGTGCCATGGCGGAGAGTTCCTGAGCAGTTGTGTTGACATTTCCGGTTGCCTCATTGATGGCTAACATCGCACCACGGATCTTTTCAGACATTATATTCAGCGAATCTGCCATTCTGCTGATCTCATCGTTTGTTTTAACCTGGAAGGAGATGGTTAAATCCCCTTCTCCAAACTTCTCAACTTCTGTTGATAATAATTTAACGGGTTTTGAGATATTTCTCCCGATAAAGATTGACAGCAAGACAAATCCCACTATGATGAGGAGCACAACAAGCAGTACGATCATCAGAAGATTGTTTGAGTCAGCGTACAAGGCGTTTAATGGGATGGAAATCGCCATAGACCAATTTTGTGTATCGGGAATCGGAGTGAAAACGGCAATCTGCTGCGTTCCTTCCGGGTCTTTATACAGTTGTATCCCCTTTTCACCGTTCAGCATTTTTTTACCGGCTTCGGTAATGCCTTCGTAACCGGCATCATCCAATTCGAGGATATTGGCTTTTGTCACGATTTCAGGATCGGGATGCGCGATAATCAGTCCGTTTCCGTCTACGATAAACCCGTATCCGTTGGTACCGAGTTTAACAGATTCGGCGATGCTTGATAAATTCGATAATGTGATGGTGCCACCAGCCAGTCCGATCGTTTTACCCGAATTGTCTTTGATGGCATACGCGATGACAACGGCAGCCAAACCGGTTGCTTTTGAGATGATCGGATTGGAGATGACATGATCGCTTCCGGACATGATCGCCTTAAAGTAATCTCTTTCCGACAGATTGTATTCTGCCCCTTCGGCGGTACGTGAATACCCCGTTTCATCGATGATGAAAAGTGTTGTGAAGTCCCTTCCCATAGCCTCTTCTCTTTCCTTCAGGTAGGCGGGTAAAACGTCAAAATCCATGTTTTTGACCGTTTGTGTATGTGCAAGCATTTCAGCGGCTTTGAGGTTTTTGTTGAGCCATTCTCTTATTTCCAAGGCCCTCCCCTGAATGATCTCCGCCGAATTCTGATCAATCATCTGCCCCACCGTGTTACTGATGCCAAAATACACAAAGAGGCTTAAGATAGCCAATCCGATAACGGATGTTGATACGAACCATAAAACAATCTTCCATTTGATACTCTTAATCTTCATAAATTTTATAATCTCCTTTGAGATAGTCTTTTTCCGGATAATTTATTCTATCAGTTTAATGTAACGCGATACAGTTTTGTTTTTTATTGAATCGGTACGGTTTTGTTTCATTGCAGACGATTGGAATGAAAATCATTTTAGTTTGGATAAATATTTTCCGGAAGCTGATGATGTTTTAAACAGATACTTGTAGAGTCAATCTTTTCAATCATTTTCAATTTGAAAGCAAATCACACATGCTGAATTGTTAAAAATCTAAAAATATAATAAATTGTTTGTTTCCCGGATGTTGAGGTCTCGTTAGCGTGATATACGATGAATTTAAGGATTAGTACACAGGTAAGAAAAATCTTTTCACATCTTTTTGTTTGTCTTTCTCTATGATTATTTTGTGCTTTTTTTTATTCCTCAAATATTCCGGCATTCCTGAGCTGAAGATTGAAAAAGATAGATCCGTTGCAAACAGATAGATACCCGATGAGAAATACAGCATATACATATTGACATCATTAGTCTTGTAATTTATTTCGTTTAACGAAGTAATGTTTGTTGGTGAATATTTTGTAAATCGCATAGAAAATAAAGTGAATAAAAACTTGAGTTAAAGTGATAGTATAGGTGTTTGATAAGGTGTTTTCTTATCTATGGATCGATGAATTGCGGATTAAATATGAATTCTGTTATTTTTTTATGTTATTGGATTGAGAGCGCTTGAGAAATTCTCCATGAAACAAAATTGATTGTGTTTTCTGCTGTCAAGTATTATTGATAATGCTGCATCTGTGGTAAAATGGTTATTGTATATAAAAATCTATTATTTTAAAGGGAGCTGATTCCGTGAAAAAGAACAGCAGAATCATCGTAGCAATCATGATAGTAGTGACAATGATATTAGTCCTGACATCATGTGTAAGCAGAAAGCGGGCGAACCAGGCACCGAGTGCGGTAGTGAACATCTACCCTTCACAGAGCGAACTGGTGGACGAGAACTACTTCTACAGCAAATGGACGGCAAGCACGGATCCGGAAGGTGGAGTAGTGACCTACCGCATCAACTACGCGCGGACGATAGAAGGACTGGACGACCCGACCTTCTATGAGACGGTGGAGACATACTTTCTGCTGCCGAACCTGGAAGAGGGGATCTGGTACTGGCGGGTCACAGCGATGGACAAGAACGGAAACAGCACAAAGAGTCCGATCTGGACCTTTACCATAAACGGGGAAAGCCTGCCCCAGCCGGTAGACCCGGAAGAGATTCCGACAGACCCGTCACTGATCGTGAGTGAAGTGGAAAACACAAGCTTCACCTTAGACTGGCCGGCATACGAAGACCGGCAGAACCCGGGAAGAGCGGTAGAATACGTGATCTACGTGTACGACCAGGGACAGGGAATGAGCACAAGAAACGTGGAAGAAATGGGCTACTGGATGGCGAGAATCGCGCCGGCGACGACAGCCCACACCACAGACACGAGCCACACGTTCAACAACATGAACAGCCAGACCTTGTACGACTGGGTGATCGTGGCACAAAACAGCGCGAGCCAGACCAGTGTGGTGGGAAGCTCACAAGTGAGAACGGGAAACAGAGCGCCAAGCCAACCCGAACTCCTGAACCCGACAGAAGGGGCAACCGACGTAGCCACCGACGTGACCCTGAGCTGGAGTGCCAGCGTTGACCCGGACGGAGACGACGTGAAATACTACGTGTACATCGACATGGTAAAAAACACCAACCGAAACGTAACGGTCGAAGGGATAGACGAGACAGAATACCAGCCGGAAGGACTGGAAGAAGGGCGAACGTATTACTGGTTCATCATGGCAAAAGACGCCAACGGAGCGGCGACACGAACACAGACGAACACCTTCATGACCAAAGCGGAAGGAATGGACGTGCCCAACAACCCGACACCTGGGGACGGAACAGAAGGGATGGACGCGACTGCTCCACCGCTGTTAGAATGGGAACACGACAAAAACGGGGCACCAATCACCTACACCGTCTACATGAGTGCAAACCCGAAAAAAATAGACAAAAAAGCCGAAGGGCTGACAGCCAAAAACTACCAGATACAAGGGCTGCTGGAAGGGAATACCAGATACTACTGGGCAATCGAAGCAAAAGACACAGGGACAGACAAAACGACGAGAAGTGGGGTATGGACCTTCAAAACGGGAACCATCGAAGCGCCGGAACAGACGGGAGCCATCACAAACAGTGACGGGACACAAATAGAACTGACGTATGACAAAGCGATGGGAGACCCCAGCGGGAAAAAAGACGCCTACACCGTCAAAAAAGAACAAACGGCAAACATCACCAGCAGAGACAGCAGAACAATTACAACCTATCAGACGATAGAAACGAGCAAAATAGAAAGAAAAGCGGGAACGACGAACGCCTACGTGCTGACACTGGAAGAAGCGATAGAAAGCGGAGACAAAGTATTCATCGACTACACACCGGGAACCATCGCGAGCACAGACGGCGGGAAACTGGCGCAATACAAAAACGTAGCCGTTACCAACAGGGTACCGGGAGAGGCACCACTGGTAACAGAAGCAACAGCGAGCACGAACACAATAGAAATCGCCTTCGACAAAGACATGAAAGATGTACCGAGTGGCGCGAAGACACAATTCAGTGTACAAAGCGGCAGCGTACTCAAACAGATCGAAAGCGTGACAAGAACGGCAAGCGACACGTACACACTGACACTCAAAGACGGACAGAGCATCGCGTACGGGGAAACAGTACTCATCTCCTACGCCAAAGGAAGCGTACAGGCTCAAAACGAAGCGTACCTGGAAAGCTTTGCGGGAATCGCGGCAAACAACACCGTGCCGGCCCCCCAGCCACAATTCGTATCGGGAGAAACGAGCGAAGACGGCTTGACGGTCAAAGTCACCTTTGACAGAGCAATGGCAGACCCAACGGGAAAACACGGACAATTCCACCTGGGAATCAACGAAACACAGACAATAGGCAGAAGTGCCCCAACGACAACAATCGAAAGTGCAACCCTGAACAGTGCAGATGCCAAAATCATCGAACTCGGACTGAACAGAGCGGTCTCAAACGGAGACGTTCTTACGCTGGACTACACAGCGGGAGACGTTGAAAGTGCAGACGGCGCAGCCCTGGCAACATTCACAGACAAACCGATCAGCAACCGAGTCCCGGCGCCATTACCCATCTGCACAGCGGCAACGATGACGGCAGACGGGAGACATGTAGAGATCGGCTTCAGCCGAGACATGAAAGCACCGACGGCCGAAGAAGCGAATCAGTTCGGTGTACTCGTGAACGGATACGTTGACGAGATCGAAAGCGCGACACTGAGTGCGGACAAGCGCGTGATCACGCTGAACCTTCAGAAACCGATCGGAAAAAACAACGAAGTGCATTTATCCTACACCAAAGGAACCGTAGCGGCAACGAATGACGGCTTACTGGAAAGCTTCCAGAACAAAAAAGTGAACACGGATGCCCTTGACACGATATGGGTCATCAAAGGAATCGGCTGGAACTACTCCAGGATACAAGATGCGATCGACGCACCGGAAACAGAAGACGGGGACATCATCATGGTGGCCACGGGAACGTACAGAGAAAACGTGAACTTCAACGGGAAGGCACTGATGCTCACGAGTACCTGGCAAACCGATCCACTGGCCAGCAGCACAACCATCATCGACGGGGGCAACAACGGAACAGCAGCGGTGACCATCGGAACGGAAGAACATTATGTATCCATGGACAGAGGAACAGAGCTGGCAAAGGATTTCAATAACTGGACGAAGAGCAGAAGTGACATGCCAAGCTATGCCATCATCGCCGGATTCACGATTCAGAATGGAGCGGGGCAATCCTATGACAGCACCTCAAGAGAGAACATTAACAGCGGCGTCCCGTGCGGGATCAACGTGGTGGGGTTAGCACAGATCGCCTACAACATCATCACGGATAATGGAAATGAATCGACAGCCCTGAACGGATACGGGATCTACGTGTCCGAAGCAGCGAGAGTGCTGATCGGGATGAACGTCATCCGGAACAACTACAACAGCTGGAACGGCGCGGGCATCTATCTCGAAAACTACAACGACTTTTCATCCGGAAGAGACATGGGAGCCACAGCCCTGATCGCCATGAACGAGATCAGGGACAACAAAGCACGAAAAGGAGCCGGGATTTACATAGAAGACGGCGTCAACGTTGAAGGGCTTAACATCGAAGGATACGGAGAATACTGGAAACACTTCAACGCACCGAATGCGGAAGTTCTTTTTGTCGAACAGGCAGCAACACAGACGGTGAACAGCTACAGCAACAACAGCCTGATACAGGACAGCGTGATGACAAGGAGACTTGCGGAAGAAACAGAAGGGGCGAATATCTACTGGGAAGTAGAAGAAGAGACCCCTAAAGGCACCCTGACGCTGAGACCGGAGACAGAATTCGAACAGCATGAAATCACCCTGAACCTGGACTACACGATCGGAACGGAGTACCACAACGGAAGTGTCGTCTTCACGATAGGTGAAAACAGCGGCAACCAGTTTGAAATCACAGAAGGGGCCTCCGTCGTGATCGGAGAAGAAGCAACAGCTATTACGAATTACACTTACAGCACGAGTGTGGCAACCCTGACGGGGATCAAGCTGGAAGAGGGAACGGTTACATTAAGACTCACCCCACAGGAAACCCCAGCGGGAACGGTTGTAAACCAGATCGCAACGAGAGATTTGGATTACGAGATGAGTGCGGTAGGAGACGCCGACGGCAATGACAGCGTCTGGAGCGAAACAACAGCCTCAACGGCGACATTCGTGGCGAAGGAATTATCCATCGTGACGGACATAGAATACAAGACAGGCAACGAGCCGTACGTCAAACTGCTTGAAACACCCAAGCGGCTGAAAGTGGCATCTGAAACAACCGTAGACACAGTTCTCGCAGCGATAAAAGCGACAGACGACTCATCACAGACGTATGTCATCATCACGACAGAAGGAACCCGGACGGGAACGGACAAACTGACGGGCGAAGCAACCCTGATCGTCACGGCCGAACACGGAAACAAGGCAGAATATGCGATAACGATTAATCCAACAGCCTTTGTCAGACTGGAAACGAGTCCTGATATCAGCGGAGGAAGACTGATATCAAGACCACTTCCGCCATCAGTACAGATAACATGGCATGAAACGATTTCTGATGCCGTAACGAATGCAAGTGGATTTGGACAATCGACGATTACGGTATGGCAGGGACATTACGTTGAAAATATCGACTTGGGTGCCAAAAGGATTCAGTTGACCAGTACAGACCCAGCGAGTCAGACTGTAAGAGAGACGACCATCATTGATGCCGGATATAACGGAAGTGGAATCAAAATAAACGAGAATATTTCCAGTTCAAGGGGATCATCGGCAGAAACGATTATTGAAGGATTTACGATAAAAAATGCCGGCAATTCCAACCTCTCATCTTCAAGAACTATTGATGTGAAAGCCGGGGTTTATGTGCTGGATAGAAATGTGGTTATCAGGTACAACCTGATCACTGAGAATGGGACAACTTCTGAAAACAGAAATGGATATGGTATTTATCTGAACGGTTCCAATTCGGAAATTCACGATAACATCATCTCAAAGAATTACAATGCAATGGGGGATGGAGCAGGAATCGTTGTGAAATATTCAGATCCGAAGATTTATAATAACGTGATTGATTCAAATACCACATCAGAAAATGGAGCGGGGATCGTCGTTGGAAGAGAATTGTTAACGACCTCATCCAGAAACGGATACAACGAACATGCGACCATATACAACAATACATTCTCAAACAACACGGCAGCAGACGGAGCCGGGGTGTATGTTTATGAGAATGCAGGAGCGTTCGACAAAGATAACAGCGAATGGGCGAGATTCAACGTGCCGGATGCAACCGTATCATTCGTGGAACATAATACAAATGATTCAGACAACAACACCTACAGTAACAACTCAATCATCAGTAATCAAATGTCTTTCAGAGCGGTGACAGATGAAGGGAAAGACATCGCATTTGGCGGAACGGAAACATCCTATATCGGAAACCTGCAACTTGCACCTTCAACGGCAACTGGAGACGATGGTGACAAGATAACCATCACGGCGACATACAGCGTGACGGGATTCACATACGAAGGTTCTGTTACATTCAAACTCCCTGTAGGGATGAGCCTGACAGATACTTCTTCTATTACAGTGAATGGTGTGAGAAACGAATTGAACCAGGGAGAAAAAACTGCCGTCACGATAGATGGCATATACACATCCGGTGGACAGAATATCGTCCTTGAATTCACACATTCAACCGCTCTTGGAGAAGGAGACTACGGAATGACGGCACAGGTGGATGCAGATGGCGACGGGACAAGATGGGTGGCATCTGAACTTTCCTATGCAACTCTTACGATCCCACCACAGTACGATGCCCCTGAAGTGGCAGTCGTTTCACCGATAGACGGCACAGAATTTGCAACAACGACGGTTACCTTCACCTGGGAGGCAACAGCGGGAGCTCAGTCCAATACTTCTGCAAGAGAAGTTCAGGGGATCAGCGGCTATGTGGTAGCCTGGGCGAACAGAGCGGGAGAATGGGCAAGTGCAACGATTGATAACGGGGCAACAAAAGAATATGCCACGGATACCCTTGACTACGGTGAAGACTATTCCTGGCATGTGAAGGCAATCGGAGCGAACGGCAAGACGGCAACGACGACACCGGATGCGACGTTTATCACGATCTACAGGCTCAGGGATCTGGGGACTGAAGGTGTTGTCTACACACTGGAGAACGATACGGATTTCGATCAGTACAACGTTGGATTTGATATAGATGATCTGCCTGCGAGATTTGACGGGATGACGGAATTTCAGATTCTCGTCAACGGACAGCGTTATGTATTTGAACAGAACGAATTTGACAATACACAGTATAATGTGGTGATAGAATACACCCCCGGAACACCGAATGTTCCCACGATGGATGAGGTCAGAGATGGTTTCTTCGGAGAAAAAATCAGTAAAGCTGTCTCATTTGCCCAGGGAGAGGTAACGGCTGAATACGATACGATAGCCGAAGCCGTAGCGGCTGTTTCAGGAACGGAGGAAGCGACCATCACTTTGAATGAAGCTGCTTATTCTTTCACCAGCGGAATTATCTTTGATAGCGCAGCACCTGTTACGATTATGGCGCAAAAAAATGTAACACCCGTAATAACCGGGAACGACACTACAGGGCTCTTCAAAAATTTCACTAAAGATTCCGGAACGGTGACGTTTGTAGATATAACCTTTACCCACGGGAATTTTGAAGGTGCAGGTGGAGCAGTAATATCAGACGGCTCAATGAATTTCATTGACTGTACTTTCAGCAACAACTCGGCAAATAACGGAGGAGGAGCACTTAATTTGAATTGGGGTTCATTTGTCATCCTGAGATGTCAATTCAATGATAACTCTACAGGAGGAGCGGGAGGAGCTTTGAAATGTCCCAATGATGCAGTTTCTCTAAGTATACTTGAATCCACATTTACGGCAAATGAAGCCGGAAACGGTGGAGCTATATATATAGGAGATACGGATAAAGTTGAGATCAGGGATTCTTATTTTGATGTGAATTCGGTTACTGGAAACGGTGGAGCCTTATATCTCGAACAGACTGGAAATACTGATGTTGACATATCCGGAACCATCTTTACTTCAAATACGGCGACGAATACGATTGTCGGAGATGTTGGATATGGAGGAGCACTTTATTTGAAGTTAAATACTGCCATAGAGATCACAAGCGCCACTATCACAGCCAATTCTGCGGATAATTCTGGCGGCGGGATTTATGCTTACGGACACGGTAGTCTTTTTGTCACGACTCATAGCTGTCTGACGACTAATGGAAATTCCTGGAGTAGATCCTATGCTTACCCAAATATTGCATATATCGCAAGAGATTTTTCCGTTAATGCTTCTGGAGAGATCAATTCAGGTTGTGTTGAAACAGAAGTTGTTGTTGTGAAATCAAATATCAGTGATGATAATAAACAGTTTAGTACTGGAAATGAGTTGTGAATTTTATCCTGAAAAGTTAGACGGGATAAAATAAAGAATTTCTAACGCTTAGTAAATAGGATCAAATTTTAAAACAAGTATAACAGTTGAAATAAAATGAATTTCAAAAAAAGAGCAGGTGACCCCCTGCTCTTTTTTTATTGTATTGATGATAGTCTCAATGATAATTAAATATGATGTATAAATATGATGTTTTGGATACCGTCTGTTTTTAGAAGAATGACTTTTAAAATGACTGTTATGATTGGATTCACCCGTCTTTTTTTTGAAATAGTGAAATATAAAGTTCTGTCTTATGTGATAAAATAAGTTGGATACCGATAGAACAATTTGATAACCGGAGTGTGATCTTATGAAAAAGAGTATTGCCATCTTTACGATTTTATTCATTTTTCTCGTTTTTACCACCTTACAGACAGTTGTTTTCTCGGCAACAACGGATGATATCGTCTTTATCCATCATTCCTGTGGTGAGAACTGGCTGAACAGCGGATTGTCCTCCGCATTGTCAAAAAAAAGCTATATCGATGAAGTAAACGACATTACCTATGGAACCTCCTTCGGTCCCGATCGCGGCAGACCGGCATCACTTTGGGATACTCCTGGAGACAACACGGATATGGTTCACTGGATATTCTGGTTTAACGACTATCTTGAGACGGTTAAGGCGTATGGCACCGCTAACGGTGAGAACAGGGTCATCATGTTCAAGAGCTGCTATCCGAACAACAACGTTACTGCCATTGGTGGCAGAGGCGATCCGTTTTCCTACGATCAGACGGTGAACAATTACAAGGCACTTTTCACATATCCCCACGGTGTGAACGCTTACAGATATGAAGGCTATAGCTACAAACCTCTTGAGCTGATCTTTGCCGAGAATCCCGATACACTCTTTATCTTCGTCACTGCACCGCCCCTTTGTCACGGGGATGGGAATTCGGCGGACGGAAAAAGGGCAAGACAATTTTACGACTGGGTTGAGGGGGAATGGCTTCCCGATTATAACCGTAAAAACCCCGGTCTGAAAAACGTTGCCGTATTTAACTGGTTTGACTTTCTTGCAAACGATGAAAAAAACTCAAGAAATCCCAACCTTCTGCAATCGATATACGGTGGGGATGACTGGGACTCCCATCCCAATGACAGGGCGAATCGGGAATCGACGATACGATTTGTTTCCGGAAAGGATAATCTGCTGGATGATGTTTGGGAGCGATTTATGCAATAAAATCACAGGGTAGACTTTGTGGTGTGGTTAAACACATACAACTGATAACGGAATGAGAAGTATATTGTGTGTAGTAATAAAGATCATTGATGGAGTGTGAAACCATGAAAAACAAAATCTTTCTGATCCTGATTATAGTCATCATCGTTTTTTTTAGTGCCTGTCAGACGCTTTCGCTACCGGATGGAGGCGGAAACGGTGAAACGGGAGGCGGTGGAGATGATCCCACCCCACAGCCGACGACCACTTCAACGGATGACATCCTTTTCATCCACCATTCCTGCGGAGAGAACTGGCTGAACAACAGTTTGAATACCGCCCTTCTGGTGAAGGATTATATCGATGAGGTGAACGAATCCTATTACGGGACCTGTTTTGGTCCGGATAGCGGACGCCCCGATTCGTTGTGGGGAACGCCCGGGGACAGTACGGATATGCATCACTGGATCCTGTGGTTTAACGATTATCTTGAAGGGGCAAAAGAGCTTGGGACATCTGATGGTGAAAATCGTATCATCATGTTCAAGAGCTGCTATCCGAATAACGACGTGACGGGCATGGGCTCGGCACCCGGCGATCCTTTTTCGGATACGAAGACCGTTGAAAACTATAAGGCAATCTTTACCCGGCCCGCCGGTGTCAGTTCCTATACCCATGAAAGTTTTGATTACAAACCACTTGAAGAGATCTTTGCCGAGAATCCCGATACGTTGTTTATCTTCGTGACGGCACCTCCGAGAGCCGCGGCAGATGGTGATCCAAATGAAGGGCAACGAGCCAGGGATTTTTACGACTGGTTGCGGGAAACGTGGCTGCCTTCATACAATGCCGATCATCCGGGGTTGAGTAACGTTGCCATCTTTGACTGGTTTGATTTTCTCGCCAATCCGGAAGGGGCTGCGACGAATCCGAATCTGCTGAAAGATGCATACACGTCTGATCCTTCGGACAGTCATCCGAATGGCACGGCTAATGCGGATTCAACCGTTCATTTTGTGTCAGGTGTTTCAAATCTTTTAGACACGATTTGGCAGGCATTTACTGATTGAAGTACAACGTTATGATAAGCGACAACAGATTGATTCTGGAACAGCTACGGCAAAAAAAATGATTCATTTGTATTTTAATGGATTTATAATGTGTGTTATGGATAACCTGATCAAACCTCTCGATTGATTGCAGCGGGAATATAAATGTGCCGTTCCAGATCGGGGAACGCAGAGGGGCTTTCCGGTTCCGCAAGAGAATTTAAAATTTGTAGTGTATTAAAAAGTCATACAAGAGTGGATGGACATGAGTTCATCCACTCTTTTGTTTCTCTGTGTCAAGGAATTCAGTAAAACGTTTGTGATATGGTAAAATAGTGTGATGAAAAAAATCCATTAAAATAACTGGGGGTTGAATTTATGAAAAAGAACTTACCTATCGTTGTGATACTGATGCTGGCAATTATCATGTTGAGTTTCACATCCTGTATCTGGAAACAGACTGTCAACCAGGCACCGAGTGCGGTGGTGAACATTTACCCTTCACAGAGCGAACTGGTGGACGAGAACTACTTCTACAGCAAATGGACACAAAGCAAAGATCCGGAAGGTGGAGCAGTGACCTACCGCATCAACTACGCGCGGACGATAGAAGGACTGGACGATCCGACCTTCTACGAAACCGTGGAGACATACTTTCTGCTGCCAAACCTGGCAGAAGGGATCTGGTACTGGCGGGTCACGGCGACAGACGAAAAAGGGAACAGCACCAAGAGTCCAATCTGGACCTTTACCATAAACGGAGAAAGCCTGCCCCAACCGGTAGACCCGGAAGAGATTCCGACAGACCCGTCACTGATCGTGAGTGAAGTAGAAAACACAAGCTTCACATTAGACTGGCCGGCATACGAAGACCGGCAGAACCCGGGAAGAGCGGTAGAATATGTGATTTACGTGTACGACCAGGGACAGGGAATGAATACAAGAAAAACAGAAGAGATGGGCTACTGGATGGCACGAATCGCACCGGCGACGACGGCACACACCACAGACACGACGTACACCTTCAACAACATGCAAAGCCAGACCTTATACGACTGGGTGATCGTGGCACAGAACAACGCCTCACAAACAAGCGTGGTCGGAAGCTCACAGGTGAGAACGGGAAACAGAGCGCCAAGCCAGCCCGAACTGCTGAACCCGACAGAAGGGGCAACAGACGTAGCCACAGACGTGACATTGAGCTGGAGTGAAAGCGTTGACCCGGACGGAGACGACGTGAAATACTACGTGTACATCGACATGGTAAAAAACACCAACCGAAACGTAACGGTCGAAGGGATAGACGAGACAGAATACCAGCCGGAAGGACTGGAAGAAGGGCGAACGTATTACTGGTTCATCATGGCAAAAGACGCCAACGGAGCGGCGACACGAACACAGACGAACACCTTCATGACCAAAGCGGAAGGAATGGACGTGCCCAACAACCCGACACCTGGGGACGGAACAGAAGGGATGGACGCGACTGCTCCACCGCTGTTAGAATGGGAACACGACAAAAACGGGGCACCAATCACCTACACCGTCTACATGAGTGCAAACCCGAAAAAAATAGACAAAAAAGCCGAAGGGCTGACAGCCAAAAACTACCAGATACAAGGGCTGCTGGAAGGGAATACCAGATACTACTGGGCAATCGAAGCAAAAGACACAGGGACAGACAAAACGACGAGAAGTGGGGTATGGACCTTCAAAACGGGAACCATCGAAGCGCCGGAACAGACGGGAGCCATCACAAACAGTGACGGGACACAAATAGAACTGACGTATGACAAAGCGATGGGAGACCCCAGCGGGAAAAAAGACGCCTACACCGTCAAAAAAGAACAAACGGCAAACATCACCAGCAGAGACAGCAGAACAATTACAACCTATCAGACGATAGAAACGAGCAAAATAGAAAGAAAAGCGGGAACGACGAACGCCTACGTGCTGACACTGGAAGAAGCGATAGAAAGCGGAGACAAAGTATTCATCGACTACACACCGGGAACCATCGCGAGCACAGACGGCGGGAAACTGGCGCAATACAAAAACGTAGCCGTTACCAACAGGGTACCGGGAGAGGCACCACTGGTAACAGAAGCAACAGCGAGCACGAACACAATAGAAATCGCCTTCGACAAAGACATGAAAGATGTACCGAGTGGCGCGAAGACACAATTCAGTGTACAAAGCGGCAGCGTACTCAAACAGATCGAAAGCGTGACAAGAACGGCAAGCGACACGTACACACTGACACTCAAAGACGGACAGAGCATCGCGTACGGGGAAACAGTACTCATCTCCTACGCCAAAGGAAGCGTACAGGCTCAAAACGAAGCGTACCTGGAAAGCTTTGCGGGAATCGCGGCAAACAACACCGTGCCGGCCCCCCAGCCACAATTCGTATCGGGAGAAACGAGCGAAGACGGCTTGACGGTCAAAGTCACCTTTGACAGAGCAATGGCAGACCCAACGGGAAAACACGGACAATTCCACCTGGGAATCAACGAAACACAGACAATAGGCAGAAGTGCCCCAACGACAACAATCGAAAGTGCAACCCTGAACAGTGCAGATGCCAAAATCATCGAACTCGGACTGAACAGAGCGGTCTCAAACGGAGACGTTCTTACGCTGGACTACACAGCGGGAGACGTTGAAAGTGCAGACGGCGCAGAGCTGGCAACATTCACAGACAAACCGATCAGCAACCGAGTCCCGGCGCCATTACCCATCTGCACAGCGGCAACGATGACGGCAGACGGGAGACATGTAGAGATCGGCTTCAGCCGAGACATGAAAGCACCGACGGCCGAAGAAGCGAATCAGTTCGGTGTACTCGTGAACGGATACGTTGACGAGATCGAATCGGCAACCCTGAGTGCGGACAAGCGCGTGATCACGCTGAACCTTCAGAAACCGATCGGAAAAAACAACGAAGTGCATTTATCCTACACCAAAGGAACCGTAGCGGCAACGAATGACGGCTTACTGGAAAGCTTCCAGAACAAAAAAGTGAACACGGATGCCCTTGACACGATATGGGTCATCAAAGGAATCGGCTGGAACTACTCCAGGATACAAGATGCGATCGACGCACCGGAAACAGAAGACGGGGACATCATCATGGTGGCCACGGGAACCTACGTTGAAAGTGTACAGTTTGGAACAAAAAAGATCATACTCAAGAGTACCTATGAGACAGATGAAAATGCGGTAAATACAACGATTATTGATGGTAGTAACGATGGATACGCTATCATGATTGGGACAACTGAATACAGCATCAATACAAGAGAGATGAATATACAATCCGTTGTGGAAGGTTTTACCCTCAAGAAGGGTGGAACAGATAATATCAGAACAGACAGTCGAAGTGTAATGGGAGGCGCAGCTGGAATAATGCTGTTTGAGAAAGCAGAGATTAAGCATAATATCATCACACAGAACGGAGATCAAACAAGCGGAAAGATAGGATGCGGCATCTATGTTGGAAGTGTAATGGCAGATATCCACGACAACATCATAGAAGATAACTACAACATTTATCAGGGAGCAGGAATCCTGGTTGGATCGGTAAACGATAGTTCAGCAAGAGGATCGACAACTGGTCCGCAGATTTACAACAACATCATTCGAAACAATCAAAGTGAAAAAGGGGCAGGGATCTATATTTATGAATCGGCAACCGTATACAATGCGGCTGGAGAACCCTGGAAGCCATTCAACGTGCCGAATGCGGAACTGTTATTTGTTGAAGATACAACAGCGGCAAGTGCTAACACCTACAATGGGAATAATTTGATACAGACAGTGATGAACAGATCAACCGTTCAGGAAGGGGCAAATATTGAATGGGAAGTAGAAGAAGAGACCCCTAAAGGCACCCTGACGCTGAGACCGGAGACAGAATTCGAACAGCATGAAATCACCCTGAACCTGGACTACACGATCGGAACGGAGTACCACAACGGAAGTGTCGTCTTCACGATAGGTGAAAACAACGGGAACCAGTTTGAAATCACAGAAGGGGCCTCCGTCGTGATCGGAGAAGAAGCAACAGCTATTACGAATTACACTTACAGCACGAGTGTGGCAACCCTGACGGGGATCAAGCTGGAAGAGGGAACGGTTACATTAAGACTCACCCCACAGGAAACCCCAGCGGGAACGGTTGTAAACCAGATCGCAACGAGAGATTTGGATTACGAGATGAGTGCGGTAGGAGACGCCGACGGCAATGACAGCGTCTGGAGCGAAACAACAGCCTCAACGGCGACATTCGTGGCGAAGGAATTATCCATCGTGACGGACATAGAATACAAGACAGGCAACGAGCCGTACGTCAAACTGCTTGAAACACCCAAGCGGCTGAAAGTGGCATCTGAAACAACCGTAGACACAGTTCTCGCAGCGATAAAAGCGACAGACGACTCATCACAGACGTATGTCATCATCACGACAGAAGGAACCCGGACGGGAACGGACAAACTGACGGGCGAAGCAACCCTGATCGTCACGGCGGAACACGGAAACAAGGCAGAATATGCGATAACGATTAATCCAACAGCCTTTGTCAGACTGGAAACAAGCGCAAGTGACAGTGAAGGCAGACTGATCAGCAGAACGGCACCACCATCTGCGGCAACAACGTGGCATGACACGATTTCAGAAGCGGTAACGGATGCACACAGCACAGTCCTTTCAACGATCACCGTATGGCCGGGCTATTACATTGAAAGCCTAAACCTCGGAACGAAACCAATTCATCTGATGAGTACCGACCCGGCATCAGAAACGGTTAGAAACAGCACGATTATCGATGGAAATGAGAATACAACTGTTGTATACATCGGACAAGGGGCTGTTAGTTCTCAAAGAAGTGATGAGCCGACATTATACACCATTGTTGAAGGCTTCACCATCAAAAATGCGATGGGATCAAACTTTACTTCTTCAGAAAGAGGGGGCATGCCTGAACCGGCTTGTGGGGTTTGCATTGACTGGATGAATGCGATCATTCGAAACAATCTCATCACAGAAAACGGAACTGATGTTGAGCATAAAAGTGGAAGGGGCCTCTACGTTTCTACTTCGAATTCAGATGTTAAAATCCATGATAACATCATCAGTTATAACACTTATACCTATACTTTCGAAAGCATGTCGCGCAGTGTACCGCAAACGAGGGGAGCCGGAATATTTGTTGAGAGCGGCAGTCCCGAAATCTACGATAACGTCATCGACAACAACATCAGTGATGGCAACGGTGGGGGTATTTGCCTTGGAAGCGAGCCGATATGGAGTGCTTCCCGCTCAGGGAGAGATGTGGAAACCTACACTCCAATCGTTTACGGCAACACGATCAGCAACAACACGGCGGAAAACGGAGCGGGGGTTTATGTGTACAGCAACATGAACGTCAAGAACGGAGATGAAACGAGTCCATACTGGCGTGAATTCAACGTGCCGAATGCGACGGTTGACTTTGTAGAGCACAACGATACTGAAGACAACAACACCTATACGTCGAATCAACTGACGGGTGGAGATGCCGCTTCTTCAAGAGAGGTTCAGTCCGAAGAGGGCCGGGACATCTGTTTCGAAGGTCCGATAGAATCCTATGTACCTCAATTACTCATTGCCCCGGCGACGGCGACGGGGAACGCCGGAGAGCCGATCACGGTGACGGCAACGGTCAATATCACCGGATACACATACGAAGGGTCAATGACGTTCAAACTGCCTGAAGAATGTACGATTACGACGGATGCTTCTGTGACGATTGGTGAGGGGACAAAAAGATCGTTAAAAGGTGCAGAAGTGATAGACGAGCAAACCGTTCTGTTGACAGGTCTCACGAGCGAAACGGGCGATCAGTCCATCATCCTCAACTTCATCCACACGGGAGAGCTAGCCCAAGCGGAATACGAATTCTCAGCGACGTGTGATGCGGATGGTACGGGAACCCTTTACAGCATCTCAGAAGAAGCGACGGACAGCCTTGAGATCCCACCACAATATGCAGCGCCAGACGTGGCAGTGGTATCACCGGTAGAGGGAACGGAGTTTGCCACGACGACGATGACTTTCACTTGGGAGGCGACAGCGGGAGCACAGTCCAATACTTCTGCAAGGGAAGTTCAGGGGATCAGCGGCTATGTGGTAGCCTGGGCGAACAGAGCGGGAGAATGGGCAAGTGCAACGATTGATAACGGGGCAACGAAAGAGTATGCAACGGATACACTCGCCTACGGTGAAGACTATTCCTGGCATGTGAAGGTAATCGGAGCGAACGGCAAGACGGTAACGACGACACCGGATGCGACGTTTATCACGACCTACAGACTCAGGGATCTGGGAACTGAGGGGGTTGCCTACACACTGGATAATGACACAAACTTTGAACAGTATACAATTGGATTTGATACGGATGATCTTCCAGCGAGATTCAATGGGATGACGAATTTCCATATTGTTGTAAAGGGAAACGTGTATAAGTTCACTCAAAATGAATTTGATACGACAAGCTACAATGTGACAATTGATTATACGGCTGGTACACCGGATGAACCGAGTGAAGATGATGTCAGAAACGGCTGGTTTGAAGAACATTATGATTACAGAGTCGATAGAAATGGCGTATCAACAGGATTTGATACTTTTACAGAGGCTTTTGATTCCATTCAAGATTCTGAAACGGTAACGCTTTACGTTGGAAAAGACGAAGTGATACAGAACGGGTCTGAGTTTGAAGTTGTAAATCATCAAAATATAACGATTCGTCCTGAGGCCTATCTTTCAAATATCGTGTTTGACGGGAATGATGCGCACAGACTTTTCTACGTTCATGGGAGTTCAGGTCAGCCGGCAACGTTAACACTGGTTGATGTTGTGCTGCAAAACGGTTATGAATCTGTAGGTGGTGCTGTTAAACTATACTACGGTGACCTTATTCTCGAAAGGGGTGAGGTGAAAAACAACAGTTCATTGAGTGATGGTGGTGCAATCTATATGAATAACAGTTTCTATACCAAAATCACCAACTCGACTTTGACGTACAACAGTGCTGGACCGACGAATCAAGGTGGTGCGATCTATTGCTGGTACTCTTCAGCGGAAATAATCGATACGTTTATCGCATCCAATACGGCGAGAGATGGAGCGGGTATTACGTGGAATCGTCAGCCCATGAAGGTTGTCAGAACTGAATTTGCCTATAATAGAGCCACACAAAACGGTGGTGCTGTTTATTGTGGTTATTTAACCGATTTGGAGATCAATGAGTGTACAATTACATTCAACGAAGCAAGTTATGGCGGCGGCCTTTACTGTCAGGGAAATTCGCCTTATCCCACTGTGGAATTGAACGACAATGTAATTTCAAACAATACAGCGACTTTAGATGGTGGCGGAATTTATTTGGGAGATATTCAATGTGTTCTTAAAACGAGTGAGCAAGCGTGGACAGCAAAGGAGACAACTGAGAATAATTTTTCTGTTACTAATCAGGGCATAGTACACTCTCCAGCTGTCGATACGGATTCCATACTGGTGAAGGATAATACGGCAGATGGAACTGGCGATCAAATGTATGTTAATTGATGATACAGAGCATTTTTAGATAAATAGAAAAAGCGTTTAATTATAACGAACTAACAATAACAACAGGGACGGGGGTAGTTGGAAATCAACTATTCCCGTTCCGTATTTTCATTTCTCGATAAACACTTTCTTTTCTTTTTCTCAATATTTTTATATGAAAAAATGCACCACTAAAAGTTGTTCTTTTTCTTTCAACTTTTTGGGTGCATTTCAACGTGGGGCTCGTTCTTTTATTTTTAAGGTTAAGTATCTCGATTTATCCTAATTTTGCGGTGTATAATACACCGTTACACCTCTATCAATAAGTGTCTGGATGCTGTTCATGTGCTCGGAACCCGGTGTCAGATCTAAATTATTGTACACAATTCCAAGGATAGCATTTTCGGAAAATCCAATATTGTTAACGAGAGGGGTGAGATCATCCACCGTGTTGCAATCAAGGAGAACTCGAGAGAGTTTTGTTAGACTTGAGAGACTGGAAATATCCGTGATGGTGTTGTCGGAAAGATGCAAATCGGAGAGGTTTTTCAAATTGGCCAGCGATGTAATATCACTGATGGCATTGTCTGAAAGAAGCAGCCAAACTAAGTTTGTGAGAGAGGCCACCGGTGTTACATCCGTGATATTGTTATTCCTGGCATCCAGATCCCACAACGCATGAAGGTGTTGAATACCGCTCAGACTGACAATGTTTTTATTGGATATATCTAAGCGTGAGATTTCCGAGACATCTCTTTGATAGATGGGACCCGACTGATTCCCTGTATAATTGTCATTTTCACGGATACAAGTGGTCAATGTTGCATCTGTGAATACCACTTCAATATCCGGAATAAACTGTGCAATAAAAAGTCTATCGGAACTGGCTGTAAAGGACAAATTTGTTGACGTGCTGATTAAAGTATTGTTCTCATACCAACCATCCAGAACATAGCTGTTTTTCGCTCTTGAATAGATGGCTTGCATGGAATCAGCTGTCACTGTCTGACTGGCAATATCAGTCCATGTGTCGTAAAATGTGACATCTCCACGATCTGTTGGGCTGGCCTGAATAGTAATAGTAACGGGTGCTCTGTATTCAAATTCCCATGTGAGGATATTCGATTCGTATCCCTGATCATCAATAACTTTTATGCTTAAGGTATGGGAACCGTTTGCTAGATCATACCAGACATAGTTGTTTAAACCAAATTCTCCACGGTCCTCCCATTCACCACCATCTTTGCTGACAACAAAATCCACAATACTTCTGTTGATTATCTGATCAACGCTGTTCCATTTGAATAGTGCATAATTTACATAGATAGGATTTCCCGAATCAGGTCCTGATAATTTTGTGATGACGGGTATTGCGTTCTGGGGTAGATATTCCAAATCGACACCACGATTAATGAGTTGCTGTATGTTGTTCATGTCTTCCGAGCCCTCTGTTATATCAAGACTGTTACCTATCAAATTGAGGGAATCATCCTCTCCAATGCCGGTGTTGTTTATTAGGGGGGATAGATCCTCAATTCGGTTCTTATAAAAATCAATATCAGAAAGGTTGATGAGATTCGCTAAAGGTGATAGATCCGTTACTTGATTGTTTCGACAGCCGATAGTGGAAAGGTTGATGAGATTCGTTAAAGGTGATAGATTGTATACATTCGTATGTGAAAAATCTATATATTCAAGATTGAGAAGTTTTTTCAATGGTTCAAGAGAAGAAATGTCATTGTTTGAAACGAGGAGTGTAGTGATTTTCTCAAGATTTTCCAATGGAGACAGATCGGTAACATCTGTCTGATAAAGAGCGAGAAACTCGAGGGTGATGAGATTTCTCAACGGTTCAAGAGAAGAAACTTTGGTGTCTGAAAATGCCAGGAAAATCAGCTTGTTTAAATTTGAAAGTGCTGACAGATTTGTAATATTGGTGCGTGAAAAATCAATAAAACCAAGATTGTTAAGACCTGCAAGGGGATCAATTGATGAGACACCGGTTTCTGAAACAGTAATTACCGTGAGATTCCCAAGATTAGCCAATGGTGATAAATCTGTAATCGCAGTTCTATCAAGTATGATCATTAGTAGATTTGCCAGGTTTGATATAGGTGTTAAATCGCTGATAATGTTATCCGATAGTAAGAGTTTATTGATCGATAGATTGTTCATGAGCGGGGATAGATCAGAAATCTGATTTTGTCTTATATCAAGCGATTCCAACTTCGACAGCGATGAGAGCGTAGAAAGATCACTGATGTGACAGTTAAACAGTTCAAGTGTCTTTAAATTGCAAAGATGCTGGAGTCCATTCAAACTTGAGATGATTTGATTCGTGATTGCTAAGGTTTCGATCCCCATAACATCCGCCTGGTAAATTGTTCCTTGTTGACTCCCCGTATATCCTTCGGCATTTCTTATGGCATTCGTAAGGGTCGCATCATCAAAGCTAATGATGGGACTAACTTCAAATTTTGCTTCTAATGTCGTATTTCCGAAGATGCTAATGTTGTAGGTCGTATTGGTACACAAACAGGTCTCGTTATAATACCATCCTTCAAAACTGAATCCACTGGCTCTTTTCGCAGTGACGGGTATCTTGATTCCTCGTATGATTGTCTGACTTGCCATATCTGTCCATCTGAGCGTATCAAAACTTACATACCCGCCTCCTTTCAGATTTGAGGTGAGTGTTAGTACATAATATTCCGTCCTTCCCTTACAGGCGGAAATGAGTAAGATAATTGTCAGTAAAGTAAAGACTATGCTTAACAGGGAACGATAACTCTTTCTGAAACTTTTCACGTGTTTGTCTTTTTCTCTCCGTGTAAAAAACATTTCTTCCCTCCAAAATATTCGATTGTCAATTGTTGAATGATTCATCGCTTGTAATTATTTATATTCAATATGATATTATACCATTTATTTGAAGACTATTGCTTTTTTATGAATTTTTTGACAAAATTGAGAGAAATAGTATTTATAATGTGTATTTGGCGAAAATATTGGTTTTACTGGTAAAGGGGAAGCTGATTCAAAATGTATGGTTACGCGAAAGAAAGTGAAAGATATAAAAAAAGGGCTAAATCGAAAAAGTTAAAACGTATTAGGTTTAACGTTTTATTTCGCATGTCAAGAAAAAGGAAAAAACGTTTGTGATATGGTAAAATTAGGGGATATAAAAATCCCATTAAAATAACTGGAGGATGATCTTATGAAAAAGAACTTGCGTATCGTTGTGATACTTATGATTGCGATCATCATGTTAATAGTGACATCATGTGTAAGCAGAAAGCGGGCGAACCAGGCACCGAGTGCGGTAGTGAACATCTACCCTTCACAGAGCGAACTGGTGGACGAGAACTACTTCTACAGCAAATGGACGGCAAGCACGGATCCGGAAGGTGGAGCAGTGACCTACCGCATCAACTACGCGCGGACGATAGAAGGACTGGACGACCCGACCTTCTATGAGACGGTGGAGACATACTTTCTGCTGCCGAACCTGGAAGAGGGGATCTGGTACTGGCGGGTCACAGCGATGGACAAGAACGGAAACAGCACAAAGAGTCCGATCTGGACCTTTACCATAAACGGGGAAAGCCTGCCCCAGCCGGTAGACCCGGAAGAGATTCCGACAGACCCGTCACTGATCGTGAGTGAAGTGGAAAACACAAGCTTCACCTTAGACTGGCCGGCATACGAAGACCGGCAGAACCCGGGAAGAGCGGTAGAATACGTGATCTACGTGTACGACCAGGGACAGGGAATGAGCACAAGAAACGTGGAAGAAATGGGCTACTGGATGGCGAGAATCGCGCCGGCGACGACAGCCCACACCACAGACACGAGCCACACGTTCAACAACATGAACAGCCAGACCTTGTACGACTGGGTGATCGTGGCACAAAACAGCGCGAGCCAGACCAGTGTGGTGGGAAGCTCACAAGTGAGAACGGGAAACAGAGCGCCAAGCCAACCCGAACTCCTGAACCCGACAGAAGGGGCAACCGACGTAGCCACCGACGTGACCCTGAGCTGGAGTGCCAGCGTTGACCCGGACGGAGACGCTGTGAAATACTACGTGTACATCGACATGGTAAAAAACACCAACCGAAACGTAACGGTCGAAGGGATAGACGAGACAGAATACCAGCCGGAAGGACTGGAAGAAGGGCGAACGTATTACTGGTTCATCATGGCAAAAGACGCCAACGGAGCGGCGACACGAACACAGACGAACACCTTCATGACCAAAGCGGAAGGAATGGACGTGCCCAACAACCCGACACCTGGGGACGGAACAGAAGGGATGGACGCGACTGCTCCACCGCTGTTAGAATGGGAACACGACAAAAACGGGGCACCAATCACCTACACCGTCTACATGAGTGCAAACCCGAAAAAAATAGACAAAAAAGCCGAAGGGCTGACAGCCAAAAACTACCAGATACAAGGGCTGCTGGAAGGGAATACCAGATACTACTGGGCAATCGAAGCAAAAGACACAGGGACAGACAAAACGACGAGAAGTGGGGTATGGACCTTCAAAACGGGAACCATCGAAGCGCCGGAACAGACGGGAGCCATCACAAACAGTGACGGGACACAAATAGAACTGACGTATGACAAAGCGATGGGAGACCCCAGCGGGAAAAAAGACGCCTACACCGTCAAAAAAGAACAAACGGCAAACATCACCAGCAGAGACAGCAGAACAATTACAACCTATCAGACGATAGAAACGAGCAAAATAGAAAGAAAAGCGGGAACGACGAACGCCTACGTGCTGACACTGGAAGAAGCGATAGAAAGCGGAGACAAAGTATTCATCGACTACACACCGGGAACCATCGCGAGCACAGACGGCGGGAAACTGGCGCAATACAAAAACGTAGCCGTTACCAACAGGGTACCGGGAGAGGCACCACTGGTAACAGAAGCAACAGCGAGCACGAACACAATAGAAATCGCCTTCGACAAAGACATGAAAGATGTACCGAGTGGCGCGAAGACACAATTCAGTGTACAAAGCGGCAGCGTACTCAAACAGATCGAAAGCGTGACAAGAACGGCAAGCGACACGTACACACTGACACTCAAAGACGGACAGAGCATCGCGTACGGGGAAACAGTACTCATCTCCTACGCCAAAGGAAGCGTACAGGCTCAAAACGAAGCGTACCTGGAAAGCTTTGCGGGAATCGCGGCAAACAACACCGTGCCGGCCCCCCAGCCACAATTCGTATCGGGAGAAACGAGCGAAGACGGCTTGACGGTCAAAGTCACCTTTGACAGAGCAATGGCAGACCCAACGGGAAAACACGGACAATTCCACCTGGGAATCAACGAAACACAGACAATAGGCAGAAGTGCCCCAACGACAACAATCGAAAGTGCAACCCTGAACAGTGCAGATGCCAAAATCATCGAACTCGGACTGAACAGAGCGGTCTCAAACGGAGACGTTCTTACGCTGGACTACACAGCGGGAGACGTTGAAAGTGCAGACGGCGCAGCCCTGGCAACATTCACAGACAAACCGATCAGCAACCGAGTCCCGGCGCCATTACCCATCTGCACAGCGGCAACGATGACGGCAGACGGGAGACATGTAGAGATCGGCTTCAGCCGAGACATGAAAGCACCGACGGCCGAAGAAGCGAATCAGTTCGGTGTACTCGTGAACGGATACGTTGACGAGATCGAAAGCGCGACACTGAGTGCGGACAAGCGCGTGATCACGCTGAACCTTCAGAAACCGATCGGAAAAAACAACGAAGTGCATTTATCCTACACCAAAGGAACCGTAGCGGCAACGAATGACGGCTTACTGGAAAGCTTCCAGAACAAAAAAGTGAACACGGATGCCCTTGACACGATATGGGTCATCAAAGGAATCGGCTGGAACTACTCAACGATACAAGATGCGATCGACGCACAGGAAACAGAAAACGGGGACATCATCATGGTGGCCACGGGAACGTACAGAGAAAACGTGAACTTCAACGGGAAGGCACTGATGCTCACGAGTACCTGGCAAACCGATCCACTGGCCAGCAGCACAACCATCATCGACGGGGGCAACAACGGAACAGCAGCGGTGACCATCGGAACGGAAGAACATTATGTATCCATGGACAGAGGAACAGAGCTGGCAAAGGATTTCAATAACTGGACGAAGAGCAGAAGTGACATGCCAAGCTATGCCATCATCGCCGGATTCACGATTCAGAATGGAGCGGGGCAATCCTATGACAGCACCTCAAGAGAGAACATTAACAGCGGCGTCCCGTGCGGGATCAACGTGGTGGGGTTAGCACAGATCGCCTACAACATCATCACGGATAATGGAAATGAATCGACAGCCCTGAACGGATACGGGATCTACGTGTCCGAAGCAGCGAGAGTGCTGATCGGGATGAACGTCATCCAGAACAACTACAACAGCTGGAACGGCGCGGGCATCTATCTCGAAAACTACAACGACTTTTCATCCGGAAGAGACATGGGAGCCACAGCCCTGATCGCCATGAACGAGATCAGGGACAACAAAGCACGAAAAGGAGCCGGGATTTACATAGAAGACGGCGTCAACGTTGAAGGGCTTAACATCGAAGGATACGGAGAATACTGGAAACACTTCAACGCACCGAATGCGGAAGTTCTATTCGTCGAACAGGCAGCAACACAGACGGTGAACAGTTACAGCAACAACACATTGATAGAAGAGCGATACAGCGTACAGAGAATGGCTGTACAGGAAGGGGCGAATATCTACTGGGAAGTGGAAGAAGACACCCTGACCGGAAGCCTGAGCCTGAGACCGGAAACGGCATACGAACAGACGGAAGTGACACTGAACCTGGATTACACGATTGGCTGCGAATACCACAACGGAAGTGTCGTCTTCACGATAGGTGAAAACAGCGGACACAACTTCGAGATCACAGCGGGAGCCTCCGTCGTGATCGGAGAAGAAGCCACGGCCATCACAACCTACAGCTACAGCACAACGGTGGCAACGGTTACGGGAATCAAACTCGAAAGCGGAACGGTCACCTTGAGACTCACCCCACAGGAAACACCGGCGGGAACGGTTGTCAATACAATCTCAACGAGAGATTTGGATTACGAGATGAGTGCGGTAGGAGACGCCGACGGCAGCGACAGTGTCTGGAGCGAAACAACAGCCTCAACGGCGACATTCGTGGCGAAGGAATTATCCATCGTAACGGACATTGCATACAAAGCAGGCAACGAGCCGTACGTCAAACTGCTTGAAACACCCAAGCGGCTGAAAGTGGCATCTGAAACAACCGTGGACACAGTTCTAGCAGCGATAAAAGCGACAGACGACTCATCACAGACCTATGCCATCATCACGGCAAGCGGCACACAGACGGGAGAAGACGAACTGACGGGCGAAGCAACCCTGATCGTCACGGCGGAACACGGAAACAAGGCAGAATATGCGATAACGATTAATCCAACAGCCTTTGTCAGACTGGAAACAAGCGCAAGTGACAGTGAAGGCAGACTGATCAGCAGAACTATCCCGCAGGAAGCGGCAACAACGTGGCATGACACGATTTCAGATGCGGTAACAGACGCAAACCAGTTCAGCCAGTCAACGATTACCGTATGGCCGGGACATTACGTTGAAAATCTGACCCTGGGAAATAAACACATCCATCTGACCAGTACCGATCCGGCGAGTGAAACGGTGAGGGCAAATACCATCATCGACGGAAATGCCAACGGAACGGCAGTCAAAATAGGCGAAAGCGTTGCCTCATCCGCAAGAGGGTTCAACGAAGGGGAAACCATTGTCGAAGGCTTCACCGTCAAAAACGGGGAAAGCGTTCTGATGCTCTTCGGAACAGGGGCAAGACCTGTCATAAACTTCTCGGATGCCATCTCAGCGGGAATCTATATTAATAGAGTGGATGCCATCGTGAGAAACAACCTCCTGACCGAAAACGGAACGGGAACGGGAAATCCATCCGCGGACAAGAGTGGTATCGGAATTGCGGTTGAAGCGGCAAGTCCAACCCTTTACAACAATACGATCACGAATAATTACAACATTCTCGGTGGTGCGGGAATCGGTGTTATCGACGGAAACCCGACAATCTACAACAACACGATCAGTGATAACGTGAGTTACGGATACGGTGCGGGGATTGGGATTGTCGACGGCATGTATCTCATGGAATCAATGGCTCCTTCAGCCATAAGGGAGAACCGCTCTGAGCCGGCTATTCTGAGACCGGTGATCTACAACAACACGATCACAAATAACGCAGCGGTCACGGGACCGGGAATCTTCTTCTATTACAGAGCGGATCCGAAAAACGCGGACGGTAGCAGCTGGAAACACTTCAACTCAGGAACGGCAAACGTAACATTCGTTGAAAACACGACAAACAGCAACAACACCTACACCGGCAACACCAACCTGGGCAATTACACAGACGGGGCAGATATCCGGTACGGAACGGATACGACAGCGGAAGGAACACTCACCCTGAGACCGGAAGCGGGAACGGAAAGAGAAGCGATTATCCTGAACATAGATTATCTGATTGGACAGGAATTCCACGGGGGAAGTCTCACGGTAGATATCCCGACCGGATTTGAATTGACAGCCGATGCGAGTGTGATCATAGACGGAACAGCAACGGAAGCTTCAAACTACACTTACAGCACACAGGGTATTACCATCACCGGCATCAACCTTGAAGCAGGAACAGTCACTCTGAGACTGGCAAATCAGGCAATCCCGACGGGACTGGCAAATGTAAGTGAAAGCAGAGATCTGGGGTACACCTTCAATGCGAGAGGGGATGCAGACGGAGCAGACACGGCATGGGATAAAAGTGATGAAAACGAGACAGAATTTACATCAGAGAACCTGTCATTGAACACAGACTTCATCCTGACGGGAACCAACCCGGAAAGCATCCAGTACAAGACGACGAGTCCGGCAACAGAACTGAAAGTGGCCAGTGAAACGACGGTACAGACCGTATTGGACAACATAGAAGCAGCAGATGATTCAGAACAGAGCTACAGTATCTACAACGACACGACCAGCAAAGAAAGCCCATTGGCAACGGATACAGAGCTGACGGGAGCGGCAACGCTCGTTGTGGTTTCCGAACACGGCGAACCGTATTCAGCGGAATTCGGCATAGCGATCAACGTGACGAAATTTGTAAGACTGGAACAGGAAAATGTGGCGAGTGGCGGCAGACTGACCGGTAGAACAGGAGCTGCACTGAGTACAACGTGGCATGACACGATCGCTCAGGCGGTGGATAACGCCATCGGATTCCGCCAGTCGACGATCACGGTATGGGAAGGCTATTACAGGGAAACGGTTGACTTCACGAGCAAACCAATCCATCTCATGAGTACGGATCCGGCGAGTGAAACGGTGAGAACGAACACCGTTATCGACGGGGATGGTCAGGGGAATACCATTATGATCGGAGAGATGCCGGAAGCCGTTTCGTCGTCAAGACAGGTAGCGGGAGAGACCATCGTTGAAGGCTTCACCATCACCGGTGGAAGAATGCCGGCAGGAGGTCTTTCGTCTGTCAGATCAATAGATGCCTATACGCTTGATTACATTGGCGCCATTCACCTGTACGGCGTAGATGCCACCATCAGAAACAACCTCATCACAGAAAACGGAACGCTTACATTCAGTGGACCGAGCAGTGGGCCAACGATGACGATGGGATGGGGAATCATCTCGGAAAATGCCAGTCCGGTGATCTACGATAATGAAATCTCAAAGAACTTCAGCTATGAAGGAGCTGCCATATTGATCGTCGGAGGCGGACCTGAAATATACGATAATATTATCCAGGAAAATATAGCGGTTGGCGGACCGGCTATCTGTCTCATCTCAAGAGAGCAGGAAGATTCCGTTTCAGCAAGAGACGGAATATACACGGAAACAAATGCCAGGATATACAAAAATACTTTGAAAGAAAATATCGCAATTGCAGAGGAAGACGGTACAAATGGCAGTGCGGCAATCTTTTCGAACATCATGTGCAATATTTATAACAGGACCGGAGAGGCGTGGAAGAAGTTCAAATCACCGGCGGCAACGATAGAATTTATCGAAGGGGGAGTGGCGGAAAACCGGAATATTTACATCGATAATACCGTGAGGAATATAGATGGATCGACAGAAGGCATCATAGAGGAAGGAAAAGAGATTACCTTCTGTGGAACGGAAAGTGATATGACACAACGCACGACGAAAGGAACGGTGGAGACGACACCGGCGACGGCTTTGTTGGGAGAACCGTTCACCTTTGTGGCGACGTATACCTTTGACGGTGCCAGCTGGGAAGCGACCCTGACGTTTGAAATGCCGAGTCAGATAGATCTGTCGACGGATGCCTCCATCACGATTGGAGAAGCCCCAAGACGAGCACTGAAAGCGGAAGAATTTGATGCGGGAAATGGAGAGGTCTATCTGTCCGGTATAACGGGAGAAAATGAACGGGTCGTTCTGGAAGTGAATCAGCACAGTGAGGTGCCGGCGGGAACCCATTTGATTAAGGCGATCGCCGATGCGGATGGAACGGGAACCCTTTATATCCCTTCGAGACAGTTTGTCGACAGTGATACGGCTTCTTCAACGTTGGAGATAGAGGTAGATGGGATTTTCACACTTGAAAAGGTGGATTCTTCTGAAATTTGTGTGACTTTTGACGAGGCGTTTGGTAAGATAAATTATGGAGAAACTGCCACGATCACCACAAGTGAGAGTACAGAGGTTATAGTGAGCGGACAACTTCAGATCGATTACGGAAAAGATATTCGTATCAAACCCGCAGATGGGGAAACGCTTACCTTTAAAGGCGATGGAGGGAATAGGATTTTCTATGTTGATGGTTCGACAAATGGAGCCTCTTTAACCCTTTATAACGCAGTGGTTCGGGATGGTGTTTATTACGACTTAGGCGCTGGGTTTTATGTTAATAATGCCCATTTACAATTAGAAAATTGCCAGATTGTTGATAACCAAACCACTGATTACTGGGGTGCTGGTCTTGTTGTGCAAAACTCAACAGCACTCATTCAGAATACATTGATTGCCTCCAATACAGCTGATGTAAATAGTGGTGGAATGTTTGTGAAATCCTCCCCTCATGTTACTATTAAGAATTCTACAGTTTGTTATAATGAAGCTGGTGTCGGAGGTGGAATTTTAGTAAATGATTCAACGGTCTATATAATCGATACGGTTATTGCCAGTAATACAGCTACGGGCACAGATCAATACGGTGGCGGTGGGATTTATTTACTCGACGGAACAATAACTCTTGAGGATTGTTGGATTGAAAATAATTATAGTAAATTTAATGGTGGTGGGATTTATATGACCCCAGGTTCAGGACTTCCAACTCTTAATTTTAACAGTGGTCATATTCGTTCAAACACAGCTGATGGAGACGGTGGCGGTATTTATAGAAATGCTGGAAATGTTTACATAGATTCCATTTTTTGGAGTTTTGCGGGAGGAAATTATGACACCAATTTTTCAGTTAATAAGGAAGGTCCGATTGGTTTCGAAGATGCTGTAATGCATTTAAACGATACTTCTTATCCCGCAAAGGTTTATGATAATGAAGCAGGTGGAAACGGAAATCAGATGAAATGGTGAGAATGAAGAAAATCAACAAGGACAATCCCTAATTTCGAATACAATAATTGATCGTATCGAATGAAAACAAAAGAAGGAGCGTGTGAAAAAAGGCGTTCCTTTTTTTAAGGGGAAAATGTTTGTGGTATGGTAGAATGAAAGGATATAAAAATTCCATTAAAACAACCGGGGGCTGATCTTATGAAAAAGAACAGAAAAATGCTAATCGTATTGTTACTGATAGCAGCCATTATGCTGACGGTGACATCATGCGTAAGCCAAAAGAAGCCAAACCAGGCACCGAGTGCGGTAGTGAACATCTACCCTTCACAGAGCGAACTGGTGGACGAGAACTACTTCTACAGCAAATGGACGGCAAGCACGGATCCGGAAGGTGGAGCAGTGACCTACCGCATCAACTACGCGCGGACGATAGAAGGACTGGACGACCCGACCTTCTATGAGACGGTGGAGACATACTTTCTGCTGCCGAACCTGGAAGAGGGGATCTGGTACTGGCGGGTCACAGCGATGGACAAGAACGGAAACAGCACAAAGAGTCCGATCTGGACCTTTACCATAAACGGGGAAAGCCTGCCCCAGCCGGTAGACCCGGAAGAGATTCCGACAGACCCGTCACTGATCGTGAGTGAAGTGGAAAACACAAGCTTCACCTTAGACTGGCCGGCATACGAAGACCGGCAGAACCCGGGAAGAGCGGTAGAATACGTGATCTACGTGTACGACCAGGGACAGGGAATGAGCACAAGAAACGTGGAAGAAATGGGCTACTGGATGGCGAGAATCGCGCCGGCGACGACAGCCCACACCACAGACACGAGCCACACGTTCAACAACATGAACAGCCAGACCTTGTACGACTGGGTGATCGTGGCACAAAACAGCGCGAGCCAGACCAGTGTGGTGGGAAGCTCACAAGTGAGAACGGGAAACAGAGCGCCAAGCCAACCCGAACTCCTGAACCCGACAGAAGGGGCAACCGACGTAGCCACCGACGTGACCCTGAGCTGGAGTGCCAGCGTTGACCCGGACGGAGACGCTGTGAAATACTACGTGTACATCGACATGGTAAAAAACACCAACCGAAACGTAACGGTCGAAGGGATAGACGAGACAGAATACCAGCCGGAAGGACTGGAAGAAGGGCGAACGTATTACTGGTTCATCATGGCAAAAGACGCCAACGGAGCGGCGACACGAACACAGACGAACACCTTCATGACCAAAGCGGAAGGAATGGACGTGCCCAACAACCCGACACCTGGGGACGGAACAGAAGGGATGGACGCGACTGCTCCACCGCTGTTAGAATGGGAACACGACAAAAACGGGGCACCAATCACCTACACCGTCTACATGAGTGCAAACCCGAAAAAAATAGACAAAAAAGCCGAAGGGCTGACAGCCAAAAACTACCAGATACAAGGACTGCTGGAAGGGAATACCAGATACTACTGGGCAATCGAAGCAAAAGACACAGGGACAGACAAAACGACGAGAAGTGGGGTATGGACCTTCAAAACGGGAACCATCGAAGCGCCTGAACAGACGGGAGCCAAAACAAACAGCGACGGGACACAAATAGAACTGACGTATGACAAAGCGATGGGAGACCCCAGCGGGAAAAAAGACGCCTACACAGTGAAAAAAGAACAAACGGCAAACATCACCAGCAGAGACAGCAGAACAATTACAACCTATCAGACGATAGAAACGAGCAAAATAGAAAGAAAAGCGGGAACGACGAACGCCTACGTGCTGACACTGGAAGAAGCGATAGAAAGCGGAGACAAAGTATTCATCGACTACACACCGGGAACCATCGCGAGCACAGACGGCGGGAAACTGGCGCAATACAAAAACGTAGCCGTTACCAACAGGGTACCGGGAGAGGCACCACTGGTAACAGAAGCAACGGCGAGCACGAACACAATAGAAATCGCCTTCGACAAAGACATGAAAGATGTACCGAGTGGCGCGAAGACACAATTCAGTGTACAAAGCGGCAGCGTACTCAAACAGATCGAAAGCGTGACAAGAACGGCAAGCGACACGTACACACTGACACTCAAAGACGGACAGAGCATCGCGTACGGGGAAACAGTACTCATCTCCTACGCCAAAGGGAGCGTACAGGCTCAAAACGAAGCGTACCTGGAAAGCTTCGCGGGAATCGCGGCAGACAACACCGTGCCGGCCCCCCAGCCACAATTCGTATCGGGAGAAACGAGCGAAGACGGCTTGACGGTCAAAGTCACCTTTGACAGAGCAATGGCAGACCCAACGGGAAAACACGGACAATTCCACCTGGGAATCAACGAAACACAGACAATAGGCAGAAGTGCCCCAACGACAACAATCGAAAGTGCAACCCTGAACAGTGCAGATGCCAAAATCATCGAACTCGGACTGAACAGAGCGGTCTCAAACGGAGACGTTCTTACGCTGGACTACACAGCGGGAGACGTCGAAAGTGCGAATGGGGCAGCCCTGGCAACATTCACAGACAAACCGATCAGCAACCGAGTCCCGGCGCCATTACCCATCTGCACAGCGGCAACGATGACGGCAGACGGGAGACATGTAGAGATCGGCTTCAGCCGAGACATGAAAGCGCCGACGGCCGAAGAAGCGAATCAGTTCGGTGTACTCGTGAACGGATACGTTGACGAGATCGAATCGGCAACCCTGAGTGCGGACAAGCGCGTGATCACGCTGAACCTTCAGAAACCGATCGGAAAAAACAACGAAGTGCATTTATCCTACACCAAAGGAACCGTAGCGGCAACGAATGACGGCTTACTGGAAAGCTTCCAGAACAAAAAAGTGAACACAGATGCCCTTGACACGATATGGGTCATCAAAGGAATCGGCTGGAACTACTCCAGAATACAGGATGCGATCGACGCACAGGAAACCGTAGACGGAGACATCATCATGGTAGCCACGGGAACATACAGAGAAAACGTGAACTTCAACGGAAAAGCGCTGATGCTCACGAGTACCTGGCAAACCGATCCGCTGGCGACGAGTACAACGATCATCGACGGTGGGAACAACGGAACGGCAGCGGTGACGATCGGGACGGAAGATCATTATGTATCCGGAGAAAGAAGCGCAGACTACAACTGGAACACATTGACACAGAGGAAAGATGAGGAAGCGAGAATATATTATTATGCGGCGATCGCCGGATTCACGATCAAAAACGGAGCGGGAGATTCCTTCACCAGTACAGCGCGAATACCTGAAATAGGAGTCCCATGTGGTATCCATGTGGTGGGGTTAGCACAGATCGCCTACAACATCATCACGGATAATGGAAATGAATCGACAGCCCTGAACGGATACGGGATCTACGTGTCCGAAGCGGCGAGAGCGGTGATCGGGATGAACGTCATCCAGAACAACTACAACAGCTGGAACGGCGCGGGCATCTATCTCGAAAACTACAACGACTTTTCATCCGGAAGAGACATGGGAGCCACAGCCCTGATCGCCATGAACGAGATCAGGGACAACAAAGCACGAAAAGGAGCCGGGATTTACATAGAAGACGGCGTCAACGTTGAAGGGCTTAACATCGAAGGATACGGAGAATACTGGAAACACTTCAACGCACCGAATGCGGAAGTTCTTTTTGTCGAACAGGCCTCAACACAGACAGTGAACAGCTACAGCAATAACAGCCTGATACAGGACAACGTGATGTTAAGGAGACTTGCGGAAGAAACAGAAGGGGCGGATATCTACTGGGAAGTGGAAGAAGACACCCTGGCCGGAAGCCTGAGCCTGAGACCCCAAACAGAATACGAACAGACGGAAGTGACACTGAACCTGGATTACACGATTGGCTGCGAATACCACAACGGAAGTGTCGTCTTCACGATAGGTGAAAACAGCGGACACAACTTCGAGATCACAGCGGGAGCCTCCGTCGTGATCGGAGAAGAAGCCACAGCCATCACAACCTACAGCTACAGCACGAGTGTGGCAACGGTCACGGGGATCAAGCTGGAAGCAGGAACGGTCACGTTGAGACTCACCCCACAGGAAACCCCTGCGGGAACGGTTGTCAATACAATCTCAACGAGAGATTTGGACTACATCATGAGTGCGGTAGGAGATGCGGATGGGAATGACAGCGTATGGACAGTGAGTGAAGCGGCAACTCAGAACTTCACATCCAAAAGTTATTCGCTGAATACAGACTTCATCCTGACGGGGGCAAATCCGGAAAGTGTTCAGTACAAGGAAACAAACCCGGCAACAGAATTGAAAGTAGCGAGTGAGACATCTGTTGCAATTGTCCTTTCATCCATAAAGGCATCGGATGACTCATCACAGACATATGCGGTGATTACTGCAAGTGGAACCCTGACGGGAACGGATAAACTGACGGGGGAAGCAACGCTCATCGTAACAGCCGAACACGGAAACACACACGCATACGCCATAGCGATCAACGTGACGAAATTTGTAAGACTGGAACAGGAAAATGTGGCGAGTGGCGGCAGACTGACCGGTAGAACAGGAGCTGCACTGAGTACAACGTGGCATGACACGATCGCTCAGGCGGTGGATAACGCCATCGGATTCCGCCAGTCGACGATCACGGTATGGGAAGGCTATTACAGGGAAACGGTTGACTTCACGAGCAAACCAATCCATCTCATGAGTACGGATCCGGCGAGTGAAACGGTGAGAACGAACACCGTTATCGACGGGGATGGTCAGGGGAACGCCATTATGATCGGAGAGATGCCGGAAGAGATATCCTCATCAAGACAGGTAGCGGGAGAGACCATCGTTGAAGGGTTTACCATCACCGGTGGAAGAATGCCGGCGGGAGGTCTTGCATCCGTCAGATCAATCAGTGCCTACACGTTTGATTACGTTGGCGCCATTCACCTGTACGGCGTAGATGCCACCATCAGAAACAACCTCATCACAGAAAACGGAACGTTTACACTCAGCGGGCCAACGATGGGATGGGGAATCATCTCGGAAAATGCCAGTCCGGTGATCTACAATAATGAGATCTCAAAGAACTTCAGCTATGAAGGTGCTGCCGTTCTAATCGTGGGAGGCGGACCCGAAATATATGAGAACCTGATCACAGAAAACATGGCAGTTGGCGGACCGGCTATCTGTCTCATCTCAAGAGAGCAGGATGATCTGACCGTTTCTTCAAGGATCGGTCTTTACACGGATACAAATGCCAGAATATACAAAAACACCTTGAAAGAAAATGTCGGGATTGCAGAAGAAGATGGGACCAACGCGGGTGCGGCGATCTATTCGGACATCATGTGTAATATCTACAACAGGACCGGAGAAGTGTGGAAGAAGTTCAAATCACCGGCGGCAACGATAGAGTTTGTCGAAGGTGGAGTGACCGAAAACAGGAACATTTACGTCGATAATACGCTGAGGAAGCAAGACGGATCGACAGAAGGCATCATAGAGGAAGGAAAAGAGATTACCTTCTGCGGAACGGAAAGTGATATGACACAACGCACGACGAAAGGAACGGTAGAGACGACACCGGCAACGGCCCTGCTGGGAGAACCGTTCACTTTTGTGGCAACGTATACCTTTGATGGAGCCAGCTGTGAAGCGACCCTGACGTTTGAAATGCCGAGTCAGATAGATCTGTCGACGGCTGCCTCCATCACGATTGGAGAAAATGCGAGGCGAGCATTGAAAGCGGAAGAATTTGATGTGGGAAATGGAGCAGTTTATCTGTCCGGTATCACGGGAAACAATGAACGGGTCGTTCTGGCAGTGAATCAGTACAGTGAGGTGCCGGCGGGAACCCATTTGATCAAGGCGATCGCCGATGCGGACGGAACAGGAACCCTTTATATCCCTTCAAGACAATTTGTCGACAGTGATACGGCTTCTTCAACGTTGATCATAGAATCTGAGGGGATTTTCAAAGTTGAAATTGGGAATAGGGTTACGGGCTACACTTCTTTTTCAGAAGCGTTTAATTCCATTGGTTCCGGACAGACGGCAACGATCTGTATTGACGAGAGTACGACGTTGACTCTATCCGCTGAATATACGGTCGGTTCGGGAAAAGATATTACCATCATGACGCGAGAGGGAACAGAAGTTGTGTTTAAACATGATGGAGTTTCCAACAGGATGTTTAATGTGTTTGGTTCAAATGACGGAACTGCTTTGAAGTTGATAGGTCTGACACTTCGAGATTATTCGGGGAATTATAATCCCATATCTGTAGTGCAGTCGGATCTTTTTCTTGATGGGTGCAGAATTCTGGAAACCGGAGGTTCCAGTGCTGTCAAGGTTTCATTGGCGAGAGCTGTTATAAACGATACGCTTATCGCCTCCAGTACAGCCGCTTTCAGTGGTGTCAGCGGCGGTGGATTGTATTTCTCCAGTTCAATTGCAACGGTTACTAATTCGGAAGTAAAATACAATACGGCAACATCATATGCCGGCGGCATATATTTGAGCAATTCTACGCTGACGATTATTAATACAACGATTAGCTCTAATCAGTCAAATAACAATGCCGGAAGTGGTGGAGGATTATATTCTTCCAATTCAACCCTGAAATTGATTTCCTCAACAGTCACCTATAATGATTCAGATGATGCGGATGGCGGTGGGATTTACCAGAGTGGTGGAGAAGGTACTTTAATACTGGAGGGAACACTAGTAGCATCCAATACGGCATATTCAAATGGCGGTGGGATTTATGCTCAGTGCGATCTTGAAATTGATGATTGTACGATCACTTATAACACAACAAGTGTGTTCTTTAAAAACGGGGGAGGCCTGTACTTAAAGAATTACAGTAATGTCAGCATTGATAACTCTTTCATCGCTTATAACACAACATCTCAGAATGGGGGAGGTCTGTACCTTGATACTTATAAAGACACTTCGGTTTTCTCAATTGATCATTCAGTTATCACCGCTAACACGGCAAATATAAATGGTCAGGGGAATACCGGCAGCGGTGGAGGATTATACTGTAATGCATACAAAGGTTCTTTCAAAACTGGAGGATCAGACTGGGTAAATCCAAATGGTGAATACGATGACAATCTGTCGGTCAACGATAGTGGGACCATCAATGTACCGCTTCAAAATGACGATTCAGTGAAGATTTTCGATAATACTCTTTCAAATGGTGGGACATATGCAAAACAGATATCTTTTCCGGCTTTATGATGAGTGATACCTGAAAATATCCTGGTTTAAAAGACACAATAGAATAATAATAAAAAGAGCAGCTCAGAATGAGCTGTTCCTTTTGCTTAGATTGCGATATGGGTTAAGCATCATTGAAGGGTTTTATAAGGAAATCAAACGAAGAACACAGGCGAATGTTTTTACTTTGTTTTAAAGAAAATACCGGTCAAATAATTCCGGGAAATGTTTCTGATGTGATAAAATAGAATGATATAAAGCCATATAATAAAATTAATCGGGGGTAAATTTCATGAAAATGAGTAAGAAAAGCCTTTTAAGTATGATTTTTGTGACATTTCTGATACTGGCATTGACATCCTGTATCTGGAAAATCCAGGCAAACCTGGCACCGGGTGCGGTCGTAAACATCTATCCGACACAAAGTGAACTGGTGGATGAGAACTATTTCTACAGCAAATGGACACAGAGCAGAGATCCTGAAGGCGAAGCTGTGAAATACAAGATCAACTACGCACAGACGATGGAAGGGCTGGAAGACCCTCAGTTCTATGAAACAGCTGAGACTTGGTTCCTCTTTCCAAACCTAGCAGAGGGGATCTGGTACTGGCAGGTCACGGCAATCGACAAAACGGGAAACAGTACGAAGAGTCCAATCTGGACTTTTACGGTGAACGGGGAAACATTACCGCAGCCTGTGGACCTTGAAGAAGTCCCAACAGACCCGGCATTGATTGTTACAGAGGTGGCGAAAACTTCCTTTACATTAAAGTGGCCTGATTATGAAGACAGGCAGAATCCTTCAAAAGCAGTTGAATATGTCATTTACGTTTATGAAGAAGGACAGGGGATTAATACGCGAAATCCTATAGAGATGGGGCAATGGATGGCGCGTATCACCCCTGCAACAACGGCGCATACCACAGACACCTCCTATACTTTCAACAACATGCATTCTCAGACGATATACGACTGGATCATTGTGGCACAGAACAACGCTTCTCAGACGAGTGTTGTGGGGAGTTCTCAGCTTAAAACGGGAAACAGCGAGCCAACCATACCTGAATTGCTTACTCCGACAGAAGGGGCAACCGACGTAGCCACCGACGTGACCCTGAGCTGGAGTGCCAGCGTTGACCCGGACGGAGACGCTGTGAAATACTACGTGTACATCGACATGGTGAAAAACACCAACCGAAACGTAACCGTCGAAGGGATAGAAGCAACAAAATACCAGCCGGAAGGACTGGAAGAAGGGCGAACGTATTACTGGTTCATCATGGCAAAAGACGCCAACGGAGCGGCGACACGAACACAGACGAACACCTTCATGACCAAAGCGGAAGGAATGGACGTGCCCAACAGCCCGACACCTGGGGACGGAACAGAAGGGATGGACGCGACTGCTCCACCGCTGTTAGAATGGGAACACGACAAAAACGGGGCACCAATCACCTACACCGTCTACATGAGTGCAAACCCGAAAAAAATAGACAAAAAAGCCGAAGGGCTGACAGCCAAAAACTACCAGATACAAGGACTGCTGGAAGGGAATACCAGATACTACTGGGCAATCGAAGCAAAAGACACAGGGACAGACAAAACGACGAGAAGTGGTGTGTGGACCTTCAAAACGGGAACCATCGAAGCGCCGGAACAGACGGGAGCCATCACAAACAGTGACGGGACACAAATAGAACTGACGTATGACAAAGCGATGGGAGACCCCAGCGGGAAAAAAGACAGTTACACAGTGAAAAAAGAACAAACGGCAAACATCACCAGCAGAGAAACAAGAACAATTACAACCTATCAGACGATAGAAACGAGCAAAATAGAAAGAAAAGCGGGAACGACGAACGCCTACGTGCTGACGCTGGAAGAAGCGATAGAAAGCGGAGACAGCGTATTCATCGACTACACACCGGGAACCATCCAGAGCACAGACGGTGGGAAACTGGCCAAATACGAAAACAAACCGGTCACAAACAGGGTACCGGGAGAGGCACCACTGGTAACAGAAGCAACGGCGAGCACGAACACAATAGAAATCGCCTTCGACAAAGACATGAAAGATGTACCGAGTGGCGCGAAGACACAATTCAGTGTACAAAGCGGCAGCGTACTCAAACAGATCGAAAGCGTAACAAGAACGGCAAGCGACACGTACACACTGACACTCAAAGACGGACAGAGCATCGCGTACGGGGAAACAGTACTCATCTCCTACGCCAAAGGGAGCGTCCAGGCTCAAAACGAAGCGTGCCTGGAAAGCTTTGCGGGAATCGCGGCAGACAACACCGTGCCGGCCCCCCAGCCACAATTCGTATCGGGAGAAACGAGCGAAGACGGCTTGACGGTCAAAGTCACCTTTGACAGAGCAATGGCAGACCCAACGGGAAAACACGGACAATTCACATCGAACGTGAGCAGCGGCGGAAACACAACAACAAGAGACATCGGCTTCACAGCGGCAACGCTGAGCCATGACGACGCCAAAACAATAGAACTGACGATCAGTTCTGCAATACAGAACGGCTACACGGTAAAACTCAACTACACAGCGGGAGACGTTGAGAGTGCAGACGGTGCAGGGCTGGCAACATTCACAGACAAACCGATCAGCAACAGCGTCCCGGCGCCATTACCCATCTGCACAGCGGCAACGCTGACGGCAGACGGGAGACATGTAGAGATCGGCTTCAGCCGTGACATGAAAGCACCGACTCAGGAAGAGGCGAATCAGTTCGGTGTACTCGTGAACGGATACGTTGACGAGATCGAAAGCGCGACCCTGAGTGCGGACAAGCGCATGATCACGCTGAACCTTGCAAAACCGGTTGGAAGGAATAACGACGTTCACGTTTCCTACACAAGAGGGACAGTATCAGCGACAAACGGAGGACTCCTTGAAAGCTTCCAGAATAAGCATGTGAATACGGATTTGCTGACGGTAATCTGGGTTGTTAAAGGTATCGGCTGGAATTATTCCAGTATTTCAGCTGCCATAGGAGCCGACAGTACGGTGGATGGGGATGTTATCATGGTGGCCACGGGAACGTATAACCAGTCATTCTCGTTCAGGGGAAAAGCCATCACCTTAAAAAGCACATACGAAACGGATCCGATGGCAACGTCCACAACGATCATTGATGTACAGAATCAGGGATCGGCGATTGGATTTGTAACGGGAGAGGACCGGGATACTATTTTTGAAGGGTTTACCGTTATCAATGGCAACGGGAGTGTGCAGGAGGAACCCACTGTATCGTCAAGGCGTCTTTATCCATACGGTGGCGCCATTACGATAACCGGAGCAAGCCCTACGATCCGATACAATGTCTTTAAAGACAATATGTCCTTTGATGGCGGTGCCATCAATGTCAATATGGGAAGTCCTCTGATTGCACATAATGAGTTTATCTCTAACCTGGCAGAGAGGGGTGCAGGGATCTGTCTGGGGGACTATCCGTTTAAAACAGCATCAAGGTCTGTTGACGAACAGGGAACGGTTACGATTTACGGCAACCTTTTCACGAATAACGTTGCTTATGAAGGGGCCGGGATCTACATAGAAGACAGCTATACGGTTCTGAATGCGGAAGGGAATCCATGGAGGCTGTTCAACGTTCCGAATGCGACCATCACTTTTGTTGAAAACACAACAACCTTGAACGATCGTTACAGCGACAACATTATCCAGGCCCATGATATTTCTTCTTCAAGGGAAGCCGTTTCACAGGAAGGGGCGGATATAGCCTTTGACGGACAGTATAAAACAACAACGGGTTCATTAGTTCTCCATCCGGCAATAGCACCGGGAAATGCCGATGAAGCGTTAACCGTGGAGGCAATCTACACGATATTCAACATGACGGGTGAAGGGTCTGCAACCTTTAAACTGCCCGATGGCATCTCCATCACGACGGACGCCTCGGTGACCATAACCGGAGGAGCAAAGCGTTTCCTGAATGCCGGAGAGATTGTTGACACGCAGACCGTTCTGCTGAAAAACCTGACATGCGGAACAGAACCTTATACGATAACCTTTAATATACTGCATCATGGTGGATTGAAAGGGGGAACCTACACTTTCTCAATGGTTCACGATGCGGACGGAGATGGCACGCTTTACACATCATCCGATGCAACTGAAGCACACTTGTCTGTCCCGAATCAGTACGCTGCACCGGAAGTTGCCCTTTTGTCACCGATAGAGGGGACAGAGCTGGCGACGACAACGGTAACCTTTACCTGGGAGGCAACACCGGGAACGCAGACTAACGCGGAAGCTCCTGCCATATCCGGAAGGGAAGTGTACGGGATAAAGTCCTATATCGTTTCATTTGCCGGAAGTGATGATGTGTGGGCGAGTGCAACGATTAACGATGGGGATACAAAGGCATATGCAACGGCTGTCCTGTCTTATGGGGAAGATTACAAATGGCATGTGAAGGCGATTGGGAATAACAATAAAACAGCGATGACGGAGGATGCCACTTTTCAGACACTCTCCAGGCTTTGTGATCTGGGAACAGAAAATGAAGCCTATTGGATAACGGATGAATCGTTGTCGAGTGAATACGTGGTTTCTGTGGATGCCGCTTATCTTCCGGCGAGGTTTACCGGACAGACACGGTTTAAGCTCACCGTGAACGGGTTGGTCTATTATTTTGAAGCGGCCGGGTTTGGGTCTGATGTCTATTCGGCCATCATCCCGTATGTGACGGATAGAGCACCTGTGAATAACGATATCGCGGATATAAAGAACGGTTTCTTCGAATTTTATTTCCCCGTTTATGTTCAGATGGGAGAACTTTTAAGACCGGCTGATACGATAAAGGATGCCGTCGACCAGCTGCCGGAAACGATGCCGGCTACGATCCTGTTGTTTGACGATGAGTTTAAGGAAGGGGAGTCTATTTACCTGTCGGATCATCCTTATCCCGTTACCTTCCAGGCAGGCGAAGGGTTTACACCTGTTCTTGACGGGGAAGACACCTATACCGGATTTTTCATCGTAGATTCGGCTACGATAACGTTTAAAGATCTGACTTTCACGCATTTTAACACGACAACCTATCCGGGGGCAGCTTTAAGGGTCTACAAAACGGATTTGAACGTTTTCAACTGTGAGTTTAACAACAACTCATCCGTCAACGGCGGAGCTGTTTTTGTGAATGATGATAATTCTTCAACGGATCATCAGTTGGTCCTGTCAGAGTCAACGTTGACCCAGAACACTGCCGTCAGTATTGATGGGAGTGGTTATGGCGGTGCGTTGTTTACCTTCCTTGTGCCGAAGGTCATCTTACAGGATGTTTATTTTGCAACCAACACCTCTCTGAATAGTGGCGGTGCGATAAACCTGACAGAGATGGAATCCGGATATATTGAAAATTGCAGGATTGAAGGGAATATAGCGGCAAATATCGGCGGGGGTATCACCATGTCGGTATTATCGGACTATGAGATCAATCACACAACTGTTTCAGAGAATGTCGCACAGACAGCGGGTGGTGGCATATATAAAACGGGACCCGGGAACCTGACGACAAACGGAAATGCCTGGCATATCGGCTCAAATCCACCGGGGGAAATGCAGGTGAATTTTTCAGTCGATGATACCGGGGCTTTAAAGACAGGTGTTGCTATCCTGGAAAATGATTCCGTGCATGTAAAGGATAATGAAGCTTACGGATATCCCGCAAGAAGTCAGATGTGGTATTCAATGTAATCATAGTGAAATCATCCAAACGCCCGTTATACAATTGATAAACGATAACGGAAAGTTTTTATGCCGGAATAGAAATAGAAAATGAAAAGCGTAATCTCGGGAACCGGCTGCGGGTTACGCAATCCTTATTGCAAAACAAATCATCAACGGAGGGAATAGAATGAAAAAAAGCCTGACGATTTTAATACTGCTGATCTTGCTTCTCACAGCCTGTGTGAACGATGAAGAAGGGGTACAAAGTGGTGTTGAGTTATCCGAACTAAAGGAATCGATGAAGGTTGAGGACTTTACCGATCTCGGTGTATGGCTGCTTGAAGTTGATGCGGCTGTTTTGCAGGAGCGTTTGGGTCGTGAGAAGGCGTTTATCCTGGATATCGCGGGGCGAAGCTTCCCTTTGCAGCTGAATCCGCTCAACAAGGAACAATACATTGCGTTTGTCCCGGATGGTGTTACCGGAGAGGCGATTGAATCCGGCGTTATCCTGACGGAAGCGGGAAGGGGACAGTTTCAAAGAGAGGCGGCGGAGGTTGTCATCGCCTCGGTTTATCTGCTGAAAGACGACCTTTATTATGAGATCACCCTGTCGGATTATCTGTTGATGAAGGCGGCAGACGACGACTTTGTCTATGAAAGCGGTACTTTGATCCGGCCGACACATGTTAAAAGCAGTGACGGCTACGCCTATACGATGAAACATTATTACGACGCCCGTCAGGTATCTTCCGAACATACGGTCAGCAGCGCCTTCTTGTTTTTGGAGGGAAGAGAGGAGCATTTAACGCAACTGGTCTTCACGACAAACCCCTACAGGGCAAAGATCGTGAACGATTCGGTTCAGATCTTCCCCCCGGATACACGGGATCGTGTCTGGCAGCTCGGAGAGATGGGGACGATAGATGAAAGCTCTGCCTTTACGTATGATATTATCGATGATTCAAATGCACAAACGCTGACGTTGAAGCTCAAAGAGGCGAATCTGCCGGAAAAGTACAGTCAAACCCATGCCTATGAGATTCAATTCAACGATGATGCCACGGTTTGTGTCCTGCATGAGGGAGACACCGGTATCTTCGAGGGGATCATTCAATACGCGACGACGAGCAACGTTGACCTGGTTAAGAATGCCCGGTTCAGCGAATTGTCGTCGAAACCTTTCAGTCTTATAACAGCGGGGGCAACTGTTGGATACGATACGTTTGACGATGCCTTTAACGCCATCGGTGATGCGTTGACGGCAACGATCTGTGTCAACGAGGCAACGACAGTGGCGGCGTCCACGGAGTACAGAGTTGAATCCGGACTGAATCTCACCGTTATGACAAAGGATGGTACGACGGTTATCTTTGATGGAACTGCTTCTAACTATTTTTTTGTTTCAGGGAATTTTGACAGCACGACGTTGAATTTGCAGGGAATCACGATTCGGAATGGTTCTACCGGCAGTTATAATGCCATATACGTTGACGGTGCAAATCTTTTCCTCAATGGGTGCCGGATAGTTGAAAATGGAACTTCTAAAAGTCCGATCTACATTGAGAGCTCTAAAACGGTTATCACGGATACGTTGATCGCTTCGAATACGACTTCCAGTATGGCCGGTGGAAGCGGGGGGATCAGATTTTTAGAGTCAGTTGCGACGATCACTAATTCAACGATTCGGGATAACAGAACAACCGCAAGCTTTGCAGTTGGTGGTGGTTTATATTTCAGTAATTCAACGGCAACGATTATCGATACGACGATCACCGGAAATCGTTCGGATATGGAGCCCGGTGGCGGCATATATTTGCTCAGTTCTGCCGTGCAGTTAATTTCTTCAACCGTTACCCATAATATCACGGGAAATAGTGATACCGGTGGTGGCGGGATTTGTGAGATGAATGGTTCCTTAACCCTGGAAGACACATTGATTGCCTCCAATACGGCTAAAAATGGCGGTGGTATTTATCAAAACGATGGCTCTTTGACGCTTAACAAAACGACTGTATCATTCAATACCGCCAATCCAGGTGGTGGCGGCGGGATTTATCAAAACGATGGGTCTTTGATGCTTGTCAAAACGATCGTGTCATCCAATACCGCTAATTCAAACGGTGGCGGGATTTATGGCTGTAATAATCTTGACATCGACAATTGTACCATTACCCATAATGAAACGGGGATAATGGCTAATAACGGTGGGGGTGTGTTCTTGCTTAATTATGATACCGTTAGTATTTCATCGAGTTACATCGCCCATAACAGGACCTCGCAAAGTGGTGGGGGGGTATACCTTGAACCTGCAATATCGTCGGTCTTTTCACTTGACGATACACTCATCACCGGGAATACGGCAAATCTTTTTGCTGCGGGCAACAGCGGCAGCGGTGGTGGCTTGTATTGCAATACATACCAGGGGTCTTTCAAGACGGGTGAGTCGGAATGGCAAAATCCAAGTGGATCGTACAATGACAATATATCAATTGATGATGACGGGACTATTCACTCACTGACAAATGATTCGGTGAAGATTTACGATAATATTCTGGATAAAGACGCTCCAAACGGAAAACAGATGCGGTTTCCGGTGATTCCTTAAAGTTGGGAAATGTTTTAGGGGTTGCTGAAAAAATCTAAAAAGTCCCCCGTTTGGGCGAGGACTTACAACACAATAACGTGGACGGGGATAGTTGCAAGTGAACTATTCCCGTCTCGTTTTTTTGTTGTTTCACGGGTGTTATGCGTTCAATGTAATGGTATAATTCATTATTGAGAGACGATAACGGATGAAAACGGAAGGTGGAAGAGATGAAGAAGCTGCCGATAGGGATAGCCGATTTCAGATACATGATAGAGGAAAATTATCTATACGTGGACAAGACGAATTATTTGCACATGCTGAAAGACAGGGGAAAGTTCTATTTCATGTCGCGTCCGAGACGATTTGGCAAAAGTCTGACGATCTCCACATACGATTGCATGTTCAGGGGAGAAAAAGAGCTGTTTAAGGGGACGTGGCTGTATGACAACTGGGATTTTGAACCCCGGCCCGTTATTCGCCTGAACATGAGTGAATTGGATGCACGAAATGAGCGGACACTTGAAGACAATATCAACTATTTACTGGATGAGTTGTACGTTACCCACGGGATCGAAAGAGATACGAACATGATGAAAATGGCCTTTGCAACCCTCATCAAAAGGCTATACGAACGGTATGGCAAACGTGTGGTGGTATTGATAGACGATGCGGACTTTTACGAACTTAAAAAAGTCCAAAGTAGTTTTGACGAGTCAAAACTACACTACGACAAACCGATCCTGGACCATCTGGAAGACCGGGAAATGGCGGAGAAGATCCGAACGGTACTCAGAACCTTTTATTCCACGTTGAAGAGTAGTGACGAATTTCTGGATTTCGTGTTCATAACGGGCATCACGAAATTTACATCGAGTTTGCGAAGCACAACTCGGAGGGACTTGTTTCCCAAGTCCCAGAAGATCTCTGGGGTCTTTTCCACGTTGAACAATTTGAACGATATATCGACCTGGGATGAGGTCTCACAAATGCTTGGGTATACACAGATCGAACTCGAAGAGGATTTTGAGGGATACCTGACGGTTTGTGAGAAAAAACTGGGGTTTAGTCGAGAGGAATTGTTTGACGAAATAAAGCACCATTATAACGGCTTTTCCTTTGATGGGAGACATTTTGTGTACAATCCTTTTTCTATTTTGAACTTTCTTGGCAAATATGAGTTTGACAATTACTGGGTGGAGAGTGGCTCCCCGTCGTTTATCGTAAAATATGCGAAAAGACATGCGGTTAGACCGGATAAATTTCTTGGGAAATATATCAGAAAGACGGTATTGTCAGCCTATGAAATAGAAGAGGCACCACCAGTGAGTTTTCTGATACAAGCGGGATACTTGACGTTTAAGGCGTATAAAAAGGATGATGGGTATTTGATAGATTATCCGAACAGGGAAGTGAGAGATAGCTTTTCAGAATTGCTGATGGTATCGGAATATAACAACAACATGGAAGAGGCAAATGATATACGTGAAAAGATAAGAAAAGCGTTAGATGACAGAGAGTTTGAAGCGTTGTACGAACAAATGAGACGAACCTTTTCAAACATTCCCTATACGATTTTTGAACCGGGAAGAAAAGAAGGAATTGAAGAAAGTGAGCGGGCGTATGAGGAGAGGCTTGAAGGATTTTATCACGCGGTGATCCTGACGATGCTGTGGGCTGCCGGAATCAACGTAAAAGCGGAAGAATTCACGGCACTTGGCCGATCCGATTTAATTCTTGAATATGAAGATGACGTGTACATCATAGAGCTGAAAAAGCAGCCACCGGAAGTGTCGCTCAGACAGATAGCGGAAAAGGATTACGCCGGCAAGTACAGCGGAAATCTTTTTTATGTGGGGATAGAAATAGAGGATGAGAAGCGGAATCTTTCGGGATATATTTTGGAAGAGGGGAAATAATCTCAATTCTCAATTCAATAAAACCGGCGGGAAATATTTTATCCAAGAAAAAGACCGATGCTTTTCATTGCATCGGCCTTTTTGGTTTTTACAGGCTTATGATCCGTAACAGGCTCATTGGGGTTTCGTCGTCGGGGCACCGTTTTTGAGATACGAGAAGTTTCTGCCGGTAGTGAACTGTAAGTTTCTGTGTTGTAGCACCAGTCGCTAACCATTGATTTAGCCAGTCGATCGGTAAATGCGCCTTTTTTACTGGCATCATCGGCTATGGAGCCGGCACTGTAAGTGAAGAAGTCGATGCGTATATACGAATAAAAATAAATGTGTTTGTTTTTGTATAATTTGAAGGCGTTTAGTTTTAAAAAATTTAAAAACCGTTTTATCAGAAAACAAAATAACGATTTGTTCAATATGCTATAATCAATCATTTAAGAGGGATAAGTGAAACGGGTGTGCAGTCATAAGGGGGGCGTATGAACAATTATCAGAAGATTCTTTTGAAGATAACCGTGATGATTTTTATAATGATCGTTTTGGTATCGTGTACGGCAAAGGTGAACCGGACACCGAGTGCTGTTGTCAATATTTATCCGGCACAGAGTGAGCTGGTGTATCAGAATTATTTTTACGGTAAATGGACACGGAGTATCGACCCTGAGGGGGAGCGTATCAAATACAGGATCAATTTTGCGCAATCGATTGAGGCGTTGGATGATCCTTTTTTTTATGAGACGGAGGAGACTTATTTTCTGCTGCCCAATCTGGCACCCGGTGTCTGGTACTGGCGGGTAACGGCGTTTGATGCTGCGGGGAATTCAGCTCAGAGCCCTGTCTGGAATTTTACGGTGAACGGAACCTCTCTGCCTCAACCTGTGAATATCGGGGAGTTGCCTGTTGATCCGTCACTGCTTGTCAGTAATGTGGCGAATACCTCGTTTACACTGGAATGGCCTGAGTATGAGGATGTTCAGGATCCTCTGAATGAGGTTTATTATACGATTTATGTTTATGAAGATCAAAATGGGAGTTATGAGAGGGAGGCAGTGCCATTCATGGAACTTCGGGAGAAGTACCCGAAGGGGACTTCTCAGACGACCGGGACAACACACACGTTTAACGGGCTACACAGTAATACCAGATATAACTGGACGATTGTAGCGCAATGCGATGCCAGCCGGACGAGTATTGTTGGCAGTTCTCAGATCAGAACGGGAAATCGTGCGCCGACAATACCTGAACTTCTTTCCCCTGAGGATGGCGCAACGGATTGTGCAACGGATACGCAATTCAGCTGGACTGCCGGTACAGACCCTGAAGGGGATGCTTTCGGGTATTATCTGTATCTCGATACGATACGCAATACGAATCGAATGGTTTCACCGGTTGAAGGCATTTCTGATACAGCCTATACACCGGATGGTATCGAGCAGGGAAGAACTTATTACTGGTATGTGATGGCGAAAGATGAAAATGGTGCAGCTACGAAGACCGATGTGAGAACTTTTACAACATCCTCTCCGATTTTGAAGTTTCCATCTGATCCAACACCGGCAGATGATGCTTCGGGCGTCGTAACATCGAATAATCTGACGCTGCAGTGGCAGCAGGATGCCGCCGGTCGACAGGTTGCGTATCATTTATATTTCGGAAAAAATCCAAGATCCCTTTCACTCAAAGCGGAAGCTCTCGATATAAAACAGTATCCCTTTGATGAGTATCTAAATGGGGAAACGATTTATTACTGGCAGATAGAAGCTGTCGATCAGGAAACGGGAGAAACGGCAAGAGGTGCTTTGTGGCAGTTTAAGACAGCTGCACTGATACCGCCAAAGCAGGTTGATGCTCAGACAAATGCTGACGGTAGTCAAATTGAGCTGGCTTTTGACAAGCGAATGTCCGATCCTGTCGGGCAGGAATGTCATTTTACCGTTAAACGAACATCAGAGAACGTGATTGCTTCAAGGCAACTGGATGCAAGGGCACCAATTGGTGTGGAGACCATCGAATTAAAGCCGGGAGATCCCACAAAGTTCCTTTTATCGCTTGACCATTTTATTATGAATGGCGATAACGTCACGGTCAGCTATGAATGCGGACAGGTTCAATCTGCGGATAAGGCCTGGCTGGAAGGTTATCAGAATGCAACCGTTACCAACCGTGTTCCCGGTCAGCCACCGATTCTGCAAGGGGCAACGGCAACATCAAATACGCTGATTTTACAGTTTGACTGCATGATGAAAGAAGCACCCTCAGCTGCAACGAAGAGTTTTATCGTGCAGTCTGACGGGAAGAAGCAGCAGATTGATTCTGTTGAACGGCAAACGGATGAAACGCTTTATCGTATCAACCTGAAAGACGGTTACAGAATCAATTATGGCGAGGAAGTGCTTCTGTCATACAACAAAGGGGACGTGAAGGCAAAGAATGAAGCGGCACTTGAAACTTTTACCGCTTATGAAGTCGTCAACACTACAGCGCCTGCCACACCGATTCTGTCAGGTGCGGTAACGAACACAAAAGGGGACAAGATTGTTCTGACATTTGATCGGGATATGATGATAGAAGGGGATCAGTCGAGTTGTTTCACTGTACAGATTGTTCCATTCCCCGGGATAACAGCACGAAGCGGAATCACTGTCACACAGGCGGAAGTGATGAGTGATGAAACGAAGATAGAGTTGATGCTGAACCAGCGGCTGGAATATGGAGAAATCGTTAAAGTGTCATATGTTCCCGGAACGGTAAAAAGTAGTGAAGGGGCACTTCTAAATGCCCTGACCGATGAAGCGGTTGTAAACAGTGTGCCGGTGGAACCGGAAGTGGCGCGTGTGGAGACGGACACGAGTGGAAAAGAATTGACGGTGACCTTTGACAAGACGATGAAGACCCCGAATACTACGCAGACTATATTATTTAATGTACAGATAGAGAGAGTTGAAGCTACAACGGGAAAACGAACAATAGATAATATCCATATAGCAGATATTACTCTGAATTCAGACAACAAAGCATATGATCTGACACTGGACAGCACGATTAACAATGGAGACAGCGCAACCCTGACATATTTCAGAGGTGGTGTGGAATCGGCAGATGGGGGCTGGCTGAAAGATTTTGAAAAGGCTATCACCAATGATGTGACGGGAGAAAGCCCGGAGCTTGAATCAGCAACGCTGACGGCAAACGGAACGGAGATAACGGCGGCGTTCAGTATGAAGATGGAATCGGCAATTAACAGTAAAAAGGGACAGTTTGCCGTGAGGGTGAACGGACTGACAAACACCATACAGAGCATGACAAGAGATGCGGATCACAAGATCTACCTCATAGAAGTAGCCGATGAAATTGTGTATGGCGAGCGGGTAACACTGAGTTATACAAAAGGATCGGTAAAGGCGGAATACGGCACATGGCTGGAGAGTTTTTCGGACTTTACGGTCGAAAATGAAGTCCCGCCCCCCGCCCCGCAGCTTCAAAGTGCGCAGACGAATGCAAAAGGGAACAAGATTGTTCTCAGGTTTGACAGGGAAATGGTGATAGAAGGGGATCAGTCTTCAAGATTCATCCCGCAGGTGTCCTCGGCTTCAGGTGAAAGAAACGGGATCCTGGTGACAGAGGCAACTGTGCTGACGGACAGGCATGATGTGGAATTGGCGCTGAATCAAAGGGTGGAATACGCACAGACGGTGAAGATAACGTATCTTCCCGGAACGGTCAAAAGCAGTGAGGGGGCCTTGCTGGCAGCTATATTAAACCAGCCTGTTGTGAACGGGGTGTCACCAGAGCCTGAAGCATTGACAGTTCGGACGGATGGAACGGGGAAATATCTCACGGTGCAGTTTGACAAGGAAATGAAGACACCTGAGAGTACACAAAACACGGCATTCAATGTGGAGATAGAAAGGGTGGAAGCCGCAACGGGAAAACGAACGGTTGAGAATATCAGCATAACGGCTATCAATCTGAACACCGACAACACAGAAATAAGTCTGACGCTGGAAAGCACAGTCAACAACGGGGACAGTGCAACGCTGACGTATACAAGAGGTGGTGTGGAATCAGTAGATGAAGGCTGGTTGAAGAACTTTGAAAAAGCGATTACAAACGATGTAACGGGAGAGGCGCCAGAACTGGCAGCGGCAACGCTGACAGCAAACGGAACGGAGATAACGGCAGCGTTCAGTATGAAGATGGAAGAGACTGTCAACAGTCAAAAGGGACAATTTGCCGTGAGGGTGAACGGACTGACAAACACCATACAGAGCATGACAAGAGATGCGGATCACAAGATCTACCTCATAGAAGTAGCCGATGAAATTGTGTATGGCGAGCAGGTGACGCTGAGTTACACGAAAGGTACTGTTAAAGCCGAATACGGTACATGGCTTGAAAGTTTTACCGATTACGTGGTGAACAATCAGGTTGCCCCATTGCCACCAACCGTTGAAAACGTCTATACGAACACAGATGGCGATTATGTTTATGTGGCATTGGACAAAGTGCTTGAGACGCCTCTCAATCAGCAGAACAACTTTGCCCTGTCGATGATCACACCTGTTTTCAACAGAAATGGTCTGACAGTTGAGAATGCGACCCTTTCCGATACGGATTCCAGGATCATCGGGCTGGACCTCTCCGGCAATATGCATTATGGCGACCGGTACAACCTCACTTTCACACCCGGTCTTATCGAAACCACAGAAGGGGCAACACTGTCGGCTTTCACCAATGAAATCACGAACAATGTGCCGGCACCGGTCCCTCATTTTGTTTCAGCAACGCTAACGGCGGATATGAAACATGTCGAAGTTGGGTTTGATCAGGATATGCAAGGGCCAAGTGTAGATGAAGTGACGCAGTTCAGTGCCATGATAGAGGATTATCCGAATCAGATTACGGCCGCTTCCCTCAAACCGGGTGAGGCGAATATTATCGTTCTGACGCTTGAAAAAATTGTCGGAAGGGGAAATGAAGTTAATGTCAGTTATTATAAGGGCACCGTTAAGAGTTCAGATGGCGGTATTCTGGACACTTTCCTGAATCAGTCTGCGGATACATCGCTCGTAACGGATTATCTGGTGTCAAAGGATTGCGGATGGCATTATTCGACGATACAGGAAGCCGTTGATGATCCGGGCATTACAGATGGGTCTAAAATAATTGTCTATCCGGGAACCTACAGAGAAGAGATAGAAATCTATGATCACAGCCTGCATATCACCAGTACGGATCCTGCCAGTCCGGCAGTCGTTCAGAGTACCGTCCTTAAGATACCGTATGAGGCCGTTAATCCGTTTGATATTCAGTATGTGTTCGATGTTTATACACCCCAGACAGCCGGAACGATTATCGAAGGCTTTACGATAGGAAATGATTTAAGTTTCGGGGTATTTGCCGAAGAGACCAGGGTAACGGTTCGTAACAATGTTTTTGACGGGATGGAGGAGTTTCCGGCCATTGCCGTTCTGGCATGTGCTTCGGATACCGTCAGTGGCTCGATGACTGAGATTGCCTCCAATACCTTCAGAAATGCGGATTTCCAAAATGGCGATGCCATGATCTTTGTGGGTGAGGGCAGTGATGCAATGCTTTATGGCAATCTCATTGAAAACAACACCGGCAGTCCCGGGAATGGGGTTTGGATTGATAACGAATATGCCGATGCAGATGGCTATACCACCGTCTACAATCATGATGGAGATCCGTGGCGGGAATTTTTCTGTCCGCATGCTTCCGTAGAGTTTGTGGAACATAACAGTGACCCGTCCTTCAACAATATCTACAGGGATAACGGCACGAGTGAAGGGAGTAATATTGTATTTATCAAACAGGATATGCTGCCTGAACAGACGGCAAACGGAACCCTTGAGACATCCCCGGCAACATGGATAGCCTATGCCACTTTCTCCATGACGGCGACCTATACCTTTGACGGCTGTACTTCAGAGGGGAGTCTCACCTTAACGATGGATGCCACGTTCAATACGATGTCGACCCAGTCAAGAGTGAAGATCGGTGACGCAGATGAAAGGGATTTGCTCCCTTCTGAAGGAAACGGGCAGTATATCAATTTAAGCGGTATTACCGGTGAAGATGTTGTGGTTGTCTTTACCCTTAACCAGACAGTTGCGGAGAATATGCCCGGAACCTATCCATTCCTTATAGAAGCTGACAGGGATGGCCCCGACAGTCTTTACGATAAATCAGGCGGGGTCGGTTCAGCCATTACGTTACTGAGTCCCTGATTGATAAATTAAAAAAGGGGGACGCATTAAAATGCGTCCCCCTTTTGCTTCTTTATTCTTTATCTAAAGCATGTTCGAAAACCCCTTCAAGGTTGAAGTTGTCAACGATCATGTCGATTAACGGTGATAATATCGCGTTCAATACGAATTCCGGTAAGGGAAGGTTGAACGGTTTCACAAATGCAATGACCTTGTTGATGGTGTACAGTTTCTTCTGCTCTCCCGTCAGTTGAGAATTCTCAATCTGAGTGATGATATGCGAGAGCATCACAACAAGGCGCCAAATGTTAAAGCCGAGTTTTTTCAATTCCATTTCTCACCTCCTTTAACAGGGGGCAATTCGTGAATTGCCCCTACATTAAAATTCCAAGTATGAAGATCAGTCCACAAGATTGATCAACTCATTCGTTGTCGTTTCAACAACCTTCGCCTCGTCGAACTGTGTGTAGTCGGGGATTTTGCCTTCGACGTAGCTGGACATGTTCCCCTCGATGAGGGCTGTCTTCGTATCTATATCAACCGGTGGTTCCGGGATTTTAAACGTCTTTCTACCTGTTCCGTCTGCCTTGACAAAAGAGATATTCAGTGTCTTTGCCATCGTTTCACCTCCTTTCAGTCGTTGGATCTTATTTTGAATGGGCGGAAATCACCGCCCGTATCCTTCGAATCGTGATAAAGATTTAGTTAATCGGTCCGAGGACCTGTGTTGCGTTTATCTCAATCCCGTAAAGGGCATATGATGAAAATTCTGCAAATGCGTAAGCCATATCGTAGGCTTCCTGCATCGTTGTCGAACCGTTGACCGGTACATAAACCCTCTTGAGAACGGGTTTGTCGCCGACGACGCCCGTGTCGAATATGATTTCGAGCTTCTTTGTCTCAAGCTCCATCGTTGCTGTATCTCCAAGTGCCATATGGTCACCTCCTCTCTGTTTTGGATTGCTTAGCCGACATCATTTCGTGGCTGCAAAAACATAATACCACATAATGTGTGTATTGTCAAATATAATCACGTTTATATGTAGTGAAAGATGAGTTAATATCACATATAGTGTGAAACGTTGGCGTGTGATCGCTGTTTTTCTGTGAGAGTGGATAATGCGGGTTATACGGTTTGGGAGGTCTTCCCCCTCACCGCATGTTATAATCATCGGGGAGTATTTTATCCAAAAATTTTATTTCTGAGAGGTGTATATGACAAAAATAATCATAGCGTTGGGTGGTGCCCTGACGATTGCACTGTCCTTCATCCTTTTTTCCTTCAGTACAACGGTAACTGTTGCCATCGTTGCTTCTATCGGACTGGCGATACTCGCTTCACTCAGATCGGAGAATCTATCACAGGTTTCTCTCCTGGCACTTGATCTGTTGTTCATGTTGCTGGTAATGGTGGTGTTCAAGGAGACGTTCGCCGAGAGTATGGAACTGTTTATGCTGTTTGTGTCGGTATCTCTCGCTGTGGGAAGTGTTGATACACTGTTTTTCCACGGGAAGAAGATCCATCCGATGCTGGGCCTTGTCTTCACGCTGTTTTTCTGGGCGCCTCTTTCTGTTCCTATCTATTACATCGTCGAGAGGAAAATGGGCGAGATCGGCGGCATTGTTGTTTTAATCGCCCTCTTCGTGATCGTTGTGAGAGATATCTTCAGAAGGAAAAAGGAAAATCTTGAGGCGTAATTGAAAAGTTGGCTGCAAAATAAGATGTATTAAAGAGAATAAAAGGAAAAGAAAAAACCTCTCGGATTAAACTGAGAGGTTTTTTCTTTCGGCACATCACGCAACTTCACAAGTGGAATTCTTTGTGGTGAGGCTATTTGGTTTTACGAAATTGATGTCAAGGTGATTCATAGTCATTCTTGTATAATATGTGTTTTGGGTTATTGCTTGCCATGTTGTAAAGTAAACGGTTCTTAATGTCAAAATGAAAATGATAAGATGGGTATTAGAAAATAAAAACAGTGGGAGGGAGAAGATGAAAAAGTTAATGTTTTTACCCATTCTGATGATTGTATTGTTGTTGGTTTCCTGTGTGAATCAGGAAGACTCTGATACAAATAATACAGGGGTATCTGAGATACTGAAGCTTTCAGAGTTAACCGGAGGTTATGAGATAGAAGACTTGTCGGCTCTTGGATTTTGGGTGTTGACAATTGATCATGAACACCTTGAGAGGCGATTGAAGGGAACAGCTTATACTTTTCGGATGGAGAATGGTGTGTTTGATGTAAAGCCCAATCCCCTGAATAAAGGACAGCTGCTGGTCTTTTTGCCTGAGTTTACAGATGCTGAAAAGATAGAAGAGGGTACTGTAAGTAAAGCAAAAGAAATGGTTTCTTTTAGGAACGGTGATGAGATTGCAATAGAATACATCTGGCTGACGAAGGCGAATAAATTGTACGAGATGACTCTGGTAGATTATATATTCATGAAGAAGGCACCGGATGAGATGGTATATGATGATGGGAAACTCCTTCGTCCAACACATGTGAAGAGCAGTGACGGATATGTTTACACGATGAAACGCTATTACGATGCGAGACAGGTATCTGATGATCACAGCGTGAATGGGGCTTTTTCATTTCTGAAGGGGCTGAGTAACCACGAAAGTTTCCTTGAAACGGACAATCCGAACCGTGTGAAGATAGAAAACGGATCCCCCGTAATCTCTGATCCCGATATGCGAAACAGAGTCTGGCAGCTTGGGAAAATGGGAACGATAGACGAAAGTGCAACATACACATATGACATCTTGGATAACAGCGGGGAACAGATCCTGATCCTGACAATAAAAGATACAAATCTACCGGGAAAGTACAAACAGAGTGGTGTATATGAGATTCAGTTGAAAGGCGATGCGACGGTATGCAGTTTTGTAAATAGAAGCGGCAGTTTATACGATTGTGTTATCGAATATGCAACGACAAATAGTATGGATCTGGTAAAAAACGCCAGATTTTCCGAGATTATCTACTCAACAGAGACGGATATTCGCGTAAAACCCGGAAATGAAGCGGCAGTACAAATCATTACGGATCCTGCGACGGTTTTGAAAGTGGCAAGTGGAACGACGGTTGCGCAGGTGAAGACCTATCTTGAGGCGGTGGATGGGTCGGATCAGACGTATACCTTTAAGATAACAGAAGGGGAGCTGACAGACACATCCACACTGACAACGGATGGGACATTGACAGTTCGATCAAGTTATGGGGAACCGTACAAGAAAGAACTTGAGATGCGTGTAAATGCGAATCCTTTCGTCAGACTTGAGAAAACAGATGATACGATCGGATGGCATGACAGTATCCAGGCGGCTATCGACGCAGGTGATGATGGTGCGACGATAACGGTATGGCCGGGTGAGTACAAAGAAGCAATTGATATGAGTCAAAACAGCAATAATTATCATATCAGAAGTATCAACCCGATGGACAGTGAGACGAGAGACAGAACGATCGTTAATGCGAATGGCATTCTTGCCAACGGTGGGCCGGCATTGAAAGATGTTCTGTCCATCAGCAACGGACAAACGGAAAAGACGATTATCGAAGGGCTGACGTTGACCAGCCGTATGGCGAAGGAAACAGCGGGACAACTCGGTGTTTTTATCCTTGATGCGACCCCTGAGATCAGAAATTGTAAAATTTCCGGGAATTCCGGGTCTATGTACGGTGGTGGTATTTATATACAGACGGATGGACTGGTGAATCCTGCAAATATTCCGTATATTCATCATAATCTCATCGAGGACAATTATGCCTATGCGGGTGGGGGGATCTTTGTCTATACAGATTCTGAAGCGAAGATTGTTGAAAATGAAATTAGAAACAACCTGGCAATGGCAAGGGGAGCCGGGATCAGTGTGGAAGAAGGTTCCAGGATAAGAAATGATGCAGGTGATGCCTGGCTGCCGCATCTCCTGCCGGGGACTGCACGAAATGCAGTTGAAGTGGAAGGCACGACAACGACGAATACCTATATGAATAATCAGATAAAAAACAATCCCGAATCTGATGCGGCAGATATTTTCTTTGAAACAACGATGCTGCTGGATAGTCAGGTGATTGTGCACGGCGGAGAAAAATGGGCGAGAGTCTATACGACCTTGAATGACGGTGATATCGCGAGACTGTTTACAAATGAAACTGATCTGACGGAAGTGGCAAGTGCGGTTTACACGGTGCAGCCGATGTCTTCAAGACTTGACATGACATATGTTCAGATAGATCATCCTCAGATTCAAACGGGAACGACGTATTATGTGACACTTCAGTCGACTCCTGCATTTTATGCACAGAGTGCAAAAGTTGCAACAGATGCGATTGCGGGACCGTCGGCCCCAACACTGAGCAGTCCGGCGAATACGCAGGTGGATGTGTCAGTTGCCCCAATTCTTGAATGGACAGCATCGGACAGGGCTGAGACGTACCGTATTTTCATGGGGACAGACAGTGGAAATCTGACGAAGGTTGCAGGAGATATCTCTGATACGCAGTATGCAACGACGGGGCTTGCTGGTTTGACGGACTATTACTGGCAGGTTGAGAGTGTAGATCTGTACGGTGCAACGGCTTTGAGTGTTGAATGGAGATTCACTACGGAGGAGAATGTGATCGAAGATGGAACGTCTGAACATCCGTTTATGATCGATAGCATAGAAGAACTGGCAAAAATAGGCAGTGGAACAGATGGATGGACACTTGAAAAGTGCTACAAATTGAACAGGGATCTTGATTTTAACGCAGACAGTTCTTATGAAGATGCGTCTGCCAACAAGACGACCTATACGACAGGTAGTGGCTGGGATCCGATAGGCTTTGAAGATGGCGACTGGGACGGGGCCGATTATTTCAAAGGGTCTTTTAACGGAAATGGCTATACGATTAAAAATCTGATGATCAATAGAGCCCCGGCAAACGGAAATGTTGGGTTTTTTGGTGTTGTTGGCGGAGGCGTGAATACCGAAGTGAAGAATTTGACGGTTGATGGTATTGTGATAACGTGTTCCGAATACTATGTTGGCGGATTGATTGGGGCTGTTGATTTTGGAGCAACGGTGACAAATTGCGCTGTCAAGAATGTAACCCTCAACGTTGGTACTTATTCCGGTGGGTTGCTTGGTTCGCTTGGAAAAGGTGTTATAAAATATTGTTCTGCAATAAATGTGGATATTACCGGGACATCCTCTCTCGGTGGTTTGATTGGGATGGTGTGGGATTATAGTGATAATAGGGTTTATGTCGATTATTCCTGTTCAACCGGTGTGATCAAGCCAACAAAGGGGACTTACGGCGGATTGATTGGTGAAACCTACAAAACGACTGTGAATGGCTGTTTTGCAGCTGTTGATATTCAGCCCACAGGATCTGGATATCAGACCTTTGGTGGTGGTCTTGTAGGAAAACTGACAGAAGACAGTGTGCTAAAAAATGCCTATGCCCTCGGTGATACAGGGGGGAACCATTATGCCTACGGCGGACTGGTTGGAAGCTGTATCAATTCTGCAATTTCAAATTGCTATACAACCGGAAACGTGACGATTTCAAATACGGATAATGTTAACAATGTTGCCGGTCTTGTCGGTTCACTCAACACAGGTAGTGCCATATCAAATTCGATCGCGTTCAACCCATTGGTAACTGCGGGGAATTATTATGATGATGACAAAGGGAGAGCAACGACTAATCGTGTTGTCGGGGGTACCGGAACAGGTATTACAATCAGCGGCTGTTATGCCAATTCTTCCATGGTGGTGAAATGGGAAGGTGTAAATGAAAGCTTCAGCAAAGGAACAGCAACCGTTGATGGCGCAGACATCTCAAATCTAACCTCAACGACTAGTGCCCCGATGTCCGGCTGGGAATTTGAATCCGATTCAAATGGCGATTTCGTCTACTGGAAGCTTGAATCTGGTGCAAATCGACCGGTTCTTTACGTCGATCCTGAAAAGGACGGGCAATTTGTGAAGCTTGGAACGGATGATGGGATGTAATGGTTGTAAACGATCTTTAAATCCTGAATATAAGAACAAGACCACCGCGAAGTTTGTCGGTGGTCTTTTTTTCTTTCTTGACAAAAAGTCTCAAAAGGTGTATAAACAAGTAATTCCGGAAATGTGTTAACATATTGAGTTTTATTTTAGTAATTTTACCTTAAAATTAATCTAAATAACAATAAATAATATCACTATTAATCTATTATTGGTTCTTTTTACCCTATTAACAGATTTAATGGTTATATTGTTGATTATACACAACTATTATCTAACGCTTTTCTCTCTTTTTTAATAAATAATTGATAATGATTGTATACATTTTGTAAATTATTTGATATTTTTCTAAAAATGGTATATACTCAAAACAGTTAAGGGAGAGTGAACGAAAAAATTCTAAAATGAAGAAATTTGAGGGAAATTTTAGAATGGTAAAATGGTCTCGTGAGGGACCGACCCTTTAAGTTTCAAGTTAAAACTGATAGTTAAAAGGAGTGGGTGAAGATGAAAAAGACAATCATGATGATAACGATAATAATGATGATAGCCGCTTTTGGGTTTGCGGAAAAGGATGAAGCGACGGTATCCATCACGTTGAAGATCGGAGCGGTCAAGGAAGTGACCGTCTTAAATGAATCCGTTCAGAGTGATCGGGACGGCATGAAGATAGATTTTGAACCCAACCTCGTTTCCGATGAAGGATACGAAGAGAATTTCGGGGTATCATTGACGACGAACGCAAGGTTCACGATAGCGTATTACTGGGAAAACGAAACAGCCGTAGACGAAGGGATCAGTGCCTGCCTGAAACTGGATGAGAAGGTGATCAAAGAGGAGCTGATCAGAAAGGCCGGGAGTTATGAGGCGTATGTTGAAGAGCATCTGAAGATCGGTAATGGCTCAAAGCGTACACAGATCACATCGGATGAGCTTTCGTTCAGAGCCGGAAAACTTGATTTGAACTTCAACCTGGCATACGATCCGACGCTTTCGGATGGCAAGGTGGCTTCGGGGGAAAATGAGAGTACCCTGAGAATCATCATCACCTTCCCGCCGATGGATTAAAAAATTAGCCCAACCTCAGACAATAATAAAAAAACATAATAAATTCCTCCATCGACCCCTTTGTAAAGGGGTCTTTTTCTGAGGGGTCTAAAACAATTCCCGCTTTTTTTCGCGAAAATCCTCACCGTCAATCTGAAGGAAAAAATTGTCTTTTGATAATCTCGAAAAAATCTTTGTTCCGAATTTGTACTTCAACGCGACCGATTTCAGATTTGTCGTCCCGATAAGGCCTTTTTTTGAGTTAACACGTTTGTCGAAGAGGTTGAACAGATGATTGAGGATGAAATCCCTTTCGAGTTCCGGTCCGAAATCATCGTATATCAGGACTTTCGGGGCTGCCAACATCTTGTAATGTTCTTCTATCTCGTGAAAACCGCCGTCGAGTTTGGGTCTGGCGAAAGCTGCCGTGACATGCTGCCCGATGAGTTTCTTGTAAATGGCTACAGCGACATGTGTCTTGCCGACGCCGTTTGGACCACATATGATGAGGCCTTTGCCGTTGCGCCATGCCTTCTTTTCGAAATACCGCCCGACAGTCTCGATCAGTTTCTGCTGCGTTTGCGTCTGGGGTGTGTAGTTTTCCATCGTCACACCTTTCAATTCTTCCGGTATGGACTGATCAAGTTGTTTTTGTATACGCGTGATCTTTTGGTGTGTTTCGTAAAGTGGGCATTTGTAAAAATAATCGTTGTAGAATAACAAACCGTTTTTGTTGCATTTTTTGACGCCGGGACAAGCTTTTTTGCACAGTTCAAACGCCTTCGGGAAGTTTGGTTTCGGATAATTTACCTTCAATTTTCAACCCTCCTGACGGCTGAGTTGCCACATCAAGTCGTTGTCGTTGAACCCCTGCATATCGTCGGGGAGATCGTCGTTTGTTTTTGCCTGAGACTTCTCGTAATACCTGTTTTCAAAGACTTTGATAAAATTTTCCTCTTTGAGTATCCAATCGAAATCGGCCTTCCAGCCGTTGCTCCCTCCGCCGAGAAACGGTGTTGATTCCAGTCTGAGGAAATACCCCTTCCAGTCATCAATCGTTTTGAGATGGACACACATCTCCTTGATAGAACGCTTTCTCGCGGTTGTCAGCTTGTACGGCCTATGCAGAGACCGGCAGATGGTGTTGTACTGGTTGACGATTTCGCTGAATTTTTCTTCCTCCTCCTCCGAAAAGGTTTCTTTTTCGTTTGAATTCATGTTTTTCTTGTTCACGAAATGTGTAGAAGAAGAGGAATGTCTTGTCTTTTTTTTATCTTTCTCTTTCTCTTTGTCTTTTCTTTTATAACTGGAAGCTTTTATTGCCGGTTGCGTTACCCTTTCAGGTACCGTCTCCGTTTCAAAGCTGTTTCCTGTTTTTGCTGTTGCGGCCGGTAAAACGTCTTGAATAGATTCTTTCAGTGTTTCTTTTTTGTTCTGAATAGCGTTGTTTTTCTTCCGCTGTATATCGACGATGCGAATGGTAGCGGCACGAACATTTTTGTACCCTCTTCTCACTTCGATCAAACCGTGTTCTTCCAGCTTTTTTCTGGCAGTCAGCAACGCTTTCTTGCTGCATTTTATTTTCAGGCAGAGGTATTGAAGGGAAAAGGATAATTCCTCCTTTTCCCAGTAAAACTTGTTTGCCAGGTCCAGCAGTGCAAAATACAAGGTCTTTTCCGTGCAGCTGAAGTCTATCTCTTCGTTGATCAGCCAGAAGTGATTCATTAATTCCATATAGTTCATCTTTTTCTCCTTTGTGTTACCCAATCCTTACCCGTGAATATGTTATCACGATATGTGTGTATCTGTCAAGGGGTATTTTTTTGATGGGAAAGTGAACCTGAAAGATAGAGAATGTGATACAATATTACTGTATGAAAATAATTATTTAATCAGTGGGTAAAAGACCGGAAAAGTTTTAGAGTATCTTTTTCGACAGACTGAACTGTCAGTCTCAAGAACAGGGGGGCTAAAGATGACGGGGAATTCTTTCTTTCACAAAATAACGAGCTGGGTTAGCCTCATTTTAGTTTTAACTTTTTTATGTCTTACCGGTTTTGGCTTTTCACAATCCGGTATCAGTCTGAAAGTGGGGATCTATCAAAATGAGCCGAAATTATTTGTAGATGAAGCCGGCAACCCTTCGGGATTCTGGGTGGAACTGCTCAATCATATTGCCCAAGAGGAGGGATGGGTGCTCCAATACGTTCCCGGGACCTGGGAGGAGAATATCGAACGCCTCAAGGTGAGAGCCATTGATATCATGCCCGATGTTGCCTATAATGAGGATCGGACGGCATTTCTCGATTATTCTGAAGAGAGTGCTTATACCAGCTGGTCCGGTGTCTATGTCAAAGCGGGTACGACGGTTGACTCTTTGCTTGACCTTGATGGCCGGCGTATAGCCGTTATGCATCAAAGTGTGAATTATATCGGGAATTCGGGTATCAAAAGCCTTCTGAAAGCCTTTGATATCGAAGGTATTTTTATTGAAAAAGATAGTTATGCAGAGGTCCTGGAAGCCGTTAAAAACGATGAAGCGGATGCCGCCGTGACCAGTAAGGATTTTGCCATCCTGCATCTGGCGGATTATGAACTGATCAGTACGCCGATCATCTTTCAGCCTGCGACGCTTTATTTTACCTTTCCAAAAGGAAACGCCAATAATTCGTTCTTGATCGATACCATTGATTCACATATCAGAGCGTTGAAGGGGAATGAATCTTCGACTTATTATAAATTGATGACCAAATGGTTCAACGTGCAGTCGGAGAAATTCGTGATTCCGCAATGGGTTTTCTGGTTGTTGAGCGTCAGTATCCTGTTTATCAGTCTATTGGCGGTTGGCAGTCAGCTGCTTCGTATCCGTGTCAAAGAGAGGACAAGTGCATTGACATTGGAAATCCAGCGGAGAAAACGTTTTGAAGACGAATTATACGAGAATAAACGGCTGCTGGAGGAAACCGTCAGGGAAAGAACGGCTGCATTGAAGCATTCGAATGAAGAACTCGAACGCTTCGCCTATATCACGTCTCATGATCTTCAGGAACCCCTTCGCATGATCACCAGTTATCTTCAATTGCTTGAGTCCCGTTACCGGGACAAGATAGATTCAGATGCCAACGATTTCATTTTCTATGCCGTGGATGGGGCCAAGCGGATGCAGCAGCTCATCAACGATCTGCTGAAATATTCAAGACTCGATACGCATAAAAAGGAGCATGGACCGGTTGATTGTAATGATGTCGTCAACGATGTTCTGAGTAATCTGGAAATTGCCATAAAAGAAAGCGGTGCTGATATTCAGTTGATGACATTACCCGTTGTTACCGGTGATGAAACACAATTACGGCAGATATTCCAGAATTTGATCGGCAACGCGGTTAAATTCAAAGGGGACAGACCGTTGAAGATTGCAGTCAATGTTAATGAAGATGAGGAATATTGGTGGTTTACGGTTAAAGATAACGGGATCGGGATTGAGGAAAAGTATTTTGAACGGATCTTTCAGGTTTTCCAGCGTCTTCACGGGAGCCGGCAATATGACGGAAATGGTATCGGACTGGCCATCTGCCGGAAAATCGTCGAAAATCATGGGGGAACCATCACGGTATCTTCAAAAGCGGGGGAAGGCAGTCGATTTACATTCAGCATTGCAAAAAGGGGGTCAAAGCATGCGGGAAAAAACAGAGAATTCAATTGAGATCCTTCTTGTCGAGGATAACCCGGGGGATCAGAGGCTGACGAAGGAGGCATTGAAAGATGGTAAGATCAGGAATAATCTGTATATCGTTGAAGATGGCGAAGAGGCACTCCATTATTTAAAACGTGAGGCACCTTATCTTGAAGCGGTTAAGCCCGATCTGATTCTGCTGGACTTGAACCTGCCTCGTATGAACGGGGAAGAGGTTTTAAAGGTGATAAAAGCGGATGAAGAATTAAAAAGAATCCCCGTCGTGATCCTGACGACATCGAGTGCGGATGAAGATATCCTGAAGGCGTATGATCTGAATGCCAATTGTTATATCACAAAACCAGTTGATTTTTCTCAGTTCATCAAAGTGATCAAGATGATACAGGAATTCTGGTTTACGATCGTCAAATTGCCGAAGGAATGATGGGGATGGATAAAAAAAGGTTGAAGATTTTGCAGATCGAGGATAATCCCGGAGATGTACGGCTCGTTTTTGAGATGCTGAAGGATATCAGGATGTTTGACAGTGACGCGGATGTTGCGCAGACGCTTGAAGAGGGATTGAACAAGCTTCAGGCAAACCGTTATGATGTCGTGTTGCTGGACTTGGGGTTATCGGAGAGTTTTGGGATAGAGACCTTGCATCAGGTTCTATCGGCTCCTTTTGAGATACCGGTTGTGATCGTGATGACCATCATGGATGACGAGCAGACCGGTATTCAAGCTGTCAAAGAGGGGGCGCAGGATTATCTGATTAAGGGGGAGATGACCCCCCACCTTCTGAGCCGTTCCATTCAGTATGCCCTGGAACGCCATGAGGCGAAGCGGAAACTTGAAACACGGATCGAAAAGCGAACCGCTGAACTCAGGCAGACGATGGAATCGTTAAAGGTGGAAATTGAGGAACGAAAGCGAACGGAAGTGGCATTGATTGCCGCCAAAGAGGAGGCGGAGCAAGCCAGTAAGGCAAAATCTGAGTTTTTTTCCATCATCAATCATGAGTTGCGGACACCGATGAACGGTATTCTCGGTTTCAGCCAGATCCTCCTTGAAACGGCGCAGAATAAGGAGCAGGAGGAATATATCCGAACGATTATCCTGTCGGCACATAATCTGTCGACGATTATCTCGGAAATATTGGATATGGTTCAGATCAAGACAGAACCGTATACGATGGAACCCGTGAAAACAGCTATCGAAGAATTTTATCATCAGATCCTGGAGGAAACCGGAAAGATGAATCTACGGCAGTTGCCGGTGATCGGTAATCTGTCGGAGAAGTGTCCGCGCTTTATCCTGATGGATGATGAGAAAATAAAAAAAGCCCTGATGCATCTCCTGTCAAATGCCATTAAATTTACAGACGAGGGCAGCATTGAGTTTGCGATTGATGTACTGAAGCTTTCCCAGGACCCCCGTGAAGTACAGTTACAGTTTCTGGTCAGAGATACGGGAATCGGAATCAAACCGGAAGATAAAGAACGGATCTTTAACGCCTTCCGGCAGGTGGATATGTCCTCAACCCGTCTGCATGGCGGGGTTGGCATGGGATTGTGTATCGCCAGGAGTATCGTTGAAAAAGCGGACAGTCAACTCGAATTCTACAGCAAATATGGGGAGGGCAGTGCTTTCTGGTTTACCCTGATCCTTCACTATCTCTAATCAAACAGCGAAAGACATGAAGCTGTTTAAAAGTTAAAACCCCTGCCGCTCAAGACACTCGTAGAAAACATTCTTTAAGATTGGCTTTTTGATAAAGTCGTTCATACCATTATCCAAAGCTAATTTAACCTGTCTGTCTGAAGTGGCAGCGGAGTATCCGAGGATGACGGTCCGGGTATCCTGACCTTCTTCCAGTTGACGGATCTTTCTTGTGATATCAAGTCCGTTTATCCGAGGCATTTGAACATCCAGCAGGATAAAATCGGGTTGAATCGTCTTGTATATCTGCATGACCTCTTCGCCGTTTTCGGCAAGGTGAATAGCTGTTTCCGGATAGCGCATCCGGATCATCGTTTCCGCAAGGACTCTGGAGATATCGTGGTCATCGGCGATCAAAACGGATTGCAGTCTTCGGTTTTCCGTTTTAATCTTGTTGAGCACTTTTTGAAAACAAACCTTGAAGGAGAAGGTGCTGCCTCGCCCTGCTTCGCTTTCAAGTGTCAAAGTGCTGTTCATGAGAGCAAGCAGTTTGTTTGATATGGTCAGTCCGATCCCAGTTCCCCCGTAAGCATCGCCTGTTTTGACAATCCCCTGATCATAGGCGTTGAAAATGTTTTTCTGAAATTCCTTTGGGATGCCGATCCCGGTATCTGAAACGGAAAAAAGGATGGTCATCGTCTCGGGCGTTTCTTCCGTTATCTCCAGCTTGATCAGAATCTCACCGTTTTCGGTGAATTTGTTGGCATTACTCAAAAGGTTGATCAGTATCTGATTCAATCTGATAGTATCGGCGCGGACTTGTGACAGCGTTTTGGGGATTTCCAGGGAGATATGGTTGCCCTTTCCGAGAACGTGCAATGTCATGTTATCGGTTATTTTTTTGATCAACTTTTTCAAATCTGTTTCCTGCAGATCAAGTTGAAGATTTCCCGATTCAAATTTTGACATCGCCAATGTGTCTTCAAGAATAGCCATCAACTGTTTTCCCGATGTGATGATCCTTTCCAGATGATCCCCCGTTTCAGAGTTGAAACCCTCTCTTTGTATCAACTCTGAGAAGGCGATGATCCCACCCAGCTGATTCCGGATTTCATGGCTGATGGTCGATAAGGCTTCGGTTTTGTTCCTGAGTGCCTCTTCCGTCTTCCTCATGGCTTCACGATAATTTGTGACGTTTAGGACATATTCAAGACATGCCGTCACCTCACCTTTTTCATCTCTGACGGGAGCGTAATAGACATGATACGCCTGTCCCATCAGTTTCTCCCTCGGGTCCTCCGGTGTTGTCTGCTCGAAAAAGCTTTCACCCGTTTCAAATACCCTTTGGGCAGAGCACCAGGGACAGGGTTCTTCTCGTTTCTGGAATATTTCATAGCATTTTTTGCCAATCAAATCCTTTGTGGACGGCAGACCGGTTAATCTTATCTTTTCATTTTTGTTGCCCGTTAAGAGGATTTCATAATTCCGGTTGATCAATGTGGTGGTTCCGGGAAGTGTATCGATAATCTTGTACAGCAGCTCATGGTTTCTGAGAATTTCGTCCTTCATCTGCTTTTCAAGGGTCATCTCGCGTCCGTGATTCATACAGCCCGTGATATGTCCTTCTTCGTCTTTGTACGGCTGGCATTTGATGCTCATGTATCTTCTTTTGTTATCAGCGTCTCTAAACCAGGTCTCGTATTGTACCCACTCTCCGTTCAGAGCCTTTGCGACATAGGGGCGTACTTTCGTTTCGAAAGAGTTGTGTCCCAACAGTTCTTCCAGTTTTTTGCCTTCCAGTGCTTCGGGGATCGTGTTGAAATACCCGGCAAAGGCATCGTTTACTATCACAAGGGTCATATCCCGGCTGATGAGGGTGATGGAATCGGAGATCATCGCCAACAGTTTCTTATGCAGTTTGAGGGTGTTCTCGTATTTTTTTCTGTCTTCAATGTTTCTTGCAACAGAGATGGTTCTCATGGTCCCGTCGCTTGTCATCAATCCCGAATTGACTTCAACGGGGAAAACCGATCCGTCTTTGCGCTGATGTTTACTCTCAAATCGCACGGTGCGATTATCCATTAAGGCTTTGATGATTGCCTTTTTTTCATCAAGGTCCGGTTCAAAATCAATTTCCCAGGGTTTCATCTTCATCAGTTCTTCATGGGAATATCCCAGTTCCTCACAGGCCTTTTGATTGACTTCTTCGAAACAACCCGGTGTACCGTCCGTATCAAATCTGTTTAAGTAGATGGCATCGTTCGAATAATTGATGATGGCGTTGTATTTTTTTTCTATTTTGGTGAGCAACTTTTCAGTTGTGATGTCATCCATCCAGGCGCAAATCCGTCTTTTATCCATCATTTTATACGTCACCCTCAGATGTTTGGCGATTCTGTCGAAGTATATCTCATGGGTATCGGTTCCCTCATCGCTGAAGCGCTGAACCGTCATGAAAATTTGTGTGTAATCTTTCTTTTCAAACAGTTTCCTGATACTTTTTCCGCCGATTTCTCCCGGATTTAAACCGGTCAGCGAAGCGTATTTCGGGTTGATATAATCGTATATGAAATCGTTGATCTTTCCCGATTTGTTTATTTTTATTTCTCCGAAACAGATAGCCGATGGTGAATTTTCGACGATGAAGCATTCCTGCCCGTTCACTTTATCACTTCTTTCGAGATGCGTTTTCCCGCATTTTCTTATTATCGACATGATTGAGAATAATATTTGTTTTTGTCATTATGAGCCGGAAAAATATTTCACCATGATTCTATCATAAAGTCTATTTTGTATAAAGAAAAAATGATAATCGTCAATCTTTGCCTTTTACAGGTGCGTTCACGATAAACAAAAGGCCACCGGATTCTTCTCGGCGGCCTTTTGTTTTCTTCTACTTATTTCAGATGTTCGGTCACATATTCTCTGACGTCCTTTAATTCAAAGCCGTATTTATCCACCAATTCTCTCATCTCGGTGTTCAGCTGTTCATCTTTCGAGATGTCGAAGGTTTCAAGAAATTGATCATAATCATCGACGGCATTTTTGATTTCCACAAGCATGGTGACCCGTTTGATCGTTATTTCGGTGGTTTCATGATCCTCTTCCGATACGATACCGCCTTTTTCAAGCATTTTTAAAACGGCACCCGGTTCATTTTCCCGGATATACGCCTCGACTGTCATATCGGGATAGGCCGTTTCATCTATCACTTCACCTTCCGCTTCATCGTTTACCATCATCTTTTTAACGGAATTTCTCAGATTGTCAACGACTTCGCGAACCGCTTCCGTCGGAACACCCTCTGATTCCAGATCTTTTAACTTTGTTGTATCGGGAAGGGTTTCTGACAGGCCGAATGCACGATAGAAATTTTCCCTGCTGAAACCGAAATTCTCAATGATAGCACTTATTTCGGTAGAGCCTCTGATATCGTTTGCCGTTTCATAAACGAAATCCTCTTCGGTTTCACTTTCAAATTGCCCCGTTCCGATGGCAATACCGATAGGGATGAAAAAGACGGCGAACATCAGCACCAGGTAAACCAAGATGTTTAAAGACCGTTTTTTCTTTCCGGGCAGACTGAGTGTCAATGTGGGGGTCTTCTCGTTGACCGGACAACTTTCGACACATTTCATGCACCGGATACAGGCAGTATCGGTTACTTTATTCACCTTTGAAGGGGTTAACTTGACCGGACAGGCCTGGTCACATTTCCCGCAGTTGATACAGGAATCTTTGTTTCGCCTGATTGAAAAGATACTGAAAAAATTGAACAATCCGTTTAACGCACCAAGCGGACAGGCATATCGACAGAAAGGACGTTCGATGAATAATGAAGCTCCCAGGGTGATGATGACCGAGATGTAACCGGTGATTGAAATCTCATCAGTCCAGATATTGAAAAGATTGTAATAGGGGTCAAAATCCTGGAAGAAAAGGGCAAAAGAACGTGCCGTTTGCAGCAGAACGATAAATAAGACCACGTATCTTAAATAGCTTAGGAGCTTGTCCAGTTTCACCGGAATGTTGTTGAATCGTTTTTTAAAGAGTTTTTTTCCGAGTTTTCCCAACCATTCCTGTACACTGCCCAAGGGACAGAGCCACCCACAGAAGAATGCCCCGCTGATGATGAGTGTCAGGATCAGTGAAAAGAGCATGATGAAATCGGATTGTCCGAGATGTCGGATATAATCTCCCGTTGTTGCAAACGTATAAAGTGTGGCGATACCCCCAAATGGACAAATGCCGTGCAGATTCTCACCTCCGGCACCGATTGAATGCATGATGCTGATTGCCATGATGATACCGACAAAAACAATCTGAATGATCAAACGTACGATCGAAAAACTGTTCTTTTGAGTAGTCATTTTCTCACCCTTTTTATAAGATTTAACACCTGTTAACAGTTTACGCTTGAAAACTTAGAGATTCCTTAGAGAAAACATAATAAAATTCTAAGGTTTTTTTAAGATATTGGGTATAGAATGATAATAGCACAGGAGGTGATCGTATGAAAAAACAGAACAGAAGAATACTAATTGTGATGATCGTGTTGAGTTTGTTTCTATCCGGTTTGATGCTGGCGGGTAACGGCAATGGTAATGGCGGTGGCAATACCGGAAGTGGTCCGGCGGATGGAACAGGGTACGGTAATGGTGACGGCAGCGGCACACAGCCTGCAGACGGAACGGGTCTCGGAGGCGGCAACGGTGGTTCAAATGGATACGGTGCAGGAGATGGCACGGGTAATACCGACGGTGGTCCCGGAGACGGAACCGGGAACGGTCCCGGTGATTGTACGGAGATCGCCGAACAGATGACGGCTAACAGAGCGTATTCAATGGAAGAGGTTGCCCAGGCCTTCGGTTTGCATGTGTACCAGATCGAGCAGCTGATCAATCAGGGAGATCTTCAAACGATACGCGTCAACAATCGGTTGATGATCATGGGATCTGAAATACAGGAAAAAGTCGACAAGATTGAAAATCTTTTTTAATCCAACGGGTATACAATAATATGATAAAAAAGAACCCTTCATTTTAAAAAGGGTTCTTTTTTCGATTTGCAATAGTGTACAATAATAAATCGGTTTAAAAATGGTCTATTGATGTCACAGTCTTCTTTTTGAAGGGTGCCTTTCAGATAGGGGGATGAACTTCCTTCAGGATTCCCATAATCTATTTAATATCATAGGTGAAGATGGAATGAGCAGAAATCTCGCCCATATTCCCAACCTGCCAGATTCTGTCTCTTGTGTCGGGATCGATCAGGTGTATGCTGCCATCGGTTATTCTCATCTCTTCGATTGATGTGAATAGTTTGTTGATCAGTATTCAGTTACCAAAAGCATGATATAGGCATTTGCCGTATGCTTGATGAATATATTGACCAGGAATTTTTGTGAAACTTCATAGGCAACACCGGCCATATCCGGTGGGTTCAGGGATACCAAAAACGGGAAAATTGTCAAGAAGCCGACTTCAATAATCAGACGTATGAAGAGCTCCTGAAGGTGTTGATTGTACCGGATTCGCTTATTCTTTGACGCTCTTCGCCTGTCTGACCAGTAACCGTGCCAGGACGGACGATCCATAATGTGAATATCGGCACGGAATACAACATCCCTAACCCGTCACCAAACTGTATTTTAATCCCCATACCTGTGCGATAAAAAAAGCACCAAATACACCGATCAGAATCGAAAATTTCAAATCTCCAAAAGACAATGAGATCGGGATAAAGTTTAAGACAAATCCATTGATCCCAATTAGTAAACATAATTTCAGTTTATAGGTATTTATGACGGTGTTTTTGATTGTCCCCACTTCCAATCGTATAAAAAAAATTATACAAACCACTATATCATAGTAACGAAAGGGATCAATCGACCTCAATCGTGAAAATGAAAGTCGTCCCCTTGCCTTTTTCGGAGGTTAGAGAGAGTGAACCCCCGAGCTCTTCCCATTCCTGGCGGACACTGGAAAGGCCGACACCTCTTCCGGAGATGAGTGTTGCTTCATCTTTTGTGGAGAAACCGTCCAGGAAGATGAGATTCAGGATCTGTTCGTCTGTCATCTCTTTAATCTCTGCTGCCGTCTTCAAGCCTTTTTCAACGGCCGTCCCGGCTATCTTTGCAACATCTATGCCCCTCCCGTCATCGGATATTTCGATCTTCAACTGAGAATTATTTTTACGGATATCGATGATAACCTGTCCATATTCCGCTTTGCCTGCGGTGATTCGTTCATCTGCCCCTTCAATCCCATGATCGATACTGTTTCTGAACAGATGAATCAGACTACCGATCCATTTTTCGTATTTGTCCGCATCCACATAATGATTGTTTCCACGAATGATCAGTGGATTCACAGTTTTCCCCAACTTTTCGCAGAGATTCTCCACGACAAAGCGATAATAGTTCAGCAGTTCTTTGAGACTTCTGTGTTCAATGATTTTGACTTCTTCCTTAACAGGCCCCAGAAGGTTTTCCGGAAGAATGGCGCATAACCGTCTTTTCAGATTTTCCAGCTGTTCCGGATAGACGCGGTAAAAACGTTCCTCTCTGAATATATCGGTAGAGATTGCCTGTTTGATGGCCTCTTCCTCATCACTCAGCCATTCGATGGTCTTGCGTTCGTTGAACAGGGTTTTCATGGTATCGAGTTTTTCGGCACCGTTCTCCGTTTCATCAAGGAGAAGCTCTGAAAGATCATCTTCCAGCAGATGGAGTTTTTCGGCGATGGTAGCAAGTCCGAAACTGGCGAGGTTTCCTTTGAACGTATGTACTCTTCGTTTGATAAAACTGATCGTTTTGATAAAAGAGGTGCTGTCTTCAATGGCTCTGAAAACTTCGATAGTCATAAATTGCCGATAATCGATTTCTATGCGCATGAATTCCTCAAGGTTCAGCATGATCTTGACGATCTTTGAGAGGTTGTTCCGTTCATGTTCGATCATATTTTCGAGTTTGCGTTTTGCCGTCATATCCCTGAGGATGATCATGAGCTGTTTTTCTCCCGGGATGGCATCTTCAATCCATTTGTATTCCAGTTCAACGAAAAGCCCGTTGATGGTCAGTTGATCGGGCAGCAGAGAGAGATAAGCCTCTCGTCTCAGATCATTTGATTCCATCTGAATTGCCGTGATAATTTCGTCGATGAAAATATTGTTTTCCCTATCCGATTCAGCCGGATACAACAGGTCTGAAAGCTTCATGCCCGCGGGACAGCATCCGAAGATTCTTTCACTTTCACGACTGTAAGTGTTTTCAGCTCTGTGCAGTTTGTCGAGTGTCAGGAATCCTTCATCGGTGTTGTTGAGGATCATCCTGAGGTCTTTCACCGTCAGATTCAACGCTTCCGTCCGTTCTCTGACCTTTTCCTCCAATGAACTGTTGAGCTGTTCAATCTCCTGATAGGAGGCTTCAAGCTCCTCATTTGACGTGTGAATTTCCTCATAGGATTCGGTGAGTTCAAGTCTTAATTTACGTTCACGTTTGTATCCGGAGATAAAATTGTAGGCGAAGAAAGAGCCGAAGATGAAATTCAGGGTGATGATGGCATAGGTTTGAAGGGCAGGCATCGGAAAAATCGTGATCAGGCCTTTGATGTAAAAATCGTAAAGGGTTGTGAACAAGACGAGATAAAGGGTACAGGTCAGCAGGATGTTTTTGGCGTGCTTAACGGACACATAGATGATCAGAGCGGTCATCCCCAGAAAATAGGCAGCCGAGATATGTTCCACGATGAAGATGTCTATCGGAATGACCAGATACAACAGGAAGAGAACGGGGATGATCTTGACGAGATGCCGGGTATATTTTAATCTCTGTGTCAGGAACAACTCCAGCCCCTGATAAATAAAGGTAAATGAGCTGATCAGAATGATCGGAAGCAAGAATGAAAAATCGGTGGAAGAGAGTGAATAATTCGTATTAAACCCGATAACGGCGTTAAACAGGTAGAATATCTGTATCATGATCCCGAGTCCGATATGAAAATAAGCCCTGTTCTTTCCTTTCGTACTGAAGGCGATGGACATCATGAGGAAAGCGAGAATTCCCTGCATTCCCATCGCAAAGATATAGACATAGGATTCAAGGACCTCTGCACTGATATAGGCGGTTGTCAAAATCTGATAATTCGCCTTCATCGGGTAATAACCGAAAAAGACGGTCTGAGGACCGTACGTTCTGATTTCCAGTGTTATTTGCTGATTTAAAAATCTTTTCGGTATCTTGTAAGTCAGAAAGATATAGGGAGGCGGATTCTCCTCCATCTTCTCAAGCGAGTCGATCTTAAAGGCGTATTCCCCGTTGATATAAACATCCGCATTTCTGATAAAGGGATAGATGGTGAACGTCATCCGGTCGTAGATAGCCTCCAGCTCAAAGGTGCTTCTCAGGATCAGATAATCCTCATCGGTCAGCTCCTCCCATACCGGAAAGGTGAAACTTTTGACGGTTCCGTTTTTTTCAAGTTCCCAATTTCCAAAGATGGGCATCATATTACTGGATGAGTAGATCAAAACGATGATAAACACAAGTGCAGCGAACATCAGCAATCCGATAGCCGCCGGTTTTAAATAATTTTTCAAAACAGTCTCCTTTAAATATAAATCCACCCCCACAAGCATTCCCGTCGGGAAGATGTCAAGATCCTGCGATTCAATCCGAGCACTTATATCATATCAGATTGAATGAATTTTATCCATCTTTCAACCAGATCGGGATCAAATTGTATGCCTGAATTTCTTTTGAAATCGGCGATGGCATCTTTCAGATCGATACCCTTTTTGTAGATTCTTTCGGAGACCATCGCATCCCATGAGTCTGCAAGAGCAAGTATACGGGATTCATAGGGGATGGCTTTGCCCTTCAGCCCGTCGGGATAACCGCTGCCGTCGTATTTTTCATGATGATGACGGATATGAATGGCGATGTCTTTCATGAGCTGGTTATCTTTCAGGGCATCATAAGCGTAAACCGGGTGTTTTTTGATGATGTCAAATTCATCTTCCGTCAACCGTCCCGGCTTGTTGAGGATATTATGCGGGATGAGAATCTTACCCATATCATGCACAATCCCCGACCAGTAAAGGTCCTGAGCCGTCTCCTCACTCAGATTTAGATAATGGGCAAATTCTGATGCGAGATGTGCGACACTTTCAGAATGTCCTTTTGTATAGGGATCATGTTGTTCCAGTAATCGAATCAGTGCGTTGATGGTTTCTTTCTGAAGTTCCTCTTCAATCTCGCCGAATTCTTTTAACAGGAGATAGCCGTCAAGATACTTGGCGAAATATTTGGCGATTCGGACATCGTCACCGGTGAATTTGTTCCCCGAATGTTTTTGAGTGTAAAGGCTGATACTCCCATAAAAGCGTTTTTTGGTGGCAATGGGAATGAAGAGCGCCTGTTGTGTGTCCATAATTGCATCTCTGAGAGATTCTATAGGGTGAAGTTTATAAAACTCGCCTTCTCCGAATTCACGCAGTTTGACTTTATCCGTAATCGGGAAATCTTCCACCTTCAATTGCAGACGGTTCATCTGTTCCACGTCAAAGCCGTTGAATTCCAAATATTTGTAAATGCCGTCTTCAATGATGGCAACGTAACCAAAATCATAGTCCCCCGTTAACAGAATCAGTCTCTCAAAACTTCTCAGAAGGAATTTCTCAATATCGTTCAGATAGAGTACATAATCGGGAACATCAATCAGGACTTCCATCTTTTCCAGCAGTGTTTGATTTTCAAGGAAAGAGGCCTCCAGTTCTTCGTTCATGGCGGTTGTTTCCTCATAGGCTCCGATGATCTCCTCCCGCATCTTCATGAAATTATCCGAGATGGCTCTGATTTCCTCGACTTCGGAATCAACGGGCTCCGGGGCTTTTTGTAAGCCATTGAGATGAAAATTCTGGACGTTTTGATTGATGATGCTGATATTTTTCGACAGTCTGTTCGAGAATTTTCGCAGCATCCGCCTGATGATGAATGAAAAGATGATCAGGAGGGCAATCAGTTCCAGCAAGGTGACGGTCAACTCGAGAACAAAGGGGAAATCCATGTCGATGATAAAGTTTAAACGGCTGAAGCCCAATGCTTTACTGATATAATATTGCGCACCGGTGATACCCGTATGATGAAAAATCGCCTGTCCCGTTTCCATTGATCTGGAGAGATAGCTCTTTTCCGCATCGGTTGGGGTTTTGATGAAAATAATATTGGCATCATAGTCGGTGAAAATCGTTTCGCTGATAGCCTTGAGTCTTTCATAAAAATTTGTGAAGCGTATTCCGATTTCAAACCAGCTGCCATCAGGCAGTCTGATATAGATAAACAGCCTCGGTTCAGACGTGTGATATTCCAGTGTGAGACCGTTTGTTGCGATCTCTCCCGGCTGCATTGACGAGAGAAATTCGAGCATTGTGGGATCGGTCTTGAAATCAAGTCCGGTGTCCGGTGGATAATCCGTTTCATAGATGACGAAATCGGTGTTAATCCGGTAAAAATTAACCTGTGCAACATCAAAGGTGTCGCAGGCGATCTCATCTATTTTTTTGATAATCCGGTCACGCGCATTGGCGTCATACCCGCTTGAATATTCTTCACGCAACAACTCAGACAACAGAAAGAAATGCTTGGATTTTACTTTTTCAAAAGTATATTCCAATTCCCGTACGTATTCGTTTGCCTTCGCCGTGATCTCCTTTGCTCTGGCATCAAATAGCGTATACCAGAGTAATCCGGAGATGATAAGTGTGAAGATGACGAGTGGGATGACGATAACCAGTACCAGTTTTCTTGAATTTTGGAACATCTGTTCTTTTAAAGTTTTCATGCTTTCACCATTTTTTTGACGGATTCATCCCGTCGGGAAGAATACTAATTATTAGTCGGTTATCATTAATGACGAAATAAGACACTTATTTTTTGTATCTGTCCGATCTGACGAAATGGATCCATTGTCTCGTCAATTCAGGGTCGAATTGTATCCCGGCGTTTTTCTCAAGATCATCGATGGCATCTTCAAAGGTGATGCTCTTTTTATAAACTCTTTCAGCGGTCATGGCGTCCCAGGAATCGGCCAGTGTCAGAATTCTTGCCTCGAACGGGATTGCCTCTCCCTTTAAGCCGTCGGGATAACCGCTGCCGTTGTATTTTTCGTGATGATGAACGATATATTCTGCAATATTCTTCATGAGTTTATTCTCCTTCAGCACATCATAGGCGAAAACCGGATGCTTTTTGATGATGTCGAATTCTTCATCCGTCAATCTTCCGGGTTTGTTCAGGATACGATGCGGGATGAGAATTTTTCCCATATCGTGAATGATCCCCGCCCAGTAAAGATCCTGTGCCGTTTCTTCCGATAAACCCATAAACAGGGCAAAATTCGAGGCGAGTTTTGCCACACCTTCCGAGTGACCTTTCGTGTAGGGATCATGCTTTTCCAGGAGACGGATGAGAGCGTATATCGTTTCGCCTTTTAATTCCTCTTCAATCCCTGAAAATTCTTTGATCATGAGATATCCCTTGAGATATGCGGCAAAATAAGCGGCTATACGATGATCTTCATGTGTGAGATGATGGTTTGACCGGGTGGTTGTGAGTAACGTTATACTGCCATAATACTGTTTATCCGAGCGGATGGGAATAACCAGTGACTGGGAGATGCTCCTTAATTCTTTTTCGACTTCCGGTATTGGGTAGAGGGTGTAGAGATCACCCTTATCATGTTCTCTCAGCACAACTGCTTTTTCATGTTTAAATTTTCCGGCAATCAATTTCAATTTGTTCAGTTGTTCAGTTCCAAAGCCCCTGCTATCGAGAAATTTGTACAGGCCCTCATCAATCACGAGCACATAGGCGAAATCGATATCAGAGGAGAGGGTCAGTATTCTCTCAAAACTTCTGACGAGAAACCTTTCGATATCGTCCAGATAAAGGAGATAATCCGGGACGTTGATCAAGGTTTCAAGTCTGCTTAGAAGATCCTGGTTTTCCAGATAAGCCGCTTCCAGTTCTTCGTTCATGGCCGTCATCTCTTCATAGGAACTCTGAATTTCATTTTTCATTTTTGAAAAGGCATTGGAGATGGCGTGAATTTCAAGAATATCTGTCCTGACAGGTTCAGGAACTACCGCTTGTCCGGTTAAATGGAATCCTGTGACATTCCTTTCGACGATCTCCATTGCACCTGAAAATTTGTGGGAAACGTGATCCAGATGCCTTTGTGTGAGCAGTCTGAGGACGATGATCAATGCAATGATGATGAGAGTGGAAATAAGCATAAAAAGCGGGTAAATATAGGTGATGGTTACGATGAGTTTGTGATTGCCGTAGTTTGAATTTTTGGCGATATAATAATCGGCCTTTAAAAAAGGAACATAACGAAAGACGGGCCGACCGCTTTCAAGTGAATGCTGAAAATAATTTCGTTCCGCATCCGAAAAAGCCTTGTTCATTGTGATTATCGCATCATCTTTGGTAAAAACTTGTCTGGACAGGGCTTGAACGATTTCCTGATCCCCGCCAAACTTCAGCCCTATTGAAAAAAAGGTGCCATCACGATCACGGACATAGGCAACCAGTACGAAATCGCCGGTTACGATTTCAGTCGTGATCCTGTCGAGAAAGACTTCACCCGGTTTTAACCGTGACAGATTGTTTTCAAAATAGTCAAAACTGCTGAGATCCATATCAAGATATCCTTCGGCATCGGTATCAAAAATACGAAAATCTTCAGAGATTCGATAAAAATTGACCTGCGTAAGCTCGAAAGAAGGCGACTGCCTTTCAAAGAGTTTCGATTTGATTGCCTGAATACTCTCCGCCCCATAGCCTGCTTCATAATAAGCTGTCAGAAGAGAAGCGAGAGAATGATTGTAATCGTATTCAATTTCAAAAAAAGTTATGTTGACATCCCGAATAAAGATCTCAGCCGTCGAATTGATTTCATCCATCCTGGCATGAAACATGATGACCCAGAAAGAGAACGATATAAATGCTATGAAGACTATAAGGGGTATCAGGAACCGGCGTGAAAGCTTTTTGCCCTGTTTAACAAACTCATCTTTTAAAGAGATCATCCATCATCACCCGAAATTTTAATATTCGTACACTAAATTATAGCATGTTTTATGGCGTGTTGATAGAATTAATGCAATAGAAAAAATATAGACGTATGGAATTTACGGTTTTTTCTTGTTTTGACGATCATTCAATCCGGTCTGAACAAAATTCACCCATTTTTCAACGAGTATGGGATCAAACTGTTTTCCCGAATTCATTCGGATCTCCTCGAGGGCTTCTTCCACCGAAATTCCCTTCTTGTAGACGCGCTCGGCGGTCATGGCATCCCAGGCATCGGCGAGGGTGAGGATTCTCGATTCAAAGGGGATTCGGTTGCTGCTTAATCCATCGGGATAACCGCTGCCGTCATATTTTTCGTGATGATGTTTGATGATATTGGCAATGTTTTCCATGTGTTTGTTTTTTCGCAGCACATCCCAGGCGTAGACGGGATGCTTTTTGATCACTTCAAACTCTTCACTGGTCAGTTGTGCCGGTTTATTCAGGATGCTGTTGGGGATGAGGATCTTTCCCATGTCATGGACGATTCCCGCCCAGTACAGTTCCTGGGACTCTTGTTCCACAAATCCCAGATGCAGCGCGAAGTCTGATGCCAGTCCCGCCACACTTTCAGAGTGTCCTCTGGTGTAGGGATCGTGCTGCTCCAGCAATCGGATCAGCGCGTAGATCGTCTCCTTCTGAAGATCATCTTCGTAATTTGCCAGCTCTTTGAGACTCAGATACCCTTTCAGATAATTGGAGAAAAAGGTTGCCATTCGATAATCCTCTTCGGTCAGCAGATTGTCTGAAGAACGTTTTGTCAGGAGTGTGATGCTGCCGTAATAATTATTTTCGCTGGCAACCGGGATTGCCAGGGCCTGTTGAATATCATCGATTTCTGCCTTTAATTCGGGAATATCACTGTGTTCATTATAATATTGTCCAACCTTATAATTGAACAGGGCAACGTGATCCGACCTGGGATAATGATCGGCTACAAGTCTGAGACGGTTCATCATATCGACATCCAACCCCTTAAAATCGAGGAAGTGGTAGACGCCATCCTCTTCGATGATGGCGGCATACGCGTAATCACAGGTGTTTGACAGCTGCAGCATCTTTTCAAAACATCGGACGAGGAATTTTTCCGTGCTGTCTTTGTAGAGCAGATAATCCGGGAAGTTCAGAAAGGCCTCCACTTTTTTCAAAAGGGACTGGTTTTCAGTAAATGAGCGTTCGAGTTCCCGGTTCAATTGATTCAACGCTTCATAAGAGTCGATGATATCGGTTCGCATCTTCAGAAAAGAATTTGAGATGGAATTGATCTCCGCAATATCACAGGTGATTTTCTGCGGGGGTTCCGGAGAATTTGTCAAGTGGAACTTTTTAAGGTTTTTATCGAGAATTTCGATACTTTTTGAAAATCTTTCGGCTATCTTGTTGGAACGTTGATCGACCAGTCTTTTCAGTACAAAATACATCACAAATATGATGATGATGGCCGCTGTAAAATAAAGCGGATAATTGAAGGTTGTCTTGACGATGAAATGATAGATGCCGAATTTCGATTGTTTTCCGATATAGAACTCAGCGCTGCTCGGTGAAAGCATATTATAAACGGGTTTTCCGGATTCCTGAGCGGTTTTGAAAAGATGGTTTTCCTCACAGGAATAAGGGACATAAATCGCAATTTCGCTGGGGCCGTCATCGAAAATCCTTTGGGTAGCCGTCTCAATCATCTCTTTTACACCACTGAATTTAATGCCCAGTTCAAAAAGGGAACCGTCTTCCAGTTTGATATAACTGTACAGTCGGATATCTTCCGTAGCTGTTTCCCGGATCAGATGATCTGTAAAGACCTCGCCCGGTTGCAAAGGCCAGAAATTCTCCTGGAAATACCGGTTGTTGCCGAAATCAGCTCCGAGATCCGTTGCAAAATCCGTATCGTAGATCAGAAAATCTTCATTTATCCGGTAATAATTGATGGCTTTGATGGGAAAAGCTGTTTCTTCATTCATTAGCAGGGTTCTGAATTTCTGTATGTCTTCCGCCGCAAATGAATCGGGATAGGCCTTAAGAAGGATATTTTCCGTCAACGCGTTGAATTTTGTTTCAAGCATCACCAACTCATAACTGATCGTGTTGATGAGTTTTTCGGATTTAGCATCAATCTCATGAATCATTGCGTTGAAAGAAGCGGTTAGTAGTGAAACCGACAATATTATGACGAAGATGCTGAATGGAACGGAAACCAGTAAAGAAAGACGCTTACCGGCGTTCCTGAGTTCGGATTTTAAGGTCTTCAATTTGTATCACCCTTCTGCGACAGAATCACAAGGAAGTATAGCATTTTCAGGGGTGTTTGATGAAATGTAACAGGATGAAACAAGTAAAATTTATTTGAATATACAGATACCGTTGTGGAAGAAAATGATAGCCGTTTCATGAAGAACAAATTATTATCATTTTGAATTTATGCTGGAAGATTGATGATTTAGTCGTTCTGGATGAACTGTATCCATTTTGTGACCAATTCCGGGTCAAATTGAACACCGGCATTCCTTTGAATCTCTTCAAGGGCATCTTCCGCAGACATGCCCTTCTTATAGACGCGCTCGGCAGTCATGGCATCCCAGGCATCGGCCAGGGTAAGGATTCTCGATTCAAAGGGAATCTGATCGCCTTTCAACTTGTCCGGGTAACCGCTGCCGTCGTACTTTTCATGATGATGTTTGATGAAAATGGCGATATGTTCCATGTTCTTGTTTTTTTTCAGGACATCCCAGGCGTACTCCGGATGATTCTGAATGATCGCGAATTCCTCTTTTGAGAGTCTTGCCGGTTTATTCAGAATGCTGTTGGGGATGAGAATCTTTCCCATATCGTGAACGATCCCCGACCAGTAAAGGGACTGAACCGTTTGTTCCGGGAGTTTAAGATAAGTGGCGAAATCGGCTGCCAGTTTTGCGACACTTTCAGAATGTCCCTTTGTGTAGGGATCATGCTGTTCCAGCAGTCTGATCAGGGAGTAGATCGTCTCTTTCTGAAGTTCCGCTTCATCTGTCGATAATTCCTTGATCATCAAATACCCTTTCAGATAATTGGCGAAGAAGGCTGCGATCCGGTAATCGTCATCGGTCATGCGATTCCCGCTTTTTCTCTGCGTAAACAGACAGATATCCCCGAGATAACTGTTTTCGGTGGAGATGGGGATATATAGAACCTGTGCAATATCCACCTGGAATTCGCGTATTTCAGGGATTTCCCTGTATCGGGTCAGATACTCCCCTTCTGCATAATCGACGAGGGCAACCGCATCATAATGCTGATCCTCTTCTGACAGGGCATAAGTTTCCGGTTCCGTCGGGATTGAATTGATCAGCTCCATATCGATTCCGACGAAGTCCAGAAATTTGTATTCCCCCTCGTCATAAAAGGCGACATACCCCAAATCCATCCCGTCCACAAGCGACAGGATTCGCTCAAAACTTCTGAGCAGGAACCGTTCGGTATTGTTCAGATAGAGAAGATAATCCGGCATGTTTAAAAAGGCTTCCACCTTCTTCAACAAGTTCTGATTTTCCATATAGGTGGCTTCAATCTCTTGATTCATCGCTGAAAGCTCTTCATAGGAGTTGATGATGTCGTCCCGCATCTTCAGAAAGGCCTTTGAGATGGCATCAATCTCCTTGATATCGGAGTTGATGTCCTCCGGATTTACACTGAAGTCATCCAGCTGAAAATTCTGAACGTTATGTTCCAGTCTTTCAAGGTTGTGTGAAAAATTACCGGATATTTTCTCGATGTTTTGATTGACAAAGAGGCGGAGGCCTATAAAAAGACCCGACAGGACGATTACGGTGATGAGGATATAGAGCGAGACATCAAATCTTGTTGTGATGATAAACCGGTAGCTACCGTATCTCGTAGCCTTTTTGACATACAGATCCAGCTCGGTCAGAGAACGGATATGATAAACCGGTAGATTCTTTTCAAGGGATTCCTCAAAGAGCAAAAGCTCAGTCGGAGTATAATTTCCCGGGTTTTTGAGACTCAGAGCGGGGTCGGAAAAAACTTCTGCCATGATCCGTATGGCACGTTCCTTTATCTCTCCGAATTTAACCCCGACACCGAAAAAAGAACGGTCCGGCAGTCGAATATAGGCGTATAATCGAACATCTCCCGTTTCGGGTTCGCTGGCCAGACTGCTGTAGTAAACATCCCCCGGGCTTAAATCCGACATCTGCCGAACTAATTCCGGCTCTTTGGAGAATGCCGTATTCAAAGCGGAGGGAAAATCGGATTCGGTTGCCAACAGCTCTTCACGGATACTGTTGATGGTGTTTTCATCAAATGATTGATCATAACCCTGTTCAAGGAGAAAGCTCATCTTTTGATTGAAGGTTGATTCCAGCAGGATGAATTCGTTGACCAGTTCTTTAACGAATGCTTCAGAACTGGAATTGATCCTGTAAAGCCTTGCGGCGAAATGATTGGTCCACATCAGTATCGACAAGATAACGATAAAGATCATCAAAGGGATTATGATGATCGTTGACAGGTAATGTTCCTGTTTTTTTAAGGCGTTTTTCATTGTTTTCATTTTGAATCACCATGAAAATAGAGGTTAAAGCACCGTTGTTTGATATATTATAAGTATATAAGCTCGTATTAACGTAAAAGAAAACGTGTAGTCCTGATAATGTACGGAAAACAAACAAATCGGAACATAAGTTATTATATCACAAAGGATTAACCGTCTGAGGGAAAGGTATGACGGATGGGATTCCCTGGTGAAACGAATGTGTAAACTCTAAACTGTCTTTGTTGAAAAAACAAAGTGGGTTGGGAAATGAATCTTGGTTTCTTCTGCCCAATTTAAAACTAATTATGATAAAATTTGATGAAATGAACAGGCTAACCGAGTAAAATATTCTGTTCAGACTTCAAAAAAAGGCTTTTAAAGCGTATAATAAGGAAAAATTATAGATGGAAAGGGGTTTAAAATGATTAACGGAAAAAGAGATAAGATTTCAGAGCTGTTTATGACACAGGAGATTGGCAAAAAAGTCACGATTTACGGATGGATCAGAACGGCGAGGTTCTCAAAGAACGTGTACTTTCTTTCAATAAACGATGGGTCCTGTTTCGACAAGCTTCAGATCGTTATCGACAAGCTGGACAGCGTTGATAAATCGGAATTGCTGACCGGGGCTTGTGTGAAAGTAACCGGAGAGATTGTTGAATCGGGTGGCAAGGGTCAGAGTATTGAAGTGCTCGCCGATACGGTTGAAGTCGTTGGACCGTCAGCGGACGATTATCCGCTTCAGAAGAAGCGCCACACGCTGGAATTCCTCAGAGGTATGCCGCATCTCAGATCCAGAACGAACACATTACTGGCAGGACTCACCGTGAGAAACAAACTCTCATATGCCATTCACAAATATTTCCAGGACAAGGGATTCCTTTACATTCACTCACCGCTCCTCACGAAGAGTGATGCGGAAGGGGCCGGAGAATCCTTCCAGGTCACCAACCTCAACCTTGAAGCCGTTGCGTTGGGGGATAAACCGATTGACTACAGTCAGGACTTTTTCGGGGAAAGGGTGGGTCTAACCGTCAGCGGACAGCTTGAAGCGGAGGCCTTTGCCCTCTCACACGGAGAAGTCTACACCTTCGGACCGACTTTCAGAGCCGACCCGTCCAACACACCGCTTCACGCTTCCGAATTCTGGATGATCGAACCGGAAATGGCATTCTATGACTTTGATGACCTGATCGTACTCATTGAAGACTTCGTCAAGGGCATCACAAAATATGTCAAGGAAACGTGTGCAACAGAACTGGAATTCTTCGGCAAGTTCATCAACAAACAACTGATGGAAAGATATGACATGCTGCTCAACAACGAATTTGCACAGATCACATACACGGATGCCATAGCCCTTCTGAGAGAGCATCTGTCAGAATTTGAAAATGAACCCGTTTGGGGAGAAGACCTCTTCAAAGAACATGAAAGATACCTTACGGATGTTCATTTTAAGAAACCCGTCTTCGTAACAGATTATCCGGGAGCCTTCAAATCCTTCTACATGAGACAGAACGACGACGGCAAGACCGTCAGATGTCTCGATCTCCTCGTTCCCGGTGTTGGTGAAATCGTCACCGGAAGTCAGAGAGAAGAACGATACGATGTGTTGCTCAAGAAGCTGGAAGAAAGAAACATGGAGATGGAGACATATCAATGGTATCTCGAACTCAGAAAATGGGGAAGTGCGCCACACTCCGGTTTTGGAATGGGCCTGGAAAGAATGCTCATGTACCTGACGGGTATCGAAAACATCAGAGACACATTACCGTTCCCAAGAACAAAAGGGCAGATTTACGGATAAAAAATAAAAACATGTAAATAAAAAACCGGACACTTAAAAAAGTGTCCGGTTTTTTCTGTTTTAAATGAAAAAAATATATTAAGCGAATCAGACTAATTTCGTGAAAGAATATAAAATTAATGTTATTATAATGTACATATATGGTGGATATTCTATCTGTATAATGAATAGAAGTTTCATGTTATTGAAATGATGAATATAATGTAATGATACGACTCTAAAAAGATTATATTTCGAAATAATAGAAAAATAAATGAGGTGGGAGTAAGATGGAGAAAAGAAAAAAGTTAATGACAATTGTAATCTTGATTGTCGCGGGGTTGCTGATGATCTCGTGTGCACAGCGTAAAAGTATGATAAACGGGGAGCAGGTTTTAAAGAGCATAGCACTTGCGGAAGTGGGAGCGTACAAATTGGAGGATTACCGGGAATTAGGACTTTGGAGTTTGACGATAGAGAAAGAGGTACTAACGGTGCTGGGAATGACAACATCGCCACTTACGCTGAGGATAACAGGAATGGGGACGGAAACCCTTGAGATAAAAAGGCACAAGGTGGATCATGCGCTTTACATCTGCTTCATCCCGGAGGGGATAAGCCGCGAGGCGATAGAAGCGGGGATGATATGGAGCGGGACTGAAAGAAGTTCACGAACTGGAGAAGGGCTTGGAATCGAAAAGGTGATCGTTCAGGATGATGAGCTGCAGAACGGGACAGATTTGTACGAGATGCTCCTGACGGATTACATCACGCTGAAGGCGAGTGAGACGAGCCGCATATACGCCGGAGGCGAACTGATCCGCCCATCATACGTGAAGACGAGCGAAGAGAATGCGTACAGCCTGCGGCGTTATTACGATGCGCGACAGGTCTCACCGAATCGGAATACGCAGAGTGCATTGGAATTTTTAAGAGATAGAACGGTAGAAGCACATAACGGCCTGCTGTATTTCGAAAATCCAAACCGTTTGTCTGTAACGGATGACGGCAGGGAGAAAATAGATATACCCGACGAACGGGACAGACTGAGACAGCTCGGAACTGAAGGGGAAAATGAAGTCTACACCTTTTCACAGGATGGTGACAAGGTCGTGTTCAAGATCTGGTCCGAAAGGCTGACGAACGATTCATACAAGAAGGCGGAAAAATTCCTCCTGTCAATCAGAGGATTACCGGAGCCGTGTGAACTGCCGCCGACGGGAATGAACGGGCTATACGAGGGGAGTATCAACTGGACGTTGAACGAAGAACTGGCGAGGAATGCCAGATTTTCAGTAATAATGCCCTTTGCCGGTGGAAACGGGACAGTGGGAAATCCATATCAGATAGCGAACTGGAAGCACCTGAACAACGTGAGGAACTTCATGGCCTCAGACGTATACTTTGCCCTGATAACGGATCTCTCATCGCAGACGGCGTATTATGGAACGTATGTGGCGACACAGACGACGCCGGGCAATAAGGGATGGGCGCCAATCGGAACAGAGGCAAATCCATTTCTTGGAACGTTCAGCGGCTATGACGGGGCGGCAACGCACACGATAACGGATCTGTGCATCGATCGTCCGGGTGAAGATTTTGTGGGTTTATTTGGTGTTATCGGCACATACACAGAAGGGGCGACGATCACACAGCTTGGACTTGAAGATGTGAAGGTGACCGGTCAGCAGTACGTGGGTGGTTTAACAGGACTTATAAAAAAGGTGGAAATCGGCAACCTGAGCGTGAGCGGGATTGTGATGGGAGAGCGTTCTGCTGGTGGTTTGGCTGGAATGATTAATGGTGGCGAGCTTAGCAATGTGGCAGTGAACGGGACTGTGACGGGGGGCAATTATACTGGTGGTTTAACAGGATTCCTGGCAGGAATTGTTAATAATGTGTGTGTGACCGGGACCGTGACGGGAGACCGTGATGTGGGTGGTTTAGCAGGCTGGATTAGTGATGTTGAGGTCAGTAACACCTATACGACAGTGGTGGTGACGGGAGAGCGTGAAATCGGTGGCTTTGCCGGAGGCCTTAATAATGCAAGTATCAGTAAGACCTATACGGCGGGAAGTGTAACGGGAAGCTTTGAGGTAGGTGGCTTTGTCGGAGAAATAATGACTGGAACCATCAGCCGGTCATTCTGGGATATACAGAACTCCGGGCAGGCTGACGGTGTTGGCTCCGGATCGTCAACGGGCATAACGGGAAAGACGACGGCACAGATGAAGCAAAAGACGACGTTTACCGATGCCGACTGGGATTTTGACACGGTCTGGATGATCGTTGAGAATGATGGACAAATATCCTACCCGTATCTGAGAAGCGTTCCGCAAACGCCACCTCCAGGTCTGGAATCCATCTTTGAGGGAGGAAACGGAACGGAGGCGGAACCATTCCGAATAGCGAACTGGAAACAGCTGAACAGCGTGAGGGATTACATGGGAGAAGACGTACACTTCAAGCTGATAACGGATCTCTCATCGCAGACGGCGCATTACGAAACGTATGTGGCGACAAAGACGACACCGGGTAATAAGGGCTGGGAGCCGATCGGGACAGTAGAGAAGCCATTCTTCGGGACGTTCGGCGGTTATGATGAACAGGCAACGTATACGATAGCGGATCTGTGTATAGACCGTCCGAGTGAAGATCATGTAGGCTTGTTTGGTTATGTTGCTTCAGAGACACAAGGCGCAACGTTTACACATCTTGGACTGAAGGATGTGAAAGTGACCGGTAATTTCTATGTGGGCGGTCTCGTGGGATTGATGTCTTCTGGAACGATTGAAGATGTATTTGTGTCTGGGAATGTATCAGGATTAACGGGTGCAGGTGTTCTTGCGGGGAAAACCAGTAGAATGAATATCATCAACACGTATACGACGGGAACCGTGAGGGGTGGAGACGCCATCGGTGGTCTTGTTGGAATTGTATCTGCGGGGAAGAACATCATCAATACGTATACGAACACAATTGTGTCTGGTGTTAATTGGGAGATTGGCGGCTTTGCCGGAACATTGGAGGTGGAAAATCTCAGCAACGTGTATACGACGGGAAGTGTGGTCGGAGATGGTTTTTTCAGTAATTGTGTCGGTGGCTTTGTCGGGGTTATATATGAGGGAACGTACAATAACGTGTATACGACAGGAAGTGTTTCGGGAAACGGCAATATCGGTGGCTTTGCCGGGATAGTTGAGAATGGTGTAACTATCAACCAGGCATTCTGGGATACAGAGAGCTCCGGGAAATCTTCCGGGGTTGGTTACGGATCGTCAACGGGCATAACGGGAAAAACGACGGCGCAGATGAAGGATAAGACAACCTTTACCGATGCCGACTGGGATTTTGACACGGTCTGGACGATTGTGGAAGAGGTGGGGCAAATATCCTACCCGTATCTGAGGAGCATCCCACAGGAACCCGCACCTGGATATGAGGAATAAGGGATAATAATTTTTTTGCAAAAAAAGAGAGGGCTTTTATGCCCTCTCTTTTTAGTTTGGGTGAAAATTTTATTTATCTCAACGCCATGAACAATCGGTACCGTGTATCGCTGTGATTCCTTATTCTTAATGCTTCAGGGTATTCTGCATCTTTATGGATCAAATCATCGTAGTATAATGTGCTAAAAAATTAACATAAATAAGGTATAATCTTGCAAAACAAGATAATTAAAGGCGGTTTTGATCATAAAAGAATTTATAAAAAGGGTGTGAGAAGAGGATGAGAAAGGGGAAACTGATCTTGATATGTGCTATGGTCGTTGCGGCTCTGTTGATGGTTTCGTGTATCAATCGTGGAGGCAAAGATACGAATGCAATATCTGTTGTCAAAGGGATAAAACTATCCGAGATTGGAGACTATGGACTTGAGGATTACAGGGAATTCGGATTGTGGAGTCTGACGATTGACAAAGATGAATTAACGAGTCGGGAGATGATAACGCCATTCACGTTGAGCGTAACGGGAGAGGGAACGGAAACATTTAAGATTTCGGGACACAAAGTGGATCACGCACGTTACATCTGCTTCATTCCGGAGGACATCACCCGAGAGGCGATAGAAGCGGGAACGATTTGGAGCGGTGCAGAGAGAGCGACACAAAGGGTAACGGGAACAACTCTGAAATGGGTCATCCTCCAGGATGACGAGACACAAAACGGGACGGATTTGTACGAGATGCTCCTGACGGATTACATCACCCTGAAGGCGAGTGAGACGAGCCGGGTGTACAACAACGGAGTCCTGCTTCGGCCAAAGTATGTCAAATCGAGTGATGGGAATGCCTACACCCTGAAATACTATTACGATGCCCGACAGGTATCATCGGAACATACGGTGGAAAGTGCGTTTAATTTTCTCGTGGACCGGCCGGTATCGGAGCAAAACGCCTTGATATTCTTCGGGAATACCAATCGTTTGAGTGTATCGCAGAGTGGGGCAGAGGTGATAGAAGCTCCGGATACGCGGGAAAGACTGAGACAAGTTGGAACGGAAGGGGAAAATGAAGCCTACACCTTCTCACAGGAAGGGGAGCGGGTGTTGTTCAAAATCTGGTCCGATAACCTGACGAATGCCGCCTATCACAATGCCCAACAATACACGTTGGCTATTTATGGTGTGGCCACAGACTGCATCCTGCTGCCGACGGGAGTGGGAGATCTTTATGAGGGGTCAATTACCTGGACGTTGAATGCCGGATTGGCGAGAAACGCACGATTCACGGCATTAACGGATTTCTCCGCCGGAAACGGAACGGTAAACGATCCGTATCAGATTGGCAATTGGAAAGAATTGAACAACGTGCGGGATTACATGGGAGAAGACGTCCACTTCATGCTGACGACGGATCTCTCATCCCAGACGGAATATTATGAGACGTATGCGGCGACGACGGTTGATAATCCCTCCGGATGGGAACCCATCGGGACAGATGCAAATCGATTCACCGGACATTTCACGGGTTATGGCGGCTCAGCGACGCACACGATAGCCGATCTTTGTATTGACAGAACTGAAAACAGTGACACCGCGATAGGACTCTTTGGAATGATTGAGGCGGCAACGATTGAACAGTTGAGGTTGGAAAATATCAATGTGAATGGTTTTGCAGCAGTCGGTGGATTAGTTGGCAGTCTTGTTTCCGGAACTATCACAAATGTTGAGGTGGATGGTACTGTTAATGGCTCTATCAACATTGGTGGTTTTGTGGGTGTGCAGGTTGCTGGAAGTATTTCAAACACGAATGTATCCGCTGAGGTAGAGGGTGATAATTCAGTTGGTGGTTTTATCGGAAAACAACAGGGTGGCAGTATCACATACGCTTATTCGACCGGAATTGCAAGCGGAACACAATATGCCGGCGGCTTTGTGGGGAATCAGTATAGCGGTAGTATTGAAAATGCGTATACGACAGGCAAAGCAAGTGGGAGCTATACTGTTGGCGGTTTTGCAGGGGTGATAAATCTTAGCAGCAGTATTGTCAATGCCTATGCGAGTGGAAATGCAACGGGGACCGGATTTGAAATCGGCGGCTTTGCAGGGAAGGCACTCGGTTTTAGTTTTACCATAACACATTCCTTCTGGGACACGGATGTGTCAGAGGCTTCAAGTGACATTGCCATTGGCTCCTCAACAGGCGTAACGGGCAAAACAACCGCAGAGATGAAGAGCAAGGAGACCTTTGATTCGGTATGGGATTTTGGTACGGTTTGGACAATTGTTGAAGACAACTCTTATCCGTATCTGAAAAGTATTCCACAGTCTCCGGCACCAGGGACGGAGTAGGACAAACGGTTGAAGATAGTGTTTAATATGATCTGTGCGTGATACCACGAATCACAAGAAGAGAGAGGGCTTGAAAAAGCCCTCTCTCTTTGCTTTGGGGGAATTTTTAATCTATCTTAACAACGGAAATAACCAATGCAGTCTGTCTCTATCATCCGCTGTTTCTGTTTCTTTGTTTGCGGTCCTCTGTTTTGGATCTGTCAGGGCATCTCGCCAGTAATAATACTTATCATTTGCATAACGTTTCATCTTTTTACACCTCTCATCTGTTAAAACCGTTTAAATCATTAAATGTATAATAAATTGTTGAATTTGATGCTTCAACATTAGTGTTGTCATAATTTCCGTTAAAGTCCCTGCTTATAAATTTTCTGAAAAGTTTTTTCATCTTCATCACCCCTTATCTTGTAAATCCATTTAATCCGTGAAGCATGAAATAAAATTTATCTTTTGATTCTTCAACTCTTTCGTTGATATCCTTATACTGATTGTCCCTGTTAAACAATTGATTTTCAAATCTTTTCATAACATTTCTCCTTATCTGCTGAATCCGTTTCTGCCGAAATACATGAAATATAGTTTATCCTTCGTTTCTTCTATCTGTTCGTTGATATCGTTGATCTGTGCTTTTTTGTTAAAAAAGGTCTTACTTTTAAACAATCTCATAAAATCCCTCCTTATCGTATAAAGGCGTTCATGTCATAAAACATAAAATTGATTTTATCTTTCGTTTCCTCTATCTGCTCACCGATACTAATATCTTTAATGTGACTGTTTTTATGAAATGCTTTTCTTCTTATCCATCTGTTCATTCGAATCCCTCCCTTTAAAATAGTTCCTGATTCGTACTTTCATAACACTTGACGAAGATATCTGGAATTTATTACATGGCGACATATTAAATATAGGTGAATATATATTTCTGTTTTGTAAGATGTCTTTAAATGTAAAAATGGCTATAAATGAGCTTTTCAGCTTTATAAACAGGTTGATGGGCAGACATGAAAAAAGGAGGTCTTTCTAAGACCTCCTTTGAAAAAGAAACTATTTATCTGATCAGAAGATGAGACCAGTGAAACTTGTTGACTTTTTCCTGTACCGGTTTCACCGCATCCGGGTTCTCAAATTCATCCAGCCAGTAATAGTATTTGTCGTTTGAATATCTTTTCATCTTTTTACACCTCTTAATTGTTTATCGCCCTCATTGAGCGGAACACCATCCGGAATTCTCCTCCGGCCAATTCAACTTTAAAAAGTCCATCCTTTTCTCTTTAATCGATTCATGTTGCTGCTTAAACTGATTTATTTCAACAAGTCGTATGGTTATCGTGTTTGATATCAGTTAATTGGGATTTATTTCACAATCCCCGATGCATATACTACAGATAAAATGTATAGACAATATGAAGTTTAATTGCGTATATGAATCATTTTGTTGAATTTTTGACAGAAGCATGATATTTACTCATTTATGCCGATGCACATGATGAGCTGTGATCAAGGGTGTGATCAAGGGGACGTTCCCTCTGGCTAAAACAAACAACAAAAAAGGCAGCTCAAGCGAGCTGCCTTTTTGCAGTCTAACTCGAATTATTTTAGGATAAACGTATAAATTTTAAACGGTTCGTATTCAACGCTGAAGGACTTATCTTCAGCGACTGGAATCTCGGTCAGTTCCTCTTCGAGAATATTTGACAGATATACTTTTTCAAATGACAATCCCTTGAAAGAGAGGGTTGCACTGTCCCTTGAACCGAGCGTTTCACAGACTCTGAGAACCGTTCCGCCTGTGGCAGCCGTTTTCAGACACATGATGTGCAGACTGGATTCGTCCAGGTCTCCGATTTCCTTTCCGAGATTGTGAACCACACCGTCAAATACGGTAAGCGGCCTGTTGAGGTTTCTCGCCTCTTTGACCGTTTCTTCCAGGTCACTGGAATAATGGGCAAAGATGGAATAGGTGAAACTGTGTCTGCCTTCGTCGGCGAATACGGAAGGGTTGATCGGTGAACGCAGCAGGGTGAGTGACAAACAGTTGTCTTCAACACTGTAGCCGTATTTTCCGTTATTGAGGAGGCTGACGCCAAAATCCCTTTCGGAGAGGTCAATCCATCTGTGTCCCGGCATTTCAAATCTCGCCAGTTCCCTGTCCGTGTTTTTGTGTGTGGCTCTCTCGATGAAGCCGGCTCCCAGGTCGAAAGTCGCCTTTCTGGAGAGGAGGGTTGTCTCGAAGTCTGCCCTGAGCATGACCCTTCTGTGATGCCAGTCAATATCGTTTTCAATATCGATGCGTGCCTCTTCCTCTTTGAAGATATATCTCTGAACGATCGTTGACTCTTCAATTGTGTAAGTGACTTCAACTACCTTTCTGGCAGGTGTTGACTCTATGACATCAACTTCAACGGAGTCGAAATCAAGTGTGTAATGTTCATAATTCACCGCCGTGTCCCAGGCATCCCAGAACATCGGTACATCCTCGTAAAGTCGGAGGATGTTTCCGGCTTCTCTGAACAAATATTTTTCTGTTTCCTTGTTGTAGACCTGAATGGAGCCGTCATCCATGACCTGTGCCCGGTAATGAAAATTTTCGAATTCAAAGTTCTTGCTGACCTCATCGGCAACGAGTTTCACCCTCTTCTCCTTGAAGAAGCGAAGCGTGGCAAACGGTGCCATGATTTCGTGACAGTTGTAACTTGCCTTTCCGTCATGCGTGAGCATCGGGATGAGTTTTTCACCGAATTCGGGCTGAAGCACCCAGCCTTCACCGTTTTCTGTTTCCAGTTCAAAGACACAGGGTCTTTCATGCTCACTTGGGTTGAAAACGCTGACATAATTCTTTGAATCTGCCGCTTTGTTCTTCAGTATTTCATCTTTCATCCCACGAACGGCTTCAAGTGTCTCACCAAGTTCTCTTTCGCTGTCCATGTAGACTTCAGGGATTGAGGAACCGGGTAATATATCGTGGAACTCATTCCTTAAAACGGTCTTCCAGGCGTTGTCAAACTTGTCATGCGGATAGTTTTCCTCATTTTCAAGCAGGGTATAAAGCATCTCCGTTTCCGCGAGGGCGTCTTCGCATTCTTTATGCAGCTTCTTCGTTCTCGCCTGTGTGGTATAGGTTCCCCTGTGGAATTCGAGATAGAGCTCATCATCCCAGACGGGCAGGGAATCCTTATGCTGGGAAATCCAGTCGAAATGCTCTTCAGCCTTTTCCAGTGTCACGTCTGGAACACCGGGAATATCGTCGAGGATATCCAGATTGTCCATCTGCTGGTCAACGGGACCGCCACCGCCGTCTCCGTAACCGTATGTCATCATGCTCAGCGGGATATTCGTCTTGTCTTTGTAATTCTCCCAGTTTTCGTAGATCGTCTTCGGGTCGATATCTGCGTTATATCCCATCGGATTCTTAAAACTCCTGTAGATCACTTCACTGCCGTCAAGACCTCGCCATCTCATGATGTCATGCGGCATCGGGTTTTTATCATTCCATGTCAGCTTGGTTGTAAAGAAATAGTCGATACCGGCCTCTTTGCATATCTGCGGCAGGACCCAGGGAAATCCGAATACATCCGGCAGCCAGGAAACCTTGTTATACACGCCGAATTCTCTTTTAAAGAATGTCTGGCCGTAATAGAACTGTCTCGCCAGTGATTCCGGAGAAGGGACGTTACAGTCGTTTTCCACCCATGAACCGCCTGCAACTTCCCAGTTGCCGTTTTTCACCTGTTCTTTAATCCTTTTGAAGATATCCGGATAAAGCTCTTTGATATCCGCATACATCTGTGCGGAGGACTGTGTGAACACGAAATCCGGATAGCGTTCCATCATGGAAAGGGCGTTGGCGAAGGTTCGTGGAATCTTTCGTTTCGTCTCGGCTACGGGCCACAGCCAGGCATAGTCGATATGGGCATGTCCCATCGCGGAGATTTCACCCCGCTTCGGATAATCCTCAAGCAGCTTTTTCATCTCGGTTGTGATATATTCCCACGCTTCCCAGAGCATCATCTTTTCATCCTCATCAAGCCTGTTACCACCGGAGAACGGAATATTTTCCGAGATGTATTTCTTTGCGATATATTCGTCTATTGACTTGTTGTCCCTTATAGAAGCCGTATAGCGAGCGGTGCTTCGTGGCATGCGTGTCATGATGAGTGTTTCTTCAAGCAGCACACAAAGCTGTTCCTGAAGCTGTGTGTCGTCTGTTGCAACGGCACTGTCCAGTGTCAGCTGAAGGGTATCGGTAAAACGTTTAATGTCCCTGTCGGCGATGAGGACGAAAGCGTATTCCAGTTGTCTGTTGGTGGATTTCTCTCCGAAAAGCAGATGCGGAACGGTTTGAATGGAAAGGGTGTGGTTCTTGTCTGTGCAGAACTTGTTGACGTTGATGCTTCTGTGATACGGGTTGATCTCGCCAAAGGGCTTGCCGTCAATAAAAACGAGACTTTCCCCCCCCGTCCAGATACTCAGCAGACAATCCTGATGCGGTTCGATACGGGGCAGATGGACGATTGTCTCAAACCAGACGGGAATTTCATCCTCATTCTCCCATCTGTAGCCAACCTTCACATGCTCCCAGTTGTCTACAGGGGGATAAAGCGAATCGTTTCGTGTGACTTTCCACCCCTCTATCCCCAACCGTTTCGTGATCACATAAGGTCTGATTTCTTCTATACGCTGTTCTATTCGAGTCTTAAAAGAAATTAATTTTTCGTACATGGTTCACCCCCAAGATTTTTTATTATTATACACTATGGGGGTTAAGCTCTGTGAAGTCTTTAAAGTTGACAACAGTATATACAAAGTTTATACTTTAAATCAGGTGATCATATGTTGACTAAAATTCAAAAACGGGGGAACAGTTACGCAATCTGGATTCCCAGGATTATTCTGGATAAAATGAAAATTGGAGAAAATGATCAGGTTGAAGTTAAAGTGGTCGATGGGAATATTATTATTGTTCCGGTAAAAAAGCATATATCATAAAAAGATAGAGTAAAAGATTACAAAGGGGACTATAACTGTTCTGAATGGGATACCGGAGATTCGCTGGGAAATGAAATATGACAGCAGATTACAAACCAAAACAGGGAGATATTGTTTTTCTGGACTTTAATCCTCAAAAAGGACATGAACAAAAAGGGAAAAGACCCGCTGTAATCATCGAAAGACTGCCATATGATATCCTATTTGAAGCTCTGAATATTATCAACAGTTTTAGTGAGATTGAAAATTGATGGAGGAATGATGGAAACAAAAGAGGTTAGTGAGTTAACGCTGGCAAGTGAAGAAGTTCTGAAAAAAGACTGGTTGTCCCCTGAAGAAGATGTAGCATGGGCAGATTTATAGGTACGATTAATATTATGGAATAGGATCTTCGGAAACAGTTTTTTTATGGTGGAAAACCCGGAACCCGGTAGGGGCAGTTCATGATCTTTCCAAAGGAAAGCTCCAGAGAATCCTTTGAATTCTCATGAATTGCCCCTACGGTAAAGTGAAATGATCATTTATATGATGTATCTTCTGTGAATGAGCGTTGCATCATAGCTGCAGTATCACATCAACTCATAAGAAGTAGACGTCACAGGTGCCTTCAGCGAATCCAGAACCCTCTCCAGCAAAACCCCTTCACGATGCGGAATCTCAAAACCAAACGTTGCCCGAATCGCCAGAGAAACAAAATGCTGTGCACGGTCCAGGGCTATCGGCAGACTGTCCCCTTGAATCAGACTGCCAAGCAGGACACTCGTGTACATATCCCCGGTTCCGGGATAAAGAGCTGGGATATAATCACAGGATACCTTCCAGAAGCGTTCATCTCTTGCGTTATAGGCAACCGTTGCCGTCTGCTTGCCCTTCTCGACATTCGGCACACTGGTGATCACGGTGTACTGCGGCCCCATCGCCGATAAAGCCCTCAGCCATTCCCTGATATCCGAATCGGAGATGTCTTCCGGAATCTCCCTGTCAAGCAGATAAGCTGCCTCTGTGATATTCGGCGTAATCATATCCGCATCAGACACGAGCGCTTTCATCCCGTCCACCATCTCAGACGTAATCGTCTGATACAGCTTCCCGTCATCCCCCATCACGGGGTCGACGACGACGAGTTGATTCTCCGCCTTGAAGTCATGAATGAATGCCTGCACGATCGCTATCTGCTTTTCCGAACCGAGAAAGCCCGAATAAATTGAGTCAAAACGCAGGTTCAGCGAACGCCAGTGATTCATATATGCCGTTAAATGTTCTGTCAGATCGATAAACTCAAAACCGTCAAATCCCCCCGTATGAGTTGAGAGAACGGCTGTCGGCATGGGACAGACCTGAATCCCCATATTGGATAATATAGGCATGATAACCGTCAGCGAAGCTCTGCCGAACCCGGATATATCGTGTATTGCCGCAACGCGTGGAATGATGTTTTTCATTTCCTCACTTCCTTTTCTTCTTTGTCTGAATTATAACACTCAGGAGGATCTTTTGACTTTTTAGAAGACGCAGACACAAAAAAAGGAACGACTATTAGTCGCTCCCGTTTAAAATACTCTATAGCATCCTACATCTTCGTATAATTCATCTTCTTTATCTCATTCTGAAGATCCATTGCGATGATGGAAACTTCCTGACCAACATTTGAGACTTCATCCATTGATTGTTTCTGCTGGGTACTCAATTCCGAACTGCTGTTCGCATTGTTCTGAATGGTACCGATAAGGGTTACAAGTTCTTCTGAATAATTTTTAATGACTTTAAAAGTCTCAAAGAATCCACGGATTTCCTCTCCGTTCTTTTCAACCTTTTCCTGAGTTTTCTTGATGTTCTGGGTGGTAGCGATCACCATTCTTGTGATCTCATCAATGGTTCCTTTGATCTCATCCGCAAATTGATTGGAGCTGACGGCGAGTTTTCTGATCTCTTCGGCAACAACGGCGAATCCTTTTCCGGCTTCTCCGGCTCTTGCCGCTTCTATGGAAGCGTTGAGCGAAAGAAGGTTTGTTTGCGAGGCAATCTGCTGAATAGAAGCAACGATCCTGATGATCCCTTCGGATTTTTCTTTCAAGTCATCTGTTTCCTTTGCGGATTTATCCATAAGGGTAATGACTTCTTCCATCGACTGACCGACAATCTCTGAATTTTTATACGCCTCAAGTGTCTTGGAAAGAACTTTGTTAGAACTCTCCAACCCGTCATGTGTCAGATCCGCAACCCCTATCGTCTGCTGTTCAACCTGATGTGAAAGTGAGGCAACCTCTTGTGAGGAAGCGGCAAGTTCTTCCGCAGCAGCACTCAACTGTTCGGACTTATCTGAAATGCTGTCGAGTAACTGTTTTAAGGTGGTGATATCCTTGACGATTTCAAGTGCCGCAATTGGTTTACCGTCGGTATCATAGACACCCGCGTTGGATACCAGTGCAACTTTTTCTTCACCTTTTTTATTGTAAACGGGAACTTCTGCATCCTTTAAGAACGATTTGGTCTCAACGCAGGTTTGTGTTGGACAATCTTTACACACGGCTGCTTTAAACATATCACCGCATTTTATGTGCTTTGCCTCTTCTTCTGAATAACCTGTCAGCTCCTGAATTGCCTGTGGCCATTCGATAACGTTGTAGTCCATATCTCTGAAATAAAACGGATCCGGCATCGCCTGTTTTAAGGCGCGCAGATACTGATTTTCTTTTTCAAGTTCAAGACGAAGAGCTCTCTCTTTGTTTAAAGCTGAAATCAGTTCTTTTTTATTAAACATACTGTCTCTCCTTTCATCTAAGTTAAATGTTGTATAAAAATAGTGTTTGCATATTTTTTTTCAACTAATTATACCACAAATGACTACCGGTCAGAACTTTTGTGATAAACCTTCCCCAAAAATTAAAAAAACCATAAAATATATAAGGTACAATAAAACTATCAAAGACAGAGGTGAAAACAATGATGTTGAATCAGATAAAAGAAGCGTTGAATTTTGTCAATCCCAAACTCTCCAGAATATTTCTCCCCTTCATCATGAAACATCCCAGATACCTGACGAAATCTGCCGGAATGATGAAAAATTTTTACAGATGTGAAGAGCGGAGAAAAGAAGTGTTGGAAAAAGAAGGCGTCATGGTGCCGCCTATCATGATACTCAGCATTACCCATTTATGCAACTTGAAATGTCAGGGCTGTTTTGCCGCTGCCCTTGGGAACGTCTCTGAGATGGATGAGAGAAACACACAGCCGCATATGACGGTTGAAGACTGGGACCGTGTCATCACGGAGGCCGCTGAACTGGGAACCTACGCCTTCCTCATCGCCGGAGGAGAACCATTTGTCTTCAAGGGACTGCTGGACCTGTGTGCCAAACACGATGACAAGCTCTTTCTCATCTTTACCAACGGAACCGCCATTGGGGATGAAGAGTATAAAAAACTCAAGAAGATGAGCAACACGGGGATCGTCGTCAGCGTGGAAGGCTCAAAAGACATCACCGATCAGCGACGAGGCGAGGGTATACATGAAAAAGCCGTCGGCACGGCAAAGCGACTGGGGAAAGCGGGAATCCTCAGCGGGATCTCCGTCACCATCACCAATAAAAACTACGACTACTGGATGCGTGAAGACAGTGTGGATGAATTCATCGACGAAGGACTTCATCTCGCATTCCTGACAGAATATATCCCCGTTGCCGCAACGGAAAGCGACCGGATGAAAAAAGACTCCACCTGTTCAACATCTGACCCGAAGATCAGCCGGGAGCTTTGCCTTGACAGTGTCCAGAGAAAGGCCTTCAGAGAGCAGGTTCTGAAGTTCAAGGATGAAAAACAGTTGTTCATTATTCATTCCCCAGGAGATGAAGAACTCTTCGGGGGTTGTGTCTCATCGGGAAAAGGCTTTGCCCACATCAATTCACTGGGAGACCTGACCCCGTGCCCCGTTTCCGACATCGCCACGCATAACATGAGAAAGTCAACCCTGAAAGAGGGTCTCGCAAGCCCGCTCTTCGTAGAACTGAGAGAAAACGGACACGTTCTGGAAAACACGAACGGCCCCTGTGCCCTGTTTGAACATCAGGAAGAAGTGGAAGCCTTGAGAAAAAAACTTGGCGCGTACAAAACGGGTGTATAATATTTAAGGGAACCCCGAAACCCTGTAGGGGCAATTCACGAATTGCCTGGTATTGGCGGTGTGTGTAACTTTAATCTCTGTGAAATCTGAAAAAAAGGAGAAATTTTGCAAAAAACAATCATAAGCATTCAAATGCGAAGCGAACCGTTTAACCTGGAACTGAACCTCAAAAAAGCCCGGCGCATCATCGATAAGATATTCGTGCCGTTCGATTATCTCCTGCTGCCCGAGATGTTCGGAACGGGATACTCATGGGAGGCACAAATCCTCAAACACATAGACGAAGAACAGCAAATCATAGAAGAATGGCTGAAGACCGTCTCGAAAAATCATAATTGCAGTGTTATTGCCGGAATTGGCAGAAAGACGGAAAAAGGGGAATACAAAAACGCCGTTTCCGTTTTCGAAAAAGGCACCCATTTGGGATACTACGACAAGACCCATCTCTTCAGAGGGGAGAAAGAACGCTTCTCTCAGGGGAATCATCCGGGAAGAATCTTCAGACTCGGAGGTGTTAAATGCGGCATCTCCATCTGCTATGAGATCGGGATGCCGGAAGTTTCAAGAAAGGCAGCGCTCAACGGTGCGGAAATCCTCTTCATGCCGTTTGCCTTCGGCAGAAGCCGATATAACACCTACAATACCCTGACAAAGGCAAGGGCCATAGAAAACGGCCTCTACGTCGTCTGTGCGGCCACACCGGGAGGACATCAGGGGTTTGACTTCCTGGGACACAGCCGAATCATCTCCCCATCGGGAGATATACTCTGTGATGCCCTTGACAAGGAAACGTGGATAGCGGCGGAATATGACTCCGAAGTTGTCAGACGATTCCGATACGAAGAAGACGACAAATCATCGGGTTATTATAAAAACTTCAGAAAGGACCTCTTCAAATGACAACAGAACAGATCAAACAAGAGATAAAAGAAGCGATCAGGAAGGCAAACCTTGAGATTAATCCCGAGGTAAAGCCGTACATAGACGCTTACGACGGAACCTTCTCAGCAGTGCTCAAAGAGAACTGCAAGGTGGCGAGTGAAAAAGGACTGCCCCTGTGTCAGGACACGGGACTGCTGGAATTCTTCTGCTGGAAAGGCAGAGAACTGGTGCTGGACAGAACATTGCAGACCCTGCTCGACGAAGCCGTCGCAGACGTCTACACCTCAAACCCGTTCAGATATTCCAGTGTGGGTGATCCGCTCTTCGACAGAACGAACAGACTCAACGACACACCGGCGATGGTGCATATTTTTGAGACGGAAGGGGCTGACCTGCGGATCAAATTCCTCATCAAAGGCGGCGGAAGCGAAAACCTCTCCAGACTCTACATGATGTCTCCTTCCGCCACACCGGAAGAAATAAAAAATAAAATCGTCGAACATATAGAAGAAGCAGGTGCCAGAAGCTGTCCGCCGTTGAAGATCGGAGTCGGGCTTGGCGGCACATCGGAAAAGGCGATGCTGCTCTCAAAACTGGCGTTGACGGAAAGTATTCATGCCCGTCATGCGGACGCACGATACGTAGCCCTTGAAAAAGAGACAGAAACGGCGATCAACGCCCTGCATGTGGGATTTCAGGGTCTGGGAACGGGAATCAGCTGCTACAACGTGAGAATCATGGACTGCGAAACGCATATCGCAACCCTGCCCCTGGCCATTTCCGTAGACTGCTATATATGCAGAACAGGAGAAGTGATATTTCAAAATGAATAACAACCCCGACATCAAAAAACAGAAAGCCGGAACACAGATAAACTACACAGGTGAAATCATCATCATGCGTGATGCCGCCCAGAAAAGACTCCTGGAATACTTTTCAAGAACGGGACAGCTTCCGCTTGATCTCAAGGACAAACTGATCTTCTACGCAGGCCCCGCCAAAACACCCCGTGGTGAAACCATAGGCGCCATCGGTCCCACAACCAGCCAGCGAATGGACAAGTTCCTGGATATGCTGTTCAAAAACGGTGTTATCGGAACGGTGGGAAAGGGCAAGCGAACGGCAAATGCAGCACAGGCGTGCAGTCTGCACAAGACCTGCTACTTCCTCACCCCAAGCGGTGCGGCAGCGGCTCTCGCTTCAAGGGTCAAGACACATGAAGTCATCCTGTACGAAGACCTTCAGAGTGAGGCGATACAGCGTATAGAGGTGGAGGACTTTCCACTCGTCGTGGCGATAGACGCGGATGGGGTGACGATCTGGGAGAAATAAAAAAGGATCGGGGAATCGGAAATGCACTCCAAAAGCTGGATAAAAAGAAAAAATCCTTTAAGTTAAAAATGAAGGTTCAATAGGGATTTTATCATAAATAAAAATACCGTTAGAATTTTAACCTGTATCTGATTAATTTTCCTTGATCCAATCCCTTTTTTTAGTACATAAATAATTTGTTATCCACATATGCATTCTAAGGTGATGAGGATAAGCAACCTCAGCAAATTGAGTTTTAGAAATAAGTTCCAGATTAGCCAGAATGACCATATTTACCTTAAATTTGAAAAGTTAAAGAATGAGTAGTTTATTTATTCTGCAAATTTTAAACTCAATTTATGACTGACTTTTAAAGCCCACTCACTGACAGATTTTGAAGGTGATTTACCAAAAAAATTATTCAACTCAATGTCACCAGTTCTTTTTCCGATAAAAAGTTTAAGATTTTTGTAATAAAAAGTTGGGGAATTCTCGGAACTTAACTTAATTTCTAAATTAGATTCAAATGGTTCAAAAGATTTATCAATAAAAGCATTTTCAAACCGACTGATTATTTTAAAGTCTGTTTTTAAACTTTTTGTAATCTGGCTGAGTGTTAAGTCAGAGAATTGATCAACAATAGATTTTGGTCTGTATCCTATTATTTTTAACAAAAAACAAATCATCTGCCACGGATAGGATACTGGTTCCTTAAATATCTCAATAAAAACAGATTCCGCGTAATACTCTATTGCAAAAATCACATCGGGAGAGGTGAACAATTTTTGACTTTCTATTTGATAAATATAATTTTCAAAATCATCAAAATCAGAATCATTTGAATTTTTATCCAAACTAATTAATGAAACTCTATTTCTAACAAGTTGATTGTGTCTGATATTATTTCGGATTATTGCTGCCAGCCAAGTTGAAAACGTACCTTTTATTGGATTATATGTGTTTCGAATTGTCCAGAGTTTTGAGATTACATCAGTAACAACTTCTTCGAAAGAATTCGAGTTCAATGATATTTCATAATCTAAATAAGTATGCAAAGCTACCTTTCTGATAAATCCAGAGTAGAGTTTGATCAGAAGTGTTGTTGCCAAAACCTTATTTTCACTTCCTAGGGAAAGAAGCGCATAATCCCTAATTCGATTAGCTAATTTCTTTCTATCGTCGATGTTATCTATGTAATAATTAACTTCTTTGTCGCTGAGTTGCCTGACTATAGTTTCTACAACTTCTCTTAGTGAAGACATAATATTCTTTTTTTCTTCCTCAGTTTGTGCTGATGGTGTCAATAGCTTTTTGTATTTCAGTCTGAACTCCATATAAATACTTCGCGAAAGAAGTTCTCTTGCAGTATATTTATCTCTTTTACAATCAGAATTGCTATTCATTGTTACGCCCCCCTTTTTGTACTACCCCGCCATACAAATGGAGGGATAGTACAGGAAAAGACATTAAAAACGTAATTCCTTGTCTAAAAAAAAACTTTTTCTTCGATAATTTGACGTAGACGATGCTTTCTTAATGTCCTTTTTATTGCAAACTTCCAGTTACTTAAAGTCTGTTCCCCCTTGATCAAATCTTTCAGTTTTATATGTTTCACAGGAATATGGGTATATTGTGCTATTTTCTTATCTGATTTGCCCCCGAATTTTGAAAATAAATCAGATGGTGTTTGTTCAATATCTTCATGTATTTCTCTGAAGAGCCATGATAAATAGTCAACAGATTCAGGAAGAGTGTTTGAGATTTCTGTTTTCAAAATACTCAACAACTGATACATATTATGTTCAGAAAGCTCTTGAACAATATAACCGATCTTGTAATTACTGATCATAATTCCATATAAAATGATTTTCCAAACAGGTGCTAATCTCGTTTTAAATAAATACCCTAAAACAATTTGTCCTTCATGGTAATCCACACATATATTTTCTGGTGTCCGTGGACATAATGCGCAATTTCTAAAACCAAGATACTCAATAGGATCATCAATAAACACATTTTCTGTCTTCTTCTTGGAAGAAAGCCATATAATAACCTGAGCATCATTAGAAAGTTTTCTTTCAATTTCGCGCAAAGCATTATAGACTATGCGGATGAAATAAGTAACGAAACTGGCAATTGAGTAATCATAATTCTCTCTGTAAAGCCAAAGTTTACACCATTCAGAATCAATTACATCATTCACAATATTTCTGTTGCAGTAAATGAATTTTTTTCCGAGTAAACTATAGAAATAGAATCTGATCTGAGGTGTATAGGATTTCATTAAGTCAGAAATCGCATTATGATTCCCTTGTTTTATTAACTCGAAATATATCCTATCGTTAACTCTTTCGAGCTTCAGTAAATCAAATCTTTTTTGTGGATCATTGCATAAAACTTCTATTTCCTGATCGCTGAGAACACTTAAAACCTCTTTAAAACAAAGATTAACAATTTCTTCGTCATCTGAAAAACGCCTTAGAAGTTCAGAATGATTTAAAATGAAAAACTTGATAAAGCTTTGAAGTAAATACTTCCGCATTTCTATGTTCATTTAACTTCACCTCACACAATCAATACTTGAGTGACATATAGAACATAAAAGACTGAGACGGTATTTCATTTTAACATTTATGAAACTCAGCTCCTTGAACGGCTCTATGTCAGTCAAGAATAGCCGAAATACGCAGAAAACTCTACACTGCACGATTTATGACTTAGCATTTAACTTTAACCCCCTCCAGTTCCTATTTGCTAGCTGAAATATTCTCCTCAATATACAGATTATATCTTCCAGGAGTTAGACATAAAAAGGATAATTGAGGACTTTCGTCTGTTGGAGTAAATTGCTTTAATTTTAGATAATTATTCTCTTTGTTGACAGAAGACAATATCCCAAAAGGTGTATCGGTTCCAGCAAAATTGTCAGTTCTAGATTTGATCAAGAGATAATTATCTTTATAGCATAAGACGAATTCTTCAGCCGATTTTTTTTCATCTAAAATTTTTAGTTTTTGTGAATTTTCTTTGGTTTTTTCCACTTCTATTGTAAAGAAATATTTGAATTTAAAAGTCTCTTTTTCTTTACGTTTATTCAGAAATTCATCAAAACCTCTTCCGCGATAATCAAAGTCAGATTGAAGTAATTTCTCAATTAAATTTTTTTTCTTTTCGTCATTTTCCTCTTCGTAGTAATTTCTCAAATTTTCAATGAAATTGAAAAGTTTAACTGTTTGAGCGTGTCCTTCAAATGACCAGTTCTGAAGAAATTTAATGAGTTTATATTCTTTTTTTACCTGTTCATAGCATTCTTTGCATTCAAATAGATGCATTTCTATCCGCATAAGTTCTGCAGCATCTATAGATTTTAAATTAATTCCTGACAAATACTGGAAGTATATGTTTTTCTCACGATCATCCAAACAGTTTTCATTCATACAAGTCACCCCTTAATTATTAATGATCCGAATCAAATCTTTATGAAAAGAAATAATACAAAAGTCAAAGATATTTGTATTAAAAATACTTAATCTGGAGAAGAATATTAAGTGGGTTTCAAAGTTAAAATCTGAAAATTCGATAGGAATAAAATATTCCATTTTTTAACGTCGGTTAAAGCGATTTCAGAACTTTTAAATATATACATAGCCAACATGATCACTCCTTTTTTAGATACTATATATAGTATTTGAAATGATAAAATCCGCACTCATAAGTGTTAAAAAATGAAAAACAATAAGTGATCATGTTGTTAAAAACGCAAGGGTATCTTAATGTGTTTTAATATATATCTTTGATGCATTATAGGCGAGGTTAAAAATCCACTCAATGATCAAATCTGATGGTTCTTCACTTTGGAATAAAATATCAAAATTTATATCACCTGAACGGGTATCTTTGAACGGATAAAAATGCTTCTTCTTTTCTAAATTATTTACGCTTAAATTGTACTCAAGTGTTTGATTGAGATCTGATTCGAGTTTCGAGAATAATTCTTTTGAATCATTACCAAAAAGGGTGAAAATATCCTGGTTGACCCCACCCCTAAACTTCCGGTAAACCTCCTCAAGTTTTTTCCCTTTTAAATGTTCTACGATTAGTTGTGATGAAAATTTACAAGCATAACCAATATAGCAAATAATCCACCAAGGGGGGCCAGAATTCCCTTGAAATACAGTGTTTAGGATTTCTTTCTCCGTTTCAAGATCAATGAAATAATTTTCGAGGTTTTGAAATCCCAAAATTTGTAATGCGGCAAAATGATTAAACTTGCTCTTTTCAGTGACTGTGGGCATCCAGCTGTTCAGGTCAATTAAACTAGCTTTTGGGAAATAAAAACCATCGACTTTTTCGACCTTTTTAAGAAAATTATTAGTATTGACGAGTAAGTTGTTTCGTTTCAAACCTGCTTTCTCAAGAAATTCTCCAAACTTAAAATCAATGAAAATATAAATCGAATTGCTTAGTAATTGTTTTCCGTTCATATTTCTTCAACCCCTTCTGTTAAAATATGTCTCTACTTTTTTGTAGAAAAAAAAACAAAGAATATTGCAAGATGGAAGAGAGAAAAATATATTGTTTTGATGAGTAAAACAATATTAACGTAAAAGGCTGTGGAAGAGATTTTAAGTTAAATGCTTTCTTGTTTTTATTTATATGTGATTATACTATTAAATAGGGGGAATTGAAGTGCACTCTAAAAGTTGGATAAAAAGAAAAAGAGGGCCTTGGTATTACATTATTTAATGAAAAATAAAGAAATGTTATCTTGGAAAAAAAGCCCGTTTGAGTCACGGGCTAGAAGGGGAAGATTGAAATCAAAAGTCGTTTATATCATAACCGGAATTTTTGAGAAACTTTTTTAAACGTTTCGCAAGTCTGGCATTCCAGCCAGAAAGAATTGTTGGATTTTCATCCTGAACGAAGAGGGTTAAGCGCAAATCTTTGATTGGAATAGATGAATTTTGAAATTCTTTTAATGTTTTCCACGTTTTATGATCTTTAATTGGAACGGTATCGGGGATGGTTTTATGAATCTCAACCTCGATTACCTCAAAAAGTATTTTTAATTCATCATCATCCAATGAAAGAATATCACTTAACCACTCTTTAATCTTTTCAACTATATCGGCTATTGTTTTGTCATGATAATCTATTAGCACGTCACTAGGTTTAAAATCAAAAAGTTTCAATACATAATTAAGCCTTTTCCAGACATATCCATAGTTTGTATCTAACAAAATTATCCGAAAAAATTCTTCTCCGATAAGTTGCCAGAATGCAATTGAGTCTGGATTCTGTCTCCCGAATCCGTTTTTACGGACATTAATATTTTCATTTATCTCTATTGGATCTTCTGTGGATTCATCTATCTGAGAAGAATTAGGATTAATCTCAATGATGTAATTCTTCTTAAACAGCTCAGTTTTGATACATTTAATGAACCATCCCATAGGTTTTTGGGGGAAATAATATTTGAAAGTCTTACTGATTTCTCTCAACAGAGCCCAATAATGAGTGATTACATCCATCACTTCATTTTTTACATGTTTACTTGATTGCTTCATGAAAACGCCTTTAATCATGCTTGAATTATCTTTTATTAAACATGCTAAAGCAGAATTGCTTCCCAACGCGGTGAAAAACAATAAAAGTTTGTTTTTCACCGGATCGAATATTTTTTCCTTTCTTTCATCAAGCTCGAAAAAATATTTCTTCATTTGCTTGTCCGTCAAACTTAACACAACGGTTTTGAAAAAATCATTGGCAAAGTAATAAACAAAATCTTTAGTCAGTTGAAGAGTATTTTCTGTTTCACTAGCTTTTTCATCAAAACCAAAATCCTGTGCCAACCTTGTATAAGCAAGATTCTGCTCTGCCTCTGTTTTGAATCTGTTTGCAGAAATCTTTTTTAGATTCCGTATTGATACTTGTTGATTCTTATTTCTCCATAATCTGTAGTATTTGTTCAGAAATTGTTCCCTCAATGAGATTATTAAATACTCTTTACTCTCATGGGGATCAAAATCATCACTTCTTAAGTCGTTTTTTCTCATAGTCCCTCCTTTGAGACTTTTCCGGTAATGCCTGGAAGAGCCAAATTTAGAATGGTTAAGTTAAGATACTTATATTCTCGATTTGGTACTAATGTATATACCCGTTGTTATTTGTAATTGGTAATTAGAACGAATTTAAACAGCCATAAAATCAACCTCCTTAGAGATTTTGAAATTTTAAATCAGGACAAGGGAACAGATAGAAATCTTATGAATTATGCAGTAAATTTTTTTTCAACTCTTTTTTTAGGGATTTTTACAATTAAGCAATCATCATCTTCTTCATAACCCAGAGGGCACTTGATTATGATATAATCTTTTTCTTTATTTGAAGAGTGGGGAGGAGAATTTTTCCAATAGTCAAACATTATAGTCACCTCCTCTCTATCATAGCTATCCATTTTTTCAAAGGATAAATTTTCCTCAGCTAGAGTTTTGATTTTTACTTCAAATAATCTCTGGATAATCTGAAATTCTTTCTTGATGTCCTCATAGTATTCTTTGTGTTTGAATAAAAATTCCTCGATTTTCTGTAAATCTCTTGCGTCAATAGACTCTAATCCAATGCCTAGTAAATACATAAAATAAATCATTTTCTGTTCTTCATTTAATTGTGTGAGCATTCAAATCTTCCTCCTTTAAGTTTTTTTTTCGCCGGGTATGGTACATTAATTTCCAGAAACACGAACCGGAATCTTAAAACCTTAAGTCGTAGTTTCGTCTACAAAGATAGGAAGAAATGGGTCAATTATTTTTTTGCTAAAATAAGAGTGATGTGAAAGTTGAGATAAATACCCATTAATGATCATCAATCTTTCTCTCACTTTCCAGCGTATAAAGCAAATACTCATGTTTCTCCTTCTTTTCTGCATTGTTTTACCTCCTTAGATTTTGGTGTAGCTGATCATATATCATTTGAAATTATCTGCATTATGTTCTGCATTTTCAATTTTGCTCTTTTTTACTTACATATTCTTATAGTTGAACTGAAAAAAAATATTGTACGTGAATTATTGTATTGTAATTCCAAGATGAGTGTTCAAAAAATATTAACAAAAATCATTGTAGTATCATGATAATGATTCCCACAGATAAACTTAAAAAATGGGTGGGGAAATATCTAATGTTAAAATTTATATCTTGAGATCGGGTGTGATATTAACTGAAATATAATCAGAACGTTACTGATGGGGGCTTTCAAGTTTAATTTTCAGGAAATACTCTGAAACCACCGTTTGTTCTTCGTTTATGTATTTGTAAAAGAGTTCTGATAAAGATAGATTAAAACAGAATGCTCATATCCTATTGTTTTTACCAATTATTCTGGGTGTAGTAGTTGCTCCTGGCCCAGTTCTCAAAAGTTGAATTGCTTGGTCGAATTCAGACATTTCCGATTGAATATTGAATTTGCTTTGTTTCGGAGAATCCAGAAAAACGATAATTCCTCTGAAGAATTTATCCGGTCATTTGCTGTTGAGAAATCAGTAAATCAAAACTATAGTTGTTAGGATTATAAAGGATCTTTATCAGCCCTCTCCTCCTTTTTATAAAGAAAAAGAGTTGTTTTAAAAATAAAGATATTAGATAATATAGAAAGTAAAGTTATCATAGCATAAGTTAACTTTTGTCTTCAATAAAAAAATTCCCCCTTCAAAAGAAGGGGGAAGATAATAATGAGGGAAAACAAAAAGTAACCTCATTTGGTTAGTACAGTGTCACTGTGTTATAATGTTTCCGACATATAGTGTTTTCTTAATTTATCGGCCAGGATAAATTAAGAGCAAACAGATTTAAATCACTCGTGGGTAGACTAACCCACCAGTCATCTTCCCCGCCAGGACCGCCATTGTTGCTGGCGGGATCTGTTGTTGAAGTTGAACCAGCGCTTAATGGTTGAATGGACCAGTCAAATTCAGACATTTCCAGTTGAACTCTGAACCAGCTTTGTTCCGTGGAATCCAGGAAAAAAGACAGTTCCTCTGAAGAAGTCATCCGATCATTTGCCGCTGAGAAACCAGCGAACACCAGCGTTGCAATTGTTACTAAAAGTACGATTTTTCTTTTAATCATACTGTTTCCTCCTCTGAGTTATGTTATGTTTTTTGATAACACGGTGACTGTCATAACCCGATGAGGCACTTTAATATTTCCCTCTCTTATGCTTACAGTTATATATAGCCTCTTTTTTTAAAAAATCAGCAAGCATATGTATAAAAAAAGAATCCATGATTTTGGATTCTTTTTTCTTGACACCTATAAATAGTGCCAATTATTCATTTTTCAGCATGGTCAGGAATTTTAAATCAGAAACTCCTTGAAAGGCAGACATATCCTCCCCATAAATACGGATCGGCATGCCCTATTGTCTTATAACAATGATCTATCAGCTTCAATTTGGCATTCCTCAAAGCTGATTCCGCATCGTGATTCATGATGTATTCGGAATAAAATATTTCGATTAATTCAGAGCTGTACCGATCTGGGACTTGGAACAATGTGATCAGAAGTCTTTTTACTCCGGTCAAAAGGACAGCACGCTGAAAGCCGAGAATACCGTTTCCATTCTCAATTTTGCCAAGCCCCGTATTGCAGGCGGACAGGACCATCAATTCTGTGTTTTCAAAATTCATAAAAGTCATATCATATGCGGTGAGAACACCATCTTCGATGATTTCTTTTTCTGTTTTACTTATAGTTTTCTCATTTCTCAAAAGCGTATTGATTCCAGAAAACACCAGGCCACAATCCTTAAGTGGATTTTTGCTGTATTGACTCTGAATAGTGGTGTACCCATGGCTTATAATATGAATGATGTTGCTGTCTTTAAGTTGTTTCACTTTGGAGACGCAGGCGTCTCGTCCGCTGAGAAAAGTGTCAATCTGCCACCCCGCTGCCTGAAGAATTTTGGCTACGATCTCCCCTTCAACCTCCATACCCTTTAATCGCTTAAAATAATCATCATCTGATACCGAACCTCTGTAACTCAATGCTTCAGAAGATGGTTGAGTGTAATTTGGTTCGGTATCTCTTTCAACGTTGTCCAGGAGATAATCAAAATCGGGATTGCTAACGATGGAAACAGTTTTAGGCGAAAGAGCCTTCTTGATTTGGACAATGTCCTTAACTGAAGAAATATATTTCACAAATGTCTTTTCGATGAGAAAATACCCTTCTTCATCCAAAAAGGTTTCAAAAGGTAATGTGGATATCTCATTAACGGGGGAAATAATGATCTTTTTCGGGAGATTTTCAACGTCGAAGGGAAACAGTTTTGATAGAAGCTGTATTGAAAGCCGCTGATGAGCCCCCCTGTCTTTGTCACACAGGATACTGTTTCTGTAGGCGTCAATGAGCCGGTTAATTTCGCTTGCATTTCCAAGATTGATAAACCGAATGGGTTGATCAGGAGAGATGAGAAACAGAATATATTGATCACTTTCATCTGTGTAATAATAATCAAGAAACCAGGATTCACTATCTAACCGATTTAAAATTTTTTCATAATCAACGTGAAGAAGCTTGTCGATATATTCCTTTTTAAAACGTTCCTGTACATTTTCTGATGATAAATCATCTGATTCAAAACGTCTAAGCAGAATGTTCTGAATCATCGTCATCTCAAGAATGATGGATTTTCTGAGAATGATATTTAAGTAAGTTTCCATGACCTTGTTCTGATCTGTACTGAAATGTGTTATGAGATGGTTAAGGATTAGATTGTATTCTCTGTTGATCTTTCTGAGAAAGTCGAGAGATTGATGTTCGCTGAAAGAAAAGGAGGTGTTGAGGAAAATATCGTTCTGATTCTTCAACGAAACAAGGTTCGTTTGAAAAGCCGCTTCAAAGTCACCAACTTCTGAAAGCAGGTGTGATTTTTCGTATAGAATATCCGAATAAAAAAGTGTGTTGATTGTTTGATTTGCATTGTACGATCCGGACAAATCTTCAATCATTTTGAGTGCATCTTCGGGGTGATTTATCTTTCTACTTAACCGGACATGATCCAGCAAAAGTTTTGATTGCTCAAGTGTTTGATAACCTTTGTTTATATCAGAATCTTCATGGATTTTATTGAGTATTGATGTAGCTTCTTCGTATTCGCCAATTTCGATAAACAGCCAGCAAAGATTTTCAAGGGCCTTGTAATAATGTGTATTGGAGGTAAATTTAATAACTTCCATGAGCCTGACAGTTTCCTTAAAATAGACTAAAGCTTTTTCATAGTCTTTTTTTTGTTTGTACAAACCTGCAAGGTTGTTTAACCCTTGAAGGTATTTAATAGAGTTTTCACCGAAAAGTTCTTTTCGTAAGTTTTTTGATTCGATGAATAACCTTTCTGCAATATCATATTTGCCGATTTCCAGATAAAAATAACCGAGATTGTTTATTTTAATAGCATAAGTTTCTGAGCGCTCTCCGAGATTTGTCAATACCAAATCTAAATTATGTTTATATATTTCTTCCGCTTTCTTGTATTCGCCGATTATGTGTAGCAGAACAGCCAAATTATTGGATGTTACAATATAATTCTCAAGAGGTTCACGATGGTTCTTTTCATAGATATCAAGTGCAAAACGATATTTTTGCATAGCTTCCTTATAAAGTCCCATCTTTTTAAAAGCCCATCCAATATCATTCGAAACCACAGCCCTCTGTATTTCACCAGCCGAACGAAGATCTATCATCTCATAAATGGCAAGCGCTTCATCCGGTTTCTCTTCGTTAAGTAATTTCAAAGCCCTGTCCATTTGCTCCTGAATATAAGGATTCTCCATAATCCACCTCCAAAAATCTGATAATCTTCTCAGGAAACATTATACACTGAATACAGTGCAGTATTAAATCTGAAGTTCCCCCACACTTAAAAACTCCTGCTTAAACAGACATAACTTCCCCATCTGGACGGAGCCGCATGTCCATATTTCTTTATATTTTCCCTTATAATGGCAAGTTTAGCCTCTCGTAAAGACTTTTCGACATCAAGGGATTCCCGATATCTTCTGTAAAATTTTTCCATCAACAACATACTTGCCGTATCAGAGATTTCTCCGAGTGACATAATCAGTTTCTTTGCCCCGGATAACAGGACGGCTCTTTGAAGTCCTATGACACCGTTTCCGTTTACTATTTTGCCGAGTCCTGTGTTGCAGGCAGAAAGAACAACCAGTTCGGTGTTTTTGAGGTCTATGAATGTCATATCATAGGCATTCAGTTCAGCATCTTCTATTTCATTAGCTTCATCTTCGCTTAATTCTATTCCTTTAATGAGGGAATTAATACCCGCAAGAACAATACCGCTGTCTTTCAGCGGGTTTATATTGTTTGTACTGTTATTATCCCTGTATACAGCGTGTGATGAGATATGCAGGATGTAACTGGATGGTATCTGCTTTACTTTTAAATCAGTTGCATTATCCCCTTCCAGTATTTCTGAAATTTCCCAATCTTTCAGGATTAGTCTTATCTTATCCCCTTCAACCTTACTTGCCGAGAGCCTTTTGTATAAACCTTTGTCGTCATCTTGCTCTGGGTTTTCAGGATCAGGGTTTGTAGACGGATTTAAAGGGTAATCAAAATTCGGGTCGTAAGTGTTTTCTGTGTTTTGGATACAATTTCAGTGTTAAAGTCTTTAAATGTAGAGATATATTGAACGGTGGCTTTTTCGATAAGGTAGAAATTATCCGGTGTTATAAGCGTTTCAAAGGGAAGTTGTGAAATCTCATTTGACGTGGAGATGATGATCTTTTCCGGTATTTTTTCATCGAGAAATCCGAAGAATCTGCGATAAAGATCTGCGGATAACATTCGGTGAAATTTTCTCTTTTCATTGTTCTATTAAGTTCAGTACCTTTTCCGAAGTATATTAATCTGACTGGCTCACGCTTAGAAAGAACAAACATCACATATCTATCCGTTTTATCCAGATAGAAGAGATCCAGAAAAACATTGTTATCCTTCAAATGAGTGATAATTTTGGAATAATCGTTGTGTTTGAGCGTTTCAACGATGTTCTCATGGATATACCTTTTTTGATGTGCATTATCCGAGTTTTTATACCTGTCAAGCTGCCGATTTTGAATCATTGTCATTTCCAGAATCATTGTCTTACTTAATACGATATTCAGATAGGTTTCCCGAATTTTTTCGTTATCATCGTGGGAAATAGTCAATTGTGATAGAAAGAAGTTTGTTGTATTCGTTGTTGATCATTCTCAAAAATTCAAGTGCTTGTTTTTCGTTGAAGGTGAAAATGGTATTGATAAAGATGTTGTTCTTTATTTTCAATGACTCGAGGGTAGTTTGAAAACATCCTTCATCTTTGTTTTTTCAGATAACGATAAAACCTTTTCATGCAGAATATCCGTATAGAAGAGTGAAATTTTATTGTCCTGAATCTGAATAATGATCAAATTTTGTATATAGTATTTCTATTCTCGCACATAATTTAGTAGCTTGAGAAAAACTTTTTGTTTCTATTAATAACCAACAATATTTTTCTAATGCTTATAAATAGCACTTGTTTTTCGTAAACTTTATAGCTTCCATAGTATTTACTGTGTTTTCTGAATAGAATAAAGCTTCTTAATATTCTTTTTGTTGTTTATAGGCATCTGACAGATTATTTAATAGCTGAATATATTTTACTAAGAATTTAACGAAAAGAATCTCTGTGATTTTTTTGATTCTAAAAAAATAACATTCGGCATTAATGAAATCCCCAATCTCATAAAATAAAGAACCAATGTTATTTGTTCTCACTGTATATAGTTCGGAGTTTTTTCCCATACTTTTCATGGGTTTTATCAAGATTTCTTTTAAATGTTTTTTCTGCCTTAAAATAATCTCCTAGTATCTGTAATATGATAGCTGAATTATTAGATGTCACTATATAATTTTCAAGAGGTTCAAAATTATTCTGTTTATAAATTTCTGAAACTTTATTATATTTTTGTTCAGCTTCCTTATACAACCCCATCCAATATCGTTTAAAACAACACCTTTCTGAATCTCAGGGGCAGCAAGAAGATCAATCATCTCATAGATGACAAGCGCCTTTTCCGGTTTTTCTTCATGAAGTTATTTTTTCGCTCGATCTACTTGCTCCTGAATATAAGGATTTTCCATGTCCTTCCTCCGATTAATAATGGGTTTGTTCTATTTATTATATACAATGATGCAGTATTCTCTGAAGCGTATTACGTTGTTTTCTGGAATATTATACACCAGAGCTGGAGCGTGAAATAAAAAAACGGAATTATATAAATTCCGTTTCAGGTGATCTGTTTATTTTATGATTTTCTTTAATTTCAAAACAAAAAGAGTGGTTCAATAAAGAGGTAATAACTTCCCTCTTCAACATCATCAAAGACGTATTCAAACACATCTCCAAAATCTTTGTATTCGGGATCCATTGTCTGGACTCTTTCTATTACTTCGGGGCGAATGTCGGTTCGAATCAAGGCGATTCTTGGTGATCTTTCATATTCTTCACGCTTCATACGAACGATGATGCTTTTTTCAGCCTCAAGAAGTTGGACTTCCGTTCTGTGTTTAATCCTATCGGAAGTAATAACGTTGAGATATGACTGAATCTCGCGTTTTTTATCATAACTTCTCGTATTGCGAGAGATAGTCACATAATCAAAAACAGACTCAGATGAACTCATCTCAATTCTACTTGAGCACCTTGAACCAACTTTTTTTGATTTCATATGGATGATGAGTGTGTTTACATCGTTTATAAAGGGAGCTATCGTATTATTTTTTATTTGATCAACCAAAATTCTGTACCTCTTTATTCGATTATTAAACATTTCTGTAGATTATATAGGTGCACAACTTACACGATTATAACATAAATTGTAACAAAAATGCTGAAAATGAATAAGGAGTCAGTTATCAAGGAATTGTTTCGAGTTCAAAAACTCCTCCCAAGACAAACAAAGCCGCCCCAGAGGCTAGGTGTATCATTCCCGTACTGTTTTCTGTTCTTTCTGATGATTGCCAGTTTTGCCTCTCTGAGGGATGTTTCCACATCAAATGATTCAGAGTAACGGCGGTAAAATTGTTTCATCAATTCCAGGCTTGAGGCGTCGGAGACGTTCCAGAGTGTCATAATCATCTTCCTTGCACCTGAAACAAGCACAGCTCTCTGCAATCCTATGACGCCATTTCCTGTAACGACTTTTCCAAGTCCGCTTTCACAGGTGGAGAGAACAACGAGTTCCGTGTCTTTCAGATTCATGAAGGTCATATCGTAAGCGCTCAGTTCGGCGTCTTCTATATTTTTTGCTTCCTCTTCACTGAGTTCTATCCCCCTGATAAGCGAATTGATACCCGCAAGGACAACACCATTGTCCTTCAGAGGATTGGTATTGTACGGATTATCTCTGAAAAAGCCGTGGGTGACGATATGGATGATACGAGCACCTGTTATCTTCTTAGCTTTTGAATCCGTTGCATTGTCTCCCTTAAGTCTTTCGATGATGTTCCAGTCGTTGAGTATTGCTTTAATTATCTCATCTTCTTTGAAGCTGCCGGGGAGCTCTTTATAGATTTGTTTTTCTTCTTCCGCATCTGCTGTGCTTTTCTGAAAGGAGCTTGTTTCGTTATTTAAAGGATAATCGAAATTGGGATTGGTAATTAATGACAGTGTCTTTGGCAGCTTTGTATGAGTTTCCTCTTCAAAATCCTTCAGGGTGGAGATATACTGAATCATCGTCTTTTCGATGAGATAGGATTGATCGGGCGTGATGATCGTTTCAAAGGGAAGCTGTGAAATCTCATTTGCCGTTGAGATGATGAGCTTTTCCGGTAGGGTCCCGTTGAGGAATCCGAAGAATCTGCGATACAGGTCGGCAGACAACAGACGATGATACTTCCTTTGTTCGGTGTTCGTCAGACTGTCACGGTATTTTGAGAGGGTAATGTTCAGCTGAGAGGCTTTGCCCAGATCTATGAGTCTGACGGGTTTGTCCTTTGAAAGGACGAACATGACGTATCTGTCCGTTTGTGCCAGATGAAAGATATCCAGAAAGACATTGTTTTCCCTTAAACGACCGAGGATTTCCCCATAATCCGTATCACCGAGTCTTTTGATCATCTCTTCATATATATACCCTTCGCCGTTTTCTTCTGAATCTTTATACCTGCCGAGTCGAAGGTTCTGAACCATCGTCATCTCAAGGATGATGGTCTTTCTCAGGAGGATGTTCAGATAGGTTTCCCGCACCTTGTCAGAATCGTCTTTGAAATAGTTCAAAACGGTTGACAATAGCAGATTGTATTCGTTGTTGATGCATCGAAGGAATTCAAGGGCATCACTTTCGCTCTGTCCGAAGGAAAAGTTCACAAAGATTTCATTCTGAAGTCTGACTGCTTTAAGGAGTAAATCATAAGCTGTATCGTATTCCTTCAATTCAATCATCAAACTTGCCTTTGTTGAAAGCATCTCGGTATATTGAAGGTTTTTCTTTCCCGCTTGTTGTTCTACGATTTTTAACGCTTCATTGATGGCTTGTTTTGATGAGCCAAACTCTTTGAGTTCTTTAAGGAGTTTCGAATATTCCATGAGAAAGAGTGCATAATCAATTGTATGTTGTTTTTTTGATTGATTCAAGTGTTCAAACTGAATGGTAAGAAGTCTCTTGGCTTCATCATAATTCCCTTTTTCTATTAGGAGAATACAGAGATTTATTAACGCTTTGTTGTAATGAGGATTATTTATGAAATTGATTGATTCCATTAATTGGATTGTTTCAAGATAATAAGAAACAGCAATATCAGTTTTGCCCCATTTGTTGTATAAGTTTGCAAGGTTTACTATACTTTGTACAAATAGTTTAGATTCTTTTCCTGAGATCTTTTCTCTTATTTCCTTCGATTCTAAAAATAATAGTTCTGCTTTTTCATAATATCCCAACCTTAAGTAACATGAAGCAATATTGTTTATTCTGATAGAATATGTTGTTGTTTCTTTTCCGAGCATTTTCTCAGTCAGAGTTTTGAGGAAATTGAAACTTTTCAATGCATTTATGTAATCTCCTGATATTGTTCTTAAAACTGAAATATTATTCAAAGAAAGAATATACTCATCAACAGGCTCACAATTATTTCTTTCATACACATCTATCGCATATTGATACTTTTTTTCCGCTTCCTTATACAATCCTTTTCGCTTATAAATCACACCCACATCATTCGATATAACAGCCTTTTGTACCTCACTTGCGGAACGTTTATCGATCATCTCAAATAAAGACAGGGCTTCATCCAGTTTATCATCATGGATTAGCGTTTCTCCTTTCTTTATCTGCTCATCAATATAGGTATTTTCCAACGTCAACCACTCCCCGGGATAACAATAATATAGATATAAAAAAGGGACAGTCATCTTCACTGCCCCATTTGATGTTTTTGTTTTTAAACCTGAAAATTTGGTTCTATAAAGACGAAATAATTTCCCCGTTCAAGGTCTTCGAATTTAAATTCAAAGCTGTTGGTCATGCCGTCGTAGAGTACATCGGCAATTCTCAGATTGTCTTTGCCGTATTGATCATCGATCCTGAGCATGGCAATTCTCGGGGCGAAGTCCTGTTCTTCGTTGATGAGTCTGACACTCAGGCTTCTTTCCGTTTCGTTGAGTTCGATTTCCATGGTGTTTTTGACCTCTTCGGATGTGATGACTTTCATGAAATTGTCCTCGACAGGGCTTTTGCCGTCACCACGTGACCAGTCGCACATTTTTTCATATTCAAACAGTTCGGAATATTTCAGGATACCGAGTCGGCTGTACAGCCGGTCGGCGAGCGGGAAGGTTTTAAAGCGGACATGCACGGCGTTGTCATCCAGATCATCTCCGTTTTCAAGGATGCTGTCTATCATGGACATTTCCGTTTCCGAAAGTGAAAGCTCTTTCAGTTTTTTTGCCGTTTCGAAAATTTTTGCACGTTCTTCTTCGACGTCGCCGCTGAAATTTGTATTCTCTGCCTTTGCTGCCATCTCATATCTGTTGTGAACTCTTTCCATACAGCGATCACAATCGTTAAGATGAGTCTGAATTTCTTCAATCGTTTTCGTATCAAAAGAATCTCCTGCGGTTTCCGAGAGATATCTGATATAGTATGTTATCTTTTTGTCTGTTAAATGTCTTTCCGGCACAGTTTCCATCCTTGGCTCAATTTTAATACCTTCATGCGATAATAGGTGCATTCGAAGCGAACGAGATTTTCCGTTCCTCAGGCCTTTGATTGTAACATGGTTCTCATCTTTTCAGCATCCAATCAGAGGTATTTGGAGCGTTTTCAAAGCAGAAAAAGCGGTTCTATGAAGAGGTAATAACTTCCCTGTTCAACGTTTTCGAAGACGTATTCGAAAACATCTCCGAAATCCTTGTAATCCGGATCCTGTGTCTGGACCCTTTCGATGACTTCCGACGGGATATCCGTCCGGATCAGGGCGATTCTCGGGAATCTTTCGTATTGTTCTTTTTTCATCCTGACGATAATCTTCTGCTCATCTTCGAGAAGGATGACTTCCGTTCGATGGGCGATTCGTTTGGACGTGATGACTTTCATCAGTGATTGTACCTTTTGTTCAGTGCCATCGCTTCTCGTGTTATGGGAAATGACGGCGTATTCAAACACGGAATCCGGTGATGTCATGTCTATCCCGCTTAGCATCCTTGCCCCTGTCTTTTTGGATTTCATATGGATAACAAGGGTATTGACATCGTTTAAATGGTCATTTGGATTAAAATCTGAAAGTGTCATCTTGTCTTTCGCCTGTTCAATCATCGTTCTTCCTTTGCTGTTTTTGTCTTTTTTCGAATTGCAGTTTCTCAAATGAGTTGTCTCGCGTTTATAATTATAACATATCATGTCATAAATTTATCAGAAATGAGAAGCGGTGTTTCAGAAACTTCTCGATAAACAGACATAGCCACCCCAGAGGGCGGGGACCTCATTTCCGAACCGCTGTCTGTTTTCTTTTATCATCTGAAGTTTTGCCTCCCTGAGAGAAGCTTCGGCATCAAATGTAGTACGGTATCGGTTGTAAAAGGTTTTCATCAGGCTGATGGCGGAGTCATCATCGCTCTTCCAGAGCGTCATGATCATCTTTCGGACACCGGAAAGGAGAATGGCTCGCTGCAACCCTATAACGCCGTTTCCGTTGATATACTTTCCGAGTCCCGTTTCACAGGCGGATAGAACGATGAGTTCAGTGCCTTTCAGATCGAGAAACGTTAGGTCATAAGCCGTCATTTTTCCGTCTTCTATTTCGGCTTTTTCCGTCTCGGTTAGGGAAAGCTTTGCGTTTATGGCGTTGATCCCGGCGAAGATCAACCCGCTGTCTTTCAATGGATTGGTATTGTACGGATTCTTTGAAAAGAAACCGTGTGTGGCGATATGAACGATATGAGAAGCGGTGAGTCTTTTGAAATTGGCGTCAACCGCTTTCGCATCGTTGAGTATGAGACTTCCTTCCCAGTCGCCCAGTATCTGACAGATCGTCTCCCCTTCCACCCGACTTCCCGGCAGTCTTTTGTAAAAGTCGTCTGTGTTGTCTGGCGGTGTTTCAGATGGATAATCGAAATCGGGATTCGTGATGAGTGAAAATGTTTTCTCATTTTCACTCACCCCTCTCTTTCCCGCTTCGAAATCTTTTATCGTCGAGATGTATCGAATATCCGTTTCTTCAATCAGATACCGGTTATCGGTTGTTTTGATGGTGTCAAAGGGAAGATGTGAGAGTTCGTTGGCCGTTGAGATGATTATCTTTCGTGGGAATTTTCCCTGAAGTGTCGAAAAGAAGCGTCTGTAAAGATCGGTAGACAAGAGCTGATGATAGCATCCCTTTTCGATATGTGTCAGACTTTCCCTGTACTTTTCAACCATCTTGTTCAAAGAGGAAGCTTTTCCCAGGTCGATCAGCCTGATCGTTTCGTCTGATGAGATGATGAAAAGGATGTATCTGTCCATCTGATCCAGGTGATAGATATCGAAAAAGAGACTGTCATCATCAAGATTGGCGATGATGGCGGTGTAATCCCGTTGTTTCAGACGTTCTTTGATATCCCCGTGAATGTAATCTTTTTCGTTTGTTTTCCCGTTGTCGCCTGAACGGTTCAGCAAAAGATTCTGTATCATCGTCATCTCCAGGATGATGGTCTTTCTCAGGATGATGGCGAGATAGGCATCATGTACTTTTTGAGCCTCTTCTCTGAAATGTCTTCTGATGAGATCGAGCAAGAGATTATATTCGTTGTTGATGGCCCTCAGAAATTCAAGTGCGTCGGACTCACCATAAGCGAAAGCGGTATCGATGAAGAGACGGTTTTGAATCTTAACGGATTGAAGCAGATTGGTATAGGCTTCGTCGTAGCGCTTCAAGTTTGACAGAATAGTCGCCTTGACAGACAGAAGTTCGCTGTAAAAAAGAATATCTTTCGTCAGGGTCCTTTCGATGATCTCGATGGCAGTGTCGATAGAACGCAACGCCTCTTCGTTTTTGAGCATTTTTTTCATCAGTTTGGCATATTCAAGCAGGAATTTTGCGTGATCGAGTGATGACGCTTCCTGTTCGGTTTTCGTGTCTGCGAGAAAGCTTTCCAGGATGAGTCGTGCTTCGGTTAACTCATCGCGCTCCATCAGCACGAAGCAGAGGTTGATATGTGTCCTGTAATAATGGGTATGCTTGGTGAAATGGTTTGCCTGCATGAGTTTGATGGATTGCCTGTACAATTCGATGGCTGTATCGGTCTTGTTGCGCCATACTTTGTACAATGTGGCGAGGTTGAACAATGCCAGTGCATATTTGAGGGTTCCCGTTTCTCCGGTTTTCTCCAAGAAGTTGTTTCTGGCGCAGAAGCACTCTTCAGCCTTCCCAAACTGTCCCATTTTCATGTAAAGGGCACCGAGATTGTTGAGTTTGTTGTAATACATTTCAGATTCTCTTCCGAAATGCTGCTCTGCCATCGTAAGAATTTCATGATAGATCTTTTCGCTTTTGGTATAATTTCCGAAAAGTCTTTTATTCAGGGCAAGGTTGTTGAGTGTCAGCAGATATTCTTCCAGCGGCTCGCGATTGTTTTTCAGGTGGTATGCAAGTGCCTGGTTGTAATAATCCTCCGCTTTCTGATAGTCTCCTTTTCGTTTGTAAATGACACCTTTATTGTTGAGGATGACGGCCTTATCCATATCGGTTGCCACGTTCATGTCTATCTGTCCATAGACGGCAAGGGCCTCATTCAGTTTTTCATAATGCGTCAAATTCTCCGCTTCTTTTATCTGTTCAGCAATGCTTTTTTTTTCGATCATCTGGACACCCTTTAACGATTGAAAATGATTAAACGAAAAAATCAGGTTCTATAAACAGGAAATATTTTCCGTATTTCAGATCCGTGAAGCAGCATTCAAACTGTCCCTTTTCCCCGTTGTATACGGGTGTCTTCAAATGGAGATTTTCTGCGGCAGGTTCCACTTCTTCGAGATTGAGCAGTGCAATCCTTGGCAGGTATTCACCACCGATTTTTTTGAGGAAGACACAGAGGGTTTTTGCTTCGCAGTTCAGACGGACCTCCGTTCGATGGGCGATCTTTTCGGAAGTGATGACTTTAAGGCGGTTTTCTATCTTGAAGGGGGATTCATCCCCTCTTGTTTTCCGCTTGAGCGTTTCATATATAAAGGGGGAAGCAGCCTGATCCGGTAAAAGCGTACTGCTTTTTATATTGTTTGATGACGGGTCAACCAGTTCGACAAGCAGGCCTTTTTGTACAAACGAGGGTGTCAGGCTGAGGAGACGGTCAATTATTTTTCGATCGCTTCGGGCTGTTTTCGTCTCTTTTATTTTCAAGAGGATGTCGGTAAGGTGATGCATCTTTATCAGCGTATCGCTTTGAAATCCCGAATGGCTCCTTTTAGCGATGCCGGATCGTTCGGAGAATACTTTTTGTACCTTTTCCATACACCTTTCACAGTCTGCGAGATGATCCTGTACCTCTGAGATTTTAATGTTTTCTGTACGGGTTAACGTATCACCGTTAAGGTATTTAAGATAAAGTGCGGTGTCTTCTGATGTCAGATGGGGCTTTTTTTGATTTTGCATTCCTGTAAGTTTCTCGCTCCCTTTTACGCTTTATTTACCGTATAATATAGTTAATAATAATCTGTATCACTCTGTTTGAAAGCGTTACAAAGGAATTATATCATAGAAAGTTCATAAATCGAATATTCTGGAAAGAATATGGTTGGTTTTAAGTTAAAATGGCGTTAAATATTTGAGCGTTATTGGTACCCCGGAAGTCAAAAGGTTAGAGGTGTTTCAGAAGCATGTGAAAAAGGCGGAAGTGATGAATCCCCTCCGCCTTTGCGGGTTTATCGGTTATCGGTCTTTAAATTCCTGGATGATTTCAAGATACACATCGTTATTCGTCAGAATATCGCACCCTGTACAGGCAAGTGTGAGGGCTGCTTTGTACAGTTCTTCCTTCCCGCCGGGTGAAACGGTGGCATCTGCCAGCTCAACAGAATGCGGTCGAACCGAATCTTTGGGTGCAAGGGGGAGATACGGGTGAATAGCCGGGACAACATGGCTGACATTTCCCATATCCGTAGAGCCCTTTCCGTCCTGTGGCGGTTCGATGTCCGTGATTCCCTGAGCGATGAGGTTTTCTTCAAAGAGGGCGGCGAGTCTTTTGTTCGGTGCAAGATTGTCGTTGGAGAGTTCGTAGTTTCGCCATTCCATTTTGGCGCCCGTCATAAGGGCAGCTCCTTCTGCGATCTTCAGTATTTTCTGGAACATCTCGTTGAGATATTTTCTGTCCTTTGCCCTGAAATAGAATCTTGCCGAGGCAAGATCGGGAACGACATTCGGGGCCTGTCCCCCTTCGTTGATGATTCCGTGGATCCTGACATCGTCTTTCAGATGCTGTCGAAGTGCGTTGATCCCGTTGAAGAGCTGAATAACAGCATCAAGTGCGTTGATCCCAAGTTCGGGAGCCGAAGCGGCATGTGACGTTTGACCGTGATAGGTGAATTCAATTGCGTCAATGGCATATGATGTCGTATAAACCTGTACATGTGTGGAAGGATGCACCATCATGGCAAGGTCAATATCATCAAAGACCCCTTTTTCAACGAGGATGACCTTTGCCCCACCCGTTTCTTCAGCCGGGCATCCCAGAACGGTAATCGTTCCGTTCAGTCCCTTTGCCTTTGAGAGGGCAATAGCGGCACCGAGGCTTGAGGGGCCGATGAGATTATGACCGCAACCGTGTCCGATTCCTGGCAGGGCATCGTATTCACAGAGGAATGCGATATTCGGTCCTTGTCCACCGAGATCACAGGTTGCCTTGAAAGCCGTATCAAGTCCGGCGATTCCCCGTTTGACGTCAAATCCTTCTTTTTCCAGTTTTTCGGTCAGCCAGCCGGCTGCCTTGACTTCTTCAAATCCGAGTTCGGGATTCTCGTACATTTGCTTTGTGATGTCGAAAAGTTCTTCGAGATGTTCTTTTATAATCTGTTTTATTTCGAGTTTTGTATCTGTCATTTTGACCTCCTTATTGATTACACATCGTTATGATACCATACCTTTTTGTTGGGAGTGTGAGGAAAAAAAAGGAGCAGCTCAAAAAGCTGCCCCGGTATCTTTATGCCCTGTTCATAAGCGGTTGAATCAGAAGCTCCATTTGTCGATGTTGTAAATCGGTCTGAGGAAGATGTTGAAGAGGTATTCCGGAATCTTCACTTCGTCATTGTAAACAACACCTTCGATTGGCCAGTAAAGCGGATAACAGGCGACGTCTTCCATGGCGATCTTCTGAACTTCCCGGTACATTTCCCATCTCTTTGCATCATCTGTTTCTTTGTTGATGTTGGCAACGAGTTCATCAACCTTCGGGTTGGAATAGGTACCGAAGATTTCATTCCAGCTTGACTCGGTCCACCAGTTTTCAACGAAACTGTATGGGGATGGGGAAGTGGCAGCCCATCTTTCTCTGAACATAGGGGCTTCGCCTTCTGCTGTAACGTCAAGGTATGTTCCCCATTCCAGGGCTACAACTTCGCAGTCGATTCCAATCTTGGAGAGCTGTCTCTGGATCTGTGTGACTTCAAGGACTCTTTCCTGATAGCTGGACGGTGCGTAGATCTGTGTCTTGAAACCGTTTGGATAACCGGCTTCTGCGAGAAGCTGTTTTGCCTTTTCCAGGTCCTGCTCGTAAGCCGGCGCATCGTAGGCGAATGCCTCATGGAAATTGGGGACTCTTCCCTGTGCGGGAACGGCGAGATCGCCTCTTGTGAGGGCGATGAGTTCATATCTGTTAATGGCGTAAGCCACGGCCTGTCTGACCTTTGGATCGGCAAATACGCTGTCGGGTCTCTTGTTGAAACAGATTCTGTGATCTTCAAATTTTGCGTATGTTCCCGAGCCCATTCCCGGCATGTCTTTAAGGGCATTGTATTCATCGGCGGGGATTTCTGCGATAAAGTCGATCTGTCTTGCCTGAAGCGCCATGACAGCTGATGTCATTTCAGGGAAGAATCTGAATTCAAGGTTTTCGATGTTTGCCTGGTCATCCCAGTAATTTTCGTTTCTCTTGAGTACGATCTTCTGTCCCGGTACATGTGCAACGAATTCGTATGGGCCGGTTCCGATCGGATGCTGTTCATAGCCTTCCCATCCGTTTGCCTCAATGTAGTCTTTTGGAAGAACTCTTCCTCTGAGTCTTGCGGATGTGAGGAATGCGACGTTTCTGTCCGTGAGCTTGATTTCCAGGGTGTAATCATCCACAAGATTGACGGATTCAATGTCATTGTAATACTTGTGATGCGGGGAACCCAGTTCGGGATCCATGAACGATTCGTAGGTGAATTTAACATCTTCCGCATTCATGACTTCGCCGTTGTGGAAGGTAATTCCCTTTTTGATCTTGAAGGTATAGGTCTTTCCATCTTCTGAAACGGTATAACTTTCGATGACGGCACCTTCTGCCGTGTAATCTCCTCCTGTGGTCAGTTCAACGAGCGGGTCGCTGAGTGCTGTGAGAACGAGGTCGGTTTCTGTGTCCTGATAAGTGATTGGATTGAGCTTGGAAGGTTCTCCTTTCATGGCGACGAGAACCGTATTTCTGGCTGCGAACGAAATGCTGACTGCGAGCATGGTTAAAACAACGATTAGTACAATAATTCTGAATTTCTTCACAAAAATCCCTCCTGATAGTTTTTTATTTTATAAGTTGGACATGGGCGAGCAACTTATAGAATTTGAATTGAAAATTATGACCTCATCTTGTAGGGGCAATTCACGAATCACCCTTTCAACACCTGTCATTTACTTCCCCCCGCCTGTATACAAATGACAGGCAACGCTTCTGCCGTCTGCCATTTCCTTCAATTCGGGTTCTTCTTTGAAACACCGGTCAAAAGCGTGTGGACATCTCGGGTTGAAATTACACCCTTCCGGCGGGTTGACCGGACTGGGAACTTCTCCCTGAAGCGACATCTCTCCGATATGTTTGTCGGGATCCGGTTCAGGCACCGATTTAAACAACCCCACGGTATACGGGTGTTTCGGATCTTTGAAAATTTCATCCGCATCTCCCATTTCAACGAGCTTACCCAGGTACATGACGGCAATCCTGTCGGATACGACACGGATGAGGTTGATGTCATGCGAGATATAGAAATAGGTCAGATTTCGTTCTTTCTTCGTCGCGTTCAGCAGTTTGAGGATCTTCGTCTGAACGGAAACGTCCAAAGCGGAGGTGGGTTCGTCCAGGAAGATGACGTCCGGTTCGACCGCAAGGGCTCTGGCGACAGCTATTCTCTGTTTCTGTCCGCCACTCAGTTCGTGGGGGAAACGAATCATATGTTCTGCCTGAAGGCCCATCGTCTTGAGGACCTTGACGATTTCGACGGTGGTCTCCTCTTTTGAATGAGTGATGTTGTGAATCTTGAACGGTCTTGACAGTGTGTCGTAAACCGTCATTCTCGGGTTAAGTGAGGAATGGGGGTTCTGAAAGACAAGACTCATCTCTTTTCGCAGCGGTTTGAGGTCACTTTTTTTATGGAGTTTTGCGATATCCCGGCCGTTGAACCAGATTTCGCCGGACGTGGGGCTCAGCAGTCTGAGTATTGTCCGGATCAATGTTGACTTTCCGCATCCCGATTCTCCCACCAGTCCGAATGTCTCACCTTTGTAGATGTCGAAGGTGATGTCATCGACGGCCTTTACGGCACCGTACTGGGTGTCGAAATGTTTTTTCAGATTTTTTATCTCGATGATTTTTTCTTTGTTTTTACGCATGACTTTCACCTGCTTTGATTCCAATGTGGATGAATATAGCGGGCAATTCACGAATCACCCTTGTAACGCTTATCATTTCCTTCCCCCGCCTGTATACAAATGACAGGCAACGCTGTGACCTTCTTCAATCTGTATTGTTTCAGGAATTTCCTTGTCGCAGACGGCCAGCTTCTTCTCACATCTCGGGTGGAATCGGCACCCTTTCGGCGGGTTGATCAGCTTGGGAACACTTCCCGGAATCTCTTCAAGATCGTCGAGAGAATTCTCCACACCGAGAACGGAGTGAATCAGTTTATGAGTGTAGGGATGCTGAGGGTTTTTAAACAGCCTTCTGACGGGAGCGGTTTCGACGATTCTTCCCGCATACATGACCGAAACATCATCACAGATTTCACTGACAACGGCAAGGTTATGTGTGATATAAAGAACGGTCATCCTGAAGGCCTCTTTCAAGGCTCTCAGCACTTTCAGAAATTGTGCCTGTATTGAAACGTCAAGCGCCGTGGTTGGTTCATCAGCGATGAGCAATGACGGTTTACACGCCAGCATCATGGCGATCATGACGCGTTGTTTCATCCCGCCGGAGAGTTGATGTGGATATTTGAACAGGAGTGTTTCGGGATCCGGGAGTTTGACATCTTTCAGATGGTTGATGACGACATCTCTGTACTCGGCTTTACTCGCCTTGTCGTACATCCTGACGACTTCCCTGATCTGGTTTTCTATGGTAAAAACGGGATTCAACGAGGATGACGGATCCTGAAAGATCATGGCGATCTCATTTCCCCTGATATCCTTCTGAAATTCTTTTTCGCTGAGTTTCAGAAGATCCTTTCCCTTATAATGAATCTGCCCGTTTTCTATCAATGCATTTGAATCCAGTAATCCCATGATGGATTTTCCGGTGATGGATTTTCCGCAGCCGGTTTCACCGATGAGACCGTGAAATGTTCCCTCTCTGATACCGAGGGTGATACCGTCAAGCGCTTCTACCTTTCCCTCTTCGGTATCGAATGAAAGTTTTAATTTATCTATTTCTATCAAATTTGCCATGTCACACCCCTCAATTTCTCTTTGTGGTTGGATCGAGCGCATCTCTGAGGCCGTCGCCGATGAAGTTAAAGCCGAGTACGGTTACCATGATGGCAAGTCCGGCCGATGTTGAAATCCACGGTGCCCTGAGCAGATACGCCCTTCCGGCCGCAATCATCGCTCCCCATGCCGGTGTAGGCGGCTGAACCCCAACCCCGAGAAAGCTCAATGTGGCACTGGCGATCAACGCAGTTGGCATCATGATACAGACCATGATGATTGCCGTCGGGATGGCGTTTGGCAGGACATATTTCATGATGACGGAAAAGGTGGATTCTCCGATTGAATAGGCGGCTTCTACATAATCCGCTTCTTTAATGGTCAGAATCTTTGAACGAACCATTCGAGTATAGGTTGTCCAGCCGACAATCCCCAGGGCAATGACAACATTCCAGACCCCCTGTCCCATGATTCCGGCAATTGCCATGGCAAGGATGATGACCGGGAAAGAACGGAGAATATCCACGATTCGCATGATGACGGCATCTATCCAGCCGCCGAAATAACCTGATATGACACCGAGAAAGATGCCGATGACACCTTCAAACAGGATAATGAGGACGCCGATCTCCAATGCAATCCTCGAACCGTGGAACAATCTCGTTAAAACATCTCTGCCCAGCTCGTCCGTCCCGAGCCAGTGTTCGGATGACGGCCCTTTGAGGCGGTTGAACGGATCGGTTTCAAGGGGATCGTACGGTGTCAGGAAATCTGCAAAAAAAGCGATGAAAAGAACGAGCGCGACGATGATGAAGCCGATTAACGCCAGGCGGTTCTTTTTAAATCGTGACCAGACGAGTGACATCTGCGAAGATTTCTTTCGTTTCAAATTGCTGATATCCTTCTTTATCTGTTCATAACTGAGTTCTGAATTCTGATTATTCTGCATACCCCTCACCCCGCTGTCCTTATTCTTGGATCGACGACCGAATAGACGATATCCGCCAGCAGGTTTGCGATGACAACAGCTGCGGCTATGATCAGCAATATGGCCTGTACGACGGGAAAGTCTCTTGCCAGTACGCTGTTGACCAGCAATGAGCCCATACCGCCCCATGAAAAGACCACTTCAACGACGACTGATCCTCCGATAATCCAGGGCAATCTGAGTGCCAGCATGGTGATGATGGGGATCAGGGCGTTCCTGAGGGCATGTTTCCAGACAACGACGGAATATTTTAAGCCTTTTGCCTTTGCCGCCTTGATATAATCCTGATTCAGGACTTCCAGCATCTCTGCGCGCATCGGACGGGCAAACCACGCCTCCTGCTGCAGACCGATCGTCAGAACCGGAAGGATGATGGAGGCAAATCCTGTCATGCCTGCAATCGGAAGCCATCTCAACTGTAATCCGAAGATGTACAGCAGCAGAATACCCAGCCAGAAAGTCGGGATGGAAAGCCAGAACATCGCCTGAAAGGTCGAAAAGTAATCCATGAAGGAGTTTCGCCGCAATGCGGCACTGATTCCCAGCAGGATACCGAAACCGACTGCGATGACAAGTCCGCCGCCCGTTAATATGAGTGTCGGACCGATTCTTTCCGCTATGAGTTCGTTGACTGAACGGTTGTAGCGGATGGATGTGCCGAGATCCCCCTTAAAGACATTTCCTATCCACGAAAGATATTGAATGTGAAGGGGTTCGTCAAGTTTGTACTTGGCTCTGAGAGCGGCAATGTTCTCTTCACTGGCATAGGGTCCCAGCATGATCCTGACGGGATCCCCTTTGCTCAGGTGAAGGATCAGAAAGGCAATGAGGGTTACCCCAAAGGCTGTAATGATCGTTCGAATTATTCTGCTGACCCAATAATTCTTTTTCTTAGACATAAATTGCCTCCTTAAGAAAATAAGATATGGAGAAAATAATCAATACCGTTATGAAATTTTAATACAAACATTTTCATTACAAAGTTTCATCTTTCTCGTATTATAGCATAACTTACTTTAAGGTCAACGTTAATTATATGTGAGGTATCTGTGAATTTGATTGAATAAATAGCTGATTGTAATTTGTGAAGTCAACAAGCATCCCCCTGCTTGAGGAGATTGTACCATAAAAAGGAGAAAGAGTGAAATAATTATTTATTATCGCTTAATATAGGAATTAAAATACCTTAAGACTTCGCCATCAAAGGCCTTTGTTTGATATCCATCATTCGATCCGGTAAGTACCCGCATTGAAGGGTTGTGTAGTAATCTGCACAACGAAAGTCAAATTGAATCTGTTTTTTAAACATCTCATAGGTTGAAAAATAGGGTTTCTTTCCGAATGCATCCCTTTCTGGATTGTCAAAGCGCTTTTCGTATTTGGAATAGGCCTTATTGTAGATTGAGGGGGTTGAGATGATCGGTATCGTTGCCCTGTCACGCATCTCGGAGAGGACCTCCCTTCCTTTTTCGTCGAATCCGAGAACACGGATGTACTGGGGTCCGAATTCTTCACTTTCTGAAATATCCTGTTTTGTGATCTCAAACAGAAAATACAGCAGCAGCCTTTGCAGTCTGGTGTAGGTAAATCGTTTTGATTTTACTTTTTGCAGTAATTCTTCAAGGTTTCTCGATAAGAGGGCCGCCTTCAGGAAACGAAGGTCCAGTCCTTCTGTGAATCCGTAGAATTTTTTGAGATGGTCGCGGGTCAGAGCCCGGATTTTATTCAACAGGGTAATTTCGTATTGTTCAAGGTTCGGGAGTTTCAGCTTTTCTTCGAGGGTTTCGAGGGTCTCCCATACATGAAGCGGTACATTCTCTTTAATCCCCGTGGTTTTCTTCATTTGAAACGCCTTTCTGATAGCCGTTGCGCTGGAAAAATTGACGGCTATTTTATTGTCATTGTAGGCACTTCCCGTTCTTGGGATACAGTTCGGTTCAATTTCAGAACGGATGATCTTTAAGGCTTTCAGGTATTCGATACCGAGGATATCGTTGGATCGGGCGAGGATTTCGATGATCTGTTCTCTTTTGTCATCATCCATACTCATATTATATAAGAAGTCTTTGAGGGCATATTTCCGGGCATTTGGATGTGAAAAACCCTTTTTGACATATTTTTCCTCCATTTCGGAGAGGGTATATTCATTTTCAACCATCATCTTGGCGAGAAACTTCAGAGAGTCAATATCGTTTGATTCACTCCCGAAGACAAGATTCTTACAAACACCGGTTCTTTCCAGTAATTTTACCGCGCCGGTGGCAAACCCGCCGGCATCTTGTATGGCGAATAGCGTGGGTAATTCGATGACGAGATTGATGCCTGAATCCAAAGCCATTTTTGTTCTGACCCATTTGTCCGTAAAAGCGGGTGTGCCTCTCTGAACAAAGTCGCCACTCATCGCCGCAATGGTATGAGAGGCATTCACCTTTTTGATTGAATGATTCAGGTGAAAGAGATGACCGTTGTGAAATGGATTGTATTCGACGACTATACCGAGCGTGTTCATAGCAGAGACCTCCCATTTAATTTTACCCTTGATTTTAACACAGTTGATCATGTATAATACACCTCGGTATTATTTATTAAGGGAGGAATTACAGTGGAAGTTATTAAAGCATTGGTTTACATACTGCACGCCGCAGTTGCACTTGGACTCGTTGTAACCGTTACAATGAGCATGGCAAAACATTCATCACTTGGAGGAGCATTCGGAGCGGGCGGTTCAAACGCAGTTTTCGGAAGAGAGAAGGGTCTCTCCGGACTCAGCAAGGTTACGCTTTACCTCGCAATCGGCTTCATGGTTATGAGTTTCGTGACGTCATACGTAATGTCCCTGTAATTACGGAATCGGTATTATGGATTTAAAAAAACAAGTTGAAATAATCAAAAACAACACCTTTGACCTTGTGTCAGAGGCTGAGCTCATAGAGAAACTGAAAAAGGGAAGACCCCTTAGAATTAAGCTGGGGGTAGATCCTTCAAGACCGGATCTTCATCTGGGACATGCGGTTGTTCTGAAAAAATTGAAGGAATTTCAGGATCTTGGTCATCAGGTCGTTCTTATCATCGGTGACTTTACGGCAAGGATCGGAGACCCTTCCGGAAGATCGGCAACGAGACCGATGCTGACAATGGAAGCGGTTAAAGAAAATGCCATATCCTATCAGGAGCAGGTTTTCACGATTCTTGACAGGGAAAAGACTGAAGTGCGATACAACGGTGAATGGCTTGATAAGATGAACTTTGAGGATGTTATCAGACTTGCCGCAAAATATACCGTTGCAAGAATGCTCGAAAGAGATGATTTTGACAAACGCTACAAAGACAATCAGCCGATCAGTGTTGCCGAATTCATGTATCCGCTGGCTCAGGCGTATGACAGTGTTGCCATCCAATCCGATGTGGAAATCGGTGGAACGGATCAGCTGTTTAATCTCCTGGTCGGCAGAAAGATTCAGACGGACCATGGGCTCGAATCCCAGATCGTTCTCACGATGCCCATCATTGAGGGGACTGACGGCAACCTCAAGATGAGTAAGAGTTATGATAATTACATCGCTTTCACCGATGAACCGAAGAATGTTTACGGAAAGGTGATGTCCATACCGGACACGCTGATGATGAAATACTATCGACTGTTATCAGATATCGATAAGACCGAACTTGATACCCTGGAAAAAGGGCTTGCGGATGGCAGTGTGAATCCGAGGGATTGTAAGATGAGGCTCGGCAGAGAAATGGTCAAGCTGCTTTACAACGAAGAAAAGGCGACGGAAGCGGAAGCGGAGTTCGTCAAGGTATTTCAGAAAAAAGATGTGCCGACGGAAATTCCCGGTTTGAAACTTGAAACGGATACCGTCAAGCTCGCCGACCTTCTTGTACTCTCAGGCGTTCCAAGCAAAAGCGAAGCGAAGCGTTTGATCAAACAGGGCGGCGTAAAGATCAACGATGTGAAGTTTGAAGATCCATTTGAGGCGATTAAACTCAACGCAGGAGACATCCTGAGGATTGGAAAAAGAAGGTTCTATAAAATAGAATTGTAATACCGGAGAAAATTCAAAGGACTTTTTAAAAGAAAAGATTTCATTGTAAACTATCATCATAAAGTTTCACTGTAGGGGCAGTTCACGAACTGCCCCTTTGTTTGCCGGGATGATTTACTCCGTTATTTCTAAAATTATTCTAAAAAGATTAAATATAAGATAAGAATAAGTGAAACTTTAAAATCAGAAAGGAAATGAACCGCGGTCATGCCACATCAGCCCTTTAAAAAGCAGTTTATATGAATAAAAGACTCTGATTAAAAATGTAAGAATTACGGTATTAGAGGGGATTTTATCATTTGAAGAACGCTTATACCGCAATAAAAAGAAGCAAGTCTTTAACACAATACAAAAAGAATTGATCGTTTGCAAATTAAATGTGCAAATGATATAATCAAGGCAAATATATCAAGGGAAGGAATTTGGAAGGGGGAACTTCAAACATGAAAAAATTCATGGTAATGGCTATCCTAATATTGACTGTATCTCTGGTTATGATGGCCGAGAGTGCTACCCAGGAGGACATGAAAGCTGTCGAATCATTGGTGGATGTCATGAGTGGTAAATTGGGGGACTACAGTGACAGACTCGGTGAGACGGAGCAGGGATTGGATCAGCTTGGAAAAGAGGTAAAGGATCTTGAAAGCAAGGTTGAGGGTCTCGATTCTAACGATAAACTTCTCATGGAAAAGATGGAAGATAAATCAGCGGAAGAGATGATCAACGAAAAGATAGAAGCTTTGAAAAACGAGCTGGAGGCGTATAATAACGAGTTTAAGTCAACACTCGATACACTTGCCGGTAAAGCGGCTCTTGAAACGCTCGGTGATGAATTCGCCGTAAAAGTATCAGAATCCATGAACAAGATTGATGCTTTCGGAAAAGAACTTGAATTACTCGGCAACAGACTTACAACCAATGAGACCGAAGATACTCAACTTGAGACGTCAATGTCGGAGGTTCAGTCGCTCGTTTCAACGAAGACCGAACAGATGACGAAGCGTGTCGAGGAAATCGAGACGTTCGCTCAACAGTTAAAGACGGAATACACGCAGGCATTGGAAACACTTTCTTCAGAGCTGAAGGCTGAAATAGCCGCGCTGGAAAAAACGGAGAAAGATACCACTACACAGGATATCGCTTCCAATTCAGAGGGGATAACCAATCTTGAAAATGAAATAGCAGCTGTGAAGGATAATGTTCAATCGAGTTATGACGCACTCAATTCGGTTGAGGACAGAATTTTTGAACTTGAGACTGCCGTTGTTGAGTTGAAGGCTGAATTGGCAAAAGAGGAAGTTCAGACTTCTGAAACTTTCGATAATTCACTTTCAATCGTCGAAGCGGATATCGCTTCCCTGAAGATGATGGTTCAGGATAATCGCGTCGTATCGGCATCCGTTGTGGAATTGATCAGCAAGTTGAAAAATCAGCTCGGTTTGGTTCAGACTGATATCAAGGGTTCTTCGAACGCTTTGGAAAACCTTGAAAGTGCTTTGAACAGCCTTGAAGAAACGTTTAATGAAAAGATTACGATAATAGAAAAAGAAAATGATAGACTTGATTCGAAGATCAACGAAATAAAAACTGCCGTTGAGGCAAATAAAAATGAAACACAGGCACTTGTAGAAGAAAATGGCGTATCTGTTCTTAAAGAAGTAGAAACTCAGATTGAAGAGACGAAGGTTTCTTTGAATATGAGACTGAAATGGGTAGATATCAATATCAAGAGTCTCAAAGAAGACATTCAAGCTAACGGGAAGGCAATTGATGAGAAGTATGCTTCTCTGGAGGCTGAAATGAAACAGTTTAAAACGGAAACCGAAAAAAGACTCGGTGATATAGATGAAACGCTTAAGCTTCAGGTCACTGAAGGTACATCGAGTATAGAAGGTATTACTGCTGAACTCGATAAGGTTCAGGAGGTCTTTGACAAAAAACTGGGAGACAGCTTATGGTCAATTAACAAGCGGATGAACTGGATGGATATCGCATCCGGAAAGCTGAAAGCTGACCTTGAGAAGGCTGTTGAGGATCTTGATTCCAGAATCGTTCTAACGGATTCTGCCGTCAAAGTTCTTGAATCAAGTCTTGAAAAGACGACCGGTTATAATAATGAGAGATTCAAACTGACGTATATGTCGCTTGCGGGTTTGAAAAAAGATATTCAGACCAATCTCGAAACCCTTGAAACTGTCGAAAAGGCTGCCAATGAAAAAATGTCAGCATTCGAAACTGAGTTTGAGAACGCAACGGATTACAATAATCAAAGATTCAAATTGACGTATATGTCACTTGCAGATCTCAGAATGGCTATTCAGGACAATCTTAAAGCACTTGAGCTTGTTGAAAGAGCAATTGCAGAGGAAATTGAAGCAGTCCAGACCGATTTTGACAATGCAAAAGCGTATAATAACGATAGATTCAAATTGATTTATATGTCAATCGCAGATCTTGTTTCAGATATCCAGATGAACAGTGAAAGGACAGATTTGAAGATAGCCGATTTGAAACAGGAACTTGTTGATGATCTTGCTTCTAAGATTGCCTTGCTCAACATGAGGTTGAAATGGGTGGATATTTCCGCTTCAAAACTTAAGAGAACAGTTGAAACACAGGCAAAAGAGATTGAAGCTGTTTCCGTTGCCTTGAAGGATGAGTTGGCTCAGGACATTTCACTGGTGAATCAGAAGCTGATGGTTATGGATTCTCAGATTGAAAGACTCAACTCTGAAAAAGCGGCACAGGTTGATGTTGCGCATCTCAGAAAAGAATTTGACGGCGTTGTCGGCAGGGTAAATACGTTGGCGCTTTCCCTCGCTTTTGAACAGGGGATGACTCAGAAGATCCTTTCGGAGATAGGCAATATAAAAGAAGCTGCCGATTTGCTCGATACGAAGGTTGCGATTCTCTATGCGGAATACGCCACAAAAGAGATGCTTGAGGCGGAGATTGCACAGGTGAACGCATCACTTCAGGAACTTGAGGAATTGACCTATACGCTGAATGAAAAAACAGAGAAGCTTGTTGCCGACAAGGTATGGGCGCTGAATCAGAGATTGAAATGGGTAGATATCACGATTAAAAGGGCAAAGGATGAAAGGGCGGAATTGAAGGATTACGTTCTTGCGCTTGAAACCAGACTTGAAGAGGAAATCAATTCAAAGGTTGCCTATATCAATATGAGATTGAAATGGACGGATATCAGTATTACAAAGCTCAAGGAAACAAAGGTTGAGAAAAAGGAATACAACGAAACTGTCACGAGACTCGATACGGTGAAGGTTGATAAGGAAACATTTGCAACTGAAATGGATCGAATCGATATGAAATTTGTCTCACTTGAAAACAATATTGAGGATTTCAAGAAGGAAACAAACACCTTGCTTGCCGCACATAAGGAAATGCTTGAGGCAAGAATCGACAGTAATACAGATTTAATTAAGGAAAATAAAACGTTAATAGAGAACAATGAAAGTGAAATTCAAAAACTTGAAGCAAGAATTGCGGAACTTGAAAAAGAGGTATTCCCTGAAGAGAAGAACACAAGTGCGTTTGGTGTACTTGTCGGTTTTGGACTCGTTGTAGGACTCGGAATGGTCCTTGCATCAGCTAATTAATTTGTTGGACCCTTGGTGATCGCTTTAAACGATTGATAAAAGCGGTGAAGGTACAGGTAAAAAGAAATTTAGTTTTAGGTGATGAGTTTAAAGTTTGGTGAAAATATAGTACCAAATCAGAAAAACGAGAACGAAATTGAAAGGGGGTTGCAAAAAACGGAAAAATTAGTGTATAATTCTGATTGTATGATTACAAGCCAAAAGACCTCGAAACAAAACAAAATTCAAGAGGGAGGGGTATTTTTATGAAGAAAAGCTTAGTTTTAGTCATGGTTTTAGCTTTAGTAGCAGCATTCGCATTTGCGGATGAAATTGGAACAGCTGCACTTAGCACAGACAAAGGTGTAGTTACAGCCGGAGAACCTGTAAACGTAGAATTCATGCTTACAGTTGAAGACAATGCCGACGATGTTACAACAATCGAAGTTATGGGTGACGAAGTTTCCGATAACGTATTCGTTATGTTGATCAAGGACGCTCCTAACGATGCAACTTACGAAGCACAGAAAGTTGTTGACCAGGATGCCAAAAAGACAACATACTTCATCAAGGCAAAAGAACTCATGGGAACAATGGGTAAGGTTTACGCAAAGCTCGTTAACTGGAAGAACGAAACAGTTGCAGAAGCAAGCGAAGACTTCGAATGGAAGAACAACACACTGTCAAAGACACTTTCACTCGTACCACCAGTTGAAGGTCTCTACACTGTAATGGCTTACATCGAATTTGCTGACGGAACAAGAATGGAACTTAAGGGTTGGGACGGATACGCACAGCTCGTAGCTCTTGACAATTACATTAAGGAATCACTTCCTGGACTCACAGCAGAATTCAAAGACGGCGAAGTTTACGGAGCCGCAAACACATTAACAGTTAACGCTGGTGTTGAATTCATGTACGCAAAAGCAGCAGAAGGACAGACAGATGCAACAGACCTCACATACCTCGGAGTATACGGTGAAGGTTCAGAATCAAACCCATCAATCGTTTGGACATACACAGCAAACGGAAAACCAGAATTTGCTGATGTAGAACTCGTTTACGCTGTAAACGGAGACGACGTAGATGACGGAGATGCTTCAGACTACGCATCAGGACTTGAAACAGATACAGCTTATATCAAGTTCAAAGTTATGCAGGAATCATTCGAAGAAGGCGACTGCTGCGCAACAGCAGGAGACCCGAAATGGGCATTATGGTTCGCAATCGGTACTGGAGAATTCCACGGTGGCGGAGACAGCATGAAACAGGGACTCGACTTCCACGTTCTCGGAACATCAATCAGCAGCGGTTACGGTTGGGACATCGTAAAGGGTGCAGAATGTAGAGGATGGGTAAAGGCAATATTCTACCTCGACCCAAGCGACGTACACATCTGGCTCTACGCAATCCTTGGAACAGACTATTACTACGACGTAGCAGGACAGTCAGACACAGTTCACGGAACAGCTGACGAAACAGGATACGAACAGAACTTCCTTAGCAGTGCAGAACTCAACATCATCGTTGAGATGCTTATCAAAGACGTTATCAACCTTAACTTCGGACTTCTTGACATTCCTGTAACTAAGGATCAGGACACAGCAATCAAGGCATTCGCAGCTGGTAACATCCTTCTCGAAGGAGACGCAGCTAACGTGGATCTCGGTGGACAGTTCTTCACATCAAACGTAGCTTCCGTAACAGAAGCATACGCATGGACAGCACACCTTATCCTCAGCGGACTTGACATTGATCTTAAGGACTTCATCATGGAATCCATCAACGACGTAAGAGTTGGCGTTACAATGTCAGGAGACCAGGACGGACTCGGTTCAGTAGATATCTTCGCATGCTTCGAACCAGGTGCAGTATGCTGCTTCCCATCATTCAAAGTTGGAATGGGTATGACATACGCAAACGAAGAATTCTCAATCGACCAGATCTTTGGTTCATACACACATGCACTCGGAGAATACGGACCAGTTACACTTTCCGGAGAACTCGGAGTTATCTACTCCATGGGTAGTGCAGCAGTTGACAACGGACAGTACGGTAAGGAACTCTTTGCTGGTACAGGATCCTACGACTACGCTATCGGTGTAGGTTACGAAGTAACAGGTACAATGACTTGGTAATAGTTTAATACAATTAAGTCATACATTGTATATAAACGAACCCGCTCTTGTAAAAGGGCGGGTTTTTTTTTGGAACTCCCAAAGACACTGTAGGGGCAATTCACGAATTGCCCTAATATGAGTAAAAAGAATATAGCAATAATTGTTATTATTTATACGACAGTATTTTGGGCAATTCGTGAATTGCCCCTACAATAGCTTAACGAAGGAGATAGATTGTGAAATGAAAAAAACAGTTTTAGTCTTATTAATGACGGTACTGGCTTTAACAGCCTTTTCAGCGGGAATTATGCTCCCAAAGACTTACATCTATGAAACGACGTCTGATGACTCCATCCGATGGATGGAAGATACAGGCTCTTCCTTGTTACTTGCCGGTTTCTCAAATTCAAAGGAAGGACATGGCAGTAATGATTTTCTGCTGATGAATGTGACGTATGAGGGAAGCGTTATCTGGCAGAAGTATTACGGTGGAAGCAGCGATGATAGAGGCTACGTTGTCAAGAAGGTAGAAGACGGCTTGATCTATGGTGGCGCAATGCTCTCACGAAATTATGATGATCTCAAAAACAATGGAGGCTGGGATGCTCTTCTTTTGAAGTTGAATGATTCCGGTGATATTCAGTGGAAGATGAACTACGGCAGGAAAGGAAGCGAAACTATAAGAGACGTTATTGAGACAAATGACGATTGTTATATTTTCTGTGGTTACACCTTCTCAGAGGACTTTGAGGATCATCATGGCGGTAAGGATTTTTGGGTTGTAAAAGTTGACGATAAAGGTGAAATCATTTGGGAACGTGTCATGGGTGGCAGTAATTACGATATGCCTTATTCCATCGTAGAAACAAAAGACGGCGGTTACGTGGTGGCCGGCTATTCGTTCTCTAAAAACGGCGATCTTGCAGGAATGGATAATCACGGCGGTGGCGATTTCTGGATCGTCAAGTTTGATTATTTCGGAAATGTTCTCTGGTCGAAGCTGTATGGTGGTTCCAGTTGGGAAGAAGTCAGACAGATGAAAGAGACACGGGACAGAGGATTTATTCTTGCCGGTGTGGGGAGCTCACCGGATGGCGATATAGAAGAAGGTCATGGGCATTGGGATGCCTGGCTGGTAAAGCTGGACAGTACCGGAAACCTTCAGTGGGAACAGGCGTATGGTGGCAGTTCCTACGATAAGGTCTTTTCCGTCTATGAACTCAGAGACCGAGGATTTATCGCGGCCGGAATGACAAAATCAGATGATGGAGATGTTGAAGAACTTAATGGAAAGTCCGATGTGTGGATTATCCGAACGGACAGATATGGAACGCTCATCTGGGAAGATGTCATCGGTGGAGAGGAATCTGAAAGTGCCGAGTACATCTTCAAAAGAAAAGATGGTCAGTTCGTTGTTGCCTGGGGAGAATTTGAAGGCAGTGAATCCTTTGCCGGAGATAACGGCAGACGATACAAGGACTTTCAGATCACGGTATTCACGGCGAATTGATACAGTTTAGGGTCTGCAGAAATACCTTATAATAACCGGTAAAGTAAAGTGTTGTAGGGGCAATTCACAAATTGCCCCTACAAAAAGAATTTTAAAGGAGAAAATATGAAAAAATTACTCATACTCACAGCTTTATTAGTTCTTGCAACATCCATGTTCAGTTATATTCACATCTTCTCGTACCAGGATTTTGTGGATTTCAAACCGGGAGATGTACTGAACGTTGATAAGATCCCTTCCAACGATGACGGTACACATGGAAGTAATGACCGATGGGGTGAAAATCTCGAACATACCTGGCCGGATGTTCCGGGAGATACCAATATCTATCTCGATTGTACCAAGCCGATGATGATTGAGGAAATGGATGGCGAAAATGTTCTGCATATGGATGTGAAAAAAGGTCAGAAACAGATCATCGGTTTGAAGGAAGTGCCGAATCCCGGAGATCTCGTTCTGAAAATGTATTTTGACTTTTATCTCGATACGAAATCAACGCCCGATCAGACGGTTGTTTTCTTCTCAACAGACGACCCCAATGTCATAGGAAGGATGGCAGTCATCTATGAAGACGGCTATATCAAGGGCCTTTTGAGAACCGGTAGATATACGGTGAAAGAAGTGTTTAAGGAAAAGATTAAATACATGGAGAACCAATGGAATCAGTTTGACCTTGAAATCTGGTATTACAGGGAAATAAGGATAAAAGTGAACAATAAAATCATTCATAAATGGGAATTCAACAACAGGATTATTGGTCTCCCGCATTATTATGTGGGAAACTGGGTGGATACCAACACAACCTCTACGGTAGACATGTATTTCAAGAATTTTGTCGTCTCACATTATAAATAATTTGAATCTGTTTTGATCGAACGATATAGGATGGGGATTGTAGTTTAATCCCCTTCTTTTTTTATTCGTGATCGTAAGGAATCTTGACAGATCCTTTCAGAAAACCTTATAATAAAGGGTAAATTTATCAATTACGAGGTGAGGGTAAAATAATAGTCGAAACAAATTTATTAAAAGAATTCGAGATGAGTGCGTTTACAATTTCACAGGATGAAATAGAGCGAATCGTGTTTCATGTACTCAGCAGCGAACTGGATCCTGAGGATGATTATTCACTTTCCATCGTCAATGTGGATGATGAGATGATACAGAATCTCAATGATCAGTACCGGGATAAAGATGAGGCAACGGATGTATTGACATTTGTCAATGACGTCATTTACGAGGATGAACCGCTCGTCGAACTCGGCGATATCTTCATTTCACTTGAAACGATAAAACGTCAGGCTTTGAAGTTTGAAACGACTTTTGAAAGGGAATACAAATTTATGCTGATTCATGGTCTGCTGCATCTGTGTGAATACGATCATGAGGAAAGTTTTAACGATCATGAGGAGATGTTCATCCGTCAGCAGAAGTATTTTGATGTATTGGTGAAAAATATAAAAGACAGGCTGTGAAAGCCTGTCTTTATTTAACGATTAAAGCCAGTCCCTTTCCGGTAATCTGCCAGAAATGAATGCTGTTGGTATTGGTTTTATTCCCGATAGCCTGACCGGTGGATGGATTACAGGAAGAGGCCAGTGTGCAACCGCTACAGCTTCCGCCACAATCGCCACTTGCCAGTGTCAATTCTTTCAGATAGCCAAAGCGCTGCAGATCCATCAGGACTTGTTCAAAAAGACCTTCTGAAAGTCCGCATTCCTTACTGAGGGCCTGTTTGGAAAGATACGGTTTTTTTGAAATGGTCTTGAGTACTTCTTTCATCATCTGTTAAAATTCAACTCCCATGCCTTCCTCGAATTCTATTCCTTCTTCACTTAAAGACGAAATTCTGAGTAAGCCAATGACAGGGACACTGAGATTGTTTTCAAGGAGTTTTCTGCCACCTTCAAAGGTCTTTTCGATGACAGTAACGATACCTGCAAGACTGGCACCGGATTTTTCAATCATCTTTGTCAGCGCATGAATGGTTCTGCCGCTTGCGAGGAAGTCGTCGACGATGAGGACATTATCACTTGGAGAGATCATTTCCTGCGACAGGTGAAGTGTGACGATACCGCCTTTGGTGTGGGAGGGGGCCGATTCAGAGAATTCATTTTTCATCGTAATAGGTTTTTTCTTTCTGGTGAAAACCAGTGGGACGTTCAGACAGGAGGCAGCTGCGTAGGCTGGGATGATTCCTGAGGTTTCGATCGTGATAACCTTTGTGATACCGTATTCTGCAAAGTAGGCGGCTGTAAATTCTCCGGCATGATTCATGAGTTCGGGATAGATCTGATGGTTGATAAAGCTGTCAACTTTCAGAATACCGTTTCCCAGGTATTTTCCTTCGTTAAGCGTTTTGTCTTTCAATTCAGAGGATATTCTTTCGTAAAGCGTCTTAATATCTGCCATTTTTTCTCCTTTTTCCATTTATTCGGATTGTTTTATTGAAATTTTTCATTGTACATTTTATCTTTTCATTGATACGGAACAATGAGGTTGTTTTCTGACCGGTTTTACCGGAGAGTGTTTTTAATTGCCGTTCGTATTCTTCAAGTGTCGTTGTGAAGATTTCGTGGACGGACAGAATACTATGGATATTTCCCGCGCTCATGCCGCTCATGAAAGCGCTGTTGTCAGCTTCTCCAACTCTGACAGCGTTTTGAAGGGACCCGAGCATCATTTCCTCTGCACGTTTCGGATCGCTTTTTTCTGTTTTTTTTAATTTTCGGGAGAACTTGGTCTTGATGACTCTAACCGGGTGACCGAGTGTTTCCCCAGTGACTTCAGTCCCCCTGACATCTTTTTTAAGGAGTAATGCTTTATAGGTGTCACTTATTTCCGCCTCATGGGAACAGAGAAAACGCGTCCCCATCTGTATCCCTTCTGCGCCGAGCGAGAAGGCCGCGAGCATGCCGCTGCCTGAACTGATGCCACCGGCGGCTATCAACGGTACGGATACACTTTCCGCAACTGCCGGTATGAGGGTCATGGTCGTGACATCCCCGATATGCCCACCGGCTTCCAGTCCTTCGGCGATGATCAGTTCAACACCGGCCCGCTCAAACAGGATAGCGAGATTTGGACTTGAACAGACACCGCACACGGTTATACCGTTCTTTTTTAACCGGTCGATATAATCAGCGGGACTTCCGGCTCCAAAAATACAGACGGGAACTTCTTCGGCGATGACAACGTCTATCAATTCATCGATGAAGGGCGAGATCAGGATCAGATTGACAGCAAAAGGCTTTGAGGTCAGTTTTCGGATGTCGTAGATGGCCATCCTGAGCTGATAGGCATTCATGGATCCCGCACCGATCGTCCCGAGACCGCCTTCATTTGATACCGCTGCGGCAAGGGCTGCTGTCCCGGCCCATGCCATACCGCCTTCGATAATCGGATAGGTGATATTCAATTTCCGGCACACTCTGTTGTCTTTAAAGGTGTTCAAAAAAACCTCCAGAAAATCTCTATTTTAAAGTATCTTACCATACATGACCTTGAATAGTGAACTTTGTTGTTATTAATGTTATAATCGGAAATGACAGAAGCATTGAGATAAAAGCGATTCTGTTGGTTGATATGAGATTGAATGAAGATTATTGGAGCGTGATAAAGGTGAAAATAGCACAGGTAACAGCTATTTCAGATACAGTAGAAGCCTTTCTTCTCCCGCTTATTGAGAAATTGGCGAAGAAAGGGCATGAGATAGAGATCATTACACATGATAGGGATGGTCGGCTCGCTGAAAATGATATCATCAAAAAATACGATTGTCAGGTGTTTAATGTGGAGATCCCGAGAAGTATTTCTCCGTGGAAGATGGTCAGTTCCTACAACACCCTGTACGAATTATTTAAGGGAATGAAGCCGGATGTCGTTCAAACCCATACCCCTGTTGCCTCTTTGCTGGCGAGAAAGGCGGCTGCAAAGGCAAAAGTCCCCAGAATCATCTACACCTGCCACGGGTTTTATTTTCACGAGAATATGAATCCCTTTATGAAAATGATTTTCTCACATATGGAAAAAAGAGCGGCAAAATATACCGATTATATCTTTACCGTGAACAACGAGGATAAGCAATATGCCCTCAACCATCATTTCATCGATGAGGACCATATCATCAATCTGAACGGTGTTGGGATCGATACAAAGGTGAAATTCAACCCCCTCAGGATAAACGATGATTTGAGAAATGTTCTGCGAAATGAATTCGGAATTTCAGAAAATGAGAGTGTCATTACCTATGTGGGAAGACTGGTGAGAGAGAAGGGTGTTTTTGAATTGATCAACGCCTTTTCAATCCTTGCCGAATCCAGAAAGGATGTCAAACTTCTCCTCGTCGGTGAAACACTGAAAAGCGACCGGGAAGATGATCTTCGAAAATCACTCGAAAATATGATCAAATCAAAGAATATAGAAGACCGCGTCATCTTTGCAGGCAGACGAAATGACATACCTGAAATTCTCAGTATTACCGATGTGTTTGCCCTTCCCTCCTACAGAGAGGGGATGCCGGTTTCCTCCCTGGAGGCTCTTAGCATGGGGGTACCGGTTGTCGGTTCGTTCATCAGAGGGTTGAGAGAGGAAGTAAAAGAAGGGGAGACGGGGTATCTGGTTCCGGTAAAGGATACCAACCGGTTATACAAGGCACTTGATAAGACATTGAACACCATTGGGGTCCCCAATGAAAAGTGTCGGGAGTTCGTGATACAAAATTTCGATCAGGAGGATGTCCTGAAAAGACAACTCAGGATCTATGACAAGATAGAGGATGATTTCAGAAAACCGGTATTCAGGGGGTAAGTGTTATGAAACAGATAGATTTCAGAAGTGACACCGTGACACATCCGACGGAGGAAATGCTTCAGGCGGCAATGAATGCACAATTTGGGGATGATGTCTATGGTGATGATCCCACCGTCAATCAACTTGAGGCAATAGCCGCAGAGATGCTGGGCAAAGAGGCGGCACTCTTCGTCCCTTCCGGTACGTTCGGGAATCAGCTCAGTATCCTGACACATACGCTCAGAGGGGATGAGATCATACTCGGCAGACATTGTCATATCGTGGAGCATGAAGCGGGAGCCGCATCCGTCATCGCCGGGGTTCAGCTATACTTCTTTGAAGATTCAGGAGCGTATCCAAAAGCATCGGAGCTTGAAAAACTCATCCGGCTTGAAGATCTTCATTATCCCCGAACGGGTCTCATCTGCGTGGAGAATGCAAGATCAAATGGAAAGGTTATCGATTTGGAGACGTTGAAGGGGATAAAGGAAATGGCTGAAAGACATCATATTCCGGTTCATATGGACGGTGCGAGAATTTTCAATGCAGCAGCAGCCCTGGCATGTGATGTGAAAGAGATCGCGCAGCACGCAGACTCCATCATGTTCTGTCTGTCAAAGGGATTATGTGCACCCGTCGGGTCTATGCTCGTCGGCTCAAGGGCCTTTATCGACAAGGCGAGAAAGAACAGAAAGATCATGGGTGGCGCTATGCGTCAGGCGGGCATTATCGCAGCACCCGGTATCATCGCCATCGAAAAGATGACGAAGCGTCTCGCTGAAGACCATGAAAATGCTGCGTATCTTGCCGAACGGCTTGAATCGTTTGATACGATAAACGTTATCGATGAATTCAGGGATATCAATATGGTCTTCTGTACGATAGATGGCGATTTTGAAGCGTTCGAACTCGTTGACAGCCTCATGCAGAAAGATATCCTGATCAACCCGCCTGAAGGCGGTATCTGGCGATTTGTAACGCATTACTGGGTTGGGAAAGAGCAGATTGATGCCCTTATCGAAGGGATACAGACTTTTTTTGCGGAATGATTCTTTGTCTGAATATATAAAATGAACCAAAGAAAACAACAAAGTTTTTGATGCCCCTTGTAAGGGTAATTCATGAATTACTCCTACGAAAAGCTTGTTTTTTCACCCTATTCTTTAATTCAACTTATATAGCATAAATTTACAAAAAAACAGCGCTCCTTATGAGGAACGCTGTTTTTTTTATCTTAATCCCATAAGGGGGGCTCGTATGGAACCTGAAGCCCCCAACATGGGAATGTATTTAACCGTCTGCGTTGATCTTTTCAATGAGTTCTTTCAAAACCTGATCGGCTTTATCGTGTTCGATCTGGCAGGTTCCGGCTGCCGTATGGCCGCCGCCGCCGTATTTCAGCATGAGTTCACCGACGTTCGTCCTGGACGTTCTGTTGAAGATAGATTTTCCCACGGCGAATACGGTGTTCTGTTTCTTAAATCCCCACATGATTCTGATGGAGATATTGCATTGTGGAAACAGGGCATATTTCAGGAATCTGTTTCCCGCATGGATGACTTCGTCTTCCTTGAAATTGACCACTACGAGGTTATCGTATACGGTTGCATTTTTCTTGATCTGTTCCCTGAGAAGGGGTTCCTGTTCAAAGTAAAGCTCAACTCTTTCCTTGACATCATGTAACTCAAGGATCTCTTCTATCGAGTGATCTTTACAGTATCGAATGAGATCCATCATGAGATTGTAATTGGAGATCCTGAATTGTCTGAATCGTCCGAGTCCCGTTCGTGCATCCATCAGGAAATTCAGGAGTACCCATCCCTTGGGATTCAAGACCTCTTCCTGAGTGAATTGGGCAGAGTCTCCCTTGTCTACCGCTTCCATCATCTCATCTGAGATCTCCCGGAAGGTTCCTTCACCGAGACGCTCTTTGTAATAGCTGTAAACGACCCTTGCCGCCGACGGCGCATCCGGATGGATGATATGATTATCATGCTTGCCCACTCTCAGGCTTTCACTGAGATGATGATCGAATGCGAGATGCACTCCGTGAACATAGGGGAGATTGGTGGTAATATCGTTTTCGGTTATCGCAATCTTGCCATCCTGCATATCTTTGGGATGGACGAATAAAATATCATCGATCAGATTTAAATCTTTAAGTAGAACTGCACATACGAGGCCGTCAAAATCACTTCTTGTAACCAGCCTATACTTTTTATCCATTCTAATCACCCGTCTTTAAAGAAATTAAGGTTCATTTTCTTTATTCTACCATATATTTGGCTTTAAACGATTATTTTTCGGATTCAATCTGTTTTTGTATAATTTTCAACCCCTCTGAACGGGCGAGTTTCGATAAAGCTGTTCCGTTTATAAATGTAAAAACGGCTTCTCGATTCACCTTGGAGTATTCTCTTAAAGACCATCCGATTGCCTTTTGGATGAAGAATTCATCAATCGTCTTCAACCGCCTGATCACATCAAACAGGCAGTTGACATCTGTGTCTTCTTTATAGCCCAGTTGAAAGAGCAAACAACTTCTCTGCAGCCATATATTATTCGAATCCAGCCATTTTGAAAGTATTCCGTCCCTTTCTTCGGGAAAGGTGAGCATATAATTGCCGACGAGTTTTTTTGCGATGATATCGATGGTGTCCCACCAGGATTTGTTCACGATCATAAATTCGTAGGTCTTGATGGCTTCTTTGTTAATCTGTTTGAGATATTTCATCGCCAGTTCCTGCGCAAAATACTGAAATTCTCTGCCATCAAGTGCCCAGAATTCACGGATTACAGCATCCACATCAGAAATCGGCGGCAGCATTGACTTTTTCAGGAAGGGACGGGTGATCTCCCTTCTTTTCGGTGTTTTTATCCCGATGCATTCAAATTGATCCCTCAAATAGTGTTTCATGGGGATGGCGTTGATGGCATTGCCGTTCCTGTAATAACATTCTTTGATCTGCTCGACGTAATTCATGATTATTTCCTCCTGTGCTTAACCTTATGCTATTATACATTAAACATCTTTTTAAAGGATAGAGGGGGCGACAGGGTATGAAAACAGCCGGTTTACTTGGGGGGATGAGCTGGGAATCTACGCTTGAATATTACAGGATCATCAATCAGGAAACGAAAAGACTTCTGGGAGATACGCATTCTGCGAAGTGTCTGATTTACGCGTTCGATTTTCATGAAATCGAACGGCTGCAACGTGAGGGCCATTGGGAAAAGATGACACAATTGATGGTGGAAGAGGCGATGAATCTAAAGAAGGCGGGCGCACAATTCATCGCCATCTGTACGAATACCATGCACCGGATGGCACCGGACATCGAAAAAGAAACGGGGTTGAAAGTTCTTCATATCGCTGATGCAGCGGGTGAAGCGATAAAGAAACATGGTTTTTCAAAAGTAGCCCTGCTGGGGACAAAATTTACGATGGAGGGCGATTTTTATCGAAAGGTTCTGATGGATAATCATGGTATAGAAACGCTGATACCCGAACCGGAAGACAGGGAAATCGTTCATCATGTCATCTATGAAGAATTGATCAAGGGGATTTTGAGCGATAAAAGTCGGAAGGCCTTTATCAACATTATCTACAAACTTTCGGAAAAAGGGGCACAGGGAGTCATTCTCGGATGCACTGAGATCCCACTGCTGATCACGGATGAATTTTCACCTGTTCCCGTTTTTGATACGACGCGTCTTCATTCGGAGGCAATCGTAAAATTTGCCATCGATTGATTAAACATAAATATGTAGAGTTATTCTCTTTTTTTTAAAGTTAAAATGCTAAAATATCATCAGAAGACTGTTTTTGTGGGGGGAGGAATGGAAAGAAAGCATACAGATATTCTTTATTTAAATGTCTTTAAAGGATTGATGATTTCTTTTGTCGTCATCGGTCACGCCATTTTACTCGTTTTACCGAATCTATCGGCAATTTCTGAAAAGGTTTTTTTTATGATACTCGCGAAATTTCTGATCCCGAGTGTTTTTGCGTTTTTCAGTTTCTTCGGATATTCACAGGGAACTTCACGCGGTAAAACGAGTGCTAAAAAATTCAAAAAGCGTTTTAAAAATACATTTCTGACCTATATCCTGTGGGCATCGTTTGCATGGATTGCCTTCCAATTGATCGGTAAAGGGTATGATGCGATCTGTAATACAAAAGGGTTCACGGAAGGGGTCTTTCTGCCGTTTAATTATCTCGGAACGGTTTTCACTTTTTCCATTTCCTGGCAATACTATTTTATCGCCGTATTTCTTTTGGCGATGATCATCATGTTTATGATGCGGAAAATTCCCGTAGATCACTTAAAAAAGTGGGTACAGTTGTTCACAGTGATTCAGTTCGTTTTTTACGGGGTCATTACCGCGGTTCTATGGGGGGCAGCTCCCGAATCAAAGACGATGCAGCTGCTCGGCATTATCACCTATGCGAACCCCTTATCATGGTTGATTCCTCTTTTCTGGGGCTATTACAGGGGAGCGGTGAAAAAGGATATCTTCGGCCATTTCAACAAAGGATTTCTGATCCCTTTGCAGATCGTTTTTTTTATCCTTTCCGTTGTTGAAATTACCATTCTGTCGGATAAATGGGGTGCGTATTGTGTGATGGACCATTTTACCCTGTTAACACTCGTCAATTCAATCCTGATGATGTTTTTATATAAAAAGATCGTCGAGCGGCTGCTTTCGATGAAAGCCGGATGGATCAAAGGGGGATTGGACAAGATGAGTACGATGGGGATGTATTCCATTATTCCGTTTTACGTCCATATGCCGTATCAATGGTTTATTTTCTATTTTTTGAATACAACCGTTCTGAACGTACAGAATACGATTTTATCGTTTATAATTATATCGGTAATCGGCCTGCTGATCTCCTATTTAGCCATCATCGGGATTCGAAGATTACCGAAAAAGCAGAAGAAGTTATTTCTTGGGATTTAAGGAGCAGTTTATGGATTCAGCGAAAAATGATTTACTGTATATGAATGTCTTCAAAGGGTTTTTAATCTCCTTTGTGATCATCGGCCATGCCATATTACTGGTCGTACCGGAAGTGACATCCGGTGTGGACAGGGTGTTCTTCGGAATTCTGTCGAAGATACTGGGCCCCTGTGTGTTTGGTTTTTTCTGCTTCTTCGGTTATTCACAAGGGCTTGGAAGACACCGGGCAAACAAGCAGAAAGTACGCTACAGGGCAAAAAGAATGTTTGTTTCCTATATCGCCTGGGCCTCGATCGCCTGGACCTCTTTCATCATCCTCGGACCGGGATATGATGCCATCAACAACACCGCGATTTTTACGGGGGGTCTTTTCCTGCCCGTTGATTATGTGGTTTCGGTTTTCAGTTTTTCAATCTCATGGCAGTACTATTTTATCGCTATTTTTCTGTTTGCCATGCTCGGCTTATTATATTTCAAAGACGTTCCGATTGAAAGGCTTAAGGGGTATTTGATCGTTGCCGTCCTTCTCCAGTTCCTGTTTTATTACATGATAACGGATTATCTCTGGACCGCTGAGGCGAGCCAGGAAGCCTTACAAAAGCTGGGAATTCTTGCCTATTCAAATCCATTGGCATGGGTGATCCCGCTGATATGGGGTTATTACAAAGGGGCAAAAAAGAAGGAACTCATAGAGGACAATCACCCTGTTCTCAACGGGATACTGCTCGTCCTGTTTTTCAGTATCTCGATTGCCGAGATCTTGATGCTGTCGGAAAAATGGGATGCCTTTTTCGTGATGGATCATTTTACCGTCTTTTCATTATTGAATTCCATGATGATGATGTTCCTGTACAGCAGATGTGTGAAATGGCTTATTTCAAGGGAAAAAGGGTGGTTCATGGAACTGATGAAGCGATTCAGTACGATGGGGCGCTATTCCATCATTCCGTTCTATATCCATATGCCGTATCAATGGTTTATCTTCTATTTTTTCAAGAAACGTTTTTTTCCGGAGATTTCTCCATTACCGGCATTTTTCATCCTGTCGGCCATAGGGTTGACGCTCTCCTATCTGTCTATCTTCAGGATAAAAAAATTACCGACGAAATATAAGAAGCTATTTATCGGAATATAAGAAAAAAAATCCCGTCTTGAAAAGACGGGATTTTGATTGATCATACTGATTATTCAACGACTTCAAAATCGATGGAAGTGATGGCAACAGGATTTGTCGGTTTGTCCATATAATCGACTTCCATTCCGGCAATCTTATCCACGATATCCATACCATCCACGACTTGCCCGAACACGGAATGTTTGTTGTCGAGATGCGGGGTGCCGCCCAGTTCAACATACGTCTTCTTCTGTTCATCGGTGAGGGGGAAATGGTTGACGTAGTCTTCCGTCATCTTTGAATTCTGAACGATAAAGAATTGACTGCCGTTCGTATTGGGACCGGCATTTGCCATGGACAGGGCACCTTTGAAGTGAACGAGTTCAGGGCTGAATTCATCTTCAAAACTGTTTCCCCAGATGCTTTCTCCACCTCTTCCCGTTCCGGTCGGATCTCCTCCCTGAATCATGAAATCCTGTATGGTTCTGTGGAATATCGTATCGTTGTAATAATTTTCCTTTGCATGTGTCTTGAAATTTTCAACCGTCTTGGGAACCAGGTCATCAAAAAGTCTTACTGTGATATCCCCTGCAGTTGTGTGAATGACGCAGAGTTCTTCGCCTTTTACAGGCTTTTCGAGTTGTTTGATGTTCATTTACTTAACCTCCGTATAAAATAAATCTTAATCGTTTCCGTCTAAGGGATTATAGCATAAAAAAATAAAGATGGTTTCTTCGCGAAGGAACCATCTTTTTTTAAAGGGGAGAGGTAACTTTTGTTGTTTTCATATAATAATAGACGGCGTTAATTTAGGATTATTCCCTTCCCGGAAATTAAATATCTATTTGCAAAATCTTAGTTAAATGTTAAAATAGACTGAAAGGACGTGGTAAAACCGATGGAGAAAATACGAAAAAGGGCAATCATTCAACTCATCATCATCGTGATAACGGGAATCTTTGTCAATTTCTGGTCCGATTCCGAGATGATGCTGCTTTCAATTCCTGCACTTTTCCTGACTTTGGGTCTCTTTTTTTGTCTGACCCTGATAAAGGTTTACAGACAGAAAAGGATAGAAGAGGCGGCGTATGCCGCGAATTTATTCGATGAAACAACAACAGTCTGTGTCACGACGGTTTGTAAAAATGAGGGAGAAACGATTATCGAAGCGGTCAAACATTATTTGCGTTTTTCGGAGAATGTTCATTTTGTTCTCTACGATGATCATTCTACGGATGGAAGTTTCGAAAAATTGGAAGGGTTAACGGAAGGCTATGGGGGACGCTTTGTCCTCAAGCGATTAAAAAAGAAGGCGTTTCAGATTCATCCGAAGGCATTTGCGATAGAAGATGCCTTTAATCATGTTGAATGCGATTATTTTCTGGTAATAGATTCCGATACACGCATCACAAAAAAGGATTTCAACCATGCAATTTCCGCTATGAACGGGCGAAAGACGGATGTGCTGCATATCACACGGCGTAATGATCTGAAAGCGTGTCTGCCCTGTAAAATGGCGGATAAAGAAGAACTCATGAATATGGGACTGCAGCTCCTGAAATTGCAACCCGCAAACTTTCCGGGTTCAGGGTATTTTGTCCGTTCCAAAATCGTAAAGGGGTTTCATTATGATCAAGAAAGCCTCAGCGAGGACAATTATTTCCTGAAGACGATCAAAAAGAAAACGGATCGTATCGACTTTTTTCTGACACTTTCCGCTTCAGAAAGGGCACCTGAGACCTTCGGAGATTTTTTAAAACAGCGCTTCAACTGGTTGAAGATGGGATTTCCCTATTATCTGACACAGGAACTCCCACTCCTGACCCTGGGAAATATCCTCTTCACGCTCATCTTTTCAGCTCTTTTCAACCCCGTTAGTCCGGGGATCGCACTGGTTGCCATAGTAGTCGGAATCATCACCGGTATGCAGCTGGCATTTTCGGTTGTCTTAACCCGTGAAAACCCGTTAAAAACGGTTGGACATACCGTTTGTTATCTATTGACGATCGGTTATTTTGTCGGATTCGTGTATTTTTATCTGCAGATCATGACGGCACTGGGAAGAGCAAATTTTGTCATTCAGAAGAATTGTCAGAAGAAGAAGGAAGAGGAGATCTCCGCACTATAATAGAAAAGCTGCATCCTGATCGGGAACAGGATGCAGCGATTATTACAGTACTTGACCAACGTTTTGTTGTTCCGAGTTTATACATGTAGATGGTTTTTAATAACCCAAGATATACTCGATATAGGAGCCGTTCCTGTAAATGACAAACGTAATCACCGCTGCCGGACTCCCGATGCCCGAGACAACATCCATAAAATACTGTTCGGAACTGATCGCAAAGTCATAGTAGCCGGATAAATTGTAGATATACTGCCCGGAAATGTTCATAACCGTGTTGTTTTCGATACCCGGTGCATAGATTGCCGCATACGATGCCGCAATAATCAGATCCCCCGGGTGAAGGAATCTGCTGGCGACGGAATTCGGATACACATAGGTGACCTGCATTGCCCGGTAAAAACCGGCAATATTAACGCTGACATATTTTCCCTGGATACCAAGTGTATAGGAGAAAGCGGTAACACAGATGAGAAACAGTGCCAAAAATAGGATTGCCTTTTTCATCACATCCACCTCCCGGATGTTGTTGTCTCTATGAATAATCTTCTTTAGTTTTTTCTGTGTATTATGATTATACTCTTTTGACGTAAGTTATTTTGTTTTTTATTTTCTCTGAAAGTCATTTGAGAAAGGAAAGCGGCTAAAATCAGATGGGTTTCCCGATAAACGAAGAGGCAGGTTTGATAACCTGCCTCTTAACTTTTATTCCTGTCCGTTGTTCTGATTTTCTCGTTTTTGTCTTTCTTTGGTTTTCTTTGCGACGATTGAGAAGAGTACCATGTCAGCGATAACACCTGCTGCGGCGATGATAAAACCGACCATCTGTGACGGGAATACCAGCTGATAAAGGAATCCGAGAGAGATCAGGAAATCTCCCAGCATGATGAGTTTCTGTCCGCCGGACTTGGCGTATTTGATGAGTCCGGTGGCAAAAAAGAATATTGCCGGTATGGCATATAACCAGTTGGGCATTAACGATCACCCCTTTTAAGATTTATCATACGTGAATAGCCCATCCCTGTGACATTCTGGCGGCTTCCATGAGCCCTTCCGAGAGTGTTGGGTGAGCGTGAATGAGTTCTGCTACCTTTTCCATTGATATCTTCATATCTTTGGCGAGAAGCAGTTCATGAATGAGTTCCGTTGCCTGTGCACCGATGACGGAAGCACCAAGGAGTCTCCCCGTATCTTTATCCGTAATGAGCTTGAAGAAACCTTCAGCCTGTTCAACCGCTGTTGCTTTTCCGATTGCCTTGTAGGGGAATTTTGAAACGACCATTGTTTCAGGGTCAATGTCCTTTTCCTTGAGACCAAAGCTCCCAACTTCCGGTTCGCAGTAAACGGCACCCGGTATGAGTCTGTCATCGAGTTTGGGTTTGACTGTTCGGCCCGCGATATGTTCGACGGCGATTTCCGCTTCCTTTGAGGCAACGTGGGCCAGGAGCGGTGAGGCCACAACATCTCCAACGGCATAGACGCCCTTTACGGATGTTTCATAATAATCGCCGACGGCGATGAAGCCTCTTTCAGTTTTGACACCGATGGTTTCAAGTCCGATGTTCTCGATATTTGTTGCTCTTCCCACAGCAACAAGAATCTGTTCAACAACGACTTCAGATGTTGTACCGTCTTTGGCTTCAAGGGTTACCTTCAACCCTTCCGGTGTTTCTTCGTAGCCGGTTGCCTTTGTTCCCGTATACATCTTGACCTTTCGCTTCTTGAATGCCTTTTCGAGTTCTTCGCTGATATCCCTGTCTTCTGTCGGCAGAAGGGTATCCATCATTTCGACGAGATGAACTTCCACGCCGAAAGCGTTCATGACATGCGTGAATTCCATTCCGATGGCACCACTTCCGAGAATAAGAATGCTCTTCGGCAATTTTTCAAGCATAAGCGCTCCCGTTGAGCTGAGAACCTTTTCTTCATCGAATCCAAAACCCGGTATCTGTCTCGGTCTTGAACCGGTTGCGATGATGATGTTTTCCGCCTTTATTTCCTCTTCATCGTTTATTTTGAGTGTCTTGGCATCGACGAACTTCGCTTCTCCTGCGAAATAGTCTACCTTGTTTTTCTTTAAAAGGAATTCAACACCCTTTGAAAGTTTCTTTGAAGCCAGTCTCGATTTCTTGAAGACCTGTTTGTAATCGAATTCAGTTGTATCGACTTTGACACCCATCTTTTCAAGATCTTTGATGGCGTTGAATTTTTCAGCCTGATGGATGAGTGATTTGGATGGGATACACCCGATGTTCAGACAGACACCACCCGCCTTGTCTTTTTCCACGATAGCCGTCTTTAAACCGAGCTGTGATGCTCTGATGGCTCCTACATATCCTCCCGGACCGGCACCTATGATGATCAGATCAAATTCTTTCATTTCTTACCTCCCCGTGTAGGGGCAACTCATGGGAATTTTCGAAATTCTCTGGACCCTTCCTTTGGAAAGATCACGAGTTGCCCTTTTTCTGAATTTCTTTCTATTTATTGACGGAATGTCTTGCGTCTTTTGTTACGATGAAATCTGTTGAGGCAACTTCTTATCTTCCATCCTGTATTCGAGATGGGCGTATACGGGAATACCGTACATATAATGATTCGGTGCCTCTCCGGTGATGAGGGGCTGTGCATATCTCTTGAAGCCTTCCGTTACGTTAAAACCGCTTTCATCTATATATTCTGACGGCAGTTCTTTGGTCTCTCCTGCAACCTTTCCCAGCTCTACCGTTTCGAAATGTCTGAGATAAGGCCTGTCCATATCACGGACGATGCTGACCATCTTGTCGGTTGCGCCATCCTGAGTCATCCACAGAACAGCTCTTGCACCGACTTCTATGGCATCCTGCCAGTCGGTGAGACTTGCGATATGTCTTGAAGATCTCTGAAGATAATCAGGCAGCCCGGTGTGAACCTTGACACCGAGATCTTCCCACACCATCTTTTCCAGTTCATTGCATATCTTTCCCAACTGGACATTTCCAAAATTATCTTTGTACCCTGCCGTTGAAATAAACGCATCGTTTTCATCCTTTAAGGCCTCTGATGCAACGATGGAACAGAAACCGTTCAATCGGATTTCTTCATCCACTCTCGCCAGGAATTTTTCTTTCGAGAAGGCAACTTCGGGCAACAGGATAATGGAAGCGGCGTTCAGATCGTTTTCCTGTGCCAGGGATGCCGAAGCGGCCAGCCATCCAGCATGTCTGCCCATGGATTCAAGAATGAAGACCTTTGTTGAGGATGATGCCATTGAACGCAGGTCCCTTGTCGCTTCCAGTATGGCCGTTGCCGTGAATTTTGCGGCGGATCCGAAACCCGGACAATGATCCGTATACATCAGGTCGTTGTCGACGGTTTTTGGAATTCCCATAACTTGAAGATCATAGCCGTGTTTTCTGGCGTATTCGGATACGGTATGAGCGGTTTCCATCGAGTCATTTCCACCGTTGTAAAGAAAATAGCCGATGTCATGAGCGGCGAACACGTCGAAGATTCTCTTCAATTGGCTTTCCTCTTTTATCTTTACCCTGCAGGAACCGAATATGCCTCCCGGTGTATAGGCAATTCTTTCGATCTCCTTTCTTTTTTCATCGTTCATGATATAAAGATCCTCGTCCAGAATACCTTGTATACCACTTTTTCCAGCATAAACCCTGTCTATTTCCGGGTTGTTCAATGCGGCCGTTATGGCCCCGTATGCCGATGCGTTGATAACGGATGTGACCCCACCGGATTGAGCGTAAATCAAATTCTTACCCATTAAAACACTCCTCTTAAAAAAAATAATTAGTCAAAAATACGAATTTACACCATTATACCAAAAAAAACCCCCGGGGAGGGGGTGGGTAATTATTGGGGATTATATGTCTCTGTTTTCAGTTGTATTATATCCCAATTCATACATTTTGTCAAGTTTTTTGTGTGAATTTTCGTCTATATTCATAAGAAAGTGTTGTAATTCGCACTAATAGTATGAAAAATCACAGTTTATGTTATAATATAAACTGTGTTGCAGATTTATTTAAAAAACAGGAGGGCGTTATTTTGGATATAGGTTTGGTGATTAAGGAATTAAGACAGAAAAAGGGGATCAATCAGAGCCAGCTTGCCGACATTCTTGATCTGACCATGTCTTCTATCTCAGCCTATGAGAGGGGTATCAGGCAACCGTCAAAAAAAATTCTGATAAAATTGTCCGATATCTTTGAAGTATCACTTGAATATCTTCTTCGTGCTTCCGAGGAAGATGAAGTCGATTATCTCAAGACGAGGCAGGATGAGTTGAATGAGGTGCTGGATACACTCAGAAAAAAGGGATTGAATCCCGATCACATCATCGACAAACTGTCGAATCCGGTTCCGGTTCTTGGAATTGCCGGTGCGGGATCATCCATGCTTGCGGTTGAAAATCCCGAAGATTATGTGTTTTCCGAAGATGCGGATTTTGCGGTAAAAGTATTTGGAGAAAGTATGGAACCTGCCATAAGAGACAAGTCAACGGTATTTATCAAGAAGATGTCTCAGAGTCAGTTCAGAAATGGTAACATCGGTCTTGTACTTATTAACAAAGACGAATCGCTTGTGAAACGAATTTATTTCACCGATAAAGGTGTCTGGCTCATAAGCGATAATAAATTTTATGAGCCAATATTCATCGAGCCGGAAGTGTGGGATGAGGAATGTCGGTTCCTTGGAAAAGTAGTAGAAGTTAGATACGCAATCTGATTCCTATTCATTAACCGTATTGCGATAAATCTGAATCATTTCGTTCAGATCTTTTTTGCTTTACATGCCCATTGATGGATTCTTGACCCCTCTTTCAATGCAACCGCAAGATCTCCCCTGCTTTGTGTAAACCCAAAGGTTGAAGATTCTTCTATTTCAAAATCGTTTAGAGAAGCCTTTATGGATTCCAGCATAAACCATTTTCTGAAGTCTCTGAATTCAGGTGTCATATCCGAAGATCTGGGCTTCAGATAGATATACGTTCCGTAAAGAACGCCATCATGTTTGAGATAGGGCTTGATGTGTGAGAATAAAAATTCCTTTTCCTGAAAAACATGATTCGTTGTCCCGAAGATATCCATCACGATATCGATGGTTTCCCATTTCAAGGGGATATTTTCAAACTCAGAGGCGATGAAGATTGAATTCTGACCGATTCCGTTTTTTTCCATCAACGCTTTGGTCTTTTTCAGCTGATTCAGATTGTTGTCCGTGGCGATGAAGAAGTTTGAACGGTCAATCTCCTTGATCACGTTTGTCATGACCATCCCGTTACCGGTTCCGACATCCAGGATCATCTTGTTGTTCAACGATTCAAGTGCCATCCGTTTCATGACCCACTGGAACGATTTATGTGTGAAGCTGATATAAATGGGGTCTGTCTGTTCAAGGTATTCCTCAGGCGAAAATTTGTTGACTTCCAATACCTTTTTGACACTTTCTCCGATTTCGCTGTCGATAACGATGCCGTCCTGAATCATCGCCTTGTAACCGCAATCGCATTGCAATTCACCATTATAGATAGAATTACCGTCAACGATGGCGTTGTAGAGTTTCAGATTATGCTGGCATTTTGGACAATAAAGCAGGTTAAAAAATTGAAGCGGAATACCGATTTTGGTCTTCAGTGTTTTCTTGGCATTTTCGATCTCGTTGATCTTGACTTCAATCGTTTTAATTGATTCTTTTATCGCCTTTTCCTCTTTTTTTAAGTCGTCCAGTTTTTCCGTAAAAAACTGGGCATAATATTCCAGGTTATCTTTATCTATGAGATTCGTGAGTCTTTTAAAGGAAAGAATCTTCTTGATTTCCGTTATCTTGAACTTCATACTTTTCAATTCTTTGATAAGTGTCATATCTTCAACACATTTATCATCAAACCTGTATTGACTATGAAGTTTTTCAGGTAATATCATCCCGTTATCTATATAATATCGGATGGTATCAATCCTGGCATCAAACTTTTTTGCAAATTCACCGATCTTCATCGTACACCCCTTATACTATTCGAAAAAATTCCTATTATATTCTACCATGAGAATATTAAGTAACGTCAATTCTTTATCTTGTTTGCGGTTACAAATCGGCAGTTCAGTCGTCGATTGAACCCCATTCTGTTTTTAGTATAGCATATGCATAAACATCGTTCCATATGGGATTTCCCTCTTTATCCCGCTTGAAAAAAGCCTTTTGCAGAAAATACCCTTCCCGGCGCAGCTTTAATCTTTCGAGTAATTTCCAGGAGGGCACATTTTTAATATTGCACATGGCGATGACGCGCCGAACATCAAGAGATGAAAATGCAAAATCCAGCAATTTCAGACAACTTTCCGTTGCATAGCCGTTTCCGTGATAACCGGAATGAAAAACATAACCCAGTTCCCACGTGTTAAAAGCCTTCATTTCGATCTGTTCAAAATAAAGGTTTCCGATGACTTTCCCCTCATTTTTCAACGCTACGGCATAAAAACTGTCATTTTTTGATCGTTCAACGGCAATTTCTCTTGCATCTCTTTCAGTACAGACATCATAAGGTTCAAATCGGACCACCTCCGGTCTTGAGAGATAGTCGTACAAGTCTTGCCAGTCCTCTTTTCTGAAGCGTCTGATGATTAATCGTTCTGTCTCAAGAAACATGTTACCTCCTAAAAATACTTTCATTTGGTTTTAAAAGCTGACGAAGCCCAAAACATTTACGGTGCAGGCGATTGCCTGTGTGATCTGCCAGTACTCAAGCGGTCCCGGAAATTGTGCAAAGACGTCGTTGGTCAAGTTTCTGATCCTCAGATAATAATTTGGGGGGACTTCAATTGCTCCCGGATTTAAGCTGTCGACGACGACGGAGGAAATGAGATTGTTGGTCGTCGTGTCCGGATAAACCTCAAGTCGAATCTGAACCGCAGATGCGTTTGTGACGTTTACGGTGTAGGATAATGGCGCTATCGTGATTGAACAAGCGGAAAAACTCAGGATGAGCAGTCCCGTCAGCAGGATAACGGCTATCGAAAATCGTGTTTTTGTCATGGTCATCACTCCTTTGATAAGATAATTTTCTCCAAAATATAATACGGCCATCAAAGAATAATGTTGTATGTCAATCAAAAAAGGCGGATAAAAATCCGCCTTTTAGTTGCTTTCAGCTTTTAAAAATGAAGCCAGATTCGGATCTGGAAATTCGGATCAATCTGCACGGTTGGATTATTCGGATTTACCTGGACTTGCGGTTGAGTCGGATTGACTTGAACCTGTGGCTGCTGTTGAGGCATCGGCATCATCCAGACGCTTCCCTGACCGTTTGAATCGAGGACCACTGAAGCGAGTGTCCAGCTGTTCCATGAGGGTCTGTAAATCCTCATGATGATGTTTGAATAATATGGTGCGGAATTGATAAAGTTAACCATCGCCGTATAACTCGTCGTTTGTGTGTAATTATACTGATAATTGTACTGAGCCAGTTGCATGAGTTGCTGATTGAGCGGATAATACGGGTTGAATGAAATCAATGCACCACCGTTTGGCATCCCCGGATTTCCCCAGATCTGACTGTTTGGCAGCATGATGGCTTCCGTTATGATATCACCGGGCTGAAGGTAGCCGTAAGCAGGATATCCCGGAGCCGTTGCCGTTACACGTACACCGTTAAAATACATACCGTTGTAATAACCGTTGAAGTTCTGAAGCTGAACACCGAGTCGGATAGAGAATCCCAGCGTAACGATCAGCAGGATCAGAACTGTAATCACTATTTTCTTCATATTGTCACCTCTTTTTCCGATCTATCGGAATATTATTTTTCTGACGATATTGAGATACCGATATCCGAGTTTGTAATCATAACATTTAACCCGGATGATGGCATGATAAAGGGGAATTTGTCCGTCCCTCTTATATCAACCCACATCTCCGGTGAAGATTGATAAACAGCATCAATCGCAGAGCCGGCTGATACGTAATACAATGTTGAACCACCGTTTTCAAGAGCTTCCTGTTTAACTCCCCATACTATCATCTTTATCGGGAAACTTGAATCGTTGCGTACATTGAGACTATACTTGTTATTTTCCTCATTTTGAACCAGGACACATGTGTTTGCTGAAAATACGATGATAATAAACAGGAATCCACATAAAGTCAGTATTCTGAATGCTTTCCTGTTCATGTAATAACCTCTTTCTGATTTTTATCTGGCAGGTGAAACCCATCCTCCGCCTGAAATTGTAAATGTGTTGCTGGTGTTTATCCAGTAATATGTTGCATCGCCAGTGTTTGGCGGATTAAAGGTCAGGTACTGACCTGTATTTGCGTTTCTGACTCTGATATAATATCCATTTTCGGCCGCTACACTCCCCTGTTGTCCGGAATAGATAATTGACGATGTTCTGACGAGTCCGCCAAAGATCATATCCATATCGACTTCAATGTAGACCGGGACACCTGAGTTGTTGTTGAGAAACTGCGTGTAATAAGTCACTACAGGACCGGGGGCCACTGTACACGTTGCCGCTGTGAAACTGACAGAGAGAAAAACGATCAGACAGACGATACCAATACTGAGAAATGCTTTTTTCATAAGAATCACTCCTTTTTATTTTTGGAAATCCTATTTACTGTTTTCTATCTCCTCAAATATCTGCACATAACTGTTGTATCTTGTATCCAGAATATCTCCGTTTTCCAGTGCTTCAAGAACGCCGCAATCCGGTTCGCTGATATGTGAACAGTCGTCGAATGCACAATATCTTGAATGATTAATGATGTCCGGCATCAGGAATTTGATATGATCTTTGTTAAAACGCTTCATATCAAGAAAGGCGAAACCGGGAGTGTCTGCAATCAATCCGTTGTTACCGATGGAAAGTAACTCGGAATACGTTGTGGTATGTTTTCCCCTGTCCAGTTGTTCTGAAAGAACCCCTTCTCTCAGACTCAAGCCGGGTTCAACGGCGTTGAGCAAACTGCTTTTTCCAACACCCGACATCCCCGCCATCGTCGTTATCTTTCCGCTGAAGATGGTTTTGAGTGTTTCTATCCCTTTTCCGGTTTTCGCACTCGTTTCCAGGACCGTATAGAATCTGGAATAATAGTCAACGATTTCAGCCATTTCCTCTCTTTCATGATGCGTCATCAGATCCGCCTTGTTAAAGACCAGGATGCTTTCTATCTCCTGGCTTTCAGCCATAATGAGAAATTTGTCAAGGGTCAGAAGAGAAAGAGGGGGTTGTGATACCGTTAAAACCAGAATGACCTGGTCAATGTTGGCGATATGCGGACGTGCCAGTTCGTTTTTTCGTGGAAGAATATTCTCTATTCTCCCCTTCATATCGGGGAATCCGATATATTCGACAAGATCTCCCACAAGTGGTCGTATACGCTGCTTTTTAAACTTACCCCGCAGGGTACACATGTATTTCTTTCTTGTCTGTGTATCAACAACATCCAGCATATTCGAGTGAAACCTGATCACTATTCCGTGTCTTCTATCCATTCATTTGATCCTTCCTTTTTCATCTTTCCCATCATGATTAAATCCTGTATCCTGCCGTCCTCAAACCGGACAGCCTTTCTTCGGACCCCTTCAATCCTGAAGCCGAATTTCTGATACAGCCTGATAGCGATCTCGTTGTCGTTCATGACAAAAAGTGTCAATCGTTTGATCATGTCATTATCCGTTGCCCAGTCAATTAAAGCCTGAACGAGTGCTTTTCCGATTCCGATTCCGAAGTAATTCTTATCGACGGAGATACCAAATTCCCCGTCATGCGCATTTCTTAGTCTGTTTCCCGCAACAAAATTCAACATGCCAACCACTTTTTTTCCTTCTACCGCTACAAAGAATATACAGTTATCGCGCAACGTATGTCGCCTGATCATATCTCTTTCGAAATCAACACTTAAATCCATCTCACACGTTCTTGAGATCATATACTTGAATTCATCCTGATTTTCCTTCAGATATCTGACGACCGCTGCTGCGTCTTTTTCCGTGGCTTCTCGAATGATGATTGCGTCCGTTTTGTTAAAGAACATGTCAACCTCTCTTATCTGAAAATAATGCTATCACTTCTTGACGATTATGTCATCTATTCTGCCGTAAAGCATGACATGATAGCCGTTGTCCCCTTTGTAGAACTTCTCCACATAATCATGATCCAGGTTGTACGGTTCAATCTGATTGTTGGTGACGATTGAGCAGTTCAGGATGATGGAAGCTTCCTCCACCGGTGCGTAACCACCTGTTTTATCTCCCGCATGAAGTTTTTCCGTCTTGAACTTGTTTTCATCATAACCGCTGACCGTTCCGAAATAAACCAGCTCATCCTTGTAATCGTCTGTGAAGAAATTAACACTGAACCTTTCGGAACCCTTTAATGCGTTGAGCGTATAACGCTGTGGTCTGACAGCGGCGATGAAAAAAGGCTGATTCCACATATTTCCGAAAAATCCCCATGCGATCGTCATGCCGGAAGTTCCCCTTTCAATATCATCCGCACTTAACAGAACCTTTCCGCTGACAAGTCTTTCATACATGTATCCAAGTTTTGAGTAATAAAGCTGTGTATCCAAAGCCATTTTATGCCTCCTGTAATCGATGTAAAAAATTGAATAAATCATCCTTCATCTCTGCCACAAAATCATACTGCCTTTTTAATTCCGGGTCGTAAAAGGACATCTTCAAGCAATGAAGGAATTGTCTTTTCAGCCCCATCTTGCCGAGTTGCCGATTCAGCATCCTGTCCCCGTATTTTGTATCACCTGCTACCGGTTCATTTCTATCGGCGAGATGTCTTCTGATCTGATGTTTTCTGCCCGTTTCGATAACGGCTTTCGCCAGTGTGAAATCGTGATAGAACCCCTTGATATTTGCTGTGAAAGTGCTTTCAGGGTAGAATCTGCTTAAAGCAGCCTTGTCATCAATGGGGGAATCGACCACAAAATCCACTGCTTCCCTTCCCGAAAATAAAGTGATATATTCCTTATGAATCTCTCTTTCAGAGATGAGTTGAGATAATCTTCTTGCTAACATTCTTTTCTTTGCGATTATCAATACACCTGACGTATTTTTGTCCAGTCTGTGCACCAGAAAAGGCTCAAATCCCCTTTGTTCACCGTAGAACATGAGACCTTCAATCAGCGTGGGACGATTTTCTTCTCCACTTCCCGGATGAACGGATATACCGGCATCCTTGTTGATTGCCATGAGATGAGTATCCTCGTAGATGACTTTGATATCCATCTCAACCGGTTTCAGTTCACGCGTCCCTTCAACACTTCTTTCGATGTGTTTTTGTTTCTCCTGATCTTCCGGAATCCAGACGGAAACGATATCATCTGTTGTCAACGGATGCTCGGGGTTTTTAACACGTTTTCCGTTAACTTTGACATCACCCTTTCTCAGTATCTTATAGAGTGAAGCCATCTTTATCTCGCTGAAGGTCTTTCGGAGAAATTTATCCAGCCTGTTAAAATAATTGTCTTCCGTTACTTTTATTTCTTTTCTCAAAATATCATTCCTTTAATTTATAGAGTCGAATCATTTTCCGTTTAACTCTTAGCCTATCCTTTAAACAGATGGAATCTGTTTAAAAATGGTCAGTTTAAATCATTAAAGTCTGTAAGGTGCATGATCAAATGCTCTTTGCTGATCACTGCTTTTTATTAAGTTTAATAAAAACAAGGTGCTTTTAATTTTTATATTGAAAAAAATCTGCACACTTAAATATACCATAACAAGAGGCAATATTGTATGAAATATTATTCAGAACCCCATCAAAAAGTCTCCTCCCTGGATAGGGTTCCCTAATAGGGATAAGATAGATCCAGATACGATCACAAACAAGCTGCTGATCTTCATTATCTTAAAAACCCATCCCTTCAGCCGAAACTGAAACCCCTCCAGAGAGGAGACTGTTTTCTTCTTATTTTGTTGTTTATTGTCGTTTAATTTAGAAAATTAACATTCGGTTAAAACTAAAAGAATCAAAAATAATAATCAAAAGCCTGGCCTTTGAGTCCGTCAAAAGTCGATGAATCATAGGTTTCAACATAGAGACCGTTTAAAGAAACACTTTTCTTGAAATAGGTGTTGATTGGGAAAAAATCACTCGTTGTGTCCTTTGCAGTTCCCGCAACGATCTCACGAAGTTCTTCTCGTGCGGCAACACCGTAATTGCTGAATTCGAAAAGAACACCACCCCTCGGGAAGAGTTTCTTGAACTGTTTGCTGTTGACAAATCTATTTTCGTTTTTTAATTGTGTTTGCAGTTTTTTGAATTTCTTTTCATCAACTGAAAGTTCGGAGGCGAGTTTATCGATAAAATGACCGATCTCGGAACTTTTACTTCCGCGAATCAATTCGGTCAAATACTGATATTTCATTAGCAGCTCGGCTTTATTTTCAGATTTGTTGATCTTTCGCAACAGATCATTTAACCTGCCGGATTGTATCTTTTTATCCGCCGGCGTTGCCTTAAGAGGTATATTTTGCGCATAAGCGGCAGCACTGATCATAATGAACCTCCACTAAAAGTGTTTTGAATAAAGGTATAACATATAGACGTAAAACACATATTCAAAAATATCTTACAAAATCTTAAATTAACCGGATCCCATGAGAGGTTTTCGCAAACCCCAACAATAAGATTATACCACTTTTAGCGGGAAATCACTCCCCGGATTGTAAATACTGTTTTAAATCTCTGAATATTTTTGCGATAGCATATAAAATAATTATAAATTCGAGCCTTCCAAGAAACATGCCAATCGTCTCAGTCCAGATGATGGCATCAGGTGCCGCTGTTGATGTGATCCCGAGAGATAATCCTACGGTTGACAATGCAGAGGCGTATTCAAAGGCTGCGGTCATGAAGTCATGACCGTGAGCGACAAGTACGGCAACACCTACCGTGTAGTTCAGCACATACAATACGGTGAATATCAGGATGCTTTTCAGCAGATTGCTGTCGATCTTGTATTCCACATTCCCTTTCCAAGCACGATGATCACGAACGGCTCCTTTCGGAAGGAAGAAATTTTCTATCTCTATCCAGATCGCCTTAAAAATCACGAATATTCTGAAGAGTTTCAAACCACCTGAAGTAGAATCCATCATACCTCCGAAGATCATGAGCAACGTCATGAGCAGCAGTGCATAATGATTCCAGACGGTCATATCTGTTGTCGCAAAACCCGTTCCGGTCAGGGCAGAAACAGCCTGGAATGTGGATTGCCTGATGGATTGGGGCATCGTCGTATACACGCCGCCAAACACAGCACTTACGAGAAGCGGGATGAAGATCACCAGTATGACAAAATAGGTCCAGGGTTCAACGTTCTTCTTCAATTGCTTAAAATCTCCCGACCAAAGGAGATAATGAACTCCGAATCCCGTTGTTCCCAAAGTCATGAGGACGATCGTTATGATCTCGATCGGAATGCTGTTATAAAATCCGATACTGGCATGTCTCGTTGAAAAACCACCGGTTGCAAGCCCTGTCAATGCATGATTAAAGGCATCAAACGGTGTCATCCCGGCGAAGACATAGGCGGAAAAACCGATCAGTGCGTAGGTAAAATAAATGCTGAGTATCGTCTTTGTGGATTTTTTGATATGTGGCTGAAGATTGTCCATTCGTCCTTCTGCGGCGTAAATACCGGAACTTACCCCCCCACCTATTGAAGAAAGCATGATGATGGCGAAACCGGCTCCGCCGAAATACTGCATCAGAGAACGCCAGACGAGGAACAGTTTTGGGATCTTTTCCTCGTGGACCAGTGTCAGCCCGGTTGTTGTCCAGCCGCTTGTGCTTTCAAATACGGCATGCGTCATATTGAGTATGTTGCCAAACACGAACGGTAATGCGGACAGAACGACAGCAGCCACCCATACGAGAAAAACGATGATCGCGCCTTCGTGAATAGTCAGTTTGCTGCTTTGAGACTTTTTATTGAAGGAGAACCAGAGGATATATCCTACAATAAAGGAAATAGCGGCACTTTCAACAAAATAGATTGCATTGGGTGTCTCCTCGGGATAAAAAAACAAAAAGATAAGCGGGAGGAGCAGAATTGCCGAAAAAGACATCAACATCCAACCGAGATTCGTGAATATCGTACTGTATTGTGTCCTGAGTATTTTTTTGTAAGCCATATCAATCCTTTCCGGAAATAATCTTGACAGTCTGAGTCTGTACAGATGGTTTGCACATGACTGCCAGCCTGTCCCCCTCTTTCAGTAATGTTTCGCCATGAGGGACGATGAGTTCCTCGTTTCTGGTGATGGCTCCCACGATGGCTCCCTTTGGCAGTCCGAGATTTTTAAGCATCTTGCCGTTGGCGGGGAAACCCTCTTCGAGTGTGAGCTGCAGAACGAGCCCTTTTCCTTCTTCAAATGACATGATATTGGTGAGTCTTGAAGATACACGCTGCTCAATCAGTGTTGAAAGGATCTCCGTCATACTGATAACGCTGTCGATACCGAGCTTTTTGAACAATTCGGCATTCTCCGGATCATTGACCAGTGTGTAAACTTTATTGATATCTAAAACCCTTTTGCAGAGCTGTGCGATGATCAAGTTATCTTCGTCAAGCGGTGTGAGGGCGAGAACGATGTCGTTGTCAAATATCTCTGCCTTTTGCAGTGTTTCTATCTTACTGGCGTCTCCATGAATGATCAGTGCCTTGATCTGCCTCGCCATCTCCATGCAGTAGTCTTTGTCCTTATTGATAATAACGACGTTGGTTCCCTTAGCAATCAGGGATTTTGCCAGGTAATAAGTGACCCTTCTTCCGCCGGCGAGGATTATTTTCATAACAAATCACCCGTGATTTCATCAAAGGTCTTATTTAAAGCAACTTCAGCGAGGTTCATCGGAATAATCGTCTTGACGTCTATCTGATTGAAAAGCTGGACGTTGTCGGGATCGTAGATTCGAGCGATGACGTGCGGGACGTTGAATACCTCTTTTGCAACCTGTGAAACCATGTAATTGATGTTGTCTTTATTTGTAAAGGCTAAAACCATCGTTGCCTTTGATATCTTTGCTTTTTTTAAAGATTCAAGCTCAGTGGCATTTCCGACAATTGTGAATCCCGTGAATTCCTGTGTCAGATGATCAAAACTTTTCTCATCTCTATCCAGTATCACGACACTGTGTCCCTGATTGGAGAGATTGCTGGCTATCTTTGAGCCAAGACGGCCGCAACCGATGATGATGACATACCAACTAACGTTCTTCTTCGCCATTTTTATCTTCCTCGTCAATACTTAAAAGTTTGGATTTTGCCGGCTCATAGCCATCATCTAATGCGTTGGAGGCTCTTAGATGATGTTTTGCCATTCGGGTATCATTTTCAGCAAGAAATTTTAAACCCATCAGATAATGGGGGATCGGGGATGAAGGGAATGAATAAAAAAGCTCTTTGAGATAGTCTTCAGCACTTTTGATGGCCCCTTGCTTGATCAGTCCTCTGATATACTGTGCCGTTTCTTTCATATCCAGTTTGTGTTTCAACATCTCTTTGATAACATCCTTGATCTCATCCGGTGAAAATGGTTTTGTGACGAAATCGATAGCACCGAGTTTGAAACACCGGATAATATTTTCAGGTTCCGAGTAAGCAGAAACGACAGAAACGGGTGTCGTAAACCCTTCCTCCTTCATCGCTTCAAGCAATGCGAACCCATCCATGCCGGGCATCCTGAGGTCCGTGAAGACGCCGTCGTATCTTGTGTCGAATAGCGCTTTCAAGGCTTCTTCTCCGTTTGAGCAGCTGTCGGCTTCAAACGCCATTTCCTCAATGTATTTTTTTATCATATTTCTTATTGCTGATTCATCATCTACGATCAAAAATCTTGCCATTATTTATCTCCTGAAAAAAGAATAAAATCGAATCATTATACCATAGTTAAAAATCCTGTACCCAGCCGTTGTAAAGGCCGTATTCCGCCATTATAGCAACCGCTTCATCGTATTCTTCCGCTGTGATCTTTCTTGAAAGCTCTGCTGTATCGAGTGCTTTGAAAACGGGGAAATACTGTGACATAAGTGAGATGTTCACCCTGGTTGATAATTCCTCTGCGACAAATGCCATGGCCTCTCTCGTACCGGAGATGCCGTTTGGGAGAACAAGGTGTCTGATGATCAGTCTTCTGGAACCAACCTGTCTGAACATTTCCCTGATGGCCCTTTTGGCATGTGTCCAATATCCGGGTACTCCCGAGTATTTTAAACCGAGAGTGTCGTCCGTATATCGGATATCAGCCAGATAAACATCTATAATCCCCTCTATATTTTTTAGGATATCAACATTGTCATAACTGCTGGTGTTGTATACGATTGGGATCGTGAGACCTTTTGGGACTGCTGTTATTAACGCCTGAACGATGCTGACGATATGTGGTGTAGGTGTGACAAGGTCTATATTGCATACGCCTTTATTCTGGAGTTCGAGAAAAGTATCGGCGAGCTGTTCCGCTGAATATTCTGTCCCGTTGTTCAGTTGCGAGAAGGCGAAGTTCTGGCAATAAACGCATTTCATGGGGCAGCCGGTGAAAAAAACGGTCCCGGCACCTGTTCCCGTGATCAGAGGGGGTTCTTCACCGGTGTGAACGACGGCGTTTGTAAACATTGGTTTGTCGGATTGCAGACAAGCTCCTTTTTCCTCTTTTCTGTTAACGCCGCACATCCTGGGGCATAATCGGCAGTTTTCGAGATTTGAAACCACACTGTCCAAGATCCTCTGTAACTCACCTGTTTTATACAATTCTACATAATTTCCGGTTTCGGGTAGCACGCTTTACTCAACCTCCAAAATCTAATTCCCCCAATAATAACATAAAAGCTCCCATTTAAAGGGAGCTTTTACGTCTGTTGCGCTATTTAAGGTGTTTTAAAAGTTTTTTACTTTTTTTATTTTACGATTTCAAGCTTGACAGGTGTCGGATTCTGGAGATTATCGCTGACCGGACATCTGCTTTCGATTATTTCAAGCCATTTCTCAAGCGTGGCGTCATCGGCTTCCGTATCGACATTAGCCTTTACGGTAATACTCTGATAGCCGGGTCTTACATCTTTCGCTTTACCCATGAATCCTGCCGGATCGAGTTCACCCTCGATATCAAAAGATAATGCCTTTATCTCAAAATTCATCTCTTTTGCCACCATATGACCGACTACATTAAGACATCCTGCAAGAGCTGCAAGAACGTACTCTACTGGATTAGCCCCTTCATCTGTTCCGCCGAGATTTGGTGGTTCGTCCACGATCATCTTAAAATTCCTGGCTGTTACTTCCACCTGTGCGTGGTGCTTGCTTTCTGCGTGTACTCCAAATTTAATCATTGGCATTCAATCACTCCTCAATTCAAAATAATTTGTCTTCCCAAACATAGACGTTTATGAAGAAGCGAGTATAACAACAAAGAGGTGAAGAAACTGTAAAGGTATACAAATTATTGTATGAAGTAGTTGCGGTGTATGGAATTGAGAATAATTTTAGAATGACCGTTAACGCCATTTATTAAAAGAGCACAAGAACCGCATAAAAGATGATGCGTTGAAAAAGAAACAAAAATTTGTCGGTAGATTTTAAAATTTATGTTTTTGTATGGTGATTCTTTTGATATAAAAAGAGAAATAGTTAATGAAAACAATAAAGAGATGATAAAAAAGCAGAATATGGTCTAATAGTCGATGGTGAGACTGTTTTGATGCCGGTTGTTTTTATGGTTAATTTTAAAAGGAGGCGGAAAATGAATTTATCTGTCATTCTCCTTGCGGCTGGAGAAGCGAAAAGAATGAATGGGGAAAAAATACGCTATAGACCGGAAGGAAAAGAAACAATGCTTGAAAAAGTGTTGTATATAGTTAATAACATGAAACGCTTCGACTCAATAGAGTTAAATAAAATATTAGTTACGAATGACTTGCAGGAAAGTTTTGTCAGAGAAAAGGCTGCTAATTGGCAGGTTTTCTTGAATCCGTTGTATAAAACAGGAATGGCGAGTTCGATCGTAACAGGCATAAAAAAAGCGATTGAGCTGAATTCGGAAGCCGTTGTGCTGATGCTTGCGGATATGCCTTTTATTACCGTCGAAGATGTTGAGGCGGTCATTGAAACTTACATCCACTGTAAGAAAAGCTGTGGAGAAGGATATAAGTTGATTGTAAGACCCTGTTATGAAAATATTCCGGGATTCCCGGTTCTTTTCGGTGCTGCTTATTTTGAGGTTATGTTGGCCTTAAAAGGGGATGTTGGAGCAAAAAGTATCATTATGGGAAATAAAGAACATCTCGTGAAAATCATATCAGATAATAAAGGATGTACAATAGATATTGATAGCATAGAAAAGTGAGTAAAAGGCAAAAAAAAGCAGTAAAAAGGAGTAATAAAGAATAATAATAACTTAATCAATAATATATACGTATAAATAACTATATAAGGATGAGATTAGGTTTGAAATAGGTAAATATTTCTAGTATCATACAATTAGCAATCGATACATTAGAGTGCTAAATTTAAGGAGGGATAATCGATGAGAATTAAACCACTTGGTGACAGAGTTTTAATTAAGACTATAACAGAAGAAAAAAGAACTGAAGGAGGACTCGTTCTTCCTGATACAAGCAAAGAAAAACCACAGACAGCAGAAGTTATCGCTGTTGGAACACTCGACGATGTAGAACTCAACGTTGGCGACAGAGTTATTTTTTCAAAGTACGCAGGGACAGAAATTAAGGTAGACGGCGAAGATTTCATACTCATAGACTCAGGCGACATTCTCGGCCTCATCGAAGGTTAAGAGACGATTATACAAAGGATTAAGGGAGGACGTTCAAAATGGCAAAATTAATGAAATTTGACGAAGAGGCAAGAAGAAGTCTCGAAGCAGGAATGGTTAAACTCGCAGATGCAGTAAAGGTTACACTTGGACCGAGAGGCAGAAACGTAGTTCTTGAAAAGAGCTGGGGAAGCCCAACGGTTACGAACGATGGTGTATCAATCGCAAAAGAAATCGAACTTGAAGATAAATTTGAAAACCTGGGAGCACAGCTTCTTAAAGAAGTGGCTTCAAAGACAAACGATGTAGCAGGAGACGGAACAACAACAGCTACAGTTCTCGCACAGGCGATCGCAAAAGAAGGTCTCAAGAACATTGCGGCAGGAACAAACCCGATGATCATGAAAAGAGGAATCAAAGCTGGAGTAGACGCTGCTGTAGAAAGCATCAAAGGCGCAAGCAAGAAAATCGAAAGTAAAGATGACATCGCTCACGTTGCAAGCATCAGTGCAAACAACGACGAAGAAGTCGGGAACTACATCGCAGAAGCAATGGATAAAGTTGGAGAAGATGGCGTTATCACAGTTGAAGATTCAAAGACAATGGAAACATTCGTTGATTTCGCAGAAGGGATGCAGTTCGACAGAGGATACATTTCACCTTATTTCGTAACAGATACGGAAAAGATGGAAGTTGTTCTTAAAGAACCCCTTATGCTCATCACAGACAAGAAGATCACAAATATCAAACCAATCGTTCCGCTTCTTGAAAAAGCAGCACAGTCCGGCAGACCACTCCTTATCATCGCAGAAGATGTAGAAGGAGAAGGCCTCACAACACTCGTGCTCAACAAACTTAAGGGAACCCTGGACTCCTGTGCAATCAAGGCACCGGGATTCGGAGACAGAAGAAAGGCCATGCTTCAGGATCTCGCTATCCTCACAGGTGGAACAGTTATCAGTGAAGAAGTAGGACTTTCCCTGGAAGCGGCAACACTTGAAGATCTGGGAAGAGCAAATGTTGTAAGAGTCAGAAAGGATGACACAATCATCATCGACGGACACGGAAACGTTGAAGAAATCGAAGAAAGAATCAATCAGATCAAGAAACAGATCGAAAATACATCATCCGACTACGAAAAGGAAACACTTCAGGAAAGAATGGCTAAGCTTTCCGGCGGCGTTGCCGTTATCAAGGTTGGAGCAGCAACAGAAACAGAACTTAAAGAAAAGAAGCACAGAATCGAAGACGCACTCAGCGCAACAAGAGCAGCCGTTGAAGAAGGAATCGTTCCCGGTGGCGGTGTAACACTTCTCAGAGCGAAGAAGGCAGTAGAAGCAGCAGCTATGGCCCTGGAAGTTCCTGAAGAAAAGATCGGTGCACTCATCGTGGCAAGAGCCCTGGAAGCACCTATCAGACAGATCGCTCTCAACGCAGGAGTAGACGGGTCCATCATCATCGAAAAGATCAACAGCAACGATGACAGCGAATTCGGTTACGACGCACTCAGAAACCAGTACAGAAACCTCGTAGATGCAGGAATCATCGATCCTACAAAGGTTACAAGAAGCTCACTCCAGAACGCAGCGTCCATCACAGCCATGCTCCTCACAACGGAAGTCCTCGTAGTAGACAAGGTTGAAGAAGGCGCAGCAGGTGGAATGCCTGGCGGAATGCCTGGTGGCATGGGCGGAATGGGCGGAATGCCTGGAATGATGTAGTCGATTTGAGAATCAAATCGCTCGAAGTTTAAACAATGTTTAAACTTCACGACTTTCGAAAGAAGTCTTCAGGAGTTTGAAATACAAAACTCCGCGCTTTTCCAAATAACCAACAGAAACACTTGATATAGTAATGTAGGGGTAGGTCTTGTGCCTACCCCTTTTTGCTGCAAATTTCAAATACTGCTTTCTTTCCTTGACATCCCCTTCAAAAAGGTGTATAAAAAAATATCTATATAAATCCATTAACATTTTGAGGAATGTTTTAGTAATTTTACCTTAAAATTAATCTAAATATCGATAATCGTTGTATATGTTAATCTGTTATTAGGTATATTTGTTCTATTATCAGCTTTTATGTTTGTATTATTATATTTTACCCCTTTTTATCTGAATCAGATTTCTCTTTTTTAATAAAGTATAGATAATGATTGTATACATTTGGTAAATTATTTGATTTTATTCTAAATTTGGTATATACTCAAAACAGTTAAGGAATAGTGAACAGAAAAATCAGAAAATGAGAATAAATTTAGAATTTGAGTGGATAAGGAAAAAGGAGCGGGTGAAGATGAAGAAGACAATCGTGATAACAGTGGTCATAATGATGTTTGTGGCAGCTTTTGGTTTGGCTTCAAAAGATGAAGCGACGGTATCCATCACATTGAAGATAGCGGCTTTTAAAGAGGTCAACATCTTAAATGAGGCCATTCAAAGCGATCAGGATGGTATGAAGATCGACTTCCGGCCCAATCTAATTTCCGATGAAGTGTACGAAGAGGATTTCGGTATCAGTCTGACAACGAACGCAAGATTTGCGATAGATTATTGCTGGGAAAATGAGAACGCGATAGACAAGGGAATCAGTGCCTGTCTCAACCTTGACGAAAAGGACATTAAGGAAGAACTGCTCAATAAAGCCGGAACTTATGAGGCATACGTTGAAGAGCATCTGAAGTTAAGTAACGGATCAAAGGGTGTACGGATTACTTCCGATGATCTTTCCTTCAGGGCCGGAAAACTGGATCTGAATTTCAACCTGGCATACGATCCTGAATCGTCGGATGGGAAGGTTGAAGCGGGCGTGAATGACAGTACATTGAGAATCATGATCACTTTTCCCCCTATGGATGAATAAAAGAACAGCACACCGCATTTAAACTGACAACAATATAATAAATCCTCCCTTGATCCCTTTTGAAAAAGGGATCTTTTCTTTGGAAGCAGAAATGTTCATACGACTTTTCGTCATAATAAGGTGTATTATAAAATGTAACTCTGGAAGCTATTTTTAAATTTAATCGGGAGGGATTTTTTTATGAAAAAGGCGGTATTTTTTACTTGGTTGATGGTTTTGTTTCTATCGACTGTTTTTACACAGGTGGAACAGGTTGAAAAACAATACGATACCATTACCTGGCAACAACCGGCAACCTGGCTTAAAGCGGAAGAGATGACGGTTCCGGGGGCAGCTTATTATCAGGGAAAAGTCGGAGAAGGTATGGTGTTAAAAGATGGTTTGATATTTGTTCTCTTAACCGAGAATCAATATGTTCAGAATATGATTAATGATATGCATGAAGATGATAATACGGTGATCAGAGTGAGTGGAGAAGATGTGGTCAATGGAATGAAAAGAGCTTTTTACAGCGGTACAACCGATGAGAATGGAAATTCTATGGAATTTATGATCTCACACTTTCCCGGCGAAGATTCCGGAAAAGAATTTTTAACTGTTGCAATGATAAAGGGGCCGAAAGCCAGAGATTATAAGAATATGGTAGAAGCGGTCAACAAGTCGATGGAACGCACAACCGGTGAAAAAGTCCAGATCGTAAAACCGGAATCCATCATTGTGACAAAGACGACGCTTTCGGTTGATAAAACGGTATACCTACCTTCAGAAGACATGAAAGTGACATTCAGGAATGCACCGGGAGAGTCAAACAGTGAATGGGTCGGTTTGTACAAGGTCGGTGACGGTAATATGGATTATATCACCTGGGAATATCTGAATGGACAGAAAAACGGTGAATTTTATTTTGTTGCTCCGGATCAGCCTGGCGACTATTTACTGAAATTGTTTTCGCCGGATAGCATGGATACGGAGGTGGCAATCAGTCAGGTGTTTACTGTTGAAACGAATACGGTCCCTGAACAGGTTTACGCGCTGAACTTTAAACCGGCTGATAAAATACAGTATCTTCCGGGAGAAGTCATAGAAGTTGACTATGAAATACCGGAGAGTATCATCGTGAAATATCCATGGATCGGTATTATTCCATCGGATATAGCGCATGGGAGTGAAAGTGAAAATGACAGCCATGATCTGACGTATCAGTATTTGAGAGAAGAAACGGGAACCCTGATTTTTAAGGCGCCGTCAACTGAGGGGAACTATGATTTCAGATTGAATGATTCCGACTCGAATGGCGTTGAGCAAGCCTATATTTCATTTACCGTAAAAGATGAAATTCCCGCTGCAGTTCTCGTGGAAAAGACGGCATACGATATCGGTTCAAAGATTGCTTTGGAATTTTCCAATGCACCGGCAGAGGGAGCGAATGACTGGATCGGTTTATACAAGGTGGGAACGGAAGATACACAGTACATCAGCTGGCTGTACCTTCAGGGACAGACGGATGGAACCGCCGAGTTCAATGCACCGGATGAACCGGGAGATTATCAGTTCAGAATGTTCAGGAACAATTCCTATGAAAAAATAGCTGAGAGTACGACGTTTACCGTGAAATCGCTTCAGCCGGCGGAGCTGGAAAGTCTGTTTATCAATGACTATAAACTTTCTTCACAGCTGGTTGAAAAGAAACCGGTGGATGTAAAAGTACGATTTACGTTTGAAGATGAGAAGATCTATATGTGGCTTCAGATTGACAAGTATATCGACGCACATGAAGCACGTTGGGAATGGATAAAACCGGATGGCAGCCTTTACGATAACGTGGATCTGACCATGAAATCCGCAGCTGAATACGGTTATCTTTCCCTTTCAAACTATGGGATGTGGTCCTGGTTGACCATTTCAAATATCGACAGAGCGGATGCGGGGATCTGGAAGGTTAATTTTTATCTCGATGATGATCTTCTGATTACCAGACAGTTTATTTTACGTTGATATCGAACAGAGCAGGAAAAAGCCTTCAGGTTTCCCCCTGAAGGCTTTTTGTTTTTCTGAGGTCGGAGAAAGTGTATGACCGGGTTTTTAAGGCTGAGGTTTATCCCGCAGAAGTTTTTCAGCGGGTTTTAAAATCAGTTGTTTGGAGAACTCGATGCTTGCAGAGTATTGAGGGCCGGATTGGAAGGGGGATAATACTTTGATCACTTTTCGTCTGTAACAAAGGCGATGAGATAGATAAGGAGTTGATGTGATTAAATGATATTTATAACGGGTGATCTGCATGGTGCAGCAGATTTTGACAAATTGGAGAAGATCAACGGAATGGAAGGGGATACCATCATCATCGCCGGGGATTTTGGCGTGCTTTGGGAGCCGGAACCGGATGAGATGGAAAGGAATTTGATCATGAAACTCGAAGCACTTGGACCGACAGTACTTTTTATCGACGGAAATCATGAGAATTTTGACAGACTGGATGCGTTGGAAAGCAGGGAGGGCTTTGGAGCTGATGTGGGGGTGGTGTCGGATAAAATCTTCCATCTTCGGCGCGGCAGGATTTACACGATAGAAGACAGGACTTTCTTTGCCTTTGGTGGGGCATCATCACCGGATAAGGCGATGCGGATGAAGAACAACACTTACTGGGAGCGGGAAATCCCCAATCGGGATGAATACGAACTTGCGATGAAAAATCTTGAAAAAGTCGATTTCAGGGTGGATTATATCCTGACGCATGATGCACCGTCTGCGATAAAAGGCATGGTGTCCGGTTATTGTTCGCTGGATGGCTCGGAAAATTATCTGAATAATTTCAGAGAGCGTGTGGCATTCAGAAAATGGTATTTCGGCCATTATCATAAAGACAGGGTGCTGGGAGATTTTATTGCATTATATGAGGATATTTCCGTATTACGTTGAGTATACACCTTAAAATACCCTGATGATTATTAATGGGGAGATTTATTTGTTATCCGTAATTTTCTCTTCAATAGATGGGTTACTCTTGAATTGTTTTATTTCTTGTGGTATATTATAGAAAGAAATATTTCAAAATAGAGTTTAGGAGAAAATTATGTTGATTGATAATGTAGTGAAAATGATGCCGGAGATGACACCGGTGAATAAGAAGATTGCAAAATATTTGATAGACCACCCGCAGGAATTTGGCCTCTCAACTGTTGAAGAGATTGCAGATCGGTTGGATATCAGCAGGGCTTCGCTGGTCCGATTTTCGAGGTTGCTGGATTTTAAAGGGTTTTATGATTTGAAGAAGGCTATTCAGGAGGATATCAGGGAAAGGTTGAATCCTTATGAAAAGATAAAGAATACGAAACTGGATGAGATGACACAGGCCAATCAGTTTGATTTTTTTACCTCGATAGAACTTAAGAATATCAAATCGACTTTAAATACCATCAGAACTGAGGATATCCTGAATTTTCTGAATGCCGTCAAGGAATCGGATAATATCTTTGTTTCAGGATTTGGTCTCAGTAAGCATCTGGCCATGGCTTTGGTTTTCAGTTTAAATAATCTGCTGACAAAATCCGTTACACTTCTTAACGGATCCCTGGATGATTTTGTGTATCTAATGACCCATATTTCTGAAAATAGCTGTATCATTCATTATTCTTTTCCGGCTTATTCAAGCGAATCGGTATTCGTTTACGAAGAGGCGAAGAAGCGTGGGGCGAAACAGATTCTGTTCACCGATTCCAAATCCTGTCCTCTGTACTCGGACAGTATCGCTTCATTTATCTGTAAGAATGATTCTGTGTTGATGACAAATTCTCTTGTACAACCCACTTTAATCACACAGACGCTAATGCACATGCTGGTTCTCACGGATAAGGAAAATATGGAAAATCATCTGACAGAGATTTTTAACAGCGAAGTTGAAGCGCGAAAGAAGATTTCTGAAAGCGAGAAGTGATTTTGTTCCTTATCGTAAAACTTATATCAATAAATAAAAAGATATCCCGGGAATTGTTATGAGTTCCCGGGATATCTTTTTCTATCTTTAAGAGGAAAAGTTAACATTATAACAAACAATATGATTCCAAATCTTATTTATTTTGTCGATTCACATGTTGAAATATTATGTTTCATGTGGTATATTTAGGAAATAAATATTTCAAAAGGGGTCGTATATGTCTGAGAATCTACTGGAGATCAAAAATCTTTCAATTCACTTCAACACATATTTCGGGTTATTAAAAGCGGTCAGGAATATTAATCTTGATATCAGACCGAAGGAAACCGTTGGTCTGGTTGGTGAATCGGGTTGCGGCAAGAGCATCACGGCCAGATCCATTCTGAGACTTCTGAAGATGCCCCCGGCGATCATCCCGAACGGTGAGTTCATCTTTGAAGGCATCAAGTTGAATCAATTATCAACCGAAGCAATGAGAAAGATAAGAGGAAGAGAGATTTCTATGATCTTCCAGGAACCCATGACATCGCTTAATCCGGTCTTTAAAGTCGGGAAGCAGGTTTCGGAGGCTGTGTTGACGCATCATAGTATGTCAAAATATGATGTCAGACAACGTGTGATAGATGTTTTTAAATCAGTAGGCATACCGGATGCCGGGAAACGATACGATGTTTATCCACATCAACTTTCAGGTGGACTCAGGCAGCGTGTCATGATTGCGATGGCACTGATCTGTAATTCAAAGCTCCTGATTGCAGATGAGCCGACAACCGCTTTGGATGTTACCATACAATCCCAGATACTGAGTCTGATAGATGAATCGAAAAAGAATTACGATATGTCCGTTCTGCTCATAACACATGATCTTGGTGTGATCTCTGAAGTTGCAGATAGAGTTTATGTGATGTATGCCGGAAAGATTGTTGAGGAAAATACCGTAAACAATCTGTTGTGTAACCCGAGACACCCTTATTCAGAAGGATTGATCAATTCGATTCCGCGTCTGGATCTCCCTCATCAAAAAGGAGCCCGGTTGAATACGCTATCCGGTAAAGTCCCTGAACTGTATGAAATTCCCGAAGGATGCCCTTTTTCGGACAGATGTTCCAAAGTGATGAACGTGTGCCGTGAGAAAGAGCCGGAACTTAATAAGATTGAAAAAAATACTCAGGTAGCCTGTTGGCTTTATCAGTGATGGTGATGGATATGAATATATTTCGAATAGAGAAACTTGAAAAGAAATTTCCTGTGGGGAAGGGGAGTTTCTTCAAAAATCAAAGATGGATTCATGCCGTTGATGGGGTTTCGCTTGAAGTAAGGCAGGGAGAAACCCTCGGTCTGGTTGGTGAATCGGGTTGCGGAAAATCAACGCTGGGCAGAACCATGCTGAAATTGATTGAGCCGACAAGCGGTCATCTCTTTTTCAAGGATGAAGAGATATCCGGGAAAAAACCGCGAGAGATGAAAGGGTTAAGAAAAAAGATGCAGATGATCTTTCAGGATCCATACGCGTCATTGAATCCGAGGATGACGGTTGGAGGAATCGTCGGGGAACCGCTGATTGTTCATCATCTCACTAACGGTAAGAATGACCGTCGGGAAAGTATCAGAAATCTTCTTGAAAAAGTTGGCTTTCAACCCAATTATGCCGACAGATATCCCAGTGAATTTTCAGGTGGGCAGCGACAGCGCATCATGATTGCGAGGGTTCTGGCGACTCAGCCGGAGCTTGTTGTTGCGGATGAAGCCGTTTCGGCTTTGGATGTTTCGATTCAGTCTCAGATTCTGAATCTTCTTTGTGATCTGCAGGATGATTTCGGATTATCTTATGTCTTTATCTCGCATGATCTTGGTGTGGTGAAGTTTATCAGTGACAGGATAGCCGTTATGTATCTTGGCAGGATCGTAGAACTTACCGATGCCAATGAGCTCTATGAGCATCCTCTTCATCCTTATACACAGATTTTGCTTCAGTCGATTCCCCGGATTAACGCACAAAAAACGAATCGGATTAAGTTAACGGGGGAGATACCTTCCGCCATGGACTACCCGAAAGGCTGTGCTTTTGAGTCACGGTGTAAAAATGCTTCAAAGCGTTGTTCCGCTGAAAAACCGGAATTAAGGGAGGTTTCTCCCGGGCATTATGTATCATGTTTTCTTTATTGATGGGAGTGATAACATATGCTGATTGATGATGTTGTCAAATTGATACCGGAAATGACACCGGTTAACAGGAAAATTGCAAAATATCTGATAGATAACCCGCAGGAATTCGGCCTTTCGACTGTTGAGACGATTTCAACACGTCTCGGAATCAGTCGGGCATCTCTTGTCAGATTTTCCAGGATACTGGGGTATACGGGGTTTTACGATTTAAAAAAGGCGATACAGGAGGATATTCGTGAAAGATTGAATCCTTATGAAAAGATTAAAAATACCAGACTTGATGATATGACTGAAGAAAAACAGTTTAATTTCTTTTCAACAGCCGATCTTAAAAATATCAGGGCAACACTCAGGACGGTTGACAAGAAGGATGTTTCCAATTTTCTTGAGGCGGTGGCTGATGCAAAAAACATCTTTGTTTCTGGTTTCGGATTGAGTAAACATCTTGCCATGTCGCTGGTATTCAGCCTGACAAATATACTGACAAAGCAGGTAACGCTATTAAACGGGTCATTGGATGATTTTGTCTATCTGATGACAAAGGTATCGGAGACGAGTTGTATGATCCATTATTCCTTTCCGCCTTATTCGAGTGAATCTGTCTTTATCTACAAAGAGGCAAAGAAAAAGCGGGCAAAACAGATCCTTTTTACGGATTCCAAATCCTGCCTGTTGTATGGCGGGTGTATCTCCTCATTTATCTGTAAAAATGATTCCATGTTATTGACCAATTCACTTGTTCAACCGACGATTATCACGCAGACGCTGATGCATATGCTGATTCTGACGGATAAGAAAAATATGGAGAATCATCTGACAGAAATATACGAAAAAGAGCTTGAAGCCAGGTCTATGAGAAAAGAGGGGGAATAGTATGAAATTATTTATTTCGACGGATATGGAAGGGGTTATTGGCGTTGCCTCATGGAGTGAGATGAATCGTGATGGCAGTTACAACAACTGGTTGAATTCAGAGATTGGATGGATTCTTGATGAAATAACGAAATATCATGGTTTTGATGAAACGATAGAGGAGATAACGATCTGTGATTCCCATGCGAGGGGGGAGAATATTCCTTATGGGAAGCTTCCGGATCCGCGGGTGACTTACATCAGGGGATATCCGAGACCATTTTATATGATGCAGGGACTTGATGAAACCTATGATGCCGTGCTGCTGCTGGGGTATCATGCGAGAATCGGCGCATTTGGCGGTGGAATGGATCATTCCTATTCAGCTTCGTGTATCTATAATATCAGGATTAACGGTAAACTTGTTGGCGAAACGGAGATTAACGCCATGTATGCCGGTTTGTACGATATTCCGGTGGTCATGATTTCCGGAGACGATATTCTTGAAAAAGAGATGTCCGAATATTATTCCGATGGGATGATCTTTGTCCGGACGAAAGAGGGGATTGGACGATATTCCGCGAAGATGTATCATCCCGAGACGGTTGAAGCGATATACAGAGAACGAACGAAAGCGCTTATCGGGAAATTTGAAAACAAAAAACCGTTCGATATCAAGCGGCCGGAAGAAAAAACTGTCCTGGAAGTAGATGTTCTGAATACGGTCATAGCGGATGCACTCAGTGTGGTTCCGGGTCTTGAAAGAACAGAGGGGAGAACGCTCAGATACTGTAGTCACAATTATAAAGATGTATTTCAAATGATATTGACGATCGCAATGCTCGGTGGTCGATTTTCCGACTTTCATTAATTTTTAGTTTTTTAAGGAGGCAATCTGTATGAAGAAAGTTGTTTTGGTTTTATTAGCCGTATTGTTGTTTGGTTCATTCGGTTTTTCCGAAGAAGTATTCAAAGATGGAGTCCTCACAATTGCCGTAGAAAAAGATGCCAGATCACTTGATCCCGTAGTGGTCGCTGATAACGCGTCTTTCCAGATGTACACACAGATTTACGATTCACTCGTATCGGTTACAAAAGATCTCGAAATCGTTCCCAGTCTTGCGGAATTTAAGACGGATGATTCAAAGGTCTGGTATTTCACCATCAAAGACGGAATTAAATTCCACAATGGTGCGCCACTCACAATTGAAGATGTCATCTACACGTTTGAAGCCGTTATGGATCCCGAAACGAGTTCACCGAATTATGAAAATCTCAAGGTTATCGAATCAATCGAAAAAGTTGACGACAAGACGGTGAAGTTTACCCTTCAGTATCCTTTTGCCGCATTTTTGGAAAGAGTCTACACACAGCCCATCGTTAACAAGGCACTCAGACAGGCCGATCCAATCGCTTACGGTCTGAATCCGGTAGGAACGGGACCTTTCGTTTTTGAAAAATGGGAAAAGAACAATCAGCTCGTTTTGAACAGAAATGAAGAATACTGGATGAAGTATCCAAATCTGAAAAAGGTCATCATGAAACCAATTCCTGAACCATCTGTGGCACTTGTTAACCTTGAAGCGGGAGATGTTGATATGCTCGTGAAGGTTTTACCGGATGATTTTGACAGGATCAGAGACAATAGCAAACTCGTATTGGATGTTACACCGGCGCTCAATTATTATTATCTCGCTTTCAACGTTGAGAACGAACCGGTCAACAACATAGAAGTCAGAAAGGCCATCTACATGGGTGTTGATATGAACGCCATCATCAAAACAGTTCTCGGACAGGCCGGTGTCAGAGCCGTGAGTTCACTTTCCCCGTCATCCTGGGCATACAATCCTGACGTAGAGCAGTATGCACTCGATTACAATCCGGGTGAAGCCATGAAGATGCTCAGTGAAGCGGGACTTTCAAACGGATTTGAAATCACCATTTACACACCACAGGATACATACAGACGAAAGATAGCTGAACTCATGCAGATTCAGCTTCAGGCTATCGGTGTCAGAGCGAAGGTTGAATCACTGGAATGGGCCTCTTACCTTCCGTTGATCGATGCCGGTAAGACGAGCATGTATACGATGGGATGGAACTGGCTGACCGATCCGGATGGTCTGATCTACGATATCCATCATTCACAGGTTGAAGCGTGGAAGACAAATGGGAGCAGTTACAACGGAACAAGATTCTACAGTGAAGAAGTTGACAAAGCGCTTGAAGATGCCAGAAAGAGTTCAAATATTGCTGAAAGAACGAAATTGTATCAGAAAGTTCAGGAGATATGGTTCAGCAATTATGTTCATATTCCGCTTTTCCACAAGATTGCAACAACAGCATTTAACAAAAGAGTCCATGGGTTTGAAGCAAACGCTATTGAATATACATTCCTCTGTACACCGGACAGTAATGTATGGGTGGAAGAAAAGTAGCATTCAGGTTCCAGTACTAAGCCCTTTTCCCCTCAGGTGTTGAGCCTGAGGGGGCTTGTTACTCAAAATTTTTTTCGGGAGAGGATCTATGTTCAGATATCTGGTCAGAAGATTATTTTTACTGCTGCTCGTGCTCTTTGGTGTTATGCTCCTTGTCTTCACCGTCGGGAGAATGATACCGGGTGACTCGGCAAGGGTCATGCTTGGAGAAAGGGCAACAGAAGAAATGGTACAGAATATGAGAGAAAAACTCGGGTTGAACGAACCGATCGTCGTACAGTTCGGCATTTATTTCATCAATGTTATAAAAGGTGATTTGGGAACCTCCATCACGCAATTTCAGCCCGTTATCTCCATCATAAAATCGAACTTCATGGCGACGTTTGAACTGGCGCTGATGAGTGTTGTGTGGGCTGTTTTGATAGGGATTCCCGTTGGAATACTGGCGGCGAGAAAAAAAGATACCATCTTTGATTATACCTCCATGTCGATAGCCCTCTTCGGGGTTTCGATGCCGGTATTCTGGATAGGCCTTATTTTCATCCTGATCTTTTCCGTCCATCTTAACTGGCTTCCCGCATCCGGAAGAGCGATTGGCATCTTTGCTTCGTTCGCTGAACTGTTTAAAACGGGAGATTTTTCCGTTCTCTGGCGGGCATTCTCACATATTATCATGCCCTCTCTTGCTTTAGGCAGTATGTTTGCCGCTATGATCGCAAGAATGACACGTTCCAGTATGCTTGAAGTCCTGGATGAAAATTATATCGAAACGGCACGCGCAAAAGGGGTCAAAGAAAACCTGGTGATCAACAAGCATGCACGAAAGAATGCGATGATACCGGTAGTGACTGTTATCGGGATGCAGATAGGTTCTCTGATGGGAGGCGCTGTACTGACCGAAACAGTATTTGCCTGGCCGGGTCTCGGGAGGCAACTCGTTGAAGCGATATTTGCAAGGGATTATCCCTTGTTTCAGGGCATCATACTGATGGCGGCGATGTTCTTTGCCGTAACAAATCTTGCCGTTGATCTGCTGTATGGTGTGCTTGATCCGAGAATAAAATTCCAGTAGGGGTGTTGTGATGATTGAAGAAAGAGCCGTAAACACAAAGAAAAAATTCTATCAAACGAGAAATTTTTACCGGGCGATTCACAACAAACGACTGGTTGTTGGATTCATTCTCGTGTTGTTCGTCATCTTTGTAGCCGTTTTTGCACCTTTACTGGCACCGGAAGGGTTGTTTTCAATGGATTTCAACGCCAGACTGGCAAAACCGTCTCAAGACCATCTGCTGGGGTGTGATGATTTTGGCCGTGATATCCTGAGCCGTATCATACTCGGAACCAGAGTATCGCTGACTGTCGGGCTTGTTTCACAGCTCGTTTCACTGCTTATCGGTGCAACCCTTGGGATGATTGCGGGGTATTACGGAGAAGTTGTGGATAATATCATCATGAGGATCATGGACGTGTTTTTCTCCTTTCCGTCTTTGCTCTTGGCGATAGCGTTGATGACGGCTTTTGGTTCAAGTCTGTCCAATATTATACTGGCAATCGGGATTGTGTACACCCCCCATTTTGCCAGAATTGTCAGAGGCTCCGTTCTTTCGGTAAAGGAAAAGGAATATATCGAATCGGCAAGGGCGCAGGGGATGAGCGATTTAAGGGTGATCATTAAACATATTTTACCGAATATCATGGGACCCATCATTATCTACGCCACCATGGGAATAGGCGATGCCATTCTGACAGAAGCGGGTTTGAGCTTCCTTGGACTGGGTATACAGCCACCGACCCCATCGTGGGGCGGTATGCTTTCCAACGGAAAGAACTTCATCAGTGTTGCCCCCTATGAAGTCATTTTCGCCGGAATTGCCATCGTATTCACCGTCCTTGCCTTTAATACCTTTGGAGACGGTATTCGTGATTATCTGGATCCGAAGCAGAATCAATAAATCAATTTAAAGATATCATTGTTGAAATAAAGGGGAAGCTGAAATCAAATCAGTTTCCCTTTTTCGTTGATCTTCGAGAGATTCTGTAAATTTTAAGCCTTTTTTGTAAAAAGGCTTCTACAGAAATTCGTTTGGAATCTTTCTGCAAAATTAAACAGAGATAAAGTGATTTTTATAAATACAGAGGATATTAATGATAATAGATTGTTGATATAACCTATCAATAAAGATAAAATGATAGAATAATTATTGATAGAAAAAATATATCAATATTTTTATAAAAGAGGGGACATATAATGAAAAGGTGTAGAAGAATTTCAATAATGCTCTTAGTCGTTATTAGTTTTGTTCTGATCGTTTCATCTTGTGTGAAAAAAATAGAAGGTCACCCTGCGGAAGCAGCGGGCTTTTCGGGCGGGATCGGGACAGCTGCAGATCCATGGCAAGTTGCATCGTGGAAAGAACTGGATAATATACGGAATTTTCTGAACGATCATTTTATACAGGTAGCGGATTTGTCGTCAAATACCGAGGGATACGATGACTATGCCGGTGGCGGATCAAACGATGGAAAAGGCTGGTTGCCGCTTGGAACTTTTTCAGAAAATTTTAAGGGCAGCTATGATGGAAACGGTTATAAGATAGCGGATCTGATCGTAAATAGAGGCGGACAAAATTATGTTGGGCTGTTTGGATGGACTGCTCAGGCTTCTATTACACATATTGCCCTTGAGAATGCAACCATAACCGGGAAGAATTCGACCGGAGCACTCGTTGGAAAATATGAAAACGGAACGATTGAAAACTGTTACACGACGGGAACCGTCTTCGGGCAGTCATATGTGGGTGGAATGCTCGGAGTAGTTGACAATGCGATGATCAAAAACTGTTATTCAACGGTAAGCGTTTCGGCTGATTACATTATCGGTGGTTTGGTGGGCTGGCTGATCAACAACAGCCGGATTGAAAACTGTTATACGACGGGTTCTGTTTCCGGTGGAGATTCCGCAGGTGGTTTTACGGGACGTTCGAATAATTCAACTGTGGAGAATTGTTACGCTGCGGGTTCTGTTTCCGGTGGTAATTCTGTGAACGGTTTTGAAGGCAGCAATGTATTAAGTGCAATTCAGAACAGTTTCTGGGATAATGAAATGGCACCGGGTCTTCCCGATGATGGCCGGGGTAAATCAACACTGGAGATGAAAAGCAAACAGACCTTTGAAGCTGCTAACTGGGATCTTCAAGCGGTCTGGGCGATTGAAGAGGGGGGATATCGTTCTTATCCCTACCTGATTATCAATCAGCAGAATCCCATACCGGGTTATGAGCTTATTCCATAATTTGCGGTTGAGATGATTTCAAGCGACAAAAAAGGCTGAAGATATCAAACTTCAGCCTTTTTTATTTGCCGGGAAGAGACAAGCCCGACGCTTTATTTTATTATGATTTAATCTTGATCGATGAGATCCAGTAGATAATCTTTTGTGATCGGAATCTCCGTAACCCTCTTGCCGATGGCATTTGAAACGGCGTTGGCAACGGCAGCGGGAGCCGGTATGAGTGCCGGTTCACCGATTCCTTTGGCTCCGAAAGGCCCCTTTGAAAAGGGAGCTTCAACAATCTCGACACCAAATTCCGGCATCTCGTGAATCGTCGGGATGGTGAGTGTGTTGAAATTGTCCGTGATAAGATTTCCCGCTTTATCGTGTTTAAGCTTTTCATACAAGGCATATCCCATTCCCTGAACAAAACCACCCTGGACCTGTCCGTAAATACCGTCGATATTGATGGCCCTTCCGACGTCGTGTCCGGCATAGGCTTTCAGAACCTGAACATGGGCGGTCAGGAGGTCAACTTCCACTTCTACGATGTTGGTGGCGAACGAATAGGTGACATATGCCTCTCCAAATCCTTTTTTGGTATCCCAATTGAGTTTAGGCGTTTTGAACCAGCCGGTTGCAGACAGGCCCTGATTATCGGTGTCACCGAGAGCGGCGAGTTCATCGAACGTCATCTTTTCCTCTTGATTGTCGGTGTTGAAATAGATACCCTCTTCAACTTCAACTTTTTCAGGTATGATCGAGAATCTTTCCGCGACCATCATTTTCATCTTTTCCAGCAGCTTTTCCGAAGCCAGTTTAACGGCATTTCCACTGAAAAGAGTTGTTCGTGAAGCTACGGTTGGACCGCTGTCGGGAACGAAAGCCGTATCGGGCTGATATACCTTTATCCTGTCGGTTTTCTGACCGAGAACTTCGGAAGCGATAAGTGCCATCGTCGTTTTCGCGCCCTGCCCCATCTCCGTTCCGCCGATTTGTATGCCGATCGACCCGTCTTTAAAGATCTGTACAAATGCACCGCTGGCATCAAGCCGCTGTCCCATTGCTCCAAGAGCCACACCGTAATGAATATGAGAAACGCCCAGGCCCCTCTTGATATATTTATGATTTCTGTTGAACGCCTCAACTTCCTGCTGAAGTTTTTGCCAGTCAGAACTGTCCCTGAGTTTTGTGATGGTTTCCTTTGCCCCGATCGCTTCATTCAGGATATGACCGGTAGGCGTCATCCTGCCTTTTTCGAGTGCATTTATCTCTCTGAAATAGACTCTGTCCATACCGAGTTTGTCGGCGAGCATATCCACCATGGCTTCCATCGCGAAGAACACCTGTGGAGAACCGAACCCTCTGTAGGCACCACATGGCACCTTGTTGGTGTAAACACCGTAAACATCCACACAGACATTTTTGATATCATACGCTCCGGCCGCATGAACAACACTTCGCCACAATACGATGGGCGAGAGTGTTGCATGGGCTCCCATATCTCCAAACGCCTCGACCTTTACCGCTCTGATCCTTCCGTAATCCGTTACACCGACCTTGTAAGTTGACTTTATCGGATGTCTTTTACTGGTAAGCTGTAAATCCTCTTCTCTGTTGAGACAGAGTTTTGCCGGACGTTTTAGTTTGTTGGCAACGATGGCTGCCGGAATGGCAAAATAAGACGGCACATCCTCTTTTCCGCCGAAGCCGCCACCGGTTTCCGTTTGAATGACACGGACTTCCGAATAGGGAATCCCCAGTACTTCCGCAACACCATTCTGTACATAATAGGGACATTGCATGGAGCCGTAGATGGTGAAGATGTTGTTGATATCGATAACCGCAATGACGCCTTGCGGTTCCAGATAAGCCTGTTCCTGATAGTCGGCGAAAAAGGTTTCCTCAAGGATCAGATCACAATCCTCAAACATCTTCTCGGGGTCATCTTCACCCTTCCGGACGACATAATGGGTGTTGACATTGCTTTTTCCGTGTATTTGAACGGTATCCTTCAAAGCCGCCTCGATTTCCAAAACAGGGGGCAGTTCATCATAGTCAACCCTTACTTTTTTTGCGGCACGTCTCGCCAGTTCAGGGGTTTCCGCTGCGATATAGGCGACATAATCTCCCACATATGTGATCTTATCACCCGGCTTGAGCAGAGCGGGGTAATCAGGAACGATATCCCCCATCTGGTTTTCACCGGGAATAGCCTCGTAGGTGAGCACATCGATGACCCCCGGCTGCTGTCTTGCCGTTTCGATATCGATGGATTTTAAGACCCCGTGTGCCACTCCAGCGGTCGCAATCGCAACGTAAACCATATTGGGGAACTCAAGATCTTTGATATATTTTGACGTGCCACAGACTTTTTCCGGTCCTTCGAGTCTGTTTGTTTTTTTTCCGATTGATTTGAAATTGTTCATATGATTCCTCCCGTTATTCTCCATCTTCGAGTATTGAGGCGAGTTTGTCCTGGAATCCAAGTTGCATCAGCTGCAGCAAAACATTCAATTTAGGGTTATCCTCTCCATCGAATGCAATCAGAACCTGCTTTGACTTCACCGGAATCGGGAGCATGAACAAGAGTTCACCGTTAGCTCTTTCTCTGATGCCGATATCCGAGTAATTTTCACCAAAATACTCCTCAAAATATCCGGCAATATCCTCTTCAAGTTTTTCCGGGATACTCTTTAAATGACCTTCTGCGTGAAAGGCGATAAACATATTCTTGATATCGAAATGCTTGATCAAGCCCTTTTTCATGATGTCATAAAAGTCATTCGCCCCTTTGCAGCTTGCGATTTTCTCGTACAATCTGTTGGCACTTTGAAAGGCATCCATGACTTCCTCGTATGAGTGCAGGACGGAAGTGAAATCGTTATGTGCAAGGAGAAGTTCGAGAACGAGTCCGGCCATACCGGAGACCATATACAGAAATTCGCGGTCTCTCTGATTAAAGTCATACATGAAAAGAACACCGAGTATATTGCCATCGAGCCCTCTTATGATTGAGGCGAAACTGGGCAGATCATCGGAAGCTTCCAGGTTCTTGAAATAGGGTTTCAGATTTCCGAAATCGTCCTCAATGGCTTCTCGCTGGTTGGGAACAGCCAGATCATATTCATCCCAAACGGTGTTGTATTTGATCGTTAAAGCCTGTTTGAAATCTTCAAGTTTATGACCCCAGAGTAAATTTCCCCAGCTTTTTCTGACAAATAGTGACACCTTGCTGGTTTGAAAGATTTCCTTGATCATATCTTCGAGATTATCACAGAATTGATCAATTTGCTGTATTGAGAATAGATATTCCAGTCCTTTATAGAAGGCCTCCAGTCTGAAAATACTCCGGTTCAGCTCCGATTTTTCCTCTCTGGAAGTCATTCTCAATGCCTGATAATCAATGATCTTTGAAGCGAGATGACTCAAGCTGTTGATGATGACCTTCTCCGAATCGGAATACCCCTCATTTCTTCCCATCAGAATAAAATATCTGATTTCTTCATCAATTTGAATCGGAATCGCGTATAAGGACTGATAGATTTGATTCAATTTTTCCATCTCCGGATAGAGCTGATTCCTGTTGATGTTGGTAGGGAAGGCAAAAGTAATCGTTGAGCTGTTTTTATCTGTTTTTACGACGGTTTCAATCTTTTCCGCAAACCCATGATTATGCTTGAGCATATAATTGTTTCCTTCAAGACCGTAAAGCGCACTTGAAGAAAGGAGTAATTCACCAAAAGCGTCACAAAGTATGGTCATCAGATCTTCTGTGGGGATTGGTTCCAGGAGTGACGTCATAATCGTTTCGATTCCCGTCATACTGTAGGTAAGTTTAGCGATTTCCATATCTTTTTCCGCACTGACACTGTAAAGACTCTGAATCTCCATCAGTTTGTTGATGAATTCCAAGGTCTCCATATCGAGTTCCTTTTCGACGAATAACTGTGTATCATCGTAGAAGGAATAATGAAAATAAACGCTCAGTTCCTCTTCGAGCTCTTCAAAGGAATCATAAGCGTACTTTTTAGGCGATATGTTGTAGGCATCTTCAACCATCCAGGCACTGTCGTTGTTTTGGGCAATCTTATTCTTAAAAAAGCAACCGCCTGATTTTGCAACTCTGTCGAGATAACCCAGTATTTCAGCGTATAATCTTGGGGTTCCAATATACTTGATGATTTGATTGATAACAATCACCCCTTTACAGTTCTTTTCTCAGAATCGCCGAGAGCATGGCGTTCTGATTCGCGATGAGTTCGTTGAGATTATCTTCAATAATCTCCCCTTCTTTTATTCGGATATTTCCATTAATGACGGATAGATAAACATTACCGGGATTACATAATATTAACGCTGAAATCGGGTCGGATATTCCACCCGCCATCTCCAGGGTGTCAATTCTGAAGAATATAAAATCAGCCGACTTTCCCTTTTCAAGAGACCCGATATAATCATCCATTCCCAATACCTTGGCCCCGCCAAGTGTTCCCATTTCCAGGACCTCGCGCGGTGTGATGCAATCAGCCCCTTTTGAAACCCGCTGAAGCATCAAAGCACTTCTGAGTTCACCGATCATGTTTCCCGTGTCGTTACTGGCACTGCCATCCACAGCGAGTGAAACGCGGATTTCGTGATATTTGAGCATCTCAACGATCGGTGCCGTGCCGGATCCCAATCGCATGTTTGAAACGGGACAATGCGATACACCGACTTTATTTTCGGCAAAACGTCTGATCTCATCATCATTCATCCATACACAATGGGCAAACCATGCACGCGGGTTCAGCCATCCCAGTTTTTCCATGTAGTCAACCGGTTTGAGGCCGACTTTTTCAAGGCAATACGCATCTTCGTCCCGGGTTTCAGCGAGATGTGTGTGGATGAGCAGATCGTATGCCTCCGCCATCTTAACCGTTTCGGTCATGAGGGATTCGGTGACGGAAAAGGGACTGCAGGGTGCCAGCGCTACCCTGAGCATAGACCCTTTTGAAGCATCATGATATTTGTTGACGACCCGTTCACAGTCCGCCATGATCTGATCCTCGGTTTGAACAACAGAATCCGGTGGCAATCCGCCATCTTTCCTGCTGAGAGACATACTGCCGCGGCAGGGGTGAAACCGTACACCTGTTCTCTTTCCCGCTTCAATTTCCGTATCGAATAGCTTCTCCGTTCCTTTCGGATGCAGATAAAACATATCCGAAGTGGTTGTGACACCCGTTTTCATCATTTCGTATATACCGACGAGAGCCGCATTGTATATTTCCTTGTCCTTTATATGCTTCCATCTTTCGTAAAGAAAGACCAGCCAGTCAAAAAGTTTGGCATTCTGTGCCCCTTTAACGTTTCTGAACATGGATTGGAAGAGGTGATGATGCGTGTTGACGAGTCCGGGAATACAGCAGGTTCCCGACATATCGTGTGACGCGTAGTCATCGAAACGTGAAAAATCAACATCCCCGGATCCCACTTCCATGATGAGACTATCTTCAACGATGATGTAGCCTTTTGTAAACTCATTTCTCTTTTCATCCATTGTAGCAAGCGCATCAATATTATAGAAAATCTGTATCAAAAAACCACCTCTGCAGTGTTTTTATATATAGTAAAATTATAACACAAATATCGGGGAATCTTTGGTGGCATCTCACCCAACATATTCTGTAAAAATACAATAGAGTCGCGCAATATGACAAATCCCTCGAACCCCTTTATTCAAAAGAAAGACAAAGAATGAGAATATAAAGGGTATCAGTTGACATTAACGGAGCTTTCTGCTATAATACCCCGGATAAAATTCTCACATCCATTCGGATGAGTTTTGGCTTGTCTGAAAGTCGTTCGAGACCCCTTAAATGAGGTTCGTTTCCCTTCTTGGTGCTCCCGGTGGGAGTAAGGAGGGTGAAGGTGGGTGGCGGATTAACCAAAAATACGGAGGTGCTTTATGGCAGTAATATCAATGAAACAGTTGCTGGAGTCAGGTGTACATTTCGGACACAGGACTATGAGATGGGATCCGAAGATGTCGGAGTACATCTATACGGCAAGAAAGGGTGTTCATATCCTTGATCTTCAGAAGACATTAAAGATGGTTGAAGTGGCTTACGAATTCGTTAAAGAAGAAGCGGGCAAAGGTGCTACGATTCTTTTCGTTGGAACGAAGAGACAGGCAAGAAAGGCTATCGAGGAAGAAGCCAAGAGATGTGGCGCATTCTACGTTAATAACAGATGGCTCGGTGGGATGATGACAAACTTCAAGACGATCAAGCTCAGAATCAAAAGGCTTATCGAACTTGAAGAAATGGAAGCAAACGGAGAATTTGATGCAATGCCAAAGGCTCAGCAGTCAGTTTACAGACATAAATTGGAAAAATTGCGCAAGAACCTTGGCGGTGTAAAGGAAATGAAAGATGTTCCTGATTTAATCTGGATTGTAGATCCTAAGAAGGAAGAAATTGCGGTTGCAGAAGCAAACCATCTTAAGATTCCTATAATCGCTACAGTTGATACAAATTGTGATCCTGATGTTATCGATTACATCATTCCTGGTAACGATGATGCAATAAGAGCTATCAGACTTATGACATCCAAGATTGCCGATGCTTACATAGAAGGTAGAGAAGGCTATGTGAAAGAAGCAGAAAAGGCAGCAGCTGCACAGTCAGAAGCAACTGAAGAAGTTGCAGAAGCAGCAGAAGAAGAAAAAGCAGGCAAATAATTAAGAATTGCAGAGAATAAGGATGTCTGAGAGGTCGACTCTCAGGGACTGATATAAATATTGTAATTTGACGAGACGGGAGAACTCCCGTCTCTTGTCATATAGGTGATGATTGATGCGTCGTTTGGTTCTGTGTTTATTTATTTTAATGTTGAGCTTTTCAAATGCCTTTTCCGGTTTTATCAATCCGGTTGAAGAAGGTGTAAAATTGGTTTCGGTCTATGGCAGTGCGAGGATGACAAGTGATTTAACATCGCTTGAATATTCGCTTGGATTGGGTATTTCGACTGGTGAGAAGGTTGGCGTTGGGATAAGATGTATGGCTGATGGCTATATTGAAAAAGTTATCCGAAATGATCCCGTATACGGTACCGGAATATTTATCAATCATGGGGAAGGCATACAGAGCAGATATACCAATCTTTTTAAGCTCAAGGGTGAGTTTATGAAGATATTCGATGCGGTAAATATAGAGTTCAGCAGCGGCGTTCTTGAACTGGCGTTTGAACCGTATGAATTTAAAGTAGAACAGGGAGACATCATCGGTTACTCCGGTGTTTCCGGAAGAAGCGGGATCCCGTACAGTCATGTCGAAGTTGTTGATCTTGAGGATGATATCACTCTGAATCCGATGAACGTGATCGCCATCGATTTGAAGGATCGGAATTATCAGATAAAATTCAGAAAGATTCGTGTAAACATGGAGGAATATAATTATCAACCCGGGATACAATATCCGTATACGGGTAAAAAGCCTTCCGTCGATATACTGATTGATAATTATTCGGAGCTGGAAGAATTTAAATTTGCCATTCAGAAGATGGAAGTGACATTTGACGACAAAACGGTATTGATGATCGAGATGGATCAGATAGCACTGGGACAAAGTGACACGGCGATGAGAATATATGGAGAGGGGACAAATCATCAGACATTTTGGTACAGACTAACAACCCCCTGGATGAGTAAACCAATTGTAATGAACGAAATTAGAAATATGGACGTCTTTAATGATAAAATTAAAGTCGAAATAACGGTAACGGATGTTTTTGGGAATCTTGAAAGTACCGTATTCTGGTTGAAAAGAAGGTGAAAAAATGGGTCTGTTTGACTTCCTGAAGAAAGAGAAGAAAGAGCGATACATCTACAACGATGGAAATCTCCTGACATTTTATGTTGAATGTGAGAAATGTCATGAACTGTTTAAAGTAATCGTCAGAAAGCATTCTGAACTGTTTAGAACATATGGTAAAACGGCGGGAGAATATGAGATTCAGAAAGAGCTCATCGGTGCAAGATGTCAGAATAAAATTAACGTTCATTTTGATTTAAAAGGGAATCTGTCGGAGCTTGAACATGCGGTGACCGGTGGAAAACTTTTAACGAAAAAAGAATACGAAGACAAAAAAGCAAATAAGGAGGCTTAGAAAATGGCAAGAAGATTATTTAGCAGTGAAAGTGTAACAGAGGGTCACCCGGATAAAGTAGCGGATCAGATTTCCGATGCGATTCTCGATGCATTGATTGAACAGGATCCTGACAGCAGGGTTGCCGTTGAAACACTTGTTACAACAGGTATGGCAATCGTATCAGGAGAAATTACAACGAAGGCTTACATAGATTTTCCGAAAATAGTCAGAGAAACGATCAGAGAAATCGGTTATACAAGGGCAAAATTTGGGTTTGACGGGGATACCTGTGCTGTTCTTTCCACGATTGACGAACAGTCACCTGACATCGCAATGGGAGTTGACAAGGCGATTGAACTCAAAGATGGCGAAGAAACAGTAGAAGACGAGCTCAACAAATTCGGTGCCGGTGACCAGGGAATGATGTTTGGCTATGCGACAAATGAAACACCTGAATATATGCCGCTTCCTATCGTTTTGGCACACAGACTGGCAAAGAGATTGGCAAAAGTCAGAAAAGACGGTATGACAAGCATCCTCAGACCTGATGGGAAATCACAGGTTACGGTTGAATACGATGAACAGGGAAGGCCTTTCAGAGTGGATACGGTTCTCATCTCAACACAGCATGAAGATGTGCCGTATGAAGAAGTCAGAAAAGCTGTAACGGAACTCGTTATCGATCCGATCATCCCTGCTGAACTCAGAGATGAAGAGATGAAGATTCTTGTGAACCCGACCGGTAGATTTGTTATCGGAGGACCACAGGGGGATACGGGACTGACGGGAAGAAAGATCATCGTTGACACCTACGGCGGATGGATTCCCCACGGTGGCGGTGCATTCAGCGGAAAGGATCCGACAAAGGTAGACAGATCCGCTCATTATATGGCACGATACGTTGCCAAGAACGTTGTAGCAGCCGGACTTGCCGACAAACTCATGATTCAGCTGGCTTACGCCATTGGTAAGGCAAACCCTGTTTCTGTGATGATCGATACATACGGAACGGCCAAAATTGATGAAAACAAACTCCTTGATGTTATCAATGAAACATTTGATTTCAGACCGGGTGCCATTATCCAACAGCTTGATCTTAAGAAACCGATCTACAGGAATTCAGCTGCATATGGTCATTTCGGAAGAACAGACGTTGAGTTCCCATGGGAAAAACTCGACATGGTAGATGAATTAAGAAAGAACGCAGGCGTATAAATAAAGCATATTCATTAAGCGTGGTTTAATAACCACGCTTTTTTCAATTTTGAGGTGAATGACATGATAAAAATCATAGGGGAAAGAATTGCAAAACTCAGAGAAGTGATCAGAAGATCTGAAAATGACGGGATGCTGTTGTCACGAGCTGAAAATATCGCTTATCTGACTTTTGGAGCTCGTAACCATATTACCTTTAACACGACGGAAGGTGTTTCAAGCATCCTCATAACCGAAGAGAAGGTTTATTTCATAACGAATAACATTGAGATGAAGAGGCTTTTTGAGGAAGAGATACCGGTAGAGATACATCAGCTTTTCACAAAAGTTGAGTTTAACTGGTGGGAATCTGAGTACGAAAAGGTGAATAGCCTGGTCAATCTCAGAACACTCGTTTCGGACACGGGAAGGTTTAAGACGAGAAATATTTCAGCGGATATCAGCGCACAACGCTACAGGCTCAGTTCATATGAATTTGATTATCTCAGGGAATTGGGACAGGTTATCGATGACATTTTCTCCAGTGATATGCCGCTTCTAAACCCAGAAATGACGGAGATTGAAGTTCAGGGTCTTTTCTTCAACGAATTTCTGAAAAGAAACTATGAACCGATTCTGGTACTTGTTTTCGGAACGGAAAGTGCCCGGACCTATCGCCACAACCTTCCGAGAAATGTCAAGCTCGGAAAAAGTTGCTTCGTCAGTTTCTGTATCAGACATAAGGGACTCGTTATCTCATCATCGAGATCCGTTTTATTCGAGAAGAATGATGAACTGGTTGAGCAGCATCTTAAAAATTGTCGGGTGGATGCGAAATTGATAGCCGCTTCACGTCCCGGTGTTGTTATGAGTCAGATGTTTAAAGTCATAGAATCAGCTTATGCAGCTGAAGGATTTGAAGGTGAATGGCAAAAACATCATCAGGGTGGGCTTGCCGGCTATAAATCACGTGAACTCGTCTGTAATCCTTCATTGAAATATACCATGCAGGAGGGAAACTGCATCGCATGGAATCCGACGATCACGGGGACAAAATCCGAAGATACCGCAATCCTTCATGCCGATACAAATGAAATCGTTTCGTATCCGGAGAACAGCAAATGGCCGGCTCTCACTTTTGAGATTGATGGTATGATATTGAGACGACCGGATCTTGTGATCTTTTAGGGTAAAAAGAGATAGAGACGGAACGCATTGAGGGTTTCGTTTGATTAGAAAATATCAATAACCATAAAATGGTGGTGGAAACGAATGAGACTTGATTTATTCTTAAAAAAAACACGAATCATCAAACGCAGAACGATTGCCGCGGAAATGGCGAAAAGCGGCAGGATCAAAAAGGCTGGAAGACCCCTGAAGCCTGGGTATGATCTGAATGTTGGCGATGAAATAGAGATCGCATTTGGAAACAGGGTTCTGAAAGTGAGGGCGATTGACTGCTCTAAATACCCTGAATTTGAGGTTGTCAGCGAGATAAAACTCACAAATAGTTTATAGAATCGGAGGCGTTGGTATCATGCAGGAACCGGTAAGATTTGCAGCGTTTGTCGCGATTGGCTCAAACGTTGGTGACAGGGAGAAAAATCTGAAAACAGCGGTTGAGAAACTCGAATCGAAAAACAACAAAGTCGTTTTAAAATCCAATATATATAAGACCGAACCATATGGAGAAGTTGAACAGGATGATTTTTATAATGCGGTGGTTGGTATACTGACACCCTTTAAACCGCATGCCCTGCTGAACGTCCTGAAAACGATCGAAGTCGACATGGGAAGAACCAAAACGGAAAGATGGGGACCGCGGATTATCGATCTGGATATCATCATGTATGGGGAATATATCGTTGATGAAGATGATCTGAAAATACCGCATCCCGATTTCAGAAACAGGGAGTTTGTACTCAAACCGATGACAGAAATCGGCAGGATGATGGTGGATCCCGTCACCGAAAAGACGATTGCCCAGCTGTATACGGAGTTGAATCAGACAAATAATGAAAAAAACAGCACGCCGGCTATTGAGAAGATCGGCGAATTGTAAGAGGGAGTTAAAATGATAAGAGTAAGATTTGCACCAAGTCCCACGGGGCATCTTCACGTCGGGGGTGTCAGGACGGCATTGTTTAACTGGCTTTTTTCAAAAAGTCAGGGAGGCAGTTTTGTTCTCAGGGTTGAGGATACGGATACAAAACGTTCAACAGGTGAGTATGAGGAACAGATTTATAGGGCCATGTCATGGTGTGGACTTGAATGGGATGAAGGCCCTTTAAAAGGCGGTGCTTACGAGCCGTATCGTCAGATGGAAAGGTTTGAAAAGGGCGTGTACACCCCCCACTTAAAGGCATTGTTGGCAAAAAAGGCGGCGTATTATGCCATTTATGATGCCGAAGATTCGAAAAAAGAGATTGGACAGTCCTTTGACTATCCGGCAGAGGCGGTTGATAAGGGGTGTTCTGTAACCGTAAAGCTTAAAGTGCCTGATGGTAAAACAAAATTTCACGATCTTTTAAAAGGTGAGATGGTGTTTGAAAACGAACATTACGATGATTTCATCATCATCAAATCGGATGGGAAACCCCTCTATAATTTTGTGGTCGTGGTCGATGATCATGAGATGCAGATCTCACATGTTTTCAGAGGAGAGGATCATATTACCAATACACCGAAACAGGTTATGATCTATGAGGCACTTGGCTGGGAAGTTCCGGAATTCATGCATATTCCCCTCATTCTCGGTGAGGATAGAAGTCCGCTCAGTAAGAGGCATGGTGGCACATCTGTCGACTTTTTCAGAAAAGAAGGATATATGCGGGACGGCTTGATGAACTATCTGGCATTGCTCGGATGGACGGTTGAAGAAGATATCTTCGATCCCTTTGAAAAGGTAAAGGCGTTTGATATTTCAAATATCACTAAAAAATCCGTTATCTTTGATTATAAAAAACTGGAATGGGTAAACGGCAAACATCTCAGATTAAAACCGGTTGGAATGATAATAGAGGAATGGAAAGACTGGCTTCAGTATATGAAAGCTGACGATGATTATTATGCCAATATGCTGGATGCTGTAGAGTCATCGGATCAGGCGTATTTGAAGCATGTCGTCAGAATATGTCGTGAAAAGATCAATACGTTTAAACAATTAAACGAATTCGTGGAGCCTTTTTTATTCGGTATAGAAGGATATGATGAAGGACTCGTCAAGAAGTTTTTGTCAAAAGATACGACAGATGTTATAATATCCGAAGCCCTCAGATTATTTGAACAGCTGGGTGAGGAAGCGTTCAATGATGAAAAAGTTGAAGAGACGATAAGAAAGTTGCCTGAGATAACCGGAGCGGGGAACAAAAGGGTGTTTCAGACTCTTAGAGGTGCTCTGACAGGCAGACTGATCACTCCCGGACTCTTTGAAACGATTGCCGTATTGGGAAAGGCAAGAACCATCAACAGACTAAACAAGACAAGGTGTGAATTTGATGCTGCTTCAAAGTGAATACGATTATGTTGTAAGAGCTCAGGATTATATAGCCTATCCGCTTGACTGGAACGAAATATTTGGAAACAGCAATCCGCTTACCGTTGAGGTTGGATTCGGAAACGGTGAATATACGCTTGAGATGGCGAGAAGGCATCAAGACAGGAATTTTATCGGATTTGAGACTTCTCTGACATCTGTTGCGAAGACCATTCGAAGAATGTGGAAAGATAATGTGGAGAATGTCAGAATTCTGATGGTGGACGGCCGATTTGGCTTGAGAAATCTCTTTGGCGATGAGAGTGTTGCGTGTATCATCCTTAACTTTCCCACACCCTGGAGTAAGAACAAGCATTTTAAGAGAAGAGTTGCCGTTCCGGATTTCTTCAGGACATTGAATATGATCTTGTCAAAGGATGGCAGGATGGAATTGGCAACCGATGTTGTGAATTATGCCGTCGACACAAGAAATATGGCACTTGAACACGGTTTTAACTGTACACCGATCGTGATTAACGGTGAGCGGGAAGTCATTACCCGTTTCGAAAGAAAATGGATCGGTTATGAGCGAAATATCCATACAATGACCCTGTACAAGGGTCAGTCTGACAGTGTAAAAAGATTATTAAGTGAGGAGAAAGAGATGCCGCACGCGAGAGTGAACGTTAAAGGGTCAAATGTTGACAATATAATGAAAAATTTAAACAAAAAATGGACAAATGAAGACGGTACACAGATCTGTGTGTTTAAAAAAGTCTATACCGGAAAAGATGAGAACAGTCTTCTCGTGAAGACGATCGCCGTAGATATGCCGCTTGGTTACAAAGAGGATGAGGTGGACACCGAAGGTGACTTCAGACAGCATTTTTTCATCAACCTCTTTAAACGCGGGGAACAATGGTTATTGAATCTTGAAGGAACGGCGAATCCGTTCAGAACACCTTCTGTGAAATATGCCGTCAAGAAACTGGCTGACGTTATGGTATCTGAAGGGGAATAAGGGACAATATGGACAGACTTTGCCCCGATTGTACAAAACAGACCTGTGATTGTTTTCTGAAGTTCAACCATTGGATTAACAATGTCAAGGACTGGTATTGGGTTGTGGATAATACGGGCAGATTCATCTGGTCCTCCCATCAATGTGAAAAGATTATCGGTTTTACTCAAGAAGAGGTTATCGGCAGAAGAGTTTTCGATTTGCTGCCTGAAAGGGATAAAGAAAGGGTCAAGGGGTTCCTGGATAACGTTTCATCAAAGTTTTCCGAATACAACGATTTCGAAATGATCTACCTTCATAAAAATGGCGGGGAAATTTACGTCAGTGCCTCCGGCTCCCCTGTGTTTAACGATGATGGGGGATATTTCGGTTATCGGGGTGTAGTCAGGGATATTTCCGATACCAAGAAAAAGGAATGGGAACTTCAGGAAAGCCGGACACTCTGGGATCGTGCACAAAGAGCTTATAAAATAGCGAGTTGGGAACAGAATCATGCCTTAAACGAGACGTTTTATTCCAGTGAGATATACAAGATGTTTGAGATTGAAAAGGAAGAGTCAAAGCGGAATCGTTATGAAGAGGTGCTCAGGATCATACATCCAGAGGATAGAGAACTCGTTATCAATGCGAATCGTGAGATCCGGAAAAAACCGATGCAGAAAACAATCGAATTTCGTCTGCGTTTTCCGGATGGCAGGATAAAGTATCTGACTGAAATAATTGAAAGTATCGGAAATGACTTTGGTGATGTTGTGATTACAACGGGCGTTCTTCAGGATATCACTCAGATTCATGAATACCATCAGGAACTCAACCGAAAGATCAAATTCGAACATTATACCGCCAAGATAGCTGAAAGATTTGTCAAGGTCAGAGAACATAAGAAGACGATCGATAGTGTCCTTGCGGAAATCGGTGAACTCATCGGTGCCAACCGGACCTATATCTTTGAGTTTGATTTTGAAAACAATCAGATGTCAAATACCTACGAGTGGTGTGATGCTGATACACAACCCTTCAAAGAACAACTTCAGCATATTCCGATTGAAGTGGCAGACTATTGGCTGAAACGGTTCAGGATGAAAAAACCGGTACAGATTGACAGTGTAGAGAGGATCCCCGATGAGCGGAAAGCGGAAAGGGAGTCGCTGATGGTTCAATCGATCAAATCACTCTTGACCCTGCCGATTTATTGTGATGGGGAATTGTGGGGATTTTTCGGACTTGACAACACGGTGTCTGAGTATTGCTGGGATCAGGAAACGCTGACGGTGACGAAGGTTTTTACACAGATCATGCAGAATTTTCTGGAAAAGAAAAAAGCCGATGAGAAAGTAAGGAATATGAATAAATCTCTTGAGATCATCGTTGAGACCAGGACGCATGAACTGAGAAAAACACTGGCGAAGATGAATGAAACACAGGCGCATTTTAACCTTGCGCTGGAAGCCAGTGAAATCGGTTTGTGGGTCTGGGATTTTGAAAATGAAGTCGTACCGGAAAGTTTTACCTTCAGTAAATATTTTAAAAAAGTACAGAAGGACAACGTCAACGAAATATATCAAACTCCCCTGATGCTTTGGGAACAGTCGGTATATCCCGATCATATGGCCTATGTCTTCAGAGAAAAAGTCAAATACATCGAAGGGTTGAGGAAAGATTATTCCATCGATTATAAGATCTGGCTGGATAGTCACAACGACTGGCGCTGGATCAATTCAACCGGGTTTATTGTCGAAAGGGATGAGGCCGGAAATCCCCTGACGATGGTTGGCACGTATAAAGATATAACGGAAACGAAAGAAAACGAACTGATGCTGGAAAATGCCAGAAAGTCTGCGGAAAGACAGGTTAAAAACAAGGCGGAATTCCTGTCAAATCTCAACCATGAACTCAGAACCCCTTTGACAATCATACTGGGAAACACGGAAATGCTCATGTATTCCGATATGGATAAAGAATTAAAATCGTTCATCAAGACGACAAACAGAGCGGCAAACCAGCTGCTTGAAATCATAGAGGATATCGTGGACCTTTCAAAGATCGACGAAGGCAGTGTCAAGGCACAGCTTCAGGTGCTTGAGTCAAGAGCGTATTTCGAAGAAATCTGCGAATACCACAAAGAACTGGCGGATAATGCCGGACTCGGATTCTCTTGTGAAATCTCATCAGCGTTTCCGGAAACCTTCACAACAGATCCCAAGCTCTTTAAAAAGATCTGTAACAACATCGTTGGAAATGCCGTAAAATTCACCAAAGAAGGGCAGGTCACTTTGTCTGCTACCATCGAGGGAAATGAATATGTTGTGTCCATCTCGGATACCGGTATAGGCATCCCCGAAGAAAAACTGCCGGTCATCTTCAACCGGTTTACACAAGCCGATTCCTCTTCTAAAAGACGCTACGGCGGAACAGGTCTTGGACTTGCGATCGTGAAAAGTGCCATTGATATCCTGGGGGGAAGGGTAACGGTAACAAGTGAACTGGGTAAAGGGAGTACTTTCAAGATATATCTGCCACAAAAAATGTAAAAGAAATAAAATTTGATACTGTCTTGACAAATGTGTATACCGTATGGTATATTTCTTTTGGTGATTAAATGGATAATCGAGAGATGATCATGCAGGAGTCTCTGAAGGCTTTTGCATCATGCGGGTTTGAGAACATCGGGATTCAGGAGATCTGTGAGAGATCGGGGATTACAAAACCGACGCTTTATCATTATTTTGGAAGTAAAAACGGTTTGTTGCAGGAGATCATGGCGACTTATTCGGCGAAGCTTTTGCGAATTGCCGCTGAAGCAACAGCGTATGATCGTGATCTTCCGTTGACGATAAACCGGACGGTAAGAGCTTATTTTAATTTTGCAGATGCCCACAGGGACTTTTACAGGATCATGCTGAATCTTTATTTCGCACCGCCTGAAAGTAACTTCAGAAAACTTACAATTGAGTACATGAAAAGACAGTATGATCTGATGGAAGCGTTATTTTTAAAAGCGGCTGACGATCATGGGAATATGAGGAACAGGGAAAAGAGACTTGCCGTAACGTTTCTTGGGATGATAAACAGTTATGTCGGTTTGTCGATCAATGATGCGTACGCATTGAATGAAGACCTCGTATTTTCGGCGTCACATCAGTTTATGCACGGGATTTATTCTTAAATTTTTTTAATCGGGATATACCGATAGGTATACTGGAGGGGTATGATGATCAACAGGGAAAAATGGTATAACAACGCAACTTTTTATCACATTTACGCATTGGGGTTTTGCGGAGGCAGTTTTGAGCGGAATGATTCGATCAATAAAGTCACCGAAAATCTTGATTACATCAGGGAATCGGGATTCAACGCCATATACATGGGACCACTTTTTGAATCGGTATCTCATGGCTATGATACGACAGATTATTTTAAACTGGACAGAAGGCTTGGGACCAATGAAGATTTGAAGCACATGGTGAACACCGCTCATGAAAAGGGGATAAGAGTCGTTTTCGACGGTGTTTTCAATCATGTTGGCAGAGATTTCTTTGCCTTTAAAGATGTACAGGAAAAGAAATGGGATTCAGATTACAAATACTGGTTCTCGGGTATGAATTTTGAAGGCAACAATCATCACAATGACGGATTTTCGTACGATACATGGGAAGGGCATGAAGGACTGGTGAAACTGAACCTGTATCATGGAGAGGTTCGCGCTCATCTGCTGACGGCGGTAAAGTTCTGGATAGATGAATTTGGAATTGACGGCATCAGACTTGATGCGGCAGATTGTCTGAATTTTGAGTTTATCAGAGAATTGAGAAATTTTACCGATGCATACAGTGATGATTTCTGGCTGATGGGGGAGATCATTCACGGGGATTACAGAAGGTGGATGAACGATGACATGATGCACTCTGTAACGAATTATGAGGCGTATAAGGGTCTTTACTCGAGTTTTAATGATAAGAACTTCTACGAGATAGCCTATTCGCTCGACAGGGAATTTGGACAAAACGGCATTTATAAGAATAAAAAGCTCTATTCATTCCTGGACAATCACGATGTGGACCGGATAGAAAGTAAGGTGAGCGATAGTCGGGATCTTTATCCCCTTTATCTGATGATGTATACAATGCCCGGAACGCCTTCCGTGTATTACGGCAGCGAATGGGGGATCTCCGGGAAGCGGACTTCTACAAGTGATATAATGCTCAGGCCCGTTTTTAATTTGGAAAAGTTTGAAAGGGAGAGTCAACATAAAGCGATTTATAAACTTCTTCAGAAGTTGAACTGGTTGTACATGGCATATGAGGTCCTGAGGTTTGGAGATTATGAGCAGGTTCATCTCGATCATGAACAAATCCTTTTCAAGAGAGAAACGGAAACGCAGATGGCACTGATCGGCATTAACGCTTCGGAAAACAGCAGGACGATTCATGTAAATTGCCATCAGGGAAACTACAGGGATATTCTAAACGATAACGCAGCATATCGTTCGGATGGTTCACTGGACATCACATTGCATCCGAAATGGGGAACGATAATGATTTTGGACAAATAAGTAACTCTGAAGTATCGGCAGTTTTACCCGTGGTTCAGTGAGAACAAAACAGTCCGTCTTTCTGACGGACTGTTTTGTTGAGGTGTTGTTTTTCAGAATGTAATGATGGTCATCAAATCCTGAAAATTAATCGTATAAGTTGCGGTAAATCCCTCTATCAAGCCACCGAAAGTCGGATCGTCGAAGATGATTTCAAACTGCGGACTGGTGATCTGTGTCGGATAAGTGACGGCGGGTAAAAAGACCTTCAGGTTTGAAAAGTTTGTGGGATTCTCAAAGAATGCCGCGATGATAAGATATTCACTGCCCTCATCGTCATCGATGAGATTCGGGAGTTCAATCTTTTCGGCGGTATCCGTTACATACGCCTCCAGTTGTGAAAGGAAATCGATGATCATCTGCTGGTTTTCCAGATCATACCCCTCTTCACCGGCGAGATAAGTACCAAGTGTTACAAAATCAAGGATGGCATCTTCCCAATCGGTGACAGCATTCTGTCCGCCTTCATCATGATCGAGGAAAGTGAGGAACGAATCACCGAAAAGTGCCTGAATTTCAGTGTTGCTGATAACACCATCGTTGTCTGAATCGATATCTCCAAGTGCCGTGAGTGCCGTTGCAAAATTTCCGGAGAAGATATCATCGAGGCTTGAAGGAACTCCCTGGTCGGGAACGAGATCGTAAACGACCAGAGGCGCAAGCATCATCAATTGGGCATTGATCATTGTGAGAAGCAGTTTTATCTCATTCTCATTGACCTCTATGTAATCATTGTTGTCGAAGGTTGGGGTGTAACCATCCGGGAGAGAGCCGTTAGCGGCGATCTGTTCAAACGTTTCCTTGTCAAACCAGGCATCTCCTCGTTTTCCGGAATCAAACAGCTGATCCAGGAGCAGTTCATAGAAAACTTCCTCGTTGATGACGGCTCCGTCCGGGGCATTAAACATGACCCACCAGACTCTCGTTTCCGAACTGTTTTCATAGGGTTCAAAACTGAAATTCAAGGGCTGTGTAGCTGATTTTAATCTGTCATTATTCCAATCGTGTTTGTTGGGGTAGAATTTAAGCGTATGATTTCCAAGTCTGTCGATATTATCGAGAACGTATTCGAGTTTTTCTTTTGCATCTTCAAGAACAGGTATGATTTGATCGGCAAGTGTCATCTGCATTTCTTCGAAATCAATATCGTTCCAGAAATCCGTATAGGCATTGATATCTCTTGAAGCGGCAGATGAAGCGTTCATACCGTTCAACTGTTCCATAACCGTCGCAATGTTTTCAATCTGTTCTGCTGACTCTGCGATGGCATAACCGGCATTTGCTTCAAGGTTGTTGGGTTCTTCCTGAAGAACTTCACCGTATACTTCTTTTGCGGTTGAGACATCTCCATCTGCAAGGGCATTGTTTGCCTGATCGACGGTCGCTGTTCCACCATTTCCCTCTCCTGTTGGACCTGAGCAGGATACAAATACCAATGAAAAAATCACGACGATTAACACGATAAACATTTTTTTAGTCTTCATAATGAAACCTCCTGATTAATTTTTAAAAAGTTTTTTATTTCCTGAACCTACAATTGAATCTTACCAAAGTGATTGTGAAGAAAACGTGAAGTGTAATTGAATATGATAAATTCTATTTGTGTTGGGTTTGTGATGGGGATTCTTTGGCATCATTAAAAAAGCGCACTCACCAAATATTGAAAGGAGAGTGCGCTTTTTAGGAAAGGATAAAATAGATTTATTTTCGTGCGAGTCTGTTTAATCTTTCTGTGAATAATAAGACGGCAGCAACTGCCAACAGTACCAGGAATGGGAATAATCCGACATTGATATTTCTTAATATCACCCCTATCAGCGGTGTCATAACGGTACTTCCGAGATAACCGAACCCCATCTGATAGCCAATAACCGTTTGTGAGACAGCGCTTCCGAAGCGATTGGGTGTCTCGTGAATCATTGCCGGGAATATCGGAGCGTATCCCAGTCCGATCAATAGGAGAGACGGGAGAATGAATACTTCAGGTAGAGGTAGCAGCAGTAAGATGACGCCAATCAGCGAAATGCCTAATCCGAGTCTGATCATCTGACGATTGTTCAGTTTGAACGATATGAAGCCTGAGAGAATCCTTCCCAATGTGATTCCGCCATAATACAACGAAATCCACGAAGCGGCTGTTTGGGCTGAAATCTTCTTGACGTCTACAAGAAAACTGCTTCCCCATAGCCCAACAGCGAATTCTGCTGTGACATAAAACATAAAGGTTGCGATGGCTGCAACCACTCCTTTTATCCTGAATACTTCGATCATCTTGATCTGCTTTTCATTCTTTTGCTCTGTTTCAACGGCAGCGTTATAACCGGGTTCTTGTTTATGCCTGTTCCAAAGTGGATAGAAAATTACGAATAAGGCGGCAAGGGAAAGCTGTATGATTGAAACCGTTCTGAATCCGCCGCGCCAGGAAGAGGTACCTGCGAGTGAAGCGGACATGATGAGAGGGCCAACCGTTGCGCCGATTCCCCAAAAGGCATGCAACCAGTTCATATGATGTGCCTTGAAATGCAGGGCAACGTAATTATTCAATCCGGCGTCTACAGCCCCTGCCCCAAAACCGAGCGGAATACCGAACAGGATCAGCCAGATGTAGGAAGGAGCAAAGGAAAAGCCGAGTAATGCCGCTCCGGTCATGATACAACTGATCGTGACCACTTTTCCCGTTCCCAGTTTTTTAATGATATAGCCGCTGAAAAGACTGGACAGGATCGTACAGATTGAGATGGGTACTGAAATAAACCCGGCAAAGTCAAGAGGCAGTCCCCAACCTGATCTCATTACGGGCCAGGCAACACCGAGCAATGAATCGGGGAGACCAAGACTGATAAAAGCAAGATAAATGAGTCCCAGTAATAGTATTGTGATCATGTGTATTCTCCTTTTTATAAAAAGTCCGTTTTTAATTTAAACTGTTCTAATGCGAGAGATTTTAACCCTTCAATATAGCTGTCATGGAAATCCTGTTCAAAGAGAACCTTTGGGAGGAACTCACTGAAACTGATTTTTTTCAGTTTGTCGGAAAGCAGTTCTTTGTGTTCACCGGTCAGAAATAATCCGGAAAGAACAACAGTCTTGGGATTGATGATACAGGCATATGATTGGATGAGCTGTGAGACGAATTCGGTGAAATCCTCCGCCTTGCTTTGTATGATCTTATCCTTTTCAAGATGGTAAATAAACGGAAGATTCCAGATTTCCCCGGCAAAATTGGAATAACCGTGAAATATATGACCGTTGATAATGATACCGCTTCCGGGGCAGCCTCCCGTCGGGAAATAAATATAGACGAGATTTTCTTTTGCCTGATCCTTGCATTTTTGATAATAACCAAGTGCCGAAGTGTTGACATCGTTTTCAACGATAAAGGTAACCGGGAATTTCGAGGATAAAATGCTCAGGATATCCCGGTTTGAAACCCCTTTGAAATCACAGTAACCGAGATAACCGTTTTTTACGACACCGGGTACGCCAAGGGCGATCACGGCGATTTTCGGATACTTTTTCAGGATGAGTTCGATGACAAATTCGAGATCCTGCAGGGTAATATCCTCAAAATCATAACTGATATCGTCAATGTTTTCACCGATGAGGTTGGAAACATTGACGTTGATCGTTCGTTTGGTTCCTTCCATTCGTAAATAGATCCCTGAGACAAATTTGTAATTACTGTTATAAACAAAACGTTTTGAAGGTCTGCCGCCTGTTGATTCTGCCGGGGCAATTTCATAGACCTCTTCCGTTTTCAACATTTCCCTCAGAAGGTTTCCGCAGGTTGCAACGCTCAACCCTGTTTTTTCAGAGAGTTCCAGTTTTGTTGCATTGTTGAGTCTTTTCAGACAATTTCTTATTTTTTCCGTATTTAATTCTCTGACTTTCGTTGTTCTCATTTTTTCACCTCACAATACTTAATATAAGTATTATCATAAGTGTTGTTATTATATACTCTCCAAATTATTTTGTCAAGTCCTAATTTAAAATAAGGTGCGGGGATATATTGATGGTTCCGGAAACGGTATAATCGAATGCACTTGCAAAGTGATGGACCTCATCTTTTCATTGAAGGGAACATGATGCCGTTGGATTTTCACGTTTTTATCTTTTATGATATAGTCAAGCGGTATATACCTGTTTTTTCTTACTGGGAAGAGAAATCTCAGAGAGCTATATGGTATATACCAGATAAGTTCGATAGACGTCGTTTTTTTCATTTAAATCGGCTTATTTGGAAATAATCAGTTCAGGTTACTTGTAATCAGATTTGAGTTTTATTAGAAATTAATATAAAATGAAATCAGTGGTATATACCATGTGCCTCTGAGAATGGAGGAAGTATGAACAATAATTATTTGTTGCCCAAGTATCTTCAGATAAAAGAGATGATAATCAAGAAGATTGAAAACAAAGAGTTCAAAGAGGGGGATAAGTTACCTTCTGAAAGAGAGATCAGCTCTTTGTATTCTGTGAGTCGTATGACAGCAAGAAAGGCTCTGCTTGAGGTGATAAACGGAGGATACGCCTATACGGAACCCGGGAGGGGAACCTTCGTGGAAGAAAGAAGCGTCAACAACGATTTAACAAAGCTAGAGGGTTTTTCCTATATGGTTAAGCGAAGTTCCGGAAAAGAAACAATATCGAGAGAGATTGATAAAAAGATTATTGAAGCTGACAGTATTCTGGCTGAAAAACTCAGGGTTCCCATCGGTACACAGATTAACAAAATAGCGAGATGCAGGATAGTTGACAAAGATCCCATTGCGTATGAGTTTTCTTTTACGAAAGCGGCTGAATTTCCGGGTCTTCTTCAAATTGATTTCAGTAAAAATTCACTTTTCGAAGCCATGACGGTGGAGTATAACCGGAAAATTGTTACCGCAAAACAGACACTTGAGATATTTTATTCCGATAAGGAAGTATCACGGATCCTTCAGATTCCGAAAAAAACAGCTCTCTTCTTATTTAAGGATGTTAGTGAAGATAAAAATGGTAACACGGTTGAATTTTGTATCAGGTATGTACGGGCAGATAAATGTCATTTCTACAACGAAATTAAATGGGTTCAATAGATAACTGAAGTTGAAAATTAATAATTAACGTATTCATAATATTTTACGATATATATCCTTGCTTACAAAAAAATCATGAAAGGAAGATTTGATGATTAAAGTGATTGGAATTGGAGACAATGTTGTAGATAAATATATTCATACGAGAACGATGTATCCCGGTGGAAACGCACTCAATTTTTCCGTGTTTGCAAAAAAACTTGGTGCATTTGCAGCCTATATTGGGAATTTTGGAACGGATATTGCCGCTGAGCATATCAGGAAAATACTTGGGGAATTGGATATAGATATCTCCCGATGCCGAACTTATGAGGGGGAAAACGGATTTGCGAGAGTTAGCCTCCAGGACGGCGAAAGGGTATTTTTGCCGGGAAATGGCGGGGGGATCAACCGGGAGCATTTCCTTCATTTCGATGCGCAGGATTTGGCATATATCAAACAGTTCGATCTGATTCACTCAAGCTGCTACAGTTATATGGAGGACAGTCTCGATGAGTTACAGGCGGCTGGTATTCCCATATCTTTTGATTTTTCGGACAAATTATCAGAAGCATATATGGAAAAAGTCTGTCCGAAAGTTAATTTCGCCTTTTTATCCTGCTCAGATATGACAGAGATTGAGGTAAAAGGCAGGCTTGAGATCGCAAAAAAATATGGTTGTGATTTTACAGTCGCCAGCAGAGGGGATAAAGGTGCGATTTTTTATGATGGTGAATCATTTATTGCACAGGAGGCCTATCTTGTGAAGCCTGTCGATACCATGGGGGCAGGCGATTCATTTATCACAGCTTTTTTGTTCAAAATGCTGGAGAAAGATGCCTTAGATGAAGCGAATAAAGAAACGATCAAGGAAAGTATGGAATTTGCTGCAAAAAGAGCCGCTGAAACATGCGGCGTAAATGGAACTTTTGGATATGGAGCAGCCTTTTAAAAAAGAGAAGACCCCCATGATGGGTATATAAAAGGAGGTAATCAAATGAAAAAAGTGTTGTCGGTACTTTTATTAAGTGTGTTTGTATTGTCGTGTATGTCCTTTGCAGAGGAGGTAACCCTTAAATTCCTTCACAGGTGGACACAGGAACCGGATAAATCTTTCTTTGAAGAGGTCGTAGAAGCGTTCGAAAAGGAGAATCCGGATATTAAGATTAATATTCAGACCATTTCCAATGATTCCTTCAAAGAAAAGATAAAGGTTATGCTAGGAACAGCTGAAGCGCCTGATGTGTTCTTCACCTGGCCGGGTGAATTTACAAACAGATTTATCAGAGCGGATAAGGTAATGGATATAACAAAGTACATGCTCGAAGATGGATCCATGTTTGATTATGTGGGTTCACAGCTTATTCCATTCCTGTATGACGGTGCTCTTTATGGTCTGCCGTACAGACTTGACGGAAAAGTCTTTGTTTACAACAAAGAGATTTTCGCAAAGGCCGGAATAAACAATCCGCCTGAAACCTTGGATGAATTCATGACAGATCTTGAGAAGCTTGCCGCTCTGGGGATGAAACCAATCGCATTCGGTAATGAAAGACCCTGGGCAGTGTCCCATTATATCGCTGCTGTGAATCAGAAATCAGTTCCTGAAGCGATTTGGGAAGCGGAAACCGATCCGGCTGTCGGAACATGGACTGATCCGGGATATGTAGAAGCACTGGAAATTTATGCAGACCTCGTGCCTTATTTTAACGATTTCACAAACGCTTTGAAGCATGATCAGGCAAGAGTTGCATTCATGCAGGGACAGCATGCCATGATGTATCTTGAAATCGTTGAAATTCCTGAAATTGAAAGGACAGCTCCTGAGGGTTTCTTTGACAAGATAGGGGTCTTCCCGTTCCCCGCAACGGATGGCCCAGGGAATCAGAGTTATCTCGTTGGCTATCCCGAAGGTTTTGTTTGCTCAGCGAACTCCAAACATCCAGACGAAGCGGTTAAATTCCTGAAATTCCTTACCGGAAAACAGATGGGAAGACTCGAACTTGAGATGCTTGGCTGGTTCAACGGGATCAAGAATCTTGTATCACCGGAAGAGGTCAAACCGATCGTTTACGAAACAACACAGTTGATCCTCAATTCCGATAAGATGGTTAACTGGCTGGATTCATCATTACATGCAAAGATTTGGAGTGTTTATTCTGTAGAACTTCAGAAACTGACAGATCAGATTACAACGCCTGAAAAAGTGATGGCGGAAGTAGCGAAGAAAGCAGCGGAAGTAAGAGAAGAATTTTAAGCGATAAAAATCCTTTACCCTGAAGCCTTGCGCTTCAGGGTATTAAAAAGTGAGGATTAATCATGAGAAAAAAATTCAATTTTAATTACATGTATGTCATTCCCGCTTTGGGTTTTGTACTGGTATTTGTGTATTTTCCCATACTGATGAACTTTTTCAACAGTCTTTTCAAGATGACAAGTTACAGTGATACCAAGACCTTTGTAGGATTTGACAATTATGTCCGAATCTTTAAAGATCCGATATTCTACACAGGCATCAAAAACAACTTTTTGTATGCAGGGTTTTCGCTTCTGTTTCAGGTCGGTTTCGGGATGTTTTTGGCTATTCTGCTGGAAGGCAGATATGTGGGAAAGAAAGTGGGAACATTTTTCAGGAATGTGCTTTTTATTCCATCAATCATCTCTATCCCGGCTGTGGCTCTTTTATGGTATTTCATTTACAATCCACAGATTGGTTTATTAAACGGTATCCTCGACAGTGTTGGTCTTTCTGCTTTGAAAACGGCGTGGTTGTCAAATCCGAAGACAGCAATCTATTCGGTCATCGCCATGAGTCAGTGGCAGTATACGGGATATATCATGATATTACTGGTCGTTGCGATACAGAAGATTCCGCGGGAATTGTATGAATCCGCAGAAATAGATGGTGCCAATGAATTTCAGAAAGCGATCCATATTACCATTCCGTCTATCAGGAGCATGCTGGTCGTAACGTCTATCATAACGGTTATCGGATCATTCAAACTCTTTTCGGAGATATACATCATGACAGGTGGTGGCCCGTACAATACCACCCAGGTTTTGGGAACATATATGTATCGTGCAGCCTTCCTGTTTGATGAAATGGGTTTCGGTTCTGCGGTGGCGGTCATCATATTCCTGATTACGTTCCTGATCTCGATTTTCCAGTTTAAAACATTTTCGAGCGACTGAGTATGAGGAGTTGACGGATAAACTATGATTAGAAAACAATTAAGAATTGTAAATAAAATCTGGATAAACGCTTTTTTCTGGGTTCTGATGCTTTTAATCATCTATCCCTTATTCTGGATGATACAGAATTCTCTAAAAACCAGTACAGAACTTTTTATTAATTCATTCACTTTCCCGAGTGTTGCCCAGTTTCACAATTATGTTGATGCCTGGAATATGGGGTTTTCAAGTTTTTTTCTGAACAGTTTGCTGGTAACCGTTGTATCGGTTGCCTTCACGGTGTTTTTTTCAGCCTTGTGTGCTTATGCCCTGGCAAGGCTTGAAATAAGGGGGAAAAAACTGATTCTGTACCTGATTATCGGAGGTCTGTTGTTATCTCCGCAGTCGGCACTCATTTCATTGTACAAGATATTTGATGCGCTTAATATATACGATACATATCTTGCTATGATTGTTCCATATATCGCATTCAGAATACCCTTTTCCGTTTTTCTGATGTATGGCTATTTTAAGGAGTTTCCGGCAGACCTTGAAGATGCGGCGAGAATAGATGGCTGTAATACCTCAAAGATCTTCTTCAGGATTGTCATGCCGATCAGTAAACCGATTATTGCGGCAACATCAATCGTCTCGGCGATATTCACGTGGAATGAGTTTCTGTTTGCCCTTGTATTCATCGAAAGTGAAAATCTGGTTACCATCCCAGTCGGTCTTTCACGCTTCAGAGATGCGCTGCAGACAAACTGGACGGGGATGATGGCGGGGATAGTGATCGCAAGTTTACCGATGATTATTGCATTTTTATTGATGTCTAAGGCATTTATAAGAGGCCTTACAGCTGGCAGCGTAAAAGGATAAAAAAACGTAGGAGGTCAAAATGATTAAGAACGACAACGACATTTACAGGTCAGTCCTTGAAAAGGGGCTGGAAAAGAGAGAAGAGATTGAAAAAACGATTGACAAGATTTATGCTGAAAAAGAAATAGAAAATATATTTCTTGTCGGATGCGGGGGATCACTGGCGGTTATGCTTCCGTGTAAATACATGCTGGATGAATTATCCGTCATAACAACCAATGTTTATAACGCATCTGAATTTATAAATCTCAAACCCAAGGCGTTTAACAAGAATTCCCTTGTCATCGTATCATCCTATTCCGGGAAAACACCGGAAACGGTAGAAGCGGCGAGAATGGCAAAAGAAATAGGCGCTCCGGTTATCGGTTTTATGGGGAAAAAAGATACACCACTGGGTGAAGGGGTGGATTATGCATTCGCCAATCATGCTGAAACGGGCGTGACGGATTCAAAATTTATTATGTTATATCAGATCGTGCTTAATATCCTGAAGCACAGGGGAGAAACGGACGATTATGATGCATTCATGAAAGCTTTGGAATCCCTTCCTGAAGGGCTAGTCAAGATCAAAGAAAAAGTTGAAGGATGGGCGAGAGAATTTGCCGGAAAGATCAAGGATGAACCTTTCACCATGATGCTGGGATCAGGAATCTGCTATGGCGAGGCTTATGCACAGGCGATCTGTATCTTTGAAGAGATGCAGTGGATGCTGGCACAGCCTGTCAATTCAGGTGAATACTTCCACGGTTCTTTTGAAATCGTTAGAGAGGATACCCATATTATCATTCTTAAGGGTGAAGACCTTTCAAGACCGTTGGCTGAAAGGGCGGAAAAGTTTTCCAAAAAATACTCAAAGAAAGTAACCGTCATCGACACAAAAGAACATGAACTGATAAATTGTCCGGAGAAGTTCAGAGGTTATTTCTCACCACTCGTTTGTTCCGCTGTGCTTGATAGAATTTCAAAGAACCTTGCAGACATAAGAGAACACCCACTTTCAACAAGAAAATACATGGGTGTTGTAGAATACTGATAAGATATAGATAATAAAGTCCGATACGATTATAAACAGAAAAAAGAAAAAAATCAAACAACGTTCAAAAACAAACCTTCCGTACGGAAGGTTTGTCTTTAATACGTCAGAACCAGATCCAGTAAAATCAGTGAAAGAAACGCACTGACAACTATGGATCCTGTAAAGAATATCTTTCTTATCCGTTTTGACATCACTTTTTTGTTCAGCACATAATGCTGAAATGACAGCAGTATATGCCAGAGGACGAAGAAAGTCAAAGCGGGCAGGAAATAATGATGCAATCTGAATGCCGTGTTCTTGTCCATCAGCCATTCAAAACTTCTGAAATGAACGATGGCAAAACCTGTCAGATAATCCAGGAAGAGGAATACTGCAGCCAGTATGCCTACCCAGATGTTTAATTTTGTTCTGTTGACCATCTAAATCACCTCATCTGAATACTGGTGTTGATGGTTTGTCCGCATCCCATTTCGGTTCATTTTTCGGACCGGAAAGATCACCGATGTTGTTATAGCCATGTGATTCCCAATAGCCTCTGAATGTCCCGTCATTGGTGAGTTCTATCTTTGTTATCCATCGGATCCATTTATATCCCCATTTCTGCTCGGCTACGAGCTGGAAAGGGAAGCCCGTTTCGGGTGGAAGTGTTACACCGTTAATCCTGTCGGCTATGATGAGGTTATTCTCTTCAATGAATCGCAGTTCAAGGGATGTGGTATAACCGTCCTGTGCGTGGAAAATGATGGTGTTGACATCTGTAGCCGGTTTAGCAGCTTCAATCAATTCCATGAGCGGGATGCCTTCCCAGAGAGCCTTGACACTCCAGCCTTCGACACAATGTAATTCGACGACCTTTTCCGTTCTTGAAAATGCCGCTAATTCCTCAAGGGTATAATTCTTCTTGTTGCTAACCCTGCCACTCACTTCCAGTGTATAGGATTCTGGATCAATTTCCTGTACGCCTTTAATTGAATTCTCTCTGAAATCGTCTATTGAACCAAGTTTTGCTCCCTGATATTCTTGAATCTCAACGTACTCCTTTTTGGTCGAATCGTTTCCGAAGAACAGAAATCCTGAAAAAATCATCACTATCGGAATGATAAAAATCAAAATCATCAATTTTTGTTTCATGATAAACACCTTCTTATAATTTATGATATAAAATGAACGCATTAAAATAACAAATTATATATATATAATTATAGACGGTTAAACTAAAAAAATATATTCGATGTGTTTGAAAGGGAGGGGTATTCTGAAGAACCTCAAGTATTTGCAAAAAAAGAAGGACCTCTTAAAGAGGTCCTTTTGAGAGTGGTTTTTCTATTTAATCGAAATTATTGTCCGATGACAGTGATGTCTCCGTTTGAGGTATCCAGTTCAAGGGATACCCCCTGATCAGCGTTGAAAAATCCTTCTTCATCCGTTCTGTCTTTGTCGATGATGGTGACGGGGATGTTTTCGATGCGGATATCTCCATTACTCGTATCGGCTGTGTATCTTGCGTTGGAATAAGCCGGAACCATGAGTTTGATATCCCCGTTTGTCGTTTTGATGACAAATTTTCCGCTTTCCGGTAATGTTAAAGAACCTGTGATTGAACCGTTGGAAGAATCAATTTCATTCCTTGAACCTATGAAAACACAGTTGCTCAGTGAGACAGGGGCATTTGAACTGTCTATCTTTATCTCTCCCGTGACGTTGATGAGGGAAACTTTTCCGCTTGATGTATCAACGACGATATTTCCCGTGCAGTTTTCAAGGCTTACAGGGGCATTTGATGTGTCGGCAACGATGTCTCCGTTCACATTTTTAAGGAACACCGGCCCATTAGAGGTATCCAGTTCGATAGAGCCGTTACTTTTTTCAACGGCTATTCTTGCATTTGATGTATCGGCATAGATGGTTCCGTTGATATTGTTGAGTATAATTTCTCCATTTGATGTGTCAGCATGTACCTTTCCACTGATGTTCTCATGATAAATTTTTGCGTTTGATGTATCTGAAACGATATCTCCATAAAAATCGTTCATCGTGATATCGCCGTTTGAGGTATCCAGACTCATTTTTAAAAGACTCTCATACAGGCTGTTTGGGATAAACACCGTGATGCTGTATCCAAAATTGAAACCGATCTTCGTTTCCATATATTTTGGATAGTCAATATAGATTCTCTGCTGATTTCCCCTCTGACGTGAAGCGAGATTGATCTGGCTGAGTTCATCTTCGAGATTTCCCATTCCCTGAACATAGCGTTTTCCTTCAATTTTGATGGAACTGCCCTCCCATCCTTTTACGGTCAGAAAGCCGTTTCTGACGTCTATCTCAAAATTAGAGATACCGTCTGAAATGACGTCAAAATTCAGATCAACATCTTCTTCAATCTTATTTACAAATCCAAGACATGATACAAAGGTTAGCATAACGATCAATATTAACGGTAAAAATCTTTTTTTCATACGAATCCTCTCCTTTTAAAGTACCTGTTATTTAGTGTACTAATTCTTTATAACACAAGTTTTTGAAAATGTCAAGTTATATTACTTATATGGTTAATGGGTTACCTCAATAACCATTAGGATTGTATCAATAAATAATTGCTTTGTCAAGTGATTCACCGTTCAAGTGAAAATAATGATATACTCCACTTCGAAAGAGAAATACAAAGATGGGGGGGAGCGATGAAAGATTTAAAAATATCCGAAATTATGGTATTACAGAAAAAACTTCAGAAGAAGTATGAGGGAAAGTGGCCATCTCTTGAACCGGTTCAGGGTAGAAACAGTCTGCTATGGATGATTGAAGAACTTGGGGAGGTTATATCGATCATCAAAAAACGGGGCGAGGAAGCTATCATGAAGGATAAGATCGTTCGTACCGCTTTTGTAGAGGAACTGGCGGATATGTTGATGTATTTTAACGACGCTCTGATCTGTTATGATATTTCACCGGAAGAGCTATCGGAGGCTTTTATGAAAAAGCATGAAAAGAATATGGGGCGGGATTTTATTAAGGAGCACAGTGAGTATCTTTGTGATGAGGAACAGAAAAAATTATTCGAATAAAACGAAGGAACTTCCGTTTTATTCGAATATGATGCGTTCAATATCCGAGGAGAGCCTCCACTTTTATATTAATTCTCTTAAAGGTTTTAAGCGTTTTTTGTATCGTCTGACAAAGTACCAGCTGAAGAAGAGAGACAGGATTTCTGAATCGGTATGATCAGCCAGATGCCAATATTGCCGAAGAATAACGGCAATATGAAAATACTGGGGATGACAAAGATCAAAGCCCGTCTGAATTTCTTCAAGAATGAACGGGATAATCCGGTAATGACTGAACGAAAGTGTAAAAATCCTCATAATTTCCGATATGATCCGCCTTTATTGATCTGTTTTCACTGTTCAACATATGATCGGTGATCAGATAAGTTTTGATCCCAACTTCGCAGGCGATAAGGTCTTCATGTACATCATTTCCCACCATAAGACAGTCTATCGCTTCTTTATCGATTTTTTGCAGTATTTCGCTGTAAAAAGCGGGATTTGGTTTACTGGAACAATTTTCCTCAAAATTTGAGATGTAATCAAAATCATTGATGGTGAAACCTGCCCATTCAAGGCGCTGATGGGTGGCGTATTTTGGGAAGAGTGGGTTGGTGGCGACGACAAGTTTGTATCCTTTTTCCTTCAATCGATAAACAGACTTTATCATCGTTTTATTTTGAGCAGTTGCCGCTTTAGCTCTTCCATATTCATTTTTGTAAAAATCATCGAATCTGGTTAAACAATCATCATATTTTTCTCCCACCAGGGATTTGAAGTGACGGAAAAAGATTTCTCCATTCGTTTGCTTTCCATCATTTTTTAGCATCACACCAGTACTTTCCCAGATATATTGAATCGTCTTTTCAGGTGGTAAAATGTCTGATAGTTTCTTGCCAAGTTCACCCAGGTAAATATCGAGGAATTTCTTGGGATCCATAGGTAACAAGGTACCATCAAGATCAAAAATCACTGTATTCATAGTTATTCTCCTCTCAACATTTCAAATGACTCTTTGTTAGGTATCCTAACATGAGTTTTCCGAAATGTCAAGATAAGGATTGTTTTAAAGAAGCGAAAGGTGTTTTAATGACGATATAGTGATATAATATCCCGATATTTTAGAGTTTAAACGTTAAAGGAGAGCGCTTATGGATTTTAAGGAATTTTTCAGTTATGTTCCGCAAAATATTGAACCCTTTCGGCTTTTTGGATGGCATCATATTCTTCAGCTTTTAAGTCTGGTGTTTTTTATCACATTTTTTACCGTTCTCGCGAGAAAAAAGAAAAGCTTTAGAAAGTTTTACAAGCGGTTTGTTTTGATAGCCATTGTGGCTCAGGAAATCGTATACAGACTATGGGATGCAGTCATCTTTGAATTTAAGCCGGACATCCTCTTTACACTTCACCTTTGTAGTTTCTGTATCATCCTGATCGTCATCATTATGATCAAATACAATCAAACCATCTTTGAATTGTTGTATTTCTGGGGTCTTGGTGCGGCTACTCAGGCGATACTGACACCTGATCTTGGGGTGTACGGCTTTCCGCATTTCAGGTTTTTTCAGATATTCTTCTCCCATGGGTTGATTGTGGCGAGTGTGTTTTACTTTCTCTTTGTTGAGGGAAAACGTCTGAGAATCGGTTCGTTAAAGCGCGGCATTATTTATACAAACATCTATGCGGGAATTGTGCTGGTTGTCAACCAGGTTGCAGGCACGAATTATATGTTCATCAACCGGACACCTGATACACCGTCTATCATTGATGCACTGGGGCCATGGCCGTTTTATCTGATATGGCTGGAACTGATTCTGATCGCCGTCTTCAGTTTGATCTATCTCCCTGTTTTTTTACGGCATAAAAAAGAACTGAAGCTTGCCGTTCAGGAAGGGGAATAATCAACAAATGCGGGTTGAAATGTTCAATCCACATCTGTTGTTTGAGTTAAAGTTGTTATAAGTCTCTTATCTCAAAATAATGCGAAAGTCATCTGTAACGATTTGATCAATATTTGAACAGTTCAACCAGTTTTTTTAACCCTTCCGTTAACCCTTCAAGTTGGTTAGAAATCTGTTTTTGCCTGGTTGCAGATGTTGTAGTATCGTTGATCAATCCTTTAATCTGATTCGTCTGTTCTGAGATATTGAGCATGGCACCGGTTGAATTTTCCATGGCTTTTGACATCTCTTCTGTGGCTGCCCTTTGGGATTCCGTCTCTTCTTGAAGAATCTTAACCCTTGAAGTAATTTGGTTCATCGTTTCAGCTATTTTTCTGAATTGACCTTCAAGTTTTTTACTGCCTTCCAGGACGCCTGAATAAAGTGTATTGGTATTCCCGACCACCTTATCTGCTATGGTTGATTTGTCAACAATTTCGTTGAGAATACCTGAAATATTTCTTGAAGCGGTCTGGCTTTCCTCGGCCAGTTTTCTTATTTCATCGGCAACGACCGCAAACCCTTTACCGGCTTCTCCTGCTCTTGCTGCTTCTATTGCGGCATTTAGGGCCAATAAATTTGTTTGCTCCGCTATTGAGGATATGGTATTTACGATTTCCTGAACATTTAAGGATTTTTCGGAAAGCTCACGGACGATTTTTGTTGCTTCAGTGTTTTTTTCTCCGACACTTGACATCGTGCCGTTTTGATTTTCCAGTTCCTTTTCTCCGTCCTTTACTGCCAGGGTTGTATTTTGTATGGCATCAACAAGGGCATTTGAATGGTTTGATACCTCTTCAGCACTACCGGTGATTTCCTCAATTCCAGATGATACCTCTTCGATGGAAGAGGAGGTGTTATGAATACTTTCAAAGATTGCCATACTTTCATTTTCCAGATTTTCAGCCCTGTTTCTTCCTTCTACTGAAAGTGTTGTGAGTTCACCTGAAGAGGATTCGATATTTTCTATTGCGGTACCAATCAATTGCATGCTGTTTTTTAAATTATAAGCCATGTTGTTGAGTGAATAGGAGATGATTCCGATCTCATCTTCTGATTTTGAATCAAACTTAATATTAAGATTTCCTTCCCCGAGTTCTTTTGTCATGATAGATATCTTTTTAATGGGCTTCAATGTTGATTTCTGAAGATACAAGAAGAAAAGAATCAATGTGATTAAGAATGCAGCTGTCAGAACACTGTAAAGAATGATGACGATGGTTTCGCTTTCATCGACGGTCAGAATTGCCGCTTCTTTTTTTTCTCCCGCAGCAAACAAGCCGATATGCTCACCGGTGATATCTTTGATCGGTTCAGCGACAGCGATATAATCTGAATTGACAAAATAATCATCAAGTGCCGCTTCTAGAGCCAGATCATTCAAAACAAAATTTAAAAATGCTTCATCCGCATCTTTTTGACTCAATACATAGTTTTTAAAACTTGCATTTCCTGCAAGTTTTGGGGCGATATTTAAAAATGAATCATTCATGAAGTAAAGGAAGTCGATATCAAATATCTCAAGATTTCTCTTAATCGAATTGAGTCCTCCTTCAAAATTCAGCAGTCCGATGAACTGACCATCGTTTATAAGTGGGAAGATGGCCATTAATGAGAGTCCGTTTGGGGAAACTTCCAGTACAACTTCTTGCTTCTGACTGTTCTTTACAGCCTTGTAAGCCGGTGAATACCGGAGATTTTCCCCATAATTCTCTGCATCCCAGGATTTTACAAACGAGTTCAGGTTTTCATCAATAATGTGAACCTTTATATTGTTGAAATTTGTTTTTTCAGCGAAAGCCTCTCCATAATTATTGAGAATATCTATCAGATTATCCCGTTTTTTTTCGGAAAGTGCCTGTATGATAGCCTGATTTGTGGCGAGTTGAAGGGCGTTGGTCAGCCAAACTTCTTTTTTTGAAATCAATTGTTGTTCAATATTGCTTCTGAAATTCTCTGCTTTCCTTTTAAACACATCGGATTCCAATCTCCTGGACATCATCATGAAAACTATTAATGACAGAATAATAGAAATGGCTATTCCGGTAAAAAAGAAGAGAAACAGCTTTCTTCCCAACGATAAATTTCTCAACATCATTGTCACCTCCAGAAGCTATTAAATACGTTTTAAATAAAAATGAAATACGTCAAATTATATCATAATTTTAACGGAGAGAACGTTTTATTATTCATCGTTCTCATGATTTTATTCATGGACATTGATATAAAAAGCTATTCCCAGAAATAGATGTGAGCGGTATCATGAAGGATCATATCAATATCAGAATCCGCATGCAGGGTACAGTTTTCCCAGTCGAGACTGATCTCTGCCTTGGTTGAAATTCCCTTTCCGGTCATATGTATTCTTAAGATTTCACCATTATTTACCTGAAATTTTACGATGTCCGTGAATGCAATACGGTAGCAGTTATTGGGATTGATGCTGATAACGGGTATGGGAAGAGACTGTGAATCGTGCACTCGGACGTCGTTTGGATTTTCGGTTATCAAAACGGTATCAGGATCAAAAAAGAATGAGAGAATGAAGCTGTCGTATGGGCCGAAGGTCTCGAAATTGTATCCGTTTATGATCAGATCGAAGGCATCATCTTTTCTGCAAGTCGTACTTTCCAGTTCTATGGTCGCTGATGCACCGTATGCCATGTCGGCGGTTTCAAACTCCCAGACGGGGCCGGTAGTTCCCTCACCGTTGTCAAACATCTTGATCTGCCAGTAATATTGGGTATTATAATCAAAATCAAAGAGAGAACAATTTGTTGCAGACAGATTTTGAGCTTCCGAAAGCATTAGATGCTCCGGATTCAATCCCTTATAAACGTTGAAAGTTGCACTTGATGAGTCGAGAAGGGTCTGCCATTTAAAAGCCACTTCACCACTGAAGACTTCCGTTGCATGGTTTTCCGGTTGGAGATTGCTGATTGGATTTAGCTGCCGGGTTGTAAATGAACGAACAGGACTCGTGGAAACGGCACGATTTGAAGCTGTTCTGCCATCATCTGCGCAGATTTGCCAGAAATAGATCGTGTTATTTTCAAGATTCTCCGCTGCATAGTTCGTTGTGCTCTGATGGGTGCTGACGATCGCCATGGTATCGGTTGACTTCCCCAGGCGAACATCGTAAACGAGCGGGTCGTCATCAACAGCATCACAGGTCCATGACAAGGTGACAGATGTGTTCAAATCAGTGGCACCATCTGAGGGAGTCAGAAGTTGAGGGGCAGAAGGCGTGGCGTTTTTTGTGGTGAAATGGTAAATATCACTGAAGGAGGCGGCTCGAACGGCGGAGGAACGACCATCATCCGCACCGATTTGCCAGAAATAGGTTGTGTTGTTTTCAAGATTCTCCGTTGCATAGGAAATACCGGTCTGATCGTTACTGACAAGTGTTAACGTATCGGTTGAATGTCCGAAGTAAACATCGTAGGTCAATGGGTCAGCATCTACCGGATCACAGAACCATGATAAGGTGACGGAAGTGTCCAGGTCTTCTGAACCGTCAACGGGAGAAATACCTACAGGGGCTTCGGGTGTCGCGTTTATCGTCGTGAAATGCCAGATATCACCTGAAGCGATGGCCCTCTGAGAAGCGTCTCTGCCATCGTTTGCGATGATCTGCCAGAAATAAGTCACATTGTAGCCGATATTTACGGAATCAAAACGCGTATCCGTCTGATCATCACTGATCAGAGTCATCGTGTCGGTCGCCCTCCCGAAATAGACATCGTAAGTCAGTGTATCGGTATCGACAGCATCACAGGTCCATGAAAGTGCAACAACTGTATTCTGATTGACAGCACCGTCAGCGGGAGAAGGGTTTTGAGGGGCGGAAGGTGTCGCGTTCTTTGTGCTGAATTTCCATATGTCACTTGAAGTGGCAACTCTTAAGCTGTGTTCACGGCCGTCATCCGCTACAATCTTCCAGAAATAAGTGGCATTGTAGGCGAGATTGGCTGGGTTATATTGTCGTTCGGTCTGATTATCGCTGACTAATGTCAGAGTTTCCGTGGCTTCACCGAGATAAACATCGTAAACCGGGGTGTCTCCATCGGGATCCTCACACTCCCATATGAGGGAGATATCAATTTCCTGATCTTTCGAACCATCAGCAGGTTGCGGAGATTGAGGGGTATAGGGTGAAAGGTTTTTTACCGTAAAGGAATAAACCGGTCCCATGACGTCTATTCTGTCATCTGTTGAAATAATCTGCCAGAAATAAGTGGTGTTGTAGATCAGATTATCCGTGGCATATTCGGTTTCAACCTGCCCTTCGCTGATCAATTTCAAGTTATTTTGATCCGTTCCGAAGTAGACGTCATACGTTACATCATCCCCATCGGGGTCAATGCAGGTTGACCATTCCAGGCGTATTTCCGTCGCCTGATTGGCACTTGCATCAGCGGGAGCGTATTCGGAAGGGGTGGCCGGGATCAGATTCGGTGTGAAGAAATATCGCAAGAGTTCTTCGACTTCTCTGCCTTCCGTTTCATTGAGATAGTTATGACGGCCAAGCACATACCATTTGTACTTGCTGTGATAATCAAGATTTTTAAGTGTGAGTTCTGTGGCGTTATAGTTCTCTTTCATCCTGTAATGCCTGTCCTTGGTGTTTTTGTAATAAATATCATAGTAGTCTATGTCCGCTTCGCTTTCAAACGCCCACTTGAGTGTGACGGTATTGTCTTCGAGTGTTGAATTGTTTTCAGGATAGCTCCAGATTAAATCCTTATATGTTCTGATACATGAGACGATGAGGAGACTAAAGATGAGAAGGATAGAGATGATGACTATAATTTTTGATTTATTCATAATGAACCCCCAATAATGAAGAATATGATGGTACACATCCGTATAGTTTTGTTGGAAGATATGAAAGTATACGTTATTATATCACAACTAACATGTACTTCTATTATTTTAATGCGACACAGTGAATCAAGGGGATGAAACCCTATCTTGAAATAACTTCCTTTAACCTTCTTATAATTTAAAAAAAAGATGATAAATTGAGTGTATATCATATATTTCAATATGTATTTTGAAATTATGAAGGTATATGTTAAAATATCTCAAAAGGAGGGGATATGATGTACAAATTTCCAGACAATTTATATTCCGATATCAGAATAGAAGATGTATTTGAAACGAGAATTATTATTACTAACGGGACACTTGATGAGATGAAGGAGAAGAGTTATACGGGAGCTTTTATCAGAGTTTTTGACGGGAAGAAATGGTATTATTCAGCGACTTCCAGTATTAAAGGTGTTCAAAAGGAGTTAGATGCTTTGGCTCAGATGGCGGAAGAAAATGAGTCGATTGACAATCATCCGGTTGTCAAGCAGTTTGAAGTCAATAAAGGGAATTTTTGTGAATTTAGAGGTGACGGGGACATCCGAAAGGTAACGGTTGATGAGAAAAAGGCCTTACTGGACAAATATACCGATCAGCTAAAAGACAGGGCGTATATGACATCTCTTAAAAGCCATTATGTGGATAATAAAAAGACCAAGCGTTTTTATTCCAGCAAAGGTGCTGACCTTGAATTTGATTTTCAGACGACCGGCTTCAGAATCTCCTTTGATTTGAAAGATGGGGAGAAGTTATTCAGTGAGAGTTATGACTGTACATCCGATCAGTTTAAAGACCTCGCCGGAAGAGAAAAGGAACTTGAAAAAAAGTTTGAAAAGTCGGTTGACTTCCTGCAGAATGCAAGAGAAGTTGAGCAGGGGAAAACGACCGTCATCTTCTCACCGTTGGCAGCAGGGGTATTCGCACATGAAAGCTTCGGTCACAAGAGTGAATCCGATTTCATGGTTGGAGATGAAACGATGAAGAAAGAATGGGTACTCGGGAAAAAAGTGGGTGCTGACCTCTTATCCATCATTGATGATGGTCATCCAAGGGGTAGTGGGCATATTACGTTTGACGATGAGGGGACCAGGGCGAACAAGACGTATCTCATCAATCAGGGCGTTTTAAGCGGCAGACTGCATAGTGCTTCATCTGCAGCGGCTTTGGAAGAAAGTGTGACCGGAAATGCCAGAGCGATGAATTTTGAATTCGAACCGATCGTGAGGATGACGACGACTTATATAGAAAAGGGCGATAAGACTTTAGAGGCACTTATTTCAGGCGTCGAAGACGGTATCCTTGTGGAAACCATCAAGCACGGTTCGGGAATGACGACGTTTACAATAGCCCCTTCACTGGCATATGCGATAAAAGACGGAAAGATCGTCTATCCCGTAAAGTGTTCAGTTGTATCGGGAAATGTGTTCCAGACTTTGAATGAGATTGATGGTGTATCCGACGATGTTGATCTTCACTCATTTATTCTCGGTGGCTGCGGCAAGATGGAACAATATCCGTTGCCGGTTGGATTTGGTGGCCCATACGTCAGAGTCAACAATTTAAACGTTCAATAGGAGTGATTTGATGATAAATGAAAAATATACGATAAAAACGGAAGAAACATCCATCAACGTGGTGATGAGTGAAATAGAATCTATCAGGAATAAAAATATCACAAAAACGGGATTCAGAGTGTATGCGGATGGAAAGATAGGGGTTGCAGGCGCGATAGGCGATTATGATGAGACCGAGATGAAGGAAAAGGCGAAAGCTGCATTGGCTCTTGGAATTGAATATCCCGGAGAGCCCACCGGTAAGATGGAAAAATCGGTTGAAGTTGTTTGTGACCTCAAGAACGGTGTTGAATTTACAGCAGAGATAGAAGGCTTACTGGCAGAATTGAAGCAGCGATATCCTGATTTTATCTTCAACAACAAGATTAACCTGAATAAAGAGGAATACGCCATCGAAAATGATCTGGGATTGAATTTAAAAAGCAGCATCGCCAGGATTGAATCCTCATTGCTGGTCAAAGAGAAGACGTCACCTAATTTACTGGATGCCTTTATCGGTTTTGAAGGAACAAAATGGGATAGGGATGAATATATCAGAATTGCCGAAATGATCTGCAATGGTTTATCCAATCAGGTGGATATCGAAAACGGTGTCCACAAAGTTATCCTGCAGCCGATGGGCTGCGATTTTATGAACAAATTGTATTCTGAACTGCATGGCTTAAAATTTGGTACTGGAGGCTCTATCTTTACCGGTAAAATTGGTGAAAAGCTCTTCTCGGAAGATTTCACACTTTATCAGTCAACCAATCCTGAAGACGGTATGTTGAACAACCCGTTTTTTGATGCGGAGGGGACTGTGAATGAAGCTTTCCGATATACGCTCGTGGGGGACGGTGTTTTAAAAGCACCGTACACGGATAAGAAAACGGCAAAACAATATGACCTGGCGTTGACAGGATCCGCTCATGGCGAGTATGATTCTGTTCCGGGATTATCACCGACACCGCTGGTGATAAAGAAATCCGAAAAAACGATAGTGGAATTGCTGAATGGCGAAAAGGCAATCTTTGTCATGTTTGCATCCGGTGGGGATTTTACACCGGAAGGGAAATATGCCACACCGGTTCAAACTTCTTTCCTCTTTGATGGGGAGAAATTTATCGGAAGGCTCCCGCAACTCAATCTTACGTCAAATGTCTATGATATGTTCGGGAAAGATTATCTTGGAACTTCTTCTGATTCCCTGACAACGCTCAGTGAAACACCACTTACGTTTATGAAAATGAAAGTTGAAAAAATCTAAATTAAAATATAAAACAAGCCGGATCAATTTTTGATCCGGCTTGTTTTTATATTCTCCAAACATTTGTCGTGTAAAATAACGAATAAAGAATTATTTATGTTATATTCGTCTTAAAAAGTATAACGGTAAATTTTGGAGGGATAAACATGTTTAAAAAGAGTCTGACAGCGAAAATTGTCCTGAACATTTTTCTGGCATCACTTGTTGTTGCACTGATTATTTCTGTTTTCTTTACACTGAACACAAGGTCGATCATGATGGCTGAAGGTGAAAAGACACTTCATGAGATTGCTTTAAAAGAATCGGAGAAGATAGAGAATTTCTTCAGCCGGGTTGATTATTTTGTGAAATCATTGGATTCTATCATCAAAAGTACCATTGATCCGAAAGAGATTGAAAGGGAGGGGCTTGCCTACCTTGAAACATATGAAAAAGGCTTGATGAGCGATATTATGATTGAACTGTCAAAGACGATTCCGGAACAGATTACCGCCTATTTTTTTGTGAATCCGTATGAATACGATATCGCATACAGTTTGACATTTGAGAGTATGAAAGGTCAGCCAACCACAAGACAGGCATACATAGACCTGGATTATTATTATAGTAACTCTGAGGATCAGAGCTGGATAAAAGATCCTATAGAACAGCGAAGAACGGTATTTACCGAACCCTATTACTGGGAAGGCCTGGGTGAAATTATTTCGGTTGTTGCCCCTGTTGTGATCAACAACAAAGTGATTGGCGTTGTTGGTGTGGACGTCTCATTTGATTATATACAGGAAGTTGTTGCAAACTCAAAGGCGTATGAAACAGGACAGGGATTCCTGATGAACGGCAGCGGGATGATCATTGCGCATAATGAACTGGCATCGGGGACGATGCTTGGTGACGTTGATAAAGATATGGAAACCCGTTTTCTGACAGCCATTAAAGAAGGGGATGAAGTATTCCGGTTCAATCATAATGGAATCAGAAGTATTCTGGCGTTCAAAGTGTTATCTACCGGCTGGGTTTTCATCGAAAGTGTGCCGGAGTCGGAAGTGATGGCCTCTTTAAATACTTTACTATTGTTTGTTTTGATCATAACCGTTTTAACTCTTACTGCCATCCTTTTCATTTCACTGTTTCTTGGAAAACGTTTGGCAAAACCGATAAAACAGATGGCTGAAGGGGTTGTGGAATTCGGGAATGGTGATTTCACAAGAGAATTCAACGTTAGAAATGAAGACGAAATTGGGCAGATGGCGGATTCTTTAAACGCGATGTCCAAATCGCTGAGAGCGTCCATGCTATCCGTTAAGCATGCCGTTGAATCTGTTGATAAGGCATCGGGTGAACTGGCATCAATATCTGAGGAAAACAGTGCGATAGGCGAGCAGCTCCATTCACAGTCTGAATCTGTTGTCAACAATGTTGAAGATACCTCGGCTTCAATAGAGGAAGTCAATGCGGGGATAGAAGAAATAGCCTCTTCGGCGCAGAGTGTTTCACATACCTCTCAGGAGCTTGCGGATGAAGCGATGTCAACGAAACAGGCGACGGATTCCGGTAGTCGGGAGCTTGACCATCAAAAAGAGATGATGAATAAGGTAGATGAGCAAAATAAAGAGGCAATGGAACTGGTAAAAGAAGTTGCGGAAAAGTCCGGAAACGTTCAGCAGATCGTCAACGCGATTGCATCTATTTCAGAACAGACGAATCTTCTTGCGTTAAATGCCGCTATAGAAGCGGCGAGAGCGGGAGAGGCCGGGAAAGGCTTTGCCGTTGTTGCGGATGAGATCAGAAAACTTGCAGAAGAAAGTAAAACGGCAACTGAAAACATTGCAAAGATACTCAATGAGATTGACGATGGTGCCACAAAGGCTAATCTTGCTGTAGATAAAACGGTAGCCTTTTACGATCAGCTGGTAGAAGTTTCGCAGCTTATTGAAAGTGAGTTTGGCAGTATATCAGCTTCTATTGATTCGATAACGGGTAAAATAGAAGAGCTTTCAGCTTCCGCACAACAGCAAAGTGCTGCCACGGAGGAGATGGCATCCGGGATGGTTACCTCTTCCAGATCAATGGAAGATATAACCGAACAGATGCGTGATATGAACAGGGGAATATCGGAACAGAGCGATTCAACTGTTCAGGTCAGCAAGGCGGCTGAAGAACTGAATGAGTTGGCTGTCAGACTGTCTGAAGAGATCAAAAAATTTAAAATAGAAAAATAATTATACGCAACAAACAAAAGAACACCCTCTTTAAGAGGGTGTTCTTTTGTTTCACTTTTATCATAAGATTCTTATTTGATTAGATACAGGATTTTCATATTAATAATGGGTTGTCATATTGATTCTGAATTCGAAATAAAGGCGTGTTTCTTTTTCAATTAGCATCAAAAATATGATGTTTTATTTATATCCCCTCTCTTTCTGCAAAAAAAGAGAGCGAAATAGTCCGATTTTCTTTACTGTTTTAAAAAGAAGTACACACTTATGGCATTTTAACTAAACTAATTTGTCCATGTTTATAATTATTTTATGAACGAAAAAGCATAATATTTAATATTATACAATAGTAATAAATGATATAATATTTTCGTTAGGAATTATAAGCTGAATATGGAGGGTGGTAATATGTTTAAAAAGAGCATGACCTTAAAAATTGTGATGAATATCTTTGTTTCTTCTCTTGCAGTCGCTTTGATCATTTCGTTGTTCTTTGTCTTCAACACCAGGGAAATCCTCATCGCTGAAGGCGAGGATAAATTGATGGAAATCACCGAAAAAGAAGCGGGGAAAATAGAAACTTATCTTGAAAGAGTCTCTTATTATGTTAAAGCGATGGACGCTCTTTTTAAGGGCACACTGGATGCTAAAAAGATTGAATCTTCCGGGTTGGCTTATTTGGAGGAATACGAGAATGAGATTATGTCTATTATGGAAGAATATACACAAGCTATCCCCGAACAGGTTGATGCGTATTTCTATATCAATCCTTATAAATACAGATTCCCGTATAGTTTATCGCTGATGAGGAATAATGGAAATATTACAAGAGAAGATCAATTAACGATGGAATATTTTGATGATAACTCATCTGATCTTGCTTGGTTAAAAGACCCAATTGAACAAAAAAAGATGATTTATACTGAAGCCTATTACTGGGAAGGTCTTGGAGATATCATGTCTGTTGTATCACCGCTTATCTTTAATAATCAGGCTATTGGTGTTGTCGGCGTAGATGTCTCGTTTGACTATGTAAAAGATGTTGTAAAAAATGCAAAAGCGTATAAAACCGGGTACGGTTTTATCACCAAAGCCGATGGTAAAATAGTTGCCCATCCTTCTCTTGATTATGGGACATATATCCATGATGCTGATAAGGAAACTGAGGATCGTATCGTTGAGGCAATTAAAAATAACGAAAGTGTATTTCATTATATTTACAAAGGTGAAAAGAAGATAGGTGCTATAAACAAAATCGGAGCTGACTGGTATTTTGTTGAAACAATACCCGAGGCTGAAGTCATGGAGACGCTGAATAATCTTCAGATTTTCGTCATCATCATCACGGCGGTTGTCCTTGGCGTTATCCTGTTTGTTGCCTTCCTGCTCGGAAATTTCCTGGCAAAACCGATAAAGACGATGGCTGAGGGGATTGTCAAATTCGGACATGGCGATTTCACACAGGTTTTCTCGGTTAAGAATCAGGATGAGATAGGAGAGATGGCAGATTCTCTGAACGGCATGGGAGAAGCCCTTCGGGTATCGATGAATTCATTCCGTGAAGCCATCGAGTCTGTTGACAAATCTTCAAGCGAGCTGGCATCTGTTGCCGAGGAAAACAGTGCGATAGGCGAAGAGCTTCATTCCCAGTCTGAATCTGTTGTCAACAATGTTGAAGATACCTCGGCTTCGATTGAAGAGGTCAATGCCGGAATTGAAGAGATATCATCGTCTGCGCAGAGTGTTTCGCATACCTCTCAGGAGCTTGCGGATGAGGTCATGTCGACGAAACAGGCGACGGATACGGGAACCGATGAACTCAGGAATCAGACGAAAATGATGAATAAGGTGGATGAACAGAATAAGGAAGCGATGGAACTGGTAAGGGCCGTAGCGGAAAAATCGAGTAATGTTCAGGCGATCGTCAATACGATTTCCTCCATTTCGGAACAGACCAATCTGCTGGCATTAAACGCGGCAATCGAGGCGGCAAGAGCGGGAGAAGCCGGGAAAGGCTTTGCCGTCGTTGCGGATGAGATCAGAAAACTTGCAGAGGAGAGTCAGTCTGCTACTCAGAACATCGCCTCTATTCTGAACGAGATAGATGACAGTGCCTCCAAGGCGAATATTGCAGTGGATAAGACAGTTGAATTCTATGGACATTTAGTAGAAGGATCAAAGAAGATAGAGACTGAGTTTATGACGATTTCAGAATCGGTTGATGCCATCAGTTCAAAGATCGAGGCGTTGTCGGCATCCGCACAGGAGCAGAGTGCTGCAACAGAGGAGATGGCCTCCGGAATGGTGACATCATCCAAGTCGATGGAAGATATCTCAGAGCAGATGAAAGATATGAACCGCGCAATTGCGGAACAGAGTGATTCTACGGTCCAGGTGAGCAGTGCTGCGGAAGAACTGAATGAACTGGCAGCAAGGCTGTCTGAAGAGATCAAAAAGTTCAAGATAGACAACGAATAATTCAGCATAAGGAAAAAAACACTCCTTCGGGAGTGTTTTTTTATTCAACCGTTGTGCTTATTAATGAAATTTGACTTGTTTTAAATAAAGCACGCTCTTTTTCAATTGATGATTCCGATGGCTTTAAAGATGAGATGAAGCGCAACGGCGATTAAACCGGATGAAATCGGTGTGTTGATCCATGCGATGATAATTTTTAAGATCTGTTTTTTCTTGATCTGCACGTTACCGGCAGCGAGACCGGTTCCAATTGTCGCACCGATGACGGCCTGTGATGTTGAAACGGGGATTCCGATGAAGGCATAAAGCCATACCGTCACAGATTCTGCCAGAATGACGATGGAAGAGGAAAAATAATTAAAATTTGTGAGATCCTTTCCGAAAGAAGACATGGTCTTCCAGCTGTAACTCAAAACGCCACCGGCTATTGCAAAACTTCCGATCAGCAATGCGTTCATGACACCGAGTTGATTGACGAAGACACCGGTTATATTGGCAACATTGTTGGCACCGAGTGCATATGAGCCATAACAGCCAAAAATGATCACCATGATCTTCAGGATTCTATCCTGATAAAGAGGTGATTTTATCTTTTTATAAAAAGGTCTGATAAGGCGATAAGCGATAAGGCCGAAAATCATTCCGCCAACGGGCGTACCGACCCAAGCCAGTACGACTTTTAAGATCATCCACCAGTCAACATCAGTATTCGTGATAAGGTTCATTCCCGTTATAGCCCCGATGATTGCCTGAGATGAAGACACCGGGATTTTCAGATTGATCATGACGGTCATCGTGATGGCGGAAGCGAGCACAGCGATACTACTTGATGCCAGTGAACCGGAGGAGATGGCTTTCATCGTCTCCATTCCGCCATGGCCTTGCGTAATAGCACCTACTATGATGAATAGTGATGAAAGAATGATGGCGTATCTGAGTTTTAAGAGTTTTGAAGCGACAGGTGGACCGAATACATTTGCTGCATCGTTTGCACCCAATGCCCAACCGAAAAATAGAGATGGGATGAGAAAGATGAACAAGCCGAAGCCTCCCGGAAAGAGATTTCACAACCCGGAAAAAGTTCTTATATCCGGATTGTGATTCAACATAATACCACTTTTATCTTTAAATGTAAAGTTTTATAAAGAAATTTTAAGTTATATTAGGTGATTTTGTATTGAAATCAACGCTTCGCCATTAAATGGAAAGTGAATTATAAATTATATGTGTTAAAAAACGTCAAATAAAGGGGAGATTTAAGACTGTCAACAATAAAGGGTGATAATATGATCGGTATCATGTGCGATTCGGCGAACGATATTTCAACAACACATTTGGAAAAATACGGGATAAAAGTTGCACCCATCAGGATCATTCTTGGGGATAAAGAGTATCGGGATGGTGATGAGGGATGTCTGGAGGCAGTGCAGGCGTATATAAAAGATCATTATGCCAAGACGACACAGGCTTCATTTGAAGATGTTAAGCGGTTGATGCTGGAATTCATAGCGGAAGGATGCAATGAAATCATAGGACTCACCATGTCCAATCAGGTGAGTGGGACGTTTAACGTCTTTCAACTGGTGGCAAAGGAGATCATGGAAGCCAATGAAGGGGTTAGGGTTGAGGTAATTGATACCTTGAGCGTTTCAATGGGAGCCGGACTTTTAACGATTAAAGCGGCACAGCTTCGTGATATGGGTAAATCAGTTGATGAGATCGTTAAACAGATTAAGGGCACTGTTACAAAACACTCTAGAATCATGTTTGTGTTACCGACGATGAAGTACCTCGTCAGAGGTGGGCGAATCGGAAGAGTTGCGGGAACACTCGTTGACGTTATGAATATTAAACCCATAGTGGGAATCGATGAAAACGGTGTCATCTATACGCATATGAAAGCACGTGGAATTGACCGAGCGACGAAAAAGATGATTAAAGAGATACAAACCGAAGTTGATAAAAGGCACGTTGAAGCCCTTGCCATCGTTTATACGGGAAAGATGGAGGCTACACTGAATAATGTCAATCTGATCAGAGAGACTTTCAAGGACCGGATCGATGCCATTTATTTTAACGAGATCAATGCCACATTATGGTCCTTTTCTGGAGCCGGACTTGTGGGAGTATCCATTTTGACGGCGTACGAAGGGGAACGGAATGATTGAAGACCAAAAACGAGAAAAAAATCAAAGCTGCTGAGGAAAAAGATTGGGATTTGAATCTCTTCTTTCGGAATAGGTGTTCTGAATTACGGTGTCTGTTTCTTTTCGCGTTTATTGAGCACGGCAAAAAGGAGAATCATCAGAAAGACACCTGTAAATAGGATAAAGGGAACGAAATAACCCCATTTTATTCCGAAAGTATTGCTGACCGTTCCGATGAGGAATGATCCGAACATGCTGCCGATAGAAGCCGCTGCCGAAAAAAGTGCCAGTGCCAGACCGATGTTTTCCTTGATGGTATCGACAAGCAATGATTGAACGGTCGGGTAGATGGAGGCGTGGATAAGGCCGGACAGACACATGAATATTGCCAGAAACCAGAATGAATCAGGCGGCATCTGCGACAGAAAAGTGATTGGAACGCCAATTCCCGTTATAAGCAACAGCCATTTGAGATGACCCACTCTGTCCACAAGTTCAGAAGAGATAAATCTTCCGGCAAGCAGACCGATCCAGAAGATCGACGGCAGTATACTTGAAATTTCCATACTGTACCTTCTATGATCTGCGGCATAAGAAGAGGCCCATGAGGAGATCCCCAGTTCTGAACCGACATAAAAAAAGGTGGCCGTGATGATAATCCAGAAAAATTTATCTTTTAACAGCGCCATACTTCGCCATGATTTTTTTTGATCGACAGACTTTTCCCTCTTCGGGAGATGAACGGATAATTGTGTTGAAAAAAATAAAGGAATGCATGTATAACCGGCAATGATGAACAAAAATGCCAGATAAGGCAGATTTCGCGATATCATAAATGAGGCGATAATCGGACTCAGCATCGCACCAAGTGCGAAGAACGCATGAATCAGATTAAGCAGTTTTCCGCTTTTCCCTTTGAAAGCAGCACTGATCGGTGGGATGGCAACTTCCATGACCGAAGCGCCTATACCGATGAGAAAATTACCCGCTATCAACCCCAACGCCGATTTTGAGAGGGCGAAGATTAAAACACCCGCAGGGAATGCGATGAATGCGAACACAAGCGGTTTCTTCGTTCCGATGTGATCCACCAGTGTTCCGATCAGGATTGCACCAACGAAAAAGCCGATGGATTTTGCTGCGAAAATCATGCCTACATCTGCGTATGAGAGGGAAAGTGCTTCCCTGATAAGCGGCATGACGGCTGAAATATAGGTGGCAATTGCACCAAGAATCAGGAATGAATGATAACCAAGCCCCTTATAGCATTTCAAATCTTTCATCACTTTACCCCCAACATTTTATGGAATTAGTTCAGTTTCCTCATATTTTATCATAAAAATTGTTTTTGAAATTGTAAAGGAAATGTATCGCTTTTATGCGTGTGTTATACTATACAAGCTGAAAAGACATATATATGGACGGTTGAAGAATGCCTACACTGAAAAAAACGTTTATCAAAAGATCACGGCAGTTGTATAGTGCAATATTAATACCGATTATCCTTTTTATTATCGTTATTTTTGTTGTTCTCAGTCCCATCTTTTTTAAAATGGAAAGTGAAAGGACCGATGCGTTAACAGAATTGTACATAACCAAAATAGGGAGTGTTTTTCAAGAGATTGAAGAGCTTTTTAACCCTGAATTGGAAACCCTTCTAACTGCAGAATATCATACTTTGATGGATGCTCAAGCTATCGAACGAATCAAATCGGAACTCAATAAAATAGAATATGATACACTTGAAATCGATGCGATTAATTATTATAAATTTTCAGATGAATTTGTCATCTTTGATACTGATTTTGAGCTTGATAAAGGGCTCTCTTTCCCGAATTGGCCATTTTTAAATGAGACGGTCTGGAATGCGGAACCGGGAAGCATTTTTCTTCAATCGCTTGCGAAAGAGGGAAGAACAGGTCTTATTCGTTTATACGCTTATATGAGAATGCCCGATGATACCATATTTGAAATTGGCATTCGTTTTAAAGCGATTGACGATATGATAAACAGGCTGGCGATTGAAGTGTTCAACGATTCGATTCTTGATATCAGGGTATTTGATGATTATTCCGAAGCGGAATTATATCATTTTGATGAATCAAATCTTACCGGGAAGCCGGAATATATTCTGATCAATCCTTTTGAAGGGGAGTATTATATCAGTAAGAATTCAACCTACGGGCGCTATGATATAGCGATAAAGATGAAGGTTTATTTCATCGGCTTTCTGATGATTGCAGCGGTGATTTTCACCAGTCTCGTTTTACTGACATTGTATCTGATGAAACACGCTGTGGCAAGATTATCCGGATTGCTTTCGAAACCGATCCTGATACTGGAAAACAATATGAAATATTTCAACGTTCAAAAAAAGGACTATTACGTTGAAGAGATAGAATCGGATATCTGTGAATTACAATCCATGCAGCGGAGTTTTGTTCTGATGAAGGATGAGATCGTCAATTCCTATGATGAATTACATGCGATGAATGAGGAATTGGAAGATGCCTACCTTGAAAATGAAGCGTTGATAGAAAAAGTGGATAATCTCATTCATATTCCGGATTTTCTCAAGTATATCAACAATGTAGAAGCGTTTATCCTCAAGAGTTTTGAAAAAATCTATTCATTGATCAATTCAGTCGACTACGCATTTGCAGCTGTTGTAGAAGATGATGTCTACAGATATATCGGGTTTAAAGGGTTCGATATGAAGTTTATGAACGATTTGAAACTTGTGGTGTCGGATTATTCGCATGCTGAAAAAGTAGTCTTACAGGATTATCAGCCTTATGAATTTGTTAAAGAGCATGATGTCCCCGAAATCAACGATAAACTATCCGAAATCAGACAGATGATCTCTATTCCGATTAAATCCAGGGAGAAAATGATCGCAATTATCGCCCTTTTCAGTAAGGAAGAAGATAAATTTTCTTCGGATGATTTTCGTATTGCGAATTATTTTTCAAATTATATCAAAGGCTATCTGACCATCAACGAATTGTCTGAAATGGAGAAGGATGTTCAGAAAGAAACGATACTTGGAATCATCAAACTACTTGAAAAACATGATCCCTACACGAAGGGGCATTCAGAAAATGTGGCACGTCTTGCCGCTTCATTTGCCGAATTTCTTGAGCTTGATGAGAAACTGGTACAGGATATATACTGGGGGGGAATCGTACACGATATCGGAAAAATTATCATCCCTCATAATATCTTGAATAAACCCTCAAGGTTGACCGAAGCGGAATTTGAGAGAATAAAAATGCATCCTGAATATGCCTATGAGGCGTTAAAGGAAAATACGCACATGAGTGCCATCGCCAAGATGATCAAACATCATCATGAGCGCTATGACGGGACGGGGTATCCGGATCAGCTGGCGGGAGAGGCTATTCCATTTGTTTCACGGCTTCTGACGATTGCCGACTCCTGGGATGCGATGACTTCAGAGAGAGTTTACAAGAAAGGCATGCCCGCTGAAGAGGCGATTCAGGAATTGATCAAATTCTCCGGGAAACAATTCGATCCCGATCTTGTAAAAGAATGGGTTAAATTTATCAATCATAAGAAATAAAAACTGAATGACCCTATAAAATTCGGACATTGTTCCGGGAAAAAGAAGTGGTATCCATAGCTAAAATGGATGCCGCTTCTTTTTTTTGAGGGTTGCATTTTTCTGGAAAGGGTGCTATAATTAATTAGCTTAATTAATAAAAGAATTTGAAAAACAATCCCCATTAAGGTGTGATTAGATGAAAAAAAGAGTTTCAGAACAGATTTACGAGATGAATAAAAGGCGAACACTTTTTCTGATGTATGAGAGAGAAGAATCGATCTCAAGACCCGAAATTGCAAAGAATTTGAAAATAAGTCTCCCGGCGGTTTCAAATATCACGGATGCTTTGTTGAGTGAAGGCTTGATTGTGGATGTGGGGATTGAAAATACTTCACGTGGCAGAAAACCGGCACTGTATGCGATCAACAAAGATGCCTTTAAGACAATTGGGATAAAGATTGCCTTTAACAGGGGAAATGCGGTCCTATTAAATGCAGCCGGAGAGATCCTGCATAAAAGAGATTATACTTTTGACAGGGAAATGTCATTTGATGATCTATTGGGCATTATAAAAAAACAATGTGAGATGTTGCTTGAAGCATCCGAAGAAGAGGCGGATTCGTTGATGGGGATCAGCATTGCCTTTCCGGCACCCCTTTCACAGGATAATCGGTTGATTCGCAGTCGTTTTTACGGTTGGCATGATGTTCGGCTACCCGGGAAAATGAAGGTGGATGGTGTGAAAATTCCATTAGTTTGGGAAAACGACGCTAATCTTCTGGCTTTGGGGTATTCAAGGTTTTTGAAAAAATCGAACTTACTGGCAGCCGTTCTGGATATCGGCATAGGCGTCGGGATTACGATGAATGGTCGTTTGTTTAAAGGTGGGAATGGTCAGGCGGGAGAAATCGGGCAGACACTCATTGCCAACAATTATCCGCTTGAAGTCCTTTTAATCGAAAAGTCCCTGGTTGAATTCTCAAAAGAAATATTGAAACTTGAACTACACGATAGAATTCACATACTGGATCAAATGGAAAAACTGAAAGATACGGAAAAAGTTCAGGAAATATATCGAAAAGCAGCATGGAAGCTGGGTGAGGTTCTATCTGTTGCCGCTATTACGCTGGATACGGATTTGATCGTTCTCTCCGGCGGGCTGGCACAGCATTGTCCGACACTTGTCAAACAGGTAGCCGAGCAGATTAACCATTTTTCAAGTTTTAACAAGGAAGTGCTGGTGTTGAATACCGACTGCAACCCAACGGCTTTGGGGGGACATCGGTTAATTGTAGAGAATGTCTTTAAATTAGAAGAAATCTGATTGAGGTGACCGTTGTGGACAAGATTAGCATAGATGAAACCAGAGGGAATATTCGATACAAGGTGGGAAGAAGAATACAGGGGGCATCTTTTACGGATTATGCTGTTTTCAGAACGACCCGGAAACCTGATTTAACACCTTTTTTTTCATACTTGACGGATGATTCTTTTGATGACATATATGAGCTCGGGAAATATTACTTTCTGAGGAGTGAAAAATTTTATTCAGGTTTTGCGTTTCTGGATCCGAGAAAACTGAGTGAATTCGTGGCCAATGATTGCTTTGAAGGAACGGGAAAATATTTAGATCCCAAAGCGGCATTGATCGATTTGCTGACGCGCTTGTCGCAGGAAGATAAAATCAGATTGAATAAGGATGGGTTTCATTGTGACCCATCTGAATCGGAACTGGAAAGCTTTTTGAACGAATGGCTTGACAAAGGGTATATCAATGCGGATCCGAGAAACAATGAGAAAGTCATCTTTAAATTTATCCATCCGAGTCTCGGGAATATTTCACTTGAATCGGACAAAAACAGTATGATACTGAATTCAAATTTCTTTGTACTTGAAACAATGGATATGCGTTCCCCTTATTCCATGATTGGCCAGCCTTTCGGCGCATTGATCGGAAAGGGTGAAGTGATGCTGCCACCGTTATTTAAAAGGGATATGCTTTTGAGATACAAAGATGGAAAAACAGTGGTCAAGTCGATGGATATTTCGGATGTAAAAGTGTTGATCGGTACGGAAATGTATAGAGATGGTGAAAATGCACGATTCTTCAGGCGACCTGAATTTGAAAGAACCCCAGTATGCCGAGGGATGGATCTCATTATCGTAAACGATGAGGTGATGGCGTATAAAAATGGGGGTGATTCACAGGTGCCGGATGCCGGTTTTGTTCTGCAAGTTTCTTCGGATCACTTTTCCGGAACAAGAAAAGTCAGATATTTGCTGGATGAACCGGTCGATTTTGCCGTTCAGGTCGGGCCCTCCCTCATCAGGGGTGGCATTCCTTCGGAAAGGATCAACGGGGAATTCAACTCACTCATCACACAAAATCATACGAGTATCAGTTTTCCGCCGAACGTTTTTGAAACCCAATGGGATGAATCAAAGGCGGCAAGGATGGCAATTGGTTTCACCGGAGAGGAAATGGTTTTATTATGGGTTGCCGGATGCAATGCGGGAGAATATATAGAAGGGTATGACAGTCTTGGTTTCACTTTCAATGAGATGACGGAAGTGATGCTTGCTGAAGGGGTTAAAGATGCAGTGAGCCTTGATGGAGGGGGTTCATCGCAATTGCTGAATGGTAAGGCAAAGGTCTTGAAATTGGCAGACAGAAGAGGTTTAAGAGGACATGAATTTGAACGGCCAACACCGGTTGGTATAAAAATCACATTTTAAGGAGAGGTTAGTATGAAGAAATTAATGCTGGTAACATCCATTTTTCTCGTTCTATGTTCCATGATAATGGCTCAGACCGTTCTTGAATACTGGATCTGGGATCCGGATCTGAAAGATAGAACATTGGGAATGATCGAAAAGTTTGAAGCGGAAAATCCGGATATCACCGTTAATCTCACGGTTATGGAACCATCCGATTACTGGACAAAACTCAGACTCATGGCGATGACCAAGAGATTGCCGGATGTTTTCAATCTTAGCTCCGGGTATATTGAAGAATGGTCATCCAAGGGATTCCTTCTGCCACTGGACCAGTATGTGGAAGGGTCACTGAATCAGGACAGCTTCTATATGAATCTCTTTGAAGCTGAAAAAGAGCTTGCTAACGCGGATAATTATTATGCCGTTCCATTTGCACTTGTTACAACGGTCATGTTCTTCAATAAGGATATGTTCGATGCAGCCGGACTTGAATATCCCAACTCCGAATGGCGATGGGATGATTTCCTGAACGCGGCAAAGAAACTGACACTCGACAAGAATGATGATGGGAAGATCGACCAATGGGGATTCTGGCTTTACGGAAGATATGCCCATATCGAATCATGGGTCTTCAGAAATGATGGCGACTTGTTGGACAGATCGGCTATGAGATTTGCTCCCGACAAGAACGGTCTGGATACACTGAAATTCCTCACGGACCTCGTAACGGACTATAAAGTAGCTCCACAGCCGAAGGAAATGGCCGGTGTCAGACAGCAGGATGTATTCCCGAGGCAGATTGCAGCCATGTGGGTTGATGGCTCCTGGAACATCGACAACAACAGAATTATCGCAGGCGACAGCTTCAACTGGGGAATTGCAGAAGTTCCTATGGGTCCTGCCGGAAAACCTGACAGTGCATATGGGTGGCCTGACTTCGTCGCCATCTCAAAGACGACAAAATCACCGGACGCTGCATGGAAATTTGCAAAGTTTGCCGGTGGAGAAGGACTCACACTCGATATGTACATGCCCGGTAAGATCCCTTCCTTCAAAGCACTGGCCGAATCAGAAGCCTTCTACACATCCGATGAACAGCCTGTAGAGATGAAATTATTACTCGATATCGCTGCAAAGGAAATGAAGAGCTCATTCACGATGAGCTGGAGCGAATGGAGAGGCTACGGAGCAGCTGAAGGGGCAGGCCTCAACAGTGTTCTCGATTCCATCATGAATGGCGACATGACATTTGACGAAGGTCTTGAAAAGATGGACAAGAGCATCAACAAGATTCTCGGAAAAATATACAAATAATAAGATATTTTTAAACGGGGAAGGCTGTATTGGCCTTCCTCAATTTTCAGGGGGTGAAGATTTATGAAAAGAGCACAATTCAGCTGGTATCGACCATGGCATCCGTGGATATTCCTGATACCAACCCTGATAGGTCTGTTTATCTTCAGGCTCGGACCTATGATTGCCTCTTTTGTGATCAGTTTTACCGAATGGGATATCCTGACTGATCCTGAATGGATCGGGATAACCAATTATATCGAACTATTTGATGATCCGGATTTTTTACAGATTCTCGGAAACACCTTTGTGTTTTCACTCGTATACGTCCTTGGTGTTATGTTCTTTGGACTTTTACTGGCAGTGCTTGTTAACTCAAAAATTAAAGGGATCACTTTTTTCAGATCGGCATACTTTGTGCCGGTTGTTACCTCATCCGTTGCCGTAGGGCTTGTCTGGAACTGGCTGCTCAGCCCGAACTATGGATTGATCAACGCCTTACTGGAAAATGTGTTTAAGCTCACACCCCCTTCATGGCTTGGGGATAAAAATATCGTCCTGATCGTGGTTGCGATGGTTCAGGTCTGGAAGATGGCGGGCTATTATATGATTCTCTTCCTTGCAGGCTTGCAGGAAATCCCTAACATGTATTATGAGGCGGCAAAAATTGACGGGGCAAGCAAATTCCAGAGTTTTAAGAAGATAACATTACCATTGCTCACGCCGACAACGTTCTTTGTCTTTACGATAGCGATCATCAATTCGTTCAAGAGTTTTGAAATCATCTATACGATGACACAGGGAGGTCCTTCAAATGCGACAAATACCCTTGTTTATTCCATTTATCTGAACGGATTTCTGTTCTACAAGACGGGATACGCTTCAGCCATGGCATATGTGCTGCTTGCGATCGTTGCCATCATAACGTATATTAACTTCATCCTGAAAAAACGATGGGTTAAATACCAGTATTAAGGGGTGATGAGATGACTATACTGAAAAAGACCATCATTTATATATTATTGATTATCGTGGCAATCATAGCCGTTTTTCCATTTCTCTGGATGGTTTCAAATTCATTCAGTACGGAGGAAAATATCTTCAAGATGCCACCTCAGATGATACCGGACAAGTTGTTTAAAGAGGGAATGTTTGACAATTATATTACCGTACTGCGTGATTACAACTTCATGAAATACACGCTGAACAGTATTATCGTTGCAACTCTTGCCTCACTCGGGCAGATTTTCACCTGTTCACTCGCGGGTTTTGCCTTTGCGAGGATGCGTTTTAAAGGGGAAAATATCGTCTTCGGTTTGTTATTGGCAACGATGATGATTCCCGTTCAGGTCACGATCATCCCTGAATTCTTACTCATGCTTAACCTCGGTTGGCTGGATACCTTCGCTCCGTTGATCATCCCGTCGTTCCTCGTTGGATCATTTGGAACGTTCATGTACAAGGAGTTTTTCGAGAACATTCCAAAAGATCTGGAAGATGCTGCGGCCATAGACGGGGCCGGTCCGTATAAGATGTTTTTCAGGGTTTTTTTCCCACTCAGCGGCACACAGACATCCACCATCTTTATCATCGCCTATATGAACAACTGGAACGATCTGCTCAGACCGGTGCTGTATATCAGTACACAGGATAAGATGACGCTGACAATGGCGCTGACGCAATTCCAGTCACAGTATTCTGCTCGTTGGAACTATCTTCTGACGGGTGCCGTATTGTCCATACTTCCGCTGCTCATCATCTATTTTGCCCTTCAGAAATTTGTCGTTGAAGGGATGACACATACGGGAATTAAAGGGTAGGAAAGGAGAACATATGAAAGTAATATTACTGGCTGCCGGAACGGGAAAGAATTTTGATTCAAGCGAACCGAAACCACTTGCTCTGGTTGGAGAAACACCCATGATCCTTCATATCGTGGAGAAGATTAAACAGATCAAGAAACAATTTGAGACGATTATTGTGATAAAAGAATCCGATCGTGAATCATTCGATGGGGTGTTGAAAGATAAGGGGTATTTCAGATATGCCTTTCAGAATGAGGCGCTTGGTACTGCTGATGCCTTGAAAAAGGCGATTGAAGTGATTGAAGAGGATGATGATCTGCTCATCATGTATTCCGATACCGTTCTCATCAGAGAAGCCTCGATAGCGGGGATGATCAATACACATGAACTTCAGAAAAATGCCGTAACCTTTCTTTCGGGGATTGCCTGGAACACCTACCCCTATGCGCTGGTAAAACGTGAAGGGGAGCGTGTTACTAAATTGCTGGAACATGAAAGTCCAGTGGGGAATCCGCCTTATGAATATTTTATGGGGCCTTTGATTGTGAAAAGTGAGGCAGTCCGACGGGTTTTGAACCGAATTAAACCCGATCCGAAGACGGGAGAATACTATATTCCGGAACTCATCAATCTGATCATCGCGGATGGCAACAAAGCGGGATGTTTTAAGAGCCTGGATGAATCAGAATATCTTGGCGTCAACACTAAAGAGGATCTGGATATAGTTGAAGAACAATTGTCCATGCGCGAGATAGAAAATCGAGCCATCATGGAAGAAAGAAAGATCAGGTTTGGTACTGGAGGATGGCGAGCTCGAATTGGACGTGGTTTTACCAGTATGAACGTTCGAAAGGTCATTCACGGCATCTCCACCTATCTCATTGAGAATCATCTCGATGACAGGGGTATTGTCATCGGGTATGATAATCGATTCCTTTCAGAGGATTTTTCAAAGATGGCTGCGGAGGTTTTTGCAGCGAATAACATCAAAGTCTATCTCAGTAAAAGTGCAACGCCCACCCCACTCGTTACCTTCACCGTTCTTGAAATGGGAGCCGGTGGTGGCATAGTCTTTACCGCATCGCATAATCCACCTGATTATAATGGGATCAAATTTGAAACCCATGAAGGCCTTCCCGCATCAATAGAGATTACGGAACGCATACAGGAGATTGCCAATTCCACCCCGGTCAATATGATACCCTGGGTGAATTACAACAAGGCGTTGAAAAATGCATACATCAAACTCGAAGATTTCAGAAATGCCTATCTGGATTACATCGAAAAACAGATCGATATCAAATCGATTCGTGAAAAGAATCCGAGAGTCTGTTTTGATCCCATGTACGGGGCAGGAACCAGCACCTTGCAGATGGCATTGATCGGTGCGAGATGTGATCTGGTGACGATACATTCCAGGGTTGATCCCCTATTCGGTGGGAAATCACCGGCACCCTCAGAGGCTTCACTTGCCTCACTCATTCAGTTTATGAAAGAAAACAGCTTTGATCTTGGAATAGCTGTGGATGGAGATGCCGACAGGATTGCGCTCGTGGATGAAAGGGGAAATTATATCCCGGCAAATGATGTGATCCTGCTGGTATATTATTATCTGCATGAGATAAAGGGTGAAAAGGGCGGCGTTGTCAGAAACATTGCGACAAGTCATAATATCGATCTGTTATGCGAAAAACTGGGAGAAACCTGTCATGAAGTGCCTGTCGGCTTCAAGTACATCGCCAACAGTGTGAGAGATAATGACCTGCTGCTTGGTGGAGAAAGTAGTGGTGGGGTAACCGTCAGAGGACATATCATGGAGAAAGACGGCATATACACCGCCATGCTGATCATGGAAATGTTGGTTAAGACCGGAAAGAGCCTGTCTACAATTCTTAATGAGATTTATCAACTGAACGGGAAATGTTATTATCAGTCGGAATCGGACTTCCGACTCACGCCTAAACTGAAGGTTAGTATGGATCACTTCATGGCCTCTGAACATCATAAAATCGGATCGTTTAAGGTCACAAAGATCGACAGACTTGATGGCATGAAGATTTATCTCGAAAACGACAGCTGGTGTCTGCTCCGACCATCCGGAACAGAACCCCTGTTGAGAATCGTTTCGGAATCGACGGATTTTGAGATGGCTGATAGTTTATTGGATATGATGGAAAAGGCTATTTTTAACGTTTGAACTTATGGATAAAAACAGAATCCCCTGAATGGTGCCTGGTGTTCAGGGGATTTTGTTGATTTAAATAAACGCTTAACTGTGGTATAAAGGAATGTGTTTATATTTTAAAAAGGTGGTGCTTTTTTGGAATTTATCAAAACGACCGTAAACAACGATATTCGTGAATTAATCAGATTTTCTTTTGACGTCGAAAATAAGGATATGCATTTTCTTGACAAGTTTGAGGAATTCGGTGCCGCTGGCCTGTTTGATGTTTATACCATGAAGGATGGGAGGGAATACCTGTCATCGTTGTATTTACTCCATATGGATATGAGACTCAGAAATTCCATTGTCAAGATGGGCGGCATAGCAACGCTGGCTTCAAATGCTTTTAAACGAGGACAGGGAGCTGTAAGAGCCCTGTTAAAAGAATCTCTGATACAGATGAAAAAAGAAGGCGTCAAGGTCTCTGTCCTTTATCCCTTCAGTGTTAGTTTTTACAGGAAATACGGCTGGGAACAGTTCGATGAAACGGCAGAACATCATCTTTCACCCTCGGTCATCGACAAAGACCTTCCCTCGGAAGCGTATCAGCTTCATCATTCAAAAGATGCCGATGAGGAAGTTATCGCCTATTACAAACGCTTCGCCTCACAGCATTACAATTTTATACAGAAGGAAAAGATTCACTGGGATATGGAATTGACGTCAATCGGAGATACAGATATCACCAGACAGGTTGTGTCGATGAAAAAAGACAATCAAGTTGTCGGATTATTGACATTAAAATATATGACAAAAAAAGAAGGAACGACCCTCGTTATTGGAAACGTCTGTTATGACAATCGGGACGTTTTGAACGCCATTATGAAATTTATCGCCTCTCTTTCGCTTCAATGTTCAAGAGTTGTTGTTTATTTTCCGAAAGATCTGGCTATCTGGCCGTTTTTAACGGAGCAAACGACTGACTCTTTTATCAGACAGCGTTCGATGATTCGTATAGTAGATGTTTCAGCTTTAGATGGGCTTGCGTTGAACAGTCCGGATTGTGAATTCAACCTGAAGATAACAGATCCCTTTGCCGAATGGAACGATGGTGTCTTTAATTTAAAGGTAAAAGATGGGGTATTAGCCGTTGAAAAAACAGAACATGCCGATATGGTATGTGATATCAACGCCTTTTCAAGCATTATTTCCGGACATACAGACTTTTCGGAGATGATCGCTTCCGGAAAGGTCGAATGTCTCAACGGTTTTGTGCCTGCTCAGGACCTGCCTAAGATGACGACCTATCTCGAATACGGTTTTTGAAAAGAGGTTCAGTTTTTGAAAAACATTGAAACTATCTGTCTGAAGCAACATCATCTTTACTCAGCGAGAAAACATGATATATGCTGTTTCAGGCTTTCAAAAAACAGGTGAATATGGTAGCCGTCACAGACAGCATGATGCATACGGATGTTGACTGGAAGCGAAATCGCTTCCGCTTTCTGTGTGTATTTTCCAAATGTGATGATTGGGGCGAGATATTTTGCCTCGATCTGAAGATGAAAGGAAGAAAAATCAATCCACGGTAGATTTGAAACGGAAAAAGTGTTTAAGGGTTCATCTGATTTCACTGAAAACCCCTTGATATGCCGGTATCGTTCGACATCACATAGACAATCGTCGTAAAACCTTTCAAAATCTTCTGAATAATGTGTCCATATACCCGAATAGGATTTGTCATCCGGATGAAAAATGGTATAACTTGGGCTGAGCTGATCCCATATGCCGACACCATCATTCTCATCAACAGCTGTCTTGAATTCATCATGATCATTTACAGCCTTTGAAATCAAGTAAAGCATGACCGGGTAAAACTTTAATCCTCTTTTCCGAATTGTGTCCTGCAATACTGTTATCTGAATATGCTCAGTTACACTGTAGGCGCAGTTTAATTTGTTATAAAAATGATTAAAATGTTCCTTTCTGTACCAGTTTTCCACATCTATTTTCCTGAACCCCATACTGTCATCTCCCGTTTGAAATCATCATATGGATTATAACAGGATAAATTTTAAAAAAAGATATTTTAGAAAAAGTATGATATGAGGTGAAATATCAGCAGCATGGGTTTTATCTTAATTATGAAAAAACATATTAAAAAATCTTCAATTAGAGATCTTTTTTCTCACAATCTAATATTTTAAATGAAGAGTTGATAAGATTTTACAAAGTTTTCTTCTGGAAAAGATTAATCAGGAAGTTTTATGCATCCCAATACAAAAACTTCCTGTTTTTAAAGAATTTTTGGAGTCCGATGTATAAAAATTCAGACTTCTTTGCTGATATCGATTTCAAACCTGCAAACCATATCGCCTTTCAGTGGAGATTCCAGTAATTTTACCTTCAATTCTCTTCCCAGAATCTGTTCAAATGGGAATTTGGCAAATCCTGCACTGCAATAGCACCAGTTGGCGGAGACTTCTTTTCCGTCAAGGATGGATTCTCTGGCGAATGGGCAATGACAGGCGAAATAGCGTTTGAAGCGTTCGTCTTCCGCATGCAAATAACTATGAGCTTCGTAGGGGATTTTGGTGACATAGAGTTTGTCGTCTTTCCGAACTGCCGAAAGGATTTCCTGATTGGATTTGACGAAATCGACGATATCCTGAGTGATCTGCTGTTCAAACCAGACCTTTCCCGTATCAGCGTGATGCTGTAATTCACCCACTTTTCTATCATGTCTGTCTTTGAGGTATACATCAAGCGATTCAGCTTTTTCATATCGCTCTTTTTCGCTTTTCATGGCTTCTTCACTGAGTCCATGATTGTTTCCGGCGAAGATGTGTTCAAACTGTTCAGGTGGAAGTTTTTCCTCCACCCTTTTCATCAGTGTCTGGGTGAATTCCGGCATTTTTTTGAAATTCGTTCCCAGTGGAGGTTCTTCAAGGTGATCGAATATTTCGTCTGTGATCTCTTTTCCGGCGTATTTTATCATTCGTCTTTTGATATTATCGATGACACCAAGCCCGCCGAGGACCTTGAGGAAATGGATATAGATGTCATTTCTTTCATGGATGTAGAAGATTCTTGTCAGGGCAATCAGATTGGGAATGGTATTTTCTTTTTTACGCATGAGTTCGGAGAGATATTCGGCTACTTGGTCGGTTGTGGTTGTATCGATACAGGACTCTTTTTCTGAAAGATACCGTTCCATTTTTTCAACGGTTTCAATACTTTCGGAGATTTGTTCTTCAGATAATTTTCTTGCCTTCAATAGTTCAACAAATTTTTCTCTGTTCATATTGCCTCCTTGACTTATATAAAAGATAATACAGGTTTTCCCGATGTGTTCCAATCAATAAACCATCTCGTAATGGATACAAAACAAACTGTATTCCAACTTTAAATCACCTCTTTATTGTATAATCGTCAAACATTTGATGGAGAGGATGGGGAATTCTTTATCTTACTTTAAACGCATTCAGTTTGTCTTAATATTTTATCCTTCTCTTTGTTATTATAACAAAAAAACCCGTCTTTTCAGACGGGTTCCCGTCTCAAGAGACGGTATCAAGAATATGGGAGTATCTTAAATCTTTAATTATGCGGCTACTTCAAGTTTCTTGAGAAGAAGTTCTGTGATTTCGCCAACTGTATTGATTTCAGCGAGTTCGGCACTTTCAATCTTAACATCAAATTCATCTTCAAAGTCCATTGTGAGGTCTACGAGTTCCAGGGAATCTGCTCCGATGTCCTCAGTGAGTGATGCTTCCGGTGTTACTTCTTCAAGATCCACGTCGAGACTTTCTGCTATTATTTCATTTACCTTCTTTATGATATCGTTTTTTGTCATTTTAGATTTCCTCCAATTAATTTTATTATTTCATATTTTGAGTTATTTTTTTGAAAATTTGTCAAATCTTTCATTTTTTACACTTCGGTCAATTCGTTTGATTAGTCCGCTTAACACCCCCCCATGTCCGATCTCGTAAAACTCTTTAAACCCGTCAGATATCATGTTTTGAATTGTCTCTGTCCATCTGACAGGCGAAGTGATCTGCTTTATCAGGTTTTCTTTTATCACTTCCAGGTCTGTATGTGGCTTTGCATCGACATTTTGATAAACCGGTACTTTCGGTTCACTGAACTGAACCTTGTCAATATCTTTCTTGAGGTTGATCTTTGCATTCTCAATAAGCGGTGAATGGAACGGTCCGCTTACGGTTAATCTGATAAACCGCTTTGCCCCCTTGGCTTTCAACGCTTCTTCAGCTGCATCAAATTCGGACGCAGCTCCGCTGATAACAATCTGTCCCGGTGAGTTGATGTTTGCAAGACAAACGTCTTTGATGTCCCTCAATGCTTCTTCTATTTCATATGCCTCAAGTCCGAGTACGGCTGCCATCGTTCCCACACCGGGAGGGCATGCCTCACTCATATACTTTCCCCTGAGATGAACCAGTCTCACTGCATCTTCGAACTTCAATACACCTGCTGCAACAAGCGCTGTCCATTCTCCGAGAGAATGTCCTGCCATCGCTTCCGGTTTGAGGTCAGTTGTCTTTAATGTATGCTCATATGCGATAACACTCGTCGTGAGTATTGCCGGCTGCGTGAACTGTGTGAGTGTGAGTTTTGTATCATCTTCCGAGTTGATAATATCGTATAAATCTTCCCCTATAGCATTGGCTGCTTTTTCGTAATAGTCTTTGTATTCTGGAATCCCCTGTAAAAGGTCGTTTCCCATTCCTGTTTTCTGTGATCCCTGTCCCGGGAATACAAATGCCCTCTTCATTCTGCCACCTCTTCTTTTACCATCTTACCAAAGGTATTATACCCGATTGGGAACAATTCTTCCACTATTTCTCTGACGGACTTCATTTCGTCAATTAATCCGATTGCCTGACCCGCCATGAAGACACCTTCCTCTTCACTTCCGTGAAGGAAGGCCTTTTTCAGACTTCCAACCAGGAGTCTTTCAGCTTCTTCCGGAGATTCATTTTCTATCTTTCCGAGTTTTCTCGTGAATTTTGTCTTGATGGATCTTGCCGGATGACCGAGCTTTCCACCTGTAATAATCGTATCTCTTATCTTTCCTTTGAGCACTTTAGTCTTGTAGACCTCATGTGCTTCACATTCCTCTGAAGCGATGAAGCGTGTTCCCACCTGAACGCCTTCTGCTCCCAATGCGAAGGCAGCCTGTACCTGTTCGGGAAGGGCGATCCCACCTGCTGCGATAACTGGAATTTTAACGGTCTTTGCCAGCTTTGGAACGAGCGTCATGGTTGTAAGGGTTCCGATGTGTCCGCCACATTCCATCCCTTCTCCGATGACCGCATCTATTCCGTTTCGTTCCATTCTGAGAGCCAGTGTCTCCGAAGCAACGACGGCAAGAATCTTTCCATTCTGGGCCTTGATTGCCTCTATATATTTTGAAGGGTTACCCGCTCCGAAAATATAGACCTTTACATCTTTTCTCAGGCAAACCTGAACCAATTCGTCTATATATGGATTCAGCAACATGAGATTCACCGCGAATGGTTTATCGGTCAAGTCTTTTATCTTATCCAATTCACTTTCCAGTATATCCGGCGTCATTCCACCGGATCCAATTGTCCCGAGTCCTCCGGCTTCACTGACGGCGGCTGCGAGTTTTGCCGTTCCCACCCATGCCATACCACCAAGGATGAGCGGATATTCTATATCAAAAAGTTCCGTAATTCTGTTCATCTTTGTATTCATCTTTTAAGCCTTTCTATAGAGTACCGATGCATTGTGTCCGCCAAATCCAAAAGCGTTTTTTATGACGGTGTTGATCTTTTTAGGCTTGTTTTCTTTGAAAATATCGAGCCCTTCACAGAAATCGTCAGGGTCATCCAGATTTGGCATACCATGAACAAAATTCTCTTCACTTTGTATGATGGATGCAATCAGCTCATTCGCACCGGCAGCTCCAAGGGTATGTCCCATCAGGGATTTTGTGGCCTGTATCGTGATAGCGTTAAGCTGTTCACCGAATACCGATCTCAACGCCTTGATTTCCGAAACATCGCCAACCGGTGTGCTTGTCGCATGACAGTTGAGCAGGTCAACTTCTCCCAGTCCGCAGTCTGCCATTTCAATCGCCTGTCTCATCGCCTTGGCGGCACCCTTTCCTTCAGGATCGGTCTGAGAGATGTGATAGGCGTCTTCCGTCATTCCAAATCCGTCGATGTATCCGTATATCCTGGCCCCTCTTGCCTTCGCATGTTCTTCACTTTCAAGCACCAGAACACCGGAACCTTCACCCATGATAAATCCGTTTCTCGCCTTATCAAAAGGTCTGCAGGCTTTATCCGGGTCTTTGTCGTTTGGTGAAAGAGCGGTCATATTCGCAAATGCCGCAATGGGCATCGGATCAATAACAGCTTCGGTTCCGCCTGTAACCCCAACTTCTATGTATCCGTGTTTAATCATCATGGTTGTCAAAATGATTGCGTGAAGAGATGATGCACATGCGCTCATCGTTGAAAAGTTCGGGCCTTTCGCTCCAAGGTCCAACGCGACAGCTCCTGATGCCATATCAGCTATCATCATAGGAATGAGGAAAGGTCTGACCGCTGATGGTCCCTTTCTGTTGAGATTCGCATATTCCTTGTGCAGGGTCTTGAAGCCCCCAATTCCGGATGAAACGGTTACGGCTGCATTATCCTTCCAGTCATCGTTCTCAAAGTGAGCGTCCGCGACAGCCTGTCTTGCTGCTACGATACCAAGTTGAAGGAATCTGTCATATCTCTTGGCTATCTTTCTTTCAAAATGATCTTTTGGTTCAAAATCTTTTATTTCCGCTGCGATCTTTGTCGTATGCTCCGTCGTATCAAATTGTGTAATAAAGTCTATTCCTATCTTCTGTTCTTTTAATGATTGTGTGATCTCTTCTATATTCTTTCCGATGGAATTTATGCTTCCAATACCTGTTACCGCTACTCTGCTCATAAAACTCGCTCCCTTTCTTCCCTAAAAATGAATCCCCAGTCATTACTGACTTCGAGTCATTATCTCACAAAAAAAATACAAAATCAACCTGCTAAGTATCAAATTCTTCTTTTTTCTGACCGGAGATAAAAAATTCGGTGAGATTGAGGAAACCGTCTCTGATATTGTCAGCCGTTACCTCACTCGAAAACTGCTTGAAGAAAAGCTCTCTTAACCCTGCAAATTGAGCCACACCACAGATTTCACACCATAAAAGACTGGCCAGTAGTTCCGGCTCCATATCCACTTTAATCGAACCGTCTTCCATCCCTTCCTTAACTGAATCCATTACACTTGAAAAGAGATGGATACTTCCTTCATAAGTTGATTTAACTTCACGGCCCTGTTTACTCAGCTTGTATTTTTCTCCCTGATAATTGATGATGAAGTCGTAATAATTCGGATGTTCTTTCTGAAATTTTAAAAAGGCTTTTGCATATGAAAACAATCTTTCAAGTCCGGTTTTTGCGGCAACGGATGTTTCGTCAAACATTCCCTTCAAACATTCCATCGCACGCTGACCCACTGCATAATAAAGTTCCTTTTTACTTTTAAAATAAAGGTAAAGCGTTCCCTTAGCGACATCAGCCTCTCGTGCTATCTGATCCATGGAGGTTGCCTTGAAGCCCTGTGAAAAGAATAATTGTTCCGCTGCGTCAACTATCATATTGCTCTTTGCTTCTCTGTTCTTCATACTCAAATCCTTTTTATCGAATCATATTTTGTCTAACAAAATGACCCTCGGTCATCGAACGGAAGTATATCATAGAAAATTAAATTTTGTCAAGCGTTTGTCAAGAGAAATTATGAAATCATTCGATCAGGGGCGCGATACCAATCATTTTGAGCCCTGTATTCACGAATAAAGTCGGATTAACATGATGACCGTATACCGTTTCGACACCCATTTCTGCGAGTTCGGCTTTGATCTTTTCCACTTCCATTAGTGTTTCTCTATCCGTTCCGCCCCATGCAACAGCGCAGATCTTTACAGAGTTCTCTTTAATGATTTTATAAGCGAAGTCTTTTACCAGTTTATATGCTTTTTTTAAGCCCCTTGCTTTTCCGGCAGTATTATAAATCCCGTCGTCACCACATGTGATGATCGGTTTGATATTGAGGATTTCAGCGATGGTACCGCTGACTCTGCCGATACGACCACCGGCTTTGAGAAATTTCAACGTTGGAATCGTGAAATAAACGAAGGATTTTTCGGGGATGGCGTCCCTAAGATATTCAGTGATTTCTTCAAATGTTTTTCCCGCTGTCATCATCTGATCCGCTTTTATCATGTAGTTTGCACAGCCAACTGAAACACTCAGCGTATCAAATAGTTCTATCCGGACATTAGGGTATTCTTGACACACTTCCTCTTTTACAAGTCTGAAGATGTTAAAAGTGCCACTTAATTTGTTGGACAGGTTGAAACTTAATATTTCTGTGATGCCTTTATCGATGAGGTTTATCATCTTTTCCTTTACTTCGTGGAAGGTTGGAAGAGTTGTTTTGGGGAATCCGGTCTCCATGTATTTGATTATCTTTGGGAAAGCATCTTTTTCACCATCAAGACAAACATCGTCACCCAGTATGACCTTCAACTGCACGACTTCCACGTTATCCTTTTGACTGAGTATCTGAGGGATATCAGTAGCTGTATCACAAATCATTCCTATCATTATACCCATCTCCTTTTCACGCTATTTGATGATTATCTGATGAGAGCATCACTTTTCATTCAATATACGGTGCCACACCAATCAATTCCAACCCTGTATTGACAAAGAGTGTTGCGTTTATATGATGGCCGTAAACCTTTTTAACACCCAGTTCCTTCAGATCCTTTTTGATCTGCTCGATTTCTTTCAAAGTTTCCGGGGCGTTTCCGGTCCATGCTATTCCGCATATATTAACATCATTTTCTCTGATGATGTTATAGGCATTTTCCTTGACCATTTTATAGGCCTTTTTCAACCCCCTTGCCTTTCCGACTGTGATATAAACGCCATCATCATCACATCGGATAACGGGTTTGATGTTGAGGATTTCAGCGATGGTACCGCTGACTCTGCCGATACGGCCACCGGCTTTGAGATATTTAATCGTCGGTATCGTAAAGAATACGGTGGATTTCTTCGGAATCGCCTCTCTCATATAAGAAACGATCTCTTGAAAGTCTTTTCCCGCTTCAATCATCTGATCAGCCTTGACGATGTAATTAGCACAACCAATTGAGACATCGAGCGTATCAAACAATTCAATCCTGACGTCTTGGTTTTCTTTTGTGACCTCTTCAGCAACAAGCCGGAAGATATTGTGCGTACCGCTGAGTTTGTTTGAAATATTAAATGCGATGATCTCTTTTATCCCTTTATCGATGAGATTCATCATCTTTTCTTTTACTTCATGGAAAGATGGCAGGGTCGTTTTGGGAAATCCGTTTTCCATATAAGCGATGATCCGTGGGAATTCATCTCTTTCTCCATCTTTCAATACGATATCCTCCATGACGACCTTAAGCGGCACAACCTCAACGTAATTTTTTTCTGAGATCATTGGGGGGATATCTGTACCCGTATCACTAATAATTCCAATCATTGTGGTTACCTCCTGATTTAGTGACAAGGAAAGGGCTTCTGATGAGCCCACCCTGTCACATCTGATAATCCGTTTCACTTAATACAGGAACGGGTTATCAAATTTATTGCTAGCCCTTTAATGCTTCAATGATGTTCATGATTTCAGTTTTTTCAAGATTTGTATCTTCGGCTATGAACTTTAATTCAGCCTCCGAGAAAACATCCCTGTCACAGGATCTGATCGCCTGTTTGATATAGGATTTTCTGATCCTGTTCATCTTCATCTCAGTATAATGCAACTGGTTCGGATGTTCCGGAATCACAATCTCCCTACCGGGATTGTTTTCTGCGGGATCTCCCGTTCTGACGATGACACCGTTTTCCTTTGCGAAGGTCAGCTGGGCACTCGGACATTTTCCAGCACCGGTATATTCTGTTTCCTGAACGACGATGGTCTGATCATCGTCAAGTTCTCTTGCCAGAGCGATGGCTGCGGTTAATGAAGTGTTTCCGGCAGGCCCTCTCTGCATTCCTTCCACTTGTGCGAGAAGTTCTGTGACATAGAACGTTTCACCCTGTGAAACGAGGAGATATCTGTCCATATATCTCAAGGCTCTTGCGGCATTTCTCGGAACATCGGATCTGTCCGGGAAAGTTGCAAATGGAATACCAAAACCGGTATGTCCCGTTGTAAAAGATTTTCTGTTGAAATCGCTGTCACTTGCCATATGCAGTCCTGAGAGATCAACACTTGCGGCAACGATCTTTGTATCCGTTGCCCCCGCTTTGATAAGCCCTCTTGCCGTTCCGGTGAGATTTCCGCCGCCGGCATGTGTGACGACGACATAGTCGGGACTCTTTCCTGTCTTTGCGATCATCTGTTCGTTGAGTTCGTAACCAAGTGTTTCAACCCCTGCGATACCAAACGGTGTATATAATGAGGCGTTGAAATACCCCGTTTCTTCAAGGAGAACGAGGAAATAATAAAAGAGTTCCGGGCCAACTGTGAGCTGAACCACTTCCGACCCATAGGCTTCACAAGCTCTGGCTTTTTCAACGATTTCAGGCTGTCCCACCCCGCGGCTGTCAAATGTTTCCTGAACGATGATACATTTTAGTCCACGTTTTGCAGCCTGAGAGGCAACGGCCGCTCCGTAATTTCCGCTTGTAGCCGCTATAACGCCTTTGTATCCGTTTTTCTGCGCCTCGTAGACACTGACGCTTGCCCTTCTGTCTTTGAAACTTCCAGACGGATTTGCCGCCTCATCCTTCAGAAAGATTCTTGCACCCTTGCCGGGGGCTGAAATCTTCTTTATAAGTTTGTTGATCTGTTTAAGCTCGACGAGTGGTGTATTCCCCACAGCCGTTTCAGATTGAATGGCTCTGAGTTCTTCAAGACTGTATCCCACTTCACTCATCATCTTTTCATAATCAAAAGCGATCCCGTCAATCTCGTATTTGTCATAATCAATACCAACGGCTTTTTTCATGATCTGGGTTCTTCTACCCATAACGGCATTGTAGGAATTGTCAACAATGTTGTTGAAGTTATCCATCGTATTCACCCCCATCGATAAAATTGCGGATCTTCGGGCCTATCTCAAGGAGTTCGGGAATCGGTTTGCCAAAACTGTGTTCATATTTCGGATCGCAATCTACCAGTTTTCCCTTTACGGACCTTCCTGTAACGGTCTTTATTTCTATCTCATCTCCGATTGTTGCCGTGTCGTCGACAAGGAAACCGTTCAGCCACATCTCAAGCGGTACCTTTTTTGTGTCTTCGGGTACAGTTGCCGCTCGCTGAGAAGGCTGGAGAATTGTTTTGTATATTTTTACATACTGTCCTTTTATAGCCTTTTCAGTCATCCTAACATCCCCGTTTATCTTAGAATCGGTCCGGAAGACATACCGGAATTGGCATGTCGGCCATGGAGAAGAGACCGGCATCCCAGTCACAAACGATAGGGATCATGTTACTTGCGGTTGCCATTGTTCCTTTACCTCCGGGGATTTCCGGTTTGATGGCGAGAGATATATCCGGGTCGCCGTAAATCCAAATGTAATCGCCTGTATCGACATCTTCTACTTCAGGATGAATCTGCTGCGGGTGAATAAGTTCTATCTTCAATTCATCCCCTTCGTATCCTCTTCCGATATGTCTGCAACCTGCTACCATTCCCGGTTCAACTTTGACAACCGGTGTTTCTCTGGAAGTTTTTGACACAATTGGTTCTCTTTCTTCTTCTATTCTGTCGATTGCCCAGCCCATATAGTCTCCGATCATCTGGATAGACTGCTGGAATCCGATATGCCCAACGATTGATCCGTCGGCGATTCCGGCGTTGAACTGTTCAACAGTCGTTCCGACACCCTGAGTTTCCATAACGGTTTTACCGAACGGGGACAGATCGTTGATCCTTTGCGCCTTGATGCTGTTAACTTTCAGGCAGGCGCCTGTCATATTGAGAATGAGCTGATCAAGAACAAATCCGGGATTGACACCGGTTCCGAGTACTGTAACGCCATGTTTTCTTGCCATCTTGTCTATGATTTCCGCCTGTTCCGGGTTGCTTTCGAACGGATAGGCCATTTCTTCGGCTATTGTAACAACATTTACATTCTTTTCGATACATTTGAGAATCTGAGGGAACACAACATCGACGAATGAATGAGTGGCAATCACGACAACATCCGGATAGGTTTCGTCCAGTTTCTTTTCGATATCATTTCCAATCGTAATTCCCATTTCTTCTTTTCCAAGGAATGTTCCAAGGTCTTTTCCGATAAGCGCCTCATTTCTGTCGATAGCCCCTACGAGCTGAATGCCTTCTTTTTCTGAAAGGTTCTTTGCAATTCCAGAACCCATTGCGCCCAATCCCCAAGCAAGTACTCTAATCATTAATAAAACCTCCTGAATAAAATATATTTGTCTATAATCCATGATTTTTAAGTTTCACGGATATTTTATATCCGATTATAGCACAGAAAAAAGGACTTTCGAGGGAGGATTCAAGCTGCTTTATTTGAAATTTGCGTGTTAAAAATTTTCAAATACTTGTGTTTTTTTAAAATAAAACGGTATAATGAACCGAAGCTAATAAAAGGTTGAAAATGTACTTAAATAGAAAATAAATAATGATGTCGGGGTGATGAATGTGACACGCAGGACTATTCTGATCGGTGTGGGGATGATTCTTTTCCATATGGCTTTATTCTCGGTTTCCGCTGAAGTTTTGGCGGATACAGACAGTCTGTTTGTCAATCTCGAGGGTGTGATCCTGCACTATAAAAGCTTCGGGGATCTGAATGACTGTGATAAAACTGTCATGCTGTTGTTTCATGGATTTGGTTCAAGTACCTATACATGGGAAAAAATGATCGAAGTGTATAAAGGACGTTATCTCATGATAACCTATGATAGACCGCCCTTTGGGTTGAGCGAACGTATTTTGGATACCGATAAGCGGGATACCAACTGGTATGGGTTCAGCAACCAGGCGGTTCTTGCCAGGCAGCTGTTGCGATTTCTTAAGCTTGATGACCGAACGGTATTTTTAGTCGGTCATTCGGCAGGAACACCGATAGCGCTTGATTATTATCAAAAATTCCCGGATAATATAGTGGGACTTGTCCTGATTTCTCCTGCGCTGGAGCATGCATTTGACGAGAATCCGTTTGCGAAACTGTTTACGAATCCTCTGATAAGAAACAGCGTTTCTCTATTTAAAGGATTTCTGGCAAATGCACTTGAAAGTGGTTTGGATGAGGCGTGGTATGATGATTCGAAAATTACAACGGAAGTCAGGGAGGCGTACAGAAAATATACACGGATAGATGATTGGGAGAAGGCGTTGATCGAGTTTACCTTGAATCAGGGAGATTTTGACATGACAGCCTGCTTTGAAACGGTTGATATGGATACGCTCTGTATTATGGGAGAATACGATCGTGTGGTTAATCTCGAAAAGATTCGAAAATCTGCATCAAAAAATGATAATATCACATTGGAGATTATTTCAAATAGTGGTCATGTGCCGCATGAGGAGAGTTATAGGCATGTGAATCAAGTGATCGGAAAATGGATAAAAATACTTGAAGAGGAGCGTGTACAATGAATATTGGGATTATTGGTGTCGGAAATATTGGCAGTATTTTTACCGAAAGACTTGCGGGTGAAAAGACGATCAATCTCATTCTTTTTGATAAGCATAAAGAGAAGATCAGACATTTTGACGCACAGGAGAGGTGTAAAATTGTCGATTCCATCGACACGCTTGTTCAGAGCTGTCAGATTATTATCATAGCCGTAAAGCCGCAGGATATCAATAAATTGATGAAAACACTGAGTCAATACAATCTTGAAGAAAAGACAGTGATCAGTTCCGTTACGGGAATCAGTATTTCAAAGATAATGAGTGAAATAACGTCGGATCATATTGCCAGAATCATGCCGAATGTACCGTCTGCTATCGGAAAAGGGGTTATGGGAATATGCTTCAGTCAATCTTTCAGTACGAATCTCAAGAAACTGGTAATCGGTATCCTTGAAAATCTTGGAAAGGTTATCGAGATAGAGGAGCGGCATTTTCCGGCAGTAACCGCCTTGAGTGGTAGTGGTCCTGCTTTCGTTTTCGTAATGATTGAATCCATGATCGATGTGGGATTGAAGATGGGATTGTCATATGATCAATCAAGAGAGCTTGTTATCGGTACTTTAATCGGTTCTGCCGAATTGTTGGAGGCGAAAGGTAATCATCCCGGTGAATTCAGACATCTCGTTACTTCACCGGCAGGAACCACCATCGAGGGAATCTATTCACTGGAACGTGAAGGGTTGAGAGGAACGATCATGAAAGCGATCAACGATACGTTTGAAAGGGCTAAGAGTATCAGTGAAGAGATAGAGAAAAATCATTAACACAACGCTGAATATCTGAATGTCTATATTCTGAAAGAAGCTTTAATCTTTTAATTGTAAATTAAACCAAATCGATCAGATGACAGGAGGGATGTACGATGAATAAAAAAGTGATGTTGTTTGTCATTATCATGGTTTTTGTCACCGTGCTTTTTGCACAGGAAAAGGTGGTGATCCCGGTTGTATACGGTCAATCGCGGACAGCTGTCGAGAATTTTGTTTCAGCGGAGGATTTAAAGGGCGTTACGCTTGCAGCAGAGGCCATCAATGAACGAGGGGGGCTTCTCGGCAAAGAGGTTGAAATACTGGATTGTATGATCTATTCGTTTGATCTTGAAACGTTAAAGACACTTGAAACAAAGATGTTTTCCCCCGAGAACTTATTTGCCATCATAGGGGCGAATACGAGTGGCTTGTCGAAATATATTGCACCGAAGATCCAGGAAAAAGATATCATCATGATTTCACCTATTTCAACGGCAGAAGAGATAACGCAGATTGGGGACTATATTTACAGAGCTTGTTTTATTGATCCTTTTCAGGGGACGGCGATGGCGAGATTTGCGATTGAAGCCCTTGATGCGAAAACTGCGGCAGTTCTGATCAAGACCACAAGTCCTTACAGCGTTGGGATTTCAAGGTACTTTATTGAAGAGTTTTCGAAAACAGATAATGTCATCTTGCAGCAGACTTATGCGGGGGAAGATGTGAATTATACCGAAATACTGACGCAGGTTAAGGCTGCAAATCCTGATGTTGTTTTCGTTCCCGGTCATGGCAGTGACAGTGGTCTGATCATGAAGCAGGCGCATATGATGGGAATTGATTCTATATTCCTCGGTGGCGACGGATGGGGAAAAGGTGCGCTTGGTGTTGCCGGAGAAGAGGCAGCTGAAGGAAATTATTTCGTCAATCACTGGCATAAAGATGTCGATTCATCGCTTAGTAAAGCGTTTGTGGAACGTTATGAATCCCATTACGGGGAAGGATTGATCGCATCAAGTGCCGCTTTGGCCTATGATGCCCTCATGCTGCTTGCAGAAGCGGTTGAAAATGCGGGGAATTTTAACCCTTCAGCTATCAAATCTGAATTGGATAAAATAACAGGTTTTAAAGGGGTTACCGGTACAATTGATTATTCAAGGGGGCGGGATCCCTATAATAAAGATGCTGTTATTCTGAAGTATGAAGCCAATGATATTGTTTACAGTACAACGGTTGTCAGTGAGTAAAGCTTCTTGCTGAAAATAAAATCAAAAAAACGGATATGGCATCCGTTTTTTTGATTTTTCAATATTTAATTGTTGAAGGAAAAATTTATGAAAGCATTTAAAAGGAATGAACACACAAGAAAAGGTAGAAATAAATTAAACAGACAGATACGAAACAGTTTTATCGTCACGTCTGTCATTGTTCTGGTCCTCTCTTTGGGGTTGATAATCCCCATGGAATATCAAAAATTTGAATATTCACTTGCAAGATCGGAAAAACTCTTACTTACACTGATGAATATGAGATCCGGTACCATCGGGTTTCAAATCTTTATGAAGAACGTGGAAGGTGTAGGAGAAATGGTTGATAATTTTCTCAATTATGACGAGGTGGACACCGTAGATGTTTTCTTTTCTGATGGGTCTTTCATCGTTTCAACCGATGAAGCGAGAGTTCCTTATCAGCTGGATATTCTCAGAGAGGACTTTAACCATTCGGATTATAACCGTGAATTTGTTTTTGAATTGTTTAATTCCAAGTTTGAGTATATCATCAGTATTGAAGTTGCCGGGGATAATGTGGGGTATTTTAAGATTGAATATTCCGTTCAGGAACAGGTGCAGAATATGCTCGTTGCTTTGGGACTCTACCTGACACTGATCCTGATAGCACTGGTTCTCTTTATACTGGTCGTCAATCGGAAATTGCATAAACTGGTAACGAATCCCCTCGCTGATCTGGAAGATGGTATGAAAGAATTTGAAAGGGGGAATTTGGGGATTCAGGTGGATATCTCAACGGAGAATGAAATAGAGGAAATCTCCGGAACCTTTAATCGAATGTCTTTGGAAAACAGTCATCTTTACGGTCGAATGAAAGAGATGAACCGTGAACTTGAGGAGAAAATTCGTCAAAGGACTGAAGAATTGTATCAGAAAAACAAGACCTTGAAAGAATCGGCCAGGGTTTCTGAATTTCTTGCTGAAGAGGCGGCAAAAGCGAATAAGGCTAAATCTGAATTTCTTGCCAATATGAGTCACGAAATCAGGACGCCGCTGAACGGTGTTATCGGTTTTACAGATCTCTTGAAATCGACGCCACTGAATGCAACACAGCAGCAGTATGTAAAAAATATCAGTCTTTCCGGACATTCATTGCTTGGAATTATCAACGATATTCTTGATTTTTCAAAGATCGAAGCGGGAAAGCTCGAACTGGAAGTGATAAAGGCCAATATACTGCAAATAGCCGGGAATGCCGTTGATATCCTTAAATTTCCCTCATCGCAGAAAGGGCTGGAGATGTTGCTCAACATTCAACCGGGTATCCCGCCACTCGCCAAAATCGATACGGTTCGGGTAAAGCAGGTTCTTGTCAATCTTCTGAGCAATGCGGTGAAGTTTACCGAAAAGGGTGAAGTGGAATTGAAAATGACATTTGAAAGACTCGATGAGGAAAATGGTCGATATCATTTCTACGTCAGAGATACAGGGATTGGAATTTCAGAAGAACAAAGAAGCAAATTGTTTAAGGCGTTTTCACAGGCGGATACATCAACGACAAGGAAGTTTGGTGGAACGGGTCTTGGATTGGTAATCTCTAATCTTCTGGTTGAGAAGATGGGAGGGCAGATCAGGTTCAAAAGCAAACCGGGTCTTGGAACGACTTTCTATTTCTCTATCGATACAAGATATTATGATGAGAAAATGACGGAATATACGGCTGTTCAGAGCGTTAACCGGGTTATGGTTGTTGATGACAACATCAATAACAGACTTATCCTGGAACATAATTTTAAACACTGGGGCATTGACTATAAAGGGTTTAGTAACGGGTATGATGCCGTTGCCTATCTTGAACAATCAGAACCCTTTGATGTGATCATCGTTGATTATCATATGCCGGAAATAGATGGTTTTGATACCATCAAATTGATTCGGGAAAAATTCCCGAAAGAGATGCAACCGATCATCATGCTTCACAGTTCGTCTGATGATGTTTTGATGCATGAGAAGTGTAAATCCCTTGATGTGAGATTTAATCTGATTAAACCGGTAAAGGCGGAAGAGCTGCTGTACTATTTGAAGAATCTGCATACCGAAAATCTCGATATTCTGAAAGATGAAGTCTGGCAGGCTGTTAATCAAAAAGTCCTTGATTATGACATGACCCTCCTGATTGCCGAAGATGTTGACATCAATATGCAGTTGGTAAAAACGATTATACGTGAAATCATTCCTGATTCAAAATTGATTGAAGCGGTAAACGGGGAGGAAGCCGTCAGGAAATATAAACAAAATCAGCCGGATATCGTTCTGATGGATGTACAGATGCCTGTGATGGGTGGATTAGAGGCAACGCGAATAATCAGGGAATCGGAAAAGAACAATGGTGTTCATATACCGATTATCGCCTTGACAGCGGGTGTGATTCAATCCGAGTTTGAGAAATGTCTTGCAGCTGGAATGGATGAAGTTGTTACGAAGCCGATTGATCGGAACAGGCTGTACGATGTTTTCAAAAAATATTATGGAAAAATGTTGATACGACAGAAAGAACTTGTGAAAGCTGATTCATCCTCCGTCAAATTTGAGGGGATAGATGTTGAGAGCGGTTTACAGAGGGTGATGGGGGACAAGGCTGTATACGTCCGATTCCTGAAAGAGTTTCTATCAGAAAGCTATATGTTTGTGAACAGACTGAACGAATCGATCAGGCAGAATGATATGAAAGCGGCAAGAATGGCGGCGCATTCTATCAAGGGAACAGCGTCGAACCTCTCGATAACGGAAGTTGCAGAGAGGGCTTCCGAATTGGAACAGGCAATAAAAACTGAAGAAGTTAAAGCCGTCGGCATCCTTTTCAACAAATTGCAGATGAGTTTGGCGTCGTTTGAAAAATCGCTTCGTGAGGTTGAAAGTGTGATGCTTCCCAGACAGAAAGATGATCGGGGACATTCCGAAGAAGGTAATACCGGAGAGAAACTGGCGTTGTTAAAGGCATTGTATAAAGAAATTCTGAATTATAATCCGGATGCTTTATCCCTGATCGAGAAGTTTAAAACACATCACAACGGGAATAAACCGTTGCTTGATAAAATAACGGCGGAATTGGATAAATTTGATTTTGATACTGCCCGTGAATCTTTAAAAGCGTATGCGTTCAGGGAGAATATTGAGTTGGAAGGATAACGGATGAACGATAAAAAATACACAATCATGATCGTAGATGATGAACCGTTAAATTTAAAATTGCTTTCCGGGTTATTAAGAGAAGATTATACACTTATTGCCGCAAATTCGGGGAGAAAAGCCCTTGAAATAATAGAGATGGGGAAGATTCCCGATCTTATTTTGCTGGATATTATGATGCCCGAAATTGATGGGTTTGAGGTCTGTAAAATCTTAAAAGGAATGGAAAGAGTAAAGGACATCCCTGTGATCTTCATTTCGGCAATGAATCAAGTGGGAGATGAAGAAAAAGGGTTGGCGGCAGGTGCTGTTGATTATATCCGGAAACCTTTTGTACCGTCAATCGTTCTCGCGAGGGTCAACACGCATCTGAGGTTGAGCACATCCCTTTCAGAATTGAAGAGGCTTTATAAATATGCCCTGGAATCGAATCCGTTGACGGGTCTTCCCGGTAACAATGCGATCATGCTGAGGGTGAATGCTGCGCTTAAGAATAAAGAAGCGGTTTGTGTACTGTATCTCGATCTGGATAATTTCAAGGCTTATAACGATAAATATGGATTTGCAATGGGAGATAAGATTATCCTTTTTACAGCTGAATTGCTCAGTCAACAGATGGAGGATATGGAGGATTCATTTCTTGCGCATATTGGGGGGGATGATTTTTTTGCCATCATACCGTCCGATGGACATATTGAATTTCTTGAACGCTTTCTGAATTTATTTGATAAACACATCAAACAATTTTATTCTCAAAGAGATATCGGTGAAGGGAAGATCATTTCCGTGAATAGAGCAGGAGAAAAGCAGGAATTCCCGCTTGTTTCGGTCAGTATTGCATGCGTTAATCTGGAAAAAACAAAATATACAAGATATTTAGAAGTCAATGATGCCTGTACTGCTTTAAAAAAACTTGCAAAGCAACATCTTGGAAGCAGCTATTTCGAGGACAGGAGACGTTAATACAAATGAAATTTATTTCTTCTGTTTGATTAAAATTTTACAGCTTTTGTAAAAATACCCTTTTTATCCGCCTTTTAAATGATAATGTTTATGAGTTATTTTCTTGTTTTTAACTTTATAGAGAGGGATTGATGATATAATCATCAGTGTTTGGAAATGTTAAAGAAGAATTTACTCAGGAGGGTGATTTATGACTATATCCAAGAAGATGATTATAAGTTTTGCGATAGTCATAGTGTTGTTTGCTGCTTTATTTGCGTTATCCATGCTTTCAGAGAGGGGGATCTCGGCTGAAGGAGATGCAATTTCGGAAAAACTTGTAACATCTCAGAAAGTGTTTGGCGATTTTCAGGAGATATCGGGATTTTCCGATAAAATCGGTGATATGCTTCTGACTGTTTTAAAGCTGGGGTATGCAAAGGATATTGAAACTGAAGAATCATTGATGAATCAATTTAACGAATCCTTTAGCGAGATTGAAACGAAGGCAAAAGAGCTTGGGGTCTATGAATTACTCATCGAGGATTTTAACAATATAAGAGGACAGGTTGATTCCGTTTATATCAACAAGATTGATGCGATAGATTCATCCATTACCCTTGCTGAATTAAGGAATGATTTGAGTGATCTTGATCACAAAGTGCAATTGAATAAAATGGATAAAGAGAATATCTTAAAAGTGACAAGCTTCAAATTAAAGGACTTTCAAAAGGTTTATATGGGGATGAATGAAGAATTCGGAGGTAAGAAAGAAGCGGTAGATGATACATTCGATCAGATCAGAACCCGTTTGTTAAAAGACGCATATCTCGAAGATTTCAGGTTACTTGAGATAGAAGAGCTATGGACAGAAGAGATCCTGGGTATGGGGGTTGATCTGAATAATTTTATGGCTTTGATCTTGAACACAAGACAATTGATCATGGATCCCAAAGATGCCGATGAATATATTAAAGAAGCTGTGCGGATTAAAGAAAACATCGGAAAATTTGTCGATCTTCAATACGATTTTGGTCTTTTAAATTCAGTTGTTGCCGTCTTTATGAAACAGTCTGTAAGCCTTTATATCGAAGAAATGAAGCTGCTGAATGAGTATTTGATTGAAGAAAAAAGGATACAACAGGATCTCGACTATATCAACGATGAAATAATGTATACGGAACTATCGAAGACCTTTGCGGATGATATGGCGCTTGAGATTATCAACGTAGAGGTGGATGAATCGATTGCCAATATTGAAATCAAACTTGATAACCTGATTCAGCAAAATGGTGACCGCTTTAACGTGAGTATTTCTGAGGCGAAAGATGCCAGTGCAAAAAGCATAAAGATCATTTCCGGGAACAATCAGAATCTCCTCTATATTGTTTTGATCTCAATCGTGTTAAGCGTTGTTATCGTGATTTTTATCAGAAGGTCGATCAGAAAATCCATGAAATCATTGACAGACAAGACAGACAGAGTTCAGGAGCTTGATCTGTCCGTTGAGTTTGCTGAGAAGATTAAGAACGATGAGCTGGGAACGGCAGAACAGGCATTGAAGGAAATTGTCCATTCAATGAAATCAACTTTGATAAATGTAAAGGCCTCTATGGCGAGTGTTCAGGGAACAACGACAGAACTTGAAACAATCTCGGAAGAATCGAGACAGACATCCGATGATCTGAAACAGATATCGGATAGAACCGATCAGAATGTTCAGGATACATCGGCAGCCATAGAAGAAGTCAGTTCGGGAATAGAAGAAGTAGCCGCTTCCGCCAAGAATGTTTCGGATATTTCAAGAGAGCTTTATGAACAGACGTCTCAGACAACCGAGTCGGCAAAAACAGGGGAACAGGAACTGACAAAGGTTACAGAAATTGTGAAAGAGGCTGAAGTTCAGGCTTCAGAGACTTCAAAATATGTTGAAAGTCTTCAGGAGCAGGCAAAGTACGTTGGAGAGATTGTCGGAACGATTTCAAGTATTTCCGAACAGACCAATCTTCTGGCTTTAAATGCCGCAATAGAGGCTGCAAGAGCGGGAGAGGCCGGAAAAGGTTTTGCCGTAGTTGCCGATGAAATCAGAAAGCTCGCTGAGGAAAGTAAGAAAGCGACGGAAGATATCGGCAACAGGCTGAAAGAGATCGGGAACGGTGTGCAGTCCGTTAACACCGCATCTGATAAAACACTGGATATTGTGAATAATATGAACGATACGGCACAGTCAGCCATGGCACAGTTTAATCAGATTTCAGCCAATCTCATGGCTGTTCTTGAGTCGGTTGAAAATCTCAGTAATACGGCTGAAGAGCAGAGTGCAGCGGCTGATGAGATCGCTGGTGCTATGGATCAGTCTGCACAATCCATGGTTCATGCCGCTTCTCAGGTTGAATTGATGGTAAATCAGGTTGAAAAACAGATGCATTCTGTTGAAGTTCTGAATGACTCAACGGAACATCTGGCAAGACTCGCCGATGAATTGAATGAGGAGATCGATAAATTTACGGTATAGGTTGAATAAACAGATGCGTTTAAAAATATTATAGAGATCAAAGCCTCCGATGTTATTCCGGAGGCTTTTTTTAAAGGCTTTCACTCCATAATCTGTCGAAATGTGAGATGAATCTTTCGAGAAGGTAGATATCCGAAGTCTTTATCAGAAATTCGTCATTCCTGCTCTGTGCCGATGCCGTATAATTATAGGAACCCGTCAACAGCAATCTGTCATCTATGATGACGAACTTTTCATGCAGAAGCGCTTGACACCCGTCAAAACGCATATCTGTATAGCGTGACATCTCCTCAACATCACTGTAAATGCTGCTGATATTCCATTCTCGGTCTGCTATTATTTTGATATTTACCCCTTTTGATGAAAGGATTTTCAGATAATGTGCTATCCTGTTGTCGCTGAATGCGAACATGGCTATTTTAACACTTCTTTTGGCCGTAGAAAGCTCTTTCAGTATCATATCGAAACAATTTTCTTCGGGTGAGAATTTGACAACGGGTGAATCGGAAGGGGTACGTTGTGTCTTGAATCTCCCCTCAAAACATTGTTCGAAATGATTGGTGAAAAGTTCTATCAGGTTCGTGTCATCGGTTAAAATGACGTTGTTTTCATGTTCATCAAGACTTGTGGGGGTCAAATTCGTTGAACCGAACCAGAGCCTTTTTCCGTCGATGATCATATACTTGTTGTGCATCAATCCTGTTGTATCATAAATGACCCTTGAGGACGTTAAGAAAAGAGAATTGGAATCATCCGTACAGATACGTACCGTCACACCCTCCAAGGCTTTTACGTTGAGCAATTCGATAATTTCTGCATCGGAGATGTCGTAGACGCAAATATCGAGCGAGTGACTGGCTTGTGCGATGGCATTAAGGGTGACAGATCTGAGACCGTCTTCTTTGAAATAACAAATATACGAAGCGTTCGTACATGAAATGACTATGAAAGTGATACTGATGATGGTGATAAATAAGAAAAAAGGACGCATAGAATCGCCCGCTTTTAAAGAAATATTTGATTAATGGTGTGCCCGGGGCGATTTGAACGCCCAGCCTCCACATCCGCAGTGTGACGCTCTATCCAATTGAGCTACGGGCACATACAACGCGAATGGCGGAGAAGGAGGGATTCGAACCCTCGGAGAACGTAAGTCCTCACTTGCTTAGCAGGCAAGCGCCTTCGGCCGCTCGGCCACCTCTCCGTTTCAAGCAACGGTAGTATACCATACCATTCTCTGAATTTCAAGTGCTTGGATCCCGGTAATATCTGTAAACATTTCTTGAACTGTTTTGAGTTATTGTCTTTCTTTTTTTGCGGAAATCACAGGCTGTTGAAAGCCTTTCCGTGAGTAGAGAGGATAGTGGTAATTTCATCACAGATCTCTTTCGTCTCTTTGTCATCGACAGTGACAGGGAATATCTCTTTATAGCGTCTTGCCCATATGATCTGCCTTTTGGCATAATGGCGCGTATTTTTTTTCAACGTCTCGACAAATGCTTCCTTTGATTCAAAACAGCCATTCAGAAAATCTATCGTTTCTCGATAACCAATGGCTTTCATAGATTGAAGATGCGGAGAGTAATCCCGCATCAGTTCAGCGGTTTCTTCTATAAGTCCTTTTTTTATCATCATTTCTACACGCGCATTGACCCTTTTATAAATAGCCTCACGATTTCTGATCAGGTAAATCATGATGAACCTTTCATCCGCTTTTCTTTCCCGGCCAATTTCAGAAAATCTTTTTCCCGTCAGATAAAAAACTTCCAGTGCCCTTATTTTTCTTTTCAGATCATTCGGGTGTATTTTGGATGCGGCTTCGGGATCTACCCGGGTCAGAATTTCCATCAATACCCCGGGAGATTCCGTTTCCTTCTTTTCGAGTTCTTTTCTCAGATTTTCATCTCGTGAGACACCTTCAAACAATCCGTATCTTAACGCATCCATATAAAGACCGGTACCACCGACAAAAAGCGGTGTGTTACCATTTTTTTTAATAGAATCTATGATGTTTAAAGCGTCTTTTCGATAACGGTTGACATCGTAGTTCTCATCCGGAAAGACAATGTTCAAAAGATGATGTGGATACTTTGAAAGTTCATTCTGAGTCGGTTTTGCAGTACCGATATCCATTTTTTTATAGATCTGCATGGAATCCATAGAACATATTTCAATGTTTAAAATTTTTGAAAGAGACATGACAATTTCGGTCTTTCCGGTTGCAGTTGGTGCATAAACGATGGGGATTCCTGAGGGTTTCATTTCCTATACCTCAATGATTCCATACATGACGCCGCTTGACCGGCTTCCCTTTATCTCATCTGTTTCAATATCATTAAACAGGGAATCTCTTGACAGGGCCTTGACGATGACTTTTTTTCTGGTGATACGTTTCATTTCTTCAACATCCTGCTGTGTCAGTTTATCATATACGGCAAACGGTCTGAGTGGATTGAATCCGGAAGAGGTCATGACCGGTTTATCGAACATGGGATCGCAATAACAATAATCACAGGATTTGTCAGGTTGTTCGCGAATCCATTTTTTATAATCCGCATAAACGAGTTCAATGCGTTTAAAGCTCTCATTAACCCATTTGGATTGATCAACATATGTTTGCATACCGTATTTCACAACGGTATAAATGTGCCGGGAACCCTCTACACCGATAATTTTTCCCGTATCAAGATGTGCCGACATCAGTATCGCTTCACTTCCCAAACCAAGCGTTAAATCGTAGATCAACTCATCACCTTGAAGGTCAAGGGTTTCAATGAGATGATCCCGCTGCTTATGTCTGAGATTACGCATGCGCATCTTTGAACTTGCCGGATGAAAGAAAAATTCACCTGAATTTTCTCCGCCGGGCTCTCCCCATCGTATTTTCATCATGTCTTTTTCTATAACATAATAAAAATCAAGTGGGTTGGATTGCATAAAGCGATTAAAACTTCTCCTTGAAACGTATTTCGAATTCAGTTCTTTTGCCAGTGCGATTGCCCTAAGAACTTCTTCTTTTTTAGGTTTAATGGATGTGGTCACAACAAAGTGTTCGTGATTGAAAGTTTTGATGTTCTCTGGAACGTTATTCGTCATATTCATCTACTCGTTTTTTTAACCTCTCAAATTCTTCTATTTTCTGATTAAGTATTTCTTTTTTTTCGTCATATTCTTCTTTAACTTTTGTGTATTCATCGCGGACGGTTTCGTATTCGATAAACACCGTTATGTTCAGATAGATGAGCCAGGCAGCCAGAATGATGACAACAAACCAGTAAAGAAAATTGAAAGATCTTTTCTTTTTTTTACCGGTTTTATTGACTTTTCGTTGTGCAGGGATTATTCTCGGCCCTTTTTGATCCTGATCAATCTCTTTAGGATAAATCACTCGAATCATTCCGTTTTTTCAGGATAGAAGATGGTATCCGCCGATAAAGCACTATCCTGGTCAGATAAATTGACTTCAATATTGATATCGTCTTCGTCTTCACGCCCTGGAATTCTAAGATATACATCGGATGTATAGTTATTTACCGGGACTATAAAATAATACTCCTGGTTTTTCGTTGGAATAGAGGTCAATGAATATGAAGCAATCGAAAAATCGTTTTCTCCGATAAAAATTGAATCGAAGAAAGATAATGTCCATGACTGTCCCCTCTCAAGTGTCGCTGACGTATCAAATTCAGTATCCTCAACTCTACCGTAAACAACACAGGACTCACCTTGCAGAAGAGAAATACTGTTGATAAAGCCATGTTGTAAAGCGAACGGCTGAGCACCTGTACTGATTTGAGTAAACGTCGGAATCCGTTCAAGGTTTAACAGAACAAACAGTGTAGACTGTCCTTTTGGTAAAGAGAGTGACGATTTGTTTTTATACTGGTTTGTAAGTTCTTTTACCGGAATGCTAACGGTCAATTCTGAATTGGGAAGCAGCATAGCGATTTCCGTAGCGACTTCCGTCTCTTCAACTTCATCGTAAAGAGAATAAACAGCGGTTGCATTGGCATCGAATACAAGACGTACAGCCGGATTTGAAATTGTTTTGTCATCGTCATTTTCATTTTCAAAGTCAAACTGTGCGATATTATTCTGTTGTAAATCCTGCAACAGGGTTCCAAAAGAGTTAATCTTTAAGTCAGGTCTGAGGTCCACTGTGTAAATTGAATTGAGGTTTTTTTCCTCAATTACCGTGTTCCCGGACATCAATGCCACTGTACTCAGATTAACCTTTACTGCCGCCAAGCGATGTGCAGCAAGGTTCAATTTATTATAACTCACATACATAGCGAGTCTTGATGTTGAACCGCCAATTGGCGGGAAAAAATATTCCATCACAAAACAACCTGTTAAAAGAAACATCAGAACAATGATTGATACAAAAACCGCTGTTTTTTTCAATTCTCTACCTCTTATCCGTTTGCCGTTAAATCCTTAAAGTCGGCATATATGTTGAGTGCCTTGTCCAGTGATGTCAGTTTGAATAATCTACTGAGTGTCTCATTCATTCCACAGATGGCAAGTCTGCCACCGTTGATCTTGCATCTTTTATGAAGGCTGACGATAACACCAAGTCCTGAACTGTCGATATATTCCATTTTCGTGAAGTCGAGTGCCACGTTGATATTTCCTTTTGAGACAAGTTCATCGATAATCTGTTTCTTAAATTCGTTGGCGTTTCCCATATCGAGTTCTCCACTCATCTCTACAACTGCCCAATTCGATTCGTCTCTCCAGTTAAGCATTTTTTCACCTCTTTAAATTTGTGAATGGTCATTTATTTATAATTAACAGTGAAGTTTCTGAAAGAAACTTCGAGATTTGCTTCCCAAGTCTGTTCTGTTTTCAGAACTACCACATACTTTCTTTAAATGAATGAGACTTGTTTCTCAAGTCTGAAGTTCTATTTTCAGAACTTCCATACACTTTCTTTTAAAAGTGTGATCATTCTTCCACTATGATTCTTTCAACTGACATGATCTCATCATCATCTCCGAGATCTGCTACCTTAACGCCTCTGGTGACTCTTCCCATGACTCTGATATCCGAAGCCGAGAATCGGATTGTATAACCGTTCCTTGTAACCATGATCACTTCATCATTATCTTCAACGGCTATAACGGTAACAACTTCACCAAGTGCCGGTGCCCATGCCATGTTTTTAATTCCGACGCCACCTCTTGACTGCAGTCTGTAATTGTTGATGTCCGTTCTCTTTCCGTGTCCGTTCTTTGTGATGGTGAGAATCGATAAACCTTCTTCCTTACTGTCAATTACCGAGAGTGAAACCAGTTTGTCTTCCTTTTTGAGATTGATTGCCTTGACACCCTGAGTATTTCTACCCATCTGTCTGACTTCGCTGAGCGGAACCTTTATCGACATCCCCTTTAATGTTCCGATGAAAATATTCGTGTTTTCCGGTTCCGATTTCTGAAGAACACAATCGACGACTTCATCTTCACCTTCGAGTTTGATTCCGATGATACCGGATATACCGGTATTCTTAAACTCTGAGAGTGATGTTCTCTTTATTCTACCATTTTTTGTCAGGAAGATGATATCCTGCTCTTCAGAGAAATCTCTTCCGATCTGAAGGACACTCTTGACAACCTCACCTTCGGTGAGATTGATATAGGACATGATATGTTTGCCTTTAGTTCCTTTTGAGGCGTTTTCTATTTCATAATTCTTCAGGACGTATGCCTTTCCTTTTGAGGTGATGAACATCGTATTTGACAATCTTGATGTAACCATGATATGTCTCGCAAAATCCTCTTCACGCGTTCTGATCCCTTTAGCACCTCTGCCGCCTCTGTTTTGTGTTCGATAGCTTGTGAGGTCTGTAACGAGCGTATATCCTCTGCTGGTGAGTGTTATGACAATATCATCATCCTCAACCAGATCCTCTATATCAACACTGTCTACGCCGGCCTTCATGATGACGGTCTTTCGAGGTGTGTCGAATTTGGCTTTCACTTCAAGCAACAGTTCCTTTATCTTTTCATCCATCTTCTCCGGGTCTTCCAATAATTCTTTCAACCCTTTTATTTTGATATTTAATTCCTTCAGCTCATCTCTGAGTTTCTTCGTTTCCATGGATGTCAGCGCACCGAATGTGAGCGCAAGGATTGCTTTTGCCTGCTCTTCGGAGATTTCAAGGGTCTCAACGAGATTTTTAGCCGCATCGGTTCTGTCTTCAGAGTGTCTGATAATATCCATCGTTGTATCCAGCGAACGGATAGCGGTGATCAACCCTTCAATGATATGCGCCCGCTTACTGGCAGCTTCCAGTTCGTATTCAGTCTTTCTTCTGATGACTTCTCTTCTGTGATTGATGTAGGATGTGAGAATCTGTTTAAGGTTCATGACCTTTGGTTTTCGCTTTTCGTCGATGACCAGCATCTTGACCGGGAAAGTTGTTCTGAGATCCGAATGCTTCAGGATATGGTTGAGAACGACTCTTGGGTTGGAGCCTCTGGCAATCTCGATGACGATTCTCATCCCTTTTCTGTCCGACTCATCTCTGATATCCCTGATCATCTTCTTTTCCTGTTTCTTGAAATAATCGGCGATCTTTTTAATCATGGACGCTTTACAGACTGCGTAGGGGATTTCGTTGATGATGATCCGGTTTTCTTCCAGTTCATAGACCCCTTCGACAGGGATAGAGCCAGTCCCCTGTTCGTAAACCTGGTCCAGAATAGCATCTCCCATGATGATACCCCCTGTTGGGAAATCAGGGCCTTTTACGTAGTTGTGTAATCCTTTCGAATCAATCTCGGGATTATCAATCAGAGCACAGGAGGCATCTATCAGTTCTCCGAGGTTGTGTGGCGGGATATTGGTCGCCATACCCACGGCAATACCGGATGTTCCGTTCAACAAAAGGTTGGGGATTCCGGAAGGAAGAACTTCCGGTTCTTTTAACGTTTCATCAAAATTAGGTCTGAAATCAACCGTATTTTTGTCAAGGTCTTCAAGCATCACTTCGGATATTTTTGCCAATCTGGCTTCTGTGTATCTTGGGGCAGCTGCAGGGTCCCTGTCAATCGATCCGAAGTTTCCCTGTGGGTCGATCAAAGGTTCTCTGAGGTTGAAATCCTGAGCCATTCTGACGAGTGCATCATATATCGCTGCATCACCGTGTGGATGGTATTTTCCCATGACTTCACCAATAATTCTTGCTGATTTTTTATGCGGTGAAGAATACCAGTTTCTGAGTTCTCTCATGCCGTAAAGTATTCTTCTCTGAACGGGTTTTAATCCGTCTCTGACATCCGGTATAGCTCTTCCCACTATAACCGACATCGAATAGTTTATGTATGATTCCGACATCTCCTCGTGAAAGGGTCTGTCGAAGATCCTCTCTTCGAGAGGCCTTGATTGTGTCTTGTCGTTGTCCTTTTTTGCCATTAATGTTTTCCTCCGAATCCTTATGATGACCTGATCTGTATCAGGTCAAAAACGTTCAGCCTGTTCTTAAAAGAACAGGCATTTGTTTTTATTTTTATAATCTGATTTTATGATATTTTTGCTCCGGGGTTGATCGGTCCATCTGCCGTCAACAATCTGAAATTCTCCCCGTCTTTTGCGGCAAGCAACATGCCATTGGATTGTACACCCATCAATTTTGCGGGCTTCAGATTTGCCACAACGATGATTTTCTTGCCCACCAGTTCTTCGGCTGTGTAATGCTGAGAGATGCCCGCAACGATTTGTCGCTTTTCCTCTTCGCCGAGTTCGAGCTGTAGTTTCATCAATTTTCTTGATTTCGGTACAGGCTCTGCCTCAACGATCTCGGCTACTCTGAGCTGAATCTTTGTGAAGTCTTCAAAACCGATTAATTGAACGCCTTCTATCTTTTCTTCCTTCGTTGCCGCTGCATCAGCCCTTGCCTCTGCTGCATCAGCTTTCGCTGCTGCTTTGTCAGCTTCCTCTTCAGGATCTTTCATGATGATGACCTTTTTGACCTTTGCCACGTCAAGTCTCGGATAGATGGGTTTTTCTTTGATAACTGTACTGCCACCTTCAAGCAGTTCCCATTTCAGCTGTTCATAGGTTGTTCCTTCCCATTGATCTTTTATTCCGAGTCTTCTGAATATTTCCTTAGATGTATCTTTCATGATTGGTTTGAGGAACAGGGCGATATTTCTGAGTGCATCCGAGAGATTGTACAATACCGTTGCAAGTCTTTCTTTTTTGCCCTCTTCTTTTGCCAGTTTCCAGGGTTGCGTCAAGTCGATGTATTTATTTGCAAATCCGATAAATGTCCAGATGGCATCCAGGGCTTGTGTGAACTTATAATTATCCATGTTGTTTAAATAATCCGTCAGCGTGTTTTCAAATACATTTTTCAACTGAATGTCAGGAGCATCACATTCGCCTTCAGGCTGTGGGATTACACCGTCAAAATTTTGCTTAATCATGGCTGTAGTTCTGTGAACGAGGTTGCCGAGATCATTTGCAAGATCCGAGTTGATTCGTCCGATGAGATTGTCTTCGCTGAAATCTCCGTCTCTTCCGAAGTTGATATCTCTGAGCAGATAATAGACAACGGCATCTTTTCCATAAGCATCCATAAGTAATCTCGGGTCTATTGCGTTTCCCCTGGACTTACTGATCTTTTCTCCGTTGACCGTCAACCATCCATGTGCAAAGACCTTCTTTGGAAGCGGGATATCCAGTGCCATCAGGATCGCAGGCCAGATGATGGAATGGAATCTGTTGATCTCCTTTCCGATAAGATGCAGATCAGCCGGCCAGTATTTTTTAAACAGTTCATCCTTATCCGTACTGTATCCCAGTGCCGTTATATAGTTGAGAAGTGCATCCACCCATACATAAAGGACATGCTCGTTATCGTTTGGTAAAGGGATTCCCCAGTCGAAAGAAGTCCTGGATATACTGAGATCATGTAGTCCGCCTTTTATGATTTGAAGCATCTCGTTTCTTCTGAACGAAGGTTCTGTGAATTCCGGTTTCTCCTCGTAGAGTTTTAATAATTTGTCCTGGTATTTAGACAATTTGAAGAAATAATTTTCTTCAGAGAACCATTTGAGTTCTCTGTTACAATCCGGACAGAGCTTTTTCCCATCACGTTTGACGGCATCTTCTTCCGTACAGAATGCCTCATCATGAACACAATATAAGCCTTCGTATTTACCTTTGTATATATCCCCGTTATCCACAAGTTTCTGTACAACAGCACTGACAACATCCTCATGTCTCTTCTGGGTCGTTCGGATAAAATCATCATTTGAAATCTCCATCTCTTTCCAGAGATTGATAAATTTTGCCGCCTGTTCATCACAGAATTCCTGAGGGTTTTTCCCCTGAACCTGAGCCTGCTCCAATACCTTCTGACCATGCTCGTCCGTGCCCGTCAGATAGTACACATCGTATCCGCAGAATCTTTTATATCTCGCTATCATATCTGCGATGATCGTCGAATAGGCCGAACCTATATGAGGTGCAGAAGTTGCGTAATATATGGGAGTTGTTACATAAAAAGTTTTTGAATTCATCAAAGCCCTCCAAACCTTAACCAGTCTTTTTTTGTGTGTTTGTAAAAACAATTCCACATGTTATATTATACCATATGCGACTTTTTTCAAAATCGGTCGTACAAGACAAATAAAAGGGGGAAAATCATGTCAAAGATAATGGGGATTTTACAGTATGCGTTGGCAAGAGAAGAAGATGGGAGGGCGTTTTACCTGTCGCAGGTCGATAAGGTAAGGGATAAGGACGTAAAAAAACTCTTTGAACACCTTGCGGAGATGGAAAGTGATCATGTGGATTATATCTCAGCATTGATGGAAAAGGCAGCTTCCGAAAAAGGCATCACAAAAGAGGATATCCTTGAAGATGAAGAAAATATCTTTGCGGATAGGGAAGAGACTTCACTTCCGGCTGGAAGACATGCTGAACTGGCTTCTGATATTTCGGTTTTAAGAATGGCCTATCTTATCGAACATGATTTTATGGAATATTATAAACAGGCTGCTGATGAAACGGATGAAGAAGGGGCGAAGTTCGTTCTCAATCATCTCAGTGACTGGGAGAAAGGGCACAGGGATATGATTCAGAAGTTGTACGATGAACGCATGAAGGCTTATTGGAGCTGATTAGATTCTTGAAACATGCAAAAAATATCAATCATAATTTTGTGAATGTGAAAAAGATATAATCATTCATGTGAAAAATTAACAATAGGACCTCTTCTCATAACTTAACGGGTCTTAAAAGTTGCTTAATCAAATGAATAGCGTTATAATATAGATGGACGGATGAACCGTCCATCTTTTATTTAACTACAAAATTACGGGGGAGGTTTTTTTGTGGCAACCATATCAAGATTTGGACAGGATGTACTGAACAGAGAGAATCCTATCTTTTCACAGTTCAGAGTGACAATTGAAACACCGTTTTACGGGAACAACGTACACAACGTTAATTCATTGAGAGAGGCGTATGATCTGGCGAAGAATTCACCGGGAACGATTGTAACAGATGTAAAGATTTTTGAACCCGAGAAACTCGGACTGGATCCGGATTCGCGGGTTCTTTTGTTTAATGATGGAGCCGTCAAGGGAAGATGTGCAGCAGCGAGAAGAATCGCCGGGAATGCCGGGGTGGATGATGAGGAATATGCGGGTAAACTGAGAGAGGCCATCTATCATACGAGAACGCGAAAGATGTACCATGCCCAGGCGTATATCGGATTACATGAAGATTTTATGGTCAGGGCACACCTGCTCGTCCCCGAAGGGCATGAAAATATCCTTTATAACTGGCTTCTGAACTTCCAGCCGATCAACGAAAAATACGTTGAGATGTACAGGCATTCCAGGGTGTTTGAAAGTGATGGGGACATCTTTGTGTTCTCCGATCCCGACTGGAAACACGAAGAGCATCCGCTTGGACTCACATTCTTCGATTCGGAACACAACTGTTCTGCCATACTCGGTATGCGATATTTTGGTGAGTTTAAAAAGGGAACATTGACGCTTGCATGGGGTTGTGCCAACAGAAACGGGTATGCCTCCTGTCACGGAGGGCAGAAACGATACAATCTTAAAGACGGCAGAAAGTTTGTTCTTGGTGTGTTCGGGCTCTCCGGCTCTGGGAAATCCACTATCACACATGCGAGACACAGCGGGAAATATGATATTACCGTCCTGCATGACGATGCTTTCATCATCTCGGCAGAAAACGGATCATCCGTTGCCTTGGAACCGTCATATTTTGATAAGACGGCGGATTATCCGGTTGATTCACCGGACAACGACTATCTGCTTTCCGTTCAGAATAACGCGGCAATCAGGGATAAAGACGGCAGGATTGTCATCATCACCGAAGATATGCGGAACGGAAACGGACGAGCCATCAAATCAAAACTCTGGTCACAGAACAGGGTTGACAAGATTGATGAACCGGTGAATGCGATCGTCTGGCTGATGAAAGATCCGACATTGCCACCCGTTATCAAAATCACCAACGCAGAGCTTGCCGCAACACTCGGCGCAACCCTGGCGACGAAACGAACCTCAGCAGAGCGCCTGGCTCCCGGGGTGGATCCCAATGCACTTGTCATCGAACCCTATGCCAACCCTTTCAGAACCTATCATCTTGAAAATGACTATATCCGGTTCCGTGATCTCTTTGAAACAATGGGTGTGGACTGTTATATCTTCAACACGGGACATTTTAAATGGAAAAAGGTCACGAAAGAAGTCACATTGGAATCTCTTGAAAAGATCATCGAGGGGACAGCTGAATTTGAAAAATGGGCCTGTTTCGACAACTTTGAAATCATGCCGGTTGAAGGGTATATCCCGGATTTTAATGATGAAGAATATAAAAATACGTTTATCAAGCGGATGAACGACAGAATCAACTTCCTGGAGCAGAAAAACCTCGCTGCGGGAAATCTCAATTCTTTACCGGAAGAAGCGATCACATCACTGAAAAGTGTCTTGACTTGTCTGGATGAATAACAAAATTTTTAAGAGGCAGGATTAACCTGCCTCTCTTTATGAACGCTGAAACTTTTTTGAAAGAATTTTACAATCTTCTATTGGGATATCGCCGATTGAAACAGCTTTTGCGAATGCATGGCATCCCGTATACCCGCAGGCACCACAATTAACCTTTGGTAATTGTTCATAAATATTTTCCGCATCAAGATTCGCTTCTGAGTTTGGGATATCGTTCTTTTTGATTACCTTTTGCATCAAATAGCCAAGTAGAAGGATAAACGGGATTGTTAACAGATACCTTGTGTTGGCAAAAGTCGACCCCAGAAAGGATGTCTCTACGAGGTACATCGGAACCTTGATAACTGCCCAGGCACTGAGGATGATCACAACATTTCCGATGCTTGCACCCTTGTCAAACAGCGTCTTCGCTACCGGGAATCCGGCGTATATGGGACCGGCCGAGAAAGCACCGATGAGAAGCGACAGCAGCTTCCCCTTCATTCCGGAGGTCTTTCCGAAGGCTTTGATGATGATTTCATTTGGCACCCAGACGGTGATGAGTGAAGAGATGACGAGAACCGGCGGCAGGACTTCCAGCATTTCAAGCAGGAAGCTGCCATTCTGCTGTAAAGCCTTCATAAAGGTTTCAGGTGATAGGATCAGCGTAATCAGGTAGGCGATGATCGCCACAGCGATGATTTTGTTTTTCTTCAAAAATTTTATCATAACAGCACCCCCATGAGCAATGCGATAAGTATTGCCGCGGTAAAACTGAAGAGATTGCGATACACGGTAAATTTTGTTCCGAAATATTCCTTTTCTATCGGAAAGGTGGCAAATCCAACCATCGTCAGGGTGGTCAGGAACGCTGCGATGGCAGTTAATGCCGCTCCGGCATCCAATAGTGATTTGGACAGTGGAAATGCGACAAATGCCGGGATGATTGTAACCGTTCCGACCAACGATCCCCAGATGATACTCATCGTTTCATTGGCGGACCCCATCACAGTTTTTATCAGTTCCGGTGGTATAAGTGTTAAAAAGAGACTGATGAGGGCAAGGATGCCTGCGATTTGAACAGCTGTCTTCAGGAACATGCCTCTCGCGATCTTAAAAGCCTCCTCTGTTTTTTTTCTGTCTCGGAACAGCGACCAGATGAAAAATCCAATTGCGCCGCCAATAAGAATAATTGTCGTCATAATGACCTCCTTCATTTGTTTGATATTAATTAAATCGATAATAGTCTTTTTTTGTTTCTCACTCAGTAACCTATGTTACTGAAGTGTATAATGAGATCAACGGGATGAAAGACGATATCCTATCTTTCTTGAGGTGATTTGATGAAGGCGTTAATAGATCATTTGGCAGAGTTCAGACTCTTTAACGGGGTAGAGAAGCATGAGTTGATCAGCATTTTGGAGAATCATTATCTGAAAGTTTCTTCTTATGAAGATGATGTTCTGATCAGAGCATCAAACGAATGTGCAGATCATATGTATCTGGTTTTGGAAGGCGGTATCAAAGGAACCATGCAGGATGTGGATGGTCATATTTATCAGGTTGAACTTTTCCGGTCCGGACAGATAGTAGCACCTGCCAATCTCTTCTCGAAAAAGGAGATGTTTCCGGTATCGCTGATATCAAAAGGCAGGACGAAACTCGTCATGATTAATCGTCAAACACTTGTGAAGCTTTTCAAGATATCTGAAAAACTCGAGGAAAATTTTCTTGAGTTATTATCTGATAAGGTACAATTTCTGGCGAACAAGCTATGGGAGAATCAGTTTTATTCAATCGAACAGAAGATATACAGGTTGATATTTGATCTGTATCAAAAAAATCAGCTCGAGACCTTTGAATTACCGGATACGCATGAGGAGTTATCTCAGAAGCTGGGTGTTCCAAGACCCTCTTTTTCCAGAGCAATGATAAAGATCAATCGGGAGGGAATTATCCTGTTTAGAAATAAATCGGTAGAAATCCTTTCAGCGGGAAAACTCCTGAAGCGTTTTAAAAATGATGAGTAATGCGGTAAAGATAATAAAAACTCACCGCTGAAGCGGTGAGTTAAAAGTTGTTTCCTATGAGCTGCTCTACCAGTTCTCTACTCTTTCCACTTCCTGACCGTCTTTTTTGTAGATGATGGTAACAGCGTTGTCATAATCAAGTGATTGATATCTCACACCCTTTGAATCGTATAAATTCCAGAATCCATTGGGTTCATTCATGTCATATGACCCTGTTTCTTTCAAGAGGCCGGTTTCGCTGTAGGATCTGAAAGAGCCGTGGAAGTAACCCGCTTTGTATGAGCCTTCAAAAGAGAGGTTTCCGTTTTCATACCATTCTTTCCAAAGACCTTCTTTTTCTCCCTGAACCATTCTACCCTGAATTTCAGGTGTTCCGTTTTGATGATACCAGATGCAGTTGCCGTGTAATTTGCCATCGGAATAATCACATGATGATTGAGGAGTACCGTCTTCATACCAGAAATCCCAGTGAATATCACGTGCATGCCGGTCATTGTAATACCCGTCATAGAATTTCTGACCGTTTTCATGCATCCTGATCCAGTGTCCGACCGGATAATCGTCTTTCATACAGCCTTTTTCATAGAGTTTGGTCTTTGCCTCGTCAAAATAGGCTTCATAAGGCCCCTGCATATCCCAGCTGTTGTCGAGATAGTAGATCTTCTTCCTTTCAATTTCCTTTTTCAAGGTGGATAAGTCGACATTACAGTCGAACCCCTGTCCCATTGTTTCTATTTTTATCCTGCATTCTTTTTCAGCCAATACCCTGTTCAAATCATCCGGATCATAAAGTTTTACATAAAGGGTATAGTCACCGTCCGAAGGGAATGTTTTTCTGATGGAGAAAGAGCTTGTCATTCCTGATGGCGTTTTATCGATATTTTGTTTAGATGACCTGTCATCACTCGTATACCAGACAAATCTCAATTGAGAATGTGAGGATGGGATATTCTCCGCCTTGATTTCAAAATTGTGATCCAGCTTTCCGTCTTTGTTGTCGATTTCGGAGGGTGTAATACTCAGCGAGATATCCGATGCTTGAAGCTTTATGCTGATATTGCCGTTGACTTCGGGGCTTGTATTGCACATGACGATATAAATCACATCCCCCGGCGCAGCTTCAAAATCGACATCAGTGAAGAATTTTGTTAACTCTCCCACTTTTTTTGAATAGAAATCCCGTTCTTTTTCGCCCTTTTTCATCACATAGATATCAGCTGTCATGAAATCGCCGGACTTTGAGAGTGTGTGTGCAGTCATCCTGATTTTTTCACTGCCTGTCACCGCTATCATCCACAGATTCGTTGTGAACCCTCCTTTAAGGTTAAAGACACCGTTTAGAATCGTGCCACTGCTTTTACTGAAAGCATCATTTTTGACGGCAGCCTTCAACCGGTCTGTTTTGGGGTTCACAGGACTTTTATCGCTCAAGAAGAATAATGCCGCAAAATTGCGATACAACGCATCAAAATATTCATCGTTATAAGTTCTGTTTATCTTGAAATAGTCAATTAAGGGTGAAAAAACAGGATATGTCATATCGCTGTTTTTGGCCACATATTTAAACAATTCGGGAAAGTCTGCTCCCTGATTGACGAGATAATCGACGAAGAATGCCCTGTCGTATTCAATATCATCCACCAGGCCGTCCGGTGAGCCGATATAATTCAAAGAGTATTCCATTTCTTTGATATAGGGATATTTCTGTGAAGAAGCCTGAGCTCCCATCATCTCGAGTTCTGGCCATGCAATATTACAGGCCGCCCAATCAGCAGTTGCCTCCAGCCACCAGTGATACGCCTTTCCCGTTGCCTGACTCATCTGTGTCTTTGAGTAATACTCGTTTTGAAAGACGTGGAAGAGTTCATGGGCACTCGACATCTTTAACAGGTCAACAGTGTTCACGATGCCGGTGTTGATGTGCAGGCGTCTGTAAATCTTTTCATACGCACCTCTTGCTCCCGTTGTCTTGATGTATTTTGAATCAACCTTTACGATGATGGGAACCTCGGGCTTTTTAAAATGTTTGCCGTACTTTTCATAAGCCTTATCCAGAGCTTCACCGAGTTCCATTATGTAATAGGGTGTTTTGGATACCTGAGCAGTTGTTAACGGCTCAAGTTGAAGCGTTCCACCGGAAGTTTCGGAATAATTGTAGTCAAAATCTTTTGGGACAATGATCTTATTCTGAAAAGAATTCCCGCCTTTTTTGACCCAGTCGGCATTGTTCACAGAACTTTTCTGAATCTCTTTTAAAGAATAAAGGATCAGAAAATTCCCGGTTCGGAATTGATCAAAGACTATTCCTTCGTAAATCCTGTGTGAGATTTCAGTTGCAGCAACGATTTTTACAATAATCACCCATTCGATCAAGGTGAAATGATCGGTTTTTGTCCGGATAACCTGATTGACCGTATCAAATTCACTTTCAAGATAGATCCATCGTTGGCTTTCTTCATCCCATCTTCTCGCTGCAATTTGCTGTCCGGGCGTGTAATTGGGATTCAGTTTATCCGGATCATAAGGAACTTCAATTTCTATCGGCTGGTCGAATTCTCGAATGAATTGTCCGCCCTCGCCTTTTAAGGTGAAGTTGTACGCTGCAATTCTGGTAAAATTAAAGTCTGGGTCGAAGAAATCATCATCCGATTCCCGTTCTATTTGTCCATAGTCCGGTTCTGTCATGTTTAGGGTCACCGATTCCCTTATGGTGTTTTCCGGGATGGTGACGGTAACTCCGTTTTCAAGTGTAATCGTTTGCTCTTTAAAAGACGGTTTGAGGGAATTTGTTTTTTTAGAGGAGAACAGATTGCTTAAACTGCTGCCGAATGATGAGGTCTGTTTTATCTTTTCCCCTTCTATCCGTGTCATTCCGATGTATTGACTTGCCGCATTACAACTCCAGGTCCACCAGTCCGTATCTACGATTTGATAAGTCCCGCTTTCAAGAATGATATCCGGTTCAACGATCCAATAGGCATTTGGGACACCACCCTGCCCTTTCTGAGGATGAGATAACCAGATTCCGTAAACGGTTCCACCTGATTCATCAAGGATTGAAATATAACCAGGTTCAGCTCCCCTGCCGTTATTCCAATGATAATTTGTTATTTTAGTGATGTGACTCTTTTGAGCAAGTGTGAAAAACAGTTGTGAACTTGGATTTGATTGAACGGCATAAACGTTGAAGTTGTCGAAAAGCATTTCTGCCAGAAGACTGCTGCCGGAAACCATGAGTATGATAAGCAAAATGAAATGAATTTTAAACCCTTTTTCGAAACGTTTTTTCATATGCACACCTCCGGGGTGGGATTTTTATAATTCAGCGTATTACTTGAATTATAACATGAAAAAACCGGTTTAAATGAAAAATCCCCTCCTCAGAGGAGGGGATGAAAATGAGACTATTAGGATTCCGTTTCGACAAAATCCTCTTCAAACTGGCTCGTGTAGAGATCAGCATAGAATCCGCCCTTCTTAAGCAATTCTTCATGATTCCCCTGTTCAACGATATCCCCTTCATTCATGACGAGGATGAGATCGGCTTCTCTGATCGTTGACAACCTGTGTGCGATAACAAAGCTGGTACGATTCTTCATGAGATTATTCATGGCTTTCTGAATCTGAACCTCTGTTCGTGTGTCGACAGAGCTCGTCGCTTCATCCAGTATGAGAACTTTCGGATTGGCAAGAACGGCTCTTGCAATGGTGATGAGCTGCTTTTGACCCTGAGAGAGGTTCGTCAGTTCTTCGTTGAGCTGCATATCGTAACCGTCCGGCAGGGCATGGACAAATGAATCCACATGAGCCGCCTTTGCAGCGGCAAGTATTTCATCATCCGTTGCATCCAGTCGGCCGTATTTGATGTTATCCCATATACTGCCGTTGTAGAGCCAGGTATCCTGAAGAACCATCCCAAAGTTTTCTCTCAGATCATATCTGGTGAAATCTTTGATATTGTGTCCGTCAAGCAAAATTTCTCCCGAATTGACATCGTAGAATCGCATCAGCAACTTGACAACGGTCGTCTTTCCGGCACCGGTCGGACCTACGATAGCGATATTATGTCCTTTTTCCACTTCACATGAGAAATCGTTGATGATAATTTTTTCAGGATCATAACCGAATTGAACATTTCTGAATTCAACATGCCCTTCATGATGGATATCCCTTACTGGATTGCTTGTGTCAGGAACTTCTTCGTCTTCTTCGAGAAATTCAAAGACTCTTTCTGCTGCCGCTGCCGTTTGCTGGAAGACATTCATGATATTGGCAATCTGGGCAATCGGCTGTGTAAAAGATCTGACGTATTGAATAAATGCCTGAATATCTCCTACGGTGATCATCTTCTGTACGGCAAACCAACCACCCATGATGGCAATCAATACATATCCGAGATTACCGACAAATGTCATGATTGGCATCATCATACCGGACAGAAATTGTGATTTCCATGCTGAATCGTACAGCTCGTCGTTGAATCTGTTAAATGTTTTAACGCTGTCATCCTCGCCATTAAATGCCTTGACGACGATATGACCACCGTACATCTCTTCGACATGTCCATTGACCTTACCCAGATATTGCTGTTGTTTTTTAAAATACTTCTGTGAAGCCTTGACAACGACTGCGATCAATCCGGTTGAAACCGGCAGGATCAACATGGCGATGAGGGTCAGTTGCCAGCTGATCGTCAGCATCATGATGATAACACCGACAACGGTTGTGATGGATGTGATAATCTGGGTCAATGACTGATTAAGTGTTCTGCTGATCGTATCCACATCGTTGGTAACCCTTGACAGGACGTCTCCCTGAGAGGTTTTATCGTAATACTTCAGCGGCAATCTGTTTATCTTGAGCGAAATCTCTTTTCGCATCTTATAGGTGATCTTTGCGGAAATTCCCGACATGATCCATCCCTGTATATAACTGAATAAGGCACTGAGAACGTATAACCCCAGCAATATCATCATGGTTTTTGCGATGGAATCGAAATTGATCCCTTCACCCGTTCCCTGTATCTTTGACATAATGCCTTCAAAGACTTCTGTCGTAACATTACCGAGTATTTTAGGACCGATGATCGAAAACACGGCACCTGCTGCGGCGAAACAGAATACGATTATAATCAGTACCTGATATTTTTTCAGATACTGAGTGAGTTTTTTTACGGTTCCGCTGAAATCTTTGGCCTTTTCACCACCGTGCATCATTCCGGGACCTCCCGGACCGCCGTGACCTTGTCCGCCTCTTGGTCTTTTCCTCTCTTCACTCATGCCAATTCCTCCTCTGAAAGCTGTGACAGAGCAATTTCCTTGTAAGTCTGACAACGCTTCATCAATTCATTATGTTTTCCAATTCCGACAAGTTTCCCTTCATCGATAACGAGTATCTGATCGGCATTTTTTATCGTTGCAATTCTCTGTCCGACGATAATCATCGTACTATCTCCTGTTTCTTCCTTTAATTTTCTTCTGAGTGCGGCATCAGTCTTGAAATCAAGAGCTGAAAAACTGTCATCGAAAAGATAAATTTCAGGTTTTTTTAACAGGGCTCTGGCGATGGCTAATCTCTGTTTTTGCCCACCGGAGACATTTGTTCCTCCCTGAGAAATCGGTGTTAAATATTTTTCCTCTTTCGTTTCGATAAACTCTGTTGCCTGAGCTATCTCAGCCGCTTTTTTCATTTCTTTTTCAGAAGCATTTTCATCGGCGTATTTTAGATTGGATTCTATGGTTCCGCTGAAAAGAACACCTTTCTGGGGAACATATCCGATATGATCCCGAAGTTCATGCTGCTTGATATCCCGGATATCGATATCGTCAATCAATACCTGTCCGCCGCAGACATCGTAAAAACGGGGGATCATGTTTAGCAATGTCGATTTTCCGGAACCTGTGGACCCAATGATCGCAGTTGTCTGTCCGGGTAATGCTGTAAAGCTTATCTTATTCAGGATGTTTTCTTCCGCTCCGGGGAATCGGTAGCAGACATCTTTGAATTCTACTTTTCCTTTAAAATCTTTCGGTAATTCTTTCGGTTTTTCCGGATCTTTGATCTGAGGATCGACTTCCAGTATCTCCGAGACTCTTACCCCTGATACAGATGCCCTCGGTATCATGATGAAGAGCATGGTCAGCATAAGGAATGAGAAGATGATCTGCATGGCATATTGAATATAGGCCATCATATCCCCCACCTGCATACTTGAAGCCTCAATATGATGCGCTCCAACCCATACGATAAGAAGCATGACACCATTCATGATGAACATGATGGCCGGCATGAGTACGACCATTACCCTGTTGACAAATAAGTTTGTTTTTGTCACATCTTCGTTGGCAACATCAAAGCGCTCCTCTTCGAAATGTTGCGTGTTGAAAGCTCTGACAACCATGAGACCGGAGAGATTCTCTCTTGTAACGAGGTTGAGTCTGTCGATGAGTTTTTGAATCTTCTTGAATTTGGGTAATGCGAGCGCAAATACAATTCCAATCAATCCAAGCAGAACGATAACGGCAAGTGCGATGACCCATGACATGGAAGCACTCTTTTCAAGGGCTTTGATCACACCTCCGACACCCATGATCGGTGCGTAAAATACCATCCTGATGATCATGACAACAACCAGCTGAATCTGAGTGATATCGTTCGTTGTTCGGGTAATCAGCGATGCCGTTGAGAATTGTGCAAATTCAGAGTTTGAGAAATTTTCTACCTTTTCAAATACATCTCTTCTCAAGGTTCTTGCGGAAGCTGCGGCAATCTTTGAGGCGATAAAGGCGACCATAACCGTACATAACGCACTTAAAAGTGTTACCAGTATCATCCTGAATCCTGCCCAGAGGACATAATCGCTTTGAATCCTGTCAGTTTCCAGTCCAAGTTCATTGTAAATGTCTTTAACCGCAAGTGCCCCCGCTTGCTTGACTGTATTTGGTCCCATAACTTCTATCATACCGTCAATCTGTTGGATCATTTCCAACCGCTGTGTTTCCGGGATAAAGCGCATGAGTTTGAATACATCAGCGCCTTCGGGGATGGTTATTCCATTTGGAGGTGAGAAATTTTCATTTCCCTCTGCACCCCCGTTTTTAATCCCGGAATAAGCCATTAATGCCTTTGCGAGAGTCAGTTCCAACGTTTCTCTATCTTTTACTTCGACATCTTTTAGCACATAAATGTCTTTTTTGTCCAATACAGGATATTTTTCCAGTTTTTCCTGATAAGTAGCGGACTCTTTAGTTATCAGTTCATAATGTTTTAAGACTTCTTCCTGATCTTTCTTACTCAAGAAGAGCGAAACGTTACCGAATGTTTCTTTTTCGATTGCCTCTGGAATGGCTTCTTCTATCCCGCCTTGCTGTATGCCCACATTTACGATGTCAGACATATAATCCGGCAGAGCCAGTTCACTCATCGCCTGTACAAACAATAATGCGATAGCGATAATGATAAACACGGTATAGGGTTTTAAATACCTTATCAGTTTAAACATCCATTTTCTCCTTTTTCGTCATTTTTTTGTGCTGCAATAAATATTGCCTTCAATTTTTCAAGTGCTTTTAAAATCAAATCAAGATCATCCTGATTTCCCACTGAAACAGCTGTACTTAACTTTTTGCTGATGGCTTCAAAATGTTTTCTGAGCGGTTCACGGAAATCATCTGACATACTAATCATGACGACGCGTCTATCTTTTTGACTTCTTTTTCTGATGACGATTCCTTTATCAACCAGTCTGTCAATGATTCCGGATACTGTACTGTTTGAAAGATCCAGTCTTTTACTGATATCGCTAACCTTCATCTCACCATCGTGAATCAACACTCTCAGAACCATTGCCTGAGATTCCGTCACATCCATCTTTTTGAATTCCTCGTCAAGACTCAACTTGATGTGATGCATGATTTCCTTTATCAACTTCACGATTTCAAGAATCATTTCATTTTCAAAATTCTTTTCGTTCTCATTCAATAAATTCACCCTCTTTCTTCTTCTCATTTTTATAATTAGAATATCAATTATTCTGATAAAAATATTTCTTGTCCGTATAATAAGCAAGCGGATATTTCGTACACGAAATATATTGTACCGTAATAATTATTGTTTGTCAAATTGGACATGATGGCCTGGAAGGTTTTGATTGTGTGGACAGGGAACAAGAGAGGGGATTTTCAATCCCCTTAATTTTATTGTTTGTGATCATTCTGTTTTTATTTTTCTCAGGGTATAAACGCAGAGGATAATTACCTTCAATTCTTCTAACTTGTTATTTTACAATCAATATTGAAATTCAAACATCAAATCAGAGAAAAAGGGAGGGAAATCTCCATAATCATGTATACTATAGTAATTTGGGTTTATCGGGGAGGGGAAAACGAATGATAGGTATAATAACGGATTCTGCCAGTGATACACCGGTTGAAATGATCAAAAAAGAAGGAATTGAGGTTGTACCTCTTAAGATATTTCTTGGTAATAAAGAGTATAAAGATGCTGTAGAGGCTACTGAAGAGATGTGCCTTGAGTATATGAAGACGGATTTTGCAAAGACAAGTGGTACACCGTTTCCGTTTGTAAAAGAGGGGTTTGAAAGGCTGCTTGAAAAAGGGATTCGCGAAATCATCGCCATCAATGTATCCAACAATATCAGTAACGGGCACAGTGTTTTTAAAGTGGTCGCTGAAGAGTTGAGCAAGGAATACGATGATTTGAAAGTTAAGATAATCGATACATTCAGCATATCAATCGGTTCGGGGTTGCTTGTCAGCAAAGCTGTGGAACTGAGAGCGAAAGGGTATTCTCTTGATGAAATGGATAATGAATTGAGAAAATATGTTCCTCAGGACCTGGATGTTTATTATGTGATTCCAACACTGAGATTTTTGAAAGCCGGAGGAAGAATAGGAAAAGTCAGTGGAACGATTGGTGAGGTTCTGAATTTGAAACCTATTATTATGGTTGGAAATGACGGTGTTTATCATACAGCCGGGAAAGCAAGAGGGATCAGGAAATCCGTTCAGAAGATGACAGAGATCTTTTTGAAGGTAACACAAGGCAGAGAGATCGAACAGGCGGCGATATATACCAGCGGACCTGAATCTGAAACAGAACAGCATGTTGCGTATTTAAGAAACCTGATGACAGAAAAGGGTGTCGAGAATATTCTTGAAGGAAAGATTGTTCCATCAATGTTGGTTCATGTAGGTCCCGGTCTGATTGGGATTGCCTTCAGGATGAAACCCGAATAATCTTAGATTAAAAATAAGTATAAACTCATAAAAAATAAATAACAGATCTGACTTAATCAATTTAGTGTAGATCCGGCATGTCTTAAAAAAGACAAAAGAGCATCCGTTGTGATGCTCTTTTGTCTTTTTTGATTGCCTAAAACTCTTAATAAAAATATAAAATTGCAAATAATCCAGTTATTATTTGAAATATTATGATTTTATAAGATGAAAACGTTTCCATCGGGTTTAATGAGGTTTGATAAGTTATAGACTAAATGATAATATATAAAAGGATGAAATAGTTTTCACGCTTATATATATAATAAATAAAGAGATAGAGGGGTTTTATATGGAAAAATATCTTATCAGAGAAGAAACGTTTAAAATTGAAAATCACGCTTCAAAAGAAACCGTATTTGCCTTGGCAAATGGGTTTCTTGGGATTAAGGGGTCTATTGAAATGAATCGCAACGCTGCACCGGGTACTTATATTTCAGGCTGTTTTGACCGGTCAGGACTTGCTGTAACCGAAATGGTGAATCTTCCGAATCCGCTTTCATTTAAAATGTTTATCATGGATAAAGAGGGATTGGAAGAGCTCTATATAACAGAGGAGAATATAAGGTGTTTTGAGGAATATCTTGATCTTGAAAACAGGACGTTTAATTACGCCTTTACGGTAGAAAGTAAAAGGGGCTATACATTCAAAATCAAATCCCAGAGGTTTATCAGCTGGATCAACAAAAACAGATGGGGATCAAAAATTGAAGTCTCATCAGATGATTTTGAAGGGTATATGTTTGTTGAAAATATTATTGATGCGGATGTTTACAACAACGAAATGATTCCGTTTGAAAAGATGAATCATTTTAAAGCCTATGAACCGCTTAATCTTGGAGATTCAATCGGTCTCGTTTCAACACTAAACGATACGGGAAGAGAGATCATCATATTGAAATCTTTTGTGAACAGAACGTTTGAGTATGAAAGGATAAGATACAGGATTGATGTCAGAAATCCTGTTGAATTGTTTAAGTTTTCATTTAAAAAGGGCGAAAATTACCGATTTGATCTTTGTGGTGTTGTTTATTACAAGAGAACTTCCGGAGATATCCTGTTTGAAGCGAAAAAAGACCTGAAATCTTTTGTGGGAAGTGGCTATGAAGCTGAATTAAAAAGGCATTCCGATATCGTCGGAGAAAATCTGAGGGTTACCTCAATCGATATAGAAGGAGATCCTGAAGTACAAAAAGCCCTGAATTGGAGTTTATCACAGTTGAATTCATCGGCTTTTCTGATTGACAGTTTGTCATCAATCGGTGCGAAGGGGCTGCATGGTGAGGGGTATAAGGGTCATGTGTTCTGGGATACCGAGATTTTTATGCTGCCTTTCTTCATTTACACTAATCCTGACATCGCAAAACGATTGATCCTGTACAGATACAACACACTCAATGGTGCAAGGGAAAACGCTTTTTTGAGTGGATTCAAGGGCGCAAGATTTTCATGGGAATCCGCTGAAAGAGGGGTAGAAGTAACACCAAAATGGGGCGTGGATTATAACGGAAAAAAGGTAAGGATATGGACCGGAGATATAGAATATCACATCAGTTCGGATGTTGCACTTTCTATTTACCATTATTACAGGGCAACACTTGATGTTGATTTTATCGTGAATTACGGAGCTGAAATCGTTCTTGAAACGGGAATTTTCTGGGAAAGTCGGCTTGAGTATAACGGTGAAAAAGATCGGTATGAGATAAGAGATGTTATCGGACCGGATGAATTTCATGAGCATGTGAACAACAACGTTTATACAAATTATCTTGCGAAATGGAATCTTGAATTTGCCGCTTCAATTTTTGACTGGCTGAAGACTGAAGATGAAAGAAAATTCTCTGAATTGACGCAACTTTTGAAGATAACGGATGAGACAATCGTTCAATGGCGAAAACTAGCAGAAAAGGTATATATCCCAAGAGATCAACACAGTAAGATTATTGAACAATTTGAAGGTTATTTTAATCTGAAAGAATATCCAATCAGCAAACATGACGAGAATGGTATGCCCATCTGGCCGGAGGGTGTCAATCTGAGCGATTTGAACGGAACAACACTGATCAAGCAGCCCGATCTGCTTATGCTAATGTATCTGATGCCCGAGCATTTTGATTATGAAGAAATGAAAGAAAATTATGATTTTTATGAAAAGCGAACCATGCACAAATCCTCACTGAGTCCCTGTATCCATTCGGTTCTCGGTATTTCCGTTCATGAATACGAACATGCCTATGAATATTTTAAGAAGACGCTTTTCACCGATCTTGCTGATAATCAAGGGAATGCTTCTCTCGGTATTCATGCCGCTTCTACAGGAGGCGCATGGCTGGCTGCTACCATGGGCTTTGGCAGATTCTTTATCGATACGGATGATATCATCAACTTTGATCCCTGGCTTCCAAAGCATTGGCGTTCATTGTCTTATTCGATCATCTGGAGAGGAAACAAGCTGAATATAAGCATTACACATAATAAATTCATCTTAAAGGCTGAAGAATCGGTTGTGTTTAAACTGAGAGGGAAAACCCATACAGCCGAAAAGAGGTCTGAGAAAGAATGTGATCTGAACTGAAAACCAATATCAGAGAGATAGCGAAGCAGACCGGCATGTCTACTACAACGATATCGAGGTATTTTAATCACCCTGAAAAACTGTCGGATAAAACCAGAGAGAAGATCAGGAAGGTGATAACAAAATACGGATTCGTTCCCAATGAGCTGGCAAGAGGTCTCCGAAGTAAAAGGAAAAATCTTGTTGCAATCATCCTTGAGAAGGACAGACAAGTTTTCCTCTCATTTCCTTATTTTTCAATCTTTTCCGCCAGCCTGTTAAACAGGTTGTCTCAGGACAAGATGTATATGATTACGACTTTTGAAGAATCGGAGAAGAAACCCCATATAACGTACAGGGGATTTGTTCAAAAGAATCTTGTGGACGGGTTTATCGTAATGGGAATGAGAGAGGATGATAAACGTATCAAATTTCTTTTGGAACACAACGAACACTTTGTGACGATCGGCAGAAACAGAAAAGCTAAAAATTATACCTGGGTGGATTGTGATAACGTTCAAGGTGGTTTTCTTGCAACCAATCATCTGATCAGCCTGGGCTGTAAAAGGATTCTGATGCTTGGTGGTTATATGGATAACTATGACATGATGATGAGGCTTGAGGGGTATAAAAACGCGCTTGAGGGGGCAGGTATAAACTATAATGACAAACTGATACTTGCCGGAGATTTTACCAGTCTGGTACTGGATCATCCTGATCAGCGTTTTGCTTCCTATGATGAACTGAAAAAAATCATCGTTGAACAGCGTATAGACGGTGTGTTCTGCACTTCAGATGTATCGGCACTTGGAATGCTTAAATTACTCAAATATAAAAAAATAGATATTCCGGTTGTTGGATTTGATGATATTCCGCTGGCCATGATGTATGACCCCACTCTCACAACGATAAAACAGCCTATAAAAAAAATCGCAGAAAAAGCGGGAGAGAAATTGATTGAAAAGATCAATGGAAACGGAGTCCAGTCGGAAGAATTACCGGTTGAATTGATTATCAGGGAATCAACTTCAAAATTTATGAAATAGAGTCACGCACATCGTGGACCGTACAGGTCCAAAAAAGGGAGGATTCATTTATGAAAAAGAGTTTGTTGATTTTAGTTGTTGTTGTATTAATCGCATTATGTGGTTTTGCAAAGACTCAAATTAGAGTTGCAGGGTGGGGAAATCCTACTGAAGAGGCAGCGTTACAGGAAATGATGGCAGTGTTTAACGCAAGTCAGGATGAGATTGAAGCGGTTTGGGAACCTATTCCAGATTTCACAAAACAGCTGAAAACACTTTTATCTGCCGGAACAGCTCCGGACATATTCTTTATGGATGTTGCATGGCTTCCTGAATTTGCAGGCAATAACGCCTTGATGCCACTTGATCTCTATGTCAAAAAAGAGGGTTATGATCTGGATGCCTTCTATGCACCTCTTATAGAGGCATTTAGGTATAACGGAAGACTTTATGGACTTCCAAAGGATTTCTCAACGCTTTCACTCTATTACAACAAGGAAATCTTTGATAAATACAACGTTGAATATCCGGAAGGTCTAATGTCCTGGGAAAAATTCCTCGATATATGTCAGCAGTTCAAGGCTAATGGATTTGAAACACCTCTCACAACAGCTGCAGACTTCAACAGAGTGATTCCTTTCATCATGGCAAACGGTGGAAGACTCGTTACTGAAGATCTCAATACAGGGCTCACGGAACCTGCAGCAAAAGAAGCGATTGAATTCTATTGTGATCTCGTCAGCAAATACAGGATCTCCGAGGAACCACTCAATCTCGGAGCAGACTGGATTGGAGATGCATTTGGTAAGGAAAAGGTTGCAATGGCTATGACAGGACCCTGGACACTCGGATTTGTAAAGGAACAGTATCCGAATGTCGTTGACAAGATGGGAATCGTGGAGATGCCGATGCAGAAAGAAAAAGCAACGATGATCTACACCGTTTCGTGGTCTATCAACAGAAATTCAAAGAACAGAGATGCCGCATGGGAAGTTGTTAAGTTCCTTTCTGATGAAGGACAGCAGATCTTTGTAGACAGAACGGGTGTTCTCGCTTCAAGAAAATCAATTGCAGCCAAAGATACGGATCCGCTCAAAAAGTCTTTCTACGATGGTGCAGAATACGGTACACCGTGGAATGTTCCCACACCATCCGGAATCTTTACAGAGGCGAATGATCAGATCAACAGCAGATTGAAGGATCTTTTCTACGGAAAAACCACATACGAAAAAGTATTTGAAGAGATTGATGCTGAATACATGGGTTGGGTAACGGCGGAATGATCTTTTTTTTAAGAAACAAAAAAGCTCTTGGGGGTTTGAAAGACAAAACCCCACAATTCAAAAGGACAAAAAGTTTTCAAAAATTTAAAAGACGAAACTCCGACTGATTTTAAGAAACAAAAAAGCTCTTGGGGTTTTGAAAGACAAAACCCCCACAATTCAAAAAGGCAAATAGTTTTCAGGCGTTTAAAAGATAAGTTCCACAATTTGAAAATGACAGTAAGGGCGGAAGATTTTCCGCCCGGTTTTTATCACACATTTAAGAGGTGAGGGAAATGACTTTAAAGGCAAAAACCAGAGAAGCTATTATCGGTTATCTATTTGCCGCACCTATTATTCTGTCCGTTCTTGCGTTCGAGTTTTATCCCATTATCACAGCTGTTTTTTACAGTTTTACGCAATATCAGCCGTTGCAGGTGCAGCAGTTAAATAACACGATAGTACCTGAAGACACCGTCAGTATGACACTGATGGTCTTTCCCGATGAACCGGGATTGACTGTAGAAGGTCTTCAAAAGGATTTTGATCTGGCTTTTTTTATAGAAACAGATGTCGGGATATCGCTTAGCGAAGAGCAGCGTAAATCGCTCCGATATTTTGATTCTGAACGGTTGCTAACGGATTTTCTTGCAGGAAATTTGAAAACGGAAGTCTCGATAAAAGACTTCATGTCACGCTATATGACCAAAAATGCTGATCTGTTTACGAAATACAGACCGAAGATAATCGGATTTGAAAATTTCACGAAACTGATAAACGATCAATACTTCTGGATCTCATTGAAAAATACATTGGTTTATACCGCGATAGTCGTTCCGATACAAACGATTCTTGCCGTTATACTTGCCGTTATTGCCAATCAGGGCGTTAAAGGAAAACAGTTTTTTAAGCTTGTTTTCTTTTTGCCGGCTGTCACGTCTTCAGCGGCACTTTCAATGATCTTCAAACTGATTTATGCAAAACCCGGTGTTTTAAATAGGTTATTGGGGCTTTCGGTAGACTGGCTTCAGAATCCTTCGACGGCCCTGGCGGCGATCATGATCATGAATATCTGGAGTACGTCTGGTTATTTTATGGTGACTTATCTCGCCGGTTTACAGAATATTCCGAAATCGTTGTATGAAGCATCGGAAATAGACGGGGCAAATTTCTGGACACGTTTCAGAAAAATAACATTGCCGCTTTTACGTCCACAGGTTATCTTTGTCTCAACGATGGGGATTATAGGATGTATGCAGGTTTTTGATCAGATTTATTTCCTGATTAAGAATATGAGAAATGTGACTCTGGCATTTTATATATACAGAAATGCCTTTGAGTATTCAAAGATGGGATATGCTTCTGCACTGGCGATGGTTCTGTTTGCGATTATTCTGATTCTGACATTCCTTCAGAAGAAATTCGTAAAAGATGAATCCTACTTTTAAGGAGGTGCTGATATGTGCTTGAAAAAAAAATTCAGACTGACACTCATCGCTGCATACATCATCTTAATCGGATATTGTCTGATAACGCTTTTTCCTTTTTTCTGGTCGATAGCTGTGTCTATGACACCGATGACTTATGTGAACGCTGCAGGGGAAGAAGTCGGTGTCGATATTATGAAATGGCCTCCGGGAATCAGCATCTTCAAATTTGAGTTTTTTGATGCACCCGGTACCTTTGACAACTATGTTGAGGTCTTTAAGATTGTTCCATTTGCAAGATGGATTCTTAATACCGTTATTTATGCAGTGGTTGTGACGATTGGGAATATCTTTCTTGATGCCCTTGGGGGTTATGCCTTTGCCAGATTGAAATTCCCCTTGAAGAATTTCTGGTTTATGTGTTTTTTGGCGACACTTATGTTGCCGATGCACGTTAAGATGATCCCCATGTATAATATGATGGTGGATTATGGACTGGTTAATACATATGGCGGTCTGTTTCTGCCAAAATTGACACAGGTTTTCGGACTGTTTATGATGCGGCAGTTCTTCATGGGATTACCGGTTTCTATCGAGGAAGCGGCAAAACTTGATGGAGCGAGTATTGTAACGACTTATTTCAAGATTATCCTGCCGATGACAAAACCGGCTATGGCGGCATTATCCATCTATGTCTTTATGGGAACATGGAACGATTTTCTCTGGCCGCTTCTGATGACCAGCAAGAAGGAAATGTTTACCCTGACAATGGGGTTGAATTTCTTCAATGGAACGTATTACACCTTCTGGCAGTTTATGATGGCAGCTTCCATCATGATAACCCTGCCAATGATTGCGATCTTTATTTCCTTCCAGAAGCAGTTTATCGACAGCGGAATCACTGCCGGTGTAAAAGGTTAATGAGAAAAATTTCCATAGACTAAAAAAAGGGTTGTTTTTATTAAAACAACCCTTTTTTTGTAGTGTCTTTCCATTGTTTATCCAATAACCGTTGATCTTGAGTGAATTTGTCACTATATGCTATAATCCTGTTATAAAATGATGGAGATACCTTTATGTCAAAAAAGAAAGTCTTGTTGTTAATGGTATTATTTTTATCCGCTTTCAGTTTATCCTATTCAGATGAGAATATTCTGACGCTTGAAGAAGTCAGAGGGGATTTTCTTCTTTATGTGAATGCATACAGGCAACAAAAAAAACTTCCACCCTTAACGTTAAAATATTGCGGTGTAACGCAAGCCTTCGCAAACAGGCAGGCGGAAGAAGATCGTTATCTTTCTCACGAAGGATTTAACGAAAGAGCTTCTACAATTAAAAAAGCTTTTGAACAGGAAATCAGTCAAAACGGGCATAGTTTAAAGTCTTTTTCAATTCGTGAAAACTGCTGTTGGTTCTCTGTTTGTCCGGATCCTGCTAAAAAGGCTTTTGAATTGTTTAAACGAAGTTCCGGGCATCGTTCGAATATGCTTCAAAATAACGAATATACCTCGATTGGAATTGCACAAAGCGGAACGGGAGCCTTTTATTTCTGCCAAATCTTTTTTTAAAATAGGCTTTTTGCCTTTTGTGAAACAATATTGCATAAATACTCCCCAAAAAGCGAAACGGTAAATCAAAAGGAAACACGCGATAACTTTATGGTAATGAAAAGAAAGTCAGATTTTTATCTTTATCCGCTATAATCTTATGAGATCTAAGTGAAATGAATCCAGAAGGGGATCCCTTCCGTCTTATATATATAAACAAATGTTATACCCATACGATTTTTTAAAACGACAGAACATAAATCAGGTGATGATATTGAGTGATTTCAGAGGGAAGATGTTCAGGTATGTCTTTCTAATATTATCCGTTTTTTTTCTGAGTGTATTGGTCATCATATTTCTCATTCAAAGGGATATTGCGATCAAGAAATTTGAAGCTAATATCGAATGGATCAGTAAAGCGGTTGAAATGAGTGTCAAGGAGCCATTGTGGAATCTTGACAGAACGGTGCTTGAAGAGAATTTTAATTCATTTTTGAATATTGATTCGGTCAAAAGAATCTATGCAAAGGAAACTTTTGATTTTTTAGAGGTGGAAGTTGGAGAGATGCCGGCAGAAAGCAAGCTTCTTGTCGTGAGTAAGGAGATACATTACAATGATAAGCTGCTGGGTATTGTTGAAATTGACTTCTCCTATGAAATATTAGATAGCGAAATCACTTCAAATCTGATTACGGTCATCGTTCAGATATTATCAATTTTTGCCGCATTAATCGTTATCATGAATCGCGTATCGAAAATGTATCTGCGGCCGCTTGATAATCTGGACAGGATTATTAACAATTTTGATCTTGAAAATCCTTCAACGGACCTGACTGATCTGAATCCGGATAATGTTGCAGAAGTGGAAAATGTCATAAACAGTTTTAAAAAGATGTCTGAAGAGATTACAGCGGGTTATGAACAGCTTGAATCGTATAATGAGAATCTGAAATCCCTTAACAATGAATTGAATATGAAAAATCATGAAAATGAACTTCTGACAGTGAAACTCGAAAAAATTATTGAGCTGGCTGGTAAATTCAAAGATTCAGCTCAGATGGAAGATCATGAATTCATGAAAAATTTATTTAGAAATGCTTTAAAAATAATCGATGAAGCAGATTATGGTTCAGTTTATTTCTGTAAGGATAAATTTGTTGAATTTATAGACGCACAGGGGCATGATCTTGAAAAACTGGAACACGCAAAAATTCCAAGTGAGTATTTTGTTAAAAACAGTCGTGAGACCCGCGTAGTAAAGCAGATACTCGATCAAACAAACGCTTATATTAAGGATGAGGAATCCATGCGGATCGTTCTTGAGGCTTCCAAACCGATTAAAGAGACCCTTTACTTTGAATTGTATGTCGATGAAAGACCGTACGGTGGGCTTTGTCTTGATATTGACGGAAATAAGGAGAAGTCCTTTTCAAAAGAATCAATCCAGGCGATGAATGCCTTTAGAAATCTTGCTATTGCATTTTATCAGGTTCAGCGCTATAGCAAATTTAAAAACGATTTCACAAAAGAACTGGTCGTTTCCGTCACTCAGATGCTGGAGATTCATGACAGGTATACCCGTGGACATTCGGGAAATGTTGCAAACCTTACGGTCAGGATTGCAGAAGAGCTGGGATTGGATAAAAAAACAATCGAGAGAGCTTATTGGTCAGGTCTTGTTCATGATATCGGAAAGATTCTTGTATCCGATACAATTTTAAATAAAACAGAGAAATTGACGGATGAAGAATATGAACATATCAAACAACATCCCGTTTGGGGGTATCAGACTCTGATGAATTCAAGCAAATTGAATGATATGGCGATATATGTTCTTCATCATCATGAAAGATGGGATGGAAAAGGCTATCCGCATGGGATCAGCGGCATCACAATTCCTTTGATATCCAGGATAATTGCAGTGGCCGATACCTGGGATGCGATGACCTCCGACCGATCGTATAGAAAACCGCTTGAATATGATTTGGCCGTTCGTGAGATTCAAAATAATTCGGGAACGCAGTTTGATCCGCATATCGTAGATTCATTTTTGCGGGTAGAGGCTTCCGGTGATTTGAAGAAATACTATATTCATAATAAATCTGAAGACGAATAAGTCGAAACAACAACCGAAAGGGGATGTGTTTAATGAAAATGACAATCACTATGAAGATTCTTATGATTCTGATTGTTGGAATTGTTGTGATGTCCTTGATTTTTGTTTTTATCAGTCGGGCATCTTTTGAAGCGTTGGAAGAAGGGACCGAAAGTGTTGTAAATGAATTGCTGGAAGAGGATATTCAGAATAAGAATCAAACGAATTCTGAGTTCTTTAAAAATTATGGGGAAAATCTTGCAAGATACCTTGCGCTCATTTCCGCGCCGGCAATTTGGAATTTTGAAATGGAAAATGTTGATAATTTTGCCAATGATCTAAAACAATTACCGAATATAAAATATGTCATTGTATATGATGATTCCGGGAATATTCAAAATGGTGAAAAGCCTGACGGTATAACAGATGTCGTTGCCTATACCAGTGATGTGGAATTTGAAGATTCTTATCTTGGACAGGTTGAAATAGGACTCGATAAAGCCTATCTTGATTCACTGGAAGCACAGAGTGTTTCAACAAAAGAGTCGCTGATCTCGTCATTTACGACGGAATCTGCAAAGATCACGAATCAGAGGGTGAATCTCATGTTGATTACGACAGTAGGAGTAGCCGTTGCTTTGATTGCCGTTACAGGGATCTTCATCTATTTGATGACAAAACCGATCAGAAAAGTTCGAGAGATCGTGGATGATCTTGCCCAGGGAGAAGGAGATCTGACGGTTAGGTTAAATATTAAATCAAATGATGAAGTTGGGCGTCTTGCCGCTTCGTTAAATCAGTTCCTGGATAAACAAACGGATCTGGTGAAAGACATCATGACAATATCCGACAAAATAGATGAAAATTCTTCACAACTTTCAGATATCGTTGGAGATGAAAATACCCTTGCCCAGGAAGTCGTTGAGAAAATAGCGGAAATTGAAAGTGAGACGCAGAATATCTCATCATCGCTTGAAGAGATGACAGCCAGTGTTCAGGAAGTCGCAGCAAACGCACAGACTGTTTCCAGATCATCAAAAGATATTACCGATACAGCGGAAAGTTCCAAAGACTATGTTGTGGAGAGTACACAGGCGGCTACTCAGATTGAAGTTAAGATGGAAGCCGTTACCGGACAGATGATCAACACAGCCGACAGTGTTGAAAAACTTGTGAAAAATCTCTTGAATATAGAGGCGATACTTGATTCTATCAACGCTATTGCCGAGCAGACAAATCTTCTTGCATTAAATGCGGCTATTGAAGCCGCACGGGCCGGTGAAGCGGGAAAAGGATTCAGCGTTGTAGCGGATGAGATACGAAAATTGGCTGAAGAAAGTAAAGGAGCTACTGAACAGGTGGCAAAAATACTGAAAGATATATCCGGTCAATCCAAAGAAGTAAAAGAAAAGACAGAAAGTGTTAATGATAGTGTTAAAGAAGCGTCAACCCTAAGTGTAAATGTAAGGGAAAAGTTAGGGAATTTGCTTGAACAGATCGAAAATATGGTCGTTGTCAGTGAAGAGGGGTTTACGCTTTCGAATCAGCAAAAAGAGTCAACGGATGAGATATCCCAAGCCGTTGAGGCTTCCAATATGAGTACACAGACTCTCGTCGAAAAGCAGCAGACCATTGTTGAACTGATCAGAGAATTGAAAACGGGTATCAATACCGTGGAAGATTCCGGAAAACAGATGAAAAATTCCGCTCAAACACTCAACACTCAGATCAATCGGTTTAAGGTCTGATTTCCCGAGATTTATAAAAGTAATGTTTTATAGAAATCTCTTTAAAATGCGGTAATTAAAAGTTACCGCATTTCTTTTTGATTTTTCATGGTAAAATATGTACAATAGAAAGTTTTTTTAGAAATTAGGAAGGATGGTGTTTTTTTTGTACGGTCAGGCTCCGGGAAGAGTGAATATTATTGGAGAACATGTTGATTACAATGATGGTTTTATTATGCCTTTTGCGATTGACAAAGTTACAAAAGTGACTGTAAAGGATTCTGAAGGTGATGATTTTATTATCAGTTCCAAAGGTTTTGATAAAAAGGTTATTTTGAAAGATGAAATGATGAAGAGTACAGGTGAATGGACCGATTATATAAAAGGATGTTATACGATTTTAACGTCATTTTTGAATTTGGATATCCCGCCAATGGCGATCGAGATTGAATCAAATGTGCCTTTTGGAGCCGGTTTGTCCAGTAGTGCGGCAATAGAAGTTGCCACCTTGACTGCATTAGCAGGATATATGGGGATTCATCTGGATAAACGGGACCTTTATACCCTTGCCCAGGCTGTTGAACACAAATTTGTCGGTGTGATGTGCGGGATCATGGATCAGTTTGTATCTGTGATGGGAGCTGAAAATAAGGCAGTGTTTCTTGATACCATGACGATGAGTCATGAATATGTTGAATTGAATATGGGGGATGCTGAATTTTATATCATCAATTCCAATGTCAAACATTCACTTGATGATGGAGAATATAATATCAGACGAGATCAGTGTGAGAGTGCTCTTAAGAAGTTGTCACATAAATCGTTCAGAGAACTTAATACCGACGAACTTGAAGAAAAGAAAAATCTTCTGACAGATGTGGAATACAAGAGGGCCAGACATGTCCTGACGGAAAACAGAAGAGTTCTTGCCTGTAAAAAGGCGATTATGGATGGTGAAGTGGAAACGGTGGGGAAACTTCTCTATGAGACGCATCTAAGTTTAAAAAATGATTATGAGTGCAGTTGTGTTGAGATTGATTTTCTCACAGATGAATTAATGAAGATGAAAGAAGTTTATGGTGCGAGGATTATGGGCGGTGGTTTTGGTGGCAGCCTGATACTTCTTGTGAACAATCGCTTTAATGTGACATGTGTCGATTCTCTGAAGCGTCGATATCATGAAAAATTTGGTGTTGATTTTGATAGCTATCATGTAAGACCTGCGGAAGGAGCAAAGCTTGTCGAATAAGAAAGAAGACTTGGTTCCGGTAATTAATGAAATTAAAGATGATATAATAAATACCGTCAAGGTTTTTCCGTTGTTTATAGGTTTTTCAGGAGGGCTTGATTCGACAGCTCTTTCTTATCTTGCCGTTGATGCTATCGGGAAGGAAAATGTCAGGCTGGTTCATGTCGTATACGGGCCTTATACCTATTCAAAGACACTTGAAAATGTTCTGAGAACAGTTGAGGATATAGGGGCTCAGTTGCATCTTGTTGATATGAGGAAAACTCAGGAAAAAATATTAAAAAATGGGCCAAGCTGTAACCGATGCACAAAGGCCGTTAAGATTGCGGGTGTTAAATCCTGTGTCCGTGAAGCTGATCAGTTGATCGCTACAGGCGCCAATCAATCGGATAGCTGGGGGGAATACGGTTTTAAAGTCATGAATGGTGTCTATGCACCGTTTCTTGAATTAAACAAGGAAGAGATTAACAGGATCCTTGATTATTATGGGGTTGACAGAAAAAGAGTGAAGATAGGGGAGTCAGCGAATCGAGAAGGATGCAAGGCAAAACACCTCTTAAAGATGATGGCATCACCCAAATATCATGGTCACAGTGTAGCCCTTGCGAATGAAATATTACTGGATATCCTAAAAGAAGCCGGATTTGAAGCAGCTCTTGCGAATGTAAAGATTACAGGTCCTTTGGGTCGGAACGTTGCCTTGATCAATATCAAACCCCTTCCGCATAAAGAACTGACAGCTATCATTTGCAGAAGGTTGGCGGCAGTTGAAACAATTGACGAAGTGATGCTCGTAGATAAACCGCTTGAATTGAAGGTCATAGCCAACCCGTCAATTTACAGGTCGGATAAAGCCCGTAAAGGGGTATCGGAGGGTTTTCTTGGAAAAGAGTTTGCACAGCCCATTGTCTGTAAATGGCAGGAAAGCCCCAACAATAAGCTGAACACCTATCATGTGGTCGAAGCTAAAAAAATGGAGGTTCTATGATGATTATCAAATATAAAGGGAAATCACCTATCATTCATAAAAATGCTTTTGTTGCACCTAATGCGACCGTCATTGGGGATGTCTTAATTGAAGCAGGAGCCAGTGTCTGGTATGGTGCTGTCTTAAGAGGGGATATGGCACCTATTCGGGTTGGGAAAAATTCAAATATTCAGGATAACGCAACGGTTCATACGGACGCAGATAAGCCTTCAATTATCGGTGAGAATGTGACGGTAGGACACAACGCGGTTATCCATGGCTGTACAATCGAAGATAATGCGCTGATAGGTATTGGGGCGATCGTTTTGAATAGTGCCCTGGTGAAATCAGGAGCGGTTGTGGCAGCGGCATCTCTTGTGAAAGAAAAGTATATCTGTGAAAAGTCAACGTTGGTGGCAGGTGTTCCCGCAAGTGAAAAAAAGGTTCTGGAGGGTTCTGAAGAGCATCTGAGGCAGCACGCCATGAAATACGTTTCTCTGGCAAAGGAACATTCTGAGGAACTCGGTTGATATGTGGTTCGATAATATACCTGAAAACACGATGATTGCTGCACCTGAATGTGAAGAACATTGGTTTGAGGGAGGAAGTACAGCTGTCCTCACCATTCACGGGTATACAGGCTCTCCGCATGATATGCTTTATCTCGGTAAACGATTGAATAAAGCGGGATATACGGTCTATATTCCAAGACTTCCGGGACATGGTACGAATCATAGCGATTTCCTGAACAGTGATTGGAATGACTGGCTGAGGAAATGTGTTGATGCATATCTTCTTTTGAAGAAAAAGTTTGAAAAGGTTTATGTTACCGGGCTTTCGATGGGAGGAGTTCTGACGCTTCTCATCGCCTCTAAATTCAATCCTGAGAAAATAGCCCTTGCAGCACCGGCTGTTGAAGCAGCAAACAACGCTATCAAATTAACACCAGTGCTGAAACATTTTAAAAAAGTTTTGCCGAAAGATGCTGAGGTAACGTACAAAGAAGCTTATCTTAATTATCTTCAGAAGGAATACTGGTGTAACAATTGGCCGACAAAACTGGCCGATCTGTTAAAATTACAGACCCTTTCAAAGGAAAGATTGGAAAGTATACATTCTGATTGTTTGACGATCGTGTCAAAGAACGATAAATCAGTTCCCTTGAAGGCGGCGGAAATTATTGATAAGGGGATCAGTTCATCCGTAAAAAAGACCATCGTTCTTGAACACAGTCCGCACGTTGTAGTAAATGACTGTGAGAAAGAATTGGTTGCGGATGAAATAATTGCTTGGTTTAACGAATGATTTGAACTTTTTTTTGTAATCTTCGTCTAAACCTATGTAGGGGGGAAATCTCTTGTTTTCCAATCCGAAAGGAAATGAAAACAACCTGAGCGGAAATAGCGAGGCTGAGCGTAAATTCATAAAAGCTCTCAAAAAGAAGAAAATGTGGGCTTATGAAAAGTTATATGATGATTATGCCGGTCTTGTAGGTGGAATAGCTAAATCCTACCTTCGAGCAGATGATGTTGATGATGTTGTACAGGAAGTTTTTATGAGGGTTTACAAAAGCATCAGGAAGTTCAACGGGAATTCGGCTTTTTCGACTTGGCTCTACAGGATAACAGTAAATGTATGTAAAGATATTCTAAAAAAGTACAGTAAGAGATCCGAGACTTTTACCGACTTCGATGATGAGGAGCCGGGAGGTGTCAAGGAGCCTTCTTCAGATATTGATATAGAAGAACAGATTCGCAGAGAAATGAAAATCCAGGATTTTAGGAGGATTCTCAGTCAGTTGTCTGAAGAAGATAATTTATTTATCACATTGAGGGATATTCAAGGTTTAGACTACGAAGAAATCGGGAATGTTGTTGGTAAGCCAATCGGTACTGTTAAAAGCAGGATATATTATGCGAGAAAGAGGCTGAAGAAGTTACTGCAACAAAATGATATTGGGGATTGAGTTACTTTGAGGAGGTATTTAGATGGATTGCAAAGAGTTCAGAGATATACAATTAGATCGTTATCTGGACGATGAAATGAACTCAAAGGAAATAAAAGCTTTTAGAGCACATATGGAGCATTGTCCTGACTGTAAGATGTTCTTCCATACTTACAGAAATCTCATGGATGTTCAGGAAATGAATTTTGAGTACAAACCGAGTGTAAACAGCAGACATAAGTTCACAAAAGCTGTAAAAAGAAAAAGAAACCTGCCTTACCAGGTCGCTGCAGGTTTTGCCGTTATCGCTATCGCCATGTTTGGCACGAAGACATTTATAGACTTCAACACTGTAAATCAGAGATATGAAACGATCGTTAACAAGAGTGTAGAGATGCTCAATTCTGCTGAAAATAAAGAGAATTTGAATCTCAGTTCAAAGAATGCGTCGATTGATATTCAAAGTAGAACTGAAAAAATCTATAATCTGATTAACGATGGAGAAAAATAAAACAATCAATCCAATACGACTAAATAAATAATCATAGGTGATTTTATGCCTTTTGTTAGAAATAGAAATTTTATGTTAATAATGTTTTCTATACTTCTTTTTGTTACTTTATTCTCTGAAGTTCCTGAAGAAAGAAATCAGGACTTGCTTTCAGAACCTTCTGAGGCTACGTCTGTTGTTATGAAACCTGAAGTTTTCATCGCTTTATTAAATGAGGCGTATGGAAATAACTGTATTTCCGGCACGAGAATCATGATGGAAAGCGGTGAAACAGCGAGATACAGGTATGAATATATCATGAGAAACGGATATAATAAAGTTGTATCCCTTACGATGCCTTACAGGGTAACTTGGTATAGATATAATGACAGAGGCTATCTGATACTTGATGGTAAAAGAACGCTGATGGAAGATAAAATGAAGGATCTCGAAGATGTTTTTCTTGAAGATCTTCAGACAGGAGTAGTAGAAATAAAGATTTCAGAGATTCTTTATAGCGGGATACCGGCGTATTATACATCTGTTTATGGAGATGATTTTACTTACAGGGTTATCGTACTGAAACAAAGTATGAATTTTATCAGACTTGAGAAACAAACACGCGGTAAACAGACCGTTATGTTTTACGATAATTTGAATGCCGGGGATAAAGAAACGTTTGAAAATCAGATGATATGGTACAAAGAAATTCCCTTGGGGAGTACGTTCAAGCCGGTTCAAACCGCCACGCAGACAACCGCGGAAGATGCAACTGAAGCGACAGTTCCTGAAACAGAAGAACAATTGCTCGCCAAAGAATTTGAGGAGCTGATTGAACCTCTCAAAGATGAATTTGTCGTTATCAAGACGGAATTGGTTGCTTTTCCGGATGCCGATGTCATGCTGATGACACTTTCTGCTGATGATATGGCAGATCCCTTTGTTGTTTCTATTGTGATTTACAAAGAGAATTCGGCACAGAAAAGTGAGAACCTTTTCGGGAAAGTTCCTGAAAACTATAATCATTTCCAGAAGAATAATGAGAATATCGAAGTGAATGTGATTGGGGTTCATGAAGAAGAATTCCTGAAATCGGTTGCAGAAAAAATTCTACAGGAATAATAGAGACTTCAAAAATCATAAAGTATTCTTAAACCTTTCACGATTATTTAAACCAAACTCTTGACCTGACAGATGCATTATGATATAATACCACGCGCTGGAGAGATGGCCGAGCGGTCGAAGGCGCACGCTTGGAGTGCGTGTTATGGGAAACCATACGTGGGTTCAAATCCCACTCTCTCCGCCAGTTAAAAAACCGGACTTTTAATAGTCCGGTTTTTTCTTTTTGGGACTTATTAATGCCACCTTCCCACGGAATAATCAAATTTTTGTCAATAAAATAGAGAATTGATAGAATATAGTGATGAACTGCTGATAAAAGGAGGAATCGAACTGTTCAATTCCGGAAGCAGAAAAAAACTATTATTGATCCTTTTTATTCTGATAAGTAGTTTTCTGAGTTCAAAACAGATAAAGATAACCTATAGGGTAGAAGAAGGAAAGTTAAATCTGACGGAAGAACTGATGCTTTCCACACCTTTTCTATATGAGAATTATGAGATGTATGTCGTTTTTAAAAAAGGGGAATTAACGTATTCCAATTCTGGACATGCATCAGATATCAATCTAAACGCCGTTGAATTGTTTCCGATCGCAGTTATAAGGGTAAAGAGAGACAATCCTCATGACGGGCATGATGCGTACTCAATTAAGATGATCGATGAAACGACTGGTATTGAAAAATTCGGAGAGATAATGACGATAGCGGAAAAAATCTGTTACGGGGAATCTGATTTGCTGCAAAAATCCTTGAATTTTGAGATCAGTGAGATCATTATGATTTTAAAAGTACTTCATATTTTATAAAGGGCTTCACCTGATCAAAATCTTCATTTGCAACATTAAAAAATTTTGTTTTAAACGTTTTATAAGCTATAATTTTATAGATTATTGTTCAATAATGATAAGTTGAAGTATCATTGATGTCTGAATCAAAAATAAACGGATCGTTGGAGATATTTTCTTCAGGTCTGTCTTTGTATTATTCAAAAGGAGATGGAATCTATGCTTAAAAAGTATCCTCTTATCCTGTTTTTGGTCATTGCTATTGCTTTCGGTTCAATGAGTTTCGCCGCAGAAGAAGCTGCCACCCTGTATTTTTTTGGCCGTGCCAGTGTACGTATTGATCTGAAAGATGGAAGGGTCATCTATATTGATCCTTATGCCACATCAGCAAACGGGTACAAAAAACCGGCGGATATCATTTTGATAACGCATCAGCATTCAGATCATAATAAGATTGGACTGGTGACGAAGAAGAGTTCTTATGAAAACATCCAATGCCCTTATCATATCAAAGCGGGAGATGTTGTTACAGTTGATGATATTGAAATAAGAGCGGTACAGGCCTATAACAGTCATCACAGCTCAGGTACTTGCTGCGGGTTCGTCATAACGATCGGTGATCTTGTCATCTACCACAGTGGCGATACTTCTACGACAAAAGAGATGAAAGAGATGGCGAAATATGATATCGATTATGCATTGCTTTGTATGGATGATTATTACAATATGGGACCCGTTGAGGCGATGAAGGTCTCTGATCTGATAAAGGCGAAACATGTCATCCCGATACACACGTCAAAAAGTGGTTATTATGATCAGAAGAACGTGGATCGTTATACCGATGAAAATAAAATAGCCATGAAGCCTGGAGACAGTATAAAGCTGTATAAATAAATGATTGAATAAAAAAGGTGATGCAGATATCAGATTACGCATCACCTTTTTTATGTTTCTTATACGCGTTTTTTTCTGCCGTATCTGTAGGAGAAATAGATCATCAGGATTGACAGGATCAGTGAAAAGATAGAGATACTAAGGAGCAGGAAACTGAGATTATTACCAAATGCTGCAGCGTATCCGGCTCCGATAAAACCGCCTATTGCCCATGCAAAACCCATTGTGACGGAGGAGGCGAATGCCTTGTTAGACGGCATCCTTGACTGTGCTTCTACAACATTGGCAGACATGGTGAGAAAGGCTCCCGCGTCGAACAGCAGGAAACAGATTGCCCTTACCATATTGTCCGGGATATAGAAAAACAAGATGCCCATGATCCCCATACTTAAAAAGCCGATCAGATTTATTTTAAAGATACCAATCTTTTCCCGCAGCATTACTCCGAAGAAAGTGCTTACCATCCCCGCAAGCAGTCCGATTGTCAGGACTGTTCCGCCTGTTATAAGGGAAGCCCCTTTTTCGGTGAGGAAAATCGGAACATATGTATGGAACATATCCATGATGAAGCTTCTGAATGTTACAACGACAAAGATTGGAAAAATGGCTTTTAAGGCACTCAATCCCGGGAATTTTTTCTTCGTATGTTCATCCTTTTCATGTTTCATCATCCTTGGAATGAATGGAATCAATAATACAAATAAGCCGATTGATAATAAATAAAGCTTATCAAATCCCACTGTACTGGTATAACTTGTGATGATCACCGGTCCTGCTGCTGCTCCAAGTGTTCCGAATACAGAAAAGAGTGCGATATCCTTACCTCTGTGGCGACTTCCTGCAAGACTGGCTCCAATTGGGTGATAGGCCGAGTTGAACAATTTAATCAGGAAGATAAAGATCGCCAGGATACCAAAAGAGGTGGAAAAACCAATCAGTCCCACAAATAAGAGGGTTGCCAGCAACAAGAGTAAGATGTGAAACCCATCACGTTTGACATTATCGTAGTAAAGACCAAAAACAATCTGCATGATTGCAGCTGCCGATGATATCAAAGCCATTGTACTACCAAAAGTGGCAGCATCTATTCCGAATCTTTCAATAAAATATGGACCAAGCGGTTTGAACATTGTACCCAGAAAGTCCGATAAAAAGTGAGACATAGTGGCTATTACGATCATAAAATCACCTCTTTTAATTAGAAATCCTAAGTATTATATCACCAAGATAGTGTTTTTGTTCTTCAAATAATTTTATCTTTAAAATTTAACATTACTTGAAGACTTGACATGAATAAAATTTAATGATAGTATATTACCGCTGGTAATTACCACTGGTAATATAAGGAGGGGATATGGTTAAAAAGAATCTGAATCAACTGATAATCATCAATAAAACACTTGAGATGGTAGAAGAACAGGAAGGTGCCTTTAATCTGAATCTGAGGAAGATAGCGAAAGAGCTTCACTGTGCTCATACTAATATCTACAATTATTTTACATCCTACGATGATCTATTATGGAAGGCTACGGCAGAGGCTATAAAGCGGATGTCAAAAGCAATGTTTTCAGAAGAGGGTGTAGAAGGGTTTGTCAGAAAATATATAACGTTTGCTTTTGAGCATAAGGGCTATTATAAGCTGATCTGGTATGAAAGGTTCAACACAGAGATTCCCGAGGAGTTGAAGGAGCAATTGGGATATCCCTCAAGGAGAGCTTCTGAAATCTACAGTTCAGAAATGGGGAAAGAGATTTCTGAAGTGATTGAAACGATGCATATAGCCTTTGCCTATGTACACGGGATGCTGGCCATGTATTTAAATAACAGGATTGAATATGATCAGGTGAGTATTGATGAACAAAAGGAACAAATTGTACAAAATGCATTGGATATATTATTGAACGATGAAAAAAGAACAGGAGGAAAAAGATGAAAAACAGAAAAATGATCGTATTTCTTGTTTCAGTGATGATTCTTCTCTCGATTATTTCGACGTTAATGGGAATCATTACTGATGACGCGAGAGGTTTGAAAGAGATGACGTCCGTTAACGGCCAACAGGTAGAACTTCACGGCAGAGGCCTTTATCACAATATGTCCTGGGATGTTGCCGTTCAGGGAATTGCACAGGATTATGTGACCTTGTTTATGGGCATTCCATTGCTGATTCTTGGATTGTATATGAGTAGAGGAAATAGTTTAAAATGGAGATTGTTTCTTGCCGGAACTGTCGGGTATTTTCTGGTGACATACCTGTTTTATACCGTTATGGGGATGTACAATGAACTTTTCTTGTTATACGTTGCTTTGATGGGATTGTCATTCTTTACTCTTTCGACCATCTTGTTCGGTATGGATCTCAACACGATACAGGATCATTTTAATACAAAAACACCGATTAAAGGAGTCGGTATATTCCTGCTGTTAAATACAGTCATGATCGGCATGATGTGGCTTCAGGTAGTCCTGCCTCCGCTACTGGACGGTAGTCTGTATCCGAAAGAATTACAGCATTACACGACACTCATCGTTCAGGGACTCGATCTGGGATTGCTCTTACCCCTTTGCGTCGTATCTGCCGTCTTGTTTATCAGAAAGAAACCGCTTGGATTCATGGCAGCGCCGGTTTATCTGGTGTTTCTTTCAATACTGATGACGGCTTTACTGGCAAAGATAATCGGAATGAGTCTGATCGGTGTGGATGCGGGACCGGCTCTTGTCATTATACCCATTATCCTGATTTGTACTTATCTGTTTACGTGGCTTGTTTACAGGAAAATTGAGGATTAAGATGGATAAGAAAAGTTTAAATTGTGAATTGATAGCGTATTGCGGTTTTTATTGCGGCTGTTGTCCGTCAAATGCTGAAGGGAGCTGTTCAGGATGCAGGGCAAGAGGAACGGGATGTTTTTCGAGTGAATGTGCCATTTCGAAAGGATTGTACTTCTGTTCGGATTGTGAATGCTATCCCTGTGATGCATTAATTCAAAACGAGAAAAGTACTGTTCTGAGTAAGGAATGGCTGATCTGGAAGAAAGAACAAAAAAAATCCACCTGATGGTGGATTTTTTACGCCAGTGATTTCGTAAATTGATTACTCTCAGAATTTCTTCTGAAACCCATCTTTTCGAGATAATTATCATGATCTCTGTTGATGGAGTGACAGGTTAATTTTTTATAGCCTTTCTCAAGGAAATAATCTTTCTGCTCTTCGAAGATAAAATTACCGACCTTAAAATCACGATATGCCGGGATTGCATAATCTATCTGAATATCAAGTGTATCTTTTTCCGTTTCTCTGACGATAAAGATACTCGCCGGAACCATATTTCTCAAAATATAGAACCCCATCATATCTTTATCAACCTTAAGACTTTCCTTTGGGAAGTATTTCAGCATATCCTTTTCATAGAATTTCATGAAATGAGAAAAATATTCAGTCTTTGAATCCAATGTGATGATTTCGAATGAATCTTTTGAACCATAGATTTTAACCAGATAATAAATGTTGATGGCGATGATGCCGGCATTCATAACGGCTACCGGAAATGAACCGATAAAAAGACCGTAGGCAAAATAGATTCCCGATCCGATCAGGTTCAGCCATCTCAGTTTGATGATTGAACTCATCAGTAAAGAGATCAGTACGATAAATGAGGCAGCGTACCCCACCCATTCCAAAATTGTTGCATCCATTTTGTTTCCTCCTGTAAGCGTTTATTTAAAATACAATTATCGATAAACCGATTGTTATCAAATCAAAAGCATTTCTGCCTGCTATCATAACATAAATTGAATGAAAATCAAATGAGAGAATATCAATAAAAAAGGGAGTTAAACTTCAACTCCCATTAATCATGGATTAACCACCAAAATACTTAAATGCTTCAAAAACAAGAATCGCCGGCCATACGATAGCTTTCAGAAAGCCGATGACACCGTCCCAGAATCCGGGGGCATTTGAAATAAAATATACAGCTGCTCCGATTAACCCAAGGCCATAGATAGCACTGGATGTGCTGTCAGGTCTGTTGTCACTCATTTTCTCAACCTCCATTTATTTAGGATTGATATTGTATAAAAGTATCTGATTCAGATCACAACGTAAACATCAAAAAACCTGAAAATGCCGCATTATTAGGCTTGAGAGATGGGTTAACATGCTTTTTCATCTCATTGATAATGTCTCTGTATTTAACAAAAAAATCATAACTCGGACGTGGCTTGTAAGTTACCCCTTCGAGCTCAAACTTCTTGATAACCCCTTTAACGGTTGTCGGTTTGTAAAGCAAATCCTTATCGGGGTAATAATAGCATCTGAAAACGGTGATCAGTGTCCATTTCCCTAATTTATAATAGACGAGTAATTCAAGGAGTTCGTTGAAGCCTTTCTCTTCATCTCCGTGGATCAATTCTCTGATAGAAGATACGAGCTGTTTCTTCTGTGCAGTACTCATCGCACGAACGGTATCCCTAAATTTAGGCTTTTCAAAGACGGATACCATGGACGAACTTGTCACGATCTTGATGATTCCCTCAACTGTTTCCTCGTTGAACTTGCTCAATTTCTCTTCACTCAAATTATCATGAGCCATCTTGATCATCTTATCCATTCGATGTTTTTTACCGACCTTGACCATCTCAGGATCGTTAAACCCTTCGGGATACATGTTTAAAAAAGTATTTTCAGCCTCTTTTAATCTCTCTATATTCATCATTTGCCTCCAGTATGTTATTGGTAATCATTATACCATTCTTTTTTATCTCAAACCTTCATCCCCGCACAATACCTCTGAATAACGGGATCTGGAAAATAATAAACCTTCGCCCTCTTATCATATTCCACATCAATAATACTGTGCTTTTGAAGGGAATTCAGCACATTACTTAGAGTAGAATCGTAAATATTCCCGAAGTTCGCCTTGATGAACCGTTTGATAAGTGAGAATCGATTCATGTTGAGGGCGATGGCGTTTAAGCAATAAGCGTAATTGGAAGAGCGATTAATCAAGGCATCAATCTCCTTTTTTACAAGTGCATCTGCCAATCGTTCGGCTTTTTCGAGTGATTTTTCCACATCATAATCGTTGCGATAACATTCATAACCGAATATGGAAAGATAGCCGACGATGCCATCGAGCCTTGCGACAACTTTTTCGATATCCGTTTCCAGGATGTTGTGCCCGAGTTCTTTCATACCTTTTTTGAGAAATTCTTTTGATTTTATGGGTTCAAATCTTTTCAGGCTCATTTCTGTGATATATCTTCCGTAGAGTGGCATGTCAGGATCGTCGAGTTTTAGAAAATCAAAGAGTAAGCCGATTTCCGATCCCGTCAGGATGAAGACGATATGCTTTAAATTATCATAAGCGTATGCCATTAAATACAGTAGATCGCTGCCATTTTTACCATAGTATTTTAATAATTGCGCTTCGTCAAGAGCGATTATCAGTCTTTTTTTCTTTTTTTCGAGAACAGTATCGATTTCCTTTAAGATATCTGCAATAGAAGGTTCTGTTTTATTTGCAGAAAGTTTTAGTTCAACTCCCTTGAAGTTGACAGAAGAGATATTTTTTAATATTCCGGTTATTTTATTTCGCTTCATCTCTTCTTTTAAAGCGGAGAGCAATTCAGTTTCAAATCTCTGCTTGTCAATCCTATTTTCGTTGATAAATCCTCTGCAATCCATGAAGATACTGTAATTTTCAGTGGTGTTGAGATAAGTTCTTATCAATGAGGTTTTACCTATTCTTCTGAGTCCGAAGAGTATGATGATTTTATCCATTTCTACACTTTCAGATAGTTTTTTTATTTCTGTTTCTCTATTAAACAGATCATAAGCCTCAGCTTTTGGTTCTATTGAAAAGAGCATGTTTTTTCACCTCCGACCCTATTGGAGTTACTCCACCTGAGTGGAGTAACTCCATATGGTTTATTTTACCACATATCCCCCTTCTTCACCCCCGCCATGACCAAGCTCAATCTCATAATCACAACAACTGATGAAATCGGTATTATGTTCAATCGCTATGACGGTGTTGCCTTTTTCTACCAATTTTTTCAGGACGTTAACGAGGTTTTCAGTATCTTTAAAATGTAATCCGGTGGTGGGTTCGTCGAGGATGTAAAGGGTGTCTTTTGCATTGCCCGTTGTCAGTTCCTTTCCCAGTTTCAGACGCTGCGCTTCTCCCCCGCTGAGTGTGGTGGCGCTTTGTCCCAGTTTGATATAGGAGAGGCCCACATCATTTAGTGTTGAAAGGATGTGATGAATCTTTTGTTTGTCTTTGAAGAGTTCCAGGGCATCTCTGATTTCGGTGTCCAGAACATCGTATATGGTTTTTCCTTTATAATGAACATCCAGGATTTCTTCTCTGTAACGTTTGCCCCCACAATGATGGCAGGTGATCCAGATGTCATCCATGAAGCTCATGGGGATTTTGAGCTGTCCCAGACCGTTGCAGACTTCGCATTGGCCTTTTTTTCCATTGAATGAGAAATGTTCTTTACCGAATTTGTGTGCTTTTGCTTCAGGCGTGGCGGCAAACTCTTCTCTAATCAGGTCAAACACACCGGAATAGGTTGCGGGGGTGGATTTTGGTGTTCTGCCTATGGGTTTTTGTGAAACGAGTACGATGTCTTTGAGGCTTTCAATTCCCGTGATCTCATCGTATGGCAGACATTCCGTTATCTTCTGTCCGAGTTTTGAAGCAATCACCGGGTAAAGGGTCTGCGAGACGAGTGAACTCTTTCCGCTTCCACTGACGCCTGTTACGCAGATGAAACTGTTGAGCGGGAAGGCAACGTCGATATTTTTCAGATTATGTCCCTTTGCGCCCATTATGTTGATTGTCTTTCCTTTACAGTTGCTTGCCGTTGGTGGTTGTCGTTTTGATTTGTTGTTGAGGTATTTAGCCGTTATGGAATCCGGATTTAGCTTTATCTCATCGAGTGTTCCGCAGGCGATGACTTCACCGCCATATTTTCCGGCACCTTTTCCGATATCGATGATGTAATCCGCTTCCCTGATAATTTCATTTCTGTGTTCGACCATGATGATAGAGTTTTCCTTGTCTCGTAATTCTTTTATCTTGTCCATCAGCTTTGAATAATCTTTCGGATGAAGGCCCTTTGTGGGCTCATCCATGATGTATAGCATGTTCGAGAGATTTGTTCCGAATTGTGAGGCGAGTTGTAAACGTCTGCTTTCTCCCCCACTGAGTGTTGGCATTGACCTGTTCAATGAGAGATAACCCAATCCCATGTCGATGACTCGTTTGGTCTGGAACAGAATCTTATCCCGAATGATTTTTGAACGATTATATTTTTGTTCGCTGAGTGCCAGTTCTTCTATCCATTTGATAAGGGATTGCATACTCAACTTTTCACATTCCGGGTAACGCATTCCGTTAATTTCAACGAGCCTTCCGGTTGGCATGATCTTCTCGCCGTTACAACTGCTGCAGGGTGTTTTTACAACAAACTGGTCGACGATACCACTCTTTCGCTCACTGGCGGCACCTTCAGTCAACAGGCGTTTTAAGGTGTTGATCACACCGGCTACTTCTCTTTCAATCGTTCCCCTTCTACCGTTTGTATTTTTATAGGAAAATGACACCTTCTTTCCGGGTGTTCCATACAGAACCTGTTGTCTGTACGCTTTGGGCAGGTCTTTCCATGGGAGTTCCAGATCAACGTTCATATCCTCTGCAAGAGCGATGACTTCTCCCTTCATCCAGTTAGCATTTGGCTTTTCTCTGAATTTTCTCAACGAACCCCAGAATTTTGAAGCCTCATCCAATATCGAAAGATTCGGGTTATCGATGACTTTATCCGGATTTATGGTGAGTTCATAGCCCAGGCCTTTACAGGTCTTACACATGTATTCCGGGTTATTGGCGCTGAAAATAGCCGGAGAGGTATCAAACATCATCGTGTTGCAGTGATAACAGAACAATTTTGTCTGTAAGAGATAGTCGTGGTCTTCAATTGTGGCGATAATGGCGCCATTTCCCTCTTTTAATGCCTTTTTTAGAGTTGAATCAATATCTTCTTTTAATTCAGTGGTTTTTGTTTTGCCATGAGCAGATATTTGTACCGATGTTTTTTGCGTGATCTTCTTTAAGTGATTGATGATGGCACCTTCACTCAACACTTCAACCGGATTATGACAATGTTCACAATGCCTGACACCTATTGTTGAGAAGAGGGAACGCAGTAATTCTGCAATCCCACTGAATGTTCCAACGGTGGAACGGGGGTTTATTGCCGATGTTTTTTGTCCAATCCCAACAGCCGGTTGTAAACCTGCGATCTCATCCACTTCCGGTTTCTGAATACTGTTGTCGTTGTTCATGATACTGAGAAATTGCCGACTGCTTTCCGCATAGATAGTGTCGAATGCCAGTGTCGACTTGCCGCTTCCGCTTACTCCCGTGATAACGGTAATTTTATGCTTTGGAATCGTCACGCTGATATTTTTCAGATTGTTTTTCCAGGCATTTTTAACGGTGATATGCTCATAGTCGGTATTTTTCGGTTCAATTGGAGTATCTGCAGTAGGATGTTTTGTCTTCTGATCAATGAAATCCTCAATCAATTGATCCGTATCGCTCAGTTGCAATGTCAGTGTCCGGTTTATCTCTTTTTCCATTCTGAATGATCTGTGATCTTCCCAATGCGAAAGCCATTCCGGTATGACGGCATTTTCAATGTTTTCTTTTTCAGGATCGTAGGGGATGATGTCCAGGATGACGGAGTTATCAAACCCGTCAAACCCGTCAACAGTGAATTGATTCCCTTGAACGTCTACTATTTTAACGACGGTACTGGCAATCGGATTGAGTCGGACGGGAGAACGTGTGGCGAATATGCCTGAACGTGGTGCATTTTCATAAGGGGGTTGGCATACAAGGGTGTTTCGGTACCTTTTCGCTTCAAATTGATTGAACCACCAGAAAACTCTGGCGTAATCCTTTATTGCTTTCTTGTTTTTCCATTCATTATTCATCAGTAATGTCCCTTTACCGCCTATATGTTTAAACAGTCCTTTGGCTTCAAATGTAACACTGTCATTTAACGTTTCTTCGTTTAGCTGATTGTTATAACGGACTGTCCGATGTCTTTTTTTTCCGTTCCTGCGCTTTTTACTCGGTATCTTGTCTTCACAGGGGAAGTAGGGTTTGATATCGTGAATGATCGTATTGTCCGGGATATCGGTGTTGTCAGTGATGATAATGCCCTCTTCTTCATCCACAAGATGTGCTTTGCAGACATAATGCAAGATTCGATTTGTATTGTGTGAAAACATGATGAGATGACTGAAATGTCTGAGATTTGTCAACGCCTTTGTGTATTGCGGCACTATCTGGAATATCGTCTCGCCGTTTTGAACAGTTGCCTTTCCAATCGCCTTCAGTGTACAGGTGTGAGTTTTTTGTGCCATCATTTACCTCCGGATATGTTTGGTTTATATCTCATTATAGCGGTTTCTTTAAATGATATCTTTTCATTGATTGCGGTTCATTTGATTCATATTGCTTTATTATTCAATAGGGATGGAATTGAATACGTCTGATATATGTATAAACAAATTAGGCTGAAAATAATTATAGGAGGAGAAAGAATGGTTCAATTTTTAAAAGTGTATGCGACGGCTTTTGTTGTCTTTTTTGCGGTGGACCTTGTATGGCTGGGTATCGTTGCAAAAAACTTATATCAGGATAATCTCGGCTTTTTACTGAAGGAGAATCCAAACTGGTATGCGGCTATTTTATTCTATTTGCTTTATATTGCAGGATTGGTATTCTTTGTTATCAATCCCTCACTCGAGAAAAGCAGTTGGCAATACGCCTTGTTTGCAGGTCTTTTCTTCGGCTTTGTTACCTATGCAACCTATGATCTGACGAATTTGTCAACCTTGAAAGACTGGCCTTTGACTATAACGATCATTGATCTGATCTGGGGAAGTGTTCTGGGTGGAACGGTATCGGTTGTTTCACATCTTATTCTGAAGGGGTTTAAATGGGTTGAATGAACTCATTCAACGATCTCGAGATTATAATAAGTGATATGTCCGGGGGTGGTGAAGGCGATTCGATACTGTCCGGGTACTTCTATTTTCATCAGGATTGAGCTGTCATTATATTTGTGATCGGGTATGTTCCAGATGCCATAATCGTATTCATAGAGAAGAACCTCTTCGTTCAGATAAACCAGTATATCTTTTTCGGTTTTTGTGATTTCATATGGTGGATTGATGATGATATCTATCGGTTCTTGATATTCTTTTGTATCATTCTTTGCCTTTGTTTCATCAAGCAAAAGACTGAAGATATCCCGATCTTCTTTGAGCTTTGAAAAAAGGGCATCCAATTTGTCCTGATAGCCCATATTGGTGATATAAACCGGAAGGAATCTTGAGTATTCGCTTTTTTGTACTTCAAGTGTTCCGTTTTCAAACAACCAGGGGAAAGTGCAGAAGGTTATCTCTTCAGCATCAAAAAGGATCTCTGAAAGGGTACTTTGTTCTGAATTGACCGCTTCCAAATAGATATCTCCATAATTTTCATCATCTGAAATAATGATATCGTTTGAAAGTTTGAGCATTGTGGGAACTTCAAAAGGCGGATTTGTGATTTTGCTTGGTGAGGTGATGCGCTTGTAAACACGCCAGGTTCCGACATAATCATGTATCTGATTTCTTTTTACGATACGAAGTTGTCTGACGATCCTGCCATATTCGATAACAAAGCCGATTCTCTTTGGAATATCCAGAAAGAACTCCTGAGAAAAGGCGATCGTCGTCAGTATTAAGGTTAAAATGATGAGGTATTTTAAGTTTTTATTCATCTGATATTATTTTCTTCAGTATTTTTTCGAATGCGTCGAAGAGATTTTTTCTGTCATACTTACCAACAATTTCACCGTTTCTGAAGATGACCCCACCCGTTTTAGTTCCGGCGATACCAAGATCAGCGTGTTCACCCTCTCCCATACCGTTTACAACACATCCCATGATGGCAACCGTCAGTGGTTTTTCCACCCCTTTGATGATTTCGGCCACTCTTGATGTGTATGCATCCATATCTATGGTTGTTCTGGCACAGGTTGGACAGGAGATGAGTTGAACCCCCTTTCGTAAACCGAGTGAAAGCAACAGCTGATGGGCAGCCATACCTTCTTCAACAGGATCACCGGATATGGAATACCGGATCGTATCTCCGATTCCATCAAGAAGGAGTGTTCCGAGTGCTGCGCTCGTTTTTATAAGAGAACTTCTGAGAGGCCCTGCCTCCGTCACACCAAGATGTAGAGGATAGTCAACTTTTTCTGATAGTAATCTGTTGGCGTCTATCGTTTCCCTGACATCAGATGATTTGACGGCGATGACGATATCTTCAAAGGCATGCTTTTCCAAGAGACGAACTTGTTCAAGCGCAGACTCCACGAGTGCTGTTGTCCTGTCAAGTGTCTTAAACCGTTTGTTAATAGAACCGGAATTTGCCCCGACTCTGATGGGAATACTCTTTGCCTTTGCTGCCAGTGCCACTTCCCTGATCTTCCATTCCTCTTCAATATTACCCGGATTCAGTCTTATCTTATCCACACCTGCTTCAATCGCATCGAGTGCTATGCGATAGTCGAAATGAATATCCGCGACGAATGGAACATGAGGAAAAGCCTTCCGTAATTCACGGAAGGCTTCAACACATTCTATATCGTAAAGAGCCATTCTGATAATTTCACAGTTGGCCCCGACCAGTCGTTTAATCTGCTGTGAAGTTGCTGCAATATCTTTGGTATCCGTATTGGTCATCGATTGTATGCGGACAGGAGCATTCCCGCCAATCTCAACCTTGCCGATACTGACTGATCGTGTTTGTTTTTTCATATCTATTACCCTTCGTAATCCTCAAAGACGGATGTGAGTGAATAGGATGCCACTTCACCCTTCACCATTTCAATAAACTTCTCTACTTCAAGACCCTGAATTTCCTTGCCGTTTCTGAGTCTGAGAGAAACCTTACCCTGTTCAATTTCGTTATCCCCCATGATGATCATATAAGGGATCTTCTTCAGCTGAGCTTCTCTGATCTTGTAATTGACTTTCTTGGATCTGCCGTCAATCTCTACTCTGAGTCCGGCTTCTTCCAGCTGCTGTTTAACCTTTGCCACTTCCGGAATATGTCTGTCGGCAATCGGAAGCGTCATGACCTGTGTGGGTGCCAGCCATGTGGGGAATGCCCCTGCGAAATGTTCGATAAGTATTCCGAAGAATCTTTCCAGTGAACCGAATATCGTTCTGTGAATCATGATCGGTCTATGCTCTTCGTTGTCCGCTGCAATATAATTCATATCGAATCTTTCCGGCATCTGGAAGTCTAACTGACACGTTGCACACTGCCAGGTTCTTCCGAGACAGTCTTTGATGTGGAAATCTATCTTTGGACCGTAGAAGGCTCCGTCCCCCTCATTGACCCTGTACTTTGTATCCGTCGCCTTAAGAGCATCGATAAGACCCTGTGTGGCGATTTCCCACTGTTCTTCCGTTCCCATGGAATCTTCAGGTCTCGTGCTGAGTTCAATCTCGTATTCGAAGCCAAACAGGCTGTACATCTTGTCGACGAGCTTGATAACACCGACGAGTTCATCAACGATCTGTTCAGGTGTTGTGAACAGATGGGCGTCATCCTGTGTGAAAGAACGCACTCTGAAGAGGCCGTGAAGGGCTCCGCTCATCTCGTATCTGTGAACCTTACCAAATTCAGCCATTCTCCATGGGAGCTGTCTGTAACTGACGGCGTCGCTCTTGTACATGAGGATGTGTCCCGGACAGTTCATAGGCTTCACGGCGTAAAGCTGTTCATCCTTCTCGATAAAATACATATTTTCCTGATAATGATCCCAATGACCGGATTGCTGCCAAAGCTGCTGATTCATAATAAGGGGTGACATGACTTCAACATAGCCGGCTTCCTTATGCAGTTTTCGCCACATCGTCTGCAATTCGAGAATGGACATCGTTCCCTTTGGCAGGAAGAAGGGCATACCGGCTGCGGCATCGTTCATCATGAAAAGACCCAACTGTGGTCCAAGTCTTCTGTGATCTCTTCTCTTTGCCTCTTCGAGATAGTTGAGATAATCTTCCAACTTTTCCTTACTGTCAAATGCCGTTGCATAGATCCTCTGGAGCATCGGGTTCTTTTCACTGCCTCTCCAGTAGGCCCCTGCCAGGGAGAGGAGCTTGAAATCCTTTATCTTTCCCGTTGAAGGAAGATGAGGTCCTCTACAAAGATCCGTGAAATCTCCCTGCTTGTAGAAGCTGATGACTTCGCCTTCAGGCAGATCCTGAATGAGCTCCACCTTGTAATTCTGACCTTCCTTTTCCATGAGGGCAATGGCTTCATCTCTCGGCAACTCAAACTTTTCAAGCGGATAGTTCGCCTTGATGATCTTCTTCATTTCCTTTTCAATCTTCGGCAAATCCTCATCGGTAATCTGCTGATCCTTTATTTCTATATCGTAATAAAATCCGTTTTCTATTGTAGGTCCAATACCCAGGGATACTTTATCAGCACCAAACAGTCTTGTGACGGCTTGTGCCATGACATGTGCCAGGGTGTGTCTGTAAATCTCGGGGGCTTCCTCGTCATCCTTCTTGATGAGCTTCAGGTTTATGGTATCAACGCCTGCAACACTGACCGGAGCAGACAAATCCACCACCTTTCCGTTATAGGATGCACCTATACAGGCCTTTGCAAGCCCGTGTGAAATTTCCTTAGCAATATCCAATGCGGATACTTCGCTTCCGACTTCCTTAAAATTCCCGTCAGGGAAAACAACTTTAACCATTTCTGACATTTGTTGCACCTCCACGACTCTCATACGATTGAGAATCAAAATTTATGTCTTATTTTATCATATACTTTGTTGAAATCCGTGATTTGACAATGATTTAACAAGAAAAATCCCCAAAAAACGAGAAAGAAACAGTTCATATGTTATAATTGACAATAATATTGGGAGAGGGTGTATAATTTGCCATTACAAAGTATGACCGGATATTCCAGAGTCGTGAAGGCGACTGAAACATCGCAATATCAGATAGAAATGAGATCGGTGAACAGTAAAAATCTCAATCTGATCAGCAAATTGTCAAGAAGTTACTCATTCCTGGAACCGATTGTGAATAAGGAAATCACTTCTGGCATTAAAAGAGGAAAGGTTGAGTGTTCAGTTCGAATAAAAATCGTATCCGGTGACCTCAGTAACGTCAGGATCAACGAAAAAGCCGCACAGGATTATTATTATGCTTTGAAGGAAATTAAAAGAACACTTAATATAGCCGAACCCATTACTTTTGAGACGTTGCTTACGAATCCGGATATCGTTAGTTTTGGATTGGGAGAAGAGGGGGAGGAAATCCTCAAGGAGGATTTTAAGCCTGTTCTCATTGATGCGATTGATCAATTGATTACTTCCAGACTTTCTGAGGGAGAAAAACTCGAAGAAGTCTTACTGACTGCATTACACGAAATTAAAACCATCAGGGATAAAATTGTGGGGGAAGCTGAGAACCTCAAAAGTTATTACAAAAACAGACTCAGAGATAATCTTGAAGAATTTTTAAGTGAAATAGACAAGTCCTACTCAGAAGAACGCCTTGAGTTCGAATTGGCACTTTTGGCTGAAAAGGCGGATATAAAAGAGGAGACGGACAGAATAGAAAGCCATTACCATGAAATGGTCAAAATCATCAATGGCTGTGGGGAGAATGACAGTGTAGGTGCAAAACTTCTGTTCTTCTGTCAGGAATTGGGGCGAGAATTTAATACAATCGGATCGAAGAATAAGCTCAGAACCATTTCTAATCTTGTTATTGACGGGAAGTCAACCGTAAACAGTATTAAAGAACAGTTATACAACATACAGTAATTACTGTACCGGAGGTGTTTGAATGTACGGAATTATTAATATCGGGTTTGGAAATATCATCGTTGGTGATCGTGTAATCGCGATTGTTAACCCCGAATCGGCGCCTATGAAAAGACTTAAAGAGCAGGCAAAGGCCGATGGAAAGTTAATCGATGCAACATATGGGAGAAAAACAAGGGCTATTGTCGTTACCGACTCAAATCATGTTATACTAAGTGCAATACAGCCTGAAACGATTGCTTTGAGATTTAAGCAGGGGTTTGAGGATCTTGAAAAAATTCTGAACGATATACACATAAAGGAATAACAGGAAAAGGATGAATCGATGAAAAAAGGAATACTATTTGTAATCACAGGTCCCTCGGGAGCCGGCAAGACGACCCTCTTAAAGAATCTTATGAGAGACAATGAGGAATTGGAGTTTTCCACCTCTTATACAACGCGTCCTGTGAGACCGGGTGAAGTGGATGGAAAAGATTATCGGTTTGTGTCTCAGGGGGAATTTGAAAAGAAGATTGCTGAAGGTGATTTCCTCGAGTATGCATTCGTCCATGGGTATTATTATGGAACATCTGCCTCTTATGTTTCGAAACAGTTGAAAAAATCCAACGTACTGCTGGATATAGATGTTCAGGGTGCTGTTAATGTTAAGCGTTTGATGCCGGATGCGGCCGTTTGTTTTATAGCCCCTCCCGGATACGATGAGCTTGTTTCAAGACTTACAAAGAGAGGAACCGAATCTGAAGAGGATCTGAAGAAAAGGCTCGATGATGCCATTCATGAGTTGAAAGAGATTGAAAAATTTGATTATTTGATCATCAACGACAATGCCGATCATGCTTATGAACAATTAAAAATCGTCTACTCAGCTGAAAAGCTCAGGGTGTTCAGATGTGAAAAAGAAATTGAAGCATTTAAAAATATAGATAAGAGAACGGAGGTATAGGATGAGTAATCTTGGTTTTAATTACGATGAACTGTTGAAGAAGATACCGTACAAATATGCGATTCCTGTTTTGATAGGGAAAAGGGCTGAACATCTTAAAGAGGAGAAACTTCTCAGGGGAATCCATGCAGAACTTGCAGAGCTGGTAAAAGAAGCCTCAAAGGAACTGAGTGAAAATAAGGTGAAAATGAAAAATGAAGATATGATGAAACTGCTCAAACCTGATATAAAATAAGGGTTTCAAATTGAAACATTTATTGATTCTGGTTTTGTGCCTTTTTTCAAGTGTTTTGTTTTCATTTGAATTTTCTGTGTTTTCAGATGTCAGACAAGATGAGCTGACGACAGGATTCAAAAAATATTTATATTGTTTAATAGATCTGGAAGATGATGCCATATCATCTTCCAGTTTGTTTGTAATAGGTCAGGAATTTTTTTTAAGTCTTTCTGTTTTTCACGAAGAAAACAGGATTTTCTCAGCAGTTGAGATACCGGATGCTTCCCTGATAAACGGTGAAGAGTATGAGTTATATATCAATCTCGAAACAAATGAAGGAATCATCTCCGAACGGAAAAAAATGTTGGCACTCAACGGGCTTTTGATGCCGTATGATCCACCGATGATTTCCTTTAAAGAGAAGCACATCAACGATCATTATGTCCTAAGTGGCGAATATCTCTACAGGATAGCCGGTGAATACAATGTATCACGAGCTGATCTTGAAATCTTAAATCCCGTAAAAGCACATGATCTTCACGCAGGCGACGAATTAAAGATTGGTGAGGTACAATTTAACGACAGTCCTTATGAGATAATCGTTTCGCTTGAAAGGTGTACACTTACGTTGTATTATATGGGGGTTGAGCTGATAGGATTTCCCGTTGCCGTTGGAAGGGGCGGTAGTACGAAAAGTGGCATCTACAGGATTAAACGAATGGTTGAAGATCCCGCGCTCTACTGGGAAGGTGAATATATTAAACCGTTGTCCCCGATAAACGGTCTCGGAAAATGGTGGCTCGAATTGAGTAATCCCCAGTATGGTATTCATGGAACGAATAAACCCTGGGAGATTGGGAAAAGGATTTCGCACGGTTGTATACGTCTGTGGAATGAAGATGTTTCACTGCTTCAAAAACTTATTCCGATAGGTACGACAGTTATCATTAAATAAAATTAAAGTAAATTTAATGAATTTTCTCATTTATAGTGTATAATTTAAATACAATCTTTATGGAGAGTAGACGTGGAGAAGAAAACGATATTACTTGTAGATGATGCACCCGTAACGTTAATAGTCCTTAGACGATATTTAGAAGAAACATACACGGTTCTTCAGGCGAATAATGGAAAGGAAGCGTTGGAACTGATGAAGGAAAATGCTCCCGATCTTGTGATTCTTGACATTATGATGCCTGGGATGAACGGTTTTGAACTCTGTAAAATCATTAAAGAGGATAAAGAGAGTTCCTTTACCCCGGTTATCATTTTGAGCAGTCTTGAAGACCATGAATCACGGGTTAAAGGGCTTGATGCCGGAGCGGATGAGTTTATTATCAAACCGGTTGACCGGTTTGAGTTGAATATGCGTGTCAAAACACTGTTAAAGATAAAAGAGCTGTATGATAAGCTTGAAACCAGTGAAAAACTCTTTAAAACCGTTTTCAACAATCTGAGCAGCGGAATTAATCTACTCGATACAGATGGCAAACGAATTGAGGTAAACGACACCTCTGCCTCTCTTCTGGGTTATTCGAAAGAAGAACTGTTGACAAATATCGATAAACCTCCTTATATTTTGAAAGACAAGCAAAAGCAGTCCTATGAAAAAATAGTCGATTATTTTAATAATAAAGATGGTTATGTTCAGATCGAAGATGAAATGATGAGAAAAGATGGGACTTCCTTCTGGGCAAAGCGTACGTTAACGACGATTAAAGATAATCACGGAAAACCCGAGTTAATCGTTTCAATGTTTTCAGATATTACGGAATCCATCAATGCACAAAGAGAGATCAACAATCGAGCGGCATTTTTAAAGATTCTGGTAGAAGCCATTCCGATGCCGATGTATGTTAAAAACGTTGCCGGGATGATCATCGAATGTAATCAACGTTTTGAGATTCTCATCGGAAAACCGAGGGAAGAATTGATTGGGGTTTCCTCCTATGACTTATTCGACGGGGAGATCAAAAAAAGATTTCGCAATATCGAACCGGGTCTTTTCGCCAATGGCGGACATGCTGAATTTGAGGCAAATGTCAGAGATGCTATGGGCAGTATCAGGAATTTTGCCTTTTACAAGGAAACATTCTCTGAAAATGATGAAATTAGCGGCTTGATTTGCGTGATGGTTGACCTGACACAAAGAAAGAACCTGGAAGAAGAGTTGAAGATGGCGAACAATATTTTGAGGAGACAGGCGATAACGGATGGTTTGACCGGTTTGTTCAATCACAAGAAAACGTTGAGTCTTCTGGAAAAGGAAGTGAGTCGTTCCAAGAGGTATGGCACTGATTTCTCAATACTGATGATGGATATCGACTATTTTAAGCATGTCAACGATCAATACGGTCATCAGGTGGGGGATAAGGTACTCGCTAAAATATCAGATAGCATCAGAAGCAATATCCGTGAAACGGATATTGCCGGAAGATACGGGGGTGAGGAATTTCTGATCATATTCCCCGAGACTGACCATGAAAAAGCCCTCGTAACGGCACACAGAATAGCCGATGCCATCAAAGAATATGAATATTCGGAAGGCTTTCATGTAACCGTCAGTGGTGGACTCGCCGGCTGGTCCGGTGAAGATACGATAGGTCTGGTAAAAGTTGCGGATGATCTTCTGTACAAGGCTAAAAATTCCGGAAGAGACAGGATTGAAACAACTTAATTTTTCTAAATATTTGACATTTAAATATTTTTATGCTATAAATGATACAAATAAATCGGAGGAAAGAGAATGATTATTTTCGAAAGAACCTTTACCGAAAATTTTAATAACAACTCATTTTATTTTTATTGGCAAGTGCCCTCTTGTGGTAGCTTGTCGGTTTTGACATAAAATAAACCGAAAGAATCCGAGAGGGCATCCGGGAAGAAGGATGCCCTCTTTTTTTCTATCTATTTGCAATATTTGTTTCTTTTTTTATATTTTTTAATCTTTTAATTCATCTGGAGGTAGTAAAATGAAAAAAATCTTAGTAGTTCTTGTGGTTATGGTAGTCCTCTCTTTAACGGCTCTTTCCATGCAGCGAATAGGGATAACGGCGATCGTCGAGCACCCCGCGCTTGATGCTGTCAGACAGGGTATCATTGATCAGCTTGCAACGCATGGATTAGTAAAAGGGGAAGATTTTGAAGAATTGTATCAGACAGCCCAGGGGGACATGAACACCCAGGTTTCAATCGCACAGCAATTCTCAGACAGTGATCTGGATGTAGCCGTAGGGATATCAACGCCTTCAGCCCAGGCTTGTGCGAATGCTATGAAGGATATTCCGGTCGTATTTTCAGCGGTTACCGATCCCGTTGCCGCGTCACTCATTCCAAAACTAGGTAAGAATGCAGGGCATATCGTCGGTATCTCTGATATGACACCGGTCAGAACACAGATAAGACTGATGAAACTTTTAATGCCTGAAGCGAAAACTATGGGAGTAATCTACAATTCAGGAGAAGCGAATAGTGTCATCATAAAGGAGACGGCAAAAAAGACCTGTGATGAGCTTGGAATGGACTTGATTGAAATCATCGGCAGCAACACATCGGAAATGATCAACGCCTTGAATTCAGTTGTCAATGATGTGGATTTTCTCTATATCGGAACGGATAATACAGCGGCATCCAGCATTGCGGCAATCGGTAAAAGTGCGCTTACGGCAAAGGTTCCAATCATGGCAGGAGACATTGATATTGCAAGAGGTGGCGGGGTCATCGGTTTTGGCTTTGACTACTATAATGCGGGGATAGAAACGGGCGAACTTGTTTATCAGTTGTTGAGTGGTAAAAAAGTATCCGAACTGGAATCAAGCCTAATCAGTGCGGATTCATTGATCCTTTATATCGATCTGGATATGGCGGCAAAGCTGGAACTGGTTATCCCGGACAACGTTATGGCAAAGGCAAATATCATCGTCGAAAATGGCATGGAAAAAGAACAGGAATGAGTGGTGAAATAAAACAATGATTGCGATTATAGAACAGGGTTTGATTATCGGAATAACGGGTCTTGGAGTATTTCTGACGTTCAGAATACTGGATATGGCAGACTTGACAGTAGAAGGATCATTCGGACTCGGAGGCGCGTTGACGGTAAGCTTAATTGTTTTAGGATTGAATCCCGTGTTTGCCGTTTTGATCGCCATGTTGTGCGGCGGGGTTGCCGGAATGGTCACAGGTCTCATTTTCAGGAAATTAAAGGTTCATGTTCTTCTGGCCGGAATCCTCGTGATGACCATGCTCTATTCTATAAACATCAGAATCATGGACGGACCAAATTTGCCAATCCCTATGGTATCCGGTCAAACACAGATGACAAGTTTTGAGGAAATCAGTGGAGAAGATCCCCTGGCTGATCTTTTCGGAGAGGTTGAAGAGAGTGGACCGAAAGAAGAGATAACTGTAGTTGATTCTGAAAGGGATGTACGAATCTTGAACATCTTCAACAATGCAAGAGATGGCAGTGATCTGATGATATTGATTGGTATTGTCGGTTCGATCATCTGTGTTCTGTTCATCTTTCTGAAAACAGATCTGGGAACTGTTTTACGGGGGTTCGGCAGTAATCCTGAAGGTGTTGAGGCCTTTGGAATGTCCCGCGATTTTATCAGTATTCTCGGTCTGGCACTCGCCAACGTGATGGTAGCCCTTTCGGGGGGATTGTTTACGCTATATAGTGGTTTTGCCGATGTCACAATGGGGCAGGGAATGATCATAACCGGTCTGGCGATGGTGATGGTGGGTGAGATCATATTTGGAAAGATAAAACCGTTATTTGGACTGATTGCACCAGTTATTGGTGGCATCGTCTATCAGGCGATTCTGGCAATTGTTATGCGTTACGGCTACAAGATTGGTTTCAGAGCCAGTGATATGAAATTGCTGACGGCTCTGTTCATCGTCAGTGTTATCGCATTTAGTCTCTTACAGAACCCGAACAAGAGAAAAAAATTAAAAGGTAAGGTGAAATCAGTATGCTCAAACTCGAAAATATAACGGTCGTTTACAATCCGGGACAGGATAATCAGAAAGTCGCTTTGAATCATGTGAACCTTACCGCCGATAAAAAAGATTTCGTCGTCATCGTCGGGTCTAACGGTGCGGGAAAATCTACACTTCTCAATGTGATTCTGGGAAAGCTTTCACCCACAGAAGGGCATTATTATCTGAAAGAGAAAGCGATAGCCAAACCATCCATTTCTAAGATGGCACATTTGATCGGAAGAGTTTATCAAAATCCTAATTCCGGTGTTTTTTCCAATCTGTCAATCCGCGAAAATTTGAAGATTGCTTCAAAGAAAGGGAGAAGGGGATTGGGTTTCAGTAAGATAAAACCGGAAGCCATTGAACTTTTGAAAGAACTGAACATGGGTCTTGAAGATAGGATGAGCACAAAGGTTGGTGAACTCTCCGGGGGTCAAAAACAGGCGTTGGCAATGGTTATGGCGGTTATCACACATCCGGAAGTGTTATTGCTGGATGAGCATACCGCATCGCTTGATCCGAAAAGTGCTGAAAGGGTCATGGAACTCACAAAGATGATCAACGAAGAGATGGATGTGACGATCCTGATGATCACACACAATATGAAATTTGCAGAAGAATATGGGAATAGAAAAGTAAATATCAGAGAAGGTGTTTTAAACGAGTTAACAGGTAATCAACCGGCGGTTATATACGCTATGTAAGACGAACAACGAAACAACAACAATGCGACTTTTGATGAATCTCATTAACTCGCACGACTGTATTTTGTCGTGCGTTTCTTTAAACAAAAGCCCCCTCTTACATTCAAGAGGGGGCTTTTGTTCTGTTAAGAATTATTAGTTCAATTCGGAAAAACCATCTGTACGCCCTGATCTGAATTATCGGTGATTGTATTGTCAAATATTTTCACTGAATCTCCAATTTGAAGCGGGGTATTGATATTTCCGCTATCGTCAATCGACAGGTTTGTATTATAAACTCCGGTCGGACTATTCCAGGCAGAACCACCGGTTTTAAACCCTGTTGCTGAACCTGCATACAATCCACCCCCATTTTGCTTTGATGTGTTTCCAGTGATGATTGTATGATCAAATGACGAAGTTGAAGAAGGTATCAAATTGCTTAAATATATACCACCTGCACTCCATGTTGAGGTGTTATAACCAATAAGACATTGATCGATACAGACGGTTCCAAAATTCTGTATAAACAATCCCCCGCCGTTTTTGTTGGCTGCGATGACTTCATTGAAGGTAACCGTGCTGCTCAAAATATTGAGATTTCCGGAAGAATAAACCCCACCCCCAATACTGGCGGTTGTGTTCGATGCCACCATTGTTCTTTCAATTGTTACAAAAGTAGTGCCATATGTTTGATAAACTCCCCCGCCATTCCCGGATGAATGATTATATGTGATGGTTGAATCGTTTATCTGTACGTTTGAATTTGAAAAATAAAGTCCGCCCCCGTCTTTTAACGCTGTATTGGAGGCAATAATCGTATCATTTATAGTTGCGGTTGATGCAGTAAGTCGGATCCCTCCCCCGCCCAGTGTATCTGAAGTGACTTCATTATTTACAATATGACAACTTTCCATATACAAATTACCCTGATTTACGTCGATACCGGCTCCGCCACCTGAACTGCAAGTGACATCCTGAATTGTAATATTGAAAAGTGTGAGCGTTGCACCGTTTGTTGTTCCATCTACACTGAAGATTCGATGATCTGAATCTTCAGTGGTGAACGTAACACTGGCATCATCTGCCGGCTTTACCGTTAATGACTTTCCGCTGTCAACAGTGAATTGAGTAGTGACGGTGACAGTTGCATCATCATCAATATGAATGATAGCGGTTTCACCATCTAATATGTTGTTGAGTGCGTCTCCGAAAGTTGAATATTTACTGAAATTTCCATCTTTTTCAAGTCTGAAGATTCCTTCAGACGGTATAATTAAGGTTGAACTGGCTATTTCAGGGGAGGAGGATTCCATATAGAAAGTACCTGTCCCATCATAATCCGGTATCGCTTCAAATGTCATTGTCTGTTCGTTTAAAGGTGTTGTCTGTTTCAACATCAGGACGACAGTCGTCCCTACACCTGTGATACCCGTCAGACTGACTCTTCCACCGGGTGCATCAAATTCTTCTGTTTTCAATTCTCTTGGTATGCCACAACCTATCGTGATAGAGGCATTGGAGCTTAAGTCAAGCTTTTCCAATCCAGTAAAGGTCACGCTTGCATCATAACATGCACCATCAAATGTATATGTCGCTGTAAAGATGAATGCGTCTCCCTCAATTCCGGTTGCCGTAGCCGGTGATGTCTCAAGGGTTCCCATCGGTGAATACTCGGATATATTGCTCATAGTTGCTTCTGAATAGAAAGCAATATCCCGCTTTTCTTCTATTGCCAGTCTCGCCGAACCTTCCTCAGGTATCAGTAGGTTTCCACTGTATGTGTTTTTATCATCTCCGTTTGATCTCTCAACAAAGGATACGGGTACATAAGGGGAATAGAACCTGAACCAGGGGTAACCGTTAATATTCAAGACCGTTGCGTTACTTGTGATGTATATACCTGCACCAGAGTCGACAGCGGTATTATTACTGATTGTGTTCTTGTAGATGGTTGGAACGGTATCATAGGTTTCCGGCATATCCATCCCTTCTTTTGAGACGACACAGATACCGCTTCCTAAAAAACTCGTATTCCCGGTAATCGTATTCGAATATATTTTTGCTCCACCACTCAATGTACTGATACCGGCGCCAAATGCGCCTTCAAATTTTCCAGAAAAATTATTACTGATGAGGTTGTCGTGAATAACAGGGCTGGCATTTTCGGTGAGGACACCCATGCCTGTGGATTCATTTTCTACGCCATTTTCAGTGATGAGATTGTGTCTGATCGTTGCATCTACACCAAATATTGAAATACCAGCGTTAAACATTTCAACAATTGCATTGGGTATTTCTCCTCTATTTGAAGCCGTGTCAGGCATTTTTGCCCCACCGGTAATGGTGAATCCTTCAACGATAGTCTCTCCAGCCGGCAGTCTGAAAGAAGATACCCCGCCGCTGACAACCCCGATCATGATGGTATTCCCCTGAGCATCCCCGTCGATAACGGTGTTCGTTCTCACCGTTTCACTCGCCGGATCCGTACTCATGAGATGGATTGGTTTGCTCGTGAAGTCAACCGTTTCCCTGTAATAGCCTTCCCATACCGTGATCGTCGACTGGCGGAATCCGATGGCGTTATCCACCGCCTGAGCGATCGTGTCATGCCACGTTGTACTCAGTGCAGCTCCTGTTCTACCGGTCAGTCTGCCGCCACTCGCCACATTTTCCTGTTCCAGTCTTACAAATTTCGTCACGTTGATCGCTATGCCGAATTCCGCTGAATACGGTTCGCCGTGTTCGGAAACCACAACGAGCGTTGCCGCTCCCGTCAGCTCTGTATCCGTTGCCAATGGGCTTTCTTTGCTGGTCGTGTCGTTGTAGATACTGTAGCTCTGTTCTGAATCATCTGCTGCTTCTATGTTGTCCAATACGGTCTGTACCGTCGTTTCACTGGCCACTTTCAGTTCTGTTGCCGGACTCGTCGTCTTGTACTGGATGCTTTCCGGGTTGGTTCCCGTCAGGATGAAGTCTGTGTTCAATGACAGGTTCTCTGATGTAAATTCTGTCTCGTTTTCATCACTTTTATCCCATGCCGTGTCTGCTCCGTCTGCATCCCCTCTCGCATTGAAGGTGTACCCCAGATCTCTGCTTTCACTTACATTTGCCAGTCCCGTCGGGATTGCCTGATTTGCCAGTCTCAGAGTGACTGTTCCTGCTTCAAGGTTGATGCCGGTGATGGTAATACCCTGTGTGCTGTAAGTGTAGTTTGAAGCTTCCGTTGCTGTTCCGTCTATGATCACACTCGCATCGGCTGTCAATTCAAATCCGGTCGGGATATCTACCGTGAGACTTCCCCCGTGGAATTCCTGTCCAATCAGATAATCTATGTTCAGGATAATCGCTTCTCTTTCCGTTCCCGCTTCCGGTCTCAGGGTGAGTGTTCCTTCCGCTGTCGTATCCGTTCCGTACCGGATATCTGCCCCGTCTGTGTAATTGCCCAGGTTGGTGTTGCCGGTGTAGGTGTTGTTGCTGTTTGTCGTGTTTTCAACGAATGTTACGTTTGCCGTTCCTGAGTTGAAGTGTTTCCAGCTGCTACCGTCCGCGTTTTTCGGATCCGCTCTGTAATAGAAGAAGATTCCCGGTCCCGTGACCGCTGCGTTATTTGTGATCGTGTTGTTGTAGATCACCGGTCTCAGAATAGCCGGCTCAGAGCGGTTCTCCCTTATGGCTGAAGGAGCCATTGATTCCATGAGATACATGCCGTCGACAATCCCAATCCCCGCACCGTATCCGTAACTCACGTTATCACTGATCGTGTTGTTGTAGATTGTCGGGTTTCCGTCGATAACACCGATTCCCGCACCACCGAGAATGTTGTAATTATTCGTGATCGTATTGTTGTAAAGGGTTGGACTTGCCGCTTCAACCGCAATTCCGATACCACTCTTGTCCGCGGATGGATTTCCCGTTCCCGTTCCGTTTTCGGTCAGGAGGTTGTTTCTCACGATGGCATCCACTCTATTAATATAGATTCCCGCTGAGATGGCATCCGAGAAGTTTATGACAGGTCTTGCCCCTGTTCCGAAGAGCATCAGAACGCTTTCCCCGTTTTTGACGGTGAAGCCTTCGACAATGGTTTCCCCTTCGTTGAACCCTCTTGCGGATGAGGCAACGCTTTCGCCTATTTTGACTGCCGTTCCGTTGGCATTTCCGTCGATGATGGTATTTGCCCTCACCGTTTCACTCGCCGGATCGGTACTGGTCAGATGGATGTGTTTATTTCCCAGGGTCAGATTTTCAACGTAATGTCCCGGCCATACGGTAATCGTTGACTGGCTGAACTGGTTTGCGTCTGTTACCGCATCTGAAATCGTGTCATGCCACGTTGTTGCCGCTTCCTGCGGGATAGTTCTGCTGATCAGTCTGCCTTCACTGTCACTTGCGCTTGTTTCCAGTCTGACAAAGGCTGTTGGATTAATCGTTATCGCATATTCTGCCTTGTTTCCGTGTTCCGCCGTGACGATCAGGGTTGCTTCGCCCGTCAGTTCGTCTTCTCCCGTCTGTGTGCCGCTTGCCGTGATGATGGCATAGGTCTGTGATGAGTCGTCTGTCGCTTTTATCGCTGCTAGAACTGTGTCCACGGTTGTTTCAGATGCCACTTTCAGCCGCTTGGGTGTTTCAAGCAGTTTGACGTACGGCTCGTTGCCTGCTTTGTATGCAATGTCCGTTACGATGGATAATTCCTTCGCCACGAATGTCGCCGTTGAGGCTGTTGTTTCGCTCCAGACACTGTCGCTGCCGTCGGCGTCTCCTACCGCACTCATCTCGTAATCCAAATCTCTCGTTGAGATTGTATTGACAACCGTTCCCGCCGGTGTTTCCTGTGGGGTGAGTCTCAAGGTGACCGTTCCGCTTTCGAGTTTGATTCCCGTAACCGTTGCCACCGTTGTGCTGTAGCTGTAGGTTGTGATGGCCGTGGCTTCTTCTCCGATCACGACGGAGGCTCCCGCTGTGATCTCGAAGTTGTGTCCGCTGTTTTCACCTATCGTGAAGACGACACTTCCGTTGTGGTATTCGCAGCCAATCGTGTAATCCAGGTTCAGTGTCACTTCCGTCTGTTCGTATGCCGTTTCCGGTCTCAGGCTCAGGCTTCCGGTCAGGGTGTCTTCTTCCACTTCCCAGTAGATATTCGCCCCTTCCTGTACAGCCATTCTCTGTACGCTGTATCGCTCTTCTATCAATGTGTTGTTGCTGTAACTGTTCACCGTCTGTGTTGCTGCCTGTTCGACGAATAGAACTTCCGCATTCGGTGCGTTGAAGTGTTTCCAGTATTCTCCGTATCCTTCGATGTTAAGCCCTTCAACGTTGACGCCGTCTTCTATGTAAATCCCGGCTCCTTTTCGTGCTTTGTTGTCCCTGATCTCGTTCATGGCGATCAGGGCTGTGGCTCCCATGTCTCTTCCGGATGAAAAGTCGTTGTAGTTTTCGAGATAGATGCCCGCGCCGTTCCAGCTGTTGTAGTTGTTCTGGATGACGTTCATCCCGATCAGCACTCTCGCTGCTTCGGACACGTAGATCCCGTATCCGTTCAGGGCTGTCGATTCATTTCCATTATCCGTGATGATGTTGTAGGCGATCTGTGCTAACCCCACCACGTTGATCCCGCACGGGACGCCGCTGTTAATGTTCTCTCTTGAGGTGCTGTCATAGGATTGCCCCGCTCCATTCTGAATCGTGAATCCGGCGATGATGGCATAGCTTGGCATGTCACTTCTGCTCTTCGTCCAGTTATTGAAATCCTTTGCCAGCTCTGTTCCTCTGTCCATGGATACATAATGTTCTTCCGTTCCGATGGTCACCGCTGCTGTTCCGTTGTTGCCCCCGTCGATGATGGTTGTGCTGCTGGCCAGTGGATCGGTTTGCCAGGTACTCGTGAGCATCAGTGCCTTCCCGTTGAAGTTCACGTTTTCTCTGTACGTTCCCGTGGCCACCATGATGATGTCCCCGTTTTCTGTTTCCTGTGCGTCGATCGCATCTTGTATCGTTGAGTAGTTCCAGCCGATTCCTTTGATGACCCATATCGTGTCAAGGGCATCCGTGTTCACTTTTTTGTTCTGGAAGCTTTCCAGTAAGCCGTCATTCGTTGCCGCTACGGTTCCTTTGGTGTAGGATAAATGCACTTCGTTGTTTTTTCCGATCGGTTTCTGAAGGTTCAGCGTGATCACGCGCTTGTCCGCACTCAGTGTCGCGCTTTCGATCTCGTCAACGTATCCGTTCACGAGTACACCGAACTGATTCGCTTCTTCGGCCGTCGGTGCTTTCATGTCTCGGCTGAAGCCGATCTCTACATGTCTCCCGTCTGCCGTCATCGTTGCCGCTGTGCAGATGGGTAATGGCGCCGGGACTCGGTTGCTGATCGGTTTGTCTGTGAATGTTGCCAGGGCTGCGCCGTCTGCACTTTCAACGTCTCCCGCTGTGTAGTCCAGCGTAAGAACGTCTCCGTTTGAGACCGCTCTGTTCAGTCCGAGTTCGATGATTTTGGCATCTGCACTGTTCAGGGTTGCACTTTCGATTGTTGTCGTTGGGGCACTTCTGCCTATTGTCTGTGTTTCGTTGATTCCCAGGTGGAATTGTCCGTGTTTTCCCGTTGGGTCTGCCATTGCTCTGTCAAAGGTGACTTTGACCGTCAAGCCGTCTTCGCTCGTTTCTCCCGATACGAATTGTGGCTGGGGGGCCGGCACGGTGTTGTTTGCCGCGATTCCCGCAAAGCTTTCCAGGTACGCTTCGTTTTGAGCCTGTACGCTTCCTTTGGCGTAGGAGATGAGTACTGTTTCCCCGTACGCGATGCTCTGTCCGTCTTTGAGTGTCAGTGTGTACGTGTCGCTTGCCGTTCTTGTCACGCTTTCGATCTGTTTGAGTACGCTGCCGCTTTGTACACTGAATTGTGTCTTCGCGCCACTCGGTACATCTTTCATGTCTTTGTCGAAGGCGATTTCTATTGTGTTCGTGCTCGCTGTTGCTTCTGTTACCAGTGGTGCCTCTCCCGGTACCCTGTTGGTAACGGCTACGTTTTTGTATTGCGCCAGTTTCCCGCCGTCTGTGCTCGCGATGGTTCCCGGTGTGTAGTCGATGAATACTTTGTCTCCGCTTTCTATCGCTTCTTCCAGTGTCAGCACGTAGGCGTTCGTCGTTCCCGCTTTTCTTTCTATTTTGCTCGTTTCTATCGTCTGATAGGTTGTAATTGTTCTGCTGTCTCTGCTGGTGATGTTTGCCGTTTGTTCTTTTTTGACGGTGTAGGCGTCTTTTTTCCCGCTGGGGTCTCCCATCGCTTTGTCATACGTCAGTTCTATTTGTGTCCCGTCACTGTTTGTGATGGCTCCCGTCTGTTCCGGCGCTTCGATGGTTCCCGTTTTGAAGGTCCATACCCCACTTCTCGTCGTTTTGTCTGTCCCTGTGTCTTTTGCTTCGATTGCCCAGTAGTATCTGGTATTCCCTTCCAGCAGCCCTTGTATCTGGTAGTTTTTGGCTGTCAGCCCTTCGGCTTTTTTGTCTATTTTTTTCGGGTTTGCACTCATGTAGACGGTGTAGGTGATTGGTGCCCCGTTTTTGTCGTGTTCCCATTCTAACAGCGGTGGAGCAGTCGCGTCCATCCCTTCTGTTCCGTCCCCAGGTGTCGGGTTGTTGGGCACGTCCATTCCTTCCGCTTTGGTCATGAAGGTGTTCGTCTGTGTTCGTGTCGCCGCTCCGTTGGCGTCTTTTGCCATGATGAACCAGTAATACGTTCGCCCTTCTTCCAGTCCTTCCGGCTGGTATTCTGTCTCGTCTATCCCTTCGACCGTTACGTTTCGGTTGGTGTTTTTTACCATGTCGATGTACACGTAGTATTTCACAGCGTCTCCGTCCGGGTCAACGCTGGCACTCCAGCTCAGGGTCACGTCGGTGGCTACGTCGGTTGCCCCTTCTGTCGGGTTCAGGAGTTCGGGTTGGCTTGGCGCTCTGTTTCCCGTTCTCACTTGTGAGCTTCCCACCACACTGGTCTGGCTCGCGCTGTTTTGTGCCACGATCACCCAGTCGTACAAGGTCTGGCTGTTCATGTTGTTGAACGTGTGGCTCGTGTCTGTGGTGTGGGCTGTCGTCGCCGGCGCGATTCTCGCCATCCAGTAGCCCATTTCTTCCACGTTTCTTGTGCTCATTCCCTGTCCCTGGTCGTACACGTAGATCACGTATTCTACCGCTCTTCCCGGGTTCTGCCGGTCTTCGTATGCCGGCCAGTCTAAGGTGAAGCTTGTGTTTTCCACTTCACTCACGATCAGTGACGGGTCTGTCGGAATCTCTTCCGGGTCTACCGGCTGAGGCAGGCTTTCCCCGTTTATGGTAAAGGTCCAGATCGGACTCTTTGTGCTGTTTCCGTTCTTGTCCATCGCTGTGACCCGCCAGTACCAGATCCCCTCTTCCAGGTTCGGCAGCAGAAAGTATGTCTCCACCGTCTCATAGAAGGTCGGGTCGTCCAGTCCTTCTATCGTCCGCGCGTAGTTGATGCGGTAGGTCACTGCTCCACCTTCCGGATCCGTGCTTGCCGTCCATTTGCTGTAGAAGTAGTTCTCGTCCACCAGTTCGCTTTGGGCAGGGTAGATGTTCACTACCGCACTTGGTGCCTGGTTAGGTCTTTTTCGGCTTACGCATGATGATAATGTCAGTATCATTGCGGCTATCATCAGTACCACGATGATGATTTTTCTGTTCTTTTTCACGGAATCAGCTCCTTGTTTTGATGTAATAACGTTCTCTTACCCCGCAATCCTACCATAACAACAACATATTTCTTTTTTTCTTGACAAGATGAAATAGCGTAGAAAAAAGATTTCATTCAGTGTATTTTAAAAATTAACATTTTGACTGGCTTTTATTGTTGATATAGATTGAGATTATATAGTTTGGAAAGTATAAATATAAAAATTACCCTTTTCTGTAGATTAGCGTATCAACCGTATAAAGAATTGATTTAAAGTAAGCCGATACCGAATAATCAAGGATAAAGGACAAATCATATCCCGTTTTTATTCTATATTCATCAAGCGTATCGGAACGCTTGTACATCGTCTGAGCCCAGCCGGTTATGCCCGGTTTGACCAGAAGTCTCTTAGTGTAATTTGGGATGTTCTTCATGCCCATCTCATGAAAGAAGAGCATCTCCGGTCTCGGTCCGACAAGACTCATATCCCCTTTCAGACAGTTGAAGAATTGAGGGACTTCATCAAGTCTGAGAGATCTGAGGAACTTTCCTATGGTTGTACTTCTTTCCTGATGATCTTCTTCGATATTACTTGTTTTGGCTTCTCCGACTTTCAACGTCCTGAATTTATACAATGTAAAAGGTTTGGCGTCCTTACCCATTCGCGTTTGTTTGAAAAGAACCGGCTTTCCCTGGAAAAGCACTATCAGGATTGAGCATATGGCATAGAATGGGAACAGAATAATAATGAAAATGAGAGAGAAAAAGATATCGAGTAATCTGATGATCTTTGATTGTATTTTTCTGGAAGAGATAATTTCATTAAATAGCTTTCCATCCATTTCTTCGTAGATTTCTTTCGGCAGTTCACCGAGTATCTGATTGATTGTCAGATAGTATTTGATATCTTTATTGATCGTTTTCTTCCGTTTTACATTAACCGTGACATAAGGGTGTTTGGTCAGTCTATCCATTATTTCATCTGATGTCTCTAAAGGAACGAACAGGTTTATCCGCTTTTTTTTCAATAGTGTTCTGAACATAAACGGATTGATCAGATTTAACAGGATCAGGTAATAAAGCAGCATACCCCAAATCCCCATTTGTAAAGGGATATTTGCGATAAATGAGAGAATTGTGATCAGGACAAGGCTCAGGAACAGGGAAACGGATAATGACGTCATCGTCCATCTCGGTGAAGGAGCTCTTGACAGGTCAAACCCTTTCAGAGCTGTGTAAATTAACATTACGGCAGATGAATAAAAAAGTAGATAGCGGACACCCCGCCATTCGTTATGGAAGCCAAGCCATGCAATGAAACAGGCTAAAATGATGATATCGGTTAAAAATACAAATAGGCGTTCTTTTTTAAGCATGTCATCTCTCGATTCACATAAAAAAGCTGCAGGTGAAGAGCTCACACTGCAGCTTTTTTTGTTTTAATTATTTTGAAGTCTTTGTGGCAATCCAGTCGCCCTGAAGCCAGGTAATCGGTTCAGCATGTTTATCATCTGTGTGGCTCTGCTGACCTGTTATACCGTTTTCAGCACTGTTGAGTTTTCCGCTGAATTTGATGGCTTCAGATGCACCAATTGTGATTGTTCCAATTGCTATGTTTCCGGCTTTATCAATAGTAGCAACATATGTGTATGTTGCGTCAGTTGGTGTTGCCTGAGTAAATATTCCTTTGAAATCTTCAAAATTTGTTCGCTTGTCTATGGTGAACGTTCCGGATGCATATGTCGTTGTGCTGTCATAAACCCTGTATTCCCAAGTTGTCTCACCAAGCCTCGGGAACAGTCCGACTGAAAGATAACAACCGGTGAAGATAACTGCGATGACAAGGATTGAAATCAGAATCGATAATGTTTTTTTCATATAATCACTTTGCCTTTACGGCGAGCCAGTTGCTGTCTTCTGTTTCCAATGCAGCAATCATGTCATTTTCGAAGATACCGTTAAGTTCCGAAATGTTTCCGTTTTCATCGGTGAGCTTGAGGAAAATCGTTTTGTTTCTGAAACATTCCCCTTCAACTGAATAGATTGTTTCATCTGTGGTAAGTGTTCCGCTCAGTTTACTTCCTTCCTGTTCAATGATGAGATTGCCATCAGGAACCCCTTCACCTCTCGGCTGCCCAAAGTCAAAGAAAAAACCCCAGCCGCCGTTTAATCCTGGTAAACCTGCTGAAATCGAACAACTCGTAAAAACAGCTGCCAACAATACCAAAAGTACAATGGATATCTTTTTCATGTTCCCACCTCCAAAATTTTCTTTATCGTTATATTCTATCATATTTCCGTTTCGTCATCTTCAACCTTATAACGTTCTCTAACGAAAATCCAGATCAAGAAACCTATTATTGATCCGATGGCTATCCCCAGTATTTCTCTGAAAATAACCGTTTCGATGGGAGAATGAACATGCTGAAAGGAGTTAACGATCGAACAAATCCCGATAGCCCCCAAAACGGGTATGAGAAAAGAATATCTTCCGAATTTTCTGTGAACGCCCGAAAGGTACAACCATAGACAGGGGATGCCGAAAAGTTCTTTAAAGCGCGGTCTGATCTGAAAGACACTTTCAATCCAATCTCTGAATTGTCTTTCGGTTGTTAAAACCCATGCGCTGTTTCCCGAGCGAACAATATAATAAATACCAAACAGGATGATAAATAAAATGAACAGAAGATCTGTCCAGTGTAATCTTTTGGAAAGGTCTTTAAAGCCATACTCTGCGAATTCTTTTAAAAATACCAAACAGGGCAGGTAAAATAAAGTCAGTTTCACACTATGCGGGAGATAAATCTGATTGATGGCATCAAACGAAAAAGAAAGTGCATTAACAAGATTTCCGAGCACAAGGGTGATGAGAATCAAAGAAGTATATTTCATTGTTGGGGTTTCCGTGCTGTTTCTGATCCATCTGTACATTCCGGCAATACCAAATGCACCTGACAACCCTGCGAGTTGAAGATAGGCATCACTCATGGATGTGGAATAGATGCTAAAGACAAAGATTCCCGCTGCGATGATGAAAAAGAGCGGTGAATAAAAATAGATAACCGCAAAGCTTCCGATAATGAAAATGATCTTGAATGTCATATTATGATCGGGGATTGAAGGGGTCAGGTCCTCGGTGAAGCCAACCGTTCTGGATAATTCCGTTCCGTATACCTCATATGGGACGAAGCTTTCCTCAAGAGGCTGAACCCAGAAAAGATCAATACTCCTTTCTCTGTCTGCACGCATCCATCGTCTGATAACCATTGGATAAGTCAGATTTAATTTATCAATTTCTGCGGGTTTAACAGTATGAACACGGAATAATTTTTGTCGTATTTCCTCAGACATGAACTGAAGACACCTTCTCATCCATCCGGTGACCTGGTTTAGTTCAAGGAATCCGACTTCAATCCGGTTCTTGTCGAGAATACGTGCAAATGCTTCTGAAGAAATATCAGGGGGATTTCCGATGAAGATAACTTTTTCACCGTTTTTGTCTTTTAAAAGATCCTCATAAAATTTAATATCGCCTTTTAATCTGTCAAAATCAAGAACGGATATAACACGATCTCCAAGTAAACCTTTTTTGTCAATGTCACGAACAGAAAAGAAAGGTGAAATTTCAGCATTGTAACCATCTTCGAACGCTATTGTAACTTCGGATGCTTTGCTGTCAAACTCATATCTTGGGAAAGTGTAGAGTAAAACCGCTAATAAAGCGGATATAACGAATATTATAAAAGCTATTTTTCTTGAGTTTTCAAGTAAGAAATTCAATTTTTTTCCCCCCCTCAAAATTATACCACAATGAACTTTGAACTTTTCTGAAAGTTGCACTGTCTAAAGAGTGTAAATAGAAAATATGATAGGACCCCCCTATCCCCCTTGAGAATAAATAGAAATATACCCCCCACATTGTAAACGGACCCTAACCGGGTCCGTTTCGTTTTGTATGGATAAAAAAATCCGATACATGTTATAATTAATGGAAATGGACAATTTTCACAAATAAGATTCGATAAAAAATAGTGGAGGTTATTAATATGAAGGGAATGCTTGTTAATATCTGGCTGGAAACATGGAAGGGTCTCTATGGCGAAAAGATTGTCAGAACTGCCAGTGAAGAAAATAATCTGGACCCAAAAAGAGTCTTCACACCTCTCGAAGATTTTGATGAAAAAAAGATAAAAACCATATCTGCTCAGATTATGAAAAAATCAGGGGACAATGAAAAAGAGTTTTGGAGAAAGACAGGTAAAAGCAATATCAAGAATTTTCACAAATTTTATCCCGAATATTTTAAAAAACCCGGTGTGCTTTCTTTTCTTTCGGCGATGGATATGGTTCATAAGATATTGACTAAAAGAATATCCGGTGCGAAACCACCCAGAATCATCTTCGAACAGCTTGGCGAAAATACGGCGAAGATTACCTATCGTTCTCACAGGGATTACACCTATTATTTTCTCGGACTTGTAGAGGGATCGGGAGAATTTTTCAACGATCCGACAGAAGTGAAAGTCCTTCACAGCGGGAAATCTGAAAGCGGTGGCGGAACGATTGAGATCCATATCAAAACAAAGAAAACATACGGAAAACATCCGAAATTTAAGGGGTTTAAATTCCTGTCCCTTGGATTGACAAAAAACTTTGGTGTCATTTTCTCTGTATTTGTTCCTATCGTAATCGGTCTTGCCGCTTGGCTTTCCTTTAAGTTTATACAACAGACATGGCTGGCTTCCATTATAACCGGTGGTGTTTCTTCACTCTTATCCGTTATCGGGTTCAGGTATATGAAAAAAGGTCTTGATGAAACCAAGGAAGCGGTTGGCAATCTGAAAGAACATAACTATGATGCACCTGTGTTCTTCAAAGACGAGTCCAATTTTAAAGAAGTTCTTGACACATACAACGAAGCACAGCTTGAATCAAAAGAACTGATGACAGGTCTCAGCGGTGATCTGCAGGAAATCGGAACGTTTAATGAGAGTATCGCCGAATCCGCAAGGGGCATGATGGATTTGACCAGTACGATGAGTGAATTATCCCATCAGGTGGCAACAACGGCTGTAGATATCAGTACAGACACGGAGTCGATTTCAGAAGCGGTCAACTCAAACGTCAACAATCTAAAAGATATCGTTTCTCAGGAGACTGAAATGGTCCGTTCATTGAACGAAGCGGTGAAATCCATCCTGAATTCAGCCAACAGTGTTGAAAAGTCAGCAACCGGCATACAGGAGATGAGTCAGGAATTTGACGGCCTCGTGAAAATCGGAAAGGACGTTCAGGGAAAAGCCAGTACGATCATGGGGATATCCGATACCGTTAGTCAGATAGCCGATCAGACGAATTTGCTCGCTTTAAATGCGGCGATAGAGGCTGCACGAAGTGGTGAAGCGGGAAAAGGATTTACAGTGGTTGCAGATGAAATAAGGAAACTCGCAGAAGAGACGAGAAATTCATCCGATCAAATTTCAACCTTTCTTCAGGAATTATCCAATGGCATTAATACATTAACTGAAAATCTTTTATTACAGTTTGAAAATATGAAACAGCAATCCGTTACCTTGAAAGGTAGTTCAGAGCAAAATAAGGAATCGAGTAAAAACATTTCAAGGATATCGGATGAGTTGAATGAAATCATCCTGAAGCTTCAGGACGATACGGAGAAACTTGAGAATGTATCCAGCAGTATTGAAAATCTGCTTGCCATCTCGGAAGAGAGTTCTGCAACTGCGGAAGAAATCAGTGCCTCCATACAGAAATTCCTCAGTGATGTAAAGGATGTACTGGCAAGCGTTGAAAAGATTGGTGCGTTTATCGGGAACCTGAACGACTATTTTAAAGATATACAATTATAAATAACATTTAGAACAGGATAGATTGGAGCGATATACACTTTTGCTTGTGTATGGCTCCAATTTTTTATGCTAAAATAGGAGATGTGCGTCTGAATGAATCATAGCGATGGGAGATGACTTTTTGATTAAAAAGAAGAAATATTATACGATCATGAAAAGCTATTCTGCGTTGACGGAAAAGAATTGTGAACAAATAACGGAATTATCAAGAACAGTCTTTGGTGAGAACGATGCGGATTTTATCGGTGAATTTATTCGAAAATCCCCTTTTCAGGAAGAGAATAAGATATTCCTCGCCATAGACGATCGAACAGATACAATCGTTGGATTCGTCAATCTCACGGATATCCCTTTGAATTATTATGGGATTGAGATGAAAAGCTGTGAGTTATCCATCGTTGCGACGGAAGAATCGTACAGAGGGCTTGGTATAAGTGGTAATTTGACGGATTTGTTTATGGATGAAATTGAGAAATGCGGATACTGTACAATCTTTATACAGGGAATTCCTTATTTTTACAGAAAATACGGATTCAATTATGCCATTCCAATGGCTACTTCGAGATTTCATTTTGATTCAACGTCGGTAGCCACTCAATCGTCAAACCCTATCAGAAAGGCGACCGTTGAGGATGTTCCCTTTATTTACAATCAATCACTCAAATATGTTGAAAATCATGATTGTATCCACAGAACTATCGGATCTGAGATCATAGAGAAGGCTATCACAACCTATCAGTCACGTTTTCTGAAAAGGTACTATTTTATTGTGGAAGCAAACAACAAACCGGCAGGGTATTTTTATTATACAAAGGAGCATGATACGCCGAAGATTGAAGACCTTTCTGAAATGGATGAAGAAAAATATTCGGCGATCACGGGTTTTATGAGAGATGAAACCCGAGAGGGGTGTTTTGATGTATCTATCCCTTTTGAACACAAATTTTATGAGTATTTAAAATTGATTAATAAAAAGTTTGAGATCAATAAAGGAGATTATTCATGGCAGGTCAAGATTCCGGATTATTATCGCTTCTTCTCGCGAATAAAACCGGTACTCGAAAAGAATCTGGAAAAATCTTCGTATAAAAATAAAACAATTTCTTTCAAATTTAACAATTTTGATGAATTGATAGAATTTAAAATCGACCGCTCGCGGATTGAGCTTCAGAGGCTACCGTGGCACTTGACCTGGGATTGTAATGTGCCGCCACAGGCGTTTGTGAAGCTTGCGTTTGATCGTTTCACTTATGATGACCTTAAGCCAATCATCCCGGATCTCAGTATAAAAGAGGAATTCAGAGAACTTTTCAGAATATTATTTCCATCAAAAGTTCATCATCTGAATCATGGGTATTGACCATGGCAGAAATACAAAAAAAGGAATTTTATACAAAGGCGAAATGGATAACATTCATACTCTTTCTTCTTCTGATCGCATGGGGCATCGTTTCTCCCATATCTATTGCGGAAATAAGCGGGTTTAAGACGCGAAAGGAATTTATTCAGTTTCTGTCCGACACGACACTCCTGTATCAATTGAATTACGTCCTGGCGACGCTGATGACGTTTTTTTCAGTTGCGATGTTTTCAGCCCTCTATCTTGAATCAAGGCAAGAAATGCCCCTCGAAAGCCATATAGGTATTCTGTTTGTTCCCATGTATGCAATTACCAATATCATCGTCTACGGCTCACAGATCAGTATTGTCCCCGAGATCATCAAAAACCTTGAATTAAGCAACAATATGATTCTCGATCACTGGGTATTTCAGATGCTTCAAAGTGTTCACGGCAGTATTTTCAATATCGTCAACTCATTTGCGTATGCCGTGTTGGGAATTCCCTGTATCTGCTTTGCCATAGCCCTTTTTAAAAAGAATATGATGGGGAAGATAGCGGCGGTTCTGCTGACATTGACGACGATTGCCAGTTCCATCGGATTTATCGGAGCCAATATTTACAGTGACACATTGATTGAGGGGATAAGGATCAGCAGTTTGATCTTCATCTTTGCGGTACTCTTCATCTTCCTCCACTATGTTGAAACGGAAAGGAAATTAAAACATGCAAAAGACAATGAACCCTTGCAGACTGTGCAATTCGAAGAAAACTGACGCCTTTATTACCGACAAGGGGACGAAAAGAGAAAAGCTCTATCATCATTGCCGGGAGTGTGATTTTATCTTTACGGATGAACGTTTTATTCTATCGCCGGATGAAGAGGAAAAGCGATACGTTCATCACAACAACACCATTGAAAATGAAGGCTATGTGATGATGTTCAAAAATTTTATCAAAACTGCCATAGCGAATGAGTTTTTAACGGCTGAAAAAATATTGGACTTTGGCTGTGGGCCTTCACCGGTTTTTGCAGAGATAATGCGACAAAATGGTAAAACTGTTGATATCTTTGATCCCTTTTATCATAAAAACGACGACATCTTCAACAAAGCATACGATTTGATAACCAGTACAGAGGTCTTTGAACATGTGAAATATCCCCTTGTTTCGTTTCAATCACTCTACAAACTGATCAAAACGGGGGGGACACTTGCCATCATGACAAAATTCCACAGCGGTATTCAAGATTTTGAAAACTGGTGGTATCGAAGAGATGTGACGCATATCTCATTCTTTAATACAAAAACGGTTCAAAAGGTCGCTGAACTGACGAATTTTAAACGGTTGAGATCTGATGAGACATCGTTCTTTGTGTTGCAAAAATAATGCTGTTCCAATCCGCTTATCCTTCCTTTTTGTACATTCTCAAAATCCCTTCAGCATGCCTGATAAGATCATCCTTCAACTTTTGGGGTTTGAGGACTTCCACCATGTCCCCATAGCTCAAGACGAGGCTCAACACCCATTGATCATAGGGGAAATTGACCTTTACGATGAAATAATCCTCATTGTATTCCGTGATATTTTCCTCCAGAAAAAAATCTTTGAAAGAAGAATAAATCTTAGTATCAAATTTTAAAAGGATCTCTTCTGACGGGTTTCCCCAATTCATATCCAATAAAGGCGTTTGTATGTATTTTTTTGCATCAAACACTTTTGTCAATTCAGCGATATTCCGGATACGCGGTACTTTGAACAATCTGTAATCATCTTTCAGTGTACAGAAGGCGTATAAATACCAGCTGGAGCCTTTAATGATGATCTTGAGCGGATGAATGATGCGTTTGGTATATTCCAGATAGCTGCTGTAATAATCAATTTCTAACGCCTTATGGTTGCTGATGGCGTTGTTGATGAGATTGATCTTGTCCTTGAAATCCCGGCTCATCTCCCACCCTTTCATATCGAATTGGATATTCGAAAAAGCAGCATCTGCCCCCTGCATCTTTGTTGAGATGTTTTCCAGTTCTACATCATCTATAACATGTTGTAATCCTTCAAGGATTCCCAGTATCGTGGAGGCTTCCTGAGAAGACAGGAACGGTTTTTCGATGCGATAGCCTTCCACCAGTTCAAACCCGCCATCAATTCCCTGATGTGAAACGATTGGAACCCCTGCATTTTCAAGTGTTTCGATATCCCGGTATATGGTTCTGATAGAGCACCCAAAATAATCGGAGAGCTCTCGTGCACTGATCTTCTTCTTTTTCATCAACAAAAATATCGTACTGACAAGTCTGTCAATTTTCAAATTATCACCTCATTTTTCTCTCACCCTAGTATACTATTTTTCTTGACATCAACTGTATTATGTGATATAGTACAGTAAACGAGATGTGATTGAGAATTAAAGGGGAAAATAATATGAAAAAATCAACATTATCAGAGATTTTAGATATTACAGGAATCATTGTCAGTATTCTTTTACTCATATTCAGCTGGACACAATTATCCGAAACCATACCGGCTCATTTTAATTTTAAGGGTGAGGCAAATGTATTTGCACCAAAATGGGTGCTGTTTCTCATTCCGGTATTTTGCTCCGGACTCTATTTTTTATTCAGTTTAATGATTGCAAAACCGGGTATCGTGAAGAACTATCCATACAGGATCACCGATAATAAAAAAGAAGCCCATTATGCTGTGATCAGATCAATGGGACGATGGCTAAGAATAACGGTTATCTGGACATTCACTTACGTTGAGTTTGCCTTTATCAATGCTTCGGTGAAGTGGATTGAACTCTCCGGTCTGACAATATTGATTCCGATTTTTATTACGGTGATTGGGGTCATTTTACTTCAGGGGAGAGGGAAAAATATATAGGAAGAGATAATATAATATCGCTTAAAGCACGCTCTTTGAGAAAAGGAGCGTGTTTTATTTTTGTTTAGTATAAATGATATGTAGGATAACTCATTAAAATTCAAAGGGAATGAAAAAAGAATTTATATTGAATTTAAAAAATAAAGATAAAAATATAATTTAAAGTTATTTTTAAAAGAATATGTTATAAAAGACTATGTTTCTCTGCTATAATGAATTTGGAATTTTTAAAATTTAACTAAATGAATTTTTGAGGAAAGATATGGCTGAAAAAACTGGTTTTTCATTAGTTGAAATTTTAATAGGGATTTTAATTTTTTCAATTGGGTTGATGCTGATTTTTGTGATTCCGTCAAATATCGTAGCTGAATCAAAAGAGATAGACGAAAAAATAAGTTTATACCAAATTGCAATAAATCATGCGGAAAATCTTGTGTCGATACCGGAAAATTCATCGAAATTATTATCCGGTTCTGTTTATGAGGAGAAATATTTTTTCAACGGAGCAACATACACAGGAAGATATGAAATTAGAACAACAAATATTGAGGTTTACAAACAGTCAAAAGTTAATGATGTTTTAGATACACAGGAATCAACGACGATCAATATGGCTATAAAATATGCAAGCGTGACTTTTATCAATCAGACAAATGATTATTCTATTTCCTTTAAGGTTATTCCGAAAAACTAATGGTGATATATGAAAAAAAAGGCATTTACACTTATAGAATTTATGATAGTATTGGCAATAATTACAATATTGACAGCGATATCATTTGTTGCAATTAGTCGATTGTTAAAAAAAATCGAATTGGAATCGGAAGTATCGAATGCAACGCAAGGCGTTTTATTGACCCTAAACAAAGCGAGGTTGGATAGTGTTGTCAATCAAACATATGTTCCTGTATTTTATATGATTGATGTCCTGACTTATGATTCTTCTGATTCAAGAGACTATCATTTACCGGAAAATGTAATATTATCAGCCACACCTAATCTATTAGATGTTCCATTCACAAAATCGGCTACAATGGGTTTTTATCTTGGTTATTTTGTAGAGGAAAATGTATCGGAATTAAATTTGAAAAACGCTGTATATTTCATGGTTAAATCTAAAAAAGATGCGGATATCTCGAATCAGATAACAATAAAAAAAGGATTGCCTGTGTTATTAGAGGACTAATATGATGAAAAGAAGAGGAGCCACATTAGTTGAATTAATAATCGTAATAATCATTTCTGCTGTTTTTTTAGCAGCGGTTTTTATGGGAATTAATATCGTTATCCGTTCGCTTGAATACGCTAAAAAAATAGTATACAAAATGTATCATCAGAATCAAATAGAAATATCATTGGAAATACTAAATGCTGAAATACAGAATGCGGGAAGTATGGTGAGTGTTGTCAGGAATTTAGATGACTTTAAAACCAAAACGGTTGGGGGAACCCTTTCGAGGGGCGTTCTTGCTGAAAATGAAAACGAGTTTTTTGTTCAATACGGTATCACTAATACGTTTACGCTAAAAGATACTGAAAGTGGTACTTATGTGAAAATTATCAAAAATGCCCCTTTACCGCCCACTATAAGCTATAATTCGGAATCTTTTTGGTATGTTCTAACCACAGAAGGTTTTAAAGAATCCACAGCTACTACTTTAAAATTATCAGAAGCATCCTTAACGCATCTGGAGAGTTATTATTACAATGTAGCCGATGACTGTGATACCTTTGTGTTTTTTGTCTATGTTCCAGAGTTATCTAAGAAAGTTCTGAAGGTCAACTCAAAACCTTATTTGGGAGAACAAATCGCTCAGTCGATTTTCAGTTATTCGGAAACAGAAAAAACACTTGTTTTAAAGAAATACCTGCCTTTCGTTGGAGAAACAATAGAAACTGTCCTGTTGGATGATTTAGAGAGTTTTGAGGTTTTATTTGGGGTTTCTGAATCAAGTTCTGAAATCACATACAAAACTATTCAGAATATGGAGGCAGATGGTTATTTATGGGATGTATTAAAAACCTTGAAAATATCATTTCAAACAAGACTTCCAAAAAGTGATGAACTAATAACAACTGAAAAGATATTCTGGCTTCCAGAAGGTGATTCCTGATGAAAAGAGAGGCTTTTATTATTCCTTTAGCTTTGTTGTTTGTCGTTTTTGCACTCGTTGTTTCTGTTTTCCTTTCAGGAACCGCCAGTCAGCTATTCAAAGCGTCAAAGGATATGGATGATGAACTGTTTGAAAAGTACGAGAAGTTGGCATTTATTTCTTCTTTGAACTGTTGGGAGAAATTCTTAACGGATAATCCTGTATGGATAGAGCATCACTTTGAAGATCATGATGAAGTGAATTCTACGGTTACAAAGACTCAAATTACCATACCGGAGCTGAACTCTAAGGATTTCTTTTATATTCAAATTGATTTTCCGGGGAACCAAAATACAGATAATATGGTATATACCATAACGTCTACATCTGCCTATTATGATCCGGAACAGTTTACGATTGAATTTTCAGCAAGTCCGACAAATGAAAATCTGGGTGTTACTTTTACATATTAATCGTGAGGTGAAAATGATGAGGAACCTTTTGATTTTGAGCGTTTTACTTGGTTTGTCTATAGTTTTGATGGCATCTGCTACCGATACATATACTGTAAATTTATATTCTGCAAATACTTGGGGGAAATTAAAATATCTCAATCTCAACATAAAAAAAGACATCCCTACGATGTCCTCTTTGCAAGATTATTCTGAAACTGTTAGTGGAACTTTGAGTAGTTTTGATGCTAACAAAACAATCATGGGAGCTTTTGGCTATGATATCAATACAGATGGGAATACAGATTTAATAACGGTAGATGCCGACGGCTATATGAGAATTTTTGAAAATATTAAAAATACAGATACGAATAAATTTGGTCAGAAGTTTCTTGAAACCAGTAATGAAAGGATATTCCCCATAACTAAAAACGGGTATGGTGCAGGAACTATTGGGGATTTTGATGGAGATGATGAGCTTGATCTGTTCTATATCAACAATAAAAGAGCAGCGGCTTTTGTCAGTAATATTTTTTCTGCGAATCCGATTGTCAACGAGTCAAATTCATACACTGTCTCGTTGGGTTCAAATTATAACAGTGGTACCTGGGATTCACAATCAATGACCACTTTAAACTTGGATTATGAAACGGATGATTTTCCCGAAATCATATATATTACACGTGGTGGTTATGTATATGCTTTAAATAATACGGAAGACTCAGAACGTATTTTTTTCCAAAATGGCAGTGATTTCCCAAATGGAAATGTAACACTTTTATTTCAGAGCGATGATTTAAGTGGTGGCAGCAGTCATGCCGGGGTAATTGATTATGGTGATTTTAACGCTGATACAGTGCCTGATCTGGTGTGTGGAAATTCAAACAGAATGGGGATTTATCTTTATCTCGGATATAAAGATGAAACAACCAAAAGCATAAAATTTGATACCGACAATCGTATCACGTTGATAGATCAGAATGGGCGGTTAAATGAAAAAATAGACAATAGAGATTACAGTTCCGGTGGGGAAAACTATTTTTATGAACCCGTTGAATTTGATGGCTCTAATAGCCGACCTTTTGCCCCCACCGTTTTAAGAATAGATGAAAATGTTTCACCATCACTTGAAGAACCCTTACCGGATATCGTTATTGGTACAGATAAATTTAGAAGTAATGATAATTACGGTCGAATTGTGTATGCAATCAATAATGTAAAAATTGATCAGGAAACGAATGAAATTTTATCTGCTTCGGTTACAGTCCTTAATCCGGGTGGAGAACAAAAAGATTTGGATTCCGGTACTTTAGGGGATATTAACGGAGATGGGTATACAGATGTTGTATTTACAGATGGTAATCAAAGTGAAGATTTTGCCATTTATAAATCTCTTGTGAATGATTATTACTGTAATTATGTCAATTTCCTGTCGAAGACGTTGGATGTTATTGATTCCGGCTATCGTGAAAGGATCGAGAATGGTATTTTCACTAAAAGTGCGACGGTTACGATTGATATACCCAGCGGTATTCCTGGTACTTTTTATTGTGAGCTCCTTCAGGGACCGCCTAAAAGGACTGACGTTCTTGATTTAAAGAAAAAATATGATGATGGTTCTATATCGGTACAGGTTAATAGTCTACAAAATGGTGAGCAAACGTTAGTGATGTATTTTGAGTTTGCAAAACCACGCGCGCAACCCCAACTCTTTTTTGAATTTTATGCGGTGGATCAAAATCCTTTAAGTCCATTGTTGATTGGGAATATTGATATAGAATTAGGATTATCTGATGAAATAAGTTTGGTGATATCGAATATTTCGTGGCAAAAAAGTGATCAATAATGACTTGATATTATCTAAAACAATGAAAATAAAAATCTCCACTTTAGCAGCAGGAGCTTTGGAAATGGTGGGGCTTGTCTTGAGAATTTAACTGTAGCGTTTGTTGTAAATTATTATCCTTTGCGACTGTTGAAAAGATTGTGGTAAATGCTGTGTATCACAAGCGTTATAAGATTCATGAACCAATTACAATTCGTGTTGAAAAGGAACAGATAATTGTTACGAGTTCTTCGGGATCAGATAGATCCTTCACTGATGAAGAATTAAAAAACTGAAATTGATGGTAAGGTGGTAAGAAAATCGTTGAATCCTGAGTTTGTAACGACCTATAGTGGAAAAGAAGAAAAAAGGCATCCAACTCCTGAAATGCACCCCAAAAGTTGGACAGAAATAAAAAAACTTTTGGAGGTGCATTTTTTCATGGCGAAATACGAGATGAAAAAGAAGGAAGAATTTATTGAAAAAATGAAGACAAAGCAGTACAGTATCAAAGAGGCAGCAAAAGAAACAGGGATATCAAGGAGTCTTGGAACAAGATGGTGGCAATACTACCAGCTAAATGAAGAAGCCTATTATACAAAAGCAAAAGGGAAATATCCTGAATCATTCAGAAAATATGCTATAAAATATACGACAGAAAATGAGCTCAGCCTATCAGAAGCATCAGCAGTGTTAGGGATACCATCCGTATCAACATTGTGGAACTGGCAGAAGATCTATGAAAGAGAGGGTGAAGAGGGTTTGAGTCGGATAAGGAAAGGACGACCAACGGGAAAGAAAATACAGCGTAAAGAGCCTCAAACAGAGGAAGAGAAGAAGATACGAGAATTAGAAGAGGAAAATGAATATTTGAAGACGGAGTTGGCCTACATAAAAAAATTGATTGCCTTAGAGGAAGCCAGAAGAAACTCAAACAACGTGTAAAAGCGGCGGTAGTAGATACTCTAAGGCAACAATATGACTTGAGACAGCTCTTGAAAGCAGCCAATCTGTCACGGTCAACTTTTTACTACCATTTGAAGCAAATGAAGCAACCAGATAAAAACGCAGAATTGAAAGCCAGGATAAAAGAGATTTTCCACGAGAGTCGTGGGCGATATGGTTATAGGCGTATAACGATGAAACTAAACCAATTAGGTTATGTCGTAAACCATAAGAAGGTTCAGCGTTTGATGCGTGAATCAGGTATCATCTGCCAAGTCAGGATGAAGAAATATCGTTCCTATAAGGGAGAAGCAGGTAAGACAGCACCTAATCTCTTGAAAAGAGATTTTAGCGCCAAAAAGATTAACGAAAAATGGCTGACAGACATCACTCAATTTTCATTGTTCGGTCAAAAGCTTTACCTGTCTCCTATCTTGGATTGCTTCAGTCTGGAGATCGTTTCCTATTCACTGACAACTAGCCCGAATCTTGGCCAAATCGCGGAAATGCTGGAAAATGCCTTCTCTAAATATGATTCTCTTGAAGGGTTAATCATGCATTCAGATCAGGGGTGGCAATACCAACATCATCGTTACAGAAGAGCACTTAACAAAAACGGTATTACCCAAAGTATGAGCCGAAAAGGGAATTGTTATGATAACGCGTTAATGGAGAACTTTTTTGGTTTACTCAAATCAGAATTATTATATCTACAGGTTTTTGATGATATTGATCATTTTAAGCATGAACTTCATCATTACATTCGTTGGTATAATGAGGATAGAATTAAGCTGAAATTAAATGGAATGTCCCCGATTCAATTTCGAGAACATTCCCTTTTAACTTCTTAATTTTCCCTGTCCAACTTTTTGGGGTCAGATCACTCCTGAAGGGTTTTCATATTAAGTAACTAACTCCTCATGTAAGAGGAGGGGAATTATTTAAAAATAAAATTGTTTAAACAAGACATGTGCTTTTTCTGTTATAATTAAAGAGAAAAACATGTCTTTTTTCATTAAGATTATTACTATAATATCGATTAAACGGGTATATTAATTTAGAAAGGTTTTGCACCTCTTGAAAAAATATCAATTAACAAAAAAAAGAAAAGCAATAACCATAGTTGAAGTCATGATTGCCATGATCGTTTTTAGTTTTTCTGTTATGCTTATTTTCACGCTTCCGCGATCGATAGTAAGTTATGCAAAAGAAGTGGATGTGAAGATGGATCTGTATCAGTGTGCTGTGAACGAGGCTGAAAAACTCGTTGCTGCTAATGCCGGTTCAGATAAAACAATACAGATGTTTTTAAATGGTTCAACCTATACGGGGAAAATTGATTTAATCTCTACAAACCAAATCCAAAGGATTATGGTTTTAAAGGACTCATCAGGTTTATCGACGATTGAATCGACGAATATTACGATGAATTATGCAAGTGTTACTTTTATCGATGAAAAAAATCAATTTTCCATCTCTTTTAATGTAATTCCAAAACAATAAGTTGTGTGATGAATATGAGTCAAAAAAACGGATTTAGTTTAGTTGAATTGATTATAGTCCTTGCAGCAATTACACTTATCGCCTCAATTTCATTTATGCCGCTATATACGACGATGAAAAAGCTGGAAATTGAGTCGACAATATCTAATGTTGCATTTTCAGTTAAAAATATTATTAATAAGACGAAGATGCAAAGTACAAAAAAAGAAATCTATTTAAAGATTGTATACAACAATGATGAGTTGACAGTTGTTCATGAAGACGGTACAAAAGTTTTTAGTTATATTTTTCCGCAGGATTACATCCTTCAGGCGACACCAACTTCTTTAGGAAACCCTTTTAACGAAACAAATGTGAGGGGTTTTTATTTAGGTTATTTTATTGATGAAAATGCAGATTCCCTGACTATTAATAATAGCTACACTTTTTTTGTTGTGTCTGAATTTGACAACGATGTGATCAGAGAAATTGTTATTGAAGATTCATTGCCTTATATAAAGGAAGATTGATAGGATGGATACAAAACGGAAAGGTTTTTCAATTGCCGAATTAATGATAATGATGCTTGTAGCCACATTTTTCATCATGGCAGTTTACGCCGGCATAAATATTATCATTGATGCTTTGGGGTATTCAAAAAAAGTGATGTTTAAGTTGTATGCCAGGAAAGAAATTGATATGACCTATGAAATTCTTGATTTTGAAGTTAAACGAACCGGAAGTCTTGGGCCGGTTGTCATGGGACTGCCTAAATTTTATGATAACAACGATATATCAACAGGGAATGAAGAAAAGGGGATCTTTGCCGTATCACAGAATGAATTTGTTATTCAGTACGGAGTATCCTATCCCTATGCACTTGTTCAGATTGGGATAGGGGATACCTATGAAAAGATTATAAAAGATAAACCTTTACCGGCAACTGTAAATATTGATGGAGCAGGATATTGGCCAACGGTAACATCGGGCAGGTTTTTTGAAACCCCTCAGATTTTTTTACTTCCCGAAGCCTCCATCACATCAGGAGTTTCTGTTGATGCAACAACAGTTGAATTATCGGGGGCTCCTCCAAGGGTATTCTTTTTATATAAACCGTTTATGCTTCCTTCCAAACTATTTGAATTAAACGGGAAAGATGTATATGGACAAAGACTGCACACTATCAGATTTTTATACAGTAAAGAAAGCTCTGAAGAGGCCAGTTCTCTGAAGATGATAAAATATTATCCTTTTGTTGATGAGGTTGCTACATCTGTTCTGTTAAGAGATTTAATTGATTATAAAGTTGAATATGGTTCCGGTTCTTCAAACATCAATCATAGAGATTTCGATTCAATCTCAACTCTTGAATGGGATAGTTTAAATGTTAAGACTGTGAAAATTTCTTTTGTAACGAGTATACCAGACATGAATGCTACTTTGAGTTCATCAAAAATCTTGTGGATTCCATAAAGGGGAGTTTATGAAAAGAGAAGCTTTTGTACTGCCATTGTCGATGATTTTTCTTTTGTTCGCATTGATCGTTTCTGTTTTTCTAATGGCAAATTCGACAGAAATTTTAAAAGCATCAAAAGAATTGGATAAAGAAGCACTTGAAAAGTACGAGAAACTGGGTTATGTATCGGTTATGAACACATGGAACACTTATCTGATAAATAATAAAACGTGGGATAATCATCATCAGGTCAATGACAGAGGAGATGTATCAACGATCACGACTCTGGTTTTTCCGGCTGGTTTTTTTGAGGTCAATCTGAATACAAAGGATTATAGTTTTACCATTAATTCTTCGTCAGCCTATTATGAGGACAATGAATTTACACTTGAAATGTCCTCGACAAAAACAGGTGCCGACACGTTACCATCTGATTATGTACTGGTAGAAGATAACTTGATGGTAACGTTTGCACAAAATCCGGAAAATTAAAAGGACAAAATTTTGGGAGTGATAGAGATGCGGGGAAAACTGCTTTTTATTATGTTTTTACTTTTTTTGACTATTTCAGCGTTATTGATGGCTGAAGTAGAGCTAGGGACAAATAGTGTGATGGTAGGTGGAGTTGTCAACGATATCAGTTGGGAAGCCTTTAAAAAATATAAGGATGCTTCCATGCTCATTGGTGATAACAACGAATTGAAACTTGATTTTGATTCCGCACAGGTTGCCGAAAACAGTATTTCCGGAATCGGTAACAAAACAATTGCCCAGGCACACGGTGCCTTATTATATTCAGGTGGAAAAGAAGATCCATTGGTATGGGATCTCGTTTCACTTGGAAACAACGGTGTGTTCGAATTTTTTAAGAATACCTGGACATCATCTAGCGGATTGAGTTGGAAATCAATGGGAACTTATAATCCTAGCGTTAGTAATTTCAACGGATATGGAACCGGAATAACAGGTGATTTTGATGGTGATGGGACCGTTGATTATTTTGGGGTTTCTGAGACAGATAGACAAAACGGGAAAGCGCTTTATGTAACTGATGTGATAAATGTGAAAAATAGTAGAAGAAAATACAGTATAAGCGTATCGGCAAATTCCGGAACTCTTAAAAACACGAAGGGGAACAAAGTTAACGGGACGAATGGGTGGACTTCAACAGGTTTTGGTAAATATGATATGGATGGCGATAAAGATTTGGATCTTGTCTATGCAGTTAGAGGCAGCTTGTTTCTGATTGAAAACAAAAACGGGAAATTTATTGAGGATGGGAAATTATATAATAAAGCATTATTTGATGATTCTGTTTTAAATAATAACAGTAAGATTACAGATGCTTCAAAAGGCTCTGCCGTATGTGATATCTTTGATTTTAACAAAGATGATATCCCGGATATCATCGCAGGACATACGGATAAAAAAGGATTGTATCTTTATCTTGGGAAAGAGGATGAAAACTCATCCTTCCCACTCTACGATCCTGACGAAAAAATCGCCATCATAGGGGCTGATGGAAAATTGACAGAAAATTCAACCGGCTCTTTGATTGAAAATGGTGAAAATAAACTTGCCATCTCCCTTTTAAGAGTGGATGAGGATGGAATCATCTATATTTGTACGGATAACTTCAGGCAGAATGGAAATGGCGGAAAAATAATGAAATTAACGCTTGATACTGATTTAAGTACGGTTGAAAATCCCTTCTTTAATTGTCAGCCAATCCTTGACAAAAAAAGTAATGACTTTGATCATGGTTCACTCGGAAAGTTTTATCCAAATAAAAAAGATCAAATAGTAATAGCAGACGGGAATAACTCCAATCAGTTTTATGTTACCAAAACAGAGTATAAAGGCTATTACAAGAGTAAAGGGAAGTTGTTGAGTGAGCCTTTGACAGATATCGAAGCACTTGGTGTGCAAGATGAATTTATCAACAAAGTCAACATCGAAATAAAAGTCAGTAAAGAATTTGTTGAATTGATCGAAGTTGACTCTATAGATGGAGAGGGAAATACGATTAAGGTAAAACAGCCAAAGGCTACGTTGTATGTCAATGTTTTTCCGGAAAGGCAGAGGAAGGATACAACCAAATATTATTATGAGGATCTCTATCACCATTCCTATGCGGTACAAAGTGAGAATATACAGCTGATAGAGGGTGGGTACATCGTATCCCTTGAATATAATTTTGACCCGGTTCCGTATCCGGTTGTCAGTTTGGCGTTTGAATCAAATCCAAATATAGTACAACCTGATTTTACGCCTATCATCAGTGATTTGAAGATTACGGTTGAAACGGGAGAACCGAGTTTAAAGATTACAAATATTTCCTGGTAGAAGTATTGATTTGACAACAACAAAAAAGGCAATCCAAAAGGATTGCCTTTTTTGTTGTTGTCATTTATCGAGGTTAATTCTCGATTTTATAGATTTCCGCGCTTCCGTTCATATCAAGGAATCTGATATAGACTTTGTTGTGGATTTTTATGCTGCCTTTAAAATCAACCAAAGCCTTTGGCGCACACAGCCCGTTTTTGATTGTGGGATTGTTCTGGAAAACCAGTTCTGAAGCGTTTGGTGCGAATATAGCTCCTTCCAATGTGAAGTTTCCATCAATGGTGATTGAGCCTGATGACATGATGAACATATTTCCGGGTATTGTAGGCGTACCGTTTATTTTTAACTCATAATCCGTTTTTTTGCCGCTTGTTAATTGATCAGTGTAATCTTCCGATTTGGTATAAGTGCCCCAGCATTCTGGTAATGCAAAAGCTTCTTCGATGATAACGCCGGTATTATGTGGATCCATATCTTCCGGTTTATACCCCTTTATAAAGGCATTTACAATAATATCACCGTCAATCTTCTGCGGTTTGCCTTTTGGGTTTTCATAGACATAATCAGTCTGCCAGACTAAGACGTTTCCTCTTATGTCAAATCCTTTATCTTGTAAATCATATCCATCTACAATTAAAATAATCCAATCATTTGATGGCTGTAAATCGGGTATTTTAGGTTTTGGAACATCAACCAGTTCGTAGTATATTTTACCATCGTTTAACATTTCAATCGTATTTCCGATGACTGAACCATTAACCTGTCCATGGTTGTTGAATGTTATATTGGCGTTTGGAGCATAGATGAATTTTGAAGAAATTCCTGCACCATCGACTGTAACCGCACCATTTCCACCAGCTACCAATCCGGAAACTTTCGTGGAACCACCAATCTTTATGGGTGCTTTTTTTATGTAGAATAAACCTGAGAATTGGAATTGAGGCCAACCCGTCATCTTGTTTGAACCGTTATAAAACAGATATAAATTATCATCATATTGAATTTGATTTCCTTCTGCATCATATGAGTATATTTTTGCATCAGCAGTCAGACTCAGCGTATTATTAACGAGTATGAAGACTTTACCGGTTCCGTATCGTTCGATTCTTATATCAGCTTGTGAACCTGATCCTCTTACATCGAAAACATTTGTCAGGATAACGACATCTTTGTCGTATACTTTTATAGTCATATTACTTTTAACGACGAATGAATCGTAAAATCCGGAATCCTTATCGGAAAGTTCAAATGGTCCACCACTCCAACCGGCTTCAAATGATCCTCTATTGTAAAAATTCAACACACCAGGTTCTTCAAAAGCAAGCCATCTCGGTGTTGGAAATTCCTGGATTTCTTCAGATATCTGTGATTCCGTCTTTAAGGCATTAACTCTGGCAATAGCCTCATCTCCACCGTTAATATCTGCAACTAATTGATCCCTGTTGGCATCCGGCCCAAAGTAAAAATTACTTGGGGGGCTTAAAACGGATTGAGGTCCCTGTCCAAGGATAATCGGATATTCGCTACCTGTTTTTTCAAAAGCATTTGTCCCCATCTGTCCACTGATATTTGAAGGATCCAAGGGTTCAATTGAAGAAGAACCTGTTAATTTTATCTTTCCATCAATTGAAAAGACTGCCCATCGCGGTGTTAATCCAGGATCTGTTGTTGGACTGGCATATATTGATTCCAAATCCATAAATAAATCTTTTCCGGCTGTATCAACAGTATCTAATTTTTCCCATGTTTTACCGTCAATTGAACGCAGGACGACTTTATCTCCTACTGCGAAGTAGGCACCAAGAGCTTTTGAAAAAGTTATATCCTGTAGGTTGATATTCGTTCCTGAATCTCTTCTTATCCAGTTAATACCATCGGAAGATGTATAAATTATTGCCTGTGTTTTTCCGGCAACATAACTGGTATCTCCAACCGCAACGTATTGCTTTCCGTTCCAGAGAACACTATTCAGGGTATGATAAGTAGAAAACCCTGAAGCTGTTTTCCATTCACCTGTTGCATCGGGAAGGTATGAGATAATTCCATCACCAACTGCAACAAATCGACTGTTTCCGTAATCAATACCATGGTAATCTCTGCTCGTGCTATTTGTTTCCTTGAGCCAATGTATACCATCAATACTGGAATATATTCCACCATTTCCCCATTCTCCAACTGCGACGAATTTTCCATCACCATATGCAACACCGTAAAGGTTTGCCCCAGTTGTCATGAAATTTGTCCAAGCTTTACCATCTTCGGATGTTCTTATACCTTCTGCACCATAATCGCCAACCGCTACATATTTCCCTGCTTCTTCAGCCCAGATAATATCAAGGAAAGCTGATCCCGTTAAAATACTGGACTGCCATTCTTCAGCAGTTTTTGAATTAACGATAGCCCCGACAGGTAAACTGTTTAAACTTCCGTTGTGTCCCCCTGCGACAAACCCTTCAGAATTTCCGGAGATTGATGTCAGATGGTCTATATTCCATCCTGTTCCAGGTCTTTCAATCCATTTAATACCATCCGATGAGGTAAATATATTCGTGCTTTTTCCGAAAGCGTTATAGTCACCACCAACTGCTATTAGGATAATTCCATCATCAGGAGATATCTGAAAAGTTGTTACCTCAAATGCTTTGTTATCCTCTGCATCAGATGTTCTGTACCAGTAGAAATTAGTGTTATTAGCTAATGTAAGACTGAAAACCATGATCAGGAAAATTAAAATTAATAATATCTTTTTCAAAAGAATCAGCTCCTTTTATATTTTGTATTATGGTGTGGTTGTCGTTGCTATTTGTAAAATAATACCATATGACTCTGTTGCGTTCCCCGTTGTACTCAAAGAGGGTTCTGTATAAACCTCAAAAAAATATAGCGTTGTCGCCTTTCCGATCTCAGTATCTGTGGATATCAAAGTTGCTGAAGCAGGATAATCAATTACGAGTCCACCGGATTTGTTTTTTGCTAATCCTTCTGAAACAGCGTATACAAAATTGACAGTTGCGTGATCCATGATTCCAAGTCCAGTATAATTTGCATCCTTAATTGCATTTTTTAAAGACATGATAACTATTCTTCTGTACTGTTCTTCCTTTCCCACATCCATCTCTGAAATATTTTTAATCAAATTGGAAGAAATATTTGATATGACGGTTGCTGCTATTATTGTAAATATAAGTAACATAACCGCTATTCCGATGCTCATTAACCCATCTCTCTTTTTTATCGTCATTATTTATCACCAAACTTAAGGTTTTAAGAATTTCCTGCTGATTGTAACAGGACTGGCATTTTTTATATCCGGTATCAAGTATGTCAATGTAGCTGTGAAGATATCGTTGTTCTCTGTTGCTTCAAAGGAATCAACGTTGTCCATCAAGATTATTGTATAAAATGATGCAATAGTTGGAATATATTTTTGAAGGACTATATCTGAAGCCACCAAGGTTAAGGTGCTGTTGTAAATCATCTCACCATGCCAAAGCGTTTCTGAACCGTTATTATCAGAGAATGCGATAGGGATACCTGATTCCAAAGCGTTTTCGTATAAGAATGGTGAAATATACGTGGCTAAATCTATCGGTGCAATTCCGGTATTACTAGTATCCGATGCGGTAATCTGAACCGCTGTTGCAGTATCTCCATTTTTAAAAGTAACAGATGCCTGATTCGCATGGGTGATGTTTATGATTGTTGCTGAATTGGTATTTTGAACATCATCAAATTCGATACTCCATTTATAATTGCCTGCTTCTGCTTTTGGGAATTCAGCTTCGAAAAGTGCGAAATAGGTCTTGTTTTTATTATCCGTTGCGTTATTGGTATCGGATTCATAAACGCTTATATTTGTGTCAGAATCATAATAATCGATATATTTTTTTGTGATGATAACTTTCTCGGCAAGTCCATAAATTGAATTGATCGAAACCGATTTGGATGGTCCGGATATCTTAAAATAGTCTCTTCCCTTAAACTGTGGGAGTCCATTTATAACCTCAGACATACTTCCTGCGTACAACAATTCTTTTTCAATCGTTGAAAAGACATTATCCACGTTGGATTGAGCATAAAGCTGAGCGGCAACTTTTCTGTTAAACTGATAAGCATCAAATGTCATTTTAAAGACATTGACGGCGACCATGACAAACAAAGAGAGGATTACCATTACAACAATCATTTCAACGAATGTCATTCCTGATCTTTTTTTCATCATGAACCGCTTCCTTCCATGATTTCAAACTTTGGGTACCCTTTGTCAATCGTTACAGTTGCTTCAGGTTCACCGTTGATGTTGATTGTCATTGAATATGGTGTGTTCACAGGGATATATCTGTTATTCTCTTTTTTTACAAAGATTCCCAAAATATAGCTGTATGTTGCTTCAGGAGATTGTTCTAATATGACATTGCTTCTTATTCCAGAAGGAATTGTAAAATTTATTGTTCTGCTGATTGGAGAAGCATCTTCAGTAAATCTCATGCTTTTTTTGTCATCAAATATCGTTAGATGATAGGCACTTTCACTTTGAAGACTTTTGGAACGGGCATCTATGTAAAATTGCCTAAGTGCTAACGCAGCGCTTTCAATACTAGCCTCTTTTTCAATTCGTATAACAGATTGTATAATGACAGGCATCGAAACAGCACTTAAAGTCATAATAATTAAAATAACGATTAGCATTTCAATCAATGTAAAACCCTTTCTTTTCATTGCAACTCCTTTATTGTTTAGGGAAAACAAACATTTTGATTTCATATTTTTCAGCATCTTTTACATTCACAGGTGATACTGATATTGTGGCGGCTGTTGCAACATGACTGATTTGATTGAAAAACGGGAAAGCTGAGTTAACAGTCGTTTCAATCCTATACACGATGTCGTTTCTCGTTATCGTACTGTTTGCAAGGATAGTAGATGTACTTAACTGCTCTTCAGCCTGCGAGTAAACGATATCATAGATGTCTGATTTTATCTTTGCTTTTGTTCTCAGATTAATGATCGCCGTAGAAGCGATAACAGATATGGAAATGGCTATCAAAATAATAACAAAAGCAATGAGGACTTCAACCAAGGTCTCTCCACGTCTTTTTTTCATCTTCTCTCCCTTCACATAACAGAATAAATTGTTCTTTAATTATAGTCGGATTTATTCGGGTCATTATATCATCATTAGCCATAGTTTTAACGGTAACTAATTTATTTGTTGTGATTGTTAGCCCAAAAAGGATTAGGCTGTTATCTATATAGAACATATACTGTATATGAAATGTAATCAATTTAACGCAATCGAAGTGTTATAATGCTGTAGAGGCAATTCAGAATATTATCCTTGGTTTTGCGGTCAATGAATATTAAAGTGTTATAATGTAATTTATCGTTCTCGATAGCTCGAACATTTTTTCACCACATCTTTATTTATTCAGTGGAAATTGAATGTCAATTCAAAATAAGGAGAGCGTAATGAATAAATCAATCTTACTTACAATTTTAATCCTGATGCTTTCAATAAATCTTTTTGCTTTTCGGGTGGGGGTGTTTCAGGCAAAACCCGTTTGTTATTTTGAGGATGAAACTTTTAAAGGGATTTTTATTGATATAATCAGAGAAATAGGATCAAAAAATAAAGTGGAAGTAGAATTTGTTCTGGATGAATTTCCAAAACTCCAGGAAATGTTGCTGAAAGGTGAAATTGATGTACTGCCCGGGATTGTATATTCTGCCGAAAGGGCTGAGATTTTCGATTTCAACGATGAGCATATCCTGTCTTCATATGGAACGGTTTACGTTCCAGAATCTTCTGAATTTATTTCCTTGCTGGAACTTGCGGGTAAAAAGGTGGCTGTGGCAAAAAATGCCGTTAATTATATCGGTGAGTATGGCATCAAAAGAATATTTGATACGTTGAATATAGAAATTGATTACATCGAAAAAGACAACTATCCCGAAGTTCTACAGGCTGTTCATGAGAATGAAGCGGAAGCCGGCGTTGTAGACAGTTTGTTTGCTGCAATAAATGCCGCCGATTACAAGATAAAGGCAACCCCAATCGTTGTGAATCCGTCGGATATTCGCTATGGCTTTACCAAAGGAACCGAATCCACCGCAGAACTGATTGAGATTGTTGATCGAACGTTAGCCGAAATGAAGGATGACTCTTCTTCTTTCTTTTATCAAACAATGAATAAATATCTTCATAACAAAGAATATGTTGATAATCCCTATTTATACTATATCATTATCTTATGCATCGCTGTTTTCTTTTTCTTTCTTTACAGCATCAATTATCTGAGAAAGGGGTTAAAGAAAACGAGCGATGAGATCGCGGCCAAATCGACGCAGTTGGACCTTGCAGAGTATAAAGTTGAACAAACTTATGCTGAATTAAAAAAATCAAATGAAATATTGAAGGAAACGTTGAATAAATTCGAGAATCTGATCGGTATTTCGGGTGCACTGGGTGTCAGAGATCTTGATGAAGAGGGATTTTTGGCAATATTTTTGAAAAATACCGTTTCGATCATCAAAGAAGCTGATTATGGTTCGGTTTCGCTCATCAGAAATGGAGAGTGGAAGTTTGTTGCCGCTGAAGGCTATGATCTTGACACATTGAAAACACTTCGTTTGAAAGCGGATAACATGTACCTGAAACAGGAAGTTCAGATCATCGATCATCTGTATGATCAATACGATCATGATTTTTCAAAGGCGGATGCCGATATTCTACGAAAAGGTGTAAAACCGTTTAAACAATCATTAGTTGCCCCTTTTTATATTGATGGCGAATTTTCCGGGAATCTTTCACTCGACATTGCGAAAGAAAATGAGCTGGAATTTTCAGAGGAAACCAAAGCGATAATCAGTTCGATTTCGGGAATTGCCGCTTCATTCCTTGAGTTAAAAAAGAATTCAGAGAACAAGGAACGTTTTCAAACGAATATCGTTCTTTCTCTTGTCAAAGCCCTTGAATATTATGATGAATATACCAGAGGTCATTCTGAAAGGGTTGCCGCTTATGCCTCAATGCTTTCGAGCCGTCTGGGCTATGCCAAGGAAATGACGAATAAAATTTACTGGGCAAGTCTGGTTCACGATGTTGGGAAGATATTTATTCCGCGAAATATTCTGAACAAGGTAACAACTTTGACGAACAGAGAATTTCAGGAGATTATGAAACATTCTGAAAAAGGTGAAGAGATATTGCGTGAAACCGAAGGGATGAAAGAGATAGCTGATATCGTCAGGCATCATCATGAGCGTTATAACGGTTCGGGTTATCCGGATGGTTTAAAAGGCGAGCAAATCCCTATAGAATCTCAGATTATTTCGATTGCGGATAGTTTTGATGCGATGACAACAAACAGACCATACAGAAATCGAATGAATTATGACGAAGCGGTGGAAGATCTGAGAAATTGTATCGATTTCATGTATAAAAAAGAATTAGTGGATGCCTTCATCTGCCCTGAATTATTAAAGCTTTTCAATTCATATCATTCTTAAAAATTTTAAAAGAAATATTATTTAATAAACCAACAGCGGGGATTTTTTTTGTTTTTCAGTGGTCCCTGATTATTTTTTTGTCTCATCTTTTAAAATCAAATTTTTAAATCTTTCTTTTTTTGAAGATAATAAGAAAATCCCCCTTGACAATACTTGGATATAAAAGTATAATATTCTCGAGTGCTGAAATTTGAATAACATTGTTAAAAAAAGAAATAATTGGTTCTTTTTTTTCGACAAAACAATATACCCCAATATTAAAGGAGGATGCTATGAAAAAGTTTTTGTTTTTCGTGTTGCTGATTAGTGTTTTCGGTTTATCTTTTGCCGCATCAACAGTTGTTGTGGCGTCGAAGATAGATACTGAAGGCGCATTACTTGGAAATATGATTTATCTGATGCTTGAGCGAAATGGCATTTCCGCAGAGAATCGAACGGAATTTGGTACAACGAGTGTTGTGCGTGCTGCCATAAAAGCGGGAGAAATTGACATTTATCCTGATTATACCGGTAACGGTGGTTTTTTCTTTGAAGGGATAGACCCTTCAATCTGGAAAAATGCGCGAAAAGGGTATGAGAAGGTAAAAGAACTTGATTATGAGGCAAATAAAATTGTCTGGCTAACCCCGGCAAAGGCGAACAACACATGGGCGATTGCCATCAGGAAAGTTGTAGCCGATATGTATAATATCGTTTCTCTACAGGATTTTGCCGACCATATCAACACTGGCGGGTACATCAAGATTGCCTGTTCGGAAGAATTTGTAACGAGACCGGATTCGCTTCCCGCATTTGAAAAGGCCTATGGTTTTAAGTTGAAGAATGAACAAATCCTCACGTTTGCCGGTGGAAATACCGCACAAACCGAAAGAGCCGCAGCAATCGGTACGGATGGTGTGAATACAGCGATGGCGTACGGAACAGATGGGGCACTTCCGGCACTGGGACTCGTTGTACTTGAAGATACGTTGGGGGTTCAACCTGTTTATGAACCGGCACCACTTGTCAGAGAAAATATATTGACGGAATATCCACAGATTGAAGAACTTCTTAAACCGGTTTTTGAATCACTTGACCTGGTCACACTTCAGACGTTGAATTCGAGGATTGCATTGGAAGGAAGGGCAGCCATTGATGTAGCAGAGGCTTATTTGCTGGAAAATGGTTTTATTAAATAAATGCTGTTCAAGTTGAAAATAATAAACCCTGTCTTAATGACAGGGTTTGTTATTGGTTTTCTTTGTTCTGCTGTTTTACCCGTTTTTTCAGTCAATCCGAGTCGTTTAATGCCGGGAACTGCCATAAGTCTTCTTCAAGCTGCTCCGCTTCTTTCGGTGTTATTGATTGGAATCCTTTTGTCTGTCATTTTGACCGGCTTTTCATCAAAGAGAGGGTTACAGCTAATATCTGTTTTTTTAGCTCTTCTGTGGTTTTTAAGCTTTGTTTTGATCACACTGAATTTGATCAGGGCATCTTCTGATGAAGGACTGTTTTTACAGAGAATTTCGTTCAAAAGCGGCTTTTGGCTTTCTTTTTTAGTCCTCTATATCTTTCTTTTTTATATGAGAGTGCTGTTCAACGTTTATAAATGGCTGACACCGTTTATGTTTCTATTGTTTACCGTGTTTATCATCTATGTTGTCAATAATGAATTGTTGGTTGATACGGCACTTTATAAGGAGTTCGATACAAATAGAGAACGTTTTATTAGGGAGTTTTTCAATCATCTGAAAATAGCCTTTTCTTCGGTCGGTTATGGGATCCTGATAGGGCTTCCGCTTGCGATAGCCGCAACGAGAAATAAAACGGTTGAAAAGATCATATTACCGTTTGTGAAGATTGTTCAGACGATCCCGAGTCTTTCACTTTTCGGGTTTTTGATTCCCCCCTTGACCTTTCTTTCCGGAATAGCGTTTTTTAAAACGCTTGGTGTGAGGGGAACCGGTATAACACCTGCCATTATTGCCCTGACGCTGTATTCTCTGTTACCGATCGTTCAGAATACTTACACGGCCTTGAAGCAGGTAGAGAAGGGCATCATTGATGCGGCAAGGGGAATGGGGATGACGCCTGTACAGCGTTTTTTCAAAGCTGAATTACTTCTTGCCTTCCCGGTGATCATAACGGGAATCAGAACGGCAATGGTGCAGATAACAGGAAATACAACGATGGCGGCTTTGATCGGTGCGGGAGGACTTGGTGTCTTTATTTTCAACGGTCTCGGCCAGGGAGCGATGGCTTTAATCGTTCTTGGGGCTATCCCTATTATCGTTTTGGCAATAGTGATTGATTCAGGTATGAATTTTATATACAAGTTATTAAAACGCATGTTGCTTATTCCGGAAGTCGAGTGACGTTTTAAATGGAGTTGATTTGATTGATAGAGATTAAAAACCTTTCGAAAAGATTTGAGGATAAATGGGCCGTGAATGATGTTTCACTGACTATACCGAGCCATAAATTCTGTGTTTTGATAGGTCCTTCCGGGTGTGGAAAGACGACGACACTCAGAACGATCAATCGCCTGCATACGCCATCCTCCGGACAGATTTTCATCGATGAAGAGAATGTTCTCGAACTTAAGGTGACGGAATTAAGACGACGTATCGGTTATGTGATCCAAACAGTCGGCCTATTTCCGCATATGACGGTGGCAAAAAATATAGGGGTCATTCCGCGATTGTTAAAATGGGAAAAGAAAAAGATTCAAAGACGTGTGAATGAGATGCTGATTCTCGTTGGGTTGGATCCTTCTGAATATGCCTCAAAAAAAGTTTATGAACTGTCAGGAGGAGAAGCTCAGCGAATAGGGGTTGCCAGAGCTCTGGCAGGAGATCCGCCTATTTTGCTGATGGATGAACCTTTCGGTGCTGTTGATCCCATCAACAGGTCGCTGTTGCAGGATGCCTTCCTGAAAATTCAAAGAGAGCTAAAGAAAACCGTCGTTTTCGTCACACATGATATGGAAGAGGCTTTGAAAATGGGTGATTTAATCGCCATCATGGATGAAGGGAAACTCGTTCAATTTGATTCACCGTTGAATATTCTCAGCCGTCCGAAAAATGACTTTGTTAAAAGTTTTTTTGGGAGTGAAAGAATACTCAGCAGGCTTTCAATGTTGAGAGTCGGCGATTTTGTGGAAGACACTCGGGTTGAATCTGCATCTTTTGTTGATGTCTCTACTGATCTGAGAGAGGTATTCATTCGATTACTTTCTTCCGATACCGATTCGGTTTTAGTCAAACGAAAGGAAACGGTTATCGGCAGTATGAGTCTTGAACGTCTGAAGAAGCTTTCAATGGAGGGTTATCATGAATAAGAAACTCAGACTTTTCATGTTTCTTATATTATTGGCATTACTGCTCGTCGTCAGTTTCTATCAGAAGGGGTGGGAAGAGGGTCTGAAGCTCCTGTTTCCGGGAAAAAGTCAGGTGATCTATCCGAGGGCATCAATTGCCTTTCTATTGTGGGAGCATATTAAGCTCGTTTTGCTTTCCAGTATTCTATCGATTCTTGTTGGTGTTGGTTTGGGAATAGCCGTAACAAGACGTTTCGGCAGAGAATTTCTCCCGCTTGTCAGTAGTCTGAGTGCCATCGGACAAACTTTTCCACCTGTTGCGGTGCTGGCCCTCTCTGTTCCGTTACTGGGCCTTGGTTTTGAACCGACGGTCTTTGCCTTGTTTATCTATGGGATTCTGCCGATATTGAGAAATACGATAGAGGGGATTGAAGGAATCGACAAGGATGTGATAATGGCGGCTGATGCAACGGGGATGACACCTTTTCAGAAATTGATTCGGGTTGAGCTTCCTGTTGCGGCACCGCTTGTCATTGCAGGGATTCGTATATCTGTTATCATCAATATCGGAACAGCGACAGTCGGTGCCAGTATAGGCGCCGGAGGTCTCGGAGCTCCCATAACGGCAGGACTTATTGCGAATAACACGGCTTATCTGCTTCAGGGAGCGCTTCCGGCAGCTTTGCTGGCTTTTACATTCGATGCATTATTTACTTTGATTGAGAGGGACTGAGTATGAGTGAAAAAATAAATGTGTTCTGGTTCAGAAGGGATTTAAGAGTGACGGACAACATGGGTTTACAGGCGTGTATACAAGCGGGATTACCTTGTGCGTTGCTTTTGATACTTGATCAAGACATTCTTTCTCAACCATCCCTTTCAAAAAGGAGAGTATCTTTTTTTCTGTCAGCGGTGAAAAGGCTATCGGAAAAGATCAAGCGTATTGGCGCAGAACTCCATATTTTAAAAGGGACACCAATTGAAGTTTTTACAGAATTACGTCAAAAAAACAATATTAATGCCGTTTATTTCAACGAGGATTATGAGCCTTATGCAGTGAAAAGAGATCAGCAGGTTGAAGCCTGTCTGAATGAAGGAAATGTCTCTGTTCATCGGTATAAAGATGTTGTGTTGACGGATTATCGTGATATTTTGAAAAAAGACGGAAGTCCGTATCAAGTTTTTACACCCTATTATAAAAAATGGCAGTTTATGCCAAAGGAGCGCAGTATCCATATCGGAAGCTTTAAAACGGCATCTCTGATCAGTGATCAAACGGAAAATTTTGAACCCTCTGAAAGTTTCGCGATAGAGTCTGATGACGTGATGACTACCTTTTTCAAACGGAAGATCGGACAATATTCGGATCAGCGGGATTATCCCGCAATGGATCAAACCTCACACTTTTCAAAGTACCTTCGTTTTGGGATTTTTTCCATTCGAGAAATCTATCATAAGGCTGAATTAGTTCTGAATGAAGAAAATTCAACTGAAAATGAACGTCAAAACGTATCGGGGTTTATACGGCAGCTGGCATGGCGGGATTTTTATTTTCAACTCCTTCATCATCACCCTGAAGTTGTCGATCATGCTTTTAAAAAAAAGTATGACGGGATTAAATGGGAAAACAATAGAGATCACTTCAGTAAATGGTGTGAGGGCAAGACAGGATTTCCCTTTGTTGATGCGGGGATGCGTCAGCTGAACACAGAAGGATGGATGCACAACAGACTCCGGATGATCACGGCTTCTTTTCTGGTGAAAGATCTGCTGATCGACTGGCGATGGGGTGCGGAATACTTTCAGGAGAAATTATTGGATCATGATCTGGCATTGAACAACGGCGGGTGGCAATGGTGTGCTTCAACCGGAACGGATGCTCAGCCATATTTCAGAATCTTCAATCCGTTTTCTCAATCCGAAAAATTTGATCCGGAAGGACATTTTATCCGAAAATATGTTCCGGAGTTGAGGAATGTACAAGGGAAACACATTCATCGGCCTTTTCGTATGTCTGATAAAGAGCAGCACCATTGTGGATGTGTCATTGGAAAAGATTATCCCCACCCCATTGTTGATCACGCTAAGCGTCGTGAGAGAGCGATTGTCATGTATCGTATGTTATAACGGTGAAAGTATTTAGGGAAATTTACCGTCTTCAAATATTGTTTAACAGGATGTTATTCTGATCTGTTTGTCATGTGGTAAAAAATTTGAGGTGATGTTATCAAGAGTCTGTCTTCAAATCGTATGAAATTTATCTTTGGTTTTCTGTTTTTATTTTGTGCTGTTTTCTATTCAATCAGCTATCAGGGGTATCCGCTTTACGATCAAAGTAATCCTGAAATCGTATTTATTTGGGGAGAGACTTCGATTCAGGAAAGTATGAGATTTCAAAGCTTTAATGAGAGCAATGAATTTCAGGTTCTTTCGGTTCTCCAAGATGAACGAGGACATTTTCTGTTCTCTGAGAATCCAGCAAAATGTCCGGTAAATAAACTATTTGTCGTTGCAACATCAAAATTGAACTGGGTTATTCAAAACTACCGCTATCAGCATTCTACATCTCTTTCAGTTGAACAACCTGAAAGAAAGTCTTTAAAGGAAGGAATCGAAAACAGTATCTGGCAGTTTGTGAAGAAAATAATTCTCCCTTTACGAAAATTTATTAAGAAAATTGCATTCTAATGTGATCATGTTATGAACGCTCCACTATAAGGCGCGTTTTCAGGTACTTTTCCAGAACTTTCAGGTTTTCTCCGAAATTTATCCTTCCATAACCCATTCTGAAATATTGTTGAGGATAATCATAAGCGGTTGCCGGTAACAGGAGTACACCGCATTTTTCAACCATATCTTCACTGAGTTCTGTGACGGGGGTTTTGATTTTTACTTCATGAAAAGCAATCGGTCCGGCCATCTGTTTGTTGTATCTGAAAAGATTTTTATATTGAGCGAAGAATCTGTCTGAAAGTTTCAGATTGTCTCTTATTATTTTTTTATTTTTCTGCAGGATGTCATCACCGTGCTTTAAGGCGACGATAGAAAGAAACTCGGATGGGGCACTGTTGCAGATGCTGGTGAAGTGCTTCATCTTTGTCATCTTGTCCAGGATTCTTTTATCTTTTGTGGCAATCCATCCGATTCTCAGACCGGGAAGCCCATAAGCCTTTGACATGACCCCGAGGGACAGTGCCTTATCATAGATGTCCGCAAACCAGGGTCTTGCAATATCATCCAATTCAAGTCCCTTGTAGACCTCATCACAGAAGACGAAAATGCCATGACGCCGGGCAATTTCTGCGATTTTCTTCATCTCATCTTCGGTGAAGATAAAACCTGTCGGATTGTTGGGGTTGTTGATACAAATAAGTTTTGTGTTTGGATTGATAAAAGATTCCAGTTCGTCAAGATCCATCGCCCATCCGGTTTCTGTTTGAGTCAGTTCCCATCTGCTGATATCACAGCCGATATCCTCTGCAATCGAGTAGATGGACTGATAGACCGGGAATTGACAGATCACATGATCCCCCTTTTCCAGAAAAACATTCATAAAATTAAAGATGGCCTCCTGTGCACCGGTGTGAACGATAATGTTGTCTTTTGTGTGGTGGCTGTACAGTTGTGAAATTTGATAACGAAGTTCCGGATCACCGGTAACTTCCGTATATCCCAGTCTGCCATTTAAAAATTCCGTTTCTGAACCGGGTTCCATTGACAATAGAGATGAGACGGACATCGTTTCACAATCCGACTGTGCCAGCAGATATGGAGCCGTGAACTCATATTTCCCAAAAAAAACTTCCAGTTTAAAATCCCTTAATTTCATTCTATTGCCCCCTCTGAAAAGTCATCGGCAGAAAAAAATCTGTTTTTACCTGCCCGTTTCGCAGCATACATGATTTTATCGGAAATTTCAAGTAATTCTACCGTTCCGCTTTTACCGGTCATTTCCGTCAAACCAGCGCTGACCGTGATATTATTTTCACTCTCTATTTGGATTAACAATCGTTTTAAAAATTGTCTTGATTGTTCAATCCCGTTTGTTTCCAGGATGAGAAGGAATTCATCTCCTCCCATTCTTGCCAGATAATCCGTTTCTCTGATGTTCTTTTCAATCGTTTTACATAATGCCATCAGCACGCGATCGCCTTCATTATGGCCAAATTTATCATTGACGGATTTGAAATCATCTATATCGATGAAGACGGCATATTTTTTATCCAACTGATATACATCCGGTTCTTTATACATCTTTTCCATCAGTGCTATGATGAATCTCCTGTTGTATTGTTTTGTGAGGGAATCAGTGGTTGTTAATTCGATGATCTTTTCCTGTTCATGCCGATACAGATTCGACAGGATAAAAAGAGCGGCGGATATGGCAATCATACTCATAATAAGGCTGATGGTCATATCCTCAACATTACTTTCCATACCCGAAAGCATTCTGATCAGTTCAGGATGAGCGGCTTCAAGGATCGTTAGAGAAAGCACTTCCAGGAGATATAAGAGCACGACAATCTTTCTGGATTTGCCCTTCAGCAGGATAACCGTGAAGATCATGAACAGAAAGATGAAATAATGAAATCCACCGTTGAAGCCGAGATTTGTCAACCACATGAACGGTGAGAAAATAAAATTGTTGTTGAGAACACCGAACAATATGCCGAGATAGAATTTACCCCGTTTAAACAGTACCAGGTGAAATAGAATATTTAAAGACACACAGAGCAGTGGAATGATGACGGTAATCGCTGAAAGTCCTACAATGAAATTCAGAAAAGCGGAGAGAAGATACATGAACGAGCCAAAATAGAAAAATATCAGGTAAAAGGATGTGGAAAAATCCCTATTTGTAGTGATTTTAAAAATCTTTTTATTGAGCTCTTTTATCAGCTTATTGATCATCTTGTGATTCCCCGGTCAACCAGACACGATTTTTTCCGCTTGTTTTTGCTTCGTACATGAGTTTATCAGCTTTTTCAAGTAAATCATAAATATTCTTTTTCCCTTTTAACGGTGTAAGGCCTGCACTTATGGTTACCTTTGTTTCTTCAGCCGCTTTTTTTACAATTCTTTTAACAAGCTTTTCGGCAATTTTGGGGTTTTCGGTGTTCAAAATAAGAACGAATTCATCTCCTCCCATCCGGGCAAGGTAATCTGAACTTCTGACGTTGTCGTTAATCGTTTTACAAAGGTTGCAAAGAATTTTATCCCCTTCAACATGACCCAATTGATCGTTGATCATTTTAAAATTATCAACGTCTATAAAAACGGCAAATTTGTTGTTGATTTCCTGGCTATCTGAATGGTATAGGTCGTCCAGTGCACTGATCAGATAACGTCGATTGTATTGCTTTGTAAGTGGGTCTTTGATAGATAATTCAATTATTTTCCTCTGGCGGTAAGTATAAAGATTTGTCAGGATGAATGTGATGACCGTAATGATGATCAGGCTCAGGATGATACTGAAGATCATATCGATCACGTTGTTTTGATTCCCTTCCGACAATTTCATTATGATTTCGGGAAAGTTTGCCTCAACAATCATCAGAATAAAAGCGGTCATGATGTATAGTGAGACAATGATAAAGCGCGTTGTCCCTTTTAATACGGTTATCGATATGATAAGGAATAAAAATAAAAAATACTGAAACCCGCCTTTGAAACCTGAATTAGTTAACCACATAAACGGTGAAAAGAAGAAATTATTATTGATAATAATGAATAAGGCGGCTGTTTCTTTTTTTCTTTTATAATACAATAAATGCGTGGCAAAAGCGAAACCACCTGAAAATAAGGGAAGAATGATTGTATAGGTTGAAAGACCGAGGATGAAATTCATCAGACTTGTCAATACAGTTAATATTAAACCTGAAAGAAGAAAAATCCAATAAAAGAGAGTCTCAAAATTATCTTTATCAACTTGTTGATAATAGTACTCACTGATTCGATTTGTTATGCTTTCTTTCATCATCCACCCGTAAGTCATTAGAGATTGGAAAAACTTGTACGGAGAATTCTAACATATTAAAATGGCGTTTATTTTAAGTGTGTTTTATTTATTGTTTCTAAAGAGGTTTTTGAAAAATCTACTTAATTCGGAGAAAATGTAATGATGGTTTCCGTTGATTGATCAAGGGTATCATTGGAATTCAACAGATGAAAATGATAAACGTAAACGGTTACGTTATTTGTTGCTATTGGTGTTTCAGTGGTTGGAGCGGCGATTTGATGGGGATAATCTTTTGCTTCATGATAGGCTTCGTAAAATTCATCGGCGATCAGATCGGTATTTCCGGAAAAGAAATCTTCAACAACCAGTCCATTTCTATAAGCCAGTGCTTTCTTTCTGAGATAATTGATGTATTCGTTTCCCGAGATTATTTTTTCCTGACGTTTTTCCATCGACAACATGGAGGCTGTTGTTGAACTAACCAGCAATAGTAAAAGTGAAATGAGTAAAAGGGCAATCATTACTTCAACAAATGTAAAAGCTTTTTTTATCATCAGTACACCTCGATATTTCCCGATAAGAGAATTGTGATGCCTTCAGATTGAGGAGCACCGGCACCCTGAATATAACCGTTGTTGAACCTCGGGTCAAAATAGTAATTTTTGTCATAGCCTGTGAGGGTATCCGTTGTCGAATAGAAGACCCTTACAAAATTGTTGTGATTTGCTCCGCTTCTGCCTGAAACCTGATAAATATCCGCTTTGTCTTCCGGGATCGTGTAAAGAGTGATCCAATTCCCGTAATTCCAATGACCCCACCAGCCACCGGACCAGTATCTGTGTCTTCCCTGAATGATATTACCTGTTCGTCTGTATTCTTCATAGTTCTGATTATAATACACCTCGTTTGAAACAGACCCGAATGTACCAACGGCACCCCTTGTTTCCTGCATCAGTGACCCGAATATCGTTAACTGCCCTTTAGGACCCAGTTGCGAAGAATCATAATCTGCAACAGAAATTGTTTCGTCAAAAGAGAAAAGAGAAGCAAATATTTTTTGATTGTCTTTCGGTCTTTCTCCGGCATGCGAACCACCACCGTAGTTCTTCGAACCTATATAGATGTTATCATCGGTGACAAGGTTCATTGAAGCGTTGATAGCACCATTCTTGAAGTATTCTTTTACGGTATTCGTTTGAGTAGCATCCCAGTATTCTCTGGGTTTTAGTTCAAATCCGGAGATGTTTTTCAGTTCGGATGGGATGATGCTATCTTCAACGAATATCTTATCCGTTGTTTGGAAGGTAAGTTTCCCCTCGTAGAAACAGAGATCTCCACCATTGCTGTTGTTGTGATCACCAAGATATATTCTGTTATCACCCCCGGAAATAAAACCGGAGAAGGGCACACCCGATATGGTGTTTGTGTTGCTGCCGTCTGTGAAAGTATAAGTTGCCTGATAAGTATCTTCCTGACCGGATACCTCGGCAAAGGTTATATCAAGGCGATTATCGCTTGAGATCCAGTTAATGCTTATCTTATTGTCTTCAAGGTCGATGTCGTAATCGGAAGTGTTATAGTCAAGCACCAAGGCTTGGGTGTTTTTAAAGTCTATCGGATCCTCAGTAACGCTCGCCTGATAATCACTGTAAGTAGCAAAATCGAAAAGAGTTGCTTTGCCAGGCTCAACCGAAACATTCAATGAGACATCTCTGAACCTGCTGTAACTGTAAACAAGTATATGACAGGTTCCTTGCACCGGATTACTGATCACAACGGTTTCATTACTCCCACTCTTTTCAGAATAACCGTCATTTGATGAGCGCGACGGCTGATAGTTCATGGCGACGAATAAATCTGCATCGCCGTTATTTCCGATGGTTTTAACAGTGATTTTTTCCGTTCCTTCCGGTACGGCAACAGAATATCTCAAGCTTCTTCCGGTATTCGCTGAAAGCCCTGAGTGTGATAATCCGGTACTGAAAAATTGGGAGAAAGAGATAAAATCATTTTGGAATTGTTGCTTGTATTCAGATGAGATCGTTGCAAAGGATGTATCGGTAGGGAGGGGGGATGTGGCGGGCTCTCCCTTGAAGATTCCTTCTGAATGTTCATCATAATATTCGAACCCATCCTCTCCCTGTTCGGGATTATAATAAACGGTTCCGTTGAACTGAGGGTTTCCGCTGATATGTATGGTGTCCATCGATGCGAGTGGCCCGTTAATGATATCATCATCTGTAAACCATATGTCTCCTTCAGTCTGTGTAAAGTAAAAATAATCGTCGTTATAATGATGTTCTCCATGGATTAAAGCGGCACTGAAAAAACTGGTTCCATCTTTTAATTTCAAGCGGTTGACGATCCATAATTTTGCGGTACTGTTGTTTAATTTAATGATGACCGATTCACATCCCGCAATGTTCTCCTTTTCGGAGTGATTGTTCAGATAATTTTTAAAGACGGTAATGAAAGGATCAGTATCCGAGACATCAGGCTCGTACTGTAATATAAGCTCATGGGAGGATGAAGAACTTGTCTGTTTTTTTACATCTGTCCATTGAGAGGTGAAAATTGCTTTTGATAGCTTTTGTGAAAATTCATCGTAGAAATTACTGAAACCATCACTTGGTGCGGTGTTGTTTAATAGATCCATCAGATCAGAATTATTATCCGCCAATTGTGTCGTTTTTGCGAGGGATAACTGATGAAAATTCGACAAAATAGAATGATAATCATATTTTTCCTTTACTTTTTTTATTGCACGCGTGTTGATGGGAATGTTGTTCATGCCGATTGCGAATAATACGATTGTCATTATGAAAGCTATCATGACGGTTGGCAGAATAATTCCGGTTCTTCTATGCATCTTGTCACCTAATTTATTGTTCTGAATTTTGTGAATTTAATCTCTTGAAACCTTTTGTTCGATGAGGTAAAGGTTATTGTTGCCATAATTGTTCTCTCATCCTGACTTTCAAAGCCAAATTGAATATTTTCGATATAATCATCCTGATAAACCGTTTTTTCAGAGCCGTTGTCTATTTCCAATCTGATTTCGTGTGAACCCTCATCAAAGGTGACTTTTGCCTTTGCACTGACAGCACTCAACCATGAGGACTCATTTTCTTTCATTTTGATGGTCGGAAATTCGATACTTCTCAAAGCGTTTGTGATTTGAGGTGTTTGCGAACCGGAATCATCTTTATACCACATTGAAAAAACACTATCCAATCTGGATTGTATGGTTTCAAATATTGATATGGTTTCGATTTTGAAATTAATCCGGTACATCGTTTGAAAAACAAATGTGATGATAAAAAAAATCATTCCGATGATCATTAATAATATAGTCATTACGATTATCGTTTCACTGATCGTGAAAGCTGTTCTTCTTTTCACTGACTACTCCTGTTTTTGTCGAGAAATTAAAAACCAATACTGATACAAAGAATTTTAACATAATCTGACGGACAAGACAAATCGTTTGAAAACATAATTTTAAAAGTGTTTCTTTAATATCATCAGATTTTCTTTTGCTGTAAATGACAACAGCTTTTTTGAAGAATTCTGCATTATCAGAAATAATACTCTATTGGTCCTGATCAGCTGTAAACGATGATCTTCTAAAAAAACATTCGGGTTAATTGATTAGAACAAATAATTACACGATGTTTTCAGTTGAAAAACGATAAAAAGACTTGATATTTAACTGTTTTTATAAATAAAAGCTGTTTTTTAACTGTGATAGGGTCTGACGCTCTTTGCAAAAAGTTAGATTAATTGATACAATAAACAAAATAATGCCTGTTTTATAATAATTGATCATTGAACATATAAAATTAAATAACTTCAAATTCTGGAGGGGTAGGAATGGCTGAAAAAAGTACAGCTTTACGGTTGAAGTACGGTATGGTTGGCGGTGGACCCGGTTCTTTTATCGGTCCCGTACATAAGGCGTCTATAGATCTTGATTATTCGGCAGATCTTGTCTGCGGTTGTTTTTCAAGAGATTTTGAAAAGAATAAAGCAGCCGGCATACATTGGGGTGTAGAAGCCGGACGGGTGTATGAGAATCTTTTTGAAATGGCTGAAAAAGAGGCTTCTAGAGAAGATGGAATTGATTTTGTCGTGATTGTGGTTCCCAATAACATGCATTATGCCGCTTCAAAAGCCTTTCTTGAAAACGGGATTAATGTTGTTTGTGATAAACCGCTGGCGTTCACGGTGGAGCAGGGGTATGAATTGATGTCTCTTGCAAAGGAAAAGGATCTTGAATTTATGGTCACTTATACGTATACAGGTTATCCGATGGTTCAGGAAGCAAGAAGGATGGTTCGATCGGGTGAATTGGGCGATATCAGAATGATCATGGCTGAATATCCGCAGGATTGGCTTTCGGAAAGGGCAGAAGACACGAATAACTTACAGGCGAAGTGGCGTGTTGATCCCGAAAGAGCCGGTATTTCCTGTTGTGTTGGGGATATTGGGACGCATATAGAAAATATGGTTCATTATGTCACGGGTCTTGAGATTGAGACACTTTCCGCAAACCTGGATACTTTTGTTGAGGGGAGAGAACTTGATGACAATGCAAGAATCTGTCTTGATTATAAAGGCGGGGCAAAAGGAATTTACTGGTCATCACAAATTGCCATCGGGAATGAGAACGGTCTGAAGATCAGGATATATGGAACAAAGGGTGGTCTGGAATGGGAACAGGAACATCCGAATACCCTGTATCTTTCAATAAAGGGAAAACCTGTTCAGATTATGAACAGAGGTAACGGGTATGTCTGCGATCAGGCTCAGATGTATACAAGAATCCCGGCGGGTCATCCGGAGGGATATTTTGAGGCTTTTGGAAACCTTTACAGAAATTATTGTGAAGTCTTAAAGGCAAGAAAGAGCGGACGAACACCCGATGAAGCTTATGTTTTTACGGATGTTGTTGATGGGACAAGGGGTATTAAATTCGTTGTAGATTGTGTGAAGAGCAGCAACGGAAAAGGTATCCGGGTAGATGGTTCTTTTAAATATGATGGATAAGGGGGAATATCAATGAGACCGGTTACATTATTTACGGGACAATGGGCGGATTTGCCTTTTGAAACTTTATGTCAGATGGTTTCCGATTGGGGTTATGATGGTTTGGAAATAGCCTGCTGGGGAGATCATTTGGATATTGAGAAAGCGGCAGCTGACAAGACCTATTGCGAAGAGAAAAAGACGATTCTTAGGAAATATAATCTGAAGACTTGGGCCTTGGGGACCCATATTATCGGACAATGTGTGGCTGACAGATACGATCCAAGACTTGATGGGTTTGCCCCTGCAAATATTGCCGGAAATCCTGAAGCAATCAGAGAATGGGGAATCAAGATGATGAAACTTGCCCCTCAGGCAGCCAGAAATATGGATTGTGACATTATCACAGGATTTACCGGGTCACCTATTTGGGCATTCTGGTATTCTTTTCCACAAACGTCACAGGAAATGGTGGATGAGGGGTTTGAAAAAGTTCGAGAACTCTGGGATCCCATCTTTGATGAATTTGACAAGTATGGTGTAAAATTCGCACTTGAAATCCATCCGACAGAAATCGCTTTCGATTATTACAGCACACAAAAATTATTTGAGACATTTGAATACAGGGAAACCCTGGGGATCAACTTCGATCCCAGCCATCTGATCTGGCAGGGAATATCCCCTCATCTGATGATCAGGGATTTCCCCGACAGAATCTATCATGTACATATGAAAGATGCAGCTGTCAGACTCGACGGACGATCCGGTATTCTCGGGTCACATATCGAATTCGGTGACAACAGAAGGGGATGGAATTTCAGATCACTGGGACATGGGGATGTCAATTTTGAAGAGATCATCCGGGAATTAAATGCAATGGATTATCAGGGACCTCTTTCAGTGGAATGGGAAGATTCAGGTATGGATAGGGTTCACGGGGCAAAAGAATCGCTTGAATTTGTTAGGAAGGTCGATTTTAAACCGTCCAGCGTTGCCTTTGATGATGCGTTGAAATCAGACTAAGGAGTCTTGATATGAGTGATAATATTCTCAGAATAGAGGGTATAAGCAAGGAATTTTCAAAAGTGAGGGTTCTGAACGATGTCCGGCTCGATATAAAAAAAGGCGAAGTTGTGGGGATCATCGGAGAAAATGGTGCCGGTAAATCGACACTGATCAAAATCATCAGCGGCATATATACACCCACTGAAGGGAATCTTTATTTTGAAGATCGGAAGATAACTGATTTTAATCCGATGAATGCACGAAAGCTTGGGATTACCTTAATCCCTCAGGAGTTTAACCTGATTGAAGAATTAACGGTCTTTGAAAATATATTTCTTGGTAAAGAGTACAAGAAGAATGTTCTTCTTGACAAGAAAAGGATGATTGAAAAGACCGGAGAACTTCTTGGTGATTTACATACTCAGATTGATCCGAAGGAAAAGATTGAAAACCTCAGTGTCGCACAGAAACAGATGATTGAGATTGCAAAATCTCTCGCCTATGATAGTAAATTCCTCATCATGGACGAACCTACGACAGTCTTAACCGGTTCTGAAATAGAAATATTGTTTACGATCATGAACAAGTTGAGAGAAAAAGGTGTGACCATCATCTATATCTCGCATAAATTAAAAGAGGTCAAGACGATTTGTGACCGGGTTATGGTATTACGTGATGGTCAGCAGATCGTCATTGAAGATATCGAAAATGTTGATGAACACAAAATGGCAACTCTGATGGTTGGGCGAGAACTCTCCCAGATCTTCCCGCCAAAACTTGAGATTACAGAAGAGAAAGTGCTTGAAGTGGAGAATGTTTCCGTTAAAGGTAAACTGAACAATATTTCATTTGATCTCAGAAAAGGTGAAATTCTCGGATTTGCGGGACTTGTGGGTGCTGGGCGAACTGAAGTTGCCGAGACACTGATCGGTATATGGAAAAAAATATCCGGGACGATTAAAATCGGCGGACATGACGTGCTGATTAAAAATCCGGGTGATGCCATTAAACATAAGATTGCCTATTTGTCTGAAGACAGACAGGGAACCGGTATCATCACAAATTTTGACATTATTAAAAATATCACGTTATCTTCCCTTGATAATTACTCACATGTGCTGCTGGATCATAAAAAGGCGAAGGAAAAGGCACAATATTATGTGGATAGTTTTAAAATAAGAGCTGCTTCACTGCAAACCGCACTTGAATTTTTCAGTGGCGGGAATCAGCAGAAGGTATCATTGGCGAAGAGTCTTGATACGAATCCTGAAATTCTGATAGTGGATGAGCCGACGCGAGGAATCGATGTGAACGCTAAACGAGAAATCTACTATTTCCTAAACGAACTGGCGCAGAAAGGCATCTCTTGTATCTTCATTTCTTCCGAACTTGAAGAGATTATCGGGATGTGTTCCAGGGTGGTCGTTATGAAAGAGGGGGAAATAACGGGAATCTTAACGGGGAATGAGATTAATGAGGAAGAAATAATGCTGCATGCAACGGGTTTGAAAGGAGTGGCTTAATTTGAAGACACCAAAAATTCTTAAAAATTTCAGTGCAGAAAAATGGGGACCGCTTCTTGCTTTGATCATTTTGTTTGTTATTTCGGCATTTGCGAGCCCGTACTTTTTAAAGACGAGAAACCTCATGAATATTCTCAGACAGGTTTCCTACACGGGGATCATCGGACTTGGAATGACGTTTGTTATCATAACCGGCGGTATTGATCTTTCGGTTGGTTCCATGACGGCTCTCGTTGGCGGTATCGCCATACTGGTGCTTAATGCGCTTGGTGGTGGCGTATGGGCGATCGTTGTCGCCATATTGGCAGCAATAGGTCTCGGTGCGGGTTTTGGAGCGCTAAACGGTCTCGTGGTTACAAAAGGAAGGGTTGCCCCCTTCATCGTTACGCTTGGTACGATGGCTATTTATCGTTCTTTAACCCTTTATATAAGTGGTGCAGGAGAATTCAGATCACAGAGTAATCTCTTTCCGGAGCTCGGTATGGGATATTTTCTTGGTATGCCAATTCCCGTCTGGGTTTTTCTTGGACTTGCGGTGTTATTCTGGCTCATCCTCAATCATACAAAATACGGAAGATATATCTGTGCCATCGGTTCAAATGAAAGAGTGGCAAAATATGCGGCGATCAAGATTGACAAGGTTCGTTTCTTTGCCTATGTCATCATCGGGGTGACGGTTGCGGTTACAGCAATCCTTTTGTCATCCAGACTGAATTCCATCAGTTCGTCAAACGCAGGGCAGAACTATGAACTGGATGCCATTGCAGCGGTTATCATCGGTGGAACGGCTATGTCAGGCGGGAGTGGAACGATCTTCGGAACGGTTATCGGTGCAATTATTCTGGGAATTGTCAACAACATGTTGAACATGATGGGGGTATCCCCCTATCTTCAGGGAACGGTCAAGGGCCTTGTCATCATCGGTGCCGTTCTCATTCAGAGAAAGAAAAAAACGAATTAATATAACCCTACAACGGGAAAAATCAGGAGGTGCTATGCATGAAAAAAGGTATTATTTTACTGAGTGTTGTTATGTTCGTTTTGATGGTTTTCGGTGGTTCAATGTTTGGTGCAGAAAAAATAAAAATCGGGGTATCAATCCCATCAGCAGATCATGGGTGGACAGGCGGAATTGTATGGTATGCACAGCAGGCAATTAAAGACTGGCAGGCAAAAGATTCTGATATTGAATTCTTCCTCGTAACAGCCAACGGTCCTGCAAAACAGGTGGGAGATGTTGAAGACCTCATGGTTAAGGGAATTGATGCGCTGGTTATCCTTGCACATGATTCAGCTCCGTTGACGCCGATCGTTGAAGAGGCCTACAACGAAGGCATTTTTATCGTATCCGTAGACAGAGGCCTCACAAAACCGGTTGAAAACGTATACGTTGCCGGAGATAATCCCGGTCTCGGCAGAGTTTCAGGCCAGTGGATGGCAGAAGCTCTAAATGGAAAAGGTAAAGTTGTTGTTCTCGAAGGGATTCCTTGTGTCATCAACAGTGAAAGGGTGGACGCATTCAACGATGTAATTGCACAGCATCCCGGTATCGAAATATTAGATTCCCAGCCGGCATATTGGAGCACACAGAAAGGTCTCGAAATCATGGAAAATTACCTTCAGAAATATGACCAGATTGATGCGGTATGGGCACAGGATGACGACGTTTTGAAGGGAGTCCTTCAGGCATACAAGGAATCAGGAAGAGATGATATCAAATTCTTCCTCGGTGGTGCAGGTTCAAAGGAAATGATCAAAAAGGTTATGGACAACGATCCGCTCGTAAAAGCAGACGTTACATATCCACCTTCCATGATTGCAACGGGAATCAGCATGGCCGTTATGTCCCTCAGAGGCGAAGCGCTCAACGGTTTTTATCAGCATCAGATTCCTTCAAAGATCATCCTCGCAGCAGAACTCATCACACCTGAAAACGCAGCTGATTATTACGTACCGGAATCAATATTCTAAGTTAAATATAACTCCTCGGCTATATGTCGGGGAGTTTTCTTTTTTTATGTTTATTTGTTATAAATAGAATTATTTACTTTAATGAATAAATTAAAAAATAAATGCATGTTGAGTTTATGAAATCGTTTTTTCTTCTGAATCTGTGATGAAAAAAATGATTTCTTGTTTTGTAAATGGGAAATATTTTTGAAGGGATAGTTTATAATTTCTCTTTGTAGCAGTAAAAGCTTTGGATGATGAAGTGTGCCTTTAAAGAATAAAGGAAAAAACTATTGTTCTCATAGTGATTAACTTCTGTGGCAGTCTTCATAAGCTCCCCTCCAGGGAGGAAAAATATTTAAAAATAAGTTAAAAATATATGTAATAGCGATATTATAATTGCTTTATTCAAAAAAATAATTCTGTTTAAAATTTCTTAAAAAACTACAAAAAAACTTGAAAATTCAAATTTATAGATGATATTTAAGGGTTTTAGACTGTAAAAGGCTATAATCAGCTTTGGAATCAAAAACATTTATTGATACAATAAAATAAATGAAAAGAAAAAAATTTAGATTTTAGAGAGTTCGCAATTAGAAAGACTATTGCTTTAAATACCAATTTAAAGCAGTAAAAAATCAAACGGAGGGATTTTTTATGAAGAAGTTTTTGTTGATTATGTTAGTTGCATTAATGTTTGTGGGTATCGTTTTAGCTAAAGATGAAATTGTTATTGGATTCTCAATGGACAATCTCAGACTTGAAAGATGGCAGCATGACAGAGATATTTTTGTTGATACTGCTGAAAAACTTGGCGCAAAGGTTCTCGTTCAGTCAGCAAACGGTCAGGATGGAATTCAGCTTTCACAGGCAGAAAATCTTATCACACAGGGAGTCGATGTACTTGTTATTTTGCCACATAACGGAAAAGTTATGGGTGGAATCGTAGAAGAAGCACACGCAAACGGAATTCCGGTTATTGCATATGACAGATTGCTCATGGATTGTGATCTTGATTATTATATCTCATTTGACAACGTAAGAGTTGGAGAATTACAGGCAGAATACCTTCTCAGATTCAAAGATGAAGGTAGATTCTTCCTTCTTGGTGGATCACCAACAGACAACAATGCAAAACTTTTCAGACAGGGTCAGATGAACCTTATCCAGCCTTTAATCGACGCAGGAAAGATCACTGTTGTTGGTGACCAGTGGGCAAAAGACTGGCTCCCTCAGGAAGCTATGAAGATTATGGAAAATGCATTGACAGCAAACAACAATGATATCGATGTAATCGTTGCTTCTAACGACTCAACAGCTGGTGGCGCTATCGAAGCTCTTAGAGACCAGGGACTTGCAGGAAAAGTTTTAATCTCAGGTCAGGATGCAGACGTTGCCTCCTGTCAGAGAATTGTTGAAGGAACACAGTCAATGACAATTTACAAACCAATCAAAGATCTTGCAACACAGGCAGCAATCCTCGCAGTTAGCCTTAAAAAGGATATCTTCGTAAGGGCAAACGGAACAGTTGACAACGGATACAAGGCAGTTCCCTCAATTCTTCTTACACCTATCCAGGTTGATGCAAACAACATGATGGACGTTGTTATCGCTGATGAATTCCATACAATGGAAGAAGTTTACAAGAACGTTCCAAAAGACAAGTGGCCTAAATAATTCAGATCTATGGGAGTCCTCAGGACTCCCTTTACTTTTAAGAAAATGAGGTGGGGATTTTGGGAAGCCTTCTGGAAATGAGAAATATTATAAAAGATTTTCCCGGTGTTAGGGCTTTAGACAATGTAACACTTGAAGTAAAAGAGAATGAGATTCACGCGTTATGCGGAGAAAATGGTGCCGGTAAGTCAACACTTATCAATATCCTGAGTGGTGTTTATCCATATAAGAGTTATGAGGGTGACATATTAATCAACGGTGAAAAAAAGGAATTCCATCATATAAAACATTCTGAAGAATCCGGTATTGCTGTTATTCATCAGGAGCTTGCCCTTTTTGAGGAATTGAATATCACAGAGAATCTGTTCATGAACAATCAGAAAGTTGGAAGATTTGGGATTGACTGGGCCTATATGTACAAGGAAACTGAGATGTGGCTCGAAAGACTCAAGATCAAGGGCTGTACGCCTAAGACATTGATCAAAAATATCGGTGTCGGGAAACAGCAGTTGATAGAGATTGCCAAGGCCATGCGAAAGAATGCCAGAATTCTGATTCTTGATGAACCATCTGCAGCTTTGACAGATGCAGAAATAGATATTTTGATGGAAAACCTCTCGGAATTGAAGGCACAGGGTGTTACCTGTATCTATATCTCTCATAAATTGGATGAGATAGAACGTATAGCCGATTCGGTAACCGTTATCCGAGACGGAAAGAACATTGATACAAAGGCAGTTAAGGATATTGATCAGGCGGGTATCATCGAAATGATGGTTGGACGAGAGATCAGCGATATGTACCCAAAACGTGATGTACAAACCGGAGAAGAAATCCTTAAAGTATCCAATTTTACCGTATACAGTCCCGATTCACCTGATAAAGAAGTTGTGAAAGATGCCACATTTAATTTGAGAAAGGGAGAAATCCTTGGTCTTTCCGGTTTAATGGGTGCGGGAAGAACGGAATTGGTGATGAGTCTATTTGGTGGTTTTCCGGGGAAATATCATGGAAAGGTTAAACTTGAAGGCAGGGATGTGGCCATCAAGTCACCGATTGATGCACTTAAACTCGGATTTGCATTTTTATCTGAAGACAGGAAGAGTCTTGGCATCATACCGACTATGGATGTGAAGAGCAACGTTTCTATCGCCTGTCTCAGGGATTTTGTCAGCTTTGTACAGATTGATGAGAGTAAGGAGATTTATTCTGTCAAGGAATTTGTCAAAAAACTGAATGTCAAGACGGCCTCTCTTGAGACAAATATACAGAATCTGAGCGGTGGAAATCAGCAGAAGGCAATTCTGGCAAGAAATCTTCTGGTGAATCCAAAAGTTCTGATCATCGATGAACCGACAAGGGGAATTGATGTGGGAGCGAAGAATGAAATTTATGTCTTGATGAATGAACTCACAAGATCCGGAATCTCTATCATCATGGTTTCTTCGGAATTACCGGAAATTCTCGGGATGAGTGACAGGGTTCTTGTTTTGTGTGAGGGAGAAATCGTAAAGGAATTTGATAACAAAGAAAAAAATATTTCGCAGGAAGATATTATGTTTTGGGCTGCTGGAGGTAATAAAGTTGAAAAATAATCTGTTGAAGAAATTCAATCTAAGAACGTATATGATGATCATCGCACTTGTGTTTATATGGGGACTCTTTTCCATCTTAACCACAGGAACCTTTTTAACTTCAAGAAACATGTCAAACCTTTTCAGACAATCGGTTTTCACATCAATTCTTGGTATCGGCATGGCTTTTGTCATATTCCTCGGTGAAATAGACCTTTCAGTAGGATCCGTCGTTGGACTGACAGGTGGTATTATAGCCATTCTCGATGTCTGGAACGGAATGAATCCGGCATTATCCATTGCGTTGACGCTTGGCGCCGGTTTGTTGATCGGTTTGTGGCAGGGATTTTGGGTCGCCTATATGAAAGTGCCTTCCTTTATCGTAACGCTTGCGGGGCTTTTGATCTTCAGGGGAATTCTCGTTGGAATAACTGAAGGAACCACGATTGGACCCCTTTCCAACACGTTTAGAGTAATCGGTAAGAACTATCTGGATAATACCGTTGGTATCATCATTGGCGCTGTTGCAGTGGCCTTTGTTATCTTCATCGTTTTCAAGTCGAGAAGAAACAAATTAAAGTATAAGTTCGAGACGAGTTCATTGATCATGGAGCTTTTTAAACTGGTCGTTTATATTGCACTGATTGCCGTATTTATCTGGATGATGAACTCCTATCGTGGCGTTCCGGTTTCATTGTTATTTGCGTTGGTAGCCTTGGTTGTCTTTTCATACCTTTCAAAAAATACCGTTTTCGGCAGAAGTGTTTACGCAATCGGTGGGAACAAAAAGGCCGCAGCCCTTTCCGGTATCAACATCAAAAAGGTCATGCTCCTTGTATTCGTCATCAACGGATTCATGGCTGCCCTCGCCGGTATTCTTCTGACATCAAGGCTGAATGCCGCTTCTGTACAGGCGGGAACTTCAGCAGAAATGGATGCCATCGGTGCATGTGTTATCGGTGGAGCCAGTCTGGCAGGTGGTGTCGGTACAATCAGTGGAGCTGTTGTGGGCGCTATCGTTATGGCTAGTCTTGATAACGGCATGAGTCTGATGAACATGCCGATGTTCTGGCAGTCCATCATCAAGGGTTTCGTTATCCTCTTCGCTGTTTGGCTTGATATGGCGACGAAGAATAAGAATAAGGCGTAGAGTATTTGGTATTTTGATTACACAAACAAAGTAGTCACAAATCCCCTCCTTGGAGCGGATTTAAAAGGAAAAAAACACAAAAAATATACGAGGTGATATGAATGAGAACGAAATACTTCCCGGGAGTAGAAAAGATAAAATTTGTCGGTAAAGGATCAAAGGAACTGATGGGGTTCAGGCATTATGATCCGGAGGCAGTGATCGAAGGGAAAAAGATGAAAGATTATCTGAGATTCTCCATCGCCTATTGGCATACATTCTGTGCTGATGGCAAGGACATGTTTGGCGCTCCTGTTTTCAACCGGTCATGGGATCAGTTTGACAATCCGCTTGATGCTTCTCTGGCAAAGGCAGATGCAGCATTTGAATTCATGAGCAAACTGGGTGCTCAATATTTCTGTTTCCATGACAGAGATCTGGCACCGGAACTGGATACGCTCAGAGAAACAAATGCCTTACTGGATAAGGTCATAGCACATGTTAAGGAATTGATGAAAGAGACCGGTATTAAACTTTTATGGGGTACGGCAAACATGTTTAATGCGCCGAAATTCATGCACGGAGCTTTCAGTTCACCCTCCTATGATGTGCTTGCCTATTCCGGTGCTCAGGTTAAAAAGGCTCTCGAAGTGACAAAGGAGCTTGGAGGAGAAAATTATGTCTTCTGGGGGGGAAGAGAAGGCTATGAAACACTTTTAAATACCAACATGTCTCTGGAAACGGCTCACATTGCCGCTATGTTCAGAGCTGCGCAGGCATATGCCAAAGAGATCGGATTTGAAGGAACCTTCCTGATTGAACCCAAACCAAAAGAACCTATGAAACATCAATACGATTATGATGCAGCAACGGCACTGGCCTTTTTGAAAACAAATGGAATAGAAGGATTTAAGTTCAATATAGAGGCCAATCACGCAACACTTGCAGGGCACACGTTCCAGCATGAACTCAGATATTGCCGTGAAAATAATGTATTGGGAAGCGTTGATGCCAATATGGGAGACATGCTGCTGGGCTGGGATACCGATCAATTCCCGACAAATGTCTATGATACAACACTGGCTATGTATGAAATCCTTAAAAATGGTGGGATAGCACCTGGTGGACTCAATTTTGATTCCCATGTCCGAAGGGGATCCTATGAAAAGAGGGATCTTTTCTATGGTCATATTGCCGGAATGGACACATTCGCAATTGGTTTGAAAGTTGCAGCCAAACTCATTGAAGATCAGGTGTTCGAGAATTTCATTGACCGCAGATATGAGAGTTTCACACCTGAAAGAGCCGAAAAGCTTGCCGGAAACAACCTTACCCTGGGTGAATGTGAAACCTACATCCTCGATAAAAAGGTTGAACCGCCTGCATCAGGCAGACAGGAGATGCTGGAAAGTATATTAAACGATTATCTTTTTGGAATTTAATAAAAAAATCCCTGCTAATGTGGGGATTGGGAATGATTAGTTCTTTAGTCGGAGTGAACAATAAACTTTTAAAGGTAAACAATCTTCTGCAAAGCAGATAACGGGATTTAACCGTTAATCCTGAAAAAACATTTGGAGGTGTTTTTTTTATGAAGAAACTCATGTTGTTATCGTTGTTAGTTGTTCTTTTTACTGCAGGAATGTATTTTGCCAATTCCCTTACATTATGGGATGTTGAAACCAGTTCTGTTCTCGGTCAGATTGCCGATGAACACGCAGTGCTCTTTGAAGCATTAAACCCTGGTTATGATCTTGAAGTCGTTCATATTCAGAATGATCCTTACAAGACAAAGTTGAAGGTTGCCATGGGCGCCGGTACACCACCTGATCTTTTCTACACATGGGGTGGAGGAACTCTGCTTGAATACATCAATTCCGGCATGGTTGAACCACTTGATGCCATTGAGGAATCCCTTAAAGCAAAGTATATTCCTTCAGCACTCAAGGCCGTCACCTTTGACGATCATCTTTATGCCGTACCATGGCAGGGACTCACAGGTGTCTTGTTCTTCTACAGAAAGGATATTTTTGACAAGTACGGACTTGAAGTACCAACAACACTGGAAGAATTTGAAGCCGTTTGTGAAACCCTCAAAGATAACCGAATTATTCCCATCGCTTTAGCCGGGAAAAATAAATGGACGGAATCTTTCTACTATATGTATCTGGTTGACAGAATTGGGGGAGAAGACACCTTTACAAATGCGTGGTCAAAGAGGGTTCCCGGTGCAGGTTTTGATACCGAACCATTTGTGAAGGCCGCCGAGATCATACAGGATTGGGTCAAAAAGGATTATTTCCCAAGAGGGTTTAACGGAATGGATGAAGATATTGGCCAGTCAAGAGCTCTTATTTATTCCGGTAAGGCAGCCATGTATCTCATGGGTACGTGGTTCCCCAATACAATGGTCAATGAAAGTCCTGAAACGGCAGAAAATATTGGATTCTTCAACTTCCCGGCAATTACGGGAGGACAGGGAGATCCTACAAATCTTATCGGTAGTGCCGGACAGGGATTTATAGCCCTTGCAAAGACTTCAAAGGAAAAGGTCAAGGCCATGGACTTCCTCAGAAATTACATAGAAGATCCACTCTGGATCGAACAAAGTGTTGCATCAGGACTCGTTCCACCGGTTAAAATGGCGGCCGAATATGTGGCGCATGATGAAATGCTTTCAGGAATTGCATCAGAATTCTCTAAGGCAAACTCCGTTCAGCTGTATTACGATCAGTTCTTCCCACCAGAACTTGGAGAAGTTCATAAGGATATCGTACAGAAGATCTTCGGACTGAATGTTACACCTGAAGAATCCGCAAAAGAACATGAAGCGGCTATTGTAGAATATCTCAGCAGATAAGATTATAAAGTAAACGTTTTGATGATCCCCCATAACCCCTTCTTTTGAGGAAGGGGGATCATCACTTAATTTATTCACCCTAAAATAAAATTGGTTATGAAAATTGTCGATATCATTATATATAAACCAAAAAGGATGGTAAATAAATGATTTCTAAAAAAGAGAGACATAATCTGTTCGTTGGACTTGCCTTCCTTGCTCCTGCCTTGTTCTTTTATCTTTTGTATTTTGTCATTCCGGTTCCAATGTCGTTTTTTTATTCTTTTTTTAAGTGGAATGGTATTACACCGGATAAGGAATTCATTGGATTAAAAAACTGGTTCCTGCTTTTTCAGGATGAAGTTTTCTGGCGAAGTGTGATGAACAACTTTATTCTGGTCATCATGTCGATTATCATACAGATTCCGATGGGGATTATTCTTGGTTCACTGGTTTCTTCAAAGATAAAAGGTGCCAGAATGTTCAAACTGCTGTATTTTGTCCCGATGACATTATCGGCCGTTGCCATAGGATTGATCTGGACTTTTATCTATGAACCAAACTTTGGTGTTATCAACACCATGCTGGACAGTCTTGGCTTATCGCATCTCGCTACAGGATGGCTCGGAGATCCTGAAACTGCTTTTGGAGCAGTCATTCTAACAATCTCCTGGGAATACATTCCTTTTTACATGATTCTTTTTGCCGCAGCCATCTCCTCTATTCCAAGGGAATTGAATGAAGCCGCCTATATAGATGGTGCAACTGAAACACAGGGATTTTTCAAAATAACCATTCCGTTGATAAGCAATACAATCAGGACTTCATGTGTTCTTGCCCTGACGGGTTCTTTAAAATATTTCGGACTCATTTTTGTCATGACAGAAGGCGGCCCAAGTCATTCCACAGAGCTCATGGCAACCTATATGTATAAACAGTCTTTTACAAATTTCAGAATGGGGTATGGCTCAACCATCGCTTCGTTTATGTTTATCCTGTCTATCATTCTGACGGTTATTACATTGTACATTGGAGGAAAAAGGGGGAGTGCAAATGCGTAAGAGAATTTCCGGACTGAAGATATTTGCCATGGTGTTTGCGCTGATATGGCTGGTGATAACACTTTATCCGCTGGGTTTCATGCTTATGAACTCGGTTAAGGAGCCGATGGAATTCTTTATGGGAAGTCCCTGGACTCTACCGGAAAAGGTGAATTTCAAGAATTACACAGAGATCTGGCAAATGAATTTTCCTCATTATCTCAAAAATACATTTATTGTTGTCGCTGTTTCTCTCAGCATCCTGGTAATAGCCGGGAGTATGGGAGCTTATGCGATTTCAAGATTGAAATTTAAATTCAAGAATTTTTTCTTTATCCTCTTTATTGCGGGGATTACAATCCCCATTCACATCACACTGGTTCCAGTTTATACCCTAACACGTTATATGGGACTATATGATACAATCTGGGGACTCGTTGGTCCTTATGTTGGTTTTAATTTACCGATTACGATATTTATTCTGAAAAACTTTATGGACGATATTCCTGTCAGTCTTGAAGAGGCTGCAAAGATAGACGGCGCTACGCGATGGCAGATGTTTCGAAAGATCGTATTCCCCCTATCAGCACCGGCAATTACAGCCGTTACGGTGTATGATATGGTCATTCTGTGGAATGAGTTTATCTTCTCACTTGTTTTGATTAACTCACCTGAAAACCGTACTCTTACATTGGGTTTGTGGGATTTCCAGGGACAGTTTACCGCGGATATTCCGGCCATGATGGCGGCGCTGTTCCTGTCAACTTTGCCACTGCTGGTGTTTTATGGCATTACAGGTGAAAAGCTGATCAAGGGAATGACAGCCGGAGCCGTGAAAGGTTAGGTGAAAAATGATGGCTATTTACAAGGATGAAAAAAAGAGTATTAAGGATAGAGTGGCAGATTTGATGTCAAAGATGACGCTTGAAGAAAAAATTGCTCAGTTAACCTCCATATGGGGATATGAAGTGCTGACAAAGGGGGATTTCGACTCAGAAAAGGCGGATAAAAAGATAAGCAGAGGAATCGGACAGATCACACGTCCAGGGGGCTCTACCTTTTTGTCCCCGAGAGAAGTCGGTGCCTTCATCAATGAGATACAGAGATATCTGGTCGAAGAGACAAGGCTTGGAATTCCGGCTATGATGCACGAAGAATGCCTGTGCGGTTATCTGACAAAAGATGCCACGATGTTTCCGGAGATGATCGGTCTGGCATCAGCCTGGGATGAAACACTCGTAGAAGAAGTCGCAGGAGCTATAAGAGATGAGATGAAGATCGTGAACGTTCATCAGGCACTTTCTCCACTACTGGATGTTACCCGAGATCCCAGATGGGGAAGAACAGAGGAGACTTTCGGTGAAGATCCATACATTGTAGCCGCCATGGGAAGTGCCTATGTCAGAGGCCTTCAGACGGATAATATCAAAAATGGTGTTGCAGCTACTCTGAAACACTTTGTGGGTTACGGCGTCTCGGAAGGCGGTATGAACTGGGCACCACCCCATATCCCTGAAAGGGAAATGAGAGAGGTTTTCCTTTTCCCATTTGAAAGAGCCGTTCGTGAGGCAAAGACAAAATCAGTCATGAACGGTTATCATGAATTGGATGGCATCCCATGTGGTGCTTCAAAATGGCTACTGACAAATGTACTGAGAGATGAATGGGAATTTGACGGGATTGTTGTCTCGGATTATTTTGCCATTGATATGCTCAAGGATTATCACAAACTCGTTCCGACCTTGTCAGATGCGTCAAAAATGGCTATCGAAGCGGGACTGGATATAGAACTACCCTTTAAGAAATGTTATTCGACACCGCTTCAGAAATATGTCGAAGCGGGGAAGGTTTCCATGGAAACCATTAACAAATCTCTTGAAAGGTTGCTCAGGATAAAGTTTGAGATGGGGATTTTCGATAACCCATACGTCGAGCTTTCTAAGATTCCCTCTTCATTGAATATCGATGAACACAGAGCTGTTTCTGAAAAAGCGGCAGAGAAATCCTTTGTTCTTCTTAAAAATGACAACATGCTTCCTCTGAGTAAAGAGATCAGGTCGATAGCAGTCATCGGTCCAAATGGAGCGGACGGCAGAAATCAGCTTGGAGACTATTCAACACCGGCACATATCGAATCGTTGGGTGATATGAAAGAAGCGGATCACTTTGGTTCCCCGGTTCCGGATTTTGATGATTTCTCCTATTCAGTAGACAAAGTTGTCAATGTTCTTCAGGGGATTCAGGGGGTTGTTTCAGAAAATACCGAAGTGCTTTATGCAAAGGGATGTTCTGTCAGCGATAAAGAAGATGCAGATATCGAAGAAGCCGTTAAAACAGCTGAAAAAGCAGACTGTGTTGTACTTTGTCTTGGAGACAAGGCTGGACTGGTTCCAGATTGTACAACTGGAGAATCACGAGATACGATGACACTTGAACTTCAGGGAAAACAGCTGGAACTTGCCGAGAGAATCTTTGCCCTTGGCAAACCTGTTGTATCGGTTATCATCTCAGGAAGACCATACAACCTTACAATGTTTGAAGAAAAGAGTACGGCCATCCTTCAGGCTTGGTTGCCGGGTGAAGAAGGTGGGACGGCGATTGCCAGAACGTTGTTTGGTGATGTGAATCCATCCGGTAAACTGACGATTTCATTCCCGAGAGGAGTTGGACAGATTCCGGTTTATTACAATCATAAGGCTTCCGGTCAGCGTTCACACTGGTTTGGTGAATATGTAGACGGTTCACCAAGACCCTTATATCCATTTGGGTTCGGACTCAGTTATACGAGCTTTGATTATTCTGATTTCAATCTTGCCGATGACTTCAATTTGACGGATAAGGCAATTGAAATGACGTTTACTGTTAAAAATACCGGAGACATAGCCGGAGAAGAAATCATTCAGCTTTACGTCAACGATCCGGCAGCGAGTGTTACCAGACCTGTCAAAGAATTGAAGGGCTTTGGAAAAGTCAGACTTGAACCGGGTGAAAGTAAAAAACTGATGTTCAAATTGCCGGTTGAACTGCTTTCATTCTTTGATGCGGCAATGAAAATGGCGGTTGAACCCGGAGACTTCAAACTTATGATTGGTACATCATCTGAAGATATCAGACTTGAAAAAACGTTAAAGGGTATCGGTGAAAAACGAATATTTGAAAGAAGAACAGCGTATTCAACAGAATTTGCAGTGAAATAAGATTTTTTCTGAAAATGAGGGGAGAATATGAGTGCAAAGCCTCTAAATGCAGCAAGGATGGGGATATCAAATAAGATAATGATACTATCAATGATCAGAAACTTTCCGGGGATCACCCGAAAAGAACTCGCTCTGAGAACAGGTCTGAATCCGAGTACGGTTACCAATATTATCAATTTCCTAAAAGAGAAAGACATTCTTCTTGAGATTGGCAAGAAAAAAAATGAAAATCCCGGAAGAAATTCGGTGAAATTACTGGCTAATAAAGAAAAGGCAAAGGTCTTTCTTGTTAAGCTCGGTGTTGAAAAATCTCAGGTAGGAATTGGAAATCTTGATAATTCTTACGAGATTCTTTCAAGTTTTCGAACTTCAGAGAGTGTGGAAAGTTTTGTGGAACATATTTTCTCCTTTTTTTCATCTGAATATTCAATAGAAGATTTTACAGGTATTGCTTTTTCTGTCCCGGGAATTGTTGATCAGAAAACGGGTGAAATATCATCCCTCCCTCATATGGATTGGGAAAACGTGAAATTGAGGAAACTGGTTCAACAGAAATTTGGAGAAAATTACCCTGTTTTGATTGATAACGAGGCAAAATTATCCCTTAAAGCTGAGATGTTTGTAAACCGTGAACTGGAAAGTTACAGTGATGGTGTTTACCTTTACATCTCGCAAGGTGTGGGTGGCGCCTTGCTTATAAACAAAAATCTTTTTTCAGGGTTTAGTTTTACAGCCGGAGAGATTGGTCATATGAGTATTGACGTCAACGGTCCAAGATGTAAATGTGGAAATCGCGGCTGCCTGGAATGCTACATATCCGTAGAAGAGATTGTGAAGGAATATGAAAGAATAGGCGGTTCTTTTGAAAAAAAATACGATGAAGAGAAATTTCTTGAGTTATTTGAAAAGGTGAATAAAGGCGAATCTAAGGCAAAAGAAATCATGAGTGAATATTATAGTTATCTTAGAATCGGACTTGTGAACATTATCAACCTCATCAATCCTGAATTTATTGTGATAGGCGGGATGGGGAATCATATCCCTTCGGTTTTACTTGAACGCATAGAAGAACAGGTACGGAAAAATGTTATCTCATCAAGGGCAGGGGAAATTAAAATTCTTCCTTCAAAAATCGATATGGTCAACTCTGCCCTTCTCGGGGAGACCTTAATGGCTATGGATATGTTCTGTAAGAAAGTCGTTCTGGAATGAAGTTTTATTTGTTTTAGTATTCTTTAGAGGTGTATAATACGGTAAACGAACACTTTAAACTTTGTAAAGGGATGATTGGATGGAAAAGGTTAAGATCGGCATTATCATTTGCAACAGATATCACACATGTGGTGGCGGAAAATGCTTCAGAGCTTTAAAGAACAGGGAAGGGGCTTTCAGTATCTATAAGGACAAAGTAGTTGAAGTGGGTGCGTATTCCACTTGCGGCGGGTGTCCCGGAGGAAATATCGAATATGTTCCTGCCGAGATGAAGAAGAATGGTGTGGATGTCATACACTTTGCAACCGGGATGCTGGTTGGCTATCCCCCCTGTAAGAATGTGGATTATTTTAAGCGTTTCATAGAAACCAAATACGATATGAAAGTGGTGTTGGGAACACATCCGATTCCTGAAAAGTATTTTCTGACCCACTCTGACCTGGGAACATGGAAATCGGATATCTGGGGGGAAAGGCTGAAATCGGTATTACCTGAGAAAGAGATGAGACTGGCGTATGATTAATAAAAGCCGGATACTATTAAAGTATCCGGCTTTTACCATCTGTTTGAAGCGTATCTGTTTTTGATGGATTTTTAATCAATGCCGGAACAAATTTGAGGTTTTCGTTCCGCCCCATTGTAATAACTGGCTCAACCCAATCAGGATGATCACAGAGTAAAGCACCATATCCCATTGAAAACGGTAATAGCCGTAATTAATCGCAAGCTGCCCGAGTCCACCCGCTCCAACAGCACCGGCGATGGCTGTGAATGTGACGAGATTGATGAGCATAACCGTGATGTTGTTGATCTGTTCCGGTAATGTCTCGGGGATCAGAACTTTAAAGATGAGCTGCCGTCTGTTGACCCCAAGAGATGTTGCCGAATCGATAATGCCCGTCGGGATGTTTTTTAACGCGTTTTCTACCAGCCTTCCCATAAAGGGGATCGCGGCTATCGTCAGGTTAAATACAGCTGCGGTTGGTCCTATGATGGTTCCAACAACCTGTTTGGTAACCGGAATCAACAGGAGAACCAGGATGATGAACGGTATGGATCTGAAGATGTTGACGATGATATCCAGAAAACCGTAGAGTTTACCATGTTTTTGGGAATGTGATGTCATATACAATGCGATCCCCAATGGCATTCCGAGCGTCGTAGCGAGTAATCCCGAAAAACAGAGCATGTATAAGGTTTCGCCTGTTGCCTGTAGCAGCTGTTCAAACATCATTTCTCACCTCCACTTTAAACACCTGGTGCTGCAATGCCTCTATGAATTGTTCTGTGTTTGATCCTTCGATTTCACATTCCAGATGACCGTATTTTCCATGTTTCAGATCTTCAATATTACCCGATATGATGTTTATCATTATGTTATAATCTTGACTTAAACGCCATAATACGGGTTGTGATGCCTTTTCTCCCCAAAAAGACACCTTGATGTGTTTCGCATTATCCTTTTTCAGGAAGGTATCAGTCGTTTTGTCACCCAGTTCAAATTCAAGGTTCAGTTCATGTCCCAATTCTGAAAAGAAATCATGTGGATGACCATAAAACAGCATCTTTCCTTTTTTAAGATAAGCGACTTTATCGCTTAATAATTTCACGACATCCATATCATGCGTGACGGTGATGGTTGTCATATTGTGTATTTTATTCAGGCGATTCACCGTATCCAGTATTTTAAGCTTTGTTTTGGGATCAAGGGCCGATGTTGGCTCGTCTAAGAGCAGCAGTTCCGGATTGACGATCATCGCCCTCGCAATTGCGACACGCTGCTTTTCTCCGCCTGATAACGTTGAAGGATATGCTTTGAGCTTATCCGATATGTTCAATTCATCGGCTATCCTTTCAATCTTTTCGTCTATCGTTGGTTTTGAAACCTTTTTCAATGCGAGTGGGAAGGCGATATTGTCATAAACCGTCTTGTTTTGGAACAGGTTAAAATGTTGAAAGACAACACCGATTTTTTGTCTGATAGCCCTGATTCCCTCTTCAGAGAGTGCTGTGATCTCCTGTCCATTTATCTTTATCCGGCCTGAATCGGGTTTTTGAAGTAGATTCAGGGTTCGGAGCAGAGATGTTTTCCCCGCTCCCGATAACCCCAGTAAACTGACGATTTCACCCTGATCCACATCAAAAGAGATATCTTTCAGAACCTTATTGGCTTTTTCTTTATCATAAAAGGTTAATTCGAGATTTCTGACTTCGACTGTGGACATAGACACCTCTTAAAAAGCGGCGACTACTGCACCGTTATACATTTCTTCAATGAACTGTTTCATGGTCTGACTTCTGAGTGTCGCTTGAAGAATCGTAACCCATTCGCGGTCTTCATCATCTGTGTTGATGACAACCATGTTGGCGTAAGGGGAGTTTTCTCCTTCAAAGAAAACGGCATCCCTGATGGGATTCAATCCGGCTGAGATGGCATAGTTTGTGTTGATAACGGCTGCCTGTACGGAGGTGTCCGTTTTGTAAACCCTGGGGATGAATCCCGCTTCTATTTCTTTAAATTTCAGCTTTTTCGGGTTTTCAGCGATATCTCTGACGGTCGCCTTGAGATTTGATGAATCTTTCAGTTTGATAAGACCGTTTTCCTGAAGCAATAATAAGGCTCTTCCCTCGTTTGTCGGGTCATTTGGCAGAACGACGGTATCGCCATCTTTTAAATCGGTCAAGGCTTTTTTTGCATAAAAACCCATTGGCTCTACATGTATGGGCTTTAAAGCCTTAAGATTTTGTATCCCTCTTTCCGCAGTGAACACATCGAGATAAGGAATATGCTGGAAAAAATTCGCATCCAGTTCACCGCTTGCCAAAGCAAGGTTTGGCAAGACATAGTCGTTGAAAACGATAATATCCAGTTCAATACCATTTTCATTCAGATAGCCCTTCACTTCTTCAAGCATTTCAGCATGTGGAACCGGTGTTGCACCAATTCGTATCTTCTGTGAAAAAACAAGTCCCGTCGTTAAAACGATTAAAATAACTGTGATCAATACTCTTTTCATCTTTCTTCCTCCATTTTTTAGTTTTTTATTCCCATGGGTTACTTATCCGGATTTGATTAAATTGACATAAAAAAAGAGGGGATCACTTTGAAACGTGATCCCCTCTTTTGATTTATGGATTCAGGCTAGCATGACAAAAGTCCCGCATCCTCAAAAAGGGGATCGGGGTACATCATCATATGCTGATATTTAGTTCCTTTTAAGTTTATTTCATAATACTTCATAAGTCTTACTCCTCTATCTTTTGTTGGATTGTATCATATTGGTTTTGGATTTGTCAAGCGTTAAAGTGTTAAAAAAACCAAGACTTTCTGAAAGGGCTTGTGTTTTTTCATGTATAATTAACCAATACAACAAGAGGTGAGAACGTGTATACTAAATTAAATTTAATCAAAGATATAAAATCTCTCGGTATAAAATCGGATGATAAAATCCTTATCCATTCCTCCATGAAGGCTATTGGGGAAGTAGAAGGAAAAGGAGAGACAGTCATAGATGCCTTTATGGAGTTTCTAAAGGATGGGTTACTCATCTTCCCGACCCACACCTGGAAACAGATGACCGATACATACAATTTCTTTGATCCTGCTGTTGAACCATCCTGTGTCGGGATTCTTACCAATCTGTTTATGAAACAGCCGGATACTTTCAGATCCCTGCATCCAACCCATTCCGTTGCAGCGTGGGGGAAAGGCGCAGAGTCGTTTGTCAAAGGGGAAGAGTTTTCAGAAACGCCCTGTCCAAGAACAGGGTGCTGGGGGAAATTGTACGATATTAATTCGAAGATCATCTTTCTCGGTTGCACACTTCGTTCCAACACCATTATCCACGGGGTTGAAGAGTGGAATAATATTCCGGACCGATTAACCGAAGAACCCCATTTGTATCGGATAAAAATGCCTGATGGGCGTGTGGCAAACAAATATTATTACAGACATTCCAGCCCTTATGGGGATGTGTCAGAAAATTACGGAAAATTGCTTGAACCGTTAATGAGGCGCGGAATAGCTGAAAAGGGGAAGTTTGGTGATGCTGAGGTTATTGTCTGCAAGACAAGTGAGATGGTCGATTTAACGTCAAAGCTGCTTTCGAATAATCCGAATCTCTTTGCGGATGATAAACCTGTTCCGGAAGAATAGGTGAAGGACGGTGCACCTTTTTAAAACGTTGTCCGGTAATTCCACAAATCCATATATGATAAAATTAATAGTAGCACGAGCAGGGTTCAGATAAATAAAACTTGCCTGAGGGGTCATTTATGAACAAATATATCAGCATTCTGGGTTCAAGAGGAAGCGGGAAAACAACCTATATTGTCAATCTGTACAATCATTATCATAAATTAATGGGCAGTAGAACGTATCAGCTCCGAGTTGAGAATAAAGAAGAAAAGGGATCTCTCGATAAAATGCTGAGAGAATTGAAATTGAAGAAATATTGCCCTTCGCGTGTTTCGGAATCAGTTTTTCAATTCTCATTATTGGAAAAAGACACTGAAAAAGTGTTATCTGAACTGATTATTTCAGATGTTTCTCTTGAAACCCTTTGTGAAGATCCTGAAGTTTATGAAAAGACCGTCAGGCAAAGTGATGTGATCTTGTTCGTCATAGATAGCGATAGAATAGCAGAACAAGGTTCTCAAAAAGAAGAACAGCTGACACAAATAAAAAAGTTTCTACAACAGGATAAATCTCTTCAAGCCATACCAAAATTATTTTTATTTTCAAAATATGATAAATTCCTGGAACTCTTTCCGGATATGACTTTCGAGGAATATCGCGAACAGTATCTGACTGGTTTCATCACATCATTAAAAGAGAATAACATCAAAAAGTGGGACATGATGCCATTGTCCTCATTTTCAGAAGCAGATGAAGAAGTTAATCTGAATGAACAGCTTAACCTGATGGAATCATTTGAATGGGTTATAAGGGATGGGCTTAATATCAAAAGGCTAAGTCAAATAAGAAAAGCGTGTTTTATCTCTTTCCCCATCATCGTACTTATGATGATAGTGTTTATCGGTCTGTATATGCAAAAGAACAGAGACTTGAAGGTGCAGGCGACTCTGGAATATGAGCGGATCCAGGCGGCATATGAGCGCTACGAGGATGAAAATAAATATGACAAAAAGAAATGGGAAACTCTTTATGGGGAATTGACAGCGTACAAGGCGAGATTTCAGAAGGTGCGGGAAGATGTGGGGAGTCTGGAAACAAAACTGCTGATGAAACTGGAAGCACTCGGAAAGAAGCTTTTAATGGTAGAACGCGGACATTTTATAATGGGGAGCAATGATGATAAAGGCGTTTTTGGTGAGTATTCAAAACCCGTTCATAAAGTGGAGATTACCTATGATTTCCTGATCGGTAGATATGAGGTTACTAATGAGGAATATGTTGCCTGGCTCAACGATTCAAATGTGTCTTCCGATGGCGTTTTGGAAGGTAAAGAACGAATCAATATGATGCCTGAAGAGAGCTTTAATATTCATTATGAGAACGGGAAATTCAGTGTGAAAGGAAATGCCGAAAGAAAACCTGTCAACAAGATTACCTGGTGGGGAGCTGTCAGTTATTGTAACTGGCTAAGTGAAAAGGAAGGTCTCCCAGTGGCCTATGATGATAAAGGGAATTTACTGGATGAAAATGGTGAGATAACATACCGATTGAATAAGGTTACAGGCTACAGGCTTCCAAGTGAGGCTGAATGGGAATATGCCGCTCAGGGTGGGACTGAAAGTGACGGTTATCTTTACAGTGGCAGCGATGTACTGGATGAAGTTGGCTGGTATGCATCAAACAACGGTTCTGAAGCGGTTGTATTTTTTAATGTGGGGGAAAAGCAGCCGAATGAACTCGGCATCTATGATATGTCCGGGAATGTTGAAGAATGGTGCCAAGATTGTATGGATCTCAATTTCTATGAGAAGAGCCCTGTAGAAGACCCCGTCATGCTCTTTGGAACTCATCAGCAGGCATGTTTTTCGCGAATCATTCGAGGGGGGGCTTCTTTCAGTGATGAATCAACCTGTCGTGTGACGAGCCGATATACCTGGGGAGTTGATGAAAGTTATACCGGATTGGGATTTCGAATTGTACGAACGATTGTTGAGTGAAGAGCAGAAGTATTTTATAAGGAGCGCGTATGATCCCGAAGAAAGCCAGAATCATTGATTTAATTAAAGAAATTCTTTCTTTTTTTCAGAATGAGCTGAGTTTAAGTGATGAAGACGATGTTGACTATCAATCTTTTTTGAAGACAGCAGATGGTATAAAAAACAATCTTCAGAATGAAAATCGAATCTTTGTTGTTACAGATGATCCACCGACACTGAAGAAGGTGTTTGACGAACAGAATCTGTATACCGAGAACGGCAAAACAGTTGAAAGTTTTGATCTGTTCCTTGGTTTACCCGGTATAGAAACTAAAAAAATCAGATATCAATGTTACTCAAGCTCTCTTCTTGAGGAAAGAAAAGAAGACGTAGACGGGTTGATCTTGATTCAGGAGCAAGGGATGAACGATACGCCTTTTGAAGGAAGCTTTCACCAGCGAATCAATTGGCGTGAAGTTGAAGATACTGATTTTCTTATAAAGCAATTGAAAGCATTTTATTTATCGATAGAATACGAGAAAACGAATAAAGCACTTGTAACCCTTAAAAATCTGTTAAGTCATAAGAAAAAGAATTTAGAAGATGAAAAGGCTGTAAAGATTGAAACAGCTGATGAAATGCATGAATCGTGGCGTCATTTCAAAGAAGAAATCGAGGATTTATTAATGATAAACCGACGCCTTTTTGCCTTGGAACTTTCAGAAGCGATTCACGCAATTCCGTCTAATGATATGAAAAATGATTTTCAGGATCGTGTTGATGCGTATATTGAACAGGCACAAGATATGGTAGAAGAGCTGGTTGAGAAATATGAGCGTCATTTGAATGGTGAGATGAAACGAATTAAAAAGAGGTATCCTGAAATAAAAACGGGACGAAATGATCTGATCACTGTCATTGAGGCTGAGTTTGACGATAGATTTTTAAAAAGACCGTTAAAAATTTCAAGAGTAAAATCTTTTTGGAATTTTTTTAAGATGTCATTCCGGCAAAATGTGTTGTTAAATTGTTCATTGTATTTGATTATTATTTTTTGTTTTGTGATTTTATTCCAATTACCGCTTGAAAGAGCGTTGCCGGTCATCGGATTCAAATATACGATCCTAGGCCTTGGACAACCGTTTAAATTGCTTGATCGCGTGGATTTGACAACCGTTTCAAAAGAAGTTATGGAAAATCCGGTAAAAGTCGGCAATATCGGATTTTCTCTTCTGTGTATTACAGGGGTTGTATTGATTGTGGCGATTATCGTTTTATTACTGGTGAACCGGACGCTGTTTAAACTGGAGACCGGACTTCAAAACAGAACACTTTCCGAAAGGTTATGCCGGCGTTGGTATGCGATGAACAAGCCTTCTTTTTTCAAAGAACAATTCGTCGACAGTTATGAAAAATCAATTCTTCGGGATTTGAATGAAATCCGGAAGGTAAACAAAGAACGCATTAAACTTTCAGTTGATGGCAAAATTGAAAGCGTTGATGAACTGCTCTTATTTTTGAGGGATATGGAATTGGAAATAACAAAAATTGAGACGGAGGTTTTTTATGAATAACAAACAGCTTTTAAAAACCGTTGATACAATGAACAAGAAGGTGGAAGAGATCTCCGACAGTATAAAATCTCAAACGAATAGAGAGGTGAAGAGTCTTCTTTCAGATGTTGAGCCGACAATCGTGAGCTTTTCGGAAAATCTTCGAGAGCTGATAAAAGAGCTGAGCGTGGCGATTGAATCTTCGATCAATATAGGTGTCATCGGGCGTTTTTCACACGGGAAATCTTCCCTGTTGAATGCGATATTGAGGAATCCTGGAGAAGAAGACCTTCTGTTAACCGGAGCCGGAGTCGTAACCGCTGTTCCCACCATCATTAAATTTAATCAGGGTCCTTCTGTTTTTTACAAGGAAAGAAAAAATGGTAGAGGGTTGACGCTCAAAGAATTTAAGAATAAAGTCGGGAAGTTTGATGACGGCAGTGAAAGCATTTCCGGACTTATTGTTGAATACGGTATCGGAAATAAAATCGAATTGAACGATTATCTCAAAAACAAGATATGGCTGATTGATACACCCGGTTTGGGAGGCCCATACTTTCAGGATCATAATATGGTCAGAAGCTGGATGGAGAAGATGAGCCTGGTTATACTGGTTTTGAAGGCGGATGAGATAAATCGGAACACCGTTCGGGACGTTCAGTATTTTCTGAAAAATTACGAAGGTGAGATCGTGATTTGTGTGACCTTCTGGGATTTATGGACATCTTCCGAGGTGTATGCGAAATGTTCTAACGAGTCTGATGCCAGGGAACTGGCGTATGAGTTGATCAACGACAATTTCAGCCCGTATAACAAACGGTTGGAAAAAGAGAATATCATCTACAATACGAGTTTTGTGTCAGCTTTAAATTATTTAAATCAGTCTGAAAGTCCGAAAGGTTTTGATGTGAAATTCACGGAATTGGATGATACCTGGGGGGTAGCGAATACCAATGTCATGTTAAACCGCTATGTTCGTGAGAATATTGATCTCTTGAACGATGGTGAAGTGACGGAAAGCCTTTTGGCATCGGATAAAACGGCAAGGATAAATCTGAAATCCGAAAGACTGTTATCGACAAGAGAAGAGCTTTCAACCCTTATTAAAAGGATCAACAAAGATCCATTGAGGGTTAATCGAAAAAGTCTGTTTGTTGACATCAACTATGATGATTACTGGTTTGAAAGGATTCAAAGGGTATTTGAAGATACGAGCGAGAGGATCTCGGAAAAGGTTAGAGCCTACGTGGATGATCTTGATTTAAAGCAGGTCGATGATGATGAGGTGGAAGATTTCAACCTCAGGGTTCGGAATATCTACGAAAAAGAAGTTTCAAGAATGAAAAAAAGACTTGAGAAACAGTTGTTACTCCTGAAACAAAGATTGCTGGACAAGATGATTGATTCGAATATTGATGAGACGCTGGCTGAAAAGATTATCGCAAGAAAATTTAACGTCGATTTTTCTGATTTTGATGAAATTCAAGATGAAATTCGCCATTTAAAACTGCTTAAGAAACCAACGATTCTGAAACAGTTGAGTGATAGATTGAGGCACAAGAGTAAGAGTACACCTCATGAACAAAACAGACGCATAAAGAATAAATGGATCAACGTTTATGCCAAGAAAAATGCCGTAAAAATCATCTTTGAAGAGAGATGGAGAGAAGCAATTGAAGGGGAAATCAAAGATGATTTTGAAGTGGTGGACGAGAAGGTAAAAGATTTGATCAGTACAGGTAGCGACTTCCTGAACCGTTTGATCGAAGATCTTGAGGATATCAGAGATGATTTATCTGTTTTTGAAGAAATGAGGAGAGCATATTGAATCAACCGACTTATGACACGACAATTTCTGAGTTGAAAAAGTTGAAACAACTGATGATAAAAATTTACGGCAAATCTCATAAAACAGTGAAAGCCATTGACAGGATCTGTTCTGAACAATATGGGATAGATCTTTATATCAACGAAGACAAACGATTGAATCTTCTTGTTCTCGGAGAGGTTTCTTCATCGTTTAATCATTCTTTTTTAAAAAGCTTTTTTCCTGCAGGGATCAGTGAGATATTCCTGAAAAGATGTGAAAATGGGATAAATAAAGTGGTTTTCAACAATGTCAGTACATATGATCAGATTTATATCGCCCTGGAAAAAGAGAAGATGCTGTCAGAAGAGAAACGCCTTTATTTAGAAAATATGTTTGAACTGTTGAAACTGGATATCAGATTGATCCCGGCTGCTGAAGAGAATCTGTACAGGATTGAGAACAACGCGGGATTGCTGAGTTTTAACGATCACATGGAATCAATCCTTTTCGGCGATTTTAACGAGAGATTCTCAGTATTTTATGAGAATTTTCTGATAGAAAAAATCTTTGTCACAAGAAATTTCGGTTCTGATTCCCTGAAGCTCTCAAAACCGATAAATAAATTACTGTGGATTCCCAATGCGGATGTTAGTTATGAAAACAACAAAGGATTGGAGAAGATGACTGAGTTTATTGAAGATACCCTGGGTTTTAATTATTATACCTTTGTATGCGGTTATACCGGTGAAAAATTCATTCCCACCATTGTTGAAAAAAACAATCAGAATCTTCTTCAAAGGATTGGGGAAGAGAAACGTTCCTTTATTAACGAGTTGATGACAAGTCGTTGTTTCTTTGACGATAGAATTGCGTTTAAAAAGGGAAAGGAACTTACCCTGGATTTTCTGACTGAAGAAATAGATGGGCGATGTAAATTCAGAAAGGAAAACGCCTTTGATATCTCAAAAAACGATTTATCAACGCTCGAATCTTTTTTCAACGAAGATATTGAAAAATTGCAGCATGAAGCGGAAAACTATTTGAAAAGGGATATTTCAGAGTTGACGTTATGCGCCGAAGACAGACAAAGTGAAATGACTTTGTCTCAAGAAAGTCAAAAGACAAGAGATGTAGATATACTTGATCTCTTTGAATTTCTGAGATCGATATTTATCTTCATAACAGACCTCTTTGATAAAGGGGCTGACACGGGAGATATCTTATCGGACATGAAAAAATATATTGCTGAATTCGAATCGGAGAAGAATTTGGTTCTGTTTGATAAAGGGAATTTAGATGATCTTGAAGGAATGATTGCCGATGAAGATTTACACTGGACACCTGAGGCATTTCTTAAATTACAAAAGAAGGTCTTTAAGATGTTTGAGGATATTCTTTTAAAATGCAAGATAGAGATTAAATCGATTCAAAAGCAGCAGAAAGATGAGAAAGCTAAAACAGAAAATTCTAGTATAGCGGTTCAACTTCTGTTTGAGCATATCAAAGCATTTATCGTACAGAATTAATTAAAGGCTGCTGAAAAATTAAAAAAACTCCTCTGAAGAGTGTACTTTTATAGTTTTTCTAAGGCTTATCATGAAAAATGAAAATGCATCACTATCCAGTAAAGCGACAACTCTTCTTCGGAATGTTTCGATAAATTTCAGAAAATATAATACATGAAAAATAAATTCCTCTGTACAAAAACAGGATAAAACGGTATAATCGGAAGTGTCTTTGACATTAACGACAAAACTGAGGGGGTTGTAACGTGTATTGTTTTCTCAACGGTAAAAAGGTAGATAAAGATGTGAAAAACTTACGGATCGAAAATCGTGGCTTTACTTTTTCAGATGGCTTGTTTGAAGTGATCAGGATTATTGATGGGAAAACACTGTTCCTGCATGATCATTTTAAACGGATGAAAGAGAGTGCCGAATTCTTCAATCTGACATTGGCCTTTTCGGAAGAAGACTGTCAGAATCAGGTGAATACACTGATTAAAGAAAATGAACTCTACGACGGTGAAGTGTATATAGAACTATCCAGAGGGGATGACGATTTCAGAGAACACAGCTTCCGGCAAGAACACAAAGGGACTTTCGCTGTCCTTACACTACCTTTGAGACATATTAATCAGGAAAATTGGAAGAATGGCGTGAAACTGACTGTGTATCCCGATCTGAGACACAAACTCTGTGAACACAAGACGGTCAATCTTCTGACAAACTGCATGGCCAAGAATTTTGCCTATTCAAATGGCGCTTATGACTCCATGATGTTTAGAGAATTCGACGAAACCCCTGGAAAGTTCAAGAGAGATGAATTTCACAATGAAAAATATGATCACTGTTATATCACCGAAGGGGGAAGCTCAACATACTTCCTCGTAAAAGATGGTGTGGTCAGTACACCTGAGATTGACAATATTCTTCCGGGAATTACGCGAAAGAAAGTGATTAAGCTCTGCAAAGAAAATGATATTCCCATCGTTGAAAGAAAAGTGTATCTTGAGGAATTAAAAGATGCCGATGAAGTGTTTTTGGCCAGTACGGTTTCGAAGGTGATGCCTGTTAGGGAGGTTCGCGGGAATCGTTATCTCATTCCTGGGAAAATAACGAAGTTGCTAATGGAAAAATTTGATGAATTGATACAGGAGGCGTTGTCTCAATAATGGGTCTGTCAAGCAAACGGAGTAAACCTCAAATTAAATAACTACTAACAAAAGAGGGGAGAGATTAAAATCTCCCCTCAAAATATATACTTAACTGCCCAATAATTTGAGCTCATTCCCTAATCATCCTGGTTTTCTTTTTTGCTGTCCAAGTCTTGGATTTCCTCATCAAGACCCTCTATCCCCTTCTCATACGCTTTTATCATATTCTCATCTTCACAGAAATTGATGGTTTTCTCCATGTATTCTTTTGCTTTGATGAAAAGCGATTTTGCCGTTTCGTTTTCTCCCTTTTCTTTGTATACATAAGTTTTTTTATCGGCTATGAAAGCCAGATGTTTCATTGTACTTTCATTTTCTTCAATCTCGGCTGCCTTTTCATAGGCATCCTGAGCTTTATCATATTTTTCTAATTTTAAGGCCTTTTCCGCATAATCTCCTTCTACCTTGTATATATCTCCCAGTAAGAGATGACTTGAATAATCCTGTTCATCAATTGCTATTGCTTTTTCTGCATACCTTTTGGCCGTTTCAAATCGTTTTCGCCCTTCTTCTTTTTCATCTATGATATGCAGGATAGCCCCTCTTTCCTTGTATATGATGCCCAATATCTTATAACTGTTTTGAATCAAATTGTGTATATAGCCTTTTGCCTCTTCATCCGTTGTTTCTATCTTTTCTAATTCCGCAACAGACTGTAAGTGATTGTCTTCCGCTTCTACATAGTTTGACTTGTGATAGGTTATTTCACCATAGGTATAATATGCCAGCCCTGTGAGTATATCGCCCGCTTCATCTGTTTTGATCTCCGGCAGAATTTCATCAACAATCATCTTCACGAGTTTTATGATTTTGTCATTGTCGACAACGTCTTTCAGTTGTTGTAAAAGACTTCCCAGAATCTGGAATACCTCTCCTTTGACGGCTCCAACTGATTCATCAACAGCGATGAGGTATTTGCCGTATCGGATAACATCTTCAATGTTCTCTCCCTTATGCGTTTCAAATCCCTTTAACAGCAGGTTTTTGAAGGTATCATATCTGAGATATTCTGTCTTTTCAATTTCCGGAAGGTCGAGGATTTCTGCCATTTCTTTTGTTTTGTGTTTTTCACTCAGTGCTTTAATTTCCTCCAGCATGATTTGTTCAAAGATTTCCCAATGTTCTTTATCTTTGAAAGTATAATAGTTAATCGTTTTTCCTTCCCGTTCCGTTGTGTTTTTTTCTGTGATTTTCAGAAGGGTATCATCCGTTTCCGGTGTCAATCCTTCTGCTGTCAGTTGTTCCTCTAATACAAACCCATGAATACTCATGAGAAATAATGGCTGTTCGGATTTTTTTCCGCTGTTCTCCCGGATCCATTCTTGAATGAGAACTTTCAATTCTTCTTTCCGGGCTTGTATTTGCTCTTTGTTTAAATGCTGTTCAATAAAGTCAATATGTTCTTTTATTTCCGTTATTGTTGGATATTTCCTCTGGAAGGCTTCCAATCCTTGTTTGACAGAAAGATAATAGCCTCTGATCCTTTCTTTTTCCGTTTCCGTGTCAATCAATTCTTCCAGTTTTAAAAGATCTATTATGAGATCATTGTATCTGCGAGGATCATGGGGATTCAGCTCCAATACCCTCTGGTCGGTTTGAATAGCCCGTTCAATCATATCCCTGGCGTGTTGTCTTTCGCCTGTTTGTTGCAGGAGGAGACCTTTTTGGTATAAAACGATTCCTTTGTTTGAATGATAGTTAGCCTTATTTTTGTTGATAGAGATGGCTTGTTCTTGAGCCTCAATCGCTTTTTCATAGGCAACTAGGGCCTCCTGAAGATTCCCCATTCCTGCATGGATATTCCCCAAGCTCACGAGGGCAGTTCCCTTGCTTGAATGATAATCCCCATCATTCTCGTTGATAGAGATGGCTTCTTCATGAGCCGCTATTGCTTTTTTATAGGCAACTAAGGCCTCCTGAAGATTCCCCATTCCTGCATGGATATTCCCCAACCTCACGAGGGCAATTCCTTTGTTTGAATGATAACCCCCATTATTTTTGTTGATAGAGATGGCTTCTTCATGAGCCGCTATTGCTTTTTTATAGGCAACTAGGGCCTCCTGAAGATTCCCCATTCCTGCATGGATATTCCCCAAGCTCACGAGGGCAGTTCCCTTGTTTGAATGATAATCCCCATCATTCTCGTTGATAGAGATGGCTTCTTCATGAGCCGCTATTGCTTTTTTATAGGCAACTAAGGCCTCCTGAAGATTCCCCATTCCTGCATGGATATTCCCCAAGCTCACGAGGGCAGTTCCCTTGTTTGAATGATAATCCCCATTATTCATGTTGATAGAGATGGCTTCTTCATGAGCCTGAATCGCTTTTTTATAGGCAACTAAGGCCTCCTGAAGATTCCCCATTCCTGCATGGATATTCCCCAAGCTCTTGAGGGCAATTCCTTTGTTTGAATGATAATCCCCATCATTCATGTTGATAGAGATGGCTTCTTCATGAGCCTGAATCGCTTTTTTATAGGCAACTAAGGCCTCCTGAAGATTCCCCATTCCTGCATGGATATTCCCCAAGCTCTTGAGGGCAGTTCCCATAAGCGAAAAGGCATTTGCATCATTCTCATTGTCATTTAAATAGTTTTTTATCCTTTCGGAAGTTTCAGAATATAGACTTAACGCTTCATCGTAGTTTCCTTTGATCATCTGTGTATCTGCTAAGTAAGAATCCACAAGTCCTGCCCAGTACCCATCAATCTTTTCATTGCTCATCTCTTTCAAGACTTTTTCCACGATAAATCTCATGTCTTTTTCGAATTGTTCATTGTATTTGTATTGATGGATTTTGTCTGTGAGTTTATTGGCAAACCAGTTATAATAACCCTCTACCACTTCAAAGCTCTCTTTTTCCGCCAAATACCAATATAATCCGTATCTGATCCTGTTTTGAATATTATTTTCTTTTCTCTCAAATCCTTTTTTCAATAATATTCTCATATTCATGTATCTTTTGAAATTTTCTTTTCCTTTGAAGTCCTCATAGATATACTTCTCAAGAATGTCTTTAAATTTTTTTCCGTTTGACAGTGTTTTTTTATTGTAGGCCTCTTCCAGTAGTTCTTTATCTATTGCTGTTAATGCATCATTTTTTACACTTTTTAGATTAAAAAATTGTTCCGTTTCTTTTATCCATTCTTCCAGCTCTTCAGCACTCATGATCTTTGCTAAACTTTTTCTTTCTCTATTCCAAGTCTCAAAAAGTAGTCGGATTTCTTCTTCAAAATCTCTCTCCCAATATTCTTCGTAAAGATGATGTTTGAAATGATAGGTGTTTATAGTGTATCTTTCTTTTGTCTCGTTATTTTGCCAATTCTCCTTTTCCAGTTTCAATATTCCCATTAATTCAGGATATTCTTTAATATTCAACTGTTGAGCTTCTAATTCTTCATTGTCCACACCATCCAGCAGACCCGCAAGATTCATAATCAGTTCTGCATCAGTACCTTTAAACTGGTCGATCTTATTCATCAGCAATCTTTCATCCAATTTGTCCTCTGGAGGGTACAATGCCTCCAATTTTTCTTTCAATCCCCGTTTATAAGCTTCTTCAGAAGTTTCTTGATCACGTCTTCCCGAATTCAGATTTTCCCGATTGATTTCCCATTTTTTTACTTCATCGTTCCAGACTATCAATTCCTTTGTTGTCGCAAGCTCTTCCAGCAGCAGTTCAAGAATCAACGGGTTAGCACCACTCTTTAAAGTCAATATTTTTGTCAACTCATCCATCTCTTCCATCATATTATGCGGATAAAATATTTCTTCAATTATCAGTTTTATCATTTCTTCTTCTTTTTTTATCACTTCAGCCGCCATGTATTCGGAAGTGATTTTTTCTAATGTATGTTGATTCTGTTTGATTATGAATGATTCCATTTTTTTATGGATCTTTTCCAGGATGGTTGCTTCTTTTTTCTTTTCTGTAGTTCCAGATTCCTTTTGATCGCTTTTCTGCTTGTGTTCATTATTATGATGTGCTTCCAGTCCTTCTGCTCCCAAGCCATCCAGCGTCCTGGAATAGAAAATAATCGTCATTTCACCGATAATATTGGTTAACTCCAGTTTTCCATTAATAATTTTTTTATCATTTTCTTTAAGTGCATTCTTCAATTTATCCAGTTCTTCCGGTGTTGTAAAATGAACATCATCAATTTGGAAGACTATTTTCCCAGGGGTGTTTTCATCTTTTCGGTAATTTTCCAGAATATCCATTATTTCTTTTTCAATATGTCCCTGTTGTCCCAGAGCGTTTAATCTGCCTTCAATCATTTCATCTCTTTCGGGAATTTCTAATGGCGTTTTACCATGCTTGATTAATTCTTTTCGAATGGCCTTGTACAATTGTTTCAGTATGTCTCGATTTGTTTTGTTATGATTTTTGTCAAAGGATACGGTAATACAGGTGTTGTGATTTTTTTCCACCAGCCGCGAAATTTCTTGTGCCAGTCTTGTCTTCCCCTGTCCCCCTTCTCCTTTTATCCACACTTTTTCGATTCCCATAACCAATTTGTTTTTATTCCCTGTAATACTATCGTTTAATTTTTTAAGCAGTAAGACTCGATTGTAAAAGTTGATTGGCTGAAAACTCTTTTTTGTTTTGATATATTCTGATAATTCAACTCTCTCACTTTCCCCATTTTTTTCATCCTTTAATAGGATTTCTCCAAGTCGATAAATTCCGTTTTCACTTCTGACAGGGACAATGATAATGTTAATATATTTTGTTTCTCCCCTTTCAAAGCTCAACTGCTTTTTGCAACTTTCCCTGGGCTTTCTTAAGTCTGATTCAAATTCTTCGTCATTTTCCATTTCCATATTTTGTGGATTGTTTTTTGGGTTTATTTCCTGCATAGCTGCAATATGGAAATATTCTTTGTCTTTTAAAATCATTTCCAATCCCATCGTTCTCTGAATATTCCCTGTGTACTGTAAGATCACTTTTATCTCAAACGGTTGGTTCTGAAAAGGCTCTTTTGTGGAAAGAATCGATTGAATTTCAAATTTCCCTTCATCTTTTTTTTCTGTTCTGATGTCAAATTTGATTATACTTTCAGTATTTTCTGAGGTTTCAGTTCCTATCAGGATTTTTACTTCAACGTTGTACAATCCCTCTTCTGTAATCTTTTCCGCGATTTCTATTTCTTTTTCAAAATAGCTGTTCGCCTTTAAATCATCGTTAATCCGTACCGAAGCCGTCTTAAAGATGACGGTTGGTTCAATATCCGGCTGGTCTTCGTTAATTTTGACAATTTTACAGGTGTAAAAATAGGGTTTACTGCCACTTTTATCGTTTTGGATGATTTCAACAATTGGATTTTTTCTTTCAACACCCAGAACAAGTGAATTGGTTTCTGTCAATTTCCACAATTCAGAATTCTTTATCCCTGCATAAAGGCTTATATTTTCACTGAAATCATTTTTATCTTTGAGTTTTATCCTATCCTCACACATGTGATGCCAGTATTCATTCTGGAATTTCTGATCTTTTTTCTTTTTTCCGTCAACAAGGCTTGTTTCCATATAGGTAAACAGTCTGTCTTCTGCATCTTCAAGACACAACAATCCATTACAGTGAACGTCTATTCCAGTGCTGTCTGTTGCGTTGAATCTTGAGGGATTTAGTATTTGAATGCTATAGTTTTCTATAAAATTTGTGATTTCTTCTAAAATTTCATTGATGGTAATGGAAGGTTTTTTCAGAACGGTTTCGTTTTGATATTTTTTCTTATAAATATTTTCAATTTTATTTCTGTTGATCTGTACACTTCCGTGAACATCTATGTTTCTGAAATCTTTGAGGATTCTCATATTCTCTTTTATTTTATCTTTCAATAAATCAAGGCTACTATTCGCTTCTCCGGACTTCTCTGCGATTTCCTGAAACTCTTTAAGTAGATCTTCAAGAAAATTCCTGTTTCCTTTGATGCTGTTTTTCTTTTCGATATATTTTCTGATTATCTCATCCTGTTTTTCCGGATTCTTTTCGACAGCGATAAGTGTAAATACCGTGGGGACAAGATGAAGGAGATATTCCACACTGGAGCAGATTATTCTCAGATAGGCTGCTTCCCTTTCTGTTTTCTCAATTTCTTCTATTCTGTCTGTATCCAGTCTTTTCCAGGCGATTCCTATATCTTTTTTGATTGATTGAATAAAGGTAATGCCAGTCTTATCATTTGTGTTCATCTCTTCCCCTCCTACTGTTTAGTCCATTCTTTCCGGTTTAATCTTCAATGAAATAATAGATTTTAAAGTGATAAAGTACACATGAAATAAAAAAATATGATAGTTGTTTTATTATTACATTTTTCTGTGATATGATAGTGATATTGTATCGGAATAAAGCTATATAAGTTAAGATAGTATACCATAAAGGCATATAGAATGATTAATAAGTGTTGTGTTCTAAAAATGGAAAATAATGTAGTTTATATGCGAAACAAATATTTATCTATAAACAACATAAATACATTTAAAACGGTCCTTTAGAAGTGTAGGGAAAGATCAAAATTGAAATCAGTGAAAGGAATAAAATCATGGCTTAATAATCTTTTTTTCTTTTGGTGTATAAGCATTAATAAAATGCGTCTAAATTATATGAATTGTTACAATGTAATATAATGTATTATAGATACATTCACAATGAATTATAAAGAAAAAAATGTTCTAAGTGTTTTAATTTGTTAATGAAAATTGATTTAAAGTGTATATTAGATATTTTTGATTTGATACTATTGTAGAAACAATTTTAATAAATGATTAGAGGTGATGATTTTGACATTTTTTGCTGCAATTGGTTTTCTTGTAATTCTTTATGTAGTATATTTACTCCTTAAGATCTTTTTTGCTTCTGTTTTGATAGCCATAATTTCCCTATTGGGGATTTTGTTTATTCTTTTTCTCATTACTCTTTTTACAGGGGTACTGCCAAGGTTAGTGGAGTTTCTGCCGTTTTATAATGGCCCCCAAAGTCAAGACACAAAAAGTTGAAAAATAAGTTAATAGTTCCTCCTTTTCAAAAGATGAATAAAAACTCATAAAAACAATTCAACAAAAGACATAAAGCTGATTTGGAGTAAAATTGTCAATACCCTGGTGAAGTCTTTCAGAGTTGTACTAGTCGACATAGTTTCTGACAAGTACTTTCAGTTCATTGACAGTAGAATAATCCATAAGATACAGACACTCCTGCTTGAGGTTTCTGAAAAACCTCTCGGTAATAGCATTATCCGTTGCCCTGCCTTTAGAGTCCATGCTGATTTGAATCTTATGCTCCTTTAAGAGTTGAATGTAATCGTTGGAAGTGATGGAGTTTTTCAAACTCCTTTGCATTTTCTTTGAAAATGCACATTGACTTCCCTGATCAGAATTGATGATCTTAGGGATTCCGTAAACCGAAAAGGCTTTTTTCAACCCTCTTAAGACAAATTCTGTTTCAAGTGTGTTCGAGATGGTATAGCCAATGACTCTTCTGGAATACCGGTCAATGATGTTAAACAGGTACATATGCCCTTTGGGCATTGCAATGTAGGTGATATCTATTCCCCAGACTTCATTACTGTTCTGAGGTTTGAAATTTCTCAATAGATACGGATAGGTTCTGTGTTTCAAGTTTCGCTTACTCAGATTTGGTTTTGGATAGATCACATGAATGTTCATTTCACGCATGTATTTCACGATTCGCTTGCTGTTCACGCAATATCCTTTGTTTTTAAACACTTGTGTGATTTTTCGACTGCCATAAAATGGAATTGCGTATGAATGATGGTAATCTCTCGCTTGATTGCCTATTCGTAAAGGTTTATTTACTTTTTCTAGTAATAGAACACAGACCATGTCACACTCAGCAGTTCACACTGCCGTTTGATGGTAATTTCAGTTTCTTCCCTATTCAAAAGTTCTTTTCTTTCGGAGAGGTTTCTATTTGAGGCCAGATTTTTTTTCAACAGACTTGTTCTTTAGTCTGACAGTTCACCTCTATGGTTAATTGGCCGATTTCTTTGATTAATTCCTCCTTTTCTTTTTCATGCGCCTTTTTCATTTTTTCTGCTTTCTTGGTTTCTTTTCCAAACACCGTTGCTGCGTTTTCAAGAAATTCTTTTTTCCATTTTGATAGCTGTACCGGATGAATGTCGTGTTTCGTCGCCAACTCCGCAAGTGTTTTTTTCTCTCTTAAGATTTCTAATACGATTTCTGTCTTTTTTTCTGCGCTATATCGTTTTCTTTTCATGTCTCCATTATATAACTTATTTTTTCGTTTTTTATGTCCGCCTTCTTGGGGCCATTATATTTTTTGCTGTCTGCTTTTTTGGTCCATTATTAGTTTTTTTAGAACATTAGTATCTATTTGTATTATGTTTTGCATCTTTCCAAGGCATTGTCTTATTTATTGATAGTATCTTTCCATAGAGATCCGGTTCGTGTAAAACTTCAATTTGTCGATGTCTATGCCAAAATAATGTAGCGGAAATTATATTACCCCTATCAATGCCTAAAGATACAAGTTTGTTAATTATCTTCTGAAATGATTCTCCTCGATAACTTTGGGCAGTAACAATAAGTATTTTATCAGATTTATTTAGTTTTAAATCAACATCTGAATACTCTATTTTATCAATTCTTGAAATTACTTGATTTGCTATTTCATCCTTTATTTTATCTTTTTTTAAATATATTTTAGTGTTAATGACACCAATTCTTAAATTATTATTTATTATTTTCTCAACTTCTCCAGAGTCTTTTATAATAATATTCTTAACAAATTCACTAGATAATAATCCCGTTGCCAAAGCACCACCTCTACCAATACCAAGTATACAAGTTGGGGTGACCCCCTCTTTTCTCAACTCTTTGGCAATTTTATTTGAAGCTTTTTGGATTTCATTCCATGAAACTTTCCCTTGAAATATTAATTCAGAAAATTCTTTCCAATTTGAACCGAAGATCTGAGGGAAGGCGATTAAAAAACTGATAAATGAAATTATTCCAAGTGTAAGCTCAATATTATTCATGATTATGCACCATAAATATAAGAATCAATCCTAAAATCATTTGAACGACATATCCTATTGAATTTTCGACCAAGTTATTTATAGTCTTTTTTTGTTTATTAATAAGATTAAATCTATCAATATTCATTAATATTTTAAGAAAATTCTTTTTTTGAGAAATCTGAAAATAACATTTCTTAAACAACTTCATTTTTTTTAGATGAAATAAATTATTAATTTCATTTGATTCAATTAATTTATTGTCTTGTTTGATCAATAAAAAATGTTCAATACTCAAATTGTGCGTGTTTATATTAAGTAGTACATCAGATTTATATGTTTGAGGCTGAATGTATCTTTCTTCGAATACTCTTCTACCTTTTATTTCATTCATTACAGTATTAAAATCATAGCCTCGCTTTAAAACATCTCTATGAACTTTCCAAGTTTGTTGTAAATTAATAATTGGGTTTATATGAATTGTAAAATCAATTATTTGCTGTTTAGCTAAATCATTCAATAGAGTAGTGTGTAATCCTTCTATAAAAATAATTGGTTTAGGGTGTACAGTAGTAGTATTCTCAATAATTCCTTTTTGGTGATTATAAATTGGAGGGGTAATAACTTGTCCACTCTTAATTGTTTTGATATCTGTAATTATTTGCTTTATATTATTAGCTTCTAAATCTTCTGGGAACTCATTGAGTTGTAGTCGCTCTTTTCTACAATGGAAATGATACCCATCTAAATCAATCATCGAAAAGATATCTTTGTTTAGCATATCTGTAAGCTTTCTCAAGAAATATGATTTTCCTGACGCGCTTTTTCCTGATATACCAATAGTATGATGCTTTATTATTTTTTTCATCATTATAACCCATTCCTTTCGCTGCGCTCAAGGCACAAAAAGAGATGAAAACAAAATTGAGGCAGCAGTAGTATAATATAGATGTGTCATGCAGGTACACTACAAGAGCACGGGGAGGTGAGTGTGAGTCGGAGAGATGAAACAAAGAACTCCAAACCGCATTTTTATACGTGCCGTCCAACCTCACAAGCACAAATGAGTGTGGCAATGACCACGTAGATTAATCATTGGATAAACAACTTCTGTTTAAAAAGGATTGGACAGTCCCTGCCTGTATGGCACTTTAAAATTAAGGGAAAGGGAGTGACGCAATCTATTAAAGATCGTTTATCCAATATGTTGTGGAATAGATGTCCACAAAAACTTTGTTGTTGCAACAATAGCATCAACAGACAAACAAAATATAACAACTTACAAAACCGAACGTTTTTCGACGTTTACAGCCGAATTGAGACTGCTTGCAAAGTGGCTGATCTCTTTTCAATGCACAGATGTTTGTATGGAATCGACGGGAAAATACTGGATACCCGTATACAATATGCTTGAAGAGTCTTGTCAAATTACGCTGGCACACCCAAAATATGTCAGAGCGATACGGGGTAAAAAGACCGGCAAGAAGGATTCCAAATGGATTGCTGATTTATTCAAACACGATCTGGTTCCGGAAAGTTTTATGCCTCCCAAACAGATTCGAGATTTACGCGAAATTCTCCGTTACCGCTACAAATTGGTCTGTTTCAGATCCAGTGAAAAGAATCGTGTACAAAATTCACTAACCGTTTCAAATATTCAACTGGCTTCTGTTGTGTCGGATACCTTTGGCAAAAGTTCCAGTGCCATCATTTCTCATTTATTAGATTATCCTGAGGATACCGACTTTGATTTCATACCTCTCTTGCACGGTTCAATGCTTGCCAAGGCCGATCAAATTGCGCTGGCTATTGATGGAGAGTTTTCTCCCACTCAGATTGAGAAAGTAACACTTTGCCGAAAGCATGTTGATCATCTGAATCAGCTCATAAAAAATTTGATTGCATTTGCCGATCAACTGGCAAAACCGTTTACTGAACAATTGAAAATCATTGAATCCATGCCCGGGATTTCTCATTCTTCCGCCCTTGTTATTCTCTCTGAAATTGGTGAGGACATGTCAAAATTCCACTCTTCCAAACACTTGTGCTCCTGGGCGGGACTTGCCACTTCCAACGATCAAAGTGCCGGCAAGAAAAAATCTACCAAAATCTCCCGCGCCCGGGTTTATGTAAAACCCATTCTCGTTCAATGTGCTCTCGCTGCCATTCGCAATAAAAGTTTTCCTTTTTTTCGTCAGCGATATGAATTACTCAAATACCGTCGTGGTCACAAAAAGGCTATCATTGCCATTGCACGTAAGATGCTAACAACTCTTTATGCCATGTTATCCAAAAACGAACCTTTTAATCCTGAATTTTGTGCTGTTGCCGATCAAGCGCCTAAAGATACTTTTGATTCCTTTCAACAGCTTCAGCATCTCGCTAAACGTCTCGGTTATTCGATTGTTAAAGACCCCGTTACTTCCTGACTTCTTCCTGTGTTTTGTTTGTTATTTTTTTGTTGCCTTTTTTCTCGTTTTTGTTTTCAGATTTCCTCCTTTGGAATAAAATTTAGGGTCTTCGAAAAAGGCGAAAACCCTGCTATAGATTAAAAAATAAACATTAAACTTCAGTTAAAAACCTCCAACGTAGGTTATTATTGAATTGTCAAAAACAAAATAACGAAACACATTGGAGGTAACTTATGTATCAATACCAAACTTACTTTGACTTTATTCATGAAGAAATCACAGAAACTCAGGGCTCTGTTCCCCATTACCTGCGGCTCTTTTCAATCCTGGATTTCGATCTTGTTCCGAGATATCATTCTGCCAAAGGCAGAAACGGTTACGACAATCATTGCATGATCAAGATATCTTTGATTTCAATGATCGAAAGATTGAATACTTATCCCACTCACAGGCGTTTTCTTAGAGATCGTCCGCGTTTGTGTGAGTTAATTGGGTTAAGACTTCAGGGTGGCAAATTCATGCTGCCTTCTGATGCCACCTTCTCAAAGTTCTATAATAGTGATTATTTTGTCGCTTTAATCAAAGCCCTTTTTTCTAACTGTCTGAGGAAACTGCTTCCAATTCTTTTACGCAAGTACCGTTATCTTTGTGTTAATTCTCAACCCGTTCTTGCCAATACGGCTTTGAGTAATCACAAGAATTTTTCAGCGAAAAAGGTTTCTCGCGATAAGGATGCCGCCTGGGGTGTCAAGGGCAAATCAAATGCCTCAAAGTGTTCTAAAGAGGAAGTGATTTATTATTTCGGCTATAAGCTCCATATGCTTTCTCTTGGTCCTATCCCTCTCACTTGTCTGATTACCCCGGCGAATAAGAATGATTCTGAATATCTTCGTGAGCTTCTCACTCATATCATGGATGATTTTTCTTTGTGTTCGCTCGATGTTTGTGCCGACAAGGGCTATGATTCCAATAAAATTTCGATTTTATCCACGATGTGTTTATGGGCAGAGCTTTTATTCCCAAAAGGCGTTCCGCTTCTTTTGAAATTCCAAGAGGCAAATGCGATTCTCTTCTGGTATCTCATTCAACTTATTTTGAGAAAAAACGTGCCATTCTCAAAACTAAATCTGTTTGTCCTCTTTTAGATGGTTCGACTATTCCCTGTCCTTTTAAATCTTCCCTGGGTATTTCAGATTATGGGTGTACGTCTTATACCACCCTCACCACCGATAAATACAGAGATTGGATTGATGCTTCTTCTCACGCTTTTAAAAAGGTTTATCGTCATCGTCTGAATATTGAAAATCTCTTTTCTATCGCCGAGGATGGTCGCCTCAAGCAGATTAACGGCTATTCTCAAAAATATCTCAATACTAAAGTTGCTTTGTTTTCTCTTTTCATGGTTGCCAGTGCTTCTCTTGCCATTTCTATTGGTAAAAGCGATCTTCTTACCGCTACCGTCAAGCTCAAGGATTTCATCGCCGTCTGATTCGGCGTTTTTCAAAATCTTTATATTTTTCTGCTCGACTTCTCTTTTGCTACCTGTTTTTGATCGTTTTTTCTCTATTTCCCTCTTTTTTCCCCTTTTCCGAAGACCTTAATAAAATTATTTGGATTAAAATATAATGGTCCCCAAAGTCAAGATACGAAAAGTTGAAAAATAAGTTAGGGGATGCTGAAAAACCAAACGGCTGAAAACGCAACAATCCAATATTAACAGATAAATGCAATTCCCAAAGAATTGGAAGCAAAAACTCCTTGAAAAACAAAAAAACGTCTGAATTTTCTGAAAAAGGAAAAAATAAACAAAAAATTGAGAGACCTCCGGTAGCCCTTCAATTCTGTTCAATTTTATCAAAAAAATATTCTTCACCTTTTATTGTAACACTCAATCCGAATTTAGAACCAGTCCAAATAAATTCACTAATTTCCTTAATGTGGAAATTGTTTCTAGAGAATACATCAAGGATATAGCCATGTTTTGCTAGAAAAATTAGTATATTTACTGTACTTTTAATCGAAACTCCTCTTTCTAGAGTGATCTTTTTATCCATTTGTTCCTCCTGAATAGAGTACATAATTTCAAATATTCTACCGAATTCATACACAAAATAATTTTATGGATTAAATATTTATAAAGAAGTGTTAAATATTTGTTATGGTGATTTTTCTGTTCAATATGTCCTTAAAAATAAGCGGCAGTTTTGTGCTGTCTCCCCCCTGATAATTCCAGGATGAAATAGTTTTGCCCATGTTTTCAAGCAGAGTATCAAAAGGAGTGCGGTTAATATCTCTGAAGTCTTCATGGAAAGCGCTGTTTATCTGTGAGCTTAAGTTTTGATAATCTCTGCAATGAGGTGTGTAAAGGAAGAATTTTATATTTCCGTCGTTAAATTTTTGAGCAAGATCCTGGGTATTTCTTGATGATTCTGAATAATAACTTCCACCACTCAGCGGTTCATCAGTGAAAAAAACGACTATTTTCTTGCAATTTCCCCTGAATTCTAATGAGGTTGCAAAATCCAACGCCTGATAGGAAGCTTCGCTTCCACCAAGAGAAATTCTGCTTAAGGATTGTCTCAGGGATTCTTTTGAGTCTGAAAAATCAGCAAATTGAATTTGTGAATCATCTTCACCGATTAAGGCAATTCGCCAGGATAGTGAATAATTTCCACTATTTAATCCGTTGATAAAGTCCCCGATGTGATCAATCAAACCTCTTATAACACCACTCATTGATCCTGATTTATCTACAACAAATACAACATCTGCATAACCTTTTTGTTTGATTTTATTTCTTTTCTTTATAATAACGTTATTATTATTCATATTCCCTCCAGAGTGAATTAGATCAGATTAATGATAAAAGAAGTAATTGTCTTTTTCGAGGTTGTACTGAAAATCTCAATCGTATCATTATCATTTATTAAAGTGTCACCGGAAATTCTTTTGCCGTTTTTTAAAGCGTAATTCCTTGTTCCAAGTACATCGGTGATTTGCCAGCCTGAATTATTTTTAAAAATCTTGAACATGGCTTTTCCGTCTTTGTTAAAATAATATCTGATTGAATCTCCTTCGAAATCCCGAACATTTTTAAAATACCTTTTTATCAGTTCTCTATCGAAATCTGTGTCTTTTGTGACAAGATAAAAGCTATTCGGATCAGATGTACTTTTAAACATAATATCTTTTTCATCAGCTGAAGCTGATTCTTTTGTTTCAAGTGTTTTTATAACTTCGTTGATACCTGGTCTGTCTGAAGCATTTATAGAGAGCATTTGTTTAACCATGTTACTGATTGAATCCGGGATAAAACTCTGCAATTCTTTTAATGTGGGACCTATAACACCATTTTTAATCTTTAAATTGATAAGCTCATCATCGTATTCACTGCAATTATAGACAAATGGGATTTCATAACCGGAAAGGAAATAATAAAGAATCATACCAAAAACGAAAATATCTGAAGCCTTTGTCGGTTGCCTGTCAAAAACATGTTCAGGTGATTTAAACGGGATTGTACAAACGGATTTGATCATGTTTCCTTCCGGGATAGACCAGTCAAAATCAATGATAAAAGTTTCTTTTGTTGTTGTATTGACAATAAACTGCTGAGGTTTCAAATCCTGATGCACAATATCCCGTTTATGAAGTTCTTCTATGTTCTTTGCCATCTTGATCAGAATGTCTAACATCTCTGAAAAAGATTCAATGCTGTCCATATATTCCTCAGCATCAACTCCATGAATGAATTCTTTAACTTGGAAATAATCATTACCTTCTTCAAAATCATCAATTATTTTCTCGCAATAGTTATAATCGCGTGTTTTTCTGATGATTAATTGCTGGTTTTTAATAAATTTTTTTCTCAAACTTCCGTCTTTTAATGAATTATACTTTTTGAAGAAATAGATATTCCCACGTTTTTCAGCCTTGTATGAGATACAAAAGGCACCCATACTCAATTGTTCCTTTAATTCATAACCTCTTACTTTTTTGGGAGATCCAAGAATCATAGAAAAAAATCAACCCCTTTTACTTTTCTATACTGACTGAGTATTGTGAAATTGTCTTTGCTGCCATTTCCAGTATTTCTTTCCAGTCAAGTTCACCCAAACCGGCGTTGAAATCTATACCTTCATAGGTATAAATAACGTTGTTTGCCTTGCTTTCAAGGTCTTTATAAATTTTAGTTTCAGGTGCAAAGAGGAATACATGAACACTGTTTGCATTGATTTCCTGAGCGGTAAGTACAACACCGTTTTTAGGATCTGATGAAAGTTCTTTTGTATCTGCATCTGTAAAGACAATCAAAATCTTCGTTCTGCCCTGCTGCCAGTCTCCTGCAGTGACGGATTTGTATATTGCATCAAGAGTGCTTTCTGGTGCGTCTCCACCACCATCTACAACATAATCGGTATCAATTCTCTGCTTCAACTCATCTGCATCCTTTATCCAGGGACAATCCATTTTAAATGCAACTTTATCAGCATCTACGTCCCTGTAAATAAAGAATTTAACGCGCCAGTCAATAGGAGCCTGGTCTTTGGTGTTTGTAGCAACAAGGTTATCAATAAACTGGTTAAGATTTTTAATTAACCCTTCTCTTGTCGGGGTCATAGAACCGGTTGCATCTACGCAAAGAATTATATCTGCCTTTCCTCTTATCTTTGGGGTACTTCCTTTTGGTTTCTTTTTAATTATGTTCTGATCACTCATAAAAATCCTCCTCTATTTTATAATATAATTTAGTTCCAGCTCGCCTTTCCCAAGAATTTCTAAAAATGAAATACCTTTTACATGACTATATCCAGTTGATTCACTTGTATTTCCTGTCGAAAAAACAGTTATGATTTCTTTCCCGTCCTTTCCAAAATTAAATTTATAAGGTAGATTGTTTTTTTTGTCGTATTCATGACCTCTTATGATTGTTTTGATATTGTATTTTTCCATAAAATATTCAAAATCTTTTTGCGAGAAAAATCCTCTCTTTTTCTTGAGGTTTTCTTTCATATCAACTTCTGTTGGGTCGTTCCAGATAAAGGAATGTAAAATATCTTTTTTTATCTTCTCTTTTTTAAACAAATCACTTGAATGATCAACCATGTCTTCCATTGTTGAAAATGGCTCAAGGAAATATCTTTGAGGGATTCCACCATGGACAAGTAAAATTTCATGCCCTTTCAAATCTTTCAATTTCAAGAATATCTTTAATTTCGAGAAGACGGTTATAAATAATTTTTCGCTCAATTCGTTCTCTTTGAATGTTTCATAATAGAAATCATAAAAATCTGCCGGTAGAAAATGAGGGATGATATCTTCCTTTTCAAAAGCATAGTCTTCATGATTTCCTTTTAATAGGATTACATTTTCAGGATGCCTTATCTTTAACTTAAAAACGATATTTAAAACTTCCAGATCGTCATCACCACGATCCAGATAATCACCAAGAAAGATAATTGTGGTTTTATCTTCTTTACTGATCGAATAGATATGCTTTAATAGAAGTTGTAAGCTAGTTGCATCTGCATGAATATCTCCGATGACAAAGTATCTGTGATTCTTTTGCATTGAAAGTGTTTGATATCTGTTTTCATCCAGTACTTCAAGAACATTATCGAGTATTTTAGGATTAAAATCTTCTGAAATCTTTACAATTTCTGAGATTTCTTTCGAGCATTTGGATTTTAAATCTTTCACTTTTATTTGATTTTGATTGACAGTTATAGCTGGTTTCCGCTTTTTTCTGTGCATTGCTAAAAAATAGAGGTTTTTATCAGAATCTTTATGTGTAAGATCTATTTTTAAATGTGAATAGGAACTTATTATGATTTTGTATAGCGTTTTATCCGATGTAATATAAGCAGCTTGTTCGTTATCTTTATCATTTACAATCGTCTTAGCAATTAAAGGAAGTAAAGTTGTCTGATTAAGGTATATATCATCATTATTTGTTTCAAAAATTGTTTGATTAAAATCCTCTTTATTTTTAAGCATATTCAGAAGTCTTTCTCTGAAAAAATAATCGGATTTTTCATCAGTAAATGTGACACAGTCTTTTCTTTTATTCTCCTTACAGTATTCCATAATTTCCTGTAAAGTTATAATGTTTGAGTACGTTATATCAATTATTTTGCTGATTTTCTTCTGAATAACCAAATCAAAAAACAACTCATTTGTCTGATTTTTTGATTGTTTTCTGGTTTCAAAAGAATAATTGTGTTTTTGATAGATTCTATGCAAATGTTGATTTATTTTATTCAAATAGCTAATAAGAACCGGTATGCTTGACTTTTCTTTTAAAAAAAGAAAACAAAGAAATTTTTGGATTTCGTGAATTAATCTATGATCCTTATTTAAAAAATAGCGATGATTGTACTCTCTTCTTGCCATCAATTCCTTTTTTTTATTGTCAAAATAGATCTTAAAATAATCAAAATCAAATTTACCATAATCAAAAACATCAACATCTTCAAAAATGTCTGAAGGAAGATATCTGAAAAAGTTTATCTCGGATTTCTGGATAGGTTGAATAAAACCTGAGAAATCATAATGCTTTTTCGATAATCCTGTATCATTAAAAAAATCAAATTCTATATCCAGCATTTTGTTATCAATATATTTCACATCATCCCTCCATAGAGTTTAAAACGAATTCTTAAAGAATATCAAATCATTGTTCTTGATTTTTTCATCTTTCTTTTGTGATTATTTTACATAATACTGTGTTTTAGTGTATAATATTGTGTCAATATAAAGCTTAAAAGATTAACTTAGTATACCATAAATCCTATAAATATTATAAATGGTTGTGATTTTTTGAAATTATCAAATTTTAAAATTTTAAAAAGCAGAAATACAACTTTATCGTATAAAAACAGTTATGTATTCATAGAAGATGGAATAAAAAAAACAACGAATACATTTTTAGCCGATAAGGTTTACGATATGGATAAATTTAACAAATATGTTCTTTTTTCCATAACCTATAACACTGCATATCCGGAAATTTTAACAAGTGGCATCTTAGATACAGGTGAATTATTCTGTGTAGAAGAATATAAAGATGACCTGGTTTCTTTAAAAGAGTATTCAGACTACGATGGTTTATCTGAAAAAGATAAAATAAGATTCGTTGAAACAATGATTGAAAATCTCGGATATCTCCATACCCATAATCTTGTGCATGGCAATATTAGCAAAGAAAATATCCTGATAGATAAACAGCTGAACATTTACTATACAGATATAGATATCCTTAAAGAGACAGAATGTGATCAGCAACAAGATAGAGAAACACTGGGAAAGATAATCTATAAGTTCCTCACAGGAATAAGTGCAATAAATTTTGATTTACCGGAATATAAAGCATTACCGGAAGAGATCAGGAAATTATTAGAGGCATTGCTTGAAATTGAAAAAAAAGCAAAAGACATAGAAGCAGAAGTCATAAAATTCAAAGGATTTGAAGGTACAAAATTCAAGATTTCTGAATTGAAGGATATTTTCAACAAAAAACTCAGCTATGAGAAATTGAACGAAGAACAAGAAGATATTTTTCAGTTTTTAAAATCAAAGAAAATTGATCAGATTGTAGAAGAACAATATAAAAAGCTTCAAAAAGACTATTTGCATCTCAATTACATTATCAAAATCTCTGAGGCTTTAAACGAAGGAAGTACTGAGTTTGAAGCATATTCAAAAATTCTGAAAGTACTCGTTTTACTTGAAAATATTGATGATTATTTTCTACCACCATCTTTACAGAAAAACACAGATGAGTACTTTGATTTCCTTTTGAATCAAAAAAGAATTCTAAGATTATCCGAGTTCGATGATTATTATCTTCCGATTGATTTGATCGAGAGAAAAAAGATGATAACCGTTCACGGATATGAAATCTTTATTGAATTTATAGATAATATAAAAAGTGATCTTGTCCCCAAAAAATGGTTTGATACACTTCAGAAAAAATACTATCTTCCGGATAAAATCAGAGAAATAGAAAAACTTGAAACCAAGCATTATCTGAAGAACATAGAGAGTTTAAAGGTTATGAAGAACAAAGGCTTGTTAATCCTTTCTGATGATCACAGGGGAATAAAACACTTGAAAAAGAAGATTAACGTTAAACGAGTGTCATTGAACGAGTTTGTCTATTACTCCTGCTTTGTCAAGAACAGATACGAAAGGAAAGTCAGATGGCAGGCGGGATCATTACTGAAGTACATGAAAAGGAATAAGAATGAAAAAGATATCCTTCATTTCATCGGAAACTACAGAGATTCCTCCTCTTTTGATAAAAGTGTGATATTGGAAATAGAAAAGGTGAATGAGAAAATAGAGGATAACATCGTTAAAAATGCCCCATTGAAGCCGTTTTTCGAAAACACCTCAGAAATATTTATTCGATCGCTATTTTCAAAAAAAATAAAGGACAATTTTATTCTTCTCTTATTTGCTTTACTAATTAGTTTGGCTTTTGCATCAATAGTGCCGGTTATACAGTCTTTTACTGTATTTCTATCGATTTTCAAAACAACACTTCTCATAACGGGAATTGCCTGTATCATTTCTATAGCTGCTGCCATGATTAAAAGCGATGACTGGTATGATTATCTATCATATACCTTTTATCCCGGAATATTGCTCAGTTATCTCATCAGCTCCATACAAAGTGTTCTTGCACATAATAATTCCTTCATCATAGCATTTGTTGCAGCACTTTTGTTTCAACTATTGCTGTTGTACCCGCTTATAAAACATAAATATCCCGACCATTTAAAAGTGTTGAATGACAGAAAAAGAGCCGAGTTTATCATTGTACCGTTAAAAAAACTCGTGTTCATAAAGAATTATACTATGTTGATGAATTTCCTGCAAGATGTTCTTTTTGTCGGAATCATAGGATTTATCATATCCCTTGCTGTTTCAGCAATCATACTATCCTTTAACTATTCATCGGAGTTTTTTCTCTGGCTTATTATTGGACTTCTATCAACAACAGCAGTTGCCGTCATATTCGCAGTTGCTCAAAAGAGATTTTATCCCATAACATTCTACATAGGTGCTCCTTTGAGTGTGATAGCAGGGTTTATAGCGTCATCATCTCAAAACACAAAGTTGTTCTGGACAAATACAACAACAGGATTACTCCTCGCCATAACCGGAGGGTTGCTACTATACAAAATCATAAAAAGAATCATAAGGAAAAAATTGAACAATTTACAGTTGAAGCACCTGAATAGAAAGATAAAAGAATACTACGAGTGAACAACGAGATAACAGGAGGAAATAATGATGGTTGATGGACAAAATGATGATCTCGCTTTTATTTGTGAGATGGAATATGGATTGAAATTAATTGAATCTATTTTTACTGAAGTGAAAAAAAAATTCAGGAAAATTCAAGAACTCAACAGAACTAAAATAGACAGTGATTATGATAAGTATGATTACGAAGAAAGTATAGGGAGCTATTTCAATCTTGTATCTAAAACATTTGAGTTCATACTTCATTTGTTTCCGATTTTTGTGTTTTTGTCTGAAAATAGCTCTTTTGATGAAAATATTGATTTTAATAATAAACGCTTAAAAGAATTCATTGACTTTAAGAGAAGAAATTTAAGCAGAAGAGACTTTCTTAAGGTAATGATTGAAGAGTTAGGAGAAAATTCTGAAAATGATGATATTCAAGTTGATATTAAAAATATTCTAAATAAATTAAGGGAAGTAAGAAACATCCAATCTCATAACCCAGTAAATTTTAATTTAGAGAAAATATTAGAAATCTATAAACATAAAAAAGATAGGCATTATGAAGAAATAGAAATCATTGGTCTTCCAAATCAATCTTTGCTGGATTTGGAAGAGTTACTAAAAGCTTTTTACTTGAAATCAGAAGAAGCATTTTTAGAGTGTAGCGCTTTTCAGGATAGCCATGAGTTAGATGGTTTTTTAATGCATAAAAGTGGGCTACTTTGTATAAAAAATGGACGAAAAGTTCTTCTGACTTATAAAGATTTTAAAATTAAATTTAAAGGAACTTCAAAACCACAAAATTTCGAAGTTGAATATTTTAATGAAAGTGAAGAAGAAAAAATTTTGAATTTCAACGAACTAAGAAGTTCTGTGAAACATTACTTTGATGTATGTATTGATATTTCACCAAATGAAGAATGGGAGCTGTTAGCAGAAAATATATATGTAATAAATACTAAAAATGAAATTCTTGTGGATTTTTATGTTAAAAAAATCAAAAACAAACAAATAATATGTGAATTGCATGAATTTTCAGAAAAAGACAGTCCCAAACCTATAACTTTTTTTAGTGAGCCAGAAGAAATTAAAGAAAATTTCGTGCAAGATTATCGAATAGATTTGAAGAAAGTTGGATTTGACTTTAAATATAAAGACGGTTTCAATTATGTTCTTTCTGTCCATATATGTGATAAAAATGTTTATTTACATCAAGGGGAAATAAAAGATTATGATGTTATTACAATTAATTTTTGTTGTGAGAAGGCGAATGAAAAAGATTTAGAATTTTTTCCGATATTACCACCTTTTACAAATCAATTTTTACAGTCTAAAGTAATTTTTAAAGTAAGAAATTCTGGCAATGTTCAAAAAAAATTTTGTATTCGAGATTTGAATTTAAACTTTGAGTATTTTAGATTTGTAGGAATATTTGATTCATTCGGAAAAGAAATAAATGATATTGGTGAAAAGACTTTTTGTTTAAATGGCTATAATGAAAAGAGATTTTTTATAGAAATTTATCCAACAAGAAGTGAAGATAAAACATATAATGTGGGAGAAATAAAAATTATTGATCTAGAAAAAAACATTGAGTTTAAAAAAAATTTAGGTACACTGAAAATCAATAAGATTTATGAATCACAAGAATTTTATGATAGGGAATATATAAAAAACGAATTAAGTAGTTTATGTCATTTCAAGAACACAAATCAATATCATTACGGGATTAAAACAATATGGATAAAAGGGGAAGCTGGGCAAGGTAAAAGCAGACTTGCAAGAGAATTGTTTAAAACATCAAAAGAAAAAAATTATCACTGTGCAATACTAGGATTTGATAAAGAATGGGGTAAATATAATCAAAGATATGTTGATGGTGATTTTCTTATAGAAGCTGGAGAGTTTGAGGTTAATCTTTTTTTGAACACAATCAAATCCATGAGATTCTCTGGTCAAAATCGAAAATCAATCATTATTCAATTTGATGATGTTCATTTATTACCGAAGGGAAAAATCAAAGAGATAGTATCTTTTATAACGAAAATAAATCAATCTGAAAAAATTAGTTCAAATAATTATAAAATTCCGAATAATATAATTTTTGTTTTTTATACTAGAACTAAAAATAATATTTCAAATATTGAATCTGAAAAGGTAGAAAAAATATTTCAAATGTTAGACGAAATGAAACCAGATGTGTTTGATTTGAATGTAATAAATGTTCATGGCGATAAGACGTTAGAAGAAAGTGATATTCTTACTATGGAAGATTTGTTACTATCAATTACAAAAGATATATTTCGACCACATACTTTTGATCTCGATGATGAAATAGCGCTGAAAAAGATATTAAAAGAAAAAACAGATGGGAATCTTTTAGTACTTCAATTGTTATTGGAAGAACTTAAGAAGAAAAAATTGATAGTTTGGGAAAAAGAGAGTTGGGTTATTAACTGGGAAAACCCAAATGTGTTTGAAATACCGGAAAATGAAGATATAGATGATAATTCACTAAGATTAGAAAATGCTATAAAGCATTGTTTTAAAAATTCTTCTGAGATAGATAAGTATTTACCGACTGATAGATATAAGGAAATAGAAAAACCTGATGATTTAGGAATTATATTTTTATTAGGGATATTTTCAGTAATAGATAAAAAAATGTTGAATCTATTTAAATTGAAGTATAAAAATGATTCGAAACTAAACAATATGATAAAAGTTGAAAGAAAGAAAATTGGAAATGGGAAAAATACGAAGGTGTACTATAGTTTCAGATACCCGATCTATCAGGATATATGTAAAACAGAAATAGATTTAATAGTTAAACAATGGAATCGTTTAAAAGAACAAATTAAATTAATGGGAATTGAAAAAAGAGATTTTAATAAATGGTTAAAATTGACAAAACAATATTTATACAATGAACTAAGTCCAGAGGATTATAAGGAAGCGCTGTTAAAAGATAATTCTGGGGAAAAAAACTTTTTTTCACTTTACATAAGTGTAATAAGGAAGCGAATATGTAATAAAAAGGAGTTAAAAAAAATTATTACTTTTAAGGAGTTAATAGGGAATAAAGCATTAGAAGCTTGTGCTAAGTTAGCTGATGAATTTTATCAATTAAAGTTCCTTTTTATCGCTTCAAAATTTGATAGAAGATTGTATCTGAGAAAACTTGAAGAGTTTATTATACAATTTTTAAATAACCAAACATGGAAACAATTCGACATCATTCATAACGAAATTTTTCATTATATAAATCGCATTATTATGAATGATAATCTAATAAAGTTTACAAAAACAGAAACTCTTACGAAATTACATCTTTTTACCGCTAACTATTTTTTTTGTTCAAAAAAATATACTGATGCAATGAATTCTTTAAAGTTTGCTGAAAACTCAAACAAAAAAAATAGTAAGAAATATCGGCAGCTATATGTTGAAATACAACATAGAAAAGCAGATGTTTTTTTTTCAATAGGAGATTATGAGAACGCCACATTTCATTATGATAATGCTCTAAATTGCTACCATAATTTTTTTGAGGAATATGACAAGGATCTGAATATAGACAAATACAGAAAAAGTGCTATTTTAATAGAAATATCATCAAGAATCATCAATATCAATTCAGAGAAAGTGAAAATCATGTCGAAAATGCCTAAAGTTACTTCGAACAAAGAAAGAAAAAAAATTTTAGGTTTGTTTGATAAAAATTCAAAAGATTATGATGATATGGTTAAAAAGCTGGAGGAACAAAGTTATCATAATGATCTCATAGAAAATTTAGCAGTTGTTAAAATGAATCAAGCATTGCTTTTATCAGCAAATGCTGAATATTGTTATGAAATTGATGAAGTTAAATCATCGAAAAAAAATTATGAAAAAACTTTTCAAATATTCGATAATATTATAGATAATATAACGACAAAAAAAATTAAAAAAACTGTGCTTGAAAAAGGGATGAAAAATTTCTTTAGTTATTATGAACGTCATAGGTTCATGGACTTTGAACATAGTAATATCTTCCGTTATTTCAAAGAGATAAAAAAACTTTCACATTACAACATCGAGCTACTTGAAGGAGTTTTATTAATTCTAAACGAATGTGTATCGAAGAGTAGTAAATTACATATGAATAATACAGTTGAAAATTGGATTGATGAAGCGATTTCGTATTCTAAAGAGGCATATAGAGCAAATCCCAGCAACGAACAGTATATAAATTATGAAAAAGAATTATCGAATTTAAAGGAAACTGATTCAAAAGTACTTATAGCAACACAGAATTTTGCTAAAAACCAAAGAAATTATAATAATAATCCGAAAAAAAATTTAAGTGATCTTTATGAAAAAAAAGACAACAGGAAATTTAAACAATATGAGAATCTTAATTCAGTAAGACTTATTAGAAATGATTCATTTTAAAAGGCGAAAAGTAAAGAGTTTTGGGAGGTTTTAGATGAATAAAAATGAATTCGTACTGGAAATTTCTAAAGAATTAGAGAAAAAATATGAAAGAATTAAATTTGGTGAAACAAATCAAGAGAAAGAAAATTTGAAGATGGATTATATAAACACATTCCTTAGAATTTGGGAATACACCAAATCAGTTACTCTTGTTCTATGTTATCTAATCAGCAGTGAAGTCGATGGTATAAAGGACGAAAAATGGAATAAAAGTGATCTCAGTAAATTTGTACTGAGCATAAATAATATTTTTAATGGAAGAGCTCAAAATAAAGAGTTTTTAGTTTTACTAGAAAGAATTATCATAAAGGCTAATCGAAGGAAAGAAGTGTTAGAGAAGCTTTATAGCAAAATTGCATTAAACTTTCAATCTCTAATGAAAGTTAGAAATGTGTTTGACCATTCTAGCAGTAGTTTATTAATAGAAAAAAATTTAGAAGAGCTATTTGGTTCCAGCGGAGTACAAAAAGAGATTTGGAAAATGCCTTGTTTACTATTAAAAGAAATACTTTATGAGATAAATTCTCTCCTGATAAATGAAAAAGTTATGATTTTCGATGATGAGAATTTCATAACAATTGAGAGCGAAACAAATTATCTAATGCATAAAACTGGACTTATATGTAAAAACTTACTTTCTGAAGAATATTATTTTTATAAAAGCACTTCAAGAAAAGTGATAAAACTAAGACACGTTGGTATAAATAGATACGATTGTATATATGATTCAGTATCATTTAAAGATAAAAAGGCATTTCTAAAAATTGTTGAATTAAATTTGGAGATAAAAAATAAACGAGATTGGTCGGAAATTAACATTAATAATTATGTTATTGGTGAAAAATGCGAAGATATAGAAATTGAGATAACAAGAGTGCCTAAAAAAAACAAAATTTACTTTTTTGAGGTAAGAATAAAAAAAGATATACAAAGATCAGAGGGTCAGGAAAATTTTGTCGTTTATAAGGATGCAATAGAAAATAAATCTCAAACTGTAAAAAAAATAAATATATCTAATAAAATAAAAGTAGAAGGAATTTATAAAGTAGAATTTCGTATTTTAACTGATATAAGGAATATGGAAAAAGAAGTATTCTATAAAAAAATTATAATAAAAGCAGAAGAAAAAAATAAGGGTGAAATCCAATTATCTGTTTCTTATTCATATGCTCTTATTCAATATAAAAAAAGCGATATAATAGTTACTCTTGAAAACACAGGGAATATTAAAAGAAAGATTAATTTAAGGATGCAAATTGCTGATAAAGAGCATTTTCAAATACTTGAGGTTTATGAAAAAGAAAGTCATTTAAAACATAAGAACAACCAATGGAAAATCAACACTCCCATACTTTTTTCAGGTTATGAGAAAAAGAAAGTGATTATTGAAATAATACCTTACAGGAGTGAAGAAGATCAATATCAAATAGGAGAAATTTCTATCGAAGATGAAGAGAAAAATATTCTACATGAAATGTCTCTTCAAGATACCTTTGTAAGAAAATCATTTCAGCCAAGGAATTTTTACGGTAGAGTGAACTTGTTTGCAAAATTAAAATATGCTCTTACATACAACGAAAAGGCAGTAAATATTGGGATAGAAAAAATTTGGATTAAAGGAGAAGCAGGGATAGGCAAAACAAGAGTTGCTGAAGAAATAGAAAAAATTACTAAAAAAAAGAATATTACCTGTATCACTGTTAGCTATAAAAAACATAGTGGAGATAATCATGATATTCTTAGAGAATTATATATAAAATTAAGGAAAGAATTCAGAAAATATGAAATAACTAATATTAAGATTCCTGATAATAGAGGAGAGTTAGAAAAATTCTTAGACCAACTGAATAATGAGGAAAAAATTGAAGCGGAAATATTAAACTTACTTATAAATTTTAGAAAAGATGAAAATACACCAAAAAAAATTATCTTTCAAATAGACGATGTGCATTTTGCAAGATATTATGCTTTAAAAAAATTAATGGATGTAATTAATAAATGTGATCAATTCTTTAGAAATAGGATGGAATTAAATAAAAAAAAGTTAGGTGAATTGACCATTATTTTTTATTCAAGAACTCTTGACGGGCTTGGGGCTAAAATAACTTATGGATATAATAGAAACGAAAGTTATTTCTCAGAACATCCAATTTCCCAGAATTCCCTGCATAAAATCCTAGAAAAGAATATTCCTAAAGTAAATCAATATAAATTGGATAGGATCAATACAGGTGACGACGATGAGAATGCTAAAAAGTTCATACAAAATGTAACAGAGGAAATATTTGTACCACATAAGATGAATAATGAAATGGATCTTTTAACTAAGGTGCTAGCATTGAAGAGCGGAGGCAATCCATTTATTCTGGAACTGTTGATAGAAAATATGGTTAGAAGCAACCTGATTATTTGGAATAGAGAAGAACAGAGTTGGCAGATTAATCGAGAAAAGTTAGAAATTCGAACACGAGATGGCGAAACTTTCGATATAGCATATATGAGAGTTTTAGAAGAATTTTTGAATACCTTATATCTATCAGAAGAAAAATTAAATGATAGGTTGCTCATTAATAAGATTGAACACTTTAAAGGAACAGAAGCAGAAATGATTATGCATCTTGTTGGAATGCTTGAAGGAGTAGATGAAGAAGAATTAAAAGCACAGGGTTTGGATATACATAAAGAATCAGAAATAATGATGATACTAAAAAGCGAAAAAGAAATGCGGAAAGAAGTTGATACTGAAGAAGTTTACATGATAAATAAATACAGTTTCAAACATCATCTGTATGAAGAATATTGGGAGAGATATTTTGAAGAGGAGATCCGACCGCTTTTTGAGACTTGGAATGCCTTCAGAGAGAAGCTGACAAAAAGAGAAGTAAAATCAGAAGAAACAGAAAAGTGGTTGCAAGAAACGACAAAATTGATAGAAAAGAGAATCGCATCAGGAATAGCAGAAGATGAAAGCAATCTGGATGAAGATGATTTCGATCATGAAGAGTACATTGATCTAAAAAAGACCTATGAGGAGACTGTAATCGAAATAAACTCAGAGAAAACGATAAGCTACAAGACGTTATCTGAAAATATTTTTAAGAAGTTTAAGACACAAGATGAGTTGTTAAAATATATGATGATCAGAAAACAGCTCTTGAATGGTTTTGAAAGAAGAGGAAGAATATCCGCTTCCTATACGATCAGATATGGCTTATACTGTTATTTGTCGGAAAAAGAGGGCTTTGAGGAAATAGAAGCTTACTATGATCGCTTTGTAAACTCAATGGTAGACAATATCCACCAATACAAATACAATGAACAATTTGAAAAAGACATGAGATTCCTGGTTGAGAAGGTCCTGAAAGAACTGGAAGGCGAAGCGGTTGATGATTACTGGGCAGGGCTGGGCTATGATTATTTAGCGGAAACACAGGAAGTCAAAGGGAAGTACGAAAAAGCGAGAGAACTATATTCTAAAACTTCCGAAAGGATGAAAAGCTTTCTGAAAAACAATCCGGAAAATGAAAAGGCTTATTCTCTAATGGGGAATGCCATTCAGAGTAAAGGAGAGATCCTGGCGGGAACGGGAAGACTTGTGGAAGCCCTCAAAACATATGAAGAGGCTATTGAGGCGTATGAAACAGCCATAACCCTCAACTCGAAAAATGGAGATTTCCATTTAAACAAGGGGATTGCCATTAAGAATAAAGGAGAGATCCTGGCGGGAATGGGAAAGCTTGTGGAAGCCCTCAAAACATATGAAGAGGCTATTGAGGCGTATGAAACAGCCATAACCCTCAACTCGAAAAAAGCAAATTTCCATACAAACAAGGGGATTGCCATTAAGAGCAAAGGGGACATCCTCGCGAGTGCCGGAAGATTTGAGGAAGCGATAGATGCATATAATAAAGCAATTAGGGTGGTTACAAGTGCAATAACCCTCAACCCGAAAGATGGGAATTATCACTCAAGCAAAGGGCGTGCCATTGCGAGCAAAGGAGACATCCTCGCGGGAACGGGAAGGCTTGTGGAAGCCCTCAAAACATATGAAGAGGCTATTGAGGCGTATGAAACAGCCATAACCCTCAACCCTAAGAAGGCATTTTTCCATACAAACAAGGGGATTGCCATTCAGAGCAAAGGAGAGATCCTCGCGGGAACGGGAAGACTTGTGGAAGCTATCAATACTTATGATGAGGCTATTGTGGCTCATGAAACAGCCATAACCCTCAACCCTAAGAAGGCATTTTTCCATACAAACAAGGGGATTGCCATTCAGAGCAAAGGAGAGATCCTGGCGGGAATGGGAAGAGTAGAGGAAGCCCTCAATACTTATGATGAGGCTATTGTGGCTCATGAAACAGCCATAACCCTCAACTCGAAAAATGCAAATTTCCATACAAACAAGGGGATTGCCATTCAGAGCAAAGGAGAGATCCTGGCGGGAATGGGAAGACTTGTGGAAGCCCTCAAAACATATGAAGAGGCTATTGTGGCTCATGAAACAGCCATAACCCTCAACCCTAATAAGGCCGAGTGCCATTCAAACAAGGGGGCTGCCATTGCGAGCAAAGGAGAGATCCTGGCGGGAACGGGAAGAGTAGAGGAAGCCCTCAAATCTTATGAAGAGGCTATTGAGGCGTATGAAACAGCCATAACCCTCAACCCTAAGAAGGCAAATTTCCATTCAAACAAGGGGAATGCTATTCAGAGAAAAGGGGAGATCCTCGCGGGAACGGGAAGAGTAGAGGAAGCCCTCAAAATCTATGAAGAGGCTATTGAGGCGTATGAAACAGCCATAACCCTCAACTCGAAAAATGCAAATTTCCATACAAACAAGGGGAATGCCATTCAGAGAAAAGGAGAGATCCTGGCGGGAACGGGAAGGCTTGTGGAAGCCCTCAAAACATATGAAGAGGCTATTGAGGCGTACGAAACAGCCATAACCCTCAACCCTAATAAGGCCGAGTGCCATTCAAACAAGGGGCTTGCCATTGCGAGGAAAGGAGATATCCTGGTGGGAACGGGAAGGCTTGTGGAAGCCCTCAAAACATATGATGAAGCTATTGCGGCTCATGAAACAGCCATAACCCTCAACTCGAAAGATGGATATTTCCATTCAAACAAGGGGAATGTTTTGAATAGAAAAGGTCTCCTCCTGCAACAGGCAGGTGAAAGAAAACATGCCAGAGAAAGCATTAAAATGGCTATCAAATCCCATCAAAAGGTGTTAGAACTGAATCCACACGATACACGAAGGTATTGGCACATTCTAAGGGATATCCAGGCGTTGGAACAATTAATAGAAACTGAAGAAGAAAAGACCATGATCACAGAACAGTATCTTTCAGTCAAGGAGAAATTGGAAGCCTTCCAAAAGGCTTATCCCGCTATTGAAGAGATCAAAGAGATCATAGGTTGGATTGAGCAGCATCTTGAAAATGAACAGAAGAATGAAGAAGCAATACACCTTACAAAAAAGATCCAACAAATTCTTGAAAAGAATTCTGGAACTCCATGTGAAAGGATCTTACTCCTTGTCGCGGTTACTGGTTATGTGACTGAACAACAGCTCCAGGATGAAGAGCTGAAGATAGAAGCAGGAGATTCAACCATGCAACTCCTTGAAAAGAAAACGGCAGAACAAGATGGGAAAACCATCCACTATTACATGTTCAAAGATAAAGATCATTGGCAAATCTGTGAAAGCCTTTTACTTGAAGAGCTTCGAACATTAGGCGGGAAATTCAGCAATAAACAATTAGAAGAAAATAATGAATTGTCACAGATGGAGACTGCGGAATATTCCAGATATGATCTCATTCGAAAACAATTGACAAAAGGCTTCAATACATACAAGGGCAATAATATAGGAGGGGTTAGATGTTATGGACGATATCTCCTCGTCATGAACGAATCTGTCGAAGAAGTCACAGTTGAATGGTTCCAAATCATGCAATCTATTCAGGAAAACATGAGTGATGTAATAAAGGATGATGATTTTGCTGATCAGATAAAGAAGATGATTCAAGACAGTCTGCCAGAGATAAAAGAAGAGAAACCGGAAGATCTCCTGATCGGCTTTTCTTATTACACCTACGGAGAAATGACCTTTCACAAGACAAATTATGCAGAATCAGAAAAAAATCATCGGTTAGCAATCTCAGAATTTGAAAAGATAGATACCACGAACGAAAAAGCAAGTAAGTTTATACAGAATTTAGTCAAAAATAGTTATAAGACATTGAGCATCATATACAAAGAAAGGGGAAAACTCCTGCAAATCATCGGAGAAAAAGAAGCAGCCGAAAAAAGATTTGAAAAAGCGAACAGATATTCAGAGCTGGCAACAGAATTATAAAAGACAGCATAAGAGATCAAAATTCAAATAAAAACCAGGAGGAAAGAGATGGAGACAATCAACGGAATTGAATTTATCCAGAACATAAGCAAAGAAATAGAAAACAGATGGCAAGCCTATGAAGCAAGTGACAACAGTTCCAAAAGCAAAGAACTGTACATGTACGGGATGATGAAAACAGCCGAACATATCCTGCATCTTGTCCCCACCCTCTATATCCTCATCGCAAATGAACAAAACAGAAAAACAGAAGGCAACAACTATGATGAAAGGACATATATCCGACAATATATAGGAAAAACCAACAGAATAAAAGGAGAACGCGCCTTTCTGGTGGGACTTGTGAATGAAATTGACACCATCACCAAAGAAGCGGGAGCGGCGAAAGAACTGCTGGAAGAACTCACGGAAACTATAAGAGAAGACATGACACTCATTCGAAAGATCAAAAACATGGGCTCTCACGACACCCTGACCATTGATACAAACGAAATCAAAGACATCTACATACAAAACAAAACCATGAAAAAAGGGGAAAAAGAAAAGATCTTAAACATGGACGAATCGGAAACATTAAAGATGCCACTTCAAACCGTACAAAAGATAAACCGGACCATAGCCACTGCCATAAAAAACAACAACATCACAGAATTTGACAGTGACAACTATGAATTTCTGGACAATGAACAACACAGAAGAATACACAGAACCGGATTACTCTGTATGGACCCACTCACACAAAAAATACTCACCTACAGAGAAACAAGCCTGAAAAAGGTAAAAAAAGGAAAAATGGCCGTCAACAAATACAGTAATGAAAGTGTTGCGATCACAACGAGAGATAAAGACCATTTCATCGACTGTATACAATTTTATCTGGGGATCAAAAATACAGAAGACTGGAAAGAACAGACCACCATTGTACCGGGTGAAAAAAACATCCCCTTGACCATAGAAATCATCTCATTTTTAAAAGATAAAAACATCCCCTGTTATTTCCAGTACCGGATAAAAAAGATAGACGAAAACAATGATGGAACAAAGGAGACGGTATTAACCACTCAAAAATCCGAAAACTTCGGAAATGAGGGACTCATAGAAAAGACCATCGCTGTTGAAGAGATCATAACGGAAACGGGAGATTACCGAATAGAATGTTATATCCGAAAAGGGATTTCAGATTCAAAACAACAGACAGACAATGAAACGCATGAGATTAAAGACTTCCTGTCCTATATGGAAATAACACTAACAGCGGAAGAAAAACAACCGGGAACAGTACACATGGAAATTGGCAGTCTCCATGAGATGGCCCAACACTCACCGGGAGAAATAGAAGTGACACTCACAAATACCGGAAACATCACAAAACAAATACAAATAGAATTTGAAATTGAGGATAAAGCCTACTTTACAATACAAGACATCCGAGAAAGCAGAATAAAAGTCATGGATGAAGTTGAAGAAAGGGACGAAAGTAAAAAACATCATAGAATCGTTCCCATAACATTGAAGGGTTACGAAAAAAAAGACATCATCATAGAAATCCTGCCGATGAGAAGTGAAGAAAAAGACTACAACCTGGGAACATTGACGATAAAAGACAAAACGGGCGAGATAACAAAAGAAAAAAAATTCCAGAAAGTTTTCATCACAAAAAGTTATCAGCCGAGAAACTTCTACAACAGAAAGGCATTGATCAACGAATTAACACCGGTGCTCCAAAAAGAAGAGGGGATTTCCTACAAAGAGATTCAACAGCTCTGGATAAAAGGAGAAGCCGGACAGGGAAAATCCCGAATTGCCAAAAGGATCAAAGAACTGTCAGAAACATACAAAAGCACCTGTCTGACCATAGGGTATGAAAGACCCGGAAGGGGAAACACCGAATTGCTCAGACAAACCTGTAGGGAATTGAGAAAAGAACTGAAAAAACACCCCCTTGCTGAGATTGTTCTCCCGGAAGAAGGCATCGGAACGGGACAAACAGAAGAAGAAAATGCCGTTGAACTCCTCAGCTGGATAGAAGCCTTCAGAAAAAACAAATACACGCCATCAAAGGTTGTCCTGCAAATCGACGACGTACACTTTGCGGATCTATTTGCATTGGAAAAACTCATGAACGTGATTCAACAATACAATCAAACGGCAAAAGCAAGTAAAACAGAAAAAGGAAAAAGTGATATGGCAATCATCTTCTATTCAAGAACATTGGAAGGGTTGGGAGCCATAGCAGTGGATACACATCTGGATAACGGAACGGCAGACATGAAAAAAAATGAAAGGCAAAAAGAAGAACAAAATGGAAAAAAAGAACCCACCACAAGGGAAAAAATCCATGCGCTCATGAATACAATTATCCCGGAAGCTCATCAGTACACATTGATCACAATCACTTCGGAGGATATGGAAGCGGGAACAATATCAAGCGAAGAAGAAATGATCAGAGAGATCACGGAAGAAATATTCACACCACATGAGATGACAGAAGAGATAGATGAACTGACAAAGATACTAACCCTGAAAAGTGAAGCCAATCCGTTGATTCTTGAATTGCTGATCAAAGAATTGGCAAAGACGAAAAAACTAATCATCTGGGATGAGGCAACAGAGAAATGGGTCTTCAACCGAGAGAGTCTTGACTTAAGAAGACGTGAGGGAGAAACAGGGGAAGAGACTTACAAAAGAGTGTTGACAGAAAAGCTGAAAGCTTTGTATCCGGAAGATAAGGGATTAAAGGAAAGATTGCTGATGAATGAGATAAAAGAGTTCAAAGGAACAGAAGCGGAATTGATCATAAATCTGGTAGGGATGCTGGATGGGGTGGATGAAGAGGAGCTTGAAGCTCAAAACCTGAATGTGAAAAAATATCCGCGATTGATGGGGATATTGAAGGTGGAAACAAAAGAACAAAAAGACGACGAAACGGATGAGATCAAAAAGATAAACCGATACAGCTTCAAACATCATCTTTATGAAGAATATTGGGAGAGATATTTTGAAGAAGAGATCAGACCTCTTTTTGAGACTTGGAACAAAGAAAGAGAAAGTTTGAAAGAAGATTTTAGTAATGAAGAGATAGAAGAATGGTTGAAAGAAACGCAAGTATACATAGATCTTGAACAAAGCACAGTAACAAACAGGAAAAAGAGAAAAATTGAAAAAGAATACAAAGAAAAAATATTTGAAAATGGAGAAAAATACATAGATCTTCTTGAAGAAGATATTTCTAAAGATTTTAATGGGGAAGAAAGATTCATGAAATATCTGAATATGAGGAAACTATTAGAAAATGGTTTTGAAAGAAGAGGGGAAATAGATGATTCCTATACGATCAGATATGGCTTATACCGGTATTTTGCGGAAAAAGAGGGCTTTGAAGAAATAGAAGCTTACTATGATCGCTTTGTAAACTCAATGGTAGACAATATCCACCAATACAAATACAATGAACAATTTGAAAAAGACATGAGATTCCTGGTTGAGAAAGTCCTGAAAGAACTGGAAGGCGAAGCGGTTGATGATTATTGGGCAGGGCTGGCCTATCATTATTTAGCGGACACACAGGAAGTTAAAGGAAATTACGAAGAAGCGAGAGAACTATATTCTAAAACTTCCGAAAGGATGAAAAGCTTTCTAAAAAACAATCCGGAAAATGAAAATGCTTATTCTCAGATGGGGCTTGCCATTCAGAGTAAAGGAGAGATCCTGGCGGGAACGGGAAGGCTTGTGGAAGCCCTCAAAACTTATGATGAGGCTATTGTGGCGTATGAAACAGCCATAACCCTCAACTCGAAAGATGGAGATTTCCATTCAAACAAGGGGAATGCCATTCAGAGCAAAGGGGATATCCTCGCGGGAATGGGAAGGCTTGTGGAAGCCCTCAAAACATATGAAGAGGCTATTGTGGCGTATGAAACAGCCATAACCCTCAACCCTAAGAAGGCAAATTTCCATTCAAACAAGGGGAATGTTTTGAATAGAAAAGGTCTCCTCCTGCAACAGGCAGGTGAAAGAAAACATGCCAGAGATAGCATTAAAATGGCTATCAAATCCCATCAAAAGGTGTTAATTCTGAATCCACACGATACACGAAGGTACCGGGACATTCTAAGGGATATCCAGGCATTAGAACAATTAATAGAAACTGAAGAAGAAAAGACCATGATCACAGAACAGTATCTTTCAGTTAAGGAGAAATTGGAAGCCTTCCAAAAGACCTATCCCACTATTGAAAAGATCAAAGAGATCATAGGATGGATTGAGCAACGACTTGAAAATGAACAAAAGAGTGAGAACGAAATAAGCCTGACAAAAAAGATCCAACAAATTCTTGAAAAGAATTCTGGAACTCCGGGTGAAAGAATCTTACTCCTTGTCGCGGTTACTGGTTATGTGACTGAACAACAACTCCAGGATGAAGGACTGAAGATAGAAGCCGGGGATTCAACCATGCAACTCCTTGAAAAGAAAATGACAGAACAAGATGGAAAAACCATCCACTATTATAACTTCAAAGATAAAGATCATTGGCAAACATGTGAAAGCCTTTTACTAGAAGAGCTCCGAACATTAGGCGGGAAGTTCAGCAATAAACAATTAGAAGAAAATAATGAATTGTCACAGATGGAGACAGCGGAATATTCCAGATATGATCTCATTCGAAAACAATTGACAAAAGGCTTCAATACACACAAGGGGAATAACATAGAAGGGGTTAGACGCTATGGACGATATCTCCTCGTCATGAACGAATCTGTCTTTGAAGTCAAAGTTGAATGGTTCCAAATCATGCAATATATTCAGAAAAATATGAGTGATGTAATAAAGAATGATAATATTGTTGATCAGATAAAGATGATGATTCAAGACAGCCTGCCAGAGATAAAAAAAGAGGAACCGGAAGATCTCCTGATCGGCTTTTCTTATTACACCTACGGAGAAATGACCTTTCACAAGGCAAATTATGCAGAAGCCGAAAAAAATCATCGGTTAGCAATCTCAGAATTTGAAAAGATAGATACCACGAACGAAAAAGCAAGTAAGTTTATACAGAATTTACTCAAAAACAGTTTAAAAACATTGAGTATCATATACAAAGAAAGAGGGGCTATCCTGCATATCATAGATGAAAAAGAAGAAGGGAGAAAACGATTTGAAACGGCCAAAAGGTATGCAGAAAAAGCAATAGAAACAGATGAACAGAATTATTCAAATCATCTCCTGCTGGGAGAGATATACAAAGCAGAAGGGGATTGTGCGGAAAAGACCTTAAAATTAGAAAAATATGAGAAAGCTCAGGAAGCTTATGAAATGGCAGCCGAGATTGAAGCGAATGAGGACACAATGAAATACCTGGCTATCATAGTCATTTTAAAAGCCAGTGTATACAAAGAAAAGGGAGAAAATGAAACGGCAAAATCACTTTTCAACAAAGCAAAAGAATACATGGAGAAAACTATCAATTTCTGTGAAGATGAGAATATGATAAAAGCATATAAGAAGGGGATAGAGGATCTCGAAGCAGAGATCAAAGACCTGGAAGAAGATTCTTCAGAAAAAGAATAAAAAATTAAGGAGGAACTCAGATGCAACAGGGAAAAAGGATCCTATACAACATCTTCAGAGAAGTGGAAGAACGCTATCAAAAGATAGAAAAGCTATCAGATTTCAACTCGTCTAAATCCAAAAAGACAATCGAAGACTATCTGAATGCAGCTGCAAAGACATCTGAATTCCTCCTGCATTTCATAGCCACTTTTGAAGCCTCAATCATAACAAAATTCAATCAGAATAACGACACATTCGATGACAGTAAGTTTATCAAATACTTCATCAATCGAAAACATCAAATCCTGAACAATCGAAGATTTATGGTTAATTTAGAAAATTTCTATCTCACACTGGTTCAGGATTCCGGGAAAGAAAAAGAAATCCTTGAAAGATTCAGAGAAAAAATGAATAAGGGAGGAAAACTAACCAGAATAAGAGGATTGAGAAATATACAGGCTCATGGCCCTTTGAACATTTGTATGAATGACATAAGAGAATCTTTCGGTATTCATTCAGCAGAAAACAGAAGTCAGGAAGAACTCCTCAGAATAACCTACAACACCCTTATGGGTGTGAAAAAAGATATAACAGATCTCTGTGAAGAAAAACAACTGGACATTCTTGAATGGGCTAGCTTCACAGGATACGTTCCGGGAAACAATGAATTGAGAACAAACAAAAACAGAACAATGATTCTTGACCCTGAAGATGAAATGCTATACATCTACAAAGATTTATACATTGAACAAAAGAATAATAAAAAAGAGATCAAACTCAGATATGACAGTGTACTTGATCCACTCATCATAGAAGATACTCAAGGTTTTAAAGCATTAAAAGATGCCTATATGTATATTGAAGAAGATAATCAAAAACAAAATACTAAAGGATTATACCTAAAAGGGGAAGAAAGAATTTACAAGACAGACATTTACCTGAACAATCTTCAGAAAAAACACCTTCTACAGTTAACGATTTATACCGCTGGAGAACAGAGAAAAACAGAATCATATCCATTAAAACAGGAAGAATTTCAGGAAATAGCATTAGATTTAAAAATCCTCACAGATGAATTGAATGAAGGAGAACATGACCTTCATCTGTATATCGTTGAACAGAATAAACCGGAAGAAAAAATCACTTCTGAGAACAAAAAGTTTCAGATAGAAGAAAGAAAAGAAGGAACGATAGAAGTGGGAATCCCTTTTGCTCTCGGGAGTGAATCGGAAGAGACACATTCAAAAGCCGTTCAGAACAAACTATATGAAATCACCCTTCCACTTGAAAACATGGGAAACATCCCCAGAAAAGTAAAAATTACAATGGCAATAAAAGACAAGGATCATTTTACCTTGCATAGAACATACGAAGAATACCCGGAAGAAAAAACACAAGAAAAAGAAGTCCGCCTCAAAGGATATGAAAAAAAGGAAATCACCATAGAACTGCTACCAACAAGAAGTGAACATGAGAAATACAATATCGGAAAAATCATCGTTGAAGACCTTGAGAACGGAAAAAGAGAAGAAAGAGAACTGGGAAGTGTTGAAATCATAAAAATATACGAACCGGTAAATTTCTACAACAGAACGGTTTTACTGACAGAAATGGAAGAATATTACAAAGAAGATCAAAAAGTAGAAAAGCCGGATATAAACAGAATATGGATACGAGGAGAAGCGGGACAGGGAAAGAGCAGACTCAGTCAGGAGATTGCGGAAAGGGCAAAAAAAGAAAACTGCACCTGTATATCCATAACAAAAACTGAAGAATCAGCCATATACGAAGAAACCAGAATGGCACTAAACAAACAAATTCAACAATACCATAAAAACAGTACCCTGGAATTCCATAAAAAAGAATCCCCTAGAGACGAATTTGGAAAACCAAAGCCCATCAACTGGGCACAGGAAATCTTTACGATGCTGGATCAATACGAAGCGGATATTCATACACAAAATACAATCATCTACCAGATAGATGATATTCATTTACTCAATGAAGAATTTCTGAAGAAGATAAACGAAGAAATAGAGATGAGGAACAGATTCAACAAAGAAACAAGAAAACAAATTCGAATGTCAGTTGTACTGTATTCCAGAACGGCTGCAGGCTTGGGACATAATGTTGATGAAACAAAAGAAAAAGAAATGCAGGCAATATTAAGAGACTGGGAAGTAAAAGTGCTGAAAAAGATAAATCCTGAAGATATAGAAAAAATCGATATCGCCAATGAGGAAGATATGATAAAAGATATCATGCTTGAAATCTTCGGACCAAATGGGTTTAAGCTAGAAGAAACAGATTGTCTGAAAAAAATCATCGGTATAAAGAGTGAAGCAAATCCGCTGATCGTTCAATTACTCCTGGAAGAATTGGAAAGAAATGCAAAAATGATTAAATGGGATCAGGAAAATGGACTCTGGGAGATCAATTGGGAAAAGATAGAGATTGATGAATCCCTTTCTTATGAGACAGAAGAGGAATTTCAGAGTTTAAGGCTAAAGTCATTCGAGCACAAACTGAATGAGCTATATCCAACGGAAAAACTGGAAGAAAGATTGATTCTTGAAAAACTGGATCAGTTTAAAGGAACAGATGCTGAGATGATCATGAATCTTGTTGGGATGCTGGATGGTGTGGATGAGAAAGAATTAGAAGCGCAAAATCTGAATGTGAAAAATTATCCGGGATTGATGGGGATATTGAAGGTAGAAAAAGAACACTGGCAAGATAAAGAAACGGAAGGCATCTATCCCGTTGATGTATACAGATTCAAACATCATCTGTATGAAGAATACTGGGAGAGATATTTTGAAGAGGAGATCAGACCGCTTTTTGAGACTTGGAATGCCTTCAGAGAGAAGCTGACAAAAAGAGAAGTAAAATCAGAAGAAATAGAAAAGTGGTTACAAGAAACGAGAAAATTGATAGAAAAGAGAATCGCATCAGGAATAGCAGAAGATGAAAGCAATCTGGATGAAGATGATTTCGATCATGAAGAGTACATCGATCTAAAAAAGACCTATGAGGAGACTGTAATCGAAATAAATTCAGAGAAAACGATAACCTACAAGACGTTATCTGAAAATTTTTTTAAGAAGTTTAAGACACAAGATGACTTGTTGAAATATATGATGATCAGAGAACAGCTCTTGAATGGTTTTGATAGAAGAGGGGAAATAGATGATTCCTATACGATCAGATATGGCTTATACCGGTATTTGGCGGAAAAAGAGAGCTTTGAGGAAATAGAAGCTTACTATGATCGCTTTGTAAAATCAGTGGCGGGAGATATCCACCAACACAAATACAATGAAAAATTTGAAAATGACTTAAGGTTCTTGATGGAAAAAGTACTGGTTGAGTTTGAAGAAGAAACAGTTGATAATTATTGGGTAGCACTCACATATACATATTTAGCAGATATAAAGGAGATTAAAGGAAATTATGCTGAAGCAATTAATTTCTATATTCAATCTACGGATACTATAAAAAAATATTTAACGAACTATTGCGATAAATCAAATGCCTATTCTTTATTAGGGAGTATTAATACAGGAAGAGGTAATATACTTGCTATAAATGGAAAATTAGTTGAAGCAATAAGAGTGTATAACGATGCTATAAATGCTCATTGGAAGGCAATAACTCTTACCCCAGAAGAGGCGAAGTATTATTCTAATTTAGGAATAACCATTCAGAAAAAGGGAGATATCTTAGCTGGTAAAGGAAGATTTAAAGAAGCTTTAGCAATATATGAAGAAGCGGTAGAGAAGTATGCTAAAGCAATAGCTATAAATCAAAATTGTAGTGGTTACTATTCAAATCAAGGGGTTGCTATTCAGAGTAAGGGAGATATCTTGGCTAATAACGGAAAGTTGGATGAAGCTATAAATTTATTCAAAGAAGCAGCGGAGAGGTATGATAGTGCAATAGCTCTCGATCCGTATTATAGTAATTATCATTCAAACAAAGGTATTGTGATTTGGAAAACAGGAGATGTTTTTGCGGGTATGGGAATATTAGAAGAAGCTTTAAATATGTATACACTTGCTGTTTTAGAATTAGATATTGCATTAACTCTCAACTCAAAAGTAGCAGGTTGTTTTTCGAATAGCGGAGCAATATTTTGGAGCCAAGGAAATATCCTTTCTGAAATGGGGAAACAAGAGGAAGCTTTAAGTGCTTATACAATAGCCTTACAGAACTTTGATAGAGCAATAATTCTCAACCCTAATAGGGCTGACTTTTATTCTGGTATGGGAAGCACTTTGAATTCCAAAGCAAAAATCTTTTCTGAGATGGGGAAACAAGAAGAATCCTTAAGTTTATACACCTTAGCAATTCAAAATTTTGAAAAGGCGATATCTCTCAATCCAAACAATGCAGATTATTATTCGAGCATGGGAAATTCTTTGAACTGTAAAGGAAAATTATTAGAGGAGATAGGTAGAGATAAAGAAGCTATGAATGTTTATGTATACTCGATTCAAAAACTAGATAGGGCAATAATTCTCAATCCGAAAAGTTCCGGTTATCATTCAAATAAAGGAATTGCGATTGCTGGAAAGGTGAATATCTTTCAAAAAAATGGGGAACTAAAAAAAGCTTTGAGTAACTTTGCTTTAGCAATTCAAAGTTTCGAAAGAGCAATAACTCTTAACCCAAATAAAGCTGATTATCATTCAAATAAAGGAATCGCTCTCCAGAGAAAAGCTACGTTTTTTTTCTGTATCGGAAAAGGAGAGGAAGCGTTAGGGTTATATACGTTAGCGATTCAAAGTTTTGAAAGAGCAATAGCCCTTAATCCGAAAAAATGTGATTATTTTATGGTTAAAGAGTACTTATTAAACGAAATTAAAAAGTTTTCTTCCTAAATAGTAAAATATTTAGAGAATACTTATTTATATAGTTGGAAGTAAATATAGCACATCGTTTTTCAAAATTTGTGATTTTAAGAATAAAAAGAAAATTCCAATAGATGATAAAAATTTCCGAACGAGGTGAGTTATGGATTACCGTGCTATCTTGAATGTACAGAAAATCAGAAAAAGATTAGAAAGGATCAACAAGAGTAGTCAGGAGAATAAAAACGCTTCTGACTATGCCTACAATTGTTTGCTGGAATTTCTAAACGATGTGTTTAAAACAGATCAAAACACGGAATTTCCAGAACTGAATATCTTCAAGATTATAGAGGGGTTTTATTTACCGGTAACGGATAATCCAAATCTGATCATTAGCAGTTGGGTGTTGGGTGTTTTTTTCAAAGTTTTTATGTTTTATAGAGACCAAAAGAATCCAGGAATTTCGAGAAAAGATGAAAATAATCAGATTCGAGAGTTTGTGAATTCAGAAGTGTTTAAAGATGATTCAATGGAAAAATATGACAATGTATGTAATTTTCTTGAGAATATACTTTTTTCAATTGAGCAATTAAAAACTGCTTTTGTAAGTGATGAGAATGGGAGCATTTCTCTAAATCAAAAATTAAGAGATGATTTATTTAAGATAGATAAAATAAAAAGTTATATATTTTATCTAAGATGTGCTTCAAAGATAGTACCTCTTCTTGGAACTTTTTTAGTTACAGATAATTTATTATATCAGGAGAAGAAAGAGAATGTTCTTGGACACCTTTATAATTCGCTCATTGAAAGTAAAAATTCTGATTTAGCTCTTCTTTGCAAAGCTGGCTTTTTTGAGGGAGATAACTGGACTTTTAAAAATTTAGCTTTAAAAATAGATGCAATAAAAAAGAACAAATTTGCTCATTCGTTTTCTACTATTGATTTCTATTTTCAAGTTCCTTCCGAATATTTTACTGAGAGAACAAGAAATGAGAAAATTAAAGAACTTAGGAAAATGTTCTTTAATTCACCACTTATTGGTGTGCGTGTTGATTATTTCGACAGCATATTCCTGTTAGAAAATGAGACTATTAAAGATCAACCATTTTCTGATAATGGTTTTCAAGATTATTTAGAGAAAAGACGGTTATTTGCGAAACAGTTTATTGAAGACTTTTCTATGAATTCTGATGCAATTAAACTTATCGAAAAACTTCAGTGTACACAAGATTGGCTGAAGAAAGCTGCAAACTTGATTTGTTATTATCATCAGAATAATCCAACTATGGTAATCGTGCTTTTAGCTTTGATGAGAGATGTATATGATTATGCAAAAAGTAACTCCTTTTTCTCCTTGAAATATATTGAAATTCTCAATATTCAAGATGAAAATATTCGAAATTATTTTGTATATCTTTTTGTACACAACACAGAAAATTTTGAAGATTGTGCAGTAAAGCGTTTTTTAAAATATAATACACAAAAAAATTCATATGAAATTAATAGAATTCAAATTGATAAACTTTATTTAGATGTTCTCTTTAAAAAGATGATTTATTCTTTAGTTAGAAAGTCTATTCATAACAACAGCTTCATTAGTCCAAATACCCTAATATATGAAAAACTTTCGGTTACAAGAAATTTCAGTAAAGTCATGCCATATCTCATTGCAGATAAAAAAAACTGTAATTCTGAAAATAAATTTAATAGAATAAGTTTCAATTTAACCTCAGAAATGGAAAATGAAATATTCAATTCGTTGTATTATGAGGATTTTCAAAAGTTCTTTCAAAGTGCTTTTAAGATAGTTAATATCGGAAAAAATGGACAACTTCTAAAATTTATTGAGCAAAGATTAAAAAAGAATAGTTTTTTTATTGATTACAAAATAACTCAAGGAAAGTTGACAATAATGGAGAAGGAAATTTTTCTCATCCAATTAGCTGAAAAAATCAAATCAAATAGATATTTAAGAAAAGAAATGGAAGAAGTTTTAATAGCGTATTATTTACTGCTCCTCATTGAAAAAGAAACAGGTAAACAAAACGAAAAAATATTATATGAAGAAAAGGAATTAAATTTAGGTTTTGAGAAAATAAAAGAAAAAAATATATTTCACGAAATCAGGATCAAAAACTTTTTTATTAAATGCAAAGGTATATTTGACAATAAAAAAGACAACGAGGATGAAAAACTAGATAAATTGATTACACAAACAAGTATATTATTATACAGTCTGACAAAAGAAAAAGGAATCACATGGAATTTGACGGAGAGTTTTTCTGAGAATTTTTTTCTAGTTTTGGAAGAGAAAATCCTTAAGAATAAGCAATGGAAGGAAACCGCTTCTTCTGCAATAGTGATAACCGTTTCAAGGTTATTAAACTATAAAAATAACGGTTTTTTGCAGTCAAATTCGCCAGAAGAAGATATGGGGATTTGTAAAGATATAGTGGCCAATTTGCATAATGTCGCAATTTTTATTCCGGATATCAAAAGTATTTCATATATAGAAAGGCATAGGGTTTATGAGTTTATTCATACATATATTCTTTTTTTTGAAGATATTTATAGAAGACTTTCTGAGATTGTCCTTTTTGATAATAACTCCGAATTATCAGGAAAAGAGAAGAGCAGTTTTACAAATGATGAAGAAACTATTTTAAAAATGGGAAAAGAATTTTGTGATGAATTTAAAATAGATCAGAAAAAATCAGGTTTAATGAAATGGATTGATGAGGAAAATAAGAGTAAGTATTATGTGGAAAAAGAGAAGAGATGGAAGCTGTATTTACCTTTTCCAGTTATACTGGGTATATTTTCTGTTTTGGGACTATCAGGAATTCTCAGCCTTAACGAAAGTGAGAATATATTCTTTAAAATGTCTAATAATACTGGGGAGTCTAAATTATTTCTTTTAACCATTCTTTTTGCTGTTTTATCCCTTACATACATTGCTTCTCAGATATTAAAGAGTCATAAAATCAAATTATCGAAATTGTTGATAAGATCATTTTCTATGTATTCCTCATTTTTATTTTGCACAAAAATAATTGTGTGCTTATTCTTTTTCATTTCTGGAAGTCTTCAAAGCTCTTTTGATTTCTTATTTGTTTTCGTTTTAGGTTTAGGTTTAATCATAAACCTTTCAATTGCGAGATTATTGATGGGTTATACAGAATGGACTTATGACCCAAAGCAAAATAAATCAATTCGTGGTATATATTATTCAAAGTTATGCTTGATTTTATTCCTTTGTTTATGCTCAATTCTTTTACTGGTTTATAGTAATGAAAAAAAAGCAATCTTTCATTTTTATGGAATATCTAATTTGATTCTTTTCCTTTCTTTGGTAACACAGCTCTTTTTCAATGGGATGAGGATGTTGATTAATTTTGATTTTCACGAATCTTCATCTGAAAAATTAGCAAAGTTGGAAGAAATTGACTTTAAACTATATAAAAAATCTGGTCTATGGTTTGAAGAAATTCTGAAGTATGTAAGAAAAAAAATTTTAGTTATACTGCCAAATAATTCACTTTATAAGGAAAAAGAATTACAGTCAAAAGGAATTTTACTTCATTTTATTTTTTTTATTGTATGTTATATGGCTTTTCAAACAGAAGTCCCTGTATTCATTTCATTTATTTTTTTACTAATATGGCTCTTTTTTCTTGATTTTTCCAAGAGAAATGAATCTGAAAATGTTTTTCTAATTGAATTAAGTTCATTTATCGACTCTTATGGAAAATACATTGTCTTAGTTCTTCTTGTGAATTCAATACTTATCAATCTTCCTGTTGATTTTTTCCTTGTCATGATATTAACAGTACAAGGTTTGTTTTTCAATTTGCTGAAAAATTTGTATGTTCAGAAAAGTAAAGCAAGTAAGAAATCTGAATTCATAAATTTGTTTATTTCTTTAGTATTTTATTTTTCTACAATTACTTATAAAGACTTTGCCTATGCAAATTTTAAGTACTTTGTCTTATTTATAATTATCTTCACATTTCTTTTGCTGGTTTTAGCGAAATTGAAGCTCTCTTTTTCAAGCGGGGAGAAAGGAAGAGCAATAAGTTTTATGGTTCTTTCAGTATTAAATGTGTTATTTCCTTTGACGATGCTTTTTCCATCGATTCCAAATGGCATACTGACAGGCGATATGTTGATTGGAATAATTCTTTCCTCGTTCTTGATTATTCAGATATATAGTAAATCGAATAAAATACCGCATGCATTCGCTCAAAATGGGTTATTACTTCTGTTCCTGATAGTTTTCTTGTCCTCAAGGACAATAAATCAATTTTCTCTATTTCTGTTTCTGTCAGTGATACAACAAAGTGTAATTGTATTTATCACAAATTTTCTGTATAAAAAAAATAACAACAATTCTTCGTATATTGACGAATTTTCAGATAAATTAGTTAATTTTATTCAAAAAAACAGATAACAGGGGGAGAGAATGAAAAATATTTATGGAAATGAACTCATAAAAGCTATCCCAAATGAAATAGAGAGAAGATGGGATAGAGTAGAAATAAAAACAAATGATTCTGATGAGAAACGGGAAAGAAAAGAGTCCTATATGAGAGGAATTAACACTGTTACGGAGTATCTTCTGAATCTTATTCCTACCCTGTATGTCATAATAGCCAATGAAATGAATAAAAACGAAAAGGGATACAACCAGAAGAATTACATCAATCAATATGTGAAAATGAAAAATCACATCAAAAGTGAAAAAGGCTTTTTAGGAGATAACATTAAAGCTTTGACTAAACTTTCAAATGATGCTATGAAAGCAAAACCACTACTTAATCAATTGACAGATACAATCGGTAAGAAGTTAAAAGTATTGAAGGCAATACGAAATAGTGATATACATGATGGTCTTACAATAAGTGAAAGTACAATTTCTGAAAAGTATGATCAGTTTCAGGTTACTGAAGATTCTGAAGAAACGCTTCAAAAGCCATTGACAACAATAAAATTTATCATTACTGCTATAGTTAGTGTGTTAGAGGAAGAAAATATCAGCATATTAAGTGAAAATATGTTGGTTGCTATAGAAGACGAGATGGATAAAAGACTTCACACTACAGGACTTCTCTGTATTGATAAAAAAACAAATCGGATTTACACCTATTTTGAAACTAAGATAAGTTTTAGAGGAGAACGAAAAGAAGGAAAAAATAGATACGTTCATTATGAAACTGAGGGCAAAATTGAAATGATGGACACCAAAGGTTTCAAAGATAATATAAAAGTGTATATGGGGTTGATAAATGGTTATGAATGGCTTATTAATGATACCAATAGGTATATTATTGGAACTGAAAACGAATCCATAACATTGGAAATAATGAGAGATATTAATGAGAATACTGCAAAAGATCCAATACCTTATTTCTTTCAATATGTAATAAAGCGTATAGAGCAAAATAAAAAAAATACTATAATATCTGAGTTTTCTGAGGAACTGATTGAAGAATATCGTATTGAAAAGGATATCAATATTGAAGATCATATTAAAGAAACAGGAGAATATCGAATAGAATTTTATATTCGAAAAGGGAGCCTTAATTCTGAGAGGTATCTGACTTATTCTGAAGTGGAAATAAAAGTGGAAGAGAAAAAAGAAGGGACAATAGAAATAGTAGATATTATATGTCAAGATGAAGTTATGCAAAATGAAATGTTTGAAGTTAATGCCTTTATTCGAAATACAGGTAATATTCCTCATCAGGTTGAATTTGAAATGGAAATAGATGATAGAGAGTATTTTGAGATACGAAATTTATATGAATTTGGAACATCTTCTATTGAGCGAGATGATTCAGAAGCAACTGCTAAATGGAACAGAGTTAAAAACATTGAATTAATGGGAAGAGAAGAAAAACTTATAAAGATTGAAATTGAAGCAGTACGAAGTGAGATGGGTGACTATAAACTTGGAAGTATAAACATTAGGGAGATAAATGGAAACAGAATCACAAAAAAGGAGATCACAAGAGAAATCAAAATCTTGAAGAGCTTTCAACCTAGAGATTTTCACAATAGGGTTGTGTTTTTTAGTAAATATAATGATAGCTTTGAAAAAAAAGATAGAAATTCTTACATCGGAATTGACAGGATATGGGTAAAGGGAGAAGCCGGTCAGGGAAAATCCAGAATAGCAAAAGAAATTAAAAGAATTGTTGAAAAGAGAGGGAATACTTGTGTAACAGTAGCGTTTAAGAAGGGGAATTCAGAAAATAAAGCAATATTGAAAGCTTTAGTAAAAAAATTAAAGAGAGAAATTATCAAATATAAAAGTAGTAAAATAAATATACATGATATAGAAAGGCAAATAGAAAATACAAATAAAGAGAAAGATATAATAACCAAAATAAAAGAACTTATTGATTTGTGGAGACTAGATCGGAATACACCTGAAAAATTTGTTTTACAGATAGATGATGTGCATTTTGCTGATGAAAATTTTATAGAAAAACTACTGGAAGAATTTAATAGCTACGATGGATCTGAAAAAGAGAATCACGATAGAAAATTAGATACTCGAAAGAGTGAATTGACGATTATTTTCTATACAAGAACTTTAGATGGTCTTGGAGCTTTAAATGAAACTGAAGAGATTAAGGAATCTCAGAAATTAATACATAGTTTGCTAAATAATTTTGTTAAAAAACAACATACTCTTGAAAAAATAACAAAAGAATCGGTGGATAAAAAGCAAATTGAAAATGAAGAAGAAATGATAAAAAGGATTATCCTGGAAATTTTTACTCCACATAAGTTGGATAACGAAATAGAACTACTGAAGACAATTTTATCAAAAAAAAGTGAAGCGAATCCTTTAATTCTTGAACTTCTGATTGAGGAATTAGTAGAAAGAAAAATAATATTTTGGAATGTTCAATTGAATAATTGGATGATAAATGAAGCAATATTTGAAATAAATCAAAGAAAAAATGAAACTCTAATGGAAGCCTATAAAAGAACTGTCGAAGAAGAAATTGGAAATGTATTCCCTGAAGAGAAATTAATAGACAGACTGATTTTAAAGAGGATAGAAAATTTTAAAAATAGTAAAAAAGAAATTATTATGAATTTAATAGGGATTATGGGCGAAATTGAGAAAAATGAGCTGAAAGATTTAGGTTTAGATATAGAATCAGAACAAGAAATAATGTCAGTAATGAAAGTTAAAACGAAAACAGATAAAGATTTTGATTCTGGAATAACAATATCAAAAAAATTCTATAAATTTAAACATCATTTATATGAGGAATATTGGGAAAGTTATTTTAAAGAGAAAGTTTTACCTCTTTTTGAAATATGGAATAAAGAAAAAAGAGTATTTAGAGACAATTATTCTATAGAAGAGCTCAGAATATGGTTATCTGAAACAGATCAATATTTTCAAGTAATTACGAACAATAATGAACTAACAAAAGTAAAAGAAGATAAAGAGACTTCTTACGGGAAAACAACGTTCAAAAATGGGGATAAGTATTCAGAATTCTTAAGAAAATATATTTTGCCTGATTTTGGAAGTAAAGAAAATTTAATTGGATTTATAAATATGCGAAAGATTCTTAAAGCTGGAATCACAATAAAAACCAATTACCTTCACTTAATTAAGTACCATTTTTATTATTTTCTGTCTGAATCGGACCACTTGGACAATTTGAATCATTTTTTCAATCAAACCATGGAAGATTTAGTTGAATTGAATAAAAAAGGATTACTTACCGAAGAAATTAGTCCGATTATTTATTTTCTTTCCAGTAAAATAGATTCTATTAAAACAAATCAATTTTGGAAAGGTGTGGTTTTTGCTGTCTATTCTGAAATACTGAATTTAAGTGGGAAATGGAAAAAGGCTATGATGTTAAACCAATCTGCAATAACTTCATTTGAAGAACTGAAGCGTGATGAATCAAATGAGTTAATCTATTTGTATTTAGGGATAGCATATGATGTAGTAGGAGACAATTTACTAAATTCTGGTAAGCGAACTGAGGCATTAGAAAATGGTTATAAAAAAGCTAAAGCGGTTTTTGAAGAAGGGATAGAAAAATCAGACAATCCTTTTTTGTATGCCCACCTATCGCAAACTTTAAGAATGATAGGAGATATCCATTATTTTGATGGGAAAAAGGAATTATCAAAAAGATTTTATGAGAAATCGCAAGAAATATATTATAGATGTGTTAATGGAGATGGAGCTAATTCTGATATTCATGGAAATTTTGGAGATTTGAACTGGAGATTCTGTCAATTTTATCTACAATCAAATGATTACTCCAAAATAAATGAACATCTTACTCAAGCAAAAAGTGGATTTCAAAAAGCCTTCCAAATAAATTCTACATACCCAGGATACGCTTCTAACTTGGGGAATGTATATAAATTAGAAGGAGAACTACACCTCAAAGCTGGAGATTTGATCAGTGCAAAACGGTCATATTCAGACTCATTGGTTTTCCATCAAAAAGCCATAGATATTGAATTAAAAGATGCCAGATGGTTTTCTAATCAAGGGATTGCATACCAATCGATCGGGAATTTACATAAAATTCTTCGTGATGACAAAAAGGCAGTCACCTTTTTTTATGAAGCAGAAAAAGTTTTTAATAAAGCAATTGAAATAAATAAAAATGATGCCAGATATCATGCTAACTTGGCTTTGTGTTTCAGAAATATTGGGGATTTTTACTTTCTAAATTCAGAAGTTAACCTTGCACTTGATTCCTATAGAAAATCACGGGGGAAATATGAAGAAGTTATCGGGATAAATCAGTATGATAGTAGGTGGTTAGTTGATTATGCTGATCTTTTCCTCTTAGAAAACAAACTACTTACTGATGAAGATATAAAAAGAAAAAATAAAGATAAATATGATGAGTATATTTTAAAAGCACAAGATATAGACAAAGATGTAGATACTACATTTTATGATGTAACAGGAAATAATCAAAGTGAAAACGAAAGACTTTTAAATTATTTTCATATCCATTTGAAACAAAGAGAAAGTTTAGGGAAGAAAAGATATCAGATTTCATGAATATGAAAGCTATTTTATGAGGGAGGAAATCATGGACTTCAAAACAAAGCTCTATCTTGACAAAATAAAAGAAAGAATCAGTTTAATAGAAAAGAAAAACACCTCAGAAAATACGATTTCTGAAACAGATTTGACAACAACTGAAAGAAAAACTATTCTCCAGAATTGGCAGATTTTTCTTGCAGAAGAAAAATCAAAATATGCAGAAATAGGAAACAAAAACAGAGACAATATGTTTTCAAAGGCAGAAAATTTCCTTATAAAAGAGAATGAAAAGCTCGGGAAGGAAAATCCGGTTGATTCTGAAAGTGTTCAAAATGAATTGTTAACCTTGTTAAAAGATATCCTCTGTATAAGTGGTGGTGAAACATTCCAGGGGCTGGATATTTTCAAAATCACAGAATGGTATTTTCTCCATATGACGGATGATCCGAGGATTATTTTGAGTAATTGGGTAATAGGAATTCTCTTGAGAGTTTATGATTTTGAAAATGAAAAAACTGATACTGGTATTAAATTTGACACGTTCCTCCGAGATCATTTTAAGGAAGAAACAGCATCGGTAAAAAGAATAAAGGATTATGAGATAAAATTCAGAAAAGTCGTTGGTTATTTAAAAGGAATATATTCAGCTCATCTTGAATTAAAATCTTTGTATTGTATGAAAAAAGTTGAGATACATCAAAGAATGAATATTGGTAGTTTGAAACAATTTTTTTCGCATTTTGATCAAAAGAGCGGTACATTTGATTTTTTGAATATTGATAAAATTATAGATAATCAGTTAAATAGAAATGGAAATCCAAAAGTTTTCTCAGAATGGATTTACGGAAAGATGCTGGTTTATTGTAATAGTGGTATCAAAGACACTAACAGCTTTTCGGATTATCTAAAAGGTGCGTTTGAGTTTGTTTTCAGAAAAAATCCAGATGACACTCATCATAAAAATATTGAATTACCGATAACTCAAATTGCCTTTGATGACTTTGAAGAATTGGCAACAATCTCAGATGCATTTCAGGAAAGGCTTTTTGATTCAGAAAAAGTATTGGAAGAAATCCTTCAAGTTAGGCGATTAAGTGGTAATATCCCACTTCTTGGTACTTATCTTTATGTAGATAAGCTGTTAAACCAAAACGGGACTGCTAAGAACCTTGCGGCTTTATTTGTTGCTGCAACCATAAGAAATCATAGAGAAATTTCCATGTATTCACGAATTGGTTTTTATCCGGGAGACGATAATATAAAGCGATCGTCAGAATTATTCCGTAATATTCGCAAACAGAGATTTCTTCAACATTCTTCCATGTCAACGTTGAATTTTCTCTTTCAGACAACTTCTGAAGAGAAGAAAAAACTCATAAAAAACAGAGATACTTTAGTTACAGATTTACAAAAGGAATACGGTGAAGATTCCAGAATCGGGATCAGGGTGAATCTTTTTGACAGTTTGTATTTTCTTTCAGATGTGTATGAGGTAATGGAAGCTCAAACAACAGAAGAGAGTTTTATACGATCAAGGAAGGCCTTTGCCATTAACTTTATAAAAGATATGATCATGAAAGAAAAAGCGGTAGAATTTATAGAAAGCATCGAAAATTTACAGTCATGTCTGGACAACGGGGCAAATCTGATGCATTATTATCAGCAGCATAACCCCAATATACTTCCCGTACTTCTTGCATTAATGAAGGATGTTTACAGTAATTCAGAGTGTTGTTTTAATGATCCTCTTAATTATATTAACGCTCTCTCAATCAACCAGGACAGGGAAAAGGATTATTTTACCTATTTACATTTGTATCATAAGACAAATGCAAACACTGAATTACGGAATCGTTTTACATATGACAGTCAATACAAGGCATTAACGATAAACAGAAATCAAATCACCAATATTTATCTGGATTTTTTGTTTGGAAAGAAGGTTTATGCCTATATAAAAGATGATATTGATACCAACGTTGTAAACAATCCGGCAGATCTTATTGATAACTCTGTTACTGTTATTAAGGACTTTAACCGTGCCATTCCCTTCTTTTTGAAGGCAAATGTGTTTACACAGTTCATAATGAGTGAGTTGAAGGCTTCTTTATATAAAGACAGTTTTTCAAAGCTGGTGGAAGATTTTTGGAGAATGATGGATATCATTGAATATGATACCCTGGATAGGCTTTTCCATAAACAATTGGAGAAATATCCATTTATTTCACAGAGAATTGAATCAGATTTAGCATTGACAAACCCGAATGATGTTTATCAGCTGACAGATATTGTGAAAAAAGAGTTTGACGAAAAGCGAATCGGAAAGAGAACTTTCTCCGAATTATTTTTCCTCATCTTACTCATAAAAATGCGTTTAAGCAAGAAATCATCTGCTTTTATACTTAAGAAATCGTCCAATAGTACAAAAATATCTGATGAAAAATTGGAGAATGATTATAATCTTTTTGATCAGATATTGATTAATAAATATTTTGATTCTAAAGATGACAAGTATAGTAATCAGTTAAAAAGTCTCGTGTATTATCTGTTGAAAGCTGGCATATCCTGGCATAAAGAAAAGAGTCTCTTTGAAAATTTCTTCTATTATATTCACAATGTATTTCTCAGGGAGGAACACTGGTCGGATGAATTTACCGGGAAAATTCTTTTGATAAACACAACCATCATGAATTATAAGAACGAAGGTTTTCTTGAAACAAATAACCCGGAAAAGGATGTTGAGATCTGTAAGGAGATCATTTCAAATCTTTCAAATCTCTCGACCATTATTGATAACAACAGGAATATTTCATATCTTGAAAAGAATAAATCGTTTGAGTTTATTGACGCATATATTCTGTACTTTGTTAAATTGATGGAGGATTTGGCGGTTGTTATCTCTGAAGAGAAAAAAGATGTTGATGAAGATGGCTCAGATGACGATGAAAGAAAATATATCAACAACGAAGAAGAACTTTTAAGACGTGCGAATAACGTTTGTGAGGATTTTGGTATCGATAAACGAAAATCCGGCTTGTTTAAATGGATTGAAAGTCAGAATGAAAAGAAGTATTTTGTCGGAAAAGAAAACAGATGGATTCTCTTCATGCCACTTCCGGTTATTCTGGGAATGTTTTCGGTGTTTGGGCTTTCCGGTCTTTTTAATCAAGGCGGTGAAAGTAATGTTCTTTTCGGTGTGGCAGAAACTTTACCAGCGTTCAACATATTCCTTTTTGCAATTTTATCAATGGTATATATCTTCTCTCAAATTGTTAAAAGTAAAAAGATCAGAATATCAAAGGCATTGATTAGAACGGTTTCGCTTTATTCTTCATTTCTCATTTGGGCTAAAGTGATCGTTTTTCTCCTTTCTTTATCTATTATGAAGATACATCATGGTCTGTTTGTTTCCATAAGTATTCTGTTTAACCTCTCATCGACTCATTTTTTATCCGGTTATACGGAATGGAGTATGGAAAAAACAGAAATTGATGTAAATCCCAAAAAAACAGAGGAATTGACGAACAGTTATCATACAAAGGTAAGCTATATCATCTTTTTAGGGTTGATTCTGCTGTTATTACTAATGTTTAATCCTCAAAAAGCAATTATCTCTCAGTATTACACAGTTATAAACTTTATTCTGTTCCTTTCACTGGCGACTCAGCTTTTCTTTACAGGAACACGAATGCTACTGAGTGTCAGTTATGCTTCTGCAAGGGAGAGAAAAGCCGACAAAGAGAAGAAAACTAATAAATCCGAATTGAAATTAATTGAGTGGATTAAGGAGGCTATTAATTGGCTAAGCAGTAAAGATCTGTTTTGCTATAAAGTGACAAATGATTTTATGCAAAACCTCTTTTTCTGGACGAAGCCATTAGTCCAATATCTTGCAAAGATACCAGTATATGACGAAAATCATAACGGTAAAAATAAACTAATGAATCGTTGTACCATTATACTTTTGTATTTTATGACAGGGATGATTTTAGTTTTCTCTACCCTTTATTGTGAATCCTCGGATATCTTCACCATTGTATCTGTATTTTTCCTGTTAGGGGTATCAAAGATCATCTTCAAAGTGAAAAGTGAACAGTTTCTTTATGTGTGTACTCTGTTCTCATTTATTTATATAAACCTTGCAAATACTAATATACTCTTCCAAATAAGAGAGCTTCAGCTTGCATTCTTTATTTTGATGATAATAGGACTAATAGCCATTCTTATTCAAATTTTAAAGAGTACATCTAAAAGAAAACTTTTAAGTATTTTTGTGATGCTTGCTTTGTTTTATCTTTATTCAATTTCCATATTCAACCCGGAACAGTTGTTATCTGCGAAAAGCTTCTTTTCAACTATATTGTCTGTAGGAATTCTCTTCCTTTTAACTTGTATAAAATTAAAAACGGCTTTTACAGTCTCAGACTCCTCAAAAAGAAAAGCATTGCTGAGTGTGCTGCTTTCCTCGGCTTTCAGTCTTTTGTTTTTTGTGTTGATGTACATCTTCTCCGGTTTGGGTGTATATCTGGGTAATCAGCTGTTGTTGTTTGCAGTGGTTGCTTCCATGTCAACACTTTTAATCTACAATGAGAAAAATATTGAAATCTTTTTCAAGAACAGAAATTATAGACCCGTTGCTTTAAATGGCATTATTGGATTGATTTATACAATAGCATGTTTGCTGCTCAAGAACATTAATCCTTTAATCATTATTCTTTTCATCTCATTTGTCCAGCAAAGCTTAGCCAATCTGTTTATTTTATTCCTTTCTTCAGAAAGCAGGCTGGAGCCGGGAAAAACAAGGATGAGACGGTTTGTTGAAACGGTTACGGAATTTTTTAAGGTGAATATTTGAATTTTAGGAGGATTAATATCATGATAGACATAGCAGAAAGCATAAGAAATATTCCAAGAGAAGTTGAAAAAAGATGGGAAAGATATAAACAGCCAAGTGAAAATCCGATAGAACAAGATGAGAGAAAAGATTCTTATTTCAGAGCTGTTAGAGTAACGACGGAGTATTTGTTAAATTTCCTTCCAATACTTCATATCGTTATTAGTAAACATTTGAATAGAGGAAACAATAATTATTCTTCGGAAGAACATATTAAAAAGTATATAACTGAAAAAAATAAAAACAAAAAAGAGAGGGCTTTTCTTTTAGGATTAGAAGTACAGTTAGATACTGTAGCAGATGATGCTCAAAATGCAAGGAGCTTCCTCGGAGAGCTGAACTTAAAAATAAGACAAAAAATTAAAGTTTTAAGAAAGATAAGAAATACTGAAGCACATGGAACTTTGGAAATAGATGAGGAAGGAATAAGAGATATTTATAGACAGTATAATGAAGGTGTATCAGAAAACGAATCAATATTAAAAATGCCTTATATCACGCTACAAGCATTAGTTGATATAATTGCCTGTGAAATTGAAAATAATGATGATTTGAATTTAGATGATGTGCAGTGCTATGTGAGAGGTCAAGATCGCTCAGATAATGTAATATTTCATCAAACCGGTTTGTTCTGCGTTAAAATGATCGAAGAGAAACAAGATATTTATATTTACAAGGAAACGAGGGTGACATATCGGGCAAATGTAAAGAGAGGGGAAAATGAATATTTTCATTTCTCAACAAATGAAAGAATAAAAATTACAGATCAAGTAGGTTTTAAAGATTATGTGGAGGTATTCCTGAAAGTAATTGATCGAGAATTAGCAGAAGAAAAATATGTTCTCGAAAACGAAAAAAACATTACCGTCGAAATCATAGCTAGGCAAGGAATTCCTTATTCATTTTATTACAAAATATGGGATATTTCCAAAGATACCCCTCGGCTTAACGGCGAAAGTAGTGAAAATTTGGATATAAGTACCGGTAATCAAAAAACATTAAACTTAAAGCAATTAATAAGACAATCGGGATTATTTGAAATTGAAATTGGAATAAAAAGAAGAAGACATTTAATGACTCAAGCTACAGTTGAAGTTGTCGCAGAGGAAAGAAGAGAATCGCCGATAGGGTTAAGAACTGAATATTCAGATCATTTAATGCAATACGAACCAACTGATATAAAATTAATTTTAGACAATAGTGGGAATGTAGCAAAGTCTTTCAAAATTAAATTTTATCTGACAGATCCAAATCATTTTGATGTTATTGATTTTCATGAAGTGGGGAATGGACAATGTCAGTTTGATATAGTAGAAGAAACAGACCAAAAGATTTATTGTACAAATGAACTGATAATTAACCAAGAAACGAGAAAACTTATTCTGATAAAAATAGAACCAATAAGGTCTGAAAGAGGATTTTATACTCTTGGCAAAATTGAATTAATTAAGCCGGATGGATCATATATATCTGATAAGGAACTTACTACAAGAATTATTATTGAAAAAAGTTATCAGTCAAAAGGATTTTACAATCGCACGGAGTTATTTAATAAGTATAAAAATAAGATAAAAAAAGAACCTGAACATACCAATATTGGGATAGATTGTATTTGGATAAAAGGAGAAGCGGGACAGGGAAAATCAAGAATAGTTAAACGTATCAAGAAATTAGTGGAAGACGATGGAAATACCTGTATTAACATATCCTTTGAAAGAGAAAACTACAATCACAAAAAATCACTTGCGCGATTTTATAAGAAAGTAAAAAAAGAATTTAACAAATACCCCAATTCCCATTCAGAAAAGCTTAAATCAATAAAGAGATTGGATACGGTAAATAAAATTGATGAAATAGCAAATGAATTTTTAGATGTGCTGGAATTACTCAGAAAAGATGAAAAGACACCTAAAAAAATTATTCTCCAAATTGATGATGTTCATTTTGCTGAATTTGATTTTCTGGAAAGTTTTCTGAATATGATTAAAAAATATAGTGAAATGGACAGAGAAGAAGCCGATAGTGAAACTGAAACAAAAAAAAGTGAGTTAACAATCATTTTCTATTCCAGAACGCTTGATGGATTAGGCGCTATAAACGATTCCAATCAAATAGAAATACACAAATTATTAAGAAGAAAAATTTCAAATCCTAATCAGCACAAGTTAAAAAAAATCACAACTGAAGATTTAAATAATGGTCGGATAGATAGTGAAGAGGAAATGATAAAAGAGATTATCGAAGAAATATTTAACCCGCATAAAATGGAATTTGAAATTGAAATATTAAAAAGGATTATGTCTAAAAAAAGTGAAGCAAATCCTTTAATATTAGGATTGTTGACGGAACTTATGGTGGAAAATGACTTGATCATCTGGAGTTGTGAGGAGAATGGTTGGGTATTAAACAGAGAAGAATTCAATCTTAATGAACCCACCGTTGTTTCAAATATAGAGGACTTCGAACAAAATTTAGAAGATAAAATTAGTGATTTAATTCATGGAAACCGCAAATTAAACGAAAAATTGATCATACACAAATTGGAAAACTTTCAAGAGGGTGAAAGAGGTCAAATAATAAATCTGGTTGGAATGCTTGAATCCGTAACAGAAAAGGAACTGGATAATCAGGGTTTAAGTTTAATGAAATATCCTGCTTTGTTATCAATAGTAGAAGAAAAGAATAAAGTTTATAGTTTTAAACACCAATTGTACAAAGAATATTGGGAGAAATATTTTAATGAAAATATACTTAGTTGTTTTAATCAAATAAAAAATATTTTTGTTTGCTACAAGGATTATGAGTTTAAAAGCTGGATGAAAAAAACAACAGATTTAATAATCAAGGGAAATGATATTGAGATTAATTTTTTTGAGAATAACATTGATAAAAAAGATGTGCGTTATTTGAGTTTTTCAAAAGAAAAAGAACGTTATTTTAAAACTAAATTGATGAGTGACGAAGATATAACTTATGAAAATTTGTACATAACTTTTTCCAGTATGTTTAAAACAGTAAAGGTTATAGAAAACTCTCTTTTATTTCGAAATATCATCTTGAATGGATTTAATCGAAGAGAAGAATTAGATACTTCATCTTCCATGAGATATTGTTTTTATGCCAGTCTTATGGATGATAATTTAAAGGAAGAAGTTCAGCAATATCTTAGACAATATACGGAAAAAGATATACATCGAGAATTACATACTAAACCATTCAAAAAAAATATGGATTTTATGATCAAAAAATTGATTCCTATCCTGAAAAAAAACAAAGAAAATTATTTAGCTATCGGAAAAATATATTTTTATTACGCTGAATCACTAAACACTTCTGGACTTTATAAAGAAGCTATAAAGATGATCAATGAATCTATTTTCTATTTTAAAAATTATGCTGCATCAGCTTCAAACCAAAGGGAAAGTCTTGATATGAAATGGAAAGCATTAAGCAGAAAGGGGAAATTTTTACTTAATATGCATTTTCTTGAAGAAGCTCATGATCTTTTTAAGAATACAATAACTGAAATTATGAATTCTTCAGAATATAAAAATGCGAATGAAGAGATATGCTTTATAATTGCAAATCTTTTTCATGGTAAAGGGGATACCCTGCGTTATAATAACAATCTGAAGAGTGCTTCAGATTGTTATTATGAATCAATTTTGCATTATGATAAAGCTTTAAAATCAACCAAAAAAGGGAATTATCAAGTAAACAAATGTAATGTCTTATGCAAAATGAGTAAAATCTATGTAAATTATGCAGATTATGACAATGCAATAAAAAAGCTTGATGAAGCAATATTTATATACTCAACTATTGATTTTGATGAGGGAGAAGTAAAAAAAGCCATTTTACTCAATAATCATGCAGTGTCTCTTCGTAAGAAAAGTGAAATTTTATTCCGAAAAAATGAAAATGACAAAGCACAACAATTACTTGATAAAACAGTTTTAAAAATAAAAAAAGCCATTACAATTTATCCCTTTGAAGCTGTTTTTTATCATAATCTCGGAAAATGTCTTGAAAATAAATATGATTATATTGCAATTCGAGACAATATCTCCATAGAATTTCTGGACCAGGCGATTGAAAACTATAAAAAATGTCTGGAGTTGAACAAATATCGACCGGAATATTATCACTCACTTTATAGTGCAATAAGAAAAAAAATAGAGAATTTATTTTTTTCAAATAAAACTAGTGAGGCAACTCAATTACTTAATGAGACATCAAGAAAACTCGACAAAATACAAATAAAATTCCCAGAGTTCTCTCTTGAAAATATAAAGAAAGAAACTCTGGAACTGTACAAATATATTTACGGAGATAAATTTGAAATCGAAATATTGATTGTGATTGCAGAAAGGAATGACATTTTCTTATATGCAAGTTAATTTATAGATATCATATTTAGTAATTCATTATAATCTCTAGTTTTATCCAATACTTCTTTTGTCATCTGGAAAATAGAAGTTGAATTATTATCCAATACTTCGGCTTTTATTGTTATTTTGTTGTTTAATTGAATATAAGCGATCTGATTTATCTCAACGTATTTTTCTAAAGCTTTATCCCAAACAAGGTTTTCTTCCAATTCAATCTTTTTTATGGCATCAAGGATTGAAGAAATATTTTTCCAAGATATGACCTGTGTTTTTTCATCCATATCCTTAATTTCACAAGAAATATAATTTACCACGGACTCATCTTCTGTCATGATATTTTTGTTTAAATGATTAGGCAGTTTTAAAATGTAGCCTTCTGAATCCCTATATGCCTTTGCGTGAAGATAATTATATATATAATCAATTATTTTTTTTACTTCGAGTACAACTTGATCGTAGCCTTTGTTGAGTGATTTTTCAAGAACATTATAGTAAAATGATCTATACCCCTTCTTTCTTTTACTCATTTCAATAATCTCATTGATTAATTTTTCCGTTTCCCTATTTTTTTTTGTTTTCAGCATTTCTGAAAAAACATAGTGAATTAATTCATCTAGTTGTATTTTTACCACTTTTGGTTTCCCATTTTCGATTTCGGGGAAAATATATGAATTGTTTTTTTCCAGGAATTGATCCATTCCAATGATATAAGCAAGGAGTTTTTTTAAGAATTCTCTATCTTTATTATCTATAACGTTAAACAGATTCGAAATCTCTTTTCCGTTTCGAAACTCTTCAGGATTTTTTGTATAAGAAATGATTTCTTCTTGTAAGAATTGCCTTTCAGATTTTTCAAGTCGACTTAAAAAAGGTAATGCCGAAAAGACATAAAAATCATTTTCATCATTCAATCCTCTTGACATTGAATTGATGAAATGCTCTTTCAATGTTCTGTTAAATTTAAAAATCTTGATATATCCCTTCGAAATAAGATCCAGGAATTCTTTGTTGTGCTGACTTAGACAAATTTCAAGAATTGGCAATGAATCCATTAAATGCGCTATTGTCAGAACAGGATGTTTCCCGGTTATTAAAAGGCTAAATAGGATTAATTGTGTATCATGTATATGCCTTTGACAATCCTCCTCAGAAACAAAATTTTTGTTGGTGTGTACAGAATCCAAAATGTCTAAAAACATATTATTCTCCTTTCTTTTATAGTCTTAAGCAGCTATTATTAGAGTAATTCTTTCTCACGGAATAGTCACTATAGACTAGATTAATTTATATTTTATTATATGTTAATTCTTCCAACAATTCACATGCAATCGTTCCAATCAGAAAGGGATTTTTCTCAGCATAATAAAGTGCATTTTTCTCTTGATAATCCACTTTATTGACATCAGCTCCTTTTGAAATTAACAAAACAATTATCTCAGGGTTCTTAGAATATTCAGCTGCATAGAGAATAGGTGTAGCCCCAAATAGTAGTGGTTGATTAATATCAATCCCAAGAGATAAAATCGAATTTACAATACTGAGATTCCCTTCTTTAAATAGAGCAGTTTTTAAGATGTCATGTTTGATGTCTTCAAAAACGTTATTTTCTTTCCCATATTTGACCAATAGAGATACAAATTCTTCCAGTTCATTGTAGATAGCGTATAACATTAACCTTTCCCCGGAATCATTCAGAATATTAATATCCGCCCCAGCATCTAACAAAACTTTAAAACTTTCTATATCTTCATCATATAAAGCCGCGTTCAAAGGAGATGTATCAATACTATTCAATTGGTTTATGTCTGCTCCAATTTCGATTAAATATTTGACACATTCTACAGAATCATTACCGATAGCCTGCATTAATGGCGTATTATCCATAAATCCTCTGTGATGAATATCAGCTCCCGCTTCAACTAATAATTTCATTGTTTCCAGCTTACCTGTGTTTGCTGAAAGGGTCAATGGGGAGACGCTCATATCTGAACTTATATTTACATCAGCTCCTGCATTTATTAAAAGTTTAACAACTTCTGCATCATTGTATTGAACTGCCAGCATCAATGGATTTTCTCCATATTTATTATTTTTATTCACATTTAGACCTTTATTGATCAGAAATTCCATTACTTCTGCATCTTTATTTTTTGCAGCTGAAAAGAGTAAATTTTCTCCAGAAGAGTCAGCAATATGAAAGTCTGCTTCTGGATATGCCTCAAACAGGAATTTCACAGTCTCAATATTATTTAAATATACTGCCGAAAGCAAGGGAGAAATATCCAGATTTGTTGCTTGAAATATGGCTCCCTCTTTTTGTAGTTTCTTAAGAGTTGATGCCTCACAAAAACCAGCAGCCCAAAACAATACAGTTGCACCCTCTTTTGTTTGAGCGTTTATGTCTGCTCCAATTTCTAGGAAATAATCAATCAACTCCTCAGATTTCGTGAAGGCTGCATACATTAATGGTGTCATCCCAAAGCCTTCGGTACTTAGATTGATATCATATCCAGCTTTAATCAGCAAATCAACGATCTTAAACTTATTGTTATGAAATTCTTTCGAAGGTTCATCAATATCTGGTATATCGTCATCAGAAACCATGATTGATCTCGTCATTAAGCTGGACATTTCAACCTGATTGTTATAACTGATCAAATGAAAAAGTGGGTCAAAACCATAATCATCTATTAACTCAAGAGTAGAAGGATCTTGAAGAAATTTCTCTACCTTTTTCACATCTCCGTTTTCGATTGCTTGAAAAATATCTGTTTCTTCTGCGTATGTTGTTATAACGATTAAAAACAATATAACAAACAATAAAATAAATTTATTCATCAAACACTCCCTATACTTTTGTATTATCTTGTTCTGTAAGGTTTTTGATTTTTTAGGAAGCTCTAAACTAAGTATAGCTTTCTAAATAAATCACTTCTCCTTAAATTTTGAATCTGTTTTATTTTAAAGCTGAAACAGCTTTAGCAAATTCCAAGTCCTCATATTCGTCAATATCAACAGCACTCTTCCAGCTAATTTCAAAAAAGTGATACTGTGGTGAATAAAAACTTTTATGTTGTTTTAATACGTTACATTTTGAAATCCAAATAGCCCCTGTCGGACAAAATAAGTTGGGTAAATCCTGAGATCTTTTTGTTAATCCTTCTGGAAGTTTCATGATTGCTTTATCATCCTTGCTCTTTTCAAATGCCCACCAGGGATTCATCCACCCAGATTTAAAACAGCTGAGCAAGGCTTCATAATCATTTTTCTTGAAATAATCAAACATTACTTGAATATCTTTGGCAGTTCTTAGTGGCGTATTTGCCATCAATTGAATCACATTATCATATTTCATGGAATAATATTCTTCAGCTTGTTTAAGTGCTTCAAGTGTCGCCAAACTTACTGCTGAAACATTATCATTTGTATTTTGTCTTAAAAATGGTACTTCTGCACCGTACTCTCTTGAAATTTCTGCAATTTCCTCGGAATCTGTACTAACAATAACATGTTCAAATATTTCTGTTCTCAAATCAGTTTCTATTGTCCATGCTATCATTGGTTTCCCGTTGAAATCAATAATATTTTTCTTTGGAATTCTTTTAGAACCGCCACGTGCAGGTATAATGGCAATGTTTTTTTCACTTATATTGATCACCTTCCATCTGAGTATAAAACCAGCGATATTATCATAAATGATGAATTTTGTACTTGGTAACTGGGGCAAAATAGCTTAGTTTTTCATCGTAGATTTCAAGCGTGTCTATACAGAATTTTACTCTTTTTCTGTATAATTCCCATCTCTCTTCTTTCTTTCTGTCGAATAATTCAAACTTCAATTTTTCAATAGCGTGTTGAATAGAATCATACTTATTACGGTACATTTTGCTTGCCATTGAAATGTCCTTCCCGACAAAATCCAGTAAATCTACAAAATTTGTTTTCTCTTTTCTTAGAGCAAAAGACATTTTAAAAACACATCTGTTTAAATACTGATAATATTGGTTAGGATTCAGCTTTATAGCTTTTTGGTATAAGTTCTCTATGTACGATATATTATCGAAGCCATAATAAAATTCTTTTAATGCACAGATATTCGCGAACGTGTTGAAGAGTCGTGAATCTTCGGAGTTAAATCTGATGGCTTGTTTGAATAAATCTATTGCATCATCAAGCGGTTTAATAGGATTATTTGTTTTTGTTTTCATATAGTATAGGGCAATCGCGATATAGGTTAAACCTAAGTTTGAGTAGAAATGATGATGATATTGATTGGGGAATAAATCTATTGCTTTTTCGTGGATTTTTCTTGCTGTAAAATAATTGTCAGTTACTTCCTCGCATGTTCCAAACGTGTTTGACAGATAATCTCCCATCAGTAAATAGGCGTTTGCATAGTTTATGAAATAACTTCCATTGGTATTATTAATTGTGGTTGCTGAACGAGATGTTGAAAGAGCTTGGCTAAGAAATTCTCTTTTTTGTTTTTCATCTTCACATATTTCAGCTAACATCTGATAGCATACCGATAGATTTGAATAATTTGCACCATTATCATCGGATTGTTCAATAGAAGAGCTAATAACTTTTATGGCTTTTCTATAAGCTGCTTCTGCCTCCAGATTTAATCCAACAGTGCTATACACCTCTCCGAGTTTTAAGTTTAACAAGCCCAATAATGAAAGCGATTTTTCGTTTTTAGTGTGGAAATAATCTTTTTTGAAACACTCAATGGCATTTTTATAACTTTGTATTGTTTGTTCTTTTTTTCCAAATGAATGAAGGACTCCACCATATTGATTGTGTAAATGGCCCAGAATATTGAAATCTTGTTCTGCTTCTGGAAGAGAATCCTTGCAAATTGATTTGTGTAGTTCAATACCCAAATTGTTGTAGTAAATTGTTTTTTTTCTGTTTCCTCTGACGAATACTGCTTCTGCAGCAGAGTGAGCAGCATAACACATCCAGTATTGTTGATAACCAAACTTGTTATTTAATAAAGGAATGACAATATTACAGATCCATTGGGTATTTTCATGATAAGTAGAAGAATGTATATTTTTCAGAATATTTTGTTTTTCAAAATACTTATGAAAGCAATTTTCTATAAAAGTTTGTTCTTTTTGACTTAAAAGATGGATATAAAAAGCAAATCTGATAGATTTGTCAAGATCAATATCCTTATATGTTTTATAACCTTTCTCAGCAATAGATTTAATTGTCAGGTAGTTGAATAACTCTTGCTGAGATCCAAAATATTTCATAACATTTTTCAATATAATTTCGCCGGTAAATCCTTTTTTACCAGATTTTGAATAGATTTTTGATGAAAAAATTTCTTTTAGCTCAATGTAATCAAGATGTGTGAAATCTTCCATAGTGATATTTGCTTCTGATTCTTCGATTCCGGCACTCTTTCTTGCATTGAACAACTGTAGAAAATCATTTATCCATAGAGTAATATTTTCTTGACCAATATGTTTTTCTAAGAGAGTTTTTATTTTTTTATAGTTCTCGCTGTGATGAAAAAGTGTGTTTTCAAAATAGAGATCCCAATATTCATCGTAAAGCTGATGAACAAAAGATAACACTTTTGAACTAGAAGGGTTGATTTCATGAACTAAGCCTCTCAATTTACTATCTTGTTTGAGTTCATATCCCAGTACATTAAGTTCAGTGAACTTAACTTGTTTCAGCATACCAATTAACTGGATAATATTTCCTTCATCTGTTGAAATTAACTTCTCAAGTTTCTCGGTTACTAATTTTTCAGCAAGTCTTTCTTGTTCGGGGAAAATTTTTTCTATTTCATTTTCGACTAATTTCGAAGATATTGTCCAACATTGTTTTGCTTGATCCCATGTCACAAGATTCTTTTTGTTTATTTTTTCAAGTAATAACCCCAAAATAAATGGATTTCCCTGACTTTTCCGATTCAATATATTTCTCAATGTTTTCTTTTCTTCTTCCTGGAAATCGTGAGGATAGTAGATTTCAAGAAGAATATCTTCCACCATTTCAACTTCGGTTGATATATTTCCAAGTTTAATATCCTCCACGCTTATTTTGGGTAAGAGGTACTGATTTAGACTTGGGATTTTTTTTGAGAGTAATTGATAGACTTGTTTTAAATTCTGATTATAATTTTCATCTCCGGTGATGTAACTTCCCAGCCCTTTTGGTGTCCGAGTGTAAAAAATGATGATTATCTCACTGTTTTTTGGCTTAATTCCGTGTATTGAGGATTCTTTTCTGTAAATTTCATCTTCTTTATGAATTGCCTTTAAAAGTTCATCAAGTAGATCTTTATCCATATAATGCAAATCATCTATTTGTATGATGATCTTTTTCGGGGTCTTTGGGTTTTTTCTATGTTTTCGAATTAAACTTAACCAATTCCGAACAAGTTCCTTTTTGTTTTTAGCTTTATCAATAGACAATAATCCAAATGTATTTTCAATATCGTTTTCTTTAGTGTTAAACTCTTCTGCAGTACTACTCAAAAGTGAGGGATTCCCCTGATCTCTCTTTAAAATAGTAGCTGTAACACACCATTGATTTTTAAGAGAGATGATTTCGCTTATCTCGTTGGCAAGCCTTGTTTTCCCCTGTCCAGCTTCTCCTTGAATCCAATAAGTTCTTATGCCATTAGTAAAGATTCCTTTATTTTCATCAAAATTTGGTTTTAATTCATCAAGTATTGCTTTACGATCGTAGAAATTTTGAGGAGAATAACTTTTTTCAATAAAGACATTGCCAAGTTCCTTTTTCATAACTATTTTTGTCTTTCCTTCAATGGTTTCCATGACATTAAGTTCTCCCAGAGGATATGAAAGGTTTTCGCTGCGAATTGATTTAATCAAAATTCTTATGTGTTTTGTTTGGTAGGGTTCAAGTACAATTTCATCTTGTGATGGTATCTTAAAGTGTTTCTTTGCGTACTTATCAATAATTATACTGATTATTTTTGAGATGTTTCCAGTATTTGAAAGCGATAAAGTTATAGGAAATTTTTCATTTTGATGGGTTGAATGTGGGAAGTTCACTAGAATATTAGTAGTACCTCTATTTAATTCTTCGACGATTATCCTTGTTTTTCTTTTGAATAATAACCTGTTATTTCGTGTGATTTCAAATGAAAACAAATATTCGCCAGGAGGTACATTGGTTATCTCAAATGTTCGATGTAAATCAAAAAAGTGTATGATTTTATTTCCTTCCGGGAGAAGAACTGTTTTCTCAAAATCTTTTTCAGATTGAACATCTCTGAATTTTGTTCTTAAAGCAAAGCTACCTAATGGCGCTTTATGAATAGTCAACGGAAACAATATTTTTTCATCTTTCAAGAACAATTTGTATGACGGATCACAAATTTCTTTATGTTTTTCTGCTTCGATATACGCCTCAACATGTTCATGAAAATACAAAAGATCTTCTGTAAATATAGAATCCTCCATATTGGTATATTCTATATGTCCTGTCTTTTCAGGAATAAATTTAATATGTGTTGTGTTGTATGAGAAGAGCAGGTTTTTTAACGTATCAAGACAAAGTAATCCATAGCGATGTTGTTTAATCGTTTTATTGTCTGATAATTCAAGTGAAAAGTTTTCTTGATTTAATACATTAATATTAGATTCAACAAGAAATTCTACCAAAGTGGTAGTGATATTTTCAATTTTCAGATGAATAACATTAACAAGCTCTTCAATAGAATCAACATTTTGGATAGAAGAAAAATTAGATAAACGGTGTTTTAAACTTTTCAAATGAACATTCAAAGGAGCATGTGCCTGATAATTCCTGAATTTGAGTAAAAAATTCAAATCAGAATGTAGAACATTTGACAATGTTGCTATACGAGGAAGAAAGTCAGCGAGTCTTTGTATTTCGTTTAATATACTCGATAAAAAATTTCTCTTATTTTGACTATTCAAATGGAGATCAAAAAAATTGATAAGAAATGGATGGGGTAACCTGGAACTGTATGTGTTTGCCTCAATCTCACAAATGATTGTTGTAAACAAAGCTGGGAGAAAATGAAGTAGAAATTCACCAGTTTTAGAAACAGAATGAAGATATTGTTCGAAGTGTAAATTCCTGATATCTTTATCTATGTCTATAACGTTGAATGAAGTCTTTAATCTATTAAATCGTTTGTTTTCCTGTTTGAAAAGATTTGATATTAATTCTGAGGTGTTTTTTTTATTGTACAGACTCTTATCGGGATCCATTACTGAGCTTCACTCCTTTTTCATCAGTTTTCTTTTTGTCCACAAACACAGTTTAGTCTTTATAGCTGATAGTTTGTTCTCTCAAATTAGTATACGCCGCAGTCCCATAAACGCTCTCATTATTTTTTGCATGGAATCAGCCCCAGTAAAATAGGATGCTTATTTTTCCTCTAACAAATTTTCTGCAATTTCTATAAATTCTGACAATAAAATATTGTTTTGAAATCCTTTGCTCGCAAGCCGAAAGGTTCTTAACGCTTTTTTTGAAAGAATTTTAGCTTTTTTAAGTTTTCCAGTTTTTTCATTTATGTCTGCAAATTTAATGATTAATAAACCTAAACAAATATATGAGTAATAATTTTTTGGATATTTCTTTATTGATTCCTCATAAAACAAAATCAAATTCTCGAATTTATCATGGTCAATACTATCGTCTATGTATTTTATGACTGTATCAAAGAGAGTTTTCATACAGAATGAAGAATATACTTCAACTGAGTTCATTTCTATTGCTGTTAAAAAAGAGTTTTGAGAAGCTTGGAGATCGTTAAGTTTTAAGTCATTATCAAGTTGTAGTAAAAGCATCTCTTTTTCAAATATCGTTACCCCTTTAGCGAGAAAGTAAAGTGAAATGCTATTGTTTATTTTTATGGCTTTGTTAAGTGAGATAATTGCCCTATCGAATGATATGACAGCAGAACTTTTCTGTTCTAAACGTCGTAAAAGCTCTCCTTTTTTTTGAAATAAAGTTGCTTGATTATAATAAGCGTTCGCATAATTCGGATTGAGACTAAAAACTTTTTCATAAGCAAATTCACCTTTTTCAAAAGAAAGTATTGCTTCTTGATACTGTTTAAGTAAGATAAATGCCTCCGCCTTAAGAAACAACGCAGAAGCTATTCCAGAATAGCTTATTACCATAGCTGGATTTAAATCTACAGATTTTCTATAGAATTCTAATGCTTTTTCAGCAAAAGCTAGTGTTTCTTGAGACCTGTTTTTTCCCAGCATTATTCTACTCAATTTTTGCAACGCATTTCCTGTATTTGCGTAATAATCTGAATTATTTGGATTATACTTAATTGCTGATTCATAATAACAGAGGGCTTGATCGTATATATCTATGATATCAATTGTTGAGTTTGAATACGTGTATATTTCAGCGGTTTTCTGTAATATATTCCCCATTTGATTATATAATTCTGATCCACTTGAATTTAATTTTATTGCTGTGTTATAAGAATTTAAAGCTTCAATATATGTATCTAAAGACTTTCTTCTGTCCTCTTGTCTTAAATAATTTTCTGCTTTAAGTATTAAAATCATTCCATTTGTCGAATATATAGATGGATTATACGGGTTAATTTTTAGAGCTTTACTTAGAGTTGAAAGTGCTTCATTATATGCTTTATATGCTTGAGTAAAATTCCCTGAACTTGAGTATGTTTTTCCAATATTTGATAATAAATAGGCATTTTTCACATAATAAACCGAATCAAACGGATTAATCTCTATTGCTAAATCAAATAATTTTTTTGCTATTTTATAGTCTGTCAATGCTGAATCGTATTCACCTTTATCGTACTTTATCAGACCTTTTGAAGTCAAACATAACGCATAATTTAAATAAGAAATCGAATGACTTGGATTTATATTTATCGCAACTTTATAATAATTCTCTGCTTCACTCAGACAAACCAAAGAAGCGTTATACTTGCCTTTATTGATCAATATTATGCTTTTACTATATAAAGCAGCTCCAAGATTTGAATATAGTAAATTGTCATTGGCATTTATTTGGATTGCTGCTTCAAATGATTCTATTACCTGATTTAGCAAATCAAAAGCTTTATTATAATCTCCAACATCTATAGATAGATGGCTTTTCCAAGATAGAGCTATCCCCTTATTTACTAAGCAAGGGTAACTATACGCTCCACTCTCAATTTGCTTATCATAATTTTGAATACATTCGGTAAATACATTGGACGCTTCATTCATCTGACCAGTTGCAATACATATATCCCCTAAAATTTGTAAAGTATCTGCCTTTTTCTGATGTAAATGAAGCCCTTCTGTTTTTTCAAGATGTTTTTTATTAATCAAACTGACAGCTTTATTAATCATTATCTTTCCTTCTGCATAGTTTCCTTCTGCTATAAGTAATTCTGAATATGTTTTGTAAACTGAAGCGTTTATTAAAGGTGTTTCTTTATATTGATCAATTTCAGGTAAAATTTTATCTATTAAATACTTTATTTCTTTCCTGAAAAAAGGTTTGAATTTTAAATCATTTGATTCTGAATCAAATCGATCAGTATAATGTTCATAGTAATCGTGTATTTCATCAAAAAAAGAATGTTCAAACTGAAGAATATAATTTGAATATCTAATAAAAAGAGAAGATAACATTTCATATTTTCTTTTTAGTGCATTAAGAAATATCCTCCGGAATTCTAAACAATGATAAAAATCTTCTTTTTTAGTGAAAATTTTATAGAAATCATCTTCAAGTATATCAATGTATTTCTCATTATTTACAAATTCTCTTTTACTATATTCTTCTTTTTTCTTGCTGTAAATTTTTTTATCCACTCTCGTTTCAAGGTGATTGGAAAGATGCACGAAATTTTCTGTTTCTTTTATCCACTCCTCAAACTCTTTTTGATTAAATTCTTGTGTTAGTTTGGAGGTCATCTTTTTCCAAATAGTAAAAAGTGACTTGACTTCTTCTCCAAAATATCTTTCCCAGTAGTCTTGATATAAATGATGTTTAAATGTGTAATAGACATAATCTTTTTTTTGAAACTTATTGCTAATTCTATTTTCTTTCAGAATTTTCATTATTTCCAGATTATTTTCCACAATTAATTCTTGTTTTTGAAACTCATCTTTTGAAACCCCTTCAAGCATCCCAACAAGATGCATAATCATCTCAGCATCTGTTCCTTTGAACTGATCCAGTTTCTCAAGAAGCAATCTCTCTTCCAGTTTTTCCGTTGGATATAACTCATTTATCCTTTGCTCAAATGCCCTCAACCTTAAGCTCTGAAATTCCTCTTCTATCTCATAAGAAAGAGATTCATCAATATTTATCTTCTCCCAATTGATCTCCCAGTGTCCATTTTCCTGATCCCATTTAATCAATTTTGCATTTCTTTCCAATTCTTCCAGAAGTAATTGAACGATCAGCGGATTTGCTTCACTCTTTTTACTGATGATTTTTTTCAGACAATTTGTTTCTTCAAGCTTAAACCCATTTGGTCCGAAGATTTCAAGCATGATATCTTTTATCATATCTTCCTCATTGGCGATATCGATTTTTTCTATATCTTCAGGATTTATCTTTTTCAGCACTTTTACTTCCCAGTCTCTTAATATTGCCTGCATTTCTTTTTCTTTTGTTTCATCAACATTATGTCCCAAGCCTGCAGCCGTTCTGGAATACAGTACAACTGACATTCGAATTTGTTTTCTTGTTTCTTTGTTGAATCTGTTCCTCATCTCTATTTCTTCGTTTATCTTCTTCAGAAATTCTTCATTGAGTAAATGAATATCATCTATCTGGTAGATGATTGTATTTTGTGTATGAATATCCGCTTCGTATTGATCCAGCATCGTAAAGATTTCCTGTGCCCAGTTGATGGGCTTTGGTTTTCCAAATTCGTCTCTAGGGGATTCTTTTTTATGGAATTCCAGGGTACTGTTTTTATGGTATTGTTGAATTTGTTTGTTTAGTGCCATTCTGGTTTCTTCGTATATGGCTGATTCTTCAGTTTTTGTTATGGATATACAGGTGCAGTTTTCTTTTTTTGCCCTTTCCGCAATCTCCTGACTGAGTCTGCTCTTTCCCTGTCCCGCTTCTCCTCGTATCCATATTCTGTTTATATCCGGCTTTTCTACTTTTTGATCTTCTTTGTAATATTCTTCCATTTCTGTCAGTAAAACCGTTCTGTTGTAGAAATTTACCGGTTCGTATATTTTTATGATTTCAACACTTCCCAGTTCTCTTTCTTCTCTTTTTCCGTTCTCAAGGTCTTCAACGATGATTTTTCCGATATTGTATTTCTCATGTTCACTTCTTGTTGGTAGCAGTTCTATGGTGATTTCCTTTTTTTCATATCCTTTGAGGCGGACTTCTTTTTCTTGTGTTTTTTCTTCCGGGTATTCTTCGTATGTTCTATGCAAGGTAAAATGATCCTTGTCTTTTATTGCCATTGTAATTTTTACTTTTCTGGGGATGTTTCCCATGTTTTCAAGTGGAAGGGTGATTTCATATAGTTTGTTCTGAACGGCTTTTGAATGTGTCTCTTCCGATTCACTCCCGAGAGCAAAAGGGATTCCCACTTCTATCGTTCCTTCTTTTCTTTCTTCTATCTGAAACTTTTTGTTCTCAGAAGTGATTTTTTCTTCCGGTTTATTCTGTTCAACGATATACAGATGAAGGTCATGTTCTCCTTCATTCAATTCATCTGTGAGGATTTTTAAATCTAATGCTATTTCCTGAAATTCTTCCTGTTTTAATGGATATGATTCTGTTTTTCTCTGTTCTCCAGCGGTATAAATCGTTAACTGTAGAAGGTGTTTTTTCTGAAGATTGTTCAGGTAAATGTCTGTCTTGTAAATTCTTTCTTCCCCTTTTAGGTATAATCCTTTAGTATTTTGTTTTTGATTATCTTCTTCAATATACATATAGGCATCTTTTAATGCTTTAAAACCTTGAGTATCTTCTATGATGAGTGGATCAAGTACACTGTCATATCTGAGTTTGATCTCTTTTTTATTATTCTTTTGTTCAATGTATAAATCTTTGTAGATGTATAGCATTTCATCTTCAGGGTCAAGAATCATTGTTCTGTTTTTGTTTGTTCTCAATTCATTGTTTCCCGGAACGTATCCTGTGAAGCTAGCCCATTCAAGAATGTCCAGTTGTTTTTCTTCACAGAGATCTGTTATATCTTTTTTCACACCTATAAGGGTGTTGTAGGTTATTCTGAGGAGTTCTTCCTGACTTCTGTTTTCTGCTGAATGAATACCGAAAGATTCTCTTATGTCATTCATACAAATGTTCAAAGGGCCATGAGCCTGTATATTTCTCAATCCTCTTATTCTGGTTAGTTTTCCTCCCTTATTCATTTTTTCTCTGAATCTTTCAAGGATTTCTTTTTCTTTCCCGGAATCCTGAACCAGTGTGAGATAGAAATTTTCTAAATTAACCATAAATCTTCGATTGTTCAGGATTTGATGTTTTCGATTGATGAAGTATTTGATAAACTTACTGTCATCGAATGTGTCGTTATTCTGATTGAATTTTGTTATGATTGAGGCTTCAAAAGTGGCTATGAAATGCAGGAGGAATTCAGATGTCTTTGCAGCTGCATTCAGATAGTCTTCGATTGTCTTTTTGGATTTAGACGAGTTGAAATCTGATAGCTTTTCTATCTTTTGATAGCGTTCTTCCACTTCTCTGAAGATGTTGTATAGGATCCTTTTTCCCTGTTGCATCTGAGTTCCTCCTCTTTCTCAAACACGGTTTGATATTTTTTCTAACATCTTATCTAAATTTGAAATAGCTTCAATATAATCGCGATTACCATCATTCATTATTAATGATTTGGAGATAAATTTTTTCGCCTCCAAATAGCACTTTGTAGCAGTTATAAGATTATTTTTCTCATGAAAAATATCACCTTTTCTCTCAAATAAAGCACCAAGTTTTAAGCATATAGCTTCATTTTCTTCTATCTTTAAGGCTTTAGTGTAAACCTCTTCAGCCTTTTTTAGATATTCAATATTTTTTGGGTATGAGTAATATAATCCTATTTTTCTGTATGTATCTCCCATTATTAAACAACTACTAAAATCATGGCAATTAAAAATGATGTTCTTTTTTGCATAATCAATTGAATTGATGAAGTGTTCTTCAGCTTTATTGTATTTTTTTAAGCTTATTAAAATTTCACTGAAAGTTAAATGATGATCAATCAGTTCATGGTATGAGTCAGTTAGAATTTGTTTTTGTTCTGTACTTAAGACACTATTTTGTTTTTTTAGATAAAGAGCTGCCTTTTCAAATGATTTTTTAGCTTTTCCAAATCTTTTACTATGATTAAGCACTTTACCGTAAATATAATGTAGTTTTCCTAAGGAAGAATGAGATAAATTCTCATATTCTATTAAGGGAATGATTTCACTTACCATTATTTCTATAGCATTTCTGAAATTTTCAAATTCAATCCATTTTTCCCAATTTTTAAATCCTGAGGAAATAAAATCTATAATGTATTTCTCTAAGATATTTTTATTTTCTTCAAATAAACTAAGATATTTAATAATTTTAATACTTCTAGAAATCGGAGTACTATTTTCATTAAATTCAGTTAATAGAATTTGTTTCAAATTTTCAATTATTTCAATAGATTCTGAATTATCTAATCTTTGTACAAATTCATTATATAGAATATCTTGATATTCACTCTGTAAAGAAATGTTTTTAAATCTATATCCTTTAACTTTAGTGTTCTGGTTTGAATTAACAGAAACAATTTCGATTGTGTTCATAATACTCATATTTTCATTAATAGGTAAGTTGTAATTTAGCAACTCTTCATCTTTAATAACTCCGAAAATCCCTATTAAGTGTAAAATTATTACTTCGTTTGAGTTCTTTATTTCTGATATAATTTCTATAAATTCTTTTTCAAGTGTATCTATATTCCTATGAAGATGTTCAGTAAAACCAATCACTCTTGAGTCTATTGATTTTTCTTCTTTAATGAGCTCAATTCCATTTTTTATTTTCATTGGGTTAATACTATGAATATCACAAAGAACATGAAACATTTTTGTTATTATTTCATTTTCATTTATAGTGATGTCCGGGAGTTTATTATAGTATACTAATGAAAATCGATAAAAACTATTCGAAATAGAGTTGTCCCCAAATTTTTTAAGAATTCCCCCTATTTTTTCACTTATTTCCGCAATTGTTTTATTTATCATGATTTCTTGAGGGTTTTCTTCTAAGGAATGTTTATAATTTCCAAGAGCTTCTAAATATTTAGTAATTGAATCATTGAAATAACCTAAAATTAAAAAGATATCAGCTTGGAGTCTATTTATTTCGCATAAATTTAGATAATCGGTATTTATTTTTATAGACTTTTTATTGATATGTTTTTCATTTGCTATTTTTTCTTCTATTATTTTTTCCTTTGTAAAAAGTATTGCAAGGTCAGTTTCTAGAAGGGCATTATGAAATTTCCCGTGCAAATTTGATTTTCCCTTAATTTTAGTTAATGTATCTAATATAAATAGACTATCTTTGAATAACTTTCTTTTGGAGAAAATTGTTGCAATGTCTATTGCGATATCAAAAAACATAAGATTAAATGAATTAAGAGCAAAATTAATAAATTTGCTTTCATGATATTTTTCATTTGCTAATTTATTGAAATAACTGAGTATTGTGTTTTCTTTTAGTTCATTTCCATTTATGATGTAATCATAGTAAAGATGACATATATGATGTATTGGTAATGACTGGTTCAATGATATAAGTTGTTCTACTTTCTTTAAAGCCTTTTTTGCTTCCTTAAAATTATTTACTTCAATGAGATCAGGTATAAACAACGTAAAATACAAAATTAGTACTATTCGCTTATGAACACAATTATCATCGATATGGGATAGGTTTTCTATATCATTAATAATCGTAGTTATTTTTCCTTCTTTGTTTTTTATTTCAAAACCACTTAATAAGAGTATATTAACAAAAACTCTAAGCATATATGCATCATAAAAAACTCTGTTTTCTTTCAAGGCTTCATTAACAAAAAAAAATGCTTTCTCCAAAATTTTCTTATTATATTTTTTCTCATCTGAAAGTGTAGATGTTATTTCAAATAAATATGTCATTGCAATTTGGTTTTTTGCAATGGCTAAATTCTTATTCAGTTCTATGGCCTTTTCAGAATAATACCTAGCTTTTGCGATTGTATCTCGAAGACTATCTTGAATAACTCCTAGTAAAATTAAATTACATCTTTGTAAAAAAGAAAGACCAAAATTACAGAATACTTGATAATTATTTCTGTTTTCTTTTTTTTGTATTGCTAAATAACCATATTTGATACTTAAATCACTATATTTCTTCTGATTATTTTGATCATCTGCTAAAAGACACTTAAAATAAAAAAATCTCATTATTAAGTGAAAAGGTGCTTTTTTGAGATCGTATAACCTACTTATAAAAAATTCACATAAATTTATACTTTCAGTGACTTTTTTGTTGTCTAGTGATCTTAGATAATGCTCAGCTGCCTGTAAACACAGCCATGCTTTATCATTAATAATTACTTCGTCATTATCATTAAACAAATCCAGATACTTCTTTATTTTTATAGAAGTTTGTTTGAATTTATGATCATCATAGGAAACACCGTAAATTGTATGGAGTAAATAAAGAACCTTATAATAAGCGTAACTAAATTTATTTTCTTCTGTTAAACGAGAAATAAGATATCTTTCCAGATATTCTATATTTTCTTGGAATTTGGGTTTGAATTTCGCAATGTCAATCTCAGTGTTATCTACAATAAGGGTAATATATGACTTTATTTCATCCAGAAAGTCCGAATTATTATATAAGTAAAGATGATAGACGTATCTGATTCCGTAAGTGATGTCTATTTCTTTAAAACGACTGAAGCCATTTAAGAAGAGAAAATACAAATTATTATAACGATAAATATTTTCTTCAGATTCATAGGTTGGTAAAAGATAGTCATTGAGTAATTCAGAAAACTTAATAATATTACTGAATTTCTTATTTAATAAAATTTCTCTTTTTCTCAAATATCTTTTTGAATCTGATCCTGCTTTTCTACGAATCTTTGCCACTTCGTTTATATCTGTTAGTAATTTGTTTATATTAAGATTTTCAAAGTCTTCTTCTAATTCTTCTCTCAATTCGTTCCACTTTTCCATCATAGGCTTTAATTCATTTTCATAATAATTATTCCAGGCATCTTTAAAGAGTTGATGGCGAAAACGAAACTTTCTTTGAAATTTCATTTCGCCAACAGACTCAGATTCCTCTTTGATAATCATCTTCAAATCAAGACATTTGTCAATGTTTAGCCCTTGTTTCTTTAATTCTTCTTCATCAACTCCGTCAAGAATACCGATAAGATTCATGATTATTTCTGAATCCGTTCCCTTGAACTCATTAATGCTGTCTGAAATTAGTCTTTCTCTTAAACCTTCTTCGGGGTATAAATCAGTTAAAACTTTTTTTAGTATCCCCTCTTTTGAAATATCTTCTGAATCCGTGCTTTTGAAATTCTGATACACTTCTTTCCAATTGACTTCCCAAGCTTTTTCTTCATTATTCCAGAAAATGAGATTTCTTTTTTGATCTAACTCTCTTAATAGCAGTTGTAATATGAGTGTGTTTGTTTCACTTTTTTTACTTAATTCATCCCTTAAAATTTTCTCTTCTTCTTGATTAAAATGACTTGGATAAAATATTTCATGGATAATGTCGTCTATCATATCTACTTCGCTATCAAAATCTCTGTTTTCAAGATCATCATCTACAGTAATTTTCTTTAACTCAAAGATGTTTGAGTTTTCAAGGCTTATCTTCCCAAAAATATTTTTCATTCTATCTTCATTTAGCTTTCTTTGATCAATCAAATACTTTAGATCATTTCTTCTGTTCAATGATTTGCTTATTTTTTCCTCTCTCTCAAGATTATAAATACCTCCTAGACCGTCAAGTGTTCTTGAATAAGTTACAAGTGAGAATTTATCCAGATAATTTTTTTGATCAACTTCTAATTGATCTTTTGAGAATTCAATTTGCTTACTCAATTCTTCTGAAATAATTTCTAAAGTTATTGCATCAAGCAGATGCGCATTGTCTATTTGTAGAATTAATTTGTTAGGGGTATTTGGATGAATTCTGAACTCATTTATTATGGCGAAAATATTCCTTATTCTTTCTTTTTTTATTCCAGGTTTGTATTCTTCGTTCAACTGAATGTTAAATTTTCTAATACTATCTGGATAGTGTTTATCAATTTTTCTGTTTATTGTCTTTATAATAGCGGCATATAAATCAGACTCTTCTTCAATATCGACTGTTAAGCAAAAACAATCATTTTCTTCAGCTTTCTTTTCAATTTCTTTTGCAAGGCGACTTTTCCCCTGACCGGCTTCTCCTTTTACCCAATAAGTTTTAATTCCCGAAAGGTTTTCGGGGTCTTCTTTATAAAATTTTTCCATTTCTTCCACAACAACAACTCTGTTGTAGAATTCAACCGGATCATATTTTTTCTCTATATATATTTCATCTAACGGGATGGTTTTTATACAGCTTGTTCCCTCAAAGAACTTTATTTCGCCCAGCTTGTAGCTGCTATGTTCACTTCTTATTGGCAAAATTTCTATTTGGAAACACACCTCTTCGTATGCTTCTAAAAGGTAGTCATTATCCAATTCTTTTTTTTGATTTTTTGTTTTTAAACTTATTTTTTCAAGCTTGAAATGTTCTATATCAGCAATTTCAAAATTTACTTTTATTTTTTTTTGAACATTCCCTGTGTTTCTAACATGTAAATTAATAAGATATGTTTCATTTTGAACGCCTTTCCCAAGATGTTCAGGTTTGTCAAGTTCAATATTCCCTTCATTTTTCTTTTCAATGTAGAAAATTGCAGTTCTATTTGTTATCGTTTCCACTTTGCCTTTTTCAGTTTTTTTTCGGAGAAGAAAATCAATTCTATATTTTCCTTTCAGATGGTTGTTGAACAATTCCTTTAACTGAACTTGAATCGTTTGATAACTCATTTTCTTGAGCGGGAATATTAGTAGTTGAGTTTGATTTGATTCGTTATTCAATAGTTTGCACATTAAATCGTATTCGTTTTTAATACCTTTTATCAGGGTATCATTCATGTAAATATTGAATCCGAGCGTTTTGTCTTCTCCAATAATATATAGATTATCTCTTTTGAAGTTAAAAGGACTGATTTTATCAAATTTAATAATAGCGTTTAATATTCCAGAATATTTTTTTCTGTCATTAATTCTTTTTTTATTGAGTACATTTGTATAGATTATCTCAGAATCGCTCATAGTAGTGTTTTTTGGATCAATTTCTCTGAATGAGTAGATATCTCTTTTTAACGTATTTTCTCTAGTTTCTTTTATAAAGAGCCAGGTATTATGAATTTTTATAGTTTCCTGTCTATCATCGTAATAGACAAATTCATCTTTTGAAAATATTTTTGATAGTATATGAATACCGATATTGTCTTTCTCGTTTTCCATCGTAAGTATTGCACTTCTTATATGTTCTAATGATTTATGAGGGATTGTAAGTATTTCAATTTCACTGATTTTATTTTCAGTGTTAAATATCATTTTAAGATCATTCATATCTATGTTCAATTGAGAGTGTGCCTCAAGATTTCTTAATTTTCTAATTACAGTCAATCTACCTTTATCTCTGATTTCTTTTTCAACACCTTCTAAAATCTCTTTGATGTTTTTAAGTTCCACATTGTTAAAAAAATCGTTTTGCTCTAATTGTTTTAAAAAATTTCCTTTTTTAACTGTTTCCTGTTTGTTTTTGATGAAAGATCTTATAAATTCATCTTTATCAAAGTTCTTATCTTCATTTTTGTAGTAACAGAGGATTGCACACATGAGATTCGATTTAAAATGAAGTATATATTCATATGTTGCAGATACACATTTTAAATATGATTCTATTGCTCGTTTCCTTTCTTTTGTTCCTTCTTTTGTGTTTACGAGAATCTCGTATCGTTCAATTTCTTCTTTAAATATTGCTTCAATATATACTCTGCTTTCATTCATGCGTGTCCTCCTCTGTTATTTTCTGTTTTTTTCTATAGAAAATCTATTTTTCTCCAGCTTCAACAGCTTTATAAAACCTTTCCATTGTTTCTTCATCTGCCCAATCATTTGGAAGCTCAAGATCTCTTTTCTGGTTTATTTCTTCAACGATTGCCTCCGGGTAATCGGAACGTTTGAATCGGCCTTCGATTACGAGATGATTGTATAATTCGGATTGCTCCATCTGTGTCAGAACCTCTTTGACTTTTTTGGAAATATCCTCATAAAGTTTCTCTTCCTTTTTAAGTTTTTCCTCAATCATCTCTCTTTTATAATGTCTGGTTTCGGAGATATTGTCATAATAAACGAGGGTTTCTCCCTTATATTTAAGGAAGGCTGTTCCTTTTGCATCCTGTACTACCCTGAGATTGATTGCCGCATTAAGGAGTTTTTTTGGATTTCTCATGGTTGCAAGGAAATTTGGATCAAGTTCTCTCATCTGACTAACCTCAAAGAGATTTTGAACGTGAAGTGGTTTTGTTGAAATCAACTGTTTGTAGAAAAGATAATTTCTTCTTGCTTTAAGGTTGGGTGCAGAAATTCCAATGTGAAAATTGTAATGTGTCAAATTGATTTCATTATATGGATTGATTCGCCATTTGGTAGGTATCTTGAAAAACTCATCAATTTTTGAATCAAGAGGTTTGGGCCAGTCTACTGAACATCTGAAATCACTGTCCGGTTTATGATAATCAAAAGATTCCAGAAGAGGTTCTGAAATATCGTAAAGTTTCTGTTTCCATTTATGGAGCTGATTATCCACATTTTCATCAAGTAGTAATACCTTGAAATAGGTGACGAAATTCTGTTTTATACTCTCTGTTGTGGTATCAATTTGATGGTTTATTTTCTCAGTAATAGAACTGGTCATTTTCTCAAAATCAATGTTTTTATGTTTGAACAAAAGCTGACTATAATGTTCAACCTCGTTCAGGAGTTCTTCGTTCAATTCGTATACAATTTGTTTTTTCAATACTTTGTATTCAGAGAATCTTTTCGTTTCTTTTTCGTTTTCTATTGCTTCATTTACCCCATCCAGCATATGATTAATGTATTCGGAGAATGTGTAGATATAGTTTCTCTCATCATTTGCCTTGTTTTCTATTGAAGCTTTTTTGTGATCGGTCTTGTTTTTGTTCTGATAAATTGTATTCATTACGTTATCAAAGCAATCTTCAGTCTTTTTTACAGTTTGAATGATTCCAGAAGAATTCTCTACAATGTAATGAATCATTGCATGTTTAATAGACTTATTAAAAAAGTCCTGCATCATAGATAGTAAATCTTCAGCTTCTCCAATTCTTCTTGGATCTTTAAAGGCAAGAGCTATTGTGTCATCAAGACCGGAGAAATCATCTTCAATACTGAGGGCATAACTGTTGAGTGAATTACCTGCTTCTGATTTTTTATCTCTCAATTCCGGGAGAGAGATGTTCATTTCATTGATCAGATATTCGAAGTTTTTGTGAAGATTTCTGTATTCGTTGAGTATCTTTTTATAAGGAATGTTATTCTTAATTTGATTCGGAATAAACTCTATAAACATTCTTTCGATGTATTCCATGAAATCTCCAAGTAGAAGATTATTGGAAAAATCACCTTCCATTTCAGCGATATCATTTGTTATTGTCTCAACTTCAATCATAAATTCTTTTACGACATCTATTACCCTGTTATGCATTAGCTTTTTTGTGAATTCTTTTATTGTGTTTTCTTCCAATCCAAAATCTATTCGACCATAGTCAAGGATAGGAATAGTTGAATCATCTAATGAGGAACTGATGATGTTATTATCTTTTGTATTTCTGAGTTTAATGAATACATCTTCTATACGTCTGTCTTTTGCGCTCAATACGTCAATATCCCTATCATTTTCAATTTTTTCTGATAGACAATTAAAGAAAATTGAGTTTGAGATATACTCTGAAATAGATTTTTTGGGTAATATAGCCGATCCCCATCCGAATGCTGAGAAGATTTTATGATAACCATTTACATCTATTGGATCGACCAGGTCATTTCTTTGTCTCTCAAAGAACAGTTGGCTATCTACAGTCATAGATAAAAGCATGTTACTGATAGCCTTCGCCTGTTCTGTTCTATTTGAAAAAGAGATTTTATCATTTCCGGCCTCTACGAGGAAGACATAATCAGCAGGTGCACTTGGATCGTTTGGGAATTTTGATGAGATTCCGGTTGTCATGTTGATGGGAACTTCGAATTGATAATTTCTTTTTGTCTGATAATGATTTAATTCTTTTAAAGCAGCATATACGTTTCCCGCTACAGTAGTTTTTTCTGCGTTGTTGAGTTTCGAGATTAAAATATCGTTCAGTGTTCCAATGAAAGCAATCTTACCATTACCGATTTCATTCATAAAACTTCTTGTCAATGCCAGCATATCCAGGAACATACCACTACCCGTGCCCCCACCCAAGCCGGATGCTACAAATACACGAATGTCATTTTGGCGATTTTTAATTTCAGAGAAGAGTTTTTGGAATTCTTTATATATATTCTGAAAGTTTATTCTGAAAGCGAGTTTACCAAGTACTCTTGTTTGCATTGCTGCTTTTGCATTATTCTCTTTCTGAAATAGTGCGTTAAAGAATGGTGCATATTCTCCTCTGTCAAATCTTGGGAACCAATTGGTAAATTTCTCCGGTTGATTAAAAAAATTATTTTTTAAATAGTGATCAAGTTGTGGTGGGTATTTTATCTGATACACATAACCTTTTTCCTTTAATATCCCCACATTTGTATCATCGGTATCCGTATCAAATATTTTTACAAAGACATTTTTTTTGATTTCCGGATCCATTTCGCTTATTCCTTTATAATAATTCATGGCGATTTCTGCGCCACCACCACCCAACCCAATCATGATTGTTGGTTTAATTGTTGAAGAGTTATTCGAGAATATTTTCATTTCTACCTCCTAAATTCCAAAATGTTGAATGATTATCCAGATAAATAGATTAATGATCGTTATGATTGAAAAAGCACCCATGATAAATGAAAAGGGATTTGCTTTATGTTTTATTTGTTTTATTTTGAGGATGACTTCTTTACTCTCTTTTTCTTCAAGGACTTTAATTGAAAGTAAATTCCCTTTCTTTTTATTTCCAACTGAAATACTATCACCGGGATTTAATTCCTTCTTTTTTCCATATTTCAATAGACTACCATTCACAGCTATCAATTTTGCATTTCTTGATAAGATTTTAAATACAGCACCATCATAAATAATTTTAAAAGCATTGGTGGGACATTTTGATGATGAGACCCATATATCTGAACTTTTCCTTTTACCACAGTCATATTCTTTGTTGAGTTTCAGTGTATCACCTTTCTGTAGTCTTCTTGCTTTAACAGTTTTAAATCCTATGAATGAGAAAATCGTACAGAGTGCAAATAAAACACTCAACTCAAAGGCTGGAAATGGTGGTATAAAATTTATACTGATTTTATTTTGAGCTTCACCTCTCTCATTTTTAATATCGGCTGTTTTATGTTTGTCAGATATGAGCACAACCGCTTCTTTTGTTCTGAAAAGTATTTTATCCAGAATTGATGCCCCATTTTCTGTAAGGTACTCGATCTGAATTTTTTCATCATCTATCAGATATTTTATTTCTCCCGGGAAACTTGATTCCAGTGCTTGAATGTTTAATTCTGATTTATCCGGATCAAATACATTTTTCACATAGGGAATCTCAATCAAACCCTCCCTGTTTCGGTAAAATCCGAATACATTTATGGTGTTTTTACTGATAATGAAATCGGGTTTTTGTACTGCTACCTCAATGACTGCGTTGTTAAACAGAGCGTTGCTTTGAAATTTTGGATAGATGTTGTATATGCCATGTTCTTCGAATGAGATAGTTGTTTTGTACATATCATTCTGCCACAGAATTTCAAATTCTCGTGTTTGACCATTTTTTTCTATCATAAGGTTCAGTTTGTCAACCAGCTTGTTGCCTTTTGTATCACAAAAAATTTCAACACTCTGATTTCTATACGGTTTGTCATTTGAGATTTCTATCTGTAAAACGGGAATATCCATAACTTTTATTGATTTTTCACCCGTTTTAATTTCAAATTCGATGATATTGTTTTCTGATTCTGTTGTTACAGTAAAGGTGTTGAATATTTTTAACCTTCCCGGTTGTGATGTCAGCTTTTTCGGGATTTTGCATGAGTAAATTATATTGTTTGTTGAAGTTTGATCAACAACTTGATCATTCACGGTGAATGCTGAACTTATTTTTTTGATGGTGAATTCCTTACCTGAAATCTTTATCGTTTTTCCCACTGTCAAATTTGTACTGTTTTCTGTATCATACAGATATGATTCAACACTTATTTCTTTTTGTGTTGAGGCAAAATCTCCAGCTGTGATTAATTCGGCAATGATTCTTCCCTCAGTGGTTATGTTTAATATGGCTTTTTTTGCATTCTGAACATTTATTTTCCATTCACCCGGTTCCGGATTGTTTAGCTGTATTTCTTTAAATGTATCTTTATTGGTTATCTTAATATCCTGTTTGTTATCAGCGGGATCGAATAATAAAAAATCAACAACTTCGTTGTCGGTGATTAATCGGATGATTAGAGAATAGGTTTTTTCAGGGATATCAAATTTCACAGTCTCATTATCTGTCATGACAAAGTTTTTGTAGAGGACTTTTTCACGCCTGAGATTACTGATAATTGAGTCCATGGTGTACATGAGCTGATCGCTGTCTTCCGCTTCATAATAAGGAACAATATCTTCGTATTTTGATATGCTTGAAAGATTGATCAATGTATCTGCTTTAAAATCACCAATAGCAACAAAGATAACGGGTGTTTTTGAAGCAACGATTTTTGGTACTGTTTCTGATTTTAGTGTTTCAAATGCTTTTTTATTTTTATCCTCATCATCGGAAACATATAATTGTCCATCTGTGAAAAAGAGGATGACGGGGAAAAAACCAGTTTCTGCCGCTTCTTCAGATGCTTCCAGCCCTTTATCCAATGCAGCAATGTAGTTTGTCAAACCTGAAGGTCTTCTAACATCGTAGATATCTTTCTTTAACTTCTCAAGGTTATTTCCTATGTCCGAAAGTTTAACAATCTGTTCTGTTTTACTGTCAAACAGTATTTGTGAGAATAATTCTTTGTCTTCAGCTCTTTCAAGAAGCATATCCAACGCTTTGAATCTTAATTCTTGAGGATCTGTCGTTTCCATTGATCCCGAATGATCAATTAAGCATATGAATGCATATGGAAATTGTGTCTGGGTCTCATTAATCTTGAGTTTATCAATTGAAAAAGAAATTGATATAAACACTAAAAACAACAATAGTATGAATACTTTCTTGCTCAAAATAATCACTCCTGTTTTTTATTGTGAAAGATATACAATTAAGATAAAAATGGTCTGTATATGCTAAGAAATATATATTTATTAATCTTATTTTATCATAAAATTTTATAAAATTAAAATATTATATATATAAACGAAGCTGTACTACTATTTAATATATTATTGTTTGTGTTTGTATGTTGAAATCATATGTCTTGTGATTTTTCTTGACTTTTTTAGAAAAGTAATATTGGTTTTTATGGAATTTTATTAATTAATGATTTGTTGAGAAAATTTGTTCATTCATGAAGAATTGAAAAGGCTAATGAGTATTGTTCGGTAGCCTCTTATTGATATTTTTTCTAGTCCAGACTAAGTATTTATTTTAAGATACTAATTTTGTAATACGTATCCAAAACACTCTCTGGAACCATATTTCCTCCCGTTGCCCAGGCGAGATGCGTAATATTCTCGGATATATAAGCCTCTTTTCTTTCATAAGGTTTTATCGCACCTGTCTTACAAAAATTCAAAACCGAAGCAACCCCCGCAAGCGCCGAAGGCTCAAGTCGGATATCCTCACTGTCCCACATCCATTTAAGGCATCTGAACAGTTTCTCATCGGAGATAGTAAAAAAAGCATCGATGGAGTGTTCCAGCGTCTTACCGATAAAAGATGAGGCTCTGCCGACGGCGAGACCATCCGCAGCTGTGATGTTGTCGATTCCGAAATCCTGAACGGATACTTCGTCATGTTTTTCGGTGACCATTCCCAGCATCATACAGGGGGAGTGGGTGGGTTCTGCGAAAAAGACATGGACGTTGTCACCGTATATCATCTTCAGTCCGAAGGCAACACCACCCGGACCACCACCGACACCACAGGGCAGATAGACGAACAGGGGATGTTCTCTGTCAACGATGAGGTTCATATCATTCAGCTGTTTCTGAAGCCTGCTGCCGGCAACAGCATAACCGAGGAAGAGGTTGATGGAGTTTTCATCGTCTACGAAATGGTTGTTCTGTTCCGATTCCGCCATCTTTCTGCCTTCCATAACTGCCCTGCTGTAATCGGAATCGTATTCGATGACTTCTACCCCCTTGTTTCTCAGCAACTCTTTTTTCCATTGTCTGGCATCCGCCGACATATGCACGGTTACCCTGAAACCGAGTTTGGCCCCCATGATGCCGATGCTCAGACCGAGATTACCGGTTGAACCGACGGAGAGTTTGTGCTGAGAGAAGAAGCTTTTAAACCTGTCGGCTGCAAGTATGGAATAATCATCATCTTTTGTAAGTAAACCGTTTTTGGTCGCGATATCTTCGGCGTGTTTGAGGACTTCAAAAATCCCCCCTCTTGCCTTGATAGATCCGGAGATCGGCAGATGGCTGTCACATTTAAGAAGCAGTTTACCGGGGATTTCCGAACCGGATTCTTTTTCTAGAATTTTTTTCATCCTCTCTATCCTTTTTAAAGGGGATTCTATTAAGCCTTTGTTTTGTGAAGTCTCCGGAAAGACCTTTGAGATATAGGGGGCAAAACGCTTCAGCACCGCTTCAGCTTCGTCGATATCTTTTTCCGTAATTGTGATAGCTTGCTTAGCCCGTTCAAAGGGCAGATGTCGGTTGTTTTCCCAGAATAGCTCTTTATAATCAATCATCTGTCTGATCATCGGTCTTTCTCTTTTCCACTCTTCAATTGTTTTTCCAGCGATCAAGTCTCACACCTCATTCATCGATTATTTTACCAGAGAACTGTTCAAATGAATTTCTGAAACAGCTGACATAGCTTGTCCAGGTTGCCCGTTCTGCAAAGAATCTGAGGTCGTATTTGTAGATATACATACTGTGCAGTCTTCGGATAACGAGTTCAAATCTTCTGTTTGACAGATTTCCGATGGCAAGCATGGCGAGATTCTTCTCGTATCCTCCGAAATTCCCGAGATCAGCCGGAACGTATGTGCCGTCCTTTGGTATTTTAACAGAAAAAGTGTTGTCGTTGATTGCCATCTTGAGATCAAATACATCATCAGAATCCGATTTGGAGAGTTTAAAGCGACTGCCATCCTCAAATTGATAAGTTTTATCCAAAAAGATCATATTTGAGGGACTTACTCTGAAGGTCTTCGTGTCTTTTTCGCTGAACAGCGCATAGCATCGTTCCATCGCATTCTGATCTTCAATTGGATCATTCAGTGAATCCAGTATCCCGTTTCCCAGAACTGTGTCGGGATTAAAGAAATCATTCCCGAATAAGCCGCCCGTTGTGACGATGACAAGATTGTGTTTTGGATAACACAGAATGAACTGTCCGCCGTAACCCCTTGCAGAATACCCTTCCCGGGAGTTCATCCACCAGGAAAGTCCATAGCCATAGGAGCCTGCCAGGCCGTTTCGCGTCTCCAATATCTTTTCCGTCGATTGTCTGATCCAGTCACTGCTGACAATCTGCTGATCGTTGACTGTTCCGTTATTTACAGTCAAAAGACCGATTAATCCCATTCCCCTCGGGGTCAAATAAAGACTGGATGCGGCATTTCGCGTACCCGTTGACATCTTCAGCCAGAAAACTTTCTGAATACCGAGAGGGGCAAACAATCTGGATTCCGCATAAGTTAAAAGATCCATTCCAACGGCTTTCTCAAGGATGATTCCCAGTATGGCGGTGGCTCCCGAATTGTATTCAAAGTGGGAACCGGGGGTAAAGGTGCTTCTTCTTGAAAAGAAGTAATTGACAGGATTTGGACTTGCTTGCATTTCCATATAGGAGTCCGTTTCATCATAGGCACCATCTTCGTTCCAATCCAGTCCTGTTGTCATCGACAACAGGTGGTAAAGTGTCAATTTTGATTTATCCGCATCGTTTTTGAGTTCGGGAAACCATCTGTAAAGTGGTTCATGAATACTGTCGATATATCCTTCATCAATCGCAATACCCGTCAGGAGAGAGGCAACACTTTTTGTACAGGACATCATGCCATGAGGTGTATCTTCAATGTACGGGTATTTTGTGGCGTTGAAAATAATCTTATCGTCTTTGATGACCAGGACATCATGAACATCTGACGAATATCTGAGGAAATCGGTAACAGCTTTTGCGAATTTCGTTTCATTAATCCCGAGTTCAGAGGGGGAATAGACAGTTTCCTTTAAGTCAAAACTTACTGCAGTGGTTATGAGTATTGTAGTTAATAGCAATATAAACAGCATATACTTTTTCATGATTTACCTCCCAATATTTTTTCAGAAAATTCTTTTTTTATACATAACTTTTGTCCTGTCTTTTTGGATAGATACAATAGTATACGCTATTTGTTTCTTTTTTAGAAGGAATCTGAGATAGTTGGCTTTAATCTTTCAGCATTATAGATGACATATTCATTTCAATAAAAATTATGTTCTTTTGATGAAAATCTCTGAAAGCTGTTATTAAATTTTAGCGTATAATACAATTGGTATTGATCAAATTTTAAAAGTAAAAGAAGGAAGTGACCCTATGCTTGAAAATCATTGGTATGCTGTTATGGAAAGTAAAGAAATAAAGAAAAATAAAGCAATAGTGGTAAAGCGACTTGGGAAAAGACTGGCTTTTTGGCGGAAATCAGATGATACACTCGGATGTATTCAGGATTTGTGTGCGCATAGGGGAGCTTCAATCGGAAGAGGTGAAGTGGTTGACGGTCATATTCGCTGCCCTTTTCACGGTTTGGAATACGATGAAACGGGGAAATGTGTGTTGATTCCGGCAAACGGTAAAGCTATACCGGTTCCCCAAAATTTTCGTGTTAATGCTTATCACGTCGTAGAGAAACACGGTTTTATCTGGTTATGGTTTGGTGAAAAAAGAGAGAAATATCCTGAACTGCCCTTTATTGAAGATGTTGACGAGTCATTCCGATGTTCGACATTTGTCGATCATTGGAAAGTGCATTATTCACTCTGTATCGAAAATCAACTGGATGTATCACATTTGCCTTTCGTTCACCGGACGACAATCGGAAAAGGAAATAAAACACTGGTGGATGGCCCTGTTGTTAAAGGGGATGACAAGGGCTTTGGTGTCTGGGTTTTCAATAAAATGGATGACGGTCAACAGCCGAAAAAGGCTTCCGAAATTCCTGTCACCCCCCCTCCGATGCTGACGGTGAATATGCCGAGTATCTGGCAGAACAGGATAACGGAGGATATCAGAATTGTGATCGCTTTTGTGCCGGTTGATGAGGAGCATACGTTGATTTACATGCGTTTCTGTCAGAGATTTCTCACGCTTCCCGGTCTTGGAAAGTTGATTGCTTTTCTCGGAAAACTGTTCAGTATCAAGATACTCAGACAGGACAAAGCGGTTGTGGAAACACAATTACCGAAAAAATCGGAACTGAAAATGGGGGGGCAAAATCTTTTTCAGGCTGATTATCCGATTGTTTTCTTCCGAAGAATTCGAGAGAAACTGAAACAATCCTGATTGGATAGCATTTCATCGTATAAGCGTCATTTTATGGCTGATATATGATAATATTGTATATAAGTATTTTATCACAATTATAAGCCCGGAGGCGGTCATATGAAATCAATCGTTTTATATTGTTCCATAACCGGTAGTACAAAAAAACTGGCGGAGGCTATATCAGATGAACTTGATTGTGCGATTTATAACCTTAAAACCAATCTATTAAATGCCGTAGATATCAATGAAGTAGAACACATTTTTCTGGGGAGTGGCGTGTATGGCGGACTATTTCATAAAAAAATGCTCGAATTGGCTTCAAATCCGGCATTTGTTGAAGCTATCAAAGGGCAGATAAAATCTGTCGGTATCTTTTCGACTTATGCCGGAACACCGGATGCATCAGAAAGTGCCTCAAGAAAGTTTGAAGAGCTGCTGCCATTAGAAGCAGCTGAAAGAATAGAACGCTATTTTTGCAAAGGTGGACTGTTCGGACTCTTTGGGAGAAACCGACCGGTTTTTGAAGATATAGAGTCTTGTAAACAGTGGGCAAGAGAGCTGGCGAAGTAAACTAAGCGGCTCAAGAAGAACCATGAACGTGTGGGAAAAGGAGGGAATATGAACAGAATATTGATAATAGCACTGTTGTTAATGATTTCAGCGGTTGTTTTTTCTTATACGGTGCCGGCTTCCAATCCGTGTGCCGATTCAATCAACGGCATGAATGAAGCTTATCAAAACGATGATATTTTCAGGGTAATGATGGATGAAGCATTCAACAATATGCAGCAGGTACCGGATGGCTATCTGAAAGGGGGGAATCCCTGGATAGGCAAAGGTGTTGAAGATTTACTGGTGTTTTTGGAAGAGTGGGCAACTTTTCTGCCAAAAGCCATCGGAAGTTCCGATGATGGCTTGAGTTATATTCAGCAGATGGATCTCTTTGCGTACAACAATCCCTTTGGCCGGGTGGTCTTTCAGACTTCGCCTGGACGTGAGTTATTTAACCAGTTTACAGCGGAGAGAGGTGCTTATCTGGATAGTTCCGAGTCGCTGAAATACGTTTCCGAGTGGCTGTCCGACATCAGAATTGAAAAAGAGGATTATGTGCTGCCCGATCCTGAAGCAGCTGATGGTGGCTTTAAAAGTTACAATGAATTCTTCTCCCGTCCTTTAAAAGATCAAGCCCAAACAAGACCTCAGACGATGCCGGAGAGGGATTATATCATTTCAGCACCGACAGATGCCCTGATGAATACCATTCCGATGAAGATTGTCGATTCAAAAACGTTGATTAAAACGAAAGGTCTTCAGGAACTCAACATCGAAGAGCTGCTTGCCGGCTCGAAGTATTGGTCAAATTTTGTCGGGGGAACGGCCTTGTCCTGTATTTTGATGCCGAATACCTATCACAGGTATCATTCCCCGGTTGATGGCAAAGTCATTGAAGCCAGGATCATTCAAGGTGCCTTGCTGGGAATGGAGGATTTCCCTTCTTTCGTTCCAACGGACGGCAATGTAGGCTATTATGGTTCTGATTTCAGTGCTTTTGAGAATTATCAGAGGGGATATTTTATCATCGATACCGGGAAATACGGTCTGGTTGCCGCTATACCGGTTGGTTTGAGTACAGTGGGTTCTGTTGTATTTAAAGATGATTTTCTCGGGTTGACTTCACCGGTCCCGGTTAAGAGGGGTGATGAGCTGGGACACTTCCTGTATGGCGGATCGCTCGTTATTCTTGTTTTTGAACCCGGTAAATACGGTTCAGGGGCTATTCAGGTCAGACTCGGCAATCAGATTGGAACCTTTGATACGAATTCAAACGATTAGAAAAAAGGGCGGAAGAAATTCCGCCCTTATATTTCCTAAAATAATTATGCCTGGTTCTGATTGATATGAACATCCATCTGTGGATAAGGGATATTGATTCCGTTTGCGTTGAAGATTTCAAAAATTTTCTCATTCATATCAAAATTGACCGGCCAGTAATTTGAGGCGTTGACCCAGAGTCTGACGGAGAAGTTGACCGAGCTGTCGGCCAGTTCGCTCATCAAAATTGCCGGTGACGGGTCTTTCAGAATTCTTTCGTCCGCATCAATAACCTGTTGAATCAACCCTTTGACGGTTGTCATATCTGATTCATAACCGACCCCGAATGTGAGATTCAGCCTTCTTGTTGTTTCCCTCGAATAATTTACGACTACGGAATTTGAAATTTTACCGTTGGGTATCAGGATATGTTTGTTATCCGGTGTTATCAGAATTGTGTTCATGATCTGGATTTCGTGGACTGTACCTGAAACACCGTTAGATTCAACATAATCCCCTACCTTAAAGGGTTTGAAGAAGAGGATAAAGACGCCTGCCGCTACGTTTCCAAGGCTCTCCTTTAACGCAAATCCAATGGCGACTGAAAGCCCTCCCAATATAGCGAAGAAAGGTGTCATATCTACCCCGATCATGCTCAAACAGGTGATGATGAGGATCATCTTCATGAAGAAATCCATCAGCGTTCTCAAAAAACCTACAAGAGATCTCTCCACCTTTGTTTTTTCCATAATCCTGACAAGAACGTTTAAAAGGACTTTTATTAGCCACCAGCCAATCACAAACGTTATCAGTGCACCGAGAACACTCCAGCCGTATACCTGAAGATAATTAATCACAATATCCATGTTTCCTACCGCCTCCTTTATTATGTTATGCAATGGCATTGAATCGTTTAATTATACAATAAATTTAAGAATATTCCTTCGATTTCTTGACAAGATTAAAATAATATGATAATATACATATATGCACATATAGGTATATGAAGAAAAGGATGTGTTGAAATGGATGAGCTGAACAATTTTTTTAAGGCCTTATCGGATCAGACAAGGTTGAGAATCATGATCATTCTCTATCATCATGATTTATACGTATGTGAAATAGCAGGTATTCTTGATTTACCCCAACCGAAGGTATCCAAACATCTGACGAAACTCAGAGATCTGGGGTTTGTCAAAGATTCCAGAAGGGAAAAATTTATTTCATATGCACTGAACTTAACAGATCCCGTCATGAAGAAGTTAATAGAGGTCATTGCCTGTAATACAGAGAAGGACAGGCAAATCAAGATGGATATTGAGAGAATAAAGATAAGACATGAATTTGCGTGCTGTTGCAGCGTACCAAAACCGGATTAACTATAAATAGGATGGAGGAAGTCGAATGATAATTAAAATTCTTGGATCGGGATGCACAAAATGTAAAAAACTTGAGGCTAATGCCACGCAGGCTGCGAAAGAGCTTGGGATTAATGCCGATGTTATCAAAGTTCAGGATATCGGTGATATAATGCGTTATGGTGTAATGAGTACACCGGCACTTGTTGTCGATGAAAAATTGAAATTTTCAGGGAAACTGCTTTCTGCTGAAGAGATAAAACCTTATCTTCAGTAAGATAAAACAATTTATAAAATAACCAAAACATATCAACAGAGTTTCGTCTGCTCATATGTTTTGGTTTTAACTCATGGGAGAGTGATTTGAATGCTTTATCGTGAATTTGGCAAGACCGGAGAAAAAATCTCTATCCTCGGTTTCGGTTGTATGAGGTTTCAGGTGGAAGATGATGATCCAAAGAAGATTATCGAAGACAAAGCAATAGATCAGATCAGACATGCGGTGGACAGAGGGGTTAATTATATCGATACGGCATATCCCTATCATGGTGGAATGAGTGAGCTGCTAGTGGCCAAAGCGTTGAAGGATGGCTATAGAGAGAAAGTGAAACTGGCAACAAAACTCCCGTCATGGCTAGTTAAAACGCGGGAGGATATGGATAAGCTGTTGAACGAACAGCTTGAAAAGCTTCAGACGGAATACATCGATTTTTATCTGATTCATGCGCTCAACAAAGGCTTTTGGGAAAATCTTAAAAAATGTGATGTCTTCGATTTCATGGATAAGGCATTGGCAGACGGAAGGATCAAACATATCGGCTTTTCTTTTCATGATGAATTGCCGCTCTTTAAAGAGATCGTTGATGCCTATGACTGGGAATTCTGTCAGATCCAGTACAACTTCATGGATGAAAACTATCAGGCGGGACTTGAAGGGTTGAACTATGCCGCCGATAAAGGTCTTGGGGTTGTCATCATGGAACCGCTCAGAGGCGGAAGTCTTGTCAGAAAGATTCCGGATGACATCCAGGCAATCTGGGACAAGGCAGATGTGAAAAGAACTCCTGCTGAATGGGCGTTGAAATTTATCTGGAATCATGGGGGTGTATCCACGATTCTCAGTGGAATGAACGAAATGATACAGGTGGATGAAAACATTGATTCAGCTGAAGATTCTGTTCCGGGGATGCTGACGAAGAAAGAAGAAGAACTAATCAACGAAGTAAAGGATGTTTATCTGTCAAGGACAAAGGTTAACTGTACGGCTTGCAAATATTGTATGCCATGTCCCTTTGGCGTTGATATTCCACAGAATTTTACCTTTTATAATAATGCATCCATATATCTCGATCATGAAGGACAGAAGCAGACCTATCACAAGTATTTTGCACAGGATAAATGGGCTTCTAAATGTCAGGAATGTGGTGTTTGTGAGGAACATTGTCCTCAGAATATTCCGATTCGAGAGAAATTGAAGGAAGTTGCCGCTTTTTTTGAAGGATAAAGGGGATAAAAGTGCCGGGGCATTCATAAAAGATGCCCCGGTATTCTATTTAAAGCTATTGGCAGTTTGCCAGTGATCCCATAGGATCCCATGGATTCAGTTCAATCGGTTCCTGTTTGTATAACGCTAACAATTCTTCCGAAAGATATTTCTTATGGATAGCAACCTCATAATTGTATTCATCAAACCACGAATCACTCATGATGAAAAATCCCTTATTGCCGGGTTCTTCTCCCCAACTGTTCTGGACTTTCCACTTCGTCGGGTTGCCTTCTCTCAGGTTGACACCGGTAAAGACCATCGCATGAGTCAAAACACTTCCCCTGTAATTTAACCTATCCGCCTTATCCAATTTAATGTCAGTACCAAGGATGGATTCGTATTCGAAGAGTTTATCATCCATGATGCCAAGGTCCCTGTCCGAATACTTGCCAACATCACAACCGAACCAGACGGGTTCACCATCCTGTAACTGTTTGAGTGTCAGTTCTTTCATCTGTTTCATATCAAGGTTCAGATAGTGAATATTCGTGACTCCGGCGACACTTCCCAGGTATTTGACGGTGTAGGTTTTGTTGTAGGGTTTGTCAGCTGTTGGGGCGTTGATGATACTGACATAGTCGGAAAGTTTTATCGTTGAATATTTTTGGTAGAATTCAACCGGTGATAAATTTTTTTCCTGTCGGTACTTGTCATCCGTTGTTCTGTATTCGAAATCGAATGTTTTTGGTGGTTCTCCAAGAAAATGGCAGAGAACTTTGTAAAAATTAACGAGTAGATCTTCTTTTTTTTCTCTGATCTCTTTGAGGGTCTTTGAATCAGAATGCATATCTCTTAAAATTTTCGCATTGTCTCTAAGGATGGTCGAGATGATGAAGTTCATGTATCTGGAATTGCTGCTGTGATACGTTTCAGGCATGGCGTATTTTGGGATGATACCGTATTTGTCAACGAGTGCGACAAACATATCCCATTGTCCACCGTCGTTTGTCGGCGTTTCAAGCAGCCAGGATACCGTTCTGCCGTCGAGTGCTTCATCCAGCGTGTCTATGACGGCTTCAAGGAAGAAATTTGCCTTTTCAAACTTATCCCAGAACATGGCATACGTCTGAGATAATTCAAAGTTTTTATCTTTCATGTTCAATTCTTTTGCCATGGCATATCTGATGGTGTTCAATGCGGCAAACATCCAGCATCTGCCACTGCTTTTCTGATGTGTGACCTTTCCCACATCAATTTCTTCGGAGAACTCATAGTACATTGACTTCACCGATTCATTATTGATGGCTGAGTTGTTGATCCCATTCTTGATGATGGTATTGGTTATGATTTTATTTTGACTGTTTGCTGAATAGGCTTCGGAACATCTTTTCAAAAATTCTTTATTAATTGAAACTGTACCCATACTAACACTCCTTATAATTAGTTATATATAATTAGTATACCAAAATATTAAGCTTTTTCAAAATCCCCTTCAATCATCTGACCATGACCTGTATATGCCCTTCATCAGAAATCTTCTGAATGGGAAGATCAGCCAAAAGAGTATGAGAATGGACACTCCGCTTCCAGCGGTGAATAAACCCCATTCTGGGTACATCAGAGAGTCTTTTCCCGCATAACTGAATAATTTCAGTGCCACCGGAAATTTATCTGGACTGTTGATGAACATAAGCGGTGCTGTAAAACTTGAAAAACCATCAACGATGACCTTTAATGAAACGACGGCTGCGATGGGAATGATCAACGGCAGGATTATTTTTAAGAAGATCTGAATATGAGAAGCACCTTCAAGTCTTGCCGTATCTAAATAAGACGGTGAGATTTTTTTCATCTCTTCGGTTACGACAAGGTAGGCAAGTGGAATGGAATGATTGACAATGGTCAGGATGACGGAAAGATATGTATCTGTAAGATGGACACCCCTGAATATCATGAAAAGAGGGATAATGGTGTTCATACCTGTTATTGCCAGTGAGAAGATGATCAAGCTGTTCATCCCGCGATTAAATCTTTTTCGAATCGTTGCTGTGTATCCAGCTGGGAAAACCGTTATAACGATGATGGCGGAAGAGGCAAATCCAAGGATCAGGCTGTTTAGAATGTTGGTTGAAAAACCATTTTGGAACAATTCGGAAAAATTATTCACTGTAAATGTATTCCATTCATTCCATGATGGAATATAAAGGGGATCTGAAAACATCAGTTTCATGAGGTTAACAAAAACGGCAGCGGTCAAAAGGTACCAGATGATGTTCAGAACATCCCCGGTATAATTCCAAATTGTTTTGATGCTCTCTTTGTATTGCCCTGTTTTACCACTCAAAAGGCTTGTTTTTTGCGGATAAAAGAAAAAACAGGCAATTGCAATCAGTAACCCGGGGGTAAAACAGTTTAAAAAACAGGCGTTTATCAAAAAGGGAATGATCACCAAAAGCATTTTGTGAAGTTGTTTAAGTTGATATTTTTTTGACTGATAATGAACAAATAGAAGCATGACAGCTGTAAAAGCGGTACTCAGCGTCGGGAAGAACAACAGATCAACACCGATGCAGAGAAAAATAAATATCAATTGTTTTTTTCGAAGACCATATAAGCAAAAGAACATTAACAGGATTATGACAGTTGCAAAGAGAGCTTGTGTATAGGTGATTAAATCTGTGTTCAATCTCAGCAGTGAGTCCTTCAGAAAAAGACCGAAGGTGGTCGTTGAACCTGCAATCCCAAAGGCGGTGAACCCATCAGAGATATAAGGTCTTCCACCGGTCATCATGATGGGGATGTTCAAATCTCGCATTGAATTGATAAAAAGTATCAGAGAAAACGTTCCGATAACTTTTTTCGTTGAAGGTTTAAAAAGGTATCTGTAAATATGTTCTGACGAAGCGCCCTCAGTCTTCATCATTTCAATCTGATGTTTTGAGGTTTGACCGATTGAAGCAAAGGCTATCAAAGTAATCAGCGGTATGTTCACCCATATCCTTGCCGATGTTGTGATCGTAAAGGCAAGCAGTTGAGAGTGGATCAAATTGTCTGTGAACCAGTACATAACGCTTCTATAAAGCGGTATGGCAATGAAGGTCGGTAATAACCAGCTCAGGAAAAGGATTGATAAACAGATGCTTCTGAACCATCTGCCTGAAAAATATAATCTGTATGCCAGTCGCATACTCATATTGATTGAAATGACAACACTGATCAAGGCGTACGACAAAGATATCATCAGAGTCAAGCGCATGGAAGTATCACAGATGATTGATAAAAAATCTGAAAAAGTGAACTTTTCTATCGAAATAAGTGAAAGAATAAACGGAAAAACGGAAAACAGCAATAATATTGTGATCATGGGGGCTGTCATCATCGTTTCCGAGAATACAGAGGTGGGGGCCCCACCCCTGCTGAAAAAGCGTTTCATCATTTATTGTCGATAAATTCCTGTGCTGTTTTTAATGCGGCTTCAATAGCGGCATTTTCTTTGAGAACGAGATCCAATAGTGTTCGCATTGCAGGCCAGTATCCAAAGACATATGCTTCTTCCGTCGGCTGTACAACCCCTCTTTTCATGGTATCATCGAAGACCGAGTAATAAGGAATTGCCGGATTTTCAGAAACGGGAACCGCGGGATATTTGATATACAGTGCTGAAAATTCTTCTGTTTTTTCAATAATTTTTCCCAATATTTTTCTGGTTGTTTCGTCGTTGTTGAAAAGGACCCAACCTTTTGGATCAATGACGGATTTCCATGGAGCGGGCAGATCTCTGACTTCAAACCCTATATTTTTTTCCTGAAATTTCTGGATCATGAAACTTCCCTGCGGGAACATCGCAAGTTGATTTTTTGCAAAAGCTTTAACGATATTGGGACGGTTAACATAATCATACGTCAAACCTTCCGTATACCATGATTTAAAACGATTAAGCAATTCATAATTCTTTTCCGTCAGCAGGTCTATCTCTGCATTTTCATTGTAAAGCGGTGTTCCCAATCCCTCTTGAAGCCCTGTAAAGATATAGGCGGAATTTATTCCCCAACCGGCAGGCTGTTTTTCTTTTTGATGAATATCCCTCATGAGTGCTTCAAAATCATCTATAGTCCATGAATCATCAGGTATTTCCAGACTGAGTTGGTCAAAGATCGCTTTAGAAAAATACATCAGCTGCATGTCTGCATAGAAGGGAATCGCCCAGATCGTACCGTCGATCGTAAAAGAATCCAGTAATATTTTATTAAAGGCCTGATTGATTCCCACCTCTGCATAGGGAACCGGTGTGTGGTATTTCAGAATAAGCGGTAGAGAATCTGTTTTAACGAGACATAGATCCGGTAAGTCGCCTTCTCCTTTTAATGTGATGGACAGTTTCTGATCCAGATCGGAGATATAAACAATTTCTAACGGTTCATTCAATTCTGTTTCAATCTCCGAAGCTAATGATTTAAACCATTTCTCACCTTCCCAGGAAACCCATATCGTCTTTTGAGAGAAGAATACACCGCTGATGAGCAGTGTTGCCAGTAGAACGATCAATACTTTTTTCATCTTTTTCCCCCTGTTTTTATATGATGTGGCCTATTTCATTTTTTCAGGACCACAGAAATCCCATCAAAACCTGATTGAGGAATTTCTTTATAACATTTTATCATGTTAAGTGATTTATAACAAGTCTTAATATTTAAAAAAAGGGCGGAAAATTTCCCGCCCTTACAATTTTACTGATTTATCTTGTACGAGAAAGTGCTAAACTTCTTTGCACCCTCAGGTATTAAATCATTTCACGTTCGCGACCAGTAAACTACTTCGCGTATGCGACCGATCTCTTTTCTCTGATAACGGTTACCTTGAGCTGACCCGGGTATTCAACCTGTTCTTCAACTTCTTTTGCGATATCGAATGCAAGTTTGTCAGCCAGTACATCATCAACTTTTTCAGGCTGAACGAGGATTCTGAGTTCTCTTCCCGCCTGGATGGCATAGGCCTTTTCAACACTCTTGTGTCCTTTGGCGATCCCTTCAAGTTTCTGAAGTCTTTTGATGTAAAGGTCAACCGTTTCTCTTCTCGCTCCCGGTCTTGCGGCTGATATGGCGTCTGCTGCTCCGACAAGACAGGCTTCCGGTGTCATGGGTTCCGCCTCACCGTGATGGAATTGAATCATGTTGATGATATCCGCCTTCTCACCGTATCTCTTGGCGAGCTCTGCACCGATGATGGCATGTGACCCTTCAACTTCATGATCCACACCCTTTCCAATATCGTGAAGTAACGCTCCTCTCTTGGCTCTGTCAACGTTAAGGCCCAGTTCTTCTGCCATGAGTCCTGCAAATTTTGCCACTTCAATAGAGTGCTGAAGGACATTCTGTCCGAAACTCGTCCTGAATCTGAGTCTTCCGATGAGTTTGATGAGTTCATTGTTGAGTCCTCTGACGCCTGTTTCAAATGTTGCCCTTTCTCCCTCTTCCTTAACGAGTTTTGTGATTTCTTTCTTTGCCTTGTTATACGTTTCTTCGATATTCGCCGGATGAATTCTTCCGTCTGCGACGAGTTTTTCGAGTGTAAGTCTTGCAACTTCTCTTCTGAGTGGATTGAAACAGGAAACAACAACGACTTCAGGTGTGTCATCGATGATGAGATCCGCTCCTGTTATCTTTTCAAATGCCCTGATATTTCTTCCTTCTCTACCGATAATTCTACCTTTCATATCATCGGTTGGAAGCTGAACGGTGCTGACGGTTCCCTCGTTGACGTAATCTGCTGCATATCTTTGAATAGCTGTGGTGACGACCCACTGGGAGTGTCTTTCAGCTTCTTCTTCTTTTTCATCCTTTATTTCCTTGAACATCTGAGCCAAATCATGCTCGTATTGTTTTTTTGTTTCGTTAAAGATCTTTTCTTTTGCCTCTTCATGTGTTAGTTGAGCTATTTCGTACAATTTTGATTCCTGTTCTGCGACGAGTTTTTCTATTTCTTCCTCTTTATCCTTTATCCAGACTTCTTTTTCTTCGATCTTTTCTTCTTTTGCGAGATACTGTTCTTCTCTTTTTTCAAGAGAATTTTCCCTCTTGTCCAGTCTGCTTTCTATACGTTTTAATTCATCTCTGGTTTTCTTTGCATCTCTTTCAGCGGCATCCACTATCTTATGAGCACTTTCTTTACCCTCTATCTTCGCCTGTCTGACGATTGCGGAAGCATCATTTTTGGCACTCGCGATTATTTCTTCTGCGGATCTTTCAGCCTTCAAGATATCATTTGTAACTTCTTCTCTTATTTTATCATTTAAGTATTTCCTTGTATACATTAATCCCAGAAAAAACGCTGAGAATGCAACTGCTATCATTCCGATGAGCCATATAATTGTCTCCATACCCAAAACCTCCGTTTATATTAATCAAAATTATCGGCATTAAAATTTTCTATAACTTCAATAATTTTTCTAAGCCCAAATCCCCTTCTGAGCATTCTTCGTTTCCATTTTTCGCTGTCTTTAAATCCCCGTTTTTTAAAATCGTCTCTGAGTGCTTTCATATAATCTTCTTCATCAACCTCTTCAAAGGCTTCATCTATTGTTTCTCGCGATACACCCAGTCTTTTTAATTCCTGCGAAAGAATGAATTTTCCTTTTACTTTTAAGCGAATACCATCATCAATATACATCTTTGAAAATCTCAAGTCATCAAGAAGCCTTAAGCGATACAGCTCCTTGATGAATGATTCTATTTCCTCCATCTCATAACCCTTTTCGAGACATTTTGTTCTGATCTCATATTCCGTTCTCGGGCGATATTTAAAAAGGAGTGAACAGTAATTTTCGATCGATTTATTCTTTTTCTGCTGCCCCATCTTCACTAATCATTTCTTCAGCCGGTATTCCGGCTTCTTCAATTTTTAATAATGGTATTTCGTGTTTTTCTCTTATTCTATTTTCGAGTTCAAATTTAATTGCCGGGTTATCTTTAAGGAATGAAACGGCACTGTTTTTTCCCTGTCCAATATTTATATCCTCATCTTCCGGCGTAATATAGCTGAACCAGGAGCCTTTTTTCAGAATAAAGTCATCAACCTCACCGAGTGTGATCAATTCATTTTCTCTGACGATACCCTTACCGTAAATAATATCGAAATATGCTTCTTTAAATGGCGGGGCAACTTTGTTCTTGACGATTTTAATCCTGGTTTCATTTCCGACAAATTCGGATGATTCTTTGAGGGCGCCAATTCTTCTGACATCCATTCTAACTGAAGCGTAGAACTTCAAAGCCATCCCGCCGGTTGTTGTTTCCGGATTTCCAAATGTAACACCGATTTTCATTCTCAGCTGATTGGTAAAGATGACGCAAGTATGTGATTTATTGACGACGGCTGAGAGTTTTCTGAGAGCCTGTGACATCAGTCTTGCCTGAAGACCCATCTGGGCATCTCCCATGTTCCCTTCAATTTCTGCTCTTGGGACAAGGGCGGCAACGGAGTCTATAATGATCAAATCAACTGCCCCGCTCCTGACAAGTGTCTCAACGATTTCGAGGGCTTCTTCACCACTGCCCGGCTGTGAAATGAGTAAGCTGTCAAGGTCTACTCCGAGATTTCTGGCGTATACCGGGTCGAGTGCGTGTTCTGCGTCTACAAACGCGGCAATTCCACCCGTTTTCTGTGCTTCTGCAATGGCATGAAGTGTAACGGTTGTCTTACCACTGGATTCCGGTCCGTAGATTTCAATAATTCGTCCTTTTGGAAATCCGCCCACACCCAGCGCAAGGTCAAGCGCCAGTGAACCGGAGGGGATAACGTCAATGTTCTGAACATGCTCATCACCCATCACCATGATACTTCCCTTTCCAAAATCCTTTTCGATTTTCTTTATTGCATTGTCAATTGCTGTTTTTTTATTTTTTTCCTGATCCTGTGCCTTTTTAGGCATCTTTTCTACCTCCTTTTGTGCGTTTCGATTTATATCAATTGTTCGTATATCGGTCCTTTTTTTATCAGGGTGGAACTATAAAGATGAACCTTTTCGATGAACGGACGTAATTTTATATGATGCTGTTTTTGAAGAACATCGCGCCAATTCTCAGGAGCATATTTGACTCTGCCGAGTGTCAGATGCGGTCTGTAACCATCGCCAAATGTCATTCCTGTTCTTTTTTTTATTTCAATACACAAGTCTTCATATAAAGTCTTTAATTCTTGATTTTCCTTCAACCCCAGCCAAATCACAGATGGGGTGTCTGAATGTTTAAAATATCCAATCCGGTCAAAGTCAATATAAAAGCTTTTTGTATTCTGTTCTTTTATGATCCGTTTCAGCATGGAAATTTCGTTTTGTTCAATCTCACCCATAAAAAACAGCGTAAGATGCAGGTTTTCTCTCTCCACCCATTTTGCCCTGAATCCCGCTCTTTTTAATTCACTAATCTTTTCTTGACAAAAAGTATTTACCTTGTCATCAAAAGATAAGGCGATAAAACATCTCATGAAAGATATTTTTCCGCTCCTTTAAAGTATGTTAACCCCGACATTACTGTCATAAATGCGGTGATCCATGCAAAAACAGTTAATACAAGAGGATTTGGCCAGCCAAACGGATTTGCGATTAAAACAGCCGTAACATATACCATCTGTACGACGGTTTTGGATTTTCCCCAGAAATTTGCGGGAATCACATCCCCTTTGGACGAAGCCAGCATTCTGATCCCACTCACTGCGGTGTCACGGAACAGAATAAGTGCGAGAAGCCAGAAACTGACCTGTTGCGTGTAAACGAGGACACAAAGTGCGCTTGAAATGAATGCCTTATCCGCCAGCTGGTCAGCGAATTTTCCGAGGGTGGTTATCTGATGATTTTTTCTTGCTAGATGACCGTCAAGCCAATCGGTAAAGGAACCCCCAAGAAATATGATAAGCGCAATAATTGCATAAAACGTGTTGTTCACCCCAAGGGCGATCAGCCACATCAGAAATGGTATTGCAAGCACTCTGATAAACGTAATCTTAGTCGGTGTATTGATCTCAAATTTCATAGAATTTCAGCCTCCAGGTCGTATTCAGCATATGCTGTAATTTTTGCCTTGAGCGTTGCACCTCTCTGTGGCATTTCCTTTGATGCATCCATTTCAATGAATATTTCCGAATCTACTTCAGGGGCTTCTCTGTAACTTCTGCAGATGAGCAGATTATCTTCATTTCCCTCTACGATCAGTGTCATTTCTTTTCCCAATAGTTTTTCATTCTTTTCTTCGGAAATTTCCCGTTGTAAATCGTTTATTTCTTCAAAACGTTCCTGTACGATCTCTTCATCCGGGATGAGCACATTCCTGTTCGAAACGGGTGTCCCCTCTTCCATTGAGAATTTGAAGAAACCGACTTTATCAAACCGGACTTCCTCCATGAATTGCTTCAACTCATCAAATTCGTCATTTCCTTCGCCGGGAAATCCAAGCATGATGGTTGTTCTCAATACGGCATCGGGGAATAATTCTCTGATGTAATTTAATTGTTTTTTTAATTCATCAGCTGATCTGATTCGACCCATATTTTGAAGGACTCTATCGCTTCCGTGCTGAACGGGAATATCGAAATATGGGATAATATGTTTTGTGCTTTTTAATGCGAGGAAAAGGTCATCTTCAACATGATCTGGATGCATATACATCAATCTGATCCAGTAATCTCCTTCGATTTCGTCGATCATGCGGATCAGCTGTTTCAGATCGGTTCCCTCATATTCGTACTGTGTAATGTCCTGATCTACGATAATCAGTTCTTTTTTTCCGCTTTCTACGAGTTGTCTGCATTCTTTGATAATATCTTCCGGTGAACGGCTGACATGTCTGCCTTTGAAAGTTGGAATTGAACAGAACTCACAGGCTCTGTTACAGCCGTCGCCTATCTTGATATATGAATATTCCTCATGATTGAGATAGAAATTTTCCGGAGTTGTTTTAAAAGTGGGGTTTGGCAGATCGGGGATGAGTGAGTGACTTTCTCTCTCAAGTATGAAATCAATTGTATTTTCAAGTGTGTCGATTCCAATCCAGCCGTCAATTTCAGGGATTTCCTTTAAAAGTTCATCCTTGTACCTTTGAACGAGACAGCCCATCCCGTATACCTTAAGATCATTATTTCTCTCCTTCAAAGAAGTGGAAAAGCGGAGCAGTGTATCAACTGATTCCTGTGCAGCATCAAGTATAAACCCACAGGTGTTGATGACCGCAATATCGGCCGTCTCAACATCATCGGTCAATTCATGTCTTCTGTCTTTGAACATACCCGACAAAACCCTGCTGTCAGCCTCATTTTTTGGACAGCCAAGGGTCTCAATATATATTTTCATTATAATCAACTCTTTCTTTTCAGCAAAAATGCCTTTCTTATTTTGTTTATTTCCAGGACGTATTCTCTGTCTGAATAATTTGGGTAAGTGTAAGGGAGGGGTTGATAATTACCATTTGCAAAATGAAGTGTAACTTCTGCAAAGATGCCTTTTCCGATATAAAGTCTGTTTCCCTGTGGTTTCGTAGAAGCGAGTACAAATTGCGTGTGATGGACATATCCGGCGTCAAGATTGATAGTCCTTCTGCCGTCTTCCGAATGCCTTTTTTCTATATCATTTGTCTGTAATTTTATATGTGCCAGTTCTGCAGGATGAATGAGATCTTGAAAGCTGATTAATCTTCCGTCAATCCTGCCTTCTCCCATTTCCTTATTGTAATAATGAGTGAATTTACCAAAATCAAGCACGGGTGAAATATAATCAATCGGTCCAAATTCCTGAACGAGTTCTTCTTTCGTTTCATTCAATCTGTAATCTATATATCGCCCAAAGGCAAAAATTGTCAAATTTACAAGTTCTGGTCTTTTAATCTGTCCCATCTGTCAGTTGCACCTCAAATTCTTCGAAAAACACTTCCCAAGTATCATCATAATATTTTACCACAATTAATGAGTTTTCTTCATTAAATATATGGACTTTGTAATTACTGTTTAAGTCAATTGATTCATTTGAACCCAGTATGATATCCGAAATACCGTCATTGACAACGATTTCTCCCTCTCCTTTATTTGAAATCCTAAGCATTTCACGTTGCGATTGTATATTAAGGACATAAAGTTGAATCCCTGCAATACAGATCAGGAGGGGAATCATAATCTTCAAGATTATATTGACGGGTGTGTTTCTTTTTTTCTTGCTGATAATCGGGATCTGATCCTTCCTGGTTTCCGCGTTTAAATAGTCGTGTATTGTTGAATGAGAATTCAAACCAAGAGCAGTAGCGTACCTTTTAATAAAATTTTTCAAATAAAGTTCAGGAATTTCATTGAAATCCCCAGCTTCTAATTTTTCAAGTGTTTCAACTGAGATATGCGTTCTTTCGGAAATATCTTTTAATGAAATTCGTTTTGTCTTCCTGTATTTTTGGAGAATATTACCAATTTCAGTGTTGTTGTCTTCTATCATCCTATCGCAGCCTTTGTCAATCTGTTCATAATCGTTATGCCCAGCCCCTTTTCTGCATACGGTTCAAATACGGCAGCTTTAAAAGCCTTTTCGTCCAGCATTCTCAGGTAATGGAAGAGATTGTTGGCAATCTGCAGCAGATTTTTTCTGGAACCTATCGATACTGTTTTCAAATTCATCCTATCATAAAATGCCTTTGTTTCATCTGTCGAGACGATGAGTTTCTTTTCTGGGGGTTCCGATATCGAACGGAATATTGATATCGTATTTTCAACCATAAGGGCGTAATCATCTGTATACTTCGACAGGAAAACCTCTGATAGTGGTGAATAATGTCGATATTTCATTCCGGGGGCAATGGCTTCCTTGAACTGGTTAGACACGATCAGATTCGGAATATATTCTTTCAGTTTTTCTATTGTAACCGGTCCCGGTCGGAGTAAAACGGGTCTTTCGCCCACCAGTGAAATGATCGTTGATTCGAGACCAAATTCCAACGGATCGGTTTCAATAATCCATTTCACTCTCCCCAGCATCTCCTTAAGATGCTCCGCTCTAGTGGGACTTGGCAGCCCGGAGATATTTGCACTCGGCGCTGCAACCGGTAAGCCACATGCTTTTATCAGTTCGGTGGCAATCCGGTTTGCCGGTAGTCTAACTGCGACGGTATCTTTTCCCCCGCTAAGGACAGTAGATATGTTATCTGTTTTTTTTAATATAAAGGTTACCGGTCCCGGCCAGAATTTGGAGGCAAGTGATTCAAACAGTCCGCCATCATCTTTGAATACAAGACCTTCCAACTGTTCAATATTGTGTATATGAGCAATCAACGGATTGTCCTGCGGTCTTCCTTTTGCCTCGAAAATCGCTCTTAATGCGGTATCTTTATCAATAACAGCTCCTAGTCCATAAACCGTTTCGGTTGGAAATATTACCAATTCTCCGTTTCTTAAATCTTCTGCACATTTTAAAAACTCTTCCGATTGATTAAAATCGGAAGAGTTCATTGGTATTTTTATGATATTCGTTGTCATTTTACCCTTCCAGTAGTTTTACCCACACTTTTCTTGTCCTTGGTCCATCGTACTCACAAAAATAAATCCCCTGCCAGGTTCCCAGTTTTAATCTGCCGTTTTCAACGATAAATGTCTGCGATGGATTTGTGAGTATTGTTTTAACATGCGAATCAGAGTTTCCTTCAAAATGTTCATAGTCATCCACCTCGGGAATCATATGATTCATTTTTGTCAGGAAATCTCTTTTAACACTGGGGTCGGCATTTTCGTTTATCGTAACACCCGCTGTCGTATGAGGTACATATACAATTGCAATCCCGTCCCTAACCTTACTATTCTCAACGATATTCTCCACTTGAGAGGTGATATCGATTATTTCATTTCTTTTAAGCGCCTTGATCTGAAATTCAAATGATAGCATATCTTCTCCTGTTATCCTCTGAACAGTTTCAGGAACAATTTCCACAGGTTCGTCTTCGCCAGTTTGAAATCTTCTTCAATTGGTATATTATGCCCCATGATTCTTCGTGTTATATTTGTGAATATCTTGTTCATCGAGTGTGAAGGTTCAAAGGCTATTGGAACACCTCTGTTGGAACCGATGAAGATTTCATCACTGTCGGGAACCAGTCCGATCATGGGGATCGACAGTGTTTTGAGAACCTCTTCTTTCTTCAACATCCCTCTTTTATCACTTACCCCATCTTTAACTTTGTTGAGGATGAATTGAACATTATCAATTCCAAGACGGGTATTTTCTATCAGACCAAGTACCCTGTCAGCATCGCTGACAGCTGTGTATTCAGGGTTTGTTACAAGAATGGCGGCATCGGCTGCGGCAACTGCGTTCCTGAATCCACTTTCTATTCCGGCAGGTGAATCGATTAAAATATAATCAAACTCCTTTTTAATCTGAGTAACCACGTTGACCATATCCTCTACGGTCATCATCTCTTTTGTCGCAATCTGTGAAGCCGGCATGAGATAAAGGTTTCTGTTTGTCTTATGCCTGACAAGTGCTTCCTGAGCTCCTACTCTTCCAGAGACAACATCCATAATCGTGTAAAGGATTCTGTTTTCAAGACCAAGGATAACATCCAGGTTTTTCAAACCAAGATCTGCATCTATCAAACAAACCTTTTTTCCGAGATTCGCGAAAGCTGCACCGAGGTTAGCGGTAATCGTTGTCTTTCCAACCCCGCCCTTTCCTGATGTGATTACGAACACCTGCTTATTTTCCATATTTATCTCCCCAGAAGTCGTTTTGCACTGTCTGCCATCATGTCAGGTGTCCATCTTGGTTCAAAAGAAAGTTCAAGATTTACACTCTGTACTCCGGGTACAGCAGCAGCTGCGCTTCTTGCCTGTTCAGTCATCATTGATGCCATCGGACATGTGGGAACGGTAAGGGTCATGATGATTGATACGTTGTCGTTTTCATCAACATCCACCTTGTATATGAGTCCGAGTGACACAATATCTATACCGATTTCAATATCTATTACCTGTGATAATGCTTCTACTATTTTTTCTTTACTTACATTAGCCATATTTCAGTTTTTCCTCCTGTGTTTTCATTTAATGCAATTCTTTTATCATATCCGTTCTTACTTTTTCAACTACGATATCAATTGCATTGTCAAGTGTATCATAAATACTGCAGCCGGATGCTCTCTGATGTCCACCGCCATGTAATTCTATTGCAATTTTTGCCACATCAAACCATTTTTTTGATCTGAAACTCACTTTTACCTCTTTTTCCTTTACTTCCGTGAAAAGAATAGCGGTTTCAACACCCTTAATAGAACGTAATTCGCCTATCAATCCTGCCGTTTCTTCGGGAGTGCAATTGTTTTTCATCATATCTTCAAGTGAAACATATGAATAGATTAGCTTACCGTCTAATTCTATCTTAATATGATCCGCCATATCGGAGAGGATATAAAACTCCTCAACTTTGTTGTTTTCGGTCACCATTGAAGCGTTAAAGTAAGGTTCAGCTCCTGCTTCAACAAGCTCACCGGCATCCTTCATAACCTGACCGGTTGTGTTGGTATACTTGAAAAAACCGGTATCTGTCTGAATACCAAGAAGAGATATGGTTGCAAGTACGGGATCAAACGCTACATCCAGTTCTTTTAGAAACCAGTAAATAATCTGAGTTGCAGCGGCGGCTGTTATGTCAACACAGTTAATATCTCCCCAATCATCGTTAGTTGCATGATGATCTATGACGAGTGTCGGTTTTAATGGCCGTAAGGTTTCATACTTTCCCATCCTGTCGATTGATGAAGAATCAACGACGATGATCGCATCAATTTCTTCTTCTTCAACATCCCGTAGAAAATCAATCTGTTTAACCGGTTCAAATTCTTCAAACATTCCGGGACATTTACTGTCTATGGCTGCGATGACTTCTTTTTCCATCCTTCTCAAGCCATATACGAGAGATAGAATAGAACTTATGCAGTCACCATCCGGATCAATATGACCTATGATCAAAAATCTTTCATATGATTCTATGAAATTCTTAAATTCTTTAAAATGTTCTCTTTTCATGAAATACTCCTAATTATTCTCTGAAAGATTATAACATATACCATCTAACGATTAGATATCCTGTTGCCACGATCAAACCTATCAAAGTGATTGCAGCCCCCTCTTTCAGAAAGGATATAAAGCTGATTTTTTTCTTTTGTGTATTTTCCACAAGACCAACGGCGACCATATTTGCGGCTGCGCCACTGATCGTTAAATTTCCGCCTATACAGGCTCCAAGTGCCAAAGCCCACCACATCTCCCCGCCATTTGGAATGAGTGGCTGCAGTTGCTGAACGATCGGAATAAAGACAGTAACCACTGGTACGGCCCCAATAAACCCACCAAGTGCTGCGGATATCCAAAGAATAGCGAGAACCAGCAGGAGCGGAGAGGAATTGAACTGGTAAATCCAATTCGCAACACTTGTGATGATCCCCACTTCTTCGAGGGCTTTTGCCAACGTAAACAAGCCGAAGAAGAAAAAGATGGTATCCCACTCGATTTCCTGTGAAATCTCCTGGAAGTCAACTTTTGCCAGCAGCATCATCAGAGCGGCTCCGGAAAGGGCAATCAGAGCGGCTTCATAGTCAAGGTGCTCATGAAGGATAAATCCGAGAATAACAAAGCCGAATGTAGCAATTCCCTTTATAAAAAGGGGTTTGTCTTCTATGGCTTTACTCGGATCGATATCCATCAAACGCTGTAGCTTTTCAGATGGCACTTTTTTTATCTGAGGATACCGGAATTTAAAATACAGAATCGATAATACAAGCATAACGATGGCCGGTATGATCATAATTGAGGTAAACTCGACAAAACTTGTTCCTGAGGCACTACCAACGAGGATATTCGGCGGGTCACCGACGATAGTCGCCATGCCTCCGATATTGGCTGCAAAAATCATTGAAAAGATCATTGGAATTGAATCGATACCCGCAGTATCCGATATAAGGAAGACGACAGGTGCGAAAAGCAGAATGGTTGTAACGTTATCCAGTACGCTTGAGAAGAATGCAACTGCCACGAGTAAAGTGATATAGATGGCATACATCTTCCCCTTTGAATTTTTGACAATCATCGCTGCGACATATTGAAACAGTCCGGTCTTCTTCAATATACCAACGAGAATCATCATTCCTATCAGAATTCCAATTGTGTTGAAATCCACATAACTGCTCACTTCTTTGATGGATATACCCTCAACGATCTGAAGCAACATGACAAACAATCCCATGCTGAATGCGACTAATGAACGTTTTAATTTACCTCTGATAATCAGGAAATACGTAAAAACAAAGACCACTAAAACTGTAATAGCCTGCAATCCCGGTCCCTTCCTTTCAGGTGGATTTTTTTATCGATTAGGAAAAAATTGTCGGTTTTTTTCTTTTTCCGTTTTTTTTCTTTTCACTATGTTCTGAGATACTGACCTCGTATAATTTAAGCATTTCTTCAACAGAATGCTGCAACGAAAAATTATTTTCTACGAACGTCAACCCCATTTTTGAACGCCTGTCATAATCCTCTCTGTTCTCAAGAAGATTAAAAACGGATGTGGCAAACTCATTTTCGTTTAACTCGGAAATCATGATACCGCCACTTTCTTCATTTTTCAGAAGATCGTAGACGCCCATTTTTCCGAGGGCTACCACAGGCGTGCCGGCAGTCATACTTTCCAGAATAACCAGTCCCTGTGTTTCCGAGAAAGAGGCAAACCAGAAGATATCTGCAGCGTTATAAGCATCGATGACATATGACCTGTCTTTTCCACCGGTGAAAAAAACTTTATCAGATATTCCGAGTTCTTTTGTGAGATTTTCAAGGTTTTCCTTGTCATCCCCTTCACCAACCAGCACGAAATTAAGATCGCGCCTTTTCTGAAGCATTCCTTTGAATGTCTTGAGTAGAAAATCGATATTTTTTTCTTTTGCGATTCTTCCGACAAACAACAGGATTTTTTCATCTTCCGGAATCTTTAATTCTTTTTTCAATTCCCATCCGGCAAAATTCTTGAAAGATGCCGTATCGATTCCGGTTGGGATGGTGCTGAGTTTTTCCCTGGGAACGCCCCATTCCTCAAGCAATTCATAGATCTTGTCCGTTGGTGCAATGACTTTTTCAAAGAGATATGTCCAGTAGGTCATCAGTTTTCTGGTCTGCTCGACAGAGGGTCTGATAAGTGTCGGGACATAATGCAGATAATATTCGAAAAGGGTATGATGTGTACAGATTGCGGGAATTTTGAGGTTTTTTGCAACAATCTTTGCGAAAAAGCTCATTGTAAAAGGTGAATGTACATGTACAATATCAAGGTTTAACGAACGAATTGTAGAAAGCATGGGAGCAATCGGTATTGCAAATCGTTGTCCCTTATCCATTGCATAGGCGAATGATGGACATTCGAATACTCCCCGTTCCTGTCTTTTGTAAGATGATTCAAACTTTGGTACAAAAATATAAACTCTGTGACCCAGGTTTTCCATAACCTGTCGATAGAGTTTCAAAGCAACCGCAACACCATTTCTCTGCGGTAAATAAGTGTCACTGAAAAAACCAATATTCATGAATACAACCTCCCATTCCATTGGTATCCCGGATATCCGGATATCTCAAAAGGACGAGATAAAGATAATTTAATCCCCAAAAAAAATCGGGTATATTCCCAAAAAGAGAACATACCCTCTATTATATACTATTTATTTGTCTTCTTCACTTTGTTCTTCTTCGAGTGCATCTTCAGAGAGGAATTCCGCTTCCGCATTTGCAATAGGTTTGACCATCGGGAAGGCTATGACATCTCTGATCGACGCCGAATCCGTCAGGAACATGACAAATCGGTCTATTCCTATTCCTTCACCGGCTGTTGGCGGTAATCCGTATTCAAGTGCTCTGATAAAATCGTAATCCATCATTTGGGCTTCCTCGTCTCCGGAATCTCTCAATTCAACCTGCTTTTCAAAGCGTTCTTTCTGATCAATCGGATCGTTAAGTTCCGTAAATGCGTTACCGAGTTCTCTGCCGAGAATGACCATTTCAAATCTTTCCGTTACCCCTTCTTTGCTTCGGTGTTTCTTTGAAAGAGGTGAGATTTCCAGGGGATGTTCCATCACAAAAGTCGGCTGAACGATTTTGTCTTCTACAAGATCCCAGAGATTTTCAATCAAATGGCTTTTATCCTTGATTTCCGGTTCGTTATGAAGCTCTTTGAGCTTGGCGATCAATGTTTCATCCGAATCTTCAAGGATATCCACACCGAGATGCTCCTTGATGAAGCCCTGCATGGTAACTCTGTCCCATGGCGGCTCAAAGTTGATCTTTGTTCCCTGATATTCAATCTCATAAGTTCCGAATATTTCCTTAACAACGTAAGAAAGCATTTCTTCGGAATATTTCATCAGGTCTTCATAATCGGCATATGCCTGATAGAATTCCATCATCGTGAATTCCGGACTGTGCTTGTAGCTGACCCCTTCATTTCTGAAATTCCTGTTCAGTTCGAAAACTCTGTCAAATCCACCAACGATGAGGCGCTTCAGATGAAGTTCCGGAGCGATTCGGAGATAATTATCCATATCAAAAGCATTCATGTGTGTGACAAAGGGTTTTGCCGATGCACCAGCGGAAAGCTGGTGAAGCATTGGCGTTTCGACTTCAACAAAGCCGTTTTTTACCATATATTCTCTGATCAGTCTGATCGTATCAAATCTGATCTTGAACCTTCTCATACTTTCCCGGTTGGCGATGAGATCAACGTATCTCTGTCTGTAAATAACTTCCTTATCCTTCAGACCATGCCACTTCTCAGGCATCTGCCTGAGCGCTTTTGTGAGAAGCTGGAAACTTTTTACATAAATGGATAGTTCTCCTGTCTTGGATTTGAATGGGAACCCTTCGAATCCGATATGATCACCGGTGGTGATGTGTTCCTTGAAGAATTCAAATTGCTCAGCACCCACTTCACTTTTCCTGATATACCCTTGAATGCTGCCGTAATAATCTCTGATTTCAAAAAAAGCCGATTTCCCATGATCTCTCATGGCTACAATTCTTCCAGCTGTTTTTACCGTATCGTCCTCTTTTGTCTGTCCGGCTTCAAGTGAATCGTATTTTTCAATGATATCGCCTGTTCTCATTTCTCTTTCGAATTTATGTGGATACGGTTCAAATCCTTTCTGTTTGATTGAATCAAGTTCCTGTATCTTTTGTTCTCTTATCGATGCCATATTTATCCGCCTTTCTTTGTTCTTTTGGATTGATGTTACAGAGTGATTCCCAGTATTTCATATTGCTGAATGCCGTTTGGTGTTTTTACCTTAATAATTTCTCCTACTTTACCCCCGTCAAGTGCCTCTCCAACAGGAGATTCAACGCTTACCTTGTTTTCAAAAATATCAGCTTCCTGTGGGTTTACAAGTTTGAATTTATTCTCCACATTATTTTCAAGATTTTTAACGAGAACCGTCTGTCCAAGTCTGACAGTGTCTGTAGAAACGTCGTTTGAATCAATGATTTCAGCTTTATCGAGTGTGTGTTCAATCTCAAGAATTCTTCCGTTGATCCTTCCCTGTTCGTTTTTTGCCTCTTCATATTCACTGTTTTCGCTCAAATCCCCATATTCTCTTGCAGCTTTAATCTTTGCGGAGATGTCGTACATTAAATAATTTTTAAGGTCTTTTAATTCTTTTTTCAGGGTATCATACCCTTCCTGTGTCAAATAAATCGTTTCTTTTTTAGCCATTTGAGGTTAGCCTCCCTTTTTCAATTCATCTATAATTTTTTTAAATTGCTCTATATCGTTGAAATCTCTATATACTGACGCAAATCTGATATAAGCGACGTCATCAATATCCTTCAAATGTTGTATGGTTTTTTCACCGATTTGTTTGCTGCTTACTTCCATGAGCCCTTCTTCAATAAATTCATGTTTGATCTTTGCCGTTGCATCGTTAAGAATCTCAACGGAAATATCCCTTTTCTCGCATGCCCGCATTAAACCGTTAAGTAATTTCTCTCGAATAAAACGTTCTTTTCTGCCGTCTTTTTTTATTACCATCAAAGGAAGTTCCTCATAGCGTTCATAGGTTGTAAATCTGGCATTACAGATTGGACACTCTCTTCTTCTTCTGACACTGCTGCCGTCATCGGAAGTTCGGGAATCAACTACTTTTGTGTTTTTGTTCATACAAAAAGGACATTGCATCCTTATTCCTCCATTTCATCGGCTATTTTTATAATCTTTTTCATCCGATTATAAACAGCAGATTTTGAAAGTGGCACCGTCAACAACTGACCCATTTCAGCAAGGCTTAAATCCTCATTGTTTAATCGCAAGTCACAGATTTCCCTTAATTCTTTTTCGAGGTGATCAAGACCGATTCTCTCTTTGATCCTGGTCATCGCCTCTATTTGTACCGCGCTGCTTTTGCCGATCTTTTTGGCGTTTGCAATCGTAAAATTGATGGAGCGGTTTACATTGGATTTGATATGTCTTTGTCCAACTATCTTTTCGAATTTCTCAAGCTGGATTTTTGAACCCATCAATTCTAACATACTTATTATATCACTTGATTTTTTTAGATAAAGTTTCATTCCTTTTTTATGTTCTGTAATACCAGCTTTAATCCTTAAGATATTATTTAATATTTTTTTAATTTCTTCTATGTTTTCTCGGCTGTCCTTTTCCAGAATTTCAAGATGATATGAATTCTTCGGGTCAACGATATATCCCGAAACGAAAAAGACACCGCGTAAATAATCACTAAAGTAGGCTGAATCATTTCTGATGATCGGGTAAGGATCCCAGCTGTAAACATCCTGTCCTTTTAAAAAAGGAAAAACTTCCTGAATCTTTAAAAACCCTATTTTTAAAAGATATGATTTACTGTTGTTCAGATAAGTGTTGATCCTGTAGGAAGTTTCGATCGTTGTATTGGGGATATTCCGAAGCAGGTAATACGTCCTCCTGGCAACAGTAGGATTACCCGTTGATATCAGATAATAAATCCTGTTGGATTCATGTACTTTTTTGATCAGGATGCTTCCCCTGAATTTCAGCATGCCGAAAAATTCGATAAAAGCAGAAGTCGGATCCGTTATCTGTATGGCATTTAATTCTGTTTTAAGGTCGGAAGAAAAACTCAACTTATTTCCCCCAGTTCATTATTTTCATGATGATTGATGCGAGTTTTATTTCGTTATGTCTTACTTTTTCCAGTCCATCCCGTGGATCCGTTTCGGTTTTAATGAGGGGTTCCAAAAGCACGGCACCCGCAAGATTATCAAATTTAAGTTCAACCTGTTGAGCACCCTGTTGTGTATAACGTTCAATCAAGTCATTTGGGATTGGCTGTGAATTGACAATATAATAATCCGGATATTTTGACAGATATTTATTGATTTCATTTGCATGATCCGTCATACTGTAATGATCCGTTTCTCCCGGCTGTGTCATAATATTGCAGATGTAAATGACAGGAGCATCCGAATCGGCGATAATATTACTGATGTTTTTAGCCAATAGGTTTGGGATGATGCTGGTGTAAAGACTGCCCGGTCCCAGGATGATGCCATCTGCTTTTTGTAGCGCCTGGACGACTTCGGGGAGTGGTTCAAATTCAACATCCGGTTTAATATCGATAATTCTACCTTTGTTTTTTTCTATTGCTTTTTCGCCGATGAGTTCCTCGCCAAGATCGTTGTATGCCTTTAATCTGACCATCTTCCCGCTTATCGGATAGACCTCTCCGTCTATTGCCAAGACCTTTGATAAACTTTTTACGGCTTCCGGAAAGCTTCCGAGGATCTTTGTCAATGCCGCTAGGATAATGTTTCCTACAGAATGACCTTCAAATGTGCCGGCGTCATCAAAACGAAATCGAATCAACTTTGTCAGCAGATTTTCATCCTCAGCGAATGCCGTAATATTATTTCTGACATCACCCGGTGGCGGGATATTCATTTCTGACCTGAAAGTGCCCGAACTGCCGCCTTCATCGGTAATCGTAACGATAGCAGTGATATTGATGTTCCTGCTTTTAAGTCCTCTAACAAGTGTGGAAAGACCCGTTCCACCGCCGAGAACAACTATATTCAGGTTATCTTTACTGATAGTCATCACTTCCCGATAGATGTTTAATGCCAGTTATTTGTCTCTCTGTGGGTGATCTTAGCCCGGAATCCATTTTCTGTAAAAAAATCATAGGTTTTAAGGGTAAGGTACACGGATCTGTGTTTGCCGCCGGAACAGCCGATATAAACGTTTACATTGCTTCGACCTTCTTCATTGTACCTCTCTACGGCCATAAGCAGCATATTGCAACATGCGGTGAGATAATCATGCACAACCGGGAAAGATTGTAAATAATCCTGTACTTCTTTATCCAAACCGGTTAAAGCCGTTAGGTCGGATTTCCAGTAAGGATTAGGAAGAAATCTGGAATCAATGATAAAGTCTGCATTTAAAGGCGTTCCGTATTTGAATCCAAAACTGGTAATACTGATCTCGGTCGTTTTATCATTTTCCTTTGCCTGGTTTGTTAAGGTATTGACCAAGGCTTTTCTCAATTCATGTGTATTGTATTTTGAAGTATCTATTATAAAATCCGCTCTTTCTCTTAAAGGTGAAAGCATCTTTTTTTCAAGTAATACAGCGTTTTCTACATTACCGTCAACGGATAAGGGGTGCTTTCTTCTGGTGAGATTATAACGTTTGAGAATCGTTTCCACGGACGATTCCAGAAAAAGGATCTCAAGGGTGTATGGTTTTTCTTTTTTTACGAAAACATCAAATCCGTCAATCATACTGCTGAATTCCTGTTTCCATCTTGCATCGACACCCAAGGCAATCTTTTCTACTTCTGATTGTTCAAACAACGGAAGTATATTATTGAGGAGTTTTGGGGGGATATTATCAACACAAAAATAACCGATATCCTCAAGTAGACCCAAAGTCGTTGTCTTACCGGAACCTGAGAGACCAGTTACGATGATTATTTTTTTTAAATTCTTCAAAACAGTATCAACTCCAGAACATCAGAACGCATTAACTAAAAAGGAAAGACAAAAAAACTAACCGACAAGATCCGTTCTGTCAGTTTTCATTCGTTCAATCTCAACCATAAGCCTCTCGTTTTTCTCCCGCTCGGCTTTGATGATTTCCTCGCATTTGATTTCCTTAGAAATGTGATTCAGCAGCATCAGTACGAGTAAATCTTCGAAATTGTTATTATCCTTTCCCTCAACATTGTGTCCAAAGTGCTCATAATCTTCAGCGATCATATCCTTGATCCTCTGCACTTTTTCCTTGGACTCGTCTGTCCTGAAAGAAAACAGTTTGCGCCCAATGTTAATTGTGATTTTTCTCTTCATGAAACAAAGCCCCCTCCCCAACAATATTTTATCATAAACGAAGCTCAAACACAAGTATTCCATCCATTATTGGGTAAAAGTTGTTAAAGATATTGTAAAGGTACACGGTGAATTTAGAGAAAAATTAAAAATAGTCTGTTTATGGCTTTATTTGATGGAGCGTGTTTTGTAGTATAATATTGTAAAGAAGGAAAAAAAGAGGTGTGTTTATGGCGGAGAAAAAGGATCTGACAGGAATTAGAAAGGCTGCTGTTCTTTTGCTGACGATGGGAAGTGATCGTGCTGCAAAGGTGTTGAGACATTTAACGGACGACGATATAGAGAGATTGACACTTGAATTGGCTCAGCTTGATAAAATACCTGATTCGGAAAAGAAAAGGGTTCTTGAAGAATTTTCCAGTACATTTCAGGCGAGAGAATTCATCCTTGCCGGTGGAATTGATTATGCGAAAGATATGCTTGAACAGGCCCTCGGACCTGAAAGAGCACTTGATATCCTTGAAAAACTGACGAGTAATCTTCAGGTCAAGCCGTTTGATTTTCTCAAAAAATCAGATCCCATGCAGCTTGTTAATGTCTTGCAGAATGAGCATCCGCAGACGATATCGCTTATATTATGCTATCTGTCTCCGAAGCAGGCATCGCAGGTGATCAGTGCACTTCCGGAGGATTTGAAACCTGAAGTGGTCAAACGAATTGCGATTCTTGACAAAGCGAATCCCGAAGTTGTAAGGGAGGTTGAAAAAGTGCTTGAAAGGAAAGTCTCCACATTTGTTACGCAGGACTTTGCACAAGTCGGCGGGCTTGATACGGTTGTTGAACTGGTTAATACCATGGACAGATCAACTGAAAGGGAAATACTTGATAAACTTTCAGAAACAGATCCTGAATTGGCAGAAGAGATCAGAAGACATATGTTTGTCTTTGAAGACGTTACGAAACTTGATGACAGATCAATTCAGATGGTGTTGCGTGAAGTTGATACGAAGGATCTTGCGAAAGCCCTTAAGGGGTCTTCTGAAGAAATTATGGACAAGATTGCCGGAAACCTTTCGAAGCGAGCCGGTCAATTATTGAGAGAAGAAATAGAGTTCATGGGACCACTTCGTGTTGTGGACGTTGAAGAGGCGCAGCAGAAGATTGTCAATACGATCAGACGTCTGGAAGAAAGCGGTGAAATATTCATAGCGAGAGGCGGAGGAGAAGAGTTAATTGTATAATCTGATCAAACGTGCACTTGTGACGATCGATGAAAATGAAAAGGTCAAGCTTTATAAAAATGAATCGAAAGAGGTGAAATCGGAAGAAATCTCTCCCGACGAAACGGAAGGGTTTGAGACAGCGCATTCTAATGAAGATGAAATCATTTCACCCGCTGTTTCGCTGGCGAAGGAAAAGGCTCGGGTTATCATTGAAGAGGCTGAAAAAGAGGCGGCACAGTTACGTAAACAGGCCCTTAAACATGAGGCTGAAGCGAAGAGGAAGGCCGAGCAGATCGTCCAGAATGCTCAACAGGGGATTGCGTTAAAAGAGCAGAATGTGGAAAAACAATGGCGTGATAGGATGAATAACGCTGTGGTGTCCATTCAAAAGGCGAATAAAACTTTCAGCAAATCAAAAGAAGAATATATTGAACTTACGGCGAATATGATGCAATATATCCTGAAAGTGATGGTGAAAAAGGCACTTTGTATAACACTTGATGAAAAAAGAGAAGAAGTGCTTGTCAGTAAGACACGTGAGATGATGAAGCGGGTCATGAGTTTGAAAGAAATTGTCTTTAAGTTTAACCCGGCGGATTTCAACGAATTTCCAGTTGAATTAAAATCTGAGATGAAGGATACGCTTCCGTCTTTTGAAATCAGACAGGATCGGGCGGTAGAAAGAGGTGGTGTGGTCGTTGAGTCAAATTACGGAACGCTTGATGGGACGCTGGAAAATCAGTTTGAATTGCTGGATGAGATTATAAGAGATGTCTTTGGAGAGGTGTAATGACGTATAAGAGTCTTGAACAACTCGACTATTTTAAGGATAAAATTGAAGATCATGATTTTTTTGGCTTGAATGGAAGCGTTAAAAAAATCATAGGATTAACGATAGAATCGGCAGGGCCGGAAGTTTTTCTCGGCGAATCCTGCAAGATTAAAACGATCGACGGAAAAGTTGTTACGGCTGAGGTTGTAGGGTTTAAAGATAATCACATCATACTGATGCCGCTTGAAGAGTATTCCGGGATTTCCCTTGGATGTGAAGTGCAGGGGACGAAAAGGAATTTGAATATCGGTGTTGATGATTCGCTTCTTGGACGCGTTCTTGATGGTTTAGGAAGACCGATTGACACGACACCTCTTTTGCCTAAAAATCATATTTCGTTGAATAATCAGCCCCCAAACCCCTTGATGCGAAACAGGATAAAAGACGTTTTACCCGTTGGTATCAGAGCGATAGACGGGTTTACGACACTGGGAAAAGGACAAAGAATCGGTATTTTCGCCGGAAGCGGTGTCGGCAAATCTACGACACTGGGGATGATTGCGAGGAATACAAAAGCGGATATTAATGTTATTGGCTTGATCGGTGAAAGAGGCAGGGAAGTCAGGGAGTTTATCGAGAGGGATTTGGGTGAAGAGGGTTTGAGGCGTAGTGTGGTCATCGTCTCAACATCTGATCAACCTGCTCTGATGAGAGTTAAAGCGTTAATGTCTGCGACTTCGGTTGCTGAATATTTCAGAGATCAGGGATTAAATGTCATGCTGATGGTTGATTCGTTGACAAGATGGGCGATGGCTCAGAGGGATGTTGGACTGGCTATCGGAGAACCTCCGACAACGAGAGGCTATCCGCCAAGTGTCTTCGCGGGTCTTCCCGGTATACTTGAAAGGGCAGGGAATTCTGAAAAAGGTAGTATAACGGGAATATACACCGTTCTTGTAGAAGGTGATGATTTTAATGAACCGATTAGTGATACCGTTCGAGGTGTTGTTGATGGGCATATCATTCTTTCAAGAAGCCTGGCGGAGGCAAATCATTATCCGGCGATAGATGTTTTGGCAAGTATCAGTCGTTTGATGAGTGAAATTGTAGACCAGGGGCATCTTGATGCCTCCAGGAGAATCAAAGACCTCATGGCCGTGTACAATGATGCAAAAGATTTAATCGATATCGGTGCGTATAAAAAAGGCAGCGATAAAAAGATCGATATGGCAATTGAGAGTATTGATGAGATAAATGATTTTTTAAAACAAGGTGTTTATGAGAAAGTTGAATACAATGATCTTGTCGACAGGATTATAGGGATAAGCGAAAAAGCGGAATCGACTTCGGAATAAAAAAAACACAGCTTTAATGAGCTGTGTTTTTTATAATTATTCTTCTCCGTCGTCGAATTCCAATACTTTTTTACCTTTATAATAACCACATTTCAGACAAACTCTATGAGGCAATTTTGCTTCACCACAATTTGGACATACTGAGCGTGGACTGCTAAAGGCTTTGAAGAAATGTGCTCTTCTTGATCTTGTGCTACTTCTGGAAGTCTTTTTCTTTGGTACAGCCATTGTGTTTCCCTCCCTTTCCGTGTTCTATATTCATATATTGTTGATTTTTGCTTTACTGTTCATCCGCTTCAAGCTGGTTTTTCAGCTGTTCGAGCAGTGTCAAGTTATCGTCCTTGTATTCTTCATGCTCACAAGAATGATTTGGGTCTTCATTGAGATCCGCGCCACAATACTGACATAATCCCCTGCACGTATCCCTGCACAGGAACCTTTCGGGAAGTGAAACTATCAGTGCCTCTATCACACGATCAAAAATATCAATCTCCGAGCCCACATAGTATATCACATTTTCTAAAGATTCCAACTCTCTATCCTGAGCTGACGTATCATTTATGTTACCATATATATATGCCGCTTCAACAGCCCCCTTAACGTCTGCCTGAACGGGTGTCAGACATCTGAAACAAATATCTTCCACGCGGCACTTCGTCGTCCCGTTAACAAATAATTCATCTTTGTTCTTTATTACGGTTATTGAATAGTCGAGTGGGGTGACGAGATCTGTGCTTCCAAGTAAAGGGGATGCAACATCAATTCCGATTGTTCCGTCGATATTATATATTTTACCATCCATCATGGATCTTGTATCAATTAAAATTTGATTTGACATGTTCTACCTCCAAATATAATCTTCAATCCTCTTTTCATTATACTACTCTTTACAAAGAATATTCAAGCTGTTTTCGTCAACGTATATCGGTATCAAAAATCAGGTTTCGTGATATAATATTAATGATACAGGAGGGTTATTGATGGCAAAATTTGAACTTCTCAAAGAGATTATTAAAATATGTTCCCCGGGGACGCAGTTGCGTCTCGGGCTTGAAAATATAATAAAGGCGAATAGTGGCGGGTTGATTCTTTTGATGAATAAGGAGGATATTGAAAGACATTCTGAGATTATTCAGCCGGGTTTTTATGTTAACTGTGATTATACGCCGCAGAAAATATACGAACTTGCTAAAATGGATGGCGCGGTTATTCTGAATGAGGATGTGACGAAAATTCTCTATGCCAACGTTCAATTGGCACCTGATCCGACTATCCCGACCAGTGAAACCGGTATGAGGCACAGGAATGCGGAAAGAACGGCGAAACAAACGGGGAAAATTTCAATCGCCGTGTCAAGAAGAAGGGGTGTTGTGAGTATTTACTGGGGAGCTTTCACATACGTTCTCAGAGATCTGAATTTCCTTCTGACGATGGTTAATCAGGGTTTGAAAGTCATTGAAAAATATCGTCTCAGTTACAATCGCGAAATTGAAAATCTGAACATACTTGAAATAGAAGATAATGTAACGTTGCTGGATGTCAGCAGAACGATAGAAAAGGCAGTTGTCGCTTTAAAAACGGCAGATGAGATAGAAAAATATATCTGGGAAATGGGTGTAAATGGTAGGCTTGCTCGGATGCAGCTTGATGAGATGATTGGGGATCTTGACGAGAATCTTCGGCTGATCGTAAGCGATTATCTCAATGTCGAAGGGATACCGGATGCTGAAAAGGTTCGGGAAGTCTGTGAGAAAATGAAAATGGCGCGAGACAAAGACATGGGGGACTATTCAAGAATTATTTCTCAGCTTGAATTAAGATCGAATTCAATTTTGACGGAAGAAAACGTCGGCTCAAGAGGCATCAGACTTCTCAATGCGATTACCAAAATACCTGACAATATTATTTATAACCTCGTTGAAGCGTTTGGGACACTCAGGAATATAAAAGATGCAAATCCGGAAGATTTAAAAGAGGTAGTGGGGATCGGTGAGAAAAGATCGACGGCGATTATTGAAGGGTTATACAAGATCAGTCAGAACAGACAGAATTACTTCAGACTTTAAGAAGATTTTACATGAAATCCATATTATTCTCATAAAATGTGATATAATATCCCGATTTTGCCTGATGCTGGTTATCAAATCTCCATTCAGGAGTGCCTTCATCAGCATATTCTAATACAAAAAGGAGGTTAAGACATGTACGCCATAATCGAAACAGGTGGAAGACAGTACAAAGTAGAAGAAGGTAGTGTCGTCTACGTAGACAAAACCAAAGTTGAGCCCGGTAACCCCATAACATTTGACAAAGTGGTTATGATCAGCAATGAAAATGCAGTATCAGCAGGAAAACCATATGTTGAGGGTGCTAAAGTAGTCGGAACTGTAGTAGAAAACGTCAGAGAAGACAAGGTAATGATCATCAAGTTTAAGGGCAGAAAGATGTACAGAAGGACCAGAGGTCACAGGCAGACATATACTGCTGTTAAAGTTGATAAGATTGAGCAGTAATTGAAAGAAACGCAAATGATTCATGCGGTCTTTTATAAGAACAGATCTGATTATATCGGATTTAAAATAAGCGGTCATTCAGGCTATTCGGAAACAGGGAGTGATATTGTGTGTGCAGCGGTAAGTGCAGTTGCATTACACACGGCAGAGATCCTCCTCAGCGATCTTAAGCTTGTGAAGAAGATAGAACAAGGCGAAACCGGATATCTGAGCGTTGAGTTGAATCGTACTGACGAACAGTCCAATATGCTTGTAAGAGCGCTTAAAAGAACACTATCGGAAATTCAGAAGGAATATTCCGGCTACTTATCAGTGGAGGTGAACAAATGAAACTTAAGATGAATATACAGCTTTTCGCACATAGAAAAAGTGGTGGTGGAAAGAACGGAAGAGACAGTAACCCAAAATACCTTGGCGTAAAAAAAGGTGATGGATCTTACGTTATTCCCGGAAACATTATCATGAGACAGAGGGGAACAAAAATCTTCCCTGGAGAAAATGTTGGAATGGGTAAGGATTTCACACTTTTTGCTTTAAAAGAAGGTTATGTAGCATTCAGAACAAGAAGAAACAGAAAATACGCACACGTTGTAGCAGAACGTTAACAGAGGAGGAGAATCGAGAATGAAATATCAGCAAAGAAGTTTCCGCCTCAAAGGTGACGAAACTAAAAAATGGTATGTTATTGATGCTGAAGGCCAGGTATTGGGTAGAATGGCAACTCAGGTTGCAAATATTCTTACAGGAAAAAATAAACCACAGTATACACCGAATGTAGACAGTGGTGACTTTGTTGTCATCATCAATGCCGACAAGGTTAAGGTTACAGGAAATAAAATGGATGACAAAATATACAGAAGATTTTCAAGATATCCAGGTCATATGAAAGAATTTACAATGAAGGAAATGCTCGAAAAGCATCCTGAAAGCATTGTTACTCTTGCTGTTAAGAGAATGCTTCCAAAGAACAGACTCGGTAGAACAATGTTTAAAAAGCTGAAGGTTTATGCGGGTGACTCACATCCACATGCAGCACAGAACCCAGAGCAAATAGAGCTTTAAACGGGAGGTTATGATTAAAAATGGCAGAATTTATCGATTATTACGGAACCGGTAGAAGAAAAAGAGCTGTTGCAAGAGTACATTTAAGACCCGGAACAGGTCAGATCAAGATAAATGGTAAGAAATTTGAAAATCTTCAGGAATATCTTATGAGAGATACACTCGTAAGGCATGCTGTGGAACCATTCATGATCACCGGTACTTTTGAAAAGTTTGATATGGTCATGAAGATTCATGGCGGAGGAATGAGCGGACAGGCAGGCGCTATCAGACTTGGCATTTCAAGGGCTTTACTTGAATACAACGCTGATCTCAGACCACAGCTTAAGGCGGCTGGATTCCTCAGAAGAGATGAAAGAATGGTCGAAAGAAAGAAATACGGACTCAAAAAGGCCAGGAAATCATCCCAGTTCTCAAAGCGTTAATTTGCAAAATTTTTGTAATTTACACATATTTGAAGTATTCAGGTGCGGAGTTTTATTGACTCCGTGCCTTTTTGTCTGTTGAAACTGTTATTCCGAAAATTCCCATAGAGGTGGATCTTGGGATTAAGTGGATTCATTAAAACGTTAAAAGATGAAGTAAATATCACAGATCTGATATCGTCTTATATTCCGATTCAGAAATCTGGTAAAAACTACAAGGCGAGATGTCCTTTTCATGAGGAAAGAACCGCCTCTTTTTACATATATGAATCGACCCAATCCTATCATTGCTTTGGTTGCGGGAAGAATGGGGATATCATCCAGTTTGTTCAGGATTATGAGCATGTTGATTTCAAAGAAGCAGTTGAAAAGATTGCGACGCGTTACGATATTCAGGTCCCTGTTTTTGAACCCGTAGATCAAAAGTATACAGATTATACGAATGATATGAAGAAGGTAGAAAAGGTCTTTACGGAGAATCTTGTTAAAGGGACAACTGCCTGGTCGTATCTTCAAGAGGAAAGAAATCTTAATCCGGAGAAATTGAAAGAATTGGGGGCGGGATTGGCTTCTTACAAGGATATCTCAACATTGTCAGGTGTCCTGAACAAAAACCGTCTTAAAGAACTGGGTATTCTGACACAGAATGGTACGAATCTTTTTGCCAACAGATTTATTTTACCCATTCGTGATGCATACGGTAGAACAATTGCGTTTTCGGGAAGGAAACTGAATTCAGATAAAAACAGCCCGAAATATGTGAACTCTCCGCAAACAGAATATTTTAACAAAAGCAGGATATTGTATCTACTCAATCAATCAAAAAGTGAGATCAAAGAGGTGGATTTCGCAATCGTAGTCGAGGGTTATTTTGATGCGCTAAGGTTGTATCTAAACGGTATTAAAAATGTTGTTGCCGTAATGGGAACGGCCCTCACTAAAGAGCATCTTAAAGAACTGGGAAAATATACGAGAAAACTTGTTTTTTCCTTTGACAACGATAAAGCTGGTATTAATGCTGTCGGGAAGTCATATGAACAGTTGGGAGACGGTTTTAATGCACTCGTGTTGAACTTGAATCCCGTAAAGGATCCGGATGAATATATTGAAAAATACGGAATTGAAGGTTTTCAGCAAATACTTTTAAAGGCTGTTTCAATAGAAGAACATATCTTAACGGAAATGAAGACGCATTATAATTTAGATAAGGAAACAGGTAAAGATTCGTTGATAAAAGCAAGCAGAAGTATTCTTGCCAGAACCCGCAGGGCAGGAAATATTTCTCGTTTTGACAAATTGATTTCAATGTTGTCTGACTGGACCGGACTTGATAAAAATCTCCTGCTGGAAAGCTGGAACATTAATAAAAGAACAACGGTTCAGAGAAAAACAACGGTGAAAAATGAAGGGATAAAACAAAATATAAGCAGGCAGCAGAACAAAAGACCTGCTCAGGTTAGAGCCATTGCACCGGAAGAAGAATTAATGGTGTTATATCTTTTTCATCCGACGACACGTATCAGGATAGAAGAATTGTTCGAGGAATATGGAACAGTGATGCATGGTGCATACAGTTTGTTTTTTTCAGATGTGAGAAAAAAATTCAAGCCTGACGATGCTGCATCTTATCTTAAGAATTATTTTGACGAAGAACAGATAGATTATTTTATTCGGCAGATTGAACGTTATGAAGACCCTGACTCATTTCCGAGGCTTATCTCAGATTACGAGCTGGCTTTAAAAAGTCGCAAATTAAAAAAAGAACTTGGGGATCTGGACGAAGCGATCAGAAAATCAACAGGGTTAACCGTGAAAGATCTGCTTGAAAAGCGTCATGAATTAGCAAAGGTTATACATAATCTCAACAAGGAATGAAAGGAGGACATTGATGGGCGTAAATGAAAATGTTTCGGGGGGAAAAGCAAAAAAGACTACGAAGAAGACAAAACGCTCAGCGTCAGGAACAAGAAAGAAGGCGTCTTCCACAGGTAATAAAACTTTAACGACGGATCAGATAACTAAAAGATTAAAAGATCTGGTTGCAGTTGGTAAAAAGAAAGGATATATCACATATGAGGATATAGATAAATCTCTTCCACCGGATTATACCGGGTTTGACGGGACGTTTCTGGAATCTATATACGAGAATCTTGAAAAGGCACAGATAGAGATTCGTGAAACCGAGCAGGAAATGTCAGAAGAGGACATGGACTCTGATGACGAAACGGGAGCAGAAGAAAAGACTGAAACTTCAAAAAATCATGAAGCGGTGATGGGGAAGATTATCAGTTCATCGGGACCGGCTATTTTTGATAATGCTGCGTATACTAAAGACGGTGTGAAGATGTATTTAAAAGAGATCGGCCGTATTCCGCTTTTGACACCGACACAGGAAAGAACATATGCAAGAAAGGCGCAAAGGGGAAATGAGAAAGCGAAACAGAAACTGGTTGTTGCCAATCTCAGACTTGTCGTCAGTATCGCAAAAAGATACATCGGAAGAGGGTTGACCTTCCTTGATCTCATTCAGGAAGGAAATATAGGTCTTTTAAAAGCGGTTGAAAAGTTTGACTGGAAAAAAGGTTATAAATTCAGTACATATGCCACCTGGTGGATTCGTCAGGCGATAACCAGGGCGATTGCCGATCAGGCAAGAACGATACGCGTACCGGTTCACATGGTTGAAACGATCAACAAGATCAATAAAATACGAAGAGAATATCTTCAGGAGCATGGTGATTATCCTTCTGTTGAAACACTTGCCGAGATGACTGGCAAAACGACCGAAAAAATAGAAGAAATTCTTCAGGCTGATAAGGAAACCCTTTCTCTTGAATCACCTGTTGGGGGTGATGAAGATTCGTCTGTTGGTGATTTTGTCGCAGATGTTGAGAATATCAATCCCGAAGATTCTGCCATGCTGATGCTTCTAAGAGATGAAATAAATGAAGTTCTGAACACGCTTGGGCCGAGAGAGGCAACGGTGTTGAAGATGAGATATGGTCTGATAGATGGGAGACAAAAGACTTTGGAAGAAGTCGGAAAATATCTGAATGTAACGCGAGAAAGAGTCAGACAGATAGAAGTAAAAGCACTGAGGAAACTCAGGCATCCAACGAGGAGTAAGCATTTAAAGACACTTATGACATATCTGAACAGATGATGTGAGGTGAGTATATGAATTATTATACGACGATGATACTCTTAATCCCTGCAATATTGTTTGGTCTTTGGGCACAAATGAAGGTGAAATCTACATTTCAGGGCTATTCAAAGATCGTTTCAAAAACAGGGATAACGGGGAGTGAACTTGCAAGGCGTTTATTGGATGTAAACGGATTGAGCAATATAAGGGTTATCAGAGTAGCCGGGAATCTCTCGGATCATTATGATCCGAGAAAAGGACTGGTTGCCTTATCGGATTCTACATATGATAGCAGATCAGTTGCTGCTCTTGGTGTTGTAGCGCATGAAATAGGACATGCGATTCAACATAAGGAGGGGTATGTTCCTCTGACGATTAGAAATGCATTCGTGCCTGTGGCGCAATTCGGTTCCAGTTTTTCATGGTTGATTTTTATAGCCGGTTTGATTTTTTCCACACCACTTTTGATTAATGTGGGTATTTGGTTGTTTGTGGCGGTTGTTGCGTTTTCGTTGATAACCTTACCGGTTGAATTCAACGCCAGTTCCAGGGCGATAAAACTTGTGCAGTCGACGATTATGATGGATCCTCAGGAAACCCAGATGGTGAAAAGTGTTCTGAATGCGGCAGCTATGACGTATGTCGCTTCCACTTTGATGGCTGTTTTACAGCTTGTCAGGATGTTGCTGCTGAGAAGAGATTAACAGAAACATTAAAAATAAAGGGGGGGTGTTTATGGCACTCGTTCATAATTCTTATGCTTTCCTTCAGGGAAAGGAAGAAACAATGCAGTTTATCGTAGAAGAAGATCTTATCTGGAGAGAAAATCAAATTGTAAGGGAGATGGGTGTTTTATCGACACACGCCTTGTTTATTAAGGCCTTTGAGATGACAGACCATGTTTTTAAAAAGAATATTGGTCATGATATCGTAGCGGCTGTTGTTTCTTCGGATATGGAACATCTTGGTGTAACACCTTTGTCTATGAGGGTAACAATGAAAATTAAGATCGAAAAAGTTGAAGGGAATCATATCTGTTTCAGTTTTGAAGCTTATGATGAAACTGAAAAAATAGCGAGAGGCGATATCGAAAGAGTGATTGTTTCTCCTGAATATCTGAAAAGAAAACTGGAAGAAAAAAGGAATTATATTAAAATTTGAGAAGACCAAGAAGAGAACAGGATTTAAAAGAGTTTCGAATCGTAGAAAAGATTAAAAAATCTGAAAAATATTTAAATACACCGGAAATTCATGAGCATGATATAAAAATTGCCGTGATATTTCCGGATTCTTATATCGTTGGAGTTGCCAATCTTGGCTTTCAACGTGTTTGGCAATTGCTAAACAATATGGAAGGTGTACAGGCAGAAAGATTTTATTTTGATGAGAAATTTTCAAAATATTATTCACTTGATACATTCAGACCGCTTGATGAATTTGATATTTGGGCATTTTCAGTCTCTTTCGAGATGAATTTTCACAACATTAAAAGAATGCTCGAGTTTAAAAATATACCGCTTAAAGCAATTGAAAGAAACGATAAACAGCCTATGTTGATGATCGGGGGTGCCGTAACGTATTTTAACACCAATGCGCTCTGGCAGTATGCAGATATCATTTTTCACGGGGATGCGGAAGATAATCTGGCAGATATCGTTCAGGTGATACAAAATGGTAAACGTGGTCGGGTTGGAAGAGATGGGATTCTGACAGATCTCGAAACGTTTGATAATATTTCTATTCCCCCGCATAATAAGGAAAACACTAATATAGCAAAATCTATGACGATGGTTGAACACCCTGCCGTGTCATCTGTAATCAGTCGATTCGGCTCTTTTGGGGAACGTGTTCTAATTGAAATCGGACGTGGGTGTATCAGAAAATGTTCTTTTTGCGTTGCGGGACATACACGAAAACCCGCAAGATTCGTGAAACCTTCAACCCTTGAAACTGTTTTTAAATCGATTAAAGCGAATGGTTTTAACAGTTGTGGCTTGATATCCGCAACTTTTACCGATCATCCTCAAAAAGACGAAATTCTTAAAATTCTTGAAAAAGAGCAGTTGAATTTTTCGGTCTCGTCATTGCGTCTCGACTCAATTTCGGATAAATTGATTGCCGGACTTCTCAGGAGTGGTCAAAAAGAAATGACAATTGCTCCGGAAGGTGGGACGCAAAAGATAAGAGATCTGATGAATAAGGAAATCAGTGAAACGGATATTGAAAGAGCCTTGATGCTGATCAGGGGACATGGTCTTGACAGTGTGAAGATGTATTTTATATATGGATTGGAAGAAGAAGACGAGGGCGATCTTAAAGGATTTTCCAGTATTTGTGATCTTGCTTTAAAAATAGGTTTCAAAGATATCAAACTCAGTTTTAATCCCCTTATTCCAAAACCTGAAACCCCATTTTCTAACAGAGAAATTCAGGATTTAAGAACGTTGAAATTTAAGAAAAAAATAATTCAGGAATCGTTGAGAGGCAAGGCTAAAGCGAAATTTGAAAGTATAAGGAACAGTGTAGAACAGTACCGATTAGCAAATGCAACGAAGGAAATTCAATTATAAATTTTCTTTACATTTCTTTATCTGCAAATTTATCTGAATTGATTTGATTAAATCTTTCCTTTTTTGTTTCTTTTTTTTTGTGATTTACGATATAATAAAGAAGTACAATTTCAGCGGTGCTGAAATGGGTTGTTTTAAAACCTGTTATAAACTGCAGAGTGCAGTTATATTTAACCAAAACATTCTGATGGATTAAATGTGATTAATGTATATGATATATATAATTTTATTCAAATTATAGATTTATAGAGAGGTGAAGAGAAATAGTAATTTCCAACCCTTTGATTAAAAGGATATTGGTGGGTAACTTTCAAGACGAGATCATGATTGCCGTCCTTGAAGGTGATCATTTGGTAGAACTCCATCTTGAGGAAATGGACAATGAAAGTATTACAGGCAATATTTTCCTCGGAAAAGTAGAGAATTATGTGAGCAGCCTTGATGCTTCCTTTATTGATATTGGAAAATCCAAGAATGCTTTTTTGAGAAACAAGGACTTTATCAAGGCATCTTTGGGCAGCAGGGAAGCTAGGAAAAAGTGCGTAGTACCCGAAAAAGGGAAAAAGATTATCGTTCAGGCAAAAAAAGATCCTATCGGGACGAAAGGACCGCAGGTTACCACGAATATTGGTCTTGCAGGTCGACATCTTGTGTTTATGCCTTTTTCAAGAAGCGTAGGGGTGTCTAAAAAAATTGAGAGTGCGGCTGAAAGGAAAAGGTTGCACAGTCATATGTCGAAAGTTGTAAAAGATTCCGGTATCATCATCAGAACCGTTGCTCAAAACATCGATATTGACGATCTCGAACATGAATACAGAACCCTTAAGAAAAAGTGGGAAGAAGTTTACAAATCCTTCCAGCGTTATAAAAAACCCAGAATCCTTCATGATGAAGCGGAGATACTGGATTATCTGATGCGCGAAAAATACGATTCAACCGTCGATGAGGTTGTGACAAATTCAAAGGAAATGTACAACAAACTGGACATGATTCTGAAGGATTTTGACAAGAAGCCGATTCGCGGAAAGCTCAGAATGTGTAAAGGAGATATTTTTGACGTCTATAATGTAACGGAACAGCTTGAGTCACTTTATTCGAGAAAGATCAATCTTGATTGCGGCGGCTGGCTGGTTGTCGATAGAACAGAGGCGTTCAGTATTATAGACATCAACTCGGGTAGTAATATATCCAGTACCAATACGAGAGATATGGCACTTGAAACAAATGTGCAGGCGGCACGCGAAGTCGCAAGACAGATGCGGTTGAGAAATCTCAGCGGCATTATCATCGTAGATTTTATCGATATGGAACAGGAAAATGACAGGATGACCGTTTTGAAGGTCTTAAATGAAGAAATCAAGAAAGATAAGGCGAAAACAGCTGTTATGGGCTTTACAAAACTCGGATTGGTAGAAATTACACGTAAGAGGACCTCGCCACCGGTTGAAGAGCTTCTTTTTGAAAAATGTCCTGTATGTCATGGTGAAGGGCTTGTTTTATCTCCAAAACGAATGTTAAAGATGATCTCAGATGAGATGGATCAGGCAAAGGGAATGAAGGATATTAACGGGATTTATCTTAACCTTCACTGGAGTCTTTCGGGATATTTAAACAAGGAGTGGCGTGAGTCCGTACTTGAAAAAACGAAATTTGAAAGTATGGATATAGATTTTACAAGAAAAGATCCAAACGGATACGACATAAAATACAAGAAAAAAGCTTGAGAGGTGAATAGCTGTGAGGAAGATTCAATTTATATTCGGAGTTCACAATCATCAGCCTGCGGGTAATTTTAAATTTGTATTTGAGGAAGCTGTTACCAATGCGTATAAACCGTTTATTGATACACTTTTTAAATTCCCGAACATAAAGGCTGTTCTACATTACAGCGGTCCATTATTAAGTTATCTGAATGAAAATTATCCTCAGATGATAAAGCGTATTAAGACGATGTTGAATCGTTCTCAAATTGAATTGTTTACCGGCGGTTATTATGAGCCGGTTATGTCTGTTATACCGTTGAAGGACAGAGTTAAGCAGATAGAAAAAATGAATAAACTTCTCATGAACCTTTTTGGGTATAAAGCAAAGGGATTATGGCTTCCGGAAAGAATATGGGAACCTTCTCTCGTATCGACACTGGCAACGATGGGGATTGAATATGTCGCCCTGGATGATGATCACTTTAAAAATGCCGGTAATTATGAAGATGAATTGAATGGTTATTTTATGACGGAAGATCAGGGCTTTCCGCTAAAAATCTTCCCGATTAATAAGAGACTCAGATATCTCATTCCTTTTCATGAAATTGAAGATTCTATCAATTACCTTCAGGAAAGGGCATCGGAGAGCGGGCAGAACATGTATCTGATGTTTGATGACGGTGAAAAATTCGGGAATTGGCCGGGGACTGATGAATTAATCAATCGCCAGAAGTGGCTTGAAGAATTTTTTACTAAAATCGGTGAAGAATCTCACTGGTTAAAAACAACAACATTTGAAGGCTATGTATCTGAAGCCCCTTCAAGAGGCAGAACCTATATTCCCGATTCTTCATATCCTGAGATGATGAGCTGGGCGTTACCGAGTCGAGCGAGAACCCATTACGAAAGACTTGAAGGTGAGATCAAGAAGAAAGGTGAGTATGAGAGATTTTCCATGTTCCTGAAAACAGGATTCTGGCGTACTTTCCTTGCTAAATATACTGAATCAAATTTAATGCATAAAAAGATGCTGCATCTCAGTTCACAGGTTCCGGAAGATGCATGTGATGATATCTATGATAAGCTGCTCAGATCGCAGGCGAATGATGCATACTGGCATGGCTATTTCGGGGGATTGTATGTTCCGAATCTGCGTGCAGATGTGTATAAAAACCTTATTGCATTGAATAGGGAAATTGACGCGATCAAATACGGTGAGCAGGATTTTGTCGATATCGAGATAAAAGATATCGATATCGACGGGCATGATGAGATACTGATCAACAATAAATGGCTGACGTTGGGTATCTCCCCTTCAAACGGTGGGCGTATCTTTGAATTGTCTTTAAAAAACAAAGGGATTAATTTAATGAACAATCTCACAAGGCGTTACGAGCCCTATCATGAAAAAATGTCGAATGCTAAGACCGCAGAAGAAGGCGGAATGGGAAGTTTTCTGACGAAGGAAAAAGGTCTTGAAAAATTACTGAATTATGATTGGTATGAGAGATTTTCATTACTGGATCACTTCCTGGGAGAGTGGAGTACACTTGAAAAATATTCAAGATGTCGATATCCCGAACAGGGTGATTTTACCAATCAATTCTATGATTATGAAATCATCGACAAAGAGCATGGTGGGATAAGATTGACACGGGATGGACATATCTGGCATGGTTCTCTTTGGGTGCCAATAAGAGTTGAGAAAGAGATTGTCTTTGATGAAGACGGACTGCTGCTTAAAAACAAAATCACAAACTTATCGATGCACAATATCCCTGTTTTTTACGGATGTGAATTTAACCTCAACATGCTTTCAGATGATTCCGATGAGAGATATATATACTCTACTGAATTTGATCATATGAATATCAAGGATATCGGAAAAGTTAAGACGACGCTTTTCGGTCTCAGAAGCGATTATGAAGGGATTAATATTTCCTTTCAGCCTGATGAGGAAGTCGAATTCTGGTATTTTCCGGTTTACACCGTTTCATACTCTGAGAATGGCTATGAAAAGATTTACCAGACAACCAGTGTAACACCTGTTTATCGGTTTAAATCAGAACCGATGACGACATTTGAAACTGAAACAAAGATCAAAATTGAAGAAATATGAGGGTTGAACCTCTAAAATTTATAATTAGCGTCACGTTGTGAATAAATACGACACGATTGTAGACGAAAGGAGATGTAACAGTGGCTTTTAAGCAATGGAAAACTACGATCAGCGGAATAGAACTTTCTGTTGAACATGGACGAATGGCAAAACAGTCCGCTGGTTCTGCAGTAGTCAGACTCGGCGATACGGTTGTGCTTGTTACTGCAAATGGAATGAAAACTGCATCAGGAGGGGATTTCTTCCCGCTTACAGTTGAGTTCCAGGAAAAATTTTACTCTTCAGGAAAGATTCCCGGAGGTTATTTAAAAAGAGAAGGCAGACCGGGAGATACATCAATTCTTGCCGCAAGACAGATTGACAGACCGATAAGACCCCTTTTTCCTGAAGGTTTCAGAAATGAAGTACAGGTTATTGCGACGGTTCTTTCGATAGATGAAAGTAATCCTGCTGACATACTTGGGATTTTTGGTGCATCAATGGCACTCAACCTTTCAGATATTCCATTTGAAGGTGTTGTTGCAGGTGTCAAAGTTGGTTATGTTGATGGTAAACCTGTTGTTTTCCCATCTGAAGAGCAACTTGAAAACAGTTTGATTGATCTGACAGTTGCCGGTTCAAAAGAGGCAATCGTTATGGTTGAAGGTGAGGGGAAAGAAGTCAGCGAGGTGCTTATGCTTGAGGCTCTGGATGCTGCACATGATGCAATTAAACAAATGTGTGATTTCCAGGAACAGGTTGTAGCTGAAATCGGTTCCAAAGAAAAGATGGCATTTGAAGTTGTTGATCTTTCCGATGAAGAAAAAGAAAGACTTGAAACACTTGTGGATAGAGATGAACTTAAAAAAAGACTTTTAACTGAAGGTAAGAAGGCTACAGAAAAAGCACTCGGTGAATACAAAGAGCAGATTCTTGACGCATTCCTTGAAACTTATGAAGAAGATGAAGTAGGAGAAAAAGCAGGGCTTGCCGCGAGTTGCTATGAAGAGATCCTTAAAAATATCATGAGAAGAACGATTATTGAAGAGAAAAAAAGATCTGATGGCAGAGATCCGTATACAATCAGACCGATTACCTGTGAACTTGATATTCTGCCGAGAGTACACGGTTCTTCACTGTTTACAAGAGGAGAAACACAGAGTCTGGGAATCGTTACACTGGGAAGCGGGAAAGATGTTCAGTATATTGATTCCATTTACGAAAATGCTGAAAAGAACTTTATGCTTCATTATAATTTCCCACCATTTTCAGTTGGCGAGGTCAAGCGATTGAGAGGTGTATCAAGAAGAGAAGTCGGTCACGGACATCTTGCGGAACGATCTGTTAAGGCGATTCTCCCCACTTTTGAAGACTTCCCTTACACGATTAGAATTGTTTCAGAAATTCTTGAGTCAAACGGGTCCTCCTCAATGGCGACGATCTGTTCAGGTTCCCTTTCACTTATGCAGGCGGGGGTTCCAGTTTCAAAGCATGTTGCCGGTATTGCGATGGGAATGATTATGGAAGAAGATGACACGGTCATCCTTTCAGATATCCTTGGGATTGAGGACCATCTTGGTGATATGGACTTTAAAGTTGCTGGTACAAGAGACGGGATCACAGGATTCCAGATGGATGTTAAAGTCAGTGGGATTAGTAGAGAAATCATGGCTAAGGCCCTTGATCAGGCAAAAGAAGGTAGAATGCATATTCTTGGTCTGATGTACGATACCATCGAAACACCGAATGAAACCCTTTCTGAATATGCACCGGTAGCCATATCATTTGATATTCCTTCCAGTTCCATTGGAGAAATAATCGGACCGGGGGGAAAGACAATAAAGGCAATCACAGCCGAGTTTGATGTTAAGATCGATCTCGATGATGAAAAGGGAAAGGTTAACATATACGGAGACAATGCAAAGAAGAGTAACGCTGCTGCCGATTATATCAAAATGATGATTGAACCGCTTGAAGATGAAAAGACATATAAAGGTAAAGTCACCAGAATTGAAAAATACGGCGTATTTGTAGAGATTGCACCGGGGAAGACCGGACTGCTCCACGTGTCCAGCATGGATGGCTATGTGAAAGATCCTTCAGCAAAATTCAAGATGGGTGATGAACTTGAAGTTATCTATTCCAAGGGTGATCAGGGAAAAATTGATTTGAGACAACCTGGTGTGGAAAAGAAAAAGTCAAATTCAGGTAGCAGACCAAGAAGAAACTCTGACAGAAAAAGAGATAACAACAGGAAGTGATTATGTGGCAACTGATACGGGGAACAGCATTTTAGGCAATCTGTCTGATAGAGAAAACAGACCAGCCGCTGTTAAGACCATTATGCCCAATGGCATGCAGATATTCTCACAACAGATGCAAGGCGTGAGATCCGTAAGCCTCAGTATCGCAGTAAAGGCAGGTTCATCCAATGAACCTGCTGATGTTTCAGGTGCGGCGCATTTTACGGAGCATATGGTTTTTAAGGGAACAAAAGATAGAACCGCTATTGAATTGAAAGAACCCATAGAGAGAGTTGGTGGGACGCTAAACGCCTTTACAGGTAAGGAAAATACAGTTTATTTCGCACGTGTTCCTGATGCTCAATCCGATGCTGCCATTGCAATTCTGAAAGATTTGTGCAGTGGAGCATCTTTTAAGAAGGACCTTTTTGATCTTGAAAAACAAGTTGTTCTTGAAGAGATATCAGCTGCTGATGATGATCCTTCTGATACTGTTTATGAACAATTTTTTCAGAATATTTGGGGACAATCGAGATATGGGAAACCGGTTCTCGGGAATTTGGAAACTGTTTCAGATATGAGTAGAGACGATCTTGTTGATTTTTACAGAGGTGAGTATGTTCCATCGAACATGGTTTTTTCGATAGCGGGGAATTATACCGATGATTTTATACAAAATCTTGAGGATTTTGAAAATGAAGGACCTGTTAAAGAAAGGGAGTCTCTGATTTATCAGCCCGGAAAGTTTATGTCGATTACCGAAAAAGAGGATTTAAAACAGTTGCATATGCTTGTTGGGATTGAAGCACCTTCAAGAAGGGATAAGGATTTTAATGCCTTTCAGGTATTGAATACAGTTCTTGGTGGTGGAATGAGTTCGAAGCTTTTCAACAGACTTAGAGAAGAGCTTGGACTCGTTTATACGGTCGATTCCGGTCTGATTAGTTATCCGGAAGGGGGGCTGTTTTTTGTCTATGCGGCGACAACACCCGAAAGGTACAAAACACTGATCACGGAATTGATGAATGAATTGAGAAAGATTATGAGAAAAGGGATCACCACTCATGAAATCAATTATGGTAAAGAGAGATTGAAAGGGAAATTACTCCTTTCAACGGAAAGTACTTATTCAACCATGATGAGAAATCTGGATACGGGTCTTGCATTCGATTCGCCTCTTTCGGTGGAAAAGATGGTAGAGCGAATTGATGCGGTGAATGAGCGACAGATACAAAGTGTCATGGACAGATATTTTACAAAAGAATGGGTGATGAGTATCGTTGCCCCAAAAAAGAGTGCTTCTGAAATCTATCATAAAGAATGGGATGAAAAGGGGATAATTCTTTGAAAATAGTCTGGAAAAGTGTTGAGGAAGTAAAGGCAGGGGAAATCTGTGGTGATGATGTTTTTGATCCAAACAGTTTTGTTCTGCTGGCTCAGAAATCTGCAATACTTGATTCAAAGACCATTAATTATCTGAAGAACAGAGATGTTCTCTGGGTGCCGATACGTCAGTCCGAAGAAAATGTCGTGGATGATGATTTAATTCTTAATATTGAGGATGAATATTCACGGGAAGCCGAACCGTTTCTTGCACCGGAATTGCCTTTAATTGTTTCAGATGAGAAATATCATGAATCAATATCCAGATTTGAAACGGTTACAAAATCGTTTGTACAGAACAACACCTTTCAGACTAACGAAGTGGTCAATCTCAGTAATGAGCTGGTGAATGAAGTATTGAAAAGCAATTCGAATGTCTTTAATTTTATGACGGATGTCGCATCCGGTTTTATCATAAAACATGGTATCAACACGGCAATCATTGCATGTGTACTTGGGAAATCAATGGGTGTAATGAGACATGCTCTCCTTAAACTTGCAAAGGTTTCCCTTTTGCATGATATCGGTCTGATTTACGCTCAAAAGGAAAAAGGACTGAATTATATTGAAGATGTCTTTGATCAATATAAAAAATCGACAGATTTAAACCGAATCAAGATCCATCCTATTTTGGGGATTAAAATCATCAATAAAGTTTCCCCTGGTTTTCTTGATAAATCAGAAGAAAATGCGATTATGGAACATCATGAAAGATATGACGGTAAAGGATTTCCGATGGGAGCCAAAGGAAAGAATATCAATGAAATTTCAAGACTAATGGCCGTTCCGGATGCCTATGATACTTTGATTACAAGTGTTGATGGGAAAGGGAAAATGGATCCGCACACGGCACTCAAGTGGATTGTGTCGAATTCGAAAAATCTCTTTGATCCGGATGTTGTCAAAGCTTTTGTTCAGATAATTGGTTTGTACCCAACCGGTACTGTTGTCAGGTTGAACAACGGAAAATTGGGAATGGTCATTTCAAAAGGCGGGAATTCGATAGGAAGACCGCTTATCCTTGTAGACGAAAATGAAATACAATTAGAAGATCACCCTGAATTATTCATTACCGAGGTGCTTGAAATTGATAAAATGGAAAAAAACAGATGAGCTAACAAATGGTGAAATTCTTGCTGAAACGATAGTGGGTACCTCTTCAAGTGATGTGATCGTAAAGAACGGTGAAATCATCACCGAAGATATTGTAGGAAAACTTCATATGAGAGGAATAGATTGGGTTTCCGTATTCGTTAAGAATGAAATTAACGAAGAGGCTCATGAAATGATAACTGAGGAAAAATTGCATGAATTTTCTTCGGATCTTTCCAGTATTTGTGATTCCACACTGAAAGAGGGACGAATTGATGTGGAAAAATCGGAAGAGATCAGTGACGAGATTACAACGGAAATTATTGAAAGTTATGGCGAATATGTCGTTCCCTCTCTTGTTAAATTGAAACAATTCGATGATTATACCTTTACGCATCAGGTCAATGTGTCGATCATAGGAACGATACTGGCAACTGAATATTTTAATAAAGACCGTGAGAAGATAGAAAAGATAACACTTGGCGGTCTGCTTCATGATATGGGAAAACTTTGGATTCCCCCTGAAATTCTGAAAAGCCGTGAAAAATTAAAAAATGTGGAATTTGATATCATCAAAAAACATCCCGGGTATGGGCACGGAATAGCGATACTGTCAGGAATCGAAGATCAATCGGTTCTGAACACGATCAAGTGTCATCATGAGAGATGGGATGGCAAAGGGTATCTGGATAATCTTTCAGGGAAGGATATTCCGTTTGAAGGCAGATTGTTGATGGTTGCGGATGTATATGATGCGCTGACCACCATCAGACCGTATAAAACAGCCTGGGAGCCGTATGAGGCAACGAGTTTCATCGTTAAACAGGCAAAGAAAATGTTTGATCCGGATATGGTGCATCTTTTTCTAAAGGCTTTTGGTCTATATCCCGTTAATACAAAACTCATCTTGTCGACCGGCGAAAATGCGATAGTTGTTGGGAATAAAAGAGGTGCTATTTCAAGGCCGGTTGTTAGTGTTGTAAGAAATGGGGTTGAACACCGGATAGATTTATCAAAAGAGCGAACAATCAATATAAAAGAAGTCGTGAAAGTCAGACATATGGATTAAAGAAGGTGAAGGCTGTGTCAAACTCTGAGATACTGGAAAATGGGCTTTATTTACCGGACTATGATTCAAATTCAATCGTGAACCTTTCAAACTTTATACTTGAACACTTTAATGCGGAATACAAGTATAGACCCCTTGATTTATCAGGGGATATTAATAAGCTAGAGAAAAAGAAAAAAGTTGTTTTACTGGTTATAGATGCCATGGGGGATATAAATCTTTCTAAAGCGGCAGAATCAATACCGGGTTTTCAAAAAGAATTGGATATTTTTCGAAAAAGGACTTTAACCAGCGTTTTTCCAAGCACTACTACTGCTGCATTGACTTCTCTGTTCACAGGTGTTCCTCCGATAGAACATGGTATTTTGGGCTATTCACTCTATCTGGAAGAATTTCAGGCACTGACAAATATGATTCTCTTTTCACCAAAATCTATCGATAAATATCTTCCAAGGGATTCTTTCTTTCAAAAGGATAGTTTTTCTCCGGAAAAGTTTATTGAACAGGATTCCATATTCGGAAAATTATCAAAAAAAAAGGTATCTTGTCATGTAATTACTGCGAGTCAATTTAACGGAACCGCATTAACCAGAATACATGTAAAAGGATGTAATCATGCCGTTAACTCCTATGCAGGTGTCACGGAGATGTATTACAAGTTGAAAAAGGAACTTGACAGAAGTAAAGGGAAAACATTTATAAAAGCATATTGGGGACTTGCCGACACCTATGCGCATAAAAAGGGACCGTATTCGAAATTATATCAGTATGAATTAAGAAATATATTCAGGCTGTTCAGGGAAATGGTTTTAGAACAGCTGACTGAAAAACAAAGAGAAGAAACGCTATTCCTGATAACAGCCGATCATGGACAGATTGAAACCCCGAAGGGGACTGAAAGAACAATTCACCAAAGTGATTATAACCATTATTCTATAAGGGGTCCCATCGCAGGAGAAGCAAGAGTTGCTTATCTCAACGTTAAAGACAAGACTTTGTTTGAAAGAAATTTCGTTAAAGATTATGGAACGGATTTTCTGATATTGAATAAGGATGAAGCGATAAACAAAGGCTTATTTTCAGGAAGTGAAACGGCTATAGATATGAAGCTGTTTAATAAAAACATCTCCAGGATTGGTGACTATATTGCAATTGGAAGAGGAAAACAGTCCATTTTTGCAGTGGATCACAATTCGGGAAAAAAGTTTGATTCAAGCGGTATGCTTGGAAAGCACGGTTCTTTGACCAAAGAGGAATTATTTGTCCCGCTTTTAATATTTTCCTGATTCGGTTTGAATAGTTGAGATATTAAAATGAAGGAATGATGTTATGGCAACACAAATAGAAATCATCTTGTTAAAAGATTTTTCACTTCTCGGAAAAGCGGGAGAGGTGGCAACTGTACAGTTGGATTATGCAAAAAATTATCTCTTTCCAAATGGGATAGCCAAAAAAATAAAAGCTGAAGATGTTGAAAAAATAATTTATGAGAAGAAGAGACAGAAAAGAGAAGAGCAGAAAAAGAATTCTGGTACGGTAAAAAGCAGTCTTTATGTCTTCAATAATCCGGATAATGCTTATGTTTCAAAACGGAATCAATTGGGAAGGATTCCGCCGCTGACTTTCAGGATCAAAATGAGAGAAGATATAAGGGAGAAGATCAGTTGGAAATGGTATCCAACCAACCGATTAAACAATCTTCCGGCAGGCGATCGTTATGTAATCATCCACTACAGGGGAAAATCATACTTTTCGACCTATAATTATTTACAGAAACTGAGATTAAGAAATTGTCATTCACCTTTGATTGTTGACGGTTCTAATTTGGGGTGGAAGGATGGTAAACCTGCTACAGATCCAATTTTCTACCTCTATGATTATATTGCGGATAAATCGGAGAAATTTTTCTTTCCCCTTATTTGGACTTTCGATAAATCGTTTAGAAGGAAATTGACAAAAACTGAAAAAAGAGAATTAAAAGAATTTTGTTCCTGGTCTGGGACTATCATTGTGGATTATGCCGATAAAGAGATTTTTAAACTGGCAAAGAAATATCGAACAAGGTTTATCTTTTCAATGGATCATTTCAAGGAATATCATACTGAAAACTTCACCAGAATAACTTTCCGCTGAATTAAAGAACGCCCCTTCTAAAAGAAGGAGCGTTTTGAAGTATATTTTAAAACTAAATTTCGACTAAGAAATCAAAATATGGACACAGTAAATGAAGTTTCATACTATATTCTCTAAAGAAAGCAAATAAAAAGATTTATAATTTAAGATACACATGTAGCTAATTCGTAAGTTCCGACTGTGCCCATATTTCGATACATTTTATAATTTATTATAGCATTTAAATGATAAAAATTCCACTCGTTATAAAAAACATTAATTAATATACGGTAACAAATTAGGATATATCCAAGCTTTTTTTAGACCTGTAATAAACTTAACCCCCTTAAGAAAAAAGAAAGTTAAAATACATAAAACAATATATTCAAAATCCTTTCCCGTTTCTCTCAGCAGAAAGAACTATACACCAAAATATTTGATATGTCAAGTCTACAAAATGTTTTTTTCGCGATATTTTATAAAAAAAGAGAAATGATTAAAAAACATAAGTATTTGATCATTATTTTCAGATAATCAGAAATAATTGCTGTTAATTCCTCCAGAAAAGAGTTGAAGAAATAAAAAAAAGAGAGTATGATTGAGTTAAACGTTTAACTAAACGTTTAACTGGTTTTTTTATAAAATGATTCGTTTTCAAATTTCAAAAACTGTCAAGTTGAATTGCGTATGAGTTGTAGTAATTGCGTTTTCAGTCATGAAAATGAAGAAGCGTGCTCAAATTAACCGAATGAAACCGTAAAGAATGTGAATTATTCACTAAAATAGGCAGACAAATCACTAAGAAATGATATATACATAGAGGTGAAGGAGAAGACAAATGAGATTTAGTATGAAAGATGTTGCAAAAGAGGCGGGGGTATCCGTTGCAACAGTTTCCAATACCATATCGGGGAAAAAATATGTCAGCCCTGAACTCAAGAAGCATGTTCTTGAAACAATAGAAAAGATGGGTTACAAACCCAGTCGATTGGCTCAAAGCCTTAAAATCAACCGGACTAAGTTTATCGGTTTGATGATTCCTGATATTACGAACCCTTATTTTGCGGAAATTGCAAGAGGGGTTGAGGGGGTTTGTATCCGTAATGATTTGCAGTTTTTTTTATGTAATACGGATGGGAGTGTGAAACAGGAGCACAAAATATTGAACACCTTTATGGCACAGCATGTGGAAGGCATCATCAATGTGGCTCCGCGTATGGCAGAAAGTGAATTTCTTGAATACTTGCATGATATTCCAATGGTCATACTGGACAGAAAAATAAATCTGGATCATCCGATGCTTGATAATATTTATATGTGTAATGAAAAAGGTGCCGTTCAGGTAGCCCAATATTTTCTTGAAAAAAATTTTGAGAATTTCGCTTGTATTTCCGGGCCGGAGGATGTCCTGCCGGCAAGAAAGCGATTGAAGGGGTTTTGCTCAAAATTACTGGCATCAGGAGTAAACGAAAGAAATGTGATGGTGAAATTTGGTGATTTTAAATATGATAGTGGCTATGCACTTGCCAAGGAAATTATTCGTGAAAGCAAAAAACCCTTGGCTCTTTTTGCCTCAAATGATTTGATGGCATGGGGGGCTGTCGAAGCGATCAAAGAATTGGATTTCAGAATTCCGGAAGATATTTCTATTGTCGGTTATGACAATATCTTTATTGCAAAATTAATTGTTCCATCGTTAACGACCGTCAATCAGAAAAAATATGAGGCAGGGCGAACGGCAATGGAAGCGCTCTTTAATAAGATTAAAAGGGTTCTTGACGATGAAGAACAGGTGAATCATATTGTTGAATTACAAACTGAATTAATCATAAGACAAACTTAAAGGAGGTAAAGAAATGAAAACACATGGAATTTTACACAATGAATTGGCAGGGGCAATTGCAAGAGTGGGTCATGGAGACATGATCATCGTCACAGACAGAGGCTTTCCATTTCCAAGACATGAAATGACAGAATGTATTGATGTTTCAGTTGGAAGAGGGATTCCGGGAGTTACAGATGTTGTAAAGGTAATACTTGAAGAACTTGAAATTGAAAAAGTCATCATCGCTGAAGAAACAAAGACAGCCTGTCCGGATATCTACAAAGAGTTTAAAGATACAATCGGTAAGATTAATAACAAGGGGAATGCGATAGTAGAAGAAAATATACCACACCCGGATTTTAAGGATCTTGTCTTGAATGGTTCTCTTGAAGGGAAAGAAGTGAAGGTCTTCGTTAAAACCGGAGAGTTCACACCATATGCAAACATTATTCTTGTTTCCGGAGTAGATTTTTAAAAGGTGTTTGAAATGGTTGAAAAAAATCATCTGACGAAGATTTTCAAGGGACCAAAACCGATTATTGCGATGATACACCTCAGACCATTGCCGGGGTCACCACTGTATAAACCGGAAAATATTGATTTTTCAGAAGTTATCGATATAGCGGTAAAAGAAGCTGAATTATTAAAAGACGCGGGTGTAGATGGGTTGCAGGTTGAGAATATCTGGGATTATCCCTATCTTCCCGGAGACAAAATCGGATATGAAACCGCGAGCTGTCTTGCGGTTGCCGCAAAAGCCGTTAAAGATGCAACAGGGTTGCCAGTTGGAATCAACTGCCATCTGAACGGTGGAGAAGCTGCCATATCAGCAGCAGTGGCGTCTGGTGCAGACTGGATAAGGGTTTTTGAATGGGTCAATGCCTATGTTTCTCATTCGGGGATCACAGAAGGAATCGGAGCAATGCTGGCAAGAAAAAGGACGATGCTAAAAAATGAAAATTGTGTTTTTTTCTGTGATGTACATGTAAAACATGGGAGTCATTTTATTGTTTCTGACAGAAGTATAGAGGAAATGGCGCATGATGCTGAATCTGAAGGAGCTGAAGTGCTCATTTGTACAGGATTTGAAACGGGTATAGCACCAACTCCGGAAAGAGTCAGTTCCTTAAACGGTAGTACAACCCTCCCAGTGATTCTCGGCAGCGGTGTCAAGGATTCGAATGCAGAAGAGTTGTTGAGTATCTCCGATGGCGCGATAGTCGGTAGTTATTTCAAGAAAAATGGAAACTGGAAGAATGAAGTTGAAGAGATAAGAGTCAGGCGATTTATGGAAAAAGTGTATAAACTCAGGGAGGCAATTGAATGAATTTTGTGAATGAAGTGATTTGTCTGGGAAGTGTCAACATGGATCTGGTGATGAATGTCTTGAATTTTCCGAAACCCGGCGAAACGATTATGACGGATAACTTTAATACATATCCGGGTGGAAAGGGTGGAAATCAAGCTGTAGCTGCTTCAAAGAACGGGGCAAATGTAAAGATGCTGACAAAACTCGGCGATGATGAATTCAGTCAACTATTAATGAAATCACTTGAAGGAAATAGTGTTTCAACTGAGCTTGTAGATATTGAAAAAGATGGAACAGCTGGTATTGCAATGATATGGGTAAATTCAAACGGTGAAAATTCTATTGCATTTACTCCGGGATCCAATGCAGCTTTTGACGAAAGGGATTTGGAGCGATGTGAATCACATTTTAAGGCGAATTCCATCATGCTTTGTACCTTTGAGTGTCAAAAGGATATTATCAAGGCAACGATTAAAAAGGCGAAGGAAAAGGGGATGTTTGTTGTAGTAGACCCTGCTCCGGCACCCGTTGACGGTATAGATGATGAGTTGCTTTCCATGATAGATATCATCAAACCTAACGAAACTGAAGCGGAGATTATCTTTAACAAATCCCTTAAAACAGAGAATGAAAAAGAAGCTTTCTTAAGATTTCTTAAAGGAAAAGGTGTGACAATTCCCGTATTAACACTTGGTAAGAATGGATTTATGGTACTTGTCGATGATGAAGTGAAGAAATTCAAAGGGAATAAAGTAACTCCTGTTGATACAACTGCAGCGGGAGATGTCTTCTCCGGGTCGTTATGTGCACAGTTGGTTCAGAATAAAACGGTTGAAGAGGCTTTGATATACGCTAATTATGCAGCAGCACTCAGTACGACAAAGGCAGGTGCTCAGACTTCTATTCCAACAACGGAAGAGGTGGAGGCGTTTGGTTCAGAAAACGGATGATAACAGAAAAATAGTTTTAAAACTTGAAAACATAAAAAAAACATTTGGTGGAATTCATGCCTTAAAAGGGGTTGACTTTACGCTCAGGGAAGGTGAAGTTCACGCATTGCTTGGAGAAAACGGAGCGGGGAAATCAACACTTATCAAGATTCTTACCGGTGTCCATAAGATGGATACCGGCAGGATTCTGATTAACGGTAATGAAGTAGAGGTCGAGAACCCGATCAGTGCCCGTTTTAAAGGTATTGCGGCAATTTATCAGGAACTCAGTCTTGTCGAATCCCTAAATGTTGCGCAAAATATCTATCTGGGACATGAACCGGTGAAAAATTTCTTTGGAGCGGTAGACTTTAAAAGTGTTCTGAAAAAATCTCTTGAATACCTTCAAAATTTTGGGATAGATATTCATCCAAATACATGCGTTAAAGATCTCGGAATGGGTGAAAAGAGAATCGTTGAGATTGTCAAGGCACTTTCGATTGATGCGAGAATCCTGGTATTGGATGAGCCGACTACGGGGATGAGTGCAGCTGAAATCGATACACTCTTCAGAATTATGGATGATATGAAAAAGAAAAATGTCAATATGATATATATCACGCATCATCTTGAGGAAGTCTTCAGGGTTTGTGACAGGGCAAGTGTTTTCAGGGACGGTGAAAATGCAGGTACTTACAGTATTTCTGAAGTGGAAACCGCAACTTTGGTCAAAGCAATGCTTGGGAAGGAACTAAAAGATGAGTTCTCGAAAAGGAAGGGAACACCTTTAAATGAGGAAATGCTTCGGGTTGAAAATTTCAGAACTGAACGAATGAAACGACCGGTATCCTTTTCGGTTAAAAAGGGCGAAATTCTTGGAATAACGGGAATTATAGGAGCCGGGAAAAGTGAACTGGGATTTGGTTTGTTCGGTGTGGATAAGCGGAAAGAAGGACAAATCTTTATCAAAGGGAAATCTCTGACGATCAATTCACCAATTGAAGCGCAGAAAAATGGGATCGCTTTTATTCCGGAAGATAGAAAGGAGCTTGGCTTGTTTCTTGAGCTGAGTGTTGAGCATAATATCACGATTACAACGATTAAAGATGTGATCAGGAATTCGATGGTATCGGTAAAGCGCAGGGCACATCTTGCAGAGAAAACCGCTGAAAAACTGAAAGTCAAGCCGTTGAATATCAAAATGGCAGCGCAGAATCTGTCCGGTGGAAATCAGCAGAAAATTGTCCTCGGTAAATGGCTGGCGGGAAGACCGGAAATTATCATCCTTGATGAACCGACAAGGGGCATTGATGTTGGTGCAAAATCTGAGATATACAGGATTATTCAAAATCTGGCTGATGAAGGTGTAGCGGTAATCGTTCTTTCTGCAGAATTCAAAGAGGTTAACGGTGTATGTGATCGCATCATGATTCTGAGAAAAGGTGAAATGATTGAAGAATTTATGAAAGAGAATGCATCAACGGAAAAAATTTTATCGGCGGCTTTGGGAGGATAGATATGGCAAATAACGTAAAGAAGGATTCAATCTACAAAAATGATCATATTTCAAAGGTCAGAAAACTCTTAAAGGGGGAACTTGGATTATTGCTGATCCTCGTAATTCTGATTGTTACCTTTATGATATTATCCCCCTATTTCTTTACTTCCAGAAACCTGCTGAACATAACCAGACAGATATCCATTACGCTGATCGTTGCGATTGGGATGACGTTTGTTATATTGACCGGAGAAATTGATCTTTCTGTCGGATCACTGGCAGCTCTTGCCGGTGTAGCAGCCGCTGCAACGATAAGTGCAACGGGATCAATCTTTCTCGGCCTGATTGCCGGTCTTCTGATGGGATTCGGAATGGGTGCCTTAAATGGCCTTCTGATTGTTTATGGTAAGGTACAATCTTTTATCGTAACACTGGCCATGCTGGGAATCGCAAGAGGAGTCGCACTTGTTTGGACCGGTGGCAAACCGATTTCGGGCCTCCCAATTTCATTTGGAACGTTAGGGGCGGGGTATGTCGGGATGGTTCCGGTTTCAACTATTATCGCAGCCGGTGTCTTTCTGATCGCCTATTATTTTATGAACCGAACGAAGCACGGGATCTATATGAGATCAATTGGTGCCAATACAGAGGCTGCTAAATTATCCGCCATTCCGGTAAATAAATACAGGATTACAGCTTTTCTCATATCGGGTCTTCTTAGCGGACTTGGGGGAATCCTCATCACGTCAAGATTGCTCTCGGCACAACCTACTGCGGCAGAAGGGCTTGAATTGAATGTTATTGCCGCCGTTATACTGGGAGGGGCTTCATTATCAGGAGGAATCGGAACAATACTTGGAACCCTTCTTGGTGCGATGGTTATCGGTGTCATTGATAATGGAATGAATCTGGTCGGTGTTTCGGCATTTTTCCAGCAAATTGTAAAAGGGATCATTATTCTAATAGCCGTAATGGCAAAAAGAGGGGAATAACCCTCAATTCTAAGGAGGTAATATCTATGAAGAAATTTGTTGTTGTAATGTTAATCGTTGCCGTAGTTGCAGGATTGGGTTTTTCAGCACAGAAAGTCATCGGGTTTGCCGTTTCAACACTTGCCAATCCGTTCTTCGTTTCAATGAAAGAAGGCGGTGAAGAAAAGGCAGAAGAACTCGGTCTTGAGATGATCGTTCTGGATGCACAGGATTCATCTGAAAAACAATTCTCGCAGATACAGGATCTCATTACGAGAAATGTTGATGTTCTCATCGTCAACCCGTGTGATTCAGATGCCGTTGTTCCAGCCGTTATGGAAGCCAAAATGATGGGAATCCCTGTTATTACCGTTACAAGACCTGCCAACAATATTGATGTTGATCAGCACCTTGATATAGACAACAAAGAGGCTGGAATGCTTGCAGCACAGGCGCTGGTGGAGGCTCTTGACGGAAACGGAAAGATAGCCGTTCTTGAAGGTATCCCTGGGGCTCCCTCGGCAAATGACAGGCAGGCAGGATTTGTAAATGTCATTGACCAGTATGATGGCCTTGAAATCGTGACCAGTTTGACGGCAAACTATTCAAGAGAAGAAGGCGCTAGAGTAATGGAAGATGTCCTTCAGGGAAATCCTGAGTTGGATGCCGTTTATGCACATAACGATGAAATGGCTCTTGGTGCTGTCAGAGCAATCATCGCTGCAGGAAGGATAGATGAAATTAAGGTTTTCGGTATTGATGCCGTCGATGACGCCATCATGGCAATAAAAAATGGAGAAATGATCGCAACAGTCAAGCAGCAACCAGCTCTCCAGATGGCTATGGCAGTGGAAGCGGCCAATGCAATCATTAACGGTGAAACAGTAGAAAAAATCGTAATTGTACCACTTCAGCTCATCACCATAGAACAAATAAAATAAAAAACCTTTACAAGTTTAACATGAAATACAGAAATATAAAAATCCCCGCAAGGGGATTTTTATATGTTTTTCCTTCTCTTTTTTGCCAGAAAATACCAGTAGATGAAGATAAATATGGCATAGACGATCAAACCGAGGAATGTATACAGATACATCGTTGTGTTCCCTTCTTTCATCCCGATTGGCGGCAGGCTGAGTAAAGCCATCAGCGGGAACCCGAAGAAGATTGCCACACCACTGCCAAATATCATGTTTTCAGGAGCCCCACTCTTCATGAGGGGATCAACCTCTCTTAAAAGTGCCATACCGGTAGAAATAGTGCCGGTTAAATGTCCGAAGAATGCGATTGTATTTGCCAGACGATGTTCTTTCATCGTTCGGTTTACGATAAAGGATACATAGAAGAAGGTGATGAGACCACCGGCAAATGTGATGAAGAATATCGGCCAGAAAGAATCTGCAATACGCTTAAAAGTTACCGCACTGATCGATGCGGCAACCATGAAATCGAAGACAAAGCCGGCTATCCTCTGCAACATGAAATTGTTCAGATATTTTTCTTTTGCTATCCCGCTATCGTGCATTTTATTGTACACCGTTCTGAATGCTATTGCCAGTATCGCACCAAAGACAAAGTGGAATCCCCAAAGGACAGAGCCGAGGCTTTCACCAAATGTTCCAAAGGAGGCCAGTAATGTATTCATACCCCCGAGGATAAGATAAACAGCGGCATAAATAATACCGATAAAGACAAACTGTATCGTTAAACCATCCATATCTGAAAATTCGTAATCTTTGACGACAATCTTTTTTTTCAATTCAGCCTCAACGGGTGCATCTTTTTTTCTTTTCTTCTTCAGCAGTATGTTAAGAATGACGATACCGCCAATCGTTGCCCACCCAAAACCCGCAGCAGCGATGGCGAGTCCTAATGCACCACCATTAGCCATACCGAGCTGTTCCCATTGATTACCGATGGAAAATGCCTGTCCCGGACCCTGACCGAATCCAAGCGGAAGAATGAGACCCATAATCGGGGATATGTTTTTATCTGCCAGACTCCATAGAAAAGACATGGCAAATCCCATGATTCCCTGAATAAGATAGGCAGAAACGATGATGAGCCCTGCGTTCATGGAGTTCCAGCTCTTATCCTTTTTTTCAGGTGTTCTGAGACTCAGACTTATGAAACCGATTGCCATAAGGTGATAGATAATCCCCCCAAGTGTATCAGGATTTAACGGTAAGATGTTTAAAAGGTTTGGTCCCAATATTAAACCAAAGAAACCTGCAATGATGGAATTAGGGATTAAATACCTTCTGAAAACGGGTATTAGTCTTTTCATCAGAACAGCAAGTGCAAAAAGTATCAGAACATAGATGACATCGTCAATTTGCTGCCAGTACATTAGTCCACCCCCATGAGTTTTAATATTTCTGTTATCAGTAAAGAATCGTCTTTCGTTCTAATCCTGACCAGTTTATTCTCGTCGTAAATAAATTCTACAATCCGGGAAACGTAGGTGTTTAATCCCGTTATCTTCTCAAAGTCAAATCTTTCTTCATTGATCATTAAATGGGTGGGGAAAAGATTCAATTTCCCTCTTTCCTTTAACAAACGAAGGGTTCTGCCGTTTCCCCACATCTTTAAGCGACAGTCCTTGAATTCATAAATTTTTTGCCGATCAACAAACTCTTTTAAAAATTCCAATTGGTTATCAAGGATCTGTTTGATCGTCTGATTTCCTATCTTTCCATTATCATGGATGTTCTCTTGATAGGTGCAATCTCTGCAGGTCACGGTATCTCCATGCCCCTGTATACCTCTGAAAGAACCACATTTCGGGCAAAACCACATGATTTTTTCCACTCCGTGCGCCTTATTTTTCCCGGTGTAGAGGTTTCCCGTACCCTCCTGCCATTTCCAGTCGGAATGGTTGAGTGCTTCTAATGCTTTTTGGTCTTCAAAGGTTTGAATATGCATTTCAATCTTTCCTTTCCGTCTGTTATCCGCCCATCTTGGATTGACCAGATAGGCACCTTTCATCGTAACGGTTACGATGGGAACCCGGACACGATTGAGTAATTTTGAAGTGCCCCCGAGTGCTTCAATACTCTCACCATCCCATGTGGCGTGACCTTCCGGGAAAATTCCCACGATTCTGTCATCCTTAATCCAATGGAAGATTCTCATAACCGTTTTGGCGTCTTTGGAGGATTTTTGAGTCGGGATACTGTCTACCCATCTTAATACGAGTCCAATTATCGGATTTTGAAAAGCGGCATTGTTGATTACGAACGACACAGGTTGTCCTGTTTTTGCGAGAAGAAAAAAAGGATCGATATTCTGTGAATGGTTTGCAAGTAGTAAGTAAGGGGGGGGTGGGAACTTTCCCGTTATCTCAATATTGTACCTGTGTTTTATCCAGAACCTTATTCCTGGGAGTCCGATTTTCCAAAGAAGTTTTGTTCTTTTTCGCAAGACGTTCACCTGATTTCTTTTGTATACTGTATTATATCAAAAAGATATTGAATAATTTAAATTCTATCTGAAAAGATATAAAAAGGTCGAGCACCCGATGATTCACTCATTTGGTTAAAAAGCAGTTCCAATCAGTCATGCAATTATTATCGCAGCTTTCATGAACGTGCATTATTGTTTTTACATTTCACCTGAGGTGTCTTTAGTTTTTTACATTTTTTTCAAATTGAGGAGATGGAAGGTTCAAGGAAAAAAATTAATCATGTTATAATTGTTATCAGATTAAAGACTTTAATACGGGGGAATTGATATGAGAGAAAATGAATTGGCAATGGATGCAATGACAATCAAACTTGGTGATGAATTACCCGAGATGCCCGGTTTTCAGGAGGGCATCAGAAGAGCACCAAAGCGTGAACTGACACTCAGTGAAAGGGAAATCAAACTGGCGTTGAAGAATGCGCTCAGATACATCCCTGAGAGTCTTCATGAACAAATGGCACCGGAGTTTCTTAATGAACTCTACACCATGGGGAGGATATACGGTTACAGGTACAGACCGGCCGGTAAACTTTCCGGGAAGCCGATTGACGAATACAAAGGCAAATGTATTGAGGGGAAGGCTTGTCAGGTCATGATTGACAACAACCTTGATTTTGATATTGCTTTGTATCCGTATGAACTCGTAACATACGGAGAAACGGGACAGGTGTGCCAGAACTGGATGCAGTACAGATTGATCATGAAGTATCTTGAACAGCTGACGGATGAACAGACGCTTGTCGTTTCTTCAGGACATCCGCTTGGACTGTTTAAATCACACAAATCAAGTCCAAGAGTGATCATCACAAATTCATTGATGATCGGTGAATTTGACAATCAGGATGACTGGCACAAAGCAGCAGCACTTGGCGTTGCAAATTACGGACAGATGACTGCCGGGGGCTGGATGTATATCGGTCCACAGGGCATTGTACACGGAACATTCAACACGATACTCAACGCCGGAAGGATGAAACTTGGAATCCCTGAAAATGAGGATTTGAAGGGGCATCTCTTTGTTTCTTCGGGACTTGGTGGCATGAGTGGTGCTCAGGGAAAGGCGGTCAAGATTGCCAATGGTGTCGGTATCATTGCAGAGGTCGATCAGTCAAGGATTGAAACGAGAAAAGAACAGGGTTGGGTTGATGAGATGTACGATGATCCGGCGGAAATTTTCAGAGTTGCCGAGCAATTGAAAAACGAGGGTAAGGCCGCGTCACTTGCTTATTATGGAAATATCGTCGATCTGCTTGAATATGCAATCGATAATGATGTGGTTGTGGAATTACTGTCCGATCAGACTTCCTGCCATGTGCCGTATGATGGTGGCTATTGTCCCCAGGGACTCAGCTTTGAAGAAAGAACAAGACTGCTTGCAGAGGATAAAGCGGGCTTTATAAAGCGTGTGGATGAGACTTTGAAAAAACACTATAAGCTGATCAAGACATTGGTTGAACGCGGAACTTATTTCTTTGATTATGGTAACAGTTTTATGAAAGCTGTTTATGACACGGGAGAAAAGGGAATTGCCAAGAACAAAACGGATACTTCTGAAGGCTTTATATTCCCGTCATACGTCGAAGATATCATGGGGCCGATGCTTTTTGATTATGGCTATGGTCCGTTTCGATGGGTTTGTCTGAGTGGCAAACACGATGATCTCGTCAAGACGGATAAAGCGGCTATGGACTGTATTGATCCTGACAGAAGAGGACAGGACAGGGATAATTACATCTGGATCAGAGATGCCGAACAAAACGGATTGGTTGTTGGAACACAGGCGAGAATTCTCTATCAGGATGCCCTTGGCAGAAGGGATATCGCTTTGAAATTTAATCAGATGGTCAGGGATGGTGAAATTGGCCCTGTTATGCTGGGGAGAGATCATCATGATACGGGTGGAACGGATTCCCCATACAGAGAAACATCCAATATAAAAGACGGCAGTATGGTTATGGCGGATATGGCAACACAGTGTTTTGCCGGGAACGCTTCAAGAGGAATGACTCTTATAGCCCTTCACAACGGTGGTGGTGTAGGTATTGGAAAATCAGTCAACGGCGGATTCGGGCTCGTCTTGGATGGGAGCGAGCGAGTTGATGAGATCATTCGAAAGGCAATCCCGTGGGATGTCATGGGAGGCGTTGCGAGAAGAGCCTGGGCACGGAATGAGAACTCTATTTCAACCGTTGCAGAATACAACAAGCAACATGCGGGAGAGGATCATATCACGCTGCCGTTTGTAGCGGATGATGAACTGATCAACAGGGTTTTTGACAGTAAAAAATAAAAAAGAGATTTTATAAATAAAAAAGGACGGATATCTTATCCGTCCTTTTTTACAGTTCTTCAAAACTATTTTTATCTTGCCGATTCCAGAGGAATCTCAACCTTCACAACCGTATCAAGATATATCGAAAGATCCACCGCTGAGTCTCCCATGACGGTATAAAAGGCTTCGTTGGAATCAGGGAGTACGATACGGGCATAGATATCTTTTTCGAGTAAATCTTTTGCGTCAACACCCGAACCGAGAGCGATGATGAATTCAGACGTTGTACCGTTTGTCAGAGTAACAACCGCTCCCCCCTGCGGGTTTGTGATGATGGGTTCTCCGGCCGCTGAATCCCATCTGAGTTCCAACTTGACAGAGATACCGGAATTATTGACGGCTGTTACGATACCGGTTGCCGCCTTAATCATATTGAGAACACCATCCAGATCGTTCAATTCAATATTGAGCTCCTCTTCAAGGTTGATGGTATCAGTGAGAAGAGGAATATCCTCTGCAACCGTAAATCTGACGGGAATATTGACGGTTACACTTGCTGAAAACAGATCCGTTGCACCTTCAGACACGTTATCAAGATTCACGGTTGCTTCATCAACATGTGCGACGATTCCAAATGACAGGTCTGTACTCGGATTGGAAAGGAAGTCGTTGATATTTGTTTCAAAATGTGTCTCGGTATCGAGATTGATCGGGATTTCAGAAAGAACCACTCCTGACGGGGTCCCCGCTATCGTTAATGTCGCTTTTAATTCAGGGTTCTCCGACAGAATATTTTCATCAATCTCAACATATGCCTGTGTAAGTGCCTCATCTATCTGTATTTGTCCGGCATAATCCGTCCAGAAATCGGGAAGCTGATCTCTCATGAAATTAAACAGGGCTTCATCAACTTCACCATAAAGGACGACTTCTCTGATGCTGATTTCTTCGCCTCTCGGCATGACAGCTTCGGCGAAGTTTTTAATCGTAACGGTTGCAGCAATTGTATAATTTTCAAGATCATCAAATGTAAAATTATTGAGAATCAGTTCTCTGTTAACAGGATCAAGACCGGTTGGAGAAGCTTCAAAATTCAGATTAATCTGATCAAGTCCCTCGATACTGATGATCCGGGGGATGATTATCCATGTTGTACTCGCCTGATTTCCGGTATTCGAAAGAGAAATATTTTCATGAAAAATACCGTTTGATACGTTGGCAGAAAGGTTGAGTCCCATAGGGGTGTTGTTTAACCACTCAATCTTAATCTTTGGCTCACCGGAGAGAACGATCGCCTTTATGTATGTTTTTGCTTCTTCCGGGATATCAATGCTTTCCGATTCTTCTATCATAAGATCGTTGTAAAATTCTGAAACGTCCACCGTCACCTGACTGAATACAACGTTTGTCATACTGGCAGTTATGTCGATCTGTTCAGGGAGGTTTAGTGCATCCGCTTCGGTGAATTCCAGTGAAAGGCTTCCCAGTGTCAGGGTTGCACCATCGCCTGTCAGTTCAACACCGGCAAGATCGGCGACATATTTTTCTCCTGTTTTGATAAATTCAATTAAGTAATCACCGACTGTGGAGGTTACTGTTGCCTTAAACGTATCCAGATTGATTCCCCTTGTGAAAAGCCTCTGTGTTATTTCAGGGGCGGACGAATCTATGGCGATATTTAATTCGCCACTCTGGAATGTTGCACTGACGAGATTGTCAATTGCGGGGATATTCTGAGCGGAATCCTCTGCTTTCAATGTCAGACTGGCAATTTCTGAAAGACTGATATGGGTATCAGCCGTTACAGAGGCATCATATTCGGTGTTGAAATCGATATTCAGCGGTTCATCAACGGTTGTAAAATCAAATTTGAGTTCAAGATCGGTGGCGCTTATCATCTTGCCTGTAAGATCAATCAAATTGTTTCCATTGTTTACAGGTGTTGCTATTACTGTATTTCCAAAGCGTTCTTTAATGGTAAGCGTTGCAGAATAGTCTTCCGATAGCGGTAATGTCTGTATGTCCACGGTGAAATCCAAATCTCCGTTGAGCGTTACATGTTCAAAAGTGAAATCGGAGTCAAGTCCGGTTTCAATCACTTCGACGGTGCTGTGATTAATCGGAGAATCCAAAATAACATCCGTTCCATAAAAGAGTTTTAAATCAATGAATGGTTCAAATTCGGGATCACCTTCAAAGAATGCATGGGTATTATTAGGTGCCAGATAAGGGGTTGCTACGATTGTGAAGGTGGTTTCCCTTGTAAATACCATGCCTGATAAATCGACGATTAAGCCGGTTGCCTGTCCCATTCCGATATCAAAAGTGGCTTCCGATGTCTCATTCAGAAGGATATCAAGTGCAAGACCAAGCCCTTCAAGCTCCGGTTGTCCTTTAATATTGATTGTTAAAGTAGCGGGGTCTACAGATAATTCACCGGTATTGGTTGCCAGCTCATTAATGCTGAACAAGTCGTTGAATCCGAAGTCGGGAGCTGCACCGAATTCTACCGTTTCCGCATTGAAATCGGCTGCATTGGCTATTTGTATCTGTATACCGCTGAATGTTGCCGTGACTGTTATCGAACCATTTGTCGCCGGAGGAGATGTAAGGGTGGCGACAACGGTTATACTCGCAGAATCACCGATGAGATTCGGTGTGCTGAACGGTGTCGTTTGATACCCCGTTGTATCAGTCGCAACGTTATTGAGATCAAGAACGGCTATGATTTCTCCTTTATCATTCGTCACATTTACAGTCATGGTTTCAATCGCTCTGTCGGTATTGTTTTCTGCGGCAATTTCGAGTGTTCCGCCGGTAAGCGTTGCATCTTCAGTTAATCCAGTATCGATGGAGAAGATTGCACCTGTAGTCCTTAAAGGAGAACCGCCAATCACTGGTATGGTATTTGAAGCGGTTTCTGTCTGATTCAGTTGGATTTCAAGATCGTGGATCTCGAGATCGAGCGTAAGTGTTCCGCCTTCAAGGGGTAATTCAAGAGCAGTGGCAATAAATGTAATCGTTGCATCATTGCCGAGAATATCGTCGATATCCAGGTTAACCTGTGAACTCCCCCCCCTGAATGAAACGCCGGAAGGTGAATCGCCACCTGCAATATTGATCTCCCCTGATTGAGCAAAAACGTTATCGGAATTTTCAGCTTTCAGTGAAATGGTAAAGGAAGCATCAGAGGTGTTGGTTGCTGTGATGTCAATCGTTCCACCCTTTATGATGACCCCGTCTGATATATTTCCGTTGCTGAAATTTAATCCCTTGACTGTTTCGGTTGCAACATAAATTCTATTGACATGAATGGTTTCAGAAGCGAGTGTAATGTCGATTTCAGGTTTTTCAAAAGAAATGGTGAGAGAAGTGCCTTCAGTTTGGAAATCCGGTAGTGTGAAGGAGGCTTCAATGGTCGGTAAGGTGAAATTGTCCAATTTATCAGAAAACGAAATCTTGACACTTGTGCTGATGGAAGTGAGCGAAGCTTCATCTTTCAACTGCTGTATATCTACTTCAAGGGTGTCTGCAATATCATCGTATCCCAGAGAAACCTGTGTGGCATAGTAGAGTCTCAGTGCCGTCCCGTCTTCCGTTATAAATCTGAAGCCGGGAAGTACAGATACGATGGATGCTTCTGCCGTTTCAGTTGCAAAAGGAGCGAGTTCAAATTTTTCGGTTAAACCCGGTATTTTAAGGTTCAGCGTGTGAATGATCCTTTTGGGAAGATTCAGATTTGTACAGGATACAAAAATGAACAATAAAGAAATGATTAAGATTAAAGTAAACAGTATTTTTTTCATGGGTAATAATCTACCTCCTGGTTTAATTTTATTTGTTAAATTATAGCACAGCGAGATATCTTCGCAAAGGTAAATCACTTGTTATCTGTAAACATGATATACTTCTGATATGGGAGAATGTATACTGGAAAATTTAAAACGTAAAGAAGCATATTTTACAGAGAATAATATTGAAGCACAATCACAAAAGCTATTAAGTATTACCGGTCAATTTTTAAACAGACATCATAATATCACTTATGATATTAATAAGACGGTTTTATTTGTTCTCGATATGCAGGATTATTTTCTGTCTGAAAATTCTCATGCCTTTATTCCGTCTTCAAAAGCGGTATTAAAAAACATCAATCAGCTGATAGCTTTTTTTGAAATAAAAGATCTGCCGATTCTTTTTTCGAGACATATTGACAGGGAAGCAGATTCCATGATGGGGAAATGGTGGAACGGCAAGATTTCAAGAGGCGCTTCATTATCTGTACTGTCAGAAAAACTTCAGGGGGAGCAAAAGCGGGTGATAGAAAAAAATCATTATGATTTCTTTAAGGATACGAAAGTAGATTTACTTCTTAAGGAAAAAGGTGTTGAATCAATCATCATCACAGGTGTTATGACTCATTTGTGTTGTGAAACGACTGCGAGAACTGCGTTTATGAACGGTTATCAGGTCTTCTTCCCGATAGACGGGACGGCAACCTATAATCTTTCGTTTCATCGTGCATCATTTGTCAATCTGTCTCATGGTTTTGTCATTCCGACATTAGTAAAGGAGTTAATGGATTAATATGGAGAACAGAATAATCATCATCGGTGGGGGACCTGCCGGTATTACAACCGCTGTTCAGCTTCGGAGGTGTGGGCACGACCCTTTATTAATTGAAAGAGGCGATTTTGGAGGCCTTCTTCTGAATGCAAATCTTGTAGAGAATTATCCCGGTTTCCCCAATGGTATCAGTGGCGTAAATCTCTCAAAACTGCTGATTTCTCAAATGGAAAAAAATTCAGTTAAGACGATGAAAGCAAATGTAATCAAAATCGAAAGAATTGATAACAAGTACAAAATCCTGACGGACGATATGAGAGAATTGTACTGTGAGCATCTTGTCATAGCAACCGGAACAAAACCGAAGCGGAACAAGACCTTACTTAAAACGCTTGAAGATGATGATAGAGAAATCTTTTACAGTGCGCATTCTCTGTTTGATGTGTTTGAGATGGATATCTGTATTATTGGCGGATCGGATGCCGCATTTGATTATGCGATGAGTCTGTCAGCCAAGAACAATATTACGATACTCGTCAGAGGAAGACGTTCCAGTGCTGTCAAGCGATTGAGAGAGATGATTGCAGTGAACGAAAATGTGAAAGTGCTTTATTCCACAGAAGCGAAAGAGATAAAGCGTGAAAATAGAGGGTTGCGGGTCGTCTATCGACGGGATGATATTATCTATGAAAAGTTTTTTGATTATGTCTTGTTTGCAATAGGGCGTAAACCTGAGTATCCTGAGATGATCGGTTTTGATGCGGTTGAAGAAGAAAACTTATACTTAACCGGAGATGTTAAAAACGGAATTTACAGGCAGCTTTCATTATCAGTTGCAGATGGTATGAAAGCCGCGATGGAAATAGATTTTAAAATAAGGAGAACGGAGATTGAAAGTCATTGAATGTCATGGAACAGATGAAGTAGCGAAAGTTTATCTTGCTAAAAATGATAAAGGAAATTATATTGAATTTGTCGAGTCGGTTCAGCCACCAATACCGAGGGAGGAAAAATGGGTTCTGATCATCTCTACGCTTTACGGATGTCCAGTAGATTGTAAGTTTTGTGATGCAGGCGGTGGTTACAAAGGAAAGGTTAGCTACGAAGAGATGCTTTTTCAGATTGATACACTTGTGGAAAGCAGGTATAGCGACAAAAAGATTCCGGTAAAAAAATTTAAGATACAATTCGCAAGGATGGGTGAACCCGCCTTTAATAAGGATGTACTGAAATTACTTGGCGATTTTCATGATATATACGAGGCTCCGGGATTTATGCCATCAATTTCAACGATTGCCCCGGAAGGAACGGATCGTTTCTTTGATAAACTGTTGGAGATAAAAAATGAAAAATACAATGGGAGCTTCCAACTGCAGTTCTCGCTTCACAGCACATCGGAAGAGGAAAGAAATCATCTGATTCCGATAAAGAAATGGCATTTTGAAAAGATCGCGGCATATGGCAATACCTTCTATCGTGAAGGGGACAGAAAGATAACGTTGAACTTTGCGCTTTCTGAGGATTCGGAATTTAACGTCGATAAACTGTTGAAATATTTTGATCCTGAGAAATTCCTGATAAAAATAACGCCTCTCAATCCAACCTATAAAGCAAAAGCGAATGGGTTAAAGAGTTATTTCAAGGATTTCAGAAACGACCGGAAACTTGATGAACTGAAGGGTGTCGGGTATGATTATATCCTCAGTATCGGTGAACTTGAGGAGAATCAGATTGGCAGTAACTGCGGACAATATGTTATTTCTCATAAAAATTCAGAGAATAAAATGAAAGAGGGATATAATTACATAAAATAATTGTGTTTTATTTAAAATTGTCTTAATTTTATCCTTTCAGATCAAATGATCGGACGATTTGTTTTGCAAGAAATAATGAATTTGAACTTGGTTTAGGATACAGTATTTTTCGAGCAGAGGAAAAGGGTATGTGACGGAAACCTTAAATCTTTTCTCTGAGTATCTGTTTCGTACCATACCGCTTATCACATGCTTGTTTCTGATACTTTTTATGAAGATGATGAAACCCGTGAACAGACATGACAGGAGTATCTGAGGTTTTGTAAAGCGGGAGAGTCAAAATCGTTTTAGACCTACTTGAAATTGCATATTTGCCAAATTACTTCAGAAAAGAATCTATAAATGGGATGATTAGTTTCGTTTCCGAATATATAGAAGGGTATTCTAACCCTGAATGGTGAAAAAACTGGTATAATAGCGGTATATAAATATAACGGGGGTGCAGTAACTTTGAAATTTACAGAATTTGAGTACAAAAGACCTGAATTTGAAGTTTTCAAGGCAGATTTTGAAAAACTTCTCGTGGACTTTGAAACTGCGGATTCAGCTGAAAAACAGAATGAGATCATGAAAGCCTTCAACAATCTCAGAAGAACATTCGATACCATGAGCACATTATGTAGCATTCGATACGATGTCAACACTGAAGACAAATTTTACGAAGCGGAACAGGAATATTTTGATCAGACAGGTCCTTTACTTCAGGAACTTGTTGTGAAATATTACAAGGCAATCATCGAGTCGAAGTTCAGAGCCGATCTTGAAGCAAAATGGGGTAAACATCTCTTCAACATTGCGGATATGGAACTCAAGACGTTCAGCCCGGAGATCATCGAAGACCTTCAGGAAGAAAACAAATTGAATTCAGATCATACAAAGCTCATTGCTTCAGCGAAAATCATGTTCGATGGGGAAGTGAAAAACCTTTCACAGATGAGGCCTTATTTCGAAAACAGGGATAGAAGTGTTAGAAAAGCCGCATACGAAGCCTATTGCGGTTTCTTTGAGCAAAATGAAGCTCAGCTCGATGATCTTTACGACAAACTCGTCAAGGTTAGAACCAGAATTGCAAAGAAGCTTGGGTACGATACCTTTACAGAACTTGGATACATCAGACTTGGCAGAAGTGATTACAATGCCGAGATGGTAAAGGGTTACAGAGATCAGGTTCACAAGGTGGTTGTTCCGATTGCTTCAAAATTGCTTGAAAGACAGGCATCTAGACTTGGCCTGGACAATCTTAAATACTACGATGAACCGCTGAAATTCACATCCGGTAACGCCGATCCAAAGGGAACACCTGAGGAGATCATGAACAACGGTCTGAAGATGTACGATGAACTCTCAAAAGAAACCGCAGACTTCTTCAATTTCATGACTCAGCACGGCCTCTTTGATGTTCTTGCCAGAAAGGGAAAGATGGGTGGCGGATACTGTACATTCCTGCCCGATTACAAGGCACCTTTCATCTTTGCAAATTTTAACGGAACGGCTGGAGATGTGGAAGTCCTGACACATGAAGCCGGTCACGCTTTCCAGGTCTATTCCAGCCGGAATTACGAGGCACCTGAATACGTTTGGCCAACACTTGAGGCCTGTGAAATCCATTCCATGAGCATGGAATTCTTTACCTACCCGTGGATGCAGCTCTTCTTCGAAGATGAGATGCTCAAACACAGATTCTCACATCTCTCGGAGGCCATTCTTTTCCTTCCGTATGGCGTTTCAGTTGATGAATTCCAGCATTTTGTATACGAAAATCCGGAAGCAACATCGGATGAAAGAAAGGCAAAGTGGCGGGAAATCGAAAAGAAATACCTTCCGCTCAGGGATTACGAAGACAACACATTTTACGAGAAGGGAACCATGTGGTTCAGACAGTCCCATATCTTTGAAGTGCCGTTCTATTACATCGACTACACGCTGGCTCAGGTTTGTGCCTTCCAGTTCTACAACAAGATGAACGAAGACAGAGAAAACGCCTGGAAAGATTATCAGGATCTCTGTAATGCGGGAGGATCAAAACCTTTCCTTCAGCTGCTTGAGGTGGCAAAACTCAAGAATCCGTTTGCGGATGGTACCGTTGCGGAGTCAGTTGCGCTTATTGAGCAGAGTATTGAAGCGATAGACGATTCTAAGTGGTAAATATTTCATCTTAACGATATAAGGGCAGGTCTGTTGACTTGCCTTTTCTTTTAGGTGTTTTATGGAGAAGGATAAAGTTCTATCTTATGATAAAAGCCTCAAATAGTTTTTTGGGTAAACGGGGAAATCTAAAAAAGAGATGTGAAAAAAATGCTGAAGGTTACAAAAAAACAGGCGAAAAAATTTCTGATTAAATACCATGGGATACACAAGACCGGTAGCACCAAAAAGGATATCATGGACTTTATCGATAAAGTCGGTTGTATACAGTTTGATCCGGTCGATGTTATCGGAAAAAATCATGATCTTGTTTTACAGTCGAGGATAAAGAACTACAAACCGCAGATGACATGGGATCTGCTTTACAAAGACCGAAAGCTCGTGGATGGTCTTGACAAGATGATGGCGATTTATGATGTCAGAGATTGGGGGAACTTTAAAAGACAGCGTGAGAATGTATCTGAGTGGCGCAGGATTAAGGCCGGGGAATACAAAGATGTTGTGGATGAGGTAAGAGCGATCATCCGTGAAAAAGGTCCTGTTTCGTCGAGAGATTTGAATTTTGACAGAAAGATCGACTGGTTCTGGTCATCTTCAAATGTGGGAAAAGCAGTTCTTGAAACGTTGTTTTATCATGGGGAATTGATAGTGGCTCGAAAAGATCGAACCATTCGCTATTTTGATTTCACGCAGCGGTATCTTCCTGATGAAATACTAAATTCCGGGGATATGAACCAAACACTTGAAGATTATCATGACTGGCATCTTAAAAGGCGGATCAACAGTGTGGGATTTCTCTGGAACAAACGAAGTGACGCGCTGCTTGGCATTCAGGATTTTAAGACAGCCCAGAGAAACGCTGCTTTCAAAAGGCTGGAAGATGCAACTGAAATCCATCCGTTTTTGATAGAAGGGATTGATCAACCCTTCTATATCGCCACTGAAAACATTGAGCTGCTCGCTACGGTGAAAGATGTGAAATCTGCCTGTTCATTCATCGCAGCACTTGACAATATCATGTGGGACAGGAATTTTGTGGAAGCCCTCTTTGATTTCAAATACAGATGGGAAATCTATACACCAAAAGATAAGAGAGCATACGGGTATTACGTCTTACCGGTCGTTTACAAGGACAAATTTATCGCCAGGATAGAAGCCAAGCGGGATAAAAAGAATAAAAATCTGATTGTTGAAAACTGGTGGTGGCAGCCGGGCGTCAGAAAAACGGATAAGATGAAGCGTGAGATAGAAAAGGCGCTTGAAGCGCTTGCGCTCTTCCAGGAAATGGAAGGCGTTGTGAAAGAATGTGACATCATGTAGTCGACTGTACGTTTTCATAAAATGTTTACTGAATGGCACTGTTTTGGATTCTTGACATGTAGATAACTGTAGAGGATATCATGGTTATGACGCTGTTAAAGGGGTGATAATCATGAACAAGAATAATTTCTATAGATTTCAAAACAAACAAAACAAAACAGACAAGACACATCGTGAACTACTTGCGCAACACAAACTGAACTACTTCATGTTCAGAGCCTTTTAAAGAATGACAAGCTTGAAAAGGACGGAGGGGACGAGTTGATCGTCCTCTTTTTTTTATTGAAATTCCTTTTGATTATAAGGGTATAATATGTCATAATATATGAGAACAATTATAAATCTTAATCAGGAGGTAAGACATGACTGAATACATGAACAAATACAATGAATGGCTTGAGAATGATTTTTTTGATGAAGCCACGACGAAAGAACTGGAAGCCATTAAGGGCAATGAAGAAGAAATCAAAGACAGATTCTATACAGAACTCGAATTCGGAACGGCGGGACTCAGAGGTAAGATAGGAGCCGGAACAAACAGAATGAATAAATACATTATCATGAGGGCGACACAGGGACTTGCTGAAGTGATTAAATCTCATGGCGAAGAGGCTATGAAAAGAGGCGTAGCTATTGCATACGACTGCAGGCATTTTTCTGATGTCTTTGCTAAAACCGCAGCCCTCGTACTGGCACAGAACGGCATCAAGGCCTATCTCTTCGAATCCCTCAGAACCACACCTGAATTGTCATTTACCGTCAGACATCTGAAAACCATCTCCGGGATCGTTGTTACCGCCAGTCACAATCCGCAGGAGTATAATGGCTACAAAGTTTACTGGGAAGAAGGGGCTCAGATTCTCGACAATATCGCCCTTCCGGTTCAGGATGAAATTAAGAAGATCGAAAACTTTTCGGATGTAAAGATGATGGACGAAAAGGAAGCTCTCGAAAAGGGATTGCTCACATATATTGGTAAAGACATAGATGATATTTACCTCGGCAAAGTGAAAGCTCTTGCTCTCAGAGATGAAGGGATCGACAAGGATATTAAGATCGTTTATACACCACTCAACGGTACCGGGAATATGCCGGTGAGAAGAGTTCTCAGGGAAAGAGGGTTCACAAACGTCAACGTTGTTCCCGAACAGGAAAATCCTGATCCCGACTTTACAACGGTTGGCTATCCGAACCCCGAAGATACAAGGGCTTTTAAATACTCAATCGAACTCGGGAAGAAGATCGATGCAGATGTCCTGATTGCAACCGATCCTGATTGTGACAGACTTGCCGTTATGGTAAAAGATGGCGATGATTACTGGGCATTCAACGGTAATCAGACGGGTGCTGTTCTGATTAAATACATCCTCGAAGCGCTTGATGAACAAAAAAGGATTCCTTCCAACGGTGTGATCATCAAATCGATCGTAACCGGAGATCTTGGTAAGAGCATTGCGGAAAAATACGGCGTCACAACGGTGGAATCCCTGACAGGGTTCAAGAATATCTGTGGTAAGGAAAACAAATTCGAGCAGACCGGAGAATATCAGTTCCTCTTTGGATATGAAGAAAGTATCGGATACGTCTACGGAACATTTGTCAGAGACAAAGATGCCGTTATCTCATCCATGCTGCTTGCAGAGGCGGCTGCCTATTATAAGACGCTGGGTAAATCACTCAAGGATGTACTCTTTGAAGTCTTTGAAGAAGTGGGCTATACGACTGAGAATCCATTTGCAATCGTTCTTGAAGGACTTGAAGGGAAAGAAAGAATCGGTAGAATGATGGTGGCCATCAGGGAAAATTCTCCGACAGAAGTAGCCGGACAGGCCGTTAAAGAAAAGATTGACTTCCTGACACAGGATAAGCTGGATGTGGGAAAGACAAACGGTCTCAAGTTCATCCTCGAAGACGATTCCTGGTTTGCCGTCAGACCATCCGGTACAGAACCAAAAATCAAGGTATACGTCTATACCAACGGAAAAGACAAGGAAGAATCTGATAAAAAAGCGGTAGAAATTCAGAACAGTCTCAGAAAAATTCTGGATCAGGTGGAATAAATTTAAAACATGACAAAAACTGACAGGTTTAAAGAATAGACTATAGATGTGAACGATGAAATGAAAGAAATCGAAAACAACAATCTATTCAGGAGGTTTTTATTATGGAAAAAATGGAATTTTGTCAGAGCTGTGGAATGCCTTTAAATGAAGAAGTATACGGAACGGAAAAAGATGGTTCAGTGAATAAGGACTACTGTGTTTACTGTTACAAGGATGGAGATTTTACTTCCAACCCTACCATGGAGGAAATGGTAGAAATCTGTGTTCCTCATATGGTTCAGCAGGGCATGGGAGAAGCTGAAGCAAGAAAGATGATGCAGGATACGCTTCCTCACCTGAAACGCTGGCAGAAATAAGAGCTTACAATAAAAAAGGTGTGCTGAAAAGCACACCTTTTTGTTTATTATTGAGAATTCTATTCTACCTCTTCCCAATCCATCCATTCGGGGACTATCCATTCGCCTGTAGCGTATTCTTCGGGATATACGGCTTTCCAAGCCTCTTCTCCCTGCCATTGGAAGATGATACCTCTTGCACCATCACCACCATATTTCAAACTGTGTTTTTCATCAAACACAACAGGTGCAACTCCCAAATCTCCACCAAGTTTGAATTCTACTTTTTCAATTGCTTCAACCCACTCATCTTTACTGTTGATGTCTTTTACATTCTTTGAAGCTTCCTTTAGGACGTAAAGTGCATTATAAGCAGGATATGAAATGAATCCAGGGTTGTTTCCGAATTTATTAACGTGCTCTTCCACGAAGGCCATCGTGTTTTTGGTTAATGGGGCTGGACCACCATTCGGATAAGCTGATGTTTCAAATAAACATTTTCCACCTGTCTGTTCGAAGAATTCAGGTTTCAAAGCAGGTCCAACTGGTCCAACAATGGCAGCATTGACTTTCAGATCATACCACTGTTTAACAAAAGCGATCCCATCATCAGTTACAATAGAATTGATAATAACCTGTGCGCCTGCATCAACAGCTTTTTTGAATGTTGCTGAATAATCGGTTGTTCCACTTGGAAAATAGTCTCTGTAAACGATTTCTACACCGTTTTCTTCACAAACTCTTGCCGCTTCTTCGGCAATTCCTTTTGAATAAACCAGGTCAACTGCTACGATAGCTGCTTTTGAGATTCCGTATTTAGGACTCAGATAATTTGTTATGAAGTCACCTGTTGCGGTTCCCTGTGAAATTGAGTCAAGTGTACCAACTCTGAAATAATATTTATATCTGTCGTAGTCTTCTCCGATTTTTTCTGTTACATCAATGGAAGCTGCCCCAGTTCCGAGCCAGATTGTTTTATATCTTGCCCATCTGTCCATTGCACCGAGTACAGCACCACTACTCATACCACCGATAAGAAAATCTACATTTTCTCTTGTACAGAGTTTTTGAATAGCTGTAATCATCTTTTCAGCTTTTGCCTCACTGTCTTGGAAAATTAATTCTATCTGTTTTCCGGCAATTCCACCATCAGCGTTGATTTCTTCAGTGGCCAATTCGACTGCCTGTTTGATCCATTCCCCTGTTTCTTGCTGAAATGGTCCGACAACACCAATTTTCCAAACATTTGCTGCAAAAGAACTAATAGCAAGAACTGTTACCAATAAAGCCATTAATAAAATCTTTTTCATGTTAAACCTCCCTTAGTGATATTGAAACTTAACCAACACCTAAATAGGCATCCCTAATGTAATTGTCTTTTAAAATATTTTCCGGTGTATCTTCTTTTAATATCTTGCCATGTTCAAGAATGGCCACTTTATTTGCAATTGGCATGACCATTGTTGCATCCTGCTCGACAATGAGAATCGTCATTCCAAGTTCCTTTATTTTCTGAATTCCCTCAAAAATCTGTTCCTTGATGATATGTGCCAGGCCCATGGACGGTTCATCAAGCAGAAGGATTTTGGGTTTGGAAGTCATTGCACGCGCAATGGCAACCATCTGTTGTTCTCCACCGCTCATGGTGTTGGCAAGCTGAGATTTTCTTTCTTCAAGTCTCGGGAAAATCTTAAAAACCCTTTTAATGTCCTGATCAATATTGTCTTTATTCTGACTGTATATCCCCCCAAGTGTGAGATTTTCCATCACACTCAGATCCCTAAAAAGTCTTCTGTTTTCAGGTGATAGAGAAATACCTTTTCTGACGATTTTATAGGTTTCCAACCCTGTTATATCTTCATCAATATAATGGATTGTTCCCTCTTTTGGAACGACTGTTCCGGTTATCGTTTTTAAAAGGGTTGATTTCCCGGCTCCATTCGGACCAAGAACGGCAAGACATTCTCCTTCTTCTATTTTCAGGGATAATTCTTCAAGTACGATGGCAGATCCATAACCGGAAGTGATTTTATTAAGCTCAAGAATTGACAAGATCCGCACCTCCTTTACCGAGATAAGATTCTATGACTTTCGGGTTGTTAATGATTTCAGTTGGTGTTCCCTCTGCTATCTTTTCACCGTAATCAATAGCAACGATTCTTTCAACCAGTTTCATAAATTCTTTTAAACGATGTTCAATGAGTACTATGGTTGTCCCATTCTCCTCATTCGCACGCATAATGACTCTGGAAATTGGATCAATTTCCTGATGCGTCAATCCAGCAAAAGGTTCATCAAGGAGAATGACTGTAGGATTTGCGGTTAATGCCTTGGCAACTTCAAGTTTTTTCAGATAACCATGAGGAAGAAGATCAACGTTTGCAGATAATACATGCGTTAATTCTGACATATCGGCTATTTTTTCTATCCAGATTCTTCTTTCACGTTCACCTTTTATTTCTTTTCTCATTTTATTTGAAAGCGTTGCAATTTTCAGGTTATCGTACACGGTCATTTCCTTAAAGGGCTTGACAATCTGGAAAGTTCTGACAAGCCCCTTATTGGCTATTTTTTCAGGGAGCATGCCGATGATATTCTCTTCCTGAAAGGTGACCGAACCTGTATCAGCTTTTATAAAACCGGTTATCAGATTAAATAAGGTTGTTTTTCCAGCTCCGTTTGGGCCGAGTATACCGAGTCTGTCTCCATGATTGACTTGAAAACTGACGTCATTGACTGCCTTTAGGCCACCAAATTGCTTTAATAAATTCTGTATATTAAGAATACTCATTTTTCCACCTCTTTGCTGATTATTTCCACAGATGAACGCTTAGTTCTGTTGAACAGATCACCAATAATATTAAAAACACCACGAGGCAGGAATATGACAGTCAACATGAGAATTCCACTGTAGATCAACTGATTCCATTCTCCAAAATCCCGGAGCATTTCCGAGAGATATGAAAGGGCAAAACCTCCGAGAGCTGCAGGGATAATACCACCAAGTCCACCAACAACACACATGATAATGATGTTGAGTGAAAGCGGGAAGACAATATCCGGTCCGACATAACTGTAATAATGTCCTGAAATGGTTCCGGCGATTCCGGCGAACATGGCGCTGATTCCAAAAGCCAGTACCTTAAATCGATTGGTGTATATTCCCAGAGCTTTAGCCGCGTCATCATCAGATTTTATCGCTTTCAGTGTTAACCCAAAATTGGATCTTCCGACACGGTAGAGAACATATATGGCAATAACTGCAAAAATAAGAACAAAATAGAAAGACGAAGTTTCATCACCGGTCAGGAACTCGATTCCGTACAAACCATCCTCACCACCTGTGATGTCTGAGAAGGAATAAGTCAACCTTTCCATGATGGTCGCAACGGCAAGTGTTGCAAGGGCGAAATAAGGACCTTTTAATCTCAATGTTGGAAGACCAATTAAAATTCCGAAAATGAAGGATAAGACTGCTGCAAGTGGGATGGATAAATAAGACTGGATCGCAAAATGTTGTGAGATAAATCCCAGCATATAAGCACCTATTGCAATAAAGGCTGCATGACCGAAATTCTCCTTCCCGGTAAACCCTGAAAGCAAATCCCAGCTTGCCGCATAGACGGCATACAACAACGCAATGGCAAAGACCGTTATCAGGTAAAGATCGTCGGACAATACAGGGAAGAGGAATAACATTAAGGTTCCCAATAAAACTAATAAAGTTGGAATTGATATCTTTTTTTTCATCTTATCCTCCTCCTCTATAACGTTTTCTTACCCATTAAACCACTTGGTTTAAAGATAAGAAATATGAATACAACAACCAGGAATGCGACTTCTGTCATACTACTGGTCCAGGTCAGAGATATAAAGGCTTCCAGATATCCCATAATAAAGGCTGCTATAATACTACCGCCAAGGCTTCCCAAACCACCAAAAATGACGATCGCAAAAGCCTTAATAAGTGTAGACAGCCACATTGTGGGTGAGATTGATAAATAAGGTGAAATAACAACCCCTGCAATACCCGCAAGTAATGCTGAAATAGCTGCAGTCACAACAAAGATTAAGTTGGTGTTGATTCCAACCAGTTCAGCGGCATAGACATCTTGAGAAGTTGCCGTTATCTTTTTACCAATAGATGTTTTACCAATGAAAAGCATAACGATAACGATCGTTATAACCGATATAATAAAGGCAAAAACTCTTGATCCGGGAACAATTTCACTTCCAATGCTGATACTGTTGTCCATAAATGGTGGTATGCTGTAAAATCTCGCCCCAAAAATCATCTTTAAAAGGTACTGCGTAAAATAAGCCCCGCCTAATGTGAAGATTAAAAGGTAAATACTTTCACCTTTTTTCTTCAAATAAAGTAATGGGTATTTCATCATGACCCCACCAAGAAGCATTACCAGCAAAAGGGAAAAGACTGCTGATAACCATAAAGGGATTCCGATGCTTGACAGAACGTAGGTCAGATAAGCTGCAACCATATAGTAGGCACCGTGATAAAGGTTAACAATACCTGCAACTCCGAATGTTAATGAAAATCCAAGTGCTACTAATGCGTAGATGGAACTGTTAATCGTTCCGTTGATCAACAAGCTTTGTAACAAAAAAATCACTCCCATCAAAATATATTGTTGTGTTGATAAATATTTGCTCTATCAGAAGATCAGCCTTAAATCATTCCTGATAAGAAATGTTGTAACAATATTTAGTAAAATAGAATTAAAATCTATGACTTTAAGACAAATCATATATTAACAATCAAGATCTTTGAACTATATTTCACAAATCAAATTTTAAAATTAAGGGAGAAAATTAACTGCTTGAAAAATCTGAATAACCCATCACATTATTATCATATACCTATCTCTTTATATTTTCAAATCTATCATATGGTCAAAATACTTGAATATTGTCAATTAAACGAAGTTAGATGACGATATCTCATTTATTCACATGAAGAAATATTTTTTTGCTAATAAGGGGGGATATCGATTAAATCTGTAACTAAAGAGATAGAAGATAGAATAAGATGCTGATTCAATAAAAATAAGGAGGGATTAATGAAATCTCTCCCTCCTTATTTTTATTCATTTTTCTGTTTATGTCGGATTAAGGTAATTGACCAACTGTTTTAAATCTCCCTTTCAAATCCCGATAAAGTCCCCTGAATTGCTCATAAATCACATCATATTTCTTAAAATTCTCAGGATTCGGTTCAATCGTCTCACGAATCTTTACCCATGAGGCAATTTTTTCATCGCTGATACCGGATGCCTTTGCAGCCAGCATGGCTGCCCCGTAGGCACCACCTTCATCATTTTCGGGGATGCTGACGGGAAGCTTGAAATTGTCTGCGAGAATCGAACACCACGTTCGGTTCTTGGCCCCACCTCCCACAACTCTTATATTTGTAATCATTGTTTTTGCCTTGATGAGTTCGAAGGAATCTCTGAGTCCAAAAGTTACCCCTTCGATAACCGCTCTGACGATTTCTGCCTGTGTGGTTTTTGAAGAAATTCCGAAAAGAACACCTCTTGCGTCCGGATCTCTGTGCGGGGTTCTTTCACCGTTAAGATACGGCAGGAAAAGCAAACCGTCTGCCCCGGGTTTTATTTCCTTTATCTTTTTCTCAAGAGTGATGAAATCATCTGTGATGCCAAAATTCTTGATCGCCCAGTTCAGTGAATGAGCGGCTGAGAGCATAACCCCCATATAATAGCTTTGATTTGAGATGACGTGTCTGAAGAGATGAACGCCACCTTCAAAATCCGGTTCCGTTTCTTCCGTTGCGGTAACGACTGTTCCGGATGTTCCGATGCTGATCATCGTGTCACCGGGTTTTGCAATTCCAATTCCGTAAGCGGCAACGGCATTATCAGCACCGCCTGAAACAAGGTAGGTTTCTTCCCAACCGAGTTCTTCAGCCAGTTCTTTTTTTAAAAGACCTCTTTTTGCATGTGAATCTAAAACGGGAGGTAGCATCTTTTCATTCAAATCGAGTGTTTCGATGATATCCAGATTCCAGAGTCCCTCTGCGATATCAAACATCGCCGTGCCGGAGGCATCTGAATAGTCCATGCCGAAAGTACCACCAAGTTTCAGACAGATATAATCCTTTGGAAGCAATATCTTTTCTATGTTGTTGTATGTTTCTGGTTCATTTTCTTTTATCCAGAGAATCTTGCCAAGTGTGAATCCTTCAAGGATTGGATTTGAGATGGCTTCGATCACAGCCTTTTCTCCACCCATTTTTTCAGTTGCTAACCTGCATTGTTTTGTTGTTCTCTGATCACACCACAGAATGGCATCTCTCAGAATCTTTTCCTCTTTGTCAAGACAGACCAGACTATGCATCTGTCCAGAAAAACCAATACCTTCAATCTTGTATTCTTTAGCCACTTCTTTTAGAATGGTCAAAACACCTTCAAGCCAATCTTCGGGATTCTGTTCTGCCCAACCCGAATACGGCACTTTTAGTTCGAGAGGTTGTGTGAAATTATTCAGAACCTTTCCGTTTTTGTTCACGACCAGACCTTTGATTCCCGTTGTACCTACATCAATACCAAGAAACATTATATCCCCCTCCTGTGAAATGTTTTAATTTATTTTATCAATCAATAAATAAACTGTGGAAAAAATTTGCGTGTTGCCACGCACATTTTATTATAGCATGATAATGAGTGATTTAAATCCGTAAATATTGGTAAAAATCTTCGGTTTCAGATTCTCTGCTAAAACCGGATTTTTCAAGGGTCTTTATTGAGGCGAGATTATCTTTTTTCACTTCCGCTTTGATCCCGGTAAGATATTTGTTTTCTATGAAATAGGCACAAAATCCACACAACGCTTCAGTCATCAGCCCCATTTTTCTATAGGCGTTGTCGATACCATAGCCTACTTCTGTAAAGCCTTTTAAATCTTTATTTCCTTTGAAGCCAATCAGACCGCATTCGGTATTGGTTGCTTTATAAATAATCAGAAAATAAGTGTAATATAACCAATTTTCTCTATCTGATTGAATATTGTTTATTTTGATTCTGAATACTTTATCCATAAAAGGTTCAATTTCCTTGTGTTTTTGTTTGATTGAGAATTTCTCGCAAAAAAGTTTATAGTCTTGGGAATAAAGTTCGAGTTCTTCAATTTTCATGGGTCTTAAGTACAGCCTTTCCGTTTCAATCATATGCGTCACACTCCAGCTCATGTATTGGGATTTTAAAATAAAAAGTGCTTCCTTCCCCTATTTTACTCTCGACTTGCAGGGTGCCGCCCATTTTTTCTATTATTTGTTTGGAAAGTGTCAACCCTATTCCGGTTCCACCATATTTTCTGGTGAGGGAACCATCGGCTTGTGTAAAATAATCGAAAATAAGCTTCTGATTTTCTTCTGAAATCCCAATTCCTGTATCTCTGACATAAATATATAAGTCCTTTTGATTCAAGAATTCCGCATGAAACTCTATTGACCCCTTTTCAGTAAATTTTAAAGCGTTTCCGAGTAAATTCATAATTGTCTGATTGAGCTTTAACGCATCAATTGAAATTAATTCCGGAAGGTTTTCATCTATAAAAATATGATATTCCAAATTTTTCTTTTGTATCTGATCACTCAAAATCAAAGCTGTTTTATGTAAATTGGATTTGATGTCAACTTTTCTTTCATGGAATGTTATATTATTATCTGTAATCTTAGAGAAATCGAGTATGTTATTGACGATTTCCAATAGTCTTTTTCCGGAACCATAAACATATTCAGCGTATTCCTGTTGAGTATCTTCAAGCTTAGAATCGTGTAACAAGGTGGAAAATCCGATTATTCCATTTAAGGGTGTCCTTATTTCATGGCTGATATTCGCTAGAAATTGAGATTTTGCCCTGTTAGCTTTTTGGGCTTCATCTGCAAGCGTTTCTGCGGCTTTTCTCTCTTTTTCCAGATTTTGTTTATCAAGAATATGTGCTGTAATATCTGTGATAAAGCCTTCAAGAATATGATCATCAGGAGAATTTGTGTTTATTTCAATTCCTCTTTCCCACACATATTTTATCTTTTCAGATTTTGTTTTTATCCTATATATCATCTCAAAATGGCCGTGTTTTTGGTTGGAATTATGAATGGCCTTCGATACGAGATCAAGATCTTTATCAACAATCAATTTGCCGTATGACGTTATTTTGTTATTCACTAATTCTTCAGGCGTATAACCTGTTAATTCCTTACTACCGGAACTTACAAATAACATGGTATAGTCTTTGTCGTTTTTACATCTGTAAACCATCCCTTTTAAATTATTTGTCAGTGTTATTAATTTCCTTTCTGTTTCAAAATTGACATAATAAACGTCTGCAATCTTTTTGGTATAAAATAAATAAAGTGTGATACCCGCAAATAATAGTCCTAAAATGATCAACATCATAATGCCCAAGAATATTGCGTATCTATTCTGGTTTTTTTTAAGCACCTCTTTTATTTCATCTTCAATTGATTTGATTATGATATTGAAGTCAGAAAACAAGTCATCGTATTTCTGATCAATGGCACTTCCGCTTTTTGTGTTTTGAAAGTCGTTAATTCTCCGGGTAGTGAGTTGTTGAATTCCCTGAATTAAATGATCCAGCTGCTGAAATTTGACTGTTGTGGTGGCGTACGAATCTAAATTTAAAAATGGGAGGGGAAAGGATTGAGTTATTAATGAACTGTTGATTTGTTTAGCTTCGTGAATCAATGCTAAAACATCTTTGTTAATATCTATGGTGTGGTCACCATTCAGATATTCTTCGAGCCACAAATGCGAGATAACGATATTATGGTTAATCTTTTCTGTTTCAAACAAAGTTTTCGATGTTCTAGTGTTGATAAAAGCATTTAAGAAAATGGAGAAAAAAATACAGAAAGAAATGAAGATTCCTGTTGATATTGTCAGAAAGAGTCTTCTTTTTTGATAGAATTTCAAATCCTTTAGAATTTTATAATCCATATAATCACATATTCCTTTATCCAGAAAGGCTTTGTGCTGTTTAAAAAAACTATACATATTTTAAAGTATGTATAGTTTGAATGTTACTGAGATATAAAATTATAGCATTTTAAGTGATGGGAAACAATCCTTTTTAGAATTTGAATACTGTTTATATATAAGTAATCATGACCATAATCCCATGAAAACTTGCTAATATAATACTGATAACGGCCATTGTTTTATGTGCCTTGAGGGGTAATTTAATCTTTCTTTTCATCTTAAGTGTCTGAAGTATAGCCGTTAAAAATAGCATGATATAAGTAATGATCCCCAGCCAAGCAATGACCGGGAGATCAAGGATTCTATAATAAGCGAATCGAAGCAAGGTTTCCATATCAGAACACCAGCTTCAGAGATTCTCTGAAATCATGTTTCTTCCAGAACTCATCAGTCCTGTTTGAACTGGCTATGATAACTTTATTTTCCTGCCCTATTTTAATCGGTTTATCTTTTTCATCACCTGAATTGACAGGCATGATGAATTCAATGAATGTCCATTGACCTTCTTCTTTTCCGGCGAACTCGATAATTTCCTGTTTGTCATCCAATTCGTGTTTTGTAGGGCCGTTACCAAAATGATCCTCTATCGTTACGACACCGTCTTTGATATTTGCGATTTTGATATCAGCACCGCTCATCATGAAAGTGTTGTCAAAACCTATTGAAATCCATCCATTGGCTTTCGCATTAATTCCAAAATAGATCTCATTCTCTGAGATGACTTTCCAGTATATTTCGAAATTCCCCAATCTGTTCTTGTATGACTTCAATTCTCCATCCAGCTTTCCGTTTATAAGGGGATTTGTAGAGAAAGCTGCAAGTGAAACGAAAATTCCAATTAATAATAACAATATCTTTTTCATAAAAACCTCCTGTCATATGATTTTGTTAGCGATAATAAACTCAACAATCATATGACGAAATTTTTTTTGATTTTTATTGTTTGTCTTTTTTAGTTATAGTTCAATCTGGAGTATTTTTACCGGATACGCTTTAAACACTTACCAGAGAGCTATATGCCCATCAGTCCTTTTCTCTGTTCCCGCGACGTAGATGCCTTCCGGATTTTTCAGGATGATCTGTCCCCTGCCAAATAGATTCGAATTGAGTGAAACGGTGATCTTATGGCCCATCCTCGTGAGTTCGTGTGCGATTGAAGAGGTAAAATCTTTTTCGATGATGATGTTCCTTTCACCTGTCCACTGCCATCTTGGCGCATCGAGTGCTGATTGGGGGTTTAGCTGGAAATCCACCATGTTTGAGATGACCTGAAGATGACCCTGAGGCTGCATGAAGCCCCCCATGACTCCAAAAGGACCGATTGCCTTCCCGTCCATTGTGATGAATCCGGGGATGATGGTATGATAGGGGCGTTTATGACCTTCAAGGACATTAACAGCGTTGGGGTCAAGGGAGAAACTGTGCCCCCTGTTCTGAAGTGAGATACCTGTTTCGGGAACGACGAGCCCAGAACCGAAACCCATGTAATTACTCTGTATGAAAGAGACCATCATACCGTCTTTATCCGCAGTTGCGAGGTAAACTGTTCCCGATGGTGTTGGGTTTCCGGCTTCAGGTAGAATTGCCTCGGTTCCAATGAATCTTCTTCTTTCCTCAATATAGTCTTTTTCAAGTAATTTGTAGTAGTCAAAAGGCATCTTATCCGATTGTGTGATATATTTTTTCCCATCTTCAAATGCGAGTTTTAGTGATTCAATCTGATTATGGAAATATTGCGGATTTCGTGCATGACAATCAAACCCTTCAAGGATTGCCAATGCTTCGGAGGCAATGATTCCCTGACCGTTTGGCGGGATTTCCCAGATGTCGTAGCCCCTGTAATTCACACCCACCGGGTTAACGAATTCTGCGTCAAAGGTGGTGAAATCATCTGCTGTAAAATAACCGCCCGTTTCATCAGAGAATTTGATGATTTTTCTCATCAAGTTGCCGTTATAAAAACTTTTTGCATTGGTTTTAGCTATCTGTTCCAAAGTGTTCGCATGTTCCTTGAGATAAACCATTTTTCCCATTGCAGGGGCTTTGTCGTTAAATGTGAAGGTGTCGAACCAGTTTCTGTATTTTTCTTCAGTGAGTGCTTTCGTATAGAAATCTACAGCATTCTTCCAGTTTTCTGCGACTGTCGGCTGCAGAGGGAATCCTTCTCTCGCATATCTGATAGCCGGTTGAGCGCATTCTTCCAGGGAAAGATTTCCGAATTTCTCATTACAGCTTGCCCATCCCATCGGGGCTCCCGGAACGGTAACGGCTTCCCACCCGAATCTGTCGATCTTTTCTATTCCCTTTTCTTTTAATTTCTCTCTTGAAATAGTTATGGGTGAAAATCCACTTGAATTTAAGCCATAGAGCTTATCATCTTTTGAGATAATGGCGAAATTATCACCGCCTATTCCGTTTGAGGTGGGTTCAACTACCGTCAGACACATCGCCGTTGCTATGGCTGCATCAACAGCATTCCCCCCTTGCATGAGTATTTCAAGACCAGCTTGTGCTGCAAGTGGATTTGAAGTAGCCACAACACCGTTTTTTGCCAGGAGACAATTCCTTTTGGATTCGTATGGGTAGTCAAATATGTTGAATTTCATGCTATATACCTCCTTAAGAGTTATTCATTTGGAAAGTTCATAGTACGTACTATTATAGCAGAAATTTTATAAAATTTAGAGGTGTAGTATTTTATGGCTGTCACAATTGCATGGGAAAAGTTCTTTTAAAAGAAAAAGAAAGAGAATCAAGAAAAGAGGGACGAAAAAATTCGTCCCCTGCTGAATTTAAAGTTTTGATTGTTCTTTGTAGTCGTCTTAATTTTCCTTGATGTGGATAAAAAGATCAAGCTGAATCTTTGAAGGATCAAGATTGTCGATCAATAGGATCTCCTCAAGGCATTGTCCGCCACCGTACTCAAATTCACTTTCCTTAAACCACTCGGAAAGCATCTTCCATTTTTTCTGAACATCGAAGTTACCGTATGCTGTGTTCGTTACTGCATACAGTCCACCTGGAAGCTGTTTTTCTTCCATGGGTTCGGGTACTTTGCAATCATCCGGAATAGTTATCCATGATTCGTAACCGTATACGGGCATTTCCTCCTTCGGATGTGACGTGTCAAATCCGAAGACCCTTGTTGTTGAAAGCTCCATCAGTCTTTCTTTTTCTGCCCAGTCCATAAGTACCTTTAACGAATCTGTTTCCGGTGAGTCACTTTCAACTTTATATGCGGCTACTTTTGTCGGCTTTATTCGTAAGATTCTAATATCTGAATTTGTCAGTTTTTCCATTTTGTATTCCTCCTCAAAGTTTTCAAGGCCATCTGAGGATAATCTTTCGAGATTATCCAGTACACCGTCATAATTCCTGTCATGATCAATCATTTTAAGAAGTTTCTTCATCACATCCTCAAGAATGAGATTCCTCTGGATCTCTTCTTGAATCTTAAGAAGGTTGCTATTGAATAGTTCAGTTATCTCCGAAATATCCTTGTTTTCAAGTATGATTTTGATCTCGTTGAGTGATAATCCCAGTTCTCTCAACACCAGTATCTGTTTTAATCTATCTGAAGAATCCGGATCGAAAAATCTGTATTTTGACTCCGGGTCTCTATGACTTTTCAAAAGACCCATCTCTTCGTAATATCTGACAGTCCTTGTGCTGACATTGAAAAGTCTTGCGATTTCTCCTATCTTCTTAAGATCATTCATCGTATCACTTCCCTTTTGAGCTCATTTCTATTCTACACTTTGACGTGACGTTAAAGTCAAGCCCCATATAAAACTCTTTTTGGTGATATTATATTAGAGGAAGAAAAGAAATCAGGAGGTATTTTAATGTTTAGAAGACATGGTGTAAAACAGTTTACGTCAATCTTTGTTCACGGAGGTCCTGGAGCGGCAGGCGATCTTTATGATATGTGTGAAGTGCTTTCGAAGGACTATGGCATTCTTGAAACACTGCATAAAGGGCTATCAGTTGATGAACAGGTTGAAGAGATAGAATACGCAGTTGAACACTCTGATAGGGACAGAATAACTTTGGTGGGGCATTCCTGGGGAGCATGGCTGGTTGTATATTATGCGGCTAAATATCCGGAAAAGGTAAAAAGACTTCTTCTGATTTCCTCAGGTCCTTTTGAAGAAAAATATCTGTCGAAAATGAACAGCATCAGAAATGAGAGATTTGAGGAAGAAGACTTGTTGAAATTGAGGGAGTATTTCCAGAAGATGAATGAATCAACAGGAGAAGAGGCTGACGGGTATTTTCAGGAAGCGGGAAATCTTTTTCACAAGACGGATTCATATGATGAAATTAAAGTGGATATGGGAGACAAAGTATCTGTCAAAAAGGAGATATATGAAAAGGTTTGGGGTGAGGCTGCGGAAATGAGGAAAAACGGGGAACTGATGAATGCCTTAAAAACAATCAGCTGCCCTGTAACCGTCATTCATGGTGATTATGACCCGCATCCTTATGAAGGGGTTAAAAATCCTCTTCTGGAAAGCGGTAAATCAGCAGACTTTTATCTTTTACAAGATTGCGGGCATTCACCATGGCGCGAAAAGGCTGCAAAAGATGAATTTTATCATATAATGCAATTGATCCTAAAATAAGAAATTGAGGTGTTTGGGTTGAGAATGCCGATACTAAAAACGAAACTGAATATACCCGTGATAAGAACGGAAACGGTTGACAGAGTCGGGATATTAAGGGGTATAAAAGATGCTGAATATCAGAAACTGATATTGATATCGGCACCTGCCGGTTTTGGAAAGACAACAACTGCCTGTCAGATTATTGAGAAAAAAAATCTTCCGGTTGCCTGGTTTTCTCTGGATAAAAACGATAATGAAGTGAAACGCTTTTTAACTTACTTTATAGAAGCTGTCAGGACGTTGAAAAAAGAATTTTTACCGGAAGCTGAGCAGCTGATGATTTCTTTCAATTCTATTGGGAAGGACTATCTGCTGCATACACTGATTAACGAGATATTAACCGTTTCAGAACGTTTTTTGTTTGTTCTCGATGATTTTCACCTGATAGAAAATTCGGATATCCTGTTTTTTATGAAAGGGCTTCTGGAAAACATGCCCTCAAATATGCAAATTATCATCACAACAAGGGAGGATCCGGATTTTCCTCTGTCAAAGATGAGGGCGAAAAATGAACTTTATGAGATAAGAGCCGATGTACTGAGATTCGATATAAAAGAATCAAGTTTTTTTTTCTCGGATGTTATGGGTTTGAACTTAGAAGATACAGAATTAAAAAGTCTTGAAACCCAGACGGAAGGATGGATTGCTGGGCTCCAATTATCCGCTGTGTCACTGAAAAATCATGTTGATAAGAATAGATTCATAGAGAATTTCAGTGAGAATCATTATTACATTATGGATTATCTGCTTGAAGAGGTTCTTGAAACGGTTGATGAAGCAATTAAAATCTTTTTACTTAAAACTTCTGTTTTCGAAACCCTTTGTGGTTCTTTGTGTGATGAAATACTAGATGTTGAAAGGGGCTACTCTCAAAAGATTCTTGAAAAGCTTTGTAATTCGAATGTCTTTTTATTTGAACTGGATAAGAAAAGACAATGGTTTCGGTATCATCATCTGTTTTCTGAATTGCTCAGACAGAAATACGATTTATCTGTAGAAAACAATCCTTCTTTGCAGGCAGACAAACGGACAATTCACAGAAGGGCTTGTATATGGTACAGGAAGAATCATTATCCATATGAAGCGGTAAGGCACGCTTACTTGGCTGAGGATTTCAACCTTGCTGCTGAAATCGTAGAGCTTGAATGGGCAAAGATGGATATGACGTTGCAGACTGACAGTTGGCTTGAGATGCTTAAACTGATTCCTGATGAAATGATTCAAAAGAGGCCTGTTCTGAATACCGGGTATGTATGGGCAAAACTTGATATCGGTGATTTTGATGGAATCGAGGAAAGGCTGAGGCGGTCAGAACGATTGTATGAGAAGATGAAAGAGCGGCAAGAAAAGAAAGAATCCGATATGGTTCAGGTTTCCGATTATGAACAGTTTGAGAATCTTCCGGCGACCATTGCCAGCGCATGGGCATACTACTATGCTGCAATTGGAGATGAGAAAAAGACAGGGGAATATGCGGAGAAAGCACTTGAAGTACATCATGGGATGAATTATCATCGCAGGGGTATCATCAATATCATGTTTGGATTTTCACTATGGCGATCGGGTGATTTGAAAGGTGCCTATAAAAAGATTGGTGAAGCCACTCAGGATTTTAAAAGAGTTGACGAGAAATATTCCGAGCTATCGGTACAAGTTGTCAATGCAGAAATTTTACTGGAACTCGGGAAATTAAACGCAGCTGAAGAATTATGTCTGGATTCCCTGAAGAAGACGAAGGGACACAAGTTGCTGGAGATGCTGAATGCTTCTTTTTATCTTACTTTGTGTCATCTTAGTTTTATCAAAAAAGATAAGGGTAAAGCTGAAGAATACCTTAGGAAAAGTGTAGAATGGGGAAAAGATTCTGCATTACCCGATTGGAAACACAACTGGTATACGATGAAATCATTGATAGAAACCGATCGTGGAGATTACGTTGAAGCTTTAAACTCTCTTAAATACGCGGAAGAGATATACTTTCCAAATCCGATGCCGGATATATGGGATATAAGGGAGTTGAAGATTAAAAACTATATCCTGAAAGGAGATATCGGCAGCGCCGAGATGCTCGCTGAAGATAGAGAAGCGTTGAAAGGTTATATTGAACGATATTCTGAAGGAACATCACCAAGCAATGAGAACAACAATCAATTAATCGAACCGCTTACAAAACGCGAATTGGAGATTTTATCGCTGATTTCGGAAGGTTTGAGCAACAAAGATATCTCTGAAAGATTGTATCTTGCCTTGAGTACTGTTAAAGGCTACAATCAAAATATTTTTTCGAAACTTCAGGTTAAATCGAGGGGAATGGCTGTGAACAAAGCTAGAGAGCTTGGCATTATCTGAGATAGAGAAGCTCATTTGAATTTAATACCCGAATATAATACTAAAGTACCTGTTTACAGGTACTTTTTTTTGATATCCTTGAGTTGTAGAAAGGAACAGTAATGAAAAGGGGGATTCCGAGATGAATTACCGGATTAAAGTAAAAGGATATTTGAAGAAGGGAAATATACATTGGCTGGATGGACTTGAAATAACGCTGGCAAATGGTAACACGGATATACATGGTGATATTCGTGATCAGGCCGCTTTATTTGGAGTTCTGAAACGAATACAGGATAAGGGAATCAGTTTAATATCAGTTAATCAGGAAGAAAAATAATAAAGAGAGGATGATGAAGATGAAAGCAGTTGTATTAACAAGATATGGCGGACCGGAAGTTTTAAAGGTAAAGGAAGTATCAAGACCGGAACCGAAGGAGGATCAGTTGCTGATAAAGGTAAAAGAAGCCGTTGTAACACCTACAGATTGCGTGTTTGGAAAAGGGACTCCCTTTGTATCACGTGTGTTTACAGGTTTAATTAAACCGAGAAAGAATGTACCGGGAGAAATATTTGGTGGTGTGATAGAAAAAGTTGGTAAAAATGTCAGGGATTTTAAAGCCGGAGATGAGGTCTACGGTTCAGCCGGACTGGGACTTGGGGCGTATGCGGAATATATCTGTATCGATAAGGATTCAGCCATCGTAAAAAAACCTGAGAAGTTTGATTTTGGAACAGCGGCTGGAATTTGTGACGGTGGATTGACGGCATACGGTTTTTTAAAAGGACTGACAGATATACAAAAAGGACAGAAGATTCTGATTAACGGTGCTTCAGGTTCTGTGGGCAACTTTGCCATACAGATATCAAAATACTTTGGTGCGGAAGTGACAGCCGTTTGCAGTACAAAGAATATCGAACTCGTGAAAAATCTGGGGGCCGATTATGTAATTGATTACACAAAGGAAGATTTTACAAAAAGTAATCAGAAATACGATATTGTGTTCGATGTGGTGGTAAAAAGCTCTTTTACAAAATGTACAGATATTCTGACGGACAATGGGGTATATTTGACGACTTTTCCAAACCCCGGTGTGTTGTTGAACATGCTATTTAAAAAAAGCGGGAAAAGAGCAAAATTCGCCGCGACGGGTTTAAAGAAGAATCCGGAGAAGGTTAAAACGTTGAACATTCTAAATGAAATGGTTGAAAATGGGTATATAAAAGAAGTTATCGATAGAAAATATGTGATGCAGGAAGTGGGCGATGCCTTCAGATATGTTGGGGAAGGCCATAAAAGGGGAAATGTAATCCTCATAATATAAAAAGACGGTGTGTCTTATAAAGACACACCGAAAGACAAACGTCTTATAATGAGAGTTTTGTTTCACTTTGTAGCCGTTTGAAGTTTTTCTTCGTTTTCCTCCAGTATCTTTGTCATTCCGATTACAAGGAAGACGATGGTTACGATAAGATTCCCGATACCGGCAAGAAGTATCAGATTATGGGTTTCAAACCTGTCGAGTCCGAGTCCGTACAAGAAGGCACCGATTGGTGTAATTAGCTGAGCGAGTATGGAAATAACGGAAAAGACTCTTGATCTGTACTGCGTTTCTACCTTTTTCTGGAACATTGTAAGCATTGGTGTGTTGACCAATGCATTAAATACTCCGGTGCAGGTGAATATTGCGCCTATTATAAAGAAATAGGTCCATGAATTACCGCCAAAGAAATTTGTCATGGTCGGGAATGCGACTGCTGCAAAGAGAAGGAAAAGAACTGATTCAGCGAGGATTCCCGTTTTGAATAAGGCGGGTGCTTTTTTCTTTGCAAGAAAAGCACCGAGAATAATGTTTCCAATAAGGACACCGATGACCCATGTAGTTTCTAGATAGCCGAATTGCTGAGCTGAAAAACCAACGACTTCCCTTGTAAAGAAAGGTAATACAACCCCAAACATCCCGCTTAAAAGGAAGTTTGATATCATCGCAAATGTCAGCAGCATGATTAACCCCGGTAAAGTTTTGAGATAAACAAATCCTTCTTTTATATCTGAGAAAGTTCCCTTTATTGAAATGGCTTTTTTTTCAGTTGTCTGTTTGTAACGGATAAACATTTCTGTTACCCCTGAAAGGAGAAAAGAGACGCCATTTGCAAGGAATACCGCTTCAATACCGATCGTCGCATACATTATTCCGCCAAGGGCTGGACCTACAATATAACAGGCACTGTTGACACCCTGTAGAATTGAGTTTGCCCTGTTGAGTTTTTCTTTTGGAACAATATCAGCGACCATAGCACCCGTAGCGGGATCGAAGGTGATATCAAATGTAGAAATGAGAACCTGCAACAGCATTAATCCGGCTATTTCAAGTGAGCCCATTCCAGCCATAAATGCCATCAGTAAAATAACAGCTCCTCTCGCAAGATCCATGTAGACCATGATCTTTTTTCTGTTGAATCTGTCCCCTATTACACCTGCGAAGGGTCCGAAAATTAAACGAGGAAGGTTTGTGACGAGTACAAAGGTTCCCATCATCGTTCCTGAACCGGTCAGATCAAGTATATAAAGAGGAATGGCTACCTGTTGAATTCCCGAACCGATTAAGGAAACTAATCTTCCAAATACCAAAAGCCAAAAATTTCTTCTTTCATGTTCCATTCGAGTCACCGCCTACAAGAATATTTTCATTTCGGTAGTAATATACACTATAAAATGAAAAAAGTCAAGTGAGAAATTAAAAATATTTATATATGGCTTTATATATTTGATTTAACTGTTTTATTTTTGCGATTAATGGAATAAAATGTTGTTTGGGATCATCATTTTATTGGGTTCTTTCTTTACTATAGGGTCTTTTCATTGAAAAATATTGTTTGATAGCGTTGAAAAAGAACAGTGCTGATATGTTTTAAAGATTAAATGATCCCTGAATAGCCTTTGAAAGGTTCTCGTCCATGTCTTTTGGGAATTAGAAAAAACCACTTTTTGAAAAAAGTGGTTTTTAATTGAGAATTTGAATATTATTGGTTTTGTTTATAAAAATTAAGTATCTTCAGATATTTTTAAATCGAACCAAAATTCCACACCTTCAGATGTGTTATTGACACCATAATTTTGTTTATGAAGCTCCTGAATCTTTGAAACAACGTAAAGTCCAATTCCTGTACCGCTGATGGCATTCCGTTTTCTTGCGAAGTCAACTTTGTAGAATTTGTCCCAAATTTTGTTCAGATGTTCTTCGGGAATGGTTTTACCACTATTTTGTACTTTGACCCTTAAAATATCTCCAATTTTTTCATATCTAATGATGATTAATTTTTCATAATCACAATGTTTAATGGCATTGGTATAGAAGTTTTCTACAACTTCTGAAATCTTGAATTTATCCGCAAAGACAAATTCATCGCTTTCAACGAAGTGAACGGTAATATCTTTTTCCTTCAACTCTATATTATGCTTTTTGATGATGTTTTCTATCATGTTTGTGATACTGAACTTCATTGGATGAATTGTCTCCCGATCATTTTCCATCCTGCTTATCATGAGCAATTCCTTCACCAGTTTATCCATCCTTTTTGCCTCGTCGACGATCACTGAAGCGTAGTATTCACGGCTTTCAGCATCCTTATTGACCAAATCCTGTAACCCTTCGGCATATCCCTGTATTAAAGCAAGGGGGGTCTTCAGCTCATGGGAGATATTTGAGAGAAATTCTTTTTCCTTTTCTTTCAGTCTCTTTTCTTTTTCCACTTCCTCTTTTAATTGCGTGATGGTTCCATCCAGTTCTTCAGAAAGAATATTGATGCTGTTCCCGAGTTCACCGATCTCATCCGGGCGTCTTTCCGTGTATTTTTCGCTGAAGTCGAGTCTTGCCATCTTTTCGGCAATTGATTTTAGTTTTTTGATGGGTCTCGTGAAAATTCTGGAATAAATCAAAGATATTTGAATGCCAAAGAAAAAGAGTAAAACACCTGAAATCATTATAAATCGCGTTGCAGAATCAGAATTCTTATTGATGGAAAATAATGGAGCTTCCAGGATAAGAATATCCCCATTTTTGAGTAAATAATACATGACCAGCATGTCATTATCCAGGAAATCGTTCGTGACCGTATCGTATATCAATTTTTTATCATAGAGCTTATCGAGGATACCATCCTCCAATTCAGCTGAATACAATTGAGTGATAGAAATTTCCTTAAGAGAAGGGAGTTTTTTTTGTACATTTTCAGGCACTTCAAAAGGGGAGATGTCGAGGATCAATTTTGTTTCCGTATTGTAAAGCATTGCGTGATACTGCTTGTTTCTCTGAAGTTTCATAAAGTCAAGGGTGATACTTTCACTGGTTCCATCGTACATTCTATCAATATTCTTTGCCTCTTCCAACATGACTTTTTTTGTATCACTCAGATAGAAATTGGTGATGAAAATCCTGCTGAATACCCAGAAAAGCAAGGTGAATGATAATATAATAACTGAGATTTCATAAAACAGTTTAAAGAATATTGATTTTTTCATTCTGTTTATATATCGAATCTGTATCCAACTCCTCTGACCGTGTTGATATGATCCTTCAAGGGTTCAAGTTTTTTTCTGATACTTTTGATATGGGTATCAACGGTACGCGGATCGCCAAAATAATCATATCCCCACACTTCGTTTAATATCTTGTCCCTTTTCAAAGCCTTCTCGCTATTCTGATATAAATAAATTAGGAGTTCAAACTCTTTTGGACTGAGTTGTATTTCATCCTCACCGAGAAAAATCCTTCTGGCATTCACCTCAATTTTAACACCTTCTATTTCAACGACCTCTTCCTCATCATCTGCTCGTTTCAACAAATTCTCTATCCTTGCAATGAGCACCTTTGGACTGAAAGGCTTTGGCATATAATCATCTGCTCCGTTTTTAAGACTGAAAATTTCATCATCTTCACCATCAAGAGCGGTCAGCATGATAACCGGAATGTCTGAAATCTCCTTTATCTCAGCACATACTTCCCATCCGTCATAAACGGGCATCATAACATCCAGCACCGCGAGATCTGCTTTTGAAGATTCGAATTTTTCCAGAGCTTCAAGACCATCGGCGGCTTCTATGACTTCGTAGCCATCTCGAGTTAAAAAATCTTTTATTAGTCTTCTCATCCTATCTTCATCATCTGCAATTAAAATTCTCTTTTTCATCTGATCGTCTCCTGTTTTTTCATATTCTATGCCTATTATAAAGGATAAATATGATTATTTTGTGATGTGTCTCAGAATACATCGGTAAATATGCTTCATTACTTAAAATAATGATATAATTCACAGAAGAATACATTTAGTCCTCATCTGTCAAGGAGCGTGTTCATGAAAATACATGAAAATTTTGTCGAACTGATCAGTCAAAAGAGAAGGTTGTTTCTCATTCTTTTTCTAATTTTCAATATCCTTTCTGTTATCGGTATTTTCAAAATCAGAATTGACACTGATCTGGCATTGTTTATGCCGGAGAACTCGTCTGCTATGACTGAGTATGAAAAGATGGGTGAATATTTTTCCAACGTTGATCAGCTGATCTTCGTTATTAAATCATCTCAACGAAATGAAACCGGCGTTTTACAGGAATTTCTGGAGATTCAGAAAGGAATTGAAAATATAGACGGTGTACAATTTGTGTCAGGCCCCCTTCCTCCCATGATACCTTCCGGGTTATCGGTAAAAAAAATAGAACAGGTAGATGAAGATAATTCAAATTTAATTATGAATTATATAGACAGGATGGGGAGTTTGAAATCCCTTTATATTGAAGAGGATGGCTATTATGGTTTTTTTACCATCAATCCCGACCCGATGATTGCGACTGTTACTGCCGGTGAAATTCTTGAATACGTCAAATCAACCGGTCTTGATTACTATAATTCTGGAGATGTTTATCTTCAATCGTCGCTTTTTGAATACATTCTCCAGATTATATTTTTTATCCCACCATTTGCCATCTTTTTTCTTCTGCTCATTTTCAGATGGAAACTGGGGAATCTCAAAAGTACCATCTTATCCATTCTTCCGGCAGGAATTGGTGCCTTATGGACGATGGGACTTCTTGGGTGGACCTCACTTGAACTTTCTGCCATAACCGTATTGTCACCGGTTTTCACCATTGTCATGGGGAGTGCCGATGGCTTACATTTTATGTCTCATATTCAGGATGAGATAGAAAAAGGCTCATCCCTCAAAAAGGCTTTAAAAGAAACATTGATGAGAGTTGGATGGCCCATGATATTGACGACTTTGACCACAATCGCCGGTTTTATGTCTTTGTTCGTGGTTCAATCAGCTCCCATGAGACAACTTGCCATGACGGCGAGTATCGGTATAGCGCTTGCCGGTTTTGCAACATGGTTTTTTCTTCCTGTCATTTGTATCGGGCTGAAAACAATAGGGAAATCAAGCAAAAAGACGAACGAACGATTTGATCCTGTCACACCGATATTGAAAAAAAGTATGGGTAAAAAATCAATTATCCTTACTATATTAATTTGCACACTTTTTTTACCGGGGATTTTTCTGATCCAGACAGATTTGAATATGATCAACATCTATAAAGAAAGAACGGAAATACGAAAAAGTATGGATAAGATTTCTGAAATAAGTGGTGGGGCTATTCCAATGTTTGTCGAAATAGAGACTGAAACAGACCCCCTGTTACCTGAGAATGCCGAGCAGGTCATTTTACTTGAAAGGGAACTGGCTGAACGTGGAATCAGTCAGAAAGCCGTTTCCATATACAATATATTTGCGACACTCAACTCACTGTTTTTTGGTGCAGATGAAGATACTTACCCGAAAAATATGATTCAAGTGAACCTGATGTATAATCTATTGACATCCAATCAGCCACAAATGGTTGAAACATCTATCCTGAGAGATCAGAATATTTCACGAATAGTAATCTTTCCAAAGAATCTTTCGAATGAAATTCTGACCGAGTTAACACAAATTGCAGAGGATTATTCAACTGAAAAAATAAAATTTCATGCAATCGGCATTCCTTTTATGATGAAAGAAATGAACGACAGGATTATGCCGGATCAGGTGGGATCAATTTTTCTTGCCGTGATGTTGGTGTTTGCGCTGATGATAGTGACTCTCAGAAGTATTAAGATGGCTTTTATCGCAATAGTACCTTTAGCAGCGACCTTAATCTCCTTGTTTGGATTTATGGGATATGCTTCAATTGATCTTAGCATTATCACCAGCACAATAGCGAGTATTACAATCGGTGTTGGGATTGATTATTCTATCCATTTAACCTCTTTATTTAAACAATTTCTGAAAGAAAAGACTTCAAAGGAAGCGGCAAGACTTGCGTTTGAATATGTTGAAAAGCCGGTTATCGCAAATGCATTGGGACTTGCACTTGGACTATCTGCACTCTTATTCTCACCCCTTCAGTTTCATACCTATATGTCCATGCTGATGTGGGTGACCATGTTAGTTAGTTCTTTTGTTTCACTGACATTTTTACCAACTTTGCTTGAACGGTTTTTCAGGGGTAAGAAATAAAAAAATCCCCCTCTATGAGGGGGAAAGCCTTCTTCAGAGTGTTTATTCACATTTTATCATCAGTCTTTATTTTTAATATAAAACTCATATATTGAGACGCAAAGAATTATGCCAATATAACAAATTTACTGAATGTGCAAAAAAAATTAACAGAATTATTTTCTAATTGTATTCAAATACTTCTGATAATTCCCATCTTCTTTCATTGAAATCAAAACAGTGAAGAATTTTTCGGGTTTTAAAGGCCTTTTCATCTTTATTTTCGATAAGAGAGAGAATGACTGGTATAAAATATAAAAACAATCTGCAAGGATTTCAGCCTATTAAGGATGCACTATAAAGCGTACTAAAATAAACTATAATTTTATAATAAAAACGCCCGCTGTGGAAGCCGGGCGTTCTTCAGATACTATTACGGTATTCTTGAATTAATCTTTTAATTTTATATAATTAGCATGAGACCATAGTAAAGGGCTGGCAATTTCTCCCCACTTTTTAACCCACTTCTCGTAATAATCTGCAAAAAGCAGATGCTCTTTAACCTGTTCGGGAAGATTCGATTCATGATCTGCCTGTTTTTCGATCCATTGTTTGATTAAATTGAATTTGTCTTTTTGGCCTGTTGCCTTGTAATAGAGTGCGAGACTGGCAGATAATAAAATCCAGCTGCCACCACCAAAATACGAATCCTCCTTGTATCTTTTCAGTCCACCTTCAAAGTACAGGTCGTTCTCTATCTTTTCTATCGTTTTCCTGATAACCGGATGATCGGTATCCCAAATTTTATATGGGGAAACTGCCCAAATGAGGCTGCTGTCGACGCCATCATTCAACGTTGATTTAATCAGTCTGCCATTCAGAATACAATGATCTTCTATATATCCTTTGACCTCTTTCCATTTCGTTTTTCTTCCAAGTAGTTTTTCCGCAGCTTTCAGTCCGGCAGTTATGGAAATAAGTGTGGAGGTATGGACGGCATCTTTTTCCTCTTCCCATGCGTCATAACAGGGGACTTTCCAGACCTTTTCAAGATAAGTGGTGATCAGTTCTGTCAACTCATGATTGATTGCATAACCGGTTTGGACTACAAATTTCCCCAATGCCCATAAATAGGTACCGTATCCATCACTCTGTGCGTTTTCCCAATCATCATTATTTCTCTCGCCAATCAATGTATATCTCGTCGGTAGAAAATCATCGATCCTGATCGCTTCTTCTTTTTTTTCTTTAATGTTGAGCAACGCTTCTTTATTGTTCTCAAGAATAGTTTCAACCCACTTGAAGAATTTCTCTGCTGATTCAAATTCTTTTGCCTCAGCCATCGCTTCAGCAATAAAGGCACCATCCCTCAACCAGCAAAAGCCATATTGAGAAAATGCCGGACTTGCAATAAAGGCACCATTTTCCGATTGATTTTCTTTTATTATCCGTATCGACGCTTCGTACAAAGTCATAATTGCCTCCTTCACTGAATGGATTCCCAAGTGATTGAAAGAATATCGGAAGCGTTGTTGGAGTCAGAGATATACCCGACCTTTTTTATGTCATCGTTTTTCCTCTTCATATCCCCGGATATTTCATCTTTTTTCGCAAACATGATTAAAGCATTTTCTTTTCCGAACCAATCGGGATCAAATAAATTTTCCGTTTCAGGAAGACAAATTCGGATGACAGCACCCTTTTTAACAAAAACCTGAGGTTTTCCGTCAAGAGTGATTGTCAATTTCTTCAAACCCTGTACGGTTTTACCTGTCCACAAGTCTATCCATTCACCTTCCGGGAGTGTCATGTAACCTTGTACTTTTTCTTCTTCAAGCACCGGATATACGATCATATCTCTTCCAAAATAATACGGCAGGCCATCAGAAGTACATTCGGGATTTTTAACACATAACGGATAAGTTAAAGGCCGTCCGTTGTCTTGACTGTATGCAGCTTCTGCTGAAATATACGGCAAAAGACTCATACGGAGGGAAACAGCTTTTCTGTACAGATCAATAACCGTATCGTCATGATAATACTCTGCGATATTCCATGGAGAGCGTTCCGCTGAAGGTTGAGGGTCTCCCGGATCTTCCGAATGGAACTGGAAAATCGGGACAAAAACTGAATTCCATATGGCAGTTTTATACAGGTCGAGTTCCGGGAGACCCCCGCTGAATCCGGCGATATCCCAACCCCAGAAGGGATTGCCGCAAATAGAAACGTTAAGCCCGGCGATGAAATTATCCTTCATCGCTTCAAAACTTGAATCTTCATCTCCGACCCAGAAAATACTGGATTTTGCCGATCGTGAGTACCCTGCTCTGCTGAAAAGGACCTTTTCAGGATCATTCAGGATACCATATGCCGTTTCAAAATATTTTTCAGGGTAATTGTTTCGCTTTTCTGCTGCAGAAGCCGAATGATTGACGATTGTATCTCTGAACCAGAGATGTTCACCCCCATCCGTCTTGAACCCGTCTATTCCTATCTCTTCTGCAAGATACTTTCGTTTTGACTGCCACCATGCAACAGCCTCCTCATTGAAGAAATCAACAACAAGGCTGTCTTCAAACCATTTTGTCATCGGTATTCTGTAGAAATCACCATTTTCTTTCATGACGACATATTTCTTCTCCATGGCATATGCCATATCCGCCTGATGCTGTTTATAATTTCTGAATTCTTCGGTTGGTTTAAGTACGGGAATCTGCCATAAGATCATCTTGATACCGGCATCATGATACATCTCCACCATCTTTTTCGGGTCCGGCCAGGGGTCTTTGAATTTGAAATCTTTTAAAGTGAGGGCATCTCCACCATCTACCGTATCATAATCCGCGCCGTTAAAGATATAGAATGATTGCTCATCCGACCAGGCTTCGATGACAGCGACAGTTGCAGGCAGATTGAGTTCCTTAGCTTTTTTTAACACCTCTTCCATCTTCTGCTGAGAGTTCCACTGATTGGCTGACATCCAGGGACCAAATACCCAATCCGGTGGCAGGACCGGTTGTGATATCGCGTAAAAATCAGCGATGATCTTTTCATGAGATGTATCGACCCAGTATTTAATCTCCAGCTCGTCACAGGGGATGTCCGTTGAGATGAGGGTTATTGTGATTTCGTTCTTATAAATCTCATATTTTGTCGGGAAACCCGTATCGAAAAACAATCCAAATCCTTTATCTGTGAATAAAAAAGGAACGGGTGCATACCCTTTCTTTTTCTGAACCTTACATTGATCGTAGACAAAGCAGAAATATTCCTCATCCTCTTCAAGAGATAATGAATCGTAGTGTTCACCAAGTCCAAAGATTTTTTCCCCTTCAGACTTTTTAAAGGTGCATCTGATATCATAATTTTTTTGACCGTCTGTCAGTACTTCCAAACTTTTAATCCTGTTATTGATTGAAAGTGTTTTTGAGTTGTGTGAGGTGTTTTGAGTGTTTATGATTATTTCGTCTTCATTGATGTTTACGTCTTTTGTGATGTCTTTCCATTCTTTTGTTGTGTATTCAAACCATTCCGAGGATTCAGAGGAGGCTTTATCCCTTCCGAATACAAATCTGTATCTGACGGTAGTCCCTGTTGGTGTTGGCGGAATTTCTGCCTGCCAGTATGAGCCTTCGGGAGTACTCTTCTGACATTGTCCTCTGATGCTTGTTTCATCAAGACCTGTAATTAGTTCGATATGACTTCTCTGACCGAGTATAGCAGTATCAACCATATAATTAAGGATGACTTTTTTACCTGCTAAAGGAAGAAACGGTATTCTCTCACAGGCATATTCTCTGAGGTAAGGGTTTTGACTGCCATATGGAAGATGCTTGAATTTTATCATGATTCTCTCTCCTTCGTTCAATGCGCTTTTATTTTAATTGTTATATCTTTTTCGAGTTTAATATGTTCTGTTCAATTACTTTGAATATACAACCGAGGGTCCAGGCATTTTCACCAATCTTATCCCGGTCAAATACAATTTTTTCTGCTAAACCGTTAAAAGTGTTTTTATTGGCAAATTTGATCGTGTCATTCAGGAAATACTTTTCAAATTCCATCGCTTCACCACCGATAAGAAAATATTCCGGGTTAAAAATGTTGATGACATTCTTAATGACGATACCGATTAATCTGGAAAATTCCTGAAATACTTCTTTAAATATGGCATTTTCTGTTCTTTCAGCATGTTCAAGAAAATCTATTTCGGAACTTTCGTTATTTTTCATCATTTTATAAAGTGAATGCAATGCTTCATTCTTAACATTTTTGTTTATCTTTCTGGTCAATGCCCTGAATGAGGCTTCTGCCTCAAGGCACCCGTTGCTGCCGCAATTACATTTATTTCCGTTTTCAACCACCGTCATATGACCGAATTCCGTAACACCACCCCAACTTGAAAGCAGCTGTCTGTTGATGATCACGGATCCCCCTATTCCAACACCAAGTGTCAGAAAAGCTGAGTTTCTATAGTTCTTTGCTTCACTTTTCCATAATTGAGCCTGAGCGAAAGAGTCAACATCGTTCAGAATCTGTACATCCAAGTCAAATTCATCATGAATCAGTTTTGATAATTCAATATCTTTCCAGTTTAAGATATAAGAATTGATGATCTTTCCATTGATGGCATCAACCACTCCCGATACGGCTACGCCTATCCCAAGAAATGCCACTTTATATTTTTCCTGCCATTCGTCGTGCTGTCTTCTCAGTTCTTTTATAACCGTTTCTACTGTTAGCTCTTCGTAGATCTTCTGAATGACTTCTTTAACCACACCGTTGAGGTCAGAGAGCATGAAATTGATATAACCAAACCCTATCTTTATCCCGATGACAAATTTATAATTCGGATTTATTTTGAGGATAATGGGTCTTCTACCGCCGGTTGAAATGTCGTTTCCGGTTTCAATAATCAAACCCTCTGCCACCAGTTCCGATACAAGGTTGGTTACCGTAGCAGGGCTCAGATGTGTTTTTTTTGCGAGTGACGCCCTGTTAACGCCTTCTTCGGCATAATATATATTTTTCAGCAATAACTTGACGTTGATATCTTTCATGACCGCTTTGGTTGCTTTTTTACTCAAGTCAATTCCTCCGGGAAAATTGGGGAACGTAAAACCGTTCCCCGTAAAGTGAATTACTTATTCAAGATTGATCTTTTCTGTTAATTCTTTCTGTGCATCATTTAAAGCTTCTTCCGGTGTCTTTTCTCCATATTTTGCCGCTTCAAGATGTCTGTTGATGATATCCGTCAACTCGGCTGCCTGTTCGATGACAGGCGGTGTTACGAGGTAATTCATTGATTTGAATACGGCATTTCTGTTTGCGGGTGGTGTCTGTGATGCGTAATCGGCGAGAATATCTTCGTATGTTACAGCAGGTAGTTCCCAACCGGCATCGATTCTGATCTTTGCAACTTCTTTGCTTGAGGAAAGGAATTCAATCCATTGGTAAGCTGCATCGGCAACTTTTGTATCCTTGCTGAGGACAACACCGTTTGCGAAGAAATGAGTTGCTTTTGCAAGGTTTCCCGGTTCAACCGCAACGTCCCAATCGAAATCACAATCGTTAATGAATGTTGGGAATGCCCAGATCCCTGTTACGATCATACCAAGTCTACCGGAAATAAAGAGATCCCAGTCACCCATACCGGCAAGCTGAGCGTCGTTTGGCATGACGTTTGATTTAAGAACCTTGTCTACAAGATACTGCAGGGTTTCGATATTCTGTTTTGAATTGATGTTGAAGCTCTTGCCGTCTTCGCTGAAAAGGCTTCCACCGTTCTGTTTAACAACCTTGTAGAATTCCCAGAACTGAATGGGCTGGAATATACCGAATGTCATCGGGTGAAGGGCTCTGATCTTCTCAGCTGCATCCTGTACATCTTCCCATTTCCAGTCGAGTTCAGGATAATCTGCACCGGCTCTGTCGAAGAGTTCCTTGTTGTAGATCAATACGACGTTTGAGAAGCTGAATGGCAGCCCGTACTGGTCTGAATCCATCTGGAATGCCTTCAATGCCATTTCGTTGATATTGTTTTTGTCAAATCCTGTTGCTGCCATCTCATCATTGATGTTCAGCAGAACCCCTTTTTTAGCATAGGTATAGAAATTTTCATAATTCAGTTCAAATGCATCGGGTGCATTGTTTCCAGCAACGAGTGTCATGAGTTTTGTGAAATAATCACCGTAGCCGACCGTTTCAATGTTGATCTTGATATCAGGATTCTGAGCTTCAAAGACATCTTTCATTTCTTCCAGGTATTTAGCATTATCTCCCGCTGATGAAAAATTCATAAAGTCAACTTCAGTAGCGGCAAAACCAAATCCCGTAATAATTGTTACGATAATTGCGAACAACACAAATTTCTTAAACATCAAACCATCTCCCTTTACGTGTAGTTTTATGAGTTTGAATTATTTCAAACTTCCGACATTAAATCCGACTTCAATGTGTTTCTGTGAAAATGCGTAAACAATGATCATAGGTACGATTGAAATGATAGCACCTGCCATCAGCATATTGTAATCCGATGCGTATTGACCGTTCAAAAGGCTCAAACCAACTGTGAGTGTCATTTTATCCTTTGAAGTCAGGACGATTAACGGCCAGAGATATGAATTCCAGTTCCCCATAAAGGTTAACACCGTCACAGTTGTAACAGCTGGCTTTATAAGCGGCAGAATGATCCGGAAAAAGACTTTGATTCGCGAAGCCCCATCTATTACCGCAGCCTCAATAAAACTGTTCGATAACGACTTTATATTCTGTCTGAGAAGAAAAGTTCCGAAGGCATTGAAAAAACTTGGCAGCAGCACGCCTGCAAAACTATTAAGAAGGCCCAGAGAACGCAGGGTCAGATAATTGGGGATCATCAGAAGATTTCCAGGAATCATCATCGTTGCGAGATAAAAGGTGAATAGTACTTCTCTCCCTTTAAATTCAATTTTCCCGAATACATACGCGGCCATCGCCGAAGACATAACGCTGATGAATGTCCCGACGACTGCGATAAATAAGCTGTTGAAGATTGACCGGGCAAATGGAAATACGTTGAATATCTCCGTATAGGCTGAGAAACTGACTTTTTCCGGAATCCATTGAATCGGAATTGTCGTCAGGGCTTTCGTCTCCTTTAAAGAAGTGGAAAGCATCCAGAAAAAGGGCAATAAGGCGAAGATGGCCAGCAATGAAATGATTGCGTAATAACAGATTCTTTTGTAAATAAATGTTCTACCCCTCATAATGCACCCACCTTTTCTGGAAATAAAGCTGAACAACCGTTGCAATAAAGATAAAGACAAACAGTATCCATGAGAATGCCGAAGCGTATCCCATCTTGTAATAATCAAAGGCATAACTGTATATTCTCTCAACCATCACCTGTGTAGAACCGAATGGACCGCCCTGGGTCATGATCATAACCTGTGGAAACAGCTGGAATGAATTGATGATCGAGATGATGATCACAAAGAACATCGTTGGTGAAATCATGGGGAGTGTAATCTTGAAAAACATTCTCAACGATGAAGCACCATCCATCTTTGCTGCTTCGTAATAGGTTTTATCAATGGATTGAAGAGCTGAAAGGAAGATCAATCCAAAATAGCCCATATCTTTCCATAGACTGGCGATGACGATTCCCGGCATCGCCCAGTTTTTATCGTAAAGCCAGCTGGGTCCTGTTGCTCCAAAAAAATTGATGATTTCGTTGATCGGACCGTAATACGGACTGAGAAGCCAACGCCATAAAAGAGCCGCCGCCACCCATGATGTCAGAACCGGGATGTAAAAAACAACGCGGAAGAATTTCTTTCCGGGGGCATTGATATTCAATAAAGAAGCCAATCCCAGAGAAACAATTATGATTCCGGGAATGTAGAGAACGATAAAATACAAGGTGTTCGAAAGCACTCGCCAGAATTCATCACTTTTAAATATATCTGAATAATTTTTTATCCCTACAAAATTTGCTTTACTAAGAACATCCCAATCGGTCAATGACAGATAAAGCGAATTTCCAAACGGAATAATCTGAAACAGAATCAGACCAAAAAGGCTTGGTGCCAGAAAAAAAATAATCTCAAATCGTTTTCTTCTTTTGTTCAGAGAGACCAACATATCACCATCCCAATAAAAAGTAACTTAATTCACTGAATAAAGTAAGTTGATTATACCGTTATTTTATTGTTTTGTCAAGTGATATTAAGAGAAATTATTTTTCTTATGAGGTGAAAAGCGTTAAACAAGAAAAAGATTGGCATATCACAGGGAAGGAATATCTTTAAACGATCTGAAAAAGTATAGAAAATCAGGCCGATTACTCCGATAAAAGCAGAATAAAGATATGTAATATGTATAAGCCTGCTTAAGATCAGAAAGCGGTGTATCGGTATAATATATGCTTTGATACAAATGTTTTTGAAGAATTCTCTTCAGTCTCTTTCTCTTAGTTGAAGGTATCACAAGTGAAGAATTTATGGAGCGTGCTGAAAAAATCAGAATAATTGTCAATAAAGCTCTAAATAAAGCCTTGTATCTTTGAAATGTTAATTTTACGTCTTTATATATTATTTAATCAACAGGTTGAACGTTTGAATATTGACGGTTAATCCTGTCTAAAAATCGCTGATAGGTGCCGTCTTTTTTCATATCATTCAGTGCTTTGTTAAAGGCTTCAAGAATTTGTTCTGATTCCGGGTACGTTTTAGAAATCATGATTGAACTGGTTGTCGTATCAAACGGTTTTTTTAAGATGTTAAATTTTTGTTGGAGTTTCGGGTAATTCTTTTTTATAATCGTCCAGCCGATGATATCCATCATGGGAACCAAATCTACCCTGCCGGCAATCAGATTTTTAAATGCCAGTTCTTCACTCGAATGATACAGGACATTTAAGCCTGCATCTTCAAAAGAACTTTGATAATAATAACCGGAAACACCACCGATTGAATAGGGTTTCAGGTCTTCAAGGGTTTCATACTGAATGTCTGAAGTGTTATTATAATTAAAAAAGACCATATCGGATTGAAAGATTATTTCTGAAAAAAGAAAAGTCTTCTCTCGCTCTTCAGTTCTGGAAAACGGATATGTTCCCCAGGCATTCCCGGAAGCTACAAAAGCTTCGGCTCTTTTCCAGGGATAAAATTCATATCTGACATCGTATTCAGGCAATCGACTGAAAGCCTCGGTAATGATTTCCGTGATGATACCATTTCCCGGTAAACCCGAAGACACCAGCGGATCGTATTCACCTGTAACGATTAAGATCTCCCTTCCGAGAAAACTGCTCACAAAAATCAAGAAAATAAATAAAATGATAAATGATTTAAACAAGATGGTCACCTCTTTATAGGTATAAATATAACACTTTATGGCATAAAAAAAACACCCATAGCTATATTGACGGGTGTTTTTAAAAAATCTATCGCTCTTTAGCCCAACTCGAAAGAGGAGATACCGAAAATCTTCTCAATAGGAAGATTAGGAGCTTCTTTCGTATACATTCTGGCTGTTTCGAAAACATGATTCATATTGTATTTGTGAACCAGATTTACCCCTTTTAAGTTTGTTTCGGGAACATCAATAAAGAAAATATCTCCAATGTTCACCTTATCAATCAATGCCCTGAAAAGGGGTTCAGCTATCTTCTCATCGTCAGCGAAAAGCGGTCCTATTTTGTAGCCGCTGACACATTTTCTGATAACACCGTATCCTTTTATTTCATGGTTTTTAATAAAGGCACACGAATGTCGGTTTTTTTCATTAAGCCAGGGTTCAAGAAAAGTTTTTCTTTCGGAAGGGAAAAAAAGTCGATCATATTCGACGATTGCCGGGAAAGGGACCTGCTGAATTTCAGGCTCATTTGATGAGAAAAAATCAGTTGTCTTTTGCCCTTGATAACGAATATTTCGATGCGCCAGAACAAAACCGGATTTTCTGTAGTTCTCCTGCTGAGCAACAACGCCATCTAATCCGATAGTGTAAAATTTATGTTTTTCAATAACATGATTCCAAATATCCAATCCGTATCCCATACTGCGATATTCCGGATTTACAATATAAAAGCCCAGGAAAGCGAAATCGTTTTTATATTTAACGATAGAAATTGTCGAAATCATTTCTCCATCAATCTCACCGACATAGAAGCCACGCTTATCCGCTTTAAAAAAACATTCGGCATCATTTATTCCGGGATTCCAGCCTTCATGTTCAGCCCATCTAACCGCTTTTTTTAAGTCCTTTAGTGTCATATTCCTGATTGTCTGTTTCTTTTGAGGCATATGTTCCCTCCTAAATATCAGATCGATACGCCGAATAACCGTAAAATAACAACTATAAGTACCGCGATAAGCCCTGAAGAAACGGGCGTGTTTATCCAGGCAATGAAAATCTTTAAAATCTGCTTCTTGCTGATGCGTGCATTTCCCTCGGCAAGACTCGTACCGATGACCGCCCCTACAACCGCTTGTGAAGTAGAAACGGGAATGCCGATCATCGCATAAATCCAAACCGTTATGGATTCTGCGAAAATGACGATGGATGATGAAAAATAATCCAGGTTGGCGATATCATTTCCGACGGAAAACATCACACGTTTACTGAATGTAAGCACACCGAGTGCAATGGCAACGCTGCCTATCAGAGAAGCGTTGAACACACCAAGATGATTGACAAATACACCGGTAATGTTTGCAACGTTGTTTGCACCCAGCGCGTAAGATCCGTAACAACCAAATACTATGACCATTATCTTTAAGAGTCTATCCTGCCAGAGGGGGGATTTGACCTTTTTAAAGAAAGGGTTAGCGAATTTTAATGAGATATATCCGAAAAACATTCCCCCAAGAGGTGTTCCAACCCAGGCTAATATAACTTTTGACAACACCGACCAGTTCACCGCATTGCCAAGTATCAAATTGATTCCGATAATAGCCCCGATAATAGCCTGTGAAGAGGATACCGGTACTTTGAGAACTGTCATAACCGTCATGGTAACGGCGGCTGAAAAGACTGAAATACTACTGGAAACAAGTGAGTAGGCTGAGATGTTTTTCATCGTTTCCATACCGCCCTGTCCCTGTAACAATGCGCCAATGATGATAAATATCGCTGAGAGGATAACGGCATCTCTGAATTTGATTAATTTTGAAGCGACAGGCGGACCAAATACATTAGCCGCATCGTTTGCCCCAAGTGACCATCCAAAAAATAATGATGGAATAATATAAAATAACATAATAACTCCTTATATACTTAAATTTTATCTGTTGCGCTCTCCCGTATATTTGACGGAGTATGATGCAACCTATAACCGTAAATCTTTAGCCTTTTACACCTGATCTGACAAGACTCTTGACAAAAAGGTTCTGCAACGACAAAAAGACGATAACCGTTGGCAGAACTGCGATCAGGGTTCCTGCCATTATAACACCCCAGTTGTTGGTCCCCTCACCGGATATTAACATTTTGACACCAACTTGAACGGTTTTCATCTTATCTTCCATCGAAACGATCAGTGGCCAGAGATACATATTCCATGAATAGACGAAGTTAATGATGACAACACCGGCAATCATTGACTTTGAAAGCGGAAGTAAAATCTTCAAAAAATATTTCATCGGTCCTGCGCCGTCTATCTTCGCAGCATCTTCGAGTTCAGAAGGTACCGTCTGGAAATGTTGTCTGAAAAGAAATGCGTTTGTCGCACTTGCCATGAATGGAATCGTCAGTGCCCAATAGGTGTTGATCCAGCCAAAATCTTTCATGATCAGGAACAGTGGGACAATCATGATCGTTTCAGCGGGAAGGAAGAGTGTTGCGAACAGGAATGCAAAAGCGAAACGTTTTCCGAAGAATTTGAAATTGGCAAATGCATATCCGGCAAGAATTCCCGTAATCACCTTTCCCAGCGTTATTGCAATTGCGATTACAGCGCTGTTTAACAACAATCTCGCATACGGTATGGCCTTAAAGGCATCAAGAAAGTTCTGAAAATAGAATTGATCCGGTAAAAGTTTTGGCGGATAGGAAAAGACTCTTTCAGGTGTTTGGAAACTGATGGTTATAGCCAGCAATAATGGTGCAAAAATAATCAGAGAAATAATGATCAGTGCAATTTCAGTAAATATTGTATCCATTCTTTTTTTTGTCTTCATATACATAATTATCATCTCCTCCCTTATCTGTAATGGACGCGTTTTTCACCGAACACAAAATAAATTACCGTTACAATCGCCATGATGACGAACATGATAACACTTTGTGCCGAAGCGAGTCCGGTCTTCTGATAAGAGAAGGCATCAAGATACACCTTGTACATCATCGTCGTTGTAGATCCACCCGGTCCACCTTTTGTCATGACATCTACGATAGCAAATGAACTAAACATGGCCGATATGATGTTCATGATAACCAGATAAAATGTGATTGGTGATACCAGTGGGAATTTAATCTTCCAGATCTTTGTAAAAGCACCGGCACCATCTAACGTCGCAGATTCAAGTAAATCATTCGGAATACTTTGAAGACCGGCTATATAGAATATGATGTCAAACGGCATTATCTTCCAGACTGAAGCGAAAAGCAGCGCAACAAAAGCATACGGTTCTGTTGTCAGCCATGCAATCTGAGTGCCGAAAACACTTGTGAAAAAGTAGTTTACATGACCGGCAACAGGATCGAGCAGAAATGTCCATAAAGTACCTGCTATCGCCGGCGATACTGCATATGGGATGAAGATCAGCGCCCTGTACAAATAAGTTCCCGGAACGTTTTTATTCAAAAGCAATGCCAGAATAAAGGAAAATAATATGGTTGTAGCAACCGTAAGTGTAACGTATACGAGTGTGAAGACGGCAATTCCTATGTATTCAGTGTCATTGAAAACCTTTTCAAAATTATCCGCTCCGACGAACATAGTCTTTGTTCCGAATTTGTTTTCCCTGTAAAGACTCATCCTGAATGAATTGACCGCAGGCGAATAAATAAACATGATAATGACTAAAAATGTTGGGATTAACAGAATATATGGTAATATCTTTCTCAAATCAATACCTCCGAAAAAATTTAAAAGACGGCTTTTCACAGCCGCCTTTAATTTTAAAATTAAAACAAATTAGAACATCTCGTTGTATTCTTCAAGCAGCTCGTTGAGTGTTTTTTCGGTTTCATTAAGGACCTGCTGAGGTGTGAGCTGACCGTTCAACATTTTTTCAACGTTATTTTCGAATGTATTTCTGAATTCCGGGAATACGCCCATGATGGCTCCATTAGTGTTATAATCCTGTTTTGAGAAAAGAAGCTGCATCAATGCAACGATATGATCCGGATTTTCTCCATAGTAGCCTGCATTGAGAAGTTCTGTAACAGAGTCTTTGGTAACAGGGAAATATCCCGTGCCCTGATGCCATTTGATCTGCTGTGCAGGCTGTGCCATAAATTTGACAAACTCCCATGTTGCGTTGAGTTCATCTTCAGGATTTCCATCAATCATCCAAAGGCTTCCGCCGCCAATAACGACTCCACCTTTAGGTGCATCAGCAGGTGTTGGAAGGAAAGCGGCTCCAACATTAAAACCGTTTTCTGCTGCGCCGCTATTCATAGCAGCCACATCTGAAGTTGAGGTGATCAGCATGCCGACTGTCTGTGAAAGGAAGAGTTTTCTGGCACCTGTCCAGTCTTCTTTCTTGGTATTGATCATATAATCATTGTCAGCAAGTTCTTTCCACATATTGAGATAATTTAAACCGGCTACATCATTGAATGCAGCTTTTGTAGCAATTCCGGTTCTTCCGTTGTCATTGTTGACAAGCGGTGCATCCTGAAGCGCAAGATACTGTTCAAAGAACCAGCTGTGAAGCGGCCATGTAATCCCGGAATTGAGAATGTTTCCATTTGCATCTTTCTTTGTTAATGCTTTTGCTGCAGCAATCAATTCTTCATATGTTGTAGGCGGTTTGTTTGGGTCGAGACCGGCAGCTTCAAACATGTCTTTGTTATAGAACATGATGGCATTTGAAGAATTGAATGGCATAGAGTAAAGTTTTCCATCCACTACGTAATAATTAAGAACCTGGGGCATAAATGCAGCCATATCAAATGTCGGATCCTTGTCAATCATATCCTGCATCGGAACAGCAATTCCCCCATCAATCAATGATCTTGTTCCAATTTCATAGACCTGCACAACGTTAGGTGGTGTTCCTGCCTTGATACCAGCAATTAGCTTGTTGAGTGTATCGTTGTAGCTCCCGGTGTACTGTACTTCTACCTCTATTTCCGGGTGAAGTGCCATAAAGTCATCTGCCATCGACTGTAACAGTTCAATTCTCCAACCACTCATAGCATGCCAGAATTGAATCTTTGTCTTTGACATTCCGATAGTAACGAACAACAAAACGATTAAAAGAAAAACAAAAAATTTCTTCACGTAAATCCCTCCTTGTATAGTCAGAACTTGAGTTCTGAACTGTTTATCTCTAATAGACAATGGATGAACAAAAGAAGATCAAACGGAGCATGATCCTTAATTCCACTGATTTCTCTATTATCTCTTTCAGTAAGGTATTCAATTTTTAAAAGTCTGAATCGATTAAGGTTTGAAGCGATGACAAAAATACTGTAGTTGCAAAACGCAATGATATAACATTATATATATTAAGAAATTTTAAGTCAAATTCGATTAACAGCTGATCTCGGTTATTTATTAAGAAATATTAAGTGTTACGGGTGTTAAGCTTTAGATTTCTTACATATTCTCTGTTTGTGACGATAATTTCTCTGTATTTTTCAAACCATTCAAAAGATTGATTCCTTCCGGCATGATTTGTTATTAAAGTGTTCCCGAATTCAATTTTAAGGTATAATTGTCACGTTCATTCGCTTTAATTTGTTTCAAATGAATAAATATTAATGGATTTGGGCAGGAAAATTGGACAAACGGATTCTTTTGGATATTCCATAGGATCAAAAGCGACATTTCAAAACCTTGATTATATGATAGGGTTGGCTGATGAAAGGATGTATATCAACAAACAGAATCTCAAGAGGGATGATGTAGAACATGATTTTAAAAGGGGTGACACATGACGTATAATCTTTATCAGGTTGATTCATTTACCGGAAAAGTCTTTACCGGGAATCCTGCCGGTGTTGTTTCAAATGCTTCAGGACTTACTGATAAACAGATGCAGCAGATTGCAAGAGAATTGAATAATTCTGAGACGGCTTTTATTCTTCCGTCCGAAGATGTTGAATATGATGTGCAGGTCAGATTCTTTACACCGTTGAGAGAAGTACCGATTTGCGGGCATGCGACTATTGCCGCTCATTATGTCAGAGCTATGGAACAACAGATCTCGGAAGAAACCAGAGTGTATCAGAAAACGGGTGCGGGGATTCTACCGGTTGATATATCCCCTCTGGGAGCCTCTTGGAAGATTGCGATGACGCAGGGCAGGATTGAATTCTGTGATATTCTAAAAGATACAACGCTTGAACAATTATTAGCTGCCTTAAAGATTACTTCAGATGATTTGATTGAAGGTGCACCGGTTCAAATCGTTTCTACCGGTCATTCGAAAGTGATGATCGGTTTGAAACGTTATCAAAAAGTAAATGAGATGCAACCTGATTATCAGACTCTTTCAGCTCTTAGCGGTAAAATCAACTGCAACGGTTTTTATGTGTTTACCTTTGATCAAGCAATTCGCGGCACATTAATCACCGGAAGAATGTTTGCCCCGGCAATCGGAATTAATGAAGATCCTGTAACCGGAAATGCCAATGGCCCATTAGGCGCCTATCTTGTTAAATATAATCTGACAGAGCACAATGAAGCTTTCCTTAAGTTTAAAGCCAGGCAGGGCGTGACCATAAACAGAGAAGGGATTATTGAAGTAGAAGTTGACATACAGGATGAAGACCCTGTTTTAGTCAAGGTATCCGGTGAAGCGATTATCGTATTTAAGACTCAGATAGAAATATAGTTATCATCATAGGATACTCCCGGATAATTTAATATCTTATGGTAAATCGGTTTTTAAAGGAGATGAAGGCTGTTGAATGAATTTTATGAAAAAAATAAAGAGTATCTTTAAATTATATTCATAGATGACGCAATATGTTCAGGAAAGTTTGGGAGCGCAATATTCCAATGAAGTTGTTGAAAGCGTTACCCGTGACATGATGAAAGAAGGGATGGCTATCGTATCACGGCTTCCGGATGTCGGGAAAGCTAATGCCTTTCAGATTGTTATCAATGTGAACGGATGGATCATCTTGTATTTTAACTGTCAAAGGAAAACGAAAACACCTGAAAATATTGAGCTAATGATTCACAAAGCGGAAAAAATGCTTTCTGTTCATAATAAATAAAAAAATTAAAATTGAATTTTCCCGAATTGTTTAAAGTGCTTGAAACTTTTTAAAGGATATGATACAATTCAGGTGAAAAAGGTTGAAGGAAAGAAGGAGAAGAACTCCTTCTTTTTTGTTATTTTTATATTCAAAAGACAGACAACAAAGGAGAGATATAGATGCTTTACAGAATGAATATTCAGATGTGTGATTATATTGTCTCGCTTAAACGGCGCCGGTGGTGATGCTGTCTGTTTTGCCATACATCAATGACCGGAGCTGAATAATCAGCTCCGGTTTTTCTTTTTTAGGAGGGGGAGTCTTTATGGAAAAAGTAGTGGAAGTAAGCGGGTTGAGTAAGCATTTTAAGACAAAGGTAAAGAAATCCGGGCTCAAAGAGAGTTTAAAATCGTTGATGCATCCTGTCTACAAAGAGGTGAAAGCCGTACAGGATATTAATTTTTCCGTTGAAAAAGGAGAAGTTCTCGCCTTTATCGGACCTAACGGAGCGGGAAAATCAACAACTATCAAGATGATGACGGGAATCCTCTATCCAAGTGAGGGGGAAGTGAATGTTCTCGGGATGACCCCATGGGAATCGAGAAAAAAGCTGTCTTACAAGATTGGTTCAGTCTTTGGTCAGAAGTCTCAGATGTGGTTTCATCTCCCGCCGGAAGATTCTTTCGAGCTCATGGCGGATATTTATGAGTTGGATAAGGTTGATTATAAAGACAGGTTGAAAGAGCTTGTTAAACGATTTCAGCTTGAGGAAATCATGCATCAGCCGGTTCGAAAACTGTCCCTCGGACAGAGAATCAGATGTGAGATTGCCGTCAGTCTGATTCACAACCCCGAAATTCTCTTTCTCGATGAGCCGACGATAGGTCTTGATGTTGTTGTGAAAAATCAGATTCGTGATCTCATCAAAGATCTGAATAAACGCAAAGATCTGACGGTTTTTCTGACTTCCCATGATGTTGGCGATGTTGAAAAACTCTGTCGCAGAGTCATCGTTATAGATAAAGGACAACTGATACTTCACAGTACGGTTAACGAGTTGAAGCATGACTATTTAAAGACAAAGGTACTCGCCTTGAAACTGGAGGATGACTACACGCCGCTGATTGACGGGGTAACGATCCTAAAGAAAAAAGGGACGGGAATGAAGATAGAAGTGGATACCACAATCTGTTCCTTACAGCAAATAATCGATGACATCATCAAACGAACGGCGATTGTGGATATGACGATATCCGAGACACCGATGGAAGAAATCATCGAAACCATATACACGGGCGGGTGATGAGATGAAACGAATAAAAAAGTATTTTACGGTATTTAAGATAAATTTTGTCAATGATCTGATGTATTCAAGGAATTTCATCGGTCAGTTTATGTTTTTCGGGCTATTTCTCTTTGTCTATTCGTTTTTATGGCGTGTTGTATTCAAAGGTGGACAGATAGAAGGGTTTGATTTTGTGAAGATGATGTGGTATTTCATGTTTACGGAATCAATTATGCTTGCGAAGTTTGTCTTTCACAGGGAAATGGCTCAGGATATCAAGACGGGCGATATCGCCTATCATCTTAACAAGCCTTACTCGTATATGCTGTTTATGTATGCCAAATACATGTCATCAAGTCTTATCAGGATGATGATGAATCTTATGTTTGGTTCGCTGATACTTTGTCTGATATTGCATCAGACACCACTGACACCTGTAAATGTGATCCTGGGAATCATTGCATCCATAGCCGGTCTGACGATTAACTTTGTCTTTTTCTTCCTGATCGGGTTGTCCGCCATGTGGTTTGAAGAGAACACGGCATTTCATTTCATCTATTCAAAATTTCTCTTTACCATTGGGGGATTGTTTATCCCGATAGAATTTTTCCCGGACTGGCTGAGAACTTTCAGTAATAATATGCCGTTCATGTACATCCTGAATGCACCGGCAAAGGTATATATCAACGGGGCAGAGGAATTTGTCAGGGTTTTTCCGATTCAATTGCTGCATATCCTCGTCTGGGGTGGATTGATTGTCCTGTTGTTCAACAGGGGAACCAGGAAACTGAACATCAACGGTGGATGAGAAGGAGGGGGTAAAATGAAAAAATTATTGAAATTGATATGGCGATACTTTAAATTTAATTTGTCGGCTCAGATGGAATACAGGGTAAATTTTTTAATACAGACATTCGGTATGGTTATCAATGATGTCTTTCTGCTCTTTTTCTGGTGGATTCTCTTCGGGAAAGTTGGCATGATCAACAATTATGAGATGGGAGACATGATGCTGGTCTACTCGGTTGTAACCATTTCATTCGGTATCTCACTCGTGTTTTTCGGTAATCTGTTCAAGATGTCTCAGATCATCATCAATGGAGAGCTGGATTCCTATCTTCTTTTGCCACAGGAAGAGCTCTCCCATATCCTCGTGTCAAGAATTTCACTGGGGGCACTCGGTGATCTCATATTCGGCATCATTCTGTTTTTCTTTACGCCGTATGCCTCGTTTGTGAATTTTCTAATTCTATTGGGAGTCTGCACCCTGGCATCGTTCATCTTTACCGGATTCAATATCATCTTCCAGTCACTGACGTTTTATATCGGAAATTCAACCTCATTGGCAAGTGTTATTCCGGATTCCGTACTCACATTTTCCCTGAATCCGCATACCATTTTTACAGGGGTTGTGCGAGTAATCCTGTTTACGGTTATTCCCAGCATGTATTTTTCATTTATTCCGATTACGATCATCAAGGATTTTAACCTTCTCAGTGTTTTCATACTTGTTATTGCGGCAGTGTCATTTATGGGACTCGGCGTCTTTACCTTTAAAAGAGGCTTAAGGAAATATGAAAGCGGGAATTTAATCGTTAAAAGGATGTGAAAGGCTAAGTACCCTTTTAGCATTATTCATGTTATAATTATCAAATAATATATCTTATGAGTTTAGTAATCATACTCTTATGATTTTTCGTCGTTATATCAGGACCTTTCAGAATAATCTCTGATTTGTGAAATAGTTAAATAGAGGGAAAAAATGCTTGAATTCAATAAAAGGATTATTCGAAGTTTTTTTTTGATAGCCATACCCATAACGCTTTTGTGGTGTATCGTTGTCATAAACAATATGGTAATGGAAAAAAAATATACGATTGAGAGAATTGTTGGTGAAAGTGTGATTTATGATAAAAATACCTCTTTTCTGATCGCATCCCATATGAATGAAATATATGAGAATTTGAAAGTTATCAGAGATTCGAATGAAATGTCAGATTTTCTTAACGATGAGAATGACGCTACCAGGTCAGAATTTGTCGGTCTTCTTCTGAGGATTATGCGCAATAAATCTTCCATTGAGCGGGTCAGGTATCTGGATGATAAAGGAAATGAAAGTGTTCGTGTGGCTTATGAAGGCGATTTGATCGTCAGTTCACTGGTTCAAACAGACCCTTCAAAGGATAGTCCGGAATTTGAAAGAACTGTGGATGCAGCTTTTGATGACATCCTAATCTCACCACTGGAATTAAAATTTAAAGATGGAGAACTGGCACAGCCTCAAAAACCGATTTTACGATTTTCTACCCCTGTAAACGACAACAAGGGTGATTTGAAAGGTGTGCTTATCGTATATTATAAAGCAGATTATTTTCTGGATATGTTTTTGGTGCACAATGAATTTGAACGGGTTCAATCATCAAAGGTATATGTATTAAATAAAACGGGTGGCTTCATTATGCATCCTGATGAAAAGATGAACTTTTCCTTTATGTTTGATGACATGAAGTCAATGTCCATGCAGAAAGAGAATGCTGAATTATGGTCAATCATCAAAAACAATTCTCAAGGTCATGTTGAATTGAAGAATCAGCTGATTACTTTTTATGATGTCCTTCAAGATGTCAAAGAAGCCAATGAGCTGTATACGGAGAAATGGATCCTGGTTCATGAGATTGATATCAGCAATCTGTTGTCTGTGGAGAGTGTCATACGTAATCTTATTCTGTCGAGGAATGTTCTTGTTTTCGTTATGATTTTCGTTTTGTCATATATTCTTTCTTTGACTTCTGAAAAGTTAAGAAGCAGAGATTATCAGCTGGAAATTACAAGGAAAATCGCAGAAACGACAAATGATGCTGTTTTAATCACTGATGAAGAATCAAGGATAACCTACGTCAATCAGGCATATGAAGAGATAACCGGTTACTTAAGTTCACAAGTAATCGGGAAAAAGCCAGGAGAATTGAATTCGGGAAGACAGGATGAGGCATTCTATAGGGAAATGTGGCAGGATATTAAAGAAAAGGGAAATTGGGAAGGAATGTTATGGGATAGGAAGAAAGATGGTCTTCTTTATCTGAAAAAACTGAGAATAATTGCGATTAAAGATAAAACGATGACGTATGTTCGCAATTATATTGGCGTTTTTTCGGATTTATCGGTAAATAAAAGAAAAGAAAAATATAATCAGGTGCTTGATTACAGTCAAGGTGAGATGAGATTACCAAATGAAGGGATGATGATTGAGCTTCTTAAAAAAAATGTGATAGAAGGTAATTTTAGTTTTATGGTTCTTTCGGTTGTCATAGAAAATTATAATCAATTGAGGACGACTTTTAGGGATACTGAGTTTAACTCGGCAGAAACTTTTGTAAGTCTTGTTAAGAAAGTACTTGGTGAAAATGATTTTGTAGCCCGGACCGAAAGGAATCTTTATTCTATCATTATTGAAATCAAGGATCATCAAGCATCTTCTCAAGAAGTCGTTCAGAGAATATATAACGAACTGACAAAAGTGATGACCGTTAACGATCAGAATATTTTCCTTAAAGTGAGAATAGGCGTTTCCTATTGGCATCGAGATGCTGAGGATTTAAAAGAACTGATTTTAAATTCGATTATTGCATTGGAATGGACTTCATTACATCCGGAAAATGAGATTGCTTTTTTTTCGCCGGAAATGATTGAGCAAATGAACCGGGAAAATGAAATCGAGGGAGCACTAAGAACAGCGATCGAAAATGAAGAGTTCTTTCTGGTCTATCAGCCCCAAATTGATATTAAAACAAATGAGGTTGTTGGGATGGAAGCTCTTTTAAGGTGGCAAAACCAACATCTCGGATTCGTTTCACCCGACAGATTTATTCCTATTGCAGAAAAAAGCCGTTTGATTATTGATATAGGGAATTGGGTTATTCGAAAAGTATGTGAAGATATAGAATATCTGAACAGGACATTTATCGGATTGAATGAGACGATCAGATGTGCCATCAACATCTCAACGGTTCAAATGGAAGAAACGGGATTTCTGGAGAAATTATACGATACAATTGGGCAATACGATGTTGGACATAATCAACTTGAGATTGAAATAACGGAGAGTATGCTGCTGTCAAATGAGATGAAGAATATCAGGAATATTGAGCGCATCAGGAATAGTGGGATTAAGATTGCCATTGATGATTTTGGTACGGGGTATTCCTCCATGTCCTATCTAAACAGACTTCCGATTGATAAAATTAAAGTTGACAGAACCTTTATTAAAAATTATCCGGATCATGATGATGGGAAACTTGCCGGTATACTGGTTAATATGGCGAAGTCTCTTGGAATCGAAGTGTTGATGGAAGGTGCGGAAACTGTTGAGCAGGTTGATTATTTAAAACGGATAGGCTGTAATTACATACAAGGTTATTATTACAGCAAACCACTCATCTTGAAAGATTTTCTTGGATTTTTAAAATTAAGAAATCAAAGACATGATAAGGTGATTGATGATCTGTAATGGGTGAAGAATCAATTTGTGTAATAACTATTAAAATGATAAAATTATCATGATAAAGCTGTTTTTGTATAGACAAGAAATCTACTTTTTGTGTTTTTTACGTCATAAAATCTGACAGGAGTTGTTTAAATTTGATCAAGAAAAATGTGTTTCGCAGATTTTTCATAATTGTTTTACCGGTTTTGATCATTTGGTGCGGTATTGTGATTTACAATTTATCGGTAGAGAAGAATTATGTTATAAAAAATCTTATTACCGAAAACCTGATGCGGGATGAAAGTACCGCTCAATATATCAAGAATTACATGATGGAAATTGAAGAGAACATGAAACTCGTCAGGGATTCAAATGAGCTGAATGATTATGTCAACAACCCGACAGAAAAAACAAAGCAAGCGGTATCAGAGATGTTTTTCAGGGTAATGAACAATAAACCGGATTATGATCAAATGCGATATATTGATAATAAAGGAAATGAAATAATCAGGGTCAATAACGGTAAGGATGTTTGGTTTACGGCTCAGAATGAGCTTCAAAACAAAGGTGATCGTGATTATTTTACCGGTACGATGATGTTAAGTGCCGGTGATTTTTACATTTCTCCATTTGATCTCAATATGGAAAACGGAGAAATCGAAGTGCCTTACAAACCAACGATTCGTTTTTCAACGCCTATTATAAATTCTGAAGAAGAAAAGGTTGGGATGTTGATTATCAATTATCTCGCTTATTCGTTTGTGGACATTTTATCCGAAAAATACCAATACGAGAAGATTGAAGATTCAAAATATTATGTTTTGAATAAAAATGGTGAGTTTATCCTCCACCATCAGGAAGAGATGAATTTCTCATTCATGTTTGATGAAAATGCTTCACTTTGCATGAGTGATGAAGATGAAATTATCTGGGAGATTTTGCAGGGAAATGATCATGGAAGTGAGGTTACGGATAATCGACTGATTACCTATTATGATGTTTTGCAACCGGTAAAACAAATCAATACGACTTACGATGAAAAATGGATTCTGGTGCGTGAAATGAATTTGACGCCTTTATTTTCTATGTCTTCCATCATGAATCAGATATTTTTAACGAACAATGTATTTGTATTCCTCTTGATCATAATCTTTACTTTTATCATCGCTATGATTGTTGAAACGTTAAAACGAAAGGATAATCAGCTTGAGATTACAAGGAAAATAGCAGAAACAACGAATGATGCGGTGATTATAACCCAAAAAGATACAACGATTATCTATATCAACGAAGCGTATGAAAATGCAACAGGCTATTCTTCATCAGAAGTTATCGGTAAAAAACCCTCTGAATTTAAATCGGGAAAACACGACGACAGTTTTTATAAAAAGATGTGGCAATCCATCAGCGAAGAAGGCTATTGGGAAGGCATGCTGTGGGATAAGAAAAAGGACGGTTTGTTATATCCGAAAAAACTGAAAATTATTGCCGTTGAAGATAAAAATGGCGGGACACAAAGTTATATTGGTATCTTTTCTGATCTTTCCACAAACAAACGGAAAAGTGACTGTTTTGATTCATTAAAGTATTCGGATGGGAATTTTACACTGCCGAACGAAGAAATGATGCTGGAACTTCTGGATAAGACCATTCAAAATAAACAATTTAGTTTTATGGTTCTCTATATTACGATCGAAAATTACAATCAGCTGATTTCAATGTTCCGGGACAAAGAGTTAAAGACTTCCGAATTGTTTATTGATCTGATAAAACCGTTAATCCATGAAGAGGACTTTGTTGCTCAAACCGGTAGAAATCTCTTTTCGGTCATTGTTGACATGCAACATATTCATATGGATCCTGAGATGTATGTTTTTAAAGTTCATAAAGAACTCACAAAGGTCATGCAGATTGAAGGACAAAACATGTTCTTTAAAATACGTATTGGTGTTTCTTATTGGCCGAACGATGCGGATGATGTAAAAAAACTGCTTTTAAATTCAATTATTGCATTGGAATGGTCAGCTCTCAGACGTTCATCCGAAATAGCCTTTTTTTCAGAGAAGATGATTGAACAATTGAATCAGGAGAACGAAATAGAAGGCTATTTACGACAGGCCCTTGAAAAAGAAGAATTTTTTATTGTCTATCAGCCGCAGGTTGACTCTGAAACTAATCGAATGATCGGTATGGAAGCACTTTTGAGATGGAAAAATCCCAAACTTGGTTTTGTGTCTCCCGCCGTGTTTATTCCGATTGCTGAAAAGAACCGTTTGATCATCGATATAGGGAATTGGGTCATTAAAAGGGTTTGTGAAGATATTCAGTATCTGAATAAAACCTATAACGAATTGATGTCCGGTTTGAGGTGTGCCATCAATCTATCCCCGATTCAGATGGAGGAAAGCGGATTTTTGGATAAATTAAATGGAACTTTAAATGCGTTTGATGTTGGACGCCATCAATTTGAAATGGAAATAACAGAAGGGCTGCTGTTGAATAATGAAACCAGAAATATTTCAATATTGGAGAAGATGAGGAATAGTGGTATTACGATCGCAATTGATGATTTTGGAACCGGTTATTCATCAATGTCTTATCTGAATACGATGCCGATTGACAAGATCAAAGTTGATCGAACGTTTATTAAGAATTATCCTGAATATGATGATGGCAAATTGGCGAAGATCCTGATTGAAATGGCGAAGTCCCTTGAACTGGAAGTTCTGACTGAAGGTGCTGAAACGAAAGAACAGGTTGATTATCTGAAAAATATTGGTTGCAGCATTGTTCAGGGATATTATTACAGTAAGCCGCTGGAACTGGAAGCGTTTATTGCATATTTGAAAAAGAACATTAAAAACTGAGGATGATCAAAATGACGGGTTTTTCCATAAAAGAGGGGATTTCAAAAGAACATGTGAAAAAGGCGGCGCAACTCTATGCGGAAGCCTTTGAAAAGAAATTCATCAAATTAATCGCCGATAAGGACAGCATGAGTGAATTGTTTGAAAAGGGTATTAATCCTTCATATGCCTTATCCGCAGTTGATTCGGACAATAATCTGATGGGGCTTGCAGGCTTTCATATTGGTGAAAAAAGTCTGATTGACTTAAAAATGCGAGATTTTGTCGAAATGTTTGGGTTTTTCAAAGGTGTCTATAAAGGCTTTCTGGGATACTTTATTTTTGACAGAAAAGCACTCGACGCCAAGCAATTACTAATGGATGGCATCGTTGTAGATGCAGTATACAGAGGAAAAGGAGTTGGTACTGCACTTTTCAATGCATTAGAATGTTATGCCTTTAATAAAGGGTATCGTAGTATCAAACTCGATGTCATTGATGAAAACCCCAAGGCGAAAAAACTTTATACTAATATCGGTTTTAGGGAAATCGGTCATGAAAAAGTTCCCAAATTCCTGCATTCGAAGATAGGGGTCACAGGGTATACCGGAATGGTAAAGACATTAAATCCGAATGCCTGATCATTCGAATCGAAAAAAATATCATTTCAAAACCAATAACAAGTCATCGTTATCAAAACGAATCTTTCCATTCTTATTGGGATTCAATACGACGTTCAAAAAACCGCCCTCTCGAATGATATAACCCACAAGAATCAGATCTTGTTCAACACAATCTCTGTATACTTCAAACAGTCGTTTTTCATCCGTCCCGGTTATCTGTTCTGCAAGAACAGCGCCTATCCTGTCTCCTGCCTCAAGTAGTTTCTGCTCAACCTGCAGAATCATATTGGTGCTATCGGATATTTTCAAGGCGATCTTTCTGCTGTTATCATTGTTAAAAACCATATCAATATAATCGAGCTCATAGACAAATTTTGTGTTTTGAGAGGAATGCATGTATGCAGCAGTGACATAATTGTTTTCCTTTCTGTTGAACTTTGAATCCAAGTAAGCAGCCAATTTCAGGCACAAATCATCGTCTTTTTCGGGGTCTTCCGAATCCAAATTCATAAACACAACAACATCAGGTATTTGTTTGTTCATGGCGATATCGATCTCTTTTAAAACTGATTTAATGTTTGAGGGAATTAACTTGAGCAACATAACATCCGGATAATGATTTTCCATGAGAGTCGTCAAGATGCCCTCTGAATCATTTCCGATAAGGAGCACCGTCTTGACGGATTCGCGAATGAACTCAAAATTCTCCAACTTTTCTGTTTTTTGAGGAAGAAATACTTTTGCCGGTGAGATATAATCCGGTTCCGTATCGGCTGGTGCTAATAAGATCAATTTATGGGATTCTTTTATCACGATAGTCTTATCCGGGTTAAGGATAATCCTGTTTTCTATCACAAGACCGATCACATCAGAATAGATAAATCCGTTGATAATCTCCCCAAAAGTCTTTCCGATACACTCTTTTTCCTGTGCCAGTGAAACAACCAAATCCCCGTCTACACCGATCAGATTACCGTAAAGTCTTAGATACTCTTTTAACATAAAGCCTCTTAACAACGGATCGAAATCAATCTCCCGGTTTGAGAAAATCTTCATTCTTCTCCCGAAGGTATTTCTAGCGATCTGCAAATCTTCATTGGTTCTATCAATTTGCAACAGAATATCAATATCGTTGAAGCGTTCTGCGCTGAGAATGTCGCTGACCATCATTGCAATCCGGAGATTATCGTCATGTTCATCTCCGATGATTACAATGCAGGATGCAGTTGTAATTGACATGTTCATCAATGTCGTTCGACTCTCCAAATCTCCTGAACGGCATATGATACGATGATGTGTTTCAATCAGATTATACGCACTAATCCGTTCCTCCATTTCTTTTCTGCTCAAACCGGAAACGATGCCAATCTTCAGGCTCTCCTTTCCCTTATGAAATTTCATCAGATTGTCGATGATGGAAAGCGTATCCTCACAGAAACCTATAAATAATATATGTTCTTTTTCCAGGATCCTAGAGTTCCCCTCGCGAAGTCTTTCGATACGTGATCCAAATCCGCCGGAAACCATACCGATATATGTAGCAACGAGTGCAAGTCCTACAAAGGTTGCGATCGTTGTGATCAAGACAAATTTGGGATTGTTGTACTCGGGATCAGTTGCCACGTTTCCAGGATCAAGGACGCGCATGAAGCTCAACCACATCGTCCGTCCTATCTCACCATCTGTAATTTCAGGCGTTTCAGTGAGAATAACGGCAGTGACGAGCACGACGACGATCAACCCGATGGTCAGAAGCAGGCCGGCGAGAGCGATCTTGCCATGTGACATGAAGTTATCAAACCAATATGAAATCGTTTCTTTGAACGTATTTTTATTTTCAAAATGTTCCATTTGCTCATAAGTGTCTATTCCTTCAAATTGAACGTTTTTTCGAACTGAATTGAAAAAAAGTGACATGCAAATACCGCATAAGACTAAATAGAGTATGATGTGACTAATGATTCCGACCCATGAATCATTTCTACACAGAAGATCATCTGCAAATAATATTACAACCGGTAAAAGAAAAGTCCAACATAGTGATTTTTTCTCTCCTTCAATGACTTTGATCAAAAAAAATGCAAAAACCATCATGTAACTTATTGGAACAAGAACAGCAGAAACACTTAAACGAATCATGTTCAATCCGTCCCGAATTAAAACGACAAACAGAATATTGGACACTGCAATCCCGATCCCGATACAGAGAGAATAGATCACAATGTCATATGTGTTGATATAATGCATTGGTTTAAGTACCCTTTGCCGCATGATGAAAAAGATACCACCGAAGAAAATGACCGAATGCAATATATCTGTCAGCAATTGTCTTGATTGAAGGTTTGAAATTGCATCGCCTTTCAGTGCAAATGATTCAATAACAAGAAATGCAATTGCTATAAGCGCGTTGTAAACAAAACCCGTGATAATCAGTTCACTGTTGATTTTACTGTCGTATGGCAGACGTTGTTTTGAGATGGTATACTTGTACAGGAAGATTATGATTCCAGCTGTCATCAGGATTATTGCCGTTAGGGTGATCGTGTCCATCATTTTCTCTCCTTCTCTCGATGAGTGATGATTTAATAGTATAATTAAGTATACAATATTTGATTTGGATTCATTGAAATTACCAGACTTTATACAAGCATTTCCGCTTCAATTCAACAGGGGGGATTTTTTTCTGCTGGAATAATTTGAGGTTTGACGCTGTGTTTTATAATGCTGTGGTTTTCCTTCGAAAAACAGGAGAGGGGATTTAAGCTGTTTCAACATGAATGATGTATATCTATGGGGGTTTTTGGGCATATGTTGTGCTTACTCGTTCCAGAAAGATTCAACTTCTTTCATGATATCTTCAGTGTTTGTAAGTGTTGCATCTTCAATGGTTTTTCCGGTATTTTTAAGATAGTGTTTGATCAGATAATATCCGCATGCGTAACCGGCACAATATGGCAGACCGACTTCAGGATAGCCCATGATTCGAGCAGTTGTATCGCCGTAAAGGTATGCGGTCATATTCTCAAATCCTGTCACTTCCAGTCCGTCTTTGATAATCGGTTTGATCAGTTTCAGTGTTTCAGCATCTGTTTTACCCACCCACGGTCCGACCAATTCTTCTCCATACATTTCTGTTGCAAAATTTTCAGCAAGCCCTTCACTGATCATCATATCTGCAAGCGTAACACCCATATGCCATTTCTGGAATTGCCAGCGTATGTTGTGATGACATTCATGGGCGAGAGCCGCCTGAGCTCTGGACAAGGTGTAGTCGTTAGGTACGAGGCTTAAAAGGATATACCCGGGAATCCCGCCATCACCGGAATAACCGTTGCTCATTTTGACAAACTGATTGTCCGGGTTTGCCAGAAGAAGTGTGAACAAGTAGTCCTGGGTTTCAAATTTGAAGTTTATCTTTTCAAATCTTTCAAATGATTTCCGGATTGTTTTTTCACAGTCTTTCCACAAGTTTTCATCTGATATGGAATCAATGTTTTTCATATGTTGATTATCAATTTTCTCCGGATGTAATACTCCCAGCATATCAGACGCCATGACAACGTCATATCCCCCTTTCTTTTTTGCCTTAATGGGAACGTTGATCAAATTCCACTTATACTCAAAAGGTTTCATCATCTCATATCTGTATATATCGCTTCTTTTTGTTTTTTCCGACAATGCTATTTTTTTGTATATCTTATCGGATCTTAATAGTTTTATTTTCATTCCCTCATCTCCTTTTATCAGTCTGTTTTCAGTGTAGACTATTACGTTGTGTCAGAGTCAAGCTTTTTGTTATGCTGTTTCTTATTTTTTTATAAATTCATGCAAATATTTTTGAAGAAAAGATAAGCGTTGAGTTAGGTTGAGGTATTCTTTGAGTTTTACATACTCTTAAAGAAAAAAGGTGTTGACGTTGTCATGAGACAAGATAGTACAATCATATCGAAGTTCAGAAGGATGAACGAAACGAATGGAAAGAATTTTAACGGGAAACTTTTAAACAGCAAACGGAAAGGGAGGCTGGAAAAATGAAAAAGACAATTAAGAAGATTGAAAGAGTTATCAGAAATTCAAGAGTACAGAAACAGTTTGACAGAAAGATGGCAGAGAACAGCCTTTTAACATACGACATCGCAAACAGATTCTAAGATACACCAGACAGAATTAAAGACAGACAACGACGAACAACACTTCACATAGATTGCACTCCTTTAGCTCTCCTTAATTGGAGGGCTTTTTTTATTTTTCAAGGTTTATTTAAGCTTCATCAGCTATAGTAGGGTAACAATATGAAAGGTTGTGGAAAGCTATCTGTGGTACACCGCCTAAAAGAGGAATTTGTTTTCAAAATTATCTTCTGATTCAATAAGACTTTCAATATATCTTTTTGAACTTATATCTTGACAGGGTTATCTTTATTCTGTATAATGACTAAAAATGTGTTTTTAGTCAAAAAGAGGTGTATTTTGCCGAAGGCTTATTCAGATTATGAGAGGAAAAGGATTGTCGAAAAGTTAAAAGAGGAAGCTGGCAAGTGTATGGCTCAATATGGTATCCGAAAGACAACGGTCGATGAGCTTGTAAAGCGTGTAAAGATTCCGAAGGGGACTTTTTACCTTTTTTATTCATCAAAGGAGCAACTGCTGTTTGATGTCATAATGGATCTGCATAAATCAATTGAAACGGCTATGATGAAAGCTATTTCTGAGTTGGATCCTGAAACGATGTCAAGTGAACAGTTGACGGATATATTATTTGACTTTTTTAAACTGACTGATAAGCTGCCGATTCTGAAGATGTTGAATTCCGGTGAGATAGAAATACTGTATCGAAAATTATCACCTGAGGTCTTAGAGAAACCTCTTCAGGACGATAATGAAATGGTCAAAAGATTATTATCTGTTTTAGGAATTGAATCTGAGCAGGAACTGGAAGTGTACAGTGCCGCTTTGAGAGCGTTGTATTTTTCAACACTTCATAAAGAGGAAACGGGAGAAGAATATTATGACAAAGCTCTTTGGCTGTTGATTAATGGACTGGTTATACAGTTATTGAAATAGAACTAACGGATATTCGTTTTATCACAAAGAGCTCTCAAAATTTTTTTTAACATTCTCTGGCGTTGTGAGCTGCTTTTTTTGGGTGGATTTTCTTTTGACATATTTTTTTTATTTATATTGACTATAAAAACTATAATAGTCATATAGTATGGAGGTGTATGAGATATTTATGATTAAAGTTAATGATTTAAGCTTCAGCTACACGAAGAAACCTTTTATTAAAGGGATGAATTTTACAGTTGAAAAAGGTGAGATATTTGGATTTTTAGGACCATCAGGAGCTGGGAAAACAACACTTCAGAAGATCCTGATCGGTATGATTTCAAAATATCAAGGTAGTGTAAAGGTGAACGGATTTGAATGCGGAAAGGTTACAAACAAGTTTTACGAAAGTATTGGCGTGGATTTTGAATATTCAACATTGTATGAAAAATTAACGGCTAGACAGAATCTGGATTTTTTTGCCTCTTTGTACAGGAAAAAGCCAAAATCGATAGAGAAACTCCTGAGGTCAGTCGGACTTCAAAATGATTCTGACAAGAGAGTTTCTGAGTATTCAAAAGGGATGCGGTCGAGATTGAATTTTATAAAAACGCTTATTCATGATCCCGTTGTGCTTTTTTTAGATGAACCGACTAACGGCCTTGATCCAACCAATAATCAGATGATGAAGGAATTGATTCTTGCAGAAAAATCTGCCGGTAAGACGATTATTCTGACAACACATAATATGCACGATGCTGCGGAGCTGTGTGACCGTGTTGCTTTTATCGTAAACGGTACCATCTGTGCACTTGATACACCTCGAAATCTGATCATGTCAAGAGGTGCGACACAGATATCTTATACCTATCAGGAAAATACTGAGAAAAAGGGATATTGTCAGCTGAATAAGGTATCAGAGGATTTAAAATTCAAACAGTTGATTTCAGAAAATCGTTTGACATCGGTACACAGCAGTGAGCCAACATTAAACGATATATTTATTGATGTGACCGGGAGGACACTTGTATGAGGGTAGGTCAGCTTGTTTTATGGGATATGCGATTTCTGTTGAAACACGGATTTTATTTCATCTATGCTGTTACTACACTTCTTTATCTGTTTGTACTCTCAGCTATTCCGGGTAGCTGGCGCGAAAAAGGAGCAGCGATAATGATTTTTTCCGATCCGGCGGCAATGGGGCTGTTTTTTATGGGAGCCATCGTGTTACTCGAGAAAAATCAAAGGGTTTTGAATGCGTTGACAATATCTCCGGTTAAGGTGCAGGAGTATATCGTATCCAAAGTTATCTCGTTGTGTGTACTATCGCTTCTTGTAGGAATAGTGATTGCAATTGCAGCCGGAATAGAAAATATTCTGTCTGTGTTGCTTGGTACAGCCTTTGCTTCGATTATTTTTACTCTTTTTGGCTTGATAGTGGCTGTACAGATTAAAAGTCTGAACCAATTCATGATCGCAGTGATTCCGATAGAAATTGTTTGTTTTATTCCATCACTTTTCTATTTATTTGATTCTGGACCTGAATTTATGACACTCTATCCAATTAACATTTGTATGGGAATGATAATGGGCCAGACGGATGGAATTATTCTGAAGTTTATTGTAATGATCGTTTTTGTTTTTATACTATTGTGGATTACGCATTGGCGGGTTTCAAAGATGTGGAAAAGTATGGGAGGGGTAAAGTTATGAAGGCAATCAAAGTAAGTTTTACGCAGTTGCTGGTATCTGTTAAGCGCGATGCGATGTTGTTTGTGATTTGTTTTGTACCGTTGCTGTGTGGGTTGACTTTTAAATATTTCATTCCCTTTGTTGAGAAACTGTTAACTGAACATTTTTCAACTGTTTCCATAATATCGCCGTATTATATGCTTTTTGACATTCTTTTTTCTATGATTACACCGGCGATGTTCTGCTTTGTGGCATCAATGATAATCCTGGAAGAGACGGATGAACATATTGCGGGCTATCTGTATATAACACCACTCAAAAAGGGAGGGTATCTGTTTTCAAGAATCGGAATTCCGGCAATTACAGCTTTTATTATCACATTGATTCTTATACCCCTGTTTAAATTGAGCAATCTGTCAATTTTTACAATCTTTCTCTTGGCTACAGCAGGTACAATTCAGGGAATCATCATCTCCATGCTGATTGTATCGTTTTCTTCAAATAAACTGGAAGGAATGGCGGTAGCCAAGTTGTCTTTTCTAATGGAACTGGGTTCTCTTGGCCCTTTTTTCATCGATGGGAAAAGTCAGTTTTTATTGTCTCCTTTACCTTCGTTTTGGATGTCAAAGGCAATCGTTGAGAATAATTCCCTTTATTTCCTTTTCACCTTTCTTATATCAGGTTTCTGGATCTTGTTGATCACGAAGCGCTTTATGATGAAAACAGAGAAATAACAGGGGTAGAGTTCATATTCACCCCCAAAAGAAGTCACAGTCAAAGAAAGATGTAAACTGAAAAAGGGGGTGAGTAAAATGACAAAAAGGAAGTACAGCGGAGAATTTAAAGTAAGCATATGTGAAGACTATCTAAACAGCGACATGTCCTATGAAGAGGTGTCAGGGAAGTATGAAATAAATCTATCAACCTTATCAAAATGGGTGGGAATCTACCGGAAACACGGAGCGGTTGGATTTGAGAAACAGCCTCGAAAAACAAAAAATATAAAAAAGATGACTCAATAGGTGATTATGAAATAGTCTTCGGACTTGAAGCGGCAGGATATGTGGCACACAGGATAATCAGGGTGATTAAATTAAAAGAGCGGACGGATTACGCTAAAAAGCCGGAAAGAAGTCGGAAACGCAGAAGAAAAAGAAATCAAGTGGAAGATCCTGTAAGAGATACAGTGAAGTGGTTGGTTTTCAGAGTTGGAATAGCTATTGTATCTTTGTCACAGATGAGCAGCTCTAAGAGCTGTTTATGGAGATATAAAATAACGAGAATCGTGATGACCTTTATGCCTGTGTCAAAACGATAGGGTCTAAAAAATAAGTGTTTGTTTGAAAAGAGAAAAAGGTATCATCATTACTCGAAGGAATTGAAAGGATACATGTGATTTATCCATTTCGCATTATTAAACAGCATTTTTAGGTTGGCCGTCCGCTTTTGTAGGTGACTTTCGTTCTGGTTAAATACCATCTTCCCCCTGTATCTCTTTATATCCACATTATAAAATTTTTTCTTTCTTATAACTATATTTTGTTTCCGTATCTTTGTTATTTCTCACCTTTCGTTTTTCAGGGAAATCATGTTATAATCAGAAATAATAACGTTAATGGTATAAGAATTGTGTGTTAATAATAGCATCAAAATGGAGTTGAGACATGGCAGATAAAAACTCGGGTTTTGCCGACATCATTAAAGAGATTAGTGTTTCTGAATTGTTCTATACGCTACCGGTTTCACTATTTGTGATGGACTGTAAAAAAGGGACAATTCTCGAAGTGAATAGTTTTTTTAGGCAGAGAATGGGTTTTTCTGATCGGGATCTGAAAGATCTTTCTATTGAAGAATTGCTTTTGTTTCCAAGAGAGAATGAAAGAAATAAACTTGTAAATCTAATGAAATCAGAAAAATCTTTTTCTGATTTCAGAGTAACGATGCGTACCAAAGCAGAGAAGGATCTTAATATAAATCTATCGGGTAATGTTCATAAACTCAACGGAGAATCTATCATGTGTTGTGTTATGAATGACATATCGAAGCAATTAAATATATTGGAAAACCTGAAGCATCACCTGGCAATCGAGAGGCTTATTATGAAAATGGCTTCCGATTATATTAATCTTCCGTTGAGGCAGGCAAATGAGAAAATTGATCTATTTCTTGAAGAATTGGCGAATTTTTTAAAAGCTGACAGGGCTTATATCTTCAGGTATGATTTTGAAACGAATACAACTTCAAATTTATTTGAATGGTGTGCATCGGGTATTGAACCGGAAATAGATAATTTGCAGAATGTTCCACTTGGAGAAATCTCGCATTGGGTTGAAATACACAAAAAGGGTGAGATTATGAAGATTTCTGATGTATCATCCTTGGAAAATAAAAGTTTAAAAAAAATTCTTGAATTTCAGAGCATAAAGAGTCTTCTCACAGTACCGGTGATGAATGGAAATGAATGTCTGGGTTTTGTCGGGTTTGATTCTGTAAAAGACTATTACAAATACACGAATAAGGAAATAAAACTTCTGAAATTGTTTGCCACTATCCTGGCAAATATCAATATTCGCAGAGAATTGTATGTAGCAGAAAAAAGAGCGGTCGAATCAAATCGTGTTAAAAATGAATTTTTATCAAATCTCAGTCATGAAATAAGAACCCCTATTTCAGGAATCATTGCAGCTCTGGAAACATTACAAGGTGTTCTTGAAAATGAAGAGTATCTATTTCTACTCAATTTGGCCCATAAGTCAGCATTGCAACTTGAAACGATTTTTGACGATTTATATGACATTATCAGGCTCAACAGAGAAGAATATCATGAAAATAAAGAGAAGGTATGTATCAAAACATTGCTGAGATACATAGAGGATCTTTTTAAAGTTAGTGCAGAAGAAAAGGGTTTAAGCTTCAATGTTAGAGCAGAAAATGTTCCTGATTATTTTTTAAGTAATACAAGTCGCTTAAAGCAAATAATCTCCAAATTAGTTGATAACGCCATCAAGTTTACCTTTGCGGGAGAAGTTAGTGTATTACTGAGCTATAGGAAGCTCACAGAACAAAATGGATTGTTTGAAATTGAAGTTTCAGATACGGGAATCGGTATAGAAAGGAGTACTCAACAAAAGATCTTTGAAATCTTTTATCAAAAAGATTTAAGTCTTACAAAAGAATTTCAGGGGCTTGGACTTGGGTTACCCAAAGTCAGTGCCATCATTAAGAATTTGAACGGGAACATATCTTTGAAAAGTTTTTTAAACGCTGGAACAACGATCACATGTATTATACCAGTTATTCCATTAATATCCATCCATCCCGGGTTTAATCAGCAAAAGAAATAATTTCTTTTAGAAACGTTTATTTCCCTTCAAGCAAATAGATCTTTTCCGCATATTTTGATTCATCGGATATCTGCAGTGTTGATTTTTTCGCCGCTGCTTTAACCTGACTCCCTGAAATGACAGGGTTTACAATACAACCTGCACCGGCTACACAACCACCGGGACATGCCATCCCTTCAAGAAGATAACCATCATATTTCCCTTTAACAGCATCTTGATACAGTTGTTTGCATTCTCTCAGGCCGTCAACGTTCTTTATTTTTATTTCCGTTTCAGGATTTTTTTTCGCTATCAGATCGGCAACAGCCTTTGCGACACCTCCAGAAACTGCAAATCCCCTTCCGGCTCCTGTGGCTTCTTTGGTCAAGGCATTATCCGTTCCGATGATCTCAATCTCTTTTGCAGCAAGCATTCCTGAGAGTTCCTCATAAGTGATGACAAAATCAACTTCACTTCTGACCGCCTTTCTGGATGCTTCAAGCTTTTTTGCACTGCATGGCCCGATGAATACTATTTTGGCATTTTTGTTATCTTCACGTACCAGTCTGGCAGCAAATACCATGGGGGTCAACGCCATTGAGATATGATCCGCACGATCCGGAAAGAGATTCTTTGCCATGACCGACCATGACGGACAACAGGAAGTTCCCATAAATGAGATTTTCTCCGGAACTTCATCCAGAAATGCCTCCGCCTCATCAATGGCACAGATATCCGCTCCGATTGCCACTTCAAGAACATCATCAAAGCCAAGTTCTATCATGGCTTTCCTGAAATCGTTAAAGCCGACATTTTTTCCGAATTGTCCCGGATAAGAAGGGGCAACGATTGCAACCACTTTATAATCTTCATTCATCGCCTGAATCAGTTGATAAATCTGACTTTTATCTGAAATGGCTCCGAAGGGACAATTGACAAGACACATACCGCAACTGACACATTTTTTGTAATCTATGGTTGCCCTCCCGTATTCATCTGAATAGATTGCATCAACACCGCAGGATGCAGCACATGGTCTTTCGTGTTTGATGATGGCACTGTATGGACAGGCTTTTTTACAAAGTCCGCATTTAATACACTTTTCCTGATCTATGACACTTTTACCTTTTACGATAGTGATGGCATTTTTGGGACAGACTTCCACGCAGGGATGAGCGAGACAGCCTCTGCACATGTTTGTGACTTCGTAGACATTATCGGGACAGGCATCGCAAGCGAATTTTATGATATTGATAAGTGGCGGTTCATAATATTTTGATGGGATATCCGCTTCTTCAATTCCCTCCGTTATCGGGCGCTCTCTGTCATTCTTTCTAAGATTGAGCCCCATTGCCAGTCGGATTCTTTCGCTGACGATAGCCCTTTCAAGAAAGGAACTTTCCCGGTACTTTGCGATATCACCCGGAACGATCTCATACGGTATATTTGGCAGTTCATGCCAGTCATCACGAAAAGCCATTTTACTGACAGCCGTAAAAACCTTATGCCTGATATCTGCAAGTGTTTTATAATCGTATTTCATATTTCCCTCCTTCGGCTTATCTCGTCCGTAAAATTATCCCTAAAATTATATCACAGGACATTTTTTCAATTTTAAAGGGTAATCATATATTTCATGTATAATATTTTTAATAATATTTGTTTTCCGAAATAAATTCAACTTTATTTGAAGGAGTGGAACATCATGAAAATATTAATTTTAGGTGGTAAAAAGTTTATTGGCTATCATATTGCCCTTGAAGCGGAGAAAAGAGGTCATATGGTGACTTTTTTTAACAGGGGGAAAACTTATCCCGAATTGTTATCTCACTTTGACACTATTCAGGGAGATAGAAACACGGATATTGAGAGATTGAAGGATTTGGCGTTTGATGTGGTCATTGACACATGTGCTTATTATCCGCATCAGGTGAAATCAGCCTGTGAAATACTTGGCGGGAATATTGACAAGTATATTTTAATATCAACCGTTTCAGTATACGATATTGCGACTCCCCATATTAATGAAGAGACACCTGTTGCAGGATATGACTATGAATCTGAAGAATTAAATTATGAGACTTATGGACCGTTAAAAGCGGCGGCAGAACAAACACTGGTTGAGTCACTCGGTGAAGCAAAGAGTCTGATTATACGCCCCGGATATATTGTTGGAGAACGAGATCATACAGATAGATTTACCTTCTGGCCTGTTGTTATGAATGAAACAAAAAAGGTGATCGTGCCTGAAACAGGTGAACTTGAGATTCAATTTATAGATGTCAAAGACCTTGCTGATTTTATTATTTTGTCAGCCGAAAAGACCTATACAGGTATATATGTGCTTACCGGACCGGAAAATCCATATCTTTTTAAAGATTTTATTATAGATTGTCAGAAAATCGTTAATCCTGACTGTGAGCTTGAATTTGTCTCGAAAGAGTGGTTTGAAGAAAGAAACATCGATAAATCTGCAGCTTTTCCCCTTTGCCATGATGAAGAAGGAACGGATGGGATATTTAAGGTTGATGTCTCAAAAGCTGTAAAAGCCGGTTTAACTTTCAGACCTCTTGAAGACACGTTAAAAGATACATTGAAGTGGTTCTACGTCTATAAGAAAGATGGCGCAGATCTTGCTGTTGGAATGAAACCCGATGAAATGAAGAAGATTGCCGAAAAATAATAATATTGAAATCTTTGATAAGAATACGAAAGACCACCTGGTAAACAGGTGGTCTTTTAAAATAAACTATTGTATGATTTCGAGACCACCTGAGGCGAGTTTCTTACCGTTTGATTGCTCAAACAGATGATAGCCTTCGTCGTTAAATTTCACACCGGTCTCTGTATCCACAGGGAAATCAACCCTGCCGAATACAACAACTGATAATAGGATTTCCTTAAATTTAATCTTTACGATTGTTTCCATCCCTGAAGGGAGGGTGGAATAAACAATACACTTGTTTGCTGAGTTGTCGGTCAACTGGATATCTTCTGGTCTTATTCCCAGTTGAACATCCTGAGCGTCTTTCAAGGTGTCTGATTTATCTGTAAAGTTCATTTTAAGTACCATATGATCATTTTTCAGAATACAATGGTCGTTGGTTAATTTTTCGACTTTACATTCGATGAAATTCATCGAAGGATTACCGATAAAATCACCGACAAACTGGTTAACCGGGTCATCGTAGATGACAAGCGGAGGCGCATACTGATTCAATATACCTTCATTCATCAGGCAGATTTTGGTTGCCAGTGTCATGGCTTCCAACTGATCGTGTGTAACATAAACGAAGGTGGATTTGATCTCGACATGTAGTCTTTTTAGTTCGGCACGCATCTCCATTCGAAGTTTTGCGTCAAGGTTGGAAAGGGGTTCATCCATCAGCAGAACCTTCGGGTTCGGTGCAAGTGTTCTCGCGATTGCGACTCTCTGCTGCTGGCCACCCGAGAGTTCAGCGGGGTATCTGTCCATCAGATCTGATATCCTGACCAGTTCTCCCATCTCTTTAACACGCTCTTTTACATCAGTTTTCTTCCACTTAAGGTTCTCAAGACCAAAAGCGATATTCTGATAAACCGTCATATGTGGCCATAGAGCGTAATTCTGGAAAAGTAGTCCTATATCTCTTTTATCCGGTGACAGGTTGATATCCTTATCGCTTGAAAAAACAACTTTTCCATCAATCGAGATTTCACCTTCGGTTGGTGTTTCAAGTCCCGATATCATCCTCAACGTGGTTGTTTTTCCGCACCCGGACGGACCGAGCAGCGTTACAAAGTCTCTGTCGGCGATGGTTACGTTTAAATCTTTAACGGCATATACTTTCCCGAATTTTTTTGTGATATTCGTTAATTTAATCTCAGGCATGTTCTCAACTCCCTATTCCTTTATCTATGCTGGCGCCTGTTATTTTATTGATGATAAGATTGAATGCCAGAACAACGATGATGATCATCAATACGATTGCATTGGCGTACTGATCCCATCCCTTTTCATTATACTGGAATAACATGGTGGTTAATATGCTGGTTGAAGGTGTTACGAGCAGTATATAAAGAGAAAGCTCTCTCATACTGGAGATAAACGGCAGCATATACCCGGAAATGAAAGTGGGTTTTTGTATTGGAATGATGATTCGGATCATTCGCTTCCACCAGCCGACACCGAAGATTATTGCAGCTTCCTCTATTTCCTTTCCAAGCTGAAGTATGGCGTTAATTCCGGCTCTTGATGCGAATGGCAGATACTTGACAGCTCCTACAAGGATGAGAATGGCGAACGTTCCATACAATGAAGGAATGATGCCACGCTGTACAGAGAACATCGACAGATAGATGGCCCCAAACGCCATGCTTGGTATGAGATACGGGAAAAATGCCAGTCTGTCAAGGAAGTTGGATGATCTTTTTCCTCTGTTTTTAGCAACAGCGTATCCTGTCAGAATTCCAACTGTCCCTGCTATGAATGCAACTGTGATCGAAAGCAGCAAGCTGTTCCACATGCCATTGTAAACATATTTGTTCTTTAAAATTCCCGGTTCACCACTTGCTATATCCGGACGGCCTTCACCGAGCCAGAAGATGGTGGAGAAATTTTCCAGACTGTAATTTCCAGGTTCTACAAGGAAAGATTGCAATGTGAATGTCAACAATGGGATAACGGAAATGGCAATTAGTATCATAAGCAGTATCACTGAGATGATGGAATTTGCCTTTCCGAGTCTGACAAGGGAGATATTGGAACTTTTACCCGAAACAGTTGTAAAGCCTTTTCTTTTTCCGATGATGATTTGATTAACCGTCAGGATGATCGTTCCGATAATGATCATTAATGCCGCTATGATATAACCGACACCGGGATTCACCCCGTTAAGGGTTCTGAACATCTGAGTCGTCAACACCTGAAAACGTACAGGTCCACCGAGAAATGCCGGTACGGCAAATGCACTCATTGAACTTGAAAAAACGAGCAGGAAGGTTGATAAAACCGCCGGCATAATGATTGGGATTGTGATCCTTCTGATTATTTTAAATCTTGAAGTTTTCAGGATAACCGCGGCCTCTTCAAGATTAGCGTCCATATTTCGCAGGATTCCCCCTATCAGGATATAGGCAAAAGGGGCGTAATGAAGTCCCAGAACAAAAACAATAGGAAAGAAACCATATGCAAACCAGTCCGGTGTGGCAATTCCTGTTATGGCTGTGAACAAACCGGGAACACCACCGATGTTTTTGTTTTTAAAGAAATTTAACCACGCCATTGCCAGCGTCCATGAGGGCATTATATAAGGAAAAATGATCAAAGTTGAAACGATCTTTTTAAATCGCATATCGGTTCTTGTTATCAGCCAGGCAAAAAGCCCACCTACGATCAAGGCGAATGCACATGTTGCAAGGGATACAAGAACTGTATTCAACAGTGGTTTGTAAAACAGATTTTCACTTGCCCGGCTGTTGAAGACGTAATTCCAGTGATAGAAAGTTAAATCTCCTGCACTTGATCCCCTTATACGCCTTGCTTCAGAAGAATGAACTGTAAAGGTATCCGATGCAATTGAAAAAAGTGGCAGTATAGTAAGATAGATAAGAACGATCAGTAAAACAACCAGAATGATATTTTCCGGCTTTTGAAAGTATGTACGGACTTTATTAATGCTTTTACTCATAATTTAATCACCTTCAAAAAAAGAGCTGCCAATATTTAGATTGGCAGCTCCCTTATTATTCAAATCAATATACGAACATGTTCCAGAATTCTTCTACATCTATTCTGTGATTAAAGAGGTATTCAGGGTCTTCACCGATAAGAACTTTTTCCCAAACATCAAAGGCATTATCACCGGGATATGCTTTGATTGTAGGATTAGCGGAATACGTTCCTTCGGATGTAGACCATGGTGAGAATCCTTCTTCTGTCAACAGGTATTCCATGAAGAGTTTTGCGGCATTTGGATGTGCGGCATTTTCAGTCAACATCAGATAACTCGGGTAGAAGAAACCGGCAAATGGTTCCATTCCCATGATAGGAAGCAATGCTAGATTCTTTGTATCTCTGTATCTGACTTTTGAATAGGTACAAAGTCCGACCTTGTCTATTCCTTGTCCCTTAACGCCAATAGCTTCCGCCATTGTTGTATCGCTCTTCATCATAACAAGTCCGTTTTCGAGAACGGCTTTAATCCATTCATAACCTGCATTTTCTTCGGTAAGTTGAAGTTTCTTACCATAATATCTTTCGTACGCTGCTTCAAGTTCTGCCGCGAGTTCCGGTTTTGTGATCATTGTGAGGAAGTTCATGTTAACCCCTTCCATGAAAGGATCTTTGAAGAAGAATTGTCCCTTGAACTGTGGGTCTGTCAATGCCCATACGTTCGTAACCGGTGGATAGGTGAATGTTTCAGAGTTGTAGATAAAGACTTTTGTGATGAATGAAAGCATCAGCGGATTCTGAAATTTTTCCGGAATGATGTCTTTGAAGTCTTCAGGTACAGCGTTAACAAGATAACCCGGCTCAATCAATTCACCAAATATTCTTCCGCCATCCTGTGCGATAACAAAGTCAGCCCCCTGAATGCCGCCGCCAACTTCTTTGGAAACTTTTTCGATTAATTCATAACCTTTCAGATTAAAAGCTTCTACTTTAATACCGTATTTTGCTTCGAAAGCCTCTGCCGCATTCTTAATTCGACTTGTGATTGAGTAAACAATGACTTTCCCTTCTTTTTTTGCAGCATCAATCAATTCTGATGAAGCGGCGATAGCTGTTAATGCTATCAAAACAAACAGAACAAAAAAAACAAAGTACTTTTTCATAGATACACCTCCAAAGGATTTTAGGAATACTGATAGATTCCTATTTGTGTTGCGGTATTTTTGAATAGCTTCACATTTAATTACTTAGAAAATTAAGAAATATAAAGATATATTAATTTATACCCCTTTAGATATTTTACCATTTTTGTCTTCATATAAAAAACGTCCTCAGGTGTTAGAATGAAAATAAGTTGTTTTGATAAAAAGGAAATGATACAATAGAGTGTTATTTCTTTGTGTAGAACAAAAATTATCATCTGATTCAGAGTTAACAGGTCTGTTGGGAAATATCCGGGTTTTAAACACTTATTTCTGTAGGAGGCTATTATGAAAAACATTTTGATGTGTTTCTTTTTTGTGCTGCTGTTCACCGGTGTTATTTTTTCAAGTGTCAGTTCTTTGGAGAATTATATTGAACGTCAGATGGAAAAAGGGGATATTCCGGCTTTGTCAATACTTATCTCGGAGAATTCAAATATTCTTTATCAGAAGTGTTTTGGCATGGCGGATATCGAGCGGCATATCACTTTAAACAAAGACCATATGTTTCTGATTGCATCGATTTCTAAGGTCGTTACAGCGACGGCATTGATGCAGCTTTATGACAAAGGTTATTTTGATCTTGATGACCCCGTGAACCATTATCTGGGGTTTAATGTGAAGAATCCGGTATATAATGATCCGATAACTTTTAGAATGCTTCTGACGCATACATCATCCATTGCAGATGGTTCTGCCATGGATGATCAGTATTATTACGGAAAAGACAGTCCGGTTGCTTTAAAGACATACCTCAAGCAGTATTTCACACCCGGTTTAAAGTATTATGATGACTATGAAAACTTCTATGATTATAAACCCGGAGAAGATTTTGAGTATTCGAATACCGGGAGTGCCTTGATTGCTTTACTGGTTGAATCAATTTCGGGACAGGATTTTAACACTTATTGCCGAGAAAAAATTTTTAAACCGCTGAATATGTTAAACAGTCATTGGAAACTTTCTGAAATCAATACAAGAGAAATTGTGAGACCGTATGATTACGATTTGGAACCGCTTGAACATTATACATTTACAGATTATCCAAATGGTGGATTAAGGACAACGGCAAATGATCTCTTCAAATTGATTGCTGTTTATGTAAACCAGGGTAGCTACAATGGATACAGGCTTTTAAAAAAAGATACTGTCGATATGATGCTGTCTCCTCAGATAAAGGCGATTGATCCTTCTGTCGGGCTTCATTTTTTCAGGATGAATAAACGGTATGACCTCTGGGGTCATGATGGTGGAGAAGAAGGAGTATCGACAATGATGGCTTTTAATCGCGATAAGGGAATCGGTGTCATCATTCTCACGAATATGAGTGATGTGAATCTCGATGATATATTAGTCAAAGCGTTTCAGACCGGAATTGAATTGTCAGAATAACAAGAATGTTTAATTCCTTTTTAGTTATTTTACATGGGGATAACATAAGAAATGAGATGTTTTTTTCATCACATTGGTTTTGTGATGTGAAAAAAATGTGCTTTTTTTTACATTATGCTATAATTTACGCAGAACTTTATTTTCTCAGAGGTGTTTCAATGAATAAAGCATTAGAAGTCAGTTCGTTGAATGTTGATTCAAAAGAAGTATTTTATGAATTGATGAAAGAGCGGGATGATCTCCAGATTATCAATATTCATCGTACGAGCCAGGCAACCTTATATTTTTTCGACAAAGAAGAGAAAAAACAATTTCTGTTCTGTATCGTTATGAACGGTGAATTGGATCTGTATTATAAGGATAAGAAAGAGCAATTAAAGAGAAATGCATATTTTTATTATGAACAGTTGAATGATCTAATCAGGGTAGAAATCAGAGAAAACGCCAATTTATTAATCGTGACTTCAATGAAATTCTTTGAAGACATCAATAAGGGCTTTAGTAAATTTTATGAAATGATAGACTCTATTGGAGAAAAGGATCATTACACGAAAGGGCATTGTTTGAGAGTGAAGCAACTTGCAAAAAAAACGGGAGAAAAATTCGGCTTTTCAAACCAGCAATTATTCCATATCACTTATGCCGCTCAATTTCACGATATTGGGAAGATCAAGGTTGATGATGATATTCTGAAGAAGAAAGGTAAGTTGACTGATGTTGAATTTAGTGAGATGAGAAAACATGTGGAATATTCAGCAGAGCTTTTTAGGGATCATTTTACCTTTCTGAGTCACGATTTTGACCCGGATTTGATAACAACAACCATCATTCAGCATCATGAGAGACTTGATGGTAGCGGCTATCCGAAAGGGTTAAAAGAAGATGAAATTCTCTTTGAAGCAAAGGTTTTAGCCGTCTGTGATTCTTTCGATGCCATGGTAACGGATAGACCGTATAAAGCAGGTAAAACAAGGAACGTTGCCGTTAATGAACTCAAGGAGCTTTCCAATAGGCATTATGATCCCGAAGTCGTAAAGATGTTTGAAGGCGTTCTAGAGGATATTTTTGACGAACTGTATTAAAAACACTATCTGATGAATCGTTTAATTGAAAGGGAGAAGGAAAGATGAACAAAAAGAAAATAGGGATTTTGACAAGTGGAGGCGATTGCCCCGGATTAAATGCGACGATAAGAGGTCTTGTAAAAGCTTCCTATAATTTGATGGATTGTGAATTTATCGGTAGTTTGAACGGTTTTGAAGGAATGATCACCGGAAATATGAAAAAAATGATGTCTGCACATTTTTCCGGGATCTTAATGAAGGGCGGAACGATTCTAGGAACACACAGAACGCCGCATAAGAATATGCGGAAAATTGGTTCAGATGGCGTTGATAAAGTCAAAGCCATGGTTGAAAATTATCATAAATATGAGCTGGATTGTCTGGTTTGTATTGGGGGGAACGGGACGCATAAAAATGCGAATATGTTAAAAGAGGAAGGTTTGAATATTATAGGGCTTCCGAAGACAATTGATAACGATATTTGGGGGACAGATGTCACATTTGGTTATCAGTCAGCCGTAAATATTGCAACGGATGTTATAGACAGGATTCATACAACCGCAGATTCTCATGATAGAGTGATGGTTGTTGAACTGATGGGGAACAAGACCGGATGGCTTGCATTGAATGCGGGAATAGCAGGTGGTGCTGATATCATCCTGATTCCAGAGTTGCCGTTTAATGACGAATCAATTATAAAGGCTTTACATAAAAGACATAATGCGGGAAAGAGCTTTTCTATTATAGCGGTTGCCGAAGGCGCAAAAAGTCAGGTGGAATATGACATGACGAAAAAAGAATTCAAAAAGCATAGAAAAAACCTGGAGTACCGATATATCTCTGAACGTATTGCAGATAGGATAGAAGAAACAACCGGATATGAGACACGAGTCGTTATTCCGGGGCATATTCTAAGAGGGGGGTCACCGAGTGCCTATGATAGAACACTGGCAACAAGGGTTGGCGCATTTGGCGCAAAACTGATAGCAGAAGAAAAATACGGCTATACGGTATCGATGAAAAATGATCGATGTATTGCATCCCCTCTGGAAGAGATTGCCGGCTTATTAAAATACGTTCCATCTGATCATCCGCTGATTGAAACAGCACGTTTGATCGGTATTAGTTTTGGCGAGGAGTAAAGTATCGTGCTGAAGGTTTCGGAAAAGCTCCTTTCAGCTTTGTAATATCTGTTTCATGATAGCTTCTTTCTTCATTATTTGATCGGTTTGGCAATATATTTTTCCATGAATATTGATGTAAGGCAACTTCTTCTACGTCATAAATATTGTATTAAATTCAAGCCTCTTGAATGAATTTGATGAGGAGGGATAAAATGAAGTCTACATCATGTGTAATCATGCTGATCGTGTTTATCAGCTTAAGTGTTTATGCGCACAAACCTATTTTTGATGATGAGTTGCATAATTCTTTCGAAACTGCTCTTGAGATTCAATCCCCTCAGGTATCCCAGATCACCTATCATGAATTTACCGAAAAAGAACCTGTTTTCTGGGTTAAGTTTATCGCAGAAAAGGGGGAAGCGATAAAAATTGTTCTGACAACCCCGTATCACGAAAAATATGCTGATTTTAACCTGTATATGACGCTTTTTTCAGAGAAAGGCCGTGTAAGTCTCAAAGAAAATGACGGGGTGAGGAATAGCTTAACCTTTACTTTTCCGGAAGGCTATGATTACCTGACGGTTAATTCCAAAGACTATGAGAATCGTTTTTTTCATGAACCTTTCTCGAATACAGATTCATGGTTTCTATTGACGGATTATATCCTTCCGGAGGAAACCGGTTGGCATTACATTGCGTTGTATCCGGTAGAAGGATTCGAAGATTCCGGTAAGGTTGGATTTTCAATCGGTGTTTTGGAAAGGTTTCTCCCATTGGATTTATTTATGCTGGGGTCATGGATTGAACAGATCAGGTTATTTCATGAAGAATAAAATTTACAATTTGACATTAAAAGTTGATAGAATGATGATAAACTCTTTGGGGGTAAAACGTTCTAAACCTTTAAGGAGATGTGTTGAGTGTTTCATATGAAACGAGAAACTGATTTGAGTGATTATCTGTTTTTAAGGATTATTGTTCTTTCGATGCTTTTATCAGTATTAAGCATCATCGGTAACGTGATATTCGGGTTTCCTGCTGCCATCAATATTAAATGGCTTTTCTTGCTTGGTGTGACGGCTTTTATCCTATGGATTCTCCAAAAGGATGTTAACAGGAGATTCTGGAAGCTTCTCTTCATGGTGTTTATCTTGTATTGCTTCATGCCGTTTGCATGGTTTGATTCCGGTGGAAGCTCCAACAATTCAATCGCTTATTTCTTCCTTATTATGATCAGTTCAACTTTTTTCTTTATCGGAAAAACCAGACTTTTTATGATCCTGTCTGAAATTGGGGTCTTTTCAGTCCTTTTAACGGTTGAATTTCTGTACCCTGATTTGTTTAAACAATACGATCCGACGACCCAATTTTTTGATAGAATATTTCAAATCCCACTAACCCTGTTTGCCGGTTTTATCTTTTTAAGATTCTTTGCAAATGCGTATACCAAAGAAAGAGAACATTTAAATCAGATCATAAAGTACGACACATTGACCAATCTGTATAACCGAAGGTTTTTTGACCATTATTTAACGAATCTCCTCAAAGAAGAAAAACAGAAAACAAGGGATATTTATCTTATCTTTTTTGATATTGATGATTTTAAAAAGATCAACGATGAAAACGGGCATCATCATGGCGATCAGGTTCTCAAGGAACTTGCATCATATACAACCGCAACAATGTCAGTCCGAGATATCGTCGCAAGATGGGGTGGTGATGAATTTGCCGTCATCTTTTATGGAGATGAACAGACACTCATAAAAAAACTCACGCAGTTACACAGATTTCCAAAAGGTATCAGTACGGGTGCAACGCGCATCCGGAAGGATGACAGAAGTATCGAAACACTTTTGAAGCGAGCTGATAAAGCTTCTTATAAGGCAAAAGCAACCGGGAAAGGTACCTTTTATATCTTATGATGCCTATAGGTTCATTATTTTAGAGAAAGCATATCTGCCAATCCTTTTTCAGGTATAATGAAACTTTCTACAGGTTGTGTACTTTTCTTTTTCACATATTGCACGGCGAATGATTGAAGATATTCTTCTGCATGACTTCTTGATTCCCATTGATAGACACCCTGAAAAATGCCATTGGCTTCGTCGAATGTCCAGCATTTACCCTCAAATCCCGGAAGGCCAGCAAAGACAGGGATCTGAAAAAACGATTCGAATTTATCCTTTTTCAGAGAACTGTGTCTGAATTTAAATCGAAGGATGAGAACAACAGGTGGCGTGCCATTTCTGTTTTTTTTGATTGAAATATGCCTGAATATCGTATAGCAGTTTCCCTGAATATCTATGGTCTTACCGTCAGATTCAGGGTGCTGGTGTACTTTTCCCGAAAGTGATAAGCTCAGGAATTTAAATGATGATAATACGGGATTGAATGTCATTTTCACTCCTCTAAACGTAAAGGTTATTCACGGGATTTTCCATTCCCACAATCTTTTTGTTTATCTTTATCATTTGGTCTATTTCATGAATGGGGCTCGTTATCGCCTGAAAAGGACAAGTTGTTACACAATGATAGCAATGAAGGCATTTTGAAAAATCAATTTCGGTTTTATCCTTTATCTGTATTGCCCCAGAAGGACATTCCCTTTCACATTTCCCGCATTTCCTGCATTCTGATTGGTCTATTTTTATAGGAAGTTCTCTCAACCTTCCGACAATATGAACAATCGGGAAAAGAAAGTTGACTCTTTTTTTCTCAGGAGAAAAAAGAACCTTTGCCTTTTCAAACGGGATCTGACTGAATTGTTTTTTTTCAAGTTTGTCACAGAAATTTTTTGTGAATAAGTCAATCTTATCAATATCGAGCACTTCATCTTTGTGATGAAAATGCGGTGCTCTGATTTTCATTCCGGCGATGATACCGATTTTTGAGTCGTTAAGGGTTTTTATTGTCTTTATAAAAGCCTTTCCGGTCGTGATACCTGAGTAAGTCAGATAGATAAAAGCTTTTGGCATCTTTTTAAAGGGATGTTCTTTCAATTTGTTAAGGAAATCAAGCATTGGGCCAAACATATCCATATGATAAACAGGACTTCCGAGTCCAATCACATCGTAAGTATTTATTTTTTTTAGAACATCTTCATCGTTTTCACGATAAGGACTTCTGCCGAGATTTATTTTGTCGACTTTATGTCGCCTTTCCCGTAAATGTGTTGCCAATAAATCAGAAGCTTTTTTCGTTGTTCCATTCCCTGAAACAAAGATCAATGCTATTTTCATATTAACACCTCTATTTAGTCTTAAGACCGTATAGAACGATATTTTTCAGATTGTTTGTCACTTCTTCAAATGTTACCTTGTTGTTTAAAAAAAATTCCGGTTCAAAAATAATATTTGCCAATTTTATCAGGAGATATGAAACAATTTTGGGTTGAAAATGACTCTTGATCTCACCTTTGCTGATGCCATTTTCGATAATCGTCTCAAGCTCTTTTAAAGATTCCTTTTGTTTTTCTTTTATCTCTTCATATATATCGGGATATTTTTTTAAATTTTCAAAGAGTTCAACGTTTTCAGATGCTATTTCAGCTGTTACACAAGTAAGTAACATTTCGTATTTATCTGCTTCATTCCCCTCAGTTTTGAAGATATCCATTAGCCTTTCTTTTATCCGGTTATGTTTTTCGGATATGATGTGTGAGATTAATTCCTTTTTTGAAGGGAAATATCTGTAAAGTGTCCTTTTACTGACACCTGCCTTTTCTGCTATTTCATTGACCCGTAAGCTGTCAAACCCTTTTCCCTTCATTAACTTTAATGTTGCATTGCATATTTGATTTTTTTTATCCATTCAGATCTCCTAAAGTAAACTAAAGTCACTATAATAGTATACATAGTCTATCATTTTAATCGTGTTTTGTCAATCTTTCCAAAATAATCAGAAATACACAGTTTCATGCCTTCTTTTTTGGTGAAAATTTATCATAGTGTTCCAAGTGGTCTTATTGGCGTAACGATGGTATAATTTTTGAAAAAGATGTGCTTGATTGGAGGCAGTGATGTTAATTGAATTAATGGGAAATGAGATTGAAAAAGTTGCACAGGTTTTTTCGAAATTGGAATTTTGTACACCTGTTTACGCCATCATCAAAGGAAACAGTTTGTCAAGGGTATTTGTTGATAATAGGGAAAATCCTGGCAGTGCGTTCATGTGGAATGCCTTCAGATATAGCTATATTGCGGGAAATCCTAACAACAGGGCTTTTAACGATGAAGTGGCAAAATTGCTGAAAAACGATTTGTTTATCGAGGGGAAGGCTTCTGATGATCCGACAATGGTTTTATACGCTGATGATACAGAATGGTTTGAAAAGCTTGAGGAACTCTTACCCGAAAAGTATCCGCTTTCAATTCACAGACAACAATTTAAATTCAATTCGAATCTTTTCAAAGGGAAGGTTTTCCAGAATGTTGATGATGGTATTGAAATAAAAAAAGTAGACAGAGAACTATTGGAAGGTATTGGTGGCAAAATACTCGAAGATATCAGGATAAGCTGGTCTTCACTTGAAAATTTTCTTGATAATGGAATTGGGTTCGTTCTGCTCAAGGGGAATGAACTGATTAGCTCCTGTCATTCTTGTTTTGCTGATGGGTATTCGTTTGAGACGAGTGTCAAGACTTACGATGAGAAATTAAGAAAAAAAGGGTTTGCAACGGCAGTAACGAAAAAATATCTTGAGTATTGTCTTGAGAATGATATAGAACCAAAGTGGGAATGCTGGGAAGGCAATCAATCTTCTGAACGTCTTGCAGAGAAAGTGGGGTTTGAAAAAACAGGTGTTTATCCGGTTCAATTTGTTTTATTGAATGAGGTTGATGAATATATGGAAAATGCCTTCCATTGTCTATTTAATCTTGAAAAATATAAAGAATCAGCCGTATTTTTCGAAAAAGCATTCGGCTTAATGAATGATGTGGAGCCGGAAAATCTCTATTTCTGCAGTTGTGCTTCGGCACTTTCCGGGAATTGTGAGAAAGCCTGTGATTATTTAAATCTTGCGATAGAAAAGGGATTTGACGATAAAGATAAGATTGAGAATGAGAAGGCTTTTGAGTGCCTTAAAAAGGATATTAGATGGGATACCCTATTGCAGAAGCTATAGAATAGGACAATCCGTTACTGTAACGTTCTGGATTTTAGGGGGTTCAATCTCTTTTGTTGAGAGTTTTGGAAAACTATCAATAATGTGAATTAAATCACATTCCTTGACGTCTTTTATTATGAATGAAACAGAAGAAAGGGTTTTAATTCATCGATATTTGATCAAACAAGGAGGAATATTAATGGCAACAAAGATCGTAATCAGTCCGGGCAAATATGTTCAGGGCCCCGGGGAATTGAAAAAGATTGAAAGTTATTCGAAGGCATTCGGAAAAAATGCTTTTGTTATCGCGGACGCTTTTGTTATGAATATGACAAGATCAACGGTAGAAGAAAGTTTCTCAGAGACGGATAGTCAGGGTTTTTATGAAAAATTCAATGGTGAATGTTCAAAGGTAGAAATAGCGAGGCTACAGAAAATAGCCGAGGGGAAAAAGGCAGACGTAATCATCGGAATCGGCGGTGGGAAGACCCTTGATACGGCAAAGGCCTTGGCGTTTTACATGAAAGTGCCGGTTGTTATCGTTCCGACAATTGCATCCACCGATGCCCCTTGTTCAGCTCTCTCTGTTCTTTATACGGAAGAAGGTGTCTTTGATGAATACCTGATGCTGCCCACAAATCCATCCGTTGTCCTGATGGATACGGAGATTATCGCAGCAGCACCTGTCAGACTGCTTGTCTCAGGGATGGGAGATGCACTGGCAACCTACTTTGAAGCGAGGGCAACAGCGAGATCAAATGCTTCCACTATGGCTGGAGCAAAACCGACTGAGGCTGCGCTTACCTTGGCAAAGCTCTGCTATGATACGTTGATTGGAGAAGGTTTAAAGGCTAAACTTGCAGCGGAAAGTAAAGTCAGCAACAGTGCCGTTGAATCAATCGTCGAAGCGAATACCTATCTCAGCGGGATTGGGTTTGAAAGTGGCGGACTTGCAGCGGCACATGCCATACACAACGGATTGACAATCCTTGAAGAATGTCATCATCTTTATCATGGGGAGAAGGTGGCGTTTGGAACCATCGCACAGCTTGCCCTTGAAAATGCTCCGATGGAGGAGATTGAAGAGGTTGTTTATTTCTGTAAAAGTGTTGGGTTACCAACCACATTGAAAGAGCTTAATGCGGAAAACGTCACGGAAGAACAGCTGAGAAAAGTAGCAGAGGCTGCTTCAGTCGAAGGTGAAACGATTCACAACATGCCGTTTGAAGTAACAGCCAACACAGTTTATGCGGCTTTGATTACCGCTGATAAACTTGGTAGCATTTTGTAATTATTACGCCTGTACAAAAGAGGTTTGTCGTATTTCAGGCAGGCCTCTTTCTTCATTATAGAGTAGTTCCCCTTAGGTAATTTCAAATTTTGTTGTGGTGAAATGAGAGAATAATCGTATGGATTGAAGTTGATAGAAAGGTCTTCAGATGAAAAAACCGGACCTTTTCAAGTCCGGTTTTTGTATTTTACTATTGGTTATTCCGCTGCGTTGAGAATCGTGATTCTTCCCTCAACCTCAGGGGCAATCGTTCCCATTTCTTCAATATATTCTCTGAATGAGTCTCTCAGGAAATGTTTTGTTCTGAGGACTTCTTTACATGTTGCGAGCATGGTGTATTTGTCGCCACCACCCGTAAGGAAGTCATTAGCTGCGAGTTTGTATGTCTTTTCCATATCAATAGGTTCCCCGTTGATGAGAACGGAAGTTACCCTGCTGCCAACCTCTTTTGAAGCATCGAAGGTGTAGGTCATACCTGCAACCTGAAGGAATCCGCCACCTGCCGCAGGATACCAGGATACACCATGTTCAAGTGTTTCCCAAATCGTTTTTCCCGTTGCTTCAACGACAACAACGGTGTTGTCAAATGGCAATACCGTGTAAATGTCTTTAATTGAAATATCGCCCGTTTCTATACTTGCTCTGACACCACCACCATTCTGGATAGCGACATCTGCTCCTGTCAATGCGATTAAGCTATCTGCAATGATATTTGCAAGATTTGATTCCTTGAGTCTGACCGTTGATCTTTCGCCGTCGAGATCAACAGTTGTTTCAGCAACGACATCGTTGAGTTTTTCATCCATTGCGGACATGTATTTGTCGACAAGGATTTTTGCAAATGGATCTTCAGGAAGGTTTTCGGACATGAAGACGTTTGTGAAATTGAATCCAACGAGTTCATCGTTCCAGAAGTTCAGGTTAAGCTGTCCGATCATCTCTGCGTGTTTTCCTGTTGATACGAGGTAGCTGTTTCCCATCTTCTTTGGGAATGCTACGATGTCGTTTCCGCCACCGAGGACGAAATCGAAACCTTCAACCTGTTCTGCAATTTTTCCATTGTCTCCATGACAGTGAACGAGTCCGATGACAATATCGGCGGCATCTCTTACTTCGTTGACGTATCTTTCAGCAGCATCGAAGTGATCCATGAATGTAATGCCGACAACATTCTTTGGATGCGTATACCATGCACTGCTGTCATCTGTAAGGCCTACAACCGCAAATGTGATACCGTCTACGTCTACAAATACATATGGGCTCAGGAAGTCAGGATATCCCGCATTATGATAAGTGTTTGCAGAAAGGAAAGGGAAGTTGGCGATTGTGGAATTTCTTTCCATCACGTTGAACGGGAAGTCAAAATCATGATTTCCGAGAACCATTGCATCATAATCCATAAGGTTCATGAGTTGCATAACCGGTTCCCCTTCAAAGATGTTAGCGACGTTTGTGTTGTAGGGTGCGTCCCCGATATCGAGCATGAGTATATTGTCTTGTCTTTCTTTCATGTTCTTCACGTATTCAACCATCTTAGCCATTCCACCGATGAAATAATTCGCTCCTCTTGGTTTGTATGGATAGATATGCCCGTGAATATCAGCTGTTGTAAGTGTTGTAACTGTCTTAAATCTTGAATCTCCAACGATACTGAAAAGAATGGCTGCCGCCTGTGCTCTTGTCAGTTCTGCATCTGTATCCAAGAGTTCAACGGGATAAGCGGTCATTTTTTCTTTTAAGAGTTCAGCGGTATTTTCTTTTTCATAGCCGAATATTACTTTTCCGATGATTTCTGAAAAATCTTTTCCGCTGATACCTGCGTCGGGGTTGAAATTATCGGTCTGTGGGAGAACTCTTGCGGAAGCAAGTCCTTCGATATAGACTTCATTTTCATCATTTTCTGTGTCATTGAATGTTGGAACAGTGAAACTTTCATCAATAACACCGAGACCATTTGAATATTCATATTTTTTTTCGATCTCTTCTTCGATGTACATTGGGGAAATTTCTGCGAGATAAAAAGCTTTTACAAGCCATTTTGCGGCATCTCCCTTTTCAAGCCGGGCATTTGGGGAAAATTCATAATTATTTTCGATAACCCCTTTTTCGAATAAACCTTCGATAGCGTAATTGTACTCAGAATCACTGATATCGTTAAATTTACAGTCAACGGCAAAGGCTGCAGCTGCAAATAGTATGGATATCAGTACAATTGAAGTGATAAAGACTTTTTTCATACCATTCCTCCTTAAAGTTGTTAGTAACGTTATTATACATGAATTATATCGATTAAAATTAATTTTTATTATAAAAATTAAATAAATTCGTTGTAAAATTCATGAATACAAGAAATATCAAAATATTTAGAATAAAAAATAAGTAATGTTGAATATGTATGTATATTAAAACAAAAAAGAAAGAACGAAGGGTTAAGGTTCTCCTCCGCTCTTTCTTTTTATGGACGATTATCGTTTAAAACTGATCAATAAACCATTCATTTGTAATATCAATTACTTTTTCAGACATCGTTAAGTCTCCTGAGAGAACCTGATAAATATGATCCCCTTCCGGAATGATAACAAGTCTTGTATCGTAATTACCGGCATTTCTTGCAAATTCCCGAGCATATTCAGGTTGTTTTTCATCAACTTCTCCTGCGATTATCAGGAGGGGGTTGTCATACTTTGTGATTTCAAATAATGGATTCACGGCATATCTGCTTTCAAAATATGCCTTTGTAAGGTTGATCGTCCGCCAACCAAGATCTACTTCTACAAAGTCATTTTCAAGCGTTTCAGGGTAATAGTCAGCGTATAGATCAAGCTGTGAATTTGCCATATTTCCGGGAGTTGACCAGAGGGCAAGTGCCTTTACCCTATCATCATTTGCCGCCACATAGGTCCCGACAACCCCACCAAGTGAGAATCCGAGAATACCTGTCTTTTCACTGTCAATCTTTTCATGGCTGGCAAACCAGTCAAGAACGATCTGAGTATCTCGGATCTGAAGGTTGATATCCGTGTACTCAAAGCCCAGTGTGTGATCTCCGGAGCCCGGAAAATCAAATCTGACAGAAGCGATACCTGCATCAGCTAATTTTTTAGCCAACCTTTTGTAAAAATCGCCAACCTCATCTTTCTGACTGGCAAATCCATGGACCATCACAACACCCGGTGTGGGTGATTCACCATCAGGTACGGCAATAATTCCGGGAATATCGTACTCAAATCCTGGAATAGCAACCTTTGTTTCAGTCATAGCGAACATCGAAACGGAAATAAATGCGATCAGGAATAAAACACTGCAAATTCTTTTAATACTCATCATATCACTCCTAATTCTTAAGATGAATTAGTATAACATAATGACAAATCAAGTGATGTCGACAGTTATTCAACCGGTTCGATCCCATATTGACTCAGAATTTCCGCATAAACACCATTCTCTTTGATGATCTTTAAACCGTCGTTAAAGGCATTGATGATTTCATCATGTCTTGGGTGGGCCAAGCCTACGGTGATGTAAAGATTCTCCACCGTCAATGGCGGGTTTAAGAAAGTGATTTCTGAAAGGAAATCTGCATTTTCTTCCTTTATGATTGAAAATGCAACGATTTCATCTTCGATGGTTAAATCAATCCTGTCCCTTAACATTTTTTGAATATTCGTGAAAAAGTCATTCACTTCTTCTTTTGTGAAATGTGTTGCAGTAACAAAATCCTCACTATAGGAATAACCTCTTATCGTTCCAATTGTTTTACCGGCAAGAGAACTAAGGCCCTTATATTCGAAAGGATCTTCTACTCGTTTGATAAACTTTATACTATTCTGAAGATAGGGATCACTGAAATGAAGATACTCCATTCTTTCATTACTTTTCCAAGTTGTTGGGAGCAAATCGTAATCACCAATCCGTACACCATTCAGGGCACGAGCCCAGGGAACAAACATCATCGTAACTTCAAAACCCTGTGTTTCGAAAGCTGCCCGGATAATTTCAAGGGATACACCGTCTGTCGGATTTTTATCATCCGCAAAAGGTGGCCATGGATCAGCGGCAGCTATAAGAACCTTACCGGAAGCCATACCCATAAATGAAACCATCGATAATAAGATTAGTGTTAAATATAATTTTCTGAATTTAAGCAATGTCTTGAGTTTCATAATTTTTCCTCCTTTTTTAGACAAAAGTCAAAAGAACTGAATGATTTTGTTTATCTATATTTGCCACTGTTTACCGATTATAACATGAGTTATAAAATATTTTCTTACCAATGATTACGGTTAAAATATAGGGAATACTGTTATGGTTTTTTTAGTTGGGGAGTACAATTTTGTAGTTTGCGTTTTTTAACGATATTGATTGTAGAGAGTTAAATGAGACATATACACAGAAAGTGATACATGAGAAAATATTCTCATGTATCACTTCATTCAAATTTACCGGATAATTTAAACGTGTTAAAAATTAAAATTATTGTTTATTCAATCGGTTTGATGCCATATTCACTAAGAATGTCGGCATAAACACCATTTTCTTTGATGATCTTTAACCCCTTGTTGAAGGCATTGATGATTTCATCATGTCTTGGGTGGGCCAAGCCTACGGTGATATAAAGGTTCTCCACTGTCAATGGCGGATTTAAGAAAGTGATTTCGGACAGCAAATCCGGATTTTCATCTTTGACGATAGAATAGGCCACGATTTCATCTTCAACGGTTAAATCAATTCTGTCTCTCAAAAGCTTCTGGACATTCGTGAAGAAATCGTTCACCTCATCTTTTTTAAAGTTTGTTGCGTTAAGAAAATCCTGGCTATAAGAATAACCTCTGATGATTCCAATGGTTTTTCCGTCAAGACTGCTGAGACCATCATATTCAAACGGATCTTCAGTACGTTTTATGAACTTAAGACTGTTCTGAAGAAAAGGATCGCTGTAATGCATGTATTCCATTCGTTCTTCATTTTTCCAGATTGTTGGAACCAAATCATAATCCCCAACCTTCACACCGTTTACGGCCCTTGCCCATGGAACAAACAGCATCGTCACCTCATAGCCCTGAGTTTCAAAAGCAGCCCGAACGATTTCCAGTGCGACACCATCGGTAGGGCTGTTTTCATCGGCAAAAGGCGGCCATGGATCAGCGGCTGCAACGAGTACCTTATCGGAAGCCAAACCGATAAAGGAAAGGGTTAATAATAGAATAATCAGGATCGTTAGTCTTTTCGAATTAAATAAGCTATTCATCTTCATCATTTTTCCTCCTTTGTGGAAATGAATCTGTTAAAGATTAAACAAAAATAACTTTGGAAACTAAGAGAATGTATTTAAATATGCTTTCTGATATGCCTTAATCATAACATTTAATTATAGAAATACTGTTAAAAAATGTAACAAAACAACAATACCTGTCAAAAAAATCTTGACGGGTATTGTTGTGCTTTAAAAGTAATTCTTTCGATTTATCCTTTTACACCGGATCGCACAAGGCTTTTGACAAATAGATTCTGCAAGGAAAGAAATACGATGATTGTGGGAAGAACCGCGATGAGTGTACCAGCCATGATAACGCCCCAGTTATTTGATCCTTCGCCTGTGATCAGCATCTTTACCCCAACTTGTACGGTTTTCATCTTATCATCCATAGAAATGATCATTGGCCACAGATACATGTTCCAGGCATAGACAAAATTGATGATAACAACTCCGGCTATCATGGGTTTGGAAAGTGGCAACAGTATTTTAAGAAAATATCTCATTGGTCCGGCACCATCAATCTTAGCGGCATCTTCCAATTCTGAAGGAAGTGTTGAAAAATGTTGTCTGAATAGAAAGGCATTTGTTGCACTCGCCATAAATGGTACGGTTAATGCCCAATAGGAGTTGATCCAACCGAATTCCTTCATGATTTTAAAGAGCGGAACGATCATGATCGTTTCAGCGGGAAGGAACAATGTGGCGAACAAGAATGCGAATGACAGCCCTTTTCCTAAAAATCTGAAATTGGCAAACGCATATCCGGCAAGAATTCCGGTAACAACTTTTCCGAAAGTGACAGCGACGGCTATAATGGTGCTGTTAAGTAATAATCTTCCGAATGGGATAGCGTTAAAGGCATCTATGAAATTCTGGAAATAAAATCCTTCCGGCAGCAATTTAGGTGGAAAAGAAAAGACACTGTCGGGTGTCTGAAAACTTATCGTTAATGCCAGCAGAAGCGGTGCGAATATGATAATCGAGATGATGATGAGTGCTATTTCTGTAAAGATAACATCGACTTTTTTTGCAGTTTTTCTGTTCATAAACATCCCTCTCTATCTGTAATGGACTTTTCGTTGGCCGAAAATAAAATATATAACGGTTACGGCAGCCATCAGAATAAACATAAAGGAACTCTGTGCTGAAGCGAGTCCGGTCTTCTGATAGATAAATGCATCCATATAAACCTTATACATCATTGTATTCGTTGAACCGGCAGGTCCGCCTTTTGTCATCACATCTATGATGGCAAAAGAGCTGAACATGGCGGATATTATATTCATGATTACAAGATAAAAAGTGATGGGTGAGACAAGCGGGAATTTGATTCGCCAGACTTTGGTCATGGCGGAAGCACCATCAATCGTTGCAGATTCAAGCACATCATTGGAGATACTCTGTAATCCCGCAATATAAAAGATGATATCAAAGGGCATCATCTTCCACACAGAGGCGAAAAGGAGTGAGATGAAAGCAAATGGTTGAGTTGTGAGCCATTTAACCTGAATACCGAATATACTTGTGAAAAAATAATTGACCTGACCGGCAACAGGATCAAGAAGAAAAGACCATAACGTTCCGGCAATTGCGGGAGATACTGCGTATGGGATAAAAATCATCGCTCTGTATAGATAGGTTCCCGGTACATTTTTGTTGAGTAACAATGCGAGAAGAAATGAGAATAAAATTGTTATCGTGACCGTCAGTCCCACATAAAATAAGGTGAATAGCGCGATGTTGATATATTCAGGGTTGGTAAACACCTTTTCGAAATTATCGAGTCCTGTAAACATAATCTTGGTTCCAAACTTGTTCTCTCGAAAGAAGCTCATTCGGAATGAATTGACTGCCGGTGCGTAAATAAATGTGATAATGACAAAAAACGTTGGGATTAATAAAAGATATGGCATGACCTTTTTCAAGGGAGACACCTCCGAAAATAAAAGGCGACCCGAAAGCCGCCTTTGTCTTTATCCGTTGTTCATTAGAACTGATTATATTCTTCGAGTAATTCGTTTAAAGTGCTTTCTGTTTCTTCAAGAACCTGTTCCGGTGTGTATGCTCCAGCAAGCATCTTTTCTATATTATCTTCAAAGGTGCTTCTAAGTTCCGGGAAGACTCCCATGATGGCTCCATTTGTGTTGTAGTCCTGTTTTGAGAAGAGAAGCTGCATCAATGCAACGATATGGTCAGGATTTTCCCCGTAGTAACCTGAATTGAGAAGATCCGTGATAGCATCTTTTCTAACTGGGAAGTAACCTGTTCCCTTATGCCATTTGATCTGCTGCTCTGACTGTGCCATGAACTTTACGAATTCCCATGTTGCGTTGAGTTCATCTTCAGGATTTCCATCGATCATCCAGAGGCTTCCGCCACCGATAACGACGCCACCCTTTGGGGAGTCTTTTGGTGTTGGAAGGAATGCTGCACCAACTTCAAATCCGTTTTCTCTTCCATCGTTGTTGAGTGCTGTAACGTCTGATGTTGATGTGATGAGCATACCGACTTTCTGTGAAACAAAGAGTTTTCTTGCTCCTGACCAGTCTTCTTTCTTTGTGTTAACCATGTAATCGTTATCTGAAAGTGTCTTCCAGAGTTCTACGAATTTGAGTGCTGCTTCGTTGTTGAGAGCTGATTTTGATGCGATATCGGTTCTTCCGTTGTTGTTATTTACGAGCGGTGCATCCTGAAGTGCGAGATACTGTTCAAAGAACCAGCAATGAAGTGGCCATGTGATACCGGATGTGATGATGTTTCCGTTTTCATCTTTTGTCGTGAGGGCCTTTGCAGCTGCGATCAGTTCCTCGTATGTTGTTGGCGGGTTGTTTGGATCGAGCCCTGCTGCTTCAAACATGTCCTTGTTGTAGAAAAGGATTGCGTTTGAGGAATTGAAAGGCATGGAGTAAAGCTTACCGTCTACAACATAGTAGTTCAGAACCTGTGGCATGAAAGCCCCGAGATCGAAAGTTGGATCCTTGTCGATCATTGTCTGCATCGGTACGGCGATTTCTCCATCAATGAGTGATCTTGTTCCGATTTCGTAAACCTGAACCACGTTAGGGGGTGTGCCGGCCTTGATAGCTGCAATCAGTTTGTTGAGCGTATCGTTGTAGCTTCCTGTGTACTGTACTTCAACTTCAATATCAGGATTCTGAGCCATGAAATCGTCAGCCATTGAGGCAATCAATTCAATTCTTTCTCCGCTCATTGCGTGCCAGAACTGAACTTTTGTTTTTGAGAGTCCAAGTGTTACCAGCAAAAGTGTTACAAGAAGTAATGCTAATACCTTTTTCATAAATAATCCCTCCAAGATTTAATTTTCTGAATATTTTCTGATTTATGCATAAATCAGATCGACCAAGAGCATCTTAAGGGAAGGATGTTTAAGAAGTATGAAATTATATTTTCCTGGCTCTTTCAAACTTAAACTACGTTTTCTGAACAGATTACTGTAAATAGCTTTCTATCATATTTAGCGTCGGGTAATGAATGTTAAAATACAGAAAGTTGAAATATGAATTGTTTCTGTTTTATAAAATGATTAAATTGAAAATGAAAATCGTTTAATCTTTCATCCTGATTTGCGATTTTTAAATAAAATGTGTAAAAACTTTAAATCATTTCCTTTCAGCTCCGAATTTCTGCTATAATGGAATGAACAAAAAAATTATTTCAGGAGCCTTTTATATGAAAAAGAAAATTCTGTTCACTTGTTTTTTGTTCCTTTTGCCTTTAATAAGCTTTATTGCATGTAAAGGTCCGATTCCGCCGTATATAAAACCACAACTGATCAATGTTGTTCCTCATGATCTTGAGAATGATGTCGGGTTGAATGAGCCAATATCGTTTGATATCGACACTTTCGGGAGAAGTATCAGCAGGGTCTATATTTACATCTCAAAGACAGCTTCATTCCTTGATGCAATTCCTCATTTACTGAATGCATATGAATATTTACCCCAAAATGGGTGGGATTCTGATCAATCTTATTATTGGAAGGTTAAAATTATTGACGAAAGCGGCGAAACGCTTTCAAATGCCTATCATTTTACAACTATCCTTTCTGATGAATATGCCGTAGATCTTCTCGAACCAACGAATGACAGCACAACTGTCAATACGGAGGCTGATTTGAAATGGTCTTTCAGAAAGATTGCAAGGTCACTGACACCCCAATATCTGGTATATATTTCGGAGAACAAAGGTGATTTGCCGGATGTCACTCCTGTTGCAACAAACGGTGAATCGTACAAACCGCTTACGGGATGGACGAATGATACCGATTATTTCTGGAGGATAAAAGCCGTCAGTCAAACAGATCAGACGCTTGTTTATGCAACGAGTGTTATCAATCATTTTAAAACTGTAAAGGTGCAGCCGGGTTATCCGGAACTGGCGTTGAAATCACCACTTGATGCACAAACGAATGTATCATATCTTGAACCTTTAAAATGGACGGGCACACCTTATGAGTCATCAGATCAACTGCATTACAAAGTGTATATAGCACATTCGATAAATGAACTGGATCATGTGCAACCTGTTATAACGGAGGCAGAGGAATATCTTCCTTCTACCGGTTGGGGAAAGGGAACGACGTATTACTGGAAAGTGCAGGCTTGTGAGGATGATAAATGTACAACGGCGGGGCCACGCTCATTTATAACGGAGCCAAAAGGTTCTGATGATCCTGAAATCTGTCTGCTTTATCCGGAGAACGGTCAACAGGATGTGAAATTGACCAACCCGCTGACCTTTAATGCAACACCTTCAAAATTCAATCCTTCAACCTTGTCTTTCAGGATATATATCGCTCATACACTACAAAACCTTGATAATGCGACACCTGTTGTGACAACAGAAAAGAGTTATCTTCCTGTAGACGGCTGGGAGAAGGAAAAAGAATACTATTGGAAGGTACAGGCAGTACAGGGGGATAAAGCTGACACGGATGGTCCAAGCTGTTTTTATACGGAAACTGTGGATCCTGGAAAACCTGAAATTGCATTGCGTTTTCCGCAATACGGTTCCGGGAATATCAGTGCTCAGGCTTCCATCACATGGGATGCAACACCTGTTTATTCGGGTGATCAACTACATTACGCAGTATATTATGCCCATACATACAACGACCTGAATCATGCCGACCCTGTTTTTACGGATAAAAGGAGTTTCCTACCACAGGGGGGCTGGGGGAAGGGGAATCGTATCTTCTGGAAGGTAGAAGTTCTGGAAGACAATTTGTCAAATGTAAGCGCTGTCTGGGATTTTGAAACTGAAGAAAAGAGCCATTCGGATCCAAAGATTACCTTGTTGTCACCTGATGATGATCAGGATGCTATTTCAGTTACAGATTTTATGATCTGGAGCGGAAAACCCGGGAATCCAGGAGATTCCTTGACTTATAATCTGTACATTGCCTATTCTAGAACAGAACTTGAGCATGTCGATCCCATACCACTGGAAGCTGAACAATATCGACCCCTCAACGGGTGGGAATACGATAAACGCTATTTCTGGAAATGTGAAGTACTGGAAGGGGATAAAAGAGATATCAGTGGGGTATGGGATTTTCTTACCGAATCGAAACCGTCAAATATTCCTTCTATTGAATTAAGAGCTCCGGAAAATCGTGCGGTTAATATTGAACGAGATACACCACTTCAATGGGAAGGAATCCCTACGATACAGGGGGATTCTCTCGCATACAGGGTATATTATGCGAAATCGCTGAGTGAGCTGGATCATGTGACGCCTTTCGAGACGGCAAATGAACAATTCTTGCCTTCAGGAGGCTGGGAATACGATCAGACATACTATTGGAAATGTGTTGTACTGGAAGGCAGTGAATCAAATGTCAGTGAAATCAGGTATTTTACAGTGAGAGACAATGATCCAACTGATCCTGAAATAACACTGCTTACCCCTGTAAATGATTCTGAAAATGTGGATCGGAATACATCAATGAAATGGGAAGGAATCCCGGGAATGAGTGGGGATAACCTTTCATACAAGCTCTATTATGCCAACACTCTTCAGGGTCTTTCTTCAGCCACTCCCATTTTGTTGACAGCTGAAGAATATATTGAATCAGGTGGATGGGAATATTCTCGTGATTATTACTGGAAATGTGAAGTGCTGGAAGGGGAACGTTCAAATATTTCCGGTATTTATCATTTTACTACCGAATCGAAGCGTCCTGATATACCGGCCATCAGTTTGATTTCACCTGAAAATAATTCTGAAAATATAAGCTCGGATACACCGCTTCAGTGGCAGGGAAGTCCGGGAACACTCGGAAATGTATTGGCATATAATGTATACATTGCACATTCTGAGGATGCTTTAAAGTATGCCACTCCTGTTTATACGACTCAGGAAAGCTATCTGATGCCCGGTGGCTGGGAAAATGACAGCAATTATTTCTGGAAATGCGAGGTTATTGAGGGCGAGAAAACCGATATCAGTGATATCTGGTCATTCCGCACGAAGGTGGAAGAACCGGAGAAGCCGGAAATTACTTTGTCTACACCTCAGAACGGTACCACACACTTTGAATTGAATGGGAAACTGACATGGCGTGCAACTTCAACAACAGGAGAAAGTCTCAATTATATCCTGTATCTCGGCAATAGTCCTGATGCTCTGAATTCTCAGATCAACCTGACAGTGAATTCTTATCAGCCTTCTGGAAACTGGGGTGAACTCACTCAGTATTACTGGAAAGTCAGGGTTATTCAGGGAAGCCGATATTCTGACAGTGAAACATGGCGTTTTACAACCGGAAGAGGTGATGATTTTGCCATTAAACTGGATTCACCGGCTTCGGGTACAACGGATGTGGATATTTATACACCATTGACATGGTTTGCAACAGAAAATATCAACAGCTCCGCCACTCCCGTCTATTATGTATATATTGCGGACACCCCTCAGCAGTTGACTTATGTCCATCCTTACGAAACGAGAGAATTGTCGTTTATGATCCCTGCCGGCAGATGGGAATATGATGAGGTTTATTACTGGAAAGTAGAGGGATATGATGGCACTCAAAGGGCATTTGACGGCCCTGCGGTATTTACATCAAGATCCGAAGAGATCATCTCACCGTCTGTTGATCTCCTGCAGCCATCTGAAAATGAACAGGCTGTTGACCCCGCCACCTCCTTTAAATGGAAAGGTCATTCTTCATATATCAGGGCACCTTTGCTTTATGAAGTCTATGTCGCCTTAACCGAGGCTGATCTGTATACAACACCACCGGCAACCGTTCTGACGGGTGGAGAAATGTATATTCCCGAGAACAGTCTTGAACTTGAAACGACCTATTTCTGGCGAATTAAAGTCATACAGGGAACACTGACCGGGGAATCGACCAGTACCTTTAAGACCAGGGGACCTGTGTATGAAATTCCCGAAATCGTTTTGCTCACGCCTGAAAACGGCGCAACCGGTGTTGCTTTTGATGCTGAGCTGACCTGGGAAGCATCCGGATCGCTGTCAAGAGAAATGAATCAACGTGCCGAAACAATAGAATACAGGGTATACGTGGCAGATAACCTTGCGAGTATGTCCAGTCATGATTATCTGATAGATGCCACGACGACTAATAAATTTTATGCACCATCATCAGATTGGGAATCTGAAAGAAGTTATGTCTGGACAGCCGATATCTACTATTATATAGATGATGAACTTGTGGCAAGCCATACGGCAAATCCCTATTCTTTTACCACAAGAGGACTGCTGCCGGCAACCCCTTCAGATTCCGGATTGCTTCCGGCAGACGATCAAACAAATGTTTCAATCTATACACAGCTTGACTGGGGCATTGATGTGACGCTTGAAAATGCCACACCGACATATTATGAGATCTACATGGATACCTCTCCGAATCCGACAACGTTGATAGGAACATCTGTCTTTACAGCATATCAACCGGAAAAATTGAGTACGGGAACGGATTATTATTGGAAGGTTATCGCCATCAATGCACTTGGAACCGCAACCGGTCCAGATTGGCATTTCAGAACTCGAAACGATACCCTTTCGAAGACGACGGATGTCGTTGTTCAGGGCGATTATGCCTTTGCCGCAGAGCAGGAAAATGGTGTTTCTGTCTATTGGATTCCCTCTTCACCGGCAACTCCGTTGGAATTGAAGGCTAATCTCTCCATGAGCAGTCTTGTGAACGGAGTGGATATTTTTGGGAACTATCTGTTTGCCAGTATCGGCAATTCAGGAGTTGTTATTTATGATATTACTAATCCGCTGAACCCCGTTTATGTGTCAGCTGTTGAAGATAACGGTTACTGTATCGCATCAGATGCACTTGGGGATCATCTGTACCTTGCAAACGGCTTTAACGGGTCAACTGTAGATATTTCATCAATCAATCATCCGGATAATATCGGGAAGATAGAAACTTCGGAAGAGGCTTCCGGAAGTGCAATTGATCTTGTCGCCGATCATATCGGGCTGCTGACGCGTGTGTATATCGCTGACGGTGTGAATGGTCTGACGGTCACGGATGTTACATCGCCGGCAACCCCGGTTACCGTCGCAACAGGTGTGCTGAATCTTTCAGCAGATGTTGAAAGTGTGGGGATAGACAAAAAAGATGATTATGTTTATGTTGTCAGTCTGACACGTTCGGAAAATGAAGCGGATATGGATGATGCTTCAAATGGCTTGACGATTGTTCAGTCAACGTTGCTCCAGAATCAGATATTATCTCAGGTGAATACACCGGGATTTTCTAAGGATGTTTTTGTAAACGAAAATTATGCATATATAGCGGATGGCATGAATGGCCTGGAGATTGTTGATTGTACAGATCCGGCATCTCCGGCTTTGATAGAGAGAAATGTTTCTGTGGAAGTTCAGGCGAATGCCGTTTTTGTCGTCGGTACAACAGCATATGTTGCGGCTGAAGAAAATGGGATTGTTGCCATTGATTGTAGTGATCCGGCTAATCAGATGAGAATACATCATTAAATAAACAGGGGGTAAGATTATGAAGAAGCTTTTATTTGTACTGATTGCAATTTCGGTTGTCTTATTTGCAATAAGCTGTACGCAACTCCCAAACATCGTGTTTAAAATAAACGGTGTTGTGGTTTCGGGAACTCAGCTTGCGGAAAAAGTGGGTGAAATTGTAAATGCAGGTGTTGGACCAAAAGATATCACTGTAGAAATTCAGGCAGAGGAATCGGCTTCCGTTGGAGCAACGATTACAGTTTATGCGGGAGTTGCAGATCCTGTCCAGATTGTAGCTCAGTCCAACAATCTGATCTTACCACTGAGCTGGCAGGATGCTCAACCGGGGACCTATTCGGTGAGAGTTCAGATAGAATCAACATCCGGTGCAAATGAGAATTATTATTTTACGCTGATCATCGATGAAGAGATTCGTGTAACACAGATTCTTGTCAATGACAGGGTCATTCCTGAAGGTCAGAGTGTCGTGACGGTCGATCCGAAAGAGGTAGTCGTGCTTGCCGAAACGAATGATCCCAGCGTACAGACGAAGACATTCCTTGACGGGAATGAAAAGACGAATCCCTGTACATTTACCGCATTACCCAATACAACGTATGAGATTACTTATGAATTTACAAATCAATTTGAGACCGTTGAAAAGAAGTTGACCATAAAATCAAGGGTATCTGATCTTCAGATAGTAGATCTTCATGTAGATGGTATTCAGCTCGATAAAAATGCAACGAGAACAACCATAAACGAAGGGGAAACAAGGATATTTGCCGAAACGAATGAAGAAGGAGCAACGCTTACGGTTGATGTTGTTGAGGCGAATGGTACAGAAATCAGGACATTGTCAAAAAGGGGTATTGACACGCAATTTATTGCCGAAAGCAATAAATCATATGATATAACCATCATTGCACAGAAAGACGTAACCACAGTTGAAAGAACCATCAGGGCTGATGTGTTGCAAAACATTGCGATTAGAGCGAACAGCAATTCTATTATTGCTGTTAAGGATGAATATTCACATCCGTCAACTCTGACGTTGTTTGTTTCCAGTGCCAATGTAGACTTTGTTGAAATCTGGATACAGTTTCCCGATGGCCATCCGAATTCCAATCCGAATATGAAACAACTCGGTATCGCAAACGTTCAGGAAGACGGAACGGCTGAATTTGACGTTGATCCGTTTGATCCGCAATTCATGAACGCTGTTCCCGGAGCTTATAAATTCTGGGTAAGACCTTTGGGTGAAGAGGATTTTCCCGCAAGTGTCGATGTCAGTTTTTATGAAGCGGTGTTGAATATCAGTGTGCACGATGCCGGATATGTGAATAAAGAAATATATACCACCGAATCTTATCACCGATTCCAGATTCAGGGAACCCTTTTTCCAGGAGCTTTTGCCGGAAAAACTGAATGGGATCTTATCGTTTACAATCCCTCCGGTAATCAGATGTCACCGGTGCCTTATACGCATTCACAGACCGCAGGAACAATAGATGAAACCATTTCCGGAACACTGACTACCAGGATTCAAGACATGGAGAGCTATCCGCTCTATCGACTTGATGAAAATGGTTTGTACACGGTAGAAGTAATTTCTGAAGGGGATTTTGGCGATGCTGTTATTGTTGCACAGGATCAGGTTCTGATTCATTTTTCGGGAGCAGATCCTCTGTCAATTGATAATGTTTTGATCAACGGTGTACGTATCTCGGATGAAATCAATGAAGTAGCCGTAAATCTTGGACACAATACTATTTTTGCAGATGCAAATTATTCAAATGCAGAAGTAACCATAGAGATTGAGCCTCTGACAACGATTGTAAGAAATGGTTCGGTATCAGAGAATTTCACAACGGAGATTGGAAAGGAATATAATGCAACGATAAGAGCCGTAAAGGATTCTGAAATTGTTGAAAGAACTTTAAAACTCACCGTTAAACAGGGACTGGATATTGACGTTTCGGTTCCGAGAGTCGTTATTACAGATGAAAATGATCAGATAAGCGCACCGCAGAATGTTGTTGTTTCGCTTTCCTCCTCGGAGATTCATACCGCTGAGGTTTATCTTCAATTACCGGATGGTCATCCCAACGGCTCCGGATTAATCGGCCCGATCTTTGAAGAAACGGAAGTTTCTCCAAATAACGTTGCAAGTTTCACCGTTGATCCGTTTGATCCGTCGCAGATAGACGGTTTTGAAGGCGAGTATGTCTTCTATGCCAAGCCTCTCGGGGAAGATTTTTCATCTTCTGAAACGCTTCATGTCTACGTTTCTGATGTGACAGCGGCTATTACGGATTCAGAATTTATCAATACAGATGATGGTTCTACTGATACATACCATCAATTCACCGTTTCCGGTGATATTTATCCGGGAATATACGCCGCTGCGACTTCCTGGACGATCAGCGTGAAGGATCCCCTTGGAAATAGTGTGCCGTTTATTGGCGGAAGTGGACCGTTCAGTGGAAAATGTGATCAGGCAATTCCGGGAAGTTTGACAACCAGCATTCCGAATGATCAAAAAACAGGTCTCGTGAGGATGACCGAGACGGGAACCTATACAGCCTATCTCACCGTATCCGCTCTCTTTAATGATACGGATGCTGAGATAGAGAAGACGGTTACAAAGGATTTCTATTATGAATCTGTCAACGATCTTGAAGTTGAGGAGATTTTTGTCAACGAACAGTTGTTGAAGGCTTCTGATGAGGGCACACAGCTCATTCTTGAACCGGGAAGGGTTAACATCTATGCTGCCGCGAATTACGTTGATGCGAATATCACGATGGCAGTGGATGAGGAAGAGATTCCGGTGGCAGCCTCTTCAAGGGGCAAGGTCTTCAGCTTCGATGGGGTTGCCGGTATCATTTACAATATCACCATTACTGCGCAGAAAGGAACCAGTCAGACCACTTATTCATTCAGCATCAAGATTCCGCAGGACATTATTTTAAGCCTTACAGGTGCTCCGGTTATCATAGTGGATGATACACATTCTTCCCCGGCTCAGACGGTGCTTAATATTTCAGCAGCAGATTATCCGAATCAGGTCATCGAGATATGGCTGACAGTTCCTTCAGAAAATCCTCTGAATGCAGGGGGCAGAACCAAATATGCCGAAGTATCGGTTGATGCTACGGGCGAGGGAACTTTGAGTGTTGATGTCTTTGATGCAACCTTTGACGGGATTGAAGGGACTTATGAATTCTTTGCACGGGTAGCAGGGAGCTCACAATTTGTAGCTTCAAAAGTATTTGAGCTTTACAGAGCCTGGGTAACCGCCAATTTACAGGATGAAGCATGTGCTTCAGATACGGCTTATTCAAGTTCCGCATATCATAAATTTGACATTTCTGCAAGGACTTTCCCGGGAAAACTGGCAGTAGAAAAGACCTGGGTAATTACCATCAGCGGTGCCGGAGGCGGAACTGCCGAAATCGTACCGTTGAGCGAGGGCAGTTTGAACGGGACGGTGGATGTTGAACAGGAAGGTACCTTAACAACAAAAACTGAAGATGGCCTGAAATCAGCACTCGTGAGATTGTCTCAAACGGATGTGTATACGGCAACGTTAACGGTTGTACAGCGTTTTGAATCCGGAGATGTACTGATAGTGACAGATTCTCAGCTGATACATTATGAAGCAGTACCGCCAACGGCGACGTTGACGGTACTTGCACCTCAAAATCATGTCGTGAATCAGAATCAGCCTTTGGTTCTCCTGATCAATGCACATGACAACCTTTCAATCGGAAATGTTAACTGTGCGGTTGAGCATGGGTTTCTGTTTGCGGAGGATGAATATACTTCACCTGACGGAACAACTTATACAGCAACTAAAGTTTATGATTTCAATAATGTGGATGGCGCTTCGTCTACGATCAATGTAACGGCATATGACAGGGCGGGATTAAGTATCCAAAAGAGTGATGAAGTCTTTGTGGATGTTGTGGCGCCTGTGATTGAAGAAGCTACGGGATCTGTACATTTCATCAACGATACACCGTCTGCGACAGAAATTGATTTTTGTACTGATTTCCATGTGGCAACCGTATCAATTCATTTCAATGATCCTGACAACCTGCTTCAAAGTACAGAGACGGCCATTGTGAAGAATTCTGATTCTGAATATACCGTTTATTCAACCTATTCCGCTAAAGATGCCATTGCGGAAGGAACGGTTGAAAAGATCATCACAGCAACGGATACAGCAGGGAATTCCGCTTCCATGACGGTTGTTCTGAATGTTGATACGATGGGTCCAAATCCTGTTACCCCTATCAACGGTATGATCGTTTTCGGTGAGCAGGCGGATTACATTCAAATACCGTTCCATGAACAGATAAAACCCGAGACACTAACTGCAACGTTGACGATCGGTAATCTGAGTTTTTCCATTGAAAATGATAAGACAGAGTATGTTCCGGGGGATCCATATATTTACAGGACTTATTATAATTGTGATCTGACAACCAATCCTCAGCCGACTATCGATATCTTTGTTGAAGATCTGTATGATAACAGTTCTTACAATACAGATTTGCCGGTGAACGTATATACCAATTCATCGGCAGAGCGATAATGGGGAGAATTCTGCATCAACAACAATGATGAAGTAAAAGTTTTTAAAATTCAGAATAAACGGAAAAGATCTTGAATGAATAAAAATTTTAGGGAGTGATAAGATGAAACGGTTAAATATAATGGGAATTATCGCAGTATTTATATTGTTTTGTCTTATCCTGTCTTCTTGTATGGATCATTCAAAATCGCTGCAATCACCTGTTATATCCCCGGAAACCATTCTATATTCGGCGGATGAATTGAAGGAAGGGGTTTTCAGAGGTGGTAGCCTTTTATCTTCCCATGAGCCTGAATTGAATCAATTGATTGTTGGGATGGAGATTCCCTTCTGTCTGAATTCAATACCGGCAACGGCGAGGAATGCCAGGTCAGATTATGACCCGGTCATTCAGTACGGGTATATTGAAATAAAAGATATTGTGAAGAATTCAGAGGGAAACATCTCAAAGATTGAGATCGAATATCTGCTCTATGATGAAAAAGGGGACATACAAAATTATGTTGATTCAGCCATTCTCGGAACCGCGTTATTCGATAAAAAGGATGTTGATTTCAACACGGATGGTATTGTCGATATGAGCCTCAAAGGATTTTCAACAGCTTATGAATCATCGGAAATGAATGCAAGAAAACAGTTGAACGATACCGTCGTATTGGATTTTTCAGACCCCAGGGATAACGGTAACGGCTGTACATTCAGATTACTGGAAAAGAATTTTGAAGGAGGCGTCTATCCTTCCGGTATCCTTGCCGTTAATCCGAACGGGAATCTTGTAACAACCAGTCAGAACTATAATATTTATGAACCATTTACATCTACGGCAACAGCGGTTTCATTTTATGCTGATGGATTACCGAACCTGAATATTGGTGATTTCATTCTTGACAGACAGAATGAACGATTCAGGAAGATAACGGTGATTCATGATTATGATACCCATCTTGTCTTCGAATCAACAGATACGACAATTGATGAAGCTTTCATCATCTTTGATCTGGAGTACAGCGAACCGATTCGTGTTGCTGTAGACCGAGATACGATGGAACCGCGTCTTGACTATGATTATGAGTTTGATAAGGTGATATGGGAAAGTACGACAACAACCGAACATGGAACATTCACTCAGACTTTGGAGGCAACGGGGAATGTTTATGTGGATATTGAGTTACATGCAAGTTTTCATGCCGGAATAAAATGGCATTGGTGGCCTCCGCATCCCTCCATTGAGTTAAGATGTGATGTTGGCATTGACTTTAACTTTGACCATCATTTCTTCCTGGATTACAAAGCGGTTGAAGAATATTCAAGAGAATGGACACGTGTCCTGTTTGATGAAACGGAAACCATCGTGGTTGAAGGTGTTCCAATCAATTTCAGGGGTACGGGGACGATTGGGCTTGAAATAGATGGGACCGTTGAAGCGGAATTGTGGGCAGGATACAGATTGCATGGCGGTTTGTCTGCCGGCGTCGGCTACAAACTGGGCGATGGTTTCCACAAGAACTTCAGCCATTCTCTTGGTTTTTCAAGATACGGTCCTGAGATGAAATTGAAAGGAACGTTGAACATCAAACCTTATTTTGATCTGAAACTGGCTCTTGGTATAGCCTATGTTGCGTGGGTGGAGAGTGATACCATTCCGTATGCCCTTGGTGTGATTGATGGGAATGCGGGTGTTTATATGAACGACGATTATAAGATTACACCGGAGGACATGTGGATTGATTTCAATCTTTATGGCGGGTTGGAACAGGATCTCACATTAAGATTGGGGTATAAATGGTTCAGTATTCACAAGACATTTGAACTGTACAATGGTAAATGGCCGATATGGGATATTGAGTTTAAATGGCCGCAGGCACCTGAAGATTTCAGAATGACGCCTTATTACAGACGAGCAGTGTTTGAATGGGTTGATAAATCGCAAGTGGAAACCGGGTATAAGATATTTGATAAACCGTATGGCTCTTCTTCATATGAAACGGAGGCGGTTTTGCCCGCCAATACACAGAATTACACCTTTATCGGAAATAAAGACGCCTTGTTTGAATTGAAGGCGTATTATCATGTTAAACATCTGGACTTCGATCTTTATCAGATACTTGAACCTGAAAAGATTCAGTTGATAGCGTGTCCGGAACTCTTTACCGGAACACCTGTTGACGGTAACCCTGTTCTGAAATGGGATGATATCTCTCTGATGAATACAGAGACGGATATCTATATCAAAAAAGAAAACGATCCCGATTATACAATGGTTGCAACCGTAACCGGAAATGCCACAACTGCCACTTATACGATGCCTGAAAACGTTGATTCACAGTTCAAAGCGAGAGCTGTTTATACGGATGGTTCAGATACTGACTATTCAGGATACAGCAATATTTATCAATGGCTGGCAATTCCATCGGGAATGACAGGTTTTCCTTATGGTGATGGTGAGATATTACTGACATGGCGAAACAACTCACATAAAAGCCAGGGATACGATCTCTGGATGGAAGAATATAATCAACCCGCTTCGATAACCATCCTCCATGATCCCGCAACAAAATCGTATATCGTACACCGGATAGACGATGTGGACTGGGATTTAAAGGATGCTCAATTCAAGATCAGAAATTATATTTATGATACAACGTTGGGAACTGATACGTATTCTGGCTGGAGCAACACCTTCCAGTGGCTTGCCGCTCCGAGTGATTTTCAGATGGAGCAGGTGTTTAACAATAATATCCTGACGTGGACCGATAATTCCCATGTGGAATCAGGTTATGAGGTCTGGAAAGAAATAGATGATAAAACGATTTATAAAACCGGTATGTGTGCGGAAAATTCCGAAAAATATCTCGATAAGCCGGAAACGCAATATCTCAACGAAGAGTTTGCCTATAAGATAAGGGCATACAAGAACGAAGGAGATGTAACAGGGTATTCGGATTGGAGCAGCAAGATCATTTATAATTTCAGAGCGCCTGATCATTTACGGGTTGAATCAGACGGTAATGATTATTTGAGATGGGATAACAACTCAAAATTCCAAACAGGAGTAGCAGTTTACAGAAGGGCCGGAACAAACGCATTTGCACATTATTTAGATGTTGATGGGGCTGACATTTCATCATATCAGTTAAATGAAGCTGAAAAAGGCTATGATTATTTTATCAGAGGCTATTACAAGTATAAGACAACGGAACAATATACACAGGATTCCAATATTGTTGAGTATCCGTAATATGTGGAGTTCACTTGAGGTTTTTTCTGAATAACACTGTTTTGAACAGGGAAAATTGAAAACCTGAACATTACTGCCATGTTTCACCGATTCTTTACAGTAGACTGAATTTTAATCTGTTGACATCGGCCTGAATTGAGGTACTATAATACTTCCGAAAGATAAAAAAAAACCGGAGGTAAAGGGATGAAAAAGGTAATCAAATTCTTCAAAGGAATCAGATACAACGAAACAGCACTTGAAAAGAACAAAGCAATGTTCACCGATTCATTTGACGCATTCATCAGATAATAACAACAGCATTCACAATTTTCTTCATAAAACAAAAAACGACCCCTTTAAGGGTCGTTTTTTGTTTCTCAAAGCTTATCCGATTATCTGGAAAACAGAAACGGTTCCCGATACTTCGTTTGCGACAAACACAAGTGGGAATCCTGTTGGACTGTTTTCTGCTGAAACAACGTCAATACCTTCAGGAGCTACATCACCGGCGATTTTATCGCTGAAGTCTCTTGTATTGACATAATCGACAAATTTAACATCTTCGATATTTGTGATATCGTACATCATAACCCCACCGATTCTTTCAAGACCGATGAATGCATAGATTTTGTCGTTGATAGCGAGTACCTTTACATCTTCAGGTTCAGGCCCTTTGTTGTCGCTTCTGTCATCAATCTTAATCTTGCTGTTGCTGGTGTTAAAGAATTTTGGGAATCGCATGGCTGTGATCTGTTCGAAATCACTTCCACTGTCATAGACCTGTTCCATGGTATCCGCATCGTAGATGGAGAATGATCTTGCGCCAAATACATATTGTGTGCCTTCTGTCAGGCCCTCATGGGCTTCATGAAGCAGAATGCCGTATTCAAGTTCTTCATCTTCCCTTTCGTTGATGAAGAAATCTTCACTGTCTTCATCCCCGTATTCCCTTGCATCCCCTTCATTAGCCGTGAGGATGTAATCTTTTCCGTTGATTCTGACAACATCAATCCCATCCGGCATGTAAACGCCCATAACATCTTCAGTCTTAATCACTGCATTTTTATCATTTTTATTCAAATCGAGTGCATTTCTGTACTGACTGTGATCCTTAAATCCAAGACCTTTTAACCATTCAATCGTTCCGGTTGCAATCTCAACTTTTGCCACTGCATTGGCTTCCTGCATTGAAACGTACGCGTAGACGCTGTCTTCTGAGATTCCAATGTACTCCGGTTCAAGGTCTGCTGAAGGTAATGCCCCTTTCTTAAGAATAAGACCATTAACAGCTAATGTGTCCCTGATGGCATCAAATTCTGAAAAATCTACTATTGTAACAACACCCGTTTCAACATCGATGATTGAAAGGCTTCCCTTTGGATCAACAGTTCCTTCAGCGTAACCGTCTCTTGGTTCCCCTTCGTCTGCTGTCAGGATATATTTTCCATCCGGAGTGAAAGTGATCATATCGGGTTGTATACCTGTTTCAAAGGCGTTTATGAACGCTCCTTCGCTGTCAAGTAAGATAGCTCTACCCGGCATATCAAATCTTTCAGCTTGTGCGGCAACGGCTACTCTGTTTCCTGATTTACAGACAGCAACGGAAGTGATATCTCCTATATTGAAACCATCAACGATTCCGGCGAGTTCAATGGTTTTATAAGTTTCTATTTCGTTTCCGGACTTGTTTTCAAGTGTTGACATATCTGCCATAACCAATGAATCTTCTGCGCCCACTATGACGAAGAGTTTTTGGTTTAAAGGGTTGTATTTCGCAATTTCCGCACTGCTTTTTTCACCGTTGCCGTTTGTTCCGGTTTCGTAGCTGCCAAGATACATCATCTTTGAATCTGCCATTGTTGAAACCGTCAATACACATGAAATGATTATCAGTATTGCCAGGGTTTTTTTTAAGAAATTGTTATTCATTTTTTCACTCCTTTAAAATTAGATATACCATTATATTGATTGATAAATAAACCATGATTAAGTTGTATTAAAACAATTTGCGTGGAGTGAAAAGAATACAAAAACTGCCCGAAGGTGGTTTCTGTTATATCAGATTGTAACGTTTTAAAAACTCTTCGACGATCGTTCCCGGAAGTATTTTCTTGATCTTTTTTTCAGCCACCTTGTATTTAAGCGGGATTTTCAGATCTGAAAGTTTCTTTCCATCCATCAGTTTTGATGTTGAATCAAGTAATACACGGATATCATAGCAGGAACCGAAAACTTCGGGGATACCCCGGTCGATATTTAATAACCTATAAACTGCTTCCATTGCCGTTCTGACCGAATATTCAGTGGTGAAAACGGTATCTCTTACCGTGTCAGAAAACTGACCCATGAAGGCAAAGTTGACAGCGCCCTCAGGGACAACTTTTGGTCTGTCGCCTTCTGTACGCGGCATGAAGAAAGCTGTAATATACGGCAACATACATGGGATACATTTTGTTCCGTTTTCTGAAAGCGCAACGATTTCTTCTTCCGGCACACCGATATGGTAAAGCCATTCTTGTGTGATTTCTCTTCCGGTACATTCCCTCATGGGTTTTTTAATAAAATCACCCGGAACATCGGTAAACAAACCGTATACCCATACAACCAGCTGATTTTTTGTCTGTTCCTTGAAATGGGGCTGTCTGTTTAACGTGTAGCTCATCAACCATCCGGAGTCCTTTACGGATATGATACCTCCCGTAACAACCTTTCCGTTGTATGGATCTCTTTTACAGATATTTTCGATATATTTTCCGATCTTCCTGTCTGTGACGGTAATCGTTGCAGATTCCCAGTTTGTTGCTTCAACATCCGTGCAGAATTTGTCGGGATTTCCGAAAGAGCTGTCCTGATCGGCGATATTTCTCCAAAGGTCCCAGCACCCTCCGCCTGTTGTATGGATCTCAGGGGCATGCTCATCATCACCGAGTGTGGAATTTTCTGTACAGCTCCCGTTTGTGATGAATACAAGATCATCTTCAAGAAGATCAATGCTTTGTTCTTCCCCGTTTTGAGTAAAGATAATCTGTTTGGCCACTTTTTTGTTGTTTTTAATCTCAAAAATGACATTTTTAACCGTTGTACTGTATTCGAAATGCACATTATGTGCCTCAAGGAATTTCATCATCGGCATGATGAGGGATTCGTACTGATTGTATTTTGTGAATTTAAGAGCGGAGAAATCAGGCAATCCGCCGATATGATGGATAAATCTCTGGAAATAAAGTTTCATCTCAAGAGCGCTGTGCCAATTTTCAAAAGCAAACATCGTTCGCCAATAGAGCCAGAAGTTGGAATTGAAGACTTCGTCGCTGAAGACGTCTTCAATCTTTTTATCGTACAGGTCTTCATCCTTTGTCATGAAGAGTTTCACAATCTCCATTGCCCCTTCCTGTGACAATCCGAATTTGCCGTCTGTATGTGCATCTTCTCCACGATTGACGGTTGCTCTCATCAAAGAATAATTTGGATCATGTTTATTCAGACGATAGAATTCATCAAGAACGGAAATTCCTTCAACTTCAAGTGAAGGAATCGAACGGAAAAGATCCCATAAACATTCGAAGTGATTTTCCATCTCTCTTCCGCCTCTTATCACAAATCCCTTTGTCGGATCGTTGATACCATCACAGGCACCACCGGCAATATCCAATTCTTCCAGTATATGAATTCTTGACCCTTTCATCTGACCATCACGGATTAAAAAACAGGCTGCCGCAAGAGAAGCAAGTCCAGAGCCAACCAGGTAGGCTGATTTTTTGTCAACATTTGCCGGTTTTTCCGGTTTGGCAAATGCCTCATAGTTTCCATTACTGTAATACATCTTAAATGACCTCCTCTAATTAATTTGCAACGAGATGATAGAATAAAAGATCATTTTTTACAATAGACAAATTACCGGAAATGTCTAAAAATCAGACAAAATCTATGAAGTGTATAAATTAATTTTTCTGGAATTTTATGAGTGCTTTAGAAATATCTCCATGAATCAGTATATTTAACTTTTTAATAATCGTTTCAGGCTTTTCTTTCATACCCGTTCCAATCCAGTTTAGCACCAGACCTACGAAGCCGTATTTGTAAAAATCTGCTATGAATTGTTTATCTCTATTTTTTACGGAATACTCGATTGCCTTTTCTTCAATAACCCCCATCAGAAGATTATAGGTTTCATCGTAGAGATAATTTTCAAGGTACTCACGACTCAAAGAGTAGAAGGTTCTGGTGACAAAATTTTTGTTTTCTAATATGTAATTGAATATTTGAAGAAACCCTTCCTGCCAGGTAGCGTATGTTTTTTTCCCATCAAGTGCCTTCTGAGCTTCGTTTGAATAAATCCATTCAATCAGTGCATAAATATCCCGGAAATGATAATAGAAAGTTTGACGGTTGACACCACAATCTTCTGTTATATCGGTGATCGTTATCTTATTAAGCGGTTTGGTCATGAGTATCTTTTTTAAAGAGACCGAAAAAGCCTTTTTTGTTGTGATCATACAGTCCTCCTTCTTTTGTGAATGGTGAGTTTATTTTAGCATGGATATCCGGATAAACTTTAAAAATAAAATCAGAAAGATGGAAAGCAGATTTGTTTTTGAAAGAGTTGCATGTTCTACATGTTATAACAAACGTCTTTTTGTTATAATAAAGGGATTTAAAATTTCGGAGGTGTATAAAATGAAAAAAGGTTTTCTTTTAGTTTTTCTGATGATTGTCTTGATGACATTCTCTCTGGCAGATGAAGTTGTTGAAATCAAGGCAATTGAAACAGAGGTCTCTTTTTATAACAATGGACAGTTGATTAAAGGAATTTTAACGGAACCGACAGATATGTTCGAGCCAAAACCGGCAGTTCTTATTTTCCATGGTTTTACAGGACAGAAGAACGAAATGGATATCACCGGAACGGAAGAGGCCATGTTTGAAATGACGGCCAGAATCTTTGCGGAAAATGGCATTGCATCCCTTAGAATTGATTTTATCGGTTCCGGGGAAAGTGAAGGAAAATGGGAAGATACGACATTCTCCTCGCAGATTGATGATGCAATCGCTGCAATAGATTTTCTTGAATCAAATCCTAATATCGATATGTCAAAAATCGGTGTTCTCGGCCTAAGCCAGGGCGGACTTGTAGCAGCTTGCACAGCATCAAGAGACAGCAGAGTCAAAACAGCTATCCTCTGGTCACCGGTTGCGATTCCGGCGTATACATATTCTGTATTGCTTGGTGCAGATGTTGTTACAGGATCACTTGAACTGGATGGAGATGAAATGCTAGAAGCAACACTGCCATGGGGTGCAACAACTCTTTTAAAAAAGCCATTCTATCAGGAGCTCTTCCTCACAGATCCCGTTGCTGAAATGGCAAAATTCGATGGTCCTCTTATGGTAACCGTTGGGTTAGCTGATACGGTTGTTTCTCCACAGCCACAGATGGGAATGCTTTACATCAAAAATCATGAAGGCAAGGAAAAATTCGTTCAGCTTGATGCCGATCACATGCTGGGGATTTTTAACGGACCGGATGCACTTTTAATAGCCATTGAAGAAGCAAGAGCCTGGCTTAACATGACACTATAGCAGAAAATTAGAATAGGATTATAATAAAAAAGGAGAACTTAACGGTTCTCCTTTTTTGATGGGGACAGAAATTTCAGACTCTTGAAATTCAATAAAAACAGGTATATACTGAAAGTATAGGGTTAACAACCAAACAAAATATTATAAAAAGATACATTTTTATTCAGCACCTTTCTGTTTCTCCAATCTGGAAATGGAAAGAATTTGCTGCATTATACAGGGCAAAATTCATAGAATGAAGCCATAATGGCATCCATAATCAGTTTATTCTGAAAGGAGGTTTTATCATGAGAAAAGTGCTTGTATTTTTGATCTTAATAAGTATGAGTTCTATTTTATTGGCTGTCAATAGTGACGAAGCAAAACCGTTTTTAAAGTTTTATATTGAAAAAATGACAGAGAAAATCGCACCAAATACAAAGACCATCTCAAAACTCATAACGGAAAATGCGATCAAATGGGTGATTTCCGGAAATGAACAATACTATGATGATGTAAAGACTTTAATAGCAGACTATTCTGGGTTGGAAGATGTCTTGACGAACGATCTTGTGATTATTCTGAGCGATAAAACGTCGGGAAAGTCACAGATGAAGAAAAAAATATCGGAGAAACTGACTTTTCTTTCAACAGAAAACGGTTTGAAGGTTTATGATCTTTTTCCCTTACGTTTTAATACGGCTGGGAAAACAACGTTGACATTCCTGATTGCGAATGAAAGCGATCAAATCTATGAAGATATCGATATAGAAGTTTCAAAGATTGAGTCTAAAAACAATAAAGAGGCATTAAATCATAATGATGATTATCATGAAGGATTTAATCTTCAGCCGGGAGAAATCGGTATTCTTCAGATAAACATATCGACTGAACTGAAAACCGAACCGGGAGAATACGAACTTTACTATACACTTCGGTTTGACGATTCTGAAGGCATATCAATCGAAAGTGAAGAATGTGTCGTTTCAATCTATTTGAAAGGACCAAATGAAAGTTTGACAACGGTTGGAATCAGTCCCCGAAAATTTTACAGGGGATCAGAAATGACCATTGACTTTCACATTCTCAACAAGAGTCAGACAATCTATAAGGATATCAACATGGAGATTGAATCGATACAAAGGAGAATATTCGCCGATGCCCTTACTCACAATGATGATTATGAAGAAGGCATCGAGTTGGAGTCGAATGAAATGGGGCATCTTAAAGCGATTATCGATACCGATTTAGAGGATCCTGAAGGTGAATACAATCTCCTTTTTTATTATTCTTTTGAGTTAGAAAATGGTGATTCTTACAGGACACCACTCTATCATTCCATTATAACGGTTATTCCAGCAAATGATGCTATTCGATGTATGGATCTGCAACCGGAGAAGATAAATCAGAATTCCAAAAGAATGCTGAGCTGGTTTGTTAAAAACTTCGGGGATGAAAAGTATATCGATATTAACATCGAAAGTGACAGTGCAGAGCCATACTATTTTGGTGAGAGTCTGAACCATAACGATGATTTCATCGAGGGGATTGATCTCCTGCCGAAGCTAAATACAAAATTGATGACGGTTATTCAGACTGACGAAGATTCGAATCTTGGAAAGTATGCTCTTCACTATTATTTCTCCTTTGAAGACACAAAGGGGAATCAATTCAGATCGGATGATCTGTTTAAATCTATAGAGGTCATTGCGCCGTATGAATTCATTCAATGTGTTGCTGTTTCGCCTGAAATTCTATCACGAAAAAAAGATGCCATTTTGAGTTTCAGTCTTAAAAATACTGGAGAAAAAACCCTAAAAGATATCAATATTGAAATCAATAATCTGTGCAGAGAAATTTATGGAGAATCCTTGTCCTGGAATGATGATTTGGAAGAAGGCTTCTCTTTGAAAGCCGATGAAATGAAAAGTGCAACGGTGAGAATAAAGCCTGATAAAGTGGATGCTCCCGGTCGTTATATTCTGAGATACTCTCTATTCTTTGAAGATAAAGAAGGCAATCAATATGAAAGCGAGGAGTTCTATACTTTTCTGACGATAGAATAAACAGAGAAGGTGCTGAGATGCGCCTTCTCCAATTATTATTTAGCTTATCCCTTATTGGCACCCGACATGATATCACTTGAGAAATAACGCAGCAGAAGCGGGTAAAGGCATAGTATGGGGATCACCGTTATCAGAATGATGGAGGATTGAAGCCCTCTGAACGGCAGACCGGAGTTTCCCTCGGAATAGAGGATGGATTGAAGGGGACCAAAGAGAGAGGCTTTATCCGCATCTACGATGAACTGTCTGAGTACCACCTGCAAAGGCCATTTTGACGGATCGTTGATATAAATCAGCGGTCTGAAATAGTCATTCCAGTGATAGATTGCATAGAACAGTGAAATCGTTATAACGCCCGGTTTTGCCAATGGAACCGCAATCTTCCATATCATGGTGAAGTGATTGGCACCGTCAATCTCCGCCGCTTCAAACGTGCTTCTCGGTATTCCGTTGAAGATGTTTCTCAGCAGCATGAGATAATACACGTTGATAGCCCCCGGAAGGATGACAGACCAGTAGGAGTTGATCAGACCGAGATTTCTGATCAGCATATAGTTTGGAATCAATCCCGGGTTAAAAAGCATGGGAATGATAAGGAATATGATATACAATTTTTTCCCCCAGAACTCTCCGCGTGCCAGTACATAAGCCGTTATAACGGTCAGGAACATATTGATGGCAGTTGCCACAACCGTTATAAAAACGCTGTTTAAAAATGCCTTCTGAACAACCGGAGCACTGAGCAGAACTTGATAATATTTTAAAGTCGGCTCTTTCGGAAGGATTGACAAACCGGACATATCTGAAACGTATTTCACATCCGTCAATGAAACCGCCAGAAGGTTCAAAAACGGGTAAAGGGTTGTAACCGTTACGATCAATAAAATGAAGGCGTTGATAACCTGCCAGGGTCCTATTCTTTTATTCATTTAAATTCCTCCTACCATAAGCTTCCCGCTTCAATCTTTTTCGCTACTTTATTGGTTACGATAACCAGCATCAATCCAATAACGCCCTGGAATAATCCAACAGCGGTTGCGTAACTGTAATTATTGTTCAATAGTCCGATTCTGTAGGCATAAGTATCGATGATATCAGCTACACTGATGACGGAGTCATTCATCATATTGAAAACCTGATCAAATCCGGCATTCATAAAGAATCCGATATTGAGAATAAACACGGTGACCATCGTTCTGACCAGTTCCGGTAAAGTAATCTTAAGCGTTTGCTGCCAGGCAGAAGCGCCGTCAATACTTGCCGCTTCATATAATTTTGGGTCAATGTTCATGAGCGCTGCTGTATAGAGAATGGAATCCCATCCGGCACTTCGCCAGATTTCCGAAACAACAAGAACGCCTCTGAAATGTTGACCGGATGTCATGAATGGAACAGGATCCAATCCCATGAGTTTAATCAGCTCATTGACCATACCGGATACCGGTGAGAGAATAGCTGCAAATACACCGGTAATGACAACCCAGGACAGAAAATGCGGCATATAGATTACCGAACGGACATATTTTTTATACCGTTTGCTCCTTAGAGAATTCATCATAATCGCAAGAATAACCGGTATGGGAAACCCTATCAACACTTTTAACCCGCTTATAATCAATGTATTAGACAAAGAGCGGTAAAATGTCGGTGATGAAAAAAGTTCCTGGAAGTATTTGAAACCCACCCATTCATTACCACCGAAGATTCTGAATTTCTGGAATGATAGAGAGACACCCCAAATGGGGACATAGTGAAAAATGATGAAATAGATAGTTGCAGGGATCAGGAGATAATAATAATGTCTGCTTTTATAGATTTTCTTTCTGATTTGTTTTAATTTACTCATATTATGCCACCTTTCCTTATTTCATCAGTTGTTTTATTTCTGAAAGGGGATTCCCGTATCTGTCCTGAACAATAGCTGTTGTTTTGTCTGTATACTTTGGCTTTGAAGGGGTTCCCGCATAACGAACTGTTTTGTCATAAAGGTTTTCCAATTTATGAATTTTGATTCCATTCGCTTCAAGCGATTTGATGATGGCTGTCCTTTCCTCTTTCACACAGACACCGTATTCACAGATGAAGACATCAATATCTTTCCCCTTTGTGACGAGTGTGTTCACCTGCTCTGTCAGAACGGGGATTCTTCCGCGTATAAGCGGAGCAACGATAATCGTCAGGTCGGAGCCTTCCGCAACATCCTGATGTCCGCCTATCGCTCCCATAAATCTTCCGGTTGAACCCGTCATCACGTTGACATTCCAGTCCAAGTCTATTTCCAAAGCACTGAGTATGGCGATATCCAATCTATTTACCAGATTGCTTTCGTTTTTGGGGTTGGCATAGGTGTTGACATCCACTTCATGATGATTTTTATTTAAGCGCATTGATTCAGCACAGCAACTGTCAAAGCTCTGCACATCCATGAGCGCACTTACAAAACCTTCCGCCAGAAAGTCTGTGAGATTCTTTGTGATTCCGCCAACCGCCAGTTTAAATTTGATCGCATTTTCTCTGAGATGTGCTTTCAGATAATTCATCGTTTGAAGACTGATTCCGCCACTGCCCATTTGAATGACCTTGTTGTGTAGTTCAATACCACTATTCATTAAAAAACCGGCGGTGTTTTCCGCAATCTTCATGGTGAGCGGATCTGATTTTATCTTTAACGCACCGCTTTTAATCTTTTCGGTTTCGCCAATTTTCTCTACAATGAGAACTGCATCCGTATTGGATTGTGAGATGGAGATATCTTCGAGTACCGTTGATGAAAGATCATCCGTGACGATAACGGTTCTCTTTGCCTGTTTTGATTCCCAGATGCCATAACCCAGACTGCCGAAGGCGTTCTTTCCGGTAATTCCGGTGGCATTGCCAAGTTCGTCGGCATTTGAAGCGGCGATAAAAGCCACATCAATTGTCCTTTCTCCATCTGAAATAGCCCTTGCACGTCCACCATGAGAGCGGATGATAACCGGGTTTTCCATGTTTCCTTCTATGATGAAATCTCCCAGTTTTCCCCTGAGACCGGATGTTTCAAGTTCACTGACCGTCCCGTTTTCAATATAGTCGATTAAAAAATCATGGCATCTCATAATTGAGGAGCAGCATAATCTTAAATTCTTGATTCCCGCTTTATACAATGATTTGAGAATTTGTTCCATCACCCTATCTCCTTCTCTCAGATGATGATGAAAGGAAATGGTCTGTGAATCTTTTACCCCCATTTTTTTGATGAGTGTTGTAATATCCGTGTATATTTTATCCATTTCTCACACCCAATTTCACGATATTTCTGCATCTGTCAACGATGGGCTTGTCCACCATACGCCCGTTGAAGTTGAAGGCATCTCCCGTGTTAATGGATTCTGCCTTTTCCAGTATGGCTATGGCACGTTTCACTTCTTCCTCTGATGGAGAGAATACATCATTTGCCACCCTTATCTGTGACGGGTGGATGATGGATTTACCGTCTGCTCCAAATTCCTTTGCCTCTTCGCAGTCATTTCTGAAAGCATCAAGATCGCTGAAGTTTGGATTGACGTTGTCGATAAAACATTTCCCATAAGCCTTTGCCGTTAGAACAATCTCTAGTTTTGCCTGTTTGAGATTGTCCCGGCTGATCATGGTATCGGTTATGAAATCCTCACTGCCAAATCCAACACCGACAACCCTTTCATTTGAACAGATGATCTTCTCCCGATGTATATAGCCTCTTGCCGTTTCTATTCCCGGCAGCAGTTTGATACTGCCCGTTGATAGCCCCGCCTTTTTTTCCCTTAAATAGAGATAATCAGACAGCTTTTCAATCTCTTCTGCCGATTCGATCATGGGAACCCGAATGGTGCTAATCTTTGAAAGATCAAGCATTTCAAGATCCTCCTGCCAGAGTTCTGTTGAAATGGCGTTGATTCTGATCATGACATTGCTGTTGAAATCAAGAACCTGTAACGCATTTTTGATGAGAAATCGTGCCGGCTTCTTCCTTGCCATCCCAACCGAATCCTCCAGATCAAGTATTACGGCATCGGCACCATAGATATCACATTTCTGAATCATCGACGGGTTGTTCCCGGGGACATACAGCAGCGTTCGCCAGAACGTTTCAGGAATCATTATCTTCACCCGCCAATCCATCGAGACAGGCTTCCAGTCTTGCCTGCAAGGTATAATCCCATGCACCGAAGTCTTCAACTGTAATAGCGAGTCCTGAGAGTGTGTTTTGTGTGATAAACTGTTCAACTTTGTTTCTGATATTCTCATCAAACAGCGCATCATATTTTGATTGAATAGAAATTGTATTCTGATCAGTGCCGTTTTTTTTCATCGTTATCACAACATCTGATTTTTTACGATTGCCGCATTCCATATCAAAGCTCCCGGATATATGTCTCGTCTATCATGATTCTTGTTCCGTTCTCTATTCTGTATCCTATAAATCCACGCTTGTAGGAACTGTCCGTTGCCTCAAGAACGATTTCATCGTTGATGGCACAAACGATGTTCTCAGCCTCACATCTTATCTTCAATTTACAGACTTTGCCAATCTCAGAATTATATTTATTTTCAGCAATTATTTTATTTGTTTCTTCAGCTTTCAAGCTTTTATCAATTTTCTTCAAAACAACCTTTCCATCCTCAAATCCAAAAAGATAATACTTGAGATTTCCCGTTGCTCTGAAGATGAGATATGCTCTTGAGCCGTTTTCAACAGACATCGTTCCGGTGATTTCATAGTCCTGCCAGTTCAGATTTCCCGTATAGAGATTGCCCTCATCGGAACAGATTCCCTGTATTCTGCCATTTTCAGGGTTCCAGAAGCCCTTATGCCAGGTATACGGAGTAACCGTTCCAAATTCCTTGTACTGTTTATTGGATTTTATCGTGTATTCGCATTTTCCGTCAATTTCAAATGATTCGATGAAGAGACTGCCGTAGAATGAATCCCTTCCCATATTGATGACCTTAATTCCGATCTCTTCTATCATCGCCCCTTCAAGAACAGCAGGGATTTCATAGGAAATCATTTCAGGCTGACCGTTTTGAAGTTTGTACGTGTTTTCCGAGACATACTGCTTCCCCTCCGTATCCTGAATATACGGCTTAGCGATGATTTCATGAACACCGATGATATCTTCAGTCAACACACGGCATTTCATCATCTGACCCGGGAACGCTATGGGAGAGAAGTTCGGGATGTAGCGTTCATCATCAAAATCCTTTCTTCTGTAGAACGGTTTCATGAAGATTCTTGTTTCCGTATTCCTTCGCATAAAATTCATTCTAACCTTTAAAGCACCGGGGAGATTGGGGTCAACATCGTTTCTATTGGAGATCACAGCTATATTTTCAGGGTATGTTCGCATGGCATGTGTTGATCCCGGGAGTTTAAAGTCGTAATGTATATGTTTCGGTTCTTTTACGTCTCCAGCCATTTTCGCTTGATTGTAAAGCCCCCCGTAAGCGGCTATTTTCTTTGCCAGTGTTGGCACATCGTTGATGTTAAGACATCCGATGACGCTGGAAGCAGCAACGAAATCGTTGACAGGCTTGCGCCATTTTGCCTCAATCCCTTTTAATCCCTTTGCAACCCCCATGATGGTTCCTATGTTTCCGGCATTACAGTCCGTATCCCAGCCGCACATGACGGAAATCTCAAGTGTCTTTGAGAAATCCCCCTTTCCATAGAGCATGGAGATTATGATGTAGGCCGAGTTGGGGATGATATGAACAACTCCGGGATATTTATCCTTTGTATATTTAGCGTTGACGTACGAGAGTGCATCCCGCCAGTTATCCGGATTTTTTGTGTAAAAATCATACACATCGTCTATCATCTTTTTGTATTCAGAATCTGATGGGATATACTTTCTGCATTCCAGTGTGATCTTTTCGACATCCTTTTCTACAAACGCCATGGCGATACAGGCGGCGATATACGAGGCACCGTACATCCCATTCAAATCATGGGAGACACTGGCTGCCATCCCGGCAAGTCTTGCGGCTTCGTCAGGATTTCCCGGGCAGATGAGGCCCCATGTATCGATGAAGATTTGGCCGCCTATCTGTTCTGCGACCGTTGTGCCATTCATCTGTACACTGCCTGAAAGAGGGGGTTTTATACCGTTCATCAGATGTGTGTAGGCTGTGTGTTCTGTTGAAGTTCCGTAGCCGCCCCACCAGAACATGCCATGTCCCTGAGCGGAATAATTAAGCCAGGCATCTCCAATATCAACGACATCAAGTTTCCCCGTTTCCTTAAAGGCATCTTCAACTGCACGAATAAAGAAAATCGGGCCGTTGATATCGTCATCAGCGGCAAAATTTTTGTATTCCTTCACGTAATTGTGTATTTCTCCAAAGACTTCCGCAATCTTATCAGCTGTCCAGAAGAGCGGTTCGACAGGTGCACCCAGTCTTACACCTATGATTTTACCCAGAAGGCCGGCATATACTTTTTCAAGATACTTATAATCGTATGTCATCATTATCCCCTCAATTGTGATCTTTTCTTTATGAGTGCTTTGATGTTCTTTTCATCAATTTCGTGTATTTTACAAACCGTTTCATAGAACCTGTCACTTACTTTGACAAAATCATATTGATTTGCCTGCTTCAATTTCTCAATATGTTTTTCCTGAATGCCTTCAACACCGTTCAGACCACCGCAAATCGCACCGATCATAACGCCTATTGAATCGGTATCTCGACCTGAATTCACACCTTCTATCAATGCCTTTTCCAGTTTCCCGTCATTCAGAACGATGTATCCGAGAGCAATCGGCAGCTCTTCGATGGATTTGAGTCTTGAAGGCGTATAATTTTCAGTTGGTTTTCCCACTTCATCGGGGTCTCTGTAGAGATTATCTCCCATTGGTGAATATTTTGCAAGAACCTTGTGGAAAATATCAGGGCTCTCGTCATGATTATTGATTTTCGATGCAGCGGAAACGATATCCAGAATGGCCATTCTTGTCCCGTCCTTTGCCAGTTCAAGTGCTGTGTTGATGATGGAATCCACCGTTGCATCAGGAGAAAAGGCTTCAGCGACACAGGCAGCAAAAACACCCGCAGCTTCAAGGCCATAACTCGTCTGATGAGCTGCGGCAAATGCAATCGCTTCATTGTACGCGCCCTGAGGATCACAGGCATTGACAATACCGATCGGTGTGACGTACATGGCTGCGCCACAGTTAACCATATTACCTACCCCACCGCTTCTCGGATCTCTTGCGGCAAGATAATTACTCAGGAAGATATATTTTTCAGGATAAAAAAGTCTTTCAATCAGAGGCATTTCTTTTTGATATTCAGGGACCCAGATTTCACTGAAATATATTTTTTTAACCAATGAAAAGACTGAATAGGCATCAAGATGCTTGAGCTGTTCCGTATAGATATCACACAAGAACATCGTCATGAGCGTATCATCTGTAATTCTTCCGTATCCCTTTCCGGAAGTGAGGGATTTTGTACGATAATGTTCAAAATCAAGAGAATCAATTACACCGTACATTTCCTTTATCTGTTGAGGAGAGAGTTTTTCAACAGGTGCCCCCCATGCGTCACCAAGTGCTGCACCGATCAGCGCACCTCTTACTTTGTTTTTCATATTTTCACCACTTTCGTATGATATATGCGGATGTGACTTGTCTTTTTCTTCAAAATTATTTTTAAGAAAAGGGCAAAGCACATCCCGCCCCCGAATGGAGGCGGGTAAAAGCGTCGTTTATTTGTTAAAGTATTCGTTGGCGAGGTCGGTGTAAAGTGTTCCGCCTGCCTTGTACCATTTTGTAACCATTTCATCGAATTTGTCAATAGCGAACTCTCCAAGAACGATCTTCATGGAATATTCTTTGTAAAGGTTGTTCATTTCATCCCATTTTGTTGCGTATTCCTGTGGCATAAGGAAGTAATTGTCCCCTTCGAACATGTCGTTGACGATTGCGATGGATGACTGAGCCGGTTTTCCGTAAAGTTCAATTGGAGCTTCCCAGTTTGGGTTCTCGAAGAATCTTGGCCACCAGCCTTCACCTCTTGATGTCTGGATGATTTCACCTTCTTCAATGTTGTATTCTCTTCCCGGCATTCCCAATCTGTCAAGATACTGTCCCTTGTCAGTTGCCATGAATTCGAGGAATTTGAAGGCGATATCCGGGTTTTTACATGTTGCCGTGATACAGAAACCTCTCGGTTCTTTATCCAAATTTGCCGCTGTGAAGCCTGCTTTTCCTGAAACGCCAACCGGTGGTACGAGAGGAACGAGCTCAGTATCGATATCTCTGTCCCAGAATCTCTTCTGATAAAGATCCATGACGATTCCGGATGTGCCCACAACGATTCCAACCTGTCCGGAATAGAATTTATCTTCCATACCCTGCCAATTCGTTGTTACGAATTCAGGATCGAGCAATCCTTCCTTGTAGAGCTTTGCGTAGAAAGCGAGTTTTTCTTTTTCAAGATCCGTAACCTTTGAGTAGACCCAGTTTCCTTCTTCGTCCTGAATCCACATCTGATTGACACCAAAAGCTGCATCGAAAATCCAATTGAGTCTGCTGAGATCACCGGTGATGGTCATCCCGTATTTTGATTTGTTTTCCTTGTAGAATTTCAGCAGGTTATAATAATCCTCAACGGTAACTGGGGTGATGCCGGATTCTTCGAGCCATTCTTTTCTTGTAACACCGATTCTGAGTCCCAGAGGATTGATTGCGATAAGATATGGGAAATTCTTGAATCTCATCTTGTTCCATTCAGGCATCTTTTCTTCAAAAACTTTTGAATTATTGACGTAGTCTGAAAGATCAAGCAATAATCCCTGATCAATGTACGGAAGCTCAGCATCATCGCGCCACCAAATGATATCTGGATAGGTTCCGCCAGCGAGTACGAGGTTTACCTTTTCTGAATACTTTCCGGAAGGAACCGGAATAACTTCGATATTCAGGTCAATACCGGTTTCCTCTTTGAAATTATCTGTCAGATACTTGAGGAATTCAACATCTTCTTCATTATAAGGCGAAATATCCTGCTGGAGAAGTGTCAGTGTATAAGTCTTTGCAAAACTCATCCCCACAAAAGCCAAAGCAACAACGAGAAAAATCACAACAAACTTCTTTTCAAATTTCATTTTGCACCTCCGAGTATTTTGGTCATTCTTTCAATTGGGAACGTTCCCAGTAAAACGAAAAACAAATTCTATAATACCTGATTACCCTTTTAAATATTACCTGTTGATTCTCTTTTTACAAGTGTTGGTGGAAAAAGTATCTTCCGCGGTATAAAACCTTCTTTTGATCGGATTCTGTCAAGGAGGAAAACAGCAGCCTGCCATCCAACCTTATATTTTTCTTTTGCAACTGTAGTCAACGTTGGAGAAGTAACGGATGAAGAATAAATATCATCCATTCCGGCGAGTGAACAACTACCGGGAATACTGATTCCCAATTCTTTGGCGGCCTTTAATGCCCCTATCGCCAGAATGTCATTGCCAGCGTAAACTGCGGTTGGTGGTTCTTGTAATGTCATGAGTTGTTTCATCGCATCATATCCGTTTTCCTGTCCATAATGGCATTGCAAAATATAATCTCTTTCTATCTCGATATCCTTTTTTTTCATGAATTCCATATAACTGTTTATTCTCCGATTGGAAGTGGAGCGCATGGAAACACCACAGATAAAACCGATTTTTCGATGACCAAGTTCATAAAGATGATTAAGAACCAGTTCAGTTCCTCTGGCGGTATCATTTCCCACCATATCGATTTCAGGGAAAAATTCATGATAGCCGAGAATGACAGAAGGAATTTTACAGTCCAGCAGCTCTTTTTCGCTTATGGAAGCGGGATTAATAATAATGCCATCAAAGAGACCATTCCTTGCCTGCATCAACAAACGCTGTTCCTTGCTTCGTTCCCAGTCACTGCATGATAATACCATCGTATAACCATTAATCTCGAGTGCATCCTGTACCCCTCTCGCAACTTCAGGCCAGAAGGCATTAACAATATCCGGTATGATGAGCATGATCATCTTGGTTTCATTTGTTCTGAGACTTCCCGCAATGGCATTTTTCTCATAACCGAGTTCGTTAATGGCCTGCATAACCCTGTCGCGCGTTACCGGGTTTACTGAGCTGTATTCTCCCCGGATAACTCTTGATACAGTCGATTTCGAAACACCCGCATGTTTTGCAACTTCAATTATTGTGACTTTTGCCATCGTTACCTCCGTATTGGGAACGTTCTCATTTATTGTACCTTTCGTCTAACTCTTTGTCAAACTTAATAGGAGCCAAATATTTCCGTTTAGAATCGGATAACGTCAAAATAATACGAAATTCTTATGTTTTTGAAGTAAGTTCATTCAAAACTCGTGTATAATATTTTGAGTCTGGAGGAGATTATATGAAAACAGAAGCGTATGCGTTATGTGCATTGGTTAAATTATATCGAAAAAAGCTGAATCTTTCACAAAGTGAACTGGTCAAAGATATCTGTGTACCGTCCTATCTAAGCAAGATAGAAAATGCGGAAGTGGAACCCAACATTCAGATCATCAAACTGCTGCTTGAAAAGATGGGGATTCAATTCTATTCTGAAAAGCTTTTTTCAGAAGATGAAAACAAACTGCTGGCAGATTATTTTGACTATATCTTTTTTTTCAGACATCAGGAAACGGGAGCGTTATTTGAGCGTATCAAGAAGAAGAAAAAGAAGTATATCAATTCAGTGAAATTTGTAAATTACCTGCTGATCGAATGGCATCGACTCATTTTTTCTCAAACACGCATAAATCGACAATATGAGATCAGGAGATTACTGGCTTCCGTAAAACATCTGATGTCACCAGAAAATCGAAGTGTTTATTATTTTCTATGTGCTTTTATGGAAGGATCTGATGATATTGCCGGTAATCTCAGGACGGCGACCGAAATTCACAACAACGGCTACTATTCCTATCAGCTGGCGTCTGTACTTATCAGCAGGGGAATTTATCTTGACAGTATCCGATATCTGGATATGGCTGAGTTTTTCTTTATGGAAGAAGGGAATTTTAGAGGGCTTGTCTTTACAAAAAATTTGCGTGCTGTCGTTTACTATCTTCTTAAAGATTATCAAAAAGTTGAAAAACATGCTGAAGGTGTTATCCGATTACTTGAAAGTTCCAATACCGAAGATGATTTTATCATGGGATTTAAATATTTTGCACTTCAGAATATTGCGATTGTTGCAAAGAAACAGGAGCAGTATGAAGCGATGCAAAAGGCCTGTGACACAATAATATTAGAACAGGAAACGAAATATCATAAAGTCTATACGACCGGCCCTTATATAATTCTGAGTGATTACTATTATTTGAAGGGGGATGAAGAAAAAGCCAGAGAATATTTGAAAGAGGCCACGAAAAGGCATGACAGGATACTTACTACCGATAGAATCTATGAAATTGAGCTTTGTCATCTGTATGAATTTAGACTTGAAAATTCAGATTATATAAAAACAAAATCGTATGAAAAGCAATTACTTAAATTGAAGAAGATTACCGATAAAAAAGAGTGTTTGCATTTTAAAGAGACGATAAGAGATAAGCTTAAAGAATTTTATATTGCCAACAAGCGGTACAAAGATGCCTATTTTATCGCTGAAAAAAATCCTTAAATCCCCAAAAACTTTCATAATGTTATAACTATCTTTTCAACGATAATGATTAAAAGTGGAAAACTTCCCCTTTTTTCTCAATTCTTAAGTATTTGCCAACCTTTTACTGTTTTTGATATACTTACCATACAGCTGCTGTATAAGAACTTTACCCATAATTGAATAAGTCACTTTATTAAAATTTATACCGGAGGAGACTTGTATGAGAAAGCATATTTTTATGTTGTCTTTTGCCATCTGTTTTATAATAATAACTCTTTTCTCGAATAACAACTATGAAAAAAAATTTGAAGGTGAAATTCTTTTTACTTCAGAGAGAGATGGAAACTGGGAAATTTACATTATGAATGCGGATGGCAGTGATATAAAACGATTGACCAACAACAATGCGATGGACTACAGCCCGAGCTGGTCACCGGATGGAAAGCAGATCGTCTTCAACTCAAACAGAAACGGAAACATGGATATATTTGTGATGGATCGAAATGGTGAAAATGTTAGGTGTTTAACAGAAGATAATCCGACAAATGATATCTTTCCTGACTGGTCACCTGTTTCGGAAACCATTGTGTTTGCATCAGAGAGAAATGATCGTTTGGTTCTTTATACGATTAATGTCAGTGGTGAGGAGTTAAAAGAATTTTACAAAGCGGATGAAGATTGCTACAGTGCCAGCTGGTCACCGGATGGGGAAAAACTTGCCTTTGCAAGACGCTTTAATAACGATCCGGAAATATGTATCATCAATTCTGATGGGTCGGGCTTTAAAAGATTGACATTTCAGGAAGACCAGGATGTCTGCCCGAGCTGGTCGCCGGATGGCAAACAAATCGTCTATTCCAATTCTAATCGTGGAAGTGGAGAGGATATTTCTCTGATGAACTCCGATGGGTCTGACAACAAAGTTATTATCAGAAATTATGGTGGAAATGATTTTGTACCAACCTTTTCACCGGATGGGAAATATATCGCTTATCAAACGGTTTACGGATACGATGATGAGATTGCATATTATAACCTTGAAACTAAAAAAATAATCAGAGTTACTCATTCAAGAGGATGGGATTCAGAACCGAGATGGAGGGAATAGATGATAAAAGGTATTATTGAAGCTGTTAAATCCGATGATGTTCAACAAATTTTGAAAATACTTGAAAATAATCCTGAAACTGTAAATGAAAGGGATGAGCTTGGAAGAACCCCGTTCAGCTGGGCATGCAGGAAAATGAAGGGGGAAATGATGAGCCTTTTGATCAAAAATGGGGCAGATGTTAACGCTGTCGATAAGAGTGGTATAGCTCCGGTTCATATCCTGGCTTCAAAAGGTTTTTCAGAAGGGATGACAATCCTTTTATCTGAAGCTGTTGATGTGAATGCCGTTCCGGAAACGGGCTTTACAGCATTGCATTATGTCAACGCGCCCGGCAGGGTAGAGGATCGGGTGGATATCATTCGCCAATTGGTTGAAAAAGGGGCAAAGGGTTATATTGCCAATAAAAATGGAGATGCCCCCCTGAATTTTGCAGTAGAATTTTTCACGGATATTCGTATTGTAAAGGCGTTGTACAAGTATACGGATGCCTATATGATTTCCAGAAAACGTGCGCTTATGCTCCTGAAAAAGGCTGCTGAATATGGTTTGAAAGACTTGTTTATGGATGTGTTTCAAAGGAGCGGTTCTGATGTTTTAAAAGACGAAAAATCGAAAGATGAACTCGTTGAATCCATTGTGAAAGGTGGAGAAACGGTATTTTTAGTTGTTCTTCAGCAGAATGCCTTTCAGATGAAAGAAGATAAAAACGTTTACGGCTGGACACTCATGCATTACGCTGCCAGTTCCGGAAGCCCACGAATGCTCAAATATCTTTACAATAAAGGATTTGACCTCAATGAAAGAACCAACAACGGTGAATCACCGTTTAATATTTCTCAGGATAAGAATGATACCGCTATGATGAATCAGATTATCGAGCTTGGTGGGAACGAAAAAGAGCGCATATTACCGATTTTGAGAGGGGAATATCTTGGTCAGAAAATCCCTGGAATGATCCCTGAGATATTTGCTCCGGGAATTGTCTCAACCGAATCCGATGAAGGGTGTTCGGGATGGGGGAAAGATATGGAATCTTTCATCTTTCAGAGATGGGAAGAGGAAATACCGGTACTTTATATCATGAACTGTATTGAGGGTCTATGGCAGCAGCCTGAAGAGATTCCATTTGGTAAAGCATATGGCATTGGAGATTTTACAGTTGCACCGGATGGAAATAGCATTCTTTTTGCCGCAAGAAAAGATCAAGACGGCAACAATTGTGAGTGGGCAAATATCTGGAAATCGGAGAAAACAGAACATGGCTGGAGAACACCTGAATTGTTTGATGCGCCAATACACACTGAATATCAGGAGAGTTATCCCTGTCTCTCGGCTAACGGAAACCTTTATTTCTTCAGCTGGCGTCCCGGAGGGTTTGGGAAATCTGATCTCTATTTCTCTGAATTCAAAGCTGGAAAATATATGCAGCCCGTTAACCTTGGAAATACTGTAAACGGTGAAGGATACGACTGGGATTCCTATATAGCACCGGATGAGAGTTATATTATCTTTTCCTCAATGGAGCCGGGCGGACCTTGTGATAATTTACATATTTCATTCAGGACAGGTGAGGGAAACTGGACAAAACCAAAGTTTATGGATGGGATCAACTCAGAATATTCGGATAACAGACCCTATGTGACACCCGATGGGAAATATCTCTTCTTTTACAGCGGAAGAACGGGGAACGGTGATATTTACTGGGTGGATGCAAAGGTGATAGATAAATTCAGAGATTCAGCCGAATAAAAAGGAGAGACAATATGAAAAAGAATTTTCTGATTATTATAGTGTTGGTGATGTCATTCATGACAATATGTTTTGCGATGAATGAAGGTGATAGGCGGTTATCAGCCGGAAACGCCAAAAATATTGTATTACTGGAAAAACTGAAAGGTCACAGTGGAAAGCTCTGGCGTGTTGCATTTTCTACTGAAGGCTTACTGGCGACATGTGACGAGTACGGAAAGGCTATTGTCTGGAAACCTTCTGTGGGTGATGGTGTTTCCTATGATAAAATGTTCGAATTTAAGATGTCGAGATTGGTAGAAGCTGTTGATTTTATTGGGGAAGAGATTCTTGTTACTCAAAGCAATGATTGGCGTATTCGATATTGGAATCTTGAAACGGGTGAACTGATAAAAGAAAAACAGGGGGATTATGGATATATCGGTTATGTACTCGTCTCAGAGGATGATCAATTGCTTGCAGTAGAGTCAAAAGGGAAATTTGATATCTTCAATGTTGAAACCGGAGGGAAAATTTCTCATTTCAAAACACCAAACGGGACCTGTTTTGAGTACAGGTTTACATCCGACAATAAAAATCTTATAACATCAGGCCATGATGGTGACGTCATTCTCTGGAATCTTGAAACGGGAGAGAAAATAAGGGATTTCAAGGGGCATAAATGGGATGTGCATGCTATCGATATTACCTCCGATGACAAATACATTGTAACGGCTTCAACCGATTCCAAAGTGAAATTATGGGAAATCGAAACGGGAAGATGTCTTCATACGATGTCACATTACGATGGTTTGTACGATGTGGCTTTTTCGCCAGATGGGAAAATGATTGCTTCGGCTGGTTGTGATCGGCTGATCAACCTATGGGAAACTCAATCAGGCAGAAGACTGCGAGCGTTAAGGCACGACGATGAGATTCATGCAGTGGCCTTTTCACCCGATGGGTGCTATATCGTCGCTGGCGGATACGATGAAGATTTGTATGTCTGGGGGATAAGGGAATAAAATTAAATCGAAAACCATGCCAGTTAAAAAGCGTTTCCTTTTGGGGAAGCGCTTTTTAACCTTTCCTGTCAGGACATATTCCTGGTTTATCGGTTGAGAGAGAGTCCTAATCTGTAAGCCTTTTTCATCATCATCATTTTTTTGTTTTTGTTGAATTGAAAGAGCGTATCCGTATAGATGATCTTTCCCGCAACCGTTCCCTTCATTTTTTTGACGTAGATCTTCAACGCCTTTAACTCCGTTGTCAGATCACCGGAAAGGTGTGATACCGGAAAGGGGAGCGTCATGGGGATGACGAATATAAACTTCTTGTTTCTCATCGCCTCTTCAGGACCAAAATCCTTTGAGAGATGTTTTAACATTTTGATTTTTCCGATAAAATTCAACTTGTGAAATTCGTCGGCGTTATCCGGTTTTTTCATCGCATATCCCGTGTGTCTGTCGATAAAGGTCTTTAAAATACCGGGAACATTACTCCAGTAACAGGGTGTACCGATGATGATACAATCGGAGCTTCTCACCTCTTCGTAAAGCTTTGCGAAATCATCTTTTAAAATACATTGATTGCTTCCGACACATTTCCAACAGCCAATACAATTTCTGATATTATAATCGTAAAGGTTGAGGATCTGCGTTTCATGCCGGTCTCTTCCGGCACCATCAAGGATTTTTTTACAAAGGTTAACCGTGTTACCCTTTCGTCTGTTGGTTGCTTCAATAGCCGTTATTTTCATTTTATCTCCTTTCAGTTCATCGTTTTCATTGTATGAATTCTACTCTTTCCATGTTCTGATGTCCCCGGTTTTGACACAACAAAATCATCAGGGGGGGATGTAATGGTACTGTTTCCTGAGTTTTAAAATTCTATTCTAAACGTATGAAGTGAATTGATTTCCGTAGAAGATAAACACGAAAAAGCTGTTCGTGAATGTGATTTAGAAAAACAGAGAGACGCCTTTCAAATGATACCTTAGATAATCTCTTACGATATCCTCTATCACTTCCGTACTGTTAAAATGCCTTATGATTTCCAATAAAGCTTCGATAAGATTTGTGGCGATGATGTGCATGACAAAACATTCATTATCTGCAAGAATTTGTCTTTTATTGGGGGTTATATGCTCTGTGAAATGCTTCTCAAGGCGGTTGATGATACGATCCTTATACGTTTCATATCTTGTGCCCGTGCTGCAGTCAAAGAGAAGCAAAAACTCGTTTCTGAAATTCTTGAGAAAATAATTAACCTGTTTGGCGACAAATTCAAAGAATTGCTCTTGATACTCTCCGTTTTCGAACTCGTTATCCATCGGATTGGCGATCAGCCTATCAATCAGACTATCAACTTTGACCATAACGGGTTCACACAAAGCGTCAAATAAATCCTCCTTATTCTGGAAATAATGGTAAAAATTACTTTTACTCGTTTTTGATGCGGTTGAAATACTTCTTATGGAAGCTCCTTTAAATCCCTTATGCAGGAATTCGTCTGTTGCAGCTGCTAAAATGTTCTTTCTGACGGTTTCTTTTAAAATCTGCAAAAGTGTACACCTGTCCTTTTTTAAATTTTATCATCTTTCCAATCTTTTGTCAAATTCTCTGTTCAGTAATCCTTACATTCAACATCCTCGACGGTAAAGACATCTTCTATGGCTACCCCGAAGGTTTTTGCAATATGCCACGCCAAAACGAGTGACGGATTATATTTTCCGTTTTCAAGGTTTCCGATCGTCTCCCGGCGAACACCTACTTTGTCTGCCAGATCCCCTTGTTTCATGCCGTGTTTGGCACGGAATTCTTTTATCCTGTTTTTAATCATCATCAATCCCCGCGTTTTCCCTGTACTCCGAGATTAACATGACGATTGTAAAAATGAAAATGGCAAAGGCAAAACTCAGTCCGAAGGCAATCCTTAAGGCCTTTGACGGGTCGAAAATGAAATAAGATGTGTAAATCAGCGGAACGAAGAGAATTAATTCCGATAGCCAAGCGGTCGTTGCTGCTTTTCGAACGTTCAGTTTGAAAAGTTCATCGGGAATGACGGCAAAATATCTCAGATAATAGAGAAAGCCTAAAAATCCATACAAGCCTGCGTTGTCCGTGAAATAACCCAAAATTGAAATCAGAGATAGCAGGGATAAAAATCCCAGGTAGTTAATCTTTTTTTTCATGTTGACAGACCTCCAAATATGATGTGTGATGTATTTCGCTCTTTATGTGCTAAATATATCACATAGTGATTTGAATGTCAACAATTGAGGTGGTTTTGATTTTGTTAAAAACCCTCCACTATAACACCAATGCTTTTTTGAGTGGTATTCTTTTCTGGAAAAAAGCAGGAGATCATATGCGTGAAGTGATCAAAGTCGAACAACTTACAAAATCGTATAATCGGCTACTGGTGGTAAACAACTTGAGTCTGTCGGTGAGATCCGGAACGGTTTTTGTTCGCTTATCAGTTCAACGGATCTATTGCGGGTTTCGCAGTAGGCTACCTTTGTATTTCCCCATGCTGATCTTTTAAGAGGCGACGCTATCGTATGAGGCGATGCCATCCACACTGCAAAAAGTTATGAATTTCCTGCCCCTGACACAGGGAATAAAATTATTGAAAGCATCATCTTTCTTGCTATATCTCTCGTCGCAATAATGGTCGCGGGGACAGGATTTGAACCTATGACCTTCGGGTTATGAGCCCGACGAGCTACCAGACTGCTACACCCCGCAACGTATAAAAGTTAGTGAGTGGTGCTATACCATAAACCTGTCTTTTTGTCAAAGTATGATTTATAAAAGAAGAATGTGCTAGAATGAAAAGATTAACACAAAAGTTCTTGTTGAAAAAGGGGGAATGGTATGAAGAATTTGTCCTGTTATAAGGGGGTTGGGTACAATTCGTTCTTGACGATGGGTGCTGCTGCAACATATATCGCAGCTGTTATGCCTTTGATAAGAGAAGCTCTTTCGCTTACATATGCTCAAGTGGGAATGATCTTTGCGGGTAAATCCATTGGTTATTTAATCGGAGCATTACTCGTTGGTATCCTCATCGATTTTATCGGAACAAAGAAACCCCTGTTATTTTCATATATCACTATCCCTTTAGGTATTTTGATTTTCATTTTCTCAAAATCCACCATAGGATTGTTCATCGGGCATTTTTTGATTGGGTTGGGGTCAGCTGTCATCGAAGTAGCTGTTCCGCCATTGAGCTCTATCTTTAAGGGAAAAAGCGGGAAATTATTGAATCTTGTGCATTCCTTTTATGCATTGGGTGCGATGCTTAGTCCTTTTATCGCCGCATTCATGATCGCGAAAGAGCTCCCTTATATGGGATTCTTATTTATCATTGCCGGATATACTTGCGTGCCCTTGTACTTTTCCACACAACTAAAAACGCATATGCCGAAGAGAATCAAAAAAGAGGAAGGCGAGTCCCTTTCGGATTATCTGGATTTGTTTAAAAATAAATATTTCTGGCTTATCGTCGCTACCATCTTTTTCTATGTGGGTTCCGAAGGTAGCATCTCCTCATGGGCTCCCACATATTCTGTTGATTATCGTTCATACAGCAAGGAATTATCCAGTCTGCTGCCATCTCTGTTTTGGATTGGGTTGTTTATTGGTCGGTTTACTTCCGCTCAAATGGTAGATAAAGTCGGGAAAACTAAATGGCTTCTAATAATAACCAGTGTAGGTCTTCCCATTACTTTTTTTGCTCAATTTCCAGCTGATTCATTTATTTTCCTGGCTATTTTAATTTTTCTATCCGGGCTTATACATGCATCTATTTTCCCCACACTACAGTCCATCCTTGTGGATAAAGTCAAAAAAAATATTGGTCTGGCCATGTCTCTTTTTTCCTTTTCAGCATCTGTGGGTGTTACATTAGCTTCTTTTATCATCGGTGCACTCAGCAACAATGTGGGCTTGGAAGTGGGATATTTCTTTCCCTTTATCATGTTTCTCGGAGTCTTTTCTATGATTGTTGTCATCTTCATCTTTACGAAAAAGACGGGTATGGAAAACTAAACAAAGGGTGCTATAAAACTTACACTTTAATCTCCACAGTATATTAGCCTTTGGAGTAGGTAAGATTCTAGTTTCTTGGTTCTTTGTACACGTTTGCTTTTTAAAATATCCTGTACTTTCTGGAAAAGTTCTTTGTCAACGATAACAGGAAGTTTAACTTGAACCGTTATCGTATCATTTCTATTCTCGTGATAATTATATTTACTCCCCTTGCGGAATGTAAAAGTACCTTTATATTTTTCATTACGCAACATATCGTAAAGTGTCTGTTTGCTCCAACTCCCTCCTTTCCTTTCTTGCTTTATATGAATTTCGATAAAATCTGTCCATTTTGTAGACAAGAATAAAATCGTATTCTCCAGTTTTTGCTCTTTCAATCATCTCATCAAATCTTGGTCTTTTTCTCTTACCTGAAGCTGTTTCTTTTTCTTTATAGATAGATAGATACAATCTTTAGATCTGTACCACTTACATATTTCTTTATTTTCTCTAACTTTGTATCAAGGCTGGTTTCAGACTGCTTTTTTGTAGATACCCGTACGTATGCCACTACGTTCCTTTTTAATTTCATTATCTTATTACGCTGCATCATGAGTAATCCCATCTCCTTTTTCAATCTCTCATTCTTTGATTATTCGTCCAGAATTACTACAGCGAGATTCTTCAGTGCTTTTTCTGAGATCAATTTACTACCCCTTATATGATTAATGTTAGGAGTTCATGTTGCCAATTTATACCCCTACATCATTAAAGTAGAGAGAGGTAGTGTCAAACTGATCAAAATAATATTATTTCTTATGAGAGCTCAGGGGGTTGATAAAAATAAGCCCCCTTTTAGAGGGATCTTATATAAGTTGTCTCATTATCTTTGCCATCAGTACAAAATTGACATAAAAAAAGAGAATCCACTTGGGATTCTCTTTTTAATAGCGTTCCATACTGTCAATATCGTATGTATATAGTGGTGGCGGCGGTCAGATTCGAACTGACGACTCTACGGGTATGAACCGTATGCTCTAGCCAACTGAGCTACACCGCCTTGCTATATCTCTCGTCGCAATAATGGTCGCGGGGACAGGATTTGAACCTATGACCTTCGGGTTATGAGCCCGACGAGCTACCAGACTGCTCCACCCCGCAACGTATAAAAGTTAGTGCGTGGTACTATAACATAAACTGGAGGTCTTGTCAAATAGCAACGCTGATAAAAGTGATATTTTTATATAACTTCTGTGGAATTTCAATGCCGTTTGAATATGAACAAACAAGCGCTTCTGCTGTTTAAAAAGCATTTATCGATTTTACTAACAATCAGAACCCTCCTTCAGGGTGCGTTTGGGCTATTTCTGAGTTTTTGATGATGATGACTTTTTGCCTATTAAAATTTAAGTTGGACGAGAGTTTGATGAAGTGTCCAGGTATCTATCGGGATATTAAGTGATGAGCTGTATATTGCTAACGCGAGAAAAAACATTAGTTTGGAATATGCTTTTTAATAACATTTTTAAGTTGATGAACGGAAACAGGTTTAGATAAAAATCCGTTCATGCCTACTTCGAAACATTTTTGTTTGTCATTTTTACTTGTTTTTGCCGTTAATGCAATTATGGGGATATCTTTATTCAATTTCCTGATTAATGAAGTTGTTTGATATCCATCCATATTCGGCATTCGTATATCCATTAAAATCAAATCCGGCTTTTCTTTAAGAAATTGTTCGTACCCTTTTTCACCATCTACAGCCTCAAAAACATTAAATTCTTCAAAAACCAATGAAAGAGCTGTCTTTGTATAAAACATATTGATTGGATTATCTTCAACGATCAGGATATTCGTATGATTCAGATTTGATTTTTCAGTATTTATTTGATGAAGAGTCGTTTCTTTTTCTTTAGAACCTATCGAGACAGGAAGTGTTAAATCAAATGAAAATGTACTGCCTTTTCCATAAGTGCTATCAACCTCTATTGTACTATTCATTTTCTTTAGAAGTTTCTGTACGATCGACAAGCCTAATCCTGTTCCGCCATATTTTCTCGTATTCGTCATGTCGACTTGTGTAAATGCCTTTAGGATAGATGCCTGGTTTTCCTCTTTAATGCCGATACCGGTATCGATGATGGAAAATCTTAATTTGACGAGAGCCTTTTGAAGGTTTTCTTCTTTTTTCTCAACCTTCAATACAATACGCCCTTTAAAAGTGAATTTAACGGCATTTCCAAGTAGATTTAACAAGATCTGTTTTAAGCGTGAAGCATCGCATTGTACATATTCAGGACAATCCTCAGACACATTGACAATCACTTTCAATGCTTTTTCAGATGCCTGGATTTCAATCAGTTTAACGGATTGCCGGATCACTTCTTTGAGATTCATTTCTTCAGATACAATATTAATTTTATCCGTCTCAATCTTGGCAATATCAAGAATATCCGAGATAATACTTAACAGATTTTTAGCAGACTGTATGATCGTGTTTAAATATTCTTTTTGCTGAACATCCAGTTTGGTGGACGCAAGTATTTGACTGAATCCGAGAACACCATTCAACGGTGTTCTCAATTCATGACTCATCGTTGCAAGGAATTCGGATTTCACTTTATTGGCTCTTATTGCCGTTTCTTCACTTTCTCTGAGTTCTTCATTAATGCCTTCCATCTCTTCGTTAAACTCGCGTAATTCGTTTTTTTGTTTTTCAAGTGTCTGTTGAAGATGTTTTTGTTCAGAGATATCAATACCGCTTATTGCGATATATTGCTTCTGACTGGTCGCATCTTTCAAAACCACCCCACTCATCAGCATCGGGAATTGATCACCTGATGTATGCCGGTGCCAAAGTTCAAAAGCGGGAAACCTTTTTTCTGTGCTTATCTTATTATATACGTTCTGCTGCAATGTTCGATATTGATCCGAACCAAGCAGCAGAGAAATGTCCTGAGCAATCAGATCTTTTTTCTTATAACCATGTATTTCTGCGAAATATTTATTTGTATAAGTGATTATTCCATTCGTATCTGTAATACAGATGCCATAGAGTGAATTATCTGCGATTGTTTTGAATTTTCTTGCCTCTTCATCTGCAATTTTTTGATCGGTCGCATCACTGTATACCGCAACAATTTCTCCAGAATCTAATTTATAAACCCTGTTATCACGCCAACCTGAAACCCTGTCATCTTTATAAAAAGCCATTTTATAATCTTCGGTTTTGCCGGTTTTGAAAACACGTTGGAAGACATCAAACAAACCGAAATCTTTAACCCCTGAAAATATCTCTGAGACTCTTTTACCAATCAAATCTTCTTTTCTGATCTGTTCTATCCTTTCAACCGCCTTGTTGACATCAACAAAGATAAAATCTTCTCCATCCCCAATCGCAGTATAAATGGCAACACCATTTTTACTGTTGTTGAAGAGTTCAAAGAATTTTTGTCGACTTCTTTGTAATTCTTTTTGTATGGTGATCTCATCAGTGATATCTTCAAAACTGGCATAGACCTGAAACGGCCGGGAATTGTTCTCATGGAATTGCGGGATTGCGTTTACTTTTAACCATCTAAAACGGTGTTCGATCGGATGATAGACTCCCATAATCTCACCATAAACAGCTTTACCGGTTTTAAGAGCTCTTGAGGCAGGATGTTTGTCACCTGGAAAAGGTGAGCCATCCTGATGAACCGTTCGCCATCTTGGATCAGTGGGGACCCTGCCTTTCATTTGCGAAAGGGATAAGCCAAGGATTTTTTCAGCTGCGGGATTGATTTTGATGATCTCCCCGGCTGCGTCATGATACACGACACCCTGAGCCATTGTTTCAAAGAGTGTTCTAAATTCTTGTTCGCTGTCAGCGAGTTTGTTTTCGCTCCATTTTCTTTCGATGATTCTGCCTGTTCTTTCCGTCAGACTGTTGATTAATTTTTTTTCGCTATCAAGAAATGGATGATTTTCATGTTCAGCTTTTTCATCCATAATAAATATTTCTAAAATCCCCTCTTTTTTTCCATGGAAAAAAATATCGCTTTCCATTTTGTGATTACTCTTAAAAAAAGGATCCGTTTTATAAACCTTATCTCTGAATAAGATGCGTGCAGCGGTATATTCGGGGAATTGAAAAGCCGGTGGGATTAACTTAACGAATGATTGCAGAAGTTCTTCAACGGTTAAATTTTCTTCTTGAACAATTTCTGACATATGGAACAAACAGGTGATCTCTTTATTTCTTTCTCTGAGTTCAACTTTTAACTCCTCTATACACGTTGTACTTTGATCAGATACTTTAGTTTTTTTCTGGTAGGGTATTGAATGACCCATTATTTTTTCGACTTTATCATTCTTGATGACGGGTGTTAATTTAAAATACCGATTCCTTTCATTTTCTGATAGTTGGAGAGATGCCTCAAATGTTATTTGTGTTTTATACTGATGACAGTCGATGAGTTTTTGCTCTAATTGGTTGCCAAATGCATTGTCAAAAACTTCGAGTGGTGTTTTGTTTTCTATCATTTGACGTTTTAAGCCGGTTTCGGTTTCAAAGGCTTGATTTACCATTTCAAAAACGAATAGTCCTGTTTCGTTTTTTTTGAATACAAAAAGAATATTCTCAATATCTTCCCCGATAATTCCGAGATACTTGATGTAGCCATCATCCTTATGCATAAAGTTGAACCTCCAGATGAGATCTGAATAAAGCAGTGTACTTCAACAAACTTTAAAACAATCAATTATATTAAAGACATGAAATTGAACCATTTATCATTATAGACTGAAAAAACAAATAATACCATTGTTTAATGATAACACAAAAAAACTTATTAAAATGTTACAATTTACAGATTTTTTTGTGTTATCTGCTTCTTGACGTAATTTCTTCGGACAAATTGAATCTTAAAGAAGTGATCAAACAATACCTGATAGAATCTGTTTTGATTATAGATTTACCGCTGTACCATTATGATGGTCTTTACGATGCAGCTTTTTCACCGGACGGAAACTGTATCGTAGCCGTGGATATGACTCAGATAGAAGTGAATAGAAAAATAAAAAAACCCATCTTTCGATGGGTTTTTCTCTAAATTCTGGTGGCGGCGGTCAGATTCGAACTGACGACTCTACGGGTATGAACCGTATGCTCTAGCCAACTGAGCTACACCGCCTTGCTATATCTCTCGTCGCATAATGGTCGCGGGGACAGGATTTGAACCTATGACCTTCGGGTTATGAGCCCGACGAGCTACCAGACTGCTCCACCCCGCAACGTATAAAAGTTACTCTGGTGCCGAGGGTGGGAATCGAACCCACACGATACATAGTATCAACGGATTTTAAGTCCGTAGCGTCTGCCAATTCCGCCACCCCGGCATTTCCGTTTGGTACTATATCATAAACTGGGCTTCTTGTCAATAGTCTTGATTTAAATTTATTTAAGGAATGAATAAGAAAATATTTCTCAAAATAAAAAGCCCTTTTTCAGGGCTTTTTAAGTTTTGGTATTTAAAAATATTTTTTATTCAAATCCTCTTTTAAATCATCAAGTGGCATTTTGAATATCAGAAACCCATGAGCATACGGTGTATATTCATATTCCTGGAAGACAAAAACAAGGTGATCTTCTTCAAGATAGAATTCTGTGTTTTTATCTACACCTTTAAATGCAGTATCGGAGAATATCGGAATCTTTTTTGTCTTGATTTCATTGTTCATGTAATCAAGAATCTTGGTTTTGTAGGCATCACCGGTAAACAGATCATCAAGGGTTAATTTTTTGCCTGTTTCTGCGTCGAAGATGTAGCCGAGGAGGAGATGCATACCATGGGCGGCATGATAATAATACAGGTATTGTGTCGTTGTAAAACTAAGCGTTTTTTCGCTTTGATGCGTTACGGTGGATTCGGATATATAAACTGTGGCATCCCAGCTTCTGAAGCCCTCTGAGGTGTCTTGGAAGCCGTTTAAAAGTTTGAACGAATCAGAATACAGTGTATCGTTGATTGTGTCCAGAGTTTTGTTGTCTTCAATTAATGTGAAGGATGGTAAAGTGATTTCCATTTTTCTTTCAATGAGTTCGTGATTCAGTTTGTTTCCTGCAAATGATGTAATGGCAAACAATACCAGGACTGATAACAAGAATAATCTTTTCATCTTAGCACCTCACTTGAATTATTTTAGATGTTCTGAATAGGCAAAAGTTCCAAAACCGCCACCGCTGTGAAGAAACAGCACCTTTTTATAACCGGATTTTTTCGATTCCTCAATCATACCGTCAAATGCCTTCGCTGTATACACAGGATCAAGCAGGATCCCCGTTTTTAAAATCAGCGACTTGATCCATGAGATGCCATTTTCTGTTGGAACGGCATAGGCTTCACCTGTATATCCGTCGATTATCTTTATCTTTTCATCATCTATTTTTTCTTTAAGGAAATCTTCATTTTCGTATTCTGTGAGGATATTTTGTATGTGTTTTTTAAAGTCATCAGCTGTTGCAAGTGTGACGTTAATGCCGATGAGATCACAGTTAATGTTGTAGTATGTCAATCCCGCAATTAATCCGGCGTATGTTCCACCGCTTCCAACCGGGCAGAATATGGCATCAAATTCGTTTAAATCAGTCTGTTTGGAGAGTTCCTCAACACATTTGATATATCCGAGAGAGCCGATAGCATTTGAACCGCCTTCAGGAATAACGTAGAAGTCATCCGGGTTTTCCTGAGTGTTTTTCATGGCGTTCATGATATTCTCTCTATCCTTGTATTGCTCAGCAGTAATCCAGTGGATTTCAGATTCAAGAAGATGGTCAAGCAGAAGATTACCTTCAGCTTTTTCCGGTTTGCTGCCTCTGAGGAAGAGCACCGGTTTCATCCCCAATTTTCTTGCTGCAAAAGCGGTTGCCCGGCAATGATTTGACTGAATACCACCACAGGTACAAATGATTTTGGCACCTTTTTCTTTTGCATCGTAAAGCAGGTACTCCAGTTTTCTGATTTTGTTTCCGCTCCCCACAAATTCTGTTAAGTCATCTCTTTTTATCCATATTTCCGGCTCTTTTGTTCCGGCATCCAGTTTTTGGAGAGGTGTCGGAAGGCTTGCAAGCGATAAAAGGTGACTCAATTTGTTTTTTTTCATGCCATTACCCCCTTTAATAATAAATTGAATTAAATGATCCAACTTAAAGCATCAGGGAATTCAATTTATATAAAAAGAGGCGTTAGTCAATGACTGAACGCCTCTTTTATCTATCGTATTCATTAATGATCTTGTTTAAATTTCTTTAATGTTTCCAATGCTTTTTTCAATTCTTCAACCGATGAAGCGTATGAAAGTCTCATAAACCACGGTGCATGGAAAGCACTTCCCGGGATCAGGGCTATTCCGTAATTCTTAATCAGATCCATCGTCAACGCATCATCGTTTTCATAGAAATCCTTAACCCAGCTAAAATCCATGAAAGCATAAAACGCGCCATTCGGCTTGCAATAGTTGATGCCGATTTCATCAAGCCCCTTTGTCATTAATTCGCGTCTTTCTTCAAATGATTTTCTCATGTATTCTGTATCAACTGTTAATGCCTTAAGAGCTGCTTTTTGAGTGATGGAGTTGACGTTGGAAGAGAGATGAGATTGCATCTTTCCGATTTCTTTTGCGATTTCTACAGGTGCCGCAACATATCCGCATCTCCATCCTGTCATGGCGTGGGATTTTGAGAACCCGTTAATTGTGATCGTTTTTTTAAAGACATCGCCAACAGTTCCAAAACTGATATGTCTGCCCTCATAGATCAGATTCGCGTAAATCTCATCAGAAATAACCCAGATGTCTTTCTCGACTGCAATTTTTGCAATTCCTTCAAGCACCTCTCTTGAATAAACCGTTCCCGTGGGGTTATTCGGAGAATTGACGATTATAGCCCGGGTCCTGTTTGTTATCGCAGCTTCCAATGCAGCCATTTCAGGTTGAAAATCGTTTTCAAGTTTGGTTTCAACGAAAATCGGCTTACAACCGCACATTTCTACCTGTGGTGCATAACTGACCCAGTCGGGTGTGAAAATAATAACTTCATCTTCTTCATCCGTAATCGCGTAAATCGTCTCGTATAACGCCTGTTTTCCACCATTACTGACGATGATCTGATGAGGTTCGTAATTCAACGAATAGGTTTCTTTCAACAGGTCGGATATGCCTCGTCTCAATTCAGGAATACCTGCAGCAGGCGTATACCTGGTAAAACCGCTTTGGATAGCTTCTATACCGGCCATCGAAACGGATTCAGGTGTTGCAAAATCCGGTTCACCAGCGGTTAACCTGATAATCTCCTTACCCTGAGCCTGTAATTCCTGCGCCAATTGCGTGTACTTCAACGTAATAGAGAATGGAATCTTGTTTAATTTTGTTTTCAATCTGTTCACTCCAGACTTTTCGATTTAGCTTATAGCATCATTATAATGCTATAAATTAATTGCCCATTTTTACTGCAACAACTATTTTGTTATCTTCACTGACCGGATTACTGTAGATGTTTTTGAGTTCTTGATCAACCGGTAATCCGAAGTTCGCTTTTAACGCACCATTCATATCAAAATTATTTGAAAATGAAGTAGGTGTATAGGCAGTTTGTTCACCATAAGTCGGGAATTTTACATTCAGTGCGTCTTTGTTTCCTGAACCAAGTCTTGATGTGCTAATAAAGCCAATCGATAAAATTGATATACCGATAACAGCAGCAACAGCACCCCAAGCAAAAAACTGACTTTTACTCTGGTTCTGAGCAGTGTTCTCATCTTCAATTAATTCATTCAGCTTGTCATAGAAATCATTCGCAATGTTCAGTTCTTCAACTTTTTCTTCATCATATGCACAAGAACATCTTCCTGAAAGGAAATCAATATAAACTTCTTCAAGTTTGTATGCTTCAAGTTCTTTATTTTGACTTACCTTATCAACGACCTTGATAAATTCAAGGTAAACATCATCCGCCTTTTTTCCCGTCACGATCTCTTCGATAACATTGACGCTGTGGAACTGACTGAAGCAGGCTGCGCAAACGTTCAGATGATCTCTTACCATTTCCACTGCCTTTTTCTCATTACCGTTGTGATAAATGTTCAGTATTTCCACAGCATTGCTTACATCGACACAATCTGGAATCAAGGGTCTTGAATCGCTCATTTCTTTATTACCTCCGATAAATAGAAAAAACTCTCTCTCTATGGAACCATGACGGAATACTAACTAAATTTATTCTTTTATTTCCTTCTTTGCTTCTTTCAAATCAAGATATAATTTGGCGCATTTTATTGCCAGACGCCTTATTTCTTTGATGAATCCTTGTCTCTGAGAAACGGATATGGCGTTTCTCGCATCTAAAAGGTTGAAATAATGTGCACATTTGACCAACTGATCGTAAGCAGGAATTGGCAAATCGTTTTCAATCAGGTTGTTAAATTCTTTTTTATGCAGATCAAAGAGGTTGAATAAGAGGTCAGTATCGGCAATTTCAAAGTTGTACTTTGAATACTCAATTTCATTTCTCTTGTAAAGATCACCGTATGTGGTGTTTTCGTTCCACATGAGATCGTAAACGTTTTCCACATTCTGAAGATACATGGCGATTCTTTCGATTCCATAAGTAATCTCAAGCGTGACAGGTTTCAATTCAATTCCCGCCACCTGTTGAAAATAAGTAAACTGAGTGATTTCCATTCCGTCCAGCCAGACTTCCCAACCAACTCCCCAAGCTCCGAGCGTCGGGGATTCCCAGTTATCTTCAACAAATCTGATATCGTGTTCACTGGGATCAATCGACAAAGCTTTCAAAGATTCAAGGTAGATTTTCTGAGATTCTTCCGGTGAGGGTTTTATCAATACCTGGTACTGATAAAATCTCTGCATTCTGTTTGGGTTTTCTCCGTATCTTCCATCTGTTGGCCGTCTGCTTGGCTGTATAAAAGCGCATTTCCAGGGTCTTTCGTCTAAAACTCTGAAAAAGGTTGAAGGGTGATAGGTTCCCGCACCCATTTCCATATCATAGGGCTGTTCGATAAAACAACCTCTTTTCGACCAGAATTCGTTTAAATTCTTAATCATGTCTTGAATAAACAATGCATAATACCTCCCGGTAAAATAATTCAACTGTATTCTACCACACTCAAGTGAATTTGTTCAAAAAGAGGAATATTCTATTCGGTGCATTTCTTTTTTCCGGCAATCTGCATGATCAGGAAAAGAGAAACAATAGGTATGGATAGGATGAGACAGTTTCTGGCTAATCCTTCAACGGAAATTGTTCCGAGATTTTTTGATAGAAAATCCGTGATACCCCTTGCCAGATTTAGCAAAGGATTTAATCCTTTCAGGAGGAAGGTTGCAAGGAACTGTAATTGTATTGCATAGAAGAGAAGTGAGATTAGCATACAGATCATGATTAATGGGATCAGTGTGATGGAGAGGATCAAACCGATTGGAACGGAAAGAAGAGGGATCCTTTTGAAATGAAATGCGGTAATTGGAATGATGAATAAAAGAGAACCGAGAGGTGTAAATTTCCGTAAGATTTTATTTTTGTTTTTCAACAGTTTGTTCAGGAGAAGTATTCCGATAACAGCACCAAATGTCATTTGAAAACCGGCGTTTAATGCGATAGCGGGGTCATTCAACAAGATAATGAGACCACTTAACCCGATGACATTAAGCGATGAAACCGGATAATCGAACAGTTTGAAAAGCTGATACAGAAAGAGCATCAGAAAAGCTCTGAAGGATGATGGTCCGGTCGCACATATCATATAGAATAGAATAAGGAATAATATCTTTAAAAATATCGCGAATTTTGATTTGATTTTAAAAAAAGATAAGGCGTAGGAGAAAATAAAAAAGGTCAGGAAGAAATGAAAGCCCGAAACGACAAACAGATACGATATTCCGGAGCGGTTTATTACATCACGGATTTGTCTGTCCATACCAAGTCCGAGAAAAATCCCGGAGGCGTACGAACCGTTTGTTTCTCCAAGGTTCTTCTTTATAAAATTGACATAACCTTTTGCAAAATTGTTGAAGTGTTTGATTATACTCGTCATGAAATCTTCTGAATAAGGGTAGCTGAAAAAATCAGATGCCATAAAAACTCTGACAAAGTTTAGATTGCCGCTCTTGTTGTTCGTCCCATTCAACGCGATATAATCAAGTTCATCAACCACTTCGTTTTCCGGAAGGAAACAATAGAATTCTCCACTTGCCTTATACCATACACCTTTCTCCAAAAAGGATACATCTGTCAATCGTATGGATGAATCGGAAACTTTATTAATCTGACCTGTAATCGTACAGGCACCTTCTTTGAGGTCGTAGAAAGGTTTATAAATAATCATCCCGGCGAGAAAAAAGAGCAGAAATAATACAAGCATCAAACTTCGTTTCTTCAAAAGATTGATCAGCTGCAGCCATATGATCATTGTTGAAAAAAAGAGCAGAAAAACAATCAGGGATTCTATCCGGAAAAAGAAAAAGCGAGAAAACAGGATCCCTGTGAATAAGGCTGAAAACAACAAAAACAGAGGGTGTTTTTGCAATGAATGAATTGGATTATTCCGTGTAGTCAAATAAGCCCCTTGGATAACTTCTGGTCACATCTGCATCAATTAAACCGAGATAGAAATCTCTGAAATCAGATTTAAGGATTTCCTGGTATTCAACCGCCTTTTTCCTGCTGGGGAAGATGTCAATCTGAAGTGTATATTGGGATTTATTTGAGTAATTAATAGGATATGAGAAGATATAAGCCGCAACGCCCTCATTTCTTAATTTCCAGATTTTCTTGCTGACTTCCTCTTCACTTGGGGTCGACATCAGCTGAATTCCGGCTACATATTCCTGCTTCACAGCTTCAAGTCCGTTTAATTCTTCCGGCATTTTAAAAGTGCTGACGGTTGTTCCGGTAGAATTCTCAGTTGAAGAAGCAACCATTGTTGACAATAACTGAGCCTTTCTTTCTTCCCACTGTTGCAGTTCTTTAATCCATTCCGGTTCATATGTACCGATAAGCAGTACATTATAATAGTTCCCGTTGGCCTTTGAGATGAGATATTCAAGTCCACTGTCCTCTATGAGGCGTAGTGCTGCCTTATCATTACAAACGTAATAGGACACTTTTTTTGATGAACTGACCATGATGCTTGATTGCGCAAAGAGTTCTTCATAATTAAACTTCTGAACTTCCGCAACCTCTGGGTTCTCAGATCCTTCAACTGTTTCCGGTCCCGGATTTTCGGGAACCGCAGCGTAGTTGACAGTTGCCGGCGTCGTTTCTTCTTCATGTTGTTCAGTTTTCAGAATTTCTATGTCTTTTGTTAACCGTGTGATCTCAAGATCTTTTTCTCTGTTAGATGTTTTCAATCCATTGATTTGAAAAGCAAAGAAAGCGACTGCAAAACTCAATGCGACAACCGTAACAGCCAGTATTACCGTCAGGTTTTTGCTAAGACCAACTTCTGCCGGTTGCTCCCTTTTTTTTCTTGCCTGAGGGGGCCTTTTTCCTTGATTTTTTCCGGCGTTATTCTTGGTGTTCGTATTTGTATTTCGATCTGCAGGTAAAAGATTTCCCATATTCTTCCCTCTTTTTTACTGGATTTTTGATGAAGTTCTCTAATGAATAGAAAAAAAGGCGATTAACAATTTTTCAACGTATTCTGAAGGTAGTTTTGTCATCTCCGAACTACCAAAATGTTTTATAATCGGCAACGAGATGTTTTTTTCATCTCGAAGACTCATTAACAAAGTATGAAAATCAAACTCATTTCTCTTGGATATTGTCAATTTCTGTAATTCTTCCTCTATCAGGGTGTATTGTGCTTCGGAAATGTTGCCCATCCTGTATGCGATAAACAACTCTATTCTTATCCCAGTACTTAATGCTGAGAGATAGTCTGTTTTCAGACCGGTTGCATTTTGGATAAATGAGGCAAAAGTTTCCCCCGGGAATATCGATATCTTCTGCCGAACAGCCCTGGCACGTAAAAAATTACTCTCCCAAATTAATTCTGCATAATGATCCCAGTTTATCCTATCCTTCACAAGCTCACTTAAGGATTTTTTGACAATATGATAGAAACGTGAATCGAAACCGAGCGCAACTGAATAAGCGGATAAATGAGATTCACGGATGTCATCTGTTGAAAAAGTACTCAACAGTTCAGGGAAGATGGAATTTTTTTCCGGGATTCCTTCAACAGAAATCCTATCCTTTTTTCTATCAAAATTAAGATAGAATCTTCTCCTGTAATAACCGGCTAATTGTGATAAAGGTGTCGTTGGGATGATCTCAAATGAAGCATCGGGAATGGATGTTCTCGCAACATAACCACAAAGATCAATTAAAGCCCCTCCGCCAATTGCAACGATCTTCCTGGGCCTTCCCCTGACACTATGAATGGCATTTATCAATTCAAAAACCCTGTCGATAGACTTGCATCTCTCTCCTCCTGCAACAGGGTAAGCGCTTCGCAGTATTTCGGAACAGCCAAAATTTTCAGCCCAGACAAATTTAAATCCTGTATCCACTATGATAAAGGCATCCGGGATATTTTCTATATACCTGAAAATATCCCCGGCCTTTTCGTTCTTTCTTATGTTGATGGTTGATTTACGTTCTACTGTATTTTGAAACGAAAAAAAACGATTCATAAATTTTTCAGTTTTCAACTGCCTTTTTTAACAATTTGACTGAATTCAGAACATCATTATAATCAACCATTTCATGTGGACTATGGACGTATCTTGTGACGACCGACAGTGTTCCCGAAGGAATACCGGAGCGTGTCAGCTGATAACCGTGTGCATTTGTGCCCCCAAAAATAAGCACTTCGTACTGATGAGGAATGTCATTCTCCTGTGCTGTTTTTGAAAGATGGTCGACGACACATTTGTCGGAGATTGAGGCTTTGTCTTTGATCTTTATAGCCGGTCCTTTTCCGAGGCAAAGATCCATTCTTTTGAATCCCTTCGGGGTGTCGGAATAGGCGGTTACATCTATTGCAATTGCCATATCCGGCATGATATCGTATCCGGCAACGCTTGCTCCGACGATTCCCACTTCCTCCTGAACAGAGAAGACACCGTAGACGGTATTCTCGCATGTATCCAGTTCTTTAAGAATTTGCACAACGATAGCACAGGCAATCCTGTCATCCATTGCTTTTGAAATGATTTTACCATTCTGTTCGATATATTGGGATTCGTATGTTCCGAACTGACCAATTCGGACATCCTTAAGCGCTTCCGCTTTTGAAGCTGCACCAATGTCTACAAACAGGTTATCAAATGTCGGGTTTTTCTGGTTGTTTGCGGCATCTGCAAATGTTTCCGATTCAAATGAACAAATCCCCCTGATCGTTTCTCCCGTGCTTCTGGATTCAAACTGCATGACCGTGCCCAGTAGCATGAGAGGATTAACGCCACCGACGGGGTCTACTCTCAGAAATCCGTTGTCATCAATATTTGTGATAACAAGTCCGATTTCATCCGCATGTCCGTCTAAAAGATATTTTTTAGGATTTTCTGAAGTTCCGTTTTTCCAAACGATCAGATTTCCAATTGCATCAAATCTGTGCCCGTCGATATGTCCATCCAGTTCGTCAAGGATGACTTTCTGTACTTTATTTTCATTACCGCTTGGGGAAGATACCTCAACCAGCTTTTTGATCAATTCTTTCATTTTAAACCTCCAGGGACTTCAAGAAATTTTCGTTCATAACAAGCTCTTTTACAAGGGTCACCGTGTGGTGATAATCATCCTTTGACATGACACAAACTGGTGAATGAATATAGCGTGAAGGGACGTTAATTACCGCGCCGGGAATGCCGTAAAATGATTGTGCAGTTCTTGTTGTATCGGTTGAACCGACCGTTCTACCTTTCAACTGATGCGGGATAGTCAATCTCTCAGCTGTATCTATGATAGAAGTAAACAATCTTCTGTCGATAACATACCCGGATTGTAGATAACTGATAGCCGGTCCGTTATCAAGATGAGTAGACCATCTTTCTTTTTTCAATTCAGGATTATCTCCTGCCGTTGTTCCTTCAAGTACAAGCGCCGCATCAGCGTGAAAATGTTTCAAAACGGCACCACTTCCTCTAAGGCCGTTTTCCTCCTGAACGACGAATGCAAAGACGATATTATAGCTGGGTAAATCTTCCATGCTTTCAAGGATATCCAGCATGATCGAACAACCAGCCCTGTCATCAAATGCCTTTCCGACAACTCTGTTTTCGTATTCTTCAAATTCAGTTTTAAAATGACAATAATCTCCAATTTGGACTTTTTTTTCTGATTCTTTTTTATCGGAAGAACCGATATCTACCCTGATAGTATTCCATGTCGGGACATCAGCGTAATCGGAATTCTGAAGATGAATCGCCTTGAACGGAATAACGCCTTCAATGTTGTCTTTACCGACAACTACTCTTTTCCCGAGAAGAACTCTTTTATCGACACCACCTACCGCCTGTACGCAGAGTCTGCCGTCTTCTTCTATATCACTTACCATCAAACCGACCTCATCCATGTGTGCCATGAGTAATAATGTCTTATTTTGATTCTTTCCCTTTTTGAGACACATCAGATTACCGATATGATCTTCTTTGATATAATCAATCTTTTTGCTGTCAACAATTTTTCGCTTGATAAACTTTTTTACTTCTGCTTCGTTTCCCGATACACCATATATTTCAGAGAGCTCTTTTAAATACTTCATTCTTTTCCCTCCTCAACATCGGTTTTCATCTCGAATGCATGCTCGTCAAGTTGTGAACAATAGAGTGCGAGTAGTCGGCCTGCTTCTGTTATGTCTTTTATACTCATCTTTTCATAAGGTGTGTGCATATAAGATGAAGGAATTGAGATGAGACCCGTGGGATATCCCTCAAGCTGCAGCTGATCAGCATCTGTTCCTGTTCTGCCGGGACATACTTCAAGTTGCATGGCAATCCCGTTATCTTCACAGCATTTTTCCAGTTTTTGTGAAACTATTTTTGTTAAAACAGGACCTCTTGCAATTACCGGGCCCTTCCCCATATCAACTTTTTTGTTGTTTGGTACGGATATATTTGAGAAAGTAGCGTCCATTGCGATTGCGACTGAAGGCTGTATTAGACTGACAGCCGTTCTTGCACCAAATGCTCCGATTTCCTCTCTTGAGGAAAACACGGCATAATAATCGTACGAGTGTCTCATCCGGGAAAGAAAGTCAAGAGCGGTTATTGATGCCATACAGCTTGCCCTGTTGTCAAGTGTCTTCGTAAAAACCATTCCGTTAGCCTCAAACGGATCGTTCTCATAGGTTATGAAGTCCCCTGTGTTAAATTTATGGATATCATGCATGGAGACATCAACAAAAAGCGTATCAAAATCCGAGATTTTTGATTTTGTTTCGGCTGTCTGAAGATGTGGTGCCAGCATACCGATAACACCTCTCAGTTTCTCGCCATCTCTGGTATGCACCCAGACTTTTTGTGAAGGTAATAGTTTCGGGTCAATACCGATTCCTTCGATTCTTAAAAAACCTTCCGTCATAACTTTTGAACAGATCATACAGATTTCATCCATATGTGTTGAAACCATCATCTTTCCCAGACTCTTTTCGGTAGCTTTTTTTACGGCAATCAGATTTCCGGATTTATCTTCAAACAGTTCATCACATAAAGATTCAACCCTTTTCTTTATTTTTTCTCTGATCTCCGATTCTCTACCGGGAGGGCCATAAGCTTTTGAGAACTCAAAAGCCATTTCTTTCATATCATTTTTCACACCATCTACCCCTTTTTGTATAATCTTATATTGAAAAATCGCCAACCAGAGGTTCAAGAGACAGACGCCCGTTTTTAATCTTACAGAGTGCCACCTCATCACTGCTGATTGAACTTGAATGTGTATTTCCAATTTGAATGATATTGGGATGCATTGATGTCGAAAGGACAAAAGCCTCTTCGGGATTATAAAGACCAACATTGACATTTCCTTTTATATCTCCGAGTACAACAAGGTTGCCGGTTACTTTCACCTGTCCGCCTTTGTTGATATTCCCGATAATCAAAGCGTCGCCATCATATTCAAAAACCTGACCGGATCTGATGGTCACCTTGAACAATTTTAAATTCTTTTCAATGGTGACTTGTTCATCATCCTTTTCTTCAAACGGCTCAGGCTTTTTTATGTTGTTCGAAAGTTGTTGATTTAATTTCCGTTCCGGTTTTACAAAATGAATGGCATTTACTTTTACACTGTTTTCATTCAGCAATTCCACAATGGGATTGATAAGAAAAGATTGTGAAGTACCCCCTTCAAAGAAAATCGAAAGACCGGAATCATCTGAAAAAAAACTACCCATATTTTTTAATTTTTTTTCTATGTCATTCAGAACATCACCGATTGAAGAATTTTCACCTATCCAAAGGATCAGTTCCTGACCGTTAAATCTAAAATCAATCATATTTCCCCCCAGGATTTCATAAGGGTCTTTGCAAAGACCCGATAAAAGCAACTAATTATAACATAAATTGTTACACCGGGTTCGTAGAAATATCAGAATAACCCACTGATTTCACCGTTATCATCAATGTCGATATCCATTGCGGAAGGATGTTTAGGCAATCCGGGCATCGTCATGATATCGCCGGCATATGCTACGAGGAACCCTGCACCGGCTGAAACGGAGATGTCTTTGATCTTGATTGTGTGTCCTTCTGGAGCCCCGATTAAAGTTGGGTCATCTGATATGGATGATTGTGTTTTTGCGATAATAACCGGTAAATCCCCATAATGTTTTCCGTATAATTTGATATGTTTTACAGCTTCAGAAGAGAATTTTACCTCTCCTGCCCTGTATATTTCCTTTGCGATCTTTGAAATCTTTGTTTCGATAGCGTCTACCCATTCATACAATCTGTGTATTTCAGAAGGTTTATCAGCGGCTTCAATGACTTTTTTTGCGAGTTCAATACCTCCTTCTCCTCCTTTTTCCCAAACGTCACTCAAGGCAATTTCCGCATTCATCGATTCAACACATTTGATGACCGTATCTATCTCTTTTTGTGTGTCTGTCGGGAATTTGTTAAGCGCAACAACAACCGGGATGTTAAATTTCTGCAGGTTTTCAACGTGTACCTTGAGATTCAATATGCCTTTTTCGAGGGCCTCTATATTTTCTTGATTTAATTCTTTCTTTGAAAGACCGCCATGCATCTTCAAGGCTCGAACTGTTGCAACAAGAACCGTTGCATCAGGTGTGAATCCACCGAGTTTGCTGACGACGTTCAGGAATTTTTCTGCTCCCAGATCAGCGGCGAATCCGGCTTCTGTGATAGTGTAATCCGTCATTTTCATCGAGAGTTTGGTTGCTATAATTGAATTGGTTCCATGTGCAATATTGGCAAAAGGACCACCGTGGATAATAGCCGGAGTATGTTCAAGTGTCTGGACAAGATTCGGCATGATGGCATTTTTCATCAAGGCTGCCATAGCACCGTTTGCATTAAGATCTGCAGCTGTAACAAATTTTCTGTCGGAACTTCTTCCGACAATTATCCTTCCAAACCGTTCTTTAAGATCTTTTATACTGGAACTCAGACATAAAATCGCCATGACTTCTGATGCAACGCTGATCATAAAGCTATCCTCTCGAGGCTGTCCATTACTGTTTCCTCCAAGAGCAACGATTATTTTCCGCAATGCCCTGTCATTCATATCCATAACTCTTGGCCAGTAGATTGAAGTAGTTTTCAATTTTGATTCGTTCCCCGCTTTGATATGTGCATCAATCATCGCTGAAAGCAGATTATGTGCCGTACTGACTGCGTGAATATCACCTGTGAAATGGAGGTTGATATCCTCCATGGGAATGACCTGAGACCAGCCACCACCGGCAGCCCCGCCTTTGACACCGAATACAGGTCCGAGAGATGGTTCTCTCAATGTGACAATGGATTTTTTGCCGATTTTATTTAATGCCTGTGTCAAACCGATACTTGTGGTTGTTTTCCCTTCTCCGGCAGGCGTAGGTGTTATAGCTGTAACGAGTATTAATTTACCGGGTTTTCTCTTCAGTTCATTTGAAACTGATAATGGGATCTTTGCAATATAATTACCATATGGGATTATCTTGTCTTCTATATTCAATTCCCTTGCTATCTCAGAAATCCTTTTCATTTTAACCGATTGTGCAATCTGAATATCACTTTTCATCAAGAATCCTCCTTTTTAATAAAAAAAAAGACATCTAAAGATTTAGATGCCTGTTATTTTGAGTTATTATAGAGATAACTTCTCTTTTGGAACCATTTCGCGTGAAACAGAATCAAGAACACCGTTAATGAACTTTGAACTCTTATCCGTTCCGTAACGTTTTGCGATTTCTACCGCCTCATTCATCGTAACCTCTACCGGTATCTTCATCTTATGCAGGAGCTCATACACACCAAGCCTTAATATGTTTTTATCGACAAATGCAATTCTGTTCCAGTCCCAATTAAAAAGATATTTTTTGATAATATCGTCAATTTGATCCTGATCTCTCAGTATATCACGGATATAATCATGTGCTTCTTCTGTAAGCGGTTTATCGTAAATATCCTGTTCAGACAATAGTTCTATGATCATATTGTTGATTGACTTTTCATCAGATATCCTGTTTGAATCAAAGCTGAAGAGTATTTTGAATACAACTTCACGCATCGTTCTTCTTCTGGGCCATTTTTGCTTTTCTTGTGAAGAAGTGTTATCCATCGTATTTATTCACCTCGAAACTTCGTACTTTTACAATAACATTAACCCCCATCTCGTCTCCAAGGCTGTCTTTGATGGTTAATGAAATCTTGTCATATAATTCTTTCAATACTTCTGAAAGTGAAAAAGGATCCGTTGTTGAAATATCAACGATTAATTCTTTCACACCTTCTAATTTTGAAGGGCGCATGGTTATTGATTTCAACGTTACCGTTCCGAAGTTCTCAAGCACTCTTTTAATAAGTGTTCTAAAGACATCAGGTGAAACAAAAACGCTAAGATTGTCCGATTGTGAGGATTCAAAGAACAAATTTCTGTTTCTGAAACTGATAAAAATCATATAAGCAGCCAATACCGTTAAGACGATTCTGATAATAAAGCCCCAAAGATCGTTAGCCGTGAAAACATTATAACCGGATTCACCGAGAGTTGCAGAACCCAACCATAGGCCTGCTGAGAATGCCAATAAAGGCCAACAGGTTAAATCAATAAATCTTTTCGTTGCCCATTTCATTATTCGTCGTCCTCGTTGATAACATCTGTACTTAATTCATCATCCGGTATTTCTGCCGGTTCGGTTCTGGCAGGAATCTCTACATCAAGAATGTTTACCGAAACGTTAGATACATCAACAAGACCTGTCATGCCTTCAACTTCTTCTTTTATCATCTTCTGGACTGTTTCAGCTATCTGCCTTACACTTCTCGTCAGATAGACTTTAATGTTTACAGTGACAGCAACCGTATTTTCACCACTTTTTCTGTCGATTGAAATGGCTTTTTTTGAATTTTTGGAATCATAAACAATTTCTTCTATCTTTCCCAGTGCCACATTGACCAGATCGTATATAACAGAATCTGAAATCTCCACGATTCCAAATTGTGTTTCTCCGTTGTTTTCTTTCATTGCCTGTAAATCTCTATCCTTTTCCTGATCCATTTAATTCACCTCCAGTCTGAATGAACCGCTGAACTGCTTAGGCTCTTTCTATATATGTACCAGTTCTTGTGTCGATCTTAAGTTTTTCCCCTGTTTTGATAAACATTGGAACACTAACACGAACACCGGTTTCCATGATGGCAGGTTTACCACTGCCGGAAACGGTATCTCCCTTGAAATTGGGTTCAGTTTCCTTAACTTCAAGGATGACAAATGTTGGCAGATTGATTCCGATTGGCTTATCCTCGTAGAACATCAGATTTACCTGCATATTGTCAATTAAATAATCCGTCGAATCTCCAATCAGTTCATCATCCAATGGATACTGTTCGAAATTATTCAAATCCATGAATATATAATGATCGCCGTCTTTGTACAGATATTCCGCTTCTCTGTACTCAAGAGTGGCTTCATCTACTTTTTCTCCACTACTGAATGAATGGTCTTTTGATAATCCCGTCAGAATATTCTTAAGTTTTGTTCTTATGATTCCGCTACCTCTTCCTGTAAAATGTTTGTTCATGCTGATTACACGATAGAGTTCTCCATCGAATTCGATAATCATTCCTTTTTTTAGACCGCCTACATCAATCAAGTAAAACACCTTCCTTTGTAATCTCTTTCATCTTTTATATTGACGCTTTTTTTTTGGTTTCTTATTTTCCGAAATTGCATAGGTGTATTTGGAACCTCCGCATCTTCGGGAAATAGCGTACTTTTCCTGTCGGAAAAGTACGCATGAACAAATTAAAGTATGATTAATTCTTTGTTGTAATTCGTCAAAACTTCATTTGTTTCACCGGTGATATAGATATCATCTTCAATCCTGACACCAAATTGATTGGGGATGTAAATTCCGGGTTCGATGGTGACAACGGCGCCTTCCTGAAGTTTTTCGGTATTTCTGAACGAAACACTCGGTGCTTCATGAACATCAATTCCCAGTCCATGTCCCAGTCCATGTCCGAAAAAGTCACCGTATCCCGCTTCGGTAATAATATCTCTTGCTATCTTGTCAACATCCGCTCCGGTAAGTTTGCTGCTCGCAGCTTTTTCGGATTCTATCTGAGCCTTTTTTACCGTTTCATATACCTTCTTCATCTCATCTGTCGGCTGTCCCACGGCAACTGTTCTTGTGATATCGCTGCAATAGCCTTGATAGGCTGCCCCAAAATCAATGACGATAAATTCACCCTCCTGAATCTTTTTCATCGTTGGGAACATGTGAGGGGAAGCACCGTTTGGGCCGGAACCGAAAATCGTGTTAAAGGAAGGTTTGTCCGCACCCTTTTTGACCATGAGATATTCAAGTAATGCAGCCATTTCCTTTTCCGTTTTTCCGGGCTTAATTTCGTTTAGCAATTCATCAAATGCCGAAAGCGCAATCTCTTCAGCCCTCTTGATCAATTCAATTTCATCCCTTGATTTCGTGATTCTGAGATCTCTGATCATTTTATCACATTCGATAAAAATATGTTCTTCCGCTTCAAGCTTTTTTTTCAAATCGTTAAAAGCACTGACGGTAGTTGTTTCGCTTTCGAAACCGATTCGCTTATATTTACCAAGCAAGTCGTGGAGAATTGTCTTTGAGTTGTCACTGGTCATTTTAACAAGTTCAAGTGGTGACTGTTCTTCAATCTGCTGCCAGTAGCGTGAGTCTGAACAGATGATCTGTCTGTCTTCTGCGATGACAACATATGCCAGTGAACCTGAAAAATTACTGAGATATCTTGGATTGTTTGATGAGCTTTCGAACGTCGTCGAAAGAATCGCATCGATGTTCTGATCTTTCATTACTTTTATGAGATTTTCTATTCTTCTGTTAATCTCTTTTTTCATACCATCACCCCTCAATAAGTTAGTCTGATTATATCATAGCTGTTTTATTAATTACTCTTCAACAATATCGAAAACCCTCTGAAGTTGCGTTACTTCAAAGACTCTTTTTATGCTTTCTTTTGGATTTTTGAAAATGATTTTTTTATTCAGTGCGTTGATCTTTCTCTGAATACCGACAAGAATACCAAGACCCAGGCTGTCTATAAACTCAAGCTCTGAAAGATCCATCACATAATGGTCATATTCTTTTTCATCAATTTTTTTGTTTATTTCCCCTTTTACATCTACACCATTTTTAAGATCAATGAGTGTTGGGAGAATGATTGTCAGCTTCTCCATTCCATCTTCGACAAATTTTAAGGTCATCGAAAAGACCCCTTATTTCTTTATCTGAAGCTGTAGCATCAAACTGTAAACAGGAGCAATATCTTTTTCCCAGCTTCTGAGATAGTTAAGTTCAGCAGTTACGATCCCCTCATTTAAAGCTTTAAAAGTCCAGACAGACGTTCCGCCGGCTCCCATGACGTTGGTTTGCGTTGCCTCGTACGTGTTGGAAATTAATTGCGCGTATCTTGCATGCAGTTCTTCTTCCAATAGCCATTCATATCCGGTAGTCGGGTTTGATGGCAGGTACACTGTCAATATATCATCAGGAATGAGCTTTATGATTTCAAAATCGCCATTTTGATAACTCACATCTACTTTGTTTTCGGAATTTATCTGATATGAGAATTTAAGAAGCTCTTCATTGTTGACCAATGCGAATGCTGTAAATCCAAGAAATACTACCAGCAGAACCAAAACCAAACTCTTTTTCATGTCAATCACCCCATTTTAAGTATATGAACTTATTATACATGATTTTACATGATATAATCTACAGAAAAATATAGCAATCACAGGAGTAATAAATTGGAATTATGGAAAAATACTGTTGAAGAATTAATGATGATGCTTTCAAGGGCCGATGTGACTTCGGAAGAGGTGTATCAGGCGTATTATGAAAGGATAAACCGATATGATGAGCTGATCAGGTCCTTTCTATCACTCCAAAAACTTACAGAAGTGAAAATAAAACCGAATTCGATTCCTTTTGCCGTTAAAGATAATATCCTTGTGAAGGGCAGGAGAACAACGTGTGGCAGTAAAATGCTCTGGAATTATGTTTCTCCTTTTACGGCAACAGCAGTCGAACATCTTCAGAAAAAAAATATGACAATGATTGGCAAAACAAACCTTGATGAATTTTCTATGGGAAGTACGACTGAGAATTCATCATATTTTCCCACTAAGAATCCATGGGATATCAAACGTGTACCGGGTGGGAGCAGTGGAGGATCTGCTGCTGCTGTATCAGCCGGATTTGTTCCGTTTGCACTTGGGTCTGATACGGGAGGATCTGTCAGACAACCTGCTGCTTTCTGTGGTGTAGTTGGTTTTAAGCCATCTTATGGGTTGGTTTCGAGAAACGGCCTGGTGGCATTTGCGTCTTCATTTGATCAGATAGGTACGCTGACGCGTTCTGTGAGAGATGCAGCTTTGATTACCGAAATAATATCCGGGGACTGTCATAAAGATTCAACAAAAAAGAATTTTAAAAAACGATATCTGCATCAGATCGAAAACAAGTTGGATAATATGAAATTCCTCATCATAGAAGAAATGGTATCCGGGATTTACAACAGCGGTATCAGAAAACGATTTAACGATGTAATTGATCTTTTTAAGTGGCTCGGTGTTCAAATCGTACCGGTTTCAATTCCTTTATTCAGTGAAATATACAGCGTTTATACGATTTTGACGACAGCAGAGGCTTCTTCTAATCTTGCGAGATATGATGGTCTGAAGTACGGTTTGAAAGTGAAAAATGAGAAAGTTCTTGAGAAACAGTATCGTGATTCAAGAGATAACGGATTTGGGGAGGAAGTTAAAAGCCGGCTCTTTATCGGTACATTCAATCTCAGTTATAAAAATTTTCAGGATTATTATTTAAAAGCGATGAAGATTCGGAATAAGATTACAGAGGAGATCAACACGCTTCTGAAGTCCTTCGATGCCATTATCTCTCCCACCGTATTGAGTATTCCGGGAGAAATAGGTGAAACACAAACGATTAGTAGGAAAGAATCGTATGATAATAATACTGTTCCGGCTAATATTTCAGGGGTACCTGCGATCTCTGTTCCAATGGGAATGGTGAATAATCTACCGACAGGATTGCAGATCATGACGGCAAGATTCAGTGAAGAGAAATTGTTCCAGATTGCCAGAACTTATGAAAAAACGGCGGGGTTTTTTGAAGACGGACATTATCCTTATCCTCATATGGAGTGGTTTCGATGAGATATAAGACCATCATAGGACTTGAAATTCATGCGCAGTTGCAGACTGAATCCAAGGCGTTTTGTTCCTGCCGGAATGATTCAGGCGAGTCTGAACCGAATTACAATGTGTGTCCCATCTGTACCGGCCATCCCGGTACGCTTCCCGTATTGAATAAAAATGTATTTATGATGGCTTTAAAAGCGGCAGTGGCATTAAAATGCAAGATAAACAGATTGTCATCGTTTGACAGAAAAAATTATTTTTATCCGGATATGCCGAAAGGCTATCAGATTACTCAATATTTCCACCCATTGGGGGAGAATGGCTATGTTGAGATCTACAACAAGAAGAGAAAAAAGGTTGTAAAAATAAGGCGTTTACATATTGAAGAGGATTCCGGAAAATTAATTCATGAAATGGATAAGACGCTTGTTGATTTTAATCGAAGCGGTGTGCCTTTGATAGAAATAGTTACAGAGCCGGATATGAATTATTCTGATGAAGCGGTTATGTTACTTGAAGAATTGCGTAATATCCTTCGTTATCTTAAGGTTTGTGATGGACAGCTTGAGAATGGTTCAATGCGATGTGATGTTAATATATCTGTCAAAGATACAAAAACGGGAAAATCGACAAATAGAATAGAAATAAAAAATCTGAATTCGTTCAGAAATGTTCAAAGAGCTTTGCATTATGAAACAAATTTTCATAAAGAATTGTTGCAAAATGGTTTGTCAGAGCCACATTGTACAAAAGCATGGGATGAAAAAGACAAAGTGACAAGAAAGATGAGGTTGAAGGAAACAGAAGCGGATTACAGATATTTTCCCGAACCGGATCTTCCCGCTGTCCGGATAGATGAGGAAACCATCCACCGTATGCAAAAAGAACTTCCTGAGTTGCCTTCTGAAAAAATACATCGATTTATCGAACACTATCATATGCGTTATGAAGAAGCAAGACTTTTATCTGTATCGGAAGATCTTGCGATATTTTTTGAGAAGACGTCTGAAATAGCGGAAAGCTCGGAGGTCCTTAAATGGATTTTAAGAGATATCAAAAGGTATTTAAATGAAAATAATATAGCGTTGTCGGCAACAAAAATATCGACAGAGAAATTGGGTGGATTGATCAAGCAGATAAAGATCGGAAGGGTTTCAAATAATGCCGCAAAGGAAATACTTCTGCAATTGATGTCAACGGATAGAAAATTGGAGGATATCATTCAGGAAGATGATTTTTTACAGCAGAATGACCCCGACATCTTGTCCGGGTATATTGAGGATATCATTGCTGAACATTATGAACAGTATGAAGCTTATCAGCTTGGAAAAAAAGAATTGTTCAATTTCTTTGTGGGGAAAATGATGGGACTTACCAAAGGAAGAACAAGACCGGACTTGATCATAAAAATTGTTAAAAATAGATTGAGGTGACACTGTGCGTCAGGAAAAAGAGGATATTAAGATTCAACTATCGAGATTGGAACAAAAAATCGACAGAGTTCAACAATTTCTGAATAACGATTATAACGAATTGTCGGAAGAAATGGAAAAAATGAACAAGAATTTCTTTTCACTTGAGGTGATGTTTTACATTGTGATCGCAATTCTTATCGTTTTAATTGTGTTGACAGTTTTATAACAATTTTGTTCGTATATCAGAAATGATGTAAGATATAGGTAGTTATAATAAAAAATGGTGATTTATATGAATAAAACCTGCAGAAAGATTTTTGGGTTTTTCTGTATCATGATCATGCTTCTCGTGCTGATGGCGTGTGATTAGAAAAATGACATAAAAATAGGCGTTGCCGTATCGTTGAGCAGCAGTAACTCACCAATGGGGCTGGCAGTAAAAGATGCGGTTGTTCTTTCTGTTGAGCAAATAAATCAAAAGGGAGGCATCAAGGGGCGCAAGGTCAAATTACTCATCAAAGATGATGAAAACGATCCCAAAAGAGTCGGCGAAATTGACGTGGAACTGATAGAAGAGGGTGTTGTCGCGATTGTCGGGCATACTACAAGCCTGTTAACACATTCAGCTCTGGATATTATGAACAAACGTGATATGCTGCTCTTGAGTCCGACAACAAGTTCAAGGCGTGTTATCGAAATAGACGATAATATGATTTCTCTATACCCCCCGAATACATTGGAACAGGATATACTCATTCATTACATCATTGACGAAACGGATATCAGGAATATCTCGATTATTTATGATTCCGATAATTCAGTTTTTTGTGACTCAGGGCTGTCTTATTTTTCAGCATTATTCTCAAATAAGGGAGGCGCAATCTTAAACGAAACACCTTTCTCTTCAAATAATAAAGGTGAGATTTATGAAGTTGTTGCCGATTCAATGGTAGAAGGGACAGAGGGAATATTGATGATAGCATCGGCGGTTGATGTTCCGTTAATTTCTCAGCAGATTATGAAGATAAATAGGGACCTGGCAAAATTCAGTACCGGTTGGGCCTTTGATGATAACCTTATCTACAATGGCGGATATGCTGTGGAAGACCTTGTTCTTCCTCTTTCTTGGGATTATGGCAGTGATTCACAACTATATAACGTATTCAAACGACACTATTATGAACGTTACGGGAAATATCCAAATTATACAGAAGGGTTTGCCTATGAGACGATGATGATCCTCTTTGAGTCATTAAAATCCGTTGAACGGATAACGCCGATGACGATCAGAGAACAGATTTTAAAGAAAGCTGACTTTGACGGTTTACAGGGGAAGATAAAGATTGACGGATATGGTGGGACATTCAGAGATGTTCAGGTTTTTAAAATTAAAGAAGGGGAATTTGTGAGAGTTGATCATTGATGAAAAAATTGTTTAAACACAGAACGATCAGAAAAGAACTGTTTATTCTCTATATCATACTTGTGACGACTATTCTTTCGGTTACCGGTATTTTTATCGGTTCAACCCTGTACAATTCTACAAGAGTAAGGGTTATAGAAGATAGTGCGGAACTTGCCTACAGTATCGGGAATACGGTGAATATGTATATAAATGATACAAATGATTCCCTGAAAATTCTTGGAGAGGTGCTTGAGAATATTGAGGCAAGTCATGGCGTTAATTCTGATGAAATTGACAGAATTTTAGTGTCTTTTGTGAGAAACAACGAAGAATTTGAGAAATTGAGGATTGTGGATCAAAATGGAATTGTGACACATGTTATCCCATTTTCAAAATCGGAGATCGGCAATAATCTATCACATGCACCTTATATCAGTAATATGGAGGGGTTTGCGCTATGGTCCGATGTCTTTTTGTCGGCTGTAAGCGGAGATCCTTCCGTAACTGTGAGCCATCGTGTGAAAGATAATTATATTGTTCTTGACATAAGTCTCAATAATCTTAATCTATTGTTATCTGAAATAAAGAGAAATTCCGAGATTATTATCTATGACAGCAAAGGGAGAGCTGTTGCGAGTTCTAATATTGAAGAAGTATACTATGGCGTCAATCACAGTAACATGGAACATGTTCGGGAAGCTCTTTCGGGAAATTTAATCACAGATGAATTCAAGTATTCAACAAAAAATGGTGAGTTGGATATGCTCGGGACAGCTATTCCCTTAAACAACAACTGGGTTGCGGTTGTTGCGAAAGAACTTTCTCAAGCTTATTCATCGGTGAATTCCATTCTTTTTACCATTCTTTTTGCCGCTTTACTGGCATTTGTTATTGGATATTTTGTCTTTCAGTTTATTTCCGGAAGGATAAAAGCTCCGATTAATTCACTGATTGAGTGGTCAGATCAACTTGCCGTAGGAAAATACAACAACACTTTTCAACTGGATTCATACAGCGAATTAAACAAACTTGCCGAATCGTTCAGACAGATGTCAACAGAAGTAGAAGCAAGAGAAATAGAATTGAATACACAGAAATCTGAATTAAATGCGAGTAATGAAGAGCTGGAATCCTACAATGAAGAGATGGCAGCAATGAATGAAGAATTAATCGATAGTGAAAAAAGAGCAAATGAATCGAATCTTGCAAAATCTGAATTCCTTGCAAATATGAGTCATGAACTCAGAACACCGCTCAATGGGATAATGGGATTTACACAGATACTGAAAGCATCTGAACTGACGGCAGAACAGTCAGAATATATTGATAATGTGCTTTATTCAAGTCAGCATCTTCTCCAAATTATCAACGATATCCTTGATTTTTCGAAGATAGAAGCCGGAAAGTTGGATCTTGAGCAAATTGACATAAATCTCAAGGAGTTGCTTGAAAACACTTTTACGCTGATTAAGCCTTCAGCAGATAAGAAAGGGTTGAATGCTTTATTGAAAGTAGACCGGAATCTCCCTGAACGTGTTACAACAGATCCCCTAAGACTTAGCCAGATCATCATTAACCTTTTAAGCAATGCCGTGAAATTTACAGAAGAGGGTCAAATAGGGCTTGAAGTGTATTCGTTGATGAAAAATAAGAAAAAGGCTCGAATAAGATTTGTCGTCTTTGATTCTGGAATTGGTATTCCCGAGGATAAGCAAATGACGATTTTCGACATGTTTACACAGGTTGATTCATCCTTTACAAGAAAATACGGCGGAACCGGATTGGGACTTTCGATTTCCAACAGGATCCTGGAGCAGATGGGGTCGAGAATGATTATTGAGAGTGAGATGGGAAAGGGAAGTGTCTTCAGTTTTGAATTGGAACTTGAAACGGTTAACCTAAAGCCGAAAGGAAAAGATGAAAAGGCATTAAAAAACGAAATCAGAACGATTTGTGAAAAGAAAATGACCATTTTGATTGTCGAGGATGATTTGATTAATGCGAAATTAGCGAAAACGGTAATAAAGAAAAATCTGCTCAATTCAGTTGTGATCAGTGCAGGTGATGGTCAGGAAGGGGTTGAAAAATACTTTGAATACAGCCCGGATCTTGTTTTGATGGATTTGCATATGCCTGTGAAAAACGGTTTTGAAGCCTTAAAAGAAATTCGCTCGCGGGAAAAGGAAGGGCGAAAAGCGATGATTATTGCTCTAACGGCAGATGCAAGAGAAGACAGAGCTAAGAACTGCATCAAAGCCGGTTTTGATGAGTATATTTCAAAACCGTTTGAAAAAGATATTCTTCTGGAAAAAATCTTGAGACTTTGTAAACAAGAATAAAAAGAGTTCCCAAAGGAACTCTTTCATCCGGTGAATTCATTTAAGAAATGTAACAATTTTTTTGTAACAGGACCCACTCCGAGTTTTCTATCTTCAAATTCACCAATAGGTGTGATCCCTGAACTGGTATGTGTGATGAATAATTCATCAGCGAGAAATAATTCTTCTTCCATTACGGTGCGAACCTCTGTTTTAATACCGTTCTTTCTTGCGAGTTCTAAAACAATTTCACGTGTAATCCCGGAAAGTATTCCAGACTCCAAAGAAGGGGTGATGAGCGTGTCATCCTTCACCAGAAATACATTTGAGAAGGTTCCTTCCGCAACATAACCAAAATCATTCAACATGATCCAGTCAAATAATTCAGCGGGTCTTCTTATTCTGGCAAGAAAGACATCAATGGCCGCAGTGGATTTTATCGCAGTATTATTATGCATGAAGGCATGTCGCCTGATTGGCGCAATACCGGATTTGACACCATTTTTGTAGATTTCCTTTTTATAGGGAATCATCTCATGAATTAGAATGATGATATCCGGTTTTGAAGTAATGAGTATTTTTATGTTACCTTCTTTAAAGCGGTTAAGTTGCATGCCCTCATAAATCCTGTTACATAATGCCGTTGAATCAAGGGGAACGTTTAGACCCATAGCTTCGGCAGAATTGCATAAACGGTTATAATGCTTCTGGAATTTGAAAATTTCTCCGTTATAAGTTCTTATCGATTCGTATACTATTTCAGCACCCATAAAACCTGGATTTTCTATTGATATGACGGCTTTATCTTCTTCTAACCATTCACCATTAATAAATATTTTCAATTTCTGAATTCACCTCGTCCTGTTCAACAGTATCGTTTATATTTTTTATCTTTACCTTGATCTTTCGGCCTTCTGAAAGTAGTAAAGTAGTCTCGCAAAAATGTTTGAGATAATACTCATCATGTCCCGTTAAGAGGTTTTTCTCAGTATTTTCTACTAAAATATCCCTTTCTTTTCCGATATGTCTTTGACGAAGTTCCTGCGAAATATCATCGGCAACCTTTTCAAGTGTTTTTGCTCTGAATCTTTTTTCATTCCCGTCTATTTGATGTGCGAATGTTGCTGCCGGTGTCCCTTTTTTGGGTGAATATCTGAACACATGGGTTTTTAACGGTTTTATCATTTGTAATAATTTAACGGTCTCTTGAAAATCTTCATCCTGTTCTCCGGGGAATCCTACGATGATATCACAGGAAACGGAAAAGAGCCTGTCGATTTCTCTTAATTTATAAACGGCTTTGATGATATCATCTGCGATGTATTTTCTATTCATTTTTTTTAGGATCTTATCCGATCCGCTTTGGATTGAGATATGAAGGTGTGGACAGAATTTTTCAGATTGAAGGATCTCAATGACTTCTGATGTGATATCTTCCGGATTCAGCGAACTGATCCGAATCCGAATATCCTCAGGCATGTAGGAGATGGCTTTGAGTAAATCGTGGAATTTTTTTCCGTTGTCATCATATTCTCCGAGATTTATTCCCGTGATAATAAATTCCTCAATCCCCGTTTTATGAAGGTTTCTGATTTCTTCAACAACGTGGTTAATCTTTTTTGAGACCGATTTTGTTCCTCTTGCATGAAATATCTTACAATAGGTGCAGCAATTACTGCAACCTTCCTGTACCATAATGTACTGTCGGGTCTTTTTACCCGCATTTTTCAAACCGAGCTCAATTTGTTCATGATAAAGCCAGTATGCTTTTTGTATATGGCTTTCGTAAAGTTCTTTATCAATCTGATCGACAATATCTGCAATATTCTTTTTTTCCCCGTTTCCAAAATAATAGTCTATGGAATCGTCGCCCAAATTCTTCGGATCGGCAACCTGTACACTGCATCCGGTTGCGATTATGACTGCTGTATCTGCGATACGTCTCGCTTTTCGAATCATCTGTCTGGATTTTCTGTCTGCTTCATTCGTAACCGTACAGGTATTGATGATGACATAATCACTGTCCGCTGAAAGTGGTATAACCTTAAACCCTTTATCGATAAAACTCTGGGTCATAAAATCCGTTTCGTATTGATTGACTTTACATCCCAGAGTTATAAAACTGCATGTTCTGTTTCTCAAAATCAATTACACTCCATCTTCCTCAATTTCCTGAAGGACTCCGAGAAGAATCCTTGACCTGTTGACCAGTCCCGTCAATCTGCCTTCCTCATCCACAACGCAAAGTGAGAAGAATTTATGCCTGATCAGAAGATCAGAGGCATGCAACAGGGTATCCGTTTCTTTAACCGTGATAACTGATTTCGCCATATATTTAGTGATTGAGTCATCTTTGATCTGATAAAGTTTCTTCTTCAACTGATTCGTGTCAGGAATAAACGAAGCTGATTGCAACATTCCGAAATACGATGGGATTACGGCATTAACGATATCATTTTCACTGAGATAACCCAGGATTTTCATTTCATCATCGACAACAGGCATTCCGGTTCTCAGATGATTTGCGCATAAACGGATAAATCTTTCAACTGTTTCATCCTCAAATATGGCTGAAATATCTCGAATCATTATGTCTCCGACTTTCATTTGATCACCTCAGTTTAACCTTTCAACTTTTATGTTTTCGAGTTCTTTGTTTATATCGTAAAGTGGTGGCATTTCCTTTTTAAGATAATTTGATTTAGCAATAGCAGCCGCCATACCGAATTTTGCTCTATCGAGGTATTGACTGTTTGAATTAAGATAATCATAGATCATCGCCGCGATGAAGGCATCTCCGGTTCCGAGCAAATGCGATTCATCAAGTTCGCCTTCTTTGATGGACAATAACCACGATGCATCTTTTGTCAGGATGATATCGTGTTTGAACTTGTAAGAGATAACCACAAGATTCGCACCGTATCTGATAATCTCTTTTCCGGCATCGAGATAATCTTCCATCGATTCAACTTCCTGACCGAGTATCTTGTTCGTACTTCTCATGTCAGGCCTTACGATATCAGGACAGCTCTTTTTTATTGTTTCTGTGAGTAATTGGCCTCTTGCTTCTACATAAACTTTATTTCCGTTATCTTTTGCGTTTTTTGACAGAACTGCGTATGTATCAAGCGGGACACCCTGTGGAACAGACCCGGAAAGGACTGTGATTTTTGTCCTTGAAACAACCGTGTTAAAAAGTTTCATGAAATGATTCAAATCAGGCTCCTGAATGATGGGACCCGGGGCATTGATTTCAGTGATATAATGATTTTTTTCATCGAGAATACTGATGTTTTCTCGGCTTTCTCCATCGATATGGATAAAGTTTAAAGTCACTTTAGGATAACGCCTTCTCATTTCCTCTGAAATTATTCTTCCGGTGTGCCCACCGAGAAAACCCATTGCGATACTTGGTGTCTCATTTAAGCTGCAAAGCATCATCGAAACATTTAATCCCTTTCCACCGGGATCACTTATCATTTTTTCCCTTTCAAAAACTCTGTGAAGTTCATTAACCTTGAAATCAGGGATGATGATTTCTCTATCCAACGCAGGGTTCATGGTAATTGTCAAGACATCCATATTGCTTCCCCCTCTTAATAAATTAAAAAATTCTATTTTTCCAGGACAATTTCTATCTTGTCCCCTTCTTTTATCATGTCCATAAATGCCGCTTTTTTATCATTTTTCTTTATGTTAAAACTTTTCAAAGTACTTGAATCGATATCCATCAACGCAAGCAGGTCGACTATTTTCGGTGCTTCTTCAATCAGTTTCAAATCAACGATTGCCCCCTCATAAAGGACACTTTCCATTTCGGCTTTTACACCATCAACATTAACCGTGAAGGAAGTTGTTGGGATTTGCATCGTTCTTGAATTTACAACGACATTGCAATGCTTTTCACCAAAATCTCCGGTAAGCGTTTTTATATTTGGCGTAATTTCTTTCTCTTTCATCGTGAGGATATCACCGCTGAAAATTTTATCGTCAGAAGATAATTTTCGCTCTCCCCTGAAAACTTCAATCTCCTTGATTTTGACGGCTTTATTTTTAGAGTTTAAAACGATATTGATAAACTCTTCTTTCTTTTTTGATAGTTTTTCAAGTAAATAATTGATATTGCAATAGTTTTCGGAAGTGATGTTGTCTCCATCCTTTACCTGAACATCCCCGTTGAAAAGTTCGCCGTTTATTCTTGCCTGTGGCAGGAGGTCTATCCCTTCACCGTTAACGGTTATAGAGAGCGGATTTAAAACCTTGCTTAAAAATACTTCTGCAGCCTTGCCTTCTTTACCCGGCATAAATTCTATGATATCCCCATGCTGTAATTTGGTGTGGATACCGCCTTTTTCTCCATTAATAAGTATTTGAGCACTTTTCCCCGGAATTCCCTTTATGATCTTCATATCATTGTTCATATCAAAAGTGATAGCCGGCCCCGGTTTTCCGACGATTTCTTCCACTCTGTATCCGAGCTGGAGAAGTGCCTGCATAACGTTGTTTTTGTTGTCCATTCCCATCAAATCGACGGGTTTATCATTAACCATCACTCGTACAAAAACACTTCCCGTGTTTGTATTGACACTGTTTGCAATGCTGACAGGGGTGACAAACTGGCTTCCCAGCATCTCTTCAGTCTTATCTTCGACATATTGAATATTTTCAATCGTTTTAAGGGATACCCTGTTTGAAGGGAGATCGAGTTTTTTTGCAAGATAATCCGTGAAGAGCGGCACCCTGGCGCCTCCTCCGACAACCATCACTGCCACAGGCGGTTTCCCGTTAAGGTTCAGGACTTCATCGCTTATTTTTGTTGTTATATCATCAATTACCGGTTCTGCCACTCTCAGGAAGTCTTCCTTCGTTATTTCGATTGTTGTATCCAGTATATCTTTTATCTCTATCTTTTCCTGATCGGGATCGCTTAATGTTCTTTTTACTTTTTCACCGCTGTTAAAATCAATGAGATATTCTTCGCAGAGTTTTTCTGTTATCTCATCTCCTGCCATGGGGACCATTCCATAGGCAATTACGGTTCCATCTCTTGAAACTGCAATATCACTTGTACCGGCACCTACATCAACGAGAACGATATTCAACCTTCTAAGATCCGGTGGAACAACAAGATTCATTGCCGCTATAGGTTCCAATGTGATATGTTCAGGGGTTAAACCCGATATTTCAAGTACATTCATCATAGCGTTGACAACATATGCCGGAAGAAATGCCGCAATGACTTTCACAGAGATTTCTTTTCCTCTCTGTCCTTCGAGGTTTTTGATCCATTCGTCATCAAGATTGTAATACAGTACTGAATATCCAACGCAGTACATTTCTCTTCCATCCGTTTCCAACGCTTCAATTGATCTGTTGATCGCCTCCATTTCCAGCATTCTGACCGTATCTTTTGAGATGGCATGTTCCGTTGTTACATCCATCTTTGATTCTCCGATTGAGGTTTTGAGAAATCTTCCGGCGAGTGCGACCGATGCACTTGTGATGTCTACTTCATTTTTCTCTTTCAGCTCTTTTGTGATTTTCTGAACGATTTTAGATACCTTGCTGACATCATGAATTGCCCCATCCATCATGGCTCTTTCCTCATGTTCCTTCGTCATGGCATCGTAAACGACTATATTGGATTCGTACTTTTCAGCCAGAACACCGATGACCGTTCTGGTACCGATATCAAGTGCATAAATCAAAAACAACACCTCTTATATCTCATTTGATTTTATTGCGAAAATCAAAAGGATTAATTTTGTCAATTGAAAAACTCTGTTCATTCATGTAACAAAAGACATCAGGAGTTTTCCCGAGGATATTATACCATAGAGTCATTTGAACACTTCCTTTTATACATTCAACGGAACATTTCTCTCACATCTTCAGCGGTTATATCTTTTTCCACTTCAACGTTTGTATCAACTATATTTTTAACAAGGTCCATTTTCTTTTCCTGAAGCTCCAGTACTTTTTCTTCTATTGTAGAGGAACTGATCATTCGATAAACCATGACAGGTCTTTCCTGACCAATACGATGTGTTCTGTCGATTGCCTGCATTTCGGCTGCCGGATTCCACCATGGATCAAGAATGATGACATAATCGGCTTCTGTCAGGTTTAATCCAACCCCCCCCACTTTAAGGGTCATCATCAGGATATTTTGCTCCTCATTTTCTTTAAAACGATCAATCACCGTTTCCCTGTTTCGTGTTGCCCCCGTTATTTTTAAACTTTTTAACCCTCGGTTAAGCAGTTCGGATTCCACGATTTCAAGCATCGTTGAAAATTGGGAAAAGACAAGCGCCTTATGGCCTTCTGAAGTGATTTCTTCAAGTAATTCAAGCAGGGAATCAAGTTTTCCGGAACTGACTTCTTCATCTTTCATGAACATACCCGGATGTGTTGCGATTTGTCTTAATCGAAGGATATGCTTCAGGATAAGGAATCTGTTTTCGTTCCAGTTTTTTTTGTTTTCCGTTAATTGGTTTATTTCTTCTTTAATTCCGTTGTAATAACTGATATAGATATTTTCCTGCGGCTCTGTCATTTCAACATAAAAATTCTTAATCGTTTTTGGCGGCAACTCTTTAAGAACATCTTCCTTTTTTCTACGCAACATCAAAGGGCTTATCTTCTTTTGTAACGCATGATAATCGTTTTCGTACAGTCTGCGATATTCTCTTGAAGTGCCGAAAAAACCCGGGATAAGAAAATCAAACAGGCTCTTCAAATCGTTGATTGAATTTTCAATAGGCGTTCCTGTAAGGGCAATCTTATGATTCGACCTTAAATTTTTCATCTCTTTGAAAGTCTTTGTTTGATTATTCTTAAGGTTTTGTGCTTCATCCACAATGCAGTAGTCAAATTGAATATCGTTGAAAAATTCAGAGTCATTTCTGAAGGTGCCATATGTCGTTATCCAGATTTCAGGATTTTTTTCTCTGAGAATTTTTCTTTCGAGTTTTGTACCATGATAGATTAGACTGTTCAGGATGGGGGCGAATTTTTCTATTTCCTTTTTCCAGTTCTTCAACAGTGATTTCGGGCATACAATGATTCCTTTCATTGAAAGGTTTCTTTCGTAAAAGGAGAGAAGCAGGCTTATCGTTTGTACAGTCTTTCCGAGTCCCATATCATCGGCAAGAACACCGTTTAACCGGAATTCCTCTAAAAATCTAAGCCAGTTATACCCATTTTTCTGATATTCTCTCAAGGTTCCATTCAAACTTTTTGGAATCATATACTCTTTAATACCGGAAAAGTTTTCCACCATTGACAGCACTTCTGTCGCTTTATCATCAAACGCCTTGTTGTCATAATCGTTCAATTCATCAAGGACATCAAATCGATGCCAACCCTGACGATTCGATTTGTCAAAATCCTTTATTTTTTTACTCAATCTTTTAAGTTTGTTGACTTCACGTTGATTCAGCCTGTAATATTCACCATCTATCTCAATAAATTTTTTGTCGTCTTTCAAGTTTTCAAGAAACAGGTCAAATGGAACCTCTTTGTCATCGGCAAGAACCTTGAAGTTCATTTCAAACCATTCAATACCTGATTTGACCTGTACATTGACGGTAGTTTTAGGATGATTGATCTTGGTTAATTTTCTGTCACAATCGAGAATAACACTCGATGAATATTTTACGAAAAGTTCGTCTATGAGCAGCAGTACCTCTTCGAGGCTCAGTTCCCATATATAACCGTATGTATTTTCGTTAATGGAATGGATATTCTGATGCAGGATTTCTATCTGTTCTTTTTCAAATTCGAAATCTCTGACATACATAGTTCCTTTTTTGACATCAACCACCTGATTTTTCTCATCAGATGGTTTGATTCTGATACCTGAGTATGAAAAACGGAGTTCCAGTGTGAATAGATTCCCTACCCGTTCGATTATCCAAACTGCCTTTTTATCAGGTTCTGCCATATCGAGTGGGATATTAACGTTTAATTTCTCTTCAAATTTCAATCCCATTGTGATGAGGGGAGCGATGACCTCTTTCTTTACGAGATCCGTCTCCAATTCTTTTGGATTCAGAAAAACCTCTTCAAGATTATATTTTTCGCGATGTAAAAATTTTATCTGCCGGGCACTCAGCGGGGAGTCAATCGGGTAAATAATATCATCGACAAATAGGGCGGTCTTCCCATCATTTCCGTATACCGGAAGATAACCCAGCGGATCAAACAACGATTGCCTTACGACTTCATCCGCATCAAAGTCAAGGGTTTTATCCGTATTGATGAAATTCAATTTTACCTTTCCATCTTTTATTCTGATCTGAATATGTAATTTGGGTCCAAAACGGACTTTCTTTTTCCTGGTTGAAAACGAAATATACGGATATCCGGAAAAAACACTTTTAAATTTGTGAAAATCTTTGATATAAAAACCATCGTATTTGCAATTGACAAATGTGATGAATTCAGAAAATCGCTCATCGGTATAATAGGTGAGATCATCGAGTGTTAATTCTGTTCTGGAAGTCTTGATAGGTGTTCCTTTCACTCCGTATTTCTGTTCATAGATTTCAATCTGAACATCACTTTCATGTTGGGTAATCTCAAGTACCAGTGCTCTCGGTTCAAGCTTTGAAACCATCTCATTCAGTGTCATAGTCTTCTTTTTTTCAAGATTCTGAAGAAAGACTTTTGCGTTGTTCTTTTTCTTGAATTCTTTATGCTTTCTTTTAAGCAGTTCCAGGCGGCTAACTGAACGTTGCTGATTTTCTATCATATCTTTGTTGTCGAGGACTTTTATCATCAAAGCACCGATATGCTTACAGATTTCACCCGCTCTTAAAAAATGATGGCAGGTACAGCTGAAAGAAAGACCGGAATTCTTCATGTCTATTTCTGAAAAATAATCCTCAGTCCCTCTGACGATAGCTTGAATTTTTATACGATTATCTTCTGAATGAAGTGAATAATTTAGTATCCTGCCGATACTGTAATAGATATGTGCTCTCTCTTTTATGGCTGCAGGAAGTCTGTTAAAGGTCTCGGATATTTTTTTCGTGTCTTTTTCAACCCAGTTTTCATATTGGTTGGTTTTGTTCTTTCTGATATTCAATCCCCCCAGAAATATATTTTAACTCTCTATTTTACCATTTTTTTTTAATTTTGGAAATAACATGGAATCTGATATAATAGATATATACAATTTGCATATATATGAAGGAGAGTAGATTAGTATGAGAATAGGTATACCGGCAGCAAATAATAATGGTCTTGATTCGATGATAAGCGGACATTTTGGGAAAACGCCCTTCTACGCTTTTGTGAATGTTGAAGGTAATGTGATAAAAGAATGTGAAATTGTTGGGAATCCTTTTTTACAGCATAGTCCCGGACAGATTCCCGGATGGATACATGAAAACAAAGTGAATCTGATGATTGTTCAGGGGATTGGGACAAGGGCGATCAGTTTCTTCGACAGTTATGGCATTAAGGTTGGTAAAGCAGCTGGAAACAGTGTCAGAGAAGTTCTTGATGAATATTTCAAGGGATCCCTGAGTGAAGATGATCTTGGCTGTAATCATGATCACGATCATCATGATCATGACGATGGACATGATTGTAAAAAGGCATATGGCACAATTGCCATAACCGTACAGGGAGACTCTTTGAATTCACAGATTGATGAAAGGTTTGGAAGGGGAAGATTTCTGGCTGTTATCGATGGTGAAACAGGAGCTGTAAACGTCTCGGAAAATATCGTTACCGAGGAACATGGTGTCGGACCGAATATGATTGCAGCTCTCGCTGAAAAAGGAGTTAAAACGGTAATCGTGAAATCGTTGGGGAAAAACGCAACAGAAGCTGCACAGAGTGCAGGGATAAAGGCATATCTCGGAGAGGATACAACCGGAACTGAGAATCTCAAGAAACTCTGGTCGGGAGAATTAAAAGCTTTATAGATGATTAGAGTAAAGAATATGTAAATATTTCAAAAGTTATAAACAGTAAAATATAATAATAGAATTTGTAATCGCGAGATCTTGGATTTTATTTCAAATCTCTGTAATTACCTTAATGACTGTATATATATATCATTAGTTTAGATATTGACACTCTCTCAATTTTTTGAGAGAGTGTTTTGTTTTACAGTATAAACAAAACTGGATAAATTATATATTTTATTGCGAACAGAGATTATAAAGCCAACTTTGACAAAAGTAGGCTGGTATATTATAATATTGGTGATATATAAAGAGGTGATTTAACCGGAGGTGAAAACTCATTTTATCCCGCGGATAAATATGGGTAAGATATGATGAAAAGCTTGAAAAGAATGAATGGTGATAAATATGTTTAGACATAACGGGAATAGACTGAGAAGGAAAAATAAATGCTGCAACGGTCAAGGCTGTTGTTCTGCGACGGACGCTCAACGACAGGGGAAAACATTTCTTGACAAAGTAGAGGTTGGCGAAAGTGGTGTGGTTAAAACGTTGAAAGCGACACCTGTTATCCGGAAAAGACTTTTGGCAATGGGCTTGACACCCGGCGTCAATTTCAAAGTTATAAAGGTTGCTCCCATGGGAGATCCGATTGAAATCAGGATTAGAGGCTATCAGCTGACAATGAGAAAAAATGAGGCGGCTTGTGTTGAAGTTGAATAAGGTGGATGATTAAAGTGTATAAGATTGCTTTATGCGGGAATCCGAATAGTGGAAAAACATCCATATTTAATGCTTTGACGGGGTCTCATCAGCATGTTGGAAACTGGCCAGGTGTAACAGTCGAAAGAAAAGAGGGAGACTTTACGATATCCGGTGATCAATTCAGGGTAGTAGATTTACCGGGGACTTATAGTCTTTCAGCAAATTCAATTGATGAAAAAGTAGCAAGAGATTTTATCGTAGAAGGCGATCCTGATTTGACGATTGTTGTGATCGATCAGACAAATATTGAACGGAACCTTTATCTTGCCCTTGAAGTCATAGAGATGGGAAAACCGGTTTTGTTTGCCTTAAATATGGATGATGAGGCGACAAAACTTGGGATAGAAGTGAATGAGAACGCCCTTTCGAAATTTCTTGAAGTATCGGTTTGTAAGACTGTTGCAACCCGAAAAAGGGGGATAGAAAAATTGAAAGAAGCCATCAAGGAATCTGTTGAGCAACATAAGATTCCAAAGCTTCTGAAATTTTCTGAAAAAGCCGAAACGATTATTGAAGAATTATCGCAATACTTTAAAGACGAAGAAAATGACTTAAAACGATGGTATGCCATCAAAACGATGGAGAATGACGATCTCATAGCGGAAAAGTTATCGTCGTCTGACTATGAAAGAATTTTTAAAAGACTTGGAGAAATCGAAACGAAGTTGGGAAACGAAGCGGATATTCTTCTCGCAGAAGAGCGTTATGCAATTATTCATGGTCTGGCGAAGGAATTCGTTAAGAAAGTGATAACAGAAGAAGGCAGGGAAAGACTATCCACCCGAATCGATGCGATCGTGACCCATAGAATATGGGGAATCCCTATATTTATTGGGGTCATGTGGCTGATGTTTCAGTCGGCGTTCTTTGTAGGCGGTTATCTGGTCGATTTTGTGGATGTGTGGTTTAGTAAATTTGCTGAATATATTGGCTCTGCGATGGGGAATGGGATTTTCTCATCTTTCATATCCGAGGCGATTATTGGGGGGCTTGGAGCCTTTTGTGTCTTTCTGCCTCAATTGTTTATACTTTTCCTGTTTATCGCATTTCTTGGTGATATCGGGTATATGTCAAGAGCCGCTTTTGTGATGGATCGGTTTATGCATACACTGGGGCTTCACGGGAAGTCCTTTATACCGATGTTGCTTGGTTTCGGGTGTACCGTTCCGGGAATTATGGCGGCAAGAACCCTTGAATCAAGGAAAGACAGGGTATTGACAATACTGATAACGCCACTTATGTCCTGTGGGGCCAGATTGCCTGTTTATGCACTGCTTGGCGGAATATTCTTCCCGGGGCATGAAGGAACTGTCACTTTTGTCCTTTATCTTCTGGGAATCGTTTTAGCCATCATCATGGCAAGGATTTTTAAATCATATTTCTTCAAGGGAGAGGAAACCATCTTTATCATGGAACTGCCGCCATACCGATTACCGAGTACAACGGAAACGTTTGGGCAGGCATTCAGAAATAGCTGGTCTTTTCTGAAAAAGGCCGGAACCTTTATTTTTCTTGCGGTCGTCATCATATGGCTGTTGTCCGTTTTTCCTGCCGGAGTTGATGCCCCTAAAGAGGATAATTATATCGGAACGATTGGTAAAGTAATGGAACCTGTTTTCAGACCGTTGGGCTTTGAAGGCTGGGAAGCGGGTGTTGCGTTGACGTTTGGTGTTTTTGCAAAAGAAATTGTGGTTGGAACATTCGGGACTTTATTCACGGGACAGGAACTGGGATCTTTAGAAGAGTTTTCAGATGCCGGTGTTAAAGGACCGTTGATTCAAGGCTTAAAGAATGTGTTTCCGAATGCCCTTGCGGCTTTTTCTTTTATGATATTTGTATTGATTTATACCCCTTGTGTTGCAGCACTTGCAACTATAAAACAGGAGATAGGCTGGAAATGGATGATCTTTACGGCCTTCTATTTGTTTACTCTGGCTTATGTCAGTTCATTGTTATTCTACAATATCGGGATGTTATTTTTCTGATAAACGGATATGGGAACAACTTTTGCAAATGAAGATTAGTGGTATAATTTTTTTACAAAAAGGGGGGGGTAACTTGTCAAAAATGATGTATATTGGAATTGGATATGAGATCATCAATGATTTTTTAACTGAAGCGATAGTCAAGCAAAATGACAGTATAGACAGTCTTGAGATCATTATCGAAGGGAATATGGTCAAGTTATTGATTAGCGGCAATTTCAAGAAAATTAAGGGGAATTTGAAATTTGATCTTCTGCTTGAAGAATATGCCACTCATTTAAATTCGGATAAAACACTTGTCTTTTCAATCTCACCCGTTGGCGCATTATCGAAAATGGCGATGACAAGTGTGAAAATGCTTCAGAGTAAACTCGAACCCTTTGTCTTGTTCAAAAAAAGTCTTTTAATCGTCAATGTGTTTGAGATCGTAAAAAATCAGAAACCTGAAATGCTTTCCATTCTGGAAAATTATCTTTTAAGAAGCCTTTCTATCGAATCCGGAATGGTAATGGCGAATTTGGAAAAGAAATAAAAAAGAGAACTGTAAAAACAGTAAAGACGTTCAAGTAGCAGGATTCGAACGAATCCGGAATTTGCTCTGAGAACTTCAGAAAAATTAATGGGATAAAATTAAAATAAAAATGTGAATATGATATAATAAATATGAATCAGACTAAAAATCACATAAAGGAGGGGTAGAGATAGCCGCTCAATTGTTTTTTGGAAATCGAAAAAATATGAAGAAGACAAAAATTACACATGAAATGGTTCAAATGATTAGTGACGGTAAGAAAAAGGCGGAAATATTTTCTGAGTTGATTGAATTATTTGGCTTGAAATATCAGAATCTAATCTCAGAGATCCTGCATTTTGAATATGAATATCTGAGGAATAAATATGACCCGACTCGGAAGATTCAAAGGGATTTGATCGCCTTGACGGATATCTATACGACGAGAGAAGAAGTGCTTCATGAACTGGTAAAAAAGCACGGCAGTAAATATCAGGATTTGATTTTTAAAGTCATGAACCAGGATTATACGGAATTAAAAGAAAAATTCGAATCTTCTAATTTTATTATTCATGAAGAGCATGGTGTTGATTACACAACCTTTTTTAATATTAATGAAAAATCCAAATTGTATAAAAAGGATCGTGAGAATTACAAAACATCAAAAGATTTTGTGTTTGGCGATAATGAACTGACAGGTGCTGTAGAGATTTCTCAGGGGAAACTGTTTGTTGAAGCCTATTCCTATGGGAATAACAGGGTCTTAACTGCTTTGAATTTTGTTACAGTTTTGAATGCCTTTTTTGAACCGGATTTTGTTCTGGCAATCTCTGAGCTTATAGCGGAAGATGTTAAGCAGAAAATGGAAGATGATGAATTTGAGGATCTTACGAGTACGATCAATAACGGTAAAATTGTATTAAGGAAGAAAAAAGCCTATACCGAGTTTGAAACTGAAAAGGATAATGAATTTGTCTTTAATGTGTTTTACAACCTTGACCCTGATATGATCAATATGACAATCGTTGGGGACAGGATAGATAACGTTTGATTTTCTGAAAGAAAGACTATGGAAAGGATGAGAAAATGAACTGGTGGAAAAAAGCGGTAGCATATCAGATTTATCCAAAGAGTTTTATGGATTCGGACAACGATGGGAAAGGGGATTTAAAAGGGATTACATCCAAACTTGATTATCTCCGGGAACTCGGAATTGACCTTATTTGGCTTTCCCCGATTTATAAATCACCGATGAAAGACAACGGTTATGATGTTAGTGATTATTATTCAATAGATGAAACTTATGGTACGATGGAAGATTTTGATGAATTACTTAAAGAAGCTCATAAACGTGGAATAAGATTGGTTATGGATCTTGTTATCAATCATTCTTCTGATCAGCATGAATGGTTTAAACAGGCGAGTACGTCAAGAGATTCAAACTACAGGGACTATTACTGGTGGCGTGATCCCAGGGACGGGAAGGAACCCAACAATTGGGCTGGCTATTTTCATGAGACAGCCTGGCATTTTGATGAAAAGACAAAACAGTATTATCTGGGGCTCTTTTCGCCTTATCAGCCGGATCTCAACTGGGAAAACCCGATTCTCAGACAGGAACTTTATCAGATGATCAATTGGTGGCTCGACAAGGGACTCGATGGGTTCAGACTTGATGCCATCAATTTAATTTCTAAAGTCCCCGGTCTTCCGGATAATGAAGAGGATGGTACGAATTCGGAATATATCTTTGATCATAAGAATTTTGTGGATGGTCCAAGAGTTCATGAGTTCTTTCGTGAGATGTTTAACAATACGTTTAAGCATTATGATACCTGTTCAATTGGTGAATGCGGTTATGTGGACACAAAAAAGGCACTTGATTTTACGGCGCCTGAAAGAGAAGAACTTGACATGGTTTTCACTTTTGAACACACTGATTATTATAATCATAAAGAAAAGGATGTTTCAAAGTTAAAGGAAATCATCAGCAAGTGGCAAACTGATCTGCATAACAGAGGCTGGAGCGGGATTTGTTTTTCCAATCATGATCAACCCAGAATCGTATCCTGTTTTGGAGATGATAAAGAATACAGGGAAGCGTCCGCAAAACTTTTTGCTATGCTGCTTCTGACGATTGAAGGAACGCCTTTTATCTATCAGGGGGAGGAACTGGGCCTGCCCAATACAGAGTACGAGTCTATTGACGATTACGATGATATTTCTGCAAAAAAACTCTACAGAGTCAGAAAGCGTGAAGGGGTCGATGAACTGTCGATCATGGAGGAAGTCCGTTTAAAAGGAAGAGACCGGTCCAGGAGTCCTATGCATTGGGATTCGTCTGAGTTCCTTGGCTTTTCTGAAAAATGTTCATGGATAAAACCAAATCTTAAAAATAGAGAGATAAATGTCGCAAATTCACTCAAGGATGATCAATCGGTTTTGAATTTTTACAAAGATATGATTAAAATTAGAAAAGACAATCAGGTCTTGAATGTGGGTGAGTATCATCTGCTCAAATCTGATTCTGAGATTTTTGCCTACACAAAATCTGATACCGAGAAAGCATTTATGATCATTTTGAATTGCTCACCCGATGAACGAGTCTTTAATCATGAGCTGTTAAATGCCGAGAACGAACGAATTATCGGCAATTACCCGGATCCCGTAAATATAAAAGACTGTTCGTTAAAGTTGAAAGGTTATGAGGCCGTCTTATTCAGGTTGAAATAGAACGGTGAAAGGGCAAATTGCTTGGATTTGCCCTTTGTATTAAATAATGGAATTCAAATGCTTCTTTTTCTTTAAAGAAATATTAATATGAAAGAATCGACTTTTTTTAACTATTCAAAGATGGTATAATTTAATAAAATCTAAAATCTCTCCAAAAGGGGGTCAATTCGATATGAAGGTACTAGGATTAATATTTGCCGGAGGTCGTGGGGAAAATCTTGGTTTGTTAACAACAAAGAGAGCGAGTGCTGCATTACCGGTTGCGGGTAAATACAGAATGATAGATTTCACGCTATCGAACATGGTGGCATCTGATATCAGAAGAGTAGGTGTTTTAACACAGTACAGCCCAAGAAGTTTGATCGATCATCTTGGTTCGGGAAAAGAATGGGATCTTGACAGAAAACATGGTGGTTTAACATTGTTACAGCCTTATATGGCAATTAATAACAAATATTGGTATAGAGGTACCGGTGACGCTATTCATCAGAATATGACGTTTCTCAGAAGAAGTGATGAGGATTATGTCCTGATGGCTTCAGGAGATCACATCTATACGATGAATTATTCTGAAATGTTTAATTATCATTTTTCAAAAGGTGCAGATGTCACTTTCCTCTATAAGGAATTGGATGATTCATATGATCATTCACAATATGGTCAGATAGATGTAGGAGAAGATGGCAGAATCACTGACTTTTATGAAAAGCCGGAAGAGAAGAAAACAAACAAGGCGTTTCTTGGTGTTTACTTTATCAACAAGCATCTGCTGATGGATTTGCTTTATAATACGATTCCACAATCTGCCGGGTATGATATTCTGATGGATGTCCTCATTCCAAATCTTCATAAATTAAGATTTTACGCTTATAAATTTGATGGATACTGGAGAAATACCAAAAAAGGTATTCATGAATATTTCAGGATCAATCAGGATCTGTTGGATGAAGATGTACGAAAACAATTGTTCTATACGAATAACACCGTTCATACCAAATTGAAGGATCTTCCTTCTCCAAAGTGTACGGGAACCTCACATGTAAAGAATTCAATTGTTTCAGATGGATGTATCATAAGTGGTAGAGTGATTAACTCTATTATTTCCAGAGGGGTTCAGGTTAAAGCCGGTGCTGTTGTTGAGAATTCTATCATCATGCAGGATACGATTGTTGAAGAAGGCGCACATGTGAAATATTCCGTTTTTGACAAGGAATGTAATATAAGAACCGAAAAACGCCTGATCGGAAGAAAAGATGACCTTCTCGTGTTTGAGAAGGGAAGCGTTGTTTAAGGGGGGAGAAGTATGCAGTCATCTATAGTTGCCATGATATTGGCCGGTGGACAGGGAACAAGACTCGGAGTTTTGACGGATGATATAGCAAAACCCGCTGTACCTTTTGGAGGAAAATATAGGATCATAGATTTTGCTCTCAGTAATTGTGTCAATTCGGGAATATATAAAGTAGGTGTGTTGACGCAATATAAACCGCATAAATTGAATTCACATATTGGTATCGGAAGACCATGGGATCTGGATAGAAAAGGCGGAGGTGTTACGATTCTTCAGCCCTATACATATGAGAGCGGGAATGCCTGGTTCAAGGGAACGGCGGATGCCATATACGAGAATCTTGATTATCTGGATCAGATGAATCCGAAATATGTCTTAATCCTTTCGGGAGATCATATCTACGGTATGGATTATACGGATATGCTGACCTTTCATATTTCAAAACATGCAAAGGCAAGTTGTGCCTGTATGAACGTACCGCTAAATGAAACCTATCGCTTTGGAATTATGGTAACGGATATCTCAAAGAAAATCATAGAATTTCAGGAAAAACCCAAACACGCAAAGAGTACACTTGCTTCCCTTGGAATATATATCTTTAATTGGGATTATCTTAGAGAGCTTTTGGTAGAGGATGCTGAAAAAAAGGATTCCAGTCATGATTTTGGAAAAGATATCATTCCGAAAATTGTTGAAGACCAGGAAGCCTTATATGCCTTTGAATATGAAGGCTACTGGAGAGATGTCGGTACAATTCACTCTTTCTGGGAAGCGAATCTTGAACTTATTCAATCGATACCTCAGTTAAATCTTTATAATAATTCATGGCGTTTTTATACCCGAACACAGGAAATGCCGCCGGCATTTTTCGGTCCGGATTCGGTTGCGACAAATAGTCTTGTCAGCGAAGGCTGTGAGATCAGTGGTGTTCTTGATCGTTCAATTCTTTTCCAGGGAGTAGAGGTTGGAAAAGGGTCTCTTATAAAAGATTCTATTTTACTGACGGGGGCAAAGATTGGTGAAAACGTAGAAATAACCAATTCAATCATTTCTGAAAATGCGGTAATCGGAAACGGTACCAAGATAGGTGTTGGGGAATATGCAGATAGTGAAGAGAATGAGAAGGTATATAACTCTCCAATTTCTGTTGTTGGATATAACGCAGTTATCCCTGAAAATGCTATAATTGGTAAGAATTGTGTCATTCATTCAGGTGTTACGCCTGAAAGTATTGATAATTGGGTAATTAAAAGCGGTAAAGTGGTAAAATAAATAGGATCCCCGACCCATCAGGGTTGGGGGTCAATACTTCAACAGGAAAAGGGGACATGAATGTTTTTTGATTTTTTCTCGATAAAGATTAAGGCGGAAAGTAAAGCAACAGATGAAGCATTTATCGGTTATTTTTTTGGAAAAACCAATGAAACACTGGAATACAGATTTATCTGTTTCCCAAGACGGTATTCAAAACAGGTTGGGTTGGATCTTAATCTACCTTTATCTGATTTTAAGGAAGCCCTTTCGGCTTTTTACCAGCAGCTCATGACGAATACAACGGAAGTTAGTGATATGACAGGTGAGTTTATGAGGTATCTTCATATGCAGGTAAACAAGATGGGTGGAAGGGAAGCTGTTGCCTTACGTTTGACTAAGATTATAGAGAACGAAGAAAATGACATGATTCGACTCGAAGTGCTGGATGTTTTTAAAAACTGGACGAGTACACTTGACATGGAAATTATCATTGAAACGTCCACTTATGAGGAGATGACGACGACTTTTCTGAGAGGTGTGGACAGTGAGACTTTTCTGAATTCACTGAAAGAAAGAAATGATCTGATGGCGTTGCCCGAGATTTATCCTATTGTTGATCCGCTTGATGGTGTTTCGATTGATACTTTTGATATTGGTGATACGATTTATTGTACGGTTATTGGGTTTACCGAGGAGATTGAACAGCAAAGACTCATCAATGAATATCCAAGTCATTTTGATGCTGAAAATAAAAATATCGTTCCCCTTGAAGCGGTTATTGTTTCGAAGGAAATCCTTCCTTCCGTTTCCAAGAATTTTGTCATGATAAAAGTACAAATCGGATCATCGTTTATTGCAAAATCAATCGTTTTAAGGAGTATTCGTTTGATGTATGATCCGGATAAGATGAAAAGGAGACTGACGGATCTTAAAAACGAAGCAGATGATGAATCTTTATCATTGGCGGAAGTGATGACGAAATACAGGAATATTCAAAATTCATCGGTAAAAAAACTTGAAGAAAAAAGAAGTGCCGGGTTTGGGGACTTCTTTTTATCCATGGTCCTGCTTCTGATGATTGCAGGATTGATTATCATTATTGTTTATTTTTTCCTGTTATCGTAATATAGTCTCATCTTCACAGTCTTTTCCACAAGTGCAAGTTCCTGATTCCAAACATTGTTTGTCTTCAATTCTTCCAAATAGGGTGTGGCTTTCTCAGCTTCACCTTTATTGACGAGTGCATAGACTCTACCGATTAATGATTCGTTGTATGACGGATCATTATAGGATATCTTCTCAAAAAAATCGAACGCCTGATCATATTGCTGCATTTTCAGATGGCAAATTCCCAAGCCTATATATATTTTATCATCTTTCAACCCCAATTTAAGACAATGTGCGAAAACCTGACGTGCAAGATCATAGTCGTTTTTTTCGATGAAGGCTACCCCCATATTATAATAGACAAGCGGATTTTCCGGATCGTCTTCAATGATATCTGCGTACAGACTCAAGGCATCTTTAATTCTTCCTCTTTTTAAGATCGCATTTGCTTTTTTTAATCTTATAGCTGTTTCACTCATATTAGTCATCAGTTGTACCTTCTAGTTCCTGCTTGAAATAAGGAATCATATAGATCGCATAATATATGGAATCCGAATAGTCCAATCCCGCAATTCTCGCCGAAACCGTAACCGTTTTTATTCCTTCAAACGGAAGATTCAACCGATAAGTTACTTTTGGACTGATCATCGAATTGATTTTTGAATAATATTCATCAAGAAATGTTTCCATTCCACTGCTTATAACAAGACCACCGGTTATCTTTGCAAGGCTTCTAACTTTTTCGGGTACCGTTACATTACTGATGACATAAACTCTGACATTTTTAGAGAACATTGCCGGAGCTATGTTTTCAAAGTTAAAATCATAACCATCGTATTTCCAGACCACCATGTTATATTCGGTTTTTTTCAGATTTGAAAAACCTCCTTCAAAAAAGGATTTCCCATCTGTAATCTCTATATAATTAACCGTAGAATCTGTTGTTTCAAGAGTGAAAGGGACATAACCACCGCTGTCAATAACATTTAGGAAAGGGGATATGACCTGGAACTTATTTCCCATACTATCTAAATTTCTGAATTGAATGATCAGATCATCTGCAGTTGCTTCTATTGAATCGATACTTGTAAATGCCATTGGCTTTTCCTGAACGACAACATATTCTCTGACGCGGTGTTTATCGAAGTCAGTGACTGAAAGGATCGGTGCGTTGTAATCAAGATCGCTGACGGCTGTGAAATCGATATTTGTGTTGTCGATAAATGAATATTCCATATCCGATCCGGGGAGAAACGATGTCAGTTTATTATCATCCCAGATGGTTAAGATTGTTCCATCCGGACCTGAACAACTTTGGACAGGTAATGCATCTTCCCTGAAAGAAAATTCTCGCTCTTCCTCAAAAGAGCCCATTCTGACAATCCGGAATGCTTTTTGTGACATATCCTGTAAGATAATCTTATCGAATGAGAGATCAACGTCGTTGATGATATTCGGCATATAGCCTTCCGAAAGATAGATATATTTAACAATCTTGCCGCTGCTACTTACGATTGCAAGCCTGTTATTTGGTGGATCAAGTACATAAATGTTTCCGAGTCTGTCAACTGTCTGGACAAACGGGCTTTTAAAATCATTGAATTCATCAACCAGCTCATGAGTTGAAAGGTCATAAACCAGGATTTTTCCCGATTCGATATCGGAACAATACAATCTTGCGGCTGTTTTATCGATGACGATGGAAGAAGGGGTTTCAACTTCCAGGTTTATGGCAAAATTATTTCCGTTCCTGCTGCTGAAAATATAATTATTTGCCCTATCAAGAATATAAAGCGTTTCATTATAGATATCGGATGCAACCGGGTTGTAGAAAAATTCATATGAATTTAAGTACCCTTCAACAACTTTTCGATATTCCAAGCCAAGGATTGGATTTTGTTCGGTTTGTATTTTCCCGAGCATTTTCAGTACCTTCAGTAAAATCAAAATTTCAGTCTTATCCGGTTCAATCAACAAAACATTGCTAAGACTTTCAATGGCATCCTGAGTATTTCCCGTTTCAATATTTAATTTCGCCAGAAAATACCATAATTTTGGAATATCAGTCGGATAAATCGGCCTTTCAAAGGAAAGCTCTATATCCTTTCTTGCTTTAACATAGTCTGTTTCTCCCCAATTCTGTATCGCCTGTGAAAAGTAAAACCTTGCCCATTCTTCTTCCGGTTTATTGGAAAGATAGCTTTCAATGTCAATATTATCACCGACAAGTGCAAATAGTTGTGTGGAAAAGAACAGGATTATCAGGAGTGAAAATAGAATGTTATTTGGCATCACCTTTTTGATAATTTCTCGCCTCACTTTTTTTGAAAAGTATCGACCCGCTGATTAAAGTTGCAATAAGTATTGTCAGGAATAGTAATATTCCAAGATAACTAAACAACTGATGCGTTGCAATAGACTGCCCGTGGAATATCTCAAACCCTATCCATTTAAACCCGCTTTTAAAGATTAGTAGCAGGTTAATGGCCAGTGAACATAATGATGTTAAGAAAGCTCCGACTTTTAAAAAGAGAGATTTCTTTTCAGCATAACAAGAAACAGATACCCAATGCAGAAAGGTAGCTGATAAAAAAATTAATACGAATTGTATCAGGAACATCATCGATGTATAAATCTGAACATCAGGGAGCAGTTCGCTGACTGCCCCTGAGATAAAATCTATTGAAAAATAACCGGCTATTCCCGTTAAGGCTGCAAAAATCATGACAACCGAAAATAATGAAACGGTCAGAAAACCTGCTTTTTCAACTTTATCCATTATCTTCCATCTTTTTTATAACGTGTCCGGTAAGTTCTTTAAAGACGACTTCAACTTCTGTGTTTCTCATGAATTGAGCCGCAGGCCTTCCGGCTTCCGAATGCGTAACAAATTCAGGATTTTGAGGAATCTTTGCGATTAAATCGGTATTCAATTCCCGGGCCAGCTTTTCTCCACCGCCTTCTCCATACATGTGAATCCTTTCTCCGCAATGCGGACAGATAAAATAACTCATATTTTCCACGATACCAAGAACCTTTGAATTCAATTTTTGTATAAAGATGGCAGATCTTTTTGCATCCATCGTAGATACGCCCTGTGGTGTTGTAACAATTACAGCACCGTCGAGTGACCCCAGTACCTGGAACGCACTTAGATGTTCATCACCCGTTCCGGGAGGTGTATCGATAATCAGATAATCCAATTCCCCCCATTCTACATCGTTGATGAACTGTTCTATCATCTTCTGTTTGAGGGGGCCTCTCCAGATAATCGGCTGACCTTCTTCAACGAGATTAGCGATTGAAACCGCTTTAAGGTTCGGAAATACATCGATAGGAAGGATCGTTTCCTTTGGCGTTGTCATGAGTTTTTTATCTGAAACACCGAGCATTTTTGAGATGTTTGGTCCATGAATATCAATATCAATCAGACCCACTTTGAATCCCTCTTCAGCAAGTGTCGTTGCGAGATTCACTGAAACGGTGCTTTTTCCAACTCCGCCTTTTCCGCTTAATACCATAATCTTGTTCTTAATACTGTTTTCCATATTTCCTCCTGTCAAGTATATGATTATTATGAGGCGTATCTGATCACGTCTCCCTTTATTTTATCTTGTAAATGTCTTCAGCTGATATCACAACCGCGTCGGGAAGACCAAGGGCTTTTGAAATCTGAATGGCTGCCTTTGGGATTTTGTTATTCTCTATACGCTTTAAATGATGATCTATATAACGATAAATATCCTCCGGTTTAATGTTTTCCGAAAGGGTTCCTTTCAGAAATCCGGTCTGATAATTCACCGAACCGTATTCAAGCGGTTTTGAAAAATGTGTGACGAAAACTGAAATCGCTTTTTTCTTGTCAAGAACTTCTACCGCAGCAGCTGCAAGTGCTGCGCCTTCACGGGGATTCGTAGCTGACCCGAATTCATCTATCAGATTCAGATTGACCCCCTCTGTAAAGACGTTTTTAATTCGCATGACTTCCATCGCAAATCCACTTAATCCTTCTTCCTCCGATGTTCTAAAGACACAATTTATCCCGTCAAATAGGGATGTTTCAAATCTTTCCGCTGTCACCGGAAGTCCCAAAGCACATTGAATATACAATTGACCAATTGTTTTGAGTGCGGAGGTCTTACCACCCATATTGGCTCCTGTTATAATCGTTGATCCGTTTTTTAAATCAATCGTTACCCGATCATATTCAAAATCATTTTTGAGACAAAAAGCCTTGATCAAATGATTACAGCCTCTTTTGATTGTCAAACCTACTGCGTTTACGTTTATTGAGGGATAACAGCCGTCAAATCTTTTTCGGAATCCTACCGCTGCCATATCTCTGTCAAAATTCGTCACTGTTTCAATCATTCGGTAAAAATCTTCCAGATACTTTTTCAAAGACCCCTTCAAGTAGGTCCTGTATCGAATGTCTTCTGCCGACAATTCATTTTCTATCTTTTCTATTTCCGGGCTATAGTCTTTATCACTTTCCGATTTCACAATCCTGTATGAAATAGAAAATGCCGTTTCTCCCTGTACCAAAACATTATTGCACTTTTTCAATGCCTGATTGCGGATATCAGAACGCTGCAGGATAAACTCCGTACGACCTGCCACAGGCAGCTCATAACGTTTTAATAATCTTTCAGCTATTTTTTTAAAAACCTCTTTCTCAAGAGAGCGGTATTTTTCCAGTTCTTTTCCGAGTTCAAACGCATAGTCTGAGTCTATTGAAAAAAAGAATTGTCCGTTTCCCCTTGGATCAAGCAGTTTCCAGATTTCTTCAACTGATTTGAAGCCATACATATCAGCAATCTCCTTGCCGTTATCCGTTTTTGACAACAGTTTAAAAAGTCTTTTGTAGAAATAACAAAATCTTTTAATCTCAAAAAAATCGACAACACTCGGTAAGGCCTCATCTCCTATTTTGTTTAAACTGGCTTGAATATTTTTTAATTCTCTGACGGCTCTTTTTAGTTTTTCGGAATCAATATCAGAGATATACGCATCAAGAACGGTTAATCTTCCAAAATGTTCCTTCAGAGTGCCTTCTTCACCTCGAACAAAAATCTCAGGGTCTTGAAAGTACTTTCTACCATAATAGGAAGAGGGTTCAATCTCCTGGAGCAATTCCCTGATATCGAGAAAAGCAACGGTATCCTTACTGAATTTATTGTCAAGATTGGTCAATTCCCTCTCTCCCATTCTATACAGGCATAGGCGTCATGATCATGAATGGATTCATGACTGTTGACTGCGAGACTAAACCCTTTGACCGAATGATTTGATTTTAGGGCCAATGCGAGATCGCGGGCGATGTCTTCTACAAATTTCGGATTGTCATAACCGGTCTCCGTTACATACTTTTCATCACTTCTTTTCAACAACGGATAAACGGGTGAAGAAGATGCAGCTTCAATATAATCAACAACCTCTTCAATCCAGATCATCTTGTTCATCTTCAACCGTACTTTGACATCCGCTCTTTGATTATGGGCGCCTCGTTCGCTTATCGCTTTTGAACACGGGCAAACAGACTGTATCGGCACGTTGACCTCAAGGATGAAATTGAAGTGGTTCCGAACATCGAGTTTTGAATCAAAGGCGCAATCGATGATCATATGACTTTCAATGCCCGTTACGGGTGCTGATTTATCAATGACATATGGGAATTTCATTTCCATATGCGCTTCGTTGGCTTTTAATTTATCTTTCATATCCTTCAGGATCTCCTGAACATTTGCCAATTCCATTCTGTTGGCATGAGCATGAAGGATTTCTATAAATCGGCTCATATGCGTTCCCCTGAAATCTTCAGGAAGATTTACATACATATTGACCTTTCCGATCGTGTGCTGAATTCCTTTTTGCCGGTCCCGAATAACGACCGGATATCTGATTTCCCCGACTCCGACTTTGTTGATAGGTATCTGTCTGGTATCTCTTTCGTTCTGAATATCTTTCATGTTCTCTATCCCCTGCTTTTAATACCGATTTCGTATCTCTCTAATTTATAATATAAGGCTCTAAGACTTAATCCAAGTTCTTCAGCTGTTTTTGCCCGGTTCCCCTGATTTCTGAAAAGTGTCTTTTCTATCGTTTCTTTTTCAACTTTTGCGATAACATCTTTTAATTTTCCCCTGTAAGCCCCTCTTCTGTTATCTGATTCTTTCATATTCGGCATCAGGAAATCAAAATGCTCGAGTGTCAATTCCTGAACAAAGGGCTGGGCTTTTATCAAGGCTCTTCCGAGAGCATTTTCAAGTTCTCTGATATTGCCGGGCCATTTGTATTGACGGAATAGTTCAAAAACGGAATCGTTGACCTTTTTGATATCCCTTCTGTATTCCTGATTCAGATTCATGATGATGGAATAAACCAGTGAATACAGATCATCTTTCCTCTCCCTTAAAGGCGGGAGAAATATCGGGACGATATTTAAACGCAGGTATAACTCTTTCAAAAACTGGTTTTCTTCTACCATTTTTTCAAGATTTGCGGAAGTTGCGGCGATGATTCTAACATCACATTCTTTTTCCTCTGATGATGCAAATGCCGTATATTTTTTAGTCTGAATGAATTGTAACAATTTGGCCTGAGTTGATTTATCCAAAATGGAGATTTCATCAAGGAAAAGCGTTCCGTTCCTTGCTTCCTCAATTAAGCCGTTTTGTCCGGGACTGGTATCATAATTGTTGTAATCATAAATTCCGAATATTTCTCCTGTGATATTTTTCTGGTCTATTGAAGCGCATTTCGCTGTAATGAAAGCCCCATCAGCTCTTGAACTGCTGTTATGGATTGCCTGGGCGAATCTTTCTTTTCCGGTTCCTGTCTCACCTCTGAGCAACACGGTCGCATTCGTTGCAGAAACCCTCTTTGCCTGTTCAAGTGCTATTCTCAACTTCTCGCTTTTTCCGGTAATATCTTTAAAGGTGAAACTCGATGTGCTTTTCCTGAGAAGTGATCTGGCATCTGCCAATTCCTCCATAAGTCCGGATATTTCTGTCACGTCATGGATAACCGCAACGCTTCCTTTAAACTCGTCTTTGATATACAGAGGGGTTACATCGACAATGACCTCTCTTTCCGTCCTTCCGACGATCATTCTTCTGCCGAGAACCGGTTTTTTTGTCTTGACAACCAACATATGTTTACTTTCATCTTTTTCAGCGATATCGATGGTTGCGGGTTTCCCCTCAACTTCTTCAGCAGTCATTCCCGTTATTCTCGAATATTCTGAATTTACCATGATAATCTTGCCATTTTCATCGGCTACCGAAATGGCATCCCTTGTTGAATTGATGATAGCCTTAAGTGTTTTTTGATCTCTTTTCAGACTTGTTACTTCTTCAGCCATTGTTTGAATATAAGTCACATCTCTGAATATCGCGGCGACACCTATGATGTTTCCACCAATATCAAAAATTGGTATTCTGGAAGTAACAATCGTTGTATTCTTAAGGTAATGAACCCGGTCATATTCAGGTATAGCAGTCTGAAGAACGATATGTAATCTTGTGTTCGGGATTGCATTTTTGACATCTTTACCCACAACAAGGTCTTCTTCCAGTTCTAAAATATCCAAAGCTGCCTTATTGATAAAAACAACCGTCTTATTGGGATTGATAATGATTACGCCTTCTTTGATTGAATAAAGAACCCTTTTAATCATCTCATCAATGATCGACTGGCTCAACGAGTTTCACCTCCCGGATCTGCTATATCTGAATGATTTTTTTCTGATCTTTTTTCTATATTGTAGAGTTCAATCCATTTCTCAAGTGATAATTCTTCCGCACGAACAGCCTCAGACAATCCTGCCTCCTTAAGAGATTGGGTGATATCCGTTTTGTAATTATTCTTCATTTTTTTCCTTCTCTGCGAAAAGCCTGTTTTTACGAATTCAAAAAAGTTTTCGGGATCGTCACCCAGAGGTTTGTTTTCTTTCGGTATCATTCGTATGATACTGGATTCTATCTTGGGTTCAGGTACAAAATTCTTTTTAGATACTTTAAATTCAAGGGCAAGATCAAAATGGTATTGAATAAAAATCGACAGAGAACCGTATGGTTTCGTTCCCGGCTTTGCTCCGAATCTTTCACAAACTTCTGTTTGCAGCATAAATAAGCACATTTCAAGGTTTGGAAAGTCTTTTTTTATCTTTTTTATGATGGCTGTTCCCGTGTTGTAAGGCAGATTTGAAACAGCTATTATCCGCTTATGTTTAAGGGCTTCGTCAACTTCAATTTTTAAAAAATCTCCCATATGGAGATGAAATCTCTTATTGCCTTTAAAGCGTTCATTTAAAAGTTCTTCAAGATTCCTGTCTATTTCAAAGGCATGAACATCTCTACCGCTGTTTAATAGTTCCTCCGTAAGAGAGCCCGCTCCTGGACCTATCTCTATAAATGTGCTGTTGGAAATTTCCGGTAATAAAGCGATGATCTTTTTAGAGATATTCTGATTTTTCAGGAAATTCTGACCGAAAGATTTTTTTAATTTAATATCGTATTTTCTGATCCATTCAATTGACGTTTTGACACACATCCCTTACATTTAGTAAAATAAGCCTGATCATTTTAAAAAAGACTCAACTATGTCAATTATAACATAGTGTCAGGTTGCATGAAGTCCTATTTTTCAGGTTAATTTATGGTAAAATAAATAGTGGATGAGAATTTATTTCAGACGTAATTTTATGCTGGAGGTTTTTAAAATAGAGAAAGTCTGGACAGTTGGTGGGGTAATAAACTGGACTCAGGGATATTTTGAGAAAAAATCCGTTGAAAGTCCTCGGAAAACCTCAGAAAAATTGATGGAATGGGTTTTAAATGTAGATAAAACACATTTATACATTAATTGGAAAACAGAAATGGATAAGGAAAATCTGGGGAGCTATAAAGAAGCGATGAAAAGAATTGTTGATGGGGAACCCCTCGCCTATATCATCGGGAAACATCATTTTTATGCCTACGAGTTTAATGTTAACAGTCATGTGTTGATCCCGCGTCCGGAAACGGAAGAACTTGTCGAGTGGGTTTTGAAGGAAAACAGAGAAAAATCAGGATTAAAGGTTCTTGATCTCTGTACGGGCAGTGGTGTAATAGCCGTTACCCTGGCCAGATTACTAAAGGATTCACGGATAGTTGCAACGGATATTGATGAGGTCTGCGTAAAAACGGCGATGGAAAATGCAGCATTGAACCAGGTTGACGACAGAATAGACTTTCTTTGTGGAGATCTTTTTGAACCGGTCCTGCAACAGCTTAATGATTTTGATCTGATCGTTTCGAATCCGCCTTATATTTCCCATGATGAAAAAATGTTAATGGATAAAAGCGTAGTTGATTATGAACCTCACAAAGCCTTGTTTGGTGGTGAGGATGGAATGGCATTCTACAGAAAAATTTATGAGAAAAGAGAAGGGCTAAAAGGTAAAAAGGTATACCTCGAATTTGGTTTCAGACAGAAAGAGAAACTTGAAGACCTCTTTTCAGAACAGCGAAAGGCATTCAAACGAGATCTTGGCGGGAACTGGAGAATGTTGAGAATTGAATTTTAAGGAGCATTAGATGGAAAAAGATTTATTCGATAATTTTGATGAAGACCAGCAGGAAGAAAGGATTGTAACGAGTGAAAAGCGTGATGAGGATTCCGGGTATTATGCCCTGCGCCCCAAATCGCTTGATGAATACATCGGACAATCCAAGATAAAGGAAAGGGTCTCAATATCCATAGAAGCGGCAAAAATCAGAAAGGAACCCCTTGATCATGTTCTGTTAGCGGGACCACCGGGACTTGGAAAAACGACACTTGCTAATGTAATCGCCAATGAAATGGGCTATCAAATACATATTACCAGCGGTCCTGTTATTGAAAAGCAGGGGGATCTTGCGGCGATATTGACCAATTTGGAACAGGGAGATGTTCTATTTATCGATGAGATACACAGGTTGAGCCGAGTTGTTGAAGAAGTTCTTTATTCGGCGATGGAAGATTTTTCACTGGATATAATGATCGGAAAGGGTCCAAGTGCGAGATCCATCAGGATAGATTTGAATCGTTTTACGTTAATTGGTGCAACGACGAGAAGTGGATTGCTGTCCTCTCCCCTCAGAAACAGGTTCGGGTTACAGTTTGATTTGAATTTCTATGAATTGGATGAACTGGAAAATATTATCAGACGTTCAGCCAGAATACTGAATATCGGGATAACCGAAGAGGCAACTGAAATGGCGGCATTACGTTCAAGGGGTACACCGCGACTTGCTAACAGACTGTTGAGAAGAATCAGGGATTTTGCAACAGTGAACGGACACGATGTGATTGAGGTATCAGATGCTGTTCAGGCACTTAAGACACTTGAGATAGATGATCATGGGTTGGATGCCATGGACAGAAGAATTTTAAAAACGATCATTAAACATTATAAAGGCGGTCCTGCAGGTGTAAAGGCTATTGCAGCAGCTGTTGGGGTAGAATCGGATACCATCAGTGAAGTATATGAACCGTTTTTAATACAAAAGGGATTCCTGATAAGGGGTTCAAGAGGCAGGCAGGTAACAGAAAAAGCTTATAGACTGCTGGGGTATGAGAGTGATCAGCAGGAAAAAAATAAATTATTTTAATTATTCGGGGGAATTGAAGTGGAGAGACTTGAACTGAAATTAAAACAAGACCTTGTAGAAAAGGCGAAAGTGATTTCAAAACAGATCGTTGACGATATCATGTATCTTATCAACGAAAATACCACAACGAGTATTGAAAGAACTGTTCTGAGGATGTTTGGCATTGAAGGGGCAGATAATGATTTAACACCTCTCGTAAATATCGTTGTGAAGGATCTTGAAGAAAAAGGCGTACTGGATACAGGTGCGGCGTTTTATGTATTGAACGCCTGTGTTCATTTTGATAAGGAGCCTGAGGAAATTGCGAAAATGGTCGCTTCCGATGGGCTTGATTTGACGGAAATACCTGTTCAGGATTTCGGAAGGGTCAATGCACTTTCCGAAGAATTGACCAGGAAAGCGGTTGATCATATCGTTCAGCTCAGAGATGAAAGAGATAATCTGCTTTATAACGAATGGTCCGATCCAAAAAGGCCTTATAAATACGTGATCGTTGCAACGGGGAATATTCATGAAGATGTTATTCAGGCAAGAGCAGCTGCCATGCAGGGGGCTGACATCATAGCAGTTATTCGCTCAACGGCCCAGAGTCTGCTCGATTATGTCCCGCACGGTGCAACCACAGAAGGGTTCGGTGGAACCTATGCTACGCAGGAAAACTTCAGGATCATGAGAGCAGCGCTTGATGAGGTTGGGGCACAGCAGAAGCGATACATCAGACTCGTAAACTACGCTTCAGGTCTGTGTATGCCTGAAATTGCCATGATGGGGGCATGGGAAGGATTGGATTTCCTCTTGAACGACTCCATGTACGGAATACTTTTCAGAGATATCAACATGAAGAGAACGTTTATTGACCAGTATTTTTCAAGACTGATCTGTGCTATGGGGAATATAACGATTAACACCGGCGAAGATAATTATCTGACAACATCCGATGCCATCGAAAAAGCCTATGCGGTAACCGCTTCACAGCTTATCAATGAAGCGTTTGCGTTGAAGGCCGGTATGAAGGAAGAATATATGGGGCTTGGACATGCCTTCGAAATCAATCCGGATGTAGAGGATGGCTTGCTGTACGAAATATCACATGCTTTACTGGCAAGAGAGCTATTCCCGAATGCTCCCCTTAAATATATGCCGCCAACAAAACATATGACCGGAGATGTGTTCAAGGGATATGCCATGAATACCATGTTCAATTTTGTTTCTGTTTTGACCGGTCAGGATATACAGCTTCTCGGTATGTTGACTGAAGCGATTCACACACCGTTTATGCAGGACAGATATCTTGCTGTTAAAAATGCGGATTATATTTTCAACAATGCCTTCACGCTGGGTGGATCACTCGAGATAAAGAAAGACAGTTTTATCGAAAAAAGGACGGAAAAAGTCTTAACGGAAGCTATCGAACTCCTTGAACATACATTGGAAGTCGGACTCATGGAATCCATCAAAGAAGCTAATTTCGGAGATATCAAAAGAACTGAAACCGGCGGAAAGGGTTTAAAAGGTGTTATCAGAAAATCAGAAAAGTACTTCAACCCATTTGAAACTGAATTCAAGAAGATTCTTGGACTTGATGCCATGATGAAGGAGGAAAAATAATGGAGAAGAGAGAGATTCAGATAGTTAATCCAAAAGCAGTTTTTCCTTATGGCGATACAACTAACGATGGGGCGATGCAGCTTTCATTTACCCTTCCCATAAAAGCCGGAGCTCTTGCAAAAGAGGCCGCCAAGAAACTAATCAAGAAGATGGGATTTGAAAAAGGGGAAGTCGTTACCATGCAGGAACTTGGCGGAGATTTTACCTTTTTTGTTGTTTATGCTTTTACATCAATCAGCGTTGATGTTACAGATATTAAGGTTGTTGAAGCGAAATTTGACCATATGAGCAGAGTTGAATGTGATGAGTATATCGATCGGGAAATTGGCAGACCGTTGGTAGTCGTCGGTGCTACAATAGAAAGTGATGCCCATACCGTTGGTTTAGATGCGATTCTTAACATGAAGGGGTATCATGGGGATTACGGTCTTGAGCGTTATAGAAATTTTGAAGTCTATAATATGGGAAGCCAGGTTGCCTGTGAAGAACTCATTAAAAAAGCAAAAGAAGTCAAGGCAGATACGGTACTCGTTTCTCAAATCGTCACACAGAAGAATATTCATATCAAGAATCTGACCAAGCTGATGGATATGATGGAAGCGGAAGGTTTGAGGAATAAAATCATCGCAGCTGTAGGGGGACCCAGAATAGGACACGAACTTGCCCTTGAGCTTGGGTATGATATCGGTTTTGGTCCGGGCACAATCCCGAGCCAGGTTGCCAGTTATATCGCAACGACAATTAAAGAAAGAATGGAGAATGAATAAATGAAAATTGGAATAATTGGAAATCCGTTTGTGGGAAAGACGACAATTTTTAATCTTCTGACGGGCAGTACTGACCCGATATCCAAACCGGGAGAGACAAAAATAGTAAATGTGAAGGATCCGAGGATTACAACATTGAGTGAGATGTATCATCCGAAAAAGACCATCTATGCAACACTTGAATTTACCGACACATTCGGCTTAGATCCAGAGGCCGGTGCTAAGGAAAGAAATAGAGTATTCGGGCTTATTCTGAAATGTGATGCCATCCTTTGGACACTTGGGAATTTTGCGCAATGTGCAACTTCTGCGCTGGATCAGTTTGAATCAATAAAAACGGAAATAATGCTCAGAGATCTGGAGCTGGTCGAAAACAGAAAGACAAACCTGGAAAATTCTAAAAAGAAACTGGAAAAAAGTGAAGTTCAGGAACTTGAAGTGATCAGAAAGCTCCACGTAACGCTTGAGGAAGAAAATTGGCCGCAGGCAACGGATTATAGCGAAGAAGAGTTGAAGGCCATTTCATCTATGGCATTGTTCACGCTCAAGCCATCGATTATTGTATTAAATAGCGACGAAGAAAGTTATAAAAAAAACAACGATGATGTCCAAAGTTTAAAGAATATATGCAAAGAATTTAATTTTGCATTAACAGAGATTTGTGGTAAATTTGAGATGGAGCTTAATGAGCTTGATGAAGAAGAAAAAGACATCTTTATGGAAGAAATGAATATTTCTGAAAGTGGTCTGGATATCTTAACAAGGATCGTTTATGAATATGTAGGCTTGATCTCGTTCTTTACGGTTGGAACAGACGAAGTACGTGCATGGACAATAAAAGAAAATACCAATGCCAAATCAGCAGCCGGAAAGATTCATTCAGATCTTGAGCGAGGTTTTATAAGAGCAGAACTCATGAGTTATGATGATTTAATCGAACATGGTTCTGAAAAGGCATTGAAAGACAAAGGGTTGTTTAAAGTTGTCGGAAAGGATCACATCGTTTTGGACGGTGACATACTGAACATAAGATTTAACGTATAAATATTTCGGGGGGATTATATGAAAAAGTATTCGATTGCAATGATTATTTTGATTGTTTGTTTTGTTTTCTCTGGTTTTGCCCTTGAGTATAAAGGGATAAGCTATGAACAGTGGAAAGACATTCTTGAAAAAGGAAACAGAGAGGAACGGGCACTTGCCATCGAAGCGATAGGAGCGGTAGGCGCTCCTGATTCAGAAGATCTTCTTATCCCATATCTTCAGAGTGAAGATTATCAGATGAAGTTCAACGCTGTTTGGGCACTGGGGCAGATCAGAAGCACAAAAGCCGCGGAAGAAATCTGCTGGATGCTTGGAACAGATAATGACCCCCGTATAGACGGTGCGCTCGTTAATATCGGTGAACCGGCTATTCAATGGCTTATTGTAAAATTAAAATTGGCTGCATTACTCGAGAATTATGAAGAGGGGACAAGGATTGCGAGGATTATGGTCGACATCCAGTCACCGGAGGGCTTGGCAGAAGTTGCCGCTTTCCTTTCGAAATTACTGAGTGACCCCGAAAGAAAAGATGAAGCAAAAAATATGCTTTCCCAGATAGGGGACAAAGCGGTTGATCCGCTTATGATTTCCCTCAAGACAACCTATAATAAACAACTGAAAATAGATATCCTGAAGACACTTGTGCTCATCGGCAATGAGAAATCTCTCGATACCTTCTACAGCTTTGTTTCAGATACTGATCCAACAATTCGAACGATTGTTGCAAATGCACTTGGTAAGATCAAATCAACTTCAAATACCGATTTTCTGATTGCGATGTTAAGGGATACGGATGAAAATGTCAGAACTCAGGCAATCGTTTCACTTGGCGAATTGCAGGATTCAAAATCTGTTGTATACCTTCTTTCGAGTCTTAAGGATGAAAATCCTCTTATCCGGGCTATGGCAGCTTATGCACTTGGAAGAATTCAAGATGTGAGAGCCGTTTACCCGTTAATCAATTTGCTTGACGATACAACGACTATGAAAGCTGTTGATCCGAAAACCGGGAAAACAACGGAACAAAAAGTGCTTGATTTTGCAGCAAGGGCACTTGTCAGAATAAATGATCCAAGGGGTATTCAGGAACTTGAGAGTCGCGGAATCAAAATTCTTCAGGAATGATCTATCTATTACGATAAAGAGGCTGGTGATATGTCTTGGCAACCTACAGTTATAAAGCAACTGATATGAGTGGTGGTAAAATAAATGGTGTGATTGATTCACCGGATGAATCAAAGGCTGTAAATGCGCTTGGGAAACAAGGACTGGTTGTATTATCCATCAGACCTGTTTCGAGTAAAAAACGCTCTTTTTCTCTATTTCCGTTAAAATTGATGGATTTGATGACGTTTTCCAGACAGCTTGCGATTATGTTGAACTCAGGGGTCAACCTTGCATCAGCACTTGAAGTTCTTTCTGAGCAGGAAGTATTTACACCACGATTCAGAAAGATTATCAGTGGTCTGCTCATCAATATAGAATCGGGAATGAGTTTTGCGGAAGCCATGCGAACTGAAAAAGGTTTTGATGAAATTTTCATCAACCTTGTAGATGCAGGAGAAACAAGTGGTTCTCTTGAGCATACACTGGAGAAAATTGCCCAATTTTACGAATCGCAGAAAAAACTTCAGGATGAAATAAAATCAGCGACGGCTTATCCTATGTTTATTCTCGGATTTGGTGTTGTAATGGTGATAGCTGTTATGTTCTTTATTCTGCCGAATCTTGCGGAGAGTTTTGGGGGAGAGCTGACAGGTATCATGAAATCATTACTCGATATGAATCATTTTGTCGTAGATAATCTGGCCCTGGTTCTGTCCTTAGTCGTCATCATCATCGTCGCTTTGGTTATATTCTTTCTCAGCAACGTTGGAAAGACCTTTACGGCATATGCGCTGGGTGTGGTACCCGGGGTTAAAAAGATAAGACTAAACAGTGCCATGGAGAGATATTGCAGGACACTTGCCGTTATGCTGAATTCCGGTGTTGATATCATAAAGGCATTGAAGCTGGCCAGTAAGGCGTCCAATGATCCTCGATTTGAAAAAAAGGTTGATGAGATGTCTGAAAATATACGACAGGGGATGAGTCTTGAAAATGCCTTCTCCAGAGCTGAAATCTTTCCGGGAATCATCGTTGCGATGGTTGGAACCGGAGAGAGAACCGGAAAGTTGGATGAAATCCTTGATCAGGTTGCAGATTTCTTTGAAGATACCGTTAAGACTACTGTGAAACAGGTTACTTCGATCATTGAACCGGCTATGATTGTCATCGTCGGAATTTTCATAGCTTTTATAGCTTACGCCATGTATACCTCTATATTCCAGGGGCAACAGGGTGTGGCAGGATTTTAGGAGTAAAACCGGTCATTCTTTACCTGAGATTTTAATGGGAATATTCGTCGTTGTGTTTTTGTCAATACCGGTATACTCATTTGTAGACAATTTTAGTAACAGTCAGATCGATACACGATTGGATTCTCTTGTGACAAAGATTGAAATGGATATAGCCTTTTCCTGTTCTGAGGCTTTGATTTGTTTAAAGGAACAGAAAATAGTTTATAATAAACATGAAAGTTTATACGGATTTGAATTTGTAGAAAATCTGCTCTTGAGAATTAATCATTATGGTCAGATTGAAATGGGAGACAGTGCCGTACTTGAAGGAAATGGCGAGCGGTTTATGATTAAAGTCAGACCGGTTTCCGGTTCTGTTACCATAGAACGGATTAAAGGGAAAAACGAAAAATAACTCAGGGAATGTGGGGGATTTTATGCAGCTATTGCACAGAAGAGTCTTTGTACTTGAGACGAGTAAATATTATACCAGGGGAATGATTATCCGCTTAAGGGGTAAGAAAGCAACTTTGCTGAAAACATTTTCTAAGACGTATCTGGATCAGCGTTATTTTGGTGAAAAACAAATGGCAGCTGTCAGGCAGACAATTGAAACGTTGAAGCCGGATATAGAGGATCATATTGTTTTTAACTATCCTTATCAGGAAACGATTTTTTCGACTGTAGAGATGCCGCGGTTGCAGGATGAACAACTTAGAAACGCTGTAAAATTCAAGATTTCAGAAGATTTTCATATCGCACCGTCGAAGTTGATTATAGATATCACAGACAGTCGTAGATTTATAGCAACGGCGAGCGGTTCCAACAGAATTCCGGTATTTGCAACAAAAAAAGAGTTTCTTGACAGTGAAATCAGTCATCTGGTCGGTATTGCAAAATCCCCTGAACCGGATGTGGTTCTGCCGGATCAGTTGAAATTTCTTGAGCTTCTTGATGAAGGCTGTTTTTCTCATGAATTTGTCGGAGAACCTCAAATTTCTTTCATGATATGTCAGGATATAGAATATTCTGCACTCTTTACATTTCTGGGGCCTAAAGTTATCGATATTTCCGAAATACCTATCTCATTAAGTGATGTTATAGATGATTGTGAATCAGCGGGTATATCTCCGATTAAGGTTTTAAATGCTGTCGTTGAGGGATCGGAAATCGGCTCACTTGAATATACTGAGTCTCTTCAGGAGATTTTTGACAGCTATTATGAGCGCTATGTTTTTGAAGCCGAGAAGGTAATCAGAAGTACCATCAACAAACTGGAAATTGAAAATGCCCTGACAAGGATAGAATCAATCGTTGTTGGTTCGATTAACAGCAGATTGACGGTTGATCTCGCCTATCATCTCGAACAGGAAAGTATCATGCGAGGTGTTAAGGTTGTCAGAATGCCGGTTAAAAAAGATCTACCGCTTGGTTATGAAAAAATAAAAACAGCATTTGGATTAGCATACAGGGGGGTGAGGGATCTTGGTAAATATAAATTTATACCGAACGAAAAAAGCAAAGCTTAAATTAACGACAATCCTGGTACTGACCATTATTTTGCTCTTACCGGTTGTTGCCATAAGATTTACGATAGAAACGATTAAAACACTTAATATTTCCGAGATCAGAAGCAGGTATCAATATTCAAGTACCTATATTGGAACCGGGGATATCAAAAGTTCAATAGATGAGCTGGATACTCAGGATACTCTGATACGAAGCAGGACCGTTAAAGTTGCGAATGAAACGAAACGGGTAGAGAGTGATATCGTATATGCAAATCTGACCAGTGATTTTATTGGCGAGCTTGGTTATCAGTACGAAAGGTTTACGGGAACAGAAAAAGTCTTCATAGATGAAATGAACATCAAAAGAGGGACTGATTTTACTGTAAATTATTACGATGTATCAAAAAACCTTTTGGGAATACACAATTTTTCAAGAGAATTAAAAAATGCCTATAGAGAAAGCGGGATTTCAATCAGTGAAAAAAACGTAAAGATAGATTTTATGCTTGTAGATATTTTACAGGAAGAATTAACGGCCAAAACTTCTTCCTATTAATGTGGGGTGAGTGATGAATAAACTGGGGATTAAAAGGCTGTATGGTATTCTGCTTGCTCTTGCAGTCGTGATAGCAGCTTTTGTAATATTTAACGTTTTACCGTATATCGAAATGAATGATGATCTGTACAAGCTTGAGGCGATAGCTCAAAGGTATGATAATGATTACAACATGTTTCTTCAGAGAAACAGAGAATTGAAAAAATACAAAGAACTGATCGAACTAAATGCAAGTGAATTTCAAGCCTTGAAGGATATGTTGAGAAGAAATTCAATCAATTTTTCAGAAAAGGCAAACACCGTATCTTTTGCCGGTTCCATCGGTTTGGATAAGCTTTCTGATGTCCTGAATTTTCTTTCCATCACCAAAGGCTTAAAAGTTAATACACTTGAATTCAAGAGTCAGTCGGAATTACCGTTACTCATCGGTGAAGGTGAAGTTCCGGATGTCTATATCAATAGAATGGAAATAGAGCAAATTAAGATAAACGACCAGGTTCTCGGAGGTTAAACATGGCTAAAAAATCACAGCAAGACCTAAAAAAGAAGCAAAGGAATCAAATCATCATGCTTGTTGTTATACTGGTGGCTTTTCTTGCGCTGATGGTTTTTGTCACATTACCGGCACTGGGAATCAATTTATTTGGGGGAAGCAGTTCTTCAAAACCCAAAACGGTTACGAATACCGTCAATACAGCTGCAAAAACTACAACAACACCAGTGAATAATACATCAACAGCAATCAAAACCAATGTCGATAAAAATATGCTTGAAAAGGCTTTGAATAAACCGGATGATGATATCACAGTTGAATATTATAAAGAGGATGCCTTTGAACCTTATTATTTTAACTTTAAAGATGATGAGCAGGTAAAAGATATTCTGGTTAATTCAGCAAATGTCATAGAATTTGATGATGCCATCTTCATGTCCTACTTTCTGTCGGAAGATGGAGAAAAAACTGCATGGATCAAGACATCCGCTGAACCTAATAAAGTCTATGAGTTGAAGATAAATTCAAGGGTTCCAAATGTACCCTATCCATTACAGGTGATAGATATCACACCGATGGGTGTACTGCTCTACAGATATCCGGATGCAAGAGAAAAAGAGCAGGAAGAAACGCCGCGCCTTTATAGATTACTGGCAAGACCGTACATAGAAATCACAGAATTAAAAGCGACAATACAATAATATATGAGGATGACAAGGGGGTAATCTTGTGAAAAAACTGGGGATTTTAACTTTTTGTGTAATACTTTTCTTGACCTTGAGTATGAGTGGGTTTGGTGCCAAGCTTGTTAATTACACTTATCTTCCTGGAGAAGATGAGATTAATTTTGTTTTTATCTATAACGAAGAGCCGACGGAGTTTGAGGTTCAGTCGTTGGATTATGGTAGATATTTCGTCGTTACAACTCCGGGTGAGATGGATGAACAGAATACAATTGACAGATTTCTCGCTTATTCTCCGGTTGTGGCTTTTAAGGCTTCTGCGGGTAAAGGGGAAATCATGTATCGTTTCGATATGCTTCTTCCAACAGAACCGGTGGTTGAAATCGTTGCAAATACGCTTCGTATAACCTTCAAACGAAATTCACAAAGGATAGAATCTTTCTCAAGTTATACCGATTCAACACAAATGGGGGACAGGCCATCACTGATCGCATTGCTGTCAGTTCTCAGAGAATATATGGATTTTAATCTTGTCATAGATGAAGCGTCTCTGAAAGGAATGGAACCGGTTGAATTTGTCATGCTGTCAGACAATCTCAGAGCAGAAGATTTTTTCCTTCAGATCATCATGAACAATACGAAGATAGGATACGCCTTTTTACCGAATGATACGATTTACGTTGTCAGAAAAGAGCTACTTGCAACCAAGGTCGAAGAGATATTGAAGGAAACCTCCATATCACCTCAGCAGGAAACTTCCTACTGGTCATCATATGATTTCAATATCAATAAAAAATCAACCTTGTATGATCAGTTCACAAATCAGATAGATGAGAATACGCAACTGGATTTCAGTGTTCAGGGATTTGAAGATTACATACAGGAAAATTTTGAAACGTATCTCAGAGTTAAGCCCGGAGAACTTGAAAGTGACATGATTGCTCTCACAAAGGGAAATGAGGATGAAGAGGAATTTGTACCGGTTGGTCTTCTTTTATACGGAGACAACAACAGACATGAACGATTCAATTTCTTTATCCAGTTCCTTGAAGGAATCAGTTTTTCGGATGGAACTAACCCTGCCGACACCGGATTGGAGTCGACGCAAATCTATACAAGGAAAATATCATACAAACCGTTGACTGAAGCGGAAGTCAGAGAGTTCATGGAATTTTATTTAACATTCAGAACCAACATGGAAGTTCCAAAACAGGAATTGATCGCTGACTTTGATAAAGTCAATTACGAAATATCGCCACTCGACAGTCATGTGGAAATCAAGGGTCCTGTCAATTCAGCTAAAAAACTTTTGGCCTATCTGGAAAACTACATCAGTAACAGAAAAGCAAGGGGCATGGAGAAAATCGTCGAGTTGAAGATAAAGGACGGATACGGAGCTGTTTTCGCCATTGCACTCAGAAGGTTGTTCCCGAGAGCCATCGTTGATGCCGATGGCATCAACATCAATCAATTGGTTAATAAACCAACTTTTGAATGGACCTACGATGATGTGAAAGATTTCGGGAAAAAAGATGGAAACCCTGACAGGGTTACTTTATTTGGTTCTAATTATGAGATCATCACAGCAGAACAGATTGCCGATGACTGGGATTGGCTTGTGCCCCCACTGGCATCCGAGATCAGGATTATTTCTATTTCGGAAGAATTACCGGAAACTGTTATGGCTGGACTTCAGAATGTTGAAAGTCCTAATTCGCTGGTTAGCAGATTCCCTGAGATTGAGATTGACTTCAGTTTTACCCCTTTACTTTTTGTTAAGGGGAAAACACATGATTTGGATATTATTGAGGGGTATATCAAAGAAGTGGAAAGCGTTATGCTGGGATCTTCTGGATCTTATAATGTCATCAACGTGAGTACGAAATTTTTTGAAAGTGAGTCTTTATTCACAGATCTTAAAGGACTGATCGAATCCAAATATACAGAACTTGAGATTATTGCCTATCCTTCCTTAAACTCGATACTTGTCAAGGCACAGGATGAAGAAACAGCACAGAAGGCAATTGAAGAGATAAAATCATTATCAAAGACTGAAAGTGTTAATGAAATATCCCAGTATGTAGATCTTGAAAGAATGAGCACTGAAGATGTCAACATGATCTACGAACAGCTTTTCAAAGATCAGGGAGTTGACATTCTTTATGTTCAATCGAGAGATATGTATAAGATATATGGTCCGGATGTGGCTGTTAAAGCCATGGTTGAAGAACTCAGAAAAATGGATGCCAGAAGACCGGATGAAGATGACGGGGCTTATGATAAAACCGAACTTGTAAATCTGTTGATTCCAACATTGTCTGCGAGTGAAGTTTCCCAGCTTGTAACGCTTAAGGTTCCAGGTGTCAAACTCGAAATATTTGAAGGTGGCGGCTATTTCCTTACAGGTACGGCAAATGAAATAATTGAGGCAAAAGATGTGTTGACTTCAATGAGTACAGAATATATGGAAGAGAGTGTCGTTGTGAAGCTTGCTCCCGGTATCACTTTTGAAACCCTTCAAAATGTGTTAAATCTTTATTATTCACTCGATGAAGAACTGAGTATTCTTGATTTTGGGAATTCAAAGGTTCTGTTGAAAGGTGTTAAAGAAAAGATTGAGAATGTGCAGACAATTCTGAACGGTTTTGGGTTACTGGGCGAAAATGATGATAATTTCAAGAAAATTGTTAAGAAGATAGATTATGAATATATTCAGGATTCGGGAAAGATTCCGCCGGAAGAACTTATAAATATTGTAAATTCTTACAATCCCGGAGTTGAGATTGAATATTTCCAGACAGCTTCTATCTTCCTTTTGATCGGTAGCAGTATGGAAGTTGAAAATGCTGTTGCTCTTATCAATGAATATGCTGAAAAGATAATCGTTCAGAAAGTTTGGTTTGGAGTTGAGAAAGAAAATTCTTATTCAGAATCGGAAATGATAGATGTTATCAAGAGCACTGTACCGGGAATCTCAAAGATTGAAGCGGATAGTGTGAATAAAGAATATATAGTGACAGGCGATAAAGAATCAGTACTGACAGCCGTTAACCAGATGAACCGTATGATCGCTGAAGGGAAGAAAGATGAATCATCAGAACCAATCGTTGTCTTTAATGAAGATGGTGTGCATTTTGATGTGAATGCTCAGGGAAAGTATGTTATACAGATAACCAAGGATATCTCGATGGGACTTTCATCACAGCCTAAATTATTTATGCCTGATGAAACGTCTACCGCAACTTCGAGAATCAACATGAATAATCTGACTTGGGAAGAGTGGCTGAAGATAACTGAAAGACTATATGATTTCAACGTGGATGTAGCTGAAGGACTTCGTGAACCCATCTATATCATCACACCGCCGGGTATCAGTCATGAAACAGGTAAAAACAGAAAAAGAACATTGAATATCAGCCATGGATACGAGGAAGTTACATCACTGATACAAACGGCATATGGGGGGACAGTCTATGCGGATGAAACGAATGGTCTGGTTGTTTTTACCGGGATTTCCGATTCAGATATGGAAAGTTTGAAGCCTTTGCTGATGAATACAGTTGAGCCGAAGAAAATGGTTGAAATTTCTGCTATGGTACTTGATAACAGCTTAATAGATAAATTTAATCAGGATTTGTCTTTGAATATTGGAACAGCTTCGCCGACATTAACCCTTAATTCGGAAAATGGCTTCAAATTTGAGGGTGGTATCCTGGATTTCACAGATTTCTCAAAGCTTCTTAATGCAGTGACACAGACCGTTGAAATCGAAATGAGTTATAATTCCCAAAAGGAAGATGGCAAAGGTGAACAAATGATCAGACCTTACGTTACGACGATGAGTGGAGAAGCAGCTCAGATTCTGATTGGTACATCTTATTATTATCGTCTGGCGACAACGGCAGCAGATGGATCAGTTCAGGAGCAGTTGATTACTATCAGCTCAGGGTACGATCTGAATATCACACCGACAGTTAATCAAGACGGTACGGTTTTCCTCGATGTGAATGTCGGTATTTCATCATCAGATGAATACAATCCTGATGGATTTCCGATACAAAAGACAAGGAATGCTGTGACGAAGGTTCTTGTGAATGATACGGATACACTTGTAATCGGCGGTCTGGAAGGAAACATTTCTTCAAATTCAGTTCAAAAATTACCATTTATCGGTGATCTTCCTTTTGTTGGACAATTCTTCACGACAAAGATTGAAAGTGAAGATAAGCGGAACGTTTCAATCTTTATCACACCGAGAATTATTGAAGTGAAAGGAACACCGGAAGAAATATTTGGACAGAATATAGACTAATTTAATAGGCATAAAAGAACAAAAAAAAGAGCGTAACTCTTGGAGTTACGCTCTTTTTTTGAAAGTTAAAGAAAATGAAAAGTTGCTTTCCGCACGAATTATCAAGAAAAAAAGATTAATATACTATAGAATGAACTTAGATAAGGGAGGCGATTTGATGGAATATTATAAAAGAATTCAGGATGCCATTGATTTTAAAGAGGAGAATTTGACAGAGAAAATTGAGATACACAAAGTTTCTGAAAAGGCGCATTTTTCACCTTTTTACTTTCAAAGACTCTTCAGAATGATTTCAGGTTTTTCAGTCTACGAATATATTATGAAAAGAAGATTATCCGAGGCGTGTAAACTTTTAAACGGTACTGATCTTTCAATTCTTGAAATAGCGATATCGTTTGATTACAGTTCACATGAAGCTTTTTCAAGGGCTTTTTGCAAATACTTTGGCATTAATCCTTCTGAATACAGAAAAAACAGTCAGATAAAGGTCGAATTTACTGACAAATTGATCATAAACCATTTTGTCGGAGCTTTTCCTGATTATAAATTTGATGAACCGGTAATACGGCAGATGAAAAAGAAAATCATTTATGGCTATTCCTATAAGACAAATCTTGATTCAGATAAATACTTTAATGATATTCCGGGCTTTTATGGCGATTTTGGTGAAAATACCCATTTTATGAAAATCCCCGAAAGAGTTTGTCCGGCTATATCTTATGGAATACCTTTTGATTATAAGGCAAATGGCGAATTTTCCTTTCTCGTTGGAGAAGAAACAGGTATTACTTCAAATGTTTCAGAGAATAGCTTTGCAATCCTTGAACTGCCTGAAGGGGAATACGCAGAATTTTCAATAAATGGATCTGTTGAAGAATGTCAAAAAGCATGGCGGTATATTTTTTCAATCTGGTTGCCAAAATCAGATTATAACAAGGCTGACTCACCTGATTATGAAATGACAGATGTGTGTGGGTCCTGTTATCCGGAGAAAATGAAGATGAAAATAGTAGTCCCTTTGATAAGAAAAAAAACGAACTATGGGGTGTAAAAAACAGTTAAAAATTTTCTCGTTAATAATGATATGAATAGAAATAACAAAAGAGAGAAAGCTCTGTTAAAGAGCTTTCTCTCTTTTGTGAAATGTCTCTTGACAATACTTTTATATAAAAGTATAATGAGATATCTTGATTAAAGGATGTGTTTTTATGAAGATTAAAATTAAAGACATCGATATTTATTATGAAGTTTATGGAGAGGGGAAACCTATTTTTATGATACATGGATTATCACCCGATCACAGACTGATGAAAGGTGCTTTTGAGCCGGTATTGGAAAAAAGTTCCTATAGGCGGATTTATTTTGATTTTCCGGGAATGGGGAAATCTGGAATGAAAGATGAATATTATTCCAGTGATGTGATTCTTGAAATTATCATGTCGTTTAAAACAGCTATAATTGGTGATTCTAACTATCTCCTTGCTGCAGAATCCTATGGAGGATATCTATCTCATGGATTAATAGTAAAAGAAGCTGATAAAATAGATGGCTTATTTCTTATTTGTCCAGCTACTCAAAACGAAAGAGAAACAAGGGAATTACCAGAATTTAAGATAGTGGAAAAAGACCGGGAGTATGCTTCTTCTTTTAACGATGAAACAGAAGAATGGCTGGATTCTGTTTCTGTTATTCAGACGAAGTACACGATTGACCGAACGAGAGAAGAAGTATTTTCAGGTATTCATTTATCAAAGAATTTTGATTATGAAAAATTGGAGAAAAATCGGAGATTTTCATTTCCAATTGATGAGTATGTCTTTGAAAAACCATGTGTCATCTTAACGGGATTATTCGATCACATCGTTGGCTATAAAGATCAATTCTCCATACTGAAGCAGTTTAAAGATGTTTCCTATGCTGTTATTGCAGATACTGGTCATAATATGCAGATTGAAGATCCGGATATTTTCAACGCTTTTTTAAATAGTTGGATTAAACGTGTAGATAAAAAAACGAAATGACCCCTTTCCAAAGGGGTCATTGATTGAATAGTGGTTCTTCTGGTTATCTATATACTGCTATACATATAAAATCAAAAAGACGATTGGTGAGGATGATTGCTTTTTTATTCGTTTATGGCATCCGCAAACCACGTGAGAGGGTGTAAAGTGTGTACCATTCCTTTCTTGTAAGGGTCGTGGTTTCAGCATCTTTAACTTTTCTTATGCGTTCAGCTTTACTGGTTCCGATAACGGGTCTTATTTGCGCTGGGTGTTTCAATATGAATGCCAGGACAATACATTCCGGTGTTTTGTTTTTTTCTTCAGCAAGCTTATAAACGTATTCCTTTGTTTCAAGAATTGTTTTATCTGTATCCGGCTTCAGTTCTCTTCCTGAGAAAATACCGCCTGAAAGGGGACTCCATGCCTGAACTTCTATATCATGGAGCATCATATATTCCAGCAATCCCGGTGTAAAGGTGCTTCTGTAACCATTATCGTTATTGACACCGATTGTACCATCAAGCCAATCCAATTTTGAAAGACTTATCTGAAGTTGATTGGATTTAACTTTAAACCCCGTTGCTTTTTCTATGTATTGAATCTGATACTGGTTCATGTTAGAAACACCCATCTTTTTGATTAAACCATTTTCAAAAAGGTATTTGAAGGCTTCTTTTAATTCAGATGCTTCCATGAGCGGATCGGGTCTGTGGAGTAGAAGTAAGTCGATTGAACTGACGTTGAGTCTCGAAAGACTATCGATTGCTGCGTTGATGATATGTTTGGCTGAAAAGTCAAATTGTCCGATTCCATCTTTATTCGCAAGTATTATTCCAGCTTTTGTCTGTATTTTTATAATGTTTTTGAATTCGGGATTTGCCTTTAATACCTCACCAAAAACAGATTCTGACTTGCCGTTTTGATAGATATCTGCAAAATCAAAATAATCGATTCCAATCTCAAGTGCCGCCTCAAATGCAAGCGCTGCTTCCTCAACGGCTTTAGGTGTAAGTTTATCGGAATTCCATCCGCCTCCAAGCCCCATTGTTCCGTAGATTAATCTGCTATTTGCAAACATATGACCACATCCTTGATTATGATTCAAAAGATAATAACTGCGAGAAACACACGATTAGATTATAGCACAGTTCAAAAACACCATGTGTTAGAATAGCAAATAGGAGGGGGAATATGAATTATCAGATTCGAGAAGTTCTTTTAAGTGATGAAGTATCTTTGCGCTTTTTTTTCGAAGAAGTGATTAGTCATACGATTGAAAAAGAAGGGATAGTGGATTTCGTTGATGATATTGGCGATGAAATAGAGGATAAGATGGAGAAATTTTCTTTGGCGTTGAGAGAAAATACACGTTTTCGTTTTTTTGTTGCAATAAAAGAGGAAACAATAATTGGAACTGTCAGTATCAATGAACTTGGAGATTTTGCTAAACAACACATTGATGTTGATCCTAAAAAAGTGTTGGAAATTGGTAGTGTTTATGTCAAACCGGATTATCAGTCTCTTGGTGTTGGAAAAAAACTATTAACATATGCACTTGTGATTTTGAAACAAGGCGGCTGTCAATATTATTTACTTGATTCAGGATATATCAGAGCACAGAAAACATGGTGGCATCTTTTAGGGGAACCATATAAGATTTTGAAAGACTTTTGGGGTAATGGGTGTGATCATATGTTCTGGTACAAGGAACTTTAATAAACAGTTCGTTTTTTAAATAAAAGAATTGTGAATACCTCCCCAATCATATTTTGATTGGGGAGGGGAAAAATTATTCCGCTGCAAGTTTGTAAATTTCTATAACATCATCTTTCTGAAGTTTCACAAAATTACTGACAGGTCCGAAAATCGTACACTTTTCTGCCATTTCTTCGTATCGATTTTCTGTGATTCCGGCATCTTTTAATGAGACAGGCATACCGATTGAACGATAAAAATTCTTTAATCTTTTTAACCCTTCTTTGATCATATAGTCCGGTTCATCGAAAACAGCTTCTACGTCGAAAACCGTATGGAAGAATTTCATTACTTTTTCAGGATAGGCTTTATAAACATATTTAATCCATGCGGGGAAGATGATTGCCAGTCCGGCACCGTGGGTAAGATCATAGAGAGCACTGAGTTCGTGTTCGATCATATGCGTTCCCCAATCTTCAATTCTCCCCGTTCCAAGTAAACCGTTGTGTGCTAACGTTCCTGCCCACATAATTTCAGCTCTTGCATCATAGTTTTCAGGTTCTTCCATTACGATCGGTGCGTTTTTAACGATTGTTTTCATAACTGCCTCGCACATATGATCGGTAAGATCCACATGTCTTTCCTGAGTAAAATATCTTTCCATGATATGTGCCATCATATCCGTGATACCTGCTGCAGTCTGATAGGGGGGTAATGTGTAGGTCAATTCAGGATTCATGATAGCGAATACCGGTCTCAGAAGCATACTGCCGCTACCTCTTTTCAATTGATTCTCCTCATCCGTAACAACTGTTGCGGTACTTGTTTCGCTACCGGCCGCCGGTAAGGTTAAAATAACACCGACAGGAAGTGCCTCTTTTATCGCTGCTTTTCTGTCAAAGAAATCCCATACATCACCTTCATATGGAACACCTGCTGCAATCGCTTTTGCCGAGTCGATAACACTGCCACCACCTATAGGCAGTATGAAATCAACATTTTCCTTTCTACATAATTCAATTCCTTCTCTCACCATTTCAAGTGACGGATTGGGTTTTACGCCACCAAGTTCTACAAAATCAATTCCGGCCTCATTTAAATTGTTTATCACTGTATCGTATAATCCGAATCTTTTAATGCTGCCGCCGCCGTAATGAATCAATATTTTTTGTTTGCCGAGATTTTTAATCTCTTTCCCAACTTGCTTTTCAGTGTTTTTTCCGAAGATTACCTTAGTTTTGTTATAAAATACAAAATTCTGCAATTTTATCCCTCCGATTTATTAGTCCAAATAATAAGACGGAATCCGAAACATTATATTCTTAGCTAATTATACAAGAGTGCTTTTTAAAATAACTTCTGGCAGGGTTCCGTCAAATGGATAAGAGGTGATAAAATGAAAATTTCTATGATAGGAGCCGGAAATGTAGGATCAGCAACGGTATTTGCGATTCTTGAAAAAGGTCTTGCAAAAGAATTGGTCATCGTGGATCTGAATCGCGAGTTAGCAGAAGGTGAGGCGATGGATATCATGCACGCCACGCCTTTTTATAAACGGACGAGGATAATTGCCGGGGATTATGAACAGATAAAAGATAGTGATATCGTAATTATTTCTGCCGGGGCAGCTCAAAAAGAAGGAGAAACAAGACTTCAGCTTTCTGAGAAGAACGCACGAATTGTGAAATCGATATCGGAAAAAATCATACAATATGCACCCGAATCAATCATAATAGTGTTGACAAATCCCGTAGATGTTATGACGGCTGTTATTCAAAGCGTGACAGCTTTTGATAAAAAGCGAGTGATTGGATCCGGTACGGTATTAGATACCATGAGGCTGAGATCTCTTATTTCTAAAAACTGTTCTATTTCTGCATCAAATGCACATGTCTATATCATTGGGGAACATGGTGATTCAGAATTACCCGTATGGTCCGGAGCGAAGATGGGTGGTATACCTATTATGGAATACAGTCGTGAGTGTACCGAACCAAATGCCTGTTCAAACTGTCTTGAAAGTCTTTTTGAACAGACTAAAAATGCTGCATATGAGATTATTAAAAGAAAGGGGTCTACTAATTATGCAATCGCTGCATCAACAGCACATATCGTTGAATCAATTGTCAGAGATGAAAAACGAATATTAACCGTTTCAACTCCTTTTAACGGTATCTATATCGGCTATCCTTCCATTGTTGGAGAAACCGGTGTTGAAAGAATTATCCCACTCCAGCTGTCAGATACGGAAGAGCTCCTTTTTGAGAAATCGATCAAGATAATCAGAGAGCAAACGGAGAAGATGTTTGAAATCCTCTCGTTATAAGAAGATGTGATGGCATTTTAATGCCATCACATGATGTTACTACCAGCCGTACACGGAGGCTCTGAAATTTTTATTATCTAAAAGATATATTTTGTTACTGATGTAATAATACAAATTCAATCCGTCCCAGACCAGATCATCGCCATGGGGTTCAGCATAGATCCTTACTTTTTTTCTTCCTTTTAAAATATATTCACCAAATTGATAGGATTTTCCGTCGGCTGATGAAATAATTTTCCACCCATTCAGATCAATCCTTGAGGAAGCAGTATTGATGATTTCTATATATTTGTCCTCTCCGGTGAATTTAACCGTCTTGATTCGAATCGGCCCTGATGAAGTGCTGATAACAACGCTTCCCGATTTTTCAAATACTGATTTCCATATGCCCCTGATATTATCTTTGGCTTTTTTTTCAGCATCACTGAATAGATCCTGGTAATCATTTCGGTATACGCTTGTTCTATCGGCAAGCGCATAACCGTTATTGATAGCGGACAAGTTATGAAGTATCCATGTATCCCCGGATTTATACCAGATATACCCATGGACAATACCGTTTGAATCAATTTTTTGTGAACTGAATGAGATGTAAATAATGCTTCCCGGTGGGCACATTTTTTCAAGGAAGGTACTTCCCTGTTGAGAATAATCTGAACTTATTTCAGCAGAACTGGAAGGGATTGGTTGTAGGTCACCGATAAGATACATGATATGACTATTTCCCTGATAGTTAATTTGTAAGGTATTAGTACTGATGATTTTTTCAACAGTAGCCTGATGATGAGCTTCAGGGGACATATCGTAATCCCAGTAGAAAGAGTAACCGTTTCTGTTGATTTTACCGGCAAAACTCAAGATTGGAATGATAATTAAAAATAAAACAAGAATTTTTTTCATGTTTTTCACCTCTTTTTATTTATATAATATCATTATATACCTTTTTATGATATTATTTTTCGTACCGTATATTGACGATACTGGTGGGGTTAAAATGGCTTTTAAAAAAATAAACAGAAACACTTTTTATATTGAAGGGGCTACGAATATCGGGGTTTATTCTTTCAAGAATAAAAACTGTCTGCTCGTTGATACGGGAATAAATCGCTCTGCGGCTCACTCTGCTGAACGCCTTCTCCTTGAAAACAATCTCCATATAAAGTATATCTTTAACACTCATGGACATGCAGATCATTGTGGTGGGAATGCTTTTTTATGTGAGAAATACCATGGTGTAGAGATATTCAGTTCTCCGGAAGAAAAGAATTTTATCGAAAATCCCGTATACCTTTATTATATTTCAAATGCCGCTTATCCATCGAAAAGGCTTAAAACAAGAAACGGCTCTCAAGTGAATTATGTTGTTGAAGAGGGGATTGAAAAGATAAATGATGTGAAGTTTTCTTTTCTGAAGGCAGCGGGGCATACGGAAGGTGATATAATTCTGATTACGCCTGATAGAGTAGCATTTATGGGAGATGCCATCTTTTCTTATCATACACTTGAAAAATATGCGTTGACTTATCTGTTGAATGTGGAAGAAAGGCTCAAAAGTCTGGAAAAGATCAGAGAGATTGACGCTGATTATCTGGTGATCAGTCATGCTAAGGAAGTTGTCTTAAAAGCTGAATTGTCAAAATTAATTGATGCGAATTTAATCAGCATCAATTCTATGGTGGAAAATATTCTTGAAATATGTAATCAACCTTCTTCCAGAGAAGAGATACTTCAGAATATTCTGATACTGCATGATATGGAATGTGATTATAAGGGGTATCTTGTGAATCTTTGTTCTATAAGTGCTTTTTTAAATTATATGCTGGATAAAAGTTTGTTGGATGTTTCGATTGAGGATGGGAAACTTTACTATTATTGAGGCATTTTTAAAGAATCAGAGAATTCCATTGGGTAGGGTGTTAGCTTGATCATTGAATTTGTTTTTAACAGAAAAAAGCGGGTGGCGTTTTTCTAAACCCCCACCCGCTCTTACAATTATGCGTATTTATCTCTTACAATTTTTTCCTACATGCGATTTTTTGACACTCTAAAGTTCTTTTATTGCCTTCATAAGATTATCGACGATCTGTTCTCCGACTCTTACCTGAGCTTCGTAAGTGGATGCTCCGATATGCGGTGTGCAGATGACGTTATCAAATGAAACGAGTTTCTTTCTGAGTTCATCTGTTGGTGGTTCCACTTCAAAGACATCTAACGCAGCTCCGGCTACTTTACCATTTTCGATATTATCGCAGAGTGCTGCTTCATCAATGATGCCACCTCTCGCTGCGTCGATGATGAATACGCCTTCTTTCATCTTGGCGAAAGCATCAGCGTTAAGCATCTTTTTAGTTGCATCAAGCAATGGTGTGTGCAAGGTGATGATGTCTGCCTTTGCGTAGATCTCATCAAGTTCTGCGAATTCTACATTGAGTCCGCCATTATCTTTTACAACATCATAGGCGAGTATCTTACAACCGAAGGCGAGAAGCCTTTCGGCAACTTGTTTCCCGATTGTTCCGAATCCGATGATTCCGACTGTTTTCTGATAAAGTTCAAAACCCTTGAGGGCTTTCTTTTCCCAAAGACCTTCTTTGATGCCTTTAGTTCCTCTCGGAATGTGTCTGAAGAGTCCGAGCATGAGACCGATCGCGAGTTCAGCGACACTGACGGAGTTTGCACCGGGTGTATTAACCACTTTGATGCCTTTTTCCTTTGCGGTAACCAGATCTACATTATCGAGACCCGTTCCCGCTCTTGCGATAACCTTCAGATTTGTTCCGGCTTCGATGACTTCCTTCGTTGCCTTTGTGGCACTTCTTATAACAAGGGCATCATAATCGGCAACTTTGCTGATTAATTCATCTTTATCGAAATGTTCAGCCGTAATTTCGTATCCGTCATATGCATTCAGCTTTGCCATTGCATCTTTTGAAAGCGGATCGTTTACATGAATTTTGAATGCCATATTAAATCCCTTCTTTGAGGAATACTTCTTCTGCAGCTCTTACAGCACTTCCAAGTTCTACTTTGTGACCAAGTTCGTTAAATGCCATTTCAAGTGCACTAAGGCCGATGATTGTGTCAAATTTACTCATGTATCCGAGATGCGCAATTCTGAAGATCTTGCCTTTGTAATGATCCTGTCCGCCTGCCATCGTAACACCGTACTTGTCTCTCATGAGTTTTGTGAGTTCTTTAGTATCGACCGGTGAGAGTACAGCTGTTGTTACGTTTCCGGGATTCTTTGAAAGAAGCTCGAAACCCATCGCCTTTATCCCTGCTCTTGTTGCATCTGCAAGGATCTGATGTCTCTTCCAGACGTTCTCAATGCCTTCTTCCTCAATCATATCAAGTGCTTTACTGAGCTGATACATCTGATTAACGCCGGATGTATATGGTGAATCCGGATATTTTTTACCGTATTTTTTCAGATCAAAATAATATTTATTCTTGTTGGAGCATTCGTCCACTCTTGCCCATGCTTTTTCACTAAGGGTGATGAGTGCCAGACCCGGAGGAAGCATAACACCTTTCTGAAGTCCTGTTGCGACGATGTCAACATGCCATTCATCCATTTTGAGGGGTTCTGCGAGAAGTCCACTGACGGAGTCAACGACCATGAGGGCTTTGTAATCTTTTACAACGTCTGCTATCTCTTTGATTGGGTTGATTGTTCCGGTTGAAGTTTCGCTCTGTGTAGCGAATACAGCCACTGTATCAGGATTTCTGTCAAGCGCTTCCTTTATCTGTTCAGGAGTTACGGAATGTCCCCATTCAAGCTTGATTAGATCGATATCAGCTTCAAAAGCCTTACAAAGATCTCCCCATCTTTCTCCGAATTTTCCACCGTCAACAACGATAACTTTATCGCCTTTTCCTACCGTATTTGCAACAGCTGCTTCCATTGCGCCTGTACCGGATGAAACGATAGCCATTACCTTGTTTTTTGTCTGGAAGAGAATCTTTGCTCTTTCAAGCGTTTCTGTCTGAATGTTTACGTATTTTGGTGTTCTGTGATGAATTGTTTCCTGTGCTCCTGCGAGTAAAATATCTGTTGGTACCGGTGTAGGTCCCGGTGCAAGAATGTAATTCTTTTTGAACATTTTCCATCCCTCCGTTAGGTTAATTTAATCTATGATAGTATTAAACAGCTGCAATCAGCTGTGTCGTAACTTTATAGCTGTGAAACTCCCGTTTCCTTAAACACTCCAATGATAACAAAAAAAGCTTGTTTTGTCGAGTAGGCGTCTACTCTCTTTTCATGATGAGGATTGAGATATGTTATACTAAAATGGCTTTAAAGATGATTTAAAGGCGTTAAGAGATAATTTTACAGGCTTTTTTTTGTGTTGTTTTTTGCTTATAAAACCAAATTTTATTAAAAAAAATATCCTTATAAATGACCTTTTTTGAAAAATATTGCATTGGAAAATGAAGCTGCTCATTCATTCTAATTGTGATATAATTCAGCGTATATCATTGCTTCGGTTATACATGAAATTTGTGATTTTTAATGTCAGTTGCTTATACTTTTTTTAAGAAAAAGGAGAAAAAATGGATGAAAATAATTCATTAGATCAGTTGAGTTTATTCAAAACGCTATTAAATCTTGATATTGTAAATTCAGACGAAGGCGTTAATCATCTTGCTGAGGAGCTGGCATACAATTTTTCTGCGAATGAATGTGCTGTATTCATTTTTGAAAAGGAAAAGCAGGCATTCAGGTTGATTGGCCTTTCTAATCTCGATAAATCTTCAGTTAAACAATTTAAAATAAAAGTTGTCGATCTCCCTGAAGCAAGACGTTTGAGAACGGGTGATGCGGTTAAGATAGAGACAGAAGATGAACTGGAGAAATTCGAATTTATCTATTCTGCAAATATGACATTGTTTCCGGTTGTTGACAAAAGACAATTTGTCGGCATGATCGCTTTCGGTTATGATGAAGAGCCGTCAAAATTGAGTACAAGGAACTTTACCGATATACTTAAGAGTATTGGACGAGTTTTAAAACTGTCAATAGAAAATAGACTCTTCAGGGAAAACACCTATAAATTACTCAGTCTTGCCAGATTACATGAATTGATCAATAAATCAAGATTAGAAGATGCCCTTTACAAAGATTCCATGAACATGACTTGTAAGATGCTCAATGTAGAAAATGCCTCTATCTGGTTATTGAATGAAAATGAAGAGCTTGAGATAAAATACTGGTATGGCATTACCGAAGAACAGATTATGAGACGAACCATTCCTTCTCATCATGGGATGGTTGGTTGGTGTTTCGACAACAGGGAAGCGGTGCTTTCAATTTCGGCAAAAAAAGATCCGCGAGCGGCACTGGATATGCTTGATGTCAACATAAAATCTGCAATAGCTTCCCCGTTGTATCATGATGATGATATATACGGTGTTATCATATTAATTAACCGTAAAGCTCAGGATTTATACAGACCTTATAAACATTTTGATGAAGTTGATCTTGCGCTCCTTGAAGATATCTCTTCAAGGATTTCTCTTGGGGTTTCGAAATTGAAATATCTTTCTGAATTGTCTGAAGAAAACCGGAAATTCCGAGCCCTTACACATACGAATGAGCAGTTACTTGCACAACAGAAAGAACATGTTAATTCGTTGAAAAATATGACGTATATCAACAGGGCGATGAGAGAAAGTTACGATGTGAAAAACATACAAAGTATCATGATGCTTGGGATAACGTCAGAAAGAGGTCTTGGCTTTGACAGGGCACTACTGCTTGAGAAGAATAATAAAAATCAGACGCTCGTTGCAAAACACTGGATGGGCATCATGAGTAATCAGGAGATTGCAGCAACGATGGGGCGACAGAATATCTCACAGTATACCCTTGGGAATTTTACACAATATCTGAGAGAAAAGGCATTGACGATGGATATCGATGATTATGCCAAACATGAGATTCAAAACAGGGTCTTTCCATACAAAAGTCATATGGTATTTGAAAAGGTTGTTGTACGAAAAAAAATTGTAAAAGTCATTCCTGAGATTGTAGAGGAATGGGGAAATGAGTACAGGGAACTGGCAACGCTTCTCGGAACAAGAGAATTTGTGGTGGTCCCTCTTGTCGGGAGGTTTGAAACGGTTGGTGTTCTGATACTCGATAACCGTTTTTCAGGAAAAGAGATTACAACGAATATGATAGATGTTTTGAAAATATTCTCAGATAATGCCGGTTTGGCGATAGAAAATGTTCAGAATTATGAGGAATTAAAATCCAAAACCCTGTCCCTTGAAAGACAAACTTCTCTTTTAAACTATCATAAAGATTTTACCTTGAGCATTCTGGAAAGTCTTGATGTCGCCATTATTGTTTTAGATAGAGAGGATAAGATACGAGAATGGAACAGGCGTTCTGAAAGTGTTTTTAATTATAAAAAGAAACGTGTACTGGGAATGAGTTTTGATAATATTGCCCATGATTTTAAGGATCTTGAAAACGTTGCGGAAAAGGTCTATGAAATAAAAGATACGGTTGTTCTGACAGAATATCCGATGCATCTTAACGATAAAGACATGTTTTTTGATATTAAATTTACGCCTCTCAGATATTCCGGCTCGGACAGAATTGAGGGCATTATCATCATGTTTGATGATGTCACACAAAAAAAACTCATGGAGAATGAGATAAGAAGAAGAGAAAAACTTGCTTCACTTGGAGAGATGTCGGCCAGGGTGGCGCATGAGATAAGAAACCCCTTATCGGTTATAGGCGGGTTTACTCAGAGGATGCAACGTTCGGTTGAGAGCGGGCATGAGCAAAAGACGATGAAGTATCTTAATATTATTCACGGGGAAGTCAAACGGCTGGAAAAGATAGTTGAAGAGATTCTTGAGTTCAGTCGTCCGAGAAAGAGGCTTGAATTTGATAAGATCGATATTAAAGAGGCTGTTGAAGAGCTAATCTTACTTTATGAAGACAGGATAGAAACCAACAATATCAAATTGGATCTGGCAGTTCAGTCGTTGATGATAAATGTTGATGTCAGCAGAATCAAGCAGGCCATGATTAATCTCATTCAGAATGCGATTGAAGCCTGTAACGGATACATAGAGATCACATCGGAAATCAGGGATGGAAGTGTCAGATTGAAATTCCTGAATAATGGCGAACTGATCACTGAAGAAGTTGAAGAGAAAATCTTTTCTCCCTTTTTTACGACAAAAGTATCGGGTACCGGATTAGGTTTGCCTATTACTAAAAAGATAATTGAAGAGGAACACAATGGTAAATTAACAATAGAGAGGGCCGTAAAAGGCGAAAGCGAGCATACGGTTTTTGTCATCGAAATACCGGTGAAATTATCGGAACAGGAGGAATGAACATGGAAAAAAACAAGATTCTCATTATTGAAGATGAAGACAATATGAGATTTTTGATTTCAGAGGAGCTGGAAGACGAAGGGTATCATGTTGAAACAGCTTCAAATGCAAAAGAAGGACTTGAAAAACTCGAGAATAGTGATTACGACTTGATTACTGTCGATATCGAGATGCCTGACATGACAGGTCTTGAACTCGCAGGTGAAATCAGAAAGAGAAACATTCCGATTAAGATTATTTTGCTCACAGCATACAGCCATTATAAGGCCGATCTTTCGTCCTGGGCAGCTGATACGTATGTTGTAAAGAGCTCTGATTTCAGCATATTAAAGCAGGAAATTCAGAAATTGTTGAAGAAGTAATATTTGACTTACTTGAATAGAACAATTTTTGTCGTGATAATTATATAGACGTGACAGGAGGTTTCACAACAAATGGAATATAAAGTAACTTTAAATCTACCGAAGACCAAGTTTCCGATGAGAGCGGGATTGGCAAAGAAAGAACCTGAATACCTTAAACGATGGAATGAAATGGATCTGTACAATTACATCCTCAGTCAAAAGGAAGGAGAACCTGAATATATCCTACATGACGGTCCTCCATATGCAAATGGACATTTGCACCTTGGAACAGCTTTAAATAAGACACTTAAAGACATTATACTGAAATATAAATCGATGAAGGGTTTCAAGACACCGTATGTTCCGGGTTGGGATACACACGGGTTGCCTATCGAACATCAGGTAGCAAAGACTCTCGGTGAAAAGAGAAGGGACATGACACAACTGGAAGTTCGAGAGAAGTGTGCGGAATATGCTGCCGAATTTGTTGATATTCAGAGAGAGGAATTTAAAAGACTTGGGGTACTTGGTGAATGGGACAACCCCTATCTGACTTTGAATCCAAAATATGAAGCAAAGGTTCTTGAAACACTTAAGGGGCTTGTTGCAAAAGGTAACGTATACAGAAGCAAGAAGGTTGTTCACTGGTGTCCAACCTGTGAAACGGCACTGGCAGAAGCTGAAATTGAATATGCGGATGAAAAATCAGAATCGATTTATGTGAAATTCCCTGTTAAGGGTGAAGATAATACGTATGTCATCATCTGGACAACAACGCCTTGGACACTGCCTGCTAATCTTGCCATTGCCGTACATCCAAGATTTGAATACGTTCAATTTGATATGAACGGTGAAAAGTGGATCATGGCAAAAGAATTGATTCCAACACTCATGAATAAATTAGGAAAATCCGAAACTGTTGAAATAGAAAAATCCTGGAAAGGGTCTGAAATTGAAGGTATGAAGACGATGCACCCATTCATCGACAGAGAATCACCCGTTGTATTGGCTGATTATGTAACACTTGATGCCGGTACCGGATGTGTTCATACAGCTCCCGGACATGGTGCGGATGACTATATTACAGGTTTGAGAAATGGACTGGAAATTCTTTCGCCAGTTGACGCACAGGGGAAGTATACTTCAGAGTATCCTGACATGGAAGGACAGCATGTTTTCAAGGCAAACGGAAAGGTCATCGAATTACTGGAAGATATCAACAAGCTTGTCTATAACGAGAAGTTCATGCATTCCTATCCTCATTGCTGGAGATGTAAGAAGCCAATCATCTTCAGAGCGACTGAACAATGGTTTATCAGTGTTGATAAAAACGGTCTGAGAGAGAAGGTGCTGTCAGAAATAGACAAGACGAAGTGGGTGCCGGACTGGGGAGAAACAAGAATTAATTCCATGGTAAAAGACAGACCCGACTGGTGCATCTCAAGACAGAGGTCATGGGGAATCCCTATCCCTGCTGTTTATTGTGAAAGTTGTGGAGAAACTATACTCAACGAGGAAACAATGGATCATATCATAAAGATCGTTGAAAAAGAAGGGACCAATGCCTGGTTTGCAAGAGATGTGAAAGAATTACTTCCTGAAGGATTCACATGTCCGCATTGTGGTGGTACTCATTTTAAAAAGGAACAGGACATTCTTGATGTTTGGGTGGACTCCGGGGCTTCTTTCGAAAGCGTTGTCAGACAAAGAGAAAATCTAAGATACCCCGCCGATCTTTATCTTGAAGGTACAGACCAGCATAGAGGCTGGTTCAACTCATCTGTTTTCCTGTCCGTTGCCAATCATGATGTTGCTCCTTTCAAGACGGTTGTCACGCATGGCTTTATAAGAGACGGCAAGGGTTATAAGATGAGTAAATCACTTGGAAATGTTATTCATCCCCAGAAAGTAATCGATTTATACGGTGCAGATATCCTCAGACTTTGGGTGGCATCATCCGATTACAGAAACGATATCAATGTTTCTATGGACATTCTCAAACAGTTTACGGATACTTACAAAAAGATTAGAAACACGATGAGATTTCTGCTTGGAAATCTCAAAGATTTTGATCCTGCAACAGATACTGTGAAGAGAGAAGAGTTGCTTGAATTTGACAGATGGGCATTATCGAGATTGGGATCACTTATTCAGACTGTCGATCACAATTTCAATTCGTTTGAATTTTACAAGGGAATTCAAGGCATCAGTAAATACATCGTTTCAGATCTCAGTAATGTCTACCTGGATGTACTCAAGGACAGAATGTACGTTGAAGGAACAACTTCCCTGGAAAGAAGATCCGGACAGACAGTTATGTTTGAAATCCTCAAGGCTCTGACACTCATGCTGGCTCCGGTTATCGTCTTTACAGCGGAAGAAGTATACGATTATCTTCCCGAATCTGCAAGACTTTACAAATCAGTTCATGCAGAAAAATGGCCGACTGTTGCAGATGGTAATATTGATCTTGCGCTTGAGGAAAAATGGAAAAAATTACTTGATATAAAAGAAATTGTCAATGTATCACTTGAGAAAAGCAGAGCAGCCGGAACAATCGGGCATTCCCTTGATGCTCACTGTACATTGAAAGTTTCTTCAGAAGAGATTTTTAAGCTTCTTGAAGAACAACAGAAAATGCTCGACAGATTCTTCATCGTTTCAAAGTGCTCACTTGAAAAAGATGGAAGTACAGAAAACAAAGAAGGGCTTACGGTTGTAGTTGAACGTGCCAAGGGAGAAAAATGCCAAAGATGCTGGAATTATGATGAAGAAACGGGTAGCAATGAAAAATACCCCGACACATGTCCGAGATGTGCCGCTATTCTTGAAGAACATTATCCTGATCTGGATACTTCAGAAGAAGAATAAAAAGACAGGGGTAGGCAGAAAACCTGCCCCTGCAATTTATAACAAATACGATTGTGATTTGTTGATATAGACTGAGTGTTCCATTTCTATCGTATTAAGGAGGGCTTAAGTTGTCTTACAGGATTTTATCAAAGGAAAAAATAGCTTCAAATGAATATGATATATGGGTTTATGCACCGCGAATTGCTACTCATGCGAAAGCGGGGCAGTTTGTCATTGTGATGGCTGATGAGTCAGCGGAAAGAATCCCTTTAACGATTGCCGATACGGATAAAAAAGAGAAAATCAGAATTATCTATCAGGTTGTCGGAACCTCCACGGAAAGGCTCGCGAAACTTGAAGCGGGAGATAATCTGGCAAATTGTGCGGGACCGCTTGGCAAGGCTTCGGAAATACCGATCAATGAAAAGACGTTGGTTATTGGTGGTGGAGTGGGAATTGCGGCAATCCTTACCATCGTCAAAACTTTGAAAGAAAACAATAATCATGTGACTTGTATCATCGGATCAAGAGACAAGGATCATATAATCCTGAAAGATGAACTTGAATCTGTCGCTGATGAGCTGTTGATTTATACCGATGACGGTTCGCTCGGAACTAAAGGTCTCGTTACAGATGCGATGAATCGGCTTTTTGATGAGGGGAAAGTATTTGATGCGGCATGGGCGGTTGGTCCTACCATTATGATGAAATTCTGTGCTAAAGTTGCAAAGGTACATGACTTATTAATATGGACTTCTTTAAATCCCATCATGATTGATGGAACCGGGATGTGTGGCGGTTGTCGCGTGAAAGTTGGCGATGAGATTAAATATGCCTGTGTTGATGGTCCTGAATTTGATGGACGATTTGTTGATTGGGATGTTTTGATGAACAGACAAAAACAATATCTTGATGAAGAAAAAGAATCGCATCATCGATGTAAAATCGGCTTGGATGGAGCTGATAACCGATGAGTATGAATAAGCAGAGGATACCAACACAGGAAAGGACACCGGAAGAAAGAAACAGGGACTTTTTTGAAGTCAATCTCGGTTATACAAAAGAGGATGCCGTTCTTGAAGCTGAGAGGTGTCTTCAGTGCAAGAATCCGCTTTGTGTAAAAGGATGTCCTGTCGGCATAGATATTCCGGGTTTCATCGCAGAACTTAAAAATGATAATTTATCAGAATCTGCGAAAATATTGAAAACCTATAATTATCTGCCGGCTATATGTGGAAGGGTTTGTCCTCAGGAAAATCAGTGTGAAGGTGCCTGTATTCTTAATAAGATGAAAGACAATGAACCGGTATCTATCGGGAAGCTGGAAAAATATGTCGCGGACTGGGAAAGGGAAAATAAGACATTGACTGTTTCGGTGCATGCAAAGGTGGATAAAAGGATTGCCATCATCGGAAGTGGTCCTTCGGGATTAACCTGTGCCGCTTACCTCGCAGAAAGAGGATATGACTGTACTGTTTTTGAAGCGCTTCATCTTGCCGGTGGCGTTCTTGTCTACGGCATTCCGGAATTCAGATTACCAAAGCGTATTGTTCAAAATGAAATTGATGCGATTAAGAAACTTGGAGTTAAGATTGAAACAGATATAATTGTTGGTAAAACAACTACGATGGAAGAATTGAAAGAGGCGTTTGATGCCATATTTATCGGTATTGGTGCTGGTACTCCGAGAATGATGGGAATACCCGGCTCTGAATTGATAGGGATTTACTCATCAAGCGAATTTTTAACGAGAATTAATCTGATGAAAAGTTATAGGTTCCCGTATTTTGATACACCGGTCAGAACGGGTAAGCATGTCATCGTTGTAGGTGGCGGAAATGTAGCAATGGATGCTGCACGTAGCGCGTTAAGACTTGGTGAAGCAGATGTAAAGGTTATCTATCGGAGAACGGAAAGTGAGATTCCAGCGAGGATAGAAGAATATCACCATGCCGTTGAAGAAGGTATTGACTTTCACTGGTTGACAAATCCGGTTGAATATATCGGAGAAAATGGTAGATTAAAGGCTGTAAAGGTACAAAAAATGGCATTGGGAGAGCCTGATTCATCGGGTAGAAGAAGACCTGTTCCGATAAAAGGGGCTTTTGAGATATTTGAGACCGATACCGTCATAGAAGCGATTGGCCAAACGCCAAATAAAGTCCTGCTTGAAACAATACCGGCCCTTCAGCTAAACAGATGGGGAAATATTGATGCGGATGAAAAGATGCAAACATCCATGTGTGGTGTTTTTGCCGGTGGAGATATTGTGACTGGAGCCGCTACTGTCATAGAAGCGATGGGTGCGGGAAAAACAGCAGCAAAATCAATTATTGAGTATCTCGAAAAATAAAACAAATTTCCGGAGGTGAAAGAATTGATTATAAAAGATTGTTATGAAAAGAACCTGACAACGATTGATCCGGAGACGAAAGTTTCAGAATTAAAGCATTACTTTGAAAAGGCATTTTCACCTACAGCTCCTGTAGTTGATAAAGCCAGGAATGAATATTTGGGTATTTTGCATTTTGAGGATCTTTTTGATAAAGAGATGGCTTTGAAACCTGATACGATAACAGCGGCGGATCTTGCGCAGAATATTGATTTTTTTGTTTTTGAAGATGATGTACTCGAAGATGTTTCCACGCTTTTAATGGAAACCCATGAGGAGATCGTACCGGTTCTGAATTCAGAGCTGGTATTTCGCGGTGTGATCAGTGTTTTTGATATCCTGGAACTGTTTAATGATATGTTGTCATCGGAGAAACGCTCGATTTCATTTTCTATTACGCTGGAAGATAAACCCGGAAGCCTGAAAGATCTAATAGTAGCGCTTGGGAATGAAAAGTTGAATATCGTTTCGATTATCGCATATCCTAACGATGAGACAAGTCAAAAGGTTTTTGTAAAAGTGGATTCTGATGATGTTAATCATGTCAGAACGATTCTTGAAGCCAACAGAATAGAAGCCGAGTACATTAAGAAAAGGCTTGGAACTTGAAAGGAGAAGAGAATATGAAGGTAGCAATGATGTCATACGAGGTTTTTCCTTTTGCAAAAGTCGGAGGGCTCGCTGATGTTATAGGTTCACTTCCAAAATATCTTGAAAGAAACGGTGTGGAAGTTGATATCTTTATGCCATATCATCGAATAGTAGACAGAAATTCCATGAAATACGGTTATGAGATTGAAAAGGTCTTTGACCCTTTTGAGGTACCCTATGTCGATACACCGGAAAAAGCCGGACTTTACAAGACGAAATTACCGGGTTCAAATTGTAATGTATATTTGATTGCCAATGAAAATATTTTTCATACTGAGGAAGTTTACGGGAAAGAAGACCCTGCTCTTCAATCGGTATATTTTTCAGCTGCAGCGATAGCAGCGATAAAAGAACTTGAGGAAAGATATGATGTTATTCATGCCAACGACTGGCATACAGGACTTGTGCCAGTTTATCTCAAAAGTCTGTATAAGGACGACAATCTGTTCCACTCCGTACTGAGTGTTTATACGATTCACAATCTTGGTTATCAGGGCAGAGTTAACAGTCGGCTTTTAAATTATGCCGGATTACCGCATTATTTATTTAATGTGGATGCACTTGAATTCTACGGTGATATTAATTTCATGAAAGGCGGGATTTTGTTCTCGGATATCATCACGACAGTAAGTCCGACATACGCACAGGAGATCCAAACTTCAAAATTCGGTGAACATCTCGAAGGTGTTTTGAGTATCAGAAGTGAGTCTCTTTACGGTATTTTAAACGGGATAGATTATGAAGTGTTCAGTCCTCAAAACAGAGAAATTGCATTGAATAAATTTACTGTGGACAATCTTAACGGGAAATATATATCCAAAGCTGAATTACAGAAAAGAGTCGGACTTCCCCAGAGATCAGATGTTCCGGTAATCGGTATTATCACAAGACTTGTTTCTCAGAAAGGACTGGATATTTTTTCTCAGATTGCAAATCTTGTATTTATGCAGGAAGCGCAGATGGTTCTTCTTGGTACCGGACAGCCTGAATATGAAGATATGATGAGAAAACTTCAGGAAAAATATCCTGACAGGGTTTCAGCCAATATAGAATTTGATATCGATCTTGCCAATCATATCTATGTCGGCAGTGATATGTTCCTCATGCCGTCTAAATACGAACCCTGTGGCCTTGGACAATTGTTTAGTTTGAGAATGGGTACAATTCCCATTGTTCATTATACAGGGGGGCTTGCAGACACTGTTACCGAATTCAACCCGAAAACGGGTGAAGGTAACGGTTTTGGATTTAATGAATACAAAGAATGTGAATTGTTGTATTCTCTGTTCAAGGCGATGTACACATACAAAGACCCTGAAAAATGGAGTAAAATTGTTCAAAATGCCATGAAAGGCGATTTTTCATGGGAAAGATCTGCGAAGGAATATATATACGTTTACGAAGAAGGAATCAATAAAAAGGAAAACTTTTAGGAGGTTCACCTATGCCTGAATTGAGAAGGGACCCCGTTTCGAATAGATGGGTTATTATTGCAACTGAAAGAGCAAAAAGACCGATGGATTTTTCTGAAAAAACAGAAGAATTGAGCAGCAATTTCTGTCCGTTTGATTATGGAAATGAATATACAACACCGCCTGAGATACTTGCTTTCAGACCTACTGATACACAACCGAATACACCGGGCTGGTGGATAAGGGTCGTAGAGAACAAATTCCCGGCACTTCAGAAAGATATCAAGTTGGAAAGATACGGGCATGGGATGTACGATGCCGTTACGGGTTTCGGGCATCATGAAATCGTAATTGAAACGCCTGATCATCATGCATCAATAGCAACACTTGAAGAAAAACAGGTTGAAGAGATAATTTGGGCCTATAAGGCAAGGTATAATGCAATAGCAAGTGATGAAGATATTCGATATGTCCTGATTTTCAAGAATCATAAAAAAGATGCCGGTGCTTCACTTGCCCATTCTCATTCCCAGATTATCGGGACACCTATCGTTCCGAAAAGGGTTCAGGAAGAACTGGACGGTTCGAGAATGCGTTATAAGTTTAAAGAGAGATGTATCTTCTGTGATATCATTTACCAGGAAAGAATGGAAAGTACAAGGATAGTTGAAGAAACGGATGACTTCATTGCCATCAATCCCTATGCCTCCCGGTTCCCGTTTGAAACATGGATCATGCCGAAAGTCCATAATCATGATTTTGGAAAGATAAAAGAAAAAGAGGTACAGGGGTTTGCACATATTCTTAAGACTTCGTTGTTGAGGATATATAAGGCATTGGACAATCCACCATTTAATTTTATGCTTCATACTGCCCCGGCAACAGGTGATGGGAAAGATTTCTATCATTGGCATTTGGAAATCGTTCCAAGATTAACAAAGGTTGCCGGTTTTGAGTGGGGATCAGGATTTTATATCAATCCGACACCACCTGAAGATGCGGCGAAGTATCTGAGGAGTGTTGAACTTTGAAGGGCGGAGAGCTTATAGAAATTGGTTTCAAGACATATATAGTGAAAAATAGAATCCAGGGCATCTTTTCGCCTGGCAATAACATCATCAGAAAGTTTAAATCTGTTGCCGATAAAGAACAGATGATTCTGAATCTGACTTATGGCTATGAAACCCAGTCTTTTATCATGATGGACAGTGGTCATGTTATTATGACGACACTTAGTGTAGAAGAATTTTTAGATAAATTTAAAAGATCGGATTCTGAATAAATATTCCGATTATAGAAATAAGCGATGGCTTTAAAATCAGTTATTTCAAATTCAAAAAAACTTTTAAGTAGACTATTTTGACAGCAAAACGGTTTATTCAGGTTTTAGATGAATATTTAAAAGAGGGTCGAAAATCATTCGACCCCCGTGTTATGTAAATAGTAAGGAGAAAAAATGAATTATGCAATCGTCTATCTGCCATTGAACCCAAAAGTGGCAAAGGAACAGAATTTACCACTGAAGTTACCGGTATTGGCTGAGGATCTGCCGATTATACAGGAAGAAAATAATATTCCCCTTGAGATTATCGTCAGAGGATTGAGAGCTCAGTGGAAAGCTAAAAAAGATACTTATTATGCATCATATCTCAGATACTTTATCTTTGAGAAGTTTAAGAAGGCGTTAAAAAACAATCAGTTGGATGAAGCGGTAAAATTATTGAATGAAGCTTTGATGTACGGTAAGGAAGATTATTTATATCATTTCTACAATGGTTTGTTGTTTAAAAAGTTTGGTGACTTTGGAGAAGCTGAAAACCAATTGAGGCTTGCTGCGGCCGAAAATCTGTCAAGTCCGCTTGTGTCATTTGAAATCGGTCAGCTTTTGCTTGAACAGGATGATATTGACGGCGCTCTCGAAGAATTTACAGCCACGCTTGAAAGGGATGCAAGATTTGTACCGGCTTATGTAGCCTGTGGAGATATCTTTCACAGGATTTCCGACTATAATAATGCCGCAACATTTTATAAGAAAGCGATAGAACTTGCTCCTGAATTTGTACCACCCTATATCAGGATTGGAGTTTTGTACAATAAAAAACAAAATTTTGAAAAGGCACGAATTTATTTTGAAAAGGGATTGAAGAAGGAAAAAGACAATTTTGAACTCAATTACAATATTGCCTTTACGTATTCCAGACTCAAGAAGCCCATGAAGGCAATAGAGCATCTGAAGAATTGTATCAAAATTGATAAAAAAGCTGTTTCAGCCTACAACGAGCTTGGTATTGTATACAAGAATTTTGGTTTCTACGAAAAAGCCGTCAAACAGTATGAAACGGCTTTAAAATACGCAGAGGATAAAGATGTTAAGGAAAAAGGCTTATCAGATATGAGTCCGGTTATTCTCAAATGGCATCTTGCACAAACGCTGGCGTTGAATGGGGAGTACGATAAAACTTTGCAGCTGCTTGATGATATTACAGCTGCTGATGCGTCTCTTCCCGTTGCAGAATATCGGGAGATTGTTGTAAAAGAGAAGCATTCAGAACTGGGGATCTTTTCACTGGAGAATTTTTCATCCTGGGTGCTAAATACTTTCGAAGGGATTGAAGAATCTCTGAGAAAAAGGCTTGAATCCTGTGCGGCAGGAAATATACCTGTTGTCGATTTCTCTGATTGCCTGAACCTTGAATCGATGACAATAGTTGTTGAAATAATTCGGGCATATCGGAAATCTGACATTACACTCAGCAGGGCACTTGGTTTATTTGCATCAAAGATCTGTAATTCAGTTGACTGGATGATCCTTACCAGAATTTTTATTATTTTGTCTGAAGAAATCAATGAAGGCGTCTTTTCATTTGAGACTGTAAAGGAAAGGATTGTGGATGAATTGATGGATATGGACTGGTCACTTGCCAGAGAAATGGTTGAAGTGGACAGGGATATTTTCAGAGATGTTGAAGAATTGGGAAATGAACAGCTTCAATTCAACACATTGAAAGATCTTCTTATCACCATCCTGAATGTTCTCTGGATAGAACCGACAGAGGCTGAATTGGATATATTGCTTGAAATCAACGAAAATGGAAAAGGCAACATCGAAGAAAGGGAAGCTGTAAAAGAATTGTGTCTATTTTTATTAAATGAAAACTGAAGAAGGGATGGATGATAATGGGTAGTCTCAAAAAGGGGAAGGGGATGAATTATCCTCAGATTTTTGTGCTTGGTTTTGGTTTTTTCGGAGTTAGTCTGATCTGGTCACTTTATAATGCTTTTGTACCTATCTTTCTGGAAGGTTTTGCCATGAGTGCCATGATGATTGGGTTTATCATGACGTTTGACAACATTCTTGCCGTAATCCTTCAACCGTATATTGGATTTTTAAGCGACAACACGAGAACAAAGATAGGGAAGCGAAAACCGTTCATCCTAATTGGGGCTCCGCTCGGCGCGTTGTTCTTTTTTCTGATCCCTTTTATGAGAGAAATCAACTTATTCTGGTTGATTGCAGCCATTATCGTGATGAACCTCGCGATGGCGATTTTCAGATCACCCGTTATTGCTTTGATGCCGGATATTGTACCATCTAAAAACAGGAGTAAAGCCAATGGAATCATCAATTTCATGGGTGGTTTCGGTAGTCTGTTAGCCTTTTTTGTTGGTGGGATACTCTTTGACATGAATGTTTCGTTGCCTTTTATAACAGGAGCTGTCGGGCTTATTTTAAGTTCTACGCTGGTTTTGGTGTTCGTCAGAGAGTCAAAATCAGCAAAGCGTACTGAGAAAAATGTAGAAAAGGTCAATTTCTCCGGTGCGTTTAAATCACTCTTTAAATCGTTAAAAGAGTTGTTTGCCGGAAAAGAGAAGAGTGAATTATTTATTCTTCTCGCTATTTTCTTCTGGTTCTGTGGTTTTGGTACACTTGAAACTTTCTTTACGATATATGGAACACAGTTCCTTGAAGTGAGCGCCGGGAATGCCGCTTTTGCCTTGGGGCTTTTTTCGCTTATGTTTATGATCTTTGCGATTCCTGCCGGTTTTATCGGAAGCCGGTTTGGAAGAAAGAAGACGATCATGACGGGTCTGATCATACTGATCATCTGCCTTTTCAGCGTCAGCATGATTCCAATCGGATCGTTAGGTGAGGGAATCTGTGTTCTTGATGAAATCTATAAAATTCCGAGAACTTCTGAGTTTTTTATGATACAATTAATACTCGTGATTGGCGGGATCGGATGGGCTTGTATCAATATCAATTCATTGCCGATGGTAGTTGATATGGTCAGCGAGGACAAGGTTGGAGGACATACCGGGCTTTACTATTTCTTCTCAATGATGGCTGCCATCATAGCACCGCCACTTGTTGGGGCCGTCATAGATTATCTGTCCTATCCGTCGATGATCAAGTTTTCGGTATTAGCATTTTTAGGTGCCCTTCTCTGTATTATGTTTGTTAGAAAAGGGGAAGCAAAAAAGGGAGTTGTTTAATAAATGGTTCTACAGATTGTGTTTCTGGCAATAGGGATTGCATTACTTGTCAAAGGTGCGGACTGGCTGGTTGATGGTTCCGGTGGACTCGCCAAGAGTTTCGGTGTATCGCCTCTTTTTATAGGGTTAACTGTTGTGGCTTTTGGAACAAGTGCTCCCGAACTTGCAGTTAGCATGTCGGCTGCTTTAAAGGGCTCCGGTTCTATTGCCATTTCAAATGCGATCGGGAGTAATATTGCAAATATAGCACTCGTTATCGGATTCACTTCAATGATCGTTCCCCTTTCAATCAGCAGGTCAACGGTCAGAAAAGAATTACCTTTCAATATTCTTTTAAGTTGTGCCCTTTTTGCAATGTTGATGAGAGGTCCCGAGTACAGTCTTGACAGATTTGATGGTGTTATTCTGATCATCTTTCTACTCCTGTTCATGGAATATACCATCGTGATGGCGAAGAATGACAGAATGTTGTCTAAAGCCTCCGCAGCAGATGAAAAAAAGGATCTTGAAAAAGAGAAGAAAGGGAGAATTAAAAATCTCATCTTTACTTTAATTGGGTTGGCAATGGTTGTTTTCGGGGCAGATGTTACCGTCAATGCGGCAACTCAAATTGCTTTGAGTCTCGGAATCAGTGAAGCACTTGTCGGTCTTTCAATGGTAGCTATCGGAACATCCCTTCCGGAACTGGTTACATCTTTGTCTGCTGCATTAAAAGGACAAAGCGATCTGGCGATCGGGAATATCGTGGGTTCAAATATATTTAATATCGGTCTGATACTCGGTGTTTCTTCACTGGTGAATCCTGTCAGTGTTTCAGTTAATCTTTATTGGATAGATATTCTGGTAATGGGGCTACTGGCAGTTGCTTTATTGCTTGCCACTTTCAAAAGAAGTAAAGTGACAAGAGTGGAGGGAGCTGTATTCTTTGCCTCGTATATAGGTTATATTACATTCATAGCATTCAGGGGTTGATTTGAACGAAACATGAGAGGGAAAATGTTATAAGTAGAATCATTATGCCAATGTTTCTTTTGGCTTTTTCTGCTTATATAGTCTATTCTTTTAACGTTTATCACAGGATACTTGCGGAATTTCAAAATGCATATGAAAGCTTATTGGCTTTTCTTTTTATCATATTGTTCACTTTTGTGGCTGAAAACGTGAAAGTACATTATCGAGATACCAATTTTTCGGTATCATTGCTTTCTGCTATCATGATCACACTCTGGTATGGTCCGTATTCTGCTGCATTTATAATCTCTTTTATCTGTCTTTTCAGAGTGAATAACGTTTATTCTGTTTCAAAGGTTTCTAAAATATGGAAAGTGACTGCAAGGTTTTGTATAAATTTTCTGATGTACGTTGTTCCGGCTGAAATCATGTATCAACCCTATCCGTTTTCTTTGAAATTGATGTTGTATCTTGCATTTGCGATCATCGTCAATTTATTGATTATGCATTTTTATTATCCGTTGTTCCTAAAGAAAAAGTCACCGGGATTTAAAAAAAGTCTTTATATATTGACAGTCGAATTTATTCCGATTAGCATCATCATGCCGATTGTTCAAACGATTCATGAACTTCAGCTCAAGGGTATGCTGGAATTCCTGAAACTTTATTACATCTTTCCGCTTGTTCTGGTTATTCTGGTCGTTCTTACCCGTATACTCGCCGAATCCTTAAAGATCAACACCGAAAGAGAAAAACTTCAACATTTCCAAAAAGCACTGAAAGGGATTCTTTCAGGGTTGAAACTCGTACGATCGACTGAAGAATCGGGGGTTATCCTGCAAAAAACAACAAAATTACTGGCTGAACTTCTTGGGTACAAACAGGCACTTATTTCGCTGATCAATAAAGAAGATAATTCGGTCGAAAGAATTGGGTATTATGGTATAAAAGAAGCTGAATTCGAGGCGTTGAGAACCGACATGTTTGCTTCTGCCCTTATAAACAGAGTATTTACGGCTGAATTTGAATTTGCTGGCACTTATTTTGTTCCGGCTGAAAGCGGTATCCTTTACGAGATATATCCGGAAACGGAAAAGCATGAGTTTGGGAAGCCGGATTTGTGGCATGAAGATGATTTGTTCTTAGTGCCATTGTTTAATTCGGAAGGGTTGATAATTGGTTATATTTCTCTTGATTTTCCGATTGATGGGAAAAGACCAAATGAAGAAGATGCCGAAATTGCAAGAATATTTGCCGAACAGATTGGAAGAATGCTCGAGACTTCTGTGAAATATAAGGAAATTGTCGAAACAACACAGATAGACAGGATGACGAAGTTGTGTAATCACACTTATTTTTATGAAAGAGCGGATGAGTTGATCAAAAGAAGTGATTTTGTGAAACCATTATCCTTTCTTATTTTGGATATTGATGACTTTAAAAAATTCAACGATAAATATGGTCATCTGACAGGTGATAATGTTCTGATCAACGTTGCCAGAATACTGCGTCAGAATGTTCCACAGAATTCAATCGTCGCCAGGTATGGTGGAGAAGAGTTTGCAGTGCTTTTTCCCGATACGTCAAAAATAATGGCTGTGGCGTATGCAAACAAACTGGTTAAGGAAGTAAGAAACACAAAGATTGACGGCTTGTCTGTTACAATAAGTTGTGGTGTTTCCACTTTCCCGGAAGACGGCCGCTTCTCATCTACGCTTGTCTCAGCTGCGGACAGTGCATTGTACATATCTAAAAAGACAGGAAAAGATAAAGTGACTATGGTATAATTTTAATAAATAATAAAAGGGGAGATTTGAATGAATTTGAATGATTATATAAGAGATATTAAGGATTTTCCAAAACCCGGAATACTCTTTAAGGATATTACACCACTTTTAAAAAGTCCTGAGGCATTCAATGAAACATTGAAACAGATGGAAGATAAACTTTCCGGTGTGGATTTTGATTACATCATTGGTGTCGAAGCCAGAGGGTTCATGTTTGCCACTGCTCTCGCTGCAAGAATGGGAAAGGGTATGATTCCGGTGAGAAAACCGGGGAAACTGCCTGCGGAAACATACAGGAAAGATTACGATCTCGAATACGGTTCAGCCGGTCTTGAGATTCACAAGGATGCCTTTAATGAGGGAGATAAGCTCGTTATTGTTGATGATATTCTTGCAACCGGTGGAACTGTTGAAGCGGTTGTACACATGGTTAAGGAGATGGGCGGTAAAGTCGAAAAAGTCCTTTTCCTCGCTGAACTTGACTTCCTCAACGGAAGATCAAAGCTTGAAGGAGAGCGTGTCGATACGCTCATCAAATATTAATCGGGAGTGATTAAGAATGCTGCGATTTGATTTTTCAAACCTTTATTCGGACAGCTGTAAGTCGGGGAATTCAGTTGAAGAAATCAAAGAATTAAAAGCACGATATGAAGAGTCAATGAAGAGAATCAAAGAAGATATGCCGGGCTTCATAGGTTTATTGGACAATACAGATTATACGAAGGATATAACAAAATGGATAGAAGAGGAATTCAGCGGAAAGTATGATCATTTTGTTGTACTTGGAATCGGCGGTTCAGCACTTGGAAACATTGCGCTTCAGAAATCGCTTAAGCCAATTAACTGGAATCGGATGAACAAGGAACAGAGAAACGGTATACCGACAATAGATATATGGGATAATGTTGATCCCGATTTCATCGCATCAAATATGGATGTTATCGACATTGAGAAAACCATGTTCAACGTCATCTCAAAGTCAGGAACGACGGCGGAAGCCATGTCAAATTATCTGATCATTAGAAACGAAATCGTCAAAAGAGGACTGGAACCGAAGGATCATTTCGTCTTTACAACGGATCCCGAAAAAGGTGTTCTGAATAAGATCATCGCACAGGACGGGATTAAAAAGTTTGTGATTCCGCCATCCGTTGGTGGTAGATTCAGCGTTCTGACACCTGTTGGACTCATTTCTGCAGCAGCAGCCGGAATTGATATTGACAAATTGATCAAAGGAGCAAAAAAAGGTCGAGAAATCGCCATGAACAACGCTATGGAAGAAAATCCGGGTGCTTTGATTGCGCTTCATCACCTTCTCTTCGGAGATAAAGGCATGAAGATCAACATCATGTTTGCCTATTCAAACGCCTTGTATCTCTGGGCTGACTGGTACAGACAGCTTTGGGCTGAGAGTCTCGGCAAGGCAAACACCATTGACGGTGAAAAGATCAATTACGGTTTAACACCTGTTAAGGCAATCGGACCGACTGATCAGCATTCACAGGTTCAATTATACAACGATGGTCCGGATGACAAGGTCATCACATTCCTGAAAGTTGAAAAGTTCAACAACATGGTTAAGATTCCTGCACTCCATACAGATATTGATGCTCTCACCTATCTGGGAGAAAAGACACTTAACGAATTGATAAATGCAGAACAGAAAGCAACGGCATATGCGGTAAAAAATCATGGAAGACCAAACATGACAGTGGTATTCCCTGAAATAAATGAAGAAAATGTTGGAGAATTCATCTTCGTATATGAATTCGCAACAGCCCTTCTCGGCTACATTGTAAACATTGATCCGTTTGATCAGCCAGGCGTTGAAGACGGAAAGATTTACACCTACGCTCTCATGGGTAGAAAAGGGTTTGAAGACAAAAGAGAGGAACTTGAAAAGTAAGATTAGAGGTGCAAATTGAAAGAACCAAAAATTATTGACAGAGTCAAGATTGTCGTCAGAGGTGGAAAAGGCGGAAACGGTGCTTCCACATTCAGACGTGAGAAATACGTGCCCAAAGGCGGTCCGGATGGAGGAGACGGTGGGAATGGCGCTCATGTTTTTATCAGAGCGACAGATCGTATCAACTCCCTGCTCGATTACAGATACAATCAACATGTCTTTGCGCCTGATGGTGAAAATGGCAGAGGTTCCAACGAACACGGTGCAGATGGGGAAGCTGTCGTATTGGATGTTCCTATAGGCACAGTTGTAAAAGATGCAGAGACTGAAGAAGTGCTGGCAGATCTGGATAAAAAGAATAAGATTGTCTGCATCGTACGTGGTGGAAGAGGTGGAAGAGGGAACACAAGATTTGTGACTTCCAGAATCAGAGCCCCGCGTATGAGTGAAAACGGTGTTAAGGGGGAAGAAAAAAATCTGCTTATGGAACTCAAGATGATAGCGGATGTTGGACTTCTCGGTTATCCAAGCGTCGGGAAATCTACACTCATCTCAGTTGTCAGCAATGCCAAACCAAAGATAGCGGATTATCACTTTACCACTTTGTCCCCAAATCTTGGTGTTGTGGACTATCATGGTAAAGGGTCATTCCTTATGGCGGATATTCCCGGAATTATCGAAGGCGCGCATGAAGGTGCCGGGCTGGGCTTCTACTTCCTGAGACATGTTGAAAGAACGGCAATGCTGGTACATCTGGTGGATTGCTCATTGTCAGAGAGACCTGATCCGATTGAAGATTATCAAAAGATCAGAAATGAACTGCTTAAATACAGTGAAGAGCTGGCAAAAAAAGACGAAATAATCGCCCTTTCAAAAGCTGATGCATCAATTGACGAAGTCATCGAAGACACAAAGGAAAAATTTGAAGCGATGGGCAAGAAAGTATTCGTCATCTCATCTGTTACGAGGAGAGGGACAAAAGAACTGGTGGATTATCTTTACCGGGCAGTTCAGGAAAGAAGACAGGCAGAGAAGGCAAAAGAGGAAGAAGAACACGAAGACATCATGTTTGTCGATGATGAAATCACAAAACTTCCAAAAGTCAAACCACTTGACTTCCCGATCCCTGACAGAATTAAACTGGATATTACTCAGCCGGAAGAAGGCGTGTTCGAAGTCGGGGGTGAACAGGTTGACATGCTTCTGGAGCGTATCAACATGAACAACTACGATGGACAGGAACGCTTCATGCAGATATTGAAAAACAGTAAAATGAATACCTGGCTTAAAAGAAAAGGTATCATGGAAGGTGATACCGTCATCATCAACGGCAAAGAATACGAATTTTTCGAAGATAAATAAAATTAACAAAAGAGCGGAATCTTAAGATTCCGCTCTAACAATATTCGGGGGTAAAAACATGGTAGAAACAATGATCAGATTAAGAATGAGCTTACACGACGCACATTACGCCGGAGAACTCGTTGACGGAGCAAAAATGCTTCAACTCTTCGGAGATGTTGCAACAGAACTTCTTATCATCAACGATGGAGATGAAGGCCTTTTCAAGGCTTATGACGAAGTAGAATTCATGGCACCTGTATATGCGGGTGACTACATAGAGGCAAAGGGCTGGATTTATAAAGAGGGCAACACATCCAGAAAGATGAAATTCGAAGCATGGAAAGTTGTGGAAAACGCAAGACTTCCGGAACAAGACAGTGCCTGTAACGTATTGACAGAACCGATTCTCGTTTGTAGAGCAAGTGGAACATGTGTAGTCCCAAAAGACAAACAGAGAAATAAAAAGGAAGTCTGATAACATGGCAAAATTTGATAAACTCATCATCACAGCTGCAATCTGCGGTGCAGAGGTCATGAAAGAAGACAACCCATATCTGCCGACAACACCGGAAGAACTCTCAGATGAAGCGAAGAGATGTTATGATGCGGGAGCTAGTATCGTTCACCTTCACGTCAGAGACGAAGAGGGAAACCCAACACAAAATGGCGAAATCTTCACAAAAACCGTCAACATGATCAGAGAAAAAGCACCTGAACTTATCGTACAGGTTTCAACGGGTGGAGCAACCTGGATGACAGCGGAACAGAGAATTGAAAGTATACAGTCCAAACCGGATATGGCAACGCTCTCAACGGGAACCTCCAATTTCGGAAACGATGTATTCATGAACACAAAAGAAATGGTTATCGCGTTTGCCGACAAACTCGATAAGAACAACATCATGCCGGAGTTCGAATGTTTTGAAGTCGGACATGTCCATTTTGCGAACTGGCTTATCCAGAAAGAACACGTTAAAAGAGATCATTATCACTTCGATTTTGTTATCGGAGTTCCAGGAGCGATTCCTGCAACCGTTGAAAACCTCGTTCTCATGAAAAATATGATTCCTGAAAACGCTACTTGGTGCGTAGCTGGAATCGGAAGACAGGAACTCAACATGGCAGCCATCGCAGTAGCAACAGGCGGACACGTCAGAGTGGGAATGGAAGACAATATCTACCTCTCAAAAGGGGTCCTGGCAAAAAGCAACGCCGAACTCGTAGAAAGAGTCGTCAACATTGCCAAAAACCTCAACAGAGAAGTAGCCAAACCATCAGAAGTAAAAGAATTATTCGGAATAAAATAATCCACTTAAAATTCCCTCCTACAGTGGAGTGAGTAAAAAAATAACATAAACAAAGAAATTAGATTTTTGACAATAAAATCACACAGAAAAGTAGGGGCAAATTCATGAGAATTCAAAGAATTCTTGAAACCTTTCCTTTGGAAAGATCACGAATTGCCCTTTTACTAAGAGAAATATATTTTTTTAATGAAACTAATTCAAAAATCAATACATACAAAGGTGATTCGTGAATCACCCCTACAAATTGTTTTTGAAACTATATAAAAAAGTAATAAATTGACACGAATAAAAAACAAACCCCTGAAAGCGAGGCGAAGAATGGAAAAAATCATCATCGTGGACTACGGTTCACAGTACACAAGACTCATTGCAAGAAGAGTAAGAGAGAATCACGTATTCTCGGAAGTTGTATCACCAGAATATCAGCTCAAAGAAGGAGACGAAATCAAAGGGATCATCCTCTCCGGTGGACCGGACAGCGTATACGAAGAAGATGCACCAAAAATGCCAACATGGTTTAACGACATAAAAGAAAAAATCCCGATCCTTGGTGTATGTTACGGATTCCAGCTTCTTGTTCAGGAATTGGGTGGAAAAGTACAGCATACAGGAAAATCAGAATACGGAAGAACAGGGGTTGAACAGAAAAAAGAATCTAAATTCTTCTCAGGTTGTTCCGAATCATTCATCACATGGATGAGCCATGGAGATTCTGTCACACAGCTGCCGGAAGGCTTCGACATCACAATGGCATCCGACACGGGCGTTATCGGCGCTGCCGAAGATGCTTCTGGAAAATTCTACGGGCTTCAGTTTCATCCGGAAGTCAAACATACGGAATACGGAGAAGAAATCATCTCAAACTTCCTTTTCGAAATCTGTGAATGTGCTGCAAGCTGGAACCTTGAAGACTTTGTAGAACAGAAGATAAAAGAGATCAGAGAAGTCGTTGGCGATAAAAAAGTCATCAGTGGATTCTCCGGCGGGGTAGATTCCTCCGTTGCATCTGTACTCGTACACAAGGCAATTGGAGACAATCTCACAAATATCTTTGTAGACCTGGGACTTCTCAGAAAAGACGAAGAAAAAGAAGTGCCGGCAGTCTTCAAAAAGGCTCTCGGACTGAAATTCAAACTCGTCGATGCAAAGGATGAATTCTTCACCAAACTTGACGGTGTGGACGATCCGGAAGAAAAGAGAAAAATTATCGGAGAAACATTTATCAGAGTATTTGAAAGAGAATCAAATGCCATAGAAGACGCAGAATTTCTCGTACAGGGGACCATCTACTCCGACGTTATCGAAAGTGCCGGAACAAAGACGGGAAAAACAGCCAAGATAAAATCCCATCATAACGTCGGTGGACTCCCGGAAGATATGAAACTCGCACTCATAGAACCCCTCAGAGACCTCTTCAAAGATGAAGTCAGAAGAATCGGAGAAATCCTTGGAATCCCAAATCATATCGTTCACCGACAGCCATTCCCTGGACCTGGACTCGCCGTGAGATGTCTTGGAGAAATCACGGATGAAAAGGTCAACATCCTCAAAGAAGCAGACTTCATCTTCAGAGAAGTATTAAGAGAACACGGCTGGTTGACAAAGGCGTGGCAGTCATTTGCGGTACTCCTTCCGGTCAGAAGCGTTGGGGTTGTAGGCGACAGAAGATCCTACGGTTATACCATCGCCCTCAGGTCAGTTGACAGTGTGGAGGCCATGACAGCCGACTGGTCAAGAATCCCACATGACATTCTGGATGAAGCTTCAAGAAGAATCACAAACAACGTCAAGGAAGTCGGAAGAGTTGTTTATGACATCACTTCCAAACCACCGGCTACAATTGAATGGGAATAATCCTGGAAATAAAGGGGTCTTTTGTAATTGCGTTAATGAAATAGTTTGAATGATACAAAGTAAAGGACGGAGATTATTCCGTCCTTTACTTTAATATAAAAGGAGACAACTCATGATAAGACCTTTCAAAAAAAGTGATACAGTGGATGTTGCAAATCTGATTTATGAAACGTTTAAAAAATATAACGGGGATGCTTTCTTTAAAGAGGGAGCCGTCGAAAAAACTCTCGAAAATTTTGATACTGAAAAAAAGAGTGAAGATGAATTATATGACTTTATCGGTCAATGTGACATATTTTATGTGTATGAAATTGATGGTAAAATAGCCGGTGCTGTACGGGGATACAAGAATAAATTAAGTTCTCTCTTTGTATCTGGCAATTACCATGGCAAAAAGATTGGTCAAAAATTAATACAAGCGTTTGAAGAAGCGGTGATTAAAAAAGGCAGCGAATACATCGAGTTGACCGCTACCTTACACGCCGTAAACTTCTATCTGAAACAGGGGTATGAAAAAACATCGGATATTATCGATTATGACGGCTTGAAAGTTTATCCGATGAAGAAATGTTTGTGATGTTGATGGGGGGGAATATGAGTCAAAAAAGAAATGAAAGAGTGCGTCAAAAAGTTGGTGAAGGGGAGACAGCCGTGGTATTTGTTTTTGAAGAAGGTAAAGTCGTAAAACTGTTTAAAGAAGACTTTTATACAGAAGAAGATTTTGAAAGAGAATTTGAACTGACTAAATTTTTGGGAGAAACAACTGATTTTGTTCCTATAGTTTATGGCAAAACTATGATTGAAAATCGTCATGGCTATATCATGGAAGAAGTAAAGGGGATATTATATCAAAAGATAATAGAAGAAGATATTGAACATATTTATCATCACGGTGAACGCTTAGGAAAATTACACAAGCAATTGCATCAAAAAAGTGTGAAAGATTTTATGTACAAAATAACTAACTTCGAAGACTTTATGAGACCTTTTGTGGAAAAAACAAAACTCTTTGATGATTCGGTTAAGCAGTGGCTGATCATTTTGCTGGAAAGTTTAGCGGATGATGATGCAGTCTTGCTTCATGGGGATTTTATGCCATACAATATTATTGAAGCCGATCAACAATTAAAAGTCATAGACTGGGCTGAACCTTGTATTGGACCTTCGATTGCAGGTGTAACCAGAACGATTAATTTTATTTATGATTGGACCGATGAACAATGTAATTATACTAATAATGAGTCAAAGCAAATGATTCAAGGCTACTTAAATGGATATGGTATTGATGAAATTGATAACGAGTTAATGAATGCTGGATTTTTGATTAATGCAGTATCCGAGTATGCGTGGGCGGTTCACAGTAAGCAGGAAGATGATTATAGTCAATTTTTATATGAACTTGTTCTGAAAAATTATAACCGGTATTTGGAGGGATTGTCCTATAATGTGTTTGATGAATTGTATAGTTTATAACTATGTAGTATATTGTTTGTTCAACATCAGTTCAAAAAGATGGACAACGGGTTAGTGTTAATGGAGAGACGCGTGTTTTTGAGATTTTATGAAGAGATGAAAGATGATGATACGACCTTTTAAAAAAAGTGATAGGTAGAAGTTGCAAATCTTGTTTATGAAACATTCAAAAAATACGAAGAAGATGCGTACTTTACAGACGGAGTTGTTGAAAAAACACTTGAAAACTTTGATACTGAAAAAAGGCAAAGGTGAATTATTTGAATTTATAGGTCAATGTGACATCTTTTATGTGTATGAAATTGACGGTCAGAATATCTTTCGGTTCCTATTTAGTAGAATTCACTGAAAATACTTATTATTCAATAATCCGAGTCAACTTTATCTGCAAATAAAAATTATTGCGGATAAAGTTGACTCGTTATCGTTATTAGTGAAGAGAGTTATCGAGAAATAATAATGATATAATTACTATATAGTTAATAAACTTCGAATGGAATTTTTGTGAGGAGATTATATGTTCGTAGAAATGTTTCCAGCTGAAAATGGAGATGCGTTCTTAATCAGATTAGATAATAATATGAATATGCTCATCGATATGGGCTATAGGACTACTTACCAGAATTATATCAAAAAGAGATTGATTGAAATTAAAGACGATAATCAATGTATAGATTTACTGATTATCACGCATATTGATGAAGATCACATAGAAGGTGCTATAGATTTTATTCAAGAGAATGGTAAAGCAGATGATCCGAACATTATTGAGGTAAAAGAAGTCTGGCATAATTCGTACAGACATTTACAATTTGAAAAAGAAAAAAAAGAAAAACTGACAGATTTTGAAGCCCGTAAACTTAAAGGGATTATCTTAAGTAATTCCTGCAGTAGTCGGGAAACTAATCAGGAAAAACAAATAAGTGCAAGGCAAGGGAGCAGCTTGGCAGGGGTTTTGTATGGTAACGGATACTCAGTAAATAGGTGGAATTTATCATTCAATTCTAAGGCTGTAAGCATAGATAATAGTAGTGTTATTGAAAAAGATGATCTGAATTTTTTTTGCTATCCCCGAACAACAATAAATTGAAGAGATTATCAAGAGAATGGATTAGGGAATTGAGAAGAATTGATGTTGATTTCTCAATCACTGATGATATTATTTTTGATGATGCGTATGAAATGTATCTAAAATATCGCAAACCAATAATTTCTAATGAACAGGAACCAATATCTTCTAAGAGAAGTTCAATTTTTACTCTCTTAAGAAACGAAATAATTCAGGAAGGTAGAGATCTTTCGAACAGTAATGGAGCTTCTATAGCCTTTATTTTGGAATATAAGAATATAAAACTACTCTTTTTAGGGGATGCGCATGAGGATGTTGTTTTAGAAGGGCTACTGAAATATAAAGAGCTTGAGAATACATTGGATTTTGATCTTGTCAAGCTCTCACATCATGGAAGTTTGATGAACAATTTTTGTTTGTTAGAGAAAGTTACTTCTGAAAACTATCTTATATCAACAAATGGCAAAAGATATGGACATCCTGATATTGGAACTATAGCGAAAATCATAAAATCAAATCATAATATGAAAAAAATTTATTTTAATTATCCACATGAATTTATCCAAAACCTTCAGAATGAAACATTGAAAAAGGAATTTAATTATAATATTATTGTTGGTGATGGAAAAGACAGTATTAAAATCGAGGTGAATACCCGTGTTAAGTGATAAAGAAAAACGTAGAATTGAAAAATGTGTTGTTCAAATAGAATGTATAAAGAAAGATGGGAAAGAAAAACCAATATTAGGAACAGGTTTTTTTATTGATAAAAATGTTGTTGTTACTGCAAGGCATGTTGTAGACGATTATATTTGTAATCAAGCTGAGTTTGATGTTTTTATAACGCCTTTGAAAGTTGGGATAAATAAGAAAATAAAAGTAACAAATAATATAGAAACAGAAGATAATCAATTAATCTCTTTGTTGTTATTGGAAGAAGCAGTTGATTCAATTGACATAATAAAGTTTACTTCAGGATATAGTATTCAGAGAGGAAATTCAGTTTATTCATATGGTTATCCTGAGGTTAAAAGAGATATTGGATATGTCCTCGAAAATCAAATTTCTACTTCAATCAACGATGTTCAATCAAATAGAATTGATTGGGATTTGAATGTTGGAAACAGTGATTTAAGAAATTACAAAGGTTTTTCAGGTGCACCTGTTTTTATAAAAAACAAATTAGTAGGATTATTTCAATCAGAGTCAGAAGAAAATGGAAGAGCGATATCATTGGGAATATCTAGTGTTGATCTGATACATCAATATATTCCAGAGAAATACGTTTGGAAATGTGAAAATATTCTTGAAGTTCAAGGTATTCCTGATGATGAACAACATAAATTATATTCAATTGAAGATATTGACAAAGAATTAAGAGAAAAAACAGAACCATCAATAGGAATAGATTTTTTTGAAATTGACGATCTTAAATTCAAAGGTGAATTTAAACAGAGAATTAAAGAACAAAAAATTCATGTTCAGGGAAGATCAAGAGAGGAAACTTTCTATTGTGTACTAAATGAATTATATTCTACACAAGAATGGAATAGAGTTGTTATTGTTGGTGATTTGGAATCATGGGATTATTTGAAAGGACAAGACATTCAAAATGCCATATTAGTTCCGAATTTTTATGTGGGGCAAATTGTTGCTATAAAGAATAATACTTGTATTTTTATCTATGGTGAAGACGAGCACTGTGTGAGTAATGATAAAATAAAACTTCGTAGAAGAACTCAAAAAACAATTCTGGAAAAATTAAAAGAAGCTGGTATGGAATCTAGTTTCGCATACGAATTATTACATGATACAAAAGGACTTTTTGTTCCACTTTTAAGGAAATTGTTTAATGGAAGGTTTAGTAGGCCTATTTTATGGCAAGATGAAAAGGGTATTGTTTTTATCGTTGCGCTTCTTTGTGGAATGTGGACTGATAATAAAGGTGACAAAGAAATCATTGAAGAATTGACTGGAATTAGTTATGATGACTTTTTAAGGAATTTATCACCATTTATGAAGGTAGAAGAACCCTTTATTATTGAGGTACTAGGAGGGAGTGAAAAAAAGTATCAGATTGCCAATTTGGAATTAGCATGGGAAATACTGTCAGAACTGATACAACACTCTTTATGGCAAGAATTCCTTTGTAAAGCTAAAACTGTTATAAACGATGTTGACCCAATCTTTTATAAACCGGAAGAAGAACATTTTAAAGCTTCTATATTTGAAGAAAAAGCAAAGTATTCATATTCGTTAAAACATGGAATGATTCGTACAATAATACTTAGAGCTGTTCGTGAAGGAACTGAATATCAAAGTGAAATTGACGAATTTGTCAAGAATATATTAGGCGAAATCAGGTCTTATGAAACTTGGGGATATTACTCTCAATTTTTATCTGATTTTGCAGAAGCTTCTCCAAGGGCTGAACTAAATAGAATAGAAGAAGAAATGAAAAATCCTGGGTTATTTATTAAATTTTTAAGTTCAGGAAGTAGAGACATCTTCGGGAGAAATTATTATACAAATATCTTTTTTGCGATAGAACAATTGTTGTATTTTGAAGAAACACAGACTTCAACAATCAAGCTTTTGTTCGAGATTGATGATTTTAATATTAATTATAGTATTTCAAATAGCTCAAAATCAGTCTTACTAGATATTTTTTGTACTTGGTTTAATAAATATCCAATTGATAAAACTGTAAAAGAACGGTTAATAGAATTTGCAATGAGCAAATATGAAAATACTTGGGATTTAGTATTTGAAGAATTACCAAGTGATTATAATTCTGTTTTTTCGTCTGGAATTGGACCAAAATACAGGAAACAAAAAGAATCAGTTGAGATTAGAAATCAAGATATGTATGAATTGAATTACAAATATGCACAGCTTTGTATTGATTATTTAAATAATGATGTAGATAAATGGGTAAAAATAATAGATGTTTTTTCAATATTTCCAGATAAAATGATGAACGGGATAATAAAAAAATTTGAATCGGAAATATGTAATCTTGAGGAAGCGGGAAAAAGAATACTGAAAGATAAATTACGGGAGGAAATATATAATCATCGACACCACTCAAACACTGACTGGGCAATGGAAGAGATTAATATTCAAAAACTTGAAAAATTGTTTGAGAAGTTAGTATTTAAAAATAAAATAAATGATTTCTTATATATTTTTGATATTCAAAAAACAATGCCATTAATAAATCCAATACCTTTTGATGAAAAAAATAATTATGAAGAAAATGAGAAAAAGAGAGAAGAGAAAGTATCTCAAATCTTTGATGAAATAAAAATGAGTAATATTAACATTCTTGATATAGTTAAAGCAGTAGAAAAAGAAAATTATCGGTTATTAGGGGCCTATGTAGCAAAATATTATTCAAAAGGTCATTTCGATGAAGTGTTCTATAAAGATTTAAGTGCGGAGAAAAGATTTAATCATCTTTTATTGAGTTATATTGAAGTTTTATATAATATAAACAATAAAGATGATAAGATAATTTTGCATGCAATAGAACTAAGTAAGAATAATGAAGAGGGTCGAAATCTTTACATCAACCTGTTAAAAATTCAACAATTAAAACTTGAAAATTGTCCGTTGATTTTGTTTGAAAATGAGGAAATAAAAAGACAATTCTGGTCTAAAGCCGTTGATAGATATAAAATAAATCATGATAGAAACAGTTATCATTGGGCCCTTCAAAATTTAAAGAAATACGATAACATAAATGAGTATCTTGGATGTTTGTATATTGGTTTGAAAATTCTTCCTCCAGAAGATATTTTCTACTTTATGAAAAAGTTGACAGATTTTCAATGCTTTGAAAATTTTGGCCAAATGTCAAAATATTATTTGTTGGAAATTTTGAAATTTGTCTTTAAGATAAATAAGAATAACTTTGAAAAATATGAAGATATGGCGAATGTAGAAATGAAGTTTGCAGGTGTTCTTTCATGGAAGGAAATGAAGGCTTCAAAGTATTATTATAAAAGAGATCCTTCACATTATGCCAAATTAGTTGATATAATTTATCTCCATGAGGGTGAAGAACAGGGTGAAAAAACAAAAGAAAAAAAAGAAAGAATAGAAATGTTATTCCATTTTTATTATCATGTCTTATTTTGTCCAGCTGAGGATAATGGGGATGTCGACTTGCACGACCTAAAAAATTGGGTTGAAAATTTTAAAATAATTCTTGATAAACAAAAACAATCCCACCTCTTTACTCATGAATTGGGGAGATTATTTGCACATTCACCTGTAGGAAATGATGGCTTATATCCACATGAATCAGTAAGAGAAATCATTGAAGAAATATCTGATGATTCTTTTGTTTCAGCATATTTAGCTTCTGAAATAGGTAAACGTGGTGTGTATTCACCAGATGCTGGTAGAACTGAAATGGAAATGGCTATAAGGTATAAAGAGAACGCTGAAGCATTAAGAATTAAATATTCAAAAACTGCTGAAATATTTGATTTTCTTTATAAAAGATATTTTAACGATTCTGCGGTTGAAAGAGAGCGTGCAGAAAATGAATATTGAAGCTATACAGGGTTGGACATTTCAAGGGAACAAATATAAGTTTAAAATAGGGGGGCGTGTTGGAGAAGGAGGAAATGGGGTTGTTTTTGATATAAATAACCTTTCTCCAAATTAAAAAACAAATATGTTGTAAAAATTTTAGATTTAGAACGCTGGGATGGTAAAAAAAATGAAGAAGAAATAAAAAAAGAGAGGTTTGATCGATTTAAAAAAGAAATAAAATCTGTTTTGGAATTACAAAATAAAATATCTGGGATAATGATGATAGACGATTATTATATCTCCGATGGGAATAAACCAAATAGAAAAGCTTGGTATTTAATGAGAAAAGCGAGGCCTTTTTGGCACTTTTGTAATAAAAGGACGAGTTTAACGAATAAATTAAAATATTTAATAAGATTATCTGAGATACTTTGCTCATTGCATAAAGAAGAATGTTCACATAGAGATATAAAATTAGGAAATTTATTGTTTTTAGATGGGGATTTAGTTTTGTCTGATTTCGGATTAATTTGGACGATTGGTGATGAAATAATTACAAATCCAGATGAAAGAATAGGACCTTCTTTTATTGGACCAATAGAACTCGAGCATAGAGCGTCATGGGACTCTGATTTTCGTCCTTCTGATGTTTATCTTTTATCAAAAGTAGTATGGATGGTTATTAAAGATGATAGATGGGGATTTCGTGGTGAATATAAACGGTCAAATCTACAATTTTATTTAAATCCCAAAAATTTTGGAGTTTATACATTTGAACCAATTCATCGATTATTAGAGCGAGCAACAAGACTTTATAAGGGAGATAGAATTAGTATAGAAGAGTGCAGAAAGCTTTTAAAGCAACAATATCAAATTGCGCAAAACGAAAGTGATCAAAAAGATGATTGGATTATTGAGTTAAGACATAAAGAATTAGAACAAGAAGCTGTTAATAAACAACCGTCAGATGGAGTTACTTTTTCAAATTTTTGGAAAATTCAAAATATTTTAAATGAAATGCTTGAAACTTCTGTTTTAATTAATAGTGATACAGGTGATAAAATGAATGTAGATGGTTTTAATGAATGGATGGACAGTGGGTCATTACTTTTTCAAAAGTATTTAAACAATAACGAAGTTATAGAATATTTATGTTATCCAAAAGAGATTAAATATGATAAGGATAATGAAAGATTTGAAATACACCTAAATTCCTTCCAGAAGGAAGAAAAACATAAGGGATTTGTTACATATAACGAGAATAAAAAATCAGGTTTGGGTCCGAAGAATAAAAAGATCCTGCTTAATGAGCAAATAATATTACATATGGTGTCTAAAGCTTCTGGGATTGTATAAAGACACAAAAAATGAGGTGGAAAATGTTTGTAAAACAATTAAAAATGAAAAACTATCGAGGTTTTGAAAACTTTGAAATAAATATTCCAAAAGATATCACCGTTATCCTCGGAAACAATGCCTCTGGAAAAACAGCCATCCTCGAAGCGTTATGTATAAGTCTTGGAACAATATTAGTAGGGTTTGATGGTATCACTTCCATAGGCATAAAAAAAGATGATATCAGACAAAAATATAATCCGATTGGCAGTGTTGGGGATATACAACCCCAGTATCCTGTTGAAGTTTCATGTGAGCTGTTTGTGGATAGTCAGAATTTCAGTTTTTCGAGAAATATTAACAAATCAGGTGGTAGCACAACTCGTTCAAATGCAAGGGAGATTATCTCCTATTTTAGTGATATAGACAAAAGGATAAAGCAAGGAGATTCAAGTGTTGTTTTGCCGCTGATCTCATATTATAGTACCGGTAGATTGTGGTTGCATTCTACAAAGAGAAAAAAAGTAATCACTAATAAGTTTGATATCAAAGTTGGAGAAAAGGTGACAAAGTATCGATTTAACAGGTTAAATGGTTATGTTGATTGCCTTTCAGCAAAAACAAATGAGCAATTGATGTTGAAATGGTTTGAGAATATGGAGTTTTTATCTTTTCAGAGAAAAAAAAGTATTCCTGAATTGGAAATTGTAAAAAAGGCTATTACTAAATTCTTTGGGAGATCATTAGAGCATAAAGTGAATACTGAAGAGATCAATTTAGAATTTGATTCTATTCGAAATCAATTGGTTCTTGAATATCCTGATATTAACGGAGAAAAAACAAAATTACCTTTTGGTTTGTTAAGCGATGGATATCGAACTATGCTTAGCATGGTTGCAGATATTGCCTATCGAATGGCAGCTTTAAATCCTCAATTGCTGGAAAATGCTCTAAATGAAACACCTGGTGTAGTATTAATTGATGAAATAGACATGCACTTGCATCCAAAGTGGCAACGGCACGTTGTTGAGGATTTGAGAGCTGTTTTTCCGAAAATACAGCTAATTATGACAACACATTCTGAGCATGTGATTACAAATGTTGACCAGAAAAATATTATTAAACTGGGATCAAATGGAGAAATTCTTGATGTGCCACATACTAAGGGCAGAGATCTTAATTCATTAACGATGGAAGTCATGGATTTACCCATTAGAGAACCGAAAGCACAAGTCTTGATAGATTCTTTTTACAGGTTGATTGATGATAAAAAGATTGATGAGGCAAAAGAAATATTACAGCAGATGATTGAACAATTTGGTGAAAATGATAGTGAAGTAGTTCAGGCTCTTCTGGAATATCACTTAGAGGCAGATGAATGAAAAGAATTATTAAAGGAAATGAACCCACAGAACTTCTTGAATATAGGAAAACTTTAGATTCCTCGTATAGAAATATACCAACAGATGTTAAAGAGGTTATAAGAAAACAATTGTTGGAAGAGCAGGGGTATCTTTGTAGTTATTGTTTAGGAAGAATTTCTCAGGAAAATAAGATGAAAATCGAACATTTTCTACCAGAATCAGGAGAGACGTTAAACGAAGAATTGAACTATAAGAATATGTTTGCTGTTTGTAATGGTAATGAGGGATTTCCGTATAAAGAGCAGCATTGTGATACTCGAAAGAGGAATCAGCTAATTTCATTGAATCCATTGGATGAAAATATTGAGCAGCAATTTATTTATGAACAAAGTGGTTATTTAAAAGCGAAAGATGAGAACAAACAAGTCGAAATTGATGATATTCTAAATTTGAACATTGATATGCTTAAATTTTCTCGTAAGAAAGTAATTGAAGTGACAAGAAACCGTTTTTACAGAAAGTACAAAAAAGGAACATGGACAAATCAACATTTACAAAAAGAAATTGACAGACTTTATGAGAAAGATAGCAAAGGAAAGTTTGTTCCTTTTTGTATGGCTGCTATACAATATTTAGAAAAGAAAATGAAGAAAACTTGAGTATACTTTTTAAATAATTTGAAATGTGTGGTGTGTAAAAGCTGAAGTAGTTGAATAATTTTTCAAATTACTTTTTTCTAGTGGTTTTTTACATTTTAGTAATCTTTCAAGTTTGGTAGCAGATTAGAGAGGAAGATATGAAGAAATTTCGAAGAAAGAAAATATTAATTGTATTTATGGCAATAGTGCTGATTGTAGTCCTGTTTTTCATCGGATATGGGATTTATGGAAAGCTTCAGATGGATAAAATTCCTGGGTTGACCTTTAAAGAGGCTTTAAATTATACGCTTGAAGCGAATGAAAAGGGCATTATCACAGTGGGAATTATTAAAGACGGACAGGCTTCCTATCGGGTGTATGGGAAAGATGGTGCTGAACTGCCGTCTAAGGAATATATCTATGAAATAGGCTCTCTTACGAAGACGTTTACCGCAGCGCTTCTTGCCAAGGCCGTTAAAGAAGGTAAGGTATCTCTTGAAGATACTTTGGATGACTATCTGAGTTTGCCTGAAGAGAATGATTATCCAACTCTTCGACATCTCGTAACGCATACTTCAGGGTATAAGGGGTATTATTTCGAGTTTCCCATGATTGGTAATTTTCTGAGTGGGAAAAATGCCTTTTACACCATCGATGACAAAATGATCATGAAAAAATTATCCGGGATTTCCATGTCGAATAAGGTGCATCCGTTTAATTATTCCAATTTCGGTTATGCTACACTCGGCTTGGTTCTTGAAGCCGTTTACAATGAAGAATATACAACCCTTGTCAATCGCTTTGTACAAGAAGAATTAAACTTACAGAATACAAAGATTAGCGATGGAAATGGGGATCTGGATAATTACTGGGATTGGAAGAAGGGGGATGCTTATCTTCCCGCAGGTGGTTTGACTTCAGATATAACGGATATGCTGAATTATGCCCAGATGCAGCTTTCTGATGCAGAGTTGTTCTCTTTCTGTCATGAAAGCCTTGAAACAATCAATGCCTCAATAGAGAGTTATCAGAAAATAGGAATTCGAATGGATGAAATTGCTATGAGCTGGATTGTTGATGCGGAAAACGGTATCTGTTGGCATAACGGAGGTACTGGTGATTACAACTGTTATCTTGGCTTTCAATCGGAGAGTAAAGTGGCGGTTGTCATTCTCTCAAATCTATCCCCAAATTATAAAATTCCATCAACAATACTTGGAGTAAAATTGCTCAGAGAATTGTGCTCCCAACCTTTGGACTAAATTCTTGAATATTCCCCCGGCAGACAGCCAATGAGAAAAAATTACATGTCATAAAATAATTGTGGGTGACTTTAATTGTTTACCAGGGGGAGCTTCTTTTTAAGTGTCTCTGAATTTTATAATCTTTACTTTGAAGATCCAGGTAGATCAAAAAACTTTCCCGTATGAAAATTCTCATTTCCGAGCTTTTTTGCGGTCATTCTGAATACGACACAACCATCCGGACAGATAATATCCTTGGTATTTTTATCGCTACCACCGATCTTTTCCAAATCCCCACCACTTCTGACGGCTTCCATCACAGGGAACATCATCATCATAACTTTTGAGCAAATCCCCTGCCCATCTTTATTCACCGGACAACCGTAGGTGCAGGTGTATTTGTCACCGATTTCCTCTCCGTTTCGGCAATATCTTTCTGTATGATCCCCCCGAAGAAATCCAGTAACTTCAATTTCCCATTCGTATTCTTCTGCATACCATTTTTTCATGATTACCCTCCATATCATTGATCTTTGTTTTGGTTGCTAACTTTATGGTAAGAAAGTACAACGTTATATAATTCTACCATAAGCAATATACTTATAGTTGATGATGAACTGGCAGACTAGCAGAGTTTAAATCAGAAATATTTGAAGAAACTGCAGTTGATGGTATATTATAACACCTATTGAAGGAGTGGTTTTGAGAATTTAAAAAATGTTGGAGGAATATATGGACCTATTAAAAGATTTTATTTCACATGTAGAAGAGAATGATCTTGGCGTATACGGTATTCATATCTATCAAAATGGAAAGGTTCTTGCGGATTACCGTTTTCGAAGCAATGACAGGGAGAATCTTTGTTCAGCTTCAAAGACTTTCGTTTCTGTTGGTGTTGGAATAGCAGAGGGAGAAGGGCTGATAAAACTGTCTGATTGTGTGCTGGATTATTTTCCTGAATATAAGCGTATTGCCACCCCTGGTTCTGAACGTATGACGATACATCATTTGCTTCAGATGAGTTCAGGGCATTCATCTGAAGATTTCAGTCAATACAACAGCAGAGACAGGACGGAACTTTTCTTTATGATGCCTCTGAAAAACGAACCCGGTTCTACCTTCTTTTATGAGGATCTATGCAGTTATATGTTGGGCAGAATCATAGAAAAAACCTCCGGGGCAACTCTTTTAGCTTATTTGAAACCGAGATTGTTTGATAAACTCGGAATTATTAATCCGCAATGGCACACCTGTCAACTGGGACACACGGCCTGTTCAGGGGGATTGTATTTAACTACTGAGGAATTTTCACGACTCGGTGTCACATTGCTGCAAGAAGGGGTGTATCATGAACAACAAATCGTTCCTTCGGATTATGTGAAACGGATGCATTCAAACTGGATTGATACAACCTCTAAAAATCATCCTGAGACGCAAGGGGGCTATGGTTTTCAAGTTTGGAAATGTACACCTGAGAATACGTATCGTGCTGACGGGATGTATGGTCAGATGTGTATTGTTTTGATGAATTATAATGCTGTGATTACGGTGACTTCTCATAATGAAGAGGATCATAAGGAGATATTGCTGGCGATCTGGGATGATGTTTTAGGGAAATTGGACTGATGAAGAATTCAGTGAATTTCGAATTTAAGGACGTGTGAGAATGGCAGAAGAAATGAGTAAAATATTATTTGAACTCGAAATGAAGTTGTTGCAGCCAGATATAAGGTGTTCTGCCGAAGAGATTTCAGAGTTACTGGATGCTGATTTTATTGAATTTTGCCGTTCCGGTCGTATCTGGCAATACCATATCGGAGATGTCATTGATTCGCAAAGAGATAGTATAATGCGATATGAAATCATCGATTTTAAGATAAAAGAAATTTCTGATGATGTATTTCTTGCGACTTATCAGTCGAAAAGACCTGATGAATCTGATCAAGGAACTTCATCTCTTCGTAGTTCGATTTGGAAAAATGTTGATGGGAAATGGAAGATGGTTTTTCATCAGGGGACACCCACGAAATAATTGAATTTATAAAAAACTCACAGGAATAACCCAATTGTCTTCATCCAGCTGTAAAAGCGTTTCATAAAGACAAATAACACCACCCGTCCCTTTTTTTATACCATTGATATTATTTAGAACTTTGAAATGTTTAATGAACTCCTTTCTCGGTGTAGCGCTTTTTTTAATTTCTATCGGATGGAGGGTTGCATTTTCTTCAATCAGAAGATCAATTTCTCTGCCATCTTTGTCTCTGTAATAATAGAGTGGTGGGACTATAATCCCAGCATTATAGTAGCTTTTCAGTATTTCAGCTATGATAAATGTTTCAAAAAAAGCGCCAGCCATTGCGCCATTTTCAAGAACTTCGCGATTGCTCCACCTTGTAAGATAAGCGGCGAGCCCGGTATCAAGAAAATACAGTTTGGGTGTTTTAACGGCTCTTTTCATAATGTTATTGTAATAGGGTTGCAGCAGATATATGATATTTGAGGAAATAAGAATTGATAACCATCTTTCTGCAGTGGGGAAGGTTATACCAACTTCATTTGCAACTGTTGTAAGGTTCAGCATTTGTGAAGTTCTTGCAGCGAGTGCTATCATGAATCTTATGAATTTCTGCTCATTGCCTATTTTTGTCAGGTCTCTAACATCTCTTTCAATGTATGTTCTTGTGTACGAACCATAATACATCTGCCAGTTCATATCTTCGGCATACATAGCAGGCATTGCACCTTTATGTATGACCCTCCATATTTCGGTGTAACCTGAACTTGTATTCTTTTTTTCTCTCTCTGTCAGATATTTTTTTTCAGTGATAAAGGGTTTAGTATATTCAATCCCCTGTATTTCCCGCAATGATAATCCGAGTAAATTGATAATACCGATTCTTCCTGCGAGAGACTCACTGACGTTTTTCATCATGTGGAATTTCTGTGATCCGGTTAAATAGAATTGCCCTTTTTTTCCTGTTTCATCTCCTATCATTTTAATATATGTCAATAATTGAGGAGCATATTGGATTTCATCAACTATAACAGGTGGTTTTGAAGTTTTAAACAAAACACCAGGATCGTCTATTGCAGTCTGAAGGAGCAGGGGATCATCAAGTGTAATATATCCGAGATCACTTTTTATATGTCTGAGCATCGTTGTCTTTCCAACCTGTCTTGCCCCTGTTATTAGAACGGAAGTAAACATTTTTTCGAATTTTTCTATGGTTGATTCTACATTTCTCTTGATATATTTCATGAAAATCACCGACTAATCTAATATTTGATATTATTATAGACGGAAATTCGTTTTGTTTCAAGTGTTTGTTCTGTTAATGCTTCCCAATATCTTTTATCCTACTCTTTATGGTATAATTTACACCGTGGAAACATATGATACAGATTTTAGCAATGGAAACGATTTGAGAGGATATTGCTTATGATGAGAAATCGAGAACTTCTTTACTTTTTACTTCTAATTATCTAATATACAATTAATTAAAATGCTTATGAAAATTTTATAGTTTTGTCTTTTGTTACTTGTGTGGTGGGATTTTTGCCGATTGTGACATTTGGCTTTTGATGTTGCTTTGTTTGTGTGTGTATTGTACCCAAACTACCAATTAATCAGACATGAAGTTCTATTTATGGAACTTCGAGAGACTTGTCTTTTAATCTCAGCCTTCCATGGAGGGGCTTTCAAGTGTTTTTTCGGCTTAAGGGGTAACGGATTTAGTAAAAAAATATTTTTTTGTTTGTGGATGGGAGTGATGTTTGTGGAAACAGCGGTGTATTCAATTCGGAATTTGAACAAGATTTATCGGAATGGGAAGAAGGAGAATCATGTAATCAAGGATCTCAGTCTGGATATTTTCCGGAATGATTCTCTTGGCATTCTTGGGACTAATGGCGCTGGGAAGACAACATTGATCAAGATGATGATTGGGATTCTGGCACCTTCTTCAGGGAATATTTCTTTTCTTGGGAATGGGAGTAATTATTTGATTTCCAACGCTTACAAGTCCAGTATAGGGATTGTTCTGGAGGGTAACAGGAATTTGTACTGGTATATGACGATTATTGAGAATTTGTCATATTTTGGGAGTTTGTTGAATGTGAAAAAGAGGGTGGTTCGTGAGAAAGCGGAAGAGCTGCTGGATTTGTTTGAGTTAAGGGAGGCAGAAGACAGGAAGGTGGCGTATTTATCTCGGGGGATGCAGCAGAAGGTTGCCATCATGGTATCTTTATTGAACGACCCTTCAGTGTTGTTCCTTGATGAGCCGACACTTGGCTTGGATGTGTTGTCGAAGAAGACAATGATTGAGACGATTAAACTGCTGCATGCGCAGAAGAATTTGACACTTGTTCTAACGACTCATCAGATAGATGTGCTGGATGCACTGGCTGAACGTGTTGTGTTGTTGAAGGATGGGTATATCAAATACGATTCTTCTATTGAAGCGTTGAAAAAGCTATATGCTCATGAACATTATACGGTGATTTACAGGGATGGGGAAAAAGAAAGGGAAATTTTACTTGAGGAATCTGAGGCAAAGGTCTTTGTAGATAAGCTGATAACGGGTGGAGGGCATTTGATCGCTTATAACAGACATACCCCCGAACTGGAAGAGATTGTTGTGGAGATGATAAAAGATGATACGACTGTTTAATCTGTTTAAGGCGGAGTTGAAAAAGTACTTGATAGAAGTCAGGACTTATTATCCCGATCATATCGTGAATGTGGTTGTTCTGATTATCTTTTTCGTTGGTTTTCTGAATTCAAATATTGGGTCGGGGAATTTTAATTCTGTATACATCGGTTTCGTTTTCTGGTTTTTTGCCAGTAATGTCATTTCTGAATCGGCTAATTCCATCAGTTTTGAAAAGCAGTCGGGGACGTTTGAACAGTTGTTGTCAAAGCCTGTGAATATTCAAATTGTAATTATTTTCAGGGTGATTGCGTGGCTTCTGATGACTTCGGTAAAGGTTGGCTTTGTACTGGTGTTTATAAGATTTGCGTTTAATATTCCATTTATTCTGACTTTTGGAGTTGTTTTAATTCTTTTATTGACACTTGTGGGAATTCTTGGGGTTGGTTTGTTTTTGAGCGGTTTGACGATTAAGTATACGAAGACGGCATCTTTTGAGAGTATTATCAATTATTTTCTGTTGTTTTTCTCCGGGACGTTTGGGCGTTTTAATCCATCAAATAAGATTTTGAAGATGATTCAGGAGAATATTCCACTGAGTCGTGGGATTTCTCTGGCAGCAAAGTCACTTGAGGGATCTGCTCAGGCTCAGGATGTGTTGTTGCTTGGGGTTAATTCAGCTGTTTATTTTTTAATTGGGTTGATAACGTTCGAGGTGATTTTGAGTCAGGGGAAGAAGAAGGGGATTAGTTCTAATTATTGAATTTAAGGAATATGTATAAAACGGGCGGAAAATGTTCCGCCCCTACACAATTTCAATTTCCCAGCTGTTTCTGATTTTAAAGCATAGGTTCAATATATTTTTTTATAAGTTCAATTCTGTCCTTTGCATCCGGAACGAAGAGCGAAGTTATGGAAATGACCAGTTGTTTTTCTCTGTTGACATAAATCACGTTACCCCCATCTCCAATGGCTGCAAAGGAGTTGTTGTCATCCAGTATCCACAACAGATAGCCGTAATGCATGTCTCCCCAACTGCTATGTGTTTTAGTGCTTTCTTCGATCCACTTTGTTGACAGAATCTGTTTATCTTCCCATCTTCCATTATTCAGATATAACTGTCCTATTTTTATCATATCCTCGGGTGTAATGACGAGTCCCCAGCTTGCCGTGTTCAATCCCTGTGGATCACAAACCCATCCGCTGAATTGTTGTTTTTCTGAATACCAGGCAATCTGTTCTTCTTTTGTGTGAAAGACCACATTCTTCTGAATATTGATCCCAAGTGGTGAGAAGAAATTTTCTCTGGCAAAATCAAGTATCGGTTGATTGAGTGCATTAGCAAGGATACCGGAAAGAATATGTGTTCCGATGATCGGCGAGTATAAAAACTCTCCTGTGTGTTTTTCACCACCAAGAAGATCCAAAGCGGTATTTACCCAGTTTGCACTTGCCATAAATTCTTCATATGGTTCGGTGGTAAATTTATAGGGGGCTGTCATGGTCAGCAGGTTCTTGATGGTGAGTGTTTGAATTATTTTCTCATCCTGTTTAACCGTGTAATCTGGAAAGAAGTCCAGGATTTTCTGGTTAACATTTTTGATGTAACCTTTGTCGATGGCAATACCGATTAATGCTGAAAAGATGCTTTTGGTTACTGAAAATATGTGAATGGGATCAGCTGCATTATAGCCGTTAAAGTAGTTTTCATACACTTTTTTTCCTTTTTGCTGTACGATGAGGCCCGTTGTGTTTCCATAAGCGCTGCCGAGAATCTCTTCAAGTTTTCTGATGCTTTCTTTGTTCATGTCATTTCCTCCATAATTTAATAAAGTCCTGTCAATTGTCTTTTTTCTTTTCAACCGCAACCCATATTTCGCAGGTGTAGTCAGGATTGGTCACATCTGTTGAGGGATAAGCTTCAAAATCAGGGCCATTACAGGGTTGATAGTCACTGGTTGGGAAAAACTCAGTGAATATTCGCTGGCAGAGTTCGGGGAAAGCTTCTGCCACTGTTCCAACACAGGTGAAGACTGCAAAGGTATGTGCCGGGATTTCTTCAATCGTGAAGGATTCATCCGGTGCTTCTTCTCCGGTATAAAGACATCCGATAGCATATGGAAAATCTTTATCTTTCACAGCATTTCCGAATGTTATTCCCAGCATACTGTCGCCAAAGGGATTGCTTTCTGATTGATAGCTGCTCAAAGTGGGAAATGTGTTGTCAAGGCTGCATGCTTTCCAGAATTCGGAAATTTGATTATGACGGAACTCCAACTTGCCGGAAACATTCATCGTTTTACAAAGAATCTTAAAGGCATCTGTCTTCTCTATCCTGTAATTCATCGTTTCACCACCTTCCAGTACCAATTTTACAGAAATTGGTGAGAAGGCCTTGAGTGAAATGCCGCCTTTTTTAACCATTGACGGCGATACATCGTGAAATCTGGTGAAAGCACGGCTGAAACTTTCCGGTGTCTCGTATCCGTATTTTAACGCAACGTCTATGACTCGCAGTTTGGATGATGACAAGTCTTTTCCAGCCAGTGAAAGTCTTCGCATACGAATGTAATTTCCCAATGTGTATCCACATAAAATACTAAAAACTTTCTGGAAATGAAAGCTTGATGAATGGGCCTGTTTCGCGACTTCTTCAAAATCGATGGTTTCAAGAATATGTGCTTCAACATAATCTACAGCTCTTTGAATACCTGTGATCCAATCCATTTTCCACCCCCCTTTCTATGAGAAAATTATAGAGGAAATAGTTTTATTCGTCTTGACTTTTTTTGCTGAGTGATGATGGATTTAATGCTGTATCGAGATAGCGTTTACCGGACACACTTCATGACAGCAATAACAACGGATACATTTGGATTCTGTGAGGGCAACTTTGTTATCTTTTAAAGTCAAGGCGTTTGCCGGGCATATGTCGATACATTTTTTGCATTTGATACACTTATCGTGGTTGAATTCGGGAGCCGGTCTCTGAAGGTTTTCAGATTCGGAATCTTCATCAAAATTAGCGGCTGTATTTCTTCCGATTCGTTTGAAATCCTTCATGATGAGATCATTTGCGTTGAAGAGTGGATATTCTATATCATCAATACTTGAGATGTCTGAAATGTTGTTTTCCAGTCCCGATTTAATGATTGGGATTTTCAGCGGATCGTATCCCATCATGATTGCCTGCACAATATCAACTGCAAGCGGATCCTTTCCGGCAATGATTTTACCCACTTTGACAGGATCACCGTTCGCAGGGCCCGCACCTTCCATCCCCATGATTGCATCCATAAAGGTGTAAGTTGTTTTGGATATACTGATGATTCCTGCCATCAATTTGGCGAACGATCCTCTTGCAGGATGCCGGACATGCTGTGCTGCTTTTTTGGTACTTGGCATCAAACCAAACATGTTTTTCACAGAACCTGTGGCAAACATGAATTCATGTGTTTTGAATTTCGACAGGCTGATGGTCATATCCACCTCATCCAGAATCTTTGCAACAGCCACTTTATGCTTGGCAATCGGTAATCTTTTTGTGATCGGGTCCAGGGTGAAATCAACCCATTCAACATTTTCTTCTTTACATACCTGATAGATGCCGCACACAGTTGGTTTGAAATCTTTCTTCTGTAATGCCGGAGAATCTCCCACATATATTTCAGCAGTTCCTCGTTCTTTCATCAGTCTGATAACACCTCTGAGAACTTCAGGGTGAGTCGTAATGCATTTTTCAGGTTCGGAATCTGACAGAATATTGGGTTTTAAGAGAACCTTTTTCCCTTTGACATTGGGGAAATCTGATTTTTCTACAGTTATGTCTAGTGCCCTTTTAACTTCCGTATAATCATATGAGGTACATTCTACTATACTGACTTTACTCATTGAATTAATCTCCTTTCTGCACAAATTAATTTTGTTATCGAAGTTGCATTTTCATGATATGCTGAGGACCGGATCTGCCACCGTAGACTTATAATAGGGCTTGATTAAAATAGTTGTTTCTGAAGTATTCATTTGAAATTGTTCCCGCCTTTTTAAATTATAAATTGTACTAACCTCCGTAATCTTTTCATGGTTTGGTGACTTTTGTGGAATTCGAGTTCGTTATCACAAAAATAGTATATCATATTACAAAATATTATTTTAAAATAAATTTAAGGTTTAATGTTTTTATACTGAGTGTTAGTTTGAAACTACCGTGGATCTCGCGGGGTTGATGATTTGAATACCCATTTCTATGAAAATATGATAAAATGAGTAGCGGAGAGTGTTCTTTCCGGAGACCCAGACGAAACAGAGGTGTATGCTTGTTATTAAAATTATCGAAAGTTAAAGTTCCCCATAATGTGGAAATGGTTTATCTTCTGGGACAGCATGATTCACTGCTCAGAAAGGTTCAGGATTCTTTCAATGTGGAGATCAGCATTGTAGAAGATGAACTGTGGATCAGGGGAATGGATGAGATTAAGGTATCGAATGCGGAAAAGTTTTTTCTGGAGATGATTTCAGCGGTTCAGAAGAAACATTTTCCAGATCAGATGGAGATAGAGTATTTGTTGACGAGGAGTAAAGTGAGCGATAATAAAGAGGAAAAATATAAGACATTTTCAGCGGTTGTTGAAGAGAAGAAGACGTTTTTAAAGAAGGCAAAAGTAAGGGCAAAGACATCTGGCCAGTCAAAATACATGGAAGCGATGCGGGATAACGATATTGTATTTGCCATTGGTCCAGCGGGAACCGGGAAGACATACCTCGCTGTTGCGATGGCTGTTGAGGCATTGAGGAACAATCAGGTGAAGAGAATTATTCTGACAAGACCGGCTGTTGAAGCCGGTGAGAGCCTTGGTTTTCTTCCCGGAACGCTAGTGGATAAAGTTGATCCCTATTTAAGACCTCTTTTTGATGCCATGTACGATATGATTTCACCCGAGAAATTCCAGTATATGAGGGACCAAAACATCATAGAAATTGCACCACTTGCCTATATGAGAGGCAGGACGCTGAATAATGCCTTTATCATCCTTGACGAGGCTCAGAACACGACAGTTCAGCAAATGAAGATGTTCCTGACACGAACGGGTTTTTATTCAAAAGTGGTTATCACTGGTGATATCACACAGATTGATTTGAAACCGGGTCAGAAATCCGGGTTGCTTCAAAGTGAGAAGATTTTGAAGAATATTAACGGGATTTCATTTACTTATCTCGGTAAAAACGATGTCGTAAGACATCCACTTGTTAAGGAGATTATCAATGCCTATGAACAGGCTGAAAAATCGCGTCATTAATCAAAAAGACAGAGAGACTGAAAAAACCTCTCTGTCTTTTTATAAAGGGTTTGAAAAACTGGAAAATGCCTTTAAATTCCTTGTAAGTGCAAAGACAGATCCATTTCTCGTTTCACTTCTGCTGTCATTGACGTCTGTCATATTTGCCTGGCAATGGGATTTGAAAAAGTTTTTCTTCATCTTTACCATCCTGCTGACACTCGAACTGGTTGTTTGCGAAAGTGTGGTCAAAAAGGTCAGGTTTTTTCAGATACACAATCAATACGGCAGAACATTTTATATGCTGCTGCTGGTAGCCGGATTTATCAATATTATTGCCGGCAGGTATATGGGGTATCAAGCACTTACACCATTCTTCGGGGTATCGCTTATCACCATATTGCTTGGAAAAGAAGCCGGTCAGATTTCTTCAGTATTCTTCGCCGGACTAATGGTTATCCTTTTTCCGGCGCATGCCGCTTTCTCCTTTCTAATGCTTGTTGTGGGATTTCTGTCAGCGAATATCACATCAGATGTTGACAGAAGAATAGAATTAACATTTTATGCATTGATCATTTCGCTTGTAAAGTTAATTGGGTATATGGTACTGATCCTTTCAGGATTTGAAAAATTTGCTATGCAGTCGCTCATACTCGTATCTATCACACCTGTAATTTCTACAATATTGGTTATCGGAATATTACCGTATGTTGAGTGGGTTAGTCGGATCTATTCAAATATCGGTATGCTTGAACTTGGAAATCTGAATCATACCTTGTTGAAGGATTTAATGCAGAAGGCACCCGGAACCTATTTTCACAGTTTCATGCTTTCGAATCTTTCAGAATCAGCGGCAGAAAAAATCGGGGTTAACCCAATTCTGGCAAGAGTCGGTGCGTATTTTCATGATATCGGTAAGACCAAAAAACCTGAATTTTTCACGGAAAATCAAACGGATGACAACCCTCACAACAGGTTGAAACCCAGTATGAGTTATCTCGTACTGACCGAGCATGTTAAATTCGGAGTTGAAATTGCGGGTAAATACAGATTACCGATCTTATTTGAAGATTTGATTGTACAACATCATGGGACAAGAACACAAAAGTACTTTTATATGAGGGCAAAGAACGAAAATCCGGAGACAACGGAGGATCAATTCAGATATGCAGGTCCTAAACCGCAATTTAAAGAAGCGGGGATCCTTATGCTTGCCGACTCCTGCGAAGCCGCGGTCAAGAGTCTTGATAACCTTACTCCCCAGAAGGTGCAGGAATTGGTCAGTGATATTGTTAATGGGATTTACCTTGAGAGAGAACTGGATGAATCGGGTTTGACATTAAAAGATATCGAAGAAATCGTTCAGGAATTTACCCGTGTAATCGTAAAGGCTTATCATAAACGAATAGCGTATCCAAAAGATTCCAGTGAGAATAAAGAGGAAGGTCCAATAGCCATTAAGAAATAAGACTTCAAAAATCGACATATCTTTGCCGAATACAAAATTAAAAATCCTTAGACGTCAAAAAGGGCATTATGGTATTATAATTCAACAAATTAAATACTATAGAAAAAGAGGTTGTTTGATATGAAAAAACCCTGCATTTTGACGATCTTTCTTGTTGTTTTAATCAGTATCTTTCTGATTTCATGTACAGGAAAACCCAAGATACCGGATCCTGTAATTCCTCCGGTTCCGGCGGTCAATAATCCCCCGTCAACACCAACATATATCAGTCCGCAAAATGGCGGAATCATTGATGATGGTGTATTTCTTTTCAGGTGGAACCGATCACATGATGACGGAGCGTATATCGTCTATAATTTCTTTCTTTCAAATGATCCGACACAGCTTGCAACACCCCTTTACAAAAGAATTCAGGACACGGATAAGTTAATTGGAGGACTACAGGCGAGTACAACGTATTATTGGAAGGTCGAGGCGATGGATGATCTGGATAAAACAACCTGTGGAGAAGTATGGGAAGTTTTTGTAGAACAGGATTATACGGATGATCCGGCTGTTCCGCTCCTGCCTGCCGATGGTACTCAGGATTGCTGGATGAATCTGTATTTATCATGGGAAGATGCGGATTTCTTCCATGATGGAACGGTTGTCTACGATGTTTATTTTAACGAAAGATATCAATCTTTAGATGAGTATGCACATGATTTGAGTGCGACGACTCTTGAAGTGACGGGGCTTGATTATAATACGGAGTATTCATGGAAAGTAGTCGCCAGGAATATTACGGAGAATGAAAGCGTGGAGAGTGTTGTCAGTCATTTCAAAACCTGTGGGAGTAGACCTGTACCGACGATCGATATCGCGTTCCCGTTTGAGGATCAGGTTGATCTCAACACGGCATTTATTCTCAGATGGTCTGATTCAGTTAGATCTATAGGCGATTATTATGTTTATGGTGCAGAAGCAGGACATCCGGTTACCCTTATAGGTGAAAGTGGTGTATCGACTGCCTGTACGATCAGTAATCTCGATTATTCGACAGAGTATTATTTTTATATTGAACAGAGGCAAAGTGGAGGGGCTGTGAATATCAGTGACGATCTTCATATCGTCACGAAGGATGAACGGTCTCCTTTTGCACCCGATATTGTATCACCGGCGGACGGAGCGTCTGAACAAGCGAGCGTTGTAACCTTTTCCTGGCTTAAGAATGGGGATCCGAACGATATGAAAGTCTATTTTGATATCTATGTTGGAGACTCTGAGGATATGCTTCAGTTGAAGAGAACGGGGATTGATGCGACGAGTACAACATTGAACCAGCTTGAGAGCGGGAAGAAATATTTTTGGAGAATAAACGCACGAAATGTTGATGGATACGAATCTGAAAGTCGCGTTGTAAGCTTTACGACGGCCGGATATGTTCCTCCTGAAGAACCGACACCGACAAATAATCTCCCGACCAAACCGGTTAACCTCTTTCCGGCGAATGGTGATAATATCGGAGAGAACGATTTATTCTTTGACTGGACAGAATCAACGGATATAGAGGGAAGTGTGATGTACAATTTGTATATTTCAGAAAATACGAGTTTTACAACACCGATAGCAACGGAATTGAGTACAAATCATCTCTTTTTTAACACGCTTGAGGGGACTAAAACGTATTATTGGACGGTGGAAGCGTTTGACGAACAGGGCTCATCGACTTACAGTGATCCAACGTCATTCACTCTTTTGGGAATGTAAAGAAGGAAAGTAGAAAGAGAAAAAGCGGAAGAATGAATGATCTTCCGCTTTTTGATTAACCAATTGCGATTAGAAAATCTTTGTGATATTTTTAAACCCTTCACCGATGACATGTGAGGCTTCCTGCGCGATGATGAAAGCCTTCTGGTCAATGATTCTGATGTGTCGAATGATTTCTCCCATCTCTTTTCTTTTCAATGCGACATAAACCATATTTTTCTCCGTTGCCGTATAAACTCCTTCACCTTTGATAAACGAGGCACCACGTTTCAGTTTCTGTGTGATATAATCAACAATTTCCGCTTCCTTGTTTGAGATGATGGTTAATGTGATATGGTTGTCGATCATCTTGATAATATAATCAATGGTTAATCCGTTGAGGATAACGCCAACGATTGAATACATACCGATCGTCGGATTGAAGGCGACTCCGGCTGCAAGTCCGACAAAAAGGTCAATCAACAGCAATGAAGTTCCCATCGCCGTTCCGAAATACTTGTTGAGAATACGTGCAATGATATCCGTTCCGCCGGTTGATGAATTTTGTGAAAATGTGATCGCCATCCCCACTGCGGAAATGACAACTCCGAAGAAAATGGTCAGAAACAGATCATTTCCGGTATAAGCCGGAATTGGTACTATTCTGTCGAAAAAGTCAACCAGGAAATTCAGCAGAAATGTACAATAAAGGCTTCTAATCCCAAATTCTTTTCCAATGACGAGAAAAGATACCAGGAACAGTATGCCGTTGATAAAATAAAGCAGTACACCGATTGGCACATCGATAAAATTACTCAGAACGATTGCAATACCACTGGCACCACCACAAGCGATATTATGTGGAATCAAAAACGAAACCAGTCCGATAGCCGTTAGTGTCGCTCCAATTGTTGACAAAATGTATTCCCTTAAAATTGCCTTTTTCATACAATCACCCCCTGAATGCGTGGCGATTATATCACAACAAATTGGATTTATTTGTATTTAAGAAATCTTTCACAATATCATAAACCTGTTGGTGTCTCAATCGCCTGAACCGGGCAGACTGAATGGCAAACGCCACATTCATCGCAGAAATGAGGGTTTATTGAATATGGGACCCCTTCCGTTATGGCATCAAACGGACATACGGTCTTACAGGCACCACATGAGATGCATTTTTCGGTGATTTTACACCCTGCCGGATTTACCATATCGCCTCCAAAGGCAAATCTTTCCCTTTTCATCTTCCTCTCTCTTCCTGAAAGATCAAAGATTTCTCCTTTCCCTTTGTGGATTTTAAAAAGTGAGAAGTTATTATATTGAGTCCTTTCGGGAAACAGATCGTTTAAAGAAGGGTCGTCGTCAAACATCCTTTCGAGAACTTCGTCTTCAATCCTTTTGACTTCACCCTCTACTCTAACCTGAACATAATCCTTGTTCATCCCTGTCACGGATATCTTCCCACTTTCTACAATCTGTTTGTAAAATTGCTTAGGTTTACAGGAAAGAAAATATATTCCCTCTTCATCACAGTTGAGAATGTCAATAATCCTCGAATGTGGAATATTGTTTTCCACATTACACATCACGACGGATCTCATCTCTTTTAACATTTCAAATGCCTTAAGCATCGTCTGCCTCCGTTTTGAAGTTTCTATATAACTGTTCAAGACCTGATTTTAAAGCATTTATCTGATCTTCGTTCATGTTTTTGTACTGGATTTCGTAAAGCTTTTCCGATATCTCAAGGAAAGCCTTTTTCATACCAATCCCCTTTTCTGTCAGATAAACGATTGCCGACCTGCTGTCCGCTTCGTTTACACGTGTGGCGATAAAATCCAGTTTCTCAAGTTTTTTCAACAAAACCGTAACCGTTGAGCGATCACGATTGATGGCATTTGCCAATTCTGTTTTTGTCATCTCCCCTCTGTGTATCAAAACTGAGATAATATCCCCGTGAGATGGCGCTATTTCCGTATAACCCATCTCCTTCAATTCCCTGATAATAATTCTGTTAGCATAATCCCTTATTCGAGAAATTCTCGATACCGTTCCATCTATCTTCATAGTACGATTATACTTTTATATCAAAGTATTGTCAAGGGGAACTATTAAACATGATATATTTAAACACTTAATCTGAAAGGAGAAGGTTGGTTGTAAAGCTAACCGATAACACTATGAAAATCGGAGTTTATCAATTTAAAGGCAGTGGGGATATAAAAAATAATCTAAATCATATATTAAACGGCATGGAAAAAGCTGCAACGGAACAAGTTCGTCTGACGGTCTTTCAGGAATGTGCCCTTTGCGGTTATCCGCCACTTGAAGTGGAAAGCAGAGATTCAATTGATTTTCAGGAGATGGAAACGGCTTTATCGGAAATCTGTCAGGCAGCTAAAAAATTCAACATGTATACCGCGTTAGGAATGATTAGAAAAGATGACGCTGATTATTATAATTCTATCTGCCTCATTTCATCCGAAGGAACTATCATGGGATTTTATGATAAAAAAGCGTTGTGGGGCTGGGGGACTGAAAATTTTAAACCAGGCCAAAAGAAAGGGATTTTTAAAATTGATGGCATAAAAATCGCATTCCGTATTTGTTTCGACATCCGTTTTCCGGAATGCTTCAGAGATTGTTTTACTTCAGGAGTACAATTATGCTTCGTTAGTTTTTGTGATGTTCAGAACAAACCGTCACCTGAACGATACGATTTGATAAAAGCTCATCTGAGGACACGAGCTGTAGAAAACATCATGACCGTGGTCTCGGTTAACACGATTTCGGGTTATCAGACTGCTCCAACGGCGGTAATTGGAAACAACGGAGAAGTGATAACTGAAGCACCAGTAAATGAGGAATCTATATTGGTTTATGATTTTCTTCCAGCAGAGTTGTCTTTTGGACAGAAAGGAATTGCTGAGAATTCAAGGCGGTTTGTTTAATCAGTCAGTTTTTTCAGATATTTTATACTTGTGTTCATCAGCAGATAATTAACAAAGAGTGAAAAAACAAATATTACGATGGAAATAACAGGGTGAAATTGAAGAGTATGAATTGAATTTCCACTGAAATATAAACCGTATATTCCACCCAGGAAAAGACCTGGAACGAAATATGCCACGGAATAATCGAATCTGAAGAATAAATAGAGGTATAGTCCAAAATAAAGCTCAAGATAGGTTAATGCCAGGAAAAATTCCGGAATTCCCAATGGAAAATGAATTTGAGGTAAAAAGAGATAGATCAGAGTGTTTTGAACTAATCCAAAGATGAGCACTAATTGTGCCAGTATGAATTTTTCTTTTATCAGATGTTCTTTTGAGATGGGTAAAGACTTTAAAAGTGTATCTGTTGAATAACCATCTTCGATATAAGTCATCTTGATGATAACCGATGAGAAAAACAATCCCACAAACATAAATAATGAGATATCTTGCCCGAAACGATGACCACCGTATATTGTGTGGACTAAACCAAAAGAGCAAAAAAAGAGCAGAAGAATATATTTTAAGTTGAACGTCAAATCTTTTAATAGCAATGCTTTGATTATTGTCAAATTTTTCTCCTTTTATCTCATATGTTTGATACTCAATTTCATAAACAGGTAAACGCTTCCAAGTGAAGCGATGAAGATGAGAATTGCATAATACAGTGGTATAGTCAGTGAATCAAATGTGATTCTATTCATGTAAAGGCAAAACCAGGTACCTATAATTAAATTCTGTGGGAGTTTGGCAGTGAAATAGGTAAATCTGAAAAAGACATACAAATAGCTTCCAAAATACAATTCTACATATGCAATTTCCAATAAAATTTGCGACAGGTTGAGTGGGAAAATGGCAGTTGGAAAAAACAGATACATGATAACCGTTTCAACAATACCGATCAAGAGGAGAATTTGTGATAATATGAATTTCTCTAGAACAAGGAGCTTTTTTGATACTGGTAAGGATTTTAAAAATGTTGATGTGGAATATTTATCTTCTATATAACACATCTTAACGATTACAGCTGTGAAATACCAAAGTGGCAGCATAAATAAAATGGTATCCTTGAGTGGATGTGTTGTCTGAACATATACGATAAACATTAATGAAGAGGTAGAAAAAACAAGTAGCAATATAATGACAAAAGAAAAATCTTTTTTTATCAGATTGATAATCATCGATGCATGATTTTGAGTCAACACTTATCACCTCATTTTTTTGATGCTTATCGTCATCAGCAAATAGTTAATGATCAACGAAGCCACCATAATGACTGCGGCAAGAGGAGGTGAAACACTTATAGTTTGAAACTCGATTCCACTGTGGGACAACAATATGATTAAACAACCATAAATATTTGGAGGAATTCTCGAAGCAAAAAAATTGACGCAATAGAACAAATAAAGATAAGAACCGAAATAGATTTCCATAACGGCTGTATAAATGAAAAGATGTGATAGTTGAAATGGAAATGGAATTCCCGGTAAAAGGAGATAAAAGATATATATTTCTATTATTCCAATTATAATAAAAAGCTGTGATAACAGGAATTTCTCACGAATGAGCAATTTTTTTGAAACCGGTAATGATTTTAAAAAGTTCAAAGTGGAATAATTATCTTCCAAGTAGCAATTGAACATAATGAAACCGGTAAATAGAGCAGCGGGTAAAAAAAAGATAATATATGAAGCAAAAGTTTTGCTGCCTTCTACAATAGCCCCTATCAATATCCAGGGCAAAAGAAACTCAAGAAGACCAATTTTAAATCTGAACGACAAATCTTTCAAAATTAGATATTTTAACTGTTCCGTCAATGTTGTCCTCCTAGTCCAGAAACTTTTAATATAAGAATTAGAAGCAATTTTTTTACCTCATTTTTTTGATGCTTATCGTCATCAACAGATAATTAATAATCAATGATGCAACAAGGATTAACGTGGCAAGGGGAAGCGGAATGTTTATACTCTGAAATTCAATTTTGTTGAGATGTAAGAACAGCAGTGACATTGCAAGGGCATTTGGAGGGATTCTTGAGGCAAAGAAACTGAAGCAATAGAACAGAAAAAGAAATACTCCAAAATAAATTTCCATAACAGCTGTAGAAAGGAAAATATGTGACAGTTGAAAAGGGAACGGGATTGCCGGTAAAAGGAGATAAAAGATAAACGTTTCGATTATTCCGATAATGATAAAAAAATGTGATAGCAGGAATTTTTCCTGGATAAGCATCTTTTTTGACACTGGTAACGATTTTAATAAGGTTAGAGTGGAATAATTGTCTTCTAAATAACAATTGTGAAGAATAAATCCAGCGAACAACAAAGCTGGTACGAGCATAAGACTGTAAGAAAATATAGTCTTTCCACTATAGGCAATACCCCATATTACTGCCAAAGAAAGGAGAAACTGAAAAAATCCTCGTTTAATACTAAACGACAAATCTTTCAAAATCAAATGCTTTATCTGTTCCATCTTGGTTGTCCTCCTCTTCCATAAACTGTTTGAGCAAAATATCCAGTGGTGTGTTTAATTTAACGGCTTCCTCTCTTGTCAATTGTCGAATCAGTTTTCCTTTATAAATGAAGATAAATCTGTCGGCGAGTTTTTCCAGGTCTTCCGTGATATGGGATGAGAAGAGAATGGCTGTACCTTTCTGAGTCGACAGGCTTTCGAGAATATTCAACACTTCAATTCTAATGATGGGATCCAGTCCTGAGGTGGGTTCATCCAGAATCAGCAATTTGGGATTTGAAGCGAGCGCTAGAGCAAGGCAGAACTTGACTTTCATCCCCTTTGAATTTTCCCGGTTCTTTTTCTCCAGTGACAGATCAAACTTTCTGATTAATTCATGAAAGAGTTCATCGTTCCAGTCAGGATATAAATTTCTGACAAACTTGTAAATCTTTCTGAGCTTCACCTTTTCATAAAAATCCAGTGATTCTCCAACGTATCCGATTTTCTGTTTGTATTCCGGTTTGTCTTCAAAGACCTCTTTTCCGTCAAAAATGATCGTTCCATCATCTTTTTCCCTGATTCCCATCAGAATCTGCATGGTTGTAGATTTTCCGGCACCGTTAGGACCGATAAAACCTACGATTTCTCCTGCTTTGACATCGAAAGAGATGTTGTCGAGTGTGAAATTTTTGTAGACTTTTTTCAGTTTTTTTATCTCCAGGATTGGTTGCATTTTCTCCTCCTTTAATTTTTGGTTTCTGACAAAATCTTTGTTGAATTTCATGCATTCATAAAAAAAATTGGAACTTGTAGAGGATTCGTACGATTCAGTTTCTATTTTTTCATTTCCGAAGTCCCTGCAGTCATTGATTGTTCTTAATTCAATTTATATAGCTTTCGTTTTTCATCGCAATTAGTCCGGAAAAAATTGTTACTGCGATAAAGAATAAGATTTCTTCGTGTGTTGTGAATACTGAAGTTTTGCCGATGAAAAACTTTGGGATCAGCAACATGCTGAGATAGAAATAAGTAAACAGTTGGAGAGATTTTCTGAAAAAATTTCTGTTTGTATCAAAAAAGATGCCGAGTTTTCGGTGAAGTTGTATTGACATTTTTGTTTCCTCCTGAAATATTTTTATAGGTGCAGGCTTTGTGCCTACACTATGAAACAAATTTACTAAAATTAAAAAAGGATCTTATTATTAAAGACCTGACCCTGCGATTATTTGAGAGTCCTCTTGTATAATTTCACACTGACAAAATATGACAACGCATAAAAAACCACTGATAGGAAAATCCCAAGAACGAGAAAATGCTGATTCTGTTGAAGGCGTTCTGGTGTTATCGTTCCATCCTGAAAAGATGTGGCAAGTTTCAGGATGGGGTAGATGAAGAAAAAAAGAGCGATTCTGACAACTTTTGTTCCAAGTCTGATTGCTAAAGAAAACATGATGCTTCCTGAGATCAAAGGGATCATGAATGATAATGCCAAAAGAGTTGTATAGATAAAATGATTGATTGGTACGAATAGAATTGAACTTATTGTACAGACTAAAAAGGTGAAAAAAACGGATAATGGAACAACGCTGAGCTGCAGCAGGTATTTACTCCCAACAATTTTTTCTGTTGATAATGGAAGCATCATTTCATATTTCTTCCACTTCGATTTTTCATCACTGTATACAATCAGGAATGATAGTGACCCCACAAGCCATGAAGTGCTGAATGAAGTGATGATTTCAGTTCCGGCACCACCCTTCAAGATGATAAAGGCATAAAAGGCGATAGACAGAATGATATAAAGGGGTTTCATGGCGTTTATAGCGCCTTTCAGATCTTTGTATATAAGGCCGTTCATCATAATTCACCCTTTACATAAAATAGCAGGATATCTTCAAGGGAGACATCTTCCAGTAAAAAGTCAGGGTATTGCTGCCTTGTTTTCCCCTTGTTTGAAACGAGTAAATCACAGTTAACCGAGCTACTCCTGTAATTGACATAATCTTTTGGATTGATGTTTTCGAAATCACTTTTCCCACATTTTAAAATACCGTAATTTTCAAGAAGCCGATCCTTTTCTTCCGAAAAGATGATTTCTCCATTGTTGATGAGAACAATATAATCAGCTATCTGTTCGAGATCGTTGATCATATGCGATGAAAAAAAGATGGTTCTATTCTCATCCTGAATAAATTCAAGAAACAGATCAACAGCATCCCTTCTGTTTCCGATATCAAGACCTGTTGTGGGTTCGTCCATGATCAGTAATGCGGGATCCTGAGCAATGGCGATGATGATGGCAAGGATCATCTTCATCCCCTTTGAGAATTCGCCTGTTTTTTGTTCCAGAGGGATGTTAAACCGCTTAAGTGTGCTGCTAAAATAATTGTTATTCCAGCGTTTATAAATTTTCGAAAACATGAAATTCAATTCGGAAGGGGTCATGTTCTCGGGAAAGAGATATTCGTCAAAGATAACTGCTGTGTTTTCTCGAATATAGGTCTCATTTTTTTGATAAACAGTTCCGAAAACCCTGATTTCTCCTGAATCAATCTTGATCAGATTGAGTATGGCGTTGATAAGAGTCGTCTTTCCGGCACCATTTGCCCCGATAAATCCGACGATTCTTCCCTTTGGGATTTCGAAAGTACAATTCTTTAATCTGAAATTCCTGTATTTTTTTTCCAGTCCTTTTATTTCTACTGTATTTGTATAATCAAAAGTCAAGATTGTTCCTCCGTTTTTAATCGTTGTTGTAAAAAAAGTCCACGAGCTTTATAAGTTTTTCACGTTCGATACCGTTTTGAGCAGCGATCATTATAGCCTTTTCAATATGCCCTTCAATACGTCTGAGATGCTCTTCCTGAATGAAGTTGATGTTGTGATTGGAGACAAAACTTCCTTTACCTGAAATAGTTTCAATGAAACCATCTTTTTGTAGTGTTTCATAGGCTTTTTGTACGGTAATAACACTGATATGCAACTCACGTGCAAGAGCACGCATGGAAAGAATCTGCGATCCGGCTTTTAGTTTTCCATCCATGATGAGCTGTTTCATTTGTTGTATGATCTGTTCGTATATAGGTTTACTTGTCTTGTTACTGATAATAATGTCCAAAAAATCACCTTTCGACTGTACTTATGTGTATAAGTACAGTATATAACAATCTTTTCATTTTGTCAAATTATTTTGAAGAAAGTCTATGAAGTTATCCAGAAGGTTTAATCTTATTTTGATTTGTTTTTAAGAAATAGATGATGAAAATGCTGGGACTGTGAATTTTGTAGGGCAGATACAGAGATCTACCCTACAATTTTAAGGATCTATAGAATTGCCAGTTCTTTCTTCGGTTCTTTCTCAAGAAAGCGATCACAGATTCTAAAAGACTCCTGATCATGCGTGATGAGAATGATGGTTCTTTTCTTTTTTTCCGTTTTTATCGCTTCAAGAACACTTTTCTTCGTTTCTGAGTCCAGAGAAGCGGTAGGTTCATCCAGGATAAGGATGTCTGAATCATGATAAAAGGCCCTTGCCAAGTTGATTCTTTTTTTCTGTCCGCCGGATAGTGGCTGACCGGTTTTGTTCAGTTCGGTATCGAGCGAAAGTTTAGTTCCATTGCGCAGGAAATCAACGGAAGCCTTTTCCAGCGAATGATTCAGAATTGACTGATCATTGTCGAAAGACAGGGAGATATTATTTCCAACATAGTCGGAGAAGAACAGCTCATTTTGAGTGGCGTAGGAAATTTTCATGTTTGCATGATTTTTAATGAGTTGTCCGGTTTGTGGAGAATAAAGACCGGCGAGGATTTTGATAAAGGTACTTTTACCTTCACCGCTTTTCCAGGTTAATCCGAGAATTTCATTGCGATTGATTTCGAAGGAGAAATCATTTAAAACGTTTTCGCTATCGTAGGAAAAGGAGATATTTTCGCCTTTTATAACCGGGATATTTTGATCAACTATTTCCAATTGTGGATTATTATTTGAAATATTCCCAATAAAATGACTAATTCTTTCCGCAGCTATTTCCGTTTGAGACAGATTTTCTATAAGACCTGGCAACATCCAGAATGGCCAGTTTATATAATGTGAAATCTGAAATAAACCCATCCATGCACCAAATGTGATTTTACCTATAAAAACAAACCAAATTCTTATAAACGATTGAATAGTAATTGAGAGATAGGTAATAAGATTATTGATACTGAGCATTTTAGCAACATTGTTTTGTTGTCTGATTAATGCAGCCCCGAATTTATCATGTATGTTTTTTAGTAATGTGTTTTCAAGTTGTTGGCTGTTGAAAACCTTTACAAGAGTTACTTGTTCCAGTGAATGTGAGAAAAAAGTTCGTAGTTCTTCGTTGTTTTCTTGTACATCTTTTTGTGCTTCTCTTAAATTATTCTTGAAGAGTTTTGGGACGAAAATAGAGCAACAAGCTATACCGAGAATAATGAATGCCAGTTCCCAACTATTTTTAAAGGCGAAATACAAAGCCAATGAAAATTGTAAAATTCCTTTTATTATTGGGAATATAATTTTAGGATACAAATTTGCAACGAGCACTGTATCAACATTCATCACAGTGCTATAGGTTCCATAGTTTATTTTTTCAAATTTTCTGAAGGAGCTAGTGTTTAGTGACCTTCGAATTTGATTCTGTTGTTTTTTACAGCTATTCTGTACAATTTTTTCGGAATAAGATGTGTTAAAATAAGCACTTATGCCACCGAGACAAAGGATGAAAATCATCATAAAAATGAATTTCAAAAAAAGGTTTGTATTTACTAAATGGATATTATCTATTAATTTCAACTGAATTTCTGCTTGGAAATAACCATAAGTTGATTCTCCAATGGTTGTTAAAAACAGAATAACGATAGATTTATTGTCTGGTTTTGAGAGTTTGAGAAGTTTTATATAATATCTTACTGTTTTATTCATCATTTGTACATCACCTGATAGTCTATTTTTATTAACGAGTCCCCCTCAGTGGATGGGGACTCGATTTGATTTAAACTGAAATAATGTTTTTTTCATTCTCTTTCTCAAGAAAGCGATCACAGATTCTAAAAGTCTCCTGATCATGCGTGATGAGAATGATGGTTCTTTTCTTTTTTTCCGTTTTTATCGCTTCAAGAACACCTTTCTTCGTTTCTGAGTCCAGAGAAGCGGTAGGTTCATCCAGGATAAGGATGTCTGAATCATGATAAAAGGCCCTTGCCAAGTTGATTCTTTTTTTCTGTCCGCCGGATAGTGGCTGGCCAGTTTTGTTCAGTTCGGTATCGAGCGAAAGTTTAGTTCCATTGCGCAGGAAATCAACGGAAGCCTTTTCCAGCGAATGATTCAGAATTGACTGATCATTGTCGAAAGACAGGGAGATATTATTTCCAACATAGTCGGAGAAGAACAGCTCATTTTGAGTGGCGTAGGAAATTTTCATGTTTGCATGATTTTTAATGAGTTGTCCGGTTTGTGGAGAATAAAGACCGGCGAGGATTTTGATAAAGGTACTTTTACCTTCACCGCTTTTCCAGGTTAATCCGAGAATTTCATTGCGATTGATTTCGAAGGAGAAATCATTTAAAACGTTTTCGCTATCGTAGGAAAAGGAGATATTTTTGCCTTTTATAACCGGGATATTATGGTCTACAAGGAGATTTGAAACCTCTGAGACAGTTGATTCGCTGATAAAGTTGTCGATTCTCTCAGCGGCAACTTCTGTCTGTGCGAGAGTTGCAATGATTGAAGGCAACATCCAGAACGGCCAGGATAATGAATTTGAAACAGCAGCGAGTCCGGTCATTGCGCCGATCGATAATTTCCCCAACAGAACGAACCAGATTTCTATGAAGGCTTGCACTGAAATGATGAGATACGTTGTTAAGTTGTTAAAGCTGAGCATTTTAGCAAATTCAATTTGCTGTTTGATCAACGATTCACCGTACTTTTTGTGTACGCTATTGAGGGCCCTTTCTTCCAATTTCTTACTGTTGTAGGATTTTATTAAGGCTACTCTTTCCAGTGAATGTGAGAAGAATGTTCGAAGTGCTTCATCTTTATTCTGAACAACCTGTTTTGCATCTTTCAGTTTTGATTTAAACAGCTTTGGTACAAAGATAGAGAACAAAGAGATGCAAAGAATGATAAGCGCAAGTTCCCAACTGTTCTTAACAACAAAATACATGGCAAGTGAAAATTGTAAAACCCCATTCATCATCGGGAATACGATGTTTGAATAGAAACCGGCAATCAGTTCTGTGTCAGCTGTTATAAGTGTGTTGTATTTGCCATATTCCGTCAGGTCGATTTGTCTGAAATTACCCCTGTTGATCACATTTCTAACTCTATTTTGAATGTTTTTTAAAATATACTGATTAAGTTTTTCTGAGATATAATCTTTCAGATAAGTGCTCAGACCACCGATACAAAGAAAGATGATGAGCAATATGCCGTAACGGATAAAGGTTTCAGTTGTAAAAGTTGAAAAATCGTTCACGATATTGGTATAAGTTTCAGCTACAAGATATCTGTAAATACCACATCCGAGTGTTGCAAAAAGGAGTGTGATGAATAGAAGTGGATCAGGTTTTGAGAATTTTCTTATTATTTTAATTGATCCCCTGCTTTTCATAGAATCCTCCCTCTCTCAAGTGTTAAAGTTCTGTCGGCAAAATGATCACCGATATCTTTATGTGAAATGATAATGATCCCTTTATGTTCTGATAATTTCTTGAGATTTTCTTTTATGTTGATAGCATTTTTATCATCAAGTGCCGAGAAAGGTTCATCAAGTATGATAAAAGGGGCATTTTTATAAATGGCCCTTCCAATGGCGATTCTTTGAAGTTGGCCTTTTGAGAAACCCCTTAATGCATTTATTTTGGTCAGGAACTTTTCGGGAAGTTCACCGGAAAAATCAGTGATTCCTGATAATTGAGAAGCAAGTTCGAGATTCCCGCTTGGACTGTTCATAGTAATATTTTCCGCAAGCGTCAAACCTTCAACTACAAAATCTCCCTGTGGGACATAAGCAACGGATTTGAAGTCACACGTTTGTGCGCCTCCCTTTGTTTCTATGAGAATTTCACCGTTATCGGGTTTGTATAATCCCAACAGTAATTTGAGAAGAGTTGTTTTTCCGGAACCGCTTGGCCCCTTTATAAGTAGTATTTCACCGATTTGACAATTCAAATTAATATTATGTAGAACTTTATGTGTTCCATAAGCGTAATCTGTGTTTTTTACGCTTAATGAAAGTGCTTTGCCAAGGATATGGTCGATATTTACTGTTTGTTCTTCTTCTTTCAGGTTGAGAAAATCCAGACATCTGTTGAATGATGCTTTTTGCTGTGCAACATTTGCAAAACTCTGGGGAAGTCTTGTCATTGGCCATAAGATAACGTTACTCAGTATCGTTAGAATAGCAGACATTTCTCCGAAGGTCATCAAACCATTATTGATCTGCATAACACTGAACATGATTATCAAAGCGCAAGGGAAGTTTGCGAAAAAGATAGAGAACCCGTTGAGTTTGCCGGTGAAATCCTTGTTTTTTATAGCTGTTTCTTTTCTTTTTTCGTAATGTCTGTTGTAAAGTTCATTTGTATAATCTTCAGCTTTAAACACCCTGGTAATATCTGTATTGTGAAATTCTTCATCGAAGAAATTATTCAATGTGCCTGTATTTTTCTGAAGTTCTTTTGAATTCTTTTCTATCTTTTTTGAATAAAACCATATTAAAAGTACAAGTGGAATAGTTCCGAGAAGCGAAATCAGGCATAACAGTGGTGAATAAGTGAAAATAATATAAAAACCAAATCCGATACTGCAAATTTGAATGATGAGTGGAAGAAGGTGCTTCGGGAGATGCTCACGCATGATTTTGACATCCGATTCAAGTAATGTGAATAAATTTCCTTTCTGAAGCTTGTCCCAATCCGCTTGTGGGATACGATAAATCTTATCGTAAATCATAATGAGCAATCTTTTTCCGTTATCTACAGAAAGTTTTTCCCAGAAAGGTCTTCTGATACGGATGAGTAATGCATAAATGATGACAAAACAAAATAATAAGATCAAAGCTTGAATGATTGATCCCTCTTTGTCTCCAAGTGCAATGTCTACACCAAGTCTGATCTGATTTCCTAAGAATACATGGAATATGGAAATTAGGAAAATCATCACTGTTAAAAGTAAATATTTTACTTTTGGCTTTGATGTAAACTGTAAAAGAGTTGTGTAAGAATACGTTTTAATATCTTCGTTTTTTTTCAAAATAAGCACCTCCGAATAAAAAAATGAATTAGACGGTTAAAAATATCATAGTATAAATCAGATATTATCATATAAAATGAAAAAAGTCAAACTAAAATAGGATATAATTATCTATAGATTACAAAATAGTATGTTTATAGCAATATATTTTATACCGTTGTTTGTATGCAAAGCAATAGTAACTTAATAGTGCTAAATTATTGATGAGTCGAATTGTTCAAAATAATATGCTGATCAGTATAATTCTTGTTGATCTTTTTCTTGTTATAATATTGAAGTGTTGTTTTTGGGAGATGTTTTTTTGCATTTCAACAGGCCATTCTCCTGATCACAAGTTTATACATAAGCCTTTGGAATATTTTAATTCTACAAATATTTCTCTATGAGGCAAAGGAGAGAAAATGGGAATACGATTTGATTCAAACAGAAATTTATGGGTACTTGAAACGAAAAACACCGCCTATTCATTTGGTGTATACAAAACAGGCGCAATTAAGCATACTTATTGGGGTAAGAAGTTAGCGAGACCTGCCGATTATCCAAGTTTCGATTTTTATTTTGATAGTCCCTGGTGGGATTGGAATGATGAATTCCCTACAAGGGGGGAGGCGAGTAAAACGGAACCTTGCCTTCAGACGGTTTACAGTGATGGTGTAAGAGATGTCAATTTAAAATATGCAGCTCATCGGATTAATGGGGATGTTCTGAAGGTTTCTCTGATCGATGAATTTTACAAACTTGAAGTGATGTTGAACTATCGGCTTTTTGAGGAATATGATCTCATAGAACGCTCTGCGATCGTTTACAATCGTTCAGATTCGGCGATCAGGCTCGAGAACTTTAAGAGTGCTTCTTTCTATCTTCCCCAGAAAGAATCCTACGAATTGACACATCTGAATGGCATGTGGGCACATGAAACAAGGATCACCAAAGAAAAGATAGAACCCGGGAAAAAGAGTATCGAAAGTCGTGAAGGGAGAACAAGTGCCTTCCACAATCCATTCTTTGCAATAGATGACAGAGCCGATGAAGATAAAGGGGATGTCTGGTTTGGTTTATTATCATGGGGCGGCAACTGGAAAACAGTAATACACAAAATTCCTTATGAGAATATTCAGATCTGTACAGGTATGAACGAATGGGATTCTGATTTTAATCTTTGTCCCGGCGAAGAATTTAAAGCGCCTCCTGTTCATATTGGATATACTGATCAGGGCTTTGGAGAAATGAGCAGACGACTTCACAGGTTTCAACTTGAGCGGATCATGCCTTCAGAAAATGCGCATCAAGTCAGAAAAGTTCTGTATAATTCCTGGGAAGCAACGGCTTTTGATGTGAATGAAGAAAATCAGAAGAAATTGGCAGATAAAGCAGCTCAGATAGGTTGTGAGATCTTTGTAGTGGATGATGGCTGGTTTGGTCAGCGATCCAGTGATAAAATTGGTCTTGGAGATTGGACGGTCAACAGGGAAAAGTTTCCAAATGGGCTTGAATCTTTGATCACATATGTCAATGAAAAAGGAATGGATTTTGGTATATGGATTGAACCGGAAATGGTCAATCCGAATAGTGATTTGTACAGAACACATCCGGACTGGGTCTTGAACTTTCAAAACAGACCGAGAACTGAATGCCGAAATCAGCTGATGTTGAACCTGGCGAAAGAGGAAGTCAAACGATATGTTTTTGACAGTGTGGACCATCTTTTGAACAATTACAATGTGAAATTCATCAAATGGGATATGAATAGACCGGTTTACGAAGCCGGCTGGAGAGAGTCGGAAGATCCGAGAAGGATGTGGACAGTTGCGGTTGAAAATCTGTACGATATCTGGCGGCTACTTAAGGAAAAGCATCCACAAGTTATCATGGAATCCTGCTCATCAGGAGGAGCAAGAGTGGATACTGCAATTATGCGCTATGCCGATCAGTTCTGGACTTCGGACAACACTGATCCGTACGACAGACAGTTTATTCAGGAAGGATTCAGTCTTTGTTACAACACAAAGATGATGATGGCATGGGTTACGGATTGGGCAGGAAAAGATGCTTATCCTCTTGAATATAGATTTCATTCGTCTATGATGGGGTCTCTTGGCATCGGCTCTGATCTTTCGGAATATTCAGAAGAAGAACTGAAAAAATCAGCTGAATTGATTACCCAGTACAAGATGATTAGAAATACGGTTCAAAATGGATCAGTATATAGAATCATCTCTCCAAGAGAGGATTCTTTTACTGTAAAAGAATACCTTTCAAAAGATGAAAATGAAGTTGTATTATTCTGTATGAAGAATCCGTCACCACTCTCAATGTTTAAAGTGTTGAGAGTAAAATTGAAAGCCCTTGATGAAAAATCCATCTATAAATTAGCTGGAACTGATTTTGAATTTTCAGGAGCTTATCTGATGTACAGAGGTCTTGATATTAATTTCATGCAGGAATATGAGGTATCAGTGACTTCAAATACACATTTTAAAAGCAAAGTAGTGGTTTTGCATAAACAATAATGTCTTCCATAGGGGTTATTGAATGAAAAGAAAATCCCCTCATGAGGGGATTTTCTTTTGAATAAACGTAAACTCAGATCTTAAATCTGTAAACCAATGCCAGCGTCTCGAATCCGATCGCTTTTCCGGTAAAATAGGACCCTTTATTCTCTGCATCACACCTGTACTGATTAATCTTTCCCTGCTCAATATTGTATCCACAAAGGGCATTGACCGTACCTCTTCCAATTCCGCGTTTTCTGTATTCCGAATCGGTCAAAATTCCGATATCAGCAAGATGTTCGCCCCAGTTAAGATTACTGCTGACAGAGACGAGTTTATCATCCATATAACAACCGAAGATAACGGGATGATCCATTTCAACAAATGACAGTTCATCATCTTCAGGAGTAGTTCGCTTCTTTAATGCGTTGAATGCCTCTTTGTCGGAATCACCGATTTTTCTGAAATCTCCATTTTCTATGGTTGTTTCATGAAAACTTTCAGGTGGAAGATACATGATATACCTTTTTTCTTCAAGATTGTTGATCTTTTCATCAAGTTGTTCTTCATCCATATTTAAAGAGATGAGTTCCCATAGCTTAGTCGGAATTTCTTCAACTCCTTCAGGGATGCACAGGATTCTGTAATCTTCAAAATATATGATCTCCCAAATGTCTTTTTCAGTTTCTTTTGAGATTTTGATATAGGTTTCAATATCGTTTAAATCCTCTCTTTTCAGATTATTTGTCCAGAATGTTTTGATTTTTTCTTTATATTCCTTGCTTAACATTTCATCACCTCATATGAAAAAGGGGCAGAAGAATATTCTGCCCCTTTTAATATAATATCAATCGTTCAATTAGTCTTCTATGTATTTAAGAACTTCTTCGTTGCTGGGATCCAATTCAAGTATCTTATCCCCAAGTTCCTTGTTGAATTCGGTATCACCTGTGATCTTGTTGATTCTGATCATATAAAGATAAGCGATAACTCTATCTCTTGAATCGGCATTTACATCCTCTGCGATTGTCTGAAGACCGGGATATGCCTGCATGAGCTGAGCAACAACCTGATCACCGTAAGCTGTCATGAATTCTGCATCCTGTGCAACGATAAGTGCTTCGGAAATAAATTTGTCAAAGAATTTGATAGCCATTCTTGTGTCATCCGGGTTGAGTGCATAGTATCTGCTTAAAGCGGCGAAACCATTCTCAGTATCGGTTGACATTGCCTTGAGGTTATCGAGTCTGAGTGCATCAATTTTCGCTCTCTGTTCATCTGTTACTGTTCCCGGTACTTGATCGGCAAGCTGAAGCACACTCTGAATTGCAACTTCGTAGAACGCTCTGGCGTTAAAGGATACTGGTTTGAAATCAATCACGAATGAAATCATCGTTGCATAATCACCTGTCTGTGATGATTGTGTATAAACTTCACCAAACTTCTTGATTGATTTCATGTAATCAACGTATTCAAAAGTGATATTATTTTCTGTCATATATTCTTTGAACCATGTTGTTAAGAGGTTCTGCTGGACTGTCTGGGTGAAAGTATTGTATGCTTCAGTCATGGCTTTGAAGTCATTGTATGTTCTTAAAGGCTTCTTATCTTCAACCAGAATGATATGATATCCGAATTGTGATTTAACAGGCATACTGATTTCTCCAACTTCGGTTGAAAATGCAGCAGCTTCAAATTCCGGTACGGTTCTGCCTCTTGGTACCCAACCGAGCTCTCCGCCTTTTGTTCCCTGGTTTCCGGGGTCAGTTGTAAACTGGTTTGCCGCATCCTCAAAAGTGATACTGCCGGCTTCCACATCAGCTTTAATCTTTTCGGCTTCTTCAAGGGATTCAACCAATATATGTTTCGCCTTTACCTGCTCGTATTTTAATACGAGATCCGACTGCTGCTTGATAAAGGCTTCCTTTATTGCTTCTTCTGTCAAAGGAGCGACTTCTTCCATAGCTTTGGCTCTGACAAGTTCTTCTCTTCTGACCATCTTTACGAACTGATAAAAGGCTTCCATTGATCCATAATTCGTGATAACCTGCTGCTTGTACTGTTCGTTGGCTGAGATTTCGGAAACGATATTATTGACTTCCTCTTCCAGCTCAAGTGCATCAACTGTGATATTGTTTTTTATGGCATACATGTCAAGTAATTCCACTTCTGCCTTGTAATTAGCAATATCGAATCTTAAAAAGACACCGTCAAAGACCGGATTGAAGTTCTGCTGCTGACTTGAATACATCTGTTCGTAGTCTTTGTACTGAGTTTCTATGTCTCTCATTTCGATTCCGAATCCTGTATCTTCTCCATTTTCAAATATTCTGATAGCCTTCTGCTGCTCTGTTACCTGAGCGGCTACCGCTTCAGTATCGATTTCGTTTGTTTCCGTTGAGATATTTCCAAGTTGCACATCAGGCATGGAGGATGTATTTTCCTCAGCCATGACAAAAGTTGTGATAAGTGTAAGAACAATGAACAGTGAAAGTAATTTCTTCAAGATGATTCCCTCCCAAGTTAAGTTATATTCCCATTTTTCTAAGGTATTTTTCCAACATACCAATCGCAAGAGTTAGAGCGTAGTCGTATAAAAAAATAGCCAATTGTAAGACGAAAAACATAATGATTATCTGCCACATAGGTCTTTGAAAAATAATATCAAAGGTTCCTTCAAGCATTATATCTCCTACAAAATAAAGTCCTGTAATCATTCCATTCATTGACAGGATTAATAAACCCTTGCTGATAATCCTTGATTTAAACCAAATCAAATTCCTCAATAGAACGTATCCACCGAATACAGTCAAATACAACAGCGCAAAACTTTTTTGTGGAATGAGCAAAAAAGCAAGCAAAGCGGTAATCGTATAGACGGTAATGGTGAGTTTGATGCCGTTTCTCTTCCTGTACAATTCCAGTAGAAATGCACTGATTGCAGCTATGAAAAGCTTATTAAACGGCAAAACGGATGCGATAAATAGGATGACTACTGACAAAGCACAGAATACAGCCGTTTCCGCAATCTCTCTGCTTTTCATAAGATTAGACAGGCATCTCCAAACGAATAAAATCTATATTTCTCATTTATTGCAGTCTGATAGGCGGACATAATATATTCTCTGTCCGCAAAGGCTGAAAGTAATATCAGTAAAGTGCTTTTGGGTAAATGAAAATTTGTAATCAACGCATCTACCAATTTAAATTGATAAGGTGGGTAAATGAAGATATCGGTGCTGCCTGAAAAACCTCCATTTTCATCTCTATTCAGATCTGCAATCGTTTCAAGTACCCTGATACTTGTTGTACCTACCGCGATAATCCTTCTGCCTTCTTTTTTTGCCATGAATATTTTGTCGGCAATTTCTTTTTTGACAAAATATTCTTCATGATGCATCTGATGTTCTTCTACCGTGTCGACATCAACCGGTCTGAACGTTCCCAAACCGACATGAAGCGTTATTTCTGCAATATCGACTCCATATTCGACAAGTTCTTTCAGCAATTCAGGGGTGAAATGCAATCCGGCAGTGGGTGCTGCTACTGCCCCTGTCTGACTTGAATAAACGGTCTGATATCTTTCTGTTTCCTTTAATTCTTCATGAATATAGGGTGGAAGCGGAACATTACCGATTTTAAACATCAGTTCTCTTTCCGTTTCATCTGTGAGACTTTCGAACAGAAAGACCCTGTTTCCATCTGCTTTTATCTCTGTGCATTTTGCAGAAAGGACTCGCTTGCCTTCCAGTTCAAAGAATACCCTACTCCCGGGTTTTATCCTTTTCCCGGGCTTGCAGAGTGTTTCCCATGTGTTTTCTGCTCTTTCATTCAAGAGAAATATTTCGATTCTGGCTCCGGTCTCTTTTTCACCGAACAATCTTGCCGGAATGACACGTGTATTATTAACGACAAGAAGATCACCGGGTAAAAGATAGTCCTTAATATTGTAAAATCTCCTGTGTTCAACGGTTTTTGTTTTCCTGTTCATTACCATAAGCCGTGAACTGTCTCGCGGTTCTGCAGCATTTTGAGCGATCAGTTCAGAGGGTAAATAATAATCAAATAAATCAATGTTCAATCTATCACCTTTAATTATTCTACAGTGGTTTTTGATGAGTTCATAAACGCATAAACGAGTGCAACCCCGGAAAGTGCAGCACCGGCTACACCGATACCGATAGCATACCACATCTGCATTTTTATATCCGTCATTTCCTGCTTTAGTCTATCATTTTCTATTTTCAGATAATCATTATCCTGAGCGAGTGTGTTAACCGCTGTTCCCATTGATTCAAGATTGGTGATTCTCTGATTGTAATTGCCAAGCGTTATCTCTATTTCAGGAATTCTGGCGGCATTTTCAAGCACGGGGGCTGCTTCTTCCATCGTTGTCCTGAAAGACAGAATTTCCTGACCGAGGAACTCAAGATTATCCATTCTCTGTTTCAATCCGTCGATTTCTCCCATAAGGGCTTTGTCAGAAGCGTGAAGGGTAAGGTCTTCATCCTCCATCTGCTTCATCCATTTATCAAGATCTCCGTAAATCCTCAGATAATCAATCAATCTGCTGACATTGGCTTCATTTGCCGCAAGTCTTGAATCCTGTTCCTGAACCTGTGAAATAAGGTCTTCCAGTTCTCTTTCCACAGCTGTCAGAAAATCGCTGTAACCGGTTATAAAACTCGTTTTGTCTTCAAGCATCTGCAGCTGAACCAGCACCTCATCCTTGATGATAACGAGCCTTTGTTCCATCGCATCAAGTTCTTCCTTGCTGAGTGATACTTCCAGAATAGTGATTCTTTCTCTTAGTCTATCAATTGATACATTATTACCGGCAACTTCTTCTTCTATCCTGATGACTTTTCCACTAACACCGGCAACTTCTTTGAAAATCTTACTCCCAAGAATATTTTCCCGAAGGTTGAACATCGTTTCAGCCAGTTCATACCGGTTAACGCTGTTTGTTCCATGAAAATATCCTTTACTGTCAACGGTCATAATCCCCGTTTCTATCATATTCAGGACTTCATCATATGTATCCAGCTGGTTCGATACATCTGGTGGCGCTGAGAATAATGTGGCAGAAACCATCAGTGCAAAGATAATAGTGATCAGAATTTTATTCATAGTTGCCCCCTTTTAAAATACAAAATTGATTGTTCGTTCTTTTTCTCCGTTGAGGTTGATCAACTTTTCCTGTACTTTTCCATCGCTATTCTGACAGCTGATGATGTAATTTCCCGGTTTGAGGTATAACTGTACAGGTGTTAAACCACTGGCTTTACCGTCAAGGAATATTTCAAGTTCCTCCGGCAGAGAATTTACCGACACCAAAGTCTGAGATGGGATTTCTCTGTACAGGGTATAGGTTTCACCGTCAAGCAACGTGAGATTTTCCTTAAATTCAGCGCCGTTATCCCATACCAGTTTAAGGGTTCCGCTGCCGGTACGAATCTTTTCTCCTCTGAAGGGAGATTTTCCGATATAAGCCCCCATCCAGTACACAGATGCGCCTGAAGGTTTTGTAACGAGGAAAAGTTCAGATTCTCCTTCAAGGTTTATGGTCTCTTCGTAAATCTTTCCGGGCAGGAATTTAAATATCCTTCTCCTGACGGGATAACCGCCTCGTACGATGTCAAAGGTCTGTAATCCGTATTCTGTGTTGATCAATGCAGGGGACTGATATTCTACACCTTTGTGAATGACATAGGATTGTCCGGCGGGTATGACATCGAAGAGAACCGTTGTTTCAAAATTCAAATTAACAGCAATATTGCCCTCTTTTAACGCTTCTACTTTTGTCATCCACTCCTTCTCGCCACTTCTGAGATGAATATTGTGATAACCATGTGAAAGCATAGTCTGTAGCGGTGTCAGTCCAATTTCTTTTCCATCAACCATTAGAACAGCAGCAGGCGTTGCGGAAATTGTCCAGGGATACTCTTTCAGATCGAGACTTTCAGACAGACTGTTTTCGCCGGCCTCAAGGTATATCTCCACCTCTTTCGATCTGTATCCGTCAGCTGACAAAGTCAGTTTATGTTTACCCACAGACAATTCCTTTGCGATTAATTCTGAAACGCCCGAAATTGAATCATCAAGCCTTAGGGTTACATCTGCCGGTGAGGCAGAGATCTTTAAATTGGCATACGGTATCAATATCTGAGTGAACTCGTTTGTCAATTCCCCTGTGATCTCTATATCCATGCTTTCAGAATAATGCCAATCCTTATGGAAAGCAAGAATATGTTTTCCCGGTTCAATATGTGTTTCAAGGGGTGTTTCCCCAATCGGATTGCCGTCAACACTCACAAGGGCTCCTGAAGGGTCAGAAAGAATTTTAGTGAATCCTTCCTTAGATAAAGCAACTTCAAGTGTTCTTTTCTGATATTGTTTGATATCAAGATAAAAGGTTCTGGGGATATACCCATCTCTGCTGACTTCGATATAATGCTTTCCGATCGGTAAATCGTCTTCAAAGGAACCGGTATGTTTGCTGTCTAGATCAACAGTAATTATGGCATCCTCCGGGAAAGTCTTGATGGATAAGACACCTGATGGGATCATCTCAAGAAGGATTGACGTTGCCTCATTGATGATAATGGTTTTTTCAACGGGATTATATCCGGGCTTTTCAGCTCTGAATTTGTACGTTCCCTCCATCAGAAAAAGCATGTCTGAAAGAACTCCGTTTCGGTCAGAAATCGCAAAGAGCGAGTTATCGATATAAACGGAGGCGTTTCCAGGTACCGTTCTTACTTTAATCGGTACTGCAATCACCACGGTACAAAATATAAAAAGAAGCAAAAATAAAAACAATTTTATGAGAACCTTTAAGCCCCAACGGTGTTTCATCCCGCTATCCACCATCCTTTTTATTTATACTCTACATTTGGGAATGTTATAAGTCCTGCTTTTTCCCACGTTAAAACATTTCCCTCGATCTTAGTTGGATCCGGTTTCACGGAAATAATCTCAGCATCTTCCGGAAGAATAAATACCAATTTTGAATTCTGAGTTTCTTTCAGTTCAAGTTGATTTTCACCAAAACTAGTTCGCCATATTCCATCTTTTTCTTCCGTCATACCATTAATAAGATTTTCTTCCTTTATGTATAAAAGACCGTCGACAGCATATGCTTCGGAATTAAAATCCAGTGCTTCAACTGGCCTTTCAGCCTTTTCTTCGAGTTTGTCGAGGACTTCATTATAGCTTTTTAACCTGTCTTCCATCGGGATTTCGTTAAATTCATTCAGCGTCTTCTGCAAGTCCTCCTGATTTTCAAAAGCGAAGACGACGGTGTTTTCGATGGTGGTTGAAAGACTTCTGTCAAATGTATAGATTGCTGTAAATTCAACCTGCTTAAAATTACTCTGATTGTTGAAAAACTGGAAGATGTTGAACCCTGCAAATACAATAATCACCGCAAGCATCAGCCACATAAGTTTTTTGTTGTCCATTTGTTCACACTCCATCCTATTATTTTTTATTCCAAGAAGGCAGTTTTTCTTTAAACTCCTTAAATATCAATGAACTTGATCGTTTCATATTAAAGTTTGATATTTCTCTGATCAACGGGTACATGATTAGAAAGTATAATCCAATTACGGAAATCAGTATCAATGACAACAAAATCAAAGCGAGTTGTTGTCCTTTTTGTATCGAGCGATCCAAAGCTTCTTCAAGTGATCTGAGCGAAGCATTGAAAGCAGGTCTTACTCTTGTATAAGAGATAATGACATCATTTTTCGTTGGTTCTAAGATTAAATCATAGAAAACCAACGAACTTTTTTGTAACGACTGTGTTTTTTTCACAATTTCATTATACGGATCAAGATAAAACCAGGTATAAAGTCCTGAATCTTCACTGAATGCCATCAATACCTTATTAAAATTGTTCAATGTCCAGAGATCAAAATCAAGACCTCGCTCAGTATTATATACTGCCAGATGAATATCACCCGAAAGTTGACATACATGCATGGCGTATTGCTGAAGACGATTCGAATCAATCATCAGTGCACCGCAAAAAAACACGAATATTCCAACCAATGAAATCATTATGATTGAACTGATGAGGACAAAATTGGACAATTTCACCTGACCTATTCCTCCAGTCTGTCTAAAATATAGTTTTCTATCCAGCTGTTCTCGACGTTGGTTTGTTGACCTGTTTCCATATCTTTCACAATATATACACCATTGTCTATCTCATTTTCACCTATAATGACCGTAAACCTTGCACCCAGTTTTGAAGCATATTTCATCTGTGCCTTAAGGCTTCGTCCCATTATATCCCTTTCCACGCTGATGCCTTTTCGTCTGAGGAATTTTACGATTTTTATGATATAGGGTTCAGCGGCATCGCACATTCCGAGCACATAAACTTCTGAAAGCGGTTTTCTGCTGATATCGACATCCTCTTCCTGCATGATCGATAATAATCTCTCGATCCCGCATGCATATCCAACAGCGGGTGTATTTTTACCACCAAGTTCTGCCACGACACCATCGTATCGCCCACCACCGAGGACATCAAAGACGGTATCCTTGTAGGGGTATTTAACCTCGAACACCATTCCGGTATAATAATCCAACCCCCTCACAAGAAATGGATTTTCGTCATATTTTATCGATAATTCATCCAATTCCTTTTTCAAATCAGCGTACTGATCTGCGCAATCATCACAAAGATAATCTGTAATGATCGGGGCGTTCTTTTTAAACTCTATATCCTTCTTACAATCCAGTAATCTCAATACATTTGTATCAAACCTTCTCTGACAATCATCACAGAGGTGTTCCTTTTTATCACCATAGTATTCTCTCAATGCCTCTTTATATCTTTCACGATCCTGAGTGCAGCCAAGATGATTCAAATGAATGGTTGCGTTGTTCAAATTCAGCCTTTCAAGAAGGTATTTTGACTGCCATATCACTTCAGCATCAGATTTTGCTGAAGAGGAGCCTATCAACTCGATACCGAACTGATGAAATTGTCTGAAGCGACCAACCTGAGGTCTTTCATATCTGAACATAGGTCCCATATAAAAAAGTTTTTGCGGAAGTCCTTCTCCGGTCAATCTGTTTTCCAAAAAAGCTCTTATAACCGCTGCTGTTCCCTCCGGCCGCATCGTCATACTTCTACCACCCTTATCATCAAAGGTGTACATTTCTTTCTGTACGATGTCCGTGTCATCTCCGACACTTCTTTTAAAGAGTTCTGTTCTTTCAAGAATTGGTGTTCTGATTTCTTCAAAACCGAATATCCTGGCAGCATCTCGTGCTACCTGTTCAAAATGATGCCAATACGGGACTATGTCTCCTACAATATCATATGTCCCTTTAGGTCTGTTAATCAAAGAAATTCCCTCCCGATCTGTTTATTTTTGATTTTTAATCATTTCTGCTGCTTCTTCATTGTCAAAACAAACCCCGCATAAAGAACAGCTGCCTGTTCTGCAATCCTGAGTCAGTTCTTCTTTTTCTGTCTTTTTATATTCTTCAATTAGAAATTCTTTTCTGATGCCGCTATCTATATGATCCCAGGGGAAGATTTCGTCAAAATCTCTTGCACGTGTATAATCCTCAGGATTTATATCAAATGCTTCAAAAACCTCCAGCCATCTTTTAAAACTGAATTTATCTTTCCAGGCTTCAAGATATCCCCCCTGTTCCGCAACGGCTGCTATAACAGGAGCCAGTGTTCTGTCACCTCTGGATAAAACACCTTCAATAAAACTGATGGATGGTTTGTGGAATTCGAATTGACAGAATTTTTTCAAAAAAGAGAGTTTCTTGATCTTTTCATGTAATTCATCCACACTGTTCTGTCGTGCATACTGGAAAGGCGTATGTGCTTTCGGGATGAATCCCGATACACTTGCTGAAATCTTTCGCATTCCCAGTTTTTTGACCTCTTTAACCACTTCTGCAATTCCTGCAAGATCTTCATCCGTTTCATACGGCAACCCTGCCATGAAATATAATTTGACACGTTTCCATCCTTTGGATTTTGCAACATCTATTGTTTCGGTTAAATTCTGCATCTCTACATTTTTGTTGATTCTGTCCCTCATAGACTGAGTTCCCGCTTCCGGTGCAATCGTCAAACCGGTTTTTCTCACAGAGGCAATCTTTTCTGCAATTTCAATTCCGAATTTATCCACGCGGCTTGAAGGAACCGATAGGGAAATTTTATTCTTCTGAAGCTCCGGCATGATACTATCCGTTATTTCACCAATTTGCGAGTGATCCAAGGTGCTTAACGATAATAAAGAGATTTCTTCATACCCGGTATTTTCAATCAGCTGATGCACAGACTCTGCGATTTCATCTTTTGAACGCTCTCTGATAGGTCTGTAAACCATTCCCGCATGACAAAAACGGCAACCCCTTGTGCACCCACGTAAGACTTCTACAACGGCTCTGTCATGAACCGGCTGCATAAAAGGTACAAGCTGCTTCAGCGGAACATATTCTTTTAAAAGCGGTGCAACTCTTTTCTTTATTGTTTTTGGAACAAGTTCAACATAAGTTTTTTTAGGGACAACACGTCCGCTTTCATCTACTTCATAGAAATATGGCACATAAATACCTTGAATCTGACTCAGTTTGAGTAATTTATCTCTCCTTGATAATTGTTTGGCATCTTTTAAAACAGTTGATATTTCAATGATTGCTTCTTCACCATCTCCGATTAAAAAAGCGTCAACAAAAGGTGCGACGGGTTCGGGGTTGTAAACACATGGTCCTCCTGCAATTATCAGTGGATCTTCTTCTTTTCTTTCATTTGAATAAATTGGGATTTTTGCGAGAGTCAGGTATTTTATCATACCGGGATAGGACAATTCATACTGAAGCGTAAAACCGATGATGTCAAATTCTCTTGCCGCTCTGAATGTTTCCAGGCTGAACACCGGTACATCATTTTCAATCATAACATCCATCAAATCCTGCCAGGGAAGAAAAGAGCGTTCCGCAAGCAGGTCGTCCTCTTTGTTGATCAGTTCATATAATATCTTCAATCCCAGATGGCTCATTCCGATATCATAAACATCGGGAAAGACGAGCAAATGCTTCAATGCAATATTATCCCAGTTCTTTTTTACTGCATTGTACTCATCTCCTATATATCTGGATGGTTTTTCAATTTGATATAACAACCCGCTCTCATGAAGAAAACGGGAGATTTTTTCGTTCTTCAATTTTAAACTCCTGTTTTGTTATTTTGGCCAGTCAACCGGCTGTCTTCTGACGGGCATTGTCATACATCTGCAACCGCCACCGCCTCTTGCCAGTTCTGAGCCTTCCATCGTTACAACACATCTTTGATAATCCTCAATATTTTTCCTGCCGCTGATAACATCTTCCGCTTCAAGTACTTCGAAGCCAGAATTGTTCAGTGCAGTAATCGTGCTGATATTTCTCTGATAGCCGATAATCTTTCCGGGCGCAAAGGCAAAGAAATTCGCACCACTGTGCCACTGTTCTCTTTCCTGAACCCATTCGTCCTTATTGTCGCCACAGAAAACCGGTTCAAGTTCCATCCCGAGTCTTCTGAGGGAGTCAATGAGATTGTCTTCTTCCCATATTTTGACATGTCCCGATGAAATGTCGATATGAAGTGTTCTCAGGTTGTTCTGTTTCAAGATAACCGGTTCATACACCATACACTTGTCAACATCCAGGAGGGTGAAAACCATATCAAGATGGATGAAGGATTCAGGTGTAAGCGGTAATTCCTGTACAATAATATGTTTGGATTCTCCGGTATGTTTTATATGTTCGATCAGAAAGTCGATTCCCTGAGCGTTAGTTCTGGCGCCCATACCAAAAAGCAATATATCTTCACTTGCGATTAACAAGTCGCCGCCTTCACTTTTAAGCGATGATGGGAGATGTCTTCTCCTTGCCGGATTTATCGTATCACCGGATACCATTGAACTGTGGTTAAAAATAGTTTCCATGATCAATGATTCTCTTGCTCTTACAGGTGTTGCCATTTTGTTGATCAGGACATTGTGTCCCACACTGACGGATGCATCTCTTGTAAAAAAGAAATTGTGCAAAGGTCTCAGCGCAAATCTTTCCTGACTCAGATAATCGGTAAGGTTTTTTCTCTGTATCGGAACGCCTTCAAGCAGCTGCTCTGCAAGTACGGCTTCAGGTAACGATAAGAGATATCTCAGATAATCCGTGGCATTTTCAGCTTCACAGATCTCTTCAATGAGTTCTCTTTTTACGCCTTCATCTTTCAACGCATCCTCTAATAATTCTTTTACCTGGAATGTCTTGGTAACCTTGTTTAATACCCCCTGCAATTCAATATATTCCTGTCTTGCAACTGAAAGGTTTAAAATGTCACTGTATAAAGCTCTTTCAGCATTCTCAGGTGTCATCAGTTCAACTTCGGGTCCCGGTGTATGAAGGATAACACCTTCAAGTTTTCCAATCTCAGAGTTGACTTCTACTTTCATCTTTTTTCTTTTCCCCGTATGAATATTCACTTCTTTCCTCCGATCTTTTTCTTTATTCTATGTTTATTCATTTTATCATATTCGTTTTTAAGGATAGCCTCTTTAGAAAGCTATTGTATCGATTCCGATTCTTCAACCTGCTCATCCGATGCTTTTTCATTCGGTTCCTGTGAGGTTGTTTCGTCTTTCGGGGTATCCTTTGTTTTATCATCCTTTTTGATAACCGTTGTATCCTCTTCGTCTTCGGTTTCGTTGAGATTGGCGGCTCTGATCTCATCGCCGAGTTCTTCATACAACTCAAGATCCGACATCTTGAAGATCTCGAAAAAATTCTCGGTTACCGTATAGGCATAGGGTCTTCCCGGAGCCTTGACTCTTTTTCTTTTCAGGAGACCTGCAAGCATCAATTCTAACAGCTGGTTTCCGGAATCCTTTCCGCGTACCAGTTCAATCTGACTTTTCGTACTCTTTCCGTTTTTTGCGACGATTGCCAGGACTTCAAGCTGTGAAGGCGTCAGTTTTTCTATTGGTCTTCTGACCAGCCTTTCTACAAATTCAGCATGCTCTTCCTTTGTAAAGAATCCGTATTTTTTGCCCACTTTTTTTAATCTGATTCCATGGCTTTCATCCTCATATTTTTCGGATATTTCCAGTATGATACTTTCGATTTCGCTCTTTGAGAAGTCGGTAAATCTGACAATTTGTGTAAGATCCAAACCCCTGTTTGTTGAAAAAATTAAAGCTTCTACAATTGAACATTTATTCATAAAATCCCTCATGTTTAAAGCTGACTTAAGAAATCAAGCCTTTTATCTGATTGATTATACCATTAACCGGGTCAATTTATGAGCTTATAAATAAACCTTCCCCTCATCAAGAGGAGAAGGTTTTTAAGGTATGAGGAATAATATTAAGCTGTTTTATATGAATGGATTATTTTATAATAGGCAGAACAGGTTAGGAAATAGAAGAGAATATATATGATCAGATAAGCAGAAAAGCTTAAAATAACTGGTTTGACCAGATTTGAACCGAGCATTTGAGCTAATACGTCAATGGCAAATGATGCATGAATGATTCCGAGGATCAACGGTGCTCCGAAAATCAATCGCATCTGTTTTTTTACAATCAGCTTCATTTCTGAGGTTGTCACACCAATTTTATCGAGTGTCAGATATTTCTGCCAGTCTTCATTCGCCTCCGTCAATTGTTTGAAGAAGATGATCGTCCCGGTTGCAATCAGAAAAACGACACCGAGGAAGCCGGCTATATAGACGAACAGGCCTGTTGAAGCAATTGTTGAAGCGTAATCTGGATAGAACATGGAATATGAACCCATTTCCGAAAGATATTCTGCAAGTTTTATGGAAGCTTTTTTTGAATCGTCTGCATTCGTAAAGTCAATCATTTTATGATAACTTTCAATATAATCTTTTTTCAATGTTGCATATACTTCATCAGAAACTAAAAAAAGGTTTCTGGCTGTTGAGTCGTTTAGCAATGGCTTGACGGCAAAATTTTTTATCAAAAACTCTTGATTCAAATCATCTGTATGCATGGATAATCCCGAGTAGTCAACTTCAAATTGAGGCGTATAAGTTTTCATGAACCAAACGACTTCACCTTTGTTTAGATCATAATCATGAAAGCTCTTAAGATATGCTGACGTTTTTTTATAATCACTTTCACTGATAAATGCTGCGGGAATATGACTCGGACGGTAATTATTCAAAAGCCCTTCTTCCTCGTTGAAATCAATTGTGAAAGTTGTTTCCAAAAGGGATATTTCGTCCGAGTATGTGATTTTATGACCTTGTGAAGTTAAAATATCCAATACTTTATTATCTGTTTCTGTGTCTTTTTTTTCATACATTAAAGCGAAAGGTGCTGACGATTTAGCGCTATTGAAACTCTTATAATAAAAACTGTACGATGTTCCTATCGTTGTTAAAGTAACTGCGCTCATGATGGCAATCGTGGCAAGTGTTCTGTAATTGGATTTTACCCTGTAAAACAGCAGGGATGTCGATATCATATTGACATTTTTATAGTAGTATTTGGGCCTTTTCTTGATGATGTTGATGCCAAAAAGGATAAAATGGCGGAAGAAAATATAAGTTCCGATGATCGCCAGCGCAAGTGTTCCGAAGAAGCCGGTGACCGGCTCTATGAAAAAATAGGTATGACTCATAATGTATGATCCTATGATTAGAGCTAAAGAGAGAACGGCAAGGCATACGCTTGATTTTGGAACACGTTCTTTTTTTCTGTCAGAGCTGAACAAATCGATCAACTTGTATCTGAAAGCGATATAATACCCCTGCAGTGATACAACGACAAAAATGATGATAAAAACCGTTATCGTTTCAATTACCTGTTTCCAACTGAAGAAAAACTTGACATTCATATCATATCGGATGACCTTGACTAAAATCATGGTGAAAAATTTTGAGAAAAATGTTCCCAGCAATATTCCCGTAAGAATAGCTAAGATTCCGATAAAGATGGTTTCGTAAAAATACATCCTGCCGATATGTTTCTTTTTAACTCCCATCAGGGAATATAAACCGAACTCTTTTTTACGTTTTTTTGTAAAAAACATGTTTGAATACCAGATGAAGATGATTGAGAAAAGTGTCATGATAAACGTTGCCGCCGAGAATGCCGATGAAAGATTCTGACTGGCTCCGATTGCAGCGGCGAAAGAATCATTATATTTAATACACGCAAAAGAATAGTAGATCATGATGGCGAATACCATTGAAAAAAAATACATCAGATAATCATATGAATTTTTTCTGATATTTCTAAAAGCTATTTTAAACAACGTCATTGTCGTCACCGCCAAAACTCTTTAAGACATCTATGATCCTTCTGAAAAGATTTTTTCTGTCTCCGTCGCTGATTAACTCCGTATAAAATCTGCCGTCTTTGATGAAAACGACTCTTTTTGAATAACTTGCCGCAAACGGATCATGGGTTACCATCATTATCGTAGAATTGTTTTCCTCGTTCAATCGGCTCAAACATTTTAAAAGATCAGTTGACGCCTTAGAGTCAAGAGCACCTGTCGGTTCATCTGCGAGGATGAGGGTTGGATCGTTGATTATTGCTCTTGCAGCGGCTGTTCTCTGTTTTTGCCCACCGGATATCGTAATGGGATATTTGTTTAATATATCGGTTATACCGAGTTTTTTTGTGACACTTACGAGTTTTTTATTAATCTGTGCAGGTTTGTCCTTTTTAAGCGTGAGTGGAAGAACGATATTTTCTCTGACTGTCAAATTATCCAGCAGATTAAAATCCTGAAAGATAAACCCAAGATGTTCTCTTCTGAATCTTGACAACTTATCCTCTGACATTCTTGACAGCTTTTCTCCTCCGATCTCGACAGTTCCGGAAGTTGGGTGATCAATCGTTGCAACGATATTTAATAAAGTTGTTTTACCGGCTCCGGATGGGCCCATCACAGAAATGAAATCCCCTTTGCTGACTTCGAGGTCAATATCATGAAGTGCTGTGACCCTGTTGTTTTTAGTACCGTATACCTTTTTTAAATTCTTTACTGTTAATACCTGATTCATTTTTACCCCCCTGAATTTATTATTTTCAGGTTTATTTTAACTTTTCAGAAAGGCATTTTCCATCGATTTGTCTCACAAAATCTGTCTCAATCTTACACTTCTGTCACTTTGAAAAAATCATGCTCTTTTGGGAATGTCAATATTATCTTTGTGTATGATCCCCAATCAGATTCAGCGGAAAGTTTTATATTTAGTTTATCTGCGAGTTTTTTTGAGATATATAATCCAAATCCGGTTGAATTATTATTTTGCCTTCCGTTATAACCCGTGAACCCTCTGTTGAAAATCCTGTTGATATCTTCCGGTCTTATTCCGCAGCCGGAGTCTGTGATTGTGAAAATGATTTCTGATATTGTTTCTACATGATCAATTTCAATCTTTCCGCCATGCGGGGTATATTTCAGTGAATTTGTTATAATCTGATAGATGATAAATCTCAACCATTTTTTGTCAGTTGTTATAAACAGTCCCTGAGCATTGATCTTGATCGATATATTTTTTTGAATGAATAATTGAGCATTTGATTTGATGACATCTCTTGTGACTTTGTAAATATCTGATTTTTCAAGGAAGTAATCCTGATTGAATGAATCGAGCTTTGAGAAATACAGAACCCTTTCTATATTGTCGGTGATTTTTATCAACTCTTCACTAATTGAGAGTTTGTAATTTTCCGAAATGGCATTTTCATTTTCAACGATCAGTGAGAGGACAGAAACCGGTGTTTTTATCTCATGTACCCATTTTTCAATAAATTCAGAATATTCTTTTTTTTCGCTTTTCATCAGGGTCTTTTCGTTTTCTATCTTTTCATAGGCTTCTTTGAGAAGATGATAATAAAATCTGTGCTCGTTATCCATGCGGTCTGAAAGACTATGAAAAATATTGGTATCCTGATCGGTGATCCTTTTCAACATATTGTTGATTCTTATATAATCCGTCAGCAGATAGATGAAAAGAATCAAAATTGCAAAGAGGTTGACATAAAGTATATTTGAATCAGTAACGGATGTCTTGGGATCAAGGTAGAAGATCGTATCTATAAAAATCATATTTAAGGTAAAAATAATAATAATCATTTTTTTATCGAACAAATACTTGATGAGATTCATTTTAAACTGTATCCTTTTCCTTTTATCGTATGGATAAAATCCGAAAGTCCTATACCTTTTAATTTTTTTCTCAGTCTGTTTATATTGACGGTTAACGTATTATCGTCAACGAAACTTTCATCATCCCATAATTTCTGTATGATTTTTTCTCGACTTACGATTTGTTCGAAATTTCTGAAAAGTATGGAAAGTATACCAAATTCATTGGCAGTCAGAGAGACTTCTTTTTCTTTGAAAATTATCTTACGGCTGTTCAGATCAAGTATAGCCCCTTTTCTTTCTATTACGGCCAGCGATTTGTCGGTGTATGAGTAGGCTCTTCTGATCATGGTTTGAATCTTGGTTGTTATAATCTCAAGAGAAAAGGGTTTTTGAATAAAATCATCTCCACCCATGTTTAATGCCATGATGATATCCATATTCGAGTTTCTTGATGACAGGAAAAGAATAGGGATATTTGAAAATTTTCTTATTTCACTGCACCAGTAAAAACCGTCAAATTTAGGCAGATTGATATCCATTAGGATCAAATGCGGTTTGAACGTCTGAGACTCTGAAATTATCTCGTTGAAAGAATTGCATATTTGAGTCGTAAAATTGTATTTTGATAAATGCTCGGCTATCATTAAAGCTATTTTCCTGTCATCTTCGATAATAAAAATTCTGTACATTAAATCATTCCCCGTTCAAATCTCTTTGAGATTATACACTACAAGACATGAATCGTTCTTCAGCAAACGAAACAGCAAAATATATTGTATAATATTTTAAAGGGAATTAAGGAGGTTTACGATGAGAAGAAACCTGATTTTAATGACCATTTCTTTTATATTTTTATTTCTCTCAATTTTTAGTACTGAAAAAATAAAGGTAGGTTCTGAGGAGAATTACTATCCTTTTTCATATATGACGAATTCACAGATCTCAAAAGGGTTGAATTTTGAGCTGACGAAAGCAATTGCGAAAGTTTCCGATTTGGATGTGGAATTTGTTTACAAACCGTTTGCTGAATTGCGAACGATGCTTGAAAATGGCGAGATTGATGCAATAGCAGGTATGTATTTTTCAGAAGAAAGGCAGAAAGCGTTTGATTTTTCTCAGAATTATTTTATCATCCATCATGCAATCTTTAAATCCAGCGGGATGAAAGATATTCAAACCATTGAGGATTTAAAAGATATGAAAATTGTCTTGATGGAATCGGATATAACCCATGATTACATCATAGAGAATAATCTCACTGAGAAAATTACCACTGTTCGATCGGAAAAAGAGGCGTTGATGTTGCTTTCTGATAATTTTATCGGTTATTCAATTCTCGCTGAATATCCTGCACTCTATTGGATTGATGAACTGGGGATTGAAAATGTTGAAATGACCGGAGAAAAAATACTGCCTTTTAAATATTGTTACGCTGTAAAAAAAGGGAATTCAGATTTATTGTTTAAATTGAGTGAAGGATTATCTGTTATAAAAGATAATGGTGCCTATGATGATATTTATGAAGATTGGATGGGCAGATATATCCCGGATGAAACGGTCATTATAACAAAAAGGCGTTATCTTCTAACAGGACTGTCCATCGCATTGATATTATTGATTATTATAGCTTTTATTGTCTTTTTTTTCAGAAAAGAAGTTCGCAAAAGAACAAGAGAACTCAGAGGCGAAATAAGAGTTAGAGAAAGCGCAGAAAGTAAATTAGCGGAACAAAATGAACATCTGAGTTCAATATTGAAGAATGCAACCCATTATGGGATTTACAGGACAAAGACGGATAAGAACTATTCAAAGACTGACGTTGTGTTCTGTAGTCCTTCTTTGACGGATATAATAGGAATTGATGAGAAAGACCTATATAATTTCGAAAAGTGGTTTGATTACATCTATCCCGAGGATCTTCCAAAGGTCATAGAATCAAATCAAAGAGGCTATTTCCCCCCTTTCAGGTTTAATGAAATATTCAGAGTGGTAAATCCGGAGAAAGGGGTCAGATGGTGCAGTATCAGTTCGAATGGTATTACATTTAAAGATGATCCCACGAAGATTGAATATGCCAACGGCATTATTATGGATATAACGGAACAGAAACATGCAGAATTCGCTCTTCTTGAAAGTAGAGAGCATTTTAAAGCTCTCTTTGATAATAGTATGAATGCCATACTCATAAGTGACGATAATGGGAATTATACATCGGTCAATCCTGCTGCAGTAGAATTATTTGGATATTCTGAAGAAGAATTCAACAAGATGAATGTCAAGGATATTCAGGATGCCTCGCTCTATACGCCTTATAAAAATTATGAAGAGCATCTGAAAAAAGGAAAAACTTTCGGAGAACTTTTCTTTTTGGATAAATTCGGAAATAAAAAGATTGCTGAATATCATAAGGTAAGGATAATGAAAAATTTTAATGTTTCAATTATGACAGAAATTACGGAAAGAATAAAATCCGAAATGGGATTGAAGGAAGCCTTGGAACAGGCAGAAAAGGCAAATCGTGCAAAATCGGAATTTTTGGCCAATATGAGTCATGAGATTCGTACACCCATGAACGGTATCATAGGTTTTTCGGAAATTCTTATGAACAGTGAAATAAGCAGTCATGAGAAAAAATATATAGAATATATTCTAACCTCTGCCAGAAATCTTTTGTATATCATCAACGACATCCTGGATTTCTCTAAGATTGAATCGGGAGCCGTTCATATTATGGAAGTGAGAACAGATGTTCGAGAATTGATCCATGATACGGTTACACTTTTAAAAGCATCGAATAAGAATGAAAAAGTGAAACTTAATGAGAGGATTGATCAGAAAATACCGAATTATCTGATCGCTGATTCGGTAAAATTGAATCAAATTATTACCAATCTAATCAGTAATGCGTTGAAATTTACAGAAGCAGGCGAGGTAAACCTAATTCTTACTTTGATAGAAGACATTGATGATACATGCCAGATTAAGTTTGAAATTACGGACACAGGGATCGGGATTGAAGAATCTAAAAAGAAAGAAATATTAAAGGCGTTTACACAGGCGGATTCTACGATAACGAGGAAGTATGGTGGGACAGGTCTTGGGTTGAGTATTACGAATAGTTTGATTAAATTGATGGGTGGGCAATTGGATATCTTCAGTGAAGTTGGAAATGGCAGTGCTTTTTCATTTATTCTCGGATTTAAAAAGAGTTTGGAAGACGATGCAGCAATTGATCAAGAAAGGAAATTACAGATCAATGATTTGAATATCTTTGAGCGGGACATTGTCATATTGATAGCTGAGGATAATATGATTAACAGGGCATTGGCGAAAACGGTTATTTCAAATCATTTCCCGAATTCGAGAATCCTTGAGGCTGAAGATGGAGAGAAATGTGTACAACTTTACAAAAATAATAATCCTGATATAATACTAATGGATCTTCACATGCCGAATTTAGATGGAATTAAAGCGACAAGGATGATAAGAATAGTCGAAGGCGACAAGAGCCGAGTTCCGATTATCGGTTTAACAGCCGATATAAAATCTGAAAAAAGACAACTGGCATTGGATAACGGAATGGATGATCTGTTAACAAAACCATTGGAAAGAGATAAATTAAAGTCTGTCCTTGTGGCACTATTGAATCGATAAAACATTGAAGGAGGGCGAATGAGATGAAAGAAAAAAGGATCAGGAGCATATTTAAAACGACTTTTATTTTAATGCTGCTTGTCCTGCTGACGGTAACGATAGCCTTGTTCTATTACTATAACGCTTTGAATAATAATCAGACTATCAATGAAAAGATTGGCGATGCAACGAGAATGATTAATTCTATGGTGAGATCTTTAAATTCCATGAAAATAAAGATCGTTGAAAATGATTTTGAAGCGTATAATGATTTTAAATTTTCTGAAGAGGGTGCGCAGTTAATAAAGACTTTCAATGATCAAATTGATGTTTTTTTTGAAAAAATAAAAGATTATCATTTTGATCATTCGAAAGAAGAGTTAAAAACCTATCCGGAACTTCTCTTTCAAACGAATGATGAAAGAAAATACATAACTGAGATTGGTGATATTGCCAGAGAAATTAACCTATTCCTTGACACGGAGAATGTAAGAATCAAACATCTTTCTTCAGTAATAACCATCGGTGCCTTTTTGATGTTATTTCTCATCATAATTGTATTACTTATTTCATATTTCTTCCAGGAAAAGCATTTTAAAATAGTTGATCAAACAATCGTGAATATGAACGCATTGCTTGATGGAAAGGTTATCAGAAATATAGATACGAAAACTGCCCATGATTCGGAATTACTGAAAAGATTGAGGAAAATCGAAAAAAAACTATCTTTTCAAAATCAGTTGTTGAGTTATAACTCATTCGGAATGTTAGAAACTATTCTACCCGAGATGTATCCGATCTTAAAAAAACAGATTGATATGCAGAGACTTGCGGTTGCTTTTGTTGATCAAAACGGTTTTGTGATTGCTGAAACACTCATTAGTGAAAAAGAAATCATCGCTCTTAACGCGGGTTTCAAAGAACATTTGTCAGAGACGTCGCTTGCGGATTTGACCTCGGAAAATGATATTAGAATAATCAACGATCTGTGCCATCATTATAGAAATGTTCATAAATCTGAGGCGACAAAAATGATCCTGTCAGAAGGTTTCTGTTCAAGCATCACAGTCCCCATGTTTACAGAAAAAGGATTGCTTGGATTTATCTTCATCAACAATGAGAAAAAAAACGCCTTTACCGATGCTGATGTTCAGGTCGTCAGGCAATTTACCAAAATACTGAAGAGCGAAATTTATAATTCATATCTCATGCAGGAACTTGTTGCTAAAACATCGGAGGCCTTTGCCGATCTCGTCGAAAAAAAGGATAACGAAACGGGGAATCATTTGCTGAGGGTCGCGAGTTATTCAAAGATGATAGCTGAGAAGATGATGGTGCATGATAAAAGAGTTACACCAAAGATGATCAGGGAAATCTTATGGTTTGCCCCTTTACATGATATTGGAAAGGTCGGTATTCCCGATAAAATACTGTTAAAACCAGGAAAGCTTACGCCGGAAGAGTATGATATTATGAAAGAACACGTCAATATCGGTTTAAATGTTCTATACAAGATGAACAACACCCTGTTGTCCAATACAAACATCTCATTCCTGGACACCTGTCTCAGCATTATTGCGGAACATCATGAAAAATGGGATGGCAGCGGTTATCCGAAAGGTTTAAAAGGTGAAGAAATTACAATCCCGGGCAGGATAATTGCTGTAGCCGATGTGTTTGATGCACTGATCAGTAAACGTGTGTATAAGGAGGCTTTTTCAATTGAGAAGGCCTTTGATATTCTTACAGAAGGAAGGGGAAAACATTTTGCCCCACAGGTTGTGGATATCTTCCTTGAAAACAGGACTGAGGTTGAAAACATTATTGAACAATATAAGGATTAAATCTGATAGACCCATCAGATGATCTCCTGTAAAGAAAACCGTATTCCGTACGATAAGCAGAAAGAAGCGTATTAGAATGAATATTTAAATAGTTTGATTATCCTTTTTGTTGTATGTTAGACTTAAGAATGTTAAAGAAAGAATCTGGTTGGATATTTTTACTGCAAGTTAAATAAATTTTTTTTTAGGGTTTTATGATTTATAATTAATTTATTCTAATAATGGTACAATAGACCTTGTATTTACGTTTAATAGAGTGAGAAAGCATTCTGATTTTTAGAAATCAATATGTTAGGGAAGCATATTAAAATATCTGAAACACAAAAATTTTGGAGGTGTGTGTTATGAGAAGAAGAAGTGGTTTTACTTTAATCGAATTGATGATTGTTTTAGCAATCATCGCAGCGTTGGCAGCTATTTTGACACCTATGGGTCTTAATGCTTTGAACAGAGCACAGGCAACACAGCTTATAGCTGATGTTAGAAACGTTAGAGCGGCTGCTCAGGTTTATTATTTTGACAAGAAAGAAGTTCCAGAAGATATTGACGCTGCTGTATTTGAGACTTATTTGGATGTTGATGAACTTACAAACAGAGCTGCGTTCACTTATGAGAGAGATGCATCGAATTCAGGCGCCTTTACGCTTACACTTGTAGATGCCAAGGTTTCACAGGGTGTTAAAGATCAGATTCCAAACGTCTGGACACAGGATGGATACTCAACAACTTCAGATGCCTTTTCCTTTGATTTTACGAACTAAATCTTGAAATAATAAAAATCACAGCGGTATAAGCCGCTGTGATTTTTTTGTGGGGGAATATGTATTTTATTTTTTTCTTTTTAATACCATTGACATTTCTGCCGATGTTTCATTATCAGGCAGAAATAATTAAAATAACGCTTTTTACCATCGCGTTTTTTGTTTTTCTATTTAAAAAAAAGGCTATTAATGTAAAAAAATACTTCTTTTTATCTGTCCCATTTTTCATTTCTTACATCATTTCTTTTAACTATAATTATTTTGATTCACATTTTCTTTTCTCTCATTTTATCACCTCATTTATCTTTATATTTATTTTTGATACCGAAAAAGCTGTGTTTTACAGCAAATTGAAATACCTCGCTTATGCGAGTGTTGTGGTGGCTATTTTTGGTTTGATTAATTATTATGGATATAACAATTTCTTCATGCCAATAGGTGACGCTTTTTCAAGAGGTTTTTTTAAATCAACAATCGGTAATACTAACTCCACAGCGGATTTTTTGGCAACATCTTTGCCTTTGATGCTTTTTTGCTTTTTCAAAGAAAAGGATTTTCGTAAGAGTTTTTTATTCTGGATTTCAGGCACTTTGTCCGCTCTTGAAATATTGCTTTGTCAAACCAGGTCAATTTTGTTCGGGTTATTTCTATCACTCATAATATACTTTGTGGTTTTTATCTTCTTAAAACGAATAAATACAATAAAGGTTAATTTCAAAAAAGTAATTTTAATTTTTTTTGCTTTCATGATTAGTTTTGCCTTGTTTGTCTCACCACCCGGATATCCTGAAAACTTAGACAGCCCTCTTGTACAATTGTTTGGTAGGGCTTCGGCGGTTATCAGTGATGAGGAAAGTGTCAATCCAGCTTATAAGCGTGAATTGGAATGGAAAACGGCTTACAACATGTTTTTAGAAAAACCTTTATTTGGTCATGGCTGGGGGAGTTATAAACTATTATCTCCCGATTTTCAAATGAGGATTACAAATGAAGAACCAAAGTTTTTTGGTTATTATCAAAGGGATTTTAAGGCACATTGTGATTGGTTGCAATTATTGGCTGAAGGTGGTTTGTTTGTTTTTTTTAGTTTTTTCGCTCTTATAATGATTATTTTCATAGAAGCTGTTAAAAAAATATTATCAGGAGATATTCTCTCCTTAGCTGTTTTTTGTTCCTGGATGATTATAATTGTTCATTCATTTGTGGAATTTCCCCTATACATGGAGCCATCATTATCCATGTTTGCTTTGTTATCTGCATATTTATTAAAAGATTTACCTAAAAAGGTGATTCCACAAAATGTAAAAAATATCTTCCTTTTAGCATATGTGTTTGTACTATACATCACCGTAAGGTTTTTTGTTTCAGATTTAACAGTTTCGATCAGTAATTATTACAGCGAAATGATTAATGCTCAACTAGTAAAATATGAGTCTGAAGTAGGGTTTGAGGATTATAAGTCAAACCAAATGTTTTTAGACATTATGAATCAGGTGTTCTATGCTGATATAGCTTTGTCGATGAATCAAAGTAGTTCTTATGCATATTTGATGCTGACTTCGGGTTTAAATCGCGCTAATACTCTGGATAGTTTTGATCAAAGTGTTTTGTTGAATTCGTTTGCACCATATGATTTGTATGAAGGAATAAACAACGGTATCTTAGAATATCGTCAACCCCCAAAGGATTTACCTGAAATTCCATCTGAAACTAATTTTTATGGTCTTGATTTAAACAATCTGATTATGAGGATAACAATGAACGAATTAAACATTCATATAGATTCGTTTGCAATTTTACGTATGGCTAGAATTCAGAAAACTATAACTGCTGCATTTATCAAAAGCGGAGTCTCATATGAAAAAATTTCCGCATGGATAGAATGGATGAAATATTCCTATCGATTTTCACTTGATATGAAAGGAAGAGATTCTTCCGACTGGTATTGTATCGATATAGAATTCCTCAATGCCTTAGCTGATATTGAGGGGATTACGAAAGAGTTTGAAGATGAATTCATTTTTAGACTTCAGCATCGTGAAAAGTTGATAGAATATGGAATTGATGATGACTTGCCGGCGTTGTGGTATGATTTTTACGATCAGAATATATCGCGTTTATCTTCAGAGCAGCGGGAATTAGCAAAGGGCTTGATGCTAAAAATTCAAAGGATGGTCAATGAAAATCAGAAGTAGAGATACTATATCAAAGGGATCGTAGGGGATTTTTATGCGATTCCTTATTCATATAACGTTAAACTTCATCTGATAGAATAATGATAATACATAATGACATTTAGGAGATGATCAGATGATTTTTGAGTGTTTTAAAGATTATGATGCTTTGAGTGATAGAGCGGCTGAGATATTGATGAATACAGTGAAGAAGGTTGAAAATCCAGTTTTGGGACTGGCGACCGGTTCTTCACCCGTCGGGATGTATGAAAAGGTTGCTGAGGCTTGTAAAACTGGCCTTGTGGATATGTCGAATGTCAGAACGTTCAATCTTGATGAGTATTGCGGGATTTCTTCTGATCATGAACAGAGTTATCATCACTTTATGAATGCAAACTTTTTCGATCATGTGAATGTGAAACTGAAAAATATCAATTTGCCGCATGGTAATCCTGAAAATCCGCAAGCCTTTGCTGACGAATATGAGGAGAAGATAAAGGATGCCGGAGGAATTGATCTTCAGGTACTCGGTATCGGGCGTAACGGGCATATAGGTTTTAATGAACCCGGAACTCCTTTTGGAAGCAGTACCCATATGATCAAACTTCATGAGGACACGAGACAGGCCAATTCAAGATTCTTTGATTCGATTGATGAAGTACCGGTTGCTGCTATCACAATGGGAATCAAAACCATTATGAGAGCGAGGAGTATTCTATTGATTGCCAGCGGAGAAAGTAAACAGGAAGCTGTTAAAAAACTGGCATATGGGGAGGTAACACCGGAATTTCCCGCTTCTGTTCTTCAGCTTCATCCTGATGTGACAATTTTGGTCGATGAAAAGGCGGCACAGTTACTCAATATGAAGGATTCTATCTTAGCTGTTTAAAGCGTAATTTCAATAAATATACAAGGGGAAAGTGTGGAATAGTTTCTGCACTTTCCCCTTTTTGCAACTGATTTTAAAATGATGATTTGTGTTATCCTTTTTTATGAGCAAACATTTTTTATTTAAGGGAGGAGAAAATGAATATTGGTTTTTTAACACGGGAAAATGATGATAGTTTTGAAGATGCGATAAAAATTTTAAGAGAAAAATTTTCAAAAAATACTTTTTATTCTTCATGTGAAACTGAAAGAGATCATGTGATCAAGAATTCAGAAGCACTGATCGTAACAAATTTCTCTGAGGAAGAGGCGAAATTGGCAAAGAAACTGAAAATAGTCTTTATTCCGTTTGTTGGTCTCAATAGTTTGCCGTTAAGGTATTTTAAAGAGAAAGGTATACTCGTTTCCAACACACATTGGAATTCCAAATATGTTGCGGAAAAGGCACTCGGTCTGACACTGGCTTTACTGGGGAGGACTGTTGAGTTTCATTCTCTGCTTGAAAGAGGTATCTGGAGCGGTTTTCTCGCAAAGGATAAAGCCTTTCAGAATTGGACCTCTCTATATAATAAGAAATGTACCATCCTTGGTTATGGTTCAATCGGAAAAGATCTGGCGAAATTGTTGAAGGTTTTTGATTGTGAGATGATGGCTTTTAAAAGACATATCGAGGATTTTGATGATAAAGCGGTTGATATGGTAACGGACAATCTTGAAACCGCCTTAAACTTTGGTGAAGTTCTCTTTTTTACTTTACCTTTAACGAATCAAACGAGATATATGATCAATGAAGAGAATATCGGGTTGTTAAAGGACAAATACATCATAAATGTCGGACGTGGAAAACTGATAAAGGAGGAACCACTTTATCATGGTTTAAAAAGTGGAGCTATCAAAGGCGCTGCAATTGATGTCTGGTATAAATATCCGGATGATGAACAACTGGTTATGCCATTTAATTTTCCTTTTCATATGTTGAATAATGTGGTAATTTCACCGCATACTGCTTCAGATGCATATGAGGGGATTCATGACTGGGTGGATACGACTGTAAAAAGGATAGAGCAATTTTTAGAAACCGGTGAGATTCTTAATCATGTTGATTTGAGTAGAGGATACTGACAATGATATGAAAAGGGTGAATTTTAGCTATGAAATTCACCCTTTTGGTTTTTATTCTTCGCTTGCTTTTGTCAAGACGAATATTGCGTTTAAGATAAGACCTGCTATGACTGCGAGTCCAATGCCTTCAAGGTTGAAAGAACCGATGGTCAGTTTTGCACCTCCGAGGCTTAAGACAAGCATTGTTGATACGATGACGAGGTTCTTTCCATCAAGTTTAACCTGATTGTCTACGAGCGTCTTAAGACCGACTGAAGCGATCATTCCGAAGAGAAGAATTTCAATTCCCCCCATAACTGCGGTTGGAATGGAGCTGACGATATAGCCGACTTTTGGGATAAAGGAAAGGATGATTGCAAATATTGCTGCGATTCTCATAACAGTCGGATCATATACTTTTGTTAAAGCGAGAACACCTGTGTTTTCAGAATAGGTAGTGTTTGCCGGCCCACCGACAAGCCCTCCCAGCATCGTTCCGATTCCATCACCGAGTAATGTTTTGTCAATTCCTGGATCTTTATAGAATTTCTGTCCGGTTACTGCCGAGACAGCATAAATATCTGCAATACTTTCAACTGCCGCTGCAAGTGCTACCGGTACGATTAACGAGATGGCGTGAACAGAGAATTTTGGGAGGAAGAAATCAGGTAATGCGAACCATCCTGCTTCTGAAAATCCTGAGAGGTCAACGTTACCCGTTATCAGCGCAACGATATAGCCAACAATGATACCCGTAATAACCGGAATGATCTTTGGGAATCCCTTAGTATAAAGTCTTACAATTATTGCCGTTGCAAGTGCTACCAATGCGATTGACCAGTTGGATGCTGCCATGTCTATTGCAACAGGAGAAAGGATTATTCCTATAACGAGAACGGTTGTTCCCGAAATGACGGGTGGAAATAATTTGACGATCTTTTCTACACCGATTGCTTTAACGAGAAGACCCAGACCTATTTTAACAAGTCCTGCAATAAAGATACCACCTGTTGCATATGCCAGCATCGGAATGATGTCAACACCTGCATTTACGGCATCCTGGATGTTGGTATACTGTGTCGGTCCCTGGTTGATATAGTAAAGGGTAACTGCTATCATCGGGGCGATATAGGCAAAACTGCTTCCGAGAAAGATTGGGACTTTTCTTTTCGTGATCAGATGAAAGAGAAGTGTAGCGACACCGGCTGCAAATAACGCAACGTTAACGGGTACACCGGTTAAATATGGTACGAGTACCGTTGCGCCAAACATCGTGAAAGCATGCTGAAGCCCGAGAATGATTTTTTTGGTTTTTGTTAATTCCATTTGTTTTCCTCCTCATAAAAAAAGAGGTCATCATAAAATGATGACCTCTGCTGCTGAAATAAAAATATTTATATTTTTAAAAAATAATCTCTTCTTCTTGTTTGGATCATTCAGAACTTTCAATTAAATCACCTCAATTGAAATATACAATAAGAATATAAAGCTCCTTTAAAAAACAAAGAACTTAAAAACCGCAATACTATACCATATATTTTTTATTTGTCAAGTCATATGAATTTTTATAATTCTTTTATTATAGAAATAATGTTATAATACTGAAAATATTTGGAGGTGAGTTATGGATTGGCGACGTTTTACAATGGGAAGAAGTATTAAAAAGAGGATTGCAGTCTTTTCTTCTTTAATTATAATAGCTGCTTGCGCTTTACTGTCAGGTGCGCTTTCAAATTATTATTCGATGGTTTTAAGGGAAGTTACCGGTAAAGTCGGAACCGCTGTTGCTACGACAGTCGTTGCAGACTTTGAAAAAGATACGGATATGGCACAGGGGTTTTTAGAAGGGAATCTGAATCCTTCAGAAAATCCAATGATGGTAAGTGAAGATGAGATAGAATATTATCGCTCCCTGATGAGTAACAATGGAGTGGAAAGCTCATTTTTCATCTATAAGGATGGGGATATCTGGCGATCTCTGGGTGGCATGAATAAAGATTTAAAACCGGTCACGCTTGAAGATGTACATCTCAGTAAGTATCAGGGGAATCTTAGTTATCGTGGAGGATTGACATTCGGAGGCTTTGACAGTGCTTTTAAATCAGGTGAAGTCCTGGTTTCTGATTTTATTGAGAGATCAGAAGAGTTATATACGCTGATCACTTATTATCCCTTAACGATTGGTGAACATCAAATTTTTCTCGCCCTTGAATTAGATGCAACCGAGACTTATATCTTATATAAATTGGCAATTGTGATTACTATCGTTATAACCTTGATAGCTGTTGGTGTTGGATCTTTAATTATGTTTTTCCTTGCGGGATTTATCCTTAAGCCTTTGAAAAAGATGAAAAAGAATTTGAAAAAACTTGGAGAAGGAGATTTTACAGTCGAATTTCAGACTGAGATGAAGGATGAGATCGGCGAGATAACCGATACATTAAATGATGTGACAGTTAGTGTAAATAGTATTATGGGCGATTTGTCAAAGACAATCAGACAAACGACCATGGATTCAAATTCTGTCAGCAGAGATGCAAAGTTGATGGGGGATAGTTTTGATAATACCAGAGAAATTATATCGAACGGAACCGAGGCTATAATGGAAATGGTTCAATCGGTTGATTCAGAAAGTGATGCGATAGAGGAAATTTCGAATTCGAGTCAGATGCTTGCATCCATGGCAGAGCAATTGAACGATACGATGAATACGGTTTCAGAAAAGGCGGAAACCGGCAAGGAAACGATCTCTAATGTTAACCGGAATATCATCAGTCTTGCTGCATCCATGGAAAGGATTTCCGAGGATGCGAATGTAATGGTAGAAAAGGCTTCGACGATTGGTGAAGTTGTCAATACGATCAGTGGAATTGCCGAACAGACGAATCTTCTTGCGCTTAATGCGGCTATTGAGGCCGCGAGAGCCGGTGAAGCGGGAAAAGGGTTTGCAGTTGTTGCCGATGAAATAAGGAAACTGGCAGAGGAAAGCAAATCTGCAACATTAAGTATTACAGAAAATTTAAAGACGGTTGTGGATGGGGTTGAAAATACAGCCAGAGATGTTGTTGAAATAAATGACAATATTAAAGAGGTCACAAAGGATAATGATGCAGCGGTGACAAATATCACTGAAATTCTTGGGCAGATGCAAAATATCGGTGAAATGACAACGAATCTGGCTGCCAATGCCCAGGAACAGGGAGCGGCAACGGAGGAAATTGAAGCGTCTTCCGCTGAGTTGAAAGCCAAATCGTCCGAACTTGAACAGATATTAAATGAAATAGAAAGACATGCGGATGAAACACAGCACAAAGTGAATAAAATTGAAAAATTAATGGATAATATGGCTGTTCAGTCAATAAAGGCTTCTGATCATCTTTCAAAGTATTCCGTTTATCGGAAGGAAGAATATATTGATCAGCTTGGAAAAGCATTGGAGTCACATGAAAGATGGTTTAAAAGGCTTGAAGATATCGTAAAACACGAATCGGATATTGGCTTGGAAACGAATCCCGAAAGGTGTAATTTTGGTATATTCTTTAATTCAATTGCTCCTTATCCGGGCCATGAAGCTGAATGGATCAGAATTGGCGAAATACATGAAAAACTTCATAAGGCGTCAATTCCTGTTTTAGAGGCTGTTAAATCAGGGAAAAACAGACAAGAGGTAAAAAGTGAATACGATAAGGTTTCAAAAATTTATAAAGAGATTCATGGATTGCTTCGAAAATGTTATTCTACGATTAACAGTGAAATGTAAGTTTTTGTTATTTTGTTTTCTGATTAAAAATACCTTCTCTTCAAGAGAGGGTATTTGTTTTGAGTGCACCTGTTTCAGCGGAAGTGAAAAACATTGCATTGACGGTTTTTTATTATGCAATTTTTCTCAAAAAGGATTGTAAAAAGAAAATGTTATGTTCGCTATCCGAACAATATACTGGATGTAAAGAAATTTTATGATATAATGTTCTGTGTTATATGTAATCTATGGCTTATGAATTTAAGTTTTAAAAAGAGAAGGGCGCACTTTGCGCCTAAAAAAATTGAAGGAGGAATTTGGATGCAGAAGAAAGCGTTGTTTGTTTTGGTAATTCTTGCCGTTTTCGTAGCTATGTCATTTGCAGAAGTCATGGGACCTTATGCTGACAAAGTTTATGTAAACACAAGGATGAAGGAAGAAATCGGACTTAAGGACACAGCGGAAGGAATTACAGATGTATTTCTTTACGGGGTAAACGGACCGACACTTTACGGAATGCCTGCAGAAGATCTTGATAAACTTGAAATCTATGCAGTGCCATCCGGAACATGGTCACTTAACTTGAACAACTACCCGGGAGTAGCACCTTATCAGGTAGAAAAAGATGGAAAGACACTCTTTAATCCATTCGCTATTGAAGAAGTCAGATTTGCCCTTAACTTCCTCATCAACAGAAAGTACATCGTTGATGAAATTCTTGGTGGAGCAGGATTCCCAATGTTCACAATGGCTACAACCGGTCAGCCTGGAACGATGAAGTACACCAAGGTTGCAGAAGAATTTGGATTCACACCGGAAGGCGACGAAGAAAAGGCTATTGCTGACATCACAGCGGCAATGGAAGCAGCAGCAGCACTTCCTGAAAACCAGGGAAGACTCGTTAAAGGCGCAGAATTCTGGGAATTTGACGGCGAACCTGTAACAATTGGTTTCTTAATCAGAGTTGACGATCCAAACGGAAGAGTTAGAGAAGGAAATTACGTTTCAGACCAGATCGAAAAAGCTGGAATCAAAGTTGACAGACTTGTTTGGGACAGAGTTAGAGCTATCACAACTTCCTACTATTCCAACCCTGCAGATTACGAATGGAACATCTATACAGAAGGTTGGGGAGCAGGAGCAACAAGAAAGTACTGGGAACACATCGTTGCACAGATGTACGCACCTTGGTATGGTTACATGCCTGGTGGCGCAACAGCTGAAAACTGGAATACAGTTAACGAAGCACTTGACCAGTACACACAGGATGCCTTCTACGGAAGATTCTTGACAATCGACGAATACTGGGAATATGCAATCGAAGGACTCAGACTTGGTCTTAAAGATGCTCTCAGAATTTATGTCTGTGCACAGACAGACTTCTTTACAGCAAACAAAGCAAGATTCGAACAGAGATTTGCATACGGTCTTGGCGATGGCGTTAACGAATGGATGTTCATCACAGGAAAAACGCCTGACGGTATCCTCAACGTTACACAGTTCTCCGCACAGGGTGCACTCTTCATGTCCGCATGGGACCCAATCGGAAACGACGGATTCTCAGACACCTATTCCACAAAGGTTTCAAAGGCTCTTATCGATGCCGGAATGGAAGAAAGTCCAGTATCAGGAGACCAGGGAGCAGTTAGAGCACAGTATCATGATGTTGTAACAGACGTTGTAAGAAATGGCGACGAGCTCGTTGGACAGCTTGAAGTACCTGCAGATGCAGTTAAGTACGATCCTGTAACAGACACATGGGCACCAGTAGGCGAAGGCGTTACGGCTTACAGTAAGGCATCATTCACATTCACATTTACAGAATGGCATGACGGAACACCTATGAGACTTATTGACCTCGTTTACAACGAAGGATTCAGAGCAGAATGGTCATCACAGGATGGAGACAATGACAAAGAATTCGAATCAGCATATGCATCACTTATCGCTGAAGGAATCGATACAATAAAGGGTTTCGTCTTTGACTTTGAAAACGAAACTGTTACAACATACTTCGACTACAACTTCCCACCAAGTGAAGCAAGAGTTGCTGCAAACGGATGTCCTTCATTCACAGTATCCGCTTCAGGTGGAACAGTATGTGGAACACATTGGACAATCACAGAAGCAATCGCTGATATGATCATCAACGGAAGCGAATCAGGCACACAGTATTCCATTTCATCAGATGATGACAATGAAATTGATATCCTTATTCCTTCACACGTTGCAGATATCCTTGCAAAACTTAAGGAACTTAAGGCAGCAGGTCATGTTCCAGCATACATCAAGGGTATTGTTTCCGAAGCTGATGTAATGGCAGCATACGACAATGCTATCGCATTCATCGAAGAAATGGGTCACGCATACGTAGGAAACGGACCATTCGTTCTTACAGCATACGATCCTGAAACAAACTTCCTCGAACTCACAGCGAACAGAAAATGGGCTTGGAGTGCAGATTACTGGATGAACAGATTTGCAGTTCCCAGAATCGTTATCAACGACTTCAAGGTTCCAACACTTGTTCCAAGAGGAAAAGACATCGAAGTTAAAGTTGACCTTTCAAAGGTTGTATACCCAAGTGTAACTCCAGAAGTTGCTGACGAAGGTACAGTAGAAGTATTCCTCGGAAACCTCGAAGGAATTACTGGCCAGATCACAAACGCCGGAGAATTCAAACTCATGATTCCTGGTTCAATGACGAAGGAACTTGACAAGGGGACATACGAAATCGTTGTTAAGGCTGAACTCGCAGGTGCAATTCCTGTTGAAAAAAGAAAATCAATCATTCTTTGGTAATATCAAGAAATAATTGACACTTTGTCGATAGTGCCTCTCGTGCTCTTTGGGGCACTATCGATATTATTTAGGGGGCAAAATTTAATGTACTGGAAATATGCATTAAAAAGACTGTTGAACGCAGCGATCATATATATCATCCTAATCTTTATATTTTCTGCCTTGTTCAACGTGCAAATGGAACAAACCGTCTATGCACAGATTGACGAAATGGTCAAACAGGAGACCATGCAACTAAAAGATATGAAGCCCGATGAAATAAGAGAATGGGCCGCACAGAGGAAAGAACACTATTACAGCAGATATAACCTGGATAAGCCCGTCATGGAAAGAATACTGATCAGGGCGAAAAACGCATTAGTATTTGATTATGGAAACTCATCGCTGATCAAATCATCAAGCGGAAGTAGAGATGTAAGAACAATCGTAACTGAGACTATTCCGAGAACATTACTTCTGTTTATGACAGCGACAATCATAGACATACTGCTTGGCTTCTGGCTGGGAATCAAGAAAGCGCAGAAACCGGGTAAAGCACTCGATAAAACAACATCAGTCGTCACAATGGTCGTCTACGGGATGCCATCCTGGTGGCTGGGAATGCTGATGATCATGGGATTTGCCTATATCTTCAAGATTTTCCCATCGGGCGGACTGACCTCCACACCGCCACCCCCGGCAGGATCATGGACCGCCTTTGTCGATTCACTGTATCATCTGATACTGCCTGTTATCACACTGGTGGTTATCGGCTTCTGGGGAAGAGCATTCCTCACAAGAAATATCGTATTAAGCACATTGCAGGAAGACTACATCATGTCCGCAAGGGCAAGAGGTGTACCGGAGCGAAAGGTTCTCTACGGACACGCCCTCAGAAGTGCTGCGCCACCAATCGTAACGATGGGACTGCTGGCCCTGATCGTATCCTTCAGTGGAAATATCCTCTTTGAAGGCATCTTCAGCTGGCCGGGAATGGGAAACCTTTACTGGGTAGCGGTACAGCAGAACGATATCCCGGTACTGATGGGAAACCTCTCATTGACAACCGGATTGTATATAACAGGACTGGCGATTCTTGATTTGATCTATGGATTCCTCGATCCAAGAATTAAGGTAGGTGGAAAAGCATGAAGCTCGCAGACATGAGAGAATCCTTCAGAGATTTCTGGAGTGAATTCAGTAAGGAAAAAACAGGTGTTATAGGGCTTGTCCTCTTTGCACTTTTCATCTTTATCGTCATATTTGAACCCCTTCTATTACCCTTTGAAGGTGCAAATGACAGATGGAGAGATATCACATACTGGGCCGACAATCCCAAATCAGCGCCACCGGTTTGGACAAACTGGTTCAGCACCGAAAAGAAGGCAACAACTGAGAGTTTTTATGACTATTCAACAGATGAACAGGATCTGGGCGGAATGAAAGTTATGGAATACACATTCGATTACGACTATCATTTTGATGAAGCACCCAACGACATCATTCTGCACGCAGACGCCTCTGGAGCCCCGTTGATTGTTGTAAAAGCTATCAGACCGGATGGCGAAGAAATAGAATTGTACAACGGCAGTTTTAACGCCGGGGACAACGTAAAAGATTTCAGATTATCCCTTGACAACAACTCAAGAGACATCCTCTACAATTTTGCAAAGAGTTATGAAAGCAAAGAAAATCTGAAAATCGTCAAAGCCGGATTGATCAAAACGACAGATACCCTCTTCGCGAAGGCTGAAGAAGGGATACTGAGAGATTCCGAAGCCTTAAAAGGTGAATACAAGATTGTCATTCAGGCCATCTTGATGGCAGAAGGCGACAACCTTGAAACCCCGTATCTGATCATGCCGGGTAAAGTCTCCGGGGTACTGGGAACAGACTCCTCCAAGAGAGACGTCTGGACGGGTGTTCTCGCTGGGGTAAAATGGGCCTTGCTCATCGGAATCCTGACGGCGATTGTATCCGTAAGTGTCGGAGTTGTCTACGGCGTTGTGAGTGCGTATCTCGGCGGCTGGCGAGATGCACTGATGCAGCGAGTCTTTGAAATCTTCGTATCCGTTCCGTTGCTGCCGGTTCTGATCGTCATGAGTGCGATCTTCGAGCCGAGTATCTGGACGATGATCGGCATGATGGTTCTCTTCTTCTGGACGGGATCCGTTAAGACCGTTAGAAGTATGGCGCTGCAGATCAAGGAAGAGACATACATCGAAGCATCGAAGGCACTTGGCGCCAGCAATTTCAGAATCATCTTCAAGCACATGGTGCCACTGCTCATCCCGTATTCCTTCTCATCCATGGCGCTGTTTATACCAAGAGCGGTCGTATACGAAGCAACGATCAGTTTGCTTGGACTGGGAGACTCACAGATCGTAACATGGGGACAGATCCTCAGTGACGCCCTGGCCGGCGGAGCTGTCATGAGCGGCCTCTGGTGGTGGGTCGTACCACCTGGATTGAGTATAGCATTCATGGGAATGGCGTTTGCGTTTATCGGATTCTCACTTGACAAGATACTGCATCCAAAACTGAGAACGAGGTAGAATGATTATGGATAAGATAAAAATGAAAGACCCAAGAAACGTACTGGAAGTGGAAAATCTGAAACTGTATTACAAGGTTTCAGCCGGACAGGTGAAGGCGGTAGACGATGTGACCTTCTTCCTGAGAAAGGGAGAAACACTTGGTCTTGTAGGCGAATCCGGATGCGGAAAGACGACAACCGGAACCGCTCTGATGCACATGCCGACGCCTCCGGGATACATCGCAGGGGGGAAGATCATCCTCGACGGAGAGGATATCGTGCCCCTGCAGGAAAAAGAATTGAGAAAACGGATCAGATGGGAAAAGATCTCCATGGTCTTCCAGGGAGCGATGAACTGTCTGACACCGGTTTACACCATCGGGAAACTGATGAGCGAAACCCTTCAGGAACATCGATCGGTAGAAAAAGGTGAACCCAGAGAACTGATGATCAAGTATCTCAATTACGTTGGCCTCTCCGAAGATGTTCTGCGAAGATATCCCCATGAACTCAGTGGTGGAATGAAACAGCGCGTGGTTATCGCGATGGCGCTCTTCCTGGAACCGAAAGTCATCGTCTGTGACGAACCGACAACGGCACTTGACGTGGTGGTACAGGCACAGATCATCAACCTGCTGAAAGAATTGAAAGAGAAGCTGGATCTCTCCTTCATCTTCATCACCCATGATTTGGCGACGGAAGCGGAAGTCTCCGACAGAATCCAGATCATGTACGGTGGGAAGATTATGGAGATCGGAACCAATCAGCAGATCTACGGTGAACAGGGCGCAATGCATCCCTATACGAGAAGACTCCTTCAGGCAACACCAAGACTGCATGAAGAAGTGGAAGAACTGGCATTCATCCCGGGAACCCCGCCGGACCTTTTGGATCCCCCAAAGGGGTGTAAGTTCCATGAAAGATGTGATGTGTGCATGGACAAATGTAAGACGGAAGAACCGGATCTCATAGAAGTAGAAGAAGACCATTACGTGGCATGTTGGAGGTGCAGAGGATGAGTAAGAGCGAATACCTTGTAGAAGTGGAAAACCTCCAGAAATGGTTTCCGGCAAGACGAACGATGAAAGAGATATTCTCAGGTCAGCAGCGATTTGTCAAGGCGGTTGACGGGGTATCCTTCAGGATTAAAAGAGGAGAAATCTTCGGACTCGTAGGCGAATCCGGTTGTGGGAAGACAACAACGGGAAAGCTTATCATGAAACTGCTCGATCCGACCGGTGGAAAACTGATCTTTGACGGAGCGGATTCCACCCATCTTGACAAACTGGCGATGGACAAATACCGACAGGATGTCCAGATGATCTTCCAGGATCCGTATGCCTCCATGAATCCGAGATTCAAACTCAGAGATGTGCTTGAAGAACCGCTTATCATCCACAAAGTGGGAGAGACAAAAGCGGAAAGAGATGTCATGATCAAAAAGGCGCTGAACGAAGTCCATCTTCAGCCGCCTGAAGAATTCATGATTCGATTCCCGCATATGCTCTCAGGTGGACAGCGTCAGAGAGGGGCAACGGCGAGAAGTCTGATTCTCAACCCGAAGATGATCGTGGCAGACGAACCGGTTTCCATGATTGACCTCTCCACAAGAGCGGAAATCCTGCACATGATGAAGAGTGTTCAGAGAGATCTGGGACTGACGTACCTGTACATCACCCATGACTTGTCAACAGCAAGATACTTCACGGACAAGATAGCGGTTATGTATCTGGGACGAATCGTCGAGATGGGACATCCGAATGATGTCATTGACAACAGTCTGCATCCGTACACAAAGGCGCTGATCACAGCTGTATGTGAACCGGTTGCGGGAAAAGTCAACCGGATCAAGGAAGTGCCCATCAAGGGAGAAGTGCCTTCCGCTGAAGACATCCCGCAGGGCTGTCGTTTCCATCCGAGATGTCCTTATGCCGTTAAGGCTTGCTGGGAAGAGCAGGAACCCGAATTGGTCGATGCCGGTAATGAGCATATGGTGGCTTGCAGGAGATATAAGGAACTTATTGGTAAATAATTAAAAATGAAATAGCGTATCAAAAAAAGGGACGGAGTAATTTTATCCGTCCCTTTTTTATTGGTAATTTGATTTCTTCTTGACATATATAATCACATGTGTTATTATTTCACTGAAAATGAAATAATATAAGGAGTGATAATATGATCAAATGTAAAGGGCTTACAAAAAGATATGATCGAAAGATTGCCGTTAGCGATGTTAATCTTTCAATCGGTAAAGGGATCATCTATGGATTTCTTGGGACGAATGGGGCCGGAAAGACGACGACTATAAAAATGTTGACTGGTCAACTGGCTATTACATCGGGAACAGCTGAAATTAATGGGATAGATATCAGACTAAATCCTGTTGAAGTTAAAAGGCAAATTGGAATTGTCCCCGATGAACCAAAGATTTATCCTTATTTTACCGGGAACGAATTTATTCAATTTATTTTAGATCTTTTTAAGTTGAATAACAAAACGACAAGGAAAGATTTTCATGAATTATGTGATGCCTTTGATATTGATTTTCTCAACGTCCCGATTTCAGATATGTCACATGGTATGAAACAAAAAATCATGGTAACAAGTGTATTGATGAGAAAACCAACGGTTATATTTCTCGATGAGCCGACTGTGGGACTTGATGCAAGAAGTTCCAGGATTATAAAGGATTTGTTGAAAAAAAGGGCGAATGAAGGCGCGACGATTTTTTTAACGACTCATGTCCTTGAAATAGCTCAGAAGATGTGTGATCGTATAGGGATTCTTGATAAAGGCGTTCTCATGACTGAAGGAACAATGGAGGAATTGAGAAGAAAAAGGAACATGGATGATTCTACTTCCCTTGAAGATCTTTTCCTCGAGCTCACAGATCAGGCTGAAGATGTTCAGAAAATCGTTGATGCTCTTTAATGATTTTTAATTTTAGATTTTCTTTTTAAAATTCGGGAGGTATTTATGTTACATGATTTATCTGTTCTTTTAAAACATAAAGTGTTTATGGATAATGCGAAAGGAAAATCCCGTAACAAGTATGGATTGATTTATCTCATTGTTTTTGCATGTGGTTTTCTTTTCTTAATCTCAAAAAATATGGTGGATATTTATAATCAAATGGCAGTATTGACCTTTAATCATGTCAATTTTGGAGACATCTACATGAATTTTGTTGTTACGATTTTTTCTTTATTTTTCATTTTAAGTTTTTCGAGTATGATGTCTTTTCAGTTAAAACGGAATGAAGAAATTGATTTTTTAATGACTTTACCCATTAGAAAATCCTCAATCGTGTCTTATCATTTGATTATTTCGGGTGTGTCAATGGTTCTTTTTCTCGTCTTATATCTTGCTCCGGTTTTGGCATTTTTTATGAATAAGTCACTTTTATTTATAACTCTCGGTGCTTTCGGAGTTACTTTAAGTATCATATTGCTTATTTTCATGAGTGCTTTATTTGCGGTTTTATTCAGTAAAATTGCTTCACAGAAATTTATCAGGGTCATGATGATTATTGTTAACCTGATCTATGCCGGGGCATATTTATTGATGTTCCAGATGATTCCCGGGAATATTATGAACACTGAAGAGATACCGGGAGCCTTGCAAAAAGCCGATCAAATTTTCAGATCGGATTTCAACCTGTTTACATTGGGTATTAATGCGGGGGAAAAACCCTATTTCCTCCTTGTTCTCTTCGCTTTAGTTATTGTCTTCGGTTTTATGTATTTCAGGGTATCAAATCGCTTGAACTTCACAAAAGGGAAAATTAAGATGGGGAAAAAGCATCTTAGGGAAACGAATCAAAATTCGAATGCATTGCTGAAGAAAGAACTAATTATCTATAGAAGAAATGAACAATTGATCTATTATATATTCTATCCGGTTGGCTTTGGGACACTTATGGGATTTGTCAACAAGGATTTTTTTACGGGTTTATTTAGCATTTCACTGATGGGACTCATGTTTATTACCATGCAAACCGCGTTTTCAATGTCTCTGGAAGGGAGTAGTATCTCTTTGACAAAATTATTACCGATTGATCTGAAAAAATTTATTCGAACAAAACTGCTCGTTCCAGTAATGATCAATTTTCTTTTGCTGGTTTTTGTATTCATCATTTTTAATGTGTTTTTGGATGTTAATCCATTAACGTTTATACTGTTACCAATTATTACCTTGGTACAAATTCTGGCAGCTCTTTCGGGAATTGCGTTTTCAGTCAAAACCCCCCCTCAAAAAATGAGTAATCCCGGCGCATTTATGAGATCTGGTTCTTTTATCATCCAATTTTTACTGTTGATGATCATTGGATTGATCACTATTTTACCGGTCTCTATATTTTTATTTCATACGATTGGAACCGCTACCCTGATGAGCAATCTATTGCTTATCGCCGTAAGTGTCGCCGGCATAGTTTTGACACTTTTCATCAGTGTCAGACTCTGGAATACGATTAAAAAAAGAATTCTGATCTGGTGTTAATATGATAGAGCTTATTAGATTGGCAGCATCAGAATACTTTTTTTACGTTCTGGAATATTTGAAGAAAAACCCAAAATCCAACGCTTCAAAAATAGCGAAACAATTAAAGGTACATATTATAACTGTTCAGAAGATTCTCGATGGTCTGACAAAACATGGATTTGTCGAATATGAATGGAAGGGTGGTATCGGTCGCCCTTCCAAGCTTTATTCGTATATTGGCGGTTCTTTTGAAATTAATATTGATGCTTTATTGAGCGAATTTTCAGATCGTTATATGAAGATAAAAGAAAGGGTAGGACATGATATTCGATTCAATCTCGATGTGGATAAAGGTGTGGTGAATGCACTGATACTTGATAAAAGAGGCAAAAATAAAATCATTCTGGATAAGAGAGAAGGTGAATTTTTGAATTTACTCCCTACACCGGATGAAGATTATTTAGAAATCAATTTTATGGCAGGAAAATCCGGTATGCCGGTTCTTGAAGCAATAGAGTTCGTTAAAAGTCTGGAAGAGATTAATTTAATAGATATTGAAAAGAAAGAGTTGGAGGAAAAATGATGGAATGGACTGAGATTCTCTGGTTTTTGATAATATTTGTGGCGGTTCAGTTTATTTTTATGAAACTTCTAAGTCGTGGAAAAGTAAGTAAAGACTATATGAAGAACAACACGCTGACTAAGCTGATTGCTGTTTCAGCGATGCTTATCATTATGAATTTTGTTGACAGTCAATATATCTTTATCGGATTGCTTGCATTGTATACCTATATCGTTATTAAATGGACTTATAACGTTATTAAGGGACGCGATACGATTATTAGATTGTTGTTGTTTATTGGTGTCTATATTCCCATATTGTTGGGGAATTTCGTTCCAAAACCATGGAGTGCCATTCTGATGTCAATCGGCTTTCCAATGTCATTGTTATTCTTGTGGCATACGTATAAAAATCCTTATTATAACGCCTGTTGGCTGGATACAGTTATTAATGCGATTACGAAGGATATAAAAAAAGAGTGTGCCTATACGGCAAGACCAATTATTATAGAAAGGGAGATTCCCAAACCTTTTATTGTGACTTACAGAGGGATTAAAATATGGTTTAAGAAAGACAGAATGATTTTTAAGATTAAAGAGAAATATTTCAACAAGCTTGGAAGACCTGATTTGAAGGAGTTAGCAGAGAAAGTTTCGGAGAGGATTATTCAGGAGAAATTTCCAATTAATTTGAGGTGAGAAAATGATATTCGACAGGATTTATTATCCTTTGTTGGTTCTTTTTTTCGGTATAACAGGTAATTTGTTGTATTTTAAGTATTTCAGTAAAACAAAATATTCTATTGAATTCAAAAAAAGAACCATAACCATTCTAACAATAAGACTATCGGTTTTTATGTTTTGTTTAGTCTTGTTTGGCTCTATTAATGTGAATTTTGGGATTTTTATCGGCGTCTTTGTTTATGGACTGTATTTATTGTATCAGGTTTTAAAGAGAAGAGAATCACCTGTGAAAGCTATATTTTATCTGACACTTAGTGGAATGGTAATCCCTGAGTATTTCTGTTCTTCATGGCATAGTATTTTTTCTGTTTTTTTCTTTTCGGTTATGCTATTTGCCATGGGATATATCTCAAGAAATCCCTGGGATAATCCTTATTGGTATGAGATAGCGATTACAGAGGCGAAGAAAGAACTTAAAACAGATTGTGTATATACATCCAGACCGATCATTTTAACCAGACATGTTCCGTTTCCTTTTTTAGTGTACTACAGGGGTATTCGGATATGGTTTAAAAGAGAAAAGGTGATTTTTAAAATTTCTGAAAAAGCCTACAACAGGCTTGATAAACCGGAATTGAAACTATTTGCAACGAAGTTTGCGGATAGAATACTTGATGCGAAATACCCAACCTTTGATCAAGTAAGCTATCCGGGAAAAAACATTTAGATTATACGTTCATAAAACATAATACTTGACAACCTTCTTATATCTTGCTATTATATATGATGAGTTTCTAACTTCTTGTTAGGAGTTCATCTATTTTCTTGTGAGGAGAGTAAAAATGGGGAAAAAGATTCTTTATAGAAATGAATTTGATTATTGGGCTTCACTGATGGGTTTTTTTTGTATACGAGCAAAAAGCGATAGTCAGAGTTTACTTGATGATGCGTCATTATCAGAAGTAACCGAGCATTATGAAGCAGTTTGGGGTAATTTGCTTGATTCTCCTGAAATGATGTTTATCAGAAATGATTTGAAGATGATGACGGAGAGTGAGACTTTCTTTTTTTTAATTATGGAATTTCTTCGGAATTATGCCGTAAATGAATTGATAGAAATGGGAGTAGATATGTTCTTTTCTGAATCGCTTGACTTATTATTTGTATCAGGTGAAAAGAAAAAGGATGATCTGTTTTCTGATATCAAAGAGATGTTGGATGATAATTACAATACTACTGAAACTGATTATATTTTAGTTAGAGAACTTGTGTATAATACAAGAGTATTGAAGGAAAGGTTAAATGATGTTTTGAGCAAAACTTATGACTATTTTGTTTCAAACATTTATACGGATGAAAAAAAAGAAGAAATTCAAAACAATTTATCAATGTTTCAAGCTTCTTTAGATGAAGATGAAGGAGAGTTTTTAAAAAGTATAACGATGTTAAACGCTCCTGAGAGAGACTTTATTCCGGAAGAACTTGCGATTTACATGACATATTTTGCACCCTACAGTTATACTTTTATGTTGAAGAGATTGACACTGATGTTTGGGATTAGTATGCCGGAACAAATAAAAAAAAGAAATGAAAAATTTGATATAGAATCTTTTTTAAAGATTCTTGCAGATCCAACCAGGTATAAGATGATAAAATTACTTTCAAATAAGGCTTATTATGGTGCGGAACTGGCGAAAGAATTGGGATTGAGTACAGCGACGATTTCGCATCATATGGATAAGATTCACAATCTGAAATTAACAAATGCGATCAATGGAGAAAATAAAAAACTGTATATACAATTGAACAAAGTGGATCTGGAAAGTTATCTTGAAGAATTAAAAGAAGATCTGCTTGGTTAAAAGGGGATGAGAAGATGAGTGATCCAAGAGTAAAAAAGATGGCTGAAGTACTGGTGAATTATTCACTGGCGTTGAAAAAAGGGGATAAATTTCTCATTAGCGGACATGCAGTCACCGAACCGCTTATCAAAGAAGTCTATCAGGAAGCTCTGAAAGTCGGTGCACATCCAATGACAAATATATCGATTGGATTGGGAGAATTTTTTTATAAGTATGCAGATGATGATCAGCTGACATTTATTAATCCCGTTACAAAGATGATATATGAGGAATTCGATGCCATTTTGACAATATGGGGTGAATCGAATACAAAAGCCCTGTCAGGCGTTGATCCGAGAAAGATTGCAAAAAACAGTGCAGCTCAGGCAGAACTTTCACACAAATTCATGGAAAGGATCGCATCAGGAGATGTGAAATGGTGTGGCACTCAATTCCCGACACACGCATCAGCTCAAGATGCGGATATGAGTTTGACAGAGTATGAAGATTTTGTCTACGGTTCCTGTAAATTGAATGAAGATGATCCGGCAGCCTACTGGAAAGGCATTTCAGAACAGCAGGAGAAGATAGCAGAGATCTTAAATTCAAAAAAAGAATTACATTTCTTATCAGAAGGAACGGACCTCAAAGTAAACGTAGAAGGCAGAAAATGGATTAACTGTGATGGCAAGCAGAATTTCCCGGATGGTGAGATTTTTACAACACCGATCAAAAAAAGTGCCAACGGTAAAATCACTTTTGCCTATCCCGCAATTTACAATGAAAGAGAAGTTGAAGGGATTCAGCTGACTTTTGAAAATGGAAAGGTTGTTAAAGCGACTGCACTGAAGGGAGAGGATTACCTGAATACGACACTTGATACGGATGAAGGCTCCAGGTATCTTGGTGAAGTCGCTATCGGGACAAATTACGGGATTCAGAATTTTACAAAGAATATTCTCTTCGATGAAAAGATTGGAGGAACGATTCATCTTGCCGTCGGTGCCGGATTTCCTGAAACCGGAGGCGATAATAAATCCGGGATCCACTGGGATATGATTTGTGAGATGAAAGAAGAGGGGAAGATATTCGCGGATGGTGAATTGATCTATGAAAAGGGGAAATTTCTCATTTGACAAAGAAAATGGAACTCTGATACAATGTTTTAACCGTTCCGCTTTTAAAAAACAGAAAATTTGGGGTGAAAAAATGAGTAAAAAAATATTGTATCTTCCGGAAATGGATTATATCGTTTCATTAGAAACTTATTTTGTTCTTAAGGATAGAGATAAGGAATTGGTTTTTGAAACTGAAGACGGATCCATTATATGGGATTCATATCTAAAAAAACCGGATATGCGTTTTGTATACAACGACGCAAGTCTGATGTTCAGAAGCAGGACATTTTCGTTTATTATCAATCGATTTGTTTTTGAGAATTCAGTCGAAGATTTGATCAACCTCTCAGTTTCGGAATTCTATCAGTTGATCCTGGATTATCGGGAATTGACTGAAGATAAGCGCGAATACCCTGAGATCGTATATGCAGAGTATGAGAATTCCATCAACGATAGTTATACGAAAACCGATGAAGATCTTATCGTGATGAAAGATATTATCTTCAATACAGAAACGTTTAAGCCGAGACTGGACAACGTTCTGAGAAAAACGTATGAGATCTTTCGAGAGGATATTTATACTGAACCGCTTCAGGAAGAAATCAAGGCTGAATTGGCAAAATATCAAAGAAAACTTGATATGGATGAAAAACAATTTGCTTCTGATCTTACCGTTTTCAGTGGAACGCAGAGTGACAGTTTCCCGGATCAGTTGAAAGTCTGTATGTTGTACTTTGCCTCACAGGAATATATTATTATGATCCACAGTATGATCGTAATGTTTGGGCGAGAAGTACCCCTTTATGTCAAGCTTCTGAACGATGAAAACAATCAGGATTTTTTTGTTCAGGCGATATCTGATCCGGTGAGATATAAAATGATCAAATTGCTTGCAAACGATTCGTATATCGGTCCGGAGCTTGCTGAGATATTGGAATTTCCCGCTGCAGATCTTGAAAAACATATTGGCTATATCCAAAGAGCCAGAATCCTGGAAGTATCAAAGGGAGAAAATGACAGAGTATATCTTCAAATCAGTAAAAATGCGCTTGAAAGAAGGATAGACGAGTTAAAAAGAGATTTACTGGAAAAGGATTAAAGGAGAATTTATGACTGATCAAAGATTAAACAAATTGGCTAAAGTGTTAGTAACATACTCTTTGAGGCTTAATAAAGGCGATAAGTTGTTAATTGAAGCTAATATATGTTCAGCTCCTCTCGTAAAAGAAGTGTACAGAGAAGCTCTTAAAATTGGTGCATTTCCGGAAACAAGGATCCTGATGGAATCCTTTAGAGAGATGTTATACAAGTACGGAAATGATGAGCAATTGTCTTATATCAGTCCCTTTGAAAAAATTATTTTCAATCAGTATAACGCTTCCTTGTATATATGGGGTGAAGAAAATACGAAAGCCCTTTCTGAGGTTGATCCTGAAAGAATTTCAAAAAACATGGAAGCTCAATCAGCCCTTTTTACAGAATTTATGACAAACGTTGCCAATAAGACACTCAAATGGTGTGGTACAGTATATCCCACAATGGGGTATGCTCAGGGAGCAGAAATGTCGCTTGAAGAGTATGAAGAATTTCTGTTTGATGCATGTAAAATAAACGAAGACGATCCTGTAGCGGGGTGGCGGAAAATGTCTGAAGAACAACACAGAATCAAAAGTATCCTTGATACAAAAAAAGAACTCCGTTTTATAGCCGCTGATACCGATTTAAAAATGAACGTTGGGGGCAGGAATTGGGTTAATTGCGATGGTTCAACCGGGAATTTTCCTGATGGTGAAATATTTACAACACCAAACAAAAGTAGTGCTGAAGGGCAGATTCGATTTACTTATCCGGCGGTCTTTAACGGAAGAGAAGTCGAGGATGTCACACTCATTTTCAAAGAAGGTAAGGTTGTCGATGCAAAAGCGGAAAAAGGACAGGGATTTCTTAATGCAATGCTGGACACGGATGAAGGTTCACGATATATCGGCGAAATCGCCTTCGCAACCAATTACGGCATCAAAAAATATACCAAAAATATTGTGTTTGATGAGAAAATGGGTGGGACGATTCATCTTGCAATTGGGGCAGCTTCTCCTGAAAGTGGAGGGGGAAATGATTCTGCAATTCATTGGGATATGGTCTGTAATATGCAAGAAACCGGAAAAGTCTTTGTAGATGGCGAGTTGATCTATGAAAAAGGTAAATTTTTAATCTGAAAAGAATTTAATAAAATACAAAATCCCCCTGAGTGAAGGGGGATTTTGTATGATGGTTTTATATTTATCCTTTTATGTCGGATTTGTCGAAAATGAAATAAGCAATCGTATACATGATTATCCCCAGAATCATGATGATAATGGAATTCATCAGATACATTCTGTCGTTGATGACCGTATCGGCGAGTGGTATATAATTAAAAATACTGATCTTTGCCAACCAGTTGACACTTTCAAAACTTCTTCCCAATGAATCGCCAAAGTACATAAATATTGTAATACCGATAGATATTGATGTGTTGAGCGTACTCTTTTTTGTAATACAGGAAATCAGTGTTGACATCCCTGAGAAGAAGATTAGAACACTTAACGTGTAAAGACCAAAAGCGTACAATATGTTTTCACTATACGGAATTTTAATGAATATATTGAAAGCAGACAGGAGGGAAATCGTAAAGATCCCGGTAAGGATTCCGATATAACTGAACATCATAAGACTCTTAGCATAAAATACGGTAGAACGTTTTACGGGTTTAACGAGCAAGTATTCAATCGTCTTATTTTCAAATTCTTTTGAAAAGACATTTCCCGCAAGACCTGCAGCGAAAACTGCAGAAAGTATGTAAACAAAAGTCATTCCTTCTGATCCGAAGATTCCTTCGGGTTTTGAAAAAACTTCCGGTTCAAAATTGAACATCTTCAATAAAAATTGAGGCATTTTTTCAACAAATTTCATTAATTCTTCCATCTCTTCCAATATCAAATTCGTCATGGGAAGGTACATAAAGATAAAGCCCATAAATACAGCAGTCCAGATTAAAAGAGAAACAAAGTTCCATTTGAATTCTTTTTTATAAATATTCAAAAACATCTTATTTTCTCCCTTCTCTATAATACCCCATGAATGTTTCTTCAAGAGAAGGATTTCTGATTTCCATATCTTTATAGTCAAGTGTGTTCAATATGGTCATAAATTCTTTTAATTGATTTCTTTGGATAGTATAGGATATCTTTCCGTTATTTTTAAGATCATGTTTGAATTTTGATAACGGTTCTCTGTTTGAAAGATGATAAACAATGATTTGCTTTTTTGCATATTTCGTTAGTTCGGAAATTGTCATCTCTTCAACAAGGGTTCCATCTTTAATAATACCCACTCTTTTACTCAGTCGTTCTACTTCCATCAGATTATGTGATGAGAATAAGATTGCTCTACCGTTATCCCTTTCTCTTTCAACCAACTCATACAATTTCTTCTGAAGAAGAGGATCAAGACCATTTGTCGGTTCGTCCAAAATCAATACTTTGGGTTTGTGAACAAGCGCCTGAACGATACCAACCTTCTTTTTATTTCCCATCGACAATTCCTTGAATTTCCTGCTCTTGTCCAATTCGAGAAACTCACACAATTCATCCTCATATTCAAGATCTATCGTCTTATAGAATTTTCTGTTATATTTCAAAAATTCAGCTACTTTCATATTGCCGTATAAATTAACTTCACCCGGAAGGTATCCGATATCTTTTTTTATTTCATTTAATTGACTTGGGACTTCATGTTCATTAATCAGTACCCGACCGGAATCCTGTTTGAGCAATCCAAGTATAATTCTGATTGTGGTCGTTTTACCTGCGCCATTCGGACCGATTAATCCATAGATTTCTCCTTCCGGAATCTTAAAATTGACATTAATGACGCCTCTATACTTACCGTAAAATTTTTTTAAATTGCTGACTGTTATCATCGTATCAACTCCATTGTGAAATCAGCATCACTCAATCTGCAGAAACAAAAAACTATGCTGATTATAGCATAAAGAGGTCATATCATGGTCGTTTGATACTGTATTTACAACGCCATAAAAAAAGGGACGCTATGATTCCAGCGTCCCTTTTTGATCTATGCATTTTCTATTGTGTGGCTGTGTGCTTTTGATCTTTCCTGAACATAGGCCATGGAGAATCCGTTGAAAGACCCATACTGTCGGTTGCAATAGAATATAGTTTTGCACCATAAGTTCCGATGTATAGCGAGCCATCAATATCGATGACCGGGCTGGATTTAATATAATCATCCGCTTTTAAACACCATTTTTTTTCACCGTCAGCCCCGATAGCCAGAACAGTCTTTTCCCATGTTCCAATATAAACTGTCCCGTCAGCACCGATAGCTGGACTGGATGACCAGAACGGACCTTCTTCTATTTTATAGGACCATTTTACTGTTCCGTCAGCGTTTATTGCATTCAATTTACCATCATAGGCTCCAATATAGATTGTCCCATCGTAGTAAATCGATGGACTGCCTTTTAATTCTGAGTCGAGATTAACTTTCCACAATAATGCACCGTTTTTGTTCAAGGCGTAAAGATGTCCGTCAAAAGCACCGATGTAGATATTTTCATCTTCATTCAGGGCCGGACTGGATCTTACAAAACCATCAGTTTTATATTTCCACTTTAATGTTCCATCACTGTTTAAAGCGTAAAGATGTCCGTCATCAGAACCGAAATAGATTGTTCCGGAATACCCTACAGCCGGACTGGAGCGAATCTCATCTTCAGTTGAATAAGTCCATATTTCCTTTCCGTCGTGGGATATCGCATGAAGAACTCCAGTTGAATCGCCAATATAAACCGTTCCCGATTTATCTACGGCCGGGCTTGAATAACATCCGCCTTGTATTTTCTTCTTCCAGATTAACTGTCCTTCTTTATCGATGGCATAAATATATTTATTTCCGGTTGCTATATAAACGGTTCCGTCTGTTCCAATCGAAGGGCTTGGAAATACTACGTTTCCGCAGTTGAACTTCCAGACAAAATTTCCGTCCCTGTCAATTGCGTAAAGATAATCATCATCTGCTCCAAAATAAATAATCCCATCATCCGAAATAGCCGGACTGGATCTTATATCATATTTGACTTTGTATTCCCATTCAACCGCTCCCGGACCAAAACCGGTTTTAAAAGACCAAACGGGCCCTGCTGTTTCCTCACCGTATTCATCTTTTGTGACAATCTGCCAATAGTATTGTTCTTTACCTGTTAAAGATGCTAATTTGTATGTTGCTTCTGAAATATCTGAGGCAACAAGTTTCAGTGTTTTTGAATCCGTCCCGATGAAAATATCATAACTAAGTGTATCGTTATCCGGGTTTTCCGGAATCTCCCATGAAAGAACCGTATTAGTTGAAGAAACGTTACTTGATCCGTTTTTAATTCCTGGATTAACAGGACCCAGAGGCGGTTGATTCGTTGTTAACGAATAGATATCCGATTCGGCCATACCCCCGAAATTATCCTTTGAAATGATTTTCCAGTAATATCTTTGCCCTCCTTCAAGTCCTGAAAGAGAATAAGATTCAGTTTCCAGGTTTTCGGCGACGAGTCTCAGTTTATCCTTTTCCTTACCCATGTAAAAATCATAATATAAGTTCTGACCATCATCTTCATCCTGAGATATCCATGTAATCTCAAATGGTAAGGCGATAACTTTGTCAGGATCATAGTCCACTGTCAGCAGTGGTTTCTCAGGTTCTTTGTTTTCAAATTCAACACTTTTTACAGGTGTCGATTTTTCAAGACCCTTCGAATCTTTCACAACAATTTTCCAGAAATATTCTTTGTATGGAACAAGTTGAATGTTTGCTTCAGCCGGTGTCCATTCCGTTGCTCTGAAGTTTTTTGAAACGAGTATGGGATCTTCATGATCCGAAAAATAAATATCGTACAGTAGGGGATCATCATCAGGATCGGTTGCTTCCCATTTTAGAGAAAACACATCTCTTGTCTTGTCAGGCTCTGATACTTTGATTTCCGGTGACCTGTTGACGTTCTTTATCTTTAAGTCGTACGCTTTTACAATGCTATCCATTCCATCTGAAACCTCTATAGAAATTGAAGTCGCCGTTTCAGAATCGAAATCAGGAGTGTAACTGTAGACGCCATCGAGTATTTGACCGGGGCCCGACACCAGTTCAAATGTCAATGGGTCTTCATCCGGATCAGAATAGCATTCATTCAGGTTTATCTTTAACTCTTCATTTTCAGTTATCGTTTGCTGTGTTTCAATCTTCAAAGATTCGTTCGGCAACCTGTTGGTATTTGCCACTATGATTGAGAATTTATCCTCAGATGATTCCTTTCCGTCATTTACAGAGAAGGATACAAAATAATCCCTTTCTGAGTCAAAATCAGGCTTGAAAGTATAAATCCCTTCTTTGGATAATTCTCCCGGTCCCTGAATCAATTCAAAAAGAATCGTATCGTTGTCCGGATCCTTCGTGAATTCCTTGAGATTCAGAGTCAATAACTCATTCTCTTCAATATTCTGAATAGGTATGACACTAAGGGTTGGGATCTGATTCACGTCACTGATAACGATATGGAAATTCATATTGATTTCTGTGGCGGGATCCTCAATTCTTATTTTCACATACTCTTTTCCCTGTTGCGTAAAATCTGGTTCGAAAATATAAATGCCGTCCTTAATCTCTCCCGGTCCTTCCACGATACTGTAAGTCAAAAGGTTGGCCTCGGGATTTTCGATTTTCTCATTTAAATTAATTTGAAAGGTTTCTCCCTCTTTTACCTCAAAGTCTTCCTGAATGTTTTTAACGATCATAGGCCTGTATGTATCAAGTACGGTTATTTCAAATTGCTGTGACGTTTCCCGGAATCTTCCTTTGGCACAGACCTCGACGATATACGATCCTGAATCTTCAAATCCTGGATTAAAGGTATATATACCCTCCTTGATCTCTCCCGGTCCTGAAAGATGACAGAAATTTACCTCTCTTTCCTTTAACCCTTTAAGGAAAGATTTTAGATCAATATTCAGTGTTTTGCCTTCAAAAACTTTGCTGGAAGGGATTTTTAACTCCAATTCAGGTAGCGAAGCTGTATCAAAATAGAAGTAGTCAGAATCAACCCGATCTCCTTTCTCCGTCGAATAAGAGATACGCCAGAAATATTCCTGTGAAGGTTCTAATTCTGCTGTAAGTTTGAATTCACTTTCAGAAAGTCCCGTTTTCTGAAAAACTGTTTCTGTCCCCCCAGTAGTTAACCTGAAAATCTTCAAGCTGTAAAGGATATCTTCTTTTTTCTCTTCATTTATTCCCCAGTAGAATGAAGGTGAAAGAGAAACATCCTCTGCCCCGTCAGCCGGAAGCTTTAAAACAGGTACTTCAGGAGTGGTTACGCTCATTTGGCATGATGCAACGATTACAATCAAAACCAGAATGGCGATCAATGAGATATACAATATCCTTTTCACCAAAATCACTCCAATTGAAAGATTGCTAATAATTAAACCCCACAGTATTATACACCTTTAATCAATATTAATTAGCGGTGTTGAATAAAAATTAATCACGATGTAAAAAAAGAGTATAATAAAACGAGATGAAATGAGATAAAATTAGATTTGTGAAGTAAAAAAATGTTATAGTACTGGTTACTGAAAAAGTCATGAAAGAAGGGGTATTAAAATGAAGAATCAGGAATACTTGAAAATCGGAGGCAAAAAGACTTATACAGTAAATTACACAAACAAAGATGCACTGGCTTCAATTCTCATTGTACATGGCTTGGGGGAACATATCGACAGATACGAAAGATTTGCAAGAGAAATGGGACAACATCGATTTACGGTTTATGGGTTCGATAATTTCGGACACGGTAAGACCAAAGGGATAAGAGGTCATACTTCAATAGAGGATAGTTTTAAAATACTTGATTTTATGGTGAGGAAAATACGTTCGGAGCATCCGCAACTGCCGATCGGTATTTTCGGACACAGTCTTGGGGGGCTGATTACGCTAAGGTATGTTGAAGAACATCCCGATACATTTTACGCGACAGTTGTTTCCTCCCCCGCCATAACGGTGGATGAAGAAACGAGGAAAAGGATGGAAAAGAATAAAGCACTCGCAAAACTGCTTCCGTTTATTACGTTGAATAACGCAATTAAACAAGAAGATATCTCCAGAGATCGAAATGAAGTCATTGCCTATACCAAAGACTCTCTCGTTCATCCGAGAGTCAGCCTGAAACTTGCTTTGAGCATACATCAGAATGTTAAAAAAGTAAGGGATAATGCTTCAAAGATAATCAAACCGATAATGTTCCAGAAAGGAACAGGAGATAATGTTGTACCCATTGAAGGGACAGAGGAATTTTTTGGAAATATTGGTTCGGAGAAAAAGCTTTTATGCAAATATGACGAGGCATTTCATGAAACGATATATGATCCTGAACACGGTGAACAGTTCAGAAAAGATATCATTGGATGGTTCAGATCCAACATTTGAAAGGGTAGTGAGAAATGGAAAATGAAAAAGTTTTATCAGACATTGTCGTTGAGAAATTCCTGAATGGTGGACAGGGTCTGGGACACGATGAAGAAGGGAAACCGGTGTTTGTAGATGGTGCTTATCCGGGTGAAATTGTAGATGTCAGAGTGGAAAAGGAAAAGAAAAATTTTACACTGGGAAAAGCGGTTAACTGGAAATATAAGATCCCTGAGAGAAATCAGTCGACTTGCAGAGTATTCAGAAAATGCGGTGCCTGTGACTGGCTTGATCTTGATTATCATTTCCAGCTGGAAAATAAAGCGATAATCATCAAAGAACAGTTTCAAAGACTTGGGAATATTGAGACAGATGGTCTATTGAGACCTGTTATCGCATCAGAAGGCATTGTTGGAATGAGAAACAAGATGGTGTATTCCTGCGTCGGGAATCAAAAAGGGATTGTTCTCGGTATGAAGGAAAAAGGATCCAATCGTATTTTGGAGCCGAAAGGTTGTAAGATCGCAGATGAAAAATTCGAGAAGATCAGGCTTACTTTACAGGATATCTTCAATGAACTCTTCACAGCGGAAGATGTTTTTAACAACAGAAACAGAAGAGGTTTTCTTAGAGGAATAGCGGTCAGAAAAACCGAATATACCGGACAATATATGTTGATCATTATTACTTCGTTCAGGGTTGGTAAGCAGATCAACATGATAAAGGGAAAAGTTAGATCAAGGTTGCCTTTCATTGATTCTATGATTCAGGTGTTTGGCAGGAAGAAGACAATGCTTTCCGGAGAATACAATACGGTGTTTGGAAAAGGAACGTTAACAGAAAAAATTGAGTGGTTTGAATACAATATTCCACCAACCTCTTTCTTTCAGACAAATTCCAAAATGCTTAAAACTTTTCTCTCAACCGTTAAAGAATTAGCTGAACCAGTTAAAGAGGAAGTGATGATGGATCTTTACGGTGGGGTAGGCTTTTTCTCAATTTATCTCGCACCGCTCTATAAAAGGGTTTTGCTCGTGGAATCTCAGCATGATTCTGTAAAAGCAGCTGTAGCAAATGCCTCTCTCAACAAGATCACAAATTTGATCGTAAAGGGGATGACGGTAGAGCATTATGTCGAAGAATCGGATGTTATCAAACCGGATACGATAATTGTTGACCCGCCAAGAGCAGGGATCGATAAAACAGCCTTACAAAAGATAATTGAGCTTGAGCCTCAAAAGATAATTTACATTTCCTGTGATCTGGGAACGCTTATTCGTGACTGTGTGACGCTGAAAGATGCCGGCTATGAATTAGAAATCATCCAGCCGATTGATATGTTCCCGCATACGGCACATGTTGAGAATATTGTGAAAATGATCAAGAAATAGTTTAAAGTTGATATTGAATTAAAATTTAATGCAAACCGCCTGTTAGTCTTACTCAAACAGGCGGTTTGCTTGTTTCAGGGGTTAAAATAAAATGGCAGAAATTCAACTATTTATCGATTAAATATGCTATCATCAGGTTTATAGGAAGAAAAGTGATTGATTTTACAAATGGTTTAACACCTTCTCGGATGGAAAGGGGAACAAACGGATGTTAACATATGAAGAACTTAGTGAAAGAATTAAAAATCTAAACACTGAAGTTATTACAAGGAAAATTACGATTAAAGAGTTGGATGATTTGCTTAAATCAGCGAAGAAAAATGATCACATTAGTGCTCAGGTGCATATACTGGCTGCACTTGGTCAAGTCAACTATTATCATGCTGAAACGAAAAAAGCATTTGATTTTCTCTTTGATGCCTTTTCGTTGGCAAATCAGATAAATGATATTGAGGCGTTGACAAGAACTCAGTACAATTTGGGCGGGGTGTATGCAGCGTTAGGACTGTATGAACATGCATTCCAGTATTTTCTGATGGCTATGGAGAGTGCGAGAAAGAATAACCTGCGTTCTTTTTTGGGCGGGATATATAACAACATAGGGGTTTGTCTGTTTAAACAGGATATGATTGAAGAAGCCGGGAAATATTGCCGCTTAGCCTATGAGCTTTTCTTGGATAAATCCAACCTGCTGAATCATGTTTTCACGACGTTGAATATGTCGGTTTATATGATGAGGATTAACGAATTTGAAGAGGCGGAAAGATATTTGGAAAGTGTGTCGGAATATATGGAGGGATTACCACCGGTACTTGTATGGGGAAGAAAGATGAACTATGCGAGGTTACATGCATGCAGAGGAGATTTTATCCGCTCTCTTGATGAAATTAGGTCAATTTATGCTGAGTTCTTTTCCGAGAAGATTGAAACAGCACTTTATGATCAGGTACTGGAATGGTGTTATATCTTACAAAAAGGGAAAAAACTCTGCTTGGCGAAAGAATTTCTCGAAGAGATTTTTAACCATCAGACTTGTGATCAATCAACAACAGTTGCTGAACTGATGTTATTACTCGCAGATCAATACCAAAAAGATGGTGAATATCAAAAGGCGACTGAATTTTTTGGTAAGGCGGCAAAAATAAATAGTGATTTTTACAAGAAGAATCAGCAATTTGTTTCACAGAACGCTTTAAAACTAATTGAACTGACAGAAAAAAATCAGGAATTAGCAAATAAATCTTTCAGAGATGCCATGACCGGTTGGTATAACAGATTTGCCTTACAATCAGAAGGTGAAATTATTATTAATAAAGCATTAGAGCAAAATGAGTCTATTGCGGTGGTTATGTTTGATATAGATTATTTTAAACAATACAATGATTTTTACGGCCATTTAAACGGAGATACTTGTATTAAGAATATTACCTCAGCGATACAGGGAATATTCCCTGAAGAGATGAAATACATATACCGCTATGGCGGTGATGAATTTCTGGTACTGTTACCGCTTGAGAAATATAATGGAAATGAAATTGCTCAAATGATGTTGAATACGATACGGGAGTTGAAAATCCCCCATGAAAACTCACCGGTTTCAGAATACACAACCATTTCTATCGGGATTTCCACTAAAAATGAAAATCATATAAACCTTCAGAGTGCGATAGATGCAGCGGATATGAATCTGTACAAGGCGAAATTCAACAAAAGGAACTGTGCCTGTGTTGATGATTTTCTATTGGTTGAATCATGAATGAGGTGAATGATGGAATTTAGTGAAAAAATGAAAAAAATAGATTTTCCAAAGTATATTTCAGAGTTGAGAAGACCGATCCAATCACCTGAATATATTGTTGAGAGAGGTGTTTCATCATTTGGGACTTTCAGTTCACCGTTGAAACACATCAATTTCATCGATTGTGAGAAACCGTGTGGTAAAAATATCCCTGATTTCTTAAAACCCTTCAGACTAAAACAATGGTTTGCCTATCTGATCGATTTTGATAGGGGGTTTATCTTGAGTGCCGTGTATGATACGGGCCCGATCAGATTTAATGTTGTATCCTTTTTCAACAAGAAAACAAGAAAAGCGCAATCCAACATGGTTTTTACCTTAAAAAAGAAAAATATCTTTCCGGATTCGCTTCTCGATTCAAGAATATATCTTAATGCGGGGAATTTTACTCAGGATATCCAGAACAACTTTGAAAATGGACAGGTCAAAATAACTGCCAAGTGTTCCGGGGATAAGAAGAATTTTTGTTATCGGGCGGAAGTAAGACTAAAAAGTATATCGATGCCTTCGGTTGTTGTGATGCCTCTTGGAGAAAACAGACCGTTGTATATTCATAAAGAATTATTTAAGGCTTCGGGAAAAATTACTGTTGGAGAACGTACTTATACGCTTGATGAAAAGGCAATTTGTGCCGTAGATGATCATAAAGGCTATTATCCTTATCATATGGAATACGATTGGATTTCAGGCTTCAGGAATGATGATACGGGTCCGATGGGATTTAATCTTGTAGACAATCAGGTGACTGATCCCGATGATTACAATGAAAATTTCATCTGGATAAACGGTGAGATGCACCCCCTTCCTCCGATAACAGTAACAAAGCAATCAGAAATACTCTGGTTTGCAAAGGATAAATATGATGCCGTCAATCTCCGCTTTGATATAGAAGATGATTTTGTGAAAAAAGTCAATGTTCCATTCTTTAAAGCTGATTATCGTGCTCCGTATGGAAAGATTACAGGCTATATCCGGGATCTTGAAGAAAAAAAACATGATATGGCAGGTACATTTGGTATTGGGGAGGATCTTGATTACATATACTAGATAAGGTTATGCTATGTATTATAAACAGATGATGGAAGTTTTGAAGGGGATTGATGTTGAGACAACCGTTGAAGAACTTCAGAATGTATTTAAGGTTGAAAAATTAAAAATGGGCCAATTTTTTATCCGGATATTGAAAGCAGAGTGAAACAGAAGCATATTGCAACATTCCTGGGGATTCATCCTGTCAGTCTATGCAGGATCAGAAAGGAATGTCGTTCTTAACGTATGTTAATGACAAGATAGCTTGAGAAAGTGTATGATTATCCTGAAAAAGAGAAGAGTCAGGAGGTATATGATGGTAAATCAATATGAAGAATTAGTGCAAAATCAAAAAAACTATTTCAGAAGCGGTAAGACAAAAATAATGGAATTTCGAAAAGAGATGCTGTTAAAACTGAAAAAAACAATCTTGAAACATGAAGATGCGATTGCTCAGGCTTTGTATCAGGACCTTGGAAAATCAGAGGCAGAAGCTGTTTCGACTGAAATTGGCATCACATTGAGTGAGATAAACAGTGTCCTGAAACATCTTCCGAAATGGCATCGAAAATCACGGGCTAAAACCAATCTTTTTAACTTACCCGGAAAATCCTACACAATGCGTGAACCTTTTGGGGTGACGTTGATTATTGGGCCATGGAATTATCCCTTTCAACTCGTTATGGCGCCGCTTGTTGGTGCTATTGCAGGCGGGAATACTGCAATCATAAAGCCTTCTGAAATTTCATCGCACACTGCAGATGTAATAGATAGGATTCTTACAAAAACTTTCGATAAAAACTATATCGCGGTTGTTCAGGGCGGAATACCTGAAACAAACGATTTGATGGAATTAAGGTATGACAAGATATTCTTTACCGGTAGCACAAAAGTTGGAAGTATCATCATGGAAAAAGCTGCAAGACATCTTACACCGGTTGTACTGGAATTAGGCGGGAAGAGTCCGACTGTGATTGATAAAACGGCTAATCTGGATATTGCGGTTAAAAGAATTGTATTCGGAAAAGGAACAAACGCAGGACAAACATGTGTAGCTCCTGATTATGCACTGGTACATGAGGAAGTCAAAGAAGACTTTTATAAAGCATTTAAAAGGATAGCAACTGAATTTTACTCGGAATCAGCGATTCATAATGATGATTTTGGTAAAATTATTAACGAACGAAATTATATAAGAGTGAAAAGTTATCTGAAAGACGGAAAGATAATATTTGGCGGGAAAACACATGATGAAAATCGGAAGATTGAATTGACGCTTGTCGAAGTCCATGATTTGGATAAACCAATTATGCGGGAAGAAATCTTCGGACCTGTTCTACCGGTTGTTTCATTCAGAGAATACAATGAAATTATAGATGTCATTCATAGAAATCCGGATCCGCTTGCCATGTATATATTCAGTGAAGATAAACAGTTTATAGAAGCGTTGCTTCACGATATTCAGTTTGGAGGCGGGTGTGTGAATGATACGATCATGCATCTTACAAACGAACATCTGCCGTTTGGTGGTCGTGGGACAAGCGGTATCGGAAATTACCACGGTAAGCACAGTTACGATGCCTTTACACATAAAAAGGCAATCCTGCATTCAACGACAAAATTTGACCTTAAAATGAAATATCCACCTGCTATGAAAAAAAGTCTGAATCTTATAAAAAGATTGATGTATGGTTCAACGAGGATTTGAGAAAATCCCGGAAATATTTTATGGGCGGAATATTTTCCGCCCGCTGTACGAAGTATCTGGAAAAGTTATCAATAAATCTGCAATTTATCCATCCATTACAAGATTGTTTTTAAAAAGTTCGCAAATTAGTGAGAGCATCATATTTCAGTTAATAATCAATTTGAATAACCGGAAAAAAGATACTGATCAATAAGTCTTCTGTGATTTGAAGTGTTTTTCAACATATCGCGGAGATAATAACTTGAATATCCTGAGACAACAAGAACTTCAGATAAGTATTCAGCTTATTATTACGACGGTATGCAAAGTTAACTTGACAAAAAGTGCAAAGTTTGCTATACTGTATTTGCAAAGCGAGCATTGCATAAGGAGTGTTTTATGAAGACAAAGATTAAAGAGTTGAGAAAGAAGCATAAGCTGTCTCAGGCAGAACTTGCTTTTGAAGTGGGAACAACAAGGCAGACGATTACTTCTATTGAATGCGAGAAGTATACGGCTTCACTCGTTCTGGCTTATAAGATAGCAAGACATTTTGAGATGACTATTGAAGAGGTTTTTGATTTTTCACAGGTGGAGGAATGATGATGGAAAAGTACAAGAGAACTTTACAGAGAAGAATTTTGTTGATGGCTTTAACGATGATTGTGGCAGCTGTGATACTGTCTTTACAGGTATTCGGATTTTTTGGAGCAGAACTTGAAAGTGATTTTTCAAATGGTGTGGTTACCGGATTACAAAGTGGTTTGCTAACAGGATTGATCCTGGTGTTTACATTTTTTATCATAAGATATCAGAGGGCAACGCAGGATATAGTTAAATTGAAATTACTTCAGAACAAGGAAACTGACGAGAGAACGAAAGCGATAAAACAGAAATCAGGCGGGAACATTGTTATCTTCTATTCAGTGGTTTTTATTTTAGCGGGTATTATTGCCGGGTACTACAACACAACAGTCTTTTATACGCTTATAGTATGTGCCGTTTTCCAGCTGAATGTCAGTGCCTTTCTTAAAATCTACTTTTTGAAACGATATTGAGGTGGTGAGGGCATGAAAACTAAATTCAACAACACAATGATGGCTTTGTATGTGGCAGGTATGATTTGTCTGGTTATCAACAATATATTTAGGGGGTCTTTTTCTGATTTCATACATGGTTTGCTTGACGGTGTGTCTTTTACATTAGTCATAGGGTCCTTTATATACATGTGCTGGTGTTTTGCGCACAAGAAAAACCCTTTCACCATTATGATAAAAGGAGAAGATGATGAAAAATAAATTGGTCTTTAATATTGCATTATTAACTTTAGCACTGTATCTCATACTTGAAAGATTTACAGGAACTCATGATATGATACTCGGTATCCTGATGGGAATTTCAATCGCCTTTTTTCTCATCAATCTTCTACCGCAAAAGCTGTTAGAAAGTCTAAGAAATCTAAAAAAAGAACTTATATTGAAAAAGTGAAACCTCTTAAACGTCATTTAATCTGAAAACATTTGATTTCTTATGATAGAATGAAGATGGCATGTTTTCAATAAAATGAGGTGAAAGAAATGAATGTGATCTTTACAAGAAGGAGTATCAGGCGATATTCAGATAAGAAAGTGGAAAATGAAAAGATAGAGAAAATGCTTAAAGCAGCGATGCAGGCACCTTCTGCAGGAAATCAGCAGCCCTGGGAATTCATTGTTGTTCAGGACAGTGGAATGCTGGACAAATTATCAAAATTCAGTCCATATGCCTCAATGACAAGACATGCATCGGTAGCGATTGTATTTCTTGCCAATACAGAGAAATTGAATTATCCTGAAAATTGGGAACAGGATATGGGAGCCGCAACGCAGAATTTATTACTTGAAGCCGCTGAAATGGGACTTGGAGCTGTATGGCTTGGGGTTGCACCGGTTCAGGACAGGGTGAAAAATATTAAAACTTTGTTTGATCTTCCGGAGCATATCAGACCATATTCGGTTGTGCCTGTTGGTTATCCCGCTGAGGGTGCTGAGAATAAGTTTGTCGATAGATTTAATGAGAGCAGGATTCATTACGAGACCTATTAGTATATAAACGAATCATTTTTATTGATAGAGCCGATTGAAAAGTATCATTCAATCGGCTCTTTTTATTAACATTTTGACACTTGACAAAAGAGAGTCATAAAATGGAAGTCTTTTTTTGTTTGACAGAAAAATAATTTCATGTTAGAATATCTATATCAAAAAGATATAGGTGAGAAAAATGAAAGAGAATAAGACAAAATATGTAATACTTGGTTTTTTGAATCATCAAAAGATGTCAGGATATGATATTAAGCAAAGAGTGGATAATTCTATCAGTATGTTCTGGCCTGTCCGATATGGGCAATTATATCCCACTTTAAAGAAATTAGCTCAGGAAGGGCTTGTCAATCATTGTGAATCAACTTTTAAATATGGCCCTGAGAGAAAAATATATGAGATTACAGAGGAAGGTAGAATAGTTCTAAAAAAATGGCTTAAAGAACCTGTTCTGAAGGAAGAGAGTCGTTTTGAAATTCTGGTTAAACTTTTCTTTGCAGGTGCTGGAGAAAAAAAGGATATAATAGAGAATCTTCAGGATTTCAAAAAAAGATATCAGGAACAGCTTGCAAGGTTAGAGTATCTGAATCAAAATCTCGAGAGTGTTCTGGAGGAAGATGATGATCATAGGTATTTCTATTTAACAGCACAATATGGACTTAAAACGTACAAAACGAATATTGATTGGGCAGATTATGCAATAAAATATCTAAATGAGAAAGAAGGAGATGAATCGAATGGCTAAGATACTTGTTTTATTTTACTCATACGAGGGGAATACAAAGAAAATAGCAGAAGTTATCGCGAATGAATTGAATGCGGATATTCAAGAGGTAAAACCCGTTAAAGAGATGCGATCAAGGGGATTTGGCAAATTTTTATGGGGAGGCAGTCAGGTTGTTATGAAGAAGAAACCTGAGTTGAGACAGATGGATTTTAATCCTGAAGATTATGATACGATCTATGTTGGTACGCCTGTCTGGGCTTTTACCTATGCACCCCCGATAAAGACAATACTTGAAACTGGAATACTAAAAAATAAAAAGGTAGCCTTTTTCTATACGCATGAAGGGGGTCCGGGAAAAACCGAAGAAAATGCCAGAAATGTCATTGAACAAAACAACATTTTTCTTGGTGCATTAAGCTGTCCTAATGTTGCAAATGATTTCGTGACCCTCAAGCCGGAGGTTGTGAAATGGGTAAAGGATATAAGCGAGGAATAATGGCTAAACAGACAAAGGGACAGATCATAAGGAAAACTCTTTTGATCATTTCATTTCTGCTCTTTCCACTGACAATATACTACCTGTCGCCTTATATCATTATTCATGCGATAGCTGAAGGGATTATGGCCGGGAGTTTTGTTGTTTTTATTGCAATGGCTGTCGGTTCTATCTTTTTTGGCAGAATTTTTTGCGGCTGGGTTTGCCCGGCAGGTGGACTTCAGGAGATTGTAATGATAGCGAACAACAAAAGGAATAAAGGGAAGTGGCGGAAATGGATAAAGTACCTCATCTGGGCTCCCTGGGTAGGCATCATCGCTGCGCTCGGGATTAAAGCCGGTGGGATAAAGGAAGTGGATTTCCTTTACCAGACATGGAACGGAATATCTGTTTCTGAACCAAAGGGGTATATTATTTATTATGTTGTTCTGGTGATTATTCTTCTTTTTGCCCTGATAGGCGGAAGACGTTCATTCTGTCACTCCGTCTGCTGGATGGCTCCTTTTATGCAATTGGGCATTCTTCTGAGAAGGGTGTTACATATTCCGGGATTAAAGCTGACGGCTGAATCAGAAAATTGTATCAGTTGTAAACAGTGTAGTGCAAAATGTGTCATGAGTCTTGATGTGATGGAAATGGTAAAGACGGGAAAGGTTGAGAGTCTTGACTGTACGCTTTGTGGTGAATGTATTGATACCTGTCCGAAAAAAGTAATCCACTTTGGTTTTGATAACAAATAAACTGAGTAAATTGATTATTTATAAAACGTATAACAAATGTGGGGGATTCATATGAAAATTTTGGTTTTGTACAGTTCCTTTGGCGGAAGCACAGAAAAAGTTGCTAAAGTTATTGCCAATACGATAAATGCAGATATGGAATGCTTTGAACCAGTCCGGTCAGTTCCGAAAAATAAATTTTTGAAATTATTCTGGATTTTCCCGAAATTGATCTTTCAGAAGCAATCGGCGATTAAACCTTTAAAACATAATCCTGAAGCGTATGATCTGATCTTTCTGGGAAGTCCTGTCTGGGTGGGATCTATTTCACTACCGGCAAAAGTAATTCTTGAAAATGGTATGTTGAAAAACAAACACATTGCCTATTTTTATTGCCATGTCGGTCATCATGAGGATATCCCAAGGATTTCAAAAGAGTATATTGAAAAAAAGAATATCTTTATTGAGTCAAAAGACTTTGAAAAAGTAAAAAGCGATTATGAATCTCAGAAAAAAGAAGCAGGAATTTGGGCGAAGAAAATTTGTTTTGAAAGGAATGAAGTCGTTAATGGATCAATGAACAATAAAAACTGACGAAGCTAAAACAGATAATCTGAGAGACGTCACACTCATGGCCTTGATCTCTGGAAAGAACATAAATATAAAATACTTTTCAAAGATTTCGAAAGGTTCAAATTCCAGTCCTGTTGAAGGCATCTATGTCAAACCGGATTATCAAAAAAAGGTTTAGCGCGGAAACTTATTGAAGCCGGAGAAAACTGGGTCAAGGGCAAAGGGTGCACTCAATTAGGTTCTGATGTGGAAATTGATAATGATGTGAGTTATGAATTTCATCTATAAGCAGGATTTAAAGAAGTGAACAGGATTATTTGCCTTCTTTGGGATATCAATTAACCGGACTTATAAACTGTCCGGTTTAGAAATAATATTACAAGTCCTGATGGTTTGTTTTTAACTGTTCCAGGTACTTTTTCAAATCATTTGTCTTATTACGGTTCCTGCCAAATAAAATAATTTCAATATTTTTTTGAATCCTATCAATATTTGGTTCAGTGAAAGAGGGATTTTCCTGCTTAAATTCGACTGTAAAAATAAGAGCGTCAAGTAATTTCTTTCTATCGAATGACTTCAATGAATGAATATCGGGGACGTCATTTTCAGAGCTATCTGAATTATTATTGATGCCATTTTTTATCAGTTTTTTTATATAACCGATGATACAGTTTTCTCCTTCACATTCCCCGCAACATTTTTTACCCAGACAGATATTATCGATCGTTTTATCCATTTTATGATAAAAATTGTAAAGTGACTCAGCTTTACTTTTCAATTCGGATTGGATACCACTTTGTCTCCTTTTATAATCATTTCGAAGTAGACTATAGGTAACAGTAGAAATTAATAAAAAGAATAAAGTGATATTAATCGGTGTCAGTAATTGTGAAGGAATGGTCTGAAACAATTTGATAACGCCAAATAACATGAAGACTGAAGCTGCGGCAATTTTAATGACATATTCAGGGATTTTCTTTCCAACAGTTTTTCCGACAAAGATCCCAATTCCACCGGTTACAATCATTCCAAGAACGGTTCCCAAAAGAATAAAGGCAGGGTAGGTGGATTCTGCTGCAAGTGTGATAGCTGTTAACTGGGTTTTATCACCCAGCTCTCCAAGAAAAAAGGCAAGTGATACGGTGAAAACCGGACCTAATTTGTATTTTTTCGTTTCCGCCTCTTCTTCGTCATCAGAATAGAGTGTCCAGAGTGCGAAACCCACAAAGGCAAATCCGGCAATGATTTGCAGAGAACTTATCGGAATGATTTGAGATAAATAACTGCCAAATAGAACTGCCAGACCGTGATTTAAAAAAGCACCGATAAAAATACCCAGTAATACTTTTTTTACAGGATATTTCGTTGCGAAAGCCATTGCGAGGATTTGTGTCTTATCCCCCATTTCTGCAACAAAAATTAACATAAATGCCTTTAACATTTCCTGAATCAAATTTCTCCACCCCTTTAAAATAAAAACGAGACCAAAAGATCAATGAATGCATAACATTCATCAATCTAAAAGTCTCGCTCCATCAATTTATAATTGAAGTAAATAAAACCAGGATTGCTCCAGTATGTTGATTTTATTTTCGGATATTCCTCAGCTACTCCCCTTTAGAACGCATTTAATTTATCATATCTGTTTGGGTTTGTCAACGCTTCATCAAAGGTTAATAATACAGTCTTTATATTTTTCCCATCTACTACGAGCCCGATTTTCATAATCCGAGTATAACCTTCAGAGATTAATTCTTGTTCGTATTCATTTTCTACAATTTGATCATAAGCATCTTCAACTTTTTGTACTGAAGATTTTATCTCAATAATGGCACTGAAATCATTTTTATCTTTGAAAGCAGATTTTTAAGCTTTAACTCGGCAACTTCCCACGTGTTATCGGTAATATTTTTAAATGAAATATAAATTGTGTGATATGAGTTGATTTTATCAATTAAAATGGTGTTTTCTGATACCTTAAGATCTTTAAAGAGTTCAAAGGAAGACAACCTGTTATCAAAGAAATAGGAAGCATACTTATGTTAAGTGTTTTTCCGAATCTTCGTGGGCGAGTAATCAAAGAAATCTTTGATGCTTCGTTGAATATATCTGTTATTAAATTTGAAGTATCCACGAAATAATAATTGTTTTCGATTAACTCTTTGAAATCACTTATACCTATGGGTAGTCTTTTTTTCAAAATTACTCACCTCGGTTTATTATACACTGTGAAATAATCTGAAGTGAAATGCCAAATTAAAACTTTGTCAAAGAATTTATGGGGTAGAATCTAATTGAGAAATAAGGCTTGTCATACCCGTTCAAAATTTGACGGTGTATTTTCCCAAGACGGAGTGATATAATATTCAGGGTGATGCTTATGGATATTGGAGAAATAATAAAAAATCTGGTTGACAAACCTTTAAAAGAAGATACATTTTTGGTCAATCGTAAGGAAGATTTGAAGCAGCTTGAATTGATTGCGAGGTTTCAGCCTTTTGGGATTTTTGGTTTATGTGGCGAAACCGGCATCGGTAAGACGACGGTTCTGAACCTTTTGAAATTTCAGAAGATGAAAGTGCTTATTGTTTCCTTAACCGAAAGGGAGAATAAAGATACGATATTATATGATTTGCTTTATAAGATTTCGGATTCGTTATTAAATGATGAGAAAACAGCTGTGAAGCAATCTGCAAGAAGAATTCAAGAATGGATCGTTGAAGAAGTTTCTTTGATAAAGGGTTTTTCACTGGGTGTTTCACTGTTTGCAAGTGGCTCAGGGAATATTCAAAAATCTTCAACACCGAGGTACAACATCTTCAATGCCAGAAAAAATCTAAGCGAGTTATTGGATATTTTAATCAAAGAATACGGTAAAGTTCTTCTGATCGTCGATGAATTGGATAAAGAGGAAAAGAAAGATGTTCTCAGCGTTCTTGATTCTTTGAAAGGGGAACTTCAGAAAGAGAATCTTATTACACTTTTTTCACTTCCGTACAGTATATACAGAGAATATCGACAGGATCGAATGAGATGGAATGCTTCCGGAAACCTGGAAAATATCATCAATGATGTGACTTTTTTGAGTGAGATAAGTAATTCAGAAATAAGAGAACTTTTAATGAAACGTCTGGGGAAGAATATTCGCTGGTTTGAATCCGATGCCGTTGAAGAGCTTGTTCTCTTTTCGGATGGAAACCCAAGAGATGCGCTTTGGATGTCTCAGAAAGTGACATTGGATAATTACGATTCCAATAAGTTGACAAGAGAAAAATGCAGGGCTTCTATCAGAAAGTTTGTCAGAGAATATTCCAGTGAGCTGCAATTGACGGATATTCAAAAAAAAGCGTTGAAAGCGCTTGAAAACAAAAAAGGTTCCCGGGAAGCGATAATTGATTTAATGAAACTTAACGATATTAAGCATACGACGGCTTATTCTACATTCAAACGATTAAATTCACTTGGTTTGATTATCGAAAGACAAAAGGAATTTGTTATTTCGGGTAAAGCCGGAATTTTAATTGAGGCGTTTTAAATTATCATAGCTGTTCAGAATATGACGGTGCATTTTCCCAAGACGGAGTCGTTATAAGGAGGTAAATATGAGATTCAGAAAAATAGTATCTATTGATAACACAGGGCTTGAACCGTGGGCCAAGGAAAAGTTGAGTGAACTGGCGGAAGAGGTTATATTTTTTGAGGATTTTCCCAATGAAAATTCAGAGATTATTTCCAGGATTGATGATGGTGATTGTGTTCTGGTTTCATGGAATACGCCTATAGACAGAGAAGTAATTGAAAGTTGTAAATCGATAAAATATATTGGGATGTGCTGTAGTCTTTATGATGAAAAAAGTGCGAATGTTGATATTAAGGCAGCGCATGAGAATGGTATTAATGTTCTCGGGATCAGAGATTATGGAGATGAAGGCGTGATTGAATTTATCCTGAGTGAGTTAATCCGGCTATTACATGGCTTTGGTGAATACAGATGGCAGGATGAATCACTTGAACTGACTTATCAGAAGCTTGGGATTATTGGCTTGGGAACAACCGGTAAGATGCTGGCCGAACAAGCGATGATGTTTGGGATGGATGTTTCATATTTCAGCAGGAGTCGTAAAAAAGAGTTTGAAGAAAAAGGTGTTCAGCACTTATCGCTTCATGAATTGCTGAATCAAGTGGATATTATTTCCACTCATCTTCCAAAATATACTGTTTTACTTGGTGAAGATGAATTTAAGCAGTTTGGGAACGGGAAAATATTGATTAACACATCGCTTCAACCAACCTTCAACGTTCCCTCTTTCCGTAAATGGATGAAAAACAAAGGAAATTTTGCGATTTTTGATAAAGAGGCGATGGGAGTTTATTATGATGAGTTTAGTGCTATGGATCGCGTGATTTCTTCTAATATTGTGTCCGGGTGGACTCGTCAGGCAAAGAAACGTTTGTCTGAGAAGGTCATTGAGAATATACATCTTTATTTTGATAGTTTTTAGGATTTAACAATTAAATTTTTCAGCATCATTGGTGCTTGTTGTTTAATGCGTATGTGGTTTTAGTTTTTCTTGCTTGAATAAAATTATTACAGTTGTGATAGTCGGAAGTTCCGCAGGAACTTCTTCGAAATATCAATATCCTTCCTTAAGAAGGAATTCCTTTTGTTTATCTGAAGTCTTAAAATTTGTTTGACAAACTCCATGAAATGATATACAATACACATGGATATATTCTCATATGGGTATATGTATGAATGTGAATTTAAATTTTCGAATGGGGTTGAAAATATGTTTGGCTGGCTTGATTATTTAATGCAATTATTTGTGGAAAATGTTCTGAATCTTTCGCTGGAAACTCAATTGGGATCAAGTGTTCATTTTTTCTTTTATGATGTGATCAAGATTATCATTATGCTCGGACTAATGATCTTTGTAATATCCTATATCAGAAGTTTTTTTCCGCCGGAGAGAACAAAGAAGATTCTTGAAAGATTCTCAGGTGTTACGGGAAACATAATGGCTTCTTTACTGGGGATTGTTACCCCTTTCTGTTCCTGCTCCTCTGTCCCGCTTTTTATAGGTTTTGTAGAGGCGGGGATTCCACTCGGTGTCACTTTTTCATTTCTGATTACTTCGCCAATCGTCAATGAAGCGGCATTTGCCATCCTTCTGGCGTCTTTTGGGTGGAAGATTGCGTTTATTTATGTCGTAACAGGAGTTTTAGTCGGAGTTGTAGGCGGTATCATTATTGGCGCATTAAAGATGGAAAAACAGGTGGAAGAATATGTGTACAATATAAAGATGGGTGAGGGTCAGATTGAGCAATTGACCCAAAAACAGCGAATGAGTTTTGCTTTTAATAATGTGAAGGACATCATCAAACGGGTTTGGCTTTTTCTTTTGATAGGAATCGGAATCGGTGCCGTGATTCACGGTTGGGCGCCTGCTCCGTTACTGGCAGAGTATGCCGGTCCGGATAATCCGTTTGCGGTAATCGTTGGTGTTGTTTTCGGTATTCCGCTTTATTCAAATGCACTTGGTACAATTCCTATTGCGGAAGCCCTCATTGCAAAAGGTGTTGGGATTGGAACTGCCTTGGCATTTATGATGGCAACAACAGCCCTTTCCCTTCCGGAGATGATCCTGTTAAAGAAAGTTATTAAACCGAAGCTCATTGCAACTTTTGTTTTTATTGTCGGAATTGCTATAATACTCGTTGGCTATTTGTTTAATGGGATAGCGCCGTTTCTGGTTTAAACGATTCTTCAGCGGAAATTGAAATCTTTATTGAATTCTGTTAAAAGAAGGAATTGTGTTATATAACTGCATATACTTTTGGAGGTTTTGATTTGAATATCGCTTTATATGTGGTAACGGGTGTTTTGTTGTTATTGTCTTTTTTTAAGGACAGAAAGAAGACAAGGAAAGCATTGAAGAAGGCATGGAAGTCTTTTGAGAATATACTGCCACAATTTCTCGGTGTTATCGTTGTAGTTGGGATCATATTATCAATCTTTAACGCTGAGGTTATTTCTCAGATTATCGGAGCTGAATCCGGCTGGCTTGGTGTTATTTTTTCTGCCGTTGTGGGTTCCATTACTTTGATACCCGGTTTTGTTGCATTTCCGACTGCTGCGCTGGTTCTTGAAAATGGGGCGGGATATATGCAAATTGCAGCTTTTGTTTCCACTTTGATGATGGTTGGTGTCATAACTTTTCCCGTTGAAGTCCAATATTTCGGGAAGCGGTTGACAATAATAAGAAATATCTTCGCTTTCATCTTTTCATTTTTTGTTGCCTTTATTATCGGAAAGGTTTGTGGTGGTCTATGAAAAAGTATTTCAAAAGATACTGGTTTTTTCTTATTTCGATATTAGCCCTTGTTTCTCTTTATCTTGTAAACAGATATTTGGGGACTAAAGCAGTTGATCTGACATTCTATTCATTAAAAGAGATGTTAATGATTATTCCGCCGATATTTGTCCTGCTTGGTTTATTAGATGTTTGGGTTCCCCGGGAAACAATGGTGAAATATATGGGTGAGAAATCCGGGATCGTTGGTATCATTCTTTCTCTTGTGCTTGGTTCTGCTGCTGCGGGGCCGCTTTATGGGGCTTTTCCCGTTGCGGCTGTCTTCATGAAAAAGGGTGTGAAATTCACAAATGTTCTCATTTTTATAGGTGCCTGGTCGACAACAAAGATTCCCATGTTCCTGTTTGAGATGGCATCACTGGGCTCCAGATTTGCCTTTACACGATTATTGATCGATATTCCGGGGATAATCATTATGGCCTTTATTCTTGCCAGGATAACGCCGAAAGAAGAAATCAAAAGATTGTACGATAAGGCTGAACATATGTAATTTACATATTGAGGTGCTTACAAATTCATCTCATCTATCCATTGCCAGACGAATTCTTCGGCTTTATCGGGGTAGTTATAATTCAATTTCTTTGCATTTTTTCTTGCGAGAACTGAAAACAGATTCATCGTGCTCTTTAAAGCATGGATAATGTCTTTTTTATTATAATGTGCAAAACAATTCTCAAGCAATTTGATGATCTCGGTTTTTGTCCATTTTTCAAGGAATCTCCCATTATGCCAGACCATTTCCCCATCATTTTCAGAATAAATTTCTATCATTCTCAGCAACAGATATTTCATGTAATTGTCGACACACATTTTGGCAGTCCACAGCTCTCCTCTGAGGATCTTTTTCAAACTCCATATACAGTGATACCAGAAATCATTTATGATATTATCAAAAGCATTTGAGGAGGGCATCTTTTTTTGATCTGATTTCTTATAGGAGCAGAGGCTTTCAATGTCTTGAAAAAGGTTATCTTTATCCAGAAGAACCCTTACGCCTTTTTGTATTGTGGTTTTTATCTCGTCACTGCTGATGATCTCTTTTGAATATACAACTGGTAGTATTGCGAAATCTACATCAAGTCCTCCTGAAAACATTACTCTTCTTTCTTTTCCGCTCCCAATGGGGAGATTTTCGATAAAAGTGATATGATGGTCTTCTATTTCTGATAGCCAGTCTGTTTCAGCTATGAGTTTATCAGTTTGAAAGGCAAAGACGAGAATGTCCAAATCGGAATATTCATCAGCAGGTTCAAGCGACCTTGCCCTTGAACCGATGATGATTGCTCCTCTTATATTGTCTTCTTTTTTTGCAAAACTCGTAAATGCACTAATGATTTTATCGTATTTCATTTTTCCTCCAGGATTTTGTACAAATCTTATCTATCCGATCACATGAAGATTTATATAAGCTTGTTTAATTATAGCATGACTCTGTTGAACAGAAAAAAAGATGATTCAATGTAATTTTCTAAGAAAAGTAAATAAACGTGATTGTTACGGAAACTTATTTTGATTTATAAAGAATATGTTTGAATTTTATTCGCAAACTGTATATAATACATCGTATTTTAAGGAGATTTGGCGGAAAATGATTTGAAGACAATAAAGGCAATTTTAAGGGAAAAAATAGATTTATTTTATCAACTGACACTCGCTATTATCGTTTGTTCTGTAATGGTAGTGTCAATATTTTTGGGTGTCATGCTTGCTAAATCTGAAAATGAAAATATTTCACTAAAATCAGAAAAGTTTATACAAGAATTTTCAAAAGTAATCACTGACATTGAAAATCAATACAACCCTGAAATAAGAAAGTTACTCGAATTTGAGTACGATAATCTTCTCGATAAGTTGGCTCTAAACCGTATCAAAGAGGCGATTTTAAACCATAAACATGATCCTTATCAGATTGAAAATATCAATTATTACCGTATTTCCGAAAATCTTTATATCTATGAAACCGATTATCCACCGGACCTTGGTCTTGACCTTTCCACTTCTGAGTCGTTTAAAGACTTAATGACGAGGATGAAGCCCGGTGATATCTATCAGGATAATCTGATAAGTGAGGTAAAGACAGGCCGATTAAAGAATTTTTCATATATAAAACTGGATGATGGTTCTTTTTTTGAAATTGGGATTAGTTTCAAGGAGATTCAGGAAACGATTGATCGAATAACGTTTGAAGTGTTTGGACGGGACGATATCAACATTCAAATTCTTGGTTCTTTTACCGGTGAAAACGAGCCTTTTTTCAAGAAGTCCTATCAATCCGGGGAACCGTATTTTCAGATGATTGATTTATTAAATTCACGCTATTTTGTCAGTCAGGATGTCAATCATAGGATATACAGGATAATGATTGATATACCATTTGTAATACCGTTGTTTAGCCTGTTGTTCGCATTATCTGTAATGAGTGTGATGATTACTTTTTCGGGCAGGATGAAGCAAACCGTCTTGAAAATGGCCAATGAAATGAGTTCTGAAATAGAAAAAGTCGAATGCAATCTGAAAAATTTTAGCCTTGTAAGACAATTGGCCGAACCGCAGCCTGTTAAAACGAGCATTTACGAAATCAATTCGATTTCAAACAGTTTTCTCAAATTGTACGATGAGATACATAATTCCTATGATGAGTTAAATGCAATGAATGAGGAATTGGAAGAATCTGTAATGAGAAATAAAGATTTACTTGAGCAACTTGAAAAGGTCTTGAACCTTCCTGATTACCTTCAATATATTGATAATTTTGAAAAATTTCTTCACAAGTGCTTTATGGAAGTCAGTGCTTTTATCAATTCTTATAATTTTGCTTATGTGGCTACTGTAGAAAATGACAGGTATAAATTTTTAGATACAAGAGGCATTGCGTTCAACGACTTAAAACATATCAGAATCAAAGTTGAAGATCGGGACAGATCTGATTCTCCAAGAATAATCGACTACAAGGAAGATTATTTTGTAAGAGAGCCGCTTAATCAATTTCAAAGCGAATTCAATCAGATTGGACAGGCTTTATCGATTCCCGTGTCTTCCAGGAAGATATATTATGGAAATATTACTTTCTTCAAGAAAAAGGATGGGGAACGATTTACCCGTGAAGAATTAAAGATCGCTTCGTACTTTTATCAATACCTGAAAGGGTATTTGATCATCAGAGAACTCTCTCAACTTGAGTCGGAAGTTCAAAAAGAGATGTTACATGCCATGATAAAAATTCTTGAAAAGCATGATTCATATACAAGAGGGCATTCTGAATCAGTCGCTGACCTATCTTCTGAGTTTGCTGAATTTCTTGGTTTTGATGAAAAACAGGTGCAGGATATATACTGGGCGGGAATTGTCCATGATACGGGAAAAATATTAATTCCGAATACAGTTCTCAATAAACCAAAACGATTGACGGAAGAAGAATTCAAATTGATTAAAAAACATCCTGTATATGCCTATGATGTGTTGAAAGACAGTAATGCAATGAAAGATATCGCAGTGTATATTCGGCATCATCATGAATGGTTCGATGGTCGTGGATACCCGGACGGCCTTTCTGGAGAGAAGATTCCGATTGAATCAAGGCTTATTGCTCTTGTGGATTCATGGGATGCAATGATTTCTGACAGAATTTATAAAAAGGGTATTTCAGAGGAAAACGCTATAAAAGAGATTGAACGATTTGCAGGTGTACAATTCGATCCTGATCTCGTTGAAAAGTGGAAATTATTTCTTAAATCGAAAGGCTTTTCATTTTAAAATAATACAAGAGAATAAATTGAATAGAGTTGAATAATCTGTTTCTGATTTAGTGAGAAACAGATTTTTTTAGGCAAAGAAATTGTTATTGTTTGGTATGGAACATTTTACATGGAAAAATATAAATTTAGAATAAAAGTGTATAATGGATTTGTATTTTATATGAATATGCTATATATTATACATCGAAAAGGATTAAAAATATGTTTAAAAAAGATAATATGGTGTTGTATAATTTAATTGTATTTGCTTTATCAATATTAATAGTGATGTTTTCATCTTTATCGGGGTTCATGCTTTATCACTCGATTTGTTCTGTTGCCCCATTTTTTTCAAATGATAATATAGCATTCTTTTCTTCTATAATGGTCAATTGTACAATCATTGTACTTCTTCTGATCTTGTTTTTTCTTTATCGTTATCAGAAAAACTTTCATGCTACTTTGGTCCTTACAGAATCAGGAGGTGAAAGAGAAATACAGAATGAAACGGTACAAATGATGCTGAAAGCCCTTGAAACGCATGATCCTTATACAAAATGTCATTCTGAATCAGTTGCGCGTCTATCCAGTGAATTTGCTGCATATCTGGGGATTTCTGATGAGAAGAGAAAAGATATTTATCTTGCGGGAATGGTTCATGATTTAGGAAAGCTTCTGATCCCCACTTCAATATTGAACAAACCTGCAAGGCTTTCCGGAAGTGAATTTGAGATTATAAAAAGACATCCGATGTATGCTTTTGATATTTTTAAAGATAGTAAGGCGATGAAAGATGTTGCTTTATATATCAAGTATCATCATGAATGGTTTGATGGAAGAGGGTATCCGGAAAATCTGTCTGGTGAAGAGATTCCATTTGAATCAAGGTTGCTTTCGCTTGTGGATTCATGGGATGCGATGACTTCAGATAGAATTTATCAAAAGGGTATTTCTAAGGATGAGGCTTTGATTGTTCTGAAAGAAAATGCCGGGACTCAATTTGATCCGATTCTTGTAGAGAAATGGATCAAGTTTCTGTTAGACAAGGATACAAATCAATATAGATGAAAACGATGATATTATATACTTTCCTGATGGCGAATACTTCTAAATCGTGATTTTTCACAAAAAAATAACTAAAATTCCGATTTTAAACATTTTCAGAAAAATAGAGTATATGATGCAGTGAAAATGCTATAATCGCTTCAGAAAAATGATGATTGAAGGGATTGTTTTGATTAAAATATTTCAGAAAGAGTTTTTAAAAGCAACAATTGTTGTGGCTTTTTTTCTTATGTTGTCGTTTTCTTTGATTGGTTTTTCAATAGATGACGATTCAAAACTGCTGTTGGTTGATTCTTCCGTAGAAATCTCACTTAATCAAACGTTTAAGATCTACCGGTCTTCAGCAGAAGAGATTAATCCTTATGGATTATTAAATGATGAATTTGAAGATTACCGTGTCCAGAAGAAAACAAGTTATGGTTTTACATCTGATATCTTTTGGGTGACGACCAGTATTCAAAACAATACAGAGAAAAAGAACTGGATTATTAATCTTGATTATCCACTTGTAGACGATGTAGATGTCTTTATCTTTAAAAACGGTAAACTTTACAGGGAGTTCTCAGTGGATAATTCACTGGCTTTTACCAAAAGAGAGATAGAAATCAGAACATATGCGTTCAATCTGGAGTTGCTTCCTGGGGAACAGATTGATTTTCTTGCGAAAATCAAAACAAACGGTACGATGCGATTTCCATTTATCATTGCGGAATATGATGTCTTTCTCCATGACTACAGTGAAAAAAGTATCATACACGGTTTTTTTATAGGGTTTATCTTTCTCATGATTCTTCTGAATGTTATTTATTTCATCTATCATGGAGAAAAAGCGCATATTCTCCTGTCTTTATTTGCGCTTTGCTATGGTTTGTTTTTCAGCATCCAAAGTGGTATCTTATTCGAGTTGATAAAACCTTCAGTTCTTTTCTGGAAATTTGATTTATACATTCTTTCAGGAATTGGCGGTTTTATTTCAATTACCTATTTCAGTTACTTCTATCTTGTGTTTGGTTTGGAAATTCATTATAGAAAAAAACTGTTTCATTTACTAACGTTCGTATCTTTTCTGGCAATAATTTTAAATCTCATCTTTGTACCAATTGAGTCTGCTTTAATAATTTTTGTTCTGTTTGCTTTGGTGTTGGTTATTCCAAATATCATGGTAGCATGGGTTCTCTACAGAAACAAAAAACATCAATCAAAGGCTTTTTTTACTGCCTGGATTATTTTCATCATTTCAATAATACTATTTGCTTTCAGAGGATTAGGGATTGTCCCTACAAATCTTCTTACCATTCATTCAATGGAACTTGGTGTGATTGGGCTCATGTCATTTTTTTTTATAGCGTTGAACCACAAATTTAAATATTTGTCATTAATTGCAGCAGAGTCAGAACAGCGTAAAATTGCACAGGAAGAGGCGATGAAGGCAAATAAAGCTAAATCTGAATTTCTTGCAAATATGAGTCATGAGATCAGAACACCTTTGAATGGTGTAATTGGATTTACGGATCTTCTGAAAAAAACAGTACTTGATATTTCACAGAAGCAATATGTTCATAATATAAACGCTTCTGCTCATTCGCTTCTCGGAATAATCAATGATATTCTGGATTTTTCAAAAATTGAAGCCGGAAAACTGGCATTAGATTTGATTAAGACGGACATAACCGAACTTGCAGGGAATTCGACCGATGTGTTGAAACTTCAAGCTGCAAAAAATGGGATTGAATTATTGATCAATATTCAACCGGATATCCCTAAAATAGCTCTCGTAGACCCAGTGAGGTTAAAACAGGTCCTGATAAACTTGTTGAGTAATGCGGTTAAATTTACTTCAAAAGGAGAAGTGGAACTCAGTTTATCCTTTAAAGCGACGGCTACTAAAAGGGGTATTTATACATTTACGGTACGAGATACCGGTATCGGTATTAAAGAAGAGCAGAAAAACCGATTGTTTAAGGCTTTTTCACAAGCTGATACATCAACAACGAGGAAGTACGGTGGAACCGGCTTGGGTCTTGTTATTTCAAATATGCTTGTAAAGAAAATGGGTGGCTCAATTAGTCTGAAAAGCATCTATGGAAAAGGAAGTACATTTTCTTTTTCCATAGAAACTGAATACGAAATCATACAGGAAGATGAGTCTGAAAAATTAGCTTCGATTAAAAATGTCATGATTGTTGATGATAATAAAAATAACCGGATGATACTTGAAGATAATTTTAATTATTGGGGTGTTAATTATATCAGTTTTGATAATGGATATTCAGCTTTTGAATATCTGAAGGAAAAGGGTCCTTTAGATGTTATTATAATGGATTATCATATGCCTGAAATAGATGGAATTGAGACGATCAGACTCATACGGGATCATTTACCGCCGGAAAAACAACCAATTATCATGTTACACAGTTCATCTGATGATCTCGATCTCCATAAAAAATGTCATGAGCTCGGAGTAAGATTCAATCTCATCAAACCGGTCAAAGCGTCTGAGTTGCTATATTATTTAAAAAATCTTGATTCTGAGAAATTCATCGATAAGCCGATAGAAGAGAAACAAAGAGTTCTTGATTATATTTCTCCAAGGATACTGATTGCCGAAGACATGGCTTTAAACATGCAATTGATTAAAACCGTCACACTGGCAATGATTCCGAATGCAGTTATAGTTGAAGCTGAAGATGGAGAGGTTGTATTGGATTTCGTTAATAAGGAGAAACCTGATCTGATCCTGATGGATGTACAGATGCCAAAATTGAATGGGATTGATGCAACTGTTGAGATCAGAAACCTTGAGAAGCTGACCGGAGAGCACATCCCGATAGTTGCGTTAACAGCAGGAGCTGTAAAAGATGAAGCGGAAAGATGTTTCAAAGCCGGGATGGATGATTTTCTGGCTAAACCGATCAATCAATTAAATCTTTATAAGACTTTTAAAAAGTACTTCAGGAATTTCCAGATACATGAAAGCTCAACAAATCAGGAGAAGACGATAAGTGATTTGCCTTTAAATAACTATCCAGATACCATATACGGTGTGAACATACATGAAGGATTAAACAGGGTGCTCGGTGATCAAGAAGTGTTTTTCAATGTTTTATATGATTTTGCAGATGAACTTGAAGAACTTGTCATTTTACTGGAAGATGCGATAAAAAGTGAAAAGAATGATGAGATCATTGCATTTTCCCATAAAATAAAAGGAATAGCATCAAATCTCGGAGTTGAAAAGGTTTATCAGCTTTCAGAAAAACTTGAAGCAGCGGCAAGAAAGTTTGAACAAAGTGATTTTGAAATCTTGTTTAACAATCTTAAAGAAGAGAGTCTGATGTTCATGAAATCTGCGAAGCTAAATCGAATCAAAGCCGAAAGAAACGAAAAGTTTTCAAAAAAGGAATCTGAAAAACCTGAGAAAGATGAAATTATTGAGTATTTAAATCGAATTCAGTCAGCTATCAACAATTTTAACCCTGAAGCTGAAGTGATTTTAAATGAATTGATAAGCAGATTAGATAAGACATTCGAGTCATTGAATCATGCAAAAGAAGAACTTTCGGACTTTAACTTTGATAAAGCCTCATCATATCTGGAAGCTTTCAGAAGAGTTATCGGATAATGGGACAAAAGAGAGCTTAATAGCTCTCTTTGCTTAATAATCGGGTCCCCCAACCTGACTCCAGTTGGTGACGAGATCACCCATGATGAAAAGTTGATATTTATCGGCTACATGGGTGTGAATAAACAGATCTTTTTTACTGTAATCAGTATGATTCTCGACAGCTTGAGCGATGCTTTTCATAACGATTTGTATTTCTTCCTGTGACATAAAACCCGGAACATACAGATCGACAAAAAGAGGTTCCTTCAAACCAACTTTTTCACACCCCGGACAGTAGATATTTTCAAAAAAAGCCCAGTAATAGGTGATGAAGTTTTCATCCAAACCGGTCATTTCTGAAACGTCTTTGCTGATCAATACCATGATCTCATTCAAATCACCGTCAATCGGCAGACTGGTAATTTTAACCATTGGATCACCGACTACTTTGGTTTCGGCAAATAAGCAAACTGAAGAAAAAATCAAGACGACAAACAACAATGAAAGAACATGTTTTTTCATAAAGCCCTCCTTGAGTTAAAGAACATTTGACAGATCCATCTGATTCTCACGTTTTTTGATCTTGTAATTCAGATACATCATGTATATACCTGTTGTAAAGACAAATAATATTTCAACCAGTCCATTTGGACCCATTGTGATCATTGTAAATGGCGGGATGGCAAGAGTAATCAGAAATAATATCCAAACTTTTGATAGCTCTCTTTTCTTTTTCACTGTATTTGGCGGTTCAGGGTATAAATACTGAACGAGTTTATACAAGGACAATGCAAAGAAAACCGGTGAAAGGAAAGAGCAGATGACATGTACAACGAACAATACCGGGTATTCTTCTTTCATGGCTGGACATAAAACGGTCAACTCAAGAAAGAGGACGGCTAATTTTCTGTATCTGTTCGTTTTTCGGTCGACCAACCCGGTTCTTCTGTAAAGATATTTGATATACTTGTTCATTCCAAATCCGGTTATGACACCCCAAATAAGGAAATAAACCCAGTAATCGTCCGAAAAAAGATTACCGATATTTGATAATGTATAGTCTAATGGTGATTCAAGCGTTCCATAATCAAGCGTAAAGAAAAATACCGTGATTAAAATGAAAAACGCCCATGCCCCTTTTCTGTTTTGTTTTCTTAACTCTTTTCTTCTGTCATACATACTAACCCCTTATGGCTGGATTTCTGATTTTATAGATTGTTTTGATATGCTTTTTCTTCCTTCTTTTAAACAGTCCTCTTTTTTCAGCAACCAGGCAGTCAATAATGCTGACAGGATATCAGTAACCGGGAAAGCAATCCACACACCAATAAGACCAAGAAAATGTGACAGAAAAAAAGAAACAGGAATTAAAAATAGTATATCATTTGATAATGAAATAATGATAGCTTCTTTTGGTTTTCCAAATGATTGGTAAATCCCCCCTCCAATGATTTGTATCATAACAGCTGGAATTGCACAGAGAACGATTCTTACAGCGAGTATACCCGTTTCAATAAAAGTTTTGTCTGTAGAAAAAAGTGAGAGGATGATATTTGGAAACAGCATTCCAATTGTATAACCGATTAAGGAGATTAATACGGCTGAAATCATTGACAGTTTAACGGTCTTGAATACCCTGCCAAATTTTTTAGCACCAAAATTGAATCCGACGATGGGAAGCATTCCTTCTACAACGCTTAAGGCAGGAAGGAAAAGGAACATCATGATCTGTTCCAGCGCACCGTAAACGGCAAATGCCATATCCCCACCATATCTTTTAATATGATTGTTGATGACAATGGCGACAACACTTGAGGAGATCTGTCGTATAAACGAAGAAGTGCCGATCTTGAAAATTTCAAAAATTATCTTCCAGTTCATCAAGAGATATTTGATTTTCACTTTCAATATTGAATTTCCCCTAAGGATATAGATCAGGAAAATCAAACCGCCAACCGTGTATCCAATGATAGTTGCGATCGCAGGGCCTTCCATTCCCATTCTGAAGACAAAAAGGAACAATGGATCGAGTCCCAGGTTGACAAGCATTCCGATAATAACAGCGATATTGGCTATTTTTGCATTCCCTTCAGCGGCAACAAGATTATTTGTAGCAGAGACAAACCCAATACCAACATTAAACAGTATAATCACTTCAATGTATTTTTTTGCAAAAGGTGCAATGGATGGGGATGCTCCAAAAAGACTCAACAAAGGATGAATAAAAATAACACCCAAAACAGTTATTGCGAGGCTTGAAATAATGGTTGTCGAGAAAGCGTTTCCAATAACATGCTTTGCTTTTTCATAATCCTTTGCGCCAAGAGCTCTTGAAAGAACGGAGGCGGAACCTGCACCGATCATGTCACCGATTGCTGTTATAATTGCCATGACGGGACCGGCAATCGCCATACCTCCAAGTGCAAGTGGACCAAGAGCTTGTCCTATAAAAACAGCATCAACCAAACTGAAAAGAGCGCCTACCATCAAACCAAAAAAAGAAGGTAATGCCATCTTGTAAAGCAATTTTCCTACCGGTTCAGTTCCTAAAGCCTCAGTTCTTTCGTTCATTTTTAACTCCTTTTATACGATTTTTCAACCTATCAGACAGCATTTTTTTTATTCGTAGCTCAAATCCTTCAAGTATAAAATCATATTCAGCAATTTTAACAAAGAAAAAGCCTTGTAAGGCTAATAATAACAATATGATTTCCTCTTTTTCATCAAAATACTTCATGAATACTTTATAAATCTTTTCATCCGTTTCTTTTGTCTGTTTGGCAAAATCGGGACGTTGTGCCAGTACGCCAAGGATACCAGGTTCAAGATCTTCTAGATATTCATCTACATAACAATCAACAAAGTATTCAAGTTTTTTCTTTAAGGGTTCTCCCTCAAGGGATTCAAGTTCTGTAATAATTTCATCCGCTCCGTCAACAAATTCTTTAACATTTCGCTCAATCAAACCGATGAGGATGGCATCTTTTGTCGGGAAATGATACAATAGCCCACCTTTGCTTATTCCGGCCTGTTTAGCAATATTGGAAAGTGTAAGTGATTTTGTTCCTCTTGTTTTGTAAAGTTCATTTACCGCCTGAAAAATCTTTTCCTTGGTTTCTGATTTGTTTTTTTTCATCGTATCACCTCATTTTAACTATACCGTCTGGACGGTATAGTTATATCATATCAAAATAATTTTGTCAAATACGATTCTCAAATAGGTCAATATGCAAGATTTTCTGAATATGCTTATAAAAGACTTTAGTTCTAAAGGCATCTGAGATTTTAAATGAGTTATATAACCTTGAGTATAGAGGATACAGAGAAAATGAGTTTTTTACATAGAATGTCGAGTGTTTTTGTTTCTGGATTTAAAGAAAAAGTGATATAGCGCAGTAAACAAGTAAAGTTGCCGTTATTATATCGGAGAAGAAACTTTTGAGATAATGAAATAAAGAGCGAGAAACAGGCAATCTCAAAACTATTATTATAATACGCGATGGTAAATGTTGAAGTGATGGTTATGGCGTACAGTGTTGTGCTGAAAAAAGCACATAATGCAATGATGATTAAGAATCCGACAAATACACCGTAAATAAAATAAATGCTCTTTTTAAAGCCATAACGACTGGCATTTGAAAGGTACATGATGTTATTGGGACCCGGTGTGAATATTGTAAGAAGTACATATGATAAAAAACGTAAAATTTGTTATAGACAGATTCCTCTAGTATGATTTATATATTGGTAATAATGTGCTATATAATATCAAGAAGAATAGAAAAGCTGCCCTTTTTAGAGAGTCGATTCCAATACTGTATTTTAAAGCCTTGTCATTATAAATTTTTGAATTCTTGAAAGGGTGTTTATTTTTAAAAAGAAGTTATCATCTGTCGATCCTTCAGCTTTTTTGGGATCTCGATTTATCCGTTTATGAAGTTCTGAGATGAACCCAAATGATTTTCTAGGGGACAGATAAGAAAATGAGAAATTAGTTTTTGGCGTTACAATTGAGAGTTTTAAAGTACCAAATTTCCCGTCTTTTTCTTCGATATATTGTATGTCTTCAAGGTAAATAGTCGTACAATCATTTGCCTTCCTATTCAAGATCATGATTCTTTTGTTGGATAATATAAGTGTGCTGATCCCGTTTTTATATTTTGCTCGTGTTATCGCACTGATTTTCTCCCCCTTCTTCATATATCTTTTTATATTTTTTATGCCATCAATAGTGTCAAAATCATTATGCGGTAATCTTTGAAGCTGATTTTCGAAAGCATCATTATCAAATTCTTCGATAAGTGTATTACTGACATATTCTTCGATTTTTACTGCGTTACCTTTGGCAAGATGATAATTGCCATTGTTGGATATTATTAAATTCTTATCGATTAATGGTTGAATAATTTCATCAAAATCCTCTTCAAAATTCAAACTGGCATGAAATCCTATTTTAAATTCACTAAGTACCGGAAGATATGAAGGTTGAAAGTTCTTCTGCAATATCTCAGTCAATTCTTGCCTAGAACAGCTTTCTTTCTGAAGAAGATGATAAATGATGACGGCTCTGAAAGAATTGATTTTATTATCTTTCCACTTCCTGTCAAGAACACCATCATACTTGTTGAAATCAATTTCTTCGCCTTTCATGGAAGAGAGTGTTTCCCGAAGCAGTTCAACGGCATCTATGAATATTTTGACAGCAATATAAACACCTATCAATGAATCGACAATGACGATTCCCATCATGGACAGTACCGCACCGGATATGACGGCAATCGCAACATATATATGATTTTTTGAATCTACAGATTGTGTAATCAAAGCAAAACTTTTTTCTCTTTTCCCGATAAACCGCTGATAAAGCATGAGTAAAATGGCGAAGAGTAATGCGATGGATTCGATGATAATTACAAGCACCGGTGTTGATATGGGTTGCGCTTTACCGGAAAATCCTTCAATTACACGTCCGCTGCTGTCAATTCCAAGTCCTACAGCGGTGATAAACATCATCACTATGATTACAATTGTTCCGATTATTTCTTTTTTTCTTTTTACACTCCAAAACACGACTCCGGCAGTTATGGTATCAAGTGCCGCATCTGTTCCATCAGCTATTAATCCGACACTTCCACTGATAATCCCGGCAAAGAGTTTCAGGATAGCCAGTAAGGCATCCATAAACACGGTATTTCTTGAAGCCGCTTCAGCTGAAAAGATGTTTTTATTGACAAATTCGGATGCATTATCAAATCTTTCAATATTACGTTGTGCTTCAAGTGTCCCTTTTTCAGTCAAAGTGAGTTTTTTGCCGTTTTTGACAATTAGCTTATCGTTTAAAAGTTTATTGATATGAGTATCAAGATGTGAAAAAAAGTCTTGATTCCCTCTCTTTTTGTGGCTTTTTCTGGTATGATCTCCCAATCCATAACCGAATTGTGAAGCGAATTTATAAAAATCCTCTTTTAATTCATTTTCTGAAAGAGACCCGTTTTTCTTCAAGAGCATCAAAATCATGCTGCCTTCATCCCTTTTATGATGCAAAGAAATCACTCCCTAAATAATATAGGTTAGTATACTATATATTTCATCATTAGTAAAATATTATCATTAAATAGTTTAATAAGGCAGCGAAAATATTAAAGAAAGGATTGCATGCTATGATATTATAGCGAGAAAGAAGAAAGATAAATGATAAAATACGCAAAAACAGGAGTGTCATTTTGAATAAAATAAATTTGATAATAGCGGAAAATCCGAAATAAAGATTTGAGATGTATTATGTAGAAATTGCGTGAATGGGGTAATTGAAGCAGAAGATTAAGGTCAGGGAGAAGAAGCTTATATTACGGTTTTTTAAGGAAAGTTGAGTATAACTCTTGATCAAAGGGAGTATTTTGTCAGAAAGGGAGATTCAATCAGATTCTTGGCCGATAAAAGTATTTCTATAAGAATATAGGAAATGAAATCTGCAGGGTGTCTATGGTCATTTATTACTCTGAAAAAAATTAATATCTTTCAAAATCATATATGTTATAATGCTTTTCAAAACTGCTTTAGTTAAAATTGGGGTGATTATATGGAATTATGGGATGTGTTGGATGAAAATCGCCAGAAAACGGGTAGACTTGTCGAGAGGGGAAATCCGGATTCTTTGCTGGGACCGGGGGAATATCATCTTGTTGTTTTTGCAATTATCAGAAACAGTGAGGGGAATTTTCTGATATCCAAAAGAACTCCGAATAAAACTTTTCCCAATATGTGGGAGATTACCGGCGGAAGTGCCATAACCGGGGATGATTCTGAAATGGCTGTTCTCAGAGAGATAAAAGAAGAGGTAGGGTTGACCGTAGACCCGGCAAATGGTATTTTACTTGACAGTGTAAGAGTTGATGATGATAGAAGCTACTTTGCAGATGTATGGTTATTCACTCATGATGTTAATATGGAAGAAGTCATCTGTCAGCCTGAGGAAGTTTCCGAGGCAAAGATTGCCAGTAAGGAGGAGATTCTGACGATGATAGAAGAAGGAACATTCATCATGAATCCATTTGTTTTGAAACAATTTCAACAGCTATAAAAGAATGATTTATAAATTTAAGCCGTCTGAATTATTATTCAGACGGCTTAAATTTTAAAAGGAGAAGGGTATGAGTAATTTCTTCTGGAACGAAAGAAAAGTAGGATCATTAAAAAATAAGGTGATCATTGTGACGGGTGGTAACAGTGGTCTGGGGTTTGAAGCGGTCAAATTTTATGCTTCAAAAGGTGCAACTGTTATTCTTGCCTGTAGAGATATCAAAAAAGGTGAAACGGCAAAACAGAAAATTGAAAGTGAGAAAAATCATGTACAAATTGATATTTTAGAACTTGATCTTGCCGATATGATTTCGATCAGAAAATTTTCTGAATCATTCAGATCGAAATATCAAAGATTGGACATACTTATAAATAATGCAGGGATTATGGTGGTCCCTTATGGGAAGACAAAAGACGGTTATGAAAGTCAAATAGGGGTCAATCACCTTGGCCATTTTGCATTGACAGGTCTTTTGTTTAATTGTCTAAAAGAAACATCATCCTCTAGAATAATTACTATCAGTAGTATGGCACATATAGCCGGAACAATGACGTTCAATAATCTGTTGTATGAGAACGGTGGGTATACACCTTTTGGAGCGTATGCAAGATCTAAATTGGCAAATCTTCTTTTTACCTACGAACTTCAGCGGCGAATAGGCGCCAGTAAAATTGATATGAAGGCTTTAGCGGCCCATCCGGGAGTGTCAAAAACAAATCTTTTCAGACATGTGAGGAAAAATTTTTTCACTTATTTGTTTTATCCGGTCTTTTTTATTTTTACACAAAGTGCCTATCGTGGTGCTTTACCCGGAATAAGAGCGGCATTGGAAAAAGATATAACCGGGGGAAGTTTTTACGGCCCTCTTTTTTATCTGTTTGGGTCCCCCATTAAAATGTTTTCAAGCCCATTGTCTTATAATAAAGCTATTGCAAAGAAACTCTGGGAAGTTTCTGAAAGACTGACCGGGGTGTATTACAATTTTTAAAGCTGTGAAAATCTATCTTGAATGATATGATTTATAAATGAGTAAAGGGGTGATCGTTGATGATACGGAGAATGATAAATGGCGAATTACAGGATGTACTAGCACTTGTAAAGCATGTATTCATGGAATTTGAAGCTCCTGACTATTCTGCAGAAAGGGGTACAGTCATTTTTAAAGTTTCTTGAAGCTGATTCGATACAAAAAATGTTTGATGATGGAATCCTTAAGTGCTGGGTTTACATTAGAGATAAAAGGATAATTGGTATTTTGGCTTCCAGAAATATTAGTCATATCTGTATGCTTTTTGTTGAAAAAAATATCATAAAATGGGAATTGCAAGGTGTTTGTTTGAAACCTTCAAAGATGACGTAAAAGCGAATGACAAAAAGCATATTATCACGGTTAATTCTTCACCTTATGCCGTGGGATTCTATCATAAGATGGGATTTGAAGATACGGACGAAGAACTTGAGACAGATGGTATACGTTTTGTTCCGATGAAAATGTCTATATAATTTTTTCAGGAGGTTAGTGATGGAAATACAAAAAGGAGAATATCTTATTACAGATGATAAATGTACAATTGATATTGATTTCGTTGTAAATGGACTTCATAATACCTATTGGGCTGAAGAGAGAACAAAAGAAGTCATTGTAAAATCGATAGAAAATTCTATCTTTATTTCTCTTTTAAAGAGGAAAAAACAGATCGGATTTGCTAGAATAGTCACAGATTATGCGACTTTTGCCTGGATAGCAGATGTATATATTGCTCCTGAATATCGCGGGAATGATTTGGGTAAGTTTCTCGTTGAAAATACTGTAGACCATGAAGCCATTAGGGATTTAAGATTGCGTCTCCTGAAAACAAGGGATGCCTATGGTCTTTATGAAAAATATGGGTTTGCAAAAGATGATTGTATGACCATAAGACAATAATTGTTTGATACAAATTTCAGATAATAGAGGTGATACCATGGATATAAGATTGTTAAACAGAACAGATATTGATGCCTTTAAAGTGATCAGATTAAACGCCCTTAAGAACAATCCGGAAGCCTTTGGCTCCAGTTATGAAGAAGAAGCTGAATTTTCCGATGAAAGATTTTTAAAAAGATTGGACAATAAAAACGCAAGAACCTTTGGGGTATTCGAAGAGAAGAAACTTGTGGGGTTATGCACGCTGATGTTTCAACCCAGAAAAAAAATGAATCACAGAGCGGATATTTATTCCATGTATGTGGAACCCCACATGAGACAAAAAGGGATTGGCAGATTACTCGTAACAAAAGCTATTGAAATGGCAAGAGCTACGAATACTGTTGAACAGATTTATCTGACGGTCGTCAGTACAAATGAATCAGCAAAAGGGCTTTATCAATCGTTGGGATTTAAAACCTTTGGTATAGAAGAAAGAGCAATGAAATATGAAGAAGTTTACTATGATCATGAGTTAATGGTTCTTTTTTTACGGGATGAATGAGATGCCTGAAAAAATAAAAGTAATAATTGGAGCCGGAAATACTGGGTTTACAGGATGGATTCCGACTCAAGAGCATGAGTTAAACCTTTTGAAAGAATCGGATTGGTTAGAAAGATTTGAACCGGAAAGTATAAATTGTCTGCTGGCAGAACATGTATGGGAACACATGACGTTTGAAGAAGGGATTGAAGCGGCAAAAAACTGTTATAAATTTCTGAAAAAAGGTGGCTATCTTCGATGCGCTGTACCTGATGCATATTTCAGGAATGAATGGTATCAGAATACCGTACAGGTTGGTGGCCCGGGCCCGGTTGATCATCCAGCTGCTTCCCACAAGATCGTTTATAATTATAGAAAATTAAAAGAGGTTTTTGAAAGGGCGGGTTTTGAAGTTGATCTTCTGGAGTATTGCGACGAGGAAGGGGAATTTCATTATAAATACTGGGATGAAAAAGATGGTATGATTCATCGTTCTTTCAGATTTGATACGAGAAACAGTGAGGAGAAACTCGGTATGGTTTCAATTATTGTTGATGCCAGGAAAGTTTAAATATGATTTTAATTGACTCAAAAAAACCCGGTTATTCGACTTCAAACAGAGTCCGCACATTTATAATCATAGACTTTAAAGATATCGATGGTCGTTTCCATTTCCATAGGGTGAAAAAGTACAAATACTTGTAAAAATAAACAATGAAAAAAAGATAAATCTCTTCAAAATACCCGCCTAAATCAGATTTACACAGCTTTTACATGATTGGTAGATAATCTTACCGGGATTGTTTACAACCATTTATACGACCACTTTATGAAAGAATGAGCGGTTGACAATTTTTGAATACAATGTTAAACTGAACATGTTCAAAACAGTAGCTTTGAGATGTTTTAATTTAATATAGTGAGGTGAGATCGATGCCAAAAGAAAATTCAAAAGAGCATATTTTAAAGACTACCATAACAATTCTTCAAAAAAAAGAGATTGATAATGTGCCAACTGTGAGAGATATAGCGAAAGAAGCAAATGTGGGTGTAGCCTCTATTAATTATCATTTTCATTCAAAGGAAAATCTTTTAAGAGAGGCGGCAGTACATCTTCTGGATGAAGCGGTGAAGAAGAGTAGTATGATTATACTGGATGAAGGAATTGAGCCGAAGGAAAGGGTACGGCAGTTTATTCTAGATCTTTCTGTTGTTTTCTTTGACCATAAGAAATTAACTCGGTTGTATCTGTCAACTGAATTTAACAAAGGGAAACTGGGAAGTGCAAAGTTTATTCTCCCCGTTATGCGACGAATCTTCAATAATGCTTTGAATGAGGAACAAATAAAGATCAAAACGCTTCAACTTGTTGTCCCAATGCAGTATATCTTTCTTCATGAGGAGGGGTTTATCGACTATATGGGATTTGGTTTTAATACGGATGATTTTCGTCATGTCAAAAGAATTTTAGAACAGCTTATTAAAAATATTATCGATTAAAGGGAAGTGGATGTTTTGAATATTTGTAAAGACTGTTATGATTTGATCGAGAGGCGACTGATGCAAAAAAAACAGCTTATTATTGGAATAAGTGGTATAAAATTCTCCGGTAAAACAACGATAGCCGATAAATTGACGGAATATTTCTCAAAAAGAGCGGTTTCGGTTCAATATTTAACATTATCAAAGCAGGAGAATCTACTTAATGAGGCTTTAAAAGATAAAAACCCATCAAAATATTATTATGAAAATATGTGTGATCCCGAATGTGTACAGGAAGACATTGCTAATTCTGAAGCACAAATTATTCTTGTCGAGGGAATGCTTTTATACAAGAATACATCGGATATTCCTTTTGATGTAAAAATCTGGGTGGACTGCACTTTCACAACATCAATCATAAGAGCAAAAGAGAAAGAAAAAGAGCTTGTCTCAGATTTATACTTTTGGTTAATGCGGCAGCATTTTTCGATTGATGATCCGAAATCCAAAGCTGATTTTATTTTTGTAAATGATTCGATACTTGAAAAAGATCCGGAAGTTTATATTGATTCTCGTAATCCAGATTCTTTAAATCGCTTTAAATGGTTGAATGAGCCGGGAAAATGGCAGATATCAAACGGTGTTATTGAAATTGAACCGGATTCACCCACAGATTTTTGGCAAAGAACGCATTATGGTTTTAGAAATGATAATGCGCATATGATGTATATTGAAACTGAAAAGGATTTTGAAATGAGCTGCCATGTTAGATTTAACCCGGTTCATCAATTTGATCAATGTGGTCTTGTTGTCAGGATAGATGAGGACAACTGGTTAAAAACGTCAATAGAATATGAGCTTGGGAATCCCCCGAAACTCGGTGCTGTTGTAACAAATTTAGGATATTCAGATTGGTCGACCGAAGAACTTGATTTTAATGCTGTTGAAATTGACTTCAGAATAATTCGTGAGGGATATGATTATAAAATAGAATACAGATTTGAAGAAAGGTGGCATCAAATGAGAATTTGTCACCTGCACAACAAGGAGAAAAATGTTAAATGTGGTCTTTATTGTTGCAGTCCCATTGCAAAAGGTTATTCTGTAACATTTGAAGAAATCAGTATTATTGAAAAGTTCTTTTAAATATCTTCTTCTTCAAGAAATGTTATAACGGTGTTTTTGATATATCTCAATATTTCCGGACTGTCGGTGATAATATAATCTGCATTAAAAGCAAGGGCATCAAGTATTTTGAAAGAGTCGTTGTTTATGGTCCAGATGATAAAGAGTTTTTCTGACTCCCGGATGCGTTCTGCCTTATTTTCGGTCAAGTATGCAAAATCTACGGCAAATCCATCCGTAACCAGTTCTTCCGGCATGGGAACATAAAAGCTGATTAAAACGGTTGTGATCTCCGGATAATTTTTTTCAAGATATGTCAATGCGTCATAATCGAAAGAGGAGACCATACTGGTCCCGATCTTTTGTTTTTCCTTTATTATTTTATATAATCTGTCCAGATAATCAGGCATCTCGTTTCCATGTACCTTCAATTCGATATTAACGGTCAGTTTCTCACCGGCAATTTCAAGACATTCCTCGAGTGTTATGAATTGATGAGTTCCATTTATCGTGATAGGAATTTCTCTTAATTCATCATATGTCAGGTCATAAATATTCTTATCCACTCCCGTCAGACGTTTCAGATTTTTGTCGTGACTTAAGACAAAAACACCGTCTTTTGTTTCCATAATATCAATTTCGATAGCTGGGAAATCTTTCGAAACGGCATACTTTATTGATTCTGCCGTGTTTTCCGTTACTGCAAATCCACCGGCTCTATGAACCATAACTTTATTTTTTGAAGGCTCTATCATCAAAAAGAGGAAAAACGAAAGAAAAGTTCCCATAAACATCAAAATAACAACAGAAATATTTCTCAGTGAAGTTAAAATCAATCTGATTTTTCTTCTTTTTTGAGGTCTGTTGGAGATTTTCCGATAGTATTGATCCTTATCTTTTCGAGCATAATAAATATGTGTGAGGAAAGTGAAATAAAATGGGATGATTATGATTGACAAAAGAATTGAAAAAATGATGAACGTCAACCTGAATAGAAAAGCACCATCACTTAAATTTTCAATATTCATCATGATAAGATCGTCCAATATGAAACGTTTACTTTGATTGATCAATACTCCGGAGCCGAATAGCATAAACATTAGAATCAAAAGAGGGAAAAAAGTTGATTTAAGTATCTTTTTGCTCCTTTTAATCCCATCTTTATAATCAATTTTATCAATTACAGAATAATGAAGCGCATAAGACCATTTTATACTGAGGAGAATAAGAAAAACGAGTGTGAAAATACCCGCCATATGGAGGAGAAAATTATTCTTAATAAAATGCATCACGGTATCGGATATATTAATGGTATTCAGGATACTTGATGTAAGTGGTATGTTCAAAAATGGAAAAACAAAGAGAAAAACGATAAAAAGCCGCCAGTTTGAGAATGAAATTACATTTTTAAAACGCTTGATGACTGATTTCGTGATCGTTATCAGCGTTAATTTTTTGTTGTTGTAGATTTTTTCTGTAATAATGATGTATACGGCAAATTCAAGATAAAGAATGATGTAGTAGATGGCAAAGCGGATGATATAGCCACATGCGATTAATAGGGTGATGTCGGTTTTTAATAAGTTTCTGATGATAAGATGCTCAAAAAAAGGCATAATGGCAATTTGTGTCGCATTATTATAGATCAGAATCATGAAAAAAAAGTAATACCACAATCCATGAAAACTGTCTGCTATTGATTTTTTTATAATCAGCTTATACCGGATGCTATCCGGGTTAGAAAATGATTTCATTTGATAACTCCCCGATTACTTTTATGTGCGAGTATACACAAAAATGATTTTTATGTCAACTCTCATTATACACAGTGCAACATATGATTAATTATGGCGATTTAAAAGTTTTGCAGATGAGATTTGAAAATCCGATGATTTCTTCTGTTTATGTCAGAAAGTTGATTACAGGAAACAGAATAGTTACACCGATACACGCACAAAATCACAGTTTAAACACTTAATTATTTTTTTTCTGCTATAATTATTTTGAACTTGCTTATCTTCAAAATTCAATCGGGAGACCCAAATGTTGAATAAAAATAATCTGTTAGGATTTTTTAAAAAAAATTGGCTGTATATATTAATATTAACTTTTTTATTCATTATTACCTTTTACATCGCTTTTTTTAACCCAATTCGAACAGTTGAGATGAAGAATAGAACCAAACATAAATATGAAGACAGGCAGTATATTACAATCGGGGTTCTGGCGAACAGAGGATATGAGGAAGGTTTCAAAAAATGGAGTGAAACGGCTAATTATCTGAATCAGAATTTAAAGACTTCAAGTTTTATCATTGAGCCTTTGTCTTTTGAAGATATTGAGAAAAATGTTCAGGCTTCTCAGGTAGATTTCCTTATTGTCAATCCTTCACTTTATATTGCACTTGAGCATAAATATAACATCAGTAAGATTCTGACTCTGAAAAACAAGATTGGAAGTATGGAATTGTATGAATTTGGCGGTGTTCTTTTTACTTTAAAGGATAATGCTATCGCAATGATTTCCGATTTGAAAGGTAAAAGTTTCACCGCCGTTGATGAAACTTCTTTTGGTGGTTGGCAGATGGCGTCAAAGCTTTTATTTGACCAGGGTATTCATCCATACAGAGATTTCAGCGAGTTGAATTTTGCCGGTACTCAAGATGAGGTTGTTTATCAGGTTCTTTCGGGGAAGAGTGATATCGGGACGGTTAGAACAGGAATTTTGGAAAAGATGGCTGCTGAGGGTCGCCTTAATCTTGAACAGCTTAAAATTATTAATCCACAGCAAGATTCTGATTTTCCGCTTCTTCATTCCACGGAGCTTTATCCGGAATGGGTTATGGCAAAGACAGAAGATGTAGATGATGTGCTTGTATTTAACGTTGCTTTGGCTTTAATTGCAATGCCGGAGAATGATAAGGCGGCATTAGATGCAGGGATAAGCGGATGGACGGTTCCGGATGATTATCGAAAAGTAGAAGAACTCTTAAGGGCATTAAAACTGAAACCGTATGACTATTTAAGGCATATTACTTTTTCTGAAGTATTATCTGCTTATAGATGGTATTTTATCATGTTGAACCTTACTTTGATTTTCTTTATTCTCTACAGTATTCGTTATAGAAATCTCGCTGCAAAAAGGAATAAAGCGCTTGAACACTCCCGGAAAATGGAGGGCTTGGCGATTGAAGCAAGTAAGGCGAAAAGTATGTTTCTTGCCAATATGAGTCATGAAATCAGAACACCGATGAATGCCATTATTGGATTGAGTGATCTTATGTTTAAAACAAAGCTCAATGCAAAGCAGCTTGATTATAATAAAAAAATGTACAGCTCAGCGAAATCTCTTTTGGGAATCATCAATAACATACTTGATTTTTCAAAGATTGAGGCGGGTAAAATGGAACTTGAAAATGAATATTTTTCATTTGATACGGTTATTTATAACCTGTCAAATCTACTCAGTCTTAAGGCCGAAAAAAAGGGGATCGAATTATTGTTTGATATTAAAAATGATATCCCGCAAAAGCTTAAAGGGGATTCGTTGAAGCTTACTCAGGTTTTTACAAATCTGATAAATAACTCTCTGAAATTTACGGATGAAGGTCATATTTTAATTCGGATTACCTCGGAAAAGATAGATGATACACAATTAAAATTAAATGTTGAGATTGAAGATACAGGAATAGGGATGACCAGTGAACAGGTCAATAAACTTTTTCAGGCTTTTTCTCAGGCAGATGCTTCAACAACCAGACGTTTTGGTGGAACCGGTCTTGGTCTTACCATATCCAGACAAATCATTGAAATGATGGATGGTAATATTTCAGTGGAGAGTCAATACGGAAAAGGAAGTATATTTAAATTCAATGTAAGGCTGGAATATAATCCGGAACCGGTCCATATGGAAAACAAGATAAATTTGTTTAAAAGTGGGGAAAACAAAGTATTGATAGTAGATGATAATTCGGAATCCAGAAGCATTATCAAAAATTTACTGGAGAATTTCGGATTTGAGACTTCTGAAGCAAAAAACGGAAAAGAAGCATTGGCGTTAGTGAAAGTGTTTGATTTTACGCTTATCATTCTTGATTACAGAATGCCGGGGATGAGTGGAATAGAAACTGCATATCAGATAAAAAAGATCGAAACTGAGAAAAAATCGGAAATTCCGAAGATTATGATGATATCTGCATACGGAAAAGAAGAGATTAAAAAAGAGGCAGAAATTTCAGGCGTGGAGAAATTCCTTGATAAGCCTGTCAATTCATCTCATCTTTATGATTCATTGTTGGAGATTTTTGGGAAATCAGGTGTTTTAAAATCTGGATTTGAGAAGCGGCATTTATCAAGAAAAATTAAAATTGAACAGATAAAAGGATCTAAGATACTCCTTGTTGAAGATAATGCGATTAATCAACAGGTGGCTTTTGAATTGCTTTCAGGCGAAGGGTTCAGTATTATCATAGCCAATAACGGTCTTGAGGCTATCAATATTTTAAAGAATTCGGTCGAAGGAGATATCGATGCAGTATTGATGGATATTCAAATGCCTTTGATGGATGGACGTGTCGCCACAGAAAATATTCGAAAAATGGGCGGATTTTATAAAGATTTACCCATCATTGCCCTTACGGCGCATGCCTTTTCTGAAGAAAAAGAGAAAAACTTCCAATGCGGGATGACGGATCAAGTAAACAAACCGATTGATATCAATGAAATCCTTGATGTTTTATCCCAATATATAGAACCGATTGAACAGAATCAAAAAGAAATCTCATCTAAAACCGACTTTGAGGGAAGCACTAGTACTGCAGCTATTGAAATTGAAGGGATTAATACTCAGGATGGACTTGAGAGAGTGATGATGAACGCAGCTCTTTATGAGAAGTTATTAAGTGATTTTCTTGTTGAGACAAGTGAATCCCTCGATATCTTTACAGAAAACAAGGAGAAACCTGATTATAAAAAAAATGAGATGCTGGCCCATACAATAAAAGGGAGTGGTGCCAACCTTGGGGTATATGATCTTTCCGATTCAGCTTCTAAATTGGAGATAATGTACAAGAAAAAAACATTTAATGAAAAGGTGTATAATGATTTTGTTAGAAATTTTCAGTTTATAGAATCGTCTATTAATGAGTATTTTACTAAACGTTCCGATCATTCCAGAGTACCCGATTCTGATGGTTCATCAAAACAGATTGATTTTTCAAAAGAAATGGGGAAATTAGTGTCAGAATTGGGTGCATTTAATTCAGAAGCTATGAATACGGCTAAACTTATATCGAAGGCTCTTCCAGAAAATGAGAGGAGGCTTTTTAAACCCATTATAGACTTAATAGATGAGCTGCAGTTTGAGGATGCAAAAGCCTTAGTGATTGAATTCCCAGACAAAGTTAAACTTTCGGAGAAAAAAGATGGAAATTAAATCAGATAAAAAAAGTCTCTTAATTATAGATGATAAAAAAGAGAATGTTAAGATTTTGATAGAATTATTACATCGGGATTATACGGTTTATTTTGCGATAGATGCGTCAAAAGGGTATGAGATTGCCCGAACCAAAATTCCGGATATTATCTTATTAGATATCATGATGAAACCTGTAAATGGATTTGAAATCTGTAAAAAGATAAGAAAAAATATCGATACCTCAGAGATTCCGGTTCTTTTTCTTACAGGTGCTTCTGATCGCGAGAATATCAAGAAGGGATTTGAATCAGGCGGGAATGATTTTATTTTTAAGCCCTTTACTCCGGCAGTTCTTTTACAAAGAATAAAACATTATATTGATTCATCGATTACATCAAGGGAGTACAGATATCTTCAGAAGATGGAACTGGATATCAATCCACTCACTTTGCTACCCGGGCATAATTCTATTAAGAGGCATATCAGAGTGTTGATTGAATCACAAAAAAGAAAAACAGTTTTTTATCTTGATATTGATAATTTTAGATATTATAACAATGTGTATGGTTATACAAATGGGAATAAAATTCTTCTGATGATTGCATCACTTTTAAAACGAACTGCGGATGATTTGGGAATAAGAGATCTATTCATTGGTAATGCCGATGGGGATGATTTTTTTATCACGATGGATACAGAAGTTGCTGAAGGGTACATTCAGAAAATTATCGAACGTTTTGATCATGAAAGACAAGCCTTTTATCATGACAATGATTATAAAAACGGCTTTATCAAAATCAGAAATCGAAAAGGAGAACAGCTGGAATTTCCGCTAATTGCCCTAAGTATTGCAGGGATTGATCTGAGAAAGACAAATTACAGCAGTTATCTGCAGTTAAAGGATGCCTGCAACGATATCAGGGTAAAAGCAAAGCAAACTGCATCAAGTTGTTATTTAATGGATAAAAGAATGAATTTAATATGATATCTGCTTTTTGAGATTTTATTTTGAAGGAGGCATATATGAGGAATAAGTACAGTACGTTAAAGTTCAGCGTTCTTCTCGTAGATGACATAAAGGAAAATATTGATATTCTTAATGAAATTTTAAAAGATGATTATAAGATAAAGGCTGCAACCAATGGCAAGACAGCTTTGATGATTGCCGAAAAATTCCGCCCTGATATCATACTTCTTGACATTATTATGCCCGAAATGGATGGCTATGAAGTTTGCAGGTGTTTGAAAGAAAATCCAGTTACTAAAAATATTCCTGTGATTTTTGTAACAGCGAAGGATGAAGATATTGATGAAGCAAAGGGATTTGAAGTTGGTGCTGCCGATTATATATCAAAACCTATCCGTTCTCTGATCGTTAAATCAAGGGTAAAAACACAGTTGGCTTTATCACATCAGATGTATGAATTGTCCAAGCAGGTGGAAAAACGTACCAGAGAATTAAAGAAGACACAAGTTGAAGTGATCAAGATGCTCGGAAGAGCATCGGAATTTAAGGATAATGAAACGGGAACACATGTCTTGCGCGTCGGTGACTATGCATACACTATTGCGAGGGAATTGGGGTTAGACAGAGAAACTTCAGAGACGATTAGAGATGCGGCGAAATTACATGATATTGGAAAACTTGGTATTCCGGACAGTATTTTAAAAAAACCCGGAAGACTCGAACCAGAGGAATACGATATGATAAAAAAGCATTGTGAGATTGGTGCCAGTATTATTAAAAATCAGGACTCTGAACTTTTGAAAGTTGCCCGGCTGATTGTCCTTCAACACCATGAGAGATTTGACGGAAAAGGATATCCAAAACAATTGAAGGGAAATGAGATCAGTTTATATGCAAAAATTGTGGCATTGACAGATGTGTTTGATGCTTTGACCAGTAAAAGACCGTATAAAAATCCATGGGAATTTGATCGAGCCGTTGATTATATTCGTAATGAAAGTGGGCGGCAGTTTGACAAAAAAGTAGTTGAGGCCTTTATAACATCTATCGACCAGATAAAGGTTATTCATGATCAATTTACAGAATAAAATATGAAGAAAATCAATTTGAGCAGTTTAAACCTGAAAAGCAGTGGAAGCATTATTTTAATAACGATGAGTTGTTTCATATTGTTCATCACAATTTTTATTTTACAGCAGGTCAAATTTGAGACGATTGCAAATCTCGAAGATTCTATGGTTTCAGTCCTTCAAACAACTGATGAAAGTTTGAAACTTTGGATAGGAGAACAGATTGAACGTCTTGAATATGATCTTCAGGATGCATATTTCCGGACGGTTTTACAGGAAATTATCCTGCGTGAAAAGAACAGGATTTTGTATCGGGTTGAAATGTCACGCTATTTGCGTGAGAAGAAGAACCATCTTCTTGGAAAACCCTATTATGTTGTATCAAAGGATTTTCATGTTCTGGCTTCCAATCGTGAGGAATCCATCGGGACTATTCTTCCCCTTCAGGAAGAACTTAACAAGCTGAGGAATTTGGAAATTACCTTTAAAACTTCTTTTATCCCCCCTTTAGTGATAAATAACTCTGACGGAACCAAAAGAAATGTTCTATATTATATTTCTCCCGTTTTTAACAGTGAAAATCAGTGGATCGGTTTTTTTATGCAAGAAGAAAATCCTAGGGATAATTTTACCAGAATCTGTCAAATCGGAAGATTTGATGAAACTGGAGAAACTTATGCTTTTGACAAGAAGGGGTATCTGCTTTCAAATAGCCGATTTAATAATGAACTTGTTGATATGGGACTTCTTAATCGGAATGGAGACAGTATTCTCAGTGTTCGAATTAATAATTTCGGTTTATCGGAAAATAACGATGAAAATATGCTGAATTCAGTTCTTCAGCATTCATTGTCCGGAGAGATTAATATCAATATGAATGGTTATCCGGATTATCGAAATGTCAGGGTATTTGGGGTATGGGTATGGAATGATGATTTAAATTTTGGATTAACGACTGAAATTGATGTTGATGATGCACTTTCATCTTATTATAATTATAGGAACAATGCTATTTTAATAGTGATTATCGCGCTGGTTATTTCCGGATTTGCAATAGTTTATACCATCATGACCAGCTTAAGGCAAACCCGAAACCTGCAGAAGATGAATTATGAGTTGGAAACCAAAATAGACGAAAGGACAAAAGCGCTGACAAAGGCAAATACGATTTTCGACAGTGCGATTAATGCACTTACACACCCATTCTATGTGATAGATACACGAACCTATGAAATACTGATTTCAAATGATGCATTTAAAAAAGATGTCACGAATGATGGGAAGCATTGTTTCTCTGCAATCCACAATCAGGACAAACCGTGTGACGGGAAAAAATACTCATGTCCATTAAGAAAGATTTTAAACGGTGAATCCTCGGTAACGTTAAATCATATTCATTATGATGCAAACGGGAAAGAGCTGTTGGTTGAGCTGCATGCCTTTCCGATTTTTGATGAAAATGAAGATGTCGTTCAGATCATCGGATATTATGAAGATATTACCGAGAGGATTGTGGCTGAAATGGAGACTACTAAAGCTCTTGATAGAGTTGAAAAGCTTTATCAGGCTTCTGTTTCCCTGAGTAAATCTTTGGATCTGGATTCTGTTCTGGGGAATATTCTTGAACATCTGAGAGATGTCGTTCCTTTCGAAAGTGCTTCGATTCAGAAGTATGAAAATCAGATCTTCAAAATACTGTATTGTGTTGGATTTAAAAATCCCGAAGATGTAATCGGTAGAGAGTTTGAGGCAAGACCCGGGACGATAAACGATAAAATTGTTAAAAACAAAGAACCCATGATTCTGAATGATGTTGATGATTATGAGGAGTTTGATGATTTAACCAGGGATAAGACGATCACCTCCTGGATGGGTATCCCACTGGTGTATCAGGGAGAGATTATCGGTGAATTGACATTAGATTCAAGTTCAGATGAGTTCTATACTAAAGATATGGCAGAACTTGGTTCTGCTTTTGCCATGCAAGCAGCTATAGCCCTTCATAATGCGAATATCGTCGAAGAATTGAATACGGCAAAAATGATTGCAGAGAAAGCCACCAAGGCAAAAAGTGAATTTCTTGCCAATATGTCACATGAGATAAGAACCCCTATGAATGCAATCATCGGATTTGGCGATCTTTTAAGCAGAATGAAATTAAATGATAAACAAGCAGATTATGTTGATAAAATCGTGAAATCATCAAAGAATCTGCTTGGCATCATTAATGATATCCTCGATTTTTCTAAAATAGAAGCGGGAAGGCTTGACTTTGAAGAAATACCGTTTAGTCTTGAGGAAGTCTTGAATGATATGTCTGATGTTGTCAGTATGAAAGCTTATAATAAAGGAATCGAGTTTACTATTTTTAAAGAAAAAAAGGTTCCCAACATGTTGATCGGGGATCCTCAGAGACTCTATCAGATTTTACTGAATCTGACGAATAATGCCATTAAGTTTACGGATACAGGGGAAGTGGTAGTCAAAATTTCTCGCCTCGAAGGTTCTGGCAATCAAAATCTTTTGAAATTTGAAGTTGAGGATACCGGAATTGGAATGAGTGAAGAGCAGTTACAAAAACTATTTAAAGCTTTTTCTCAGGCAGATACTTCTATCACTAGAAAATATGGTGGAACGGGTCTTGGGCTTACCATTACAAGAAATCTCTGTAATATGATGGGCGGAACGATTACCGTCAGCAGTCTATACGAACAGGGAAGTTGCTTTACAATTGTACTGCCATTTAAATCAGTTGAGCAGGAAAAGAACGTGTCAAGAATTATTCCCGACGCGTTTTCTGATCTCAAACTTGCGGTTGTAGAGGATAATTATACAGCTACGGAAGTTTATAAAAACTATCTCGAAGATTTTCCGAATACAGTTTTTTATTATTCAAATGCAGAATCGTTCTTAAAAGCTTATCCAAATAAAAAATTCAATATGATTATCATGGATTATCAATTACCGGGTAAAAACGGAATTGATGCCTGGAAAAGTGTCAAAGAACTTTCCGGAGAATCAAAACCGAAAATTATAATGGCAACGGCATATGGAAAAGAACAAATAATTGAAGAGGCAAAGGCTTCTGGGATCAATATTATTCTGATGAAACCGATTACGTATTCAACTTTATTTGATGCCATCATACGGTCTCTTGATGGTGAACAATATGTCAGTAAGACCTATTCAAAAGTAAAAGAATTACCTCAAATTAGAAATTTAAAAGGAATAAGAATTCTGCTCGTAGAGGATAATGAAATCAATCAACAAGTTGCTGTTGAAAATCTTGAGGAGATTGGCCTAAACACAGATGTAGCTGATAATGGAGAAATTGCCATTGAGATGATAAAAAATTCTGAGATAAACTATGATATTGTTCTTATGGATATTCAGATGCCGGTTATGGATGGCATAACCGCAACGCGAGCATTACGGAAACTTTATTCACCTGAAGAATTGCCGATTGTTGCGTTGACAGCAGATGTTATGAAGGACACTGTTCAGCGGACGATTGAAAATGGAATGCAAGCCCATGTACCAAAACCGATAGATTTTTCTAATTTGTTGCAGATAATCAGTAAACTGGTAACCGGAAAAACAATACAACTGGATCTTCAGGCAGCAGAAAAAGAGGGATTTAAAGATTTACAGGAACACTTTAAAACCCTTCAGGTGGAGAAGGCCATTCGGAGACTTAATGGGAATTTTGACCTGTATAAAAAGACGATGAAGAATTTTTCTAAGAAATATGATGATTTTGAAAAGAAGATTAATCAATTATTTGCAGATGGAGATTTTAACGCCATATCCCGTGAATTTCATACATTAAAGGGTTTGGCCGGAACTATTGGCGATCAATTCCTTCAGGATAAAGCGGAAGTGTATGAGAAGGCTTTTAAAGGGTCGACTCCTTCAATTCATTTGAGGGGAACGGAAGAGTTTGTAGTTTTTCTTCAGGCAATAGAACGATTAGCAAAAGGATTTATCGATTATTTTAATGAAGAAAACACGGATGAAGAATTCATTGAACAGTTGGCAAGTGATGAAGACTTTAAAAATTTACTAGACCATCTAAACGAATTATTCGATAGTTTCGATACTGAAGCTGAGATTAAATTGAAAGCCTTACAAAGTGAATTTCTGGCAAGAGATGCCAAAAATGTATACGTTTCCCTGTTGCAAAAGATTGAAAATTATGAATTTGAAGATGCTTCAGAAATTTTAACAAGATTTATTGCTGATCAATAGATAAAAAGAGTGATCAGAAATGAAAGTGATAGCGTTCAACGGTAGTCCTCATAAAACTGGAAATACAGACTATGCGATCAAAATAGTTGGAGGAGAACTCGAAAAAAATGTGTAGAAGTAGAGATCGTACAGGTTGGTGATAAAATGATCAGAGGGTGCCTGGCTTGTAACACATGTACCAAAAATAGGGATGAAAGATGTATCATTGATGACGATGTAAATGAATGGCTTCAAAAAATGAAGATGGCCGATGGCATTATACAGGGAGCTCCGGTGCATTATTCGGCAATAAACGGTACGATGAAGTCTTTTTTAGACAGGGCGTTTTACGTTGCCGGTGTCAATCATTCAATGCTGCGCTTTAAGATCGGAGCTTCTGTTGTTTGACGTTCCGGCGGTATCCCGACGTTTAATCAATTAAATAATTATTTGTCCTATTCTGAAATGATAATAGCCGGTTCTAATTACTGGAATGTTATCCATGGGACAAAAACAGGTGATAGTCAAGAGGCCTTAGAAGGGTAACAGATTCTGTAAATCCTTGGTCGAAATATGGGGTGGTTATTACAGAGTTTGAATGAAATAACAGTAGAGAAACCCGAAAACTCAAAGAAAGTCTTTACAAATTTCATCAGATAAATAAAAATCCCCTCAAAGAGGGGATTCTGTATCTATATATCTTTATTACAAATTATACTTCAAATTCAATCAATCCCATTGATTTATTTTGTCTTTTGTAAATCAGATTAATTTCATCAGTATCAGAATTCTTGAAAACAAAGAACGAATGTCCAAGCATATCAAGCTGAAGTTTTGCCTCTTCGAGATTCATCGGTCTTAAGAAGAATCTCTTTGTTTTTGAAATTTCCTCTTCATCAAGTTCCGGTTCTTCAGAGGCATTAAGAACTGCAGCTATTTCTTCTGAAGTAGCCTTTGCATTTCGATGTCTTGCCATTCTTTTATTCTTGTACTTTTCAAGCTTCTTTTCCATTGCATCAATCGCGTTGTCTACAGAAGCATAGATATCACTTGTAATCTCTTCAGTTCTGATCACTGCCTTTCTGATATGAACAGTGATTTCAGCTCTGAAATCTTTGTTTTCTCTTTCGATCTTAACCTCACCATGTACGTGATCACCTTCTGGAAGAACTTTCTCAAGTTTTGAAGATTTTTTGTCGACGTAGTCCTGTAAATCCTGGTTTGAAGTAAAACCTCTCGTAACTAACTTGTAATCCATAATATCACTCCTTCTTGAAAGGTCAAATGTGTTGTCCGGAACTCAATCTATAAACCGCAGATCTAAAACCAGTCTGTCGTTGAACACTTCTTTAAATCTGCTTAATAATCTTGACGGGTTAAGACTCTTTCTTATTCCAATACTACTTAATATAATACCATAAACTGGAAGAGAATATTGTAAACATAGATTTACACCGTTTCTCTGTAATCTTTTCTCTGTGATCGTGTCCAACATGATCTTGGTCCCATCATCTACAACAATGGTCACTTTTATATTTTTTTCGAGAATATTTTTTGCAACAACGTTTGTCAGAATGCCGGTTGTATATAATGTGTCTCCATCTTTTAGCAGTTGTTCCGGTTTTTCCGCTTCAAGGAGGGTCTTTTTTTCCGAGTGAACAACGGCATTATCTCTTATAATCATAAAACCGGTTTCCTCAATATCAGAATTAATGAGTTCTTTGATGTTTTTTTCGCATTCTTTCTTTTCAAGCCTTGAAACGAGAATTTGAGTTTTTTTCAGTATATCTTCGATGGTTCCTTCTGCGTGGGCTCCTGCACAAATGAAAATACCATCGCTAACCCTTGAGGAAGCATGACTCTTCCTGTCAAGAGCCCCGTCAATGAGTACAGGTGAAACGTTGAAATCTTTTTGAACACTATTGATAAGCTCTTTGACCCGTTCAATGCTCCCGGGATTTATAATTTCAACATAAGTATCCCCAACAGCTCTTGCGAGGAATAAAGTGGAACCTGAAACAATTTGCCCGAAACTATCCAGGACTTCTATTGATGCTGAACTTGATAGAAGAGAATCAATGCTGAGAAAATATTGACCTCGATACAACTTGATTCTGGGCTTTTTTGTTTCTTCAAGTCTATCTTCCTTTTCGCCATCTCTTCCAATACTTAAAACCAAAGGGCTTGAATTAGTTTCATTCAAACCCTCAAGTATGAAATTCAGAAAAGTTGTTTTTCCAACATTTTTTTCAAGTCCAATGATGGAAACGACTTTCTTTTTATTTGTAATGAATTTATAAAACTCTATTAATGTGAGTGATTCTTTTTCCACTCGCCAGCCCTGCTTAATCTTTTTGTTTCCGCCGGGATCAGTTTTTTGTTATTACCCGTCAGCATTCCCGCAAGGCCTTCTTTACTCTTTCTTTCTTCAATTAGCCAACTGTCAGGATCAGCTTCAGCGGAATAATTTTTAGGCTCTTCATAAACAAAGAGACCACCTTCATAATTTCTGAGGATCACTTTGTTTTCACCATACGAAATAAGATACTGGGGCATTACCGGAATCTTTCCGCCACCATGAGGTGCATCAATAACATAAGTCGGAACGGCAAAACCTGAAGTATGACCTCTTAAGTATTCCATGATTTCCAGTCCCTTTGCGACAGTTGTTCTGAAATGTGATAAACCTTGTGAAAGATCACATTGATAGATATAATAGGGTCTTACCCTGTTTTTAACCAAATCATGAACCAATCTTTTCATAATTTCAGGATGATCATTAACACCCTTGAGCAGGACGGATTGGTTTCCAAGCGGTATACCGGCATCGGCAAGTTTTTTTAAAGCCGCAATACTATCAGGCGTAAATTCTTTCGGATGGTTAAAATGTGTATTAATCCAAATCGGTTGATATTTTTTCAACATATCAACCAGTTCATCATCAATTCTATGTGGAAATACAACAGGCGCTCTGGAACCAATTCTTATTATTTCTACAGTCGGAACAGAAGCGATTCTCTTGATGATGCTTTCAAGATGATCGGTCGGTAAGGTCAGGGGATCTCCACCGGATATCAGAACATCTCTGACTTCAGGATGATCTTTCAGGTATTCAACTGTTTTATCAACATAATCAAGTGGCATCGCCTTATCGGTATCACCGGCTTTACGTCTTCTCGTGCAATGTCTGCAGTACATCGAACACATATCCGTTACGAGTAAAAGGACTCTGTCAGGGTATCTGTGTGTTAGTCCGGGAGTCGGTGAGTCTACATCCTCATGAAGTGGGTCGAGCATATCCTCCGGTGCTACTTCTAGTTCTTTAACGGTTGGAATTGCCTGTTTTCTGATTGGATCATCCGGGTCATCCGGATCAATTAAAGAAGCGTAATAAGGTGTAATTGCCATTCTTAAAAATTCAAGACTGTGTTCGATCGCCTTTTTTTCTTCTTCAGTTATTGGGATAACTTTTTCAAGTGTGTTGACATCCATGATTCTGTTCCTGAGCTGCCATTTCCAATCGTTCCAGTCTTCGGTTGTGTAGTCACCCCAGATTTCTTTTTTCTTTATCTCTGTCATTTATTCTGTTTCCCCCTTAATACTTATATTTCAGTTTTAAAATCCCATTTTCTTTCGAGTTCTTTTTCTACTATTTCCGGTACCCAAGTATCTACAGGTGTACCGTGATTGGCGATCTCTTTTACAAGTGATGATGAGATAAAAGAATATTTAGTATCAGTCATCAGAAAAAATGTATCCAAATCACCATTCAGTTTCTTGTTTGCAGCCGCCATCTGCATTTCATATTCGAAATCCGAAACAGCTCTCAAACCTCTTACAACTATAGTAAGGTTGTGTTTCTTTGCATATTCAACCATTAATCCTTTGTGGGTATCTATTGTAATATTTTCGTCATCCTTAAAAACCTGCTTGATCATCTCACACCTTTCTTTTGAACTGAAAAGTGTGCTTCTTTTGGAGCTGTTCTGCATCACAACTATAACTAAGTGTCCGAATGCTTTTGCAGCTCGCCTTGCAACATCAATATGTCCATAAGTAATCGGATCAAAAGTTCCTGGATACATTGCTTTGACCATCGTTTTTTCTCCCATTATAATAATTCAGCTATTTTCTGCGCAATTTGATCGGAGGGGAGTTTGAAATCTGCATACCCTTCTTTGACAACAGATTTTGGCATACCGTACACGACGCATGTTTCTTCTGACTCAGCTATGATTCTTCCGTTATAGTGTTTTATCTTAAAGCATCCTTTTGTACCGTCTCTCCCCATTCCCGTCAAAACGACACCTACAACTTTATTTCTGTAAATTTCAGCTCCTTTATCGAAGGTGAAATCAGCAGCGGGTCTTACCCCGTTAATCTTTGCGCTCTGATCAAGGTATACTTTTACATTTGGACCTTCTGCCTTCAAGCCGAGATGATAATTTCCGGGAGCGATATATACAACTCCGTTTTTCAGGATATCTCCCTCAGAGGCTTCTTTTACTTCGATATCGGATATTTTATTTAATCGCATTGCCAACGATTTTGTAAAACCTGCCGGCATATGTTGAACAACAACAACCGGAGCCGGTAGATTACTTGGCAATTGCGGGATAACAGCATCAAGTGCCTTGGGTCCTCCTGTAGAGGAGGCAATCATGACAATCTTGCCGTTTAAGGTAAAACTTCTTTTAACCGGTGTCCTTCTTATGAATTTTCTTCGTAATAATCCGATTTTTGATGGATCTATTTCCATTGAGCTGTTAATTTTATTAATAAGTTCTCCGCCCATCTTTCTGAAATTTGTAGATATAGAACCTGAAGGTTTTGCAAGAAAATCTACAGCCCCATTTTCGAGCGCTTCAATCGTAATTTCCGCACCTTCTTCAGTCAAACTACTGACCATTATTACACGCGTTGGTATCTTTTTAGTGATAAGCTTCATCGCTTCAAGGCCATTTAACTTTGGCATCTCCACATCCATTGTTATGACATCCGGTTTAAGCGTTACGGCTTTTTCCACGGCTTCCATACCATCACGAGCCTGACCGATAACTTTTATACCGTTTTGCTTATCAAGGATATCCTTAATAACCATTCTCATAAAGGCAGAATCATCACATATCATTACTCTTATCTCTGGTTTCATCATGCCCCTCCTTTCTGAATAAAGAGCAGAAAAATATCAAAAAAATCAAGAACGCCAGGATCCCGAAAATATCAGGGGCGTTTAGAATATGTTTACCAAGAATAATGAGTCCTACGGATAGAGCAAAAACAGCGGTTACAAGAACAATCCCGGCAGAAAGATCCTTTATTCGTCCAACTCTTTCGTGAAATATTGGATACAACAAATCCATTAACTCTTCAATCAAAGAATTCAACATTTCGAAAACAATCACGACAAAGACTGAAAAGACAATCCATAGTATCTCAAACGTACTCATAGGGAGTAATATTGCCAGTGCTAAAACTATTGCACCGGCAATAAAATCGAACCTTAGATTCCTTTGTCGTTTTAAAGTATCCTTTATTCCATTAACCGCATATCCAAATGATTTGAAAAAGCCTTTTAGCCATTTTTTCATCTATCACTCAAAACTAATTGGTGTATATTTCTTTTCCTCTTTTAACGGGTAACTTTTATCGCATAATTTCTGTCCGTATTCAAAAGCTTCCATGTTTAAATCAATGAATTTTTCGGGTACTTCTTCTTTTATCGTCTGTTTAAGTGCATTTACACTGACAAGATTTGTTGCTTTTTGTAAAATACCAAGTCCAAGGACGTTTGCGAGAACCGGTAATCCGAATTTATCCCTGCAGATTTCTGTTATCGGATAGATAAGGATTTTTTTTGTAATCCTTCTGACGTTAACATGAACGTTTTTAACAAATGTACTGTCACAAATCATGATGCCGTTTGGCTTTAGTAAATGGTAGAAAGAATTTAACGGTGTCTGATGCATCATATATAAGACGTTAAAATTATAAGCTATCGGGAAATCAATGGGATCATCACAAAATAGAACGTCGGAATACGCCACACCACCGCGTACCTGTGCCCCATAATGCTGCGTCTGAACCACCCATTTTTTATCGTATGTTAGAGATTTTGCAAGAATGAGTCCCATCTTGATGTTTCCCTGACCACCGATACCGCCAAGTCTTATTGTAAACGGATTTTTTTCAATTGGTATCATTTTTATTCACCTTCTCATTTCCTGTGTTAAGCTTCGGCTTGAGCTTTTTCAACGACTTTGTTATATTTTTCAACATAACCCGGAACTGATTTGTTTACAAACTCGCCAAGTATGATCTTTCCATCAAGATTGTCAACTGATTTTTCGAGTAAAGCGTTTACGTTGAACCCATCAAAGTCTGTATCCGGATACATTTCTTTCAATTTGGAAACTGCAGTATTAAGCGTTATCCCATTTTCTTTAAAATACTGGATCATCTGTGGAGCAGTTCCCTTCTTGTTGTATCTTCCGTAATATGTGGGACACTGTACAACTGTTTCAACAAATGAGAATCCTTCATTTGTGATTGCTTTTTTTATGTAATTCTGCAATGCAACAAAATGATAGGAAGTTGATCTTGCCACATAAGTTGCACCCGCGGTTATCGCGAGCCTCGAAAGATCAAACGGCTGTTCGATGTTGCCGTATGGCGAAGTTGTTGCATATGAATCTTCAGGTGTGGTAGGCGAATACTGACCACCCGTCATACCGTATATGTTGTTATTAAAACCGATGACGGTGATATCCATATTCCTTCTTGCCGCATGGATAAAATGATTTCCACCAATTGCTCCGCAATCACCATCTCCTGTCATAACGAGCACTTTCATTTCAGGTCTTGATAATTTAATACCCGTTGCAAACGCTATAGCCCTTCCATGAAGGGTATGCATCGTATTATAGTTCAGATAACCTGTAGCTCTGGATGAACATCCAATCCCGGAAACAACAGCTATGTTGGATGGGTCAAGTCCGAGTTCTTCTATCGCCCCTACAGTTGCTTTTAAAACAGTACCGTTCCCACATCCGGGGCACCATACATGTGGTAATCTGTCAACACGAAGATGTTTCAAATACTTGTCTAATGACATTTTATTCCTCCTAAATGAATCAACAATCCCCTGTTTGTAATTATAGCATACAAACTTTACTCATTTTATCTCTATAAACTGTAGCCCAAGTCAAAAGCCTTTTTATTTATCTCAACAAATCTCGGCTTTATTAATCTTTCCATTTCAGTTTTCCAGTCAATTTTTCCAAGGTTAAGTTCCCTGATCATGATACCGAGCATAATGATATTCATAACTCGGATATTCCCAAGGTCAAGGGCCATCTTTGATGCTTCTACCAATTTTCTATCGGCTTTTTCGTCAAGTGCTTCATTGATACCATCCGGATATTTTTCTTTTCCGGCCAGAACAGTTGCTGATTCGATTTCAAAATCGTTGACAATCAGTTTTCCATCTTTTGAAAGAAATTCAATCCATCTCATTGCTTCCATTTTTTCAAAGGCGATCAGTATATCCGCTTCTCCTCTTCCGATAATAGGAGAAGATACATCATCGCCATATCTGACCTGTGTTGATACAGAACCGCCTCTTTGTGCCATTCCGTGAATTTCAGACATTTTAACATCATAACCGGCATTCAACAAACCGGTTGAAAAGATCTTTGAGGTGAGAATTGTTCCCTGACCTCCAACCCCTACGAGTAAAACACTTTTTGTATTTGTCATTATTCTTCACCTTCTCTTTTTATCGCATCAAAAGGACATACTTGTGCGCAGACGGAACAACCGACACATGTATATGGATCGATATGTGATCCGGTTTCCGGGTTGAATGAGATTGAAGGACATCCGATCTTAAGACACATCTTACACTTTCTGCACTTATCTGGATTTACCTTAAATATTTTCGTGGGCATTTCAAATTCTTTTTTTTCTTCCTCGTGAAGTTTCTTCAACGCACAAGGCCATTTCGTGATGATAACGGAAGGTCCTTTAAAGTCTGAACATTCCTTGATTGCCTTTTTGACTTCTTCAAGGTTGTTTGGATTCACTTCTCTTATATCCTTTACACCGACAGCTCTAACGAGTGGTTCGATCTGGATGATTGGTGCAGGCCTTTGCTGAAGTGTGTAGCCAGTTCCTGGATTCTCTTGATGACCGGTCATCCCCGTTACTCTGTTATCCAGAATGAGAATAGTGACATCGCTTTGATTGTAGACGATATCGATAAGACTTGTAATACCGGAATGGAAAAACGTGGAATCACCGACGACACCAAATACTTTTCGTTTATCATTCGTCTGTTCAAATACCTTCGCAAATCCATGTGCTGCACTGACTCCGGCACCCATACAGATTACGGAATCCATTGCATTCAGCGGTTCGGCTGACCCCAGGGTGTAACACCCGATATCACCTGTGATAACGGCGTCTTTTTTCTTGCTGAGTTCGTAGAAAAGACCTCTATGAGGACAACCCGAGCATAATGTTGGGGGTCTCCCTGAAACGAGTTCAGGAGTCATGGAAACAAACTCAGGACAGTCAACATTAAATGCTTTCGCGATTATTTCAGGGTTCAGTTCTCCTGTTATCGGTATTTTTTCTTTTCCGATTACATTGATTCCCAACGCTTTGATCTGTGTTTCAAGGTAGGGGTCATTTTCTTCAATGACGTACAACGTATCATAATGTGAGGCAAATTCAACGATCTTTGATTTTGGAATAGGATAAGTGAACCCGAGTTTGAGATAAGAAGCCGTAGTTCCAAAGACTTCTTTCGCATACTGATATGAAATTCCTGATGTAATAATCCCTATCTTGGCCCCATTGTTTTCTTCGACTTTGTTTAATGGTGTGCTGTTTGAGAAATCTTCGAGTTTTTTTAGCTTTTCCTCAAGTTCTACATGATGTCTTCTGCAGGCGGCTGGCGTTGCAACGTATTTTGGGATATTTCTCTGATATTCCTTTATCCCCACTTCTTTTCTGTTATGCAATTCCACAATGCTCTTACTGTGACAAATCCTTGTTGTCATCCTGAATATTATCGGTACGTCAAATTTCTCACTTATTTCATAAGCTTCTTTTATCATATCTTTTGCTTCCTGAGAGTCAGAAGCCTCGAGCATTGGAATCTTTGCGTGAAGTGCAACATATCTGTTATCCTGTTCATTCTGTGATGAATGAAGTCCGGGATCATCAGCGGTAACATAAACACAACCACCGTTCACACCAAGATAAGCATGTGTATAAATCGGGTCAGCAGCAACGTTCATTCCAACGTGCTTCATTGCGGAAATTGTTCTGGCTCCGGCAAAACAAGCACCTACTACAACTTCGGCAGCAACCTTTTCGTTGGGAGCCCATTCTGAATATATTTCATTGTATTTGGCGAGAGCTTCGAATATTTCAGTGCTTGGTGTACCGGGATATGCTGATCCCACGGTAACCCCCGCCTCATATGCTCCTCTGGCGACTGCTTCATTTCCAGTCAACAATTCTCTCATTTGTATCCCCCTTAAATTCAAAATCTATTTATAAAATAATGTATCTTATGGCACTTACGATGACAGCTGCAAAAACAATATATCTTATAAATCCGGCCCCTTTTTTTATTGCGGTATGAGCGGCAATATAACCGCCAATTGCGCCACCTATCCCTAAAACCAGTCCGGCAAGAAAATCAACTTTTCCATTAATCGCAAAGATAGTGAGTGAAACAATCGTATAGCAGAGGATTATGAAGACCTTGGCTGCATTTGTCTTGACAAGGTCAAACCCTTCGAGCAATACAAGTGCACTCATTAAAAAAAAGCCAACGCCTGCCTGCAGGAATCCGCCGTATATACCGATTAAAAAGAATACGATCATGGAAAGCCATGTTCTTCTCTTTACTTTTCTTTCTTTTGTCCAAAGGTTGGGTTTAAAAATAATCAAAGCACTTAAGGCAAGGAAAATATATCCAACGATGTCTTTCAACAACGTTTCATCAACATCTACCGCGATAGTAGCACCGAGTACAGCACCAATAGTCGTTGGAACCATTAGAATCAATGCTCTTTTCCATGGCATTTTTCCGTTTTTGGCAAACTTCAGAGAAGCAGTAGTGTTCACAAACAGTACACCGATTCTGTTTGTTCCATTTGCCACACCCAATGGGAAATCAAGCAATGTCAGTGCGGGAAGTGTTAACATGGAACCTCCACCGGCAAGCACATTTATGAAACCAGCTACAGCACCGGCTAATAATATTAAAAGATAATTAAGCATTTAACCAGTCCTTCCTGAGATTTGCGGAAAAATCCCGCTTCAATATGGATTATAACAGAATAGGTAATAAAAACCATGAATTTGATTTTTAAGAAAAACTGAAGTAAAGCTTATAAAGTTGCAAAGAAATTCAGCTTAGGTTTTACCTTGCATATAATTGCATTATGATATAATTTCAACATAATACTTTTTAGGAGGTCTTTACTGTGAACAAGGATATAAGAATCGCAATTAATCAGGTCAACCAGATACCGGGTGACTGGAAACACAATACAGGAATGATAAAGACCGGTATATTAATGGCTGAAGAGCTTGACGTGGATTTGTTGATTTTCCCATATATGAGTATTTCCGGTACAGATAGTATTTCATTGAAGAAGCGTAAAGATTTTGTCAGACAGTGTAGAAAATCGTTTCAGGAAATACTTGAATTTACTGCGGGGAAGAGTTCTGCCGTTCTTCTCAGTGTACAAGATCAAGTAGAGGATAACGAGGAAATATGCTTACTGATTCATGATTCATCCATCGTTTCACATTTCAGAAAATCGGAACTTGGTTTATTCAAAGTTAATGGTGTTTTGTTTGCAGCTACTGCAAAAGATGAGCATCTTGATCAATTGGAAACATTTGAAGAGATAATGGGGAGTGATATCAGATGTTGTATCAATATGGATTCATCATATTATTATAACGGTATCATTGAGGAACATGAGCGAATTATCAGTGCCAGATGTCTTGAATCCGGTATTACATATATCAACGCAAATTCTTCCGGAACTACGGATTCAAAGGTCTATTACGGAAGCAGTTTTGTTTCAAATCCCAGGGGAAAAATTCTTGCAAGAGCTAAATCGTTTGAAGAAGATTTTATGATTTATAATCTGTTAAGAAATAGTTCGTACAATGATTCACTGAGCGAATACGAGCGTGAGTATATTTCAAATTATTTTGATGATTTGGCAATCATTCAAAAAGGCGAAAGATCGGAAGTTTATCCGAAGATAGAAGCCATTCCTTCGAATGTTGAATCGCATTATAAGGCGATAAAAGGAGCCATAAGGGATTATATTGTTAAAAACGGATTTTCAAAAGTGGTGGTGGGACTTAGTGGTGGAATTGATTCGGCACTTGTTGCGACACTCGCTGTTGAAGCACTTGGAAAGGAAAATGTTTTTGGCGTTATGATGCCTTCTGAATTCAGCAGTGAGGGAAGTGTAAAGGACTCCGAAAAACTTGCCGCAGCTCTTGGAATAAAGACTGCTTTGCTTCCGATCAAAAGAGTTTTTGAAACGACGATGACAGAATTATCTACGCTTTTTGGCGAAAAAGATTTCAACACAACGGAAGAAAATCTTCAGGCAAGAATAAGGGGCAACTATCTCATGGCTATTTCCAATGAATATGGTTATGTCGTATTGAATACAGGGAATAAAAGTGAGGCGGCTGCCGGTTATTCGACACTTTACGGAGATACGATAGGCGGGTATGCACCACTTAGTGACCTTTACAAGACAGAATGCTATGCACTTGCAAGATTTATAAATCAAATAAAAGGTGAGGAAGTGATTCCGCAGGAAATTATTTCCAAAGAACCTTCAGCAGAACTCGCCCCGGATCAAAAAGACAGTGATTCCCTTCCGGTTTATGAAACGCTGGATGCGATCTTGAAATTAATCTTTGATGAAGGATTAACCTTTGAAGAAATCGTGAAGAAAGGTTTTGATGAAAATGAGGTTCGGAAAACATTCAAATTGTTCAGGATCAACGAGTACAAAAGAAGACAGGAGCCACTTGGTCCAAGACTTTCCAAGAACGCTTTGACATTTGATTTTGATTTTCCGATCATTAATCACTTCAGAGAGGAATAGCGATATATCACAATTTTAAAAAAAAGACGGATTTGAAAAATCCGCCTTTTTTATTATTTCCCGGAAATCATGTCAATGAGTTTTTCTGCAGCTGCAAGAGGACCATCCTGTTCATAGCCTTCAAGTCCGAGTCTTGTCTTGATCATTCCAATTTTGACGCCTGATTTGTACATCCTGTCAAAGAAATTCTTTGCGATGACTTCGTGTTTTTCCATTCTCTGAACAGCTCCAAAAGGGTTTGCAAAATAGCTGGTTGTGATTCCCTTTTCTCCGGTTGTACCTTTTGCCATTCGCTTTCCTTCTGAGAAAACCGCATAGGATGCATCATAATCATCAAAAAATGAGATGATCGGATCTCCATCTTTGACTTCTTCGTAGTTGTTGACATAGAAAAGATAGTCTACAGGAATATGTTTAACGATATCCGCATAAGGCATGAGCGGGACGATGACCCTTGCGTTAATGATATTCGGATTCATGAAAATGCTTCTATCCATTGCCGAGTATGCGTATCCGGGCTGAAGATCATCAAGTCTTACAAATGCTCCGGTTTCTGTTCCCTGGGCATAAACTGTGCCGTTCTCGTTGAAGTGTAATGACCCCATATCATCTATCAGCATCTCTACATTAGATGTTGCCGTTTCAGGAAGTTTGTTGATCGCTTCGAGCGTTTCCGATTTTCCGGCACCGCTGTCTCCGATGAGCATTACATTAGCGGAATTGCCATCCGGAAGCTCTATCTTTGCCAAGGCGCCATGAACCGGCATACAATTTCTATCAATTTGAATGAGATTATGAACTGTAAGCGCCATTTTTTTCATATAGCCAAAATAATCAATTTCTGCTGTTTTTGGCAGTAAACCAAAATACTGTTCGCCTTCTTTCACCACCACACCTCTCATTTCATCTTCATCAAAGAGTTTTTCATCAAGACCGAAGATTACAAATCCATCCGGTTTTCTTGTCTGGAAGATTTCAGGTGAAGCCAGTTCATAGAGATTGGCGATTCCCGCTGCAAGTGCAAGATAATCTTTCTGTACATAGATCATCTCGAGTAACTCTCCAACCATTGTGGGGAAAACAAACCATTCTGAGTTGTCGAGATAGAAATTCTGAAGAACTTCTTTGTCATCTTTTACCGGGAAGACACCTTTCCTTTTGTTGGATCTTGTGTAAAAGATAACAGGGGGCTCAAATATGCCTTCCCATACATACGGGACGTTGTAGAAGGATTCATTTTTTAATTTTAAGTTTGATGGGATTTCAAAGGAATCAACCAGGAATGCAGCCTGTGCACCACTTGGTAATTGCCTGTAAATCTTTGGGGGGACCAGTTCGATATTTACGACAATATTTCTGTATGTATCCAGAATCAGTTTCTTCAAGTCGTCATTTGTTCTGGCCAATGAGTATCCTTTTGATCTTCTTCTCTGTTCAACAGAACTGTATGCTTCCTGTCTGATCATAAATCTTTGCAGATTTCGCCAGTAATTATAAAAATTTTCAACGAGTTCAAGTAAAAGATGGGTGAATTCTTCTCTTTGTGTTTCTTCTATTTCTATCATTCCTTCATCAATTAGATAACTCAACTTGTTAAGATTTAGCATGTAAAACAGGTTGATCAATCTATTAAGGTCATAGTTTCCATCTTCGTCTTTAAAGGACTTTAATACGGAAAGTACAGGAGCTTTTTTTGCACTGAGTTTTCGGATAAAGTTTCCGAGAAGCTCCTTGAATAATCCAGAGGAAAACAGTTGTGAAATATTGTTGTATGAGATATCTCCTCTGATTGTTACAGATACCTGTGAATCATATTTTGAGTGTAAAGCTTTACTCATAAAAACACCGCCTTTTCATTCTACTTCCAAAGAGTATACCATACATATGTGTAGTGATATGAAGATTATTTGCTGTGAAAATTTAGAATTAATGAGACTATTCTGTTTGGTCTTGTTATAATGTTATAATAAATTGAAAATGATTTTGAAAAGGGAGGGACTATGATGTTAAAAAGAGCTCTGTTAAAGGTTTTGTTGATACTTTTTATGATATGTTCGACGTTGAGTTTTGCGAATTTTGGGGTTGGAGCTGGTTTTGGAGAACCATCAGGTTTGAAAATTCACTATGATTTTAACAATACGACTGTTCTCAATATTGATCTGGGGTATAACTTTCTGTTTGGAACTTCGGGCGCAACGATAGGGGCAGACATCTGGTTTTTGAATGATGAGTTGCTTATTATTGACAGAAAACGCTATCCTGTTTTTGCAGGAGTGGGTTTCCAGGATACGGTCAGTAATCTGTTTGGGGGAAATCCTTCGAATTCGTTTGGTGTTCGTGTTCCTGTAGGGCTTATCATCCCAGTTTATCTTGAAGATCGTCATACGTTGAGGGTGATTATTCAAGCAGGACCTCTCTTAAACGTATCCCCGGGGTTCGAGGTTTCTGCAACGCTTGGTGTTGGAGCTGTGTATCGCTTTTAATATGAGTATGAGAGAAGAATAGTAATTAGAACAAAATCAGTTTATTAAGGAATTAACTCTAAATTTTATACTGCTTTAGAACATTTCATTTTAAAGTTTATAAGCAGGGAAAGGTAAGGTAAAAATGAGTAAGTGTTTTAAAATCAGAGGGATTGTTGAAGGGTTTTATGGTAGACCGTGGAGTTGGGAAGAGAGAAAAGATATGCTTGTATTTGCCGGAAAAAACGGGTATAACCTGTACATATATGCGCCAAAAGCAGATACGTATCACAGACATGACTGGCGGGAAATGTATCCTGATACGTTTTTAAATGCTTTTTCAGATTTGATAAAAACCGGGAATAAAAATAACATGGATGTTGCCATGGCGGTCAGTCCGGGATTATCACTTGTGTATTCTTCGGAAGAGGAAATGGAAACACTTGTGAAAAAATTTGAAATATTTATAACGTTGGGAACAAAGACCTGTGCACTTTTTCTTGATGACATTCCCTGGAAACTTCAGCATGATCCTGATATAGAGAAGTATGAAGATCTTGCAGATGCGCAGCAGGATTTTACAAACAGGCTTTATAAAAGATTAAAAGAAATTGACTCGGACATTTCACTGATCTTTTGTCCAACGGAATATTACGGTACAAAACCAAATGAATACAGGCAAAAGATTGGAAAGACGATCAATCAAGAAGTTGAGATCATGTGGACAGGACCATGGGTATGTGCGAAGGAATTGAAGATAGAAGATACGAAGGCGGTGTCTGAAGAATATCAGAGACCTTTACTCTTCTGGGATAATTATCCCGTAAATGATGCCAGCATGGTTTCAGAAATGCATATCGGACCTTATACCGGCAGGGAAAATAATTTAAACTGTGTATCTTCCGGTATTGTCATTAACCCCATGAATCAACCGTATGCCTCAATGATTCCGATGAAAGCGATAGGCAGATATTTAATGGATTGTACGGATTACAATGCAGAGGAAGTTCTTGAGTCGGTTGTTAAAGAAGATCTTGCAGAGTGTTCTGAGGAATTTATAAATTTTATCAACGCAAATCTCAGAAGTCATTTACATCCGGAGGACCCAGAAAGAAGTGTTGCTTTTGTTGAAAATTTGAAAGAAAATCTCAAATCTTGGAATTTTGACAAGCTTTCAAAAATTCTTTCAGAGGAATCCAAAACAATAGAGAATGATTATCTCAAAATAAATAAGCATCTTTCCGAAGACTTAAGAGCTGATTTAAAAGATTGGCTTGAAGAATACAGAAATTATGCCCCGATATATCAGCATCTCGCTGTTATATATTCCAACATCGGAGAATATTATCACACCGGTGAGATGAAATCTGAAACGATCAGATTGTTTAAAAAAAGCGTTGAGGATCTTGAAACGGTTATGAAGGTGGTTGCTTTCCACAAGACGCGAGTGTTTGGAACCTGCATCAGAAATTATGTGCTTGATTATCTTGTAACGGCAAAGGGAATTGTATCACTCTTAGATTATTAACTTCATGGGGCGGGGATTTTTTCCCCCGCCTCTTTTCTTTACGATAGCTTTCATAAATTAACACTTATAAATATAAAACTACGAAAAAAGAACTAATAAACTCTTAATCCAATATATTCAGTCGTAATCGCGAATAATCACATGTGATTCTATTTGAATATATCACTGAATGGTATATGATATAAATATGATAGTATATTCATAAAATTATGGGGGTGTCATTTTGAACGTAAAAGATAAAGTTTGTTTAGTAACAGGTGGTGCAAGAGGAATTGGAAGAGAAACTGCACTTCTTTTTGCAAAGAATGGAGCAAATGTAGCAGTATGTGATGTGCTTGATGATGATTTGAAAATTGTTGAAACTGATGCAGCTGGTCTTGAGGGAAAGGTAAAAGCTTTCCATCTTGATGTGACAAACAGAGAAGAAATTGAACAGGTATTAAAAGCTGTTGAAGAAGAATTTGGCAAACTGGATATTTTGATCAACAATGCCGGAATCACAAGAGATGCTTTCCTGATGAAGATGACTGAGGAGCAGTGGGACAAAGTTATTGATGTTAATCTCAAAGGTATCTTTAATATGACTCAGGCTTGTGCAAGAATGATGAAGAAGACTGGTGGTGTTGTTCTTTCAACTTCATCCGTTGTCGGTGTTTACGGAAATATCGGACAGACAAACTATGCAGCAACCAAATCAGGACTTATCGGTATGACATATACATGGGCTAAGGAACTCGCCAGATACAAGATAAGAGTCAATGCCGTTGCTCCGGGATTCATCCAGACACCTATGACAAAAGATCTTCCCCAGAAGGTTCTTGACTACATGACAGAAAAGACCCCTTTGAAGATGCTGGGAGATCCGATTGATATTGCAAATGCCTTCCTTTTCCTTGCCAGTGAAGAAGCAAGATATATCACAGGTCAGGTGCTTGGTGTAGATGGAGGACTTGTAATCTAAATTTATAAAAGGTAGATGAGTTGCAGATGAGAAGAGTTCCGAAGTCGGAAAAAGGTGAAAAAACATGGAGAGAGATATTTCAGAGTGCACAGGCTCTGTTTCTGCAAAAGGGGTATCATAAAACCTCCGTTCTTTCAATATCAAAGGGAGCGAAGATCTCACCTGCAACTTTTTATCAGTATTTTAGTTCGAAGGATGAAATTTTTGAAATGATTCTTGAAACGTTTCAAGGGGAATTTTTTAACCTGTTGCGAAGTATTTTTGAATCAGATTTAAGTTTGGAAAAGAAGTTGGAAACACTTATAAATCGCGTTTTTGATACGTTCTGGAATTTCAGATCTGAGTATAAAGTGTTCAGAGAGGCCGAATTTATCGATAAAATACTCTGTTCAACATTTCATCAACGGATTAAAAAAATTTTAAAAGAAAACAACTTTTTTTCAAATAGTGATGAACAACTCAACGCGGTTTTCTGGTTTCTTTTTGGACCGCTCTTCTACCTTGCGGGATACTGGATATTATGGAACGAGAGAGAAGTACCTGAAAAGACAAGGAATAACCTTTACTCTTTTTATATGAGAGGGATGTGTACGATGAATCCCGAGATATTCCGGGTATCTGAAAGGGTTTATGAAACCGTTGAAGACTTGAATTTTAACGTTGAGAAAATTATCAACAAAGGGGAAAAGAGTAAGAAAAAGCTGTTTGATTCGGCGGAGCTGTTATTCGGAAAGAACGGTTATTTTGATACAACCATTCATGAGATTGCCAGAGAAGCCGGGTTAAGCGTTGGATCATTTTATCTTTATTTTTCATCTAAACATGAGATTTTAACTGAGCTCGTAAAAAATATCAGTAAAGACCTCAGGTATGTGATGAAAGTCTATCTTTCAAGGTTTGATGACAGAAGAAATCAGGAGATTGCAGCGTTAAAGGGCTTTCTTATGTTCTTCTCTCAGCATTCAAAGATGTATGGTGTGATCAGAGAGTGCGAATTTATAGATAAAAAAATAACGCTCGATTATTACGACTCTCTGAAAGGTCCCTATATGATTGCGCTCGAACGGGCAGTTGACGCGGGAGAAATCGTTGAATATGATGTGGAAATTCTGTCGGAAATTTTGATGGGAATTGGCCATATTCTTGGACAATCTCTGCTGATTCTACCGGGGGGCCAGGTAGAAGACTATAGAGAATATTTAGAAAATCTTACTTATTTTATGATGCTTGGGTTTCCGGGCAGAAAATAAAAAATCGGAGGGCTAAATGAATAAAGTATATATTACAGGTGCAAAAAGAACGGCAATTGGTGGATTTGGCGGAACACTTAAAGGGGTTAAAGCTTCAGAGCTTGGAGTGATTGCGGCAAAAGCAGCAATGAAACAGTCAAATATTGACCCGGATGTTATCGATGAGACCATAGTGGGAAATATTCTCGGTGCAGGACAGGGAATGGGTCCCGGTAGACAGGTCAGTATAGGAGCAGGCGTTCCTATAGAAAAACCGGGCTATACGGTAAATATGATCTGTGGTTCAGGGATGAAAACTGTTATGATCGGTGCTTCCGATATTATGCTTGGTGAAGCGGATGCAGTTTTGTGTGGAGGAATTGAAAATATGAGCCTTGCCCCCTATCTGCTTCCGGGGGGAAGATTTGGATATAGACTTGGTGATGGAAAAGTTCTTGATCATATGGTTAATGATGCACTTACAGATGTGTTTAATCAGTATCATATGGGAATGACAGCTGAGAATATAGCCGACAAACATGGTATTACAAGAGAAGAACAGGATGCATTTGCAGCTGAAAGCCAGAGAAGAGCACTTACGGCTATCGAAGAAGGTAAATTCAAGGATGAAATTGAACCGGTAGTGATTAAGAACAGGAAGGGAGATATTGTTTTTGATACTGATGAACATCCAAGAGCCGGAACAACAGCTGAAAAACTTGCGAAACTAAGACCTGCTTTTAAGAAAGATGGTTCCGTTACAGCCGGAAATTCATCGGGAATTAACGATGGTGCTTCAATGACGGTTCTCATGAGTGAAGAAAAGATGAACGAACTTGATATAAAACCGATGGCTGAAATCGTAGCATTTGCTCAGCATGGCGTGGATCCATCCGTTATGGGACTTGGCCCGGTTGGCGCTATTCGAAAAGTGTTGAAAAAAGCCAATATGAAGCTTGAGGATATGGAGCTTCTTGAACTCAATGAGGCATTTGCCGTTCAGAGTCTTGGTGTTGTAAAGGAACTTTGTGAAGAACATGGTGTTACAAAAGAATGGTTAATAGAAAGAACGAATGTAAATGGCGGAGCGATTGCTTTGGGGCATCCGGTAGGTGTGTCCGGCAATAGAATAATCGTTACACTGCTTTATGAGATGAAAAAGAGAAATCTTAAATATGGTTTGGCGAGTCTTTGTATCGGTGGAGGAATGGGAACTGCCGTTATTATTAAGAACGTTTGATTTGTAGTTTAAACACTTAAAATCATAGGTTAAACGGGCAATTCATGAATTGCCCTTCTGTATTTATCTGTTTTTATCTTTTTTATCCGTTTTACTATTGAGCTATTCATATAATTATCTGGAGATGGAGGACTTTTATGTCTGAAAATATTGGAATCAGAGGGATTGGTACATACTTTCCCTCACAAGTTGAAGATGCTGAGTTTATTTCTCAGAAAACGGGAATACCCAAAGATGTTATTGAAAAAAAATTTGGTGTAAAAAAGAAACCGATAGCAGGGCCCAATGATACAACCAGTAATATGGGGTTGAAGGCTGCTATAAAGGCATTAGAAAATGCGGGAGTGAAACCGGAAGAGCTTGATCTGGTTATATGGAATGGCGCGCAACATAAGGATTTCCCTTGCTGGCTTGCGAGTCTTGATATCGCACACAGGCTTGGAGCAGAAAATGCATGGGGTTTTGATATGGAAGCCATGTGCGGGTCAATGATGGCCGGATTTGAAACGGCAAAGAGTCTGATGTTGAACAATCCGGAAGTGAAAAGGGTTTTACTCTGCTCAGGTTATCGAAACAATGATCTCATCAGTTATGATGAGCTTTCTACTTCTTTCATGTACGATCTTGGAGCCAGTGGCTCAGCGGTTGTGCTTGAAAAGGGATATGACAGGAATGTCATTCTCTCTTCTTCCTTTAAAGGAGACGGTTCTTTTTCTAGAGGTTGTTTTGTTCCGGTTGGTGGAACTGAAAAATGGCCGATGAAAGCGGAAGATGTCTCACAGTATCACTTTCAGATCCCGGGTGATCCCAAGGCGTTTAAGAAAAAGCTTGGAGAAACAACGCTCCCGAATTTCTTTTGGGTTATCAGGAATTCTCTCGAAAAATCGGGATATACACAATCGGATATAGATTATCTTGCGATATTGCATTTCAAACGTTCCGCTCATGATATGATAATAGAGGAATTAAATCTTACAGAAGATAAAACAACATATTTGGATGATTACGGACATACCGGACAGAATGATCAGATTATTTCACTTGAACTTGGTCTTGAACAGGGTAAGGTTAAAGAGGGTTCCATTGTTGTGTTGGTAGGAGCCGGATTGGGTTTTGTGTGGGCATCATCGGTCGTCAAATGGGGTCCGTATTCTGATGGAGAGTGATATTTTGAATACTTTTTTCAAGGATTATGAATCTAAAAAGACAACGCATCTTTCAGTTTTAGACAGGATTAAATCAGAAGATGTCATTGTTTGTGGTATGGCGTGTATGGAACCACAGAAATTTCTATCCGATCTGCATGTTATTTCTGACAAAATTAATGGGGTCGAAGTCTACACTTGTTTGAATATGAAACCTTATGAATTTTACATGAAAAAAGAGTATGAAGGTTCTTTTATAAACAATTCCTGGTTTCATAATGGAGCGATCAGGAATGCTCTAAAAGAGGGCCTCAAGACAGCGACATATGTTCCAAATAATCTGCATGAATCGGGAATGAATTTGCTGGCACTTCAGGACCCTGATTATTATGTTGGAATCGCTTCCGAGATGGATGAACATGGCTTTTTTACCTGTTCACTCAGTGCAACTTATGAAAAGGATGTCATTGAAAAGGCGAAGTGTGTTGTGCTTGAAGTCAATAAGAATGCACCACGCACACATGGAGATACACAGATTCATATTTCACAGGTTGATTTTCTCTATGAAGCAGATAATCAGATTCCGGAACTTGGGGATGCACCCGTATCAGAACTTGACAGGGAAATTGCCTCAAATATTGCTCAAATTGTTCATGACGGTTCAACGATTCAAATTGGAATCGGTGGAATTCCAAATGCTGTAGCGGGTTTGTTGAAGGACAAGAAAGACCTTGGGATTCATACTGAGATGTTTACCGAATCTATGATAGATCTGTTTGAACTTGGGGTTATCACAAATGCCAAGAAAACATTATGGCCCGGAAAAGCAATCTGTACATTCGCACTGGGTTCAAAGAAAATGTATGATTTTGTTCAGGATAATCCGGGTGTCTGGCTTCTACGCGGTAAATATGTCAATGATCCGTATGTGATCGCTCAGAATGATAATATGGTGAGTGTGAATACAGCTATCATGGTTGATCTGACAGGTCAGGTTTGTTCAGAGGCAATAGGGACAAGGCATTTCAGTGGTACCGGTGGTCAGCTTGACACACATAGAGGAGCGATTATGAGTAAAGGTGGGAAAGGAATTATTGCCTTGCCGACAAAAACACGTAAAGGCGATTCAAAGATTGTTCCAATGCTTCCCATGGGCTCTCCGGTTACAGTGCCCAGACAGGATCTTGATTATGTTGTAACCGAGTACGGGATTGCAAAACTAAGAGGGTTGCCGGTTACAAAGCGAGTGAAGGAATTAATAAGGATTTCACATCCGGAAGACAGACAGGAATTAAAAAAACAAGCTCATAACATTGGGCTCATATAAAATAAGGGAGGAAGTAAAATGAAGAAATTGATACTTATCGTAATGGTTGTTTCCATGCTTTTCTCAATAGGTTTTTCAGCAGGTCATGAAGTACCGGGGGTTACAGATGACACAGTAAAGATTGGTTCTTTCCAGGCTTTATCCGGTGCAGTTGCTTTCATTGGCGTATCCATGAAAAAGGGAATGGATGCCTATTTTAATCATGTGAATGCTACGGGTGGCGTTCATGGACGAGCAATAGAACTCATCGTCGCAGATGATCAGTTTGTTCCTTCAAAAACCGTTATCGAAACGAAAAGACTCGTAGAACAGGACAAGGTTTTCGCAATGGTTGGTGGACTTGGAACACCCGGATGTCTTGCAGTTATGGATTATCTTAACGATGGAAAGGTTCCTTTTGTATACCAGGGAAGCGGTTCAAGCAAGCTTGCTATTCCTCCGAAGGAATACATCTTCTCCGTTCAGCCAAACTATTCCATCGAAGGACCTATCGTTGGTAAGTACCTGACAGAAGTTGCAAAGTCAAGAAAAATTGGTATGATCTACAGAGCAGACGAAGCGGGAAAGGAAGCTTTTGAAGCACTTAGAGAATATCTCAAAGAAACAGGAAATGAAGATGCACTCGTAAGAGCTATTTCAGTCGAACCGGGACAGACATCATTTGATAATGAAATCATCAAACTCATGCAGGCACAGGTTGATGCAGTTTACCTTCTTACCTTTACAGATCAGACACCGAATATTCTCAAACAATCAAGAGATTACGGTTATCAGCCAAAGTTTGTTGCTTGCTATCCTAACGCTTCAGCTACGCTGATCCCACTGCTTGAAGGTGCAGGAGAAGGCCTTGAAATCATGGCATGGGTTGATCTTGGGGAAGCAACATCAGAAAAATTCCAGACATATCTCTCAATCTTCCAGGAAACATTCCCTGATGAAATCCCTGATGCATATGCAGCAGCAGGATTTATCGCAGCCGAATTGTTTACTGAAGCATTGGAAAGAGCTGGAGAAGAGCCGACAAGAGAATCACTTGTCAAGGCACTTGAAGGCATGAGAGCATGGCAGGGTATCATAACACCTATACTCAGCTACTACCCGTACGATGCTGATAACAAGAAGTGTAGACTCGGACTGAACGCCATGTATCTCCTTAAGGTTGAAGGCGATGCAATGGTTCCTGGTGTGGATTGGATTCAGATGGGTGAATAATTAAGATATTTTCTTTAAGAAGGGCTGGATAATTCCAGTCCCTTCTTGTTATATGGGTTGATGGATTTTGTAAGGGTACTTCACGAATTACCCGTGGTATGTTTGTGAATTTGTAAAACGGGCAATTCGTGAATTTCCCCTACGAGACTATAAAATAACTCAACCTATAACTTTTCGATTTGGCAGGTGAAGAAGATGAGTTTACTTGAAGTAAAAGATGTAACGGTCAGGTTTGGTGGTCTTGTTGCAGCTTCACAGATAAATATGAACGTAGAAGAAGGGAAAATACATTCCCTTATTGGTCCGAATGGTGCGGGTAAAACCACAATGTTTAACGTTATAACAAGGGTTATAGATCCGAGCGAAGGACAGCTTGAATTTAATGGTGAAAACCTGTTGAAAAAGAAACCGCATCAGATCATACAAAGTGGCATTTCAAGAACCTTTCAGAATCTTGAAATCTTTAAAATGATGTCGGTAATGGACAACTTTCTCGTTGGTGATCATGTCAACGTAGATACAATATGGTTTAACGAAGCTATTCAAAATAGGCATTTAAAGTCAGAAGAGGAAAAAGCAGCCTTCAAGGCTTCTGAAATAGCGGGTATTCTTGGGCTTAAAAATAGACTAAACAGTCTTGCAGGGATGCTTCCTTACGGGTTGCAGAAGATGGTGGAGATTGGAAGGGCTCTGATTTCCTCTCCGAAATTGATTTTGCTTGATGAACCGGCAGCAGGACTCAATCCATCAGAAACTGAATTTTTGAAAGAAATTATCATGAAAATAAAGGAAAAAGGGGTTACCATACTGCTTGTAGAGCATGATATGTCTCTTGTTATGGATATCTCGGATCAGATAACGGTCATGAACTTCGGGAAAAAGATAGCCGAAGGAAGACCGGAACAGATTAAAAATGACCCTGAAGTTATCAAGGCGTATCTGGGAGAGAGTAAATATGCTTAAATTGACGGATGTGAAATTAAAATACGGATATGTAGAAGCGTTAAAGGGAATTTCTCTTGAGATCAAAGATGGTACGATTACCTGTTTATTGGGTGCTAATGGTGCTGGCAAGTCCACAACGTTGAGAGCCGTTTCAGGGCTTAATCACTCCTATGAGGGCAAGATAGTCTTTAACGGAGAAGAGATTCAGGATAAATCTCCGGATAATATTGTTAAAAGACGTATCATTCACTGTCCCGAAGGAAGAAAACTATTCCCCGGGCTTTCCGTTCATGAGAACCTTGTGGCAGGGGCATATGTCATCAAAGATAAAAACAGGGTAAAGGAAAACCTTGAGGAGGTTTATCAGATGTTTCCGATCCTCGCTGACAGAAAAAGACAGTCCGCCGGTACCTTGTCAGGTGGAGAGCAGCAGATGCTGGCTGTTGGAAGGGCGCTAATGGCAGATCCTGAATTACTTATGCTGGATGAACCCTCTCTTGGGTTGGCACCGATCATTTTTGAACAGATATTTGACACGCTGATTGAGTTGAAGAAGATGGGGAAGACTATATTCCTCGTTGAACAGAATGCAAATGCAGCTTTACATATCTCTGATTATGCATATATCATAGAAGTGGGAAGTATAACACTTGAGGGAAAATCTGATGAGTTGCTCAAAGATGACCGTGTCAAAGAAAAATATCTTGGGGGTTAGGTGAAAGTTATGCAGCAGTTAATTTTTGGGTTGAGAGATGGAAGTTTGTTTGCGCTGGTAGCACTCGGACTTGTAATCATACATAATACGACGGGCGTTCTGAATTTTGCCTATGGTCATATGGGAATGTTTGCAGCTTATATCACATTTTCATGTTACGCCTTTTTTGGATTTCCGCTTTTACTGGCAATTATTACCGGGCTTATCTTTGCCGTTATTATAGGTATATTAACTGAGAAATTCCTCCTCAGACCGATTAGGCACCTTTCACATTCGGCGATGCTTATCATCACACTTGGAATGCTGATGACACTTGAAGGTTTTGCGCTTCTTATATGGAAACAGGATACAAGACAGCTTCCCAATCTGATTACAGGCAGACCATTGATGTTAAATATTCAGGATACTATGCTTGTTATTACCAGACAGGATTTGCTCATCTTTATCCTGACAGCCGTCATTGTCTTCGGAACCTTCTTCTATTTAAAGTACACTAAACTCGGTTTAGCCGTCAGAGCATCCTCACAGAGTGAAGAGGCAGCAAAACTGATGGGCATACCCGTTGGAAAAGTATACGGATTTGCCTGGGGCTTTGGAACCGCTCTCAGTGCATTAGCTGCAATTCTTGCTGCACCGAAGACATATGTTCATCCGAACATGATGCTTAACCTTCAAATTCAAGGGTTGACAGCAGCCGTTCTCGGAGGATTTGACAGTTTACCCGGAGCTATCGTCGGGGGGTTGCTGCTGGGTGTTATTGAACAATTTGTAGGAGAATATATTTCAGCAGAACTTAAAATGGCGTTTGCACTGATTATTATCATTTGTCTTCTGATGATTAAGCCTTCCGGGATCCTCGGAAAATCTTCAAAGAGGAGGGTATAAACATGAAAAACAACAGAGGATTTATCGTATTTGGTGTTTTCCTTGCCGTTTTACCCCTTTTGTTTTTAAATCAGACTTTCTTAATCAGTATTTTTTCACAGGTTCTGATATTCAGTATTGCAGCACTCGGGCTTAATATACTGATCGGGTATGCCGGACAGATTTCAATTGGACATGCGGCATTTATGGCGATTGGGGCCTATTTAACGGCAATACTGACTAAAAACTTCAATATTCCTTTTATCATAACGATTTTCCTTTCAGGTGGTGTCGCCGGTTTGTTTGGTATTGTACTGGGATTTCCGGCACTCAGGTTAAAAGGTTTCTATCTGGCTATTGCGACCATGGCGTTTGGCGTTGCTATCGAAAAGATACTTGCTGCCTGGGATTATGTTGGAGGCCATACAGGTTTTGTCAACGTACCCAACCCGGATATTTTTGGGCTTGAAGTATCCGGTGATCTCGGGAAATTCTATATTATCGCCGTTGTAACAGTAGCTTTGTTTATCTTTGCTGCGAATATGATGAAATCAAAGACCGGTAGGGCTTTGAAGGCCATCAGAGAAAGCGAATTTGCAGCTCGTTCTTCAGGAATTAACGTTTCAAAATACAAACTCATCGCTTTTGTTATGAGTGCTGTTTACGCAGGTGTTGCCGGTGCGCTTTATGCGCATACTATCAATTATATAGCCCCAACCGATTTTGGTATGGGGATATCCATAAATTTGATGGCAATGATTGTTGTAGGGGGACTTGCTTCATTGTCAGGAAATGTAATCGGATCAATCCTTATGGTTGCCATTCCGTTCCTCTTCAGCAGGATCAACGTACCAATGTCGATTATTTTTGGGATCATGCTAATCATCGTTGTCCTATTCTTTCCTAGGGGACTCAGTTATGCGGTGTACATCCTTCAATGGAAATATTTTGGGAGACCATGGGTGTGGCTCAAGAAAAAAATTCGAAAGAACAGCTTCAGGGAGGATAAATCAATGTTTGTAAAAGTGGAGGATATGAAGATACATTTTGAAACCGGCGGAAATCCAAAAGGGACACCTATCTTTATGGTGCATGGAAATTTTGCATCATGGCGCTGGTTTGACCCTGTACTGAAACGAATGAACGCAACGGGTTTCAAAGGAATTGCCATGGATTTACCCGGTTTTGGGGATTCAACAAATCCCGAAAGAGAAATTTCAATAGAGAATTATGCAAGGGAACTGGAAAAGTTTATCAACACATTTAAACTTGAAAAAGTGAATATCATTGGACATTCCCTTGGTGGGGCAGTTTGTATGAAATATGCCATCAACAATAAAGACAAAATCAACAAGATGCTGCTCATCGACCCGGCACCGGCTGAAGGACTTATTACACCCGAAGAATATTATCCGGTACTTGAATCCTATAAACATAATAGAGGTCTTTTAAAGACTTCATTGGGAAATATGTTCCCATCGTCAGACCCGGATAATCTTCTGGATAAGATTACAGATGATGCGTTAATGATGGATGATCGGGCATTTACAGATAATGCGAGAGCGCTGGAACAATACAATTATCTTGATGCTGTGAGGGAGTTCAACTTCCCGGTGAAATTTATCGTCGGTGAAAATGATGCCTTGATTACTGAAAGACTTCTGGAGAACACAGTCGAAGCAATAGACAATTCAGAAATAGAAGTTCTTGAAAATGCCGGACATGCAGTGAATGTTGAGGATCCGGACCGATTTGTCATAATCATGACGGAATTTTTCGGAAGTGATGAGCATTGACATATCTTCTAAAAGACGGTGGTCAGCTTCATTATGAAATAAGAGGTAAAAAGGGACCCTGGGTATGTTTTCTTAACGGAATCATGATGAGCTGTGCAAGTTGGGCTTCTTTCAATGAAACCATGTCACAGGATTATCGATTTCTACTGGTTGATTTCAGAGATCAGGGGAAATCTTCTAAATTGGAAAACCGGGAATATGACTGGAAACTTCATGTTGATGATTTGATGGAATTATTTGATTTTCTTTGCATCGACAGCATGAATATGCTGGGGGTTTCCTATGGCGGACAAGTTGCCCTTGAATTTACCAGGCATCATCAGGATATATTGAAGTCATTGATGCTGGTTAACGTTATTCCGAAGGTGACGACGTATCTGCAGAGTATCAGTGATGCTTGGGAACTGGCTGCTTCAATGAACAGCGGGAAGGATTTTTTCACGATAGCTATTCCACCGATTTACTCAGATATCTTCTATCAGAACAATATTGAATGGCTGAAAAAAAGACAGGATCTTTTTGAAAGTATGTTGACAAAAGAATGGTTTGAAGGGTTCACAAGACTTTCAAAAAGTGCAAAATATTTTGATTGTTCTGATCTGATCGAATCAATAAAGATTCCAACACTTGTACTCAGTGCCGAAAAGGATATCATCACACCGGCTGACAAAATGAAGGAAATGGCAGGGAAAATTCAGGATTCTGTTTATCTGAATATTCCGGATGCCGGACATGCAGCTTTTCTCGAAAAACAGAAGGCTTTTCTTGTTGCCGTAAAAGGATTTCTGTCAGTCAATAACTAAGTATCATCATTTAACCCCTTTTTTAATGAAGGGGTTTTTTGTTGTTAAATGATTTCAGGTAATCCATCATATGTCATGAGCCTCATGATATAATGTATTATCAAATAAAGGGGGAATCAAGCTGTGAAGATATTTATCTCAATAGATATGGAAGGTATCGCAGGGACATTTAACTGGAAACAGGAAAGAACATTCGGCGAAAGACAAATCGTAAAAAAGAATGTCAGGAGACAGGTTGAATGGGTTATTGAAGGCATACATCAAAGTGGTGTTAATGAGCAGATTGATGAAATTGTGATCGCTGATTCTCACGATATGGGAGATAGTCTTGAATATGAGATTACCGAATTGGATGATCGATTATATCTCATTTCCGGTTCTCCGAGACCGCAGTATATGATGCCTGATTTTGATAAAAGGTATGATGTCGTCTTTTTTTTGGGTTACCATGCCGGTATAGGGAGACAAAAAGCTTCAATGGATCACACTTTTTCAAATTCGGCATTTCATAATGTCTGGGTAAATGATATACCTGTAAGCGAGTCTTTATTAAATGCGGCTTATGCCGGGTATCACGGTGTACCTGTGGGCCTTATCACGGGGGATCTTGCGTTGAAAGAAGAACTTGAAGAGATGGATAAACTGCAATGGGTAGAATATGTTGTGAATAAATCAGCTATTACTAGATATGCTGCAAAGCATTTTCCGATAAACGTTGTGAGAAAAAATACAATAGAGGCAGTAAATGCGGTTTTATCCAAAAATCTGAAAGAATTACCTGTTTTTACATTTGATTCAGATTTTGAGCATCCGATTGAGCTGAAAATAGAGCTGAACAAAACAGAAATGGGAGATGTTGTTCAGTTTATGCCGGGGTGTAAGCGTCTTGATGCGCGAACCGTATTATTTAAAGATCATTCATACAAAACCATATTTGATACGACAACAGCGGTTTCAGCTATCGCAAGGTCAGTTTTATAATGAAACTATTTTAAGTAAATTCACGTTAATAATAACAAGAAAAGACGATTTGCATCTATTGGGGTTCAGATCGTCTTTTTTCAATCTGAAGGAGGTTTTTATTATGACGGAAGAAAAAATAAAACGGATTGAAGATGATATCAGAGTTGAATCCGCTGAATTGCTTGGTTATGAACAGACGATTGACACTCTTAGAGAAAAGCTTCAAGAACGGGAGAATGAACTTGAAGATCATTTTCAGGATGATGGTAAATGGACGAAACTTACATCACAGATTAAAGAGTATAAAGAAAAGAAGGAAACCCTGCAGAATAAAATCGTGAAATTGAAAGAAAAACTGAAGAAAGCAAAAGAGAAATTTCTCTATCATAAAAAAAACGATGAAGTTTGATTGATAAGGACTTTACTTCTTCTAAAAGAAAATAATGATTGAGGAGTGAAAATGCTGATAGGTTACCTTTTAACAAGTTTTTCCGCTATTGCGCTTTTTGGCTTGTCGGTTGTCAGTTCTTTTCAGCACGGACCATGGGTTCTTTTTTTTACGATCTTTTTTTCTTTTTTGCTGATTGCCTTGAAGATTAGCATTCAATTTAAAACGATTAAAAAAGATTTGTTTAAAAAATTTGATAAAAAGGATATCTTTAAATTTTTTTCCGTTTTGACAGGGGCAGTTATCGCATACATCCTAAGCGTTTTTTTGGGTCTGGGTGCTATAGTTGCCGCTGCTTTGACGGGATTGGTTGCCGCAGTTCTGATTCCTGAATATTCAGTTGCCGTTTACTGTGGTGCTTTTGTGGGGATGGTGTCGCCACTTGTTCTGCACGATTTCTATCATGTAATCATTGCTGCATCTCTTGCGGGAATAATCCTGATACTTTCAGATGATGTCTATAAAGGTTATGGCGGAAAGCTTGGAGCGGTTGCCTTTATTTCATGGTTGATCGTATCATCCTTTTCAAATGTGAAACTTACAAATCCAAAAGTTCTTGATCTCACATCTATGTTTGAGATTATGATCTATTCAGCCGCTGCTTCATACGCGACCTTTGTTATTTCGCGTAAATTAAAACATGATGTGGTAACTTCATCCAGCTTGATTAGCCTGATTGGGGGTCTTGTTCTACCAGCTGTACACCCGGAACAAGGGGCTATGTTTGCAGCCGTTGCCATGAGTGCAACATTTGTCGGTATGTCTTCAAAAAAAATTGTGAAAAGTGATTTCCAAAAGATATTGGTGTCGCTTCTTGTCGGATTGATGTTTGTCTACAGTTATTCACATTTTGGAGGAGCTGGAGGTAAACTCGGTACGATTGCCTTCGGGTCCGTTCTTACATTCAAGGGAATTGATGTTCTACTCTCCTATATAAAAAAATAATTATAAAAGAACTTTTGCGAATGATTAAATCGATTTGACAACATAAGATTAATTATATATAATATCACTCGGGAGAGGTATATAATACAAAATTATGTATCATCTATATGTTACGCATATAATATTTTGAGGTGATTTTATGAAAAGGGAAGTATGTCTATTTTATTTGGTTCTATTAGTTGTTTCAGTTTTTGCCGGAAAGACGCTGGTTTATATTTCCGGACCAGAAGGTATGGTTAAGCAGATTGAAAAAAGTTTTGAGGAGATCCATGGAGATTGCATCGATGTTTTTCACACGGGATCCGGCCCGTTGAAACAGAAAGTTTTCACTGAGATGATGGTTGGAGAGATTCAGGCGGATGTGATTTGGGGAGCGGAACCGTTAATGTATTATCAGCTGAGAGATATTGATGTTCTGGAACAATATTTCCCAGTAAACTATGAGAATTTAAAAGAAGCTTATCAGTATGGAGAAGGTTATTTTATTCCTTCGAATGCAAGATATGGAACAATTATTTATAATGCATCGAAAGTTTCCGAAACGGAAATTCCTGAAACGTGGGAAGATCTGACTGCTGAATTGTGGGATGGGAGAATAGCGATGGCTGATGGATCACAATCAGCAATGGCTTTTGCACTTGCAGCCTCTCTCTATATGCATGAAAACGGTAAGGATATTTTAAAATATATTGGGAAGAATAACGTATTATTGACAAAGATGAATATCGATGCCATATCAAAAGTGCAGTCAGGTGAAAGGGATATTTGTATCGCTCCCTCAGACGGTGCTTTCAGAATTATAAAAAGTATTAAGAAAAAAGGGATAGACAGTAATTTGAAAATTGTGTATCCTTCGGATGGTGCTTTCAGTATACAAAGACCTATCGCTATTGTAAAGAAAGAAAGAAATGAGTCGGAAACTGATTTGATCCATCAGTTCATTGATTTTGCCATTTCAGAAGACTGTCAGAAGATTTCATCGCGGTTTGGATTTACTAGTGTTCTCAAGGAGTCCGATTCATTAAAACAAATGAAGATCAATGAAATTCACCCGGATTGGGAACAGATTCTGGCTAATCAGGATGAAATTCTGTATTTCTATGAGGAAAATGTACTTGACTAACAATAAATAAAAGTATACTATATGAAATGTGTGTTTAAAGCAGTAAACACTTGAAGCAGACAATATTATTTTTAGGAATATGTGGTTTTTTTGAGAATAAACAAAAAAGTGAGTAGAGTTCAGAAGATAATGATTCCATGCATTTTGGCGATATTGCTATTAATCGTATTCTATCCTTTGCTATTGATGGTTGTCAATAGTTTTGGTATCAATCAGAAGGGATTTAATCCGACTATTGAGAATTATATCAAAATGTTCGGCAGCAAGGGCTTTTTTAAAGCGTTGACTAATACGCTTCTACTTGCATTTGGTGTCACTATTTTTGCTTTTTTGATTGGCGGTTCACTTGCCTTCTTACTCAAGAGAACAGATATGTTTTTTAAAAAACTGATAAGGCGTTTTATCCTTATCAGTTTTATTATTCCATCCTATATAATGGCGATGTCCTGGATTCAGATGACAACTCAAAACGGGATATTGTCATTCTTGAATATTGAGATCTATTCGCTATTTGCTGTCGGTCTTGTTATGACGCTTCATTTGTACCCTATGGCATTTCTATCCATTTCCAATGCACTTTCAAAGACAGATGTTTCTGTCGAAGAAGCGGCTCGTCTGGATGGGTGTAATAATCGGCAATTGATTCGGTATATTCTACTGCCAATCATTCGTCCGAGCGTTCTTTCAATCGGATTGTTTATTTTCGCCAAAACGGTTGCCTGCTTTGGTGTTGCAGCACTGCTTGCACTACCTGCACGTGAGTATATCCTGAGTACGTATATCTACAAATCCATGAGTAGTTTGAATATAAATCTTGCCCTCTCTATTTCAGTTATTATGATGATATTGACTTGTATATTGTATATTTTCCAGCTCAGAATTTCTGCAAGGAATAGTGATTCCGATTCAGCGACGGAAAATATCGGTGTAAATAGCAGAAAGCAACTTAAACTGGGGAAAAACAGGTATTGGATATTTGGAACCGTTTTTCTTTTTTTTCTACTTTCAATTGTGATGCCCATGATGACAATTATTCAGACATCTCTTATGAAAACATGGGAATTACCTTTTGGTATCGATAATATTACTATTAAAAATTATACAAACCTCTTTTTCAATGAAGACCTCTTTTTGCGGGCCATTAGAAACAGTTTGTTTTTTGGGGGTCTATCGGCATCCATTGCCGGCATTATCTCTTTGTTAAGTGTGTTTATACTGAACAGAGTCAGTGGAGCAAAACTATCGAGGCATATAATAGCTTTTCTTTGCTCTATTCCGATGGCAATCCCGGAGATGATTCTTGCAGTAGCCGCTGTGTTTGCCTGGATGAATCCTCCCCTCAAGCTGTACAATACACCATGGATTCTTATTGTTTCTTATATTACGGTTGCCATTCCCTTTCTATTTCGGAATATGTCCGGCTTGATTAAAAATATTCCATTTGTTTATGAAGAAATGGCGATGACAGACGGTGCCTCAAGACATGGTGCTTTTTGGTATGTGACGGTTCCGCAGTTAAAAAAGGGGTTTAAGTCCGGGTGGATCCTTGCCTTTTTGTTTATCATCAAAGAAATTCCGATTTCTTCAATGCTCTACTCTTCAGGTAATGAAACGGTTGGTGTTCTGCTTTTTAACCTCAGGTTCGATACAGGTGGCATTGAAATGCTTTCTGCGATTTCAGTTCTGATCATTCTGTTGACTTTTGCCGGGAAAACCGTTGCAGGTGTTTTCAAGCCGAGGAAAAAGTATCGATTTAACCAATCAAGACATGTGAATTGTCTTAAAGATCAAAGAGGATGTATAAAACGAAAAGAGAAACGTTGTAAGTGTTGAAAAAAAGGAAGAAACTGAACATTACAGCTTCTTCCGATGAGATTTGTTGTTTGTTTTAGAGTTTATTTGATGTTTCTCGGATCCAGGGTATCTCTAAGACCATCACCGATTATGTTAATGCTGAGTACGATGACTGCGATGATTAGACCGGGGAACAGAGCAACCCAGGGAGCACTCATCAGATAGTCGCTCCCGGCTCCTATCATTCCTCCAAGGGTCGGATCAGGAGGTGGCACACCAAGACCGAGAAAGCCTAATGTTGCTTCGGATAAAAGGGCCGTTGAAAAGTTGGTTGTAAAAGTTACGATAAGTATGGAACCCAGATTGGGGATAATCTCCTTGAGAATGATGCTGATATTCCCTTTTCCCAATGCCTTACCTGCCAATACGTATAATTGTTGCTTCAGGGCAATTGTCGAGCCTCTGATCGTTCTCGCGAAAATAGGGGTATAAACGATTCCGAGAGCGATGATCAGATTTGAAACACTTGCCCCGAAAAGTGCAATGATAAAAAGTGCCAGGATGATTGAAGGGAAAGCGAACATCGCATCGATCACTCGCATAACGATTTGGTCTACCCATTTTCCGAAATATCCTGCAATCAAACCCAATGTAGTCCCGAATGCTGTTGCGAGAAGGATTGCGAGGAATGCGATTTGCATACTCTTCTGAACACCAAAAACGATTCTTGACATAATATCTCTTCCGAATTGATCTGTTCCGAACCAATGAGTGGCATCCGGCCCTGTCATAAAGGCGTTGTAATCCATTTCAAGAGGATCAAAAGGAGCGATAAGGGATGGGAAGAGCGCTGTGAACAAAATAAAGATAAAAACAAAAAAACTGATAATATTTAAAGGATTTCTACAAAATTTTCTGATTAATTTTTTAACTTCCACCATTTACCTCCAGCTCAATCCGTTAACTTAATTCTCGGGTCAATGACACTGTACAATATATCAATTAATATATTCAGTAAAACAATCAGAATACCGATGAATGCAACTATTCCCTGTACAACCGGATAATTTCTCTGATTGACGGCATCAAGAAGCATTCGCCCCATTCCCGGGATGGCAAACATACTTTCAACAACGATGGTTCCGCCGATAAGGTAGCCGAGTTGTATCCCTGCAGTTGTTACGACAGGAATCATCCCGTTTCTCAAGGCGTGTTTGAATATAACCTTACTGCCTTTCAAACCTTTTGCCTTTGCTACTTTAACATAATCCTGTGAAAGAACGTCCAGCATGGAATTTCTTGTCATCCTCATGATCTGTGCTGCGATCATTATTCCGAGTGTAATGGAAGGAATTAACATAATCTGTAGATTTTTCCATGGGTCCTGAGTGATCGGAACGAAACCGAACAGAGAATAATTTGCGAATGTTCCTGAAATAAAGACAATGAAAATAGCACCTATCCAGAATACAGGAGCTGAGAGCCCTACCAATCCCAACACTCTGAATGTGTAATCCCATGGTGTATTTTGTTTTACTGAAGATATTAACCCAAAGGGAATTCCTATCAGCAGACTGAATAAAATTGACATGAGTGCCAGTTCGAAGGTGATCGGGAATTTTTTGGCAATCATTTGAGAAACGGGTTCTCCTGTTCTTAATGATGTACCAAGATCAAATGTGAAAAAGCCTTTCAACCAGTTAAAGTACTGAATTATTATCGGTTGATCCAATCCGAGTTCTTCGGTCATTTCCTGAATCTGTTCTTCGCTTAAATAATTCTGAGTACCCATCATGATGTCTATGACATTTCCGGGAACAAGGTGAATGGAAATAAACACCATGAATGTCAAAAGTAGTATTGTTGGTATTGCTGAGATAATTCTTCCTAATATATACGATAAAGTCAAAATATCTACCCCTTGGAAATAAACTTCGGACCTTTCGGCCCGAAGTTTTTATTGTTTATTCTACGGAAACAAATCTTAATGAAATAAGACTGGCGTTACTCATTGGCTGGAATCCTTTTACGGTTTCCTGTGACGCGTAAAGGTTGTTTGGTGAGTAGAGGAACAGAATGGGTGATTCTTCAATAAGGATTTCCTGAAGTTCGTTGTATATTTCTCTTCTTGCTTCGTATTCTGTCGTTGTTCTTCCTGCCATGAGAAGTTCATCAACTTTTGTGTTTGAATAGTTGAATTTATTGGTTGATCCGTTTGTTTCGAATGTTCTGAAAAGTTGTTTGTCAGGGCTTACAGAACCACCGTTGAGTGAAACGAATGAATCAAAATCCTTTTCTTTCCATTTTTTAATGAATATTCCCCATTCAACCATATCAAGATTGGCTTTTATACCAACACCTGCGAGCTGAGCCTGAAGTGCCTGTGCAATCTTGTCAAAGTTATATTTTGCGGATACGGTGATTGAGAATTCAAATCCGTTTGGATATCCGGCTTCCGCAAGGAGCTGTTTGGCCTTTGCAGGATTGTAATCGAATTTGTCCCCTATCGGAGTTGCCCATGCTTTAACCGTAGGATTCATGATTCCGGTGATCGTTCCTTCCCCAAAACCTACCATCTTGATGATCATTTCTCTGTTGACGGCATAGCTGAGAGCCTGTCTAACCTTTGGATTATTTAGCGGTTCAACGGCGTTGTTGATACCGAGAAGATAATAGTTGAGAACCGGCTGTCTGTAGATGGAAAATCCGTTTGCAAGCATTTTAAGACTGAGGGGTTCGTTGAGTATTGTCAGATTGACATCTCCGTTTTTAAGCGCTGAAACTCTTGAAACTTCCTTAGGGATGACAACGAATCTTACTTCGTCGACTTTAGGGAGTCCCGCGATGAAATATTTTGCATTCTTTGCTAATGAGATATAATTTCCCGCTTCATATTCTGCAACGGCAAAAGGTCCTGTACCATTTGTTTCAAGCTGCATATTCTTTCCGCTTTCAACGAATGATTTACTGACAATTGCACTGTTTACACCGGCGAAATTCGGAAGAACTGCATTGACACTGGGTGTCTTGAGTTTGAATTCAATTGTTTTGTCATCAATTGCCGTAATTGATTCAACATCTGCATAATATGATGCGGCTGGTGAACCGAAATCAGGATCCATGATTCTTTCAAAGGAGTAAAGAACATCGTCTGCGGACAACTTCTGACCATCATGGAAATAAACTTCTTCTCTTAATGTAAAGATTACAGTATAAGCATCCGTGACTTCGTAGCTTTCTGCAAGGTTTGCGATAAGTTTCATGTTTTCGTCGTACCTGAGAAGACCATCATAGACATTTTCAAGAATTCTGTGTGAGGCAAAAGCGGTAACCTGATGTGGATCAAGACCGACAGGTTCTGTTTCTATGGCAAATTTCAATACACCATTTGAAAAAGTAAAACCTACTAACAACACTAAAATGAGACTAAAAAGAATACTTTTTTTCATTTTGCTACCTCCATTTAAAATTTAAAGACCTATAAGTAATTGAAACAATAAATAATTTGAAAATCCAGTTGCCAAAGAATCAGAATTTTTCGTTTTTACAGCTTTTAATGCGTATAACCAACTGTGAATGATATACATAGTCCGAAAATATTATAACATAGATAATGGATAGATGTACAGACAAATAAAAAAGAAATTTCTATAAACACATGAAAAGAAAATAAAATTTCTGTAATTGTTATGTCTTTTAAATTAAATGTTTTCTGTCAGTTGCTTATTCGGCCTATTATAGCATAGCAAAACCAACTTGTTATTATTTATTTGTAATTCTGCTGTTTTTGACTTTGTAGTATAAAAAGAGTATAATGTTATAACAAAAAACTGGGTGGTGATACCTTGAAAGTTAAAATGGGAATTGATAGAGTTTCTGAAATGGATATCCTTGATGGAAAGCCTATTGGTTTGATTACAAATTATTCGGGTGTTAATTCGAATCTTGAAGAGAATATTGCTGTCTTTTTGAAAAAAGGTTTTTTGATCAAGAAGATATTTTCTCCTGAACATGGTATATATGGTGCAGCTGATGGTCAAGCTGTGGGGGATTCAATACATCCTGAATATGCTATACCTGTAAAAAGCCTTTATGGTAAGAAGAAAAGACCGGATATTGAAGATTTTAAAGGACTTGATTTGCTTGTATATGATATTCAAGATGTAGGATTACGGTACTACACGTTTATTTACACATTGGTATATTGTATGGAAACAGCAGAAAAAGCGGGTATACCTATCATCATTCTTGATCGTCCCAATCCTCTGGGGGGGAAAGTTAAAGGGTCAAGAATGAATGAAAAATATGCTTCTTTTGTCGGAGATTATAAATTACCGATACGTTATGGACTGACTCCGGGGGAGCTTGCACTCTATTTTAAAAAAGAATATAATATCAATTGTGAAATTAAAATCATTAAAATGGAGAACTACGATAAGGATATGGTATTTCCTGAAACCGGTTTGTTCTGGAATGTACCTTCGCCTGCCATACCTGATTATGCTTCCAATGTCTGTTATTCGGGCGGGTGTTTTGTAGAAGCAACAAATCTGTCGGAAGGTCGGGGTTCACCCAAGCCTTTTCAAATGTATGGAGCCCCATGGCTTGATATGGCGAGAATGGTTAAATGGCTTGATGAAAGACCGTTTAAAGATTTTGTTTTCAGGAAACGTGCTTTTGTTCCGTTTTCTTCAAAACACAAGGATCAGATTTGTTTTGGTATCGAATTCTTCCCGATTTCAAAAGATGCTGATTTCATCCCTCAAATGTTGTATTTTCTAAGAGGGGTTATGGAAATACATTCAGACAAGCTTGATTTTAACAGTTATGCGGATGTTTCGAGACTCGAATCTTTGACCGGAGATGACAGGGTTAGGAGTTATTTAACTGGGAAAATCGAACTTGATGTGTTATTGGATCAATGGGAAAAAGAAGAAAGAGAATTTGAAGCAATCATCAAAGAAATAAGATTATATTGATCGGGTTTTCAAAATTGCGAAAACTCATTGCAAATCAAAAACAGGAGGGTAAAAAATGAAAAAGTTGTTCGTGTTAAGTGTCGTTTTATTGATGTTGTGTACTTTTTCTATGGCAGAAACAGTAGAAATGTGGAGTTGGCGTTCCCAGGATGAGGAAGTTTGGAAACAGGTGGAACAGGCTCTTCAGGATGCGGGAGAAGACATCCAGATTGAATTCAGAGGATTCCTTCCAACAGAATATGATTCCAAAATGCTTCTTTCCCTTCAGGGCGGAAAAGGTCCTGACCTTGTTTATACAAGAAGACTTCCCGGTGGAAGAACAGCGGCTATGGTTGAAGCGGGACTTATTCTTCCTGTAACGGATGAGGTTAATTTTGAACATTTCACAGAAGGTGTTCTTAACAACATCACGATGAACGGAGAACAGTACGGCGTTCCATTTGCAGTACAGGTTGTTGGTGTTTTTTACAACAAGGACATCTTCGACAAATACGGTTTTGAAGAACCCAAGACTTGGGATGAAATGCTTGCTATAGCTGAAACGTTAAAGAAAGATGGTATCGATCCTTTCTTTGCTCCCGGTAAAGAAGCTTGGGCACTCGTTATGCAGCATGCCATGTGCGGTGTCAGTGTTCTTGGACCCGGTTGGATAAAAAGACTTGCAGAAGGGAAAATCGACTTTCTTGACCAGGACTGGGTATACATGAACAGTCTTCTCAACGATTTGAAACAGTATTATCAGAAAGGATTCCTTGCAAACGATACAAATGATATGAATTCCGCTTTTGCATTTGAACAGGCAGCAATGGTTTTCTATGGTATCTGGGGAGTTCAACAGTGGAGAGAACTCAATCCGGATCTGAATATTGGATATTTCATGGTCCCTCCGGATTATGCAGGGAACGATCCATATGCATACGTTTACATGGATGGGGCAGTAGGGCTCAGTGCAAACGCAGACAACAAAGAAGCAGCTATCAAAGTTCTTGAATTCGCAGCTAAACCGGAATTCGGTACTATTTTCAGCAACGTAACACTTAACATCCCTGCTGTTTCAGGTTCACAGATGCCTGATTCACCAATCCTTCAGGAAGCAAACAAGACAGCTGAAGATCATGCTTCCCCATATGTTTACTGGGTTGGTTCAGAATTTGTTTCAGGAAAACCATCACTTTACAGTGATGTTCTCAGTCCGGGGCTTCAGGCAATGTATGCTGACAGAATGACTCCTCAGGAACTTGCTCAGGATTCACAGGATGCGCTTGTACAGTGGTACAAACCTATCATGGAAAGAGCAGAAAAAATGGGAGACTAAGCAATAAAACGTTTTACAAAGCGGGTTTTTATAAACCCGCTTTATTTGATTATTTGAAATATTTCAGGGATGGTGATATTGATTTATGAAGGTTAAACTCAGATATATTTTACTCTTTGTTTTACCTGCTCTGGTTTTTTATACGATATTTGTTGTGTACCCTATCGGATACAGCTTTAATCTGAGTTTTTTCAGCTGGCCCGGTGTGGGAGAAAAGACTTTTGTGGGTTTCGATAATTTCAAGAATATATTGACCGGCTCTTATTCAGAAGAGTTCTTTAACGCTGTATGGCACAGTTTTCAGTTTTTTATAGCGAATTCTATATTTGAACTCGGATTGGCGTTCATTATAGCTATAGCACTAACTTCAAAAATCTGGGGGAAACGTTTTTTTCAGACGATGGTTTACCTGCCGAATGTTATCTCAATGGTTTTGGTCGGGTTTATCTGGAGTATGTTGTTAAATCCTCAATGGGGACTGATTAATTCATTCCTGGAAATGATAGGACTTGAAAACTTGACTCAGCCATGGCTTGGTCAGCCTGAAACTGCTTTACCGACTGTCATCATGGTCAATGTTTGGAGAAATATCGGTTTTTATATCCTTGTTTTTATGGCTGCAATCCTAAATATACCGAAAGACCTTTTTGAAGCGGCTTATATTGATGGGGCAAAGAATCATCATATCATCAGGAAGATTATCTTTCCATTAGTCATCCCGAATATGCAGACCTTGGGTATCCTTATATTCATCTGGTCATTTAATATTTTTGATGTTGTTTATGCACTTGAAGGAGTACAGGCAGGACCGTTCAGATCAACTGATGTTCTCGGGACCCTGTTCTACAGAACAGCATTTGGCGGACTTGGAAGTTCTGCACAGGATTACGGTCTTGGAGCAGCTGTAGTCGTTATTATATTTGTCATGGTAATTCCTCTTTCAATGGTATATGCAAATATCCTTGACAAGAGAAGCAGGAGGTCATAATGCTTAGACTTAATTTACCTTGGAGAATCGTTATCTTTTCATTATTGATCATCTATTTTATTGTCATTGCTACCCCTTTTGGCGTTTTATTCACGAATAGTTTTAAATCAATGAGAGAAATCTATCTTCAGCCGTTTCAGTTACCGGATGAGTTTTCACTTGAGAATTATCAGAAAGCATGGGAAAAGGCAAATCTTGGACCGGCATATCTCAACAGCATTATCATCTCTGTTTGTTCAATAGGCGGTGTCATTCTCTTTTCATCAATGCTTGCTTTTATGATATCACGATTTAAATTCAGATTCAGAAGATTGATATACGTCTATATTATCACTGGGTTAGCGCTTCCCGCGAGGCTGGCGATTATACCCATTTATGTTACTTTGAATCAGTTGAATCTGACTGATACAAGAATTGGACTGATATTTGTTTATATTGCAACAGGTACTGCCTTTGCAACGTTTATTATCAAAGGCTTTATGGATGGTATTCCACAGGAAATTGAGGAATCGGCTATGATGGATGGGGCAACCCCATGGACAATATACTGGCGAATTGCCTTGCCTCTAACAAAACCGGCATTAGTAGTTGTAGGGCTTGTGAATTTTGTCAACGTGTGGAATGACTTTTTCTTCCCGCTTATCATTATTTCAAGTAGAACTAAGGAAACCGTTCCACTTGCCATTTCCGTATTCTTTGGAGAATTTTCAAATCAATGGCATTTGATTGCAGCAGCACTTTCGATGTCAATTATTCCGATCATGATCATATTCTTTATTTTCTCAAAGAGTTTTATCTCAGGTATTACGCAAGGGGCGATAAAGTAGCGTTTATGAGAACAGAAAATCCCCTCCACAGAGGGGATTTTTATTTGGTATATAAACTTATTGGTTCTCAGAGATTTCTACCTGACTGAGACCCAAAGATATTTATATGGATTCAGTGTTATACTCTTCGTTAAAACAGATTGGTTCAAAATATCGAAATAATTTTTACCTTCTGAAAGTTCAACAGCAACTCTTTCATTTGAAAGGTTAACCAGTGCCAGAATTTCTTCTTCTTTTGACTTTCTTCTGATAGCAAGGACTTTTCTGTCCAGCGGAATAATCTCCTGATCGGCTTTCGGTGAAAAAGCAGAATGGTTCTGTCTTTCCGAAAGCATTTTCAACATTCCGTTAAAGATTTTATATCTTCTGTTTTGAGGATTGGCAAGCTCTTTTTCCAAAATCTCAAGATCAAGTTTTTTCCTGTTTATTGCTCTGTTATAGCCCAGTTTTTTAACTCCTTCAGGCCAGTTATTGGAACCGAGAAGGCTATGGATATAGATTCCGGGAATCCCGCTTAGTGAACAAGCGATAAAATACGCACCGAGAAATTTGTCGATATTTTCTGTTTCTGAATCTTCGGGATCGAAGAGGGCATCATAATAATTAATGTTCATTTCGTATGGAGATTGAGAACCGTCAGAATTGGTTTTATATGAAATCTTTCCGCCATTTGAGAGTGCTTTATTGACAAGTTTGTCAATCTCCTCATCCGACAGAATACCTTTTACAGGCATTAATCCTACACCATCATGTGAGGCGAGGAAATTAAAAAATGTTGTTTCTTCAGTGGGAGATGACAACGTTTTCGCCCAATTAAAAATGTGTTCAGAAGAATGTGCCTGATAAGCGTTTAGTATGAGTGGTGGCAGGGAGAAGTTATAAACCATCTGTGCTTCATCGTATCCATTCCCAAAATAGCTGATATTGTCCTTGTGAGGAACATTTGTTTCGGTGATGATCAGTACCTTTTTTTCTAACGAATCAAAGATATCTCTCATCAGTTTGATGATTTCATGTGCTTTTTCAAGGTGTATGCAACTTGTCCCGACTTCTTTCCAGATATAACCGACGGCATCCAATCTGATCAGTGATGCACCATTAGCCGCATAAAATAGTAGTACATCTATGACCTCCAGTAGAAGTTTCTGTGAGTTGTAATTGAGGTCTATCTGATCGTCAGAAAAAGTTGTCCAAAGGAATTTTTTTCCTTTTTTTGTCTGGAATTCAGATAGAAGCGGTAAGGCTCGCGGTCTTGTAACGGTTGTCAAATCTGTTTCCGGATTTTCTTCAATAAAGAAATCCGAGTATTTTTCGTCATCTGAAAGATAGCTCTGGAACCAGTCACTTTTTGAAGAGATATGATTGATTACGGCATCAAACATAATCTTGTAAGTGCCGGAAAGACTATGTATGTCTTTCCAGCTTCCAAAATCAGGATTAACCGCTTTATAATCAATGACCGAGAAGCCGTCATCAGAGGAATATGGAAAGAATGGCAGAATATGAACTGTGCTTATGCTTCTTTTTACATGTTTCTCGAGGAAATACCTTAAAGTTTTCAAAGGAACTTTCTCACTTATGATGGAATCTGCGTAAGTGATCAAGACGGCGTTTTTCTCATTTAAGTTGTAATCCTCTTTCTCTTTCAAGTTCTGGTTAAATTCCTTGATCTTCATCAGTATCTGGTCAGCCAGTATATCTGTTGACCCTTCATAAATGACTGTCAATCTTTTTCTGATAGCATCTTCTCTGATCAAATAGATCACTCCATTTCGTAGGTATTTTTAAAATTTACTCTCAACCCATTTTACTACAGTTTTGATGAAATCTTCATCTACGAAACCCGGAATATTGTATTCTTCAGTTGTATGTATGATGCCTTCTTCTGATTTGATAAAAAGATGATTTAATCCTTTGAAGGAATGAAATTCAAAACGTTCATTTTCTTGGAATTTCTCTTTTAATGGGGTGAAATCTCCTTCCACAGTTGCCTGAAAATCTTCTTCTCCGATCAGTATCAAAACAGGTAATTTCGTATTTTCAAGATCTTCTATTGCCCTGTATTTATCCCATTCATAATAATAGGAAACCGTTAATCCCGGTTGAACAACAAAATCCTCCGGGAGTTCATGATTTAAGACCATGGTGAAAAATTGAGTAACCTGTTCAAGTTGTTCGTCGGTAATGTTATAACTATCTTTGAGATAAATATTTTGATCCAGACTGACTTGCGCCATTCTTCGAATAGCCGGTGCAAGCAGCATTATTCCGTCTATTTGATTGAGTTCTGCTGCCATATACGGAACAATCGCAGCACCAAGGCTATGACCGGCTAAAATGATAGAACTGATTCCGTCTATTTTGGAAGCGAATTTGACTGCCTCTTCAATATCCTGAATATACTCAATGTCAATCATCGTATCATTTTCTTTCATTGATTCCGATATTTTGGCACCATACTGAGCCGTTCTTTTATTATATCTCAGCACGGCTATACCGTTGGAACTGAGACCGTATGCAATGTCTTTGTAAGGTGTGTTTGCACCTACGGAAGCATCCATGTCAGTTGGACCAGATCCCCCAACAATGATGACGAGTGGAACGGCTTTGTCGGTTAATGGCATTGTAAGTGCACCATCGAGTTCCCATCCTTCAATTCCAAAATTGATCTTTTTTTCTTCAAATTTATCTTCATCGATATATGCTATGGAAGTTCTTGGATCTTTTGCCGCATTGATATAAAATCCGGCAATAAGATCATCCTGATCAAATGTAATCGTGCTTTTGATATACCCTTCCTCAGTTTTGATTATTTGAATATAGACTGTATATGGATGCTGTTCGATGATTTCAGTAGAATATATCGATTCGAAATTTCCGAATGCCAGAATGACTTGTTCAACTGATTGTTTGATCTTCTCCTCATCAAACACCCCTTTTAATTCCTCACACTGCATACTGTAGACTTTCTTGTAATTTCCGTTAAAATAAGCATTCAAATATTCATTGAGCAATTCCGTTTGTGTTGTTTGTGCAATCAGCATTGACCCTGCGATTAAAAACAATAATAAAAATATTTTTTTCATGAGAAGCCTCCTTAAATAAAAATATCGTGGTGTATTATAACAGATAGTACAGTTGTTGTCAAATTCAAATCTGATAAATACGCCCATTTTATGAGAAATAATCAGAAATATGATAGAATTTACTTTGATTGTTGTATAAAGGAGTTGTGATTTGAAAACGTTAAACAGATATATCTGGAGAAATAGTGTTTCACCGTTTTTTTTGGGGTTTCTTGGATTTATTATATTTATAAGTGTGAATCTGCTTTATTTCTTATCATTGAATATTATTGATTATGGTATACCGCCATGGAGATTATTTCAATTGTTATATTTTTTTATGCCTGAACTTTGTTCGGAAGCTATTCCTGTGGGTGTTCTTTTGGCAATTTTCTGGACATTGTCACAGATGGGAACGAAAAATGAATTAATGGCGATTCAAGTACACGGAATTTCCTTTAAATCAGTTGTTTTTCCTTTTTTTGCATTTGGACTATTGCTGAGCGTCTTCACTTTCTTTTTGAATGATCAGATCATACCGGAATTCAATCGTCAAAAACAGCAAGAATTGGGTAATTTTATGTCAGAAAATATCGGTTATTCAACGATATCGAATAAATTCCTGCCAATATCCGGGAACAAATATTTTTATGTTAAAGAACCGATAGATGATACAAATCTCGATGATGTTCTCGTATATGAGATTGGAAATGGCAATTTGAAAGTGATTTTTTCGGACGAATTATCGTTGGAGGAATCGGAAGAGAGATGGAAAATGGTCAACGGACAGGTGTTAACGATGAATGATCAAAAAGGAATGACCTTGAATGTTGATTTCGATGAAACTGATTTTGAAGAATTGTCGTATGAATTGTCTGATTCACTGAGAGATGCGATGAGTATTTTTAACGAGGTAGATATATATGGGCAATACGACAGTGGTGAACAAAGTAAATATAAATATTCAACAACCAATGAATTAATTAAGATGGTGGAAGAGCCAAAAAGGAGAAAAAGAGCCTTACTGGAGATAAATTGGCGACTTGCAAAATCTCTAAGCCCACTGATTATTGCCTTGATGGGGACTTCGATAAGTCTTTTGTCAAATGTTAAAAGTAAATCATGGAGTATTATTATCAGTTTTATTTTTATCGGCGTTTTCAAAGGAAGCGAGATATTTATGCAAAGTGTTGCTTTGTTAAATATTTCAGATTTCTCAAATTCGAGATACAGACTTGATTCTATCATTGCCATTTGGGGACCGAATATTGTATTCGCTATTCTTGGGATGATTTGCTTCCTTATATTGGATTCGAAACTAATGTTCTTTTTAAAGGAAAGAGTTGTGAGACGATAAGTATGGAGGCGCAGCTTTGAGTATACTTAAACGATATGTTTTAAAATCTTCGATTTTCCCTTTTCTGATGGGATTTGGCGGCTTTCTTCTATATGCAAATGTTTTTATTCTGATTGAAATTTCATCTGAAATTGTCAGAAATGATATGTCTTTCTGGAAGATGTTTCCGTTTATTATGCAGCAGATCCCCCGATATATTCCACAGGCGATTCCTGTAGGTGTTCTGCTGTCTATCTTTTGGCTGTTATCAAAACTTGAAAGTAAAAATGAGATAATCGCATTGCAGGTTCATGGCATAAAGTTAAGGAAATTAGTGACACCTTTTGTGATTCTTGGGATATTCTTATCGTTCGGAACCTATTTGCTAAAGGAACATGTGGTTCCCGAAATGTACCGAAATAAAAATGCAGAGGTGTATCTTTCTTCCGGATTGCATAAATTCATGTTATCAGAGAAAAACCGTTATATGTTTATCAAAAGAATCTATTCAAACAGACAGGAACTTGTCGACGTATTTGTTTATGATATTGATAAAGAAAATACGACTATGAAAGTCTATTATTCCCCACTCGTCATTTATGATGAAGAAAATCAGGAATGGGATTTATCCAATATGAAAGTTTATGCCTCCATTTATGATTCGCAGATGATTCCCCATGATTTGAACGAAATGGACAAAGAAATCATCAACGAGGATATTGAATTCTATTTCATGGTCACAAAGAAAAAAGCGTATAATATGAAAACGGATGAATTACTCTATATCATCAACGCGTATAAAAAAAGAGGTCTTTATAATACGGATTCGTTTTCGTTTGAAATTGAATTTCATACACGATACGCACAATCGCTTGGCCCTTTAGTCGTTGCCATTCTCGGAGTGCCTCTTTCTCTTGCTCTGAATATTAAAAGTAAGGCTTGGAGTGTTATTTTCACCTTTTTACTCATTGCTCTCTATCAGGGAAGTACGCAATGGATGGCTGCAATGGGCAGATCTGACCTTTGGAGTCCCTGGCATATCAACCCTGTCATAGCAGCCTGGGGACCTGATATTCTTTTTTCAGCCATTGGGTTGATTTTTTATCTTTTACTGGATACAGAATTATTGTATAATTTCAAAGAGAAAATCGCACGTTTTTCCAGTGAATAAACAAAAATTTATATATATTAACTATCATATGTCTTGATTCCAGTACAATGGTGTCATATGAAAAAGGATAATGGTATTTTGTTTAGATTGAAAGCCAATCTCCTCGGAAACAGGAGATTAAAAAAAAGAATTTCATCAGAAGTTTTGCATGAGATTACAAAAAATAGTGTGGACATGACGCTTTTGTTCGAGAAGAAACTCTCAGGATGGCGTCTTATCTCATACAATATGCTATCAGAATATCTTCTCAAGCCTTTTGCTGTTGAGAATCTAACGTTAAAGAAATTCTTTTCGTCCTTTCTGTTTCTTGATGAGAAAGATGAAAATGTTGAAGGATTCATTAAAAAGCATGACAAGCTTCGTTTTGAAGGTCGTGGTGAAGCTCATGACAATCATTATTTCACGTTCAAAGGTGTTCCGCTGGATTACGGGGATAATAAATATTATATTATTTCTGTCAAAGATATCACGAAGAAGAAATTAAGAGAGTTTTATCTGAAAGAAACTGAACAAAAATACAGGGATATGTTTGATAACTCCCCTATTTCTCTCTGGGAACATGATATGACGGATGTGAAACGCTATATTGATCACATTATTGATAAAAGAAACATCAAGGATCTGAAAGCGTTTCTTTTACAAGATCCCGATGCCATTGTTAGATGTGTGTCATTGATTTATGTGACATCGATGAACAAAAAGACGCTTTCCCTGTTTGAAGCTTCTTCAGCGATGGAACTCAGAGATTTTGATCTGAAAGGAAATCTCTATAAGATATTTTCACAGGAAATGTACAATACATATCTCGAATTAATTGTATCACTTCACAACGGATTGAGCCATTTTGAACGTGAAACAAATGCTTTTACGTTGAAAAGAAAACAGATTCAGATAAATTTCAGAGCGAACAGATTGGGGAATTTCAGAAATGACTGGAGTAAAATAGAGATTTCCATGGAAGATGTGACAGAAAAGCATCTTCTTCTTCAAAAGCTCCAGGATATGGCGCATAATGATATCTTAACCGGCTTAAACAACCGAAGGGGTTTCAATTTCCTTGCAGAAAAACAGGTGCAGATAGCGAAAAGGGAAAATCAGTATCTGTATCTTTTTTTTATCGATATGGATGGGATGAAATCGATCAACGACAGATTTGGACATGAAGTCGGTGACAGAGCATTGTGTGATATAGCTGAGATTTTGACAGAAACCTTTCGTGAAAGCGATATCGTTGCACGTTTGGGTGGGGACGAATTTACCGTATTAACGATGTCTAAAGAAAAGCATTTACAAGGTGTCATAAAAAATCGTTTGAATTTGAATATTCAACAATTCAATGAAAGTTCAAAAAGACAGTACACTTTAAAGATGAGTGTTGGGGTAAAAGAAATAGAACCTTCCGCGGAGACTGATCTTGATGAAATACTTAGAGATGCTGATGCCTTAATGTATGAAGAAAAAAAGAAAAAAGGATGTAGTAGATAATAATGTCAATTCCCTGTATGATAAGATATAGTAACACGATGTTTTTATAAATTTCATTTACTTATGTTAGAATCCTCGAGATGAAAAAACAAGAGGTAAATGACATGAGAGATCAGAAAACAATTTTGAAAATTGAAGAGTTTTTGGGGCGGGTTACCGGAGAAATTTTATTTTTCCCCCTAAGATTTTTCTTTTCCTGTTTTTGTTTTTCTGATTTTTGTTTTATAAAACTTGGAAAAAATAAGAAGCCACTATTGCATTTAATGCGATAGTGGCTTTTTTTTTAGGAGGAGACTGTATGTTAAAAGGAAGACACTTGATTGATCCGATGGATTTTACGATTGAAGAAATTAACGAAGTGCTTGAACTTTCACAGAGGATTATTGACAATCCTTCAGAATTTTCAAAAATCTGTGAAGGAAGAATAATGGGTAGCCTTTTCTATGAACCGAGTACAAGAACGAGATTGAGTTTTGAAGCAGCAATGATGAGATTGGGCGGTCAGGTTATCGGCTTTTCCGAAGCAAATTCCAGCTCGGTTTCGAAAGGTGAAAGTGTTGCGGATACGATCAGGACGATTGCCTGTTATGCAGATGTAGCCGTTATGAGACATCCGAAAGAAGGCGCACCAAAGGTCGCTTCGATGTATTCGGAAATTCCGGTGATCAATGCTGGAGATGGCGGACATCAGCATCCGACTCAAACTTTGACAGATCTTTTAACGATAACATCTGTAAAAAAAAGACTTGGGAATCTTAAAATCGGTTACTGTGGTGATCTTAAATTCGGCAGAACAGTTCACTCTCTGATAAAGGCTCTTTCCAGGTATGAAAATAATGAGATGTTCCTGATTTCTCCTGAGGAATTAACCATACCGGATTATATAAAAACGGAAGTGCTTGAGAAGAAAAGTGTTCAATATCAGGAAGTCAGGAAGATTGAAGATTGTATTGAAGATCTTGATATTCTGTATATGACAAGAGTTCAAAAAGAACGATTTTTCAATGAAGAGGATTATATTAGATTAAAGGATACCTACATACTTGACAGTGAAAAAATGGAAAAGGCTTCCGATGATATGATAGTCCTTCATCCACTACCAAGGGTGAATGAAATCGCATATGAAATTGACAATGATCCCAGAGCGTATTATTTTAAACAGGCTAAAATGGGAATGTTTGTAAGAATGGGGCTTATTGCAAAATTATTGGGGGTGTGTTAATATGATGGAAATCAATACAATAACAAACGGAATCGTTATAGATCATATAAAAGCGGGATATGGCATTAAAATATTTGATTATCTCGGACTTGATAAGGTAGATTATTCAGTAGCTCTCATCATGAATGTTGCCAGTGAAAAGCAGGGGAAAAAGGATATAATCAAAATTGAAAATCAAATCAATTTTGATTTGAGCGAATTGGGGTTGATTGATCCCGAGGCCACAGTGAACATCATACAGGATCATAAGATTACAGAAAAGAAAAAACTGAATCTTCCTGAAGTGGTTGTCGATGTGATTAAATGTAAGAATCCCAGGTGTATTACTTCAGTAGAAAAAAATATTGAGCATGTATTCAGACTTGTTGATGAAGAAAAAGGTGTTTACAGATGTAAATATTGCGATGAAAAATATTCAATCAGGAAGTAATGATTGTGGTAAAAACGGTTTTATTTAAAAATGCACGGATTGTTGATCATAAAAAAGATGAAATATCGGATATACTTGTTGAAGATGGTTTGATTAAACAGATTGCCGGAGAGTTTAAATCGGTGGATCAGATAATAGATTTAAAAGGTGGAATTTTGATGCCTGCATTCACCGATTTACATGTTCATTTCAGAGATCCGGGGTATACCTATAAGGAAGATATTTTTTCAGGTTCCAAAGCAGCTGTAGCAGGTGGTTATACAACTGTTAATCTGATGGCAAATACCAATCCGGTTTGTTCGGATAATAATACAGTGGAATATGTCATAAGGAAAGCTGAAAAATGCGGCTTAATTGATGCCTTTCAAACCTCCTCTATCACCAGGGATTTTGATGGAAAAGATATTTCACATCTAAAAAATATTTCAAATGCACATGTCAAAATAATATCTGATGATGGTTTTGGTGTGGAGTCGTATGACGTTATGGAAGAAGCGCTTATGATAGCAAAAGATAGAGGTTTTGTCGTTTCGTCACATGCGGAATACACTGCTGTCAGTGGAGATGATCCGAGAGAATCGGAAAATCTTATGACCAAGCGGGATATAGAACTTTGCGAAAAAACAAATGCAAGGCTACATATGGCTCATGTCAGTACGAAAGAGGCAATAAAAATGATTCAGCATGCGAAAAAAAGAGGGGTACCCGTCACGTGTGAAGTAACCCCACATCATATCTCAATAAATGATGACATTAAGTATGAAGTTCATCCGCCTTTACGGAAACGTTGTGATGTTATTGCATTAACGGAAGCCATTGTAGATGGTACGGTTGATTGCATTGCAACGGATCATGCGCCTCATTCAAAAGAGGATAAGGAAAAAGGTGCAAGGGGGATCAGTTCCATAGAGATTGCGTTCAGTATCTGTTATTCATATCTTGTCAGAACCAATAAGATCAGTTTAAGGAAATTGTCCGAACTGATGTCGTTCAATCCTTCCAAAATTCTTCAAATCAATAAAGGGGAGATTGCACCGGGGAGAATTGCCGACTTTATTTTGATTGATCCGGATATCGCTTTTACGGTTGATGAAAATAAATTTATCTCAAAGGGAAAGAATACACCGATCAATGGCATGAAACTTTACGGTCGCGTTCTGAGTGTATATAAAAATGGTGAAAGGATATACGATTATAAGGGGGAGAATGATGGATAAAATCTATGAAGCAGTAGAAAAAAGAGGTCCGGTTTGTGTTGGTCTTGATACAGCGATAGAATATATACCGAATTCGATTATCAAGGCATTCGATTCAGTGGAAGATCAACTGTTTAATTTCAATAAACAGATTATCGATGCAACATGTGATGTGTCTGCCGTGTATAAAGTTCAGATTGCTTATTATGAAGCGGAAGGCCTTAATGGTTTGAAAGCGTATAAAAGAACGTTGGAATATATCAGAGAAAAAGATGTGCCTGTTATAGCCGATGTTAAAAGAGGAGATATTGCGAAAACAGCTGAAATGTATGCGAATGCTCACTTTTCAGGGGATTTTGAAGCGGATTGTATGACCATCAACCCTTACATGGGTATCGATACGCTTGAACCGTATTATGAATATTTACAAAAGGGTAAGGGGATATTTGTTCTTCTCAAAACTTCCAACCCGGGATCAGGAGTGATTCAGAATATTAAAACTAAAAATGGCAATCATGTTTATGATATCCTGGCTGAACTGCTTGAAAAAGAAGGCGGTAGATTCAACAATAAAAATGGTTATTCTCCCGTAGGAGCAGTTGTAGGGTGTACGCATGTTGATGAAGGAAGGAAGCTGAGAAAAACGATGCCCGGGACTTTCTTTCTTGTACCAGGATATGGCGCACAGGGTGGAACAGCATCTGACGTTTCAGAGTATCTTGTTGAAGGAAATGGTGGAATCGTAAATTCATCAAGAGGAATTCTGCTTGCCTATAAAAGAGATAATCCTGAAAATCTTCCGTTTGCCGAAGCATCACGAAAAGCCGTTTTAAAAATGAGAGATGCAATTTCAAATGAAATTAAAAGGGGTTGATTGAATTGGTATTGGGATTTTTAAAGGAAACTGATGCCTTACTTGAAGGTCATTTTTTACTGAGTTCCGGAAAACATAGTGCAAGATATGTTCAATGTGCAAAGCTGCTACAATATCCTGATAAGGCAAAAGAAGTGATAAAAGTCGCTGCTGAAAAAGTGAATGTGGAATTTGATACAATCATCGGACCGGCTATGGGAGGGATTATTCCGGCGTATATCCTGGGAGATATCCTGGGGAAGAAAAATATTTTTTCCGAGCGGGTTGATAATGTTATGCAGCTGAGAAGAGGGTTCGAAATCAAAAAAGGTGAAAGACTTCTGATCATGGAAGATGTTATTACAACAGGGAGATCTTCACTTGAAGTCAAAAAATTAGTAGAAGAACTTGGTGGAGAGGTTGTTGGATTTGGTTGTATCGTAAACAGAGGTCTTGCGGATTTTGATCTTCCAATTTTTGAAGCTGTTCAACTTGAATTTGAAACGTACGCCCCTGAGTCATGTCCTCTTTGCAATATGGGTTCGAAGCCTGTAAAACCGGGAAGTCGGAAATTCTGAAAAACTTCTTGATTATTGTTTAATAATGATAGTGTATTATATGGAGTCAAAGGATTATTCGATGTTTGAAATGGATATTCTATCAGAATATTGAAAAAGCGATATGTGTTATGGTATAATATAACACTATAATACGGAGGTGATAATGATGAAAAAAACATTTGTTTTAGTTTTGTTGTTGATGATTCCACTTGTCTTTTTCGCGACAGAGATATCAGAAAGTGTTACGGAAATGTTTGACCAATCTTTGAGTGCCTTAACGGCTGATATGGCAATCGGAACGCCGATTGAAACCGGTAATAAGGTAATTGTACCTCTTTTTGAAGCTGGTATGGGATTCGGCGGGGGAATTGGTGGCCCGGGAGTTGCTTACGGCGGAGGACTTGGTGGCGGTATTGATCTTCTCCCCTATTCCGTTTTGATTATATCGGATGATGGTGTGGATGTCGTTCCCGTTACAAATAAAGTACCGTTCCTTCAGCAGCTTGTGGATGTTCTTCCTGAATTAATGCCGTATATACAAGGTGCATTGCAGTATATGATGGTAGGGGAAACGGAATAAATTATTTATACGTGGTAAACAAAAGGTATCCCAAGCGGATGCCTTTTTTAATTGATTCAAAATAAGAACATGGCTTTTATTCTTTTTAAGAGTGTATAATGGTATAATCTAAAGAGATAAGATTTATTTAATTATTTTTGAGGGGTGAAATCATGTCTGACAAATTCAATTTGCAGGATCGTTTTTTAAATCATTTGAGGATTAACAAAACTGGGGTAAAGATATTTTTGATGAATGGCTTTCAGATTCACGGAAAACTGAAATCATTCGATATGTATTCAGTTCTTGTTGAAGAGGGGAAACATCAGAGTCTTATTTTCAAACATGCTATCAGTACAATTCAACCGGACGAATACGTTGTCCTTGAAAAAGCATATGATAACAATAATAACAGTTAGAATATATAATTGATTAAAAGGAGATGTATAGTACTTGATAAAGCTGAAAAAAGAAAAAGATATTGCTGCTCTTGAAAAGGCAGCAAAAATAGTGGGGGAAACGTTAGCGATGAGCAGGGAACTTGTTGTTCCCGGTGTTTCTACATATGAAATCGATAGGAAAATTGAAGAATTTATAAGAAACAAAGGGGCAATCCCATCGTTTAAAGGGTATCAAGGTTTTCCGGCTTCCGCTTGTATTTCTGTTAATGAGATTCTCATTCACGGTATTCCTTCAAAAAAGACCATTTTACATGAAGGCGATATTGTCAGTATTGATGTCGGTGCTTATATCGGTGGGTTTCATGGTGATGCTGCGAGGACTTTTGCTGTGGGAACTATTTCTAATGAGGCTGAAAGGTTACTTGAAGTAACTTCGCGATCGCTTGATCTTGCATTAGAAGTTTTATCCAAAGCTGAAAGACTTGGAGAAATGAGCCATGCGGTGCAAGCATATGCAGAAGGGGAAGGGTATTCTGTGATCAGAGACTTTGGTGGACACGGTATTGGAAGAGAAATGCATGAAGATCCGTTTGTTCCCAATTTCGGACCTGCCGGAAGTGGTCCTAAATTAAGACCCGGTCTGGTACTTGCTGTTGAACCCATGCTGAGTGTTGGAGAATATCCTGTGATGACGCTTGAAGACGGCTGGAGCGTAGTGAATGTAGACTGGTCATTGAATGCTCATTTTGAAGATGATGTCGCGATTACAGAAGATGGTATAAAGATATTAAGCAGAGTATAGATAAATGAAAGATTCTACAATAAAAAGGCAGATTATTATGATCTGCCTTTTTATTATGTAATTTTAAGAAATTCGGAGAAAAAAAGAGGAATTCGTAGTAATTGCTCTATATTCGTCTATTTATGTCAGAATGAGAGCTTTTATGATGAATTTACTGTGATATAATCCAGCTGATAATGAGAATTGTTTTGCGAAAGGGGGAGCAACATGGCAAAGAGATATATTCCTCACACAGGAGAGGAAGTAAAAGAAATGCTTGAAGCGATTGGTGTTTCAAGAATTGATGATTTATTTGATGAATTACCGTCTGAAAAAAGAATTGCAGGATTAAGGCTTCCACATGGTATGTCTGAAAGTGATGTTTCAAGAAGGTTAAAAGAATTATCTGAAAGAAATCTTGATATGGATGATTATTCAGTGTTTATGGGTGGCGGAATCTACAATCATCTGATTCCGCATGCTATTGCGCATATTGTAGAGCGAGGAGAATTTTTAACAGCGTATACGCCATATCAGGCTGAGGTTAGCCAGGGTTCTCTTCAGATGTTTTATGAATTTCAAACGATGATCTGTGAGCTTACCGGAATGGAAGTGGCAAATTCTTCCATGTACGATGGTGGAACAGCATGTGCGGAAGCTATGCTGATGTCATGTAATGTGAAGAGAAAAAATAAGTATCTGGTGACAGAAGCTTTACATCCCGAATATATTCAAGTCATGCAGACCTATGCTTCAGGACCCGGGATAGAGATAGACTTCGTAAAATACAACCGGGAAACCGGAATGGTTGATCTTGAAGATTTGAAAGCCAAAATAGATAGTGATACTGCAGGTTTTCTTGCCGGTTATCCAAATTTTTTCGGTATTATCGAAGATATTAAGGAACTTCGAACGATTTCAAAGGATATCATGTTGACCGTTTGTTGTAATCCTTTCGCGCTCGGTATATTAACGGCTCCCGGTAAATTTGATGCAGATATAGTTGTGGGTGATGCCCAGGCATTTGGTGGCTCATTATATCTTGGTGGCATGTCACTGGGAATATTTGCGACAAAGAAAAAATATATGAGAAAAATGCCGGGAAGAGTGATTGGGAAAACGGAGGATGTTGACGGGAATCCCGGTTATGTGATGGTTCTCCAAACAAGAGAACAGCATATTCGAAGAGAAAAGGCGACATCGAATATTTGTTCAAACCATGCCCATAATGCACTGGTTGCAACTATTTATCTCGCTCTTCTTGGGAAAAGAGGTTTAAAAACCGCTGCAATGCAGAGTATCAGAAAAGCACATTATCTTGCTGATAAAGTAGATAATATGGATCGATATGAACTCGCTTTCACAGGGCCGTTCTTCAATGAATTTACGGTTAAGACAAAATTTGAACCTGAATATGTTCAAGCTGCAATGCAAAAAGAAATGATCATGGGACCTTTACCCGTTAACAGAGTTAAAGTATGTGATGAATGGAAAGATTTGATGTTGATCGCTGTAACAGAAGCCAACAGGATGGAAGAGATTAATTTCTTTGCGCATAAATTGGAGGAATTATTATGAGAAGAGATAAAAGACTCATTTTTGAAAAAAGTAAGGAAGGCAGAATAGGCTATACATTCCCTGCTGAAGAAATTCCTCAGATTAAAATGGAGGATATGATTCCCACTGATTATATCAGAGAAGAATTGGGAGAAATACCGGATTGTACTGAAGTTGATGTCGTAAGACATTATACAAATCTCTCAAGATTAAATCACTCCGTCGATAATGGATTTTATCCGCTTGGTTCATGTACGATGAAATATAATCCGAAAATCAATGAAACTGCTGCGGCAATACCGGGATTAAAAAATCTGCATCCATATCAGCCTGAAAATACTATACAGGGAGCTCTTGAATTAATGTACAACCTGCAGGAGGCTTTAAAGGAAATTAGTGGGATGGATGAAGTTACACTTCAACCTGCTGCCGGAGCTCATGGAGAATTTACAGGGATCAGCCTTATTAAAGCTTATCATGATGCAAGAGGGGACAAAAAGAGAAATAAAGTTATCGTTCCGGATTCAGCACACGGGACAAATCCTGCGACCGCTGCAATGTGTGGTTATAAAATCGCTCAAGTTGCTTCAGATGAACATGGCAGAGTAGATCTTGAAGCGTTAAAAATTATCATAAACGATGAAATTGCAGCCATTATGTTGACAAATCCGAATACCCTTGGTTTATTTGAAAGTGATATACTTGAAATTCAGAAATTAGCTCATGATGCAGGAGCGTTGCTTTATTATGATGGTGCAAACATGAATGCGATAATGGGAAAAATCAGACCGGGTGACATGGGGTTCGATGTCCTACACTTTAACCTACACAAGACTTTTTCAACTCCACATGGTATGGGTGGCCCGGGTAGTGGAGCTGTCGGTGTCAAGACTAAACTTGCTCCATATCTGCCTGTTCCCCATATCAAAAAATCAGAAAACAGATATTATTTTGATTATGATATTCCAGAAACGATCGGGAAACTTAGAACGTTTTATGGAAATTACAACGTTCTCATTAGAGCTGCGGTTTATATTATGACAATGGGTGGAGAGGGCCTTCGTGCTGCGAGTGAAATGGCCGTTTTGAACGCAAACTACCTTCGAAGTGAATTCGTAAAACGTTTCGATGTGCCATTCGGTGTGAAATGTATGCATGAATTTGTTGCGGATGGATCCGGTCTGAAAAAATATGGTTTAAAGACTCTGGACTTTGCAAAAGCTTTACTGGACTATGGGATTCACCCCCCAACGGTATATTTTCCTCTTATCGTCCATGAAGCTATGATGTATGAACCGACTGAAAGTGAAACGAAAGAAACGCTTGATGATTTCATCAGAGTTGTTGATGAAATTCTTGAAAAGGCAGAAAAAGATCCAGATTGTATGAAAAACGCACCGTATACAACACCTGTCAGAAGATTAAACGAGTTAAAAGCCAATAAGGATCTTGATGTAAGGTACAGAAAATCTTGACTTTGACAAAACCGACAGTTATTAACCTGTCGGTTTTATAAAATTTTCTTTTGAAGAATCAATAAAACTTGATTTTTTTTTATTTTTTGTATATAATACGACTTGTAGTTTTAGTTTAGCATCATTCTATTAGAGTGGGGTCGTAACTCAGCTGGGAGAGTGCTACCATGGCATGGTAGAAGCCGTGGGTTCGAATCCCATCGACTCCACCAGATTAAAGGGCAGCTTTATGGCTGTCCTTTTTTGTTTATTTATTATATGCTATAATTCTTTGGTGTAAAACAATTTCAGGGGGGAACATGCAATTATTAATTACAACATGCCTAATAATCTATTTATCTTACCTGTTTTATTATATTTTCAATTGCTTCTTTTTTTATTTTCCTTTAAAATCCAGAGATAATGATTATATTTCTGAAAACCCGATGGTATCAGTTTTAATACCAGCGAGAAATGAAGAAAGGAATATAAAAAAGGCACTTGATTCTGTGTTGACAAATGATTATTCGAATTTTGAATGTATCATACTGGATGATAATTCAACCGACAGGACATTGGAAATCTTGAACGGCTATTCGGATGTAAGATTGAAGATTCTTCATGGCAAACCTTTACCCGCTAACTGGATTGGAAAGAATTGGGCATGTCATCAGTTAAGTAAAGCCGCAAAGGGTGAAATTATTCTTTTTTCAGATGCAGATACTTTTCATGAACGTGATGGCATTTCAAGGCTTGTTAAAAAAATGAAACACACAAATGCCGACTTGCTTTCGGGTTTTCCGAGGCAAATTATTGGGACTGTCGGAGAAGCCCTCGTCGTACCTTTTATCGGATTGTTTGCGTTTGGCGCTTTACCCCATTTTCTCTTCAGATTCAGGAAGTTGAGTTGGGCTTCATGCTCTAATGGCCAATACCAGTGTTTTAAGAAACAAGCATATGATGATTTTGGCGGCTACAGTAAAATTTATAATATACTGGCAGATGATGTTGCTTTTGCAAGGAAAATGAAAAGTGAAGGGAAACGTGTAGTCTATACGGAATGTTCTTCACAGATCAGTTCCAGGATGTATATGGGGTTTAAAGATGCTTTTAAAGGTTTTTCGAAGAGTTTTTTTCCCACTTTGGGAGAATCAAAGGTACTTGCAGTTATCGTTTTTTGTGTTATTTCACTCTTTTTCCTTTTACCATACATTTTGCTTTTCTTTCAGAATACGGCAAGTGTATGGATGTGTCTTGTTATATCTGTATTGATGTGGATGCTGTCATTGATGAATATAAGAGCTAATCCTCTTTATGTTATTCTTCACCCGATAGTTCCCTTTGTTTTAAACTCAATACTTGTTCATTCGGTTATTTCATATAAAAACGATGGATACATTTGGAAAGACAGAGTTTATAAAAAAGGGGGATGAGTATGAGTAAAGTTGTTATTACCGGTATGGGTACAATTAATCCTGTTGCCAAATCAAAAGAAGAGCTTTTAGATGCATTGAAAAATGATAGAAATGGTATTTCATTGATTGATTCTTTTGATGTCGGAGAATTGATGGTTAAAATTGCAGGTCAAATAAAGGATTTTAATCCAAAATTATACATGGATAGAAGAAAGGCAAGAAAGTTTGACAGATATCTTCAACTTGGAATAGCCGCGGCAAATGAAGCGCTCGAAGACTCCGGGTTGCTCGCAACTGATGATTGGAAAGAACAAGCAGCTGTTACAGTGTCTTCCGGGATTGGTGGAATCAATACAGAATTGAAGGAATTTTATGAATTATACGATAATGGCCCCAGATATGTAAGCCCGTTTTTGATACCAATGATCATTACCAATATGCTTGCCGGAGTTCTATCGATGGAATATAATTTGAAAGGCCCTAATTTTGCAACAGTCAGTGCTTGTGCTTCTTCCCTTCATTCAATGATAGTCGGAACGATGCTGATAGAATCAGGTCAGGCGGATGTTGCAATAGTTGGTGGTGTTGAGTCTGCAGTGAATCTTGCAGGTATTGTTGGCTTCTCTAATATGATGGCACTTTCTAAGAAAAATGATGTACCTGAAAAAGCGAGTAGACCTTTTGATAAGGACAGAGATGGTTTTGTTTTAAGTGAAGGAACCGGTATCCTCGTTTTTGAGTCGGAAGAGCATGCTCGAAAAAGGAATGCGGATATTTACGCCTATGTAAAAGGTTACGGGATGTCAGCAGATGCGCATGATTTCAGCGCTTCGGATCCTGAGGGGAATGGCCCGGCACTTGCAATGCAGAGAGCGTTACATAAATCAAATTTAAAGATTTCAGATATTGACATGATCAATGCTCATGCTACCGGAACGCCTCTGGGAGACATCTCAGAAGCAAAAGCGATAAAGAAAGTGTTTGGTGATTTAGCACCGATGGTACAGGCTACAAAATCTCTGATTGGTCATACAATTGCAGGTTCGGGTGCAATTGAATTAATCGGTGCGATCCTTCAGTCTAAAAATGGATTTGTTCACGGGATGCCTAATTTGGAAAATGTAGACGAAGTAATCGGTAAGATGAACTTTACTTATAAAAACAAAAGTGCTGATATTAAAACAATCTTGAAGAATTCCTTTGGTTTTGGTGGTCAGAATGCTTCAATTATAGTAGAGGTGATGTGATAAAATGATGAATATCGACGAAGTAATGAAACAATTACCCCATAGATATCCTTTTCTGCTTGTTGATTTTGTGGAAGAGATAACGGATGAAAAGATAATCGCGGTAAAGAATTGTACGATAAATGAACCCTTCTTTCAGGGGCATTTTCCAAAGTATCCGATTTATCCGGGAGTATTACAACTCGAAGGGCTTGCTCAGACGGCCGGTATTCTTTTAAAAGAAAAATTCGGTACTGAGTTTGGTGACAAAGGTATCCCGCTGTTTATTGGCGTTGATAAGGCAAGATTTAAGAGTGAAATCAGACCGGGTGATGTGTTGAGGTATGAGGTTAAGGTGGATGATAAAAGAGACGCTTTATTCTGGGTAAGTGGAAAGATAACCTGTGGTGAAAGAATATGTACCCGTGCAAAATTGATGCTTGGATTTAAGACTGAATAAAATATACTGGAGGGAGAGAAACGGATGACAAGAGATGAGATATTCAAGAAAGTTCAGGAGACACTTGTCGAAAATCTTGATCTTGAAGAGGACGAAGTAACCGAGGAAGCTGTTTTATCTGATGATCTTGATGCTACTTCACTTGAGTTAGTGGATCTTGTAATGGACTTGGAAAAGCAGCTGAAAACGAGAATCGAACTTGAAGAATTGACGGATATTGAAACAGTTGGAGATGTCGTTGACTTAATCGAAAAAAAAAGCAAATCAGCAAGTTTAGAAAGATAGTAAGGATAAAAAAGCCCCCTGAAATGGGGGCTTTTTTATCCTTTAGAAGTTGATTATACTTGTAATGCCTATTCTTGGAGAAGTTAGCGTGTTGAAATCAAAATTTTTCATGCCTACTCCGGCGTTGATATCAAATCTTCCGTTTTCCATTTGGAATCCAAACCCTGTTGTCAGGTAATTGAATCCCTTTGCGGATCTTGTGTAATCGAGCAACAATGAGAAATTGTCACTGAGAAAGGCAGTGATTCCGCCACCGAAACTAAACCCGGAAACCGGTTTGTTCTGTGCGTGTACTTGTCCCCATAAAGTTTCTGAAATTGGTATGTTAAAATACCCCGTTATTGTTGGTTTTAATTTATAAGTTGTTCCGGTCGCATCAATCCATTGTATTTCTTTAGTGTAATCAGCGGAATATGTTGCGGGTGGTGTTTCAGAAGTATCGAATCCAAAAAGAGCTTCAGCTTCGAATTGACCGCTCTTGCTATATTGTGCTTCGGTGATTGCGATATTTTTAATATCTATTCCAAATATCGGGTATTCTGAGCCATAAATAAAACCTGCATCTACTTTCCAGCCGCCATTCTTCAGGATATCCTGAATGTCCTGGAATTCAATTTTTTTAGGGTCGAAACCGGAATATACCGTACCTGAAACAACAGCTGTTGCAGCAGCGGTATTGGAAGATTCAAATTCAAATGTTCTATGCATATCCGCATACATCACAGGGCCGTACATTCCAACACTGAGATTGACAGTGAATGCATCACCTTTATAGCCAAAGAACCCACCGGCAGAGAAAGAGGAATCCAACACGGTATCTGTTGAAGAGAAAGGTTCATATTCTTTGCCAATTTCATTACCTGAAATGATGACTTCAAATGGCCATGCCGGTAAATCCATTGAAGAATCAATGTAAAGGTCAGCAAAAGCACCGACGATGAAATTATCAAATCCAATTCCCAGAAACAGATTTGAATTGTCTACTAGTGAAAGGTTAACCTCACCGTTGATGACGGATTCTATTCCACTTGAATAATCTGAGATATCTATCGTACTGGTTCCTTCCAAGGTATGGTACAATTTTTGAAGAGCGTTTAAAGCCATAAGATTTTGCTGTATAAGCAGATCTGAATTGATTCCGAAGGTGAAAGAATTTGCATCATAGACCGCTTTGGTCAAATCGTTTTCGGAATTGAATGGAACAGGTGAAAATTTCTTTTTTTCATTTAATTCAGAATCACAAAGATAATCAGAATCAGATTCAGTGTCAACAATAATAGTTGCTGAATCACCCTTTTCAGGCTGTATTACAACTACATCCCCAACTTCCCCAAATAACATAATACATGTAAAAAGAAAAAAAATAACAAAAATATTCCGGAATTTCATTAAAAACACCCCCATTTTACTCATAAAAACCCCTTTATCATAATTTTATCATAATTATTTTTTTTTTGAAATGATTCTCATTTATTGTAAAATATTGAGGAACAGAGTAGTTTTGCGCAATATCAATCTTATACACTTTGGGGGAAGAAATGGCGAGAAAAGTTGTACAACCAAAAAGAAGGATACAATCAAATAATCTTGAAGGTATCATCTTTTTAATCATCTTTTGTGGAATACTGATACCGATATTGTCTGTCATGGGAACGGCCAATTTTTTTCAGACGATTATGCTGACAGCTCATGATCTGTTGATTAATACTGTTTTCTTTTTAATGGCTGTAGCGGTTTTGACTGGGGCCTTATCGGGGATGTTTTCGGAATTTGGAGTCATTAATATTCTTGATAAAATATTGAAGTTTATGATGAAACCGTTGTATAACCTTCCCGGAATAGCTGTTATGGGAATCATTACCACTTATTTTTCTGATAATCCTGCGATTATCAGTCTGACAAAAGATAGAAGTTTCCTGAGGCTGTTTAAAAAATGGCAATTGCCTTTGCTTTGTAATCTTGGGACATCTTTTGGAATGGGTTTGCTGATCAGTACATATATGCTGGCTCAAGGGACAAAGATGGGTGAATCATCCTTTATGCCGGTACTTGTTGGAAATATAGGGGCTATCATAGGAAGTATCATCAGTGTCAGAATTATGTCTGTTTTTACTAAACGTGAGTTTGGAGAAGAATCATATTTTGATGAGTCAAACGTTGATCCAATGGAAAAGAGAATCGTACGAGAAGGGAGCCTTTTTCACAGGGTACTTACATCAACGCTTGAAGGTGGAAGAACCGGTGTGGAAATAGGATTGGGTATCATCCCGGGAGTTCTTATCATGAGTACATTTGTCATGATATTGACTTATGGGCCGGCAGATCCCTCAATAGGATATCAGGGTGTTGCATATGAGGGTGTTGGTTTTTTGCCGTGGGTTGGAGAAAAGATATTTCCCGTTATAAAATTTCTGTTTGGTTTTGAATCTTCAAAACTGTTGGCTTTCCCATTAACCTCTCTTGGTTCCAGTGGAGCAGCATTGGCACTTGTTCCTAATTTCATTGAGAACGGGATACTCGGCGCAAATGAAATTGCTGTGTTTACCTCTATGGGGATGTGCTGGAGTGGTTATTTGTCAACGCATATAGCCATGATGGATTCTCTGGGGTACAGGAAATTGACTAATAAGGCGATATTGAGCCATACAATCGGTGGTCTGGCTGCCGGTATCTGTTCACATTTCATGATGATGTTGTTTATTTAAAAAGAGGAGGCGTTATATGGATAAAGGGTATATTCAGATTTATACAGGTGATGGTAAAGGAAAGACGACAGCCGCTTTAGGCATAAGCTTAAGAGCTGTTTGTGCAGGCTTTAAAGTCTTTTTCGGGCAATTTGTAAAAGGGATGAAATACAATGAATTAAATGCGGTTAACTATTTACCGAATTTTGAAATGAAACAGTATGGCAGGAACTGTTTTATCTTTAACGATCCTGAACCAGAAGATATACGGCTTGCTAAAGAAGGCCTTGATGAACTTTCAATGAAAATTTCTTCAGGAGAATATGATTTAGTCGTACTTGATGAATTGAACATTGCTCTGCATTATCAGTTGTTTTCTGTTCAGGATGTATTAAGGGTCTTAAATGAAAAAGCTAAGAATACTGAGATTATTATTACCGGAAGAAGAGCACCTGATGAATTGATTGAAAAGGCTGATCTTGTGACTGAAATGAAAGAAATTAAACATTATTATACGCAGGGGGTTCAAGCAAGGGAAGGTATTGAAAAATAATATGCTATAATCCACACAGAAAAGGAACAAAAGAGGTAGAAGATTTTTGTTATGTCGATAAATAAAGCTATTAGGGGGTAATGAATGAAAGTCAGTAAAATTGATCACATTGGAATTGCAGTCAGTTCTATCAACGAATCGCTTAAATTGTACAGAGATGCACTGGGCCTTGAGTTTACCGGTATTGAAGAGATGCCTGAAAGAGGGCAGAATGTTGCTTTTATAAAAGCCGGTGAGTCCAAACTGGAGTTGCTTGAAGCGACAAGTGACGAGAGTGCTATTGCCAAACACATTGCTAAAAGAGGTCAGGGAATACAGCATATGGCACTTCATGTTGATAATATTGAAGAGGCTATCAGTGAATTGAGTGAGAAGGGCTACAGACTTTTATCAGATCAACCGGAAATAGGTGCAGGTGGAACAAAGATTGTTTTCATGCATCCAAAAAGCGCAAACGGTGTCTTGCTTGAATTAATTGAAGGCGACCATTAACGGAAGGGTGAAGTAGAATGTCAAGTATGCGGGAATTGATTAAATCATTTGAAGAAAAGAGTCAAAAAATTGAAGCCGGTGGTGGAGACAAAAGGATTGCCAAACAGCATAGTGCCGGAAAACTTACGGCTCGAGAAAGAATAGCTCTCCTTTTGGATAAAGAATCATTCATAGAAATTGATAAGTTTGTTCAACACAGATGTGTTAATTTTGGTATGGAGCAGAAGGAGATGCCTGCAGATGCAGTTGTTACAGGGGTTGGAACAATTAATGGTAAAAAAGTAGCCGTGTTTTCACAGGATTTTACTGTTATGGGAGGATCTCTTGGAGAAATGCATGCTAAAAAGATCATGAAGATGCAGGATCTTGCGATGAAAACGGGGATTCCGATAATTGGTATCAATGATTCCGGTGGTGCCAGGATTCAGGAAGCTGTTGATGCCTTGTTTGGTTATGGCGGTATTTTTTACAGAAACACTAAAGCCTCCGGTGTTGTTCCGCAAATATCTATTATAATGGGCCCTTGTGCAGGTGGTGCGGTTTATTCTCCGGCAATCACAGATTTTGTCATAATGGTTGATAAAAATGCAAAGATGTTCATTACAGGACCACAGGTTATTAAGGCGGTTACTGGTGAAGAAGTTTCTCAAGAAGCACTGGGTGGTGCAACTGTTCATAATACAAAAAGTGGAAATGCACACTTTATGGCAGCTTCGGATGAAGATGCATTGAAGTTGTGTCGTGAACTTGTAGATTATCTTCCTTCCAATAATATGGAACAGCCGGAATGTGTTAAAGTATCTTCTGCTTTATCTCTTAACAACTCAAAAGACCTTGCTGACATTATCCCATCTGATATGAAGAGGGGATATGATGTAAGAGATGTTATTAAGGGTGTCGTTGATAATGAGCATTTTTTCGAAGTTCAGCCGCTTTATTCACCGAATATGGTCATAGGTTTTGCGAGGATTATGGGAAATACGGTTGGAATAATAGCAAATCAGCCAAAGGTATGGGCAGGAAGTCTTGATATTAACGCTTCAGATAAGGGTGCTAGATTTATCAGATTTCTTGATGCCTTTAATATACCGATTCTTACATTTGTGGATACACCCGGATTTCTTCCCGGAACCAATCAGGAGTTTAACGGAATCATCAGGCATGGAGCAAAGTTACTTTATGCCTATAGTGAAGCCACTGCCCCAATTATTACCGTTATTTTGAGGAAATCATATGGGGGTGCTTATATCGCAATGGGTTCACAGCATCTTGGGGCTGATTTCGTTTATGCATTGCCTTCCTCGGAAATAGCAGTTATGGGACCGGAAGGTGCTGCAAATGTTATTTTCAGAAGGGAAATATCTGAAGATCAAAATCCGGAAGCCAAACGAAAAGAAAAGATTGAAGAATATAAAGACAGATTTGCCAATCCGTATCAGGCTGCATCAAGAGGATATATAGATTCTGTCATTAATCCCGCTGATATGAGAAAAATTCTTAATCAGTCAATTGAAATTACAAAAACTAAAGCAGAAAGTTCTCCGGAGAAAAAACATGGAAATATACCTCTTTAAGAATATTACTGTGAATGGAGGTATTAAAAAATGAGTGTTGGTACAATTACTCTTGTTGGAATATCTATTGTGTTTTTAAGTTTTGTAGTTCTTTATATCATATTCCGACTTTTAGCGTTTATATTTGGGGATAAGGGGGAGAAAAAAACAACTTTGAAACAAGTTAAAGAGACCCCTTCGATGGCTATAAAAGCACAAGGAACAACGGTTTCAAATACGGTGAATTTTGAAGAGGATACAGAGCTGGTTGCTGTTATCTCTGCGGCAATTGCCGTATATAACGAAAAACCGGTCAGGATTCTCAGTATAAAAGAAAATATTGGGAATAAATCAAACTGGAGAAATCACAGATCAAAAATCTGGAGACCCGTTAGAAAAGGAGTAAAAAGAACATGGTAAAACAATATAGAATTAGTGTAAATGGTAAAACATATGATGTTGAAGTAGAAGAGCTTACGACAGGTAAGGTAACTCATCAGGCTGAACCTGTAGAAGTGCAGCAGGAACCTTCGGCAGCAACAGTACCCGTTACAAAACCGGTACCTGTTACATCAAAAGCGGCTCCCGCTTCCGTTCCAAAAGTATCAGGAGGGGCAAAATCTGAAATTGTTGCACCTATGGCTGGACTTGTTATTGATGTCGTTGTTAAAAAGGGACAGAGTGTTAATCCCGGGGATAAACTGCTTATCCTTGAAGCTATGAAAATGGAAAATGATATTGTAAGTGATATTACAGGAACCATAGATGAAATCAATTGTAGAAAAGGCGAAAATGTAGAAACGGGAGAAGTTCTCATTACAATTGTATAAATAGAGATTATAAGGGGATGGTTAACATGTGGGAAGCAATAAAGAAAAATGATCCGGAAATATTTGAAATTTTCCAGAAAGAATTAAACAGACAGGAATACGGTCTTGAATTGATTGCATCTGAAAATTTTGCCTCTGTTGCCGTAATGGAAGCGATGGGAAGTGTTTTAACCAATAAGTATGCTGAAGGGTATCCTAAAAAGCGTTATTATGGTGGATGTGTATTTGTAGATCAGGCGGAACAACTGGCAAGAAACCGTGCAAAAGAACTGTTTAATTGTAAATTTGCCAATGTTCAGCCGCATTCGGGATCACAGGCCAATATGGGCGTTTATTTTGCACTTATCAACCCCGGTGACACCGTTATGGGGATGTCCTTAAGTCATGGCGGTCATTTGACACATGGTGCTACGGTCAATTTTTCAGGGAAGGTCTATAAATCAGTTCAATATGGTGTTAATCTTGAAACGGAAGTGATCGATTACGATGAAGTTGAAAGGTTGGCAAAGGAACATAACCCTAAGATTATTGTTGCAGGTGGCAGTGCCTATTCAAGAATCATTGATTTCAAGAGGTTCAGAGAAATTGCAGATTCAATAGATGCCTATTTAATGGTCGATATGGCGCATTTTGCCGGACTTGTTGCCGCCGGACTTTATCCAAATCCCTTAGAGCATGCACATGTTGTAACGAGTACCACGCATAAGACTTTAAGAGGCCCACGTGGTGGTATTATTTTAACGAATGATAAAGAAATCTATAAAGCGGTAAACAAGACAATTTTCCCGGGAATTCAAGGAGGTCCTTTGATGCATGTTATCGCATCAAAAGCGGTAGCTTTCAAAGAAGCGCTGGCACCAGCTTTTAAAGAATATCAAATACAGGTAAAGGAAAACGCAGCTGTACTTGCAGCGGAACTTGAAAAAAAGGGACTTAGAATTGTTTCAGGTGGAACCGATTCGCACGTTTTCCTCGTAGACTTGACGCCTATGAATGTTACCGGAAAGGCTGTAGAAAAGGGATTGGAACAGGTTGAGATTACTGTTAATAAAAATACGATTCCAAATGAACAACTTTCACCGTTTGTAACAAGCGGAATCCGAATTGGGACACCGGCTCTTACAACACGTGGAATAGGAACGGAAGAGTTACCCGAGATAGCTGACATAATCGTCACTGCTATAAAAAATATGGATGAGGAAGGACAAATTAACGAAGAAGTAAAAACTTCTCTTAAGGAGAGAGTTCACAGGATCTGTGAAAAATTTCCTCTTTACAGGGGGCAGATCTAAAAAATATAAAAGGGGATGATATCATGGTTCTTACTACGACACCCACAATTGAAGGAAAGAAGATTATTGAGTACAAAGGCGTAGTATGCGGTGAGGTTATTACAGGTGTAAATTTTATTAAAGATTTTATGGCTGGAATCAGAGATTTTGTTGGTGGCAGATCACAGAGTTATGAAGATGAATTAATCAACGCAAGGAATAATGCTTTTAGAGAACTGAAATCCAGAGCGCTTGAAAAAGGTGCAAATGCAGTTGTCGGTATTGATGTTGATTATGAAGTTCTCGGGCAGAATGGAAGCATGTTGATGGTAAGTGTTTCCGGTACAGCTGTTGTAACAGAATGAGGAGCAGTCTGTATGAATGAATATAAAACATCGGTAAATAGGTATAAAACTGCCGGATCCTTAACAGGAGGTCTTGTGCTGATTGGTCTCGCCATTTTGTTTCTGGTTGACAGTATATCCTTTTGGCCATGGATCCTTGCAGTAATAGGTGTTGCGATTCTTCCGGGATCAATCATAAAAGATGGCTGGCGACATTCAATAACGGGTTCTGCCTGGCTGATTGGTCTTGCGTTATGTTTTTATTTTGAGATGTTCTGGCCGGGAATTCTGATCCTTATCGGAATAACTTTGATATTGGAATTTATTTTCCCTAAACAGCATAAAAAAAAGTATAAAGAAAACATCTTTGATCAGGATGATGATTTTTAACTAAGAAAAAGGATCCTAAGGGATCCTTTTTCTTTATTTAAAAGTGGATATGGTAAAATAAGCCAGAAGAAACCACCTGGGGAGTGTGATTTATGATGATAAAAAGAAAGGGAATTCTATTCAATATTATACTTTTATTATTTTTAACCGTTTCTTTTGCTGCCGAATACGGACTCCCGACGAACACCACAAGAAGAATTACCGGTACTTTTGGTGAATGCCGGATTTCTTCAAATACTTTTGTGAAGAGATTGAATATTGGCCTTGCTATTTCTACAAACAGTATGGAGAACACGAAAATATTTGCTATGAACGATGGTGTCGTATGGAAACTTATTGTGAATGATCCTACTTATGGCAATATCATATATGTAAAACATCCTGATGGTCTCGCAACGATGTATGCACATCTGAACCGATTTTCCAGTAAATTTGATTCGATATTGCAATCAGTTATGGTCGAATTCGGTGAGGAAAGTAATGCTGAAATTGAATTTAATTCAAATGAATACACGGTTAGAAAAGGAGATGTGATAGGATATTCAGGAAAAACTGGAGCGGCTATTGCCCCTTATTGCCATGTGGAGTTTTATGATTATCAGCAGGAAATCTATATTGATCCATTGGTTTATTTGAAAGAATTGCTGGATAGACCCGATGCTGATCTTGAGATTATTAAAGTAAGAGTAGATGGTAAAGAGCAGAATATCAGTAATGGTGGTACCTATTTTTACAGAAATCAATATCCTGAGATAGAGGTGAATGCCAGGCTCGATGATAATAGTTGGAATAGTAGATATGGTATACATCGAGTACAATTATTCCTTGACGACATGGAAGTTTATCAACTTCTTTTTGAAACGATTCCCGATGAATACTATGATCAGGGAGATCTTGTTTATGGAGAAGGATCAACAAGCAGTTACTACTGGTACAAATTGTATTCGTACCAGACAGGTGGAGCGGTTGTTCTTAACAGATTGGGAGAAATTTCGTTGTCAGGAAGTACAAAAGCCAGAATTGTAGTGGAAGATGATTGGGGAAATGCCAAAACCTGGTCTTTTTATCTGAAAAAGGAGTAAAGGTTTAGTGATTTAGTAATTTTTAATCTCACTAATGCTGCGATATTTCAGAAACAATGTTTTCTGAATTTCTTTGTAGGTTAAATTTTCAGGCAGGCTTTCAAACGTTTGGATTTTTTCTATTTCAAAATCGGGAAGTCTATCGAATTGAACGATATGAACGAAATAAAGTTTCGCATAAGAATTTTCGGATTGATCAGGGGTTTTTTTAACATTAAAAATACAAAGAGGAGATAGTTCAAATCGGATTGCACCAGTCTCTTCATAAAGTTCGCGTTTTGCTGCCATGAGACAAGTTTCCCCTGCTTCTATATGACCACCTGGAAACTCCCACGTCGTTCTTTTTTGATGTTTTACAAGAACCATCTTCCCTTCATAAAACGTTAATAATGTGACAAATAGAATCTCGTCTTCATTGATATCTTCAGGATCGTAAAATTCAATAGTCATTCCATCACCCCTTTTCTGACAAATTGTATCACAAATTGATATACCATGAGTCTATGAATCCAGTATGAGATTTAAGCGTTATTTCGTTAGTAAATTCTGTTAAGGAGGGGATTATGACAGAATCGGAAGAAGGTCTTGTGATAGAGACGAATGCGACCGGAAATGTGATTCTTCTGACGGAAATTATGATTGAGCAATGTAAGGAAAGGGGTTGACGTTATTGTGTTCCTTCAGGTGATGAATCGTTCAAAGTGGTTTTTTTGAGAAAAAATTAGAAAAGAAGGAGAAGATGACAAGATAATTTCTGAAATGGTCAGATTCGGGGGAGAGTGATATGGAAAAAATTGTTCTTATTGATTCCGAGAATCTTAAGGAAGTCGTAGATTATTATTCTGATGTCTTGGAATTGATTAATCTGACAGCTTTGGGATTGTTGCCTTTTGAAATTCAAGGGAAACACAGATATGATGAAATTGATGATGTAGTGCTTGTTGAAGCTATTCTAAACGGTGATTTTGATAAAGAGGGGAATGATGATTAAAGGATGATATTGCATATAATAAAAAAAGAAGAATGGGAAACTGCCAAATTATCTGGTGTTTATAAAAATTCCTCCTTGGAAACAGAGGGATTTATTCACTGTTCGTTGGAACATCAGGTGTGTGGTGTGGCTAACAAACATTATAACGGTATGGAGGATCTTCTACTGATGTATATTGATGAAAATAAGGTATCTTCGGAAGTGATTTTTGAAGATTTATATGCGTTAAACGAGGAGTATCCACATATTTACGGTGAGCTAAATCTTGATGCTGTGATAAAAGTTGAGGATTTCCCACCTGACGAAAAAGGGATGTTTCACATCTGATAAAAAGAGTAATGCACACATGGCTAAAAGTTCATGTGTGCTTTTTCTTTACTTTCTCTGTGCGATTCCGCGAATTTCATCAACTCTCAGTTTTTTTTCGGAAAGAAATTTATTCATTTGATTTATTGTCGTCAAAGGTATTTCAGGATCAACCATGACACCAAATCCAACGGCAACGAGATCAGCTCCGGCCATTAGGTATTCAAGTGCATCTTCACCATTCATAATGCCTCCAGTTCCTATAATGGCGATATCCGGGAAGTGTTTTCTGACCTGATAGACTTGATTGAGGGTGATGGGTTTAATAGCGGGTCCGGCAAATCCGCCGAAATCTCTTCTTAATATCGGCTGCATTCTGTTAATATCAATTTTCATCCCTTTTGGACAGTTGGAAAGGACAACGCCATCGCCATCTGCATTGTTCACAGCTCTGACAAGATTAAGGATATCGTCAACTGGCCCAAATTTTATGAATAGAGGTTTTGAAGAGAGTCTTTTTAGTTTTCTAACGGTTTCAAAAATCTTTTCCGGATCTGTTCCGATTGGTTCCTTTCCCTTATCTACGTTCGGACAGGAAAAATTGATTTCAATGATATCGATTGCCGTTTTGTCCAGCGCTTTTGTCATGATCTCAAGTTCGTCCGAATAATTTGATGCAATACTGATGATTGAGGGAATAGTCAGTGATTCGAAGAACGGGATATTTTTTTCCATAAAGACCTTAAATCCGGGATTTTGTAATCCAATTGAGTTTATGATTCCTCCGTAAACGTCAACTATCCTGGGAGGAGGGTTTCCTTCAGCAGGATTGAGCGTAACCGTTTTTGCGGTAAAACCGCCCAGCACTGTGAGGTCAATGTGATTCTTTAGTTCTTCACCGTTTCCGGAAGGACCTGAAGCTGTAAGAACCGGATTTTTAAAGGAAACACCACAACATTCTGTTTGTAAATAGTTGTTATTCATAAAATCACCAATCCAGGATTAAATCGTCGCTGTCAAAAAGAGGTCCGTCTTTACACACCATCTTTATACCATCTTTTGTCTTTACAGGGCAGCCTTTACACATTCCGATTCCGCATCCCATCCTTTCATCGAGTGATACATATAATTTTAATTTGAGTTCCTTCGCCTTTTTATCAAGTGCTTTACACATCCCAAGACTGCCACAGGCAATCAATTTTGCACTTTCATTTGATTTTCTTTGCTTTAAAAAGATATCAAGTGCATCGACAACATTTTTTCCGTTATGTTCTTCGACGACCATCTCATAACCTTTGATTAAAGTACCTGCATGTTCCGTTTTAAACCCAAGTATGATTTTTTCAGTATTTTCTTTGAATGTCTCGGCAAAATGAATCATCGGTGCAGTCCCACAGCCACCACCAATGACGATGTATTTGTTGTTCATATCGATTTTCTCGGCATAAGGAATTCCATAAGGACCTCTGAAGAAGAATTCCTCACCTATCAGGGCATTTGCCAGATATGTTGTGAATCTTCCAATAATTTTGATTAACATAGTGAACCCATGGTTATCTGCGGATAGTACAGAAAATGGTTTGGCTAGAACAGGTTCAGTATGATTTTTTAGCATCAGAAACTGACCCGGTTGAATTTTTATTGTTTCATCATGTTGAAATTGCAGAAAAAGGAAATCTTCTGCTATCTCCTTTTTTATCAATTTGACTTTTTTCATTTTCGCTCCTTTCAGCAATATTATTGTTGATATAGTATATAATAAAAAGGTGTGATTTTGGAGATTATGTTAGGATGTGATATTTTTGAAATTCTTGATCATTTTTCACAGCGTTACAGGCAATAATTATTTGATTGCCAGGTTGTTTGAAGCTGTTATCAGAGAGTCAGGGCATGAGGTTATTATAAGAAGAGTAGATGATAAAGCTATTGATAATTTGAAAGATACGCTAGAATTGATTGATGACTATTATCAGGACATAAAGGCTGTAGAAATTGTAACGCCTGAAGATATGCTGGGAAATGATGTTATTGTGTTTGGTTCGCCAACCTATTTTGGTCTTTGTTCAGGACCCATGAAACAATTCATGGATGATACATGCGATTACTGGGTTAACAGTTCGCTTTATTCAAAAAAAATAATGGCTTATACAACTGTAGGGGATATCAACGGTGGTGGTGAGTCCTGTCTTAAATCTATTCTGACCTATGGGCATCACATGGGAATGGAATGTGTTCCTGTTAAACCTGAATATACTTTTGAAAAGGAATTTTCATCTTATGGAATAAAACATTGTGTTGGGGACGATTCATCTCATAGACCTCCAGAAAGCTTAAAAAAAGCGATAAGCAAATGGGTAGAAAGTATATAATTTCAATCATTTTAATCTTAATAGTTACCCGAGTGTTTGCCTATCTATTTCCAAACGAGATGCTGTATTATCAACAACCGAGGGTGACGCTTGATTTATCTGAAAATGATTACACTTTGTCTTTAATGTCCAGGGTATTGACTGATACGATTTGGGGTGTTGAGGTAAAAGACCCGGTTGTTACAGCTTTGATGCAAACGGAATCGTCTTTTATCATTCACTCGATCTCTCCTTCGAATGCTATAGGACCTTTTCAGATGAAACCGTTTCTTGCACAGGAGACAGGTATCCATAATCCGTTTAATCCATATAAAAATGATGATGTGATGAAGCTTTTAAATCGGTATAAAAAAACACTTGGGAATATGGATGCCGCACTTGGAGCATATCATATTGGATTCTACGGGACAAAAAAAATGGTGGATTCAGGTCAGAATCCGGCATCGGATAATCGGATAAAAAATTATGTGAATAAAATTCATGGATTCCAACGTCTGTACAGTGAAGGTGATTGGATTTCTTTAAAGGACTATCTCTGGTTTGATTTAAGATACACAACGGGTTGCAAGAATGAATTGTCTATTTCTGCTGTAATACCTGAATTCTTTTTCGGTTCTATCGCCTTAAAAGCAGATTACAAAGCTCTTGAAGAACTTTCAGTAGAGAATTTTAATTTTTCTGTTTTCCAGGATTTCGCTTTTTTCTGGTTTATGAATCTTTATATTGGCTATGATCAGGGGTTGGTTTCCGGTATTACTTTGAAAAGTAATGACTGGTTTGACAGAATTACATTGAAGTATGATTTTAATCAAGAAGATTTAATATGGGAAGGGTATAATTCATTTGGCCTTTTTTGTATGAATTATGGTTTTTCAAAGGATAAAATATACTTTGCACCCGGTATGGAATTTGAAAACAGGATCAAACTTTCTTTAAAGGCAGAATATGACAATTTTAAATTTAAACCGGGCATAGAATGTGTGATTAAATTCTAATTTGGGGGAAAGATGAAAGAAACAGCTATAGTCGAAACGATTGAGGTAAAAGGAAAAAAGAGTGATTTTATTTTAAAGAAAATAAGACCTGAGGCATGTCATAGTTGTAATTCGAAAGTTTTATGCGGAGTGAAGAATGAATTTTGTTTTAAAGCTGTCAATATATCCGGAGAAGCATTAAAAAAGGGGGATATTGTTGAATTTCGTCTTCCTGAAATATCTGTAAGCCGAATTGCTTTTCTGGTATACGGTGTTCCTTTGATCATCTTTCTGATAGTTCTCTTTTTTATGATTGGTATATTAAATACGAATGAATATATAGCAGTATCTGTTTCTCTTGCGGCATTATTTGGAACTTATTTCATTACTGCTGTATACGATAAAAAAATCTTCAGGAAATCAGAAGCTGCGTTGCCGAAAATTATTAAAAAAATATAAATTTATGGGTTTTATGGGAGGGGAATGTTTTTGAATTCTAAGAGGAATATTATCTTATTGTTGTCTTTGTTGGTGTTTATCGGAAGTGCTTTCAGTATCAAGATTGGTTTACTGGAAATTAAAGGGAATTTCACCATTCAAACGGAAGAAATTCTACAGAATATCTCAAAATGTCAAGAAGGTAATGACATCAATTATGCCGATATTGAAAGAGATATCTTCAATGTGAAGGATATGGGTTATTTTCAGGATGTCAAGTATTATATGAGTGATTATGTCAATAATTCAAAAATCCTGACAATAGAAGTTATCGAATATCCAATGGTAAACGAGGTCGAAATCTATGTTAATGGACCGGAACTAATTGAAAAAAGATTGCTTGATGATCTTATTCTGATTGAAACCGGTAAGGCTGTGAATTATAAAAAATTGATCAGGACGCAAAATTCAATTAAAAACGAGTTTCTCGTTGCCGGCTATCAGTTAATAGAAATCCAGAATAATATCGAGAACACAGTATCAGGTGTAATCTTGCCGGAAGGTAAGCTAAGGATATCTGTCATAGAATACGGCCTTTATGATTTTGTTTTAAAGGGCGAATTGGGTGATATAAGCTATGAAGAAGTTAAAGAATTACTGGATTTGAAATATTTAAAAGAATATGTTCAGGATTTCTGGAAGCTTTTCCTTTTAAAGAAGAATTATTATCCTTCAAATTCAACACTTCAGTTGGCTTTATCGAGACTGTTCAATACGGGTTTGATCAGTTCGGATACACAGATTGATTTTGAAAATTTTCCGGAACCCCTTGAAAGTGGCGAATATGTGACGAATCTTGTTATTGATTTAAAATTAAATCCGGTAGTTCCGGAAAATATGCCGATTAATGTATTATCCATTCAAGGGAATACGTTGATCGTCAGTTCGGAGTTAACAAAAAATCTTCGATCAACTTTTGAAACACATACGGTATTGATTGATGTTTTAAGAGATGCTCAGAGAATAAAAAAAATATATGAGAATGCGGGATATCCGATGATAGTGGTTACACCTCGTTATAATCCGGAATCAGGTGAGCTGGTATTCAAAATAGCGGAAGGATTTCTTGCCGACTATAAAATCCAGGGTTTGACGAAGACAAGAGAAGATCTCGTGCAAAGGGAAATTGCATTTGAAAAAGGTGAACCAATCACTTTGAAAGGGTTACAGCAGACCTATGTGAATCTGAATAAAACAGGTTACTTTGGATCGATTAATCTTGAACCACTTGGCTTATCGGCTAATTCAACTGCGGTGACGATATTGATTAAATTAGCTGAACTTGAGAATAATATAGAATTCAAGACCAATGTTACTTTTGATCCTAAGATTGGTGGAGAATCCTTTATGCAGAATTTCTACGGGAAAATAGGACTTGGTCTGAAAAATCCTATGGGTCAGGGTCAATCTATTGATGTGTCAACAACGTTGGGGAAATATCCAAGTATCAGTCTGGGTTACAACGTTGCCAGTGTATTTTCTTCACCGATAGATGCCGGAATCAGTGTTACGTATGGTAAAAATTTTAATGCGAAAACGCTGACGCTTGATAATTCAACAGATACAGCGAATTCAACGACCGTAACGTATGAATCTGAAGACTTCACAATCCAGCCGAATATGAGCTATAGGATTGACGATTTCCAGACCGTAGGGACCGATTTCACTTGGGGGAAATTCAAAAATTATGGGTTCAGTACGGATAATGCTTCATTGACAAATCAAATTGCAGAAGAAGGAATCAAGGCTATTTTAGGATTAAGTTATCAATTCGACAGCAGAGACAATTATTTTAGTCCGAATTATGGTATCTTTTTTAGGACGAGAGCTGATTATTCGTTACCATTTGACTTTGTTACAGAACATTGGTTTAAAATTTACGAATCAATCAGCGGATTTTATTCCCCTTGGGAAAATCATGTATTTGCCGGAAGGTTTATATCCGGTCAGATCCCTTGGGAGGTTGGCAACCCCATCAATTATACGATCGGTGGCAGTAATAATATGTTTATAAGGGGTATTGCATATGACAGGGGAATCAGTGTCGATTATGTCAGTGCTTTGAATTTTGAATACAGGTTTAAATTTGTTAATATGAATTCGCTTGGGGTGGAATTTGCAGCGTTTAGTGATAATGCCTTTGGCTGGGATGAATTTACAAATATTTCAAATTCGAAACTTTACTCTAGTGTAGGTTTTGGTGTAAGATTTAATGTACCGGGATTCGGTGTTTTAAGATTGGATATTCCTTGGGATATTTCGCCGTCACTACTTGGCAGCGAAGGTCCTAAATGGGGTGGAATTACGTTTGCTTACGGACAGATGTTCTGAGAATCTGGATAAGAAGATAAAAAACAGGATAAATGACCTGAAGGAATTTCCTTCAGGTCGTCCTGCTTTTTTTATTTATATTTTTTTAATACTGCTTTCAGCATATGGGTTTTCGAATAGTATTCCCTGGTCTTCAGAAGCTGAAACTGTTTTATACTACAATGCACCATCTTCGTGGGTTCTTGGTTTTGAAAATATAAAAGGACTCTATAAAGCGGTAAAGGAATTTCGTGTAGAAAAACAAAAACGACTTTTTATTGAAGAATTTTCAAAAAGGTACAATCTTGATTCCGGTGTTATCGAAAAGTTCTTTGAGTCCAGGATAGTTATTATCAGTGATGAAGCGTTTTCGTTCAGTTTTCAGGATTTTTTTCACAATATATTTCATGTAAACGACTTTTTAGAGCATTTTTTTACGGAGCATGAGAAAAATATTATCTGTATAGAGCAATTTGACGGTCTAGAGGTTCTGATGAATATCATATCCGGGTTTACTGTCAAATCGAGAGTATTTGGTGATTTCATTGCCTTCTCAAGTGATGAAGACTATCTTGAGAAGCAATTTCAGATCATGTTGAATAGAAATGAGTTTTCTAAAGATGTTATATTTTATTCGGAAAGTAATCAGGAAAATATAGAGATTACCAACGCTTATTCCTTTTTGAATTTCGAACGAAAAGAATTGATGGGATCACGGGAAACGCTTTCAAGTCCAGGTGAAAAGACACAGTTTCTTCTTGACAATATCTATATTCCATTTCGTTTCGATCACCCGGATTTTTTTGAGATCAATTCTTCAAATGAGATAAAAGAGTATTTTTATGATAATTTTGAAGTCTATTCCTCAATAGGAGAATGGCTTTCGGTCTTTGAACTGCTTGAAAAAGGTGTTATATACTCTTTCCTATTTAAAAAAGATTCCAGATGGTTGTTGGGTTTCAGCTGTGATGAGGCCTTACTTGAAAATAGAATCTGGCAACGCTATATCAGTTCATGGGGATTGAATACAAAGAATTCTATTAAACCGTTTGCCGACGATTACTTTCTTTCACTTTATGATAATCATTTTTTGATTTCTACTGATGAGGTTGAAAAGATTGATGAGAATAATCAGATTATTTCTGAGATGATGACAAAGTTTGAGCGGAATATGCTCTTGAAGGCAGAAGTCATTGATCAAAATTATAATGCTGATGTTTCTACAATCGAGATTTACCATTTTTCATATATAGATGATAAAATCATTAAAAATTTGTTCAGGATTTTTTAAATTAAGGAGTTGGGAATATGGGTTTTTTCTCAAAATTGTTTGATAAAAATGAAAAAATAATAAAAAAATACAGGGATATTGTAAAAAAAATAAATTTATTCGAAAGTGACTATACCGGTAAAACGAATACAGAACTAAAAGAAGAAATTGATTTATTAAGAAGTGAAATGAAAGAGCTGGCTTTAAAGAGTGAAGGGCCGTTTGAAGGACATGAACTGAACAGACAAAAGTCATTTGCCATAACAAGAGAGATCGCTAAAAGAACACTGGGGCAAAGACCCTTTGACGTACAGCTGATCGGTGCTATTACTCTTGACAACGGTGAAGTCGCTGAAATGAAAACCGGAGAAGGAAAGACGCTTGTGGCAACGCTTCCCGTTACATTTAATGCTTTTTATGGGAAAGGGGTTCATATGGTAACCGTTAATGATTATCTTGCCAGAAGAGATGCTCAATGGATGGCTCCGATTTATCTTGCGCAGGGATTAACCGTTGGTGTTATCAATAATCAGGGAATTACCTACAAAGTAGTCTGGGAAGATGAGGAAGCGGCGACTCAAAATTTTAAAAATGATATTCGCGTCTGGCCCAAAGAATTTTCAGGAGAGCTTCCGAAACCATCTGATTTAAATGCATCAGCGATTGATGGTTATAAAACCAGATTGGAACAGATTGAAAGGAAAGATGTCTACAAGCTTGATATTGTTTATGGAACGAATAATGAATTTGGTTTTGATTATCTTCGAGACAATATGGTGTATGAAACGAGTGCCAAATCACAACCTTCACATTTTTATGCCATAATAGATGAAGTTGACAGCATATTGATTGATGAAGCGAGAACACCTCTTATTATTTCAGGTCCCAGTCAGGGGTCTCAGGTAACTTATTCAAAGTTTGCCAGGCTTGCCCCTAAATTTTCAAAAGATAAGGATTATGAGATTGATGAAAAAAGCAGAACCTGTAATCTTACCGATGATGGAATTGCTAGAGCTGAAAAGCTTCTTGGAATTGACAATCTGTATGATCCGGTCAATATCGATAATCTTTATCATATCAATAATGCACTCATTGCCTTGCACATGTATAAAAATGAGGTGGATTATATCGTACAGGATGGAGAAGAAATTGTCATTGTTGATTCATTTACAGGAAGATTAATGCCGGGTAGAAGATTCAGTGGTGGTCTTCATCAGGCGCTTGAAGCAAAAGAAGGTGTAAAGGTCAGGGAGGAATCGGTTACATATGCGACCATTACATTCCAGAATTTCTTCAGAATGTATGACAAGCTGGCAGGTATGACGGGAACGGCAAAAACAGAGGAAGAGGAATTTGATCAGATTTATAACATGAATGTACTTGTTATTCCGACGAATAAGCCGATCGCAAGAAAAGATCATGATGATGAAATATATAGAACGGAAACTGAAAAATATGCCGCCATTATAAAAGAAATCAAAATAAGCCATGAGAAAGGGCAACCTGTTTTGGTTGGTACAACATCAATTGAAAAGAGTGAATTAATCAGTAAGGCGCTCCATAGAATGGGATTGAAGCATGAAGTTTTAAACGCCAAATATCACGAACGTGAAGCTGAAATAGTCGCAAGAGCCGGAGAGGACGGTGCTATAACGATAGCGACTAACATGGCGGGTAGAGGGACGGATATCAAGTTATCCGAAGAAATAAAAGAGAAAGGCGGACTTTATGTTATTGGAACAGAAAGACACGAAGCGAGACGTATTGATAATCAGTTGAGAGGTCGAAGTGGTAGACAGGGAGATAACGGTGCTTCAAAATTCTACTTGTCTGTAGAGGATGATCTTGTCAGGGTATTTGGCGGTGAAAGAATTGGTGGGATTATGGATGCCTTGAAACTTGAAAAAGGAGAACCTATCCACCATTCCATGCTGACAAACCTGATAGAAAAAGCGCAGAAAAAAGTTGAAGGGATGCATTTTGCAATGAGAAAATATCTGTTACAACTTGATACGATTATGGATGCGCAAAGAAAAGCCATTTATGAACACAGGGACTGGATATTGGGAGAAGATGATATTTCAAATCATTTGAAAGAGATTTATGAAGAAGCTGTCGGAAGGCGTGTAAAGGAACATACAGCTGGAAATGATTGGGATATTGAAGGGCTGAAGAAATCCTTGTCGTTATTCCCTATAGATACTGATTTTATCAGTGTGGATAAATATAATACAGCTGAAGAATTGGAACAGGATTGTTTTAACAGGATATACAAGATGTATAATGATAAGCGTGAGGAAGTTGGAGACGATTTCACCGGTCTTCAGAAATTTTTGTTATTAAGAATTGTTGATGAGAGATGGCGAAAACATCTTGAGAATATCGATAGGGTAAAAGAGGGAATCAATTTAAGATCCTATGGTCAAAAAGATCCACAGATGGAATTCAAACGTGAAGCCAATCGTTTATTTGACGAAATGATTGATTTGATATATGATGATATGGCGTCCATGTTGTTGAGAGTTGCGAGAACAAATTCTGAACAGGCTTCTGAAAAAGCTCAGAAAGAGATTGATTCTTTGCAATATACGCATGATGAAATGGATACTTTTAACAGGAATAAGCGGAGAAAGGTTTCTCAGGCACAGACTTCAGGAAAGAAGAAGAGATTTAAAGTTAAACGTTAATTGAGGTGAAAAGATGATTCCATATGAGAAGAAAGCTGAATTGAACACTTTGAAGGAGAAATTCAGAGATACTTCGAAGGTGTTTGATGTAGAAGAGGGAAAAATCAAACTTCAGCAACTTGAAAAGGAAATGTCAGAAGGAGATTTCTGGAATGATAAAGATCATGCCGCTGAAGTTTTACGCGATACCAAAATAATCAGGACACAAATTGAAGAAATAAAAAAGATTAATGATACAATAGGTGATGCAGATGTTGCGTTGGAATTTGCTGAAGAAGATGACTCTATGGAAGAACAGTTTCATGAATTTCTTCACAAATTGAAAAAAGAAGTGCGTGCATTTGAATTGTCAATGTTGTTGAATGAAAGGTTTGATATTAATAACACTTTTCTTACGATCCATGCCGGAGCTGGCGGAACCGAATCACAGGATTGGGCTCAGATGCTTCTCAGGATGTATTTGAGATGGGCGGAAAGGAAAAATTTCACTACTGAGATTATTGAAAGTCAGCCGGGAGATGAAGCGGGGATAAAAGGCGTTACCTTGTTGATTAAAGGGGAGTATACCTATGGTTATCTTAAACATGAGCAGGGGATTCACAGATTGGTCAGAATCTCGCCCTTTGATTCGAACAGCAGAAGACACACATCTTTTGCTTCCGTTAGTATTTTACCGGAATTAGATGATAATATTGATATAGATATCAACCCTGATGATCTCAGAATAGATGTCTATAGAGCTTCCGGTGCTGGTGGACAGCATGTTAACAGGACTGAATCCGCAGTAAGAATTACACATTTACCAACGAATATCGTTGTTACCTGTCAGAACCAGAGGAATCAGCATCAAAACAAAGATACGGCAATGAAGATTCTAATGGCTAAACTGTATCAGATAGAGCTTGAAAAGCAAAAAGCGGAAGCATCAGGTATTCAGGGTGAATTGAATGATGTTTCCTGGGGAAACCAGATCAGATCCTATGTTTTCCATCCATATAGAATGGTAAAAGATTTAAGAACAAATGTTGAAACCGGAAATGCGGATGCGGTAATGGATGGAGAACTGGATGAATTTATAGAACAAGAACTTGTATATTTCTCAAAAAAGAAAAAGGACTGATTTATGGCATTGATGTCTTTCTGGTTGGTGTTGGCTTTATTTCTCGACCAGCTTACAAAAAAAATAATTATCGAATATATTCAACCATATGAAACGATAGATGTTTTGGGGAAATTTCTTAGGATTACAAATGTGAAGAATACCGGTATATCTTTTGGAATGTTTCAAGGATTTACACATATTCTGGTGCCTCTGGTGTTTGTGATTATCATAATTGTTTTTTTTATTGCGCTGAAGTTTATAAAGAAATCTCCATGGTTGGCCTTCTCTTTTGGTGCAATTATCGGAGGGGCATTGGGAAATCAGATTGACAGGCTGTTTAAAGGTGCTGTAATAGATTTTATTTCAGTTGATTCTTTTGCGGTTTTTAATGTTTCTGATTCTTTCGTTGTGGTAGGTGCTATTGTTCTTGGTATTCATACTTTGTTTTACTCTGAACACTTTACTGCTATAAACTGGACCGATGGTTTATCCATAAAGGATGGAATACGTAGCAGAATAGAAAATGGATTTTTCAGAAATACAAAGAAAATAAAAACAATTCAAAATCAATTTCTTTTTTGGATAGGAGAATCAATAGAGGGTAACAAACTTATCGTGGAGAAAAAGGATAGAATATATTCTTTAAATTCGGTTATTGAATCAAATATCAATCAAGACATGTTTTTAAACCAGGAAAGCACAAAACCTGTTGTGATCATCCAAAATTTTTCCGGTGACTTTGCCAATTCCACTGAAGAAATAGAAAACAGGATCATGAAACAGGCTGAGAACGGTACGGATTTGAATCCCATAGAATTCGATGCAGAGAGTTTCTTCATTGTTTTAAACAAAATGAGTATGCGGAGTAGATATGTGATATGCCCTGAAAGTGATGATCGCTTATTTTCTTCAAAGGGAAACATGGAGAAGGTGATGAGGATTATTATTGTAAATAATATCAAGAAAAATATAAATGTTGAAAGGAGCCAAGAGCTTATGAACAACGATTTTATTCTGGAAATCCTGATTGAAGAAATTCCACCTTCAGAAATTAAGTCTTTAGAAAAGCAGATGAATGAGGGGATCGCAAATTTACTTGAACAATCTCGAATAAAACATGATGGAGTTGAGTTTTTTTATGCAGCGAGACGTTTTGGAATTTCGGTTAAAAACATATCTGAACGGCAGGAAGATGGGGAAGAGATAAAAAGAGGACCTGCTAAGAAAATAGCATTTGATGATGAAAATAATCCTTCCAAAGCGCTTGCCGGATTTCTGCGAGGTAACAAGGCAAATGTGGAAGATGTCATTATAAAAGAAGAAAATGGCGTTGAATATTGTTATCTTCAAAGAAAAATCGTTGGGAAAGCAACTGCTGAGGTGCTTGAGAAAAAAATCCCTGAATTTTTGAATAAATTGAATTTTAAAAAGCCAATGAAATGGGCTGATGGTCAATATAAGTTTGTCAGACCCGTTCACAATGTATTAGCAGTTCTTGGAAGCCATATTGTTGAATTTGAATTTATGGGGAAAAAATCTACAAACATGACTGAAGCCCATAGATTCCTCTCTTTTGAAGAAAATACCGGAAATACTGATAATAGATTTGTTGTTGAAAAAGCCGATGTTTATTTTCAATTGTTAAGAGAAAAATATGTGTATTCGAATCAGAAGGAAAGAAAAGCAAAGATTCTTGAGGATATAAAGTTACTTGAAAATGAAATGGCAGTATCTGTTCCTCTTGATGAAGAACTTGTCAATGAAGTGACTTCATTGACTGAAAATCCCACCCCGGTTGTTGGTGAATTCGATAGAAAATATCTTGAATTACCAAAAGAAGTACTTATAACAACTCTGAAACATCATCAGAGAACTTTTCCAATAGTGAAACAAAAAACTCTGATGAACAATTTTCTTTCGTTCAAAGACAATGTGGATTTAACCGGTAAAGCCGCAACAAATGTGAAAAAAGGCTATAGAAAGGTTATAGAAGCCAGACTTGAAGATGCATTTTTTTATTATAAAGATGATATGAAAACTTCTTTTAGTGCTCGAACGGAGCAACTTGAAAAAATTGGTTTTCAGAATAAGCTTGGCAGTATGGCTGAAAAAGTAGAAAGAAATAAAGAATTGGCATTACAAATTTCCGCTTTACTTGAATTGACTGAAGAATCAAAGAATCTTGTCACAAAAGCTGCCCTTTTAATGAAAAATGATTTAACCACACATATGGTCTATGAATTCCCAGAACTTCAGGGGATAATGGGAAGGGTCTATTCCAAGCTTGAGGGGGAATCCTTTGAAGTTTCTCAGGCGATTGAGGAGCAGTATTCCGATCTGGTTCCTGAAACTTATGTTGGTTGTATTATAACGCTTGCGGATAATCTTGATACAATCGCCGGGAATCTTCTTATTAACAATATCCCAAGCGGTTCAAAAGATCCATTTGCTTTGAGAAGAGCACTGACAAAGATATTGACGATTCTCTTTGAAAGGGATTGGGATTTTGATTTATTGAACCTGTTCAAAGGAGCCATCGAAAACTATAATTTTAAACTTGATGAAAATCAGATAGAGGCGTTAACCGGTATTTTCTCAGATCTTCTTAAAAACAGAATAGATTATATGCTGAATGAAAGTGGCATAGAATATGATGTTATCAATGCGACGACTCATTTGAATAACAGACCACTCAGAAGTTTCCTGGCAGCAAAGGCCCTTATGACGGTTAAAACAGATGAAAAATTCTTTGAGTTGGCAAAGTTGTTTGAGCGTGTTCATAATATCAGCAAGAAACATCGATCATGTGAATATGATGCCAGATTATTTGAGCACGAAGAGGAAAAACTTTTGGAAACAGAATTTGCAGCTGCAAAGGAAATAGCGATTAAAAAGCTTAATGCTTATGATTATAAAGGTTCCTTAGAGTGTATTAAAGAACTTACGAATACGATAAATCAGTATTTTGATAATGTTTTTGTTATGTGTGACAGAGAAGATTTGAAATTAACGCGTTTGGGTTTTTTGAAAACACTTGATTCATTCTTTATGCAAATGGGAAATCTCAGTGAGATTGTTATAGTATCCAGAGAGAATTAATATGAATACCGGAAGTTATTTACTGTTTGTTGAGTTACCCGTTGATCTGGAAGTCAGGTTGTCGGGTAAGGATACGCACATTAAAAAGGGGATTTATGTTTATGTTGGTTCTGCTATGAAGAATCTGAAACAAAGAGTAAACAGACATATTTCATATCAGACTGGTGAGTATAAAAAGCATTGGCATATTGATTATTTACTGGAGCAAGGTAAGGTCATTTCGTCAGTTGTTATTCCAAGTGCAGAGAAGAATGAGGAGATCATTTCTTCATTCATTTCCAATTATTTTGAATCAGTTCCCGGTTTTGGTGCCACTGATTGTAAACATGTTGATTCAAATCTATATTTTTTAAAGAACAATCTGAAAGATTATTTTATGATCACTAAAAAAGTATTGGAGTTAAATTGTCACAAAAATCCGAAAACAGCTTAAATAAGCTAAAAAAGGGAAGACCGAATTATAAAGGTATAATTTATCTGCTGGCACTGATCATGGTTATGGGAATTGTGATTTTGTATAGTTCCAGTTATATTCTTATATATAAATCTGCTGAGCATGCTGCGGATGAGCACTTTATGAAGCAACTTAAATTTATTGTGATGGGTGTTGCCATTATGCTAGTTGTTGCTTTTATTCCGTTGGATCGGCATATTCGTTATGCGCCGTTTTATATGATTGGGACCGTTTTCTTGCTGTTGGCTGTATTTGCTTTCACTTCAGATGTTCATAGCCACAGATGGATTCAGATTCCGGGTATTAACATTCAGCCATCAGAATTGGCAAAGGTCGTTTTAATTGTTTTTCTTGCTTCGTACTTTTTTAAAAGGAATCAGAATGAGACCAGAGGAATTGTAGAGCAGTTTATTATTCCCTTTTCATGGGTTGTCATCGTAACGTTGCTCGTTGCTGCTGAACCTGATTTAAGTACCTCAATCATCATCTTTTCGATTGGTATGATGGTGATGTATATTTCCGGACTGAGACTGACATATATATTTCTTATTGTTGGTTTGATCATCATTGCATTGATACTTGCGTTTCAGTTGGATTTGATAAAGCCCTATCAATTGGCAAGGATTCAAAACTTTCTGGGTTTGATTCAGGAAGGTGAAGCCCAAGGGCAGGTTGATGTGAGTTTAAAAGCAATTTCATCCGGTGGTTTCCTTGGTCAGGGACTTGGATTGGGGAGTTATAAATATGTTATTCCGGTTCAATTTACAGATTTTATCTTTGCTATTCTAGGTGAAGAATTGGGTTTTTTCGGGATGGCAGTATTACTGATTTTATATTACTTTATGTGCAGAAACATGGTTAATGCAGCCATTTACGGTGTTAAACATCAAGCTGCAAAGGTAATTATTGTTGGTTATTCTTACCTGATAATGCTACAGGTTGTCATTAATGTAGGCGTTGTTTTCGGATTATTGCCACCGACAGGTGTGACCTTGCCATTTGTCAGCTATGGAGGGAGTTCCATGCTTTCATTCCTGATGGGGTTTGGTTTTGTTATCAGTGCGTTGAATTATTCTGAAAATAATGAAAAAAGAGAAGTTCAAGAAAAAAATGATAAAGAGAGTGATTATAATGAATAGATTAAGGAAGGTAGACCTATATGTCATTTAAAGTTGCAAAAGAATTAGTATCCAATTTTGAACAGAAAAATGTTGCGAAATTCAGTGTTCAATACGATGAATTGTTAGATTCTGTAAGTCCGTCAGTCAGAATGCAAGCAATAAATGGAATGATAAAATTTGAATTGAATTCTGAAAAGTTGGGTAGAATGCTTGAAGATCCTCATCCGGGGGTGAGAAAAACCGCTGTTAAATACTTTCGTGAAATGGGATCCGCAGATGATTATGAGAAAATAGTTTCCCTGTTATCCGATCCGGAAGAATCAGTTTGTGTTGAAGCTGTTCAGACGATCTATTGGTTGACGTCGGACTATGATTTGAGACCTTTTCTTGAAAATGATTCCCCGAAGATTCGACTTGCTGTTTTAAAAACAATGGAAGAGGAGCTGGAAAATGAAAATCTGGAACCACTCATTGATGACTTAAATCCTAAAGTCAAAAAACTTGCCTTGTCAATAAAGATAAAGAGAACCCAGGATGTAGAGTTACTGAAGCGTACAATATCAGAAAGTAAAGATTTTCAATTGAGAAAAACAGCTTTGAATAAACTTATTCATATCGAACCAAAATACTGTCTTGAAAAACTCGAATCTTTTTTAAATGATCATAGTAGTTTTTCAGATAGAGAACGGCAATCTTTACTTTCAATCATTAAGGATCTTCCAGTTGATATTGCGGAGAAAATAGTGAATGGTATCGTTGAAGAAAGAAAAGATGATATTTTGATACCAAAGCTTATCATGCCTTATGTGAATTTGAACATTGAAGCTCCTTCAAGAGTCATTTCATCTTTAGAATATTTTGTCGATCATGAAAATGCTGAAATAAGAGCTCAGAGTCTTAAAGGCTTTGCAAAATTGAATGAAACATCTACGGTTCCGACCATTCGATCAAAAATAACAGATCCTGATGAAAGAGTGAGAACAGCATCTATGAATGCTATGAGCAAGATGCTGGACTATCATATCGTGGAAATTATAGATGATGTGTGCAAAGATTACAGTAAGACAGTTCGAAAAGCAGCAATAAGAGCTATTGGAAGGTTGAAAATAGAAGATGCTTATATATTCGTCACTGAAACGATCAAGAATTATAAAGAGGATGATGGTGTCAGAAAAGAAGCGATGAATATTGCTGCAAGACTCAAATTGGGAGAAGCAGTTCCAATACTTGAATCGATCATGCAAAATCAACATGAAGATTTTGATATGATTAACAATGCGGCAAGATCTCTTCTCAGGATTTCGCCTGAGGCGGTTATTGAATTACTATCATAAAAATAATACAAAAAAAGAGTCCATTTTTCAAAATGGACTCTTTTTTTTGTATTTGATTGATAAGAAGTCTCTAGTAGGTTTAGAAGATTGCCAGATCAAATTCTTTTTTCAACGGTTCTACTTTGACGTGTTTTTCAGGGAATGCTTTAATTGCGAAACTTGTCGAGAATTTAGTCAGTTCAAGATTTGATTCACTATTCAAACCGAATTCCACACTGGTTTCATTTTCCCAGCAATGAAGATCTTTTACGATAGCAAGTTTGGCGCTTTCAATCTTTGTGTTTTCAATATCATAAGTTGTACCGAAATTTAATTTTAATTTTTCAAATGTACCTGAAAAATCCATCGTGATCTTTTTATTTTTAGAGTATTTTGCGCTGATTCCGATGGTCATATCTTCAAATTTCATATTTAGCGTGTTTTTTATATAATTTATCTTCTCTTCTTCATCTTGAGGATAAATCTGAATATCAAAACTTTCGGTTAAGCTTTTTATACTGCCTATCTGTCCGAAAGAAAGTGAATTTCTATTCGTTATCTTATCAAGTTGCAGACTGTCAACATCTTCATCATGAAGGAAAATTAAATCGAAATTGGAGCTGAATTTTTTAAACTGCTCGATCGGTCCAAAATTAAACCCAAAAGAATCGGCAAGTTTTTTTACATTGATTTCCTGATCGTACAGGTAGATAAAATTAAGACTGTTGTTGAAATATCTGTTGTCAATTTTAAAAGAATAGTCTGTTGAAAGGAATTTTGTAGAACTGGCATCAATCGTACTCTTTGTATTGAATTTTATATCAGTATTCAGTACATCAAATGCAGTTGTTGTTATTAATTGTGGATTTGACAATTGATCGGTATCCTTTAAGAAATCATAGGACGTTTTTAAAGAGATTTTCGAACCCAGAGGTTCAAGATTCAACGCTGAAGTCAAACTGAGCAGATTTCTTTCCTTGTTGTATTTAAATCTGGAAGTGTTGCCTTCAGATTTTAAAAAGACATAATCATGTGAGAAACTATTTTCCAAAATAAATATTTTAAAACTCAAATCAGATTTTATATTTTCGGAATATCTATAGGCAGTTTTTCCTTCAGAATCGTCCAGATATCCTACTCTCATTGTGTATTGAGTATGAATTCCAAAATAATCCTCCCAATCGAATCCTATTTTAGGCAGCGTAAAGGTGTTATCAAAGAACAGATCATCTTTATAATCGGTATCTTTTTTAAATGAATATTGAAGGGATGATGTAAATCCGTTGATTAGCTTTATATCTCGTATGATTACTTCCGGTAAAGAACTAGAAACACCATATTGTGCAGCGTATTTCAACGTCTCTAAAACCTCATCAAACGTTGCAGAAGCCTCTGTGGTAGTGTTGGCGTTGAATTTCAGACTACTAAAATTCAGGCTGACCGGATAGACATCTTCAAAAAACTTGAAATTCATTCCGCCCATTGAGAATGCAGGCAGTACATATGTATCGGTATTCTTATTGTTGTTCCGCAATTCCTGTTTTTTCATTTCATAGGTGAAAGATGTTCTATTTAATTTTCCCTTAAGCGTTATACCAACATCCGTATTTCGGTTGCTGACAACATCATTACTGACTGATAACTTATTTCTGTAATAAAACAGTGTATCGAACGAATCATTCCATTTCCTCGAAAGATCAAATTTTATTTCACTGTTTCGGTTTGAAAAATCTTCACCGGTTTTTTGCATCCCGTAGAAATAAATCTTTGTCTTTCCATCCGGTAAGGTGAATTTGTTTTCTGCTCCGATAGTATTTCCTTTTTTATCACCCTCTCCGACGGTATCAAAAAAGACAGAACCAATTTCATCTCCCTTAGAATAATAATTAAATCTTAGATGTGTCTGTATACCGGAACTCCCCGTAAAAGTAAAAGAAGATTCAACCGGTTGAGCGGTTCTTTCGAGAGATGTAAAAAATACCGGATAAGGAAGAACCGGTATATCATATATGTACATCATCAGATCATAAGCGATTATTTCATTACTATTTTTTACCACGATATAATTAGCCTGAAATCGATAATGAGGTTTTTCCTCATCACAAGTGGTTAAATAGCCCTTATGAGCTTCTGTAATATTTTTTCCGCTAAATGTCTTACTTCTGCTTTTTTCAGAAGCAAGGATCATATCCTGAGTTTTACCTTTTGTGTTTTTAGCTTTATAAGTTCCTCTCAGTTCATAAAGGAAATAAGCCTTTTTCTGGACATAAGCCTTTAGGCTTTTTGCAGTGAAGACTTCTTTGTCCTTGTGAAGAACAACGGGCGTGCTTTCTGAGGATTCTGCCTGAAAGAAGTCTACAGTACCGGGGGTAGAGAAAAATGCGGTAACTGTAGGTGCTTCAATGATCATTTCTTCATACCTGATTTCTACACCGCCGCTGTAGACGAGTTTTGAATTATCACCTGAAAAATATAATCCGCCAGCAGAAATTTGAATTTCCACTTCTCCGGCTTCAGGTTTTAAGTCAGTTTCACCAAAAATGTTTGTCGAGAAGAGTATAAAAAATATGAAAAGTATTAAGATCAGTTTTTGATATATTTTTCCCATTTTTCACTCTTTTCCTATTGATTTAAAATGAACAAGTCTGGAGAATATTTTCATTCTCCAGACTTGTTATCGAATTTATTCTTTTTCTTCTAATTCTTTCTTTCTTGCCGCTATGATTTTGTCCTGTTCGTTTGCAGGAACTTCTGAGTAGTTGGCAAACTTCATTGTGAAGTACCCCTTACCACTTGTGATGGAGCTAAGCTGATTGGAGAAATCAAGCATCTCTGAATATGGTACCGTTGCCTTGACAACCTGATAGCCTTTTGAACCGGCTTCCATTCCCATTGGTCTCCCTCTTCTTGAAGTAATTTCTCCCATTACGTCTCCTGAATTTTCATCAGGTGTATGAACTTCTACATCCATAACCGGTTCAAGCAGAACTGGTTTTGCCTGTTCCATCCCCTTCTTGAAGGCTTGTCTTGAAGCAATCTGGAATGCCATATCTGATGAGTCGACGTCATGATATGAACCATCATAAAGTTCTACTTTGATATCTACAACCGGATAAGCACCGAGAATCCCCTTTTTCATTGATTCTACTACCCCTTTTTCAACTGAAGGGATATAATTGTTAGGGACTGATCCACCAAAGATTGATTCCGCAAATTCAAAGCCTTCTCCTCTTGGCTTAGGAGAAATCCTGATTTTAACGTGACCATACTGGCCATGTCCACCGGACTGTTTCTTGTGTTTGTATTCTACATCAGCCGAGCCTTTAACGGTTTCTTTATAAGGGATCTTTGGTTGACCGACTTCAACGTCGATCTTAAAGAGTTTCTTAAGTTTTTCAACCATAACATTCAAATGCGTTGTTCCCATACCGGAAATAACAGTATCATTTGTTTCTGCATCATGTTCCCAGTTAAATGTTGGATCGGATTCTGAAAGTCTTGATAGACCATTTGAGATCTTGTCGATATCAGCTTTAGATTTCGGGTGAACAGACTTCGTCATCATGGCTTCAGGATATTCCGGGTTTACGACGATAAGTTTCCTGGAAGAGTTACAAAGTGTATCGCCAACTTCACTTTCTTTAAGCTTAGGGACGCTGATGATATCTCCGAGTGTGGATTCTGATATCTCTTCCTGATCTTTTCCCGTTACATGGTATATATGAGATGCTTTTTCATTTGAGTTCTTATTGACATTGACAAAGGCATTACCGGTAGCCACTGAACCGGAAAGGATTTTTACAAACGACTGTTTACCAATAAATGGATCAACGGCTGCTTTAAAAATGTAACCGACAAATGGGGCATCTTTTTCAGGAGTCAGTTCGAAATCTGCATCACCATCCGCCATCTTTGTCATAACCGCTTCTCTTTCTACAGGGTTAACACCAGTTGCTTTTACTAAATCTATGAACAGGTCAATACCGATATTCTTAAGCGCTGAACCACATGCGAGCGGAACGAGTTCACCGCTGATATAAGCCTGTCTCATCGCTGTGAAGAGATCATCACCGCTTATCTCTTCGCCTTCAAGATACTTTTCCATCATGGCTTCGTCTGTTTCGACGATGTTCTCGATAAGTTCTGATCTGAGTTCTTCAACTCTATCGGCGAGATCAGCAGGGATCTCTATTTTTTCCCTTTTTCCAGAACCATCTGTGGCGTATTTATAAGCACAATTGTTCATAAGATCGACGATACCTTCGAAACTGTCTTCTTTTCCTATTGGAAGATAAACAGGAACGATGTGTTTATCAAATTTTGAACTGAGCTCTTCAAGAATTTCATCGTAATTGGCTCTTTCCTTGTCCATTGAGTTAACAAATACCATGATTGGTTTTTCGAGTGTAACGGCCTCTCTCCATGTTCTTTCTGTCTGAACTTCGATTCCGGCAGAAGCGTTAATGACTGATACAACGTTTTCCGCAGCGAACATACCAGAAATCACTTCACTTATAAAATCCCCAAAACCGGGTGTATCAAGTGCAAGAAATTCGTAATTATCCTTTGTGAAAGTTGCTAATCCCACAGAAAGGGTTGTGTTTTTTTCCTTTTCCAACGGATCATAATTCAATGTTGTTCCAAGCTCCTTGACTTTGCCCGAAACTCTGAGCATAGACTCGATCAGTGTACTTTTTCCTGATCCATTATGGCCGATAAAAGCCATAGTTCTTCTGTTTTCTACCTGTATTCCCACAAAATGCACCTCCGAACGAACCATTCTGGTTCGAATGATCTATTTATAATTTATTAAAAAACAGGTTTTACCATTGATAAAATACAATTTCTATTCATCTTTTCTGTCAACAATCAATCCAACAGGAATATTCGGTTCACCTGAAGAAGGGTTATTGACTACTCTTGAACCAGCTAGCATGACTGTAGAGGATCCTCCGTCAAAACACATTGCATCCGTATAGCCTTTTTTTAATAAAAATCTTGCCAGTTCATTATACGTCAAGCCGGAACTTCCCGACTGATAGCCATCTATAACAAGTAAAACTATTTTATCCTTTGCAAGAGCAATCACTGTACGAGGTGTTCTTCCTTCTATTATCTTTGAACCATATGTTGCTTTTATACTTTCAAAATCTTCAATTAACTGACCACCCGATAATAACAAAGGGCCTCCCTCAATGGCATCGGTTATTTTATATTGAAAGCCAGGGGCGATAAAATCCATTTTGAAAGCGTCATCAATTTTTATGAATCTTGCTAAGCTTGCCGGATTAAATACTACGACTTTCCCATTAGTCGGCACTCTTGGGGTGTATGTTTTTGAGATAACTTTATTATCCACAACCACTACATATTCTTTTAAAGGATCCTGAGGAATCATCTTCCCAAAATTTTCTGTATAAACTATTACATCCCCATTTTTACTGTACTTATTAACCCCTTTGACAAGGAAAAGAGAGCCCCCGAGTCTGATATGTATTTCCGTATCAATGTCTAAAATATGATACTGATTTTCATCCGTTCTTACAAGGAAAGGCCTTGGATAATAAAACGGTTCTGATTCTATTTCTCCATCTATGATCAATATTCCAACCGGAAAGTTGGTAGCCGTATCAAAATAAGAAGCATTTATCCCACCAAAGGCAAAGTTTTTTCTGACCATGTTACTGACCTTATCTCTGTTACCAAGGCCGTTATAAGCTATTTCAGGCTTTAAAACAAAATCAGCTTCAGTCGGATCAATTTCGAGATAGGTAACTTTTAAAGTAGATTTCTCAAAGACCTCTTTTTTTCTGTACCATTGTATTCCTCTTGAAAGAACTTCGATTTCTTCAAGATAAGGATCTACATGCGAGAAGTAAACGGTAACGGTATTTCCGGTTTTCATAATTTTATAATCAACTGGAACGTTAAAAGAAATATTGAATTCTGCATAGAACGGATCGCTTTCTTTGAGGATAACACCACGAATTAAAGTGTTCTTTATGTCAGCCGGGAAAATCATAATATTAGCTTCATTTCCCTTAGTATCGACTTTTATCATAGAATCTTCATTAAAAAATGAATCGGAAAATTCAAATGTGACAGTTCTCATGTTCATGGAAACAGTATCTAATTTTATTATATCTTTTGACTTATAAACGTAATATCTGTCATCCCCTGTGAAATCCAATCCAAGAAACCTAAAAGCTGTCTTAGCTGAAATGAACGTCTTATCTGAAATTACAATGACAAACCCCTCGTATTCCTCAAAGAAGTTCAAAGACAGACCATTGTAAGGATCTATAACTAGCGTGTCACCGGTAATCTTGTTGACCAGATAATATTTATTGGAACCTGGAAAAGAAGTCACACCGGCACCAAATTCGGTAAGAGTTTCAACATTAATCATCAATTGACCGCTTGCGATTGAAATATCAGGCTCTCGAAACCTGATATAATCACCATCAGGCTGTATATAATACAATTCCTGCGCCGTAACGACACAGGAAATAATAATCAGAACGATTATTGCCGTTTTTTTAATAAAACTCAAAATCTCAAATACCCCCAAATTGAATCATCATATGTCATCTGCTCATTCTAACATATCTTGACAGAGAAACACATCAGTTCATATAAATTAAATCCTATCACTCAATTATATCAAATATCAGCGGTTTTTTAACAACTTCCTTTTCATCAATTGTGATTGAATTCCCGAGAGCTTTGATTGAAGCATTAAGTTTTTCTTCATCGTTATAATAGATATCAAGGATCTTTTCTCCTTTTTGTACATATGATCCGATTTTTTTACCAAAATCAAAACCAACTGAGAAATCAAGTTCATCGCCTTTCTTTTCTCTGCCGGCTCCGAGAACCATTGCGGCAATTCCTATTTTCTGAGTGTCCATCCTACTGATATAACCTGAATTTTCTGCTTTAAACGCATAAACACCTTTACAGTTGACCAGATTGTCAAGTGCTGTGATATCACCGTTTTGCGCCTTTATAAGCTCTAAAAATTTCTTATGGGCTGTTCCGTTCTCGATAGCTTCACCAAGCAATTTTCTGCCTTCTGCTTCTGGAATATTCAATGCGAATTTTAGCATTTTTTCTCCAAGTACCATACAAAGTTCAGTGAAATCTTCAGGTCCCTTTCCTTTTAGAGTATCTATCGCTTCTTCAACTTCCAGTGCATTTCCCACTTTATTCCCCAACGGTTGATCCATATTAGTCAGGATAGCGCATGCTTTTTTGCCGGCTATATCCGCTATATCAACCATTATCCGCGCTAATTCAGAAGCGGATTCTATATCTTTCATAAAAGCGCCGGATCCGACTTTTACATCAAGAACAAATGCATCTGCACCACCTGCGAGCTTTTTACTCATGATACTGGATGCAATCAACGAAGCTTCATCCACTGTAGCTGTTACATCACGAAGACCGTATATTTTTTTATCTGCCGGTACAAGATTTGCTGTCTGACCCGCCACAGCGACACCGATACTATTCACTTGATCAATCCAATCTTTCATTGCAACTGAGGTATTAAATCCACGAATAGCTTCAAGTTTATCTATCGTTCCTCCGGTATGACCAAGTCCGCGACCGGATAATTTTGCTACCTTCGCACCACAAGCTGCAACGAGAGGTGCAAGCGTTAAAGTGGTTTTATCCCCGACACCTCCAGTGGAATGTTTATCAACCTTAATACCGCTTATGTCTGTAAGGTCAATGATATCACCGGAATAGCGCATACATTCAGTCAAAAGGAATGTTTCTTTTCTGGTCAGGTGTTTAAAATAACAAGCCATTAAAAAAGCTGATATTTGATATTCCGGGATACTGCCGTTCACATAACCTTTAATGATATATTGAATCTCTTCCTTGTTCAGTTCATGACCGTCTCTCTTTTTTAAAATCAAATCATACATTCTCATAATGAGTCCCCCTTTTAAATGATGCAAGTCATCTTAATTTAGAGATTTTATCTATTATATCAAATATTGGTTGGAAATCGAGATTAAAAAAGGGGAATCTGCTGATTCCCCTTTAAAGACAAATATTTAAACCAGATGAGATACTCGTTTATGTTTCCATTTTCCCCTGAAATAAATGATGCACATTACTGCAAATTCTGCCACTTCCGAGAGGGCAAAACTTATCCATATATAATGAATGGGAAGCTTCATTTGGTATATTGTAAAGAACATAAATGGGATTTGAACACACCATCTCGCAACGATTGCCGAAATCAGGAATGGCATGTTGTATCCGGCACCTGAAAATCCCGTTGCCCAACCAAATGCTACAGCAAGTAATATGTACGATGGTGTAATAATTCTAAGCATCGGTACACCTACTTCTATGACTTTTGGGTCGTTGACAAAAATTCCCATAATCTGTTCAGGGAAGAACAATACAAATACCGTTACGACACTCATGATGATACCCCCAAGTACAGCGGCATAATGGGTTGTCTTTTCAGCTCTTTCCATTTTTTCAGCTCCCATATTTTGTCCGACTATAGTGCTTCCACCCATCAGCAATCCAATCAACGGCATGATGAAGAAACCGGCAAGTCGTTGTTGAATACCCAGTGCTGCAACCGCGACTGTTCCGAAAACCGTTACGACCTTTAAGATGGTTATTTGAGCAATCTGTCTGAAAAGTACTTCTATACCCGTTGGGAGACCAATTGTAATAAGTTTTTTGTCAATCTTTGCATTGAGAGTGAATATCCCTTTAACTGTAGGCCGTATTGCTTTGTTTTTCAGATTGAAAATCATGATCAAGCCGACAACAAATCCAACTGACATGGAAATTACGGTTGCAAGTGCTGCACCGAATACGCCCAGACCAAAACCGGGTATTCCCAAAATTGGAATCGTATCGAACATCAAAACCGGATCCAGAACGATGTTGATGACGGAAGTTACAAACATAAGGATCATTGGCCTTTTGGAATCGCCTATGCATCTCAATGCTGTATTTATACTGAAAGTTGAAAACATAATCGGCAAAAAGAAAATTCTCAAATAACCGTAATCCAATGCGGCTGTTTTGACAGTTTCTTCCTGAGAAAAAAAACCGATTAAAGGTTTCATGAAAACAACAAGTAGTACCATAGCGATGAGGGAAACAAGCATTTTAAAGGTCAACGTCTGTTCAATACAAATTTTCGTTTGTTTGTAGTTTCCCGCGCCGAAATTCTGTGAAATCAATGAGACAGAACTTGTTCCGATGATTTCATTCAAGACTTCAACAAGCCAGAAAATACTTGTTAATATTGTTACAGCTGCAACAGCATCGGACGAAATTCTTCCAATCCATGCCATATCTACCAGATCGTACAGGGTCTGTGCAATAAATCCCATCATCGTCGGAACGGACATGTATAAGATGTTTTTTACAATACTTCCCTGTGTTAAATCTCTTTCCATTTTGCACCTCTCTTTATCTCAATGGTTTACATCAGATCAAAAGCTTTATTTCTATTCTTCCAATTGTAAAAAATTGATGATAACAGTAATTTAACGAATATAAAGGATTATGTCTGAAGGACTCCCCTCCTTGAGAGGGGAGTCAATGCCTATCCGTTTCTCTTGAGTAATCCTTTCTTTTTTGCATGATTTTCCATTTTTTTGAAGACAAAAATACCGACAGGTAACATTACCATTCCCATTAATAGTAATGGGAATGTGTAATTTGTCAAAGACCAGAATGATTTGCCTTCTAGAATAGCTTCTCTCATTCCTTTAAGGGCATATGTCGCAGGTGAAATCCAAGCAACCTTTTGCATCCATATCGGTAAAACTTCAACTTCATAATATACACCTGAAAACATAAGAAGTAAAGCCTGGAAAATATGGACGACCTGTACGCCTTTTTCGGGTGAAATGAGTGGCAATATTGCTGCTATCATCCCCAAACCAATAAACGACAAACTACCGACTGCCAGAACACCACCTGCAGCTGCAATATTCGCATCACCAAGATCAAGCTGGAAAAACCAGGATACGAAAAATAAGATGATAACACTTCTTAAAAGTCCGTATAATATTGAATACCAGCATACACTCAGAAGGTGTGTAGCTCTGGAAATGGGAGACATAAACGTATATTCAATCGTTTCCTCCCACCTTTCCCATGCAACGGTTTCTGCAACGATTTCAAATAGAATCGAAAGATATCCCCAAAGGATAGAACCGATCAACATATAAAGAATTAAAAAGTTGACATCAACGGTAGTACCTGAGAATGATTCAACTCCTTTTCCAATAAAGCCCATCGTAACAGAATTGGCAACTGTATACGCAAGGAAGACGACTTCCCATTTCCAATATCTTTTTGTAAGATTGAAATTCCTTTCTACAAAAGCCCATGCGGCTCTTAATTCTCTTAACACTAACTGCATATCAGGACACCTCTCGTAATTCTCTTTCCTCTTCTTCTTTTAAAGATGTTCCGGTATAGTGCAGGAAAACATCCTCAAGACTGATTGTCTTAACACCATCACGTGGAACACTTTCCTTCAATTCTTCTACATAACCCATTTTTCTTATCTTTCCCTTGTGAAGAATAGACACACGTTTACACAATTCTTCCGCTTCATACATATCATGTGTTGTCAGAAGGATCGTAGTATCATAAGTATCCTTAACCTCATAAATCAGGTTTTGTACTTCTTTTTTTGCCCGCGGGTCGAGACCCGTTGTGGGTTCATCCAGCAATAATAATTTAGGTGCCGTCAAGAAAGCTCTGGCTATAGAAACCTTTTGCTGCATACCTCTTGAAAAATCTTCAATTGGATCGTTTAATCTCTTTTTATCCAAACCAATCTTTTCGAAAATATAGCCCAATTTTTCTCTGGCATCTTTTTTTGATATACCATAAAGCCCGGCTGTAAAAAGCAGATTTTCTATCGCTGAAAGTTTTTTGAAAAAACTTGCTTCTACTGATACGCGATTTATCAGAGCTCTTATTTTTACAGAATCTTTTTCAATATCGTATCCAAATACCTCAATCTTTCCCGTATCCGGGATCAGTAAAGTTGAAATCATTCTGATAAGTGTTGATTTCCCGGACCCGTTTGGTCCCAGAACACCAAAAGTCTCTCCTTTTTTAATCTCGAAGGATATATCATCAACAGCTTTGATGCACTTTTTTTTGTTTTTTATAAAATGTTTACTGACATTTTTCACATTCAACGGTAAATTATTATTTAACTGCATTTTCTAACCCCCTGTTGTTTTGTTTGCTGTTTAAATACTTTAAAAATATCTTTCACGGGATTTCCCCTTTCGACATACGATTAAGTCGGGTTAATGAAATAGATTTCCCTTCCTTTTCAAATGACTTGACTGACATTTCATTTCCATCTAACATTTCCATACACCTCCGAAATTTTTGTAAAAAAAAGGGTCTTGACTTTCGTCAAGACCCTTTTTATCTTTAATAAGCACTAAACCGATTAACTTATTTTACTCCAAGGATATACAGGCATGACGAGACGGACGTGTCCCACGAGGGAAGCACTGCGTTGCATCGTTAAATTAATTATCATCATTCGTCACACCTCCAAAATATTTTTTGACATACAAATATATCACGGTTCACTTAAAATTCATTTTTAAGTATCTGAAAATTTACATAAATCTAATAGGCTATTATGAATCAACCCATTTGAACAAACAAAATCCTGAGTGTTTAACGTAAGTTCCTTTCCCTGAAAATCTGTGATCATTCCACCAGCCTCTCTTAGTATAACGGCAGATGCTGCAAAATCCCACGGTTTCAATTTTGTACCACAAAACCCTTCACTATGACCTGATGCGACTTCACAGATTTGCAGAACCGAAGTCCCGAGAATTCTGACACGCTGTGACAGTTTTAGTAGTGAAACAAATAAATCAAAGCGTTCATCTTCATTTTCTTCCTTAATATGCAACCCATGTGTCAAACCGGAAGTGATGATTGATTCTCCAAGTATGTCAATGACGGAAACTTTAATCTGTTTATCGTTTAAAAAGGCACCATTTTCCGTATACCCTTCATACAGACATGATATTTCAGGGCAGTAAACGATGCCGAAGATAAGTTTCCCTTTGGAAGCAAAAGCAATTGACACTCCCCATAGAGGCAAGCCATGCATAAAGTTAGCTGTTCCGTCAATTGGGTCAATTATCCATAAATCTTCCGAATCCAGTGAAGTGCTGTTCTGATCATCTTCTTCAGCAAAGAAAACATCTTTTGGGAAGCTTTCGGTAATCATGTGAATGATGCTTTTTTGTGCAAACTTATCCAAATTTGTGACAGGATCAACCGAACTTGAATCCTTATAATCAACTTCAAGTATTTCAAAATGTCTTGAGGCTACTTCATCACCGACTTTTTTGGCTATTGATCTGGCTGTTTCATATCGGCTTGAATATTTCATTAATACTCACCGTTTGCCGTATCACCATTTAGAATTTTTATCCCGCTGCTTGTTCCAAGCAATGCGGCCCCTGTTGCAATCATTTTTTTTGCCGTATCAAGATCTCTGACACCACCGGCGGCCTTAACCAGTATATCAGAACCGACAGAAAACCTCATCAAAGCAACATCTTCAAGTGTTGCACCATGTTGTGCAAAACCTGTAGATGTTTTAACATATTTTGCACCGGCTTCTTCAGAAAGAAGACAAGCCATTATTTTTTCTTCATTTGTCAGATTGCATGCTTCTATAATGACCTTTACAGGAGCGTTTCCGGCAGCCTTAACGACTTTTGAAATATCAAAGAGGACATTTTCATAATTCCCGGCCTTTAGTCTTCCCTGATTGATAACCATATCTACTTCATCAGCTCCAAGCGCTACGGCATTTTCTGTTTCTTTTGTTTTTGTAGCCGTAGTATTCATCCCAAGGGGAAATCCGATTACCGTAACTATTTTCACATCAGTCCCTTCCAGATGTTCTTTGGCAACTGGGATGTATGAAGGATGAATACAAACGGATCTGAAATTATTTTCTTTTGCGTCTTCGCAAAGCCTCTGAATATCTTCAGGCGTTGCAGTTGATTTTAAATTCGTATGTTCGATTGTCTTGGGGATATCTTTTGTTTTTACAGATTCCGAATTTGCTTCTGTGTATTCAAATTCTTCAGAAATCCTTTTTGTTTTAACGATCAATTTATCGATCTTTTCTGCCATAGTTTTCTCCTTTATTTATGATTGACACTGTTCATGACGCCTAACGCAATAGAGGCAAGCTTAGCTTCTGCTTTGTCAGCGCGGCTTACGATTACGATCGGAACTGCTGCCCCCATAATCAATCCACCTATTGTTCCGCCGCCTATATATTCAACACTCTTTCCGAGAAAATTCCCGCTATGTATATCTGGAACCAGCAAAACATCTGCATTTCCAGCTACTTCTCCTGATATTTTTTTTACTTTTGCGGCAAACTCACTTAAGGCATTATCCAGCCCCAAAGGGCCGTCAATGATACAACCTTTTATTTGTCCTCGAGTGTTCATTTGACTTAAAATCGCACCATCGACTGTTGGAGGCATTTTCGGATTAACAACTTCAACTGCCGCAAGCGGTGCTACTTTAGGTGTTTCTACACCTAGTGTTTTCATGAGCTCAACGGCATTGGCGATGATATCTACTTTTTCCTCAAGTGTTGGTTCAAGGTTCATGCCGCCATCAGTTATCGCTACAAGTTTCTTTAAGACCGGTGTAGAGGCTACTGCTACATGACTGAGAAGTCTTCCGGTTCTAAGACCCCACTCTTTATTTAAAGCAGCTTTCAATAATATAGCAGTTTTGATCATTCCCTTCATAAGAACGGTTCCTTTTCCGGTAGAAATTAACTTCACACTTTTTTCTGCCGTTTCCACATCAGAAGCTGTTTCGACTATTTCGTAATCCATAAACCGGATCGTTTCACAATTTTGTTTTATTTTTTCCGGGTTTCCTACTAATATACTGTTGATGATTCCCAGATCAGAAGCTTCTTTTACCGCTTTTAACGCTTCAATATCTTCTGCTCCTGCCAGTACCAAAGTCTGTTTTTCAACATTTTTAAGCTGTTCCAGTAATTCTTTAAAGTCTTTCATTTATAACCCCCGTGTCTAATTTTGTTTAATTTTCTTTAAACCAGATAGTACCATCAACCGTTAAAACGTAAATACCATCTGTTGTCCATGTGAAATCTTTTACCGTGTTTGAGAAAATGAATTTTTGAATACCATTATCCATTGCGTTATAAACAATAATCTCATTTCCGTTTTTGGCTATTACTTTCATCTGATTATTTACAAAATAAGCTTCTTCAATATCGCTGCCAAGTTCAATCGGTAATGTTAACCTATCTTCAATGAGTAGATAATAAACAAGATGACCGGTTCTATCGAGTATACCAAGTTTTGATCCGTTAATTAAAAACACACTTACGATTTCACTTAATCCCTCTTCTGCCAGATCTATAACAATAACCTGTCCGGGGTTGTAAGGGTTTGTGATGCCCATTGACTGATTGAAAAAGAAAAACAATCTGTCATTTCTCATTGAAGCGTAATGTACGATATTTTCTTCTCCAAATTTCAGTGTTCTTACAGTCTCATTATTTTCAACATCAAAAACAGAAAGATAATCATTTTCCCAGAACATGAAATATTTTTCAGAACTGTTAACATTTCCAGGTCGATAAACTTCGACTGGTTTTTCGTACATTTTACCATTTATATACGGGAAATAATTCTTACCGTCTGAATGGATCACCAGAGGATCTTTTAGAATTTCATTGATTTCAAAATCGCTGTCAACAAATTTGATCTTTTTTAATATATCTGTGTTTGGTTTATACGTATAAAGGTCTTTTTCCTCGGTGATTACTGCAAGTTGATTACCACTCGTAAATAGTGAATATGGATCCATGAAGTTAGGCTTGTTAGAAAGAACAGAACCGGCGATGAGGTTCCAGCTTTCAAGGTTGAGTTTTTCATCTATCGATATCATGCTTTCTTTGTACCCTCGCAGTGATAAAACACTATTTTGAACACTTGCTTTTCCAACTTCTTTTAATTCACTGTTTAAAATCAACAATGTTCCTTTTTCAGTACCGAAAAGGATCCAATCCTTATCAATATCCGCCGGATAAATCGCATTTATTATTTCAGAAGTCAAATTCCTTGATGTTTTGCCAAGAATTCCGGCATTTGACTGTGAATCTACCCAGTAGACATTGTTTCTGTAACTGAATACATGTGTTATTTTATTCTCAGAAACTCTTTTCCTTTCCTGGATACCATTAATGGTAATAGTTCCGATAAACCCTTTTTCATCACCGAATATAAAGGCTTCTCCTTCAGCTGTATTTAAATTGATTGCTGTGATCATATTCTCATTGTATATGTTCTTTCCACTTGTGAAATCAAGAGACATTATCTTACATTCCCCATTATCTCTCAGAAGAATTAAGAATTCACCGTTTCTTGAGAATCTGATGGATTGCCCGTTTGTGATGGGAAACTTATAACTGTTGATATGTGATGTGTCTTTTGAAGTGAAGAGGTTGTCAACATCCCAGATTTCTATCTTATCACTGAAAAGCATAGAAAGAATATTGTATTTTGATATATCCATATCCTTTAATTCGGCTTTTGAATATGGAATTCTCTTAATGGTCTGTAGCAATGGGTTAACGATTCTCATTTCAGAATCCCCTGCAATGATATATCCGAAATCCTTGTAGGCGACCGCCATTTTCCATCCACCGTAAACCGCTTTTAATCCTTGCTTTTCCTCTGCTGTCAGAACTCTTTCTGCAGTCTTTGAAGTTGGGATCGGCGTGTCAGGTTTATCGTTGATATCACCCTGAACGACATTTCCGTTGATAACTATTGCCACTTCCTCTTCTTTTTCCGGATCTTCAGTACTCTCAAGTTTTGAAGAATCGGTTGTTTCCAATTTATTCGCCCCGGAGAGATCCATCGTGGTGTGTTCAGTATCAATCTTTATCTCTTCTTCTTTGGTTTCTTCCTCAACGATCGTTTTCTCTTCCGTTTCGATATTTGCTTCAATTTCTGTGTTTTCATTTACAAAATTATTTGTTGTAACAGAATTTTCTTCAGCATTTTCGAAAACAGGCTGTTCAATTATGGTTTCTTCATGAACAACTGAATATATCTTTTCGAGATTTGACGGCAATTCGATATTCTTTGCAAACAAAACAAGTTCATCATCAACTGATTGTATCGCTATTTCCTCACCGTATTTGTCAACATCAAATTGCTCAATTCCTTTTTTAGACTTAATCGTTAAGGTTTCTTTTAAATCGAAAATTCTATAACCTCTCAAAGATTTGTCCCAATGATTTGCGAAAAGCATATTACTTGCTTCAGAACAATTAGCCTTTAAAACGATTCCTCGGTTTAGATTTCTTACAGTTGCTTTAACATTTTCAAACCTCTGGAAGTAAACTGAACCACTTGCATCAACGATCAGAAACCTTCCTTCATCTACATCAAACGGACATAAACCGACAACGGGTTTATCTATTTTGATCTCTTCGATTTCTGAATTTACATTGGATATCCAAGCTGCTCTTCCAGTAGTAGAACTTAAAATAATTCTTCCATAATCATCATAAACAAGGTTGTTAACCACTCCGGATTTCAGCTTCCATTCATTGATTAGTTGGCCTGAGATATCATACAATTCCAGTTTTCCGTTTTCATAACCTACAGAAATATATTGATTTTTAAGTAAATTGACATAGGAAACAGGTGCATCAAGGGTAAGTGAAAAATTTTCTACGACTTTATCTTTTCTTATTTCGATAGTCTTTAGTTCCTGATCTGCAACAACTGAAACCTGCGGATAATCAAATGAAAGGTTTTTGATATCACCCAGAATACTGATTCCTGCCAGTCTGTTTTCTTCCGGAGAGAAGAAATAAAGGATATCCCCTTGTATCCATGCCAGATTCCCGTTATCATCGAGATCAAATAACTTAACTTCCTTAAGATTTAGAATTTCTTTAAAGTCATCCGGTATTTCAACAACATTTTTCTCAAATATTGTTTCAACTTCTGGATACTTTTCAGGTTGCTCCACACTTTCATTAATCGGTGTTTCATTAGTTATATCGTTTAACGGTTCTGAAGAGACTTCAATTGTTTCTTTCTTACTTTCCGTTTCCTCTGTTACGATTACTGTTTTTTCTTCATTTGTAAGGGTCTTTGATGCTTCGGCTGTGTTAACGCCAACGCTTTCTTCCGAACGATTTTCATTATTTTCAACGCTTTCAATTGCTTTTTTTTCAATATTTTCTGTTTCCATTGCAGCAACAGGTTCTTCAATTGTTTCAGGCTCAGTTGAAGCACCTTCAGGATTCATCCCATTGGAAGTTTTATCAGATATTTCAGAAGTTTCAGTTACGGTTATCTGTGTCTCTTCAACCGGTTTATCTGATGTCAGTTCGGTTGCATTCTCCACAACTGCTATCGGTTTTTCAACAGTAACGATTTTAATTTCGTTATCCTCAGCCTCAGGTTTAGGCATTTCGGTGTTTTCATTGGAGATGTTGATAGTGGTAACACTCAAATCCTGATTAAGAAAACGACTATTTTCTTCTTTTAAATATTTATAACCGTTTATTGAAAAGACCGGTGCTTTCCTGCTTTCGGTTTGGATAATTCCCATATTAAAAGAAATGTCCTGCACAATCGAATTAGAAACATTATCGATAGAAGTTTTATTTAGATCATAATATTCGGTAGTACTCAAATAGGCAAGGTGATTTAAAAGTGTTTCATAATTCTTTTCTGAGATGCCGATAGGATAAAGAATCATTCCTGATTTATCAATAGCATTTAATGCTTCTTCTTCTGTCTTGATACTTCCAAATCCTGTATCGTAATAATCTGAATCAATACCGTCAGACAAGAGAATCACTATCTTGATTCCATCTCTTCTCAGGAGTATTGTTCCTGCATTATATATCGCGTCGTAAAGTCTTGTCATGCCACTTGATACAATCTTATCTTTCGCAAAAGTCCATCTGTTAAAATCATTCGTAAAATTCTGGATTATTTCGATCTGATCATCAAATCCAACCAGTGCCCACTCTGTTTTTTGTGGTAATTTTTTGATTATAGATTCTATCTGATCTTTGATTTTGGGTAATTCATTTTCGTTACTCCCGCTTCTGTCAATTAGAAACACGACGTTTACCGGAACCGATTCGATACCGGAACTACTAAAAACATTAAGTTCACCTGATTCATTGTAAAGTTTTAATTCATTAATGGGAGTATCTGATTTAACAACATATAATGTCTGATCATTGTACTTTTCCTTTGAAGCGAGTATCGGTCTCTTTTCTTCGGTGTCTACTCTTTCAACTATATAATTTCCGATATTGTCCAAGAAATTTTGAGTTGCTTTTTCAACTGTCTGCATGATAACAATTTCAGAACCCATCATACCGATGCTTTCTGAAGTATCCTGATAAGTTCCAAGTGCAATGGACGTTTTGGGATCATAGATTTTGGTTTGAACCTCTAATCTGGTGACCTTCTTTTCTCTGAAAGCAGTATAACTCCACAAAGCATTTACAAGCATAAACATTTTAGCCTGCGGATGTCTGTCTGAAAGCATTTCGTATATACTTCCCGTATCCATAATCAGATCAAATTCATCCTGTGGTTTTTCAACAGAAATCGTGAATCCCATATCCTCAAATCTATTTTTTAAGCCGTTAATCAGAAGATCTTCGTTTTCACGGAATAAAATCTTTCTGCTTCCCGACTGCTGATAATTTGTAAGATAAATCACTATCGGGAATTGGTCAGCGACTTCTTTTACCGGGAATAGATTATATTCCAACACGGAAGGAATTCTGATATCCATTTCCATGCTTAATGGGATATAACCGGATTTTTTTAATTCTATATCGTGTTTTCCAGGCGAAAGTGATAACGTTTCAGGTGAATTCCCCCTCCAAACCTGATCAACATATACATCTGCATCCTGAGGATGTGTTAATAATTCAAGCTCTACTACTGCAGAGAATGAAATAGAACTAATCATTAAAATAACAAGTGAGACAAATAAAAACTTTCTTGACATTTGATTTCCCCCTTCCCCAATTTACTTTAATTGTACCATAAACAAGGATTACATTTTGTTTTTCTTTCTTTTATATAGTGGTATTTGAAACATTTTTAGGGTTCCTTTCAACATTTTCAATAACTTAATAATCACCTCTCCTGATAAGTGACGAAAAAATATTTTCATTCTTCGAGATCAATGAAAATCCGCCTTATATAATAGAGTTATTTATAGATAATAATATTATAAAATCAATCAATTATTATTTGTTGAGCAACATTTCTATGAATCGTTTTTTTTACTGTATAATGTGTTGGAATGGAGGGGATATTTTGAACAGAATTGAATTATTGAAAAAAATCGAGGATAAAATCAATACCTGTAAAGCGTGTTCTTTATGTGAAACAAGAAATCTTACTGTTCCGGGCGAAGGGGACATAAATTCTCCCGTTGTGTTTATTGGTGAAGGTCCCGGAGCGGAAGAGGATGAAACCGGAAGGCCTTTTGTGGGTAGAGCGGGGAGACTGCTGATGGATATTCTGAAATCTGTTTCTCTTGAGCGGGAACAGGTTTTTATCTCAAATATTGTAAAATGCAGACCACCGAACAATAGGAATCCTTTACCGGCTGAGATGAACAGTTGTTCACAGTATTTGTTTGCTCAATTACAGATTTTGAATCCGAAATTAATTGTTACACTGGGTGCTGTTCCGTTGGCGTTTCTTCTTGAAAAGAAAAGTGTGAAAATTACGGCAATGAGAGGAACGATGATTGATTACAAAGAAGGGGTTAAAATTCTGCCGATGTTTCATCCCAGTTATCTTTTGAGAAATCCCTCGAAATCGAAAGGGTCGCCAAAATATTTAACGTGGTTGGATATCAAGGAGGTAAAGAAATTCTATGAAGAACACCGATAATTTCAGTAAAGTGTTTGATCCGGCAATGTGGGTATTTATCATTTATCTTGTTGGTTTTTTTCTTCTTTTTAAATTTGCGGGAACTGTTTTTGGTGCGTTGGTATTTGGTCTCTATCTTGCTTTAATCATTGAATTACCCGCAAAATATCTCAGCAAGTTGAAGTTTATAAAATATAAAGCGTCTGTGATTATCTGTTCGATTATTATGTTTTTTTTACTTGCATTTGCAATCTACTCAATCTTTCCGATTTTAATTGAGGAAGGCCAACGTTTGTTACCCGTTATTGCATCTTCTTCTCAGGAGATCAACACACAGGAATATTTTAAAAATATTGATCCGGAAATAATTGAATATATTAATTCTTTTATTGCCAGTATTGGACAGAGGTTTGCTGAATTTGGAGGAACTATTCTGAACGGTATTATACAGATGGTTCCGGATGCGATGACATCAGTCATCATATTTATTATTACGGCAACTTATTTTACGGCACTGGCTCCAATATTCAAATCAAATATCTGGCGTTTTTTTCCAAAGTCAACGAGACATAAATCGATAAAATTTGTTAAGGAATTTTATCTTGATATTCGACATTTTATTGGGGGTCAGGTGATTATTGCAATACTGGTTGGAACGATGGTGGGAGCAGGTACGTTTATTTCGGGTATTCCATATTCACTTTTTCTTGGATTTTTATCCGGGATAACAAACTTTATTCCTTTCCTCGGTGTTTTTATCGCATCTATTCCCGCATTGCTTCTCGGATTTGTATATGGGGGAATTGGTGGTTTTATAAAAATGCTGATCGTATTGATTGTAGCCAATCAAATCGAATCATGGGTTTTGAGTCCCAGAATTCAGGGGAGTCGTATGAAATTGAACTGGTTTGCTATTTTACTTTCAATCTTACTCGCTGGAAGTATTCTTGGGATTGCGGGAGTTTTACTTGGTATCCCGATGCTGCTGTTCTTTAAAAAATTCTGGGTTGAATATATCCAGGAGTCATATAATAAATTATAGAGATAAGAAAAGAGGGATTTGTTTTGAAGATTGCAGTAGCCGGAGGTGTAACGGGAGGTCATATATATCCCGCTGTAGCTGTTTTAAACTATTTTAAGGAAATGAAAGAAGACATTGAAGTACTCTATTTTGCAACACCGCATGGGCTTGAAAATAAAGAGATACATCGCTTATTTCCCGATGCGAAGATAGTAAAACTAGATATCGGAGGTTTGATCAGACCTATTTACAGCCCAAAGAATGTTTCGGTCATTGTAAATACACTGAAATCGTATAGAAAATGTGTCAAGGAATTAAAGGCGTTTGGGGCTGATTTTAGCTTTATAACCGGTGGATATATATCTGTTCCGCTTGGGATGGCGAGCAAAAAATTAAATATCCCTAATTTTATTCATGAACAAAATGCAATTGCAGGTGTTGCAAATAAATACGTTGCTCCAAAAGCAGCTAAAATCTTTATCAGCTTTGAAGAGAGCGCAAGGGATTTTAACGTTAAAAAGGCGCACAAGATAAAACATACCGGTAATCCGGTTAGAAAGGTGACTGTAAAGGATAGAGGTATTTTCAAGGAATATGGACTTGATCCACTGAAAAAAATTGTTATTGTGGCCGGAGGGAGTAAAGGGTCTGATTTCATAAATGAAATTATGATCAAGGTATACGAGAATTTACTGAGAAAAGGAAATGAAGAGGTGGAATTTCTTCACTCCTGCGGGGATGAGCGGTTTATTAAAACTCTAAATCAATTTTCTTTTGTACATTCTGTTCCGTATATTCTGGATATGCATAACTATCTTGCTTCTGCCGATGCTGCAATTATTCGTGGAGGCGCTACGACAGTAGCTGAAGTGATCGCCTACGGTATTCCACCACTAATAATTCCCTGGTCAGGAGCAGCTGAAAATCATCAGTTGATCAATGCTATTTCACTTGAAAAAAATGGGGCGGGTTATTATCTTGAGGAAAGAGAGGCAAACGCTGTTTCGGTTCAAACAAAACTTGACCATTTATTGGATGACCGGAAATCAGTGGAAATTAAAGCTGCACTCAAAACACTTAAACCTGAATATGATCCATCACATAGAATCTATAAAGAAATCATTGAAAAATTAAAAACACCTGAATAAACAGGTGTTTTTAATTTTTATGGAATCAAGTCTCAATTTACGATGTAAATATTTTGCAGGTTATTTTTATTCAACTCTTTTACAAAAGCGGATATTTCTTCCTTCTTTGTATCTCTGATGATATAGATTTTACTGGTATCAAGTGATAAGAAGTTCAATGTTTTGAACTTTTCAAAAGACCAGTATGATAGAAGTTCTGGGAAAGTTTTTTGCATATTGCTTAAAGTTATGGCGTTGATCTCAAGGATTTTTATCTCATCTCCAACGCAGCAGTTTGTTACATCAAATGTATTAATATCACCATTCTCATATGCTTTCTGCTGAATGAATTTTAACCATTTTAAATACTCATCTTTGTTATAAAAGCCTGGTAATGTGCCTAGATAGTGTTGTTCTGTATCAAAAAAGCCGGTGGCAGGTACACCGCGTATTCCAAACAGATAAAATAGTTCTTCGTATGTATATTCCTTCCCGCTTTCGCTATAAGCGGCATTTTCCACATCGAATTTGCCTGTTTTGTTCTGATCGGCTCTTAATTCAATAATAATGTAATTATTGATTATAAAATTAGATACATCATCTGCCGGCAGAACATTCTGTTTTAACTGTTTACAGTAAATACAGCTTTCACTTGAGAATAGAATCATGACATTTTTGTTCATCGCTTTTGCCAGTTCGAAACCCTTGTCAAAATCATTATAAATCAGGAAATCCTCCACGGGTACTGCTGATAAAGCAGTTGTTAATACTACAAATAATAAAATTATTACAGATTTAATCCTCATAAAAACCTCCAAAAAGTTATAGTATTCTAATAAGATAAAAGACGAAATCATATCACGATTATTTCAAATCAACAGATTGTTTTAAAACTGTAAAAATTCTATAGTATATGGTAAAATCGACAGGAATTTTTTTAAAGGAGATGGATATTATGTCAAATGAACTATTATGGCTGATTTTCATGATAGCTGATCTTTCCATTGCACTTGTTATTTTTAGACTATTTGGAAAAAAAGGCTTATTCATGTTGATAGCAGCAAATATTATTATCTGTAATATTCAGGTTTTAAAAACCGTGCAGCTTTTCGGTCTGACAGCAACACTTGGTAATATTCTGTATGGAAGCATTTTTTTTGCAACAGATGTTATCAGCGAAGTTTACGGGAAAAAAGATGCAAGAACGGCGGTTTTTATAGGTTTTGCAAGTCTATTAATCATGACGCTTTACATGCAGTTTTCGCTTTTATTTACACCGGCTGCAGAAGACTTTGCTAATCCACATTTAAAAGAACTCTTTGGATTTATGCCAAGGATTGCTGTTGGAAGCCTTGTGGCTTATTTGGTTTCTCAGCTGCATGATGTCTGGGCGTTTCATTTCTGGAAGAAAAAGACATCCGGCAAACATCTATGGTTAAGAAATAATCTTTCAACACTGGTGAGTCAAGCGATAGATTCATTGATTTTTTGTTTGATAGCGTTTTTGGGTCTATATTCTACCGGTATCTGGTTTGAAATTCTGTTAACAACTTATATCTTTAAGCTGATTGTTGCCCTCTTTGATACACCTTTTATCTATATTGCAAAGAGAATTGGTGAAAAAAATAAAGCCCCGCTTTTATAAGCGAGGCTTTATTTTGTTTTTAGTAATTATTTTCTTGTGTATCTTGCTTCAGATGTATAATCAGAAATAGTTCCAAGATGTTCTACATATTTTACTACTACATCAGCCATTACGAATCCGGTATCATAACCTGTTTCAGCTGCGATATTTCCAAGCACGGAATAACCGTCACCGCCGAGAGCAACGTAGTTATTTGATGCGAATTTGTAAACTTTTTCGCTGTCAAGCGGTTTGCCGTTAACCATGACATCTTTTACTTCACCGTTGTCATTTGTAAATGTGAGTCCTGCAAGGTGTGGGTATGCGCCTGCACCTGGTTCAATCGTAATAATATAGTCGATTAGATCCATTACTTCATTTCCTTTGATCTGCAAGACATAAAGTGTGTTTCCGAAAGGAAGTACAGTAAGAATATCCCTGTAAGCTATATCTCCCGGGTTGATTGAAGCTCTGATGCCACCACCGTTCATAAGCGCAATATCAGCTCCGGTTTTCCAGATCATACAATCGCTCAGAAGATTTGCGAGATTCGTTGGTTTTGATCTTACATCATTTCTTTCACCTTCGAGAAGAATTTCTGTTTTTCCGATTACTTCATTGAGTTTTTCGCTTCCAAGACTTTCGAAGTAATCCATTACTGCGAGAACCTTGTGATCCTGAATGATTTCTTCTCCCTGGTACTCAAAAATACTGTTTCCTTCTTCATCTTTTCCGAGGTAATTCTTCATATTTACCGGGATAAGTCCCCATTCAGCATCTACCACTTCCCCGTCGACTACCGTGAGATCAAGTCTTCCGACATACTGGTTCCATTCTCCTGCCTGTACGATGATCGTGTCGTTGATGACTGGTGCTTCTTCAAATAAAGTGTGTGAATGTCCGTCTACAATAACATCAATTCCGTTGACGGCTTCTGCCAGTTCGTCAGATGTTGTCTTAGGGTCATCTCTTCCAACAGCGTATCCGAGATGTGTGAGTGCAACGATAACATCAGCTTTTTCTTCAAGTTCAGGAAGGTACTTTTCAGTTGTTTCAACTGCGTTTTCAAAGTGCCAGTCTTCAAGGAAAATTGGTTCGAGAATTGCAGTTTCTTCGGTTGTTAAACCGAGGATAGCAACATTAAGACCGTTTTCAAATTCGTAGATTACATATGGAGCAACCGCACTTTCTCCATATTCGTCAACGGTGTTTGCGCTTAAAACCGGGAATGCAAGTAAATCCATCTGTTCATTAAGAATCTCTCTTTCGAAATCAAATTCGTGATTTCCAAGTACAACTGCATCAAAACCGATCATATTCATGGCTACTATATCAGGAACAGCATCAAGCAGATCTGATTCAGGAATTCCTGTATTGTAGTCACCGGCATGAAGGACAAGAACATTTCCGCCACAGCTTTCTACTTCTTCTCTTACCATATCAACGATTGTTGATACTGCTGCGAAGCCACCGACATTTGGGTTGTTGTACGGTGAATATTCCCAAGCATGACCATGCGTATCGTTTACATGGAGAATGGTCAGGTGTTGAGTTACAGCGAACATTGAAACGCTAATCAATACTAGTAAAGCAAAAACAAACAATTTTTTCATGATAAATCCTCCCTTAGTTGAATATACATTGTTAATTATACCACGCTGAAAAAAACTTAATAATACTTAGGTCTATAGAAAATCGTATTTATTTTATATTAAGGAATATGTTATAATAATTTATGATATAACTCAACCAAGATAAATATTATCTAAACTGATTGAGTTGTATGGTTTCTTTTTAAAGAAATTAATGAATTTACAGTTCATATTTTAAAATTAAAATAATATTACTTGTGGTTATATAATGGTTTATGTAGGTGATTTGTAGTACAGAAGGAGTGAGTTTTTTTGAGTAAGGTTTTTCTAGTGATAAGCAATCAAAGAAATGAGAAAACTGAATATATCCTAAAAAAAATCAAGACTTTGCATGAAGAAAATCGTTCTTCCGAATACCTTTTTTTAGGTTCTTCCGGTGGGTTCCTGCACGAAATAAGAGAAAAGGTGCTGGATAAAACAGACGGGATTTTTAATAATAATTTCAAGGTTATCAATCAATACGTAGTAGAAGAGATAAAAAAAATGCTTAAAGATAAGATACATGTTGACAATAGTATGTTAGCGGCTCTTGTGCTTGATGTAATAGAAGATAACAGCAATATGAATGATTTGCTCAAAAGCGGTAATGGGATTGTCGAATTATTCATGACTTATTATAGTGTTGTCAATGAGTATTCTGTCGACAGATTATTGGGAGAAATCCAAATGGTTGAAGATGAGCTGATAAAGGAATTCATTGGGATTTATGCGAAATTTGAAACTATGCTTCGATCTAAAAACATGTATTCAACATACGATGCGTACAGATTATTGTCTAACTTGATACAAGATGGTCAATATTCGGGGAATCCCAAAAAAAGAATTCTTTTTGTTGATGGTTTTGATGATCTGTCAAATCTTGTTCGAAATTTTCTGGCTATTTTCACCGGATGTTTTGAGGAAAGTTACATTACAATACCTTCCGATAAATTTTACAATGTTACGGAATCTTCTTTTGAGGAGTTTATAAAACTGTGTAAATCACGTAACTATAATACAAGCGAAAATGTTATTGATATATTGATAGAGAAGGTCGTTCCTAATAAGATCAATATGATGTGTGATGCTTTCGAAGCAGAATCCTTCGAAACTTATGAGGAAGTTGAATATCCATTTAAAATTGCCGAGGTACGTAATCCACATGAGCAGATAATGTTGACAGCATCACTTATTAAAGAATTGGTTGTGAAACAAAAAAAAGAATTAGATCATATTGCCGTTATCACACGGGATATAAACAAATCAGGGAAACTCATCGCTGATGCTTTTGATAAATACGGTATACCTTTCAGATTTGAAGGAGATGTTCCAATCCTTGAGAGTATTAATATTAATCGATTAATATTACCCTTCAAAGTTTATTACAGTGGATTTGATCCGGAATTGTTATTAAGTTATATTGAGTCAGGATACGTTGGATTAGAAGAACTTTCGTTCGCCGAATTTGAAAAGGTTTTTGAAAAGGCAGGGCTTGCTTATGGGAACAGGCAGTATAATCAAAAATACTATCACACTAGTTTCAAAAGCAGAAAAAATGAGTGGTTATCAAAAATAAGGAGATATAAATCTTTTTTACAGGAAAGATTGATGTCCCTTTCAAATATAATCGATGAACAATATAATGAGGCTGAGGAAATAGAAAGGGATTATCAACATGCAGCGCAGGCTGAAATAATTATCCGTAATACTTTCAACGCTTTGCGTGAGATGTTTGGTTCGTCTAGAAAAGTACCTGTTGAAGTCTATGAGGAATATTTTAAAAAACAACACCTTTTACTTGAAGGAAAGCATATGGTATCCGATGCTGAATTTGAACAGATTGCCGTCAAAGGGTTTTTTGATAACATTATCGTTGAACTTAAAAAGTATTTTATCGTGATGAAAAAGGATGAACAAGTTCTGGTTAATCCTACTGAATATTGGAAATATCTGAACCTTCTGCTTCAAAATAAAAGTTTTCACAGTAGTTCATTTATTGAGAATCGATGCATGATCATGGATCTGGAAGCTTCAAGATATAGAAATAAAGATATAAAAATATATGTTGATATGCTTGATGGAAGGTATCCAAAAACCGGTATCAATAAAATTTATGAGTACTTCTCAATAGATGGTGTTTCTTTACAGGATTCCGCAATACAAAGAGAGGAAAGAAACTTTATCTTATCAGTTAAGAATACAAACGAAAAAATAATTATGATATATCCGATGGGTGATATTTCAGGTAATCCCTTAATCAGATCTTTTTACATAGATAGATTTTTAAATCTTGAAAGTGGACTTCAAGATGAAAGCAAGCACCATATCGATGTATCAAGATTTGGCGAGTTTGAGGATTATTCGGTTCATGATTTTATCAGCGATAAATTAAATAAGATTGATTTGGACTCCGGTGAATTTGAGGAAATATGTGAAGCATTTGATATTGACTGGGAGTTTATCAAACAATCTGTAAATCAGATGAAGGCAAATAATTTATCGCACTTTTTAGTGGATGATCAACAGCTGATCAAAGAACTATTTGGGAATACGTTGAGTCCGTCGAAATATGGTGTATTAAGACGCTGTTTTAAAGAATTCTACTTTAAATATTTGTTAAAAATAAGATTTTCGCAGAACGATAATGAAGGATTTGATTATGCGACTGAAGGTCAGATTCTTCATTCTGTTCTGCATTCGCTGTTTCTTTATCTTTCGAATGAAGAGAAACTTCTTGAAAATCTTGATGAAAGGGCTTTCAAACTTCTTTTTGAAGATAAAGTTGTTGATTATATTGAGAAAGAGATCACGGCAAAAATGTTTCACCCCGATAAGATATTATTTGATGCAGAATTAGAATATTTCAAAAAGTTAATCTATGAATTTTTAATCCGGTACAGATCTTCAAAACTTTTATTATCGAATCCGGAGCCTGAAAAATTTGAAAATACGGTATTCTTTCCAACAGAATTTGAAATAAGTGTTGAGAAATCTGACGAAATCAAGATTTATCAAGATCCTGATATCTATTTAATCGGAAAGATTGATCGTGTGGATAAGAACCCTGCCGGGGATATGTATATCTACGATTATAAAAGATCGGAGGGAAGTACAAAAAAAGAAAATGTCTTTCAATTGATGCTTTATGCATATGCAGAACGGATAAAGGGAAATTCAGTAGCTGGGATGGCTTTTCTTCCGATAAAGAGTAAATTAAAAAAGATCTCTGGAGCTTTTTTAAGTTATGATGAGGAAAATGATCTTTATTACATCCTTAACAGGGGGAAACCGGATAAGAAAAAAGCTTTTTCATTCGAAGAAATGGAAAGGGAAATCATTGATAAAATTCAAAGAGTGTTTTCGGGAAATCTGAATCCGGATGAAGAAACTTCCTGTTTTAGATGTGATTTGGAAAAAACGGGATTATGTTTTTTGAGAAAGTGTGGTGATCCGAAATATGATCAATCTAAATAAGGAACAACATCAAATCATAAAGTCTACCGGGGATATTTTTGTAAAAGCAGGTGCAGGAACCGGTAAAACAAGGACAATTGTTGAACTTTATTTTTCATTGTTGAATGAACAGAATTATGATGTGAAAAATATTCTTGCAATCACTTTTACAGATAAGGCAGCCAAAGAAATGAAAGAACGTATTATGAAAAGAATTGAAGACGTTCTTCATTCTGAGGGATCAACAGATAATCAGTATTTTAAAGGATTAAGAAGTAAATTGAATTATTCGTGGATTTCAACGATGCATGGTTTCTGTGCAAGACTTCTACGGGAATTTCCTCTCGAGGCTGGTATAGATCCTTTATTTGAAGTCATAGATGAAGGTGAAAAAAGAAAAAGAGTGAGGTATTGTATTAGAAACTATTTCAATGAACAAGATGGTTCTAAACGTTTTGAGAAACTTCGTGATCTTGCAATTATCTACAGATACGATAAATTGCTTTCCATTTTTGAAGAGGCGATCATGAAAAAACAATATGATCTGCTTAATTATTCAAATAAATTCGATGTTAAGACAGCGGATGAGAAAACAGGGGAAAGAATAGCTCAATCACTGCCGGTATTTCATGAAGCTTTCAATGAGATCGTTGATATGTACAATTCAGAGAATAAAAAAGAAAACAGGTATGATTATGATCAACTACTTTTTGAGACGAAAAGAATCTTGTTAAATAATGAAGGATTGAGAAAAAAGCTTCAAAATCGGTTTAAATGTATTATAGTTGATGAATTTCAAGATACAAATGAGCAACAGAAAGAAATTGTGAATCATTTAAGAGGGTCGAATAAGATTGTTTTCGTCGGGGATGCAAAACAGTCGATATATCTATTTAATGGGGCAGATGTCAGTGTTTTTAACAAGACACAGGAGGAATTCAAGGATCAGGAGAAATTCGAATTATTTAAAAATTACAGATCAAATAAACGTTTGATAGAATTTTTTAATCTTTTCTTTTCAAAAGTTTTCAAAAAAGATGAGCATAAATTGTTTACGGTTGCCTATGACCATTTAAATGGCGAAAACGACCTCATACTTGAACAACCGGTAAAGCTTCTTCCAATCACTTCCGGTTTTTCCGAAGAATGTGATCAGATATCAAAATACATTCTTATGCAACTGAAAAATGGAAGAAAATTCAGTGATTTTGTCATTCTGCTCAGGAGAATGACAAATGTGGATAAATTGGAAGATGCCTTCAGAAAATATCAAATACCCTATTATATTACCGGGAGTAGAGGTTTTTTCAGAACCTCTGAGATACTTACTTTAAAAGCATTTGTTAAAGCGGTTTATAATCCACATGATGAGGAGAATTTAATCATTCTGTTACGCAGTTATGTGAGCCCTTTTTCTGATTCGGAACTTGTTGAGATGAGGAAGTATGACAAGAAATCTTTATTTAATGCACTTGCTTTGTATTCGGAATCGAAATTGGAAAAGAAATATTTTTTTGAATCTCTAATGAAATTCAGAAAAAGCATAAATCTTATATCTCCTGCGAGAATGATAAAAGAAATCATTAATGAATTTAAGTATGAGTTCTTACTTTCACAACTTGATAATGCTAAGAAAAGGTTGCTCAACTTGAAGAAATTTATAGAATTCGCGGAATCATTTGAAGGAAATGTTTCGTTGAGAAATTTTATTATCAGGCTTGACAATGCACAGTCCGCAAGCGAAAGTGAAGCATCAGCCGATACTGAGAAAAATGATGTTGTCAGAGTCATGACAATTCATAAGTCAAAAGGGCTTGAGTTTCCGGTTGTCATCGTGCCAGAATTGGGGTATGTGAAATCTTCTTTTGCTACGCCGTATATTGTAACCGAATATGAATCGGGTCGGATGAGTTTAAGGGATCCTGAAGAAACCAAAGATTCCGGGTCTGAATATATGAAGATGCTTTTATATGACAAAGAAAAGGAATTTGAAGAAGAAAAACGTGTTTTGTACGTTGCATTTACGCGTGCTGAAGAAGAGCTTATCCTAAGTTATTCGGAACCTAAGATAAATAAAAAGCATGCTGTCTATCGTAAATCACTAATCGAAGGGAAAATTCTCAAGGAAGATGGAAAGGAAGTTTATTGGGATTTTGATGAAGAGAATCCATTGACTCAATTTGTTTCATCCGTTTCCAATCACGCCCTAAATCAGTCGAAGGGTGAAAAATCGGATACCTTTTCTTCACGAATTTTTCCAATTGATGAAAAGGAGATATTGATCCCCAAAACTGTATTTCATCTTGAAAATAAACCATGGAAAAAATATTTAAGTCCAACGATATTATCTGAAAATGATTTCCATTCTGTTGAAAGAAGAGTGAAGGAGATTGTGAATGAATATGATGGTGATGAGTTGAAGGATTATTCTGATGATAGTGATTCTGAGGCGAGGAAAAAACTTGGAATAGCCGTTCATAAAGTTCTTGAAGAACTGGGTGTTTTGAAAATGAGAGAATTTGATGATAGGGTGGTGACTCAATTATTAAAAGACGATGCCAATAGCCGAGATTTAATACCTTCTGTAAAAGTGATTTTCAGAAAGTTAAAGGAGAGTAGGAACAAATATCTGAATGAGCTTGAAAATGCTGAAGAGGTGATGAGTGAGATTCCTGTCAGAAAAAAATTCAAGCAGTATATTTTGACCGGAACGATTGATAAACTCTATAGATATAATGGCGTTTGGAAAGTGATGGATTTTAAATTCGCAGGTTATTCGAAAGAAAATTGGGAAAAATATAACTTTCAGATTCAATTTTACCTGTATTGTTTGAAAAAATTATGTCAACCGTCACCTGAAAAAGGGTACATCTTTTTTTTAAAGAATAACCGTGTGATAGAAGTTGATGCTGATCCTGGATTTGAATTGAATCTGGAAGAAAAAATAAAAGATTTCAATAGAAAGGAAAAGATATAAAAAACTCACCTTAAATGGTGAGTTTTTTATATCAGGACGATTATTAAAGAAAGTACCGCCCCCATGATATTGATGAGCCAGAAACGGAGAACCACTGTGGTTTCCTCCCATCCAAGTAATTCGAAATGATGATGAATTGGACTCATCCTGAATACTCTTCTGTTGAAAAGCTTAAAGGAACTTACCTGAATGACGACACTTAAAATTTCTATCATGAACATCAATGAAAGACCGGAAATGATTAAGATATCTCCGTTTAAAAGGGCTATTATACCGAAAATTCCACCGAGGCCCAAAGAGCCGGTGTCACCCATAAATATTGATGCCGGTTTTATGTTAAACCATAAAAAACCCAGTAAGGCACCGGACAGAAACATCATCGAGAAGTCTGTTATTCCGCTTAACCAGAGGAATATCTGTATACCTGCCGCTGTAATCAAGGCACAACCGCCAGATAATCCGTCTAATCCATCTGTTACATTAACTGCATTTGAGAACATCGTAAGATATAAAACAAAAAATACCGGATAAAACCACCCGAGATTGATTGACAAATCGTGCAACTTGATACTTGATCCTCTAAGTGTTCCTGTAAAAGTCAGAATGAAGTATAAAAGAATTGAAAACGAAATCTGCAAGAGGAATTTGTTTTTTGCAGTAAGTCCCTTTGAATGTTTAGAGGTAAAACTGATTGTATCATCGATTAAACCAATACTTCCAAAAAATACACTTCCTAATAATATTCCCAGAAAATATTCGTTTTTTACCAGAGTGTTTGAAAATAGATAAAAAAGAATAAATAGTAACATAAATATTATTCCACCGGCAGTGGGGGTTCCCTCTTTGTAATTATGTAACTGAGGCCCTTCCTGTCTAACATATTGAACGATTCCTTTTCTTTTAAATAAGTCTATAGCAAATGTGAATAAAACCAATGAGGTGATTATCTCAACTAAAAGACTCCAGAACATTTTCGTACACCTCCTCAAGTTGTATACTTCTTGATGCTTTAAATAGGTAAATAGTATTCTTTGTTCTTTTAATCCTTTCAACGATTTCATCAGAGATAACAGTACTGTCTTCTGAATAAATCTTTTGGTTATTATAATTTCGTGAAACGAACTCAATATCTTTGTTCTTTGTGTAGAGAATAGCGGTGTTAACATTGTATTTGTTTAATAAAACACCAATGTTTTCATGGATTTTTTCGTTAAAACTTCCTGTCTCAGCTATTGAACCGAGAACGCAAATATTCTTTTGATAGGTGGTTGTGTCGATTATTTTCTTTATCGTTTCCAGAGCATATTCAAGTGATTCAATGCTTGAATTGTAAAAATCACTGATCAGAAGATTGTCTTCAATTTTTTTTATCGTGAATCTATCTTGAACCGTTTTAATCAGTGTATCTGCCTTTTGAAGAAAAGAAATATTTTCTTTTTTTATGTAAATAGCAGTGAAAGCAGCACAAAGATTCAACAATAAGCCTTTATGGTAAAGCCCTTTAAAAGTTAATCTCTTTTGGAAGCTGATATTATTTTTCGGATTTAAAATTATAATATCAACTTCAGTGTATAATTCACCAAGATTATCAAGCGAATAGGTATATCTTTTCAGATAAATTCCCTTTGTACACTCTCTCATATCTTTGGCTAATCCGAAAAAATACAGTTTATGACTTGTATTGAGTTTTTCGATATGTTTTACAATGGTTGAGTCTGAAATGTTGATTAATATCGGTTTCTTTTCACAGAATATTCGGCTTTTTTCATCATATGTTTTTTCAAGGCTCCCGGTATTCCCTATGTGAGCTGTTCCTATATTTAGAAGAAGAGAAAAATCCGGCGGGTAGTTCTCTTTAAGATAAGCAATATCTCCTTCTTTTGCCATACCCATCTCAAGAACAGCTATTTCTTTTTTTTCATCCAATCCATTCAGGATTCCTACAGGAAGTCCAATTTCACTATTCTTATTTCCAGGATTACAGAAGATTTGTCTTTCGTCATAAAAATGTTTCAATAAAGAAAAGAGCCACTCTTTTGTGGTCGTTTTACCATTCGAACCGGTCAATGCAATTGTATAAGGCTTTATTTCCGCGTAATATTCAGATGCGATTTTGTTGATAAAATCAATGCAACTTTTGACTTTAAAACAAAGTCCTTTGTAATCACCAAAATCTTCAACAATTGAAATGACTGCCCCTTTCAGGAAGCAGTCATTTACATATCTGTGACCATTTGTGTTAGCGCCTTTAATAGCTATGAAAACAGAATTTTCTTTAATTTCTCTTGAATCGGTTGTAAAAAAAAGTTCTTTTTCCCTGTTTGCAGATATATTTAAAATACTTTTTATTTTTTTTGTTTCATAGTTTCCATAAGCGTGAAGGAGCTCAGCGAATTTTTTTATCTTCACGGGAAAACCTCATGATGCATGATGTTTCAGTGTTCTTATCATCTGGAAGGCGATGTTTCTGTCGTTGAGTGGAAAGAAAGTGTGTTCGTAATACTGATACATTTCATGTCCTTTTCCAGCCAGTACAACTAAATCACCTTTGTTAGCCAAGTTTAACGCTGTTTCTATCGCCAGTTTTCTGTCTTCAACCAGCAAATAAGGTGTATCTCCGTCCATTCCAGATTCAATTTGCTTGATAATATCAAGCGGCTTTTCTGACTTTGGATTATCACTTGTGATAATGACGACGTCTGAATGATGTGAGGCAATCTTTCCCATGAGTGGCCGTTTTAATTTGTCGGAATCTCCCCCGGCACCAAAAACTGAAATGACCCGACTTCTCGATAGTCGTTTTGAATTGGTCAACAGTTTTTCTAAAGCATCAGGTGTATGTGCAAAATCCACAACGAGATCGATATCATTACCTATGTGAGAATAGTACTCGAATCTACCGGGAACGCCTCTGAAAGACTGTAAAAATTTAAAGACATGATTCAGGTTGCAACCTTCCTTGTCGAGAACAGAAAGAACTGCTAATACGTTATACACATTAAAATCACCTATTATAGGTACTTTAACCCGTTTTACTTTTTTGTTTTTTATATAAAAATCGAATTGAATACCATCTATATCTGCAACGATGTTGTCAGCAGAATAATCAGGATTGAAAGCTTCGTTTTTCATACCATAAGTTACAATTTTTTTATCTATGGGAATATCATCAATCATTGATCTGATTGAATCATCATCAACGTTAAGAATGGCTGTGCCTCCGTCCTTTAATAGGTCAATCAGATGATATTTTGTTCTGATATATGATGCCATCGTCTTGTGATAATCCAAGTGATCTTGTGTGATATTTGTCATTATTGCATAATCAAAACGCATACTTTCAACTCTTTTAAGCGATAAGGCATGTGAGGAAACTTCCATTGAGATAAAGGAGCCATCTTTATGAATCGTTTCTCTCGTGTTCTTAACGACCTCAAGAGCAGAAGGTGTTGTATTGTATGAGTCATAGGATCTGTCAACAATGATATTTTCAACGGTACCCATAAGCGTACCTTTATAGCCAAGTCGGCTGAGAAGAAAGTGAATCATGGTAGAAACGGTTGTTTTGCCGTTTGTTCCTGTTACTGCAAAGGTCTTTAATGCATTGTGCGGATGACCAAACATGGCAGATGCGATGACTGATTCTGCATATCTCGTATCAGAGACAAGGATAATTGGAGCATCAGGTCCAAAATCTACTGATTTTTCCACGAGAAAAGCGACTGCACCATCTTTATAAGCTTCTTTCATCAACGCATGTGAATCAAATTTAAACCCTTTTCTACAGATAAAAATAGAATTTTTACCGATATTGTTCGTATGAACCGAAATGTCTTCAATTGACATCTCAAGATTTCCATCAATATTAAAACAGCTTACAAGAAGACTGTTTTCCTTCAGTACGCTAATAACATCTCTTAATATCATAATTAGAACCCCCCTATAAGTTCCTGTGCCCCCCAGGCACATCCGGTATAAACCGGTTACTTTATGATGTTAAAAACCAAATCCGCAATTTCCCTATTTTCTTTTACGTCGTGCACTCTGAATATCTTTACACCTTTCTGCACCCCCAATGCAGTTGTACCCAAGGTTCCAGATAAACGGTCTTTCGGATTTTTTTGTTTTAACACCTCCCCTATGAAGGACTTCCTTGAAGTTCCCAACAACAATGGAAGTCCGAAAACTCTTAACGTGTCTAAATTCTTCAATATTCTGAGATTGTCTTCCAATCTCTTTCCAAATCCAATCCCGGGATCAAGAATCAAATTTTCCCTTTTTATTCCGTTTTTCAAGGCATACTGTATTCTTTCCTCGAAATACGTTTTCATTTCTTTGAGTACATCTGAATAATAAGGGTTTTGTTGCATCGTTTCAGGTTTCCCCTTGATGTGCATGATGACAACAGGCATTTTTGTTTCCGCTGCGAAAGATGCCATGGCGGCATCAAATTGCAACCCACTGATATCATTGATGATATCAGCTCCGGCATTAAAAGCGGCCTTCGCAGTTTCCATTCTGTATGTATCGACAGATATGGGGATATCAAAACTTTTCCTGAGTCTTTTTATCAAAGGGACTATCCTTTTGATTTCCTCTTCCGATGAGACGGGAAGAGATCCGGGTCTTGAAGATTCTCCTCCGATATCGATGATATCCACCCCCATGGTTACCATTTCGCTAACTTTGGAGAAAAAAAACTCTTCATCAATTACTCTGCTTTCAGAAAAAAAACTGTCTTCAGTTGCGTTAATTACCCCCATAATCAACGGTTTATCTAAAGATATTTTTCTTGATCCGGGCAAAGAAATCGAATCAATATTTACTTCAAGATATGATGTAATTTTTGTTTTTAAGGTGTTTAATTCTAAATTATCTGTAGGTCTTGAGAGAAAATCAGATAACTCTGAGGAATTGCCATAAAAGTAAACCTTATCCTCAAATCTTCTGAAAGAAAGAACACCAGAAAGGAACTTCTGTATAGTATTCAATTCATCCGGTTTCCCTGAAAGAAAGAAGTATTTATAATCTGTTCCCAAATAAGAAATCCCAGCATTAATAAGTTGCTGAGGATTGAGTATAAACATATCCATATGTCTTATACCCCCCACATATAATAAAAAAATATTACCCCACATGTAGTATACACCAATAAAAAGCATTTTGCAACTGTTTTCGATTTTTTATTTTACTTTTTATTTCGATTTTATGATCTGGATCATTTTAGTTGTTGTCCCAAATCTTTCAGACTCTATTCTTAAAAGGACTTCTCCAGCTTTTCCATTTGATTTTATCCAGAAGGCACGACTTCCACCGATCAGTGCTATCATTTTTGGCCCAATGATTTCAGCTTCTCCTTCAATACTTAATTTGAAGACGTCGTTGGCATAGATGATATCATCACCATATTCGTTTTTAAGTTTTAAAACAACTCTCGTTGTATCATATGTTTCTTCTTCAGTTAGAATATCACTGTCTATTTCAATCGATAATTCAGGTTTGAAAACTTGTGATTTTGTTTGAGTTATTACACGTTTACCTGCTATCAATCCTTCAAATTTGTATTCTGTTGAGGCACTTCCCCATCCGGCAAAATATTTTGAATACAGATCTTCAGCGTCTTTTTTATTCATTTTATATTTCAAAGCGATCTTGGTAAAGACCATTTTGTCTGCAAGACCAAATTGCCCTCCGGACCTGTTGATTTTACTCAAGAGTTTTTTGACGGTTTCAGCGTCTTTTTCACTGAACCTTTCATTTTCTTTTATCTGATTTCCAATGAAATCATCAATGATAAAAGGTGCATGTGGAATATTTGTGAACAAATCTTTTCTCGGATAGAATTCCTTTATGAAGGTGTTGTTGATATACATTCTAATCGAATTACAATTAGAGAAGATGTAAACATCCCCTCGAATGGAACCTTCTAGGTCGCCATTGTCCATGCTGCTCAAAACAGTCATAACAGGTATCTGATCTTGCTGTGAGGCATAAACACTGGCTGCGTATTTTGGGATTCTGAACATATCCATAACGCCATGATAGCAGATCTTATCTCCGCTTCCAAACTCCTTATGTGTATTGTAATCGAACATACACCAACCGATGCTACCGGCGATTTCAGTATCGCCGTACATGGCATCAAGAACTCTGAGATGTCTTAATGCGTGTTCTACACGATGTGCTGTATCATCAAATTTTTTAGTGGGGAACATATGACCATTGTGTTCTGTAATAAGATATGGAACAGTTTTTTTTGTTACATTCTTTCTCTTATCTAAAGGTCCTTTGATGCCATTGTGTATAAAATCATTATAAGTATAAACATCTTCAAGGAGTTTACTGCCCCTTATGCATCTGACACCGCCGGTTGGTCTTGTGCTATCTAATCTTCTGGCAATTTCATTTGTTTGTTTGTAGAGTTTATCACAATCCTGTGATTCATTTATTCTTACTCCCCAGATGAATACCGAAGGGTGATTCCAGTCTTTTTTTATCATTTCTTCTACATGTTGTTTAGTGATTTGCCACCAATCGCCTGCTTCCCCAATGTGTTGCCAACCCGGTATTTCATCAAATACAAGAATGCCCAATTCATCGCATCTATCAAGGAAATGGTCTGATTGGGGATAATGAGATAGCCTGACAGTATTTACTCCAAGTTCTTTTTTTAATATTTCTGCATCTTTGTACTGCGCGCTCTTTGGCATCGCATAACCTGAATACGGGAAGGATTGGTGTCTGTTCAACCCTCTTAATTTAATCTTTTTCCCATTTAAAAAGAATCCTTCATTTGTAAATTCAACTTCTCGAAATCCGAATCTGTAAGCTTGAGAATCAATGATATCCTCATTCATTTCAAGTTCTATTGTCAAATGATACAAATTTGGATTGTCAACATCCCATAAGTCAATATCGGAGATTTCATAGTTGAAAGAATATTTTTCCACGGTTTTCTTTGTTAATTTTATTTTTTCTGTAGAACTTCTTACAATTTTATCTTCCTTTTTTATTGTAGATTTAATTAAGAGGTTATCTCTGTTTTTTTGAGGGTTTGCAATGTATACATCTAAACTGAGCGTTTTTTTATCTTTCTGAACATTCGTAGTTTTTATTAGACAATTTTCTATAAATATTTCAGAACAATATTCGATCCTGACTTCTCTGTAAATCCCCCCATAAGTTAAATAATCAATTACATAGCCAAAAGGTGGGATTTCTTTTCGTTCATTTGAATCGACGTAGATTGTTATACAATTTTCCTCATCAAATTTCACATATTCTGTTATATTCAGTTTGAAAGGCGTATATCCGCCTTTATGTTCCCCAGCGTGAATGCCATTTACATAAACAATACAGTAACTCATTACCGCTCCAAAACAAAGAAAAACGAGTTTATCTTTGAAATAGGTGGATGGTGTAAAAGTTTTTCTATAACAACTCTCAAATTGATAGTCCTTTTCATTGATGTTGTTATAGGGTAGCATTTTGTTTGAATGGGGTAAATTTATAATCTCAAAATCTATATCATCGTATTCTTTATGGATATATTTTTTATCAAAATTGTTTTTGTATTTCCAGTTAAAATTAAAATGTTCTATTTGTCTCACTGTTATCGCCACCTTTTTTATTATAACGATTATATACGATGTTACTTTCGTTATCAAGGTAAACAAGAAAATAAAAAATCAGATTTCATGTTATAATTTCTATGAATTAACTCATGTGGGTGGAGTTTATTATTATTTTTATTATTTATCTTATTATATGATAGGGGCGTTTTATGGATTTTATAATTATTATTCTTACCGTACTGATCCTTTTTCTTATCCTGAGGACAAATTATAGGTTGTCTGAGCATGAAGAAAAAACGAGAAAAGTGTTGGATGAAGATATCAAACATTTTGCTTCGATTAACGATGAATTGCTTCAAAGAATTACTGCAATTGAAAATAAAATTTCTTTTTATCAAAATCAATTGAATGATCTCATTTCTGAGAATAATTCTCAGAATCATCAGAGAAATAGAAGGATATCAAAGGAACTTGAACAAATTAAAAGTGATACTGACATCATCAAATCACTTCATTTGAAGCGAAGTATCAAAAGAACAGATGAGAAATCGAACAGTAATAGTTCGATGCTACCGGATCATGAGATCATGAAAGAGAAAAAAAAGAAAACTACAATACTTACCGAAAATAAAAGTGATTTGAACTTGAAAAAAAAGCTTCCAAAAGAAAGCGGAGGAAATGAACCGCAACCCATTTTAAAAAGTATGGAAGAAAAGAAGATTACAACGGAAGATGAGAGTTTTAAAAAAATAATCAATGAGAAAATTGGCAGTTTGACGATAGATGATGTTGTTATCCTGAAACAAATCTTCAAAAAACAGCATGGCGTATGGTTTAAGGGGACTGAGATTGAGGAAGATCAGACTAAAATTATGTTTGCACTTCCTAAATTAAGTCGAAAATTAATTGTTGATGGTGTTCCGGTTGTCAAGATAAAAACGATCAGAGATAAAATGATGATCATGTGGGGAGAATCATTAACAGAATCAAAAGTCAAAATTGCTTTGAAATCGATAAGAGGTGAGATGTAATGCCATCATTCGAAGAAGAAATGATACGTTCTTTAAGAAATGGTTCAGATCTTCCATTTGGAGCTGCAGGAAGAATTGTGAAAGGTAGAGAAGACGAAATAAATATATTCAAAAAAGATATAACGTTTGTTTCTAAGGGAGGAAGTGCTCTAAAACTCTTTCTTGGTGATTATGGAACCGGTAAAACACTGCTTGGTAGAATAGCCCTTGAAAAGGGTCTCGAAAATAATTTGCTGCCAATCTATGTTTCAGAACCCCCATTGAACAAACCAGTTGAAACCTATCAGGCGATGATAAACGGTATCATTACACCGGAATTTTCAGGTGATTCACTCTTTTATCTTCTTTCGCAATGGACTGAGAAATTGATTGTTGAGATGGAGGGGGAAGGTATTGAAAGAGGGCAGGATGAATTGTTTCTTGGGAGAATCAAAGAAAAAGTTCTGGATTATGAGTTTACCAATGATTTCAATATGGGATTATCTGCATTTGTCAGAGCATATATTCTGAATCAGGATGAGGAGAAAAAGAAAATCGTTGATTGGATGTCCGGTAGAAAGATTAGTTTTAACGAATTGAAAAAACTCCAGATATCGAGAAAAGTTGACAATAGAGAAGAGAGTTTTCTTTTTCTGAAGGATATTTTGAAATTATCCAAAGCCATTGAATATAGTGGTGTTATTCTTGTTTTTGACGAACTGGAATTGATGCAGGAGCAAAGGAAAAATACTTCTATGAAAGGGTATGAGGCGTTGAGAGGGATAATGGATATGATTTCTTCAAAGGAGCTTCCGAATCTTTATTGTATTTGGCTTGGGACACCTCAATGGTTTGACAATTCAGAAAGAGGTGTGAAGAGTTATCTGGCTCTTTATGATCGCTTGAAGACAGAAATGACAACTACTTCTGAATCAACCGTTCAACTCTTGAAACCTGTTTCACCCGAAGTGTATGATGATTTAATCCACTCTTTAAGTACTGTTTATTCATCTGCCTATGGCATTAGACCAAATATAAAACTTGGAAATAAAGTGATATCTACTTTACAGGAAAAATTAACTTCGCCATTTCACGATAATAAATTTGTAGAAATGAGACAAGTCGTAAAGACTTCAGTCGAATTTCTTGATATGATAAAAGACGGGAAAACTGAAAAAACAGCTCTTGAACACATTAACCCTTCCGAACAAAAGAATGAAAATCAGATTGATCAATTCTGGGGATAAGTGAATTTAGCCTTCTCTAAAACTCAAATATAATGGGGATTTAAAACAAATTCAAAAGAAAATTAGATTGCTGAAACAACTGTGCTATAATGCATTTGGGGAGAAGTATAGAATTTTATTATCATTATTTATTGTTTGGTGGGGGAATAGTGAATAATCTATTTTACAGTAATGATTTATTATCGGATATTTGTAAGTTTATAGAAAATGAAGACATTACTTCGGTTTTTTTATCTGAAGTCGAAACGAATGGAAAACATTCTCTTTTTCAGATTTCGATGTCAGATGATTTTCCTCCTCACTTTGAAGAAGAAATATACAGAAAAGATATCCCGCATATCTTCAAGGAAACCAGTCCGTCGGTTATAGATGAGTTACCGTTACGGTACATAACACAGAGAAATGTAAGCAAATTCGCAGAGATGATGATTCGAAGCAGGATTTTTTCTCAATTAAGAATACCGCTTTGCAGAGTCTGTGATAAGCAATATTTTCTGATTATTCTTTCAAAAGAAAATCCTTTCCATAATCCCATTTTTAAAGATTTTATTCAACAGAAAATTCCATATGCCGTGCGACGTGTTTCTTCTTTTTTCAGCGCACTGGAAAATATAAAGGATTTATTTGCCAGTTATAGAAAAATACTCGAGTTGAAAGGTGATGAAACGTTCCCACATATGCAACGTGTAGGTGAATATTCGTACAAAATTGCTATTGAATTGTGGTATATCGCCAGAAAGTTGAAAAGGAATGATATTTTGGAGAAGTTGAATCCTTTCTCCATTGAGGCGTTGCGCCTTGCTGCGACGATTCATGATATTGGGAAATTGGCAATACCTGAGAATGTCTTAAATAAACCCGGGAAACTTACAAAAGAAGAATTTGAAGTTATTAAAGAACATAGCAAAAAAGGCCTTGAGATAATTGAAGCAGCTTTCCCGGATAAAAAGTATTCGGATGGTCAAAAATATCCTGATGAGTTGAGGACGATCATAAAATTAACAAAGGAAATAATTCTGGAACATCATGAGAGACTTGATGGAACTGGTTACCCGAAAGGATTGAAAGATGGAGAGATTGGGTTATTTTCGAAGATCGTTTCAGTTGCTGATGTGTTTGATGCCATTACGTCAAGGCGTGTCTACAAAGCCGAAAAGTCATTTGAATTTGCTATAGAAGAAATTCGAGAGAATCAAAAAGAAAAATTTGATCCTCTCATCATAGAAGCATTTCTCAGAACACAAAATAGGTCATTGTTGCAAGCAGACCAATGATAAATATATATATCGTCATGACATTTGTTAATTTGAATATCTTATAGGGATATTGTAATTTAACAACGGGTTTTAAGAAAGTATATAAAAGGAATCCGAAAAGTGTTATTATGAGGGGTTCCGCTATTTCTTTAATATTTAGATGATCTATCCCGGTTGAGAAACCGAAAATAACACTTACACAACATAAAAAGATAAGTGATAAATCTTTTGAAATATGCATGAATATTTTTTTCGATGGTTTTAGATTAAAAATAATTCTACTGATTGAAAAAACCGAACCGAGTGTTGCGGCCACTAAAGCGATATGTCCTGTGACATTACAATGCACCATAATTTCATGCTTATAGAAAGAGCCTGCAAACAATGGGATACCTGAGATGGACAAAAAACCTACCCATAATGAAAGGTATAGGATTAAAGGTACCGTTTCTTTTTTTCCGGTGATGTTTCGAGATTTGAATAAAGAGGCATAATAACCGGCAGATAAAAATAAGAGTGATTTAAACAAAGAATGTGAGAAAGCGTAATAGGCACCGAAATCCTTCCACCCTTCCAAGACAAAACCGGTTTGTGACATCGTACTGAAAGCCAGAATCAATTTTAAATCTTTTTGCTTTATGGCGAAATATGCCCCCGCTACTGCGCTGATAATGCCAACAGTTAATAAATAATTATTAATAAACTCAGAATTTACGATATTTCCGAGACGTAGGATATGAAATAAGCCTGCCTTAACGATAATTGCGGATAATATAGCGGAAATAGTTGCTTCAGCTTCAGAATGAGCGGAAGGTAACCACATACTAAACAGAAAAACACCGGATTTTATGAGAAGAGCCGTGAAAATCAGAATAAGCGGGAGATTTGAAATGTTATCATATGTTTTCAAAACAGAGTAATTTAATGTACCGGTCTGGTTGTAGATTAATGCGATTCCCAATAGTAAAAAACTGAATCCGATCGCTCCTAAAAGCATGTATTTTAAACTTGCCCAGATCTGTCTTGTTTTCATCTGAAAGGAGATTAATAGATAAGAAAGGAGAGAAAGTAGTTCCAAAGTTACATAGACGTTAAAAAGGTCATTAGCGACAAATAAACAGATTAGGTTTGTCAGTAACAGATTGATAAGAAAATAATATTTCCAATCTCTTTTTAACGAAAGAGAGTACAATAAAACGGAAAAGAATACGATATTTGCACTGGCTATGAACAGTAAGGAATTAAAATCAAAGAATATCTCAACGCCTCTGAAATTATCCCAACCACCAAAAGTAGCTTTTAAAGGTAATAAATGCTGATTTTTAAAAACGAGGAACAAAAAAATAAAAATAATCATAATCTGAAAAAACGGTATTATTTTGCAATATTTTCTAAACAGTGGGATCGAGAAAGGGATAAACAAACAGATTATTATCAGGGACTGTATAGAGAAAAAATTCAAAAAGTTCACCTCAATTAAAAGAATATACAGATTAAGAACATGAAAAACAAAATAAAATAGTAATAAGAAATAGCATTGGATAAATTGAATACCTTATAATTATAGCAGTATCTGATCTTTGATTTTGTTAAATACAAAATCAGCAAACCGATAGCAAAAAGTAATGTAGTTTCTATAAAATAGTACCCTTTAATATCGTTAAGGGTGCTGATGATTCCGACTGTCAAACTAATAATCAGTGGGAGTATTATCGCTATCATTTTTGTTGGAGATACCGTTTCACTCTTTGAAATCCTTAGCCTGAAAAGGATCCTTCCGATAGCAACTATTGAACCGATTGTAGCTATGACTAGCAAATATTTTAATAATTCAGGCTGTCCATTTTTAATATTATGTTTGTATATACTTCCGAGAAAAAAAGGCAAGCCTGAAATTGATAGATAGGCAACCCATGAAGAGAGAAAAAAGCTTTTAGGCAGCTTAAAAGTTCTTTTAAAAAGGTTATTTGTGCCATATTTCGAATAAATATATCCGCTTGTTAAAAATAAGATTGTTTTTATTATAGAATGTGAAAAGGCGTATAAAATAACGGCTGTTCCACTTCCAAGAAGTAAAATACCCATTTGAGACATCGTACTAAATCCCAAAATCATTTTAATATTTTTCTGCTTGATAGAGAAGAAAGTTCCGAAGATGATTGTGATAACGGCAGCCGAAGTTAAAAATATATCCAGTTCTTGTAAATGGAAGACGTTCTTCAGTCTCAATATCAGGAATAACCCTGCTTTATCGACAGCTGAGGACAAGATTGCTGAAACTTGACTCTCAGATTCTGATTGGGCAAGTGGCAACCACATACTGAAAAAAAAGAAACCTGATTTTACAAGCAATGTGAAGAATATCAATAAAACAGGAAGCGTATTGACAGCCATATTACTGAGGGAAGATAGGTTAAGTGAACCGGTAGAATTATAAATCATCGCAACACCAAGTATATAAATGTTAAAACTGATAGCTCCAAGGATCATGTATTTTAAGCTTGCCCAAATTTGTAAACGCTTGTTTTTATAAGAGATTAATAGATAACAGATTAACGATAACAATTCAAGTGTCACGTAAATATTGAATAGATCATTTGCCATGAATAGACAAGTTAAATCTGCCATTAGCAGATTTATCAGAAAATAGTATTTCCAATCATTTCGCTCGGAAAATGTATAAAACAGGACGCAAAAAAAAACAATATACGTTGAAAGAAGAAAGATAGAACTGTTGAAATCAAACAGTATTTCTATACCATTCAACGCATTATGACCGCCAAAAATAATAGTGATATCATTATAATCTCTGGATGCCCAATAGAATATAAGCATGATCATACCAAGACCGATGTGTAATAATGGGATCATTTTCCCATATTTCTTGAATAAAGGGATGAGAAAAGGAAAAGAAATGGACAGGATAATGAAAAGTTGAATAATTTCAGGATTCAAGCTCATTTTTTCTTTCCTCTTCAACAAGTTTTTCAATCTTATCCTCTTCAATTGTATGATAGTGGCTGGAAAGAAACATGACATACACAAGTGAGAGGGATTGTGTTGCAAAACCGATTACAACAGCTGTCAGCATTAATGCCTGCGGTAAGGGGTCTGCATAATAATCTGATCTTAAAATCAAAGTATCTAAAGATATAATTGGCGGGATGATAGAATTCTTTGAACCAATATATAGAAAAAATCCAATGGTTGAAGCGTTTAAAACACCAAGCATCAGGAGTTTTTTTATGAGGTTTTTTGAATTGAAAACACCAAATAAACCAGTTATAAAAGTTGCACAGATAAATATAAGTTCAATATTTCTCAAATTTACCCCTCCATAAATTTATTAGACTATACCATGAATTATGAAAAAAGTAAAATATTTTTATAGTGACGAATATTTTAAAAGTTTGACTTATATCAAACAATATGGTATTTTGTGTGTGGAGGTGTAAAATGAAGACGATATATGAATTATTTTGGAATTCTTCAATCGAAGAATTGAAAAAAGGATATTCTTTTTCAGAAAAAGAAGGCTGTTATTCCTGTTTGATATGTGGGGAAAAATATGATGAGGGTGTTATTTACAATTCAGATGGTAAATTATTGACTGCGTGGAAAAAAATGGAGGAACACATAAAAATAGAACATGAATCGGTATTAAATGCCCTCATCGCATTGGATAAAAAATATACAGGTTTATCTGATATTCAAACAGAGATTGTAAAAATGTTCATTAATGGATTAAATGATTCTCAGATAGCAAAGGAAATGCACATATCCAACTCGAACGTTAGAAACCACAGATTTCGATTGAAAGAGAAAGCAAAGCAGGCAAAAGTTTTTCTTGCAATTTATGAACTGCTTGATGAAAAAACAAGTCAAGAGGAAAAGATGATCGATATTCACAGATCGGCTACTCAAATTGATGAAAGGTATGCTATTACAGAGAAAGAGAAAGACAAATGCCTTAAAAACATTTTTGGTAAAACGGGAGAATTGCTGAGATTCCCAACGAAAGAGAAGGAAAAACTGATCATTTTATATGAAATTATAAAAAAATTTGAAACCGGAAAAACGTATAGCGAAAAGGACGTAAACGAAATACTGAAAAGTCTCTATCATGATTTCCCGCTTTTAAGAAGATACCTCATTGAATATGGGTTTTTTGAACGCGAAGCCGATGGTAGTTCATATTGGGTGAAAGTGTAAAATAGAAAACTGCGTCTATTAAGTATAACAATTTTAATTAAATATGACCTGGGTGGTTTATGAGTGCGATTTTTGGTGTTTTCCACAAAGAGGGATTGTTGAATAAATCAGAAATAGAAAATATGCGGAATTCATTTACACATGTCAAGTTTGATGATGAGGGTAAATGGCTCGGTAGAAATGTTTTTTTCGGTTGTTTGCATCAGCAGTTGACACCGGAATCTGAGTTGGAAAAGATACCTTATGTTACTTTCAAAAGCAATGTTATTATTAATGCTGATGTGATTCTTTACAATAGAAAAGAACTGATTGATAAGTTGGAATTAAAAACTGAACAAGATTCCTTAACCGATGTATTTCTTCTTTCGGCGGCTTATCATAGATGGGGATATAGTTGTCCTGAGTATTTAAATGGAGATTTTTCATTTGTCATTTTTGACAAAAAAACACAAAAACTATTTTGTTGTAGATCACATACGGGAACTCGAACTTTTTATTATTTCAATTCTTCGGAAGTATTTGCTTTTTCGTCGCTAATGAGACCCTTGTTTAGTTTGAAAGACTTAAGTTTAAAATTAAATGATTCATATATTGCAGACTTTCTTTATTATTCAGGTGTGAATCATGACTTTGATCCCATGACTACTATATATAAAAATATCCTTCAATTAGAACCGGCAAGTTGTATGCTAATTGAAAAAAATAAAGTGAAAAAATGGCAGTATTGGGCAATAAAGAAACGAAAAGAAACTGTTTTTAAAAAAGAGAGTGATTATGAGGAAGCGTTTGAGGAAGTTTTGAATAAATCTGTTCAAAGAAGACTAAGATCAAAAAAAGAGATTGGGATATTGCTGAGTGGAGGGTTTGATTCAGGTGTAGTCTCAATGTTTGCTGCAAAAAATCTTTTCGAGAAGAACAAGAAGTTGTTATCGTATACCCATATTCCGATTAAAGGTTTCAACTATAGCGCATCTGAAAAATACATCATCGATGAATCGTATATCGTAAAGGGTTATCAAAAATTATATAAGAATTTAATTGTAAATCTGAATGATGCTGAAGGAAAGAATGCTTATAATGGAATAGATAGGTTTATTGATATCTTCGAACAACCCTATAAAATGTTCAGAAATGCATACTGGATACATGAATGTCAACAAAGTGCGATGAAAGATGGTGTTAGAATATTGTTAACCGGACAATTTGGGAATACAACCATTTCATGGGGGAATTTCTTTCCGTATATTTTATCTCTTTTTAAAAGATTAAAAATGAGTATGATGTTTAAAGAAATTAAGAAATACTCTGAACTTAATGATATGAACCGTCGAAATATTTATTTGAAATTAATATTCACTTTTCTTCCTTTGACTATAAAGAAGCAAATAAAATCTTTGAGAGACTTGAAAGCTCCAAATATTGCAAAAGAATTTATGAATAAGGAGTTCTGTTCAATGATGGACGTGGAAAGCCATTTTCAAAATTCAGGTGTTGATACACATTTACTCAATATTAAGCAATATATCGATCAAAGGGTTAATTCACTTTCTCCTCACATATTGACTCATATGGGTTCCATCTTGACTAAAAATGGATTAAACTCAAATATTCATATCACTGATCCGACTTGTGATAAAAACGTAATAGAATTCTGTTTAAATTTGCCGGAAAACCAATATGTTCGTGATGGTATTACAAGAAGGTTGATTAAAAATTTTATCATAAATTCTAACAAATTCCCATCCGAATTGACCTCTAATTTAAATGCTAGAGGTAGGCAGGCGGCTGATTGGTATTACAGATTAAAAAACAACTGGGTGTTTGTTATAAAAGATCTAAGAGATATCGGAAGTTATGAAATAGAGCGAAAGTATCTGGATATAACCAGTATTCAGAATAGTGTTGATCAAATTCAGACTTATAATTTCAAAAACAATAATAATACAAATCGAATAAGATATCTTTTTCGCATTCTTATATTTAGTCGATTTTTAAGAAAAACACTTGACAAAAAAGCGTGATTATATTCTTTGACTGAATGAGATTCTATCACTTATACGAAAAGGAGGGAATTATGAAAAGAAAATGGACGAAACCTGAAGTAATTTCATTGAAAATTAATGAAAGGACTACAAATGCAACGATTGGTGGAGGGACAGATGGTTCTGCAAGACCAAGTTGAAGTGCCTAAAAGTAAGAAAATAGTTGTTTTATCTTAGTTAACTCGTTTACTGACAGGAGTTAAGAGTGGAATAGTAAATTTTGCTATTCCACTTTATTTCTTTAATAATAGTCAGAGTGAAAAAATCATGGTTCTTTCAGAACTATCAAGTGATCTTTAATGCTCCAAATAGCGACAATGATGGCGATTAAAATTATAACGATACCAATTATGAAAAAACTATCAAGTAAACCGATGCTTTCTACGACAAAACCACCGAGGAATGAGCCTATAATATACCCAATTCCTGTCATCCCCATCCAAAAAATAGCCTGGGCTTTATTGATGTTATTTTCGGGCATATGATAATGAATAAAATGATAGATAGAAAAATAGATTACGATATATCCCCAACCATGGAGTAAACTGATAAAAATAAAAGTTGTGAAATTAGCTGAGTAGGCTGAAAGTAATATCCTCAAGCCGCAGGCCAGTATGCCGGTCGAGAGAAGGATTGGTTCGCCGATTTTGTTGATGATCTTTTTTGAAAGGATTAAGAATGGTACTTCTGAAAGGGCAAAGATAAAAAAACTAAAACCGGTAAATGAAATCGGATAGCCTTTTTGTCCAAGATATATCGGGAGAAAAGTAACATAAAAGATTGCACTTGTCAGAGCCGTTACACCTGAAATAAGCATAATGAAGTAAGAAGTCCAATTTCCTTTTGCATCAGTTGTATGAGCTTTTTTAGCTCCTTTTGAAGTTCCATATTCATTTCTGTTTAATAGGAAGATTAAAAACAGAAGTCCTGAAAGCAAGATAAAAATAAAGAAAAATCCAATATTCATCAATAAACCGGCTATAAATGCAGTTGCTGCAAATCCTACAGAACCAATTAACCTTGAAGGATTGAATTCGATACCCTTTCTCATTAGCGTTGAAATAACACGTCCTTCTACAATAGGAAGAATAACGGACAAAAAGAAACCGCTTAAGACCATAGCGGTTAATTTCCCTTTGAAAGAAGGTAAAAGATAGATCCCCCAGATGAGGAAGAGTGGTGATAACGTTATAATCGAAATGATTTTTTTCTCCCCATATTTTCCTTTTAAAGTAAACCAGAATGGATTTGCAATTAATGACATTACTCTGCCAACAGTCACGAGCAACCCTATTTGAACAGGCGAAAATCCTTCATTTTTAAAGTATTGGCTGAATAGATTAATAATCGCTTGAGTACTATATATAAGCCACTCGGTGGTCGCTTCAAAGAACAATATTTTCTAACTCCTTTTATAAATCAATAGATTTCCTTTTTTTGAAATAGGCTTGATCAAACCTATTTTCTTTAAGGCATAACAAATTTTGTTGGCTTTTTTTTGGGGGATGTTCATGGAAATAGAAAGATCTCTTGTAGAGAATTCTTTTGTTGAAATGAAGTCCGGTAAAAGTTTAAGCAACTGAACTGGATGAATGATAGTGATACTATCATGAACTTGAAGTAATTTTCTATCCAAGATACTAATACCTTTTCTTCTCCACGCACCTTTACCATCATCAATTCTGATTTCCTCTGCTGAGACCAGTAATATCTGAAGTTCGAGGTTCATATGGCAAATCAGATCTGGAATATAGATGAGCTCATCAAAAATGTCATTTATTTCACCGCGTTTTGGGGACATTCTGCTATGCTTAATGGTTTCACCATCACTATCATAGACGGTAATCCTTTTATTTTTTATAATTGGATGAACCAATCTGATTCGGTTGCAATCCAATAATCTTTCCAGTTTCTTTCTCATAGCTGAAAAGTTTTTTGTTTGAATTTCTATCAGCAGGTCTTCTCTCTTTATATCTATGACAAAACCATCGTAAGAACATTCCGGTTTATCACCTTCCATTAAAAGGTATTGCTTGATATCGAAATGAAGAGATTTTTCATTAAACGTATTGATCATAATTCACTGCTCTTTTATGAAAACAAGTGCTTCTAATGGGGTCGGATAGAAAATTCCCAATGCCAGATAATGGTTTATCACCTTATAATAAAATTCGAGGTTTTCTCGGCTTGACATATCAATGAGATCAAACTCCGTGTTATATAAATCGGATAAATGAGTCTGTAATTCGAATGAAGATTCCTTTGAACCTTCAATGAGCATTATTGTATTATTATTAATTTTTTGTGAGACGATTTCTTCGGGCAACTGAGAATCTAAAAGATAGTAGGGTAATCCGCTATTATGGATTTTATTATAACTCACGATTGAAAATACCCTTGGTGTTTGTGCTGTGCAATTAATAATACAGATTGAACGGTTGTCTTTAATAGATGGGATCTTTTTAAAATGATTAAAGGCTTCTTTTAGTTTTTCTAATTCAGTTTCATTGGAATATAAAGAGCCATCTCCTGCAATAGAGTACGGATAACTGAAAAATTCAATATTATCAAGATCACCGAGTTTTAAAACTGTAAAGATGATATCTTTAACGGAAAAATCAGTCTGCATCTGTTCAAGAAGTTTTGAAAATTCTTTTTCGACAAAATCAACACTCAGTTTTTCTTTTAATGCGGAGAAGAGTTTCATCACTACGGTTTTCTGTCGTTCGAGTCTTCCCAGATCGCCTTTGGAATCATTTCTGAATCTGATATATTTTAGAAGATCTTCACCCGTCATCAGGTGTTTTCCTCTTTCAAAATGTATGGAAAGGTTTTGTTGATTATCTTCGTAATGCATGGCTTCTTCCACCATAATTTCAACAGGCCCCACGAGATTACCAAGGTATTCGAAGAGTTGATAATCAATGATAGCAAATCTTTCAATCCTGATACCCATAATGTCCTGAATTTTTCTTTCAAGCTGTCCGATTCCCTCGCTTTTGTAGAGGGAATTAATTTTTATTTTTTCATTTGGGTTTTCAGGGTCTGTGACAATAAGGTCTCTCGGAATTGACACTAGTTCAAAGCTACCGTCGGTAATATTCAACCCCGCCAACATAATAGCATCTGTTCTATCTGAACCGGCTTCTCCGGCATTATCTATGCCGAGTACCAGAAAGAAAATAGTCTCTCCCGTATACGGATTGGAAATTTGTTCAGGAAAAAAACGAATAAAAGGTCGTGGAAAGATCAAAACAAAAAAGAACGCTGAAAAAACACCCGCCACACTTAATGCGGTTATCAGTAAAGCGATCCAAATACCTCGCTGTCTCATTCTTTCATGAACTCCATAATGGTTTCAAGACTTTTGTCATCAATATACAACCTTTCAAAATTTTGTTTTTCTCCTTCTGAATTAGTCAATGTTATACTGACCGGTTTCTTTGTCATGAAAGTCATTGGCACTGACTTATTTGCATAATTCTTAATATTTGAAAGGAGTCTGTATCCCCCTTCTTTTGTATAATTATTTTCAGAAAGCAATTTGATAAACTCACCGGTTTTCCCGAAAAACATAAATTCAAGCATTTCCATATCAATCGTGTTCAGAATATCTGCAAAGATATCTATATCCAATGCTTCATATTCTAATACTTCATTATAGCTCGATATTTGAATCATTTTCAGAATTGTATTTTCATCAATGCTGGCGTAATAATTTAAATCTGATGAGCCAAAAAGTTTTTCTACTGAACGGAACATTTCCTTTGGCGTCTCTTGATCAAGGGAAATTGCCATTATAGGTTCATAAGAAATTTTTGGAAAAGAAATCAGATAATTTATTCTACCGCTTAAATCAGTTCGAATAAAATAGATTTCTTCTTTATCTTTAAGGTAAAAAAGGTAATCAACAACGTCATCCGTCATATCTTTTGAAGTTGCAAGTCTTGAATATGAGAAATATAAAAAACCTGTTCCGGTTAAGATCAGAATAGCTATAATTGCTATGATAAAAGGAAGTTTTGACCTTTTCTTTTTTTTCTTTTTTCTCTTTCTGTAAGTTGGGGGTCTTTGAGCCGGATATACCATGATTTCCTCCTTTTTATTCTATTCCTGTTATTTCTTTTACGCGTTTAACACAGCCAAGGCAATAGGATATTAATTGCCAGTTGCTTTCAGCAAGATTTGTTTTAAAAGATTCGATATTTTCCATTTCCGGAATCCCTGAAATATTTGAAAATTCTTCTGTAACAAGACAGACAATACCTTCTTCAAACCATGGTGGTACGGGGTACTGTGATTTGATTAAGGCGTGTAATAATTCATGTATCAGTGTTCCAGTATATTCTTCTTTCAATAAGTTTTTACTTTGTATAAAAGTTCCCCTTGAGTTCGTGAACCCCTTGATGTAAAAGCTTCCGCCGCTTTTCTTTCTAAACTCAAAAAGATTATCATATTCATAGATCCTGAAAGTTAAATTTTTAAAGTCATATTTTGCTACATCACATAATCTGTTGAAATGATATTCTGATAATGACTTCAAATCAATAGAATAGGATGTCATTCCGTATACACCCGTTATAAATAATAATAAAACGCAAAATAAAATGATTTTTCTCATTATTACTCCATTATTGTTGAAATATTCTTTCCGATGAAGAAAAATAATTCAATTTCCCTTGGAGAGAATATTTTGTAATCTGAATATTCTACATAAATTCCGGCAATCTTATCTCGAAAATAAAAAGGCAAAATTCCATAAGATCTTGCCGATTTAGATATAGAAACATCTGAAGTGAAATTCTCGAATTTAGGTGTTTTTAAAGCGAAGTTCTGAAAGATTCCAAGATCTTCATCCTTAAGTGTCATTAATTCTTTTTTATCGTCGATGAAACTTGTGATATAAATGTGATCATTTTTCATCGTATAAAAACCGATAAATGTTGGGGTATCCAAAACAGGCTTAATATTATCAATCATTGTCTGTTGCCATTTTGTTGTGAATAACTTTTCCGATTTCACTTTGTCAAGTAATTTGATGACCGGAAGGGTTTTATCAAAAACATTTTCGTTTCTATTCAAAAGCTGTTGCTGTTGAATATATAATCGACTGATATTTAGTAGATCCGAAAGGAAACTATTTTCCTTGTATAATATTTCAGAAATTTCAGTCCTTCTCAAAAGAAAAATATATTCGGTATCTTCAACCCCTGAAACCGTATAATAATTCTTATTTATCATCATTTGATAATTATTTTCACCTTTTGTTTCTTTTAACTTTTTTATCGTACATTCGTAACCGTTTAAAGAAGAATCAGAACAGGCAAAAGTACGATTTGTACTGATAGATTTTTGGATTAGATAAAGTTCTTCAATATTTCTTATATTGTTTTTTAATTTTCTGAAGAAAAAACTTAATGCAATTTCACTTCGCTGCTTAAATGTCTGGTTTTTTAGGAAATTGATAATATATGTATTTCTTTCGAATAGGATTTCTGGTTTTAATTCGTTTTTACTGAGGTCTTTCGACATGTAATTCATTGAATTTCTCAAGTTTTCCATCTTTTTTTCCGTTTCTTCTTTTTTTGTTTTTATGTCAAGAATTGTTTTTTTTGCGTTTCTTTCCCAATTAGTCATATAATAGCCGTAGAAAGCCCAAATTAGGACCAACATAAAAATCGCAAAGAACATAAAGTACATTGTAAAATTACTGATTTGTGGAGAAGACGTCTGGAATATGAGTACAACATCCATGTTTTTCCCGAATAAATTTAAAGGTGTCTCGTATGCAAATTGATATGAGTTTGAGAAAGTCAGTTCAGATTTGGTGATTTTATACCCAAAGGGATAAAGTATTGGTGTTTGGTCTTCAAACACAAAAAGGGTATGTTTTTCATTTAAAGGAAGATCGTTATAAATTTTATTCTTATTAACGGTTATTTTTATTCCCCAGCCTTTACTGCTTGTGGAAGAATATTCAATTGTTTCATCCTTTAATAGAATATTGATTCCATCAAACGGATTTGATGAATAGGTGATAATCTGAGCGTTATCAATTTCAGGATTTGAAAATCTGTATGAACCGACTTTCCATTGTGCTGATGCTATGGAGGAAGATTTTAAAACATCTTCAATTATCTTATTATATTTATTGGAAAAATTTTCAAGTCTTTCACTGGAGAGTCTTAGAATTTCTTTCGAAACGTCAAATTCATTCTGTTGCAGTTTTTCGTGATTTAGATTGACCTGCCAGAACGAAATATAGAAAATCATGACAGGGAAAATCGTTAAAAGCATAAAAAGAATGTTGTTGAGCTTTTTGGTTCCTTTTATGATTTCTTCCTTATGTTTTCCGTGAACTATATTTCCAAAAAGACTGATAACGAAGCATATCAATATAAACGCTGCTCTGAATAATTCGGAAATGACCAGGATATAATCGTCCGAAATGCCTATAATCAGGCTTGAACGAATCGCAAAATCAATAGAAAAAAAAGCAACCGAAGCAAATACACCCCAAAAAATAGAATTAACAGATACACCTAATAGAATTGAAACGAAAATAGTCATGGGAAAAATCCCGATTAAATAGGCTGAATTAAAAATTATCTGTGTGAATGTCTCTGATGGATTGAAAAATATGATCAATGATATGGGGATGACCAATGAAATAATAGTCCAAAGAAAGTATTTCCCAATCAATATGTCTTCATTGTAGTTGATAACTGCATTTCTTAAAAAAATAAGGAACCATGCGTTATTAATGAAGAAGATACCGTAACAAAAAATGAAGAAATTCTGTGAATAAAAAACCGATAAATAGTAAAATAGACCATATAAAACTGGGAATATTATAGCTGTCGGAAGATATACGGTTTTTAAAGAAGATTTTTCTTCAAAAGTAAGTATTTTTTTTAAAATCACAAAATTTGACAATAATAAAGACGCAAAAAAAATAAGACTAGACCATATATACATATTGACCCCTAATGATTAATATTTACAGGTGAAAAAAACGGTTCACCTTCTATATTATAGCTTATACTAAGCCCATTATCCATATATCTTTCCAGAATTTGTGAAAATAAACCTAACTTTTCCTGGGAGATATCAACAAGCAACTCAACGTTTGAGTTGAATTCTATATCTGCTTTATCATAATGAATATTATTTTTTCCAAGTTCATATTCTACTCTGTTCCATTCAGCGTACCCACAGCTGATTTTCATCTTTTTCATTAGTTGATGCAAATAAAATCCTGATTTCGTTAAGCATGAATCAGAAGCCGTCGAATAAGCGTCTATCAATCCTCTTATTCCAAGTTTTTTACCTCCAAAATATCTGGTAACAACAATAACAACATTCGTGATCTTTTGTCTTTCAATTGAACCGATTATAGGTTTTCCGGCGGTTCCCGAGGGTTCGCCGTCATCCGATGAGAAAATTTCAAGAGTTTTCTCAAAACCGGTTTTGTAACCCCAGCAATTATGGGTTGCTTTTTTATGTATCAAAGAACGTTCGGCAATGAACGCTCTTGCCTCTTCAGGCGTTTGAACCATTCTTGCCGAACTGATAAATCGCGATCTTTTTATAACGATTTCTATCTCAGTTTCATTTCCTATGGAAATAAAACTTTCTTGCTTTAAGGTTGCGTTGTCTCTAATACGCTTGTACCTCCATAAAATTCTTTCAAGAAATTCATTCCTTCACCCATTACAATAGAGGAGCCTTCTTTCAATGAATTTTCATAGGCCGACAGCATTCTCCAGAATCTATAAAAGTCAGGATCAGCGGAGAATGATTTTGCATAAATCTCAAGTGCCTGTGCATCTCCTTCACCGCGAAGAACTTCAGCTGTCTTGTTTGCTTCAGCGAGTATTATATCAGAATCTTTCTGTGCTCGAGCTCTTGTATCACGTGCTTCTTTTTCACCTTCAGCTCTTATTAGGGCAGCTTCCTTGTTTCTTTCGGAACGCATCCTTTCGAATACAGCTTTCGCATTAGTGTCAGGAAGGTCTGTTCTCTTGACATCAACATCAAGAACATCAATACCATATTGTGTCATTGAATCTTCGGTAGTCTTTGTGATTTCTGTGAGTGATGCTCTTCTTTTTTCGGAGATAATATCACCAATATACAATCTTGCAAATTTGTCTCTCAAAGTAGAGTAGACAACATCATCTATCCTTGTGAGAGCAGAATCAATGGTTCTCATGGTTTCAATAAATTGCTGTGGTTCCGAAACTCTCCAGAGGACGAATGTATCTACTTCAAGTCTCTTTTTATCAGTTGTCAGAATACTTTCAGGTGGTATGTCATAAAGCTGAATTCTTTTATCTCTTCTGAGAACTATATCAATAAACGGTACCTTAAAGTAGAGGCCAGGTTCCTTATTTACTGAAATGATTTTTCCGAATTGTGTTTTGATGGCTACTTCTGTCTGATCAACCTGATAAGTAAAAAGATTGAAACAGATGAAGAATAAAACAAAAATCACAACGGTCCAGATTATTTTTTTCATTCCGAATCACCTGCCTGGAATGTTTTTTCAAGATCAAGGAAATTTAAAGTGTCATTCTGTTCATTGAACAAAAGGATCTTTTTAGCTCCAGGAAGAATTTCTTCCATTGTTTCGATGTACAATCTGGTTCGTGTTATTTCAGGAGCTTCTTTGTATTTCTGAAGAATGCTGTTGAATCTTGCAACTTCACCCTGTGCGTTCAAAATTTGAATTTCTTTGTAGGCTGTAGCGTTCTGTACAGTTTCAGATGCTTCCCCTTGGGCCCTTGGTACAAGATCATTATAATATTGTTTTGCCTCGTTCATGATCTTTTCTTTATCCTGAAGAGCGCTGTTGACATCATCAAATGCTGAAAGAACCTGATCAGGTGGATTTACTTCCTGAAGTCTTACGTTTTCAATCTTTACACCTATTCCGTACTGATCAAGAACATTTTGTATACCTTGCTTTGCTTCAATTACGATTATATCTCGATCGCTGGTCAGAACCTGACTGATGGTTCTTTGTGCCACTCTTTCTCTTATCATGGCTTCAGAAACATATTTAACGATAAGATCAGGATCCTTGACATTGAAGCCATAGAGTATTGGATCTTTTACCCTGTACTGAACTGCTGATTCAACATCAGCAAAGTTGTTATCTCCTGTCATCATCAATGCTTCTTTGTCTACATCAGCATATCTTCCCGGTGTAGTCGTTCTGAAACCGATTTCAATCTTTCTGAGACTCTTAACGTCCACCTTTGTTACCGATTCAAATGGAACGGGAAGATGGTAGTTTATTCCCGGTTGATCTGTTCTGACATAAGCCCCAAATCTCTTAACAAGCCCTACTTCGGATGGATTGACCGTATAGATACCTGTTGAAAAATATAAACCAATGATTACGATAATGACCAAAATTGAAAAAGCGCTTAAAAACTTTTTCAGTTTATCTACCGTATTTGGCTGTCTTTCAAAATCTCCTTCCATTCTGCACCTCCTATTTAGTCTTTAAATCCGGTCTTAAGAATAACCTGACTGCGTTATTATACAAAATTTCCTGTGTTTCTTTCAATGATATTTTTTTTAATTTTGAAATTGCTTCCACTACATACTTTACATATGAAGGCTGGTTCCGTTTACCTCTAAAGGGAGCCGGTGTTAAATAAGGACAATCTGTTTCTGAAACGATATTATGGAGAGGAATTTTTTTGACCGTTTCTCGTAGCCCTTCATTTTTTTTAAAAGTCAAAGGGCCACCGATTCCGATAGCTAACCCCATATCTATAAATTGCTTTGCATCTCTATAATCTGAAAGAAAACTATGGACGACACCTCCTGCGAGAGGAATTCCTGTTTCCTTTAATATCTTTATTGTATCAGAGTAGGCATCCCTGATATGAAGGATAATCGGTTTATTTATCTTTTTTGCCAGTTCCAGATGTTTAACGAAGCAAATCTTCTGAGATTCAACCGATGATAGATTTCTGTAAAAATCAAGACCGATTTCTCCAATCGCCACGACTCGGTCCATTTGGGATAATTCAGAGATTCTTTTAAAAGATTCATCCGTTAATTCCTGTGCATCATGTGGATGAAAACCGACAGACGCGAAAACATTTTGACTTTGATAGGCCAATGAAACCGACATCTCTGATGTTTCCAAGTCTACACCAACCTCTATAACATAATTCAGTTCACTACCCAGGGAAGAGATGATGTCCTTTCGGTCATCCTTGAAGCTTTCATCCCAAAGGTGTGCGTGTGTATCGATTAACAATCATATCCTCGCCCTTCATTTTGTCATTATCTTTTTAAGATTTTCTTTAAATGGTGGGTATACGATACCCTTCTCTGTAACGATTGCTGTGATATTATCGGCAGGCGTAACATCAAATGCAGGATTATACACTTTTACGCCTTCCGGTGCAACTCTTACGCCCCTGAACATGGTTGTTTCCTCGTGTGAACGCTCTTCAATAGGGATTTCTTTTCCGGTTGGGGTATTCATATCAATCGTAGGAGTCGGAGCGGCAATATATACCGGAATATCAAATTTTTTTGCAAGAACAGACACGGTCATGGTACCGATTTTATTTGCCGTATCCCCATTTGCCGCTACTCTGTCACAACCAACGATAACTGCATCGACTTTTCCTTGTGACATGACGACTCCTGCCATATTATCACAAATCAGTGTCACATCCATACCCGCCTCCTGGAGTTCAAAAGCCGTTAACCTTGATCCCTGATTATAAGGTCTTGTTTCATCTGCAAATATTTTGAAATCCATTCCTCTTTCGTGTCCCAGGTACATTGGTGAGGTAGCTGTACCGTATTTGTATGTAGCAAGGGCTCCTGCGTTACAATGCGTGAGAAGACCCATCCCTTTTTTTAAGAGTGTTAATAGATTTTCTCCAATATTTTTACAAATATTGATATCTTCTTCATTAATAAGCTTGGCTTCTTCAAGCATTAATTTTTTTACTTCCTCTATGCTTTTATCAGAATTGTCTTCTACGATTTTTGTTAATCGATTGATTGCCCAGATGAGATTTACCGCAGTAGGTCTTGCGGTTGAAAGATAAGCCCCATTTTCTTTGACTTCAACCAGAAAGGCATCAAAATTCTCAGTTTCAGAATCCATGACAGATAAATAAAGACCATATGCTGCTGCAATCCCTATTAACGGGGCACCTCTTAGTTCCATATCTTTTATTGCATGGAACACTTCTTCTCGGTTCTTTCTTATATTGAATACAATTTCACCCGGTAATAATCTCTGATCAAGAACTTCAAGATGATCGCCGTTAAACTTAATTGGTAATAAAGGTTCCTTCAAATTAATCCCATCCTTTTATAAAATTTTTCGGATGCATTTCATGCACCGGGTTTATTATATATTAAATTCATTAAAAATAAAAAAAGGGTGGCTTAACCACCCTTTTAAAGCATATTCTTTAATTATCAAGCCATCTTACAAGTGATGTGTCATGTTTATGTGGTAGAAGATCATTTTTTGGTACAACTCGAATACTATACTGATAACTGCCTCTTTCCGGGAGTTTCGCGTTTCCCCGGTAGATAAAGGTGTTATGAAGGGTTTCTTTTTCAAGTTCCATTGCGAACACTTCATAATCTTCCAATTCATTGTGGATATTATATCTTGCGAAATAAAGTTCCACAGAAAGATATTTCGGATCAATATCGCCTGAGAAAACCGTAGCGACAAATTCCATATCCATATTTACGGGGATTTCTTCACCACCCCCATGATATGTTTCCGTGTTGATCCTCACAGCTTCCCATTCCGCCTTAATTTTTCTTTTCCAAGAGGATAATTCTTTGGCATTTTTATAGTTATCTTCATGCATCAGAGAACCAAATTTGTACGCCGGCATGTAAAGTCTGTTAAGATAGTCAATCAGCATCCTGTGAGTGTTGAATTCCGGTATACACGTTTTCATGGAATTTCTCATTTTATTGATGAATCCAATTGGAAGTCCTTCTTCGTCCCTGTCGTAATAAAGGGGTACGATTTCCTTTTCAAGTGTATCATAGAAGCTGACAGCATCTACTGTATCCTGAATCGTTGTATCCGCATAATCTCGACCGTCTCCTATAACCCAACCGTCTTTACCGTCGTAGCCTTCAACCCACCAACCATCGAGAACGCTGAAATTAACACCACCGTTTATCGGAACTTTTTGTCCACTGGTACCACTCGCTTCATGTGGACGTCTTGGGGTATTGAGCCATATATCGACACCAGAAACAAGATGCCTTGCGACTTCCATACTGTAGTTTTCAAGAAAGACTATTTTGTTTTTAAATTCTTCATCTCGTGTAATCTCATAGATTCTTTTAATCAATTCCTGCCCGGGCCTGTCTGCAGGATGTGCTTTACCAGCAAAAACAAACTGAACGGGTCTTTCGCTGTTAGAGATAATTTTTTTGAATCTTTCGATATTCTTTAGAATGAGTGTGGCTCTTTTATAGGTGGCAAATCTTCTTGCAAAACCAATGGTTAAAGTGTTCGGATCAAGAATACTTTCGATTTCTCTCAGTTGCTCAATCGTTTCCCCGTTTCTCTGCCTTTGTTCTTTTACTCTATCATGGCTAAATTGAACCATTTTTCTTTTCATTTCAGTTTTTACATTCCAAATAGCCTTGTTCGGGATATCATCAATTCTATCCCAAAAATCTTTATTAAAGAGGTTCTCTTTCCACCCTGGAAGATACTCATCGTACATCTTTCTCATATCATCATTTAGCCATGTTTCGACGTGAATACCATTTGTAACATGTTTTATGGGAATTTCCTCAACCGGTATGTCATACCAGGCATTTTTCCACATATTTCTGGACACTTCACCATGTAATTTGCTGACACCGTTTCTCCAAGCCGTCATATTCAAGGCAAAAACGGTTAAATTGAAGAGATTATGATCACCCTCTTTTTCTATTCCGAGCTCAAGAAATTCCTTTCTGGATATAGATAATCTACTCCAGAAATGGGAGAAATACTTTTCAACCAGATGAAGCGGGAATGCGTCATTTCCAGCGGGAACAGGTGTATGTGTCGTGAATACCGTTTTTCCTCTGACCGCCTCAAGCGCTTCAAAGAAAGTTAATGATTTGCCTTCGACAAGTTCTCTGATTCTTTCAAGTGCCATAAAAACAGAATGTCCTTCATTCATATGCCATACTGTCGGTTTATAACCAGCCATTCTTAATGCTCGGACACCACCGATTCCGAGTAAAATCTCCTGTTTGATTCTATTTTCCTGCCCACCACCATAAAGTTGTCTTGTAATTTCTCTGAATTTAGGCGGATTTTCTTTGACATCTGTATCAAGAAGGAGCAATGTAGATCTCATAACTTGTACCTTCCAAACCTTTGCCATGAGGGTTCCTTCTGGTAGTTCTACTGAAATTTTTAACTCTTCGTTCTGTTCGTTTTTTACAGGAGTTACTGAAAAGTCTGCGAAATTGTAATCAGGATAATCACATTCCTGCCACCCTTCGTTATTGATCCTTTGCTGAAAGTAACCATTTTTATATAATAGTCCTATACCGAGAAGAGGTATATCCAGATCACTCGCTGATTTAACATGATCACCGGCGAGAATGCCAAGTCCTCCTGAATAAATTGGAAGTGATTCATGAAGTCCGAATTCTGCAGAAAAATAAGCAATAAGGAATTTTTCCTTTTCTTCCGCTTCAAGATCAGCATTTTTCTTAAAATAAGTCTTTTTGTCATTCATATATTCCTGGTACCTCTTATACACTTCATCATACTTTTCCAGATATTCTTCGGATTGAGCAGCTTTATCCAATCTTTTCTGACTGATGTGTTTTAGGAATTTAACAGGATTTCTTTCGACAATTTCCCAAAGACCTGTATTCATGTTTTTGAATAGGTTTCTTACCTCAGGATCCCATGCGAACCAAAAACTGAAAGCCAACTCACGAAGTCCTTTAATTCTTTCGGGAATATGTGGTACAACTGAAATATTGTTGAATTTATTCATTTTGTTCCCTCCTAATACGATTATTAAAGATATTATAGCATAATTGGCTTATCTTGCATTATTTTAACCATTTTTGACTTATCATAAAACAAATGAGTTATTGTTATTTAAAACTGTATCAACAATTCTTTTTATTTCTTCGGGATAACGCTGTGACAAAGAAACTACCACCTGCCAGTAAAATGATCATTGCTCCGGAGGGGACGTTAAAATAATAGGATAAAGTCAAACCGAAAATACTGAATCCCATTCCGATTAAAGATGAGAGAAACATCAGTTTTTTCAGATCGAACGTAAAGAACTTGGCAATGGCTGTAGGGACAGTGAGTAGTGAAATAACGAGAATAATTCCCACCATTCGTATTAAGGCTACGACAGTTAAAGCGATCAGAAAGAACATGAAGTACTCCATGAAAACAGTGTTGATCCCAATCACGAATGAAAATTCGTCATCAAATAGAAAGGATCGCCACTTGTTAAAAAAGGCAAAGATTGAAAATGTAATAAAGAAGACCAGTACAAGTATCATCCACACATCAAAACGGGTTACCGTCAAAATATCACCAAATAAATAAGAGGTCATATCGGGTGGATAGCCCGGAGTTATGAATATAAAGAAAATCCCTAATGCCATGCCCACAGACCACAGAATCCCTATAACGGTATCAGGATTGGTATTGGTCTTTCTTTTGATTGATGTGATAATTACAGAGGAAATTCCGGTGAAAAATAGAGCTCCTATCATCGGTTCAATACCAAGCCAGTAACCAAAGCCAATACCGCCAAAGGCTGTATGAGCAATTCCACCACTCATCATGACCAGTTTTTTTTCTACAACGATTGTACCGATTATACCGCATACGATACTGGCAAGTATGGCTGAAAAAAAAGCATTTTGCATGAAAGTGTATTTTAATAATGCCTCAATCATGATAAACCTCCGTATCTTCTTTGTATACTCTGTGTGGAATACCGTGTGCAATTAAATCGACGGGACAGCCAAATGTTTCTTCGACTGCCTCTTTTTTCAATTCTTTATCCCCGTGATAATGAATCTTTCTGTTCAGGCATGCAATGGTGTTGAAATATGATGATATTGCCATAAGATCGTGTGTAACAACAATGATAGAAATATCAGGCAATAAACTGTTGAGTAATTTGTAAATCTGATTTTTTGTGTTTGTATCTATACTGGCGGTTGGTTCATCAAGTAGAAGAATTTTAGGTTCATGAACCAATGCTCTCGCGATTAAAACTTTTTGTAGCTGACCACCTGATAATTGACCGATTTGTCTGTTTCTTAGTTTGAACAGCTCCATTCTTTTTAAAACCTGCTCCGTTTTCATGTGATCAGCTTCACTATGCTGTCTGAAAGGAATCAACCCTTTTTTTGTTGTTCCGCTTATGACTACTTCTTCCACTTTAATTGGGAATCGTCTGTCAAACATGGTTGCTTGTGGTACATATCCGATCAATCCTTCTGCTCTGGCTTGTTTAATGGCCTTCGCCCCAATTCGGATAGTACCGGATTGGGGCTTTATCAGGCCGAGAATGGATTTCAATAAAGTTGTTTTACCACCCCCGTTTGGACCAAGGATTGCTGTCATTTCGCTTTTTGGAATGTTTATGTGAATATTTTCCAAGGCAATATAATCGCCAAAGGATACCGTTAAGTCTTTTATTCTAATAGCATAATCATTCGTTGTTGAGAATGTCTTCAAAAGTTTCACCTATTTTTTTTAGATTATTGATATAATCATAAGCCAAAGGACTTATTTGGAGTGCTTTTCCCCCAATTTCAGATGCAAAGCTCTGAACTTGAGCACTGTCTATTTCTTGCTGATAAAAGATTATTTTTACATGATTTGCTTCTGCGAGGTCTACAAGTTCTGCGATTCTCTGAGGTGTTGCCTGTTTCCCATCTTTTTCAAGGGCGTACATGTTCAAACCATAATCATCAGCAAAGTATCCAAATGCGGGGTGATAAAGAAAAAAACCGTTATACTTCAGATTTTCAAAAGTCTGTTTTAATTCGGCGTCAAGCTCACTTAATTCATCTTTAAGTGCTTTTGCATTAGCTGAAAAAACAGTGGCATTTTCAGGATCAATTTCTGATAATTTGCTTTCAATCTTATCAACTGCTGCTATCATTCTTTTTGGTGAAAGCCAGATATGAGGATCTCTTTTTCCTGGTGCAAAAAATCTTGGTTCATAAAATTTGCTAACGTATTCGGATAAATCTACAATTTCAACATCTGGAGCGTTTTCAGTAATTTTAGGAAGTATGTTTGATTTTTCTGTGGGAACTCCTATGCTGAAATAGACATCTGAATCTGAAAATTCGATCAACTCTCTTGTTGTTGGTGCATAGTTTGCAGGACTGCTTCCAGGTGGTATCAGTTCAAAAACATAAGCGTTGTCTCCTGCGACCCGTTCTATAAAAAATTTCTCCGGAACGATTGAGACAGCGATTTTTAATTGACTGAATCCTGCGATTGCTAAAAGTAAAAGAACAATGATAGTACTGTTTTTTTTCATAATTCCTCCTCCTGTTTACAGGCATTACAAATGCCTCTGAAATATAAAATATGTGATTCTATTTGAAAATTGTATTGTTTGTTTAATTTCTTTTTCAGTTTTTGAGCAAAACAATCATTAAATACTTCTATCTTTGAACACTTTTCACAATAAAGGAAATGATTAAATTTATCCTCGCAGAAGAAAAATCTTATGTTTTTCCCGAAAGAAGCAGAACTGATAAATTGGTTTTCCTCAAGAAAATTTAGAGCTCGATAGATAGTTGAAAGATCGAGTTCTTTTGTTATTTCTGCATCTATTTCTTCTGCTGTTATAGGTCTTTTTGCATTTTTTAAGACGTTCAATACGTTTTTTCTGTTTTCAGTAAATCTCACAACAACCTCCTTATGCAAATCATTCGCAAAATCTTATAATATTCTATCATTATTTGTTTTTTATGTCAACCAGTATCATTTATCAATTTGCTTACAAACTTAACTGCCAATGAAATAAGCATCAAAATAAAACGTCAAGTTCTTCGGGAAAGTGTGTTAAACAAATGGAGGTGAAATGATTATAATTCCAATTATTCTGCCAGAGATAGACTTTTCTTTGTGATATAATGAAATACAATTATTTTAGGAGGATTATCATGAAAAAATTAATTATTACTTTGTTTTTGGTTTTTGCTGTATGTCTTGTTTTTTCTGCTAATGAACTTCAACCCAGAAAGATTATTATTACACCGGAGGAACCTTCCACATTGGAAGCTCAGATAAGCGTTAACAAAGGTGAGGGAGCTGCATATCAGTCAGGGGAAGCCATTTCAATCTCATTCAAAGTTAATAAAGATGCTTATATCGTTATATACGATACGGAGGCAAACGGTAATACAAGTATCATTTTTCCGAACAGGTATCAGAAAGACAACTTCGTCAGAGCAAATCAGACGGTAACAGTTCCACAAGGCTATAAGTTTACTGTTGGTGGTGTTCAGGGGAAAGAATATCTTCAAATTGTAGCAAGTACAGCCCAATTTGCGCAATACAATGCATGGTCTCAGAATTTTACAGCAGATCCATTCCCTTCAGTTACAGCAAATGCTGAAAAAGATCTTCAGGTTTATGCAAGAAAAATTATCATAACACCTGAAGCACCTGCTCCGGAATGGACATCTGCTTCAACCTATTTTTACGTTGGAAATAAGCCCGTTGACGGAACAGTATCATTTAATACAACGCCATCCGGTGCTGCTATATGGGTAGATGGAACATGGCTTTCAGGAACGACGCCATTAAGAACGAATCTTTCGGAAGGCTATCATTATTTCAAGTTTTCAAAAAGCGGGTACCAGATTTATGAAAATCAATTCTACCTTCCATCCGGTGGTTATCAGCAGATAAATGCTTCTCTTTTACCGCTTATGCCTCAATATGGGAAAGTAACCATCAATTCACAGCCACCAAATGCATCGGTATATCTGGATGGAATATTTAAAGGGAATACACCGATTACTTTGAATAATATCAGTTCAGGAGCTCATTCAATAGAGGTCAGGTTAACGGGTTATAACTCAGAAACGAAACAGTTTCAGTTAAATCCAGGGGAACACAAAGTTATGAATATCAATCTAAATCCCGAAGTCAGTATTGGTACGGTGAACATCAATACATATCCGTCAGATGCAAGCGTGTCCATCGACGGAACTTATTATACGAATAACAACGGGCAAGTACAAGTCCAGTTAAATTCAGGGGTGCATACACTTTCGGTATCAGCGGCTGGATACAATACGAAAACGCTTCAATTTACATTAAACGCCGGTGAATTCAAACAGATCAATGCTCAACTCGAACAAATTCTTGCTGAGGTCAGGATCTTATCAAATCCTTCTTCTGCACAAGTATATATCAACAACAATTATGTTGATTTAACAGGTAAAACCTACACGCTTGCTCCGGGATATTATACGGTTAAGATTACAAAGACCGGATATCAGGATTGGTCAACTTCGGTAACGTTGAATTCGGGACAAAATTCAGATATTGTTGCAACCCTTGTGTCCCTAAAAGGTATAATACGAATAAGACCGACTGAATCATGCGCGATATATCTGGATGGTAATTTTGTTCAGGATTTAAATGCAGGAAGTGTATATAATTTTGAAGTTGAAGCGGGAATTCATGAGTTCGTCTTTTTAAAACCCGGCTATTATATGTTCTCTGAAAGGATTAATGTTACACCAGCTGCAAGCTATAATATATATCCCAATTTTCAGTTGATTAATTAACAAATAGATGTTAAAATATTGATGTTCGTTTTCATCAGTTGTTTATAAAATAGGTCAACGTTTTTAAAAATCATTTGAAATATGGTATAATAGGCAAACGCAGAAGTTTGAAATCTACCAGAGGGGGCGAGATAATGAACAAAAAAGAGTTAGTTTCCAAGTTAGCATCTGAAACAAGAATGACATTGAAGGACTCAGAAAGAATGTTAAATTCTTTTATTCAGATCGTTGAAAATGAGTTGAGTGAGGGTGGTAACGTAAGACTCGTAGGTTTTGGAAGTTTTGTTGTTAAAGAAAGAGCAGCAAGAAAGGGCGTAGACCCAAGAACGAAGAAGCCTATCGATATTCCTGCAAAGAAAGTTCCTAAGTTTGTTGCAGGAAAACAGTTAAAAGACAAAGTACTTTAAAAACAAAAATAAAAAACCCCTTCTTCGGAAGGGGTTTTTTATTTTTTCAACTCATTTACTGTTTCCCGTGTAATTTTTTATACCAGGTGAAACCGTGCCATTTGACAGAGCTGAGTAATACAATTGCGACGATAATAACCGATATGACGATAACCCAGATAAAAAATAATGCTATTTGTTCTCTGTTGTAATCGTATCTTGATTTTATACCACTAAAGTAAAGTGACTCGTCTTCATTGAGATATGTCATATACTGCCATTTTTCTGTTAAGAAATATATACCATCCCTTTTCACTTCAAATTCATCGACCCATTCTGAAAAACGAACCTCCTTGAATTTTTGCTGAATTTCTTCTTTTGTGTAAAGTTCTAATATTTTATCGGGGTTTGAAATTCTCTCAGAAAACGCTGAGCCTATCATTAGAACGAGTATAATCAATATAATTATTCCTCTTTTTTTCATCTTTTTTCCACCACCTTAATTTTCTCGTATAAGAAATCTCTGATTGCTTTGCTGTCAATTTGACAAAAACTTTTATGGGTTGAACGTCTTGCTATGGCATGGTTTGTGTAACTTAAATCTTCACTGACATCTTGTGCTTCAGGAATATTGAAAAAATTATAAACGTCATCGAATGTTTCTAACGGATCGCCGAATGCTGCACTTAACTCGATTTCCATCAGGTACCTGATGTCAAACATAACAAAAGGATTGTCAGGGAATTCGTCTACAACCAGTTCTGCCCCCTGATAGTTGTGAAATGTATACCTTAATTTTAAAACATATGGGAAATCCTTTAAAACTTTAACTTTTGACCCCAGCTTTATTTCGCTTTCATTTTCCTCTCGAAAAATTAAAGAGTTATTAATACTTTTCTTATTACCGGCTATCCATTTTTCCTTCCCATCCGGATAAACGATTAATCTTATTCTGGTACTCTCATAGTTTTTTAATCCCTTATCTGAATACCACTGTGCAATCCCCGTGATTTCATGATCAAAATTTTTTCTGAGATATTCCAGCGAAGATTTTCCGATTAAATATTTTTTTTCGATTTCTATCGGCATACAATCACTTCCAACTCGTATTCACGAATATATTAAAGCATATATAATGAAAAATGTCAATAATAATAAGTATTAAATGAAAAATATTTATTTTATTCTTTAAAAAAATGAAAAATATTTCTTGATTTATTAAAATTATTTTGTTTTTGATTTTCTCATTAAATAAATAAAGACAGGAGCACCAACAATGGCCGTTATTGTTCCAAGGGGCATTTCAGAGGGCTGGAAAGCAGAACGTGCAATAGTATCGCAAGTGGTTAGAAAGATACCACCAAGAAGAGCACTTACCGGAATTGATATTTTATGATTTGGACCTGTAATCATTCGGGCAGTATGTGGCATAATTAGGCCTACAAAACCTACGAGCCCGGTAGCTGTAACGGTATAAGCGGTCATAAGGGTTCCCATGATAAAAATAATGATTTTAAGTTTTTCAACATTTACACCTACGTTCATTGCTTCTTCTTCGCCGAGTGATATCGCATTTAAGCTGGTGGAGAGAAAAATACCGAATCCGGTCCCGATAATGCTGACTAACCCCATACTGTAAACATTCTCCCATGAGGCACCCGATAGGCTTCCCATCAGCCAGAAAGAGGCGTGTTGAACATTTCGCCATCCATAAACGATGATAAATGTTGTTCCGGCTGAAAATAGAAAATTCATGATAACACCCGAAAGAATCAAATCAACGACTGGGATTTTACCGCCTTTTCTGGCAATAAAATATGTACTGAATGCAACAAGTAGAGCAAAGAAAAATGCCATAAAAGGAAGGTTGTAGAAAATAGGGGGAAGTACACCGCCTACACCAAACAAGGCGATTGTTAATACTGTTCCGAATGAAGCTCCGGAAGAGACTCCTAAAATATAAGGGTCAGCCAGTGGATTTCTTAAAAGTGCCTGGAACATATTTCCGGCAATCGCCAAGATAGCTCCCGAGAAGATACCGAGAAGTATTCTTGGTAATCTGATATTGAAAAGGATCGTCTGATAAATGGAGTCGTTCATTTTTTGGAATGTAAAGAACCTTAAAAGCTCATCTGCCGGAATACTTACAGTTCCGATGGAAAGGTTGACAAAAAGAAAGACAACAAACAAAATTATCACAAAAATGAGGCGGAAAAATCCGCCTCTATCTGTTAGAGAAAAAATATTTTTGCTTTGTTTTTTCAATTTTTATTTTTCTCCATATAAAACTTCGTATATCTCTTCGATAAGATCGACAAGCTGAAGATTTGCATAACTTGCCTTGTTTCCATCGATTCCATAGATTGCCTTGTTTTTAACAGCGGAAACCTCGTTCCAGGGGGAGAACCCTTTTATAGTTGCCTCTGCAGCTGCTTCTCCACCAGCGTAATAAGCTGGAACAAGCATTGCATCCGGATTTTTACTTGCAACAAATTCAACTGAAAGTGGCAGCCAGCCGTTGGATCCGGAATAATTTCCAGTAATATTGACACCGCCGGCAAGTGAAATAACTTCATTAAGAAATGAACCCTGTCCGCATGTCCATAGGTCTTTTACTTCGCTTCCTGAAATCATCGCATAGAAAACACTCTTTCTTTCATCAAGTGGGATCTTGTAAGCCTTATCTCTTGATATGGCAAGCATCCTGTTTTGCATGACAGTCACAACTTCCTGTCCTTTTTCCTTTACATCCATTATCGTTGCAATAAAATTAGTCGTTCTGAAAATGGCATCCATGGTATTTGGATTTAAGCAAATTGTTGTAAGGCCAAATTTTTCAAGCTTGTATGTTTCCGCTGCCTGAAACCCACCGGCAACAACTACAAGATCGGGTTTCAATGAAACGATTTTTTCGATGTTCAACGGAGTCATCTGCCCCACTTTTTCAGCATCGAACATATCATAATCGGTTACGCCAATGATTTTGTCTGAACATCCAAGCTGAACGAAGTAATCGGTGAAGGCAGGTGCAGCAATGACAACTCTTTCTGGAGTTGTTTCAATTTCAACAACTCTTCCGAGATCATCAACGACCGAAAAAGAGAAGACTGATACGGTAAAAACGAGTAAAAAAAGAAATACTAACAGTTTTTTCATGATAAAACCTCCAAAATATAATAGATTACCCTTTCGGTATCGGAAAGGATATCTTCCATCTTTCGTGACAGGTTTCCTGACTGACGTTTTAACCTGGATTCTACCTTCCCATGTTTTACACAGTGGTAAAAATGAATCCGAGAACACGATCACAGTGGCGACCCCGTGCAGGATTTTCACCCGCTTCCCTTTTTCATTCAAGATGGAGGCTATGCGATTATAGCAGAATAGTATTACTGTGTCTACCCTGTTTTTAAAATTTCTTTCCTGAAGTGTATAATCAGTTATTATGAAGTATATGGAGGATGAATAATGATCAAACGAATGACACGATTATGGGATGAATTATACTCTGAAGAAATTTCCGGAAACAAATTAGAAGAATTTATCAGATTTCTGAAGCATGCAAAAAAAGAGTATTCTCCTTTTTTTAAAGATCAGGGAAAAGACTGGTATAAAGATATTGTCATCTATTCTCTTTACGTCGATCTATTTAACAAGAATCTAAAAGGATTGACTAAAAGACTCGATTATCTTCAGGATCTTGGTATTACTTGTATCTGGCTTCTGCCTATTCTTGAATCTCCAATGAAAGATGCTGGATTTGATATTTCAGATTATACAAAAATCAGAGCTGAACTGACGGGTGGAGATGAGAATTGTTTTGATGAGTTTCTTCTCGAAGCTCATAAAAGGGGAATAAGGGTTATTTTTGATATTGCGTTGAATCATTGTTCTGTAGAACATCCCTGGTTTAAAAATGCTGTCTCGGATAAAAACAGTGAAAAAAGAGACTTTTTCATCTGGTCCGATAATCAGTATAAATATAAAGATGCCAGAATCATTTTTAAAGGTTTATGTAAGAGTAATTGGGAGTGGGAGCCCAATACGCATCAGTATTATTTTCACAGGTTTTTTGAAATTCAGCCGGATCTAAATTATCGCAATCCGGAAGTCCTTCTTGAGATGGCTAAAATATTAGTGAACTGGAAAATAAAAGGTCTTGATGGATTCAGAGCTGATGCTATACCTTATATATGGAAAGAAGAAGGGACTGATTGTGAAAATCTACCGGGAACTCACAAGGTTGTACAATTCTTCAGAGCTGCGCTTGATTTTATAGAAGAAGGAACGCTGTTTCTCGCCGAGGCGTGTCAGCCTCCGAAAAAAGTGGTTGAGTATTTTGGCGAAGGAGATGAATGTAATGCTGCTTATCATTTTCCAGTAATGCCACGGATTTACAGGAGTATGGCAGAAGAGACGAATGAAGCTGTAAGAATGGCGCTTTCTGATGATTTTACACCAAAGGCTATACCGGAAAATTGTCAATGGTTAATGTTCCTCCGATGTCATGATGAATTGACACTTGAAATGGTTACGCCGGAAGAACGACAATTTATTTTTGATTATTATTGTAAAGAACCTCTATGGAGTTTCAGGGAAGGTGAAGGTGTATCCGCAAGACTGGCATCATTATTTGAAGAAAAACTTGACAGAATAAAATTGGCATATTCCATCATGTTTTCGCTTCTGGGCACTCCGATTATTTATTATGGCGATGAGTTTGGGAAAACCAATGATTTGAATTTCTATGCGGAACAGGTAAAAAAAACCGGGATAAAGGATTCAAGATACCTTGTTAGAGGCAGAATTGATTGGAGAAATGTTGAAAATATGCTTTCTGCAGATACCGGGCAAACAAAAGAGCTATATGATTTTATAAAAGATATGATTAAATGTAAGAAGGTCAATCCCTCACTCGGTAGAGGGGATTTGAGATTTTTGGATTTAGCAGATTGTGATGGAACGATAAATAAGGGGCTTCTTGCTTATGAAAGAACATTTGAAGATGTTGTGACTGTTATTCAGAATCTGACTGACAAAGAGATTACTTTTCATTTTGATGCAGTCGGTAAAGCTGTTATTCTTGGGGAATATCATGCTGCAGATGAGAATATGATAACGTTGAAACCTTACGGTTTTTGCTGGTTTGGTGATAAATGATGAAGGAATCTGTTTGTTTATTGTTTTTGATATTTTTCATTGCAATAACAGGTCTTGCCATGAGAGAAATGGTAATAATTTTTAAGGATGGTAGAGAAATAGTTTTTGATAGTTCCGAGATTGAAAAAGTTTATTACAGGGGTTCTGATGAAAATTCTGATATTACGGGTAAATGGTATGGTGATAAGGGAATTAGAAACATCTATATCAATAAACAGGGTATTTACAGCATTCAACTTGAAAATGGTTATACATGGAGTGATTATGTTCTCTATGAAGGTGACCTGATGATTTTCAAAACACCATACCCTATTCCAATTGAATATTTTCTTAATTACAATATTCCTGAAGATATTGCAGAAAAGGGACAGAAAATCATCAAAAAACCAGATGAATGGTTATTCTTACTATCAGAAAAAGGTAATGTTCTTTCGGGTCAGAAGAATTGTTTTATTATAACTTTTTCAGGCGATAAATTATTTGATATTGATTTCGTAGAAAGAAATTCTGAATGGTGTCGCTAATCCCTTATTTCTAAATAATCACAAAAGGTGTTGTATCATTAATTATGTTACAATCGGTTGGGGTGATTATATGTTTAGAGAAAAGTTTTCAAGGCGACTGAGAGAACTCCGCCTTTCCCGTGGATTATCTCAGGAGCAACTTGCCAGGATTGTTCATACCAGTACAAATGCGATTGGGATGTATGAAACCGGAAAGCGTATGCCGCGTGAAGAGATACTTGAAAACCTTTACGCTTATTTTGATGTTTCGTTGGATTATCTTTTTGGATTCAGTGATGATCCGAATCCATACAAAGAAAAAGAAATTGATGTTTTTGCAATAAATGAGAGAGAGGGCTTTGAGATTTTAAATAATACGGAAGAAACGGTGTTATTTAGAAAAGGTGATTTTGCTTTAAGGGTAACGGATAAAATAGCAGACTCCCTTTCTCCTTTTTATTTTCTCAATGATATATTGGTTTTTGAAAAAAAAGCCTATCAAAAAAATACAACTGCTTTAATGTATTACGAACGGCAATATTTTCTAGCAAAATTGGTTAAAAAAGGGAATGTCTTTTTTGCGGAATTTTTGAATCCTTCATTTGAAGGCATTAAGGTTCCAGTAAATGCCGCTGATTTAACGGGAGTCATGATCGGAATGATCCGGGAACTGAAAAAATAAAAATAGGCATTAACGGTATTTTAAGTAGAATGTTTGTGATATAATCCACTATAATTAGATAATAATCTGGAGGTTAAGAGATGGTGAGAGTAAGGTTTGCACCGAGCCCAACAGGCTACCTGCATGTTGGCGGAGCCAGAACGGCGTTGTTCAATTATTTATTTGCAAAACATAATAATGGTAAATTTGTTTTAAGAATAGAGGATACTGATGTTGAAAGGTCGACAAAGGAATCTGAAAATTCACTGATAGAAACGATGAAATGGCTTGGATTTGATTGGGATGAAGGACCGGATAACGGTGGAAATTGCGGACCTTACAGACAGTCAGAACGTGGAGAAATATACATGGAAAAGGCCTATGAGTTGGTCGAAAAAGGGTTCGCCTACGAGGCATACGTTTATCCTGAAGAACTGGAGCAATTAAGAGAGGAAATGCTTTCAAGGAAAGTCTCTCCGCATTATGACGAAGAAATGCTGGCAGCATTCGATACCCCTGAAAGAAGGGCGGAATATGCTCAAAAGGGAATGAAGCCTGTAATATATTTTAAAATGCCTAAAAAGGATTTTAAATTGAAAGATTTGATAAAAGGTGAAGTCACATTTAAAGAGGGAACAATAGGTGATTTTGTCATTCTTAGAAGTTCAGGACTTCCTACTTATAATTTTGCCGTTGTTGTCGATGATGCCCTGATGAAAATAACACATGTGATAAGAGGTGATGATCATCTGTCCAATACTCTCAGACAGCTTGCCGTCTTTGAAGGACTGGGATTTGAACTTCCGGAATTTGCCCATGTATCAATGATTCTAGGACCTGATGGTTCGAGGCTAAGTAAGCGCCATGGAGCTACTTCAGTAGAAAAATACAGAGAAATGGGATATCTTCCGGAAAGTGTTATGAATTATCTTGCACTTCTCAGTTGGTCTCATCCGGAAGAAAAGGAAATTATGTCAATGGAAGAAATGATCAAACAGTTTACCATTGAAAGGGTTAATTCCAGTGCGGCTATTTATGACGATCAAAAGTTAAGATGGATGAATGGTATGTATATAAGAGAACTTGATGATGACAAACTGGCAAAGCTTGCTATTCCTTATATTGTGGCAGCCGGTCAGATGACCCAGGAAGATGCCGATGCGAATTATAAATGGTTAAGGGAAGCGGTCGCTTCGATAAAGAAAAAGATTCATCAGTTTGATGAAGTACCTGAAATGATTTCTGTTTTTTTTGAGGAACCTTCATTCAATATCGAATGGACTAAACAAATAAAAGAGGATGATACCGACCCGGCGTTCATCGAACTGTACAATCAGGTGAAAGCGGCTGATTCGTGGAGTATCCCTGATATTTATAATCTGTTTAAAGCCGTTACAAAAACGGTTAAAGTTTCCAATAAAAAGTTCTATCATATGTTGAGAGTAGTTTTAACAGGAGAGGAAGATGGTCCTGAACTAGTTAATATCATTCATCTTATTGGAAGAAATCAGATGATTAAAAGGCTGGAAAGAGTAGTTGATACAATATGATTAGATTTACAGACACACTGACGAAATCGAAAAAAGAATTTATTCCTCTTGAGAAGGGGAAAGTCGGTATGTATGTCTGTGGGCCAACGGTTTACAATACGGTTCATATTGGAAATGCGAGACCAGCGGTTGTATTTGATGCATTAAGACGTTATTTTGAATATAGAGGATATAAGGTAACTTATGTCATGAATTTTACGGATATAGATGATAAAATAATCAATAGAATTAAAGAAGAAGGATGGGATTTTGAGACGATTACTTCAACTTATATCCGTGAGTATCTTAGGGATATGCGGGCACTAGGGGTTAGAGATGCGAATTTCAATCCAAGAATATCCCAATACATTCCCGAAACGATTTCTTTTATCGAAACGCTTGTTGAAAAGGGGTTCGCTTATGTGGTTGATGGCGAAGTATTTTATGATGTGACGAAATTTGAAGGTTATGGAGAACTGTCACACCGTAAACTTGAGGATATGTTATCCGGTGCAAGAATTGAGGTAGATCAGAGAAAGAAAAATCCGGGGGATTTTACACTTTGGAAACCGGCAAAAACGGGAGAACCTTCATGGGAAAGTCCATGGGGAAAAGGAAGACCGGGGTGGCATATTGAATGTTCCGTTATGTCTACTTCTATTCTTGGGGATACCTTTGATATTCATGCTGGGGGGAATGATTTGATTTTTCCACATCATGAAAACGAAAAAGCCCAGAGTGAAGCGTGTACCGGTTGTGAATTTTCGCGTTATTGGCTTCACAACGGAATGCTTCAGATGAATGGTGCGAAAATGGCTAAATCAGTCGGGAATATTATTTCTATCAGAGATGCTGTGAAGAAATATGGTAGAGATGCAGTCAGGATGTTTATTTTTTCAACGCAGTTCAGAGGCCCGATTGACTATTCTGAAGAAAGGTTTGAGGATTGGAAAAAAGCGGCTAGAAGGGTAGAAGATGCTTTGATTAGGGTGGAAGAATTAGCAAATGGTATCCCATCGTTTACTAAGTCTGCTTCTGATTGGATCAAAGAAAAAAGAAAGATGTTTGTAGAGTTTCTTGATGACGATTTCAATACTTCCCGAGTCCTTTCCTTGATTTTTGAAATAGTTAAAGAGATGAATTCGACTGATGATATAGGAAGACTTTTTGAAGCATACTGGTTGATTAAGGGTGAATTTGGTGATGTGATGGGACTTTTCACCGATACACCAACGAAAATAAAACAAAGTGATGATTCCAAGATGGACGAAGTGATGGATTTGATGATTGATGTCAGGAATTCATTACGGAAGGCCAAACTATTTGAACAGGCAGATATGATAAGGGACGGATTAAATGAGAGTAATATTAGTCTTTTAGATGGTCCTGAAGGGACAAAGTGGCAAATTACATAAGGAGATGAATTAACCATGAAGAAGTCAGGAGAAAAGATGTATTCATACGTTCATTTCGAGAAAGAATTATTACCCGGTTATCACAAAGAGATAAAAACGAAGAAAAACGCCACAGAAGTTGGAGATGTGTTTATTGAGACTTGTTTTAGACTGCTTGAAAAAGTTGATGAAGATTTAACCGGAAAAGACATTGTGAAAATCGTTTTTACGCCTGAAAAAGAGATTAAATGGGAATTTAAATCGCATTTGAGGGAGCGATTGGAAGAAAAAATGACACACTCTGATTTGAATGCCATTATCAACAGACTGGCTGAAGAAGCTTTCAAGTGGTATGAGCATATCATGAAAAGAGATGAAGACAGAGAATTTGTCAATTCAAGAGTTGGGTGATGCTATAAATGGAAAACAAAAGATTCTCAAAGGGTGGATTGATATTCATCCAGGGAGAACCTGATAATAATCTCTATAAACTAAATGAAGGCAAGGTTGTCATATACCTTGCCTTTCAGTCCATGTTGATGCTTGATATTATTGTGCAACCTCAATTCATCGGTTTTGCACCTTTAACTGGAAATATTCATAAATTTACAGTCGAAGTGCTTGAAGATTGTGAAGTCACGATCTATGATGAATTTTCTGAAAATTCAATTTTTCAGGAACATACATTATTGATGAATCAGATGATCAGTAGAGTTGACAGGCGGCTGAATCAGGAAGATATTCAGGGGAAAAAGAATCTGCTTACCCAGCTTGAAAAACTTAATGTCATTAACGAAGGGTTTTTTGCGAGATTTTTTTCATATAAACTGGTTAGGGATGTCTTGAGAGAATTACGAGAAACAGGTCAAATAAAAAGAATAGAAAGAGGAAAGTACCAAAAAGTAAAAGAGAGTTTCACTTTAGAGGAGGGATGGTAACGTTGGCAATTTTAAAAGCTTTTAAAGCAGTCAGACCAAATGTGGAATTAGTTAAAAAGGTAGCTTCAAAACCTTATGATGTGTTGAATTCAAACGAAGCGAGAAAGGAAGTAGAGAACAATCCCTATTCCTTTTTGCATGTTGTAAAACCTGAAGTTGATCTGGACCCTTCAATCAGTCAATATGATGATGTGGTTTATCAGAAAGCAGCTGAAAATCTTAAGAAGTTTATTGATGAGAATACGCTGATTCAGGATGCAGAGGACTCGTTATATTGTTATGAACAGGAATGGAAAGGTCACACGCAGGTAGGGGTTGTCGGATGTTTTTCTGTGGATGAGTATCAGGCGGCAAAGATAAAAAAACATGAATTCACAAGAAGAAAAAAAGAAGATGACAGGGTTAAAAACATACTGGCAACAAACGCCAATACCGGGCCTGTTTTTTTAACATACAGAAGTGATGAAGCTATAGATGAGGCACTTCTAAAAAATACACAGAGTGAGAAATTATATGAAATTCAAGATGAATATGATTGTATTCATAGAATCTATAAAGTTACGAATAAAGAAGAGCTTATCAGCAGTTTTAAACCCGTTAATGCATTTTATATTGCGGATGGTCATCATAGAGCAGCCTCAGCGTCAAGAGTCCGGGATATAAAAAAAGAAGAGAACGCAAATCATACAGGTGAAGAAGAATATAACTATTTCCTTGCCGTTCTGTTTCCACATAATCAACTTAAAATTCTTGATTACAACAGAGTTGTTAAGGATCTTAATGGAAAGAGTACAGAAGAATTTATGAGTGAAATTAAAGATAATTTTGATGTTGCAAATGCATTGGAAACCCCTTATTCTCCAAAGAAACAGAAAGAATTTGGTATGTATATCGATTCAAAATGGTATGTAATATCCGCAAAAGAGGGGAGTTTTGATACTCAGGATCCTGTTAAATCATTGGATGTTGCAATTCTTCAGGATAATTTACTTACACCTGTTCTGGGGATTCAAGATCCAAGAAGTGATGAAAGGGTAGATTTTATAGGTGGCATCAGAGGTCTTTCAGCATTGGAAAAGAAGGTAGATTCAGGGGAATGGAAAGTTGCATTTTCAATGTATCCAACCGAGATGGAACAGTTGCTGGATGTTGCTGATGCTGATAAAACAATGCCTCCAAAATCAACATGGTTTGAACCGAAGTTGAGAAGCGGGTTGTTTGTGCATCTTTTAAAATAATCAAATCGGGGGGCAGAAATGCCCCTTTGTTTTTAATCTTTTACGAAAGAAGTGATATCCTTTTGATGAGATCAGTTTTCAGTCTCGATGCCGGTAGTGAAAAGACAAAAATATGTGATAAAAATGGTGAGATTTTATTAAATGCATCCACTGCATTGTTGAAAAATGCGTATAATGAAATCTCAGCCTGTGGAGATTCAGCAAAACAGCTGTTGGGTAAATTACCCCCCGATTTTTTGTTTCTGAAACCAGTTAAAAATGGCAATATTTGTGACTATGATGCTTTTGTTCATTTTTTAAAAGAAACTTTCTTTTCAAAACGCGGGAACAGCTTTTTTAAACCGTTATTTATTCTAAATACTTCAATTGATTCAACTGTAGTTGAAAAAGAATCAATCTGTGAAGCAGTTGTTGAAGCCGGTGCTGCAAAAGCAATGTTGGTGGATACACCTATAGCAGCAGCACTTGGGGCGGGGATTGATATAGGTGAATCAAAAGGGAATATGATAGTGGTTCTTGGTGCTGAACATACCGAGATTGCGATTCTTTCATTATCAAACTTAGTATTTTTTGAGACAATTGATTTTAGTATGTCTAATATCTGTACAAAAGTAAAGCATTATCTTGTACACGAACATAATCTCTTATTAGGTCAAAATACAGTGGAAGACATTGTTTCGGAAACCATGAAAACCAGTGGAACGAGCCCTGATTTTATCGATGGTTTTGTGGTGGGTTTAAATGTGAAGAGTGGTATGCCGTTAAAAATGAGAATAAATGTGAAAGAAATCTGGGGAATTGTTCTGCGGGAAATCAATTATCTGGTTGAATCTCTCAAAGAGAGTATGGAAAGAATTCAACCTGAATTGATAAAAGATATTCTCGAAAGAGGTATTATTTTTTCAGGGGGTATAGCAAATTATAAAGGCTTTGTGGACTATACTCAAAAAAAACTTGAAATTAATATAAACGTTCCTGAGGCACCTGAATTCGTTTGTGTTCGTGGAAATATGACAATATTTAGAAATAAAGATCTTCATTCTCTGGTTCAGGAGGTATTTTGATCTTTGGAAAAATTAGTTCTCGCAGTTTGTGTATGCGTTTTTAGTTTCATTTTTATTTTTGATTTTATTTTCCCTGATCAATTTAATTTATTTTCTTCTGATTTCTTATACAGATACAATATTTTCAGAGAATTAAGAAATGAATACAACATCATTAGCGATAGATTTGAATATGTAAAAAAGATGGAAACCGGTGATATGGAAAACATGGAGAATCTTTTCTTTTCGCCTATTTATAAAAGAGAATATGATGAATTAATGGCGTTATATAAAATGGATGAATCTATCGAATTATCTGAGCAGTTTTCTTTATGTGTTCTTTTGTCCACCATTGGCGATATTAAATCTGAAATATTAAGAGTAAAATCAGATAAACCAATTGCTTCAAAAGGTTTTATCGTTTCATCAAAACTATCAGCAGTTGTGGGAAAGATTCTCAGGAGTTATGGTAATACTGCTGATATTGCACCTATATGGAGTGATTATTTTTCTTCGCAGGTTTATGTATCCAGTAAAAGAGAGATCGATGGATTGGATAATGATCTTGCTTTAATCGAAAAAGGTGTTTTAATCAACTTCAATCCTGCACTGCCTTATGAAGGTGGTGATGAGATTAAAATCGCGGCGGCTGAATTTGGTGGCTATAATCTTGAAAGGTATCATTTAAATAAAATTGGTACGGTTTCAAAGATTAAAAGCACCGAAATTGTAGAACGCTATGAAATTAATTTTGATTTCTCCCGCGAAGAGATTCTAAAAAACAGATATTTCTTTATTATTGAAAATATACAATAACAACGACTATGGAGGTATGTAATGGAATTGATGAAAGGAATTACGTTCGATGATGTATTACTCGCGCCTGTATATTCTGAGGTGACACCACGAGAGACAGATATTAAAACCAGACTGACAAAAAATATCTCGATAAATATCCCGTTGGTAAGTGCGGCGATGGATACTGTAACAGAGTATGCAATGGCGAAAACACTGGCGAGAATTGGAGGCGTTGGTGTCATTCATAAAAATATGCCGATAAAGAATCAGGCTGATCAAGTTGACAGAATAAAACGTTCTGAGAACGGCATTATATTTGATCCACTAACAATTTCACCTGAAAAACGGGTGGCTGATGCCGATCAGTTGATGAGAGAGTACAAAATAGGTGGACTGCCTGTTGTTAATATTGAAAATGAATTATTGGGATTGATTACCAACCGAGATATCAGATTCGAAGATGATCCGCATAAAACAGTTAGAGATCTCATGACACCAATAGAGAAACTCGTTACAGCAAAAGAAGGAATCACGCTTATTGAAGCAAAAAAAATCCTACATGAAAATAAAGTGGAAAAATTACCACTTGTCGATGAAAAAAATAAGATAAAAGGTTTAATCACGATAAAGGATATTAACAGTGTTGTAGAATTTCCAAATGCTTCCAGAGATAAGAGAGGGAGACTTATCGTTGGGGCATCAATAGGTACCGGACCGGATGCTCTTGAACGAGCGGATGCTTTGGTTAAAGCGAAGGTTGATTTTATTGTGGTGGATACAGCTCACGGACATTCAAAAAATGTACTTGATATGATCAGAAAACTGAAGGAGAAGTGGCCTGAACTTGATGTTGTTGGCGGTAATATAGCTACAAAAGAGGCTGCGGATGCATTGATAGAAGCTGGTGCTGATGCCGTCAAGGTTGGGATAGGTCCTGGTTCAATCTGTACAACGAGAGTTGTAGCCGGTGTCGGTGTCCCACAACTTACTGCTATTGAAGAGTGTGTTAAAGCGGCAAAGGGAAAGGGTGTTCCTGTTATTGCCGATGGTGGTATTCGATATTCAGGTGATCTTGTAAAAGCGATAGCGGCAGGTGCGTCTACGGTCATGCTTGGTTCAATCTTTGCAGGAACTGATGAGGCACCGGGAGAAACGATTCTTTATGAAGGTAGAAAATATAAAGCATACAGAGGAATGGGCAGTATTGGTGCCATGGTTAAAGGGAGTAGTGACAGATATTTCCAATCGGGAACCTCGGCAGAGAAACTTGTTCCTGAGGGAGTAGAAGGGATGATTCCTTTCAAAGGAAGTGTCGGAGATATTTCATATCAGTTATGCGGTGGTTTGAGAGCTGGAATGGGGTATTGCGGTTCAAAGAATATAGATGAACTTCAAATGAAAGCCAGATTTGTTCAGATTACTTCAGCCGGTAAAACTGAAAGCCATCCTCATGATATTAGAATTACAAAAGAATCTCCGAATTATCAAACACATTAATTAGTCTTCAAAAACGGGCTTAAAAAGCCCGTTTTTTCGATAGATTTTCTAAGTTGGTGATTTTATGAAATACGATATAACTTTTTTAGGGTTGGGTGTTACCAATTGGTCTGTTTTAAGATATATGTTATCAAATCAAGTGGTGAGATTGTTTGTGTCTTCTCTCACCCCTATTGAAAATGAGAAAAAGTTGTTTCTAAAAAAGAACGGCATAAATTTTGAAGAAGGGACAAATACTCTTGAGGTTTTAAATACAGAATTATTGATGATTAGTCCATCTGTGAAACGAGATCATCCCCTTCTAAAAAAAGCGATTGACTTAGAGGTAGAGGTAAAAATAGATATTGAGCTCTTTTTTGATTTGCTCCAAGATAAACCAAAAACGATTGCGATTACAGGGACGAACGGTAAAACGACGACGGTTGAAATGATTACGCATATTCTTAAACAAACAAAAAAAGCATTCAGTGTCGGGAATATCGGAAATCCTACTTTCGATTATCTGTCGTACGATCTTAATAACGTATTTCTTGTATTTGAGCTTTCCAGTTATCAGATTAAGCATATAAAAAAAAGGAAAACATATTTTGACCTTTCAGGTGTTACAAATATCTCTGAAGATCATCTTGACTGGCATGGTAGTTTTGAATCATACAGGAAAGATAAATTAGGCCTGTCAGAATTATCAAAGTGTATGATTTTACCATCGGATATAATCGGTGAAATTTCTTCTCCTCAGGAAATCATGATATACGATAATCTTGAAACTTTCAAACAATTTGCCATTCCAGATTCAATAACCGGCGAACACAACAGAAGAAATGCATATCTCGCTTCAAAATGTTGTTTTCATGTTGGAATTTCAGAAAAACAAATTTATGAAGCTTTGAAAACCTTTGAATTTGGCGAACACAGGATGGAAAAATTTCTTGTTAAAAATGGTGTAACTTTTATAAATGATTCGAAATCGACAAATGCGCATGCGCTTCTCTGGGCATTAAAGTCTTTAACGGGTTCAATTCTTCTTTTAGCGGGTGCAAAGGATAAAGGGGATGATTATTCTGAGGTTGGCGCTTTGATTGCTGAAAAGGTAAAAAAACATATCTTTGTGGAGAGAGCGCTCAGCGACTTTCGGCCAGTATTCCCTCGCATGAGAAAGAAATATTTCCAGATTGGCAAAAAAACGTGAAAAAGGCAATCGAAGAAAGTGAAAGTGGGGATATCGTCCTTTTTAGCCCAGGTGGGTCGAGTTTTGATCGGTTTAAAAACTATAAAGAACGGGGATTTTTTTTCAAAGAATTCGTTAAAGGGAACACTTGATGTGTTCCCTTTATTCTTAATTCTTGAGATATTCGATTATTCCCTTTGCGATTGTCTCTGCAACCTTTTCCTGATAATAAGCCTGTTTAATCTGTTTTGAAAAATCTAAGTTTGAAATATAACCGCATTCGATAAGTATTGCCGGCATTTCACTGTAGGCAAGGACTGCAAAATCTTCCGGGATTGTTTTTCGTAAGATGAATCCTTCGGATTCGAAAGAATTAGCGACCTTCTTTGCAAGTGCTTCGCTTTTAAGTGTTTGGTCTACCTTGTTATATACTTTTGATGTTATTTGTGAGGCGGTCAAATCCGGAGATTTGTAAAAACGATTTAATCTTGCCTTATAACTGGACTCTGACCACTTGTAATAGAAAAGTTCTACACCATCAACACTTTCAATATCTACCGAATTAAGATGAATACTGACAAAAATATCAGCGTTAAAATTATTTGCAATACGTGATCTTTCCATTAATTCAATGAAATTGTCTCCTGTTCTCGTTAAGAAGACTTCATAGCCTTCTTCTTCCAGTTTGTTTTTTAAGAACTTACTGATCAACAGTACGCCTTCTTTTTCCTGGAAACCGCTATTTGCAATTGCACCTGGATCAAATCCGCCGTGTCCGGGGTCAATAACGATTCGCTTGACTTCCTCTTCATTTTTTGTTTCTGTTGTGTATGTCATTTTTTGGGAATCAGAGGTCATAAAATAAACAGATGAACCGATAACGAAAGGCTCAAGATAAACACCGTCTTTAAATTTAAAAGAAAGTCTTAAGAATGATTTCATGGTATCTTCAGTCAGGTTTTCTACTTTGAATTCTTCTATTCCCAGATACTGATTATCTGCCATCTGAATAGTAGGAGTTTCAGAACCAATTATATCAAATATGGCTGATTTATTTGAATAATTGTTGATTGAAAGTGTTACCGGTTTGGAAAAATTAAGAATTAATCCATTCGGGGTCCAGAAAAAACTGTTAAATTCAGAAATGGAAGAATAGATATAATAATTATTATTTTCGGATACAATTCTTAACCCGAGTAATCTACATGTATCCAATAACGGTAAAAAGAATCTTGAATTGATAATTCTCGGTGGCGTCGTCAGATAAAGGGTTTTTCCGTTAAGTAAAACTTTCGTGGAATTGTTGTGGAATTGAATGAAATTTCCGTTCCATTCTACATCAAGTGTTTTATTGATGTTATCCCATTTGAATTCAGTGTTAAGTTTTTGCATCAGATTGACAGAATAGATATACAATTGATCTCCCAGCATTTGAAATCTTTCAGGGGGAAGCTGTTCGTCCATCAAATAGACTTCGGACGAAAAGATATTCAACGTTGTTAGAATCATGAAAAATAATAGAATGACTCTTTTCAAAATAATTCCTCCTATGAATTTTATTGGATTATAACATAGTACCGAATTACATCAGTGGTCTAAAATTGAAGTCTATTTTCTGAGTGTTGTTAAACCAGTCTTTTGGGAAGAAAAAAAGGTTCGAAGTTGAAACGTCAAGTGGTTCAAAAAATTGATCTGAATTTTCCTCAACTACGATAACATTTTCAAAATTCTTAGCAATATCCATAACGAACTTATATTCCGGTAGATAATAAATATTTGGCGTGATTTTATTTAAATATTTCCAGGTTGCCCCCGTATCCAATGCGTAAATATTATTCTTTTTAAAAGGATTCAAAAAAGCATGCTCTTTTTTTATGGTGTAAAGTGAAGCGAAAAAACCTCGTTTGCTGACCCTGTTTAATTCTGTAACGCCTTTAACGGGATTTGGTAGGAACGGAATGGTACTTTCTGAAAATGAAATGTCAAAAGATGAATCCTTCAATGGAAGGTTCATTGCATTTCCCAATTCAAAATGAGTGTTATTATTTTCATAAAGGTCAATGGCTTTAATCGTTTGGAATCTGCTTATATCAACCCCGTGGTATTTAATCTTATATTTGTCCAATGTGTCTTTTAAGAAAAAATATTGAGCACCGGTTCCGCATCCCATATCCAAGATGTTTTTTGGTTTATAATAATGCAGGGCGTTTTCAAGGGCTGATAACTGTTCTTTTTTATAACTTGCGTATTCATCATTTCTGTTGTTATGATAACGCACATCGTATTGGATTGAAATTGCCTGGTTATCAAAGTTAATGTCTGACTTTACAGGATAGAAGAATTTGTAAAGCCTGAAAATATCATGTTTTTGATAATTGCCCCATTCATTCAGTAAAAATCTTTTTGTATAATATTTGTGGAGTTCTTCGGGGCTTATTTTCCCTTCTATGAAAGAATAATTTGGTGATTTGTCTTTCTTTTTATTTCTTAAGAGTTTTTGTAAATTTTTGGGGTGCTGGCTAGAGGCAAATAGGACAAGCAATGTTTCATCCTCAGGTTTAAACCAATAAAAGTAATCTTCCAATATTGTGAGTATCCTGTTATATTCCATAACAGAAGTGTCTATAAAAAATCTTACCTGATTTTTTGTTATTTTTTTCTTCATCTAGAGGGTTAGTCCGTAAGGTCGTCTCTTACCGACATGCCGTTTAAAATAAATCTTACGATAGAATCAACTGAAAGATCCTCGTTCATGGCATTTACGCCGATACTTTGGGCGATAAGCTTTGCAGTTCCGCCTGTGGGGATAGAATCTGGAATATACTGTTTCTGTTTACCTTCTTCAATAAGGTTTTCAATTTTTTCAATAAAAAGTCCGTATCTTTCTTTCAACGGATGCAGTTTCTGATCTCCGGCTTTTTCGCTTTCAATGATTTTAACTTTATCCATTTCTATGAGTTTCATGATTTCTTTCCGATTCATAACAAAATCTATGTATGATATCAATACTTTTTTTAACTTGGAAAGATAACCGGTTTCAGAATCGGTGTCGCCAAAAATATGATATTCCAATTCGTTTATTCCTTCTGTCCATGATTCAAGGAATAAAGATTCTTTTGAGGGGAAATAATAGAATATCAAGGCTTTTTTCACTCCGGCTTCATTGGCAATTTCTTCTACTGATGTTCCGTCAAATCCTTTGACGGCAAACATCTTTTTAGCGGAATCTAAAATTTTGCGCTTGGTATTTATTTTTTTTGACATGAAATTCCCCCTTCTGATACGATCTATATTAGTTCAGACGCAATTTTCAATCGATATGATACATTTATTATTCTATCATACTTTTTTTATTTTTGACCTTTTGGTAAAAGAATTTCTTTTGAATTTCAGCAACGATTAGATTATTTATAGATTAAATGTTCAAAAGAGTAATTTTTGATATTGTGATGATTTACCTTGACAAAGAATATCAGTAATGATATTATATTGAGAGTTAGCACTCATATATTATGAGTGCTAAATATAAGGTTCGGAGGTGAACGGGTGAAGACAGAACTCACAAAAAGACAGGAAGGTGTTTTGTATGCTGTTGTCCATGAATTCATCACTTTAAAAAGACCTGTCAGTTCCAAGAAAATCCTTGAAATAACCAGCCTCAATTGCAGCAGTGCAACGATCAGGAATGAAATGAAAAAACTTGAAGAAATGGGGTATATTATACAACCGCATATTTCGGCAGGCAGATTACCAACTGATAAAGGCTATCGGTTTTACGTTGAATGTTTAAAAAACATGAAAGATATTACTGTTAATATAAGCAATGAAATAGAGCTTGTCGAAGAATTTAAATATAACAACATTGATGAATTGCTTGCGGGATTTGCTGTTTTCTTAGCAAGATGGATGGGTGGGCTTGCTATAATAGAACGCCCTTTCATTGAAGATTTAAGGATCAGCAGAGTATCGCTAACGAATATCTTCCTGAACTATTGGGTTGTGGTGGTTGTTACGAATATGGGGATTTCAGAAACGTTTATTGTTCCAATGGAAGAGAAGTTTCCCATTCGAGAATTTGAACGGTTTTTATCAGAAAAATTGCATGGGTTAAGCTTAAAGGAATTAAAACAGTTGCTCAATCAGATGGATTTACCCGATTATTCATGGTATAACCCTGATTATGATCATGTGTTTACTTTTTTAAAGCAGATGGTAAATAAGAGTTATAAAAACCGTTTTCAGAAGTATGGTCTCGAGTTATTGGTTCGGGATGAAACATTATCTCAAAATGATTTGAAAAATTGTCTGGTTTATACAGAGAACGATGACAGAATTCTTGAGTTGTTCAGCATACTTGATTCAGAAGATTTTAAAAGTGTTAATATTGGAAGCGAAACAAGAAGAGAAGAATTAAATGGATTTTCAATATTTCTTCAGAATTATCTGGCAGGTGAGCAGAAATTGGGTAGAATGATTGTTATCACCTCTAAAGCAACAGACTATCTTCAGAATCTGAAGGGAATGAGATTTGTAAGTAGCAGGATAACAGAATATTTGTCACGATTGATAAATTTAAATGAATAAAATACAGGAGGAATGAATTTGAAAAGCTCAATTGAGAAAATACAGAATTTGCAGGAAGACTTGTTGCTTCTTGAAAATGATAATAAAAGATTGAAAGAAATTGAAGAATATGCGTTTAAATTGAAAGCAGATTTTGAACATTTTAAGCAGATTGCTCAGAAAGATAAAAAAAGGGCGTATGATAACGCTACTATTGATTTATTTGATAAAATGATTCCCGTGTTGACGAATTTTGAGAGGGCAATGATGTATATGAAAATTGATAATGCCAATAAAGAAACACAAATGATTGTAAAAGGTATTCAGATGATTTATCAATCTTTTATCATGACGCTTGAAAGTGAAGGGCTTACAGAGATTAAATGCACACCAGGAACAGTATATGATCCGTTTGAACAAGAAATTTCAGAACAAATTGAAGATGATAGTTGTGAAGAACATACAGTCCTTGAAGTTGTTGAAAAAGGTTTTAAATTCAAACAGACGGTTCTAAAACCTGCAAGAGTGAAAGTATCGGTGAAAAAAAATAATACTGAAAGTGAACGAACTGAGTAAGACAGTTTATTGTGAATTAAGGAAGGTGGAATATGTCAAAAAAAGACTATTATGAAGTTCTTGGTGTATCCAAGGAGTCTACTCAGGATGATATAAAAAAGGCCTATAGAAAGCTTATAAAAAAATGGCACCCGGATCTTCATAAGGATAACAAAAAGGAAGCAGAAGTAAAATTCAAAGAGATCAGTGAAGCTTATGAAGTACTGAGTGATACTGAAAAAAGAACGATGTATGATAGGTATGGCTTTGTCGGAGATCAGATGCCGCCAAATTATAGAACCGGAAATACGGGAGGTTCTCCGTTTGATGATTTCTTTGGAGGTAGTTCAGGAGGTTTTGGTGGCTTTGAAGATATTTTTGATTCGTTTTTTGGTGGTGGTCGTTCTTCAAGAAGTCAGAGAGGATCCGGTGGTACAGTAAGTCGAAAGGGAGAAGATATTGGTATTCGCGTAACCATTAATCTTGAAGACGTATTAACGGGTATTGAAAAGGAAGTTGAATACGAGCATTATGTGAAATGTGATGCGTGTAAAGGTACAGGTGCAAAAGACGGGACCGCTATGAAAACATGCCCTGACTGCGGTGGAAGAGGTTCAGTTGTACAGGAAGCACATACCTTCTTTGGGAATGTGCAAACGACAACAACCTGTCCGAGATGTGGGGGTAAGGGTAAAATTATAGAACAAAAATGTACAAAATGTTCCGGCGTGGGTAAAACAAGGGAAAAGAAAAAGCTTCGAGTGAAGATTCCTGCCGGGGCAACAGATGGTTTAAAACTAAGAGTTGCTTCTGCTGGGAATTCGGGTATTGGGAATGGACCAAGTGGTGATTTGTATGTGATCATTTCCATTACCAATTATCATTCGTTAAAACGAGAAGGAAAACACATATACTCAGAGATAAATCTGGATTATTTACAAGCGATTCTTGGTACCGAAGCAGAAATTCAAACGGTTGAAGGGATGATTAAACATAAATTCAAAGGTGGTATTCAGCCCGGTGAAACTGTTAAATTAAAAGGAAAAGGGGTACCTGACTTAAGAACGGGTCTGCGTGGGGATCATTTTATAAAGGTGAATGTAGATCTACCTAAAAAATTATCCCGAAAAGAGAAAAAACTGCTTAACGAAGTGGCAAAATCTAAAGGTGTTAACGTAATATAAAAAATGTGTTATAGAAAAATATATCGATTTGGTCAATATTTTACCAAACGGTCAAAAAAACCCCTTGACTTTTTTTGACTAAATGGTAAAATTATAAACGAGAAAAACGATTATATTGGAGGAAGAAATCATGGTTGTAAAACAGACATTAGGACAGAAGGCTCAAGGTGCTGTTATCGGACAGCTTCTTGATCAGGCAATCGGTTATGTACATAAAAATCCGGAAAAGAATTTTGATAAGCTTGTCAACACACTTGAAAAACTAGATAAAATGTTCCCATCTGCAAATAACGCATTTTCAACTTTTCTTACGTGGGTAAATGGTAATCCGGGTAGTAAGGCATGGTTCATTGAATTACTTTCAAGAGATGTTAATCAAGTCAAGACATTTATGAAGAACATGTTTGTTAACGTCAGTTTGAAGTGGATGCAGACTAATGAGCAATTGCAGGAACAGCATGGTATTGTAGCACCTTATACTATTCTTATCAGTCCGACAATGAGATGTAATTTGAGATGTCGAGGTTGTTATGCGGGGGAATATACAACTAAGGATGATTTATCGATTGATGAAGTGAGAGATATCATAAAGCAGGCAAAAGAACTCGGTACGCATTTCTTCACCATTCTTGGAGGGGAACCGTTTATCAGGTTCTGGGAGCTGGCAGAAATTTTCGAAGAAAATTCAGATTGTCTCTTTCAGGTATTTACAAGTGGTGTTCTGATCACAGATGAAGTCGCAGACAAACTTAAGGAATTAAAAAATGTCGTTATAGCTGTATCGGTTAACGGTGACAAAGAAGAAACAGATTATATGAGAGGTCCTGGGATCTATGATAAGGTTCTTGCAGCAATGGCGAGAATGAAGGAAAGAAATCTTCTCTTTGGAATGTCACTTGTTCTCACGAAGCATAATTACGATTTGATGACGAGTAGGGAATTTTATCTCTCTTGGAGAGAAAAGGGCGTCGTTTATGCATGGAACTTCCTTTATATGCCGGTTGGAAGTGATCCGATTGAAGCAGCGAAACTTATGCCTACGCCTGAACAGAGGTATGAATACGGTGAATTTATCCAGAAATTTAGAAATGAAGAGCCAATTTATATTATGGATTTCTGGGCAGATGCCCCATTTGTTCATGGTTGTATAGCAGGAGGGAGAAGATATCTCCACATTAACCACAAAGGTGATGTAGAACCTTGTATCTTTGCGCATTATGCAACAGATAATATCAGAGAAAAATCGTTGCTCGAATGCCTTCAATCTCCGTTCTTTACAGAAATCAGAGCACATCAGCCGCACACGGACAACCTGCTCAGACCGTGTATGATCATTGATAACCCACAAGTTCTTCGAAATGCGGTTAAAAGAAACGGTGCAAAACCAACACATGAAGGCGCAGGTGTTATCATTAACGAATTGGCACCAATTCTTGATGAATATGCTGAAAATGCTGCAAAGGCTCTTGATCCAAAATGGGAAAAAGACTGGCAGAAGAGAATCAAGGATATGGAAACCAGAGCTGCTTCCTATGGTGAGGGAATGGATAGAATTCAGAAGAGAGTTGGTCAGGAACAGCACGACGAAAAGATGGAGAAATTAAGAAAGAATGATCCAGAATACGCAAAGCTCTTTGAAGAAAAGGCTGTTCTTGCACAGGAAGACTATAACGAATCCGTTTTGCATAAGAAATTTGTAGAGTCAAAAGAGAAAGTAACTGAATAATAAGATTTCTAACAGGAATATAGCTTTAAAATGAGAAGATCCCGGTTTTCCGGGATTTTCTCATTATTTCGTATAATGGTATTTGGCATTATTCCGAATATTCTGCTAAAGCCTTTTGAATCGCTTCCAAGGGCATTGAAATGCATTTGAAAGATTCATCAATATCAAGTGATTGGAAGACCAACTTCGAATCAATCGACAAGATGTCCGCAATTGATTTTCCCTTGATGAGTTCAGATGTGAAACTACTGGAAGCTATTGCCCGAGGACATCCTTTTATTGTATATTTTACATCGGATATTATCTGGTTCTCAATATTCATATAAAATGTAACGCCATCTCCGTCGCTTTCATTGAATCCGGTTGCCGCTAAGGTACTGTTTTCAAGTTTTCCGATATTTTGAGGATTCGTAAAGTGTTTCATTAATTCAGGTGAATATCTATTAGCCATTTGATAACCTCCTTAACAAAATCACTCTCTCTTTTAGTTGCCTGCAAAAATAATCAACCTGCTCATCATTATTATCGTATCCCAATACAACCCTAATCGTTCCATTAATGAACTCATCATCACATTTCATAGCCGTTAGGACGTGTGAACCACCTTTTCTATGGGAATGTGAACTACATGCAGATGCTGTAGAAACGGCTATTTCATCCATACTAAGCATTCCCATAAGGGCTTCTCCGTTTACACCTGAAAAACTAAGACTTAAAGTACCCGGTGTTCTCTTTTCAGGATGACCATTCAGTTTTACGCCACCTATTTCTTTACAGGTATCAAGTATTTTCAGCACCCATTTATCATAAACTGTTCTCTTTTCAGTTAATCTTTTATTTGTAATTTCCAGCGCTTTTGCCATTGCGGCTACACCATGAATATTTTCGGTACCGGATCTTAAGCCTCTTTCATGCCCGCCACCAAAAATCACCGGCTCTAAATGTGTTCCTTCTTTGATGTAAAGAAACCCTACTCCTTTTGGTCCATAAAATTTGTGCGCGGAAGCACTTAGCATATCAACATTCAGATCTTTTACATCTATATTGATTTTTCCCATTGCCTGAACTGCATCTGTATGCAACATGCAATTTGCGGCTTTGCATATCGCTGCAATTTCTTTAATTGGTTCAATAGTACCGATTTCATTATTAGCGTACATGATTGAACAAAGTGCTGTTTTTTCTGAAATGTTTTTCTTTAAATAGCTGATATCTACAATTCCGTATTCGTCAACCGGAGCGAAATCTACCGTATATCCTGTAGTTGCCAAATTTTTGAATGTTTCAAGTATCGCTTCATGCTCAATTTGTGAAGTGATAATATGTTTTTTTTCGGGAAATTTATTTTCAATAGCTTTTAAATAGCCAAATATCGCTAGATTATCAGCTTCCGTACCACCTGAAGTAAATATTACTTCATCGTATTCAGCATTTATCAAATCAGCAATTAATTGTTTGGCTTCTTTATACAGCTTCCGTGATTTCTGTCCTTCATGATGCAAACTGGAAGCATTTCCGGGAAATTCGACCATAATGTCTGAAAAATATTTAATGACTTCCGGTAAAATCGGAGTTGTAGCGGCGTGATCTAAATAAACTTTCATCAATATTCAACCACTTTTACATCTATTTCTTTGATTTCCTTAATTTCATGAAGATGTTCATCAATTTCCTCAAGAACATTCTGTTTGTATACATCTGTTTCATCAAATGAAATCTCAATTTCGACTTTGCCGTCTTCAAATTTTAAATATTTAATCAGCTTTTCATCTATGATATTGCCACCCGTCTTCGGATAGATAACTGATTTTAATTCATCAAGGATACTTTGCTCATCTATTGTTTTTTCGTGTTTGATTCCCAGTACTTTTTCCTCATAATCGTTTATCGCAGCTCTCAATCCGTCAACTGCCAGAACTGAACAGTGAACCTTAACGGGTGGTAAACCGCCAAGTTCATCGACAGCATCTTTCCAGGTCATTTTCTTAGCAGCATCTACTGTTTTTCCTTTTGCAAGTTCGGTAACGATTGACCCGGTTGCAATGTTTGAAGCACAGCCATACGAAAGAAATTTTATATCCTCTATTTTATTATCTTTCACTTTTAAGGATACCGTTACCTGATCTCCACAAGCAGGACTTCCAACCGTGGCATTCCCATCCGGGTTTTCAATTTCACCTACATTTCTCGGGTTTTTAAAATGCTCAATTACTGTTGCTGTGTATTTAATAACAGCCATAAAATCACCTCTTTATCTAATCGTGCTCTGAGCTCTTAGTCTTTCCACTATTGGTATTAATTTTTCTACAAAGATTTCAATATCAGCTTCCGTTGTCTCTCTTCCGAGTGTTATTCTTAAAGAACCATGAGCCATTTCATGATCTCTTCCTATCGCACTAAGAATATAATTGACTTTTAAATCACTTGATGCACAAGCAGATCCGGTTGCTACAACAATTCCTTCAAAATCAAGGAACATCATGATTGATTCGCCTTCAATCTGCCTAAAAGAATAATTGATATTATCAGATGCTCTTTCATGTAAAGGGCCATTCAATTCGATTTTATCAATCTTGTTTTCTATTTTTTCCATTAAAATTCTTTGAAGTGTTTTCATTTTGAAGTTATGATTTTGTCTTTCAGAAACAGCTTGTTCAATGGCGAATGAAACACCTATTATTCCAGGGACATTATCGGCTCCCGGTGAAAATGGTGATGTCACAACAGTTCCAAATACGGTTGGTTTTATTTTTATCGGTTTCTTGGCAACAACGACCCCCACACCTTTGGGACCATAGATTTTATGACTGCTGAGTGTAAGGAAATCTGCATCAAGTTTTTCGAAATCAATTTCCTGTGTCATTATCGCCATTGTTATATCAAGGTGAATCAACGCTTTTGGAGCTTTTTCCCTGATTATTTTTTTCAATTCCTCATATTTTTGTATCGTTCCAATCGTATGATTTACAAGTGTTATACTGATGAGCTTTGTTTTTTCATTTAAGCTATCCATCAATAATTGTTGATTCCAAAATCCTTGAGTGTCTACTTTGATCTTTTTTACTTCGAATCCTCTTTTTTTGTAATAATCAAATACATTGTTTATAGAAGGATGATCAATAACGGATGTCACCAGCGAAGTATCTTCTGGAACAGCATCCCTTAAGACTCCCTGTATTACCATATTGTTAGCCTGTGTGCCGCTTGAAGTAAAGATGATTTCTGATTTGGGTGCATTGAATGCCTTTTTTATCCTTTCAATGGCTCCTTCAATTGCCTCGGCTATATCTGTACCCATCTGCGTAAATGAAACTGGAAGATAAAAATTATCCCCCTGATAGGGTTTCATTTTTTCTGTTACAAATTCTGAAGTTTTTGTGGTCCTGTAATGATCTAAATAAATAATCTTATCCATGTTTAACAACCTCCCGGAATATAGACGAAAAACAACACATTCTGTTTTTTACACTGAATTTAAGATATCACAAACGTTCTATATCCATTTTCAGCAGTTCTATCGCGGTTTCCTTATCAAATCGTGAGATAGCACCTATTGGTGCAAAAATATAATGTTTATCTCTGAATAATTTTACATCGTCTGGTGGGAGTAATTCGCTGACATGCCTTTTGGATAAAATTCGTGAAACGGATAATACTTCTGCGGCATAAGGTGATCGTGAAAGGATTCCTCCTGTTCCAACCACTGCCTGTATGGAAGTCAGATCTTTTCCCTCGGCAATTTTCTGTCTGCCTGACGGACCGTAAACATATCTGATGCTTCCGGCATGTCTTCTCAATCCTTTGGAGATACACTGAATCGCAAGTCTTGCCATGAACTGCTCCATTTTTTCAGTCTGAGGATATGGTGAAATATTTTTCATAATCTCTCTGTAATCCGGATATTCTATTTCCAATTGTTCTTTTAAGGATTCTACGACATTCGGTGCATTTACAAAGACTCCCAGATCCCCTTCAACAGTTCTTTTGGAAAAGGGTTCCGGAGAGATTGTAATCTCCTGAATTTCCTGATTCCCTCTTGTTACAGAATCTATGTCAGTTGTAGCACCGCCAATATCAATGGTAAGGACATCCCCCAATATATCGTATAAAAGATTAGTAGTATTCATAACTGCGGCAGGGGTTGGTATTATAGGTCTTTTGACCATGGCTTCAATTTTGTCCATTCCGGAAGCATGAATGATATGCTCTGAGAAGATTTCCTGAATAACATCACGGATAGGATCAACATTCAGTTGATCAACTTTTGGGTATACGTTTTCCGTTGGATAAACCCTGTTACCACTTTTTACAAGAATTTCACATACTTCATCTTTTACCGCACAATTCCCCGCAATAACAAATGGAACATTAAGTTTAAATGCAGCAAATTCTTTTGCATTATGTAGAATAGTTTCTTTTTCACCGTAGTCGACTCCTCCGGCGAGTAAAATCATATTTGGATTTATACCGATAACTTTTTCAACTTCTCTTCTGTCGATTTTACCTGCTGTTACATGCTTTATGATTCCGCCTGCACCAAGGGCACCCTCTTTTGCAGCCCTGACCGTCATATCATAGACGAGACCATGGACTGACATTCTTAGTCCCCCTGCAGCACTGCTGGTTGCAACGAATTCATGCCATTCAAAATCAGTTCCGAGTTTTTTTCTGATATCTTCAAGGCATTGATCAATACCGATAGTCACATCTCCCTCGTTTACGGTTGTAAAATGCTCTGACTGAGAAGCAATTCGGCAATACTTACTTCCTATACCCTCAAACGCTGTGACTATAGTTGTAGTTGAACCAATTTCTGCAGTTATAAGATCAAATTTCATTTTTCACCCCATAGCTAAATCTGTTTTAAAAATTCGAAAGAAGCTCCCGAACTATTACATTTACAGTTTTTCCATCAGCCCTACCTTTTAACTTTGGCATGACTGTTTTCATTACCAATCCCAAACCGGATGGTGAATTTATCTGGAGTTCTTCAATTGTTTCGAGAACTATTTTTCTTAATTCGTCATCAGTCATCTTTTCAGGTAAATATCTTTTTATTACCATCAATTCTTCTTTTTCTGCGTTCGCCAGATCGTCCCTTTTGGCTTTGAGATATTCATCTATGGAATCCCTTCTGTTTTTTGCCTCTTTCATCAATATTTCAATTACATCTTCTTCGTTCAATTCCTTTTTTTCGATTTCTTTATTTTTGATAGAGGCAATCACCATTCTCAATGTTCTGAGTTCGACTTCATTTTTTGCTTTCATGGCAGATTTAAGATCTGAAAAAATTTCATCTTTTAACATGTACATCCCTCCAAAGGATCACAGAATCTTCTTTATTTACCTGTCTTAATAGTTCTTGTTTTTTAAAGCTTTTTCGATATCTCTTTTGACGGCTTTATTTTTTAAATCCTCTCTTTTATCTCTGACATTTTTACCCTTACCCAGACCAATTTGCAATTTTGCAAGACCTTTCTCATTAAAATATAATTTAATCGGTATAATTGAAAACCCTTTTTGCATGACGGAATTCTTCAATTTTCTTAATTCCCTCTTATGCAATAATAATTTTCTTTTTCTTTCTGGTTCATGATTAAAATATTTTGCATGTGTGTAAGGTGAGATATTTGATTTCATAAGAAAGAGTTCGTGGCCTTTAAAACGGCAAAAACTTTCCTTTATATTAATTCTTCCTTCTCGAATTGATTTGACCTCTGTTCCCTTTAATTCAATCCCTGCTTCAAATTTTTCCTCTATATTATAATTTCGAAAAGCGTTTTTATTGTTCACTACTATTTTCATTTTGTTCCTCCGTTATGTACAATGACAGGCAAAACCCTTGTATGACTTCTTTTATATTGTACCAGATTTAAGATACTTTAAGCTAATTTGATTTTTGTGAAGTGTATTCCCAAGAGATAATAAAAGAGGTCATCCCTCAGGATGACCTCTTTTATTATCCGTTTATTCTCCGCGCGGCCACAACATGATACCCAAAACAAGAGCTGTTCCGGCACCGGCCATTACCCACGGGAAGACCTTATCAAAGGTTGACTGTTTTTTCACGAGTGGAAATTTAATCCTTAGAGGAAAAGATTTTCTTTCTGTTGAATAATTATAAACAAAGAACATTGAAACTATTTTTTCTGAAAGTTGATTCGTTTCAATATTTCCATTATAAACCATATTGAACGGTACAACTTTTACAATCACTTCATCTCCCGGATCAATGAGCGTTTCCATTTGAGGAGAGTCCGTATAATAAACATATTCAGATAGCAACATCTTTGTTGTTTCTGAATTTTTTCCGGAAATTGAGCATTCATCCCAAAGAATGCCAACGGTTTGAAAGCCGTTGTTCTTGATTTTTAATGTGAATTCTTTTGTTTCATTTGGGGAGTCGCTTTCGATTTGTATCTGAATATTGTCATCCGAAAAGACTCCGGCGACAAAATTTTCCGAAAATGCGATCGTCATAAACAATAAAAGAACCGAAAGGGTAAAAAACTTTTTCATACTAGCCTCCTGTTTGTAAATAGAAATTATTTTTTTCTAAAAAAAGATGCAACTTTTTCCATGTTTCAGCAGTTTTTGTCTCTATTTTCTCTATAGTCTCCTGAAACTCTTTTTCATTAAAACGCTTTTTTTTCTTTTCAATATGGTTGACGAGTTTTTGTAAATCTCTGATTTTGCCAATTTTTTTCTGTAAATAAATCAAATCTTCAAGTTTGTATTCGAAAGTATGGAAAAACGCGTTGTAAAATTCAATTTTATAGCGAACAGCCTTTGCTTTTAATCTAAATTGATGCAGTTTTAAAAGATCGTGTTCTGAATATAATTCTTTACTTGTCCTGAGGTTTTCTATTGAAGTAAATAGATCTCTTTTTATAACTTCTTTCTGAAAAGGGTCCTCCTGAGAGGCAAGCTCATGATAATATTCGAAAAACAGTGTCTTGATATCTCTTGAAAAATAATCCTTCATCTCTTTAGTCAGAATAGTTTTCGTTTTCTTCTTTCTTTTTTTCCAATAACGATAAATTTGTTGCTCTCTATTCAATTTTTTTAGTATTTTTGTCTGAACACAAACATCCCTGTATTTTCCTGTTTTAGATAGGAAGTCTGAAATAATTCTATTCAATTCATCGTTTTTCTTTGAGAAATCGATAATCGATAGCCATTTTCGATTGATAATTCTTAAATCATGTGTATATCCTGTTTTAAATCCCTCTAATTTTATTGCGTTTAAAAGTGTTATAGTTTTGTTATATTGGTTTTCTAAAGAATCAATTTTTTTTTTATCCTTCCGATTTGAAGAAAGTTTTTCTATATGGTCTTTTTTTATGTAAAGTGTTAGTTCAGAATACCTGTTACTGATCGCTTTCCAACTGTCACAATCAATTCTGAATGAATAAACTGACGCTTTTGGAAAACAAATATTGTATAGACTAACATCCATGAAATAAGCCGCAACTTCTCTTATAACCGGATTATGTCCAATCACCATTACTGAATTGTATTTGTCCTTTAATTTCTTCAAGGTCTTTAAATAATCATTTTTGCCACCGGAATATAGTTTTTCATCTACCATCCTTTCGATGTTATGAAAAGCCATTCTTTGAATATTATCTGCAGTTTCAAGAGCTCTGTAAGCGTTTGAAGTAATAATCAAGTCTACGTTTTTGTTTAATTTTGAAAGTAAACTGGCAATGTTTTCTGATTCATAGATACCTTTAGGTGTCAATTTTCGGAGAATGTCTTGTTCAGGTTCTCGCTCTTCAGCAGTTGCGTGTCTGATAAATATTATCTCTTTCACTATTCACCTCCCTGTTGCGCAATGATTATAACATTTCTTAAAGACTGAAAGGAAGCCAAGCGGTTTTTTATTTGTGATATAATTTTACGATTTATTTTTTGTGTTTTTGTTTTTAAAAGGGAGCGTTTGAATGGGTGACTATAAAAAGATAATTAAACTTTTTGAACAAATTAAAGAAGGCCTCAATCCTGTTGAGCTTCAATATGTTTTAAATCAGATAGAAGAGTATGATTCATGCCATAATTCAGAAGAATCTGATAGAATCGAAAAGGGTTTGATAAAATTTTGCGAGAAAAAACTAAAAGATAATAACTGAAAATGCTGAATGTAAAAAGTTGTTTTTCAATCTCGAAGTCAACAATTAAAATTGAAGAGTATGTCAGTCGTTGTTTAAAAGCCGGCTTTTCTCATGCTGCAATATGTGATGAAAATTTTTATGTGTTGCCCAATTTTCTGAATATTTGTAATAAGAAAAAGATTAAACCCGTATTTGGTTTGAATGATCAGACAAGATTCAATTTTTTTGCTATCAATAGAAAAGGGTATGAATTACTTGTTGGGTATAAAAATAAAGTGTTTGATATTGAAGAGGTATTATCTTCAGAAGAGATTTTTTCAGTTTATTCAGGTTCTGAAGAAGAATTTTCAGAATTGCAAAAGTCCTACAATAATATTTACCTTGCATCGGATAGTATTGGTGAGAAATCTGAATTGGATGATTTTAAAATCTTTTTCAAGGAGATAAATACACTCTCTGCTGATGATAAACAGGCATTGATGCTAATACAAAATATTGGAAAAATAACGGAAAAAGAGAGGAAAGCTTTTTTTTCCTTTGACGCTTTCTTGGATTTATATGAATCAAATAGAAACGAGAAGGTCTTTACAAACATTGAAAAAGTTGTTGCGATGGTCCAAGCCTATGATTTGAAAGTTGAATACGCAATTCCACTATTTCAAAATGAAGAAGAAAGTGAAGATAAACTCCTTTTACTGAAAACTGGAGCAGCATTTAAGAAGAGAATTTCGCTCGAAAATGAGAACTACGATGTTTATAAAGAGCGTTTTGAATATGAGTATTCGGTTGTTGCGGGAAAGGGCTTTTCTCGCTATTTGCTCCTTGCAGAGGAGATTGTAACTACCGCAAGAGAGATTGGAGCTGTTGTTGGTCCCGGTAGGGGGTCAGCTGTTTCGTCTTTGCTGGTCTATCTGCTTGGAATAACACAACCGGACCCAGTCCAGTATCGTCTGATGTTTGAGAGATTTTTAAGCGAAGACCGTGAAGATGAACCGGATATAGATATTGACGTCGATGATCAGATGAGACCTGAATTATTGAAGGTATTAAATGAAAAATATGGAAAAAATCATATGGTACACGTTATAACCTTTGGTACATACGGAGAAAAATTAGTCAAAAGAGAAATGAAAAAACATATTGATGTGGCGAAAAACAACTATTCTGCGATGGAAATCAATCATCTGATTGAAACGATAACGGGATTACCGCATCACGTTTCAACACATGCGGCAGGTATTATATTTTCCGAAAAAGATTTACGCGGACAAATTCCGCTTCAGGATTTGAATGAAACTTTTCTGATGACACAATATGATATGGATTCCCTTAAAAATTGCGGTATTTTTAAAATGGATGTCCTTGGATTGATTACGCTTTCGCTCTTAAAAGAGATGGGGCAGCAGTTAGATGGGTCGAATTTCCCATTTTACAATGTAGTTCCGGATGAAAAAAAAGTAATTGAAAGTTTAAAAAGTGATAATTTAAAAGGGGTATTTCAATTAGATAGTCGAAGTGGACGACTTCTCGCAAAGAAATTCACCCCAAAGAATTTTGATGAGATCAGAGTGATGATTTCGTTGAACAGACCTGGACCAAATCAGAGTGGTTTGACGGATGAATGGATAAATAGGAGAAATGGTAATAAGAAAGTTGAGTATTTTCATCCGCTTGTGAAAGAAATCTTATCTGATACTTATGGTGTTCCGATATTTCAGGAACAGATAATGGAAATGTCGATTAAGCTCGGTGGTTTTTCCCCGAAACAGGCACATGATCTAAGGAAGGCAATGGCAAAAAAAGACCCGGAACAGATGAAAAAGCTTGAACAGTCGTTCATTGAAGGGTGTATTCACCGTAATATGGAAAGTGATGCTGCGAAAGAATTGTTTAATCAAATGTATGAATTTGCAGGCTATGCTTTCAACAAGGCACATGCTACCGCATATTCATTTATAACATACTGGACTGCCTATACTAAAATAAATTTCTCCGGGCATTTTTACAGAACATTGATTGATTCAAGTCATGGGAAACCTGAAAAGATATTTCAATTAATAATTGAAGCCGTTAAAAACGGAATTCCAATCTATCCACCTGACATAAACAAGAGTGAATTTTTGACTGTTATAGAGGGAAAAGGTCTTAGGCTTGGATTGCATTTGATAAAAGAACTTAACAGGATATCCGCTGAGAAAATCATGAGTGAAAGGGAACACGGATTGTTTCAGAATGCGGAAGATTTTATTTACAGAATTGATGAAAAGACCCTATCTGACAAGCAATTACAAAAATGTATATGGGCACATTTATTCTGGGATTTGGATAAAAATGTAAATTACCGAGAGCTCATCTTTTTAAGAAATAAGAACAAAAAGGCATTAAAAAAAATTGGAGCTAAATTGTTTGGAGAAATAACCGAAAATGAGACCCCACAGAACGAGAGAGTCTCAAAATCACAAAAAAATATTGCAGAACTTGTGAAAAACGAATTATTCAGTTATGGATTCATTGTTGACTATCCGAGAATATTTAACCTTAGATATAATCCGTTTATGAATGGTAATCTGTTTATCGGAGTTGTCATCGGCGAAGAAAAAAAGAACGACTATAGAATTTCAAGTGGTTTTGACTCTGAGGTCCTTCATTCAAATAGAAAACTTTCTGAAGGTGATTTTATTCTATTTCAAAAGAAAAAGAGGAAGCCTTCGTTGATTGGTTTTTACACCCCTTCTTCACAATCGATAGAAATAAAGAGTATTGATTATAGGGAAGTTGAACCTGCTCTGTTTGATGATCTTTCGCATTTAAAAGATTCAGGGTTGAAAAAAATAAGGATTATAACGGGAAAGGGCATTATGGAGGTGTTATTATGATATTAAGCGGGAAATTGCCTGCAAAGAACATTAAAGAGAAAATAAAAGAGAAAATCGGACAGTGTGAAAGAGCACCTAAATTGATTACGGTTAGTGTTGCACCTGATCCATCTACAAGATCATATATCAATTCACAAACTAAAGTCGCAAAAAAACTTGGAATTGAACATATTCATAAAGAACTTGAAGATAGAGTTTCTCAAAATGAACTGATAGACGTTATCAAACGTTATGGGAAGGATAATGAAGTCGATGGTATCATGCTGGCATTACCGCTTCCTTCTAAATTTGACAAATTACAGGTTATTAATGCCATCAATCCAGAAAAAGATGTTGAAGGGATTACAAACATCAATCTGGGATTATTGTTTTATGAGAAACCTTTCTTTTATCCCTGCACTGCAGAAGCGGTTTTGAGAATTCTGGAATTTTACAATATCCCGCTTTCAGGAAATGACATTACCATAATTGGTCGAAGTACAACCGTTGGGAAACCTCTTAACATCATGCTGCTAGAAAGAAGTAATAATGGAACACCAACAGTATGTCATACCAGAACAGCGAATCTGGACGAAAAAATAAAGCAATCGGAAATTCTCGTTGTGGCGGCCGGCAAACATGGTGTTGTCACTAGTGATATGCTTTCCGATGATACGGTTGTTATCGATGTGGGGATAAATTTTGTGGATGGAAGACTTGTCGGTGATGTCAAAAGAGATGAAGGTGTTGAGGAAAAGAAAAATATTTCTATCACACCGGTTCCCGGTGGAGTTGGGGTTGTTACAACAGCTCTTCTAATGTCAAACGTTGTGAACAGGTGTCTGTCTAAATATAAAGGTGAGAAAAATTGAACATAGATGGCATCACATTGAGTATTCTTATCAAGGAGTTTAACAATGAATTGGAAGGGAATTTTCTTAAGAAGGTTCAAATGCCTTCAAATGGGCGCTTCTATTTTGAGTTTTCCCACAAGGTTTTATATGTTTCGTTATTATCTTCCGATTGCTACTGCTGTTTTACGAAAAAGAAAGAGCCGAGTCCTAATCATCCGAATTCGTTTACAATGTTTTTAAGAAAGTATCTGAATGGCAGCCGTTTTATTTCATGTACGCAGCTTGGTTCAGATAGAATAATGGAGCTTCGATTATCCAAGAGAGATGAAATAGGTGATATCAGAACTTACAGACTTTTTTTTGAAATTATGGGAAGGAATTCAAATCTTATCATCACCGATGAAAAAAACAGAATTCTTGAATCATGGCGTAAATTAATTAATGATAAACGTTCTGTAATCAACGGAATTGAGTATATCCCTTATATTGGAAGTGGTATATCGTTAACCGAATTAAAGAACAAAGACTATAATTATTTATCTTCTGTTTGCGAAAAGTATTCACCGGCTGAAAAAGTATCACGATTCATTCAAAAAGAATTCCAGGGGATTGGGAAACAAAATCTTGAAGAAATTCTCTACAGAACAACAATAGATAAATCTGACTATACCGAAATATTACAGGATGGAAAGATTTTAATCCTGAAAAAAATTCTATTGGATATCGATAATGAACTGAGCGATTTAAATCTTTATGTTTATGAAAAAGAGGATGCTAAACCGCTTCTTTCGCCAATGTCTCTTATTCATGCGATTGATGAAGGGTATTCAGTAAAGAAAATGAATCCTTCTGAAGCTGTCGAATATGTTAATGGATCAAGAAGAAAAAATACAGTTATCAACGAAAGAAAAGCAAGATTGAGGAAGATCCTTGAAAAAGAACTCGGAAAATTAGAATCAAATATCAATAACCTTGAAAAAGATTTGCTTGAATGTACAAAATCAGAAGAACTCCAACTAAAAGCCGAATTGATCATGGGAAGTATTTATAAATTTGATCCCAGAAAAAACTATGAAATTGTCGATGTCATGAATTGGCATACCGGAAGAGAAAAAAGGATAGAATTGAACAAGAAATTTAACCTGAATCATAATGCCCAAAGAATGTTTAAAAAGGCATCGAAATTGAAGAGAAGGACAACAATCGTACAAAAAAGGATTTTAAAATTGTCCAAAAGACTTGCCTATATAGAGGATATTATTCATTCGGTGGAATTAATAGAAGATGAGAATGATTTTAATGAGATCAGACAGGAAATGATTGATGCCGGTTATATAGTAGATAAGAATCGTAGAAAAAAAGGCCAGAATAAAAAAAAGGTGAGTTCTCCGAGAAAGTTTAAGTTTATGGATTTCGAAATTCTGGTCGGGAAAAATAACCGCCAAAATGATTTGATTTGCAGAAGTCATTCAAGAGAAGAATTCTGGTTTCATGCTCAAAAGATTCCCGGATCACATGTTGTTATAAATTCGGCCGGAAGAGAAATACCAGAAGAAGTGTTCCAAATTGCTGCAAGGCTTGCTGCATATTTTTCAAAAGGTAAAACGGGTACGAAGATACCGGTTGATTACACCAGGTTAAAATATGTTAAAAAGCCTAAAGGGGCAGCTCCGGGGTTTGTTATTTACGATCATTTCAAGACCTTAATTGTGAATCCTTTTAAGCACATTGAAGAGTTGGATAGTGAGGGATGATTGATTGTCCGAATTTTTGGTGAACGTGACAAAATTCAGGAAAATTGTCGAATTTTGTAATAAATTGACAGGTACTGAAAAGACTCACAAATATGTATATTTGTATCACAAAGACGGTTTGAAGATTTTTGCATCTGATGGCTGTATCAATTCTATTTTCAATCTAAGACAAAGTGTTGATTATTTTAAAGGTGCATATGCGCTTTCTATTAAAACCTTAAAACTATTTATTGACAAGCAATCAGATGAAGACCTTGCAATTTTTCTGAATTCAAATGAAATCATGCTCAAACAGGCAAACGAAATGCTTTCTATTCAGCAGAAGCCTGTCCGGAATCCACCGGAAAGACATGTTTTTGACCTTGCGGGAGAGTTATCAGCAGGTGATTTTCTTTCTGGGCTTGATTTTTCAACGGTACATATACCGGAGGATGACAATTGTTATTTCTTTGTTTTTGAAGGTATTTTGTATATACTTACAGTGTACGATAGAATTTTCTGTTTGTATCATTCAGGTGTCAAATGCAAACCATTTGAAAGTACTGTTCCGTATCAGAGTTTAAGACATCTTATAAAGGCACAGGGCACATTGAAATCGGATAAAATTAAACTTGGTATATCATTGGAAAATGAACAAATAGGATTTCAGACAGCAGGTTTGTTAACGTCAATCTGTTCAAGGTCACTGGAAGAGAATGAAGAGGAAAGATTAAAAAGCATGATTCGGATTTACAGATCTTTCAAACCGTTGTATAAGATAGATAAAAAAACTCTGAACCATAACGTCACAAAAGCTGATAGAATTTCAGCGGGACTTCCGATAAAGATGAATTTTGAAGGAATGAAAATTCTTTTTGAAGTGAAATCAGAGACTTTTTATTATTCATGTAGAGCAAAGATTGATGAACGTTATCATGAAAAAAATGTTGAATTTACTATTTTGGGTAAATATTTAAAGTCGGCTCTCTCGAGGATTACCTCCAAGTATGTCTATTTGTACCATTTTTCCAGATACCTTGCGATAGGCGATGCTGAAAAGACGAAGATGATAGTATTTGCGGTAGATTATATAAATTAAAGGGGGATAAAAATGTATCAGTGGAATGAATTGAGTAAAGAACTCGAAGAACTTAAAGAAAAGGGGCTTTACACGAATATCAGAACTTTGGAAGGTCCACAGGGTGCGTGGTTGAAGATAAATGGAGAAGATGTCCTGAATCTCTCTTCAAACAATTATCTGGGTCTTGCTGATGATGAAGATCTTGTTAAAAATGCAATAGAAGCAACAGCTGAATGGGGAGTAGGTCCCGGAGCTGTCAGGACAATAGCCGGAACGATGACATTGCATACTCAGCTTGAAAAAGATCTGGCTGAATTTAAAGGTGTTGAAGCCACTATTATGGTTCAATCAGGCTTTTGTGCCAATCAGGCTGTTGTCCCGGCGATAATGGGAAAAGAGGATGCGATTCTTTCAGACGAACTGAATCATGCGAGCATAATTGATGCTGTAAGATTGACAAAATCAAAGAGATATGTCTGGAAACACAAAGATGTCGGTGATTTGAGGGTAAAGCTGGAGCAGGCGAAATCTGAAGGTGCTAAAAAGATGCTTGTAATCACAGACGGTGTATTCAGTATGGATGGTGACCTCGCTCCTTTACCGGGAATCGTTGAAGTTTGTGAGGAATTTAACGCTATTCTAATGGTCGATGATGCTCATGGTGAAGGTGTTCTGGGAGACCATGGCAAAGGGATTGTAGATCATTTTGGGTTGCATGACAGAGTCGATATTGAAGTTGGAACTCTTTCGAAGGCATTTGGTGTTATTGGCGGATTTGTTGCCGGGAAAAAGGTCTTAATTGATTATTTAAAGCAAAAGGCCAGGCCTTTTCTTTTCAGTAGTTCACTGAGCCCTGCTGATACGATGGCAGCCATAGAATCTGTCAGAAAATTAAAGGAATCAGATGAACTGGTAAAAAAATTATGGGAAAATGGAGATTATTTTAAAAAACATATGAAAGAACTTGGTTTTGATATCGGTGAATCTGAAACACCGATCACACCGGTCATGTTATACGAAGCACCGGTTGCATCGCAGTTTAGTAAAAAATTGCTTGAAAAAGGTGTGTTTGCGCAATCAATAGGTTTCCCGACCGTACCGCGGGGGAAAGCAAGAATAAGGGTTATGATAAGTGCTTCTCATTCGAAAGAAGATCTTGATACAGGCATTAAGGCTTTTGAGGAAGTTGGTAAAGAATTGAAAGTAATATAAACTTTGAACAACCGGGAATAAAAACACGACACGGTTGGTAGTCCTGTGTGCTGTGGTTGGCAACTGAAATTGTCAAGTGCGGTCAGTAACCTGCCCCTCCTGGGGTTGTCCGTTTCCCGAGTAATAAAATACAGGAGGGAATTTATGTGTAAACTCACAGTCTTTTTTGAAGATCCGTTTTGGGTTGGTTATTTTGAATGGTATGAAGAGGGAAAACTAGGTGTATACAGATATGTATTTGGTTCGGAACCAAAAGAATATGAGGTACATCATGTAATTTTAAAACACTATTTCAACCTGAATTATTCTGCACCGATTGACTGTTCAGAAAAGAAATCTCATAAGATGAATCCAAAGAGATTTCAACGCAAGATCAGTCGTGAGAAGAAGAAAAGAGGTGTTTCCACTAAAGCGCAGGAAGCTTTGCGTATTGAGCGGGAAACGCATAAATTAGAATCAAAAAAGAAAAGTAAAAAGAGAAAAGAAGAAATTGAGCGTGAAAAATTTCTTTTAAAACAACAGAAGAAAAAAGAAAAAAAGAAGCATTGAAAAAGAAAGGCGGCTAGCCGTCTTTCTTTTTTCTAGATTGTCTACGCCGTTGAAATCCGTTAAACCAAGCTCTATCATCAAAATTCTTTTTTTTAACGTGTACGACAGGCTCTTCGGCTATTCCTACCGGTAAATAACAGATCAGTTCATAATCTTCTGGAACCCCGAGAACATCAGCCATTTTTCGACCAATATTATCCAAATCTGTAATATAACCTTCTACCCAGCAACTCTGATAGCCTAGTTCAACAATTGTGAGTAACATATTTTGAATGGCAGCGGAATAATCCTGGGTACTAAAACATTGATGCCTGTAGGCATTGATCCTCTGAGTTAAGACACAAATCATAGCTGGCGCCGTTTTACCGATAGAATGATTTATAATTTCATGTAGTTTTTTTAATATAAGAGGATCGGTAACTGCAATAAGACTTGTGGTTTGTTTATTACAACCGGATGGCGCAGCTAGTCCTGCTGTCATAATCTTTTTCAGATCCTCATTTGAAACAGGTGTATTTTTGTATTTGCCTCTATAACTTGTTCGACTTTTTATCGCTTCAAATACAGTCATAAATTGCCTCCTTCATGACAATTAGTACATGGACAGATAAAAATTATTCTTAAATAGTGTCTTTACATCACAGTAACCCATGTGACCCGGCAGAATGTAAGTGCTGCCATTTTTTACGCTTAAATATTTCCTGAATCTTGAAAGAGATTCACGCATCTTCTTTTCGTTTGAATTAGGGAAATCTGTTCTTCCGATTGAATCGGTAAAGATAAAATCTCCTGTCAAAATGAAATCATCAAAGTCAAAGATCGTGTCTCCTGTCGTATGACCCGGGAAAAGCAACGATTTAAAATTGAACCCTTTAAAACTGTTTTTTTCAGCATTTAAAATAACATGATTTTTATTTTCTACAATCAGTGGATTTCCTCCAAACATTGAGGATAGATTGATTTCAGGCTTGATAAGACCGCTTAACACCTCGGATTTTCCAAATATCTTTGCTTCAGGCAGCTCATCTATACCGGCAATGTGATCAAAATGTGCATGCGTTAGAAGAATAGAGACATCCTTTTTACCCATTAAAAGTGATGATAGGGTATCTGCAATTCCAATGCCGGGATCGACTATTATGATGGATTCTTCTTTGATCAGTATGTATGAATTTACGCCGACCGGTGGAAGAACCGTTTTGTATACTTCAATATTTTGTTTATTAGAAAATAACTTTTTTAATTCTTTCAACAATAACTCCTTTTCTATTCTTTTCCATATAAGGTTAAATTCCTTTTTTCTATATCGGTTTCATCAATTGATAACTCTACTAGGAAATCCGCTTCATCAATATCATCAATGATATTTTCAGCCCATTCGATGAATATGATGCTATCTTCATTTTGATAATCATAAAAGCCAATTTCGAATAATTCTTCTGAGGTTATTCTATAGGCATCAATATGAAAAAAATCAAATTTTTCTGCTGAATATGAATTCACGATGTTGAATGTTGGACTTCTGACTTCATCCTGACAAACATTATAGTAACTGATAACAGAACGAATGAACGTCGTTTTCCCACTACCAAGATCACCAAAAAATAAAACGATATCAGCGCCATCTAATTTTTCTGCGAATTTTTTTCCAATAGCGTCTAACTCTTCCCTGCTGAGAAAAGGATGAGTTTCAATTTTCTTTAAACCCAGTCTTTCGATCTGCTTACAGCTTTTTTCCATCTTTTGAAATAGTCCTCTACTTTCTCTTCCTTTGACTTTGACATCCTGTTTTTTATCTCCCAGAATTCAGCCACTTCATTTTTATCTTTCCATATTCCAATAGCAAGTCCCGCAAGAATAGCCGCTCCTGTTGCCGTTGTTTCCGTGTTGATCGGTCGAGTAACAGGTATTCCCAATAAAACAGACTGGAATTCCTGGAGAAATTCATTTTTGCTGACACCACCATCGACTCTTAAATCCTTTAACGGTATTTTGCTTTCATCTACCATGATATCAAACAGCTCTCGGACATTGTAACATATTCCTTCGAGAACGGATCTGACAAGGTGTTCTCGTCTTGTTGATTGTGTCATCCCCATAAACAAACCTCTTGCATTCGGATCCCAGTTCGGAGCGCCAAGCCCTGCAAGAGCGGGAACGAAATAAACACCACCATTATCTCTGATTGAGTAAGCAATATCCTCCGTCTGTGGTGCATTATGTGCAAGTTTTAAATTATCGACTATCCAGTCAATTGCAGCTCCACACATGAATAAGGACCCTTCCATTGCATAACAGACTTCGTCTTCTATCTTCCATCCCACGGTAGTTAATAAGCGTTGCTGAGACAAAACGGGTTCAGAGCCCATATTCATGAGTAAAAAAGCACCTGTACCATAGGTGCATTTTGCCATTCCTTTTTCAAATGCCATCTGACCAAACAGAGCTCCCTGCTGGTCCCCTACAAGTGATGCAACAGGTATTCCCTCTTTTGTATAGCCTATCACGGATGAAGTATCGACAATTTCGGGTAGCCATTTTCTGTCAATGGAAAACAAATCCATTAATTCATTATCCCAAGACATATCATGAATATTAAAAAGCATTGTTCTTGAAGCATTTGACACGTCAGTGACATGTACATTTTTCCGAGTTAATTTATAAGCGAGCCATGAATCAATAGTTCCAAAAGCAAGTTGATCGGATTGTGCCGCTATTCGAATTTTTGGAACGTTATTATAAAGCCATTCCATTTTTGAACCTGAGAAATATGGGTCTACTATCAATCCTGTTTTAGAGTGAATCATATCTTCGTGTTTTTTCAATTCTTCACATCTTTTGGTTGTTCTGCGACATTGCCAGTTTATTGCATTGTAGAGAGGTTCTCCTGTCTCTTTATGCCATGCGACTACGGTTTCTCGCTGATTTGTAATACCGATCGCTGAAATCTGATAAAAGTTTAATCCTGCTTTTTCTACTGCTTCTACCAGTGTTTTTACGGCCGTTCTGTAAATTTCCATCGGATCTTGTTCTACCCATCCATCCTGTGGATAAAACTGTTCGAATGGTTTTTGTGAAATATTAACGATATTAAGTTTTTCGTCAAAAATAATTGTTCGGGTACTTGTTGTACCCTGATCAATTGCAGCTATGTATGCCTTTTCTTTCATTACTGGAATCCCCCCTTTAAGCAATAAACTATGATTAATAGTATAAAAACGTTGATAGATTATATCATGCCGATTAAGATAAATAGTTGCAAACATAAGAAATCAGAAAGTTTTGATCATACATAAATGGTAACAATAAAAAAAACAGATAAGTTTCCCTGATTATCTAACTTATGATAGAATAGTTTCATAGGAAAAGATGAATCTGATATGTTGTAATATCATTTTCTTGTTTTCTATTTTAAAGAAGGAGTGTGACTTATGACAAAAAGAAAAATAGTAATACTGTTGATTTTTGTCTTTTCTTTTTATACGGCATTTTCTGCGATGATGGCTACTACGGATGATGGCAGGAAAGTTGTTTTAAACAGTAATGGTACATGGGAATGGCTTAATCAACCCGGACCTTCACCACAACCAATTCAACCGGCATATGATATTACGGGTTCCTGGAAAGTATCTTGGACGGTTGGGATTTTTGATGAGGAGGTTGATGCTGAAATATACCTGGAAGATGGAAATTATGTGATGGTATGGCATGGAACCTTCTCTGATGATAAAAATCCGATAACGCTTGTTAGTAAAAAAGAAATAAAATTCCAGGGAAAATCTTTTCATAACGGGCTGTTAACCTTTGATGCATCGATTAAAGATGCGAATAATATGAGTGGAATGGCATCAAGTTCCGGAACATTTGCCAAAACAGGTTCGTTTAAAGCGGTAAGAAAATAAAATTTTATATTTAATAAAGAGGTGATTAAAGTGAGTAAAAGCGTTGAACTTGGTGTAAAGAAAATGGAATGGGCATGGCAGTATATGGATGTTTTGAAAGAAATAAAAAACAGATACATAGATGAAAAGCCTTTTGCAGGTTCAAAAGTAGTTGTTTGTTGTCATCTTGAGGCAAAAACAGCTAATCTTGCAAGAACTGTAAGAGATCTCGGAGCGGAAGTTTGGGTAACGGGATCAAATCCTCTTTCAACTCAGGATGACATTGCAGACGCACTGAGAGAGCATTATGGATTAACTGTTCATGCGAAACATACAAATGATGATGAAGCGTTCAGAAAAGATCTCTATAAGGTCCTGGAGTTAAACGCAGATCTTATACTTGATGATGGTGGAGATCTATCGACCATTGTTCACACCGAATGTACAGAATATCTTGAAAATTTAAAGGGAATATCAGAAGAAACGACAACAGGCGTTCACAGATTGAGAGCTCTTGATAATGCCGGGAAACTGAAAGTTCCAGCAATAGCGGCAAATGACGGTATGATGAAATATCTTTTTGATAACAGGTATGGAACGGGACAATCAACATGGGATGGAATCATAAGAAGTACAAATACATCTGTCGCCGGAAAGAATGTTGTTGTTGCCGGTTATGGCTGGTGCGGAAGAGGAGTTGCTCTGAGGGCAAAAGGCCTTGGCGCGAATGTTATTGTTACAGAAGTTGATCCTGTAAAATCAATAGAAGCAATAATGGACGGTTTTAAAGTAATGAAAATGAGCGATGCTGCAAAAGTAGGAGATATCTTTGCGACACTTACCGGTGATTTAAATGTTATCACTTCAGAACATTTTAATCTGATGAAAGAAGGCGCAATTTTAGCGAATGCTGGTCATTTTGACGTGGAAATTGCAATGTCTCAATTAAGAGAAATGGCAGTGGAACAGTGGGAAGCCAGACCAAATGTAATGGGTTACAAACTCCCTAACGGAAAGTGTGTATATGTTATAGCCGAGGGAAGACTTGTCAACCTTGCAGCTGCCGACGGACATCCAATTGAAATCATGGATACTTCTTTTGCCGTTCAGCTTATGAGTCTTAAATATCTCTGGGATAATCAAGGGAAACTTGAAAATCATCTTATGACTGTACCGGAAGAAATTGATATGGAACTTGCCAGAATAAAACTTGGCACTATGGGTGTGGAAATTGATACTTTAACGGATGAACAAAAAAGATATCTATCAAGCTGGTGATTTGATTGAACATAAAACGTGCCTTGATAACGGTATATGATAAAAGCGGGATTGAAAATCTCGCTTCTTATCTTGCAAGGAAAGGTGTTGAAATTATATCAACCGAAGGAACATATGACTATCTGAAATCAAAAGGCATTCGTGTTAAATCAATCAAAGAATATTCACCTGATGAATCATTACTTGGTGGAAGGATAAAGACAATTTCTCCTAAACTTGTAGGCGGTATACTGGCTGACAGGTCAAATAATGAACATATGCAGGAGATGTACCAAAAAAACATTCCTGAAATAGACATGCTTATTGTCAATTTCTGTCCGTTTAGAGAGTTTTCAGAAAATATATATGATGAGTATGAACTTGTTCAGAAAATTGATATTGGTGGTATAAATCTTGTCAGATCTGCCGCAAAGAATTACAGAAGCGTCTTACCGATTGTTGATCCTGATGATTATCAGAAAATCATTTCAAACTTTGAGCTTTGTGGGGATGTTCCGCTGCAAAATAGAAGAAGGTATGCGTTAAAAGCATTCTATAACACGATGCGATATGAAGAAAGCATTCATTCTGCACTCTCTTTTCTCTTCGCTGAAGAAAAATATGAGCATATGACTTTTGAGAGATTAAATGAGTTTAAATATGGAGAGAATCCTCATCAATATGCCTATCTTTCAAAGATAACGGATGAAAAGAGTTTGTTTGAAAAGATGACATTTATTGAAAAGAAAAGACTGACTTTCAGATTGTATAAACAAATGTATAGTGGTCTTGATTTTATGAGGCATATTACATCAAAAGCTTTTACAATTTTAATAAACTTTCTTCCTGTTTATTTCTCTTTAACAGAGAATGATAAAGATTATATGGAAAGTTTTGAGGATGAATTGATCAGAAATTCCAATGGGAATTCTGCGTTTATTTCTAAAGGGTCTGTCAATTCTGATACGGCCCGTTATATTAAAAGGACCGGGATTAAAGTTGTTTTAGCGAAATCTTATGAAGAAGAAGCTTTAAAAATACTTAAGGATGCTGATCTGACAATCTTAGCAACTTTTGATGAGTTCAGAACCAGTGATTATGAGAGATATTTTTTGGATAATGAAATGATCGTCCAGCAAAATGATCAGTTTGAAAATTTTGGCATACTTGAAAAAATTTACGCACCGGCTAACTCAGATATTGAATATTCCTCTGATCTGCTTTGTATTTCTCAAATTCTTAAATCTTTAAAAACATGTTCTTTGGTAAGGATTCAAAATGGAAAAATGTATGGTATGGCAAGTGGTACACTTAGTGATCAGGAGTGTTTCGCTCTTTGCGAAAAACGTTTTGAACGCTCGATTAAAGTGATAAAAGGAGGAACTCTTGGTTTTGATGTTTTTCCTTCTTTGGAAACAATAGAAAAGGCAAAGAGGAAATGGGGAATAGATACTTTGCTGATTCCTGACAGCAATAGGCTTAATGAAAAATTCCTTGATAGTATCAAATCAAACAATATCACATTGTACACATTTACCAAACGGCATTATAAGTAAAAAATCAGAATAAAGGGGAGCTTTTATGGATAAAGATATTTTCAAGCAGCTGGAAGAAGTAAAGCTTAAAGCTGTTGAAGAGATAAAAAGTGCTGTTGAAATTAAGGAACTTGATAATCTTAGAATTAAATACCTTGGGAAAAAAGGTGTATTAACTGCGAATTTTCTAAAAAAACTCGGAGAATTTGATGCTTCGATCCGGCCACAGATCGGAAAAGAAACAAATATCTGTAAAGCGGTAATTACAAAGAATATTTCTGAAAGAATGGAAGCCTTACAGGAAATTGAAAAAGAAAGAAGAGAAAAGGATTTATGGGTTGACATTTCTCGCCCTGGATCAAGAAAACAAATAGGATTTGAGCATCTGGTTAGAAGAACTCAAAAAGAGATTGAAGAAATTTTTATCTCTCTTGGATATTCTGTAAAAGAAGGTCCGGAAGTCGAGCATGTTTTCTATAATTTTGAAGCGCTGAATACACCCGATTGGCATCCTGCAAGGGATGAACATGATAGTTTTTATCTGAAAGAGGATGAATATCTTTTAAGAACGCATACTTCTCCTGTGCAGATCAGAACGATGCAGGAAGTGAGACCTCCGGTCGCTATCATTGCACCGGGAAAAGTATACAGAAGTGATTATGATGCCACACATCTTCCGATGTTTCATCAGGCGGAAGGATTGTTTGTTGATAAAAATGTCAGTGTTGCAAATTTAAAAGGAACGCTTGAGCATTTTATGAAAGAACTCTTTGGAAAAGATGTAACGATACGTTTGAGACCATCATTTTTCCCATTTACAGAACCCAGTTTTGAGGTTGATTTAAGCTGGAAAGATAAATACGGAAACATTCAATGGCTTGAAGTTCTTGGTGCTGGAATGGTTGATCCTAATGTATTCAAGGCTGTAGATTATGATCCTGAAGTTTGGACCGGATTTGCATTTGGTGCTGGTATCGAAAGGTTAACGATGTTGAAATACGGTCTGACGGATATTCGAGATCTGGTTCGAGGGGATATCAGATTCCTTAGACAGGAACTTTAATAAGGAGGCTTGAATAATGCTTATTTCAAAAAAGTGGTTGAATAAATATATAGATGTATCAGATATTACTGATGACCAGATGGATAAAATGATGAGTCTCAGCGGGACCTCCATTGAATCTATTGAGAATCCTTGGGAAGGGATAGAAAAGGTTGTTGTTGGAAGGATAGAAGAGATAGAAAAACATCCTAATGCAGATAAGTTGATCGTGTGTAAGGTTAATTTTGGCGAATATCAAAAGACCATCGTTACAGGGGATACCTCTTTAGCCGTTGGTGATATTGTTCCGGTTGCATTAGTCGGAGCGGTTTTAAAAGATAATTTTAAGATAAAAAAATCTAAACTTCGTGGTGTAGAATCAGAAGGGATGATGTGTTCCCTTCAGGAAATAAAACTTGAAGATCATTCGACAGGGGTCTATAAATTTAAAGAGAAAGTAGAAATAGGAAAAGATGTGGTTGAGTATTTCAATCTTAATGATAGTGTTTATGATTTTGAAGTTACTTCCAACAGACCGGATGAACTTGGTTATTTAGGAATCGTAAAAGAGATAGAAGCATTGACCGGAAAGAAAAAAACAAGAAAAAAGATCAAAACGGATTATTCTAAAACGGAGAAAAAGACCTCTGATTTTATTTCCGTAGAAATCGAAAATCCTGAAGCATGCAATAGATATACGACATTATTAATAAGTGATGTTGAAGTCAAAGAGTCCCCTGTCTGGTTAAAAAGAGATTTGATCTCTATGGGCTTAAGACCTATAAATAACATCGTTGATATTACAAATTATATTCTGATGGAGACGGGACATCCTGTACATGCATTTGACTATGATGATCTGACGACTAAAAAAATTGTCGTAAGGACAGCAAAAAAAGGTGAAAAACTCCTTCTTTTAAACGAAGAGGAGATTGAATTTTGCAACGATGAATTGCTGATAACTGATGGAGAAAAGCCGCTGGCACTTGCAGGAATAATGGGTGGTGAGCATTCGGGTGTTACAAACAAAACTAAAAATGTTCTCCTTGAAGTTGCGTATTTTAACCCCGTTAAAATTAGAAAAACAGCTCGAAGTTTAAATATCTCTAGTGACTCTTCCTACAGATTTGAAAGAGGTGTAGATCCGAATGATGCTGAATTTGTTATTGCGAGACTTGCAGTATTAATTGAAGAGCTTGCCGGTGGTAAACCCTCAGCCGAGCTTCTTGATGCTTATCCAAATCAAGTAAAGGAAAAACAAGTATTGCTTCGAAAAGATCGTGTTGAAAGCCTTCTTGGGATACCATACGATGATTCTGATATCGAAACAGCACTGACTTCATTGGGATTTAAACTTCTTCATCATCAGGAAAATAAAACGTGGGATGTAATCGTTCCTACTTTCAGACCGGATGTTGCGAGGGAAGTTGATCTTATAGAAGAAATTGGGAGGATAGTCGGTTATGATAAAATTCCCGCACAGATCCCTTATTTAAACGGATATAATCCTGCCAGAGATGAATATCAGATTTTTAGATATAAATTAAGGGATTTGATCTTATCTTCTGGATATTCTGAAATTATTCCTTTATCTCTTATCGATCCCAAGGATATCAGAAAAGTACTGAAAGATGAAGAAGCCGTTTGGAATAAAAACCAGATAGAAGTGCTCAAACCACTTTCTCAGGATATTTCTGTACTCAGACCAAGTCTTTTGATCACACTACTTAAAACAATAGGCTACAATAATTCTCATCAGCAGAATGATCTCAAGCTTTTTGAAAACGGCGTATCCATAATCGGTGGGAAAGATGGAGAGTATGTTGAAAGAGAAACATTTTCCTTTGCCGCAACGGGGAAAATGGATCATTATGATTATCAATCAAAATTAAAAAATGATTTTTATAATTTTAAGGGGACTATAGAGGAGATTTTAAATCATCTTGATATAGATGAGGAAAAAATTGTATTTGACAGGATTGAAGAGAACAGTATATATGATCAATTCATGTACAAAGGTCAGAGTGCTTTAATTTTTATTGACGACAAACAGATTGGAATCTTTGGATTGATAAAGCGAGAAGTTCTTGATGAATTCGGTGTTAATGATTATACATACTGGTGTGAGTTAGATTTAAAAGGAACTTATTACTCTTCCAAAGAAAACTCAAGAAATTGGAAATCTGTTCTGGGCACTAATTTTCCGTCAAGTAAGAAAGACTTTTCCGTCCTGGTTGGAAAAGGTGTGGAAATCGGCCATGTTATAAAAAAAATTAGAAGTTCTAAACAGGTTGAAAATGTTTTTATCAGTGATGTTTATACAGGTAAGAATATAGCTAAGGGGCATAATAGTATTACTGTTTCAGTTATCTTTCGCTCCAGTGATCATACACTAACACAAAAAGAGCTTGAAAAGTGCATCAACAATGTTGTTAAAATACTTAAAAATGAAAATATGGATTTGAGGGAAGGCTAAAATGTTACTCACGAAGATCTTTAAATTTGATGCTGCGCATAATTTGATTAAATATCATGGCAAATGTGAGAGGTTACATGGTCATACTTATCGGATGGATGTCACTGTTCAAGGAGTTCCGGATGAAGAGGGAATGGTTGTGGATTTTAAAGATTTAAAAGATATCGTCAATAAACAGGTCATCAGCAGACTTGATCATTCCTATATCAACGAGATAATTGAACAACCGACGGCTGAGTATATTGCATTGTGGGTTTGGGAACAATTAAATGAGAATTTACGAACGGATCATTATACATTGTATGAAATAAAGATTTTTGAAACAGAGACGAGTTTTATAACTTATCGAGGGATTTGATCGTGACTGAAACCATCATTTTAGTGATTTTGATTATCCTGATATTTTTTCAGGTGTTACATGCAATAAAGTATAAAGATATCTGGAATATTCTCGTTCAGATTAATTCGATAGGGGTAAAGCTATTGCTCATGTTCTTGTTGTACTCAAATCAGACGGAGCAGACCTATCTTCTTGACATTGTGTTAGTTTTGTTAGTCTTAAATGTTGTGGGCACAATTATTTTATCAAGATATATAAGTAAGAATTAATCAAATTATAAAACAAACAGATTTTTAAAGTAACATAAAACTGGTACAATTATGACTGGTTAAGATATAGCATTTTAGGAGGTGCAGTTTCAAAGCATGGTCAACGATATTTTAAGAAAAGAGTTGAAGAATAGAAATTTCAGGATTACGGCACAAAGAGAGTTGATAATGAAGATTTTTGCCGAATCTCCGGAAGATCATCTCAGTGTAGAAGAGGTTTATAGGAAATTACTTGATAAAAGATCAAGGATCAGTAAAGCAACCGTTTACAGAACCGTTGAACTTTTAAGCGAGCTTGATCTGTTAAGGAAAATAGAGATTGATGAAGGTATTATCAGATATGAACTTGCAGATAGCAACAAACACGGGAAACATCATGCGATCTGTACGGATTGTGGAGAGGTTATCACTTTATCCGATGAATTGATGGAAAAAATTGAGAAACTGCTTAAAGATGAGATGGGATTTATTCCAAATGATCATAACATTAAATTCTATGGTAAGTGTGGAAACTGTGATAAAAACTTAAAGTAACAAATTGCCCCCTGCTAAAAGCGGGGGGCTTCGTTTTACCCATCTATACAAAATTCCGATTGAAAGAATATGCTTTGTTCTATCGTGTAGATCAGGTTAAGGTTTTTTTAAAGGTATTGAGTATTTCAATCACTTTCTCTTCTTCTGGAAGTCCCCATATTTTAACATTTTCTACGTGCTGATCGACCAGCATTTCAAGTCCGTTTATTGTTTTACATCCGCTCTTTTCAGCATAAACAAGTAATTTTGTTTTTAAAGGTTTATAGACTACATCAAATACGATTTTACAGTTTTTCAATGTTTCTACAGTTACCGGAATGGAAGTCCATGGATTCGGATTCATTCCCAGTGGCGTTGTGTTGATGATTAGGTCAATTTGATTTACCTTTAAAAAATCATCAATGGTAGCTAGCGTGAATGTTTGTATTTTTGGGAACAGTTTTTTTAAGACATCCGCTTTTTCTATGGAGCGGTTGAAAAGAAAAACATTGTCAACTGATAATTTTTCCAATGCATAACATGCTGCACGTGCTGCGCCACCAGCACCTGTGATGATAGCACTATTTATTTTTTTCTCAGCTAACGGATTATATATACCCTTCCAGTCAGTATTAAAGCCCAGGAAATCTCCGGTATTATGATTAACCTTGACACAATTCACGGCTCCGCATTTTTCTACATCCTCATCGCCAATAACTTCATCTCTGATTTTTACTTTATATGGAATTGTGATATTAAATCCCAGAACTTCTTTGTCATTTTTAAAATTGTTTAAAACTTTATTCCAATAATCTGTTGGGAGAACCAGGTTCTCATATTGTAAATTAATTCCCGTTTTTAGCCGTACGGTATCAAATATTTTTTTTGACATTCCTGGTCCGGGCTTTTGTTTTAATAAGAATAATTTCATTTATTCACCTCGCATGTATTTTTCTGACAAGATTATAGCATGAGCTGTTTATGTTTATCATAAAGATTTGATAATGGTATAATATTCCAGAAAAAATAAAAGGGGTGATGATATGGCCAGAGTTTATTTTACATCGTTTAAAACGAAACCGGGTTTAAGTATGTTAAAGAAATTGAGAAACTTACTGGATATCAGTAATTTTTCGGAGGAATTTTCAGAAAATTCTTTGGTTGCTTTAAAGATTCATTTTGGCGAATATGGAAACTTGGCGTATATCAGACCTAACTATCTAAGAGTTATCATTGATACGATTAAGGAAAAATCTGCAAAACCTTTTTTAACAGACGCTAATACTCTTTATAAAGGATCACGCTCAAATGCGGTAGACCATTTGGAGACCGCAATTATAAATGGTTTTGCAAAACAAGTGGTTGATGCACCGTTAATCATAGCGGATGGTCTTCGTGGTACAGACGAAGTAAAGATTCCTATAAATGGTGAATATGTAAAGGAAGCTAAGATTGGTGCAGCTATTGTTCATTCTGATACGATTGTGTCCGTTAATCATTTTAAAGGACATGAGCAAGCCGGTTTTGGTGGAGCTATTAAGAATTTGGGGATGGGGTGTGCTTCAAGAGCTGGAAAGTTGGAACAGCATTCAACTTCAAAACCAAAAATGATTAAAGAGAATTGTGTGAAATGTCAATTATGTGCTAGAAATTGTCCTGTTGAAGCGATAGAAATTAACGAATATGCACAAATTGACTATGATTTATGTATAGGGTGTGGTCAATGTGTAGCGATGTGTAATTTTGGAGCTTTAGTACCGGTTTGGGATTCGTCAACAGACCAATTATGTAAAAAGATGGCTGAATACACTCTGGCTGTGCTTAAAGAAAAAAAATCCTTCCATATTTCTTTTATCAATAATGTTTCACCTAATTGTGATTGTTGGAGTTCAAATGATATACCGGTTTCACCTGATATAGGTATTGCGGTAAGTACAGATCCTGTCGCTTTAGATCAGGCGTGTATCGATCTTGTGATTCATGAAGTGGGGCATGATCCGTTCTACGAAGTACACCCGGAAACTGATTGGTCTGAACAGTTGAAACACGCAGAAAAGATAGGCTTGGGGAAAAGAAAATATGAATTAATAAAAATTGGAATCTGATTCAAAACATAAAAGTAAGTTTAATGATATCAATCCATTCAAAGATAAGTGAATAATTGTGATATGCGATTTTCATATGACAGATCTTTTTTCAACGATATTTTAGATTTCATTGCAGTTAATTCATGATATAATCTTTTGAAGTACATTTAAAGAAGATGGGAGCGCTTTATGGATTTTGATTTTTATACGGTAAAGTTATATGCAGAGAGCCAATCATCAGACGAGGTGATTATTGGATACTTTTTTGGCAAAGTTGATGGAAGAATTGATTTTCAATTTATTACTTTCGCCAGAAGGTTCAAGAATTTTGCTAGGATCAGTGTTGAAGATGATATAAACGATTTTCGTGAAAAGCTCAATTTTATTTACAAAGAACTCCTGTCAAGAACTGGCGATGTTATAACAAAATCAACAGATTTCATGAATTATGTGAAATCGTATATCAATAAAAAAGGTGGAAGGACCGCATTCAGTAAAAAATTAGGGTTACATATTTCCAGTGAAGACTCAGCGGCTATAAGAGTGGAATTAAAGGACCTTTTTGATGAATGGACAAGTGAAGTCAATATTAAATTTAACTTTGAACATTCAACTTATACTGAAATGAGTTCTGATGAAGCTTTGAAGGCAGGAAGTCAGATTGATGTTGAATCCGCTTCAATGTATACAAAGAAAAGAAATGACCTACTTGAACTTCCAGATTTCTATCCCATTATCGATCCTATGGAAGGAAATCCTGTTTCGTCTGTTAAAGTTGGAGAGATGATCTATGTTAGTTTGATGACGATATCAAATGAAGCGGATAAAGAAAGAATAATGGCTTCATTTCCCGATAAATTTGATGAAAATGGAAATAATATTAAACCTTTTGAAGCTTTTATTACTGCAAGAGAATTCATTTCAAAAGGAAAGGGGACAATGTTAATCAAAGTCCTTATAGATGACTGGTTCGAGGCAAAAGCCATAATCATGTCCAGTATGAGGATTATGAAAGATAAAAAACATAAAAAATTATTAAAAGATGTTCCCGATAAAGATAAAAAGTTTCTTCAGACCCTAATGAAGGGGAGCTCAGTGAAAAGAGACGAAGAAGCACTTGAAGACAAAGAGAAGTTTATTGATCTGGTGATGATTGGAACAATCTTGTTGCTTCTCGCTTTTGTTGTAATCGTTGTTATTTTGATCTTATTTTAGGAGTTGTCTCTATTTCAAATATATATTATCCCCCCAAAAAAGAAATAATCCCATCTAAAAAACTGTTTTTTTTACGTGCCGGTTTTCACGGGAAAGAAAATAATATGGATAAAAAGATGCGTGATACTCTCAATGAAATCTATATTGAAGGGATGAAGTTAACGAAAGCATTGGTTTATTATGATACGTATAAAATATCTGAACTAAGTCAATATGAAATCCCGGAAAAATTTAAAAATATAGACTATATGACTTATTTTTGCAGTAGTATTGGGGATGATGTTGATAAAAAGATTGAAGAATATCAGCAAAATGGAGAAATATTGAAAGCTTCTTTCCTTGATGCCTGGGGATCGGAATCTGTGGAAGAAATCAATGAACAGTTCGATCAGAAATTAAGGGAGAATTATGGGGAAGGCACGATGAGATTTTCTCCGGGATATGGTGAAATAACTATATTTGAGAACATTAAAATTTTACATCTTTTAGGTGTTGATGAAAATAGGATTACCACACACCCCAAGTCAGGTGTACTGATTCCTCAGAAAAGTACGGTGTGCATGATTGGGTGGCATTCTGGTAATCAAGTGGAGGAATAAGATGACAGGAAAAATATGTGATATCTTTAGGACAAAGAATGATTCGGTTTCTTTTGAAGTTTACCCACCTAAAAAGGGTCAGAAGAAACAATTTGAGATAATAAAGAAAACGATTAATCATTTGACGGATCTGCAACCTGATTTTATTAGTGTTACATATGGACCGGGTGGTACGAATAAAGGAAAAGCAGTAGAAATTTCAGAATATATCGAAAACAAGCATGATATTGAAAGGCATAAAGGAACTATTGCATTAGCGCATTTAACAGCGGTTGGGTATACAGAATCAGATATAAGCGATATCTTGGATAAACTAAACAGTAAAGGTGTTCAAAATATTTTGGCTTTAAGAGGTGATATCCCTCAGGATGTTAGTTTTCCATATGGTGCATGGTGTGATTTTGAATATGCAAAAGATTTAATTTCCGTCATAAAGAGAGATGGAAGGTTTTGCATCGGTGCGGCTGCTTATCCGGAAGGACATCAGGACTGTAAGGATTTGAAAATGAGTGTTGAACATTTAAAGGTTAAAGTTGAAGCAGGAGCGGATTTTTTTATTACCCAGTTATTCTTTGATAATACGGCCTATTTTAGATTTCTTGATATGATAGAAAGTTGTGGTATGAATATGCCTGTGATACCTGGAATTATGCCCGTTTTAAAAGCTTCTCAAATCAGAAAAATTGTGAGTTTATCGGGGGCAACGATTCCGGATGAATTAAATGAAAAAATTGATTTATATAAAGACAATCCAAAAGATATGGAAAAATTTGGAATTGATTATTCTGTAAAACAGATTGATGAGTTGAAACGCAATGGCATTAAAAGATTTCACTTGTACACAATGAACAGATGGGAGCAGATGAACGAAATCGTAAAATTATCTGGTTTAAGATGATAAATGGAGTGATGTATGAACAGAAAAGAGTTTTTAAACTATCTTGAAACAAGACCGTTAATACTTGATGGCTCCTATGGAGCGCAATTCTTTAAAAGAGGCTATGGGGATTTTATTGCTGAGGAACTGAATTTAAAGAAATCGGAAGTTGTCTACAATCTTCAGAAAGAATATGTCGATGCAGGCTGCGATATTCTCTTAACGAACACTTTCAGCGCAAATAGATTAAAACTTGTTTCACACGGTCTTGAAAATCAGATCGAAGAAATAAACAGACAGGCAGTAATGATTGCCCGAAAAGCGGCCGGTTCCAGAACACTTATTTTTGGTGATATTTCCTCAACGGGTGAGTATCCGCAACCGGTTGGCAACGCTTCTTCTGAAGAAATATACAATACCTTTTTTGAACAGGCTTCTTTACTTGATCAAAACGGAGTGGATGGTTTTATCATTGAAACAATGACAGACCTTAAAGAGACTAAATTGGCTGTAATGGCAGTGAGGGACGTTAACAAAGAAAAACCGTTGATCGTTCAGATGACATTTGATATAAACGAGGAAGATATACCCAGAAGTGTTACAGGGACACCCGTATCGGTATTTGCAAATCTTATGGATGATATGGATGTGGATGTGGTAGGTGTTAACTGTTCTCTTGGGCCAAAGGAAATGTATGATGTCTTCTCTGTCTTACGGAAATATACTAAAAAACCCCTTTCGATTGAACCGAATGCTGGAGATCCTTTTCTTGAGAATGGACGATTGTTTTATAAGATGACGGCTGATGAATTTTCAGTTTATTCTGCTGATATCGTTATGGAGGGAGCAGGGATCATAGGTGGTTGTTGTGGTACAGGTCCTGAACATATTTCGGCTCTTAGGAATCTGATAGAAAAAAACCCTTCATTTACATATGAAGAGAGTAGAGCCAGAGCGAATGGTACTTATAAGACAGATCTTGATGAAGTGTTTTTTTCTTCGAGAACCAAATTGATTGGTTTATCACCATTTATGCCAATTGGAGAAAGGATTAACCCTGCTTCCAGAAAAAAATTCCAGGAAGAAATTGTTTCAATGGATTATCATAGAATGATTTCAATTGCCAAAGAACAGGAAGATGAGGGAGCAAAATTGCTTGATTTAAATCTCGGGATAGAAAAGATATTAAATCAGGAACATTTCAATAAAGCAGTAATAGAACTGGATAAAATATCATCGAATCCTATTTCTTTTGACATTCAGACCACTAAATACCTTTACAGAGCCTTGGATGAGTATGCCGGAAGACCATTGATCAATTCGGCGAGAGTAACTGAGAAAAGCATCGAAAGAAAAGCGGAGATTTTGAAACGTCACGGGGGTCTTGTGATACTCCTGGCAATGGGGAGGAAAATTCCAAAAACTGCGGAAGAAAGAGTTCAAATAATCCTTGATGGCGTTGAAAAATTCAAAGAACTTGGGATTGATAAAAATAGAATCATAGCTGATCCGCTTGTCCTTTCGCTTGGGGCCGGGAATGATCCTGAAGTAACATTAAAAACGGTTCGAGGTTTGAGTGATTTGGGGATAAAAACAACAATGGGGTTGTCTAATCTCAGCTTTGGGATGCCTTTACGATCTGGAATAAATGCTTCATTTCTTTCAAGAGCGATGGAAAGAGGTCTTACGTCAGCTATTATGAATACGGGTGACAATGAGTTGTTTAGTGTCATGCAAGGTTCTCTGAGTTTAAAAGGTGAGAAATATGAGAATGATGAAAAAATAAACACGGATAGCGAAATAACAGAATATCTTCTTAATGGACAAACAGAGAAAATAGAACAGGTTATTTCTGACGAATTAAAAACTAAAACACCCCTGGAAATCAGCCAGAATATCCTGGGAGCTGCAATGAATGAAATAGGTGTTCTTTACGGAAGAAAAGAAATACATTTGCCGCAGTTGATTCTTGCTGCTGAGACTTCAAAACCTGTTTTTGAACGATTAAATGAATTATCTGGAAGGACGATAAAGTCTATAGGGAAAGTGATTGTAGCGACGGTTGAAGGGGATGTACATGATATTGGCAAGAAGATTGTTGGTACGGTTTTAAGCAGTGGTGGGTTTGAAGTAATGGATATTGGAAAAGATTGTAAAGCTGAAGATATCTTGGAAGCTGTTAAACGTGAAAAACCCGATATTCTTGGGCTTTCAGCGATGATGACGACTACTGTTGGAAGAGTTCAGGAGGTAAAGATGCTTCTAAACGAGAATGCTCTTCCTGTAAAATTGATTTCTGGTGGTGCATCAATGAATAAGAAACTGGCTGAAGATTTTGGTTGTGACGGTTATTCAAAAGATGCAACAGGTGCTCTGGATCTTTGTAAAGATCTTGTAAAAAAAAGGAAAACTGATTGACAGGCGATAAAAATGAGAGTTAATCCTCCAAATAATTCCATCGATAAGGAAAAAAAGTCTTCAAAAGCAAAAAGAAAAAAAGCAAACAGAGCCGGGGGTTCTAAAGTTTCTTCTGACAATTGGAATGGGTTTATGGACATGTTGGGAGAAGTGAAACTCGAGCAGGTAGAAGAGGAAGCGAGAAGATATCTTGAATATGTTTTAAGTGCCGGGAACAGATTCTCCCGATCTCCGACGCATAGAAATTTTCAAGGCTATCGCGATTCGTTAAAGAAATTCTTGCAATTTATAGAGAAAGGCTTGTACAAGATCAAAGAAGATATGGGAATGGATGTTGATTATCCGAAACTATATATGGTTGCAGAAAAAGTGGATGATAAAATTCATCAACTCGCAGGATTATTGATGGAGAATGAAAAAAATACAATGAGTTTCGCTGGAAAAGTTGAAGAGATAAATGGTCTTGTACTCGATCTGTACAGATAGGTTCTGAGATTATGACAATTGACACTTTGAAGGAGAAGGTTACTGTTGAATACGGGGTAGAGATAAGGAAAATTTTCTCGCTATTACCCGAAAGGACCACAGATGGAATTGAAAATAAAATCCCCGCCATTTGTCTTTCTGGAGACGAATACGGATTGATCAATCTTTTTCTTGAGGTATTGTTAGAAAAGATTGAAGATGGTTTTGGTAAAGTGATGCATTATAACGCTATATGTAATTCCAATGATTATTTTGAAATAGGTGGAAATGAGACAATTATCAAGATTGAACATATAAGGGATTTGATCACTTTTTCATCTTACAAGAAAGAAAGGCTTCGATACAAGTATATTGTTGTAAAAAATATCGAAAAAGCAAATGTATACGCTTTGAACAGCCTGCTCAAATTGATTGAAGAGCCATCTCAGAATAGCTTGTTTATTTGTACTACGACAGCTTATACTTCTTTGTTAAGTACAATAAAAAGTAGACTTTTTACGGTCAGAATTCCAACGAGATTAACTTTATCTGATTTCCACGAAAAAAATTCAGAAGAATTTTCATGGGTTTCAAAGAGTTCTTTTGATATTATTTATTTGTCTTCCGATATTGAGTATTCTGATCAAAAAAAGATAATGAAAACCCTTCGGGAGAAAACAATGAGGGAATTATTTGATGAATTCGCTTTGCTGTGTTTGGAAGAAAGTAGTCTTTTGGTAGCCGGAATGGAATTACAAGACAAAATATTAAGAAAACTATATTCCTTATGTATTGTAGAAAAACTTCTTTTTTCGACTTCAAAATCCGATTTTAAAGACCTTATTTTGATTGCTTCCGAATTTTTAAAAGGCATGGATAGTTCTTCGGGCAGTATATTCTTTAAAGAACTCTTTTCTTCGACGGAAAAAGTTTTGTATTCGATTTTCAAAGCAGACAGATTATCACTTAATAATCAAGCGACTTATACATATTTAACGGTGAAATTACTTGAATCGGATATTAAATTGGATTTAAAGCATTTAAATGAGTTTCTGAAATTTTTAGAAAAGATTAAAAATAGTGTTCAGATTAATTGCAATAAAGAATTGTTATTGTACAATTATCTAATAGAGGTACAAAAAATATTAAAAAGAAAGTAGGCTTATAATGGAAATGATCGCGAAAGTTTATGAAGTGGAATTTTTAAAATATGGGAAAATAAATTATTTTACATATGAAGGAGAATTAAATCCGGGAGCATTAGTTCTTGGTATGAGTTTTTTTGGTCTTGATGTTGGGAAGGTTATAAAAGGTCCAATTGATATCGATATTTCCAAGGTTGACTATGAAATAAAACCTTTGCTGAGAGCTTTAACAGATGAAGATCTTGAAAAACACAAAGAAAATACCAGAGATGCTGAAGCCGCTTTTGATATTTGTCTTGAAAAAATACAGAAGCTGGCATTGCCTATGAAGTTATTAAAAGCTCAGTATATGTTTGACCGTTCCAAATTACTTTTTTACTTTAGTGCGGAAGGTAGAGTTGATTTCAGGGAGTTGGTAAAAGAGCTGGCTCACAGTTTTAGAACAAGGATTGAGCTTAGACAGGTTGGCGTTAGAGATGAATTGAAGTTTATTGGTAGTATAGGGATGTGTGGGCAACCTGTTTGCTGTAGAAGATTTAAAAGAGAATTTGATAAAATTACTTTAAAAGATGCAAAGAAACAACAGATGATGATTAATCCCGCAAAAATATCAGGTCAATGTAAAAGGCTTCTATGTTGCTTGAAATACGAGCTGGATTCATATGAGGAAATCATGCAGGATGTTCCTGTTCAGGGAAGTATCGTTCAATATAATGATGAGATTTGCAAGGTTCTTAGTTGCAATATATTCGATAAAAAAGTTTGTGTTTTAACGGATAATGGGAAAAATTATGAAATAGAGTTTGATTACTTTAAAGAGCGCAAGGATTCTGTTATTTCACAACCGGATAATCATGATGATGAATTGGAAGAATTACCCGATGATGAGTGATAAAGTGGAAAACCAGAAAAATGATCATTATTTTACAGCTAATCCGAAATCAGAACTGGTTGTTAAGGAAGTATTGATAAAACTTAAAAATGGACATGAATTTTCTTTCAGAAGTCCCTCCGGTGTATTTGCATATGGAAAAATGAACAGGGCAACGCTTGTTTTTTTAGAATCAGCTATCATAAAACCCGGAAAGATTCTGGATCTTGGCTGTGGTTATGGTGTAGTAGGAACTATTATTGCTAAAGAAAATCCATTTGTACAGATCTTCATGAGTGATATTAATAAAAGGGCGGTAAATTTTGCCAAGGAAAATGCCATGAATCATAATCTTGCCGTTGAGATACGCGACGGAAATCTATTTAATCCATGGAAAGAAATGAAATTCAATACTATTTTGTTCAATCCACCTATGGCGGCTGGTAAGAGGATTTGGGTAAAAGCAGTCGAAGATTCATTGTGTCATCTCGAAGAAGAGGGAGATCTTCAAATCGTTGCCTATCATAATAAAGGTGGGGCGAGGATACGACAGTATATGAAAGAACTTTTTGGTAATGTCAAAACATTGGAAAAAAGTGGTGGAGTCAGAGTTTACAGATCGGAGAAGAGATAAGGGGTAAAGGTGATCTATGAACTTCATTAAAAAATATGCATTGGTCTCCATATTGCTTATAGTGTTAGCTATCATCTGTTTCTATTTTTTTTATAATAATCAGGGGATCGATGTTTTTTGCCTTACAAAGGTCAATTATTCTTTAGTGGAATCTGAAGAAACTTCTCTTATATTTCAAACTCTTACTAAAAATATTGGAAAGAGCGTGAATGTCAACTTTACTTCCGATATTATATTTGATGGGACAGAGATTGATGATTTAAAATCAGATTTGGAGAGGAAAAATTACGATCTTTTTTTTCTGGATCTGGCTTATTCTGATAACCTGTTGCAACACAAAGCATTTAATAATATAGAAACAAATATTTTCACATTATTTTTTAAAAAAACAGAAACCTTGAAGAACGCTGTCAATATTCTGCCTGATTTAGATCAAGTGTCAGCTGCGTTGAATGAATTTTGTGATTTAACATCGGATTCCGTGATCCTGGTGCTTGATGAATATCAACTTGACTTTGATTTTTCTGAAAAAATACCCGGAAATATATTTGTGTTTGCCTTTAAAGAAACAGTTGCTTTTAAAGAAAATATCAATGAATTTATCAATCTGATAGAAGATTACGATCCGGATTATTTATTTTTAAATACGAACGAATCGAATACCATTAAAATTCTGGATTCGATCGTAGGCTTTCCCAGAGAAAAGATTTTTCTAATGCTACAAAACACAAATAAAAAGGTCGTTTATTATACAGGAACAAATGCTTACGGAGTCAATGGGATAACAATTACCGACACATTTGATTCAGATAGATTTAGTAATAAAATGGAATTGTATAGAATGTTTTCCAAATCAATAGCAGAATATATTGGGAAATATGGGAACTATAATATGGAAGAGTGGATTGAATGGCAGAATGAAGCTCTTGGGAAAAAATTTATAATTGATGAAAATCAATTATATACGACCCTTTATCATGTTGAATTTGATGAAAGCGGGATGCATGTAATTGACGAATTTGTTATAAAATGATGGTGATTTATGAGAAAATTCCTCACGTTTGTCAATAGAAAGTTTTTAAATTTGTATATTTTCTGGGTTTTTTTATATCTGATATTTATTATCATCGCAGGTGTATACTCATACTTCATGATTGTTGATGATTTGAGTAAACAAAATATTCAGACTACAAATATGTTTAAAACGATATTGTATCAGAATTCACTTCAGTTGATTTCAAATCCTGATGTCTTTCAACGTGTGGCTATTTCGGATTTGGAAGGACAGGTTCTCGTCCAATATGGGGCTCTAATTCCCGGATTGGACGTCTTAAGCGGAAATTCAATATTTAAAAATATTATAGAACAAGACTCAGCTCTTTCAAACTTTTATTTTGATCCTGCGTTAAATAAAGTTTGTTTTGATATTGGACTAAAGAATAAAAATCGGATTTATATTGGAACGGTAACAGTAGATGATTTTATCAACAAATTTCTTGGTAATGTTGATTTGGCAGAATTTATCGTTCTTGATAGAAATAATTTAGGATACCTTTTTATCGATAATGCCTTTACGCCAATAAATATGAACAATGATCATGTAATCTCCTGGATTAATTCAACTATCCTTAATTACCATGATAAATTATATTATTATGTTGGTAGACGAATAGATGAAATCCTTTTTATTTCTTTTGCTCCGGTTGTTGAAAATATTCTGGCCTTGTTTCTGATATTTTTAATCCCGTTTTTTTTCGGATTGCTCATGATTCATCTTGTTAAACGAATAGTTGTTTCAGAACGTATTGAAAGGAATAATGCGATAAAAAAAATATACCAGATAATTAATGCCGGTATGCCGGTGCCTGTTACTTTTTTAGATGATAAAACGGACAATACTTATCTTCTGTATGAGGAATTCAACGATTTACTAAGTAAAAATAATTCCCTCAAAATGGATACCATGAGATATTCGACTAAATTGGGAGACTATTCAGAATACCTGAAAGGTTTAAAGTTGAATTTAGAGTACATTCAAAGGTATTTTGAAGAATTACAGTTGAAGAAGAATTTACAAATAGAAGATGCATTATTGGAAGTTTTTCGTATGTTTTTTTCTGAGAGCGATTCCACAGCGTATGCAACGCTAAGTATTAATGATAATGAATTTTTTTCATGCGGTGAAAAATCAGATACAACTTTCGAACCGGTTAAACAGAGTGTCGAACTTGGATCTTATCATATTTTAATGACGATTGCCTTTAATCAAAAACAGTCGTATGATTTGAAACAATTAGAGATTCTGCTTTTCAAAATATTCGTGAAATATCTTCTGTATGTTTATATTATTAAAAATAATGAGTATACAAATGAATTTGTTTCTGCAAGAAATTTCAAGCTTTTCAGTGACCTTGTATCAAAAGAAATTCATAAGGCTAATCGATATAATCTAAATGGTGTCTTATCCTATTTTGCTTTAAAAAATAGAGATGTTTTAATCGATAAATATGGAACAGAGATCTTCCAGTTAATCACTGATTCTGTTTCCGCGGTCTTAAGAAGTGAAATTAGAAAAAGTGATATTATTGGTACTTATAAAGAAGGATTCTTTTTAGTCTATTTTTATGATATTGATCATAATCGTGTTAATGAAAAAATTAATAAGATGGTTGAAAAGATTTCTATTGAAGAAAAGATTAAGCAACTTGGTATTGAAATAAAAATCAAAACCGGCTTTTTCTGTATTGAAAAAACGACAAAAAATTTTGATACCGTTTTTGGGAAACTGCTCATAGAGGAAGATAATGAGGCGTGAGCCTCATTATCTTCCTGAAATGATATTTTCTATTCGGTTCTTATTAAACCCAATAATTATTTGATTACCAATTTCAATAACCGGAACACCCATTTGTCCAGTCTTTTTCACCATCTTTTCTGCGGCACGCTGATTTTTTGATACATCATAATCCGTAAATGGAATGCCAAGGGTTTTGAAATATTTTTTAGCACTGACACAATGTGGACAATTCGGCGTAGAGTAAATAGTTATTTTTTTATGCATAAACACCTCCAAATTTATACCCTCAGGGGGTATTATTCAAGACGTGAAATACACAAAAAAATTTCAACAGGAGAAAAAATGTCATTTACAATAAGTGAAATACTTGAAAAAACAAAAGAATTGATTGAAAATCATCCGGAAATCGGCGGTTATATTTCTATCATTGGCGAAATTGGAACGATAAAGATTTATGGAAAGCATGCGTATATGACTTTGAAAGATGAATCTTCAACATTAAAGGCTGTATATTTCAATATCTCTTCAGAAAATCGGGTGAATTTTAAAGAAGGGACTTTGATAGAAGCATTTGGTTATATTTCTATTTATAAAGAGCGAGGTGAATTTCAATTATATATTAAATCGGCAAGAGAATTGTCGAAAACCGGATTGTTAAGACAAAAATTTGAGGAACAAAAACAGAGACTGATTAATGAAGGGATAATTCCCAGACAAGAAACTGAAAGAAGAAAGCTACCTGAATTTCCCGAAAAAATTGGTATAATTACGTCCAGAAATGGGGCAGCGCTTCATGATATTATACAGACTTTTAAAAAAATATATCCTGAATTGACTTTACAGATTTTTCATACAGGTGTTCAGGGAAAGGTTGAAAAACAAATAATACAAGCGATATCAAATGCTGAAGGCTCAGATGTTGATTGTCTCATTATTGCAAGAGGCGGTGGCTCGCTTGAGGACCTGTGGTGTTTTAACGATGAAAATGTCGTCAAGAAGATTAAATCCTGCAAAAAACCAGTCATCTCAGGTATCGGACATGAAACTGATCATACGCTTTCGGAATATGCGGCCGATTATATCGCTTCAACGCCAACGGCAGCAGCTATGATCGCTGTACCAAATATTTTTGATTTTTTATCACATAAATCAGCTGTTTTAAAACGTGCGGAATTTAATTTGCAAAAAAAATTGAATGATGTACAGATAAGATTACTTTCCGTCAGTAAAAATCTATTAAAGAGAGATCCGGAATATGAATTACAACAAAATCAAAAAAAGTTAGATTATTTGATTAAGATTTTGGGGAATCTTATTGATAATAAATTTAACGTTTTGACACATAGATTGTCAGGTATGAAGGCTATCAACAAATATTCTGTTATTGAAACAAGAGTTGATAAGATATCTTCAAAAATGCTTGTTCTAAAGGAAAAAATTAATGCTTCAAACCCTGATAAATATTTGGAATTAGGCTATTCAAGGGTTGAGAAAGATAAAATACCTGTTCTAGGTGTGGTACAATTAAACACTGGTGATTTAGTAAATGTTCTGATGAAAGATGGAGAATTTACAGCCGAAGTAAAGCGTTTAAAAAAACTTTAAGACCTGGAGGACTTTTGTGGCAACAAAAAAAAGAATAGAGGAAATCATTTCTGAGCTTGAACAGCTTGTGGAAGAGATGGAAGATAAAGATATCCCGCTTGAGGAATCAATAAAAAAATACAAGGATGCTGTTTTGATGTATCAAAAAGCTGAAAAACAACTCAAGGAATCAGAGTTGAAAATTGAGGAAATCAAGCGGAGTATAGAACATGATGGTTGATCTTCTATCTTCTGATTGTATTATAAAAAGGATCAGAAAAGCTTCGATAGAAGAATTGAATGCTTATGCCGAAGAAATAAGAAATTATATAATCGATACTGTAAGCTGTAATGGCGGACATCTCGCTTCGAATCTGGGAACTGTAGAGTTAACGCTTGCTTTATATCACGTTTTTGATTTTCCTGAAACGGATACCCTTGTATGGGATACAGGTCATCAGACTTATACACATAAAATAATCACTGAACGCAAAGAAGCCTTCAAGACAATAAGAAAGAAGGATGGATTAAGTGGTTATACAAATATCTTTGAAAGTAAATATGATTCATTCGGAGCGGGGCACGTTGGCACTTCCATTGCTGCAGCTCTGGGTTTTGACAGAGCGAAAAGATTAAGCGGTGAACAAGGTGAAGTTATTTCTGTAATTGGCGATGGTGCATTGACCTCCGGGAATGCTCTTGAGGCGTTAAACCAAGTGACCGGTCAAAACAGTAAAATGAAGATTATCATTAATGATAATGGAATGTCCATTTCAGATAATGTGGGTTCTTTTGCAAATAATCTTTCGCTTATCAGAACCAGTAAAGGGTATAATAACTTTAAAAAACAAATGAAAAAATTCCTCAATGAGACTCATTTAAAAGGGTTAGAAGCGTTATTGGAATGGATGCGGGATAGTTTGAAGCATAATTTAATTCCGACATCCATATTTGAGGCAATGGGATTCAAGTACCTTGGGCCAATAGATGGGCATGATATAGAGGCGCTGATAAGGGTTTTCTCGAATCTGAATGAAGGGTACAAAAAACCGGTTGTTCTGCATGTTCATACAAGAAAAGGCTATGGATTAGATTATGCTGAGAGAAAACCCAGTGTTTATCACGGTATCGGCCCCATTCAAAAGGAGAATGGCCAATCAAAGAATAAAGAGAATAAACTATCTTATAGTGATGCTTTTGGTTATACTCTGGCAAAATATGCAAGACGAGATGATAAACTTGTCGCAATCACTTCCGCCATGGATATAGGAACGGGTCTTTATCATTTTAAAGCGCTTGAAAACGGAAGGTTTTTTGATCTTGGTATTACCGAACAAAGTTCACTTACCTTTGCTGGAGCGATGGCGTTAAAAGGGTATCACTCTGTCTATGCAGTTTACGCTACTTTTTTACAACGATCGTATGATCAAATCATCCATGATATTGCATTGCAAAAGATACCATTGCTTGTTGGTATTGACCGGGCAGGTCTTGTAGGAAGTGATGGTCCAACCCATCATGGAACATTTGATATTGCTATGTTAAATGCTATTCCTGAAGTGGAATTGTTAACGCCTGATTCTATTAGAAATATGGTGAAAATTCTCAATTTTCTTGCAAATGAAGAATGGAATGTTGATAAACCAATTTTTATTCGTTATCCCAGAGAAAAAGAAGATGTTTCCTATGAAGAAATTGATTTGATAATATCTGAAAACGAAGTAAAAAATCCCTATGAATGGGAAAAGATCAGATTTCATGAAGATATGAACGCTGATATGGAAATGATTATTTTTTCTGTTGGTACGATGACAAATCTTTTCAGGGAAAATGCTGAAAGTATAGATTTCCCTTTGACATTGATCAGTGTGAGTTCAATCAAATATTTTGATGAAGATGCCATCCGTTCTGTTTTTAAGAATAAAACGAAGAAAATTCTCATGACTGTTGAAGAAGGCGTTAGAGTTGGAGGATTTGGTGAGCATTTTATTTCTCTGATGAATAAAAAGTATTCACATCAGATTCTTTCAGCGACAGTATTTGCGATAGATGGATTTGTAACGCATGGGACGAGATCGGAACTTCTTAAAGAAACAGGATTAACTTTTGATATGATTTATAAAGAGATAAAAAAGACAATGGATAAGTTTATAAACGGCAGTACAGATTTTGAAAATGCGGAAATCATGTAATCGGCTGAATCGATGAAATAAAAGGAGAGAAAAATTTTGCAGTATGAAACGATTGTATTGGATATTGATGGTACTATTTTAAATGATGAACTAAAGGTTCCACGGAAGAATGTTGAAGTGATTGAAGAATTAAAACGCCAGGGGAAAAATGTGCTGATTTGTACAGGAAGGATGTTATCTTCTGCACAGAAAATTATAAAACAGTATTTTTCGTATGATTTTCCCATTATCAGCTATAATGGGAGTATTATTTCCATTCCGAAGAGTAATAAGGAGATTTTCCACGAATGTATTGAAGAGAAGCATGCCGTTCAAATTATTCAATATCTTCGTAGTATTAATTGTCACAGACAGGTTTATATAAATGATCAGATCATAGTTGAAGAAGATAATGATCTGATCCGTAAGTATTCGATACATTCAGGAATGAACTATGTTGTTGTGGATGATTTGGTTCACGAAATTGAGAATCATGGAAAAACAGATAAAATACTGGCGATCGGTCAAGGTGACTTTCTTGATAGAGTAGAAAAGGAAAGTTTAAGAAAGTTTTCCGGAAGTGTTAACGTCTTTAAATCCTTTTCAACCTATTTAGATTATATTCCTAAAAAAACAAATAAAGGAATTGCTGTCTTGGAGTTGTTAAAATACTATAATCTTGACCCGAAAAAAACGGTTATGATTGGAGACGGAGATAATGATGTATTTGCATTCGAAGTTGTCGGTTATTCAATCGCTCTTGAAAATGCGACGGATAAGCTTAAAAAAACAGCGTCTTTTACAATTGAAAAAACGAACAACGAAGATGGGGTTTATCATGCTCTTTGTCACATTTTCCCTGATTTGTTGTACAGTAAGTGCTGAACGGATTATTACCACAGAAACCGGTTATAAGATTTATGATCCAGATTTGTTAAATATTTTAAAAGATGTAACACCTTTTTGCCTCGGTAGTATAAATGAGAACCATCTTTTATATGATTATGGATTATTCCTGGCAGAGAAAACCAAAAAAAATGATGCTGAAGCATGTATAATCGGGTATTCTGATGTTCTTGATTTTTTCAATAGTCATGAAGGTACCTATGAAGAAATGATAGCACCTTTTTTTTCAACAAGTCCGTACAAATCTGCTCAAATAGTTGAGAATATCGCTAATGGACTGCTTGCAGGTGGAATCTTTCCCGTTTTAAGTGCGAAGTATGGTATCAATGAATTATACATTGAGAATTTGAAATTAAGGCAAATATTCCCCGCTATATTTACCGATAAAAAAAACTATGATGCGTTTCTTCTTTCTAACCTTGATCTTCCTGTTGTTGATGATTTTGCGGGAAATTCGTATAACCTAAATTTGCTGAAAAAAATGGAATGGAAATGGACAGCTCAATTAAAGGAAGAAAAAGATTTAAGAAAAGAGATTCTTTTAAATGCCATCATTGAGTTAAAGAATCAAGTATTACTTCCCGAATATGAAATGTTTACAAAACCTCTTGATGATTTGATAAATGATAAGACGGTCATTTTTATTGATGATCCAAGGATGATCGATTTATCCAAATTTAAAACCGGGTTTTTAATTCATTCTGATGATGATTTTGTTTTAGAAAGAGTAAGATTAATATGCAAAGGGATATTTATTGCAAGGGGGAGAAAAAATTGGTGATTAGAATAGACAAGTATCTTTCAAATGCTGGGTATGGTACAAGAAAAGAGATAAAGAAATTGATCAGACAAAAAAGGGTTACCTGTGGGGGTAAGATAGTCAAAGACCCCGCTTTGAAAGTAGAAAAAGCATTTGAAGTTACAATTGATTCAGAAATAGTTGATTTGAGAATCGAAAGTCATATTATCATGAATAAACCATCGGGCTATATCTCTTCGAATGTGAGTAATGCTGATTATCCGTCAGTGTTGGAACTTATTGCATCGCCCCACCCGGAATATAATATTGCCGGTAGACTTGATGCGGATACAACAGGATTGTTAATCCTGTCGACAGACGGGAATCTGATTCACAGGATAATTTCACCAAAAAAGGAAGTTCAGAAGCTTTATTATGCTGAAGTGTCCTCTTTTGATAAGACAAAGAAAGAGGCGTTCTTCAAAGGAATAGAGATTGAAACAGGTGTTATTACAAAACCAGTCAGGACTTTTGAGATTATGGAAGAGAAGGGCGATATATCCCTGATTAAAATAGGAATTATTGAAGGTAAGTATCATCAGGTAAAACGTATGTTCAAAGCGATTGGCTCTGAAGTCGTGAAACTTCACCGGAAAGCTATAGGAGGGCTTGTACTTGATGAAACGCTTGAAAGTGGAGAGTATAGAGAGTTGTCTGAGAACGAATTGGGAAAAATATTTGAAATGGAATAACCTGAATTCTTACCAGAATTCAGGTTTAGGACATCTGTTCATAAGCTCTTTAATCGCTTCGGATGCTTTTTTTTCTTCATAAATAACTTCATATATTTTTTCTGCTATGGGCATTTCAACCCGATGCGTATCGAGAAGTTTTTTTAAAGCACTCGATGTATAAACTCCCTCTGCGACCATATTCATTTTGCTGAGGATAGTATCAATCTTTTTCCCCCGTCCCAATTGTTCCCCGACGTATCTGTTTCTGCTATGTTTGCTGGTACATGTGACAACCATATCCCCCACACCTGCAAGCCCTAAGAAGGTTTCTCTTTTGGCACCTAATTTCTCCCCGAATCTTCTGATTTCCATCACAGCTCTTGTAATTAATGCCGCTTTTGTATTATCCCATGGTCCCAGACCATCAATGACACCGGCTGCGATGGCATAAATATTTTTCAACGCCCCACAAACTTCAACGCCAATGATATCATCGTTTGTATAAACTCTGAAAAAATCATTTCCAAAGGCTTTTTGAACGGCGGTAACAGAATTGTTCAGTGTACCGGCTGCGACTATATTTGTCGGTACTTCATTCATGACCTCTTCAGCGTGTGTGGGACCGGATAATGCGACAAAATTATCTTTTACCTGTAATTCATCGAAAATAATCTGATGGATAAGATTTCCCGAATTTATTTCTATTCCTTTTGACAGGCTTACGATGATCTGTGAGTTATATGCAATATTCTTCACGATCTGCCGGATCGCCTGTGTTGGTATTGCAATGACAACTATTTCAGTTTTAGCCGTTACTTCTGAGATGTCGGATGAGATGTTTATATTTTGTGAGAGTTTTTTTCCTGGAAAATAATAGGGGTTTTCATGCCATTTCATACTTTCAATTATTCTTTCATCGGCAGTCCAGGCATATACATCATGTCCGTTATTCGCCAATACATTAGATATAGCGGTTCCCCAGCTTCCGAAGCCTAATATTGAGATTTTCATTTTTCCTCCTGTCAGTGCCGTTTCAAAATACCCATTATCTGTGTTTTTTAATCTTATTTCCTGTTTCGATTCTAACATACAAAATATTTTATTTACATATTGTGAAATAAATATCAATAACAAAGTGTTAAAATATCATTGGATAAAAAGATATCGATTAAAGGAGGTTTTTTATGACTAAAGAACAGATGTTATTCAAACAGATGATTTCTGAATTTGCCAAGAATGAAATTCAACCTTATGCAGCAGAAATAGACAAAACAGAAAAATTTCCATACGAAACGGTCAGGAAAATGGCTGAAAATGGATTAATGGGTATTCCATTTGAACGAAAGTACGGTGGTGCGGGTGGAGATATATATTCGTACATAATGGCTGTAACGGAAATTAGTAAATACTGTGCGACGACAGGCGTAATACTGGCGGCCCATACCTCATTGGGAGCGGGCAGTATCAATGAATTTGGAAATGAAGAACAAAAGGAAAAATATTTGATTCCTCTTGCAAAAGGAGAGAAAATCGGAGGTTTTGCCCTGACTGAGCCGAATGCCGGAACCGATGCTTCCGGTCAGCAGACAACAGCAGTGAAAAAAGGAGACAAATACATCTTAAACGGCAATAAAATATTTATTACGAATGGCGCATCAGCCGATGTATTTACAGTATTTGCAATGACGGATCCCGAAAAGGGAACAAGGGGGATCAGTGCCTTCATTGTAGAAAAGGATTATCCGGGTTTTGAGGTCGGAAAGATTGAAGAAAAACTTGGAATAAGGGCTTCCTCTACGGCTGAGTTAATCTTTCAGGACTGTGAGATACCTGAAGAAAATCTTCTCGGTCGTGAAGGAAAAGGATTTGGAATTGCTATGAAGACACTTGACAGTGGAAGAATAAGTATTGCAGCTCAGGCTCTTGGAATTGCAGAGGGAGCCTTTGAAGAGTCTGTGAATTACATGAAGGAGAGAAAACAATTTGGGAGATCAATAGCAAAATTCCAGGGACTTCAATGGATGATTGCTGATATGGATGTTAAGATCTCCGCCACTCGAGAACTGGTCAGAAGGGCTGTCATGAAAAAATCTGCCGGTGAAAGGTTCTCTGTAGAAGCTGCGAGGGCAAAATTATATTCAGCAGAAACAGCAATGGATGTTACAACAAAAGCAATTCAGATATTTGGTGGATATGGTTATACGAAAGATTATCCGGTTGAAAGAATGTTCAGAGATGCAAAAATTACTGAAATCTATGAAGGAACATCAGAAGTACAGAAAATGATTATTGCATCAAATGCACTTTCATAAGGGGGATTAGAATGTTAAAAATAACAGTTTGTATTAAACAGGTACCTGACACGACTGAAGTGAAAATTGATAAAGAAAAGGGGACTTTAATCAGAAAAGGAATACCCACAATCATAAATCCTGAAGACAAAAATGCTCTGGAAGCTGCATTGAAAATCAAAGAAGAAAAAGGTGCTGAAATTACAGTAATTACAATGGGGCCGCCACAAGCAAAAAATGCCCTCTATGAGGCTATGGCGATGGGGGCCGACAAAGCAGTTCTGCTTTCTGATGTGAAATTTGCCGGAGCTGACACATGGTCAACTTCGTTGACGCTTGCAGCAGCAGTAAAGAAGTTTGATTATGATCTGATTATTGCCGGTAGGCAGGCTATTGATGGTGATACTGCTCAAGTTGGACCTGAAATTGCAGAACATCTTGATATTCCTCAGGCTACTTATGCACAGAATATCGTTGTGAAAGAGGATAATATTATTCAAGTAGAGAGGATGCTTGAAGATGGATTTGAAGTTGTCGAATATGAAATGCCTGTTTTGATCACTGCCATTAAAGAATTGAATACACCGCGATATATGAATCCTTCATTAATCTTTGGTGTGTTTGATAATGAAATAGAAGTATTAAGGGCTGATGATCTGGATGTAGATATAGAACAGCTTGGATTAAAAGGATCTCCAACTCAGGTGAGAAAGTCTAGAACAAGAGAAATCGGTGGAAATGGAGAAGTTATAAAATCAAATCCTAAAGAAGCGGTAGATCTTCTTCTTAAGAAGTTAAACGAAAAGAAATTGATTAGTTCAGAGGTGATTTCATGAACTTGGAAAAAAGCATTTTAGTGATTGGGGAACATCGAAATGGTATATTAAACCCTGTAACACTTGAATTAATTCAGAAATCGAGGGAATTATCAAAAAATAGCGGACATAAAGTATACACATTGTTAATCGGTTCTAATATAAAAGAGATCGCAGAAGAAACATCTCATTATGATGTGGATAAGATGTTTTTCGTTCAGGATGAAAAACTTGAATTCTATAACACGGATGCCTATACCTTTGTTGTTTCTGAAATTTGTAAAGAGGTCGGGCCGGATGTTGTTTTTATAGGCGCGACACCACAGGGAAGAGATTTGGCACCGAGACTTGCAGCAAGATGTAAGACAGGACTTACTGCAGATTGTACAGAACTTGAATTTGACGAGAAAGGTTTTTTATTAATGACAAGACCGGCTTTTGGTGGGAATTTAATGGCTACAATTACCTGTGAAAAACACAGACCGCAGATGTCTACTGTCAGACCCGGTGTCTTTGCAAAAGGGAAAAGGGCCTCAAAAACTTTTGTGATTCCGGAAGAAATTAAGATAGACCTTACTAAGACAATCATCAGAGGCAGGATCATCAAACAGGAAAAACAAAAAAAAGAGTCGGCAAACATATCTGAAGCGAAAGTGTTGATTGCCGGTGGAAGAGGTATGGGCGGAAAAGCGGGATTCAATTTACTGACCAGACTTGCTGAACTGCTTGATGGAACAGTTGCTGCCTCTAGACCTGTTATTGATCAAGGTTGGATAGACAAAAGTCATCAGGTTGGACAAACCGGTAAAACGGTACGACCAAGACTCTATATCGCTTGCGGTATTTCTGGTGCACTTCAACATATAGCGGGGATGCAGGAAAGTGATTTTATTATAGCAATTAATAAAAATGAAGATGCACCGATTATGAAAATAGCCGATCTTGCAATTGTGGGAGATGTTCACAAAATATTACCTGAAATGATTAGCAGATTGGAATCAAAAAAATAATATTTTTGATCTTTTGCTTTATCATGTATAATTAAATAAATGAAGAAAACCTTAAATTTAATTGGTATCAAAATTTAAGGTTTTTTTATAAGTGGAGGATACTTTGATTGTACTAATTATTTTCTTAGTTTTAGATGTTTTTTTTATAGGGTATCTTGCGTATCGATATGTCAACCCGAGAGTCAGGAAGTATGAATTGACTAAAAAAATATCCATTCAGGAAGATCATCTGGATATTAAGACGTTGTTCTCTCTACATGCTGAAGAATTCTATATTGCATCGGATTATGGCTATAAGCTCCATGGATACGTGTATAAGAATCAAAGAAGTCATAAAGTGATCGTTTTTTCGCACGGAATAACCTGGTCTTTATGGGGTTCTATGAAATACGTTGTAGATTTTTACAATTTGGGATTTAATATTATTTTGTTTGATCATAGAGCTCACGGCAAATCCGGAGGTAAAAAATGTACATATGGATTATATGAGAAGTACGATTTGAAGAAAATTTGTGATTATGCCTTTGAAAGATTTGGTAAAGATATTATTATTGGTGTTCATGGTGAGTCGCTTGGCGCTGTTATTGCCTTACAACATGCCGAGATTGATAAAAGAACTTCATTTTTAATAGCGGACAGCGCATTCTCGGACTTACGGTTACTTTTTAAAAAGAATTTTGAGCGTTTACATCTCGTTCCTTTGTTTTTTATGCCGGTTATCAACTTTTTTATGAAGATCACAGCAAATCTGCCGATTAAAAAAGTATCCCTTAAAAAGAGTATCAGAAATATAGATATCCCTATTCTATTCGTCCACGGGAAAAGAGATTTCATGGTTCCTTATTCAATGTCAATAGATCTTTATAATGAAAAAAGTAAAGGAAAAAGGGATCTGTTGCTAGTTGAAAAAGGAAAGCATGCCGATTCCTTTAAAGTTAACAAGCAAAAATACTTTGAGAAGTGCAAAAGATTTTTGTCGGAAATAGATGTGATTTAATTTATTTTTCATCAATAAAACTCTTCGCATAAATTGTTTGAATTTCTTTCACCAGTTTATTGGCTTCTTTAGCGAATTTATGATTTTCAGAGGAGATTTTTTCATTTCTCATATGTGTTTCGACTGTTTTTCTTGAACCGTCAGCAATCTTGTCGATGCTTTTCATAATCTTGTTGTTTGCAGACAAAACTTGATCAAGTGTTAAGTGAATTTTATCAATTGAAGCTTTTAGATTCAGACTTTTTAAATTGATTTGCTCAAATATGGTATGTGTTTGTTTAATAATCTCATTTTGGGAGTGATTTAACTGCTGAAACTGTTTGGACGAATCGACAGTTTTTCGGGCAGAATTCATTAAATCTTTCATTATTTCCTCAATATTTTCTGCACTGTTTTTACTTTCATTTGCAAGTTTTCTGATTTCATTTGCTACTACAGCAAATCCTTTACCCGCTTCACCGGCTCTGGCACTTTCAATGGATGCGTTTAATGACAGAAGGTTTGTTTTCTCGGCAATTTGAGAAATAACTTCCGTTATACTGTAAATATCCTCAGATTTTTTGCTTAAACCGTTAATATCTTCAAATACTTCAACTGAATTATCATTTAATTTTTTTGAGCTGTCTTCAAGTTTTTTTACTAAAACATTTCCTTCATTTATATCTTCAGTCGTATTTTCTGCCATATGTTCGATTTCGGTGGAAATATTCATCGTATTTTCCAACATAGATTGAATTTCCTGTGTCATGGTAGTTTGTTCATGAATACTTTCATCTGTTAAGAGATATATATTCTCTGATTCTTTTAAATCAGAAACCAGATCTCTGGAGGTTGTTCCGATTTGTTCGATGATTGTTGAAATACTCGTTGTATTTTTTTTCAATATGTCAAGGATTGTTTTTAGATTTTCAGTAACTTTATTTTGCATTTCCTGCTCATTTTTCAATGACTCAATTTTTTTTGAGTTGAATTCGTTTGAAAGTTTGGTTGTCATGATCAATGCCACTGAAAAAAGAGACACAGAAGCAAATTGTATCATATAATCCGTTGTAAGAGAAGGTGACGTCATGTTCAATGAAGTGATAAGATATGCGATTCTTAAACTATTGGAGACAATAAGCACACTGCAGCTGATCACGATTAGTTTCAAATTAAAATAAAGCATATAGACCGAAAGAATCGGGAACATATACACATAAACAAGTATCCTTGAGGTTGTAAACATTGCGGTGATGTATAAAATGAAATAACCAATGAGACTGATATATTTTATCTTATTATCAGAAGGATTTCTTTTGTAAAGGTAGGAAACATATAGCATCGGTATAAAAATCAATCCGACAATAATGAAAACATATGAAAGTGTTCTTCCACCTTTAAGGTACTCTACGATATACCCCAGTAGTAGAAAAGCGTCGATCATCCAGTTAATTGTTATCGCCGTGAAATTAGCCTTTTTTAATGAATTCATATGTCACCTTCTTTTTTTATGTAATCATATTATACAGAAAATGCATGGTTTTGTGAAGTTCTAATTCTCTAATGCTGAAATGATATCCTTTATTAATTCGGCTGTTTCAGCTGAAGTTTTATTCAATTCTGTAATTTGAATCGTAAAGGTGTCAAGATATTCTTTTTCAAGGTCATGATTCTGTTGAATGTTTTTGCTTAGGGTTAGTGTTGTTTCTTTTAAAGTTTTTGACAGGCGTTGACTTTTTTCGGAAATTTCACGTATTTTATCCGCTACAATTCCAAAGCCTTTTCCTTTCTCACCCGCTCTAGCTGATTCAACAGCGGCGTTTAATGAAAGTAATCGCGTTTCAGCAAACAGATCTTCCAATTTTTTCATGAGCGATTCAATATGCTGAATTTCTTCCTGTACTTTAACGCTCCCATTTTCTTTTTGTATCAAACTTTTTGTTGATTGAGTTAAAGCGACTAATTTCCCAGCATATTTTGATAAAACATGCAATTTTTCATCTTCTGTAGGTTTGGAATATGCGTCGGATAGTGTTGCAAGTTCTGCTTTTAACTTTTTGTTTTCATCTGTCAATCCCTCTATCTTATGAAGCGATTCCTCCAGTCTAACTGTCATATCCAATAGAGATTCTTCTTTTCTGATCTTGTCTTTTTCCAAGTTCGCAAATCTGTCATCAGATGCCTTCTTTTCTTGAAATATCTGATGGTAATTCCTTTTTAAAGAATCTTTTTCTTTCTCAAGTGTGTTTATATTTTTTATGAGTTTTCTTTCAACGATACTCAGTTTCTTTGTTGAAAGAAAAAACAGGGACGAAACAAGGAGTAGAAGCAAAGGGATAATAATCATAAATAAGATTTTAAACATCAAGAGATAATCAGATTTCACGTTTATATTTTTTCTCGAGAGTTGAAAATCCTTTATCAATACTCTTTTTCTTTCGTCATTTTCCAAAAGGGTGGCGACATTAACTAGCCAGTTCTTCTCATTTTCATAATAATCATTGATGAGGTCGTTTTGTCCAGTATTCCGAAGTAGATTTTTTAAAGATGAAGAACGCTGAGAAATAGAATTCGAGAGTAAGAGAATATTTTTACTGATTTCAGTTGATGTTATAAACCGTGAACTTATGATTTGAAGATTTGCAGACATGATTTCCATAAATAGACGTTGTGTTATATCGTATACTGTCAAATAATACTTTAGCATTTCAGATGATATTGTTTTGTCAGATAAGGCTTCCCGTAATAATTCCATAAGCTTGAAGACCTCAGATAACATAGTTGCTACCGATTGTGTAATTTCGATGATTGAATTATTTTGATTTTCTTGAAGCCTGTTTATTTTTGATTGAAAAACCGGCTCTTTATTGAACAAAGAAAGGATATCTGAAAATCTACTATCGAAGATCAATAAATTAAAGTTAGATTCTATCCACATTCCATAGTTATTCATTTCTTCAATTCCCATTCTCAACTCTTTATCTTGAGCCTCTATTCTCGCAAAAAGGAATAGAGATGTAAAAAAAATCAGAACAGCTATCCCAGCAATGAATATTGCCGGGATAGCTGTTCTAAATAATGCTTTAAAAGCTATGATGCGTCACCCTTTTAATATTTGAAATGTTTTATTTGTTCTTCCAGTGATTCTGCCATTGCATATAACTCAGCAACCAACGAACTTATATTTTCAGAATTAGAAGCCTGTTTCTCGGCACTGTCTGCCAATATTTTAATCTCTTCGGAAATATGCCCCATGCTGCTTGTTGATACCTCAACAGCCCTTGTTATCTCAAGTGTTGAAGCACTTTGTTCCTGAGCGGAACCTGCTAAATCCTCTACAGAGTTCGAGATATGATCGATACTGTCGAGAATTATAGCGAAGGCATTTTCTACATTCTTAGCATCCTCTGTAAGTGAATCGACATAACCGACATTCTTTTTACTTGCATCTTGGACTAAAGCGGTTCCTTTCTGAATTTCTTTCAAGATTGAATCAATCGTTTCAGTTGCTCTTCGACTGTCTTCAGCCAGTTTTCGTATCTCATCTGCTACTACAGCAAATCCTTTGCCTGCTTCACCAGCTCGGGCAGCTTCAATTGCAGCGTTTAACGCAAGGAGATTAGTTTGTTCGGCAATCGAAGAAATCGTCTCAACGATCTCTCCTACATTCTTGGCATTTCCTGAAAGTTCTGTAACGATTTTTGTTGTTTCTCGGCTTTGATCACTCACGGTCTTCATACTTAAAAGCATATCAGAAACAATCTTATTCCCATCTTTTGTCCTGATTTCTGCATTTTCCGTATCGCCAGCCAGATCTTGTGCCACTTTTGCTACATTTTGTGAAGAGTTTGCAATTTCTTCTATTCCGGCATTCGTTTCTTCGAGTGATGAGGTCGTATTAATAATGCTTTCCTCAATAACATTGCTTTCCTTTGACAGAGTTTCCGCATTTTCATTTGATTCCTGAGCGATTACATTTAGGTTTTCGGAAGAATTATTAACCTGATCAACAGCTTCAGATATAGATGCGATTGATTGCCTCAAAGAAGTCGCCATTTCCTGAAGAATGTTTGCCATCCTTACAACCTCATTTTTTCCAGACATACTGAAATCCATCGTTAAATCACCCTGACCAAACTCTTTGATTGATTCTTCCAGTTTTATTATTGGCTTTATGATACTTTTCGCAACAAAGAATGATACGACGAGACTTAATACGACTGAAGCGATCATAAGAATTAACACAACAAGTTTTGTCGAATTATTCTGTTCTTCCACTTTCAAGCCAACTGCCTGTTGTACTTTATAGACACTTTCTCTCAAATTCCCTGTATTTTCAAAGATTGTCAATTGAAGGTTATCAAATTCCGTTGTTTCTTTGCTTCTTTCTATCATCAATGCCTCCAGCTGGAGGTAATTTTCCTGTAAGTGGCCAAAATCTTCTTTTGTGTCATCCACATAATGTCTCATGGTTAAATTGGTGATCATCTGATCAAGAAATTCTATACTTTCTTCAGTCAATGTCATTTCTTCATTAATTGATTCAGTCAAACTCAGATTTCTCGTATTAAGAAACAGGAAAATCGCATTTCGTGTCCTTAATATGTTTCTAACAGCCTGACCCGATCCAAATGATGCCAAGGTGTCACCATTTCCGAATGCATCATTCATCAATCCGGTTACCTGCTCTTCTATTTTATTGCTGACAGGTATGATGAGGTTGTTAACGATTTCATTTTGTTGAGTTGTGTACTGTACAACATTGTTGAAAGTTTCATCAAATAAATCGATACTTTTCAGTATTTCTCCGCCTTTTTTAACTATTTCTGGATCATCTGAAATAGTTCTCAATTCATCGATGTTTTTCTTTACCTTAATGATGTTGTTTGAAAATTCGGATACCCTTGCTGAATCATTTGATTCAAGATATTCCTGACTGATTATCATAGCAGTCAGTATATCCTTCTCAATATCAGTTGCAAGCTCAAGTACACCCACCGTATTGCTGTAATCATCAAAATTCGTAAGACTACTGTTTATTGCCGATAAAGCCAACACAGAAATTAATACAAGCAACACCGTTATCAAGGCAAATCCGATAAGAATGCGAGCGTATAAACTTAAAGATTTGAACATAGATTCCACCCCTAAAAAAAATAAGAAAACTTAAGATTCACATGAATTATAGCATATTTTTTTTAGGTTTTTGGAAAATACATCTTTGGTATAATGGGTGGAAATAAAATAATAAGAGGGGATGATGAATTATGGATTTGTTGATTAAAAACATTAAGCAAATTGCAACACCAATTGGGAAAAGATTGAAAAAAGATGCAGAGATGAAAGATATCAGGATAGCGAACAATGTAGATGTTTTGATTGAAAATTCAATGATAAAAAATATTGACAATGAAATTGAAGTACCTGAGAATTTTAAAGGGACTGTTATCAGTGCTGAAAATTTAGTCGCAACGCCTGGTTTGGTTGATCCTCATACGCATATCCCTTTTTATGGGTTCAGATACGATGAATTTTTTCAAAGACAAAAAGGTGCAACTTATATGGAAATTATGAAAACAGGCGGTGGGATCGTCAGTACGACTAAAGCGCTTCGTGAAGCATCCTTGGAAGAACTCGTATCTTTTAATAGACAGTTTGCGGAAGAGATGTTTAAAAGAGGTGTCGTCGTTTTTGAAGGAAAAAGCGGTTATGGGCTGGATACAAAATCTGAAATAAAACAGCTGAAAGCCCTATATATGTTGGAGGAAAGGGTTCCACAAGAAATCGTTAAAACTTTCCTTGGACCGCATGCTTTGGCACCTGAATATCCGGATTATAAATCGTTTATGGATCATGTTCTCGAATCAATGATTGATGATATAAAATCAGAATTTGGGACGGAAATCTTTGCGGATATTTTTTGTGAAGATGGTGTTTTTGATGCTCAGCAGACTGAAAGGTATATCAATTATGTCAAGGAAAAAGGTTTTAGAATAAAAATGCATGCCGATGAGATAAAAGATATTGGTGGAAGTCGCCTGGCAGTAAAATACCATGCAAAGTCAGCGGATCATTTAATTCAAATAGGTGAACAGGCAATCAAAGCAATTGCAGCTAGCAATACCGTTGCAACTTTGTTACCGGGAACAAGCTTTTTTTTAGGCAAACCATATGCCCCTGCCAGAAAATTAATAGATTCCGGTGCTGCTGTCGCACTTGCAAGTGATTTTAATCCGGGATCTTGTACAATCAATCATCCGGGTTTTATTTCACATCTTGCCTCTTCAAAATTAAAAATGTCGCCTGAAGAGATATTAACAGCCATGACGCTAAACGCAGCATTCGCATTAGGTTTGGAAGATGAATACGGTAGTATTGAAATTGGTAAGAAAGGTGCAGTGGTTCTATGGGATATTCCTGATTATAAATTCATTCCTTATTTTCCGGGTCATGATATTGTACATACTGTAATTGCACCGAAAAAATGCTTGAGATTAAAGGGTGAATGATCTATGACATTAGAAGAAAAACGAAATCTGTTTATGGAAAAATTCCCCGGTCGACTCAAATTCACCGGTTTGAAACATCCCAGAATAAAACAGGTTTTGTCAATAATCAAAAATACAAAATCGAACCCCAGGAATCTTGTTGTTGTAGAAGGTTTTTGGGGAGTTGAGAAATGTTTAGACAAAGGACTGGTATTCGATGCTGCATTTTTTTCTCCCGAATTGTTCTTATCCGAAAATTCTGAAATTCTCGCTGAAAAAATCATCAACAAATCAGGCGAGTTTGATAGATGTATATGTTCGGATAAGGTTTTTTCTCGAATAAGCGAATACAAGAAACCTGATGGGTTACTTGCTGTATGTGAGATGCCGGATTATAGAATGGAAGATATAACACCATCGGGTAATTCAATTTATATTGTTCTGGATGGAGTTGAAATCCCCGGAAATATTGGGACAATCTTGAGAAGTTGTGATGGCGCAGGTGTTAAGGCTGTTTTGATTTGCAATCGAAGAGCGAGATTGACACATCCTAAAGTTGTAAAAGGCAGTCAAGGTGCCGTTTTTTCAACACCTGTGATTGAATGTGATGTTCAGACTGCAATTGATTGGTTCAAAAAAAACAACATCAAAATCGTTTTGACGGATACCGACGCAGAAAAAAATTATAACGAGATGACCTATAAAGGAAATATTGCTGTTGTAGCAGGAAGTGAAAGGTATGGAATAACAAGAGAATGGTATAATCATGATGATAAAAGGATCACAATCCCCATGAAAGGGGATTGTGATTCGCTGAATGTTGCAGTCTCTACATCGATTATAATGTATCAGATTTCTATGGAGAAAAATATTTAAGATATGGAAAGGAAGGATGAAACAATTGAAATTTTATTTTGAAACATATGGCTGTCAGATGAATGTGAACGATACGGAGATTATGAAAGGTATTCTGGTTCAGAACGGACACGAGGTGACAAGTCTTGATGAAGCAGATGTTGTTCTTGTTAATACTTGTGCAGTCAGACAGAAATCAGAGGAAAAAGCCTATGCTTTTATAGGAAGATTGAATAAAATGAAACTGGAAGAGGGGAAAAAGATTAAAGTCGGTGTTTGTGGCTGTGCTGCAGAAAAAGAACGAAAAAACCTTCTCAGAAGACAGGGTGTGGATTTTGCATTTGGAACTCGTTCAATCACCAGGATTGAAGAACATGCAAAAAAAGCGCTCAACGGCGAAAGGTTTTTAGATTTTGAAGATTATATAGATGAAATCAGTTTCGATACACCTATTATCAGAGACAGTTCACATCATGCATATGTCACAATTGCTTATGGCTGTAATAAATTCTGTACTTACTGTATCGTTCCCTATACACGTGGCAGAGAGCTTAGTCGCCCTTTTTACGATATTATCAGGGAATGTGCAGCTCTTTCTGAAAAAGGATATAAAGAGATAACTTTGTTAGGTCAAAATGTCGATTCTTATGGTCTTGATGTTGAAGATAAAGAGGTTGATTTTGCGAATCTTTTAAGAGAGGTTTCAAAAATAGAAGGGTTGGAAAGGATCTGGTTTTTGACATCTTATCCATCGGATTTTTCAGATGAGGTTATAGAGGTGCTGTCATCATCCGAGAAATTTGCCAAGAATATCCATCTTCCCGTTCAGTCGGGTAGTAATAAGATTCTCAAGGCAATGAACAGAAGATATACAAGGGAAGCGTATATCGCTTTAATCAATCGAATAAAAAAAGGATTCCCGGAGGTTTCACTGACCAGTGATATTATCATCGGATTTCCGGGAGAAACGGAACAGGATTATCTTGATACAGTGGATCTGGTAAAAACAGTAGGGTTTGAAAAGGTTAATCTGGCTATTTATTCTGAACGTGAAGGGACTGTGGCTTCAAAGAATTTACCGGATGATATCCCGTTAGAGGTAAAAAAAAGAAGATTGAATGATCTTTTAAATATACAAAAAAATATGAATAAGGAATTTAATGAAATCTATCAGGATCGGGAAGTGAATGTTATTGCGGAAGCAGTACTTCCAAGAAAGCCACATCTCTTATATGGAAGGACTGACAGAAACAAAATAGTGATTTTTGAAGCTGATAAATCACAAATAGGTGAATGGAAAAGGATAAAGATTCATCGTGTTTCAGCTGGTCCTTTGTATGGTGAGGTGATCTGATTGTCTGAAAAAAAGCTGACACCAATGATGAAACAGTATATGTCGATAAAGTCCAAGTACGAAGATGCAATACTTCTTTTCAGACTTGGTGATTTTTACGAGGCTTTTTTTGAAGATGCAAAGAAAATATCAAAAGTCCTTCAACTGGTTCTGACCCATAGAAATGGTAATGATATGGCAGGCATTCCACACCATGCCCTTGATAATTATTTGAAAAAACTGGTTGAAGCCGGTCTGAAAATTGCCATTTGTGATCAGGTGGAAGATCCCAAAGAGGCAAAAGGGATTGTAAGACGTGAAGTGACACGTGTTATTACACCCGGTACCGTTGTAGAAGAATCAATGCTGGTTGAAAATCAAAACAGCTATCTGGCTTCTGTCATGGAAAAGGATATATTCTATTGTGTCCTATTGGATATTACAACAGGATATTCCATGATTTTTAAACGAGAAAGCTGGCGGGAGTTGGAAGATATCATCAGGAAGTTTGATACCGTTCAATTACTCTATCCCGAAGGGATCAGACATGAAAAAGATATCCAATTGGTTAAAAATCAGATGAAAGGGCTTTATACGGAAGCGTTACCCGGTTGGTATTATAACAATGATGAATCCGTATCGCAGATGAAAAGGGTTTTCAAGGTGAAAGATATTTCTTTTCTGGAATTATCCGAAGATGCCTGCTCACTTTTCGGAGCTACACTAAAATATCTTGATTTACAGCATATGAATGCCTTTGATCACTTAAGCCGACCGATATTTATGGATAATTCAGATAAAATGATTTTAGATAATATTACGGTTGAAAATCTTGAACTCATTTCAAAAAGAGGTGATAAAACATCATATGCTCTTTTTGATGTAATTAATCAAACATCAACCTCTTTGGGAAGCAGACGTTTAAAGGACTGGCTTTTATCCCCTTTAAAAGATGAAAAGATGATCAGAAACAGATTGGATCATGTCAGAGTGTTCGTTGATCATCAATTTCTGCTTGAAGAGATAAATGAATACCTTGATGAAGTCTATGATATTGAGAGGATTATTTCAAGATTGTCATATAAGAAGATAACGCCAGCAGACTTTGTGTCTTTAAGATCAACACTAAGGAAAATCCCACAGATTATAAGCACTTTATCAGAAGAAGAAACATTTTCGGATATTATTAATAAACTTGATCCACTTGATGCATTATCATTGCTATTGAACAATGCCCTTAAGGATGAACCGGATAATCAAATTGGTTTGGGAAAAACAATCAAGGAGGGGTATTCCGAAATATTAGACGACTATCGAGAACTTCTCCATGGAAGCGGGAAAAAATTGAAGGAACTTGAAGCCTATGAACGTGAAAGAACGGGTATCTCAGGATTAAAGATAAAGAAGAATAAAATCTTTGGGTATTATATTGAAGTTTCGAAATCGCAGACTTCAAAAATACCTGAGGACTATGTGAGAAAACAAACACTGGTTTCAAGTGAAAGGTATATCAGCGATGCTTTGAAGCCGATCGAAGAAAAGCTGAACAGTGCATTTGAAATGGTTGAAGAGATCGAAAGACAGTTATTCAGAGAATTGATTGATAAGACAATGGGCTATATCCCGCTTTTAAAACAAAATGCATTCGCACTTGCCTGTCTTGATGTTTACTCTGCATTGGCCAAAGTTGCCAAAGATAATAATTACGCTGAACCTGATTTCAACACAGAGGGAATCATGAAAATTGAAGAGGGAAGACATCCGCTTGTTGAATGGAGTTTTCATAAAAATAAAGCTTCATCAGGACAGTTTATACCGAATGACATCATGATGGATAAAAAGAAAAATTTTATCATATTGACAGGACCGAATATGTCCGGTAAATCAACTTATCTACGACAAATAGCTTTAATTTCACTTCTTGCTCAAATTGGTTCTTTTATCCCTGCAAAAGCTGCCAATCTTCCGATTCTTGATAGAATATTTACTAGAATTGGAGCACGGGATGATCTTTCATCAGGAAAGAGTACATTCCTTGTGGAAATGTCTGAAACAGCGACAATTCTAAATAATGCCACAGATGAATCGCTTGTCATTCTTGATGAGGTTGGTAGAGGAACGAGCACATATGATGGTATCAGCATCGCATGGGTTGTATCTGAATATCTCTATAATACAATCCAGTCTTATTCAGTGTTTGCGACCCACTATAATGAATTGACAGAGCTTGCCAATATATATAATGGAATGAGCAACATGTGTGTAAAAGTTTTGGAGGAAAATAATGAAGTTGTATTTCTTCATAAAGTTACGGAAGGGATTTCCTCAAGAAGCTATGGTATCGAAGTTGCAAAGATTGCAGGGCTTCCGGAAAGTGTAGTAAAAAGAGCTCATGATGTTCTTGAGACAATAACAACCGAAAAAAATCTTGATGAAAAAATTAGAGTACTTGGGTTACAGCAAATGGAGAATATCAAGAAAAAAATGCAAAAGAATAAAGTTAAGAAGGAAAAAAGCAGACAAATCAGAATGTTCTGAGGTGATAACCATTAAAATTCTTATCCCTGAAGAAATGAGGAAATGTGATAGATATACGATTGATGTTATAGGAGTTCCATCATTAGTATTGATGGAAAAAGCTGCACATACGGTCTGTCAATCAATCTATAAAAAATATGGTCAAGTTCCGCAAAATGCTTTAATATTATGCGGTACCGGTAATAATGCCGGGGATGGTCTTGCCGTGGCAAGAGAATTAACTGATCTTGGGTGTCAGTGTAAAGTCTGTATGTGTATGGGGATAAAAAATCTATCACCAGATACCTTGGCAGAATTTAATTTATTGGCTGCCACAGAGTGTGAAATTATGGCGAATAGAGATTTTAATGAAGAGCTCTCGGAAAAATATGAAATTATTATAGATGCTATATTTGGAACTGGGTTGAATAGAGAAATACCTGAAAAAATTGATCGGTTGTTAAAAAAAATAAACAGGTGTTCAGCAAATAAAATAGCGATTGACGTTCCAACAGGGATCGATTCTGAAACAGGGTTTCTTCTGGCAGAAAACCCTTTTATGGCAGATATCACAGTTACCTTTGCCTTTAAAAAGACAGGTTTATTGTTTTACCCTGCAAAAAAATATGTTGGAGAGTTAATAACCACATATATTGGGATATCTCAGGATACACCTGAAAAAATCAAATGGAAAAGAAAGTATATTATTAATAGGGAACTGGCGTCACAGAAAATACCACAAAGATGTGGTGACGGACATAAAGGAACTTTTGGGAAATTGTGTGTTATAGGGGGAAGCGAAAAATATAAAGGAGCCCCGGTATTATCGATGAAAGCTGCTTTAAAATCAGGAGTAGGTCTTATCAAAGGCATAGTGCCAAAATATACGGGATCTTGCAATTTCTACACTCCTGAAATGATTGTTACGGATGAATATGCTGATAATAATTTTCATAATCTTTCAAATTACGAAGACTTGATTGAAGAGGCTAATTCATGTGATGCGGTGGTTATTGGACCGGGTCTTGGGAGGCATAAACAAACAATCCGCTTTGTGAGAAAATTTATTACAGAATACACAAATCCATTATTGATAGATGCGGATGGGTTATTTGCCGTATCGGGAAAAAGTACTATGGATTTATTAGCAAAACGAAATGCTGCAACTGTTATCACTCCGCATATGAAGGAGTTTTCAAGACTAACCGGGTACACAATTGATGAAATAAAAAAAGACAGAGTGCATATTCTTGAAAACGTTGCAGAGAAGTACAAGTCGACAATTGTTTTAAAAGATTCAACCACGCTAATAGCAACTTCTTCAAAAGAAGTATTTATTAACACATCGGGAAACAACGGGTTAGCTTCCGGCGGAAGTGGTGATGTCTTATCAGGAATTATCGGGACTTTTCTCGCTCAAGGGGTTCCATCTATAGATGCCTCCATCGCAGGTGTATATCTTCATGGTTTGAGTGCTGATCTCTATACGGAAAAAAAGTATATTGGTAGTTTTTTGCCATCCGATATTTGTGAGTTGCTGCCTGTCACTATTCAAAATATATTAAAATAAATTTTCATTTGTTTTATATGTATCTTTATTTAGTTCGTGTTATAATGATTTAAGAGAACTTAATAAATAAGGGGTGATGTGATGATAAAAATTATTCAAAACGGTAATAATTTTATGGTTGATGAATGGACACCCTATTTTTTCGTGATTCGAGACCTACTATTTTACGGGAAATGGGATGAATTTCTCAATCTATCTGAAAATAATACATTTCTAAAAAAGAATATTTCTTTGGCAATAGAATTGGAAAAAAATTTCAAAGTTATTAAAAGCGAATGGTTTTTTCCAACAACACCAAAAGAAATAATGTCTTTTTTTGAAGTCGCTGGGATTAAGTTATGTGAACTGAAAAATAGATGTGATTTGGATCTTATCTATGATATAGCCAATGAAGCTCTTTTAAATGATGAATATGATTTGACATTGGATTATGCCGATTTACTTATTAAAATTGACAATAGGTCTGCGTACGGTTATGATCTGTTTGGAACGGTAAAGTATGATATTGGAGAGATAGAAGAAAGTATAAAATATCTTCAAAAGGCTGTTGAAATTGATGAGGAATTGGCAGAACCCCTCTCTACTTTGGCTCAGGCGTATTTCAATCAAAAAGAGTTTCTTAAGGCGGCTGAAATCTGGAAAAAGATGATTGACAGGAATCCGGATGATATCATTTCTTACTTCACACTTGTTGATTCATACCTCAATCTGAATGATAATGACTCGGCAATTGAAACTTTGAAAAGACTCATTGAACGATATCCAAATCATCTTATGGGTAAGATTAATCTAGTATCTCTATTATCCATAGAAGGAAACTTGAAGGAAGCAATCAAATATGAAGATGAAATAGAAAAGACTAAACCTAAAAACCCGACAGAAATGGAGATATGGGCATCTGTCAATTTGAAGAAAGGGAAATATGCAGTAGTTGAAGCGGGTATAAAAGAATACCTTGCTGAACATGAAGGACCTTCTTTCCTTAAACTCTGGTTGGTTGTTCCTTATATTAAATCGGACAGAAAAGAGCAGGCGAGGGAAATTATTGAAAAGTTTAAAGATTCAAATATCCTCTTTAATTATGGAAAACATGAAATCTTTGATCCTTTTTTAACTGAAAATGAGATATGGGAGTGTGATTTACCTTGATGATAGCAATCATCGGTGGGAGTGGTTCGGGAAAAACAACCGTTGCAAAAAAAATATATAACAGACTGACTGAGCATGCTTCACTGATAACAATGGACAATTATTATAAAGATTTAGAACCCGGGATAATCCCTCAGGATGTCAATTTTGACTCTCCTGTTGCCTTTGATTTCGATTTGTTTTATGATCATATAACTGAACTGAAAAATGGCCGTTCGGTACAAGTTCCTGATTATAGTTTTATTACCTATAGAAGAGAACCTGGAATTTATCACGAAGTTTCTCCGAAAGATGTCGTTATTGTCGAGGGATTGCTCGTGTTGTACGAAGAACGTTTTAGGAATCTTTTCGATCTTTCGGTATTTATAGACACACCTGATGATGAAAGACTGCTTAGAAGAATTGAGAGGGATATGAAAGAGCGAAAGCGTTCAATTGAAAGTATTATTGAACAATACAGAAAATATGTTGCCCCTTCTTTTAAAAGTTTTATCGAACCTCAGAAATATTATGCGGATCTTATATTACCGGAAGGTGGGTTTAATTCAGTTGGATTGAATATCATTTATGATGCAACGGTACAGAAGATAAATTCTGAAAAAGTTTAATTCGAGATCATTACCTAACCCCCCCTCTTAAAAGATGGGGGTTTGTCTAATGTTCAACAATACTTTTCTTTTATGCCCTTCTTTATCATGACCGACTTCTGATGGCACTCATTGTATCTTTGCATTTATGGCTCTCAACACAGCTTTAAAATCTTCATGGAGCGGTGCAATAAATTCCATCCATTCTCCTGTTGACGGGTGAAATATTCCAAGTTTCAAAGCATGAAGCATTTGTCTTTTACACTTATAATCTTCTGGAGTTGAATGCCGGAAAGCATAGACTTCGTCTCCAAGGACTGGGTTTCCAATACTCTTCATATGAACTCTTATCTGATGAGTTCTTCCTGTTTTGATCTGCACAAGAACCAGCGTTGCAATATTTGAAAAACGTTTGAGGACGCTGTAGTTTGATAACGCATATTTCCCAGAATAATCAACTGCCATTTTGATCCTGTTTTTAGGATTTCTGGCAAGCGGCTTTTCTATCTGTCCCCTATCTTTTTCAACTTTTCCATCAACAATGGCAATATATTCCTTTCTATTCTTCCTGTCGTGAAATTGTTCAGATAGATTTTTTAAGGATTTTTGGTTTTTAGCTACAATCATAACACCTGAAGTATCTTTATCAAGACGATGAACGATTCCGGGTCTTTCAACATCCTCCCAGTTCTGAAACTGCTTGAAATGAAAGAGCAAGGCGTTTACCAGTGTTCCGGAGGAGGTGTTTGGAACGGGATGAACAATCATATTTGAAGGTTTATTTATCACGATGATATCATCGTCTTCATATACAATATCAAGCGGAATGTCTTCAGGTTCAACTGTAATTTCTGGTTTTGCCGGAATTTCAAGAGCGACTGTCTCGCCTTTTTTTACTTTGTAAGACTGTTTCTTTGCGATTGAATTGACAAATATTTTTTTGTCTCTAATAGCACTTTGAACGAGGTTCCTTGAAACCCATTCAGGTGTATTTTTTACCACAAAACTATCCAATCTTTCTCCGGAATATTTTTCTTCAACTTCTATTTCTATATAATCATTTTCATTCTTAAGCTCTTCGCTAGATTGCATACTGTTCAAGTTCCACCGTCATTACCATCGAAATACCACTTGATTGTGTGATTCCATAAAGAATATCTGCAACTTCCATTACCAGTTTATTATGAGTAATAACGATAAACTGTGAAAGATGCTTGTTTTCATGGATCAGATTTTTAAGTCTTTCAGCGTTGAAATCATCAAGCGCAGCATCAACCTCATCCAATATATAGAAAGGAGAAGGGCTGATTTTAAGCATGGAAAAGACGAGCGCGATACCCACAAGAGACTTCTCGCCACCGGAAAGAAGATACATCTTTTGTGAACGCTTTCCCGGTCTTTTTACGGATATTTCTATCCCGGTCTCAAGCAAATCTTTATCGGGTAAAATCTTCAGTACACCGTTTCCGCCACCAAATAGTATTTGTATCATCTCGTTAAAATACTTATTGATCAATTTAAATGTATCCATGAATATTTTCTTTGCTTCATTGTCCGTCTTTTCAAGAAGCTCTTCAAGCGATGTTTTAGCAGCTTCTAGGTCCTGCTTTTGGGTATCCATGTCTACATACCTTGCTTCTATCTCGTTATACTCGTCTATAGCATTCAAATCAACATTACCAAGATACTTTATTTTATTTTCAAGCTGGTCAACGAGTTCAGAAATAGATTTTTCTTCAATTTCATCCAATTTTATAACTTCAAGATCATCAGCCTTTATATCAGCTTTTATCATCTTTTCGATCAATGATTGAATATTATATTCAATTTCTTGTGATTTCAAGTCAAATTGATGCTCGTTATCACGAAGAGCAGTCCTTTCATTTCTCAAACATTCAAGGTTTGTCTCGAATTCCTTGATTTGATTTGCCATATTCTGTCTGTCTTCCTGCTGATATTTCATATTTTCAAATAGTTTGGAAATTTCACTTTTAAGACTTTTTAATTCTTTATCAAGTTCTTCAACTTTTTCCTTTTCTCCGGATAATGCTTTTTCAAGATGTTCAAGATTATATTTACAATCTCCTTCAAGATCCCTGTTTTTCATAAGTGTTTCATTGATATCTTTCAACTCTGCGGTGTATTGTTTCTTCCTGTCTGAGTTTGAATTTACTTCCATTCTGATATCTGTAATCAATTCATTAATGTTCTGAAGTTCAGCTCTTTTTTCTTTGATCGTTTGACTGACCTTTGATAGTTTTTCCATTGATATTTTAATTTCAGAAGAATATTTTGCCTTTTCTTCTACAATGATTTCTTGCCTTGCTTTCGAACCTGCAATTTTTGCACTGTAATCGACATTCATCTTTTCGAGATCGGTTACTTCTTTTGACAACTCGCTAATTTCGCTTGTTAAATTCTGCAATGTGCGTCTTATAGATGCATTTTTAAGCATGATTTCATTTAATTCATTATCAAGTGTTCGCTTCAACCTTATAATCTGATCCTGTTCATCTTTACTTTCCCTTTCAGTATTTTCAAGGGAAATAATCTTTTTGCTTAACACTTCCAAATCATCAGTAATTTCTGAAAGTCTTGCAGTTCTGGAAATAAAGGATCCCTTTCGGTCTATTTTAAGACTACCACCGGTAATGGCACCTCTCGATGCGATTAACTGACCATCTAATGAGACGATTTGATTCGAAATACCGTATTTTTTCTTCAAATCAAGACCGTCATCTATCGTTTTAACAAGAACGGTGTCCATAAAAAGGTACAATGGCAACTGTGAGAACTCTTCCCTGGTTCTCGCAAGTTCTGAAGCATAACCGATGAAACCGGGATGACTTTCAAATCTTGCTCCTTGAAGCACTGGCCGCACTCTGAGAATATCAAGGGGGAGGAAAGTTGCTCGACCAAGATTTTCTGATTTTAATATATTAACAGCATACTTTGCCGTATCAGCATCTTTAGTGACTATATTTTGAGCTCTTCCGCCAATCAGGACTTCAAATGCAGTTTCATATTCTCTGTCAAATTCAATCAGATTGGCGATTACATCAATCATGTTTCTTAGGTTTTCATCTTTTTGTTTCTTCACAAATAAAGCCTTTACAGATCTTGAAAAGCCCGAAAATTCCTTTATTTGTCTTTCAAGAACAGCTCTTTCAGCATCAAGATGTTTTTCCTTTTGGATAAAAGTATATTTTTTTTCTTCAATATCTCGCAATTGTTTTTCAACTTCAACAAGTCTTTCTTTCACCATTTCAAGTTCATCTTTTAATTCGGCTTCTTTCTTTGAACTGTCTGAGCCTCTATTCCTGAGTTCATCAAGCTCTGTGATAAGTCCTTCAAGTCTTTCTTTCTTTTGTTCAAGCTGGTTTTTAATCACAATGATTCTTTTTTCATTATCTTCTACGGAGTCTTCAAGTCTTAAATACTCATTTTCAAGTTTTCCGAATTCTTTTTCAGCTATTTCCAATGTCTGCTGAAGTTCCAGAACAGCCTGTTCTTCTTCAGAGCAATTTGTCGTTATCTCTTCTTTTTCATTTTTCTTTTCCTGCAGCTGTTGTGTAATTTTTTCGAGATTGTCTACGATGGATTTCAACATCATGTCCAACTCGCTTTTTCGATTCCTTAGCTTCTCATCCTGCTCTTTTAAAGAATCGAGTTTTGTTACATATTCAACGTATTTTGATTCCTTTTCGGAAAGATTTTTTGCATACAGATTTCTCGTTTCGTTCAAATGATTCTGTCGTTCCTTATATTCTTCAAGAACAGATGTGACCCCTTCCATTTCCTTATCTGAATCATCGTAAGTATCACGTAATTCATGGTATATGCTCTCTGTCTTGATCAATTCTTTTTGTATTTCTTTAATGCGGATTCTGTTTTCTTCAATTTCTCTCGCTAATGCGTCCTTCTTTTCCATCCATTTTTGATTTAAATGTGAAAAGAGTTTATGATGACTGCTTTTTAAGTCCTGTGAATATTCAATGAATTTTTCTGCCCTTTTAGCTTTTAGATACAACGATTTTTTCTGCTTTGATAATTCGTTGAGAATATCTACAACTCTGGAAAGATTATCATCGGTTGACTCAATTTTTGAGATAGTTTCCTTTTTCTTTTTTTTATAAACGGCAATACCGGCTGCCTCTTCAACCAATATCCTGATTTCTTCAGGAGATGAATTTAATATCTTATCAACTCTTCCCTGACTGACGATGGAATAAAGTTCCTTACCGGCTCCAGTGCCGGCAAAAATCTCTTTTATATCACTCAAACGCGCCCTGTCACCGTTAAGATAATAGGTGTTTTTCCCATTTCTGTAGAGTTCTCTTGAAATTGAGAGTTCAGTTTTATCCTCTCTTTCAAAGGTTAGTGTGGCTAAGGCTCTTGAAGCCGGAGAAGAACCATCAGAACCTGAAAAAATGACGTCCGTCTTGTCATTTGCTCTGATATTTTTCATCGAATGCTCCCCGTAAACCCATAAAATGGCATCCACTATATTTGATTTTCCACTTCCATTTGGTCCAACAATAGAATTGATCCCGTCAATAAGATCCAAATCAACAGGTCTTGCGAAAGATTTAAAACCTTCAAGATGAATATTTTTTAATTTCATTATGATGCCCCCACATCATCCCCAGGAGTGTAAAAACCCCAAAAAGAAAATTTAAACCCGGTACATAAAATAAGAATTAGTTCTACCCAGTATCGAAAAAATTATATCACAATTTTCCTAAAAGAAGAAATATTTTAATAAATTTGTAGAGATTAAAAAAAGAGCCGATTCCAATTGACATCAGCTCTTTTTAGATGTTTTGTATTATTTGAAATTTTTATCCTCGATTTTTTTTACTTCTTCAAAAGCATTAGTGAGAAAATCTTTCTTAAATTCGAATCCTTCAAGGAATTCCGTGTTCAGCCATCTGTCAAGCATATCCGTTGCTTCCTGAGGAGCAACCTTCCAGCCACCCATTGTGAGAATGTTGGCGTTGTTGATGACCTTACACATTTTTGAAGCATAGCTGCCTTCTACAACTGCGGCGTAGACCCCCTTGAATTTATTGGCTACAATTGCCATGCCCATTCCGGTTCCGCAGCAGAGTAATCCTTTTTCGTATTCCCCGGACTGTACCTTCTTTGCCACTTTTGGTGCAACTTCATAATATGCCTGGAAGTCTTCAAGTGACTGCATACCGAGATCTTCTACTTCATATCCCCGTTCGATAAGATGTTCCTTTAAAGCCTCTTTGAGTGGGAATCCTGATTTATCTGCTCCAATAACAATTTTCTTCATTAATCTTCCTCCTTTAATTTAAGGAAAAGATCCTTGAATTCGGAATCTTTTCTCACGAATACGGGTGGTCTTCTCAGTGGTACATCAAATTCATACACGCCATGACCGTATTCTTCTCCTGTCCATATGTTTATCCATTGATCTTCAGGCAGTATGACCTTTTTCACTGTCTTTCCCGGTTCAATAACAGGGCATACGAGAAGATCTCTACCGAGAAGATACTGGTATTTAATATCTTTCAATTTACAATTCTCTGATTTTACCGTATCAAAATAATGCATGTACAAAGGTCTCATGAAGGGAAGTCCCTGTTCGGCATTTTCTTTGTTGAGATGCAACAGATAATCTTTCATCTTTACGTGGATTCTGATCATCTCTGCAAAATGCTCAATGACCTCGTCATCATAATCAAATTGTACGTTTAGATCCGGTCTGTTTCCCTCATGCGTTCGCATAGCCGGAGAGAAAGCAGCTTGCTCCGTCCATCTCATGAAGAGCACTTTTGATCGGGTGACTGTTCCCATCTCATTGGCAATCGTCGTATAACCGCCGATATCCGAATGACAGATGCCAAACCCGCTCATTCCCAGTGAAAGTGCTGAAGGAATTACTGATGGCAATCCATCATCGAGACTCCAGTCAACCATCTGATCACCACTCCACATCAACGTGTTGTAGCGTTGTGAAAAACTGTAGCCGGCTCTCATGAAGAACACCACTTCTCCAAGCTTTCCAGCTTCTTCAACGGCTTCTCTGTTGAGTTTTGCCCAGAGCATGGGGAATTTGTTATGCAGGAGCTGTGCATCTTCTCCGCTGAAGGGTATGGCATCCGTCGGGGTGTATTCGGCAAAGTCTGCCATCCAACCTGAAAGTCCAATACCGATCATGTTAGTTTTAATGACTTCCTTGAGCCAATTGTAGGCATCGGGATTTGTCAAATCAACAATGGCAACCGGGAACGTTGTAACGACAACAAGGTATTCTTCGCCATCTTTGTTCTTCAACGTATAATCTTTTTCAGTTGCCTCTTTGTATAGCTTTCCCTCAGTTGCAAGGAATGGATTGATGTAACCCATGGTTCTGATACCCTTTTCCTTCAACTGTTTAATCGTCTCCGGTAGATCGGGATACATCTCTTCATGGAAATGCCAGTCCCACATGAGCTGTTTCCCGAAGGCTGTGATTCTTTTACCTTCCCAATCCTGAATCCACATGGCGGAAATCTTGACACCCTTTTCCATGGCATGATCTATCTTTGGTAGAACAACATCCGTTCCCCCTTGAAGGCCCAGCATGACACCATCGAAGATCCATTCAGGTAATTCGGGCTGTAGTCCGAAATATTCACTCTGTTTCTGAACGGTTTTGATGAAATCCTCTTCCACACCAATCACAACCTTTGAAGGTATATGCCAGCATTCCAGTTCGCTGAAATCATGATGTGTGAAATCGAACTCCATATAAGCTGAATCATCCACATGACAGAAAAAATTTGACGAGGTGATCAATGAAGGCTGAGGGAAATAGGTGGTATACCAGTCTCCTCCAGCTCTTTCAAACTTATCTGCAAGGAAGGTCAGCATTTCTTTTTTGTTTCTGCCAACTCCCTGTTCCGACACCCATAATGGAACTCTTTTACCTTTCATGTTCAATTCCGAATACTGTTCGCCACAACCATATACAGCTTCATGTTTTTTTGAATTTAATCGAATCCAAAAACGATTAAATTCACCATCTTCACAAGTCGGCTGAATCACAAGCAAACCCTTTTCGCTTACCTTTAAGGCAACTCTCAGGCACAAGCCGTTGTAGAAAAAACGAATAACGGCATCGTTTTCCGTTGCTTCGATGACTTCAAAGTGCTTGAGGGGATATTTTGATTCCAATTCTGATGTGATATCAAAATTCCCATGATACATATCGAATTCCGCTGAGCCTTTTCCAATGGAAAAAGTCGGCAATTCTTCCGTATGCGAAATAATCTTCTTGTCTTTAAAATAAATATCGAGATGAGATGTTCCCTCTATTATTTTAATCATATTTGATCGCCTTATTTTCTCTTCAAAACTTTCTTTACGGCATCAACGATATCTGTTTCAGTCATATGATACTTTTCAAGCAGGAAAGGGACAAATCCGACTTCGCCAAAATGATCTCTGATTCCGATTCTTTCCAGTGGAACCGGACAGCTTTCTGCAAGCACTTCGGCAACAGCTGTTCCCCAACCGTTAACGATACTGTGATTTTCAGCGGTAACGATAGCGCCTGTTTCTTCAGCAGCCTTGATGACCATTTCTCTATCGATTGGTTTGAGTGTGTGCATGTTGAGGAGTCTGACACTGATGCCTTCTTTTTCCAGGATTTCAGTTGCCATCTTGGAATATTTGATCATGAGTCCTGAGCAGATGATGGTGACATCTTTACCGTCTTTCATCTCATGGATTTTTCCAAGCTCAAATTCCGTGCCATCTTCAAAATACTGGTCTTTGGCCTTTCTGGCAAGTCTCATATAAACAGGACTGTCTATATCAGCAATCTGGGGGAACAATGATCTGAGCTGTGTTGCATCTGCCGGCTCTACAACCATCATATTTGGAAGAGCTCTGATGAGTCCAGCATCGGAAACACTCATATGGGTTCCGCCGTTGAGTTCAGCCATGATACCAGGATCAGTTCCACCGATCTTTGCGTTGACTTTAGCGTAAGCAATGGAGATGGCAATCTGATCCAACACCCTTCTTGTGGCGAAAGGTGTAAAGGAATGTGCAAAAGGAATCTTTCCCATAACAGCCATACCGGCTGCTGTACCGATCATGTTGGCTTCTGCAACACCAACATCGACAAATCTCTCAGGGAATTTTTCCTTAAAAGGAGTTGTCCCGGTCGCCTTCATCAAATCTGCTTCGAGAACGACGATTCTTTCGTCTTTTTCCGCTCTTTCAACGAGAAGTTCAGCGTATACCTGTCTCATTTCCTTATCGTTCATCATATGCTTACACCTCTTCCTTTGCCAATTCTTCTACTGCCTGTTTCCACTGTTCTTCAGTTACTTTCATGTTATGTGAGGAGAGTTTACCCTCGGCGAAGAAAGCACCCTTCCCCTTGATCGTGTTAAGAATAATCATGGTTGGTTTGCCTTTTACCTCTTTCCCCTTTTCGATTGCTTCACAGATGGCGGCAATATCGTGACCATCAACGGAATAAACGTTCCAGCCAAAGGCTGCCCATTTATCTGTAAGGGGTTCAAGTGTGTTAATCTCAGAAGTGGTGCCATCGATCTGCATCTTGTTGTAGTCCTGGAAAACCGTCAGATTATCCAGTTTCTTTGCGGGAGCCAACATGGCCGCTTCCCAGATCTGCCCTTCCTGACTTTCTCCATCTCCGATGATACAGTACACTCTTGAGTCTTTTTTATCAATTTTCTTTGCAATAGCCATACCAACGGCTGCTGATAGACCTTGTCCAAGTGAACCGGCTGTCATATCGATTCCCGGTGTCAGATTTTTATCACAATGTGAAGGGAGGTTTGTGTTGGGCTGATTCAACGTGTTGATCCATTCTTTCGGGAAGAATCCCTTGTCAGCCAATACGGCGTAAACAGCAGGGCCCCCATGTCCTTTTGAAAGAATAAAATGATCTCTCTCTTCCCATTTCGGGTTTGCCGGATCCACTTTCATTTCGTTGTAATAAAGTGATACCAGTGCATCGATGATGGAGAGTGATCCACCAACGTGACCGACACCAAGCTTACCGATCATTTCAATGGTAAGACTTCTGATTTCTTTCGCCTTTTTTTCAAGGTTTTTAATTTCCATTTCAGTCAAGACAATTCACCTCTTTATAAGATTTTATTTAGTAATGCTTTTAATTCTTCTTTGTTATATTTCTTCGGATTCAATCTTGAAATAGGTGCACTTAGTGTTATTTCAGTTATCTCATCAAGATTTTCTTCTTTGATACCCATCTCACTTAATCGTACCGGTGCATCAATGTTCTTCATCATATCTGTGAAATAAGCTGAAAAACCTTCCATATCTTCAAAATCAAGATATTTTAACAGTTTATCCATTTCATCTCTGTAAAATTCATAATTATCTTTCATGACTTCCGGTAAGGCAATTGCACAAGCAAATCCATGTTCCAGGCCATATTGACTGGTTAACGGAAAACTTAGTGCGTGGAGAACGGTAGTTCTTGTCTGAGCAAAAGATATTCCGGCAATCAGACTTGCGTAGAGAAGATTTTCCCTTGCCTCATAATTATACGGATTGTTGATGGCCAACTCAAGATTTTCTACAATTAATTTCATCGCTTCAAGAGAGAGAAGCTTACTGATTGGCTGTGTAGAATCCGCCCAATAGGCCTCTATCGCATGAGTAAACGCATCCAGTGATGTGGAAGCAGTTGGTCTTTTCGGAAGAGATATGGTCATCTCAGGATCAACGATCGCCCGGTCACACCAGAAGAGATCGGTGACGAATGGTTTCTTGATGCCTTTTTCTTTATCCGTGTAAACACCTACATTGGTTACTTCACTACCCGTTCCGGATGTGGTTGGGATGGCAATCAATTTTGTTTCTCTGGAGACGAACTGCTTCTCTCCGTAGAGATAGTCCTTAAAATCCCCTTTGGCAGCACTGAGACAACAGATCGCCTTCGCGGCATCTATGGCGCTTCCGCCACCCAGGGCGATGATATAATCCGCCTTGACTTCCCTTGCCAATTCAACACCTCTGTCAACCGTTTCACATGAGGGATTTGGTTCCACCTCACAAAAATCATTAACCGTACAGTCAGATGACAACTGAGCTTTTATCTTATCCACAATCCCTATCTTTTTTAACACCGGATCACTGACAATCAAACAGCTGTCCGTTTTGACAATATCTTTTAACAGTTCTATTTTCCCTTTTCCAAATTGTATTTCAACGGGTACAAAAAATCTAAAATCCATCTTAACCCTCCTTTTTTCTTCCTCTATGTTCCAAAATAATCCCCATAGTTCCCAGGATGACCGTTGCCATTCCCACAACCTGCATCCATCCAAGTGTTTCACCTAGTACAAAATAACTGATAACAGAAGCCACTATCGGCATCAATAGCAACATAATTCTGACAATCCAAACCGGCAGGATTCGAAGGTTGTAATAATACAAGACGTATATTGCCGTTTGCATCAAACCGGTGTAAAGAACTGAGAATATCACCATTGAATTGGATTGAATTTCCGCAACCGGGACTTGTCTTTCAAAGATTAGGAACAAGAGCAGGAAAATAACAAAGGTGATGCTGTTGTTATAAAATGCAACCGTTGTATCTTTAACTTCCACTCGTTTATCATGTTGAACCGATTTGATGACAAATCCGTTCAAAGCCACACAAAAGGCACTGACAATGAACAGAAAGTCTCCTATACCGTTGAGATGGAAATTTGTGAAATCAACATCTATAACGAGAAATGTTCCAAACAAAATAACAGCCGTCAATAACCAGTCTTTTTTTGTGAATTTCTGTTTAAAAACAAAAACTGATATGAGATTTGTGAATAACACATCCGCTTTCAACAGGATTGAAGCGTTTGAAGCGGTAGAAAGCTGCAAACCAAGAAATGCCGTTATATCCAGCGAAAAACCAAGGATACCGATCACAATCAGTTTATGCAGAACCGGCTTCACACCAAAGAGATTTTTCAGATCGCCCTTGAGAAAAATATAAATGAGTAAAAACAACATCGCCAGAAATCTGACGGATGTTCCAACGAATATTGGGGAAAGTGTGGTGAGCGAAAATTTGTTGGCAACATAAAAACTTCCCCATACGAGATTGAGTATTAAAAGTGAAGCAACGGATTTTCCATTCATATCAGTTTAAGTATCAGTCCTTTTTTATTTATCTGATGATTTCCCACTTGTTGATATGTGAGAGTATTTCAAATGCTTGCGTGTAATCGCCATAAACCACTGAAATGTGATGGGCAATTCCGTTGTATACGACTTTATCCAGCAATTCTTTCAGAGGTATATCGAATCTGGTTTTCATATAAGTTCCTCTGAGTTCCTTTTCCATCGGATAAGCGGTTCCCTTTGCCAGCAGCATTCGTGTCTTTCCCCTTGCAGCGTCAATCCTGAACACGGAAATTTCTCCAGACTTCATAACAAAATCTGCCGTAACACCTTTTCCTCCCATATGATAGGAATCCAGGGAACAATCACAAACACCATCTGTCAGATTGCACGGAGCCACACCGCAATGCCAGAGCAGAGCAAAGTCATTTTCGAGATCAACCTGCGAGAAATCTGCCATGAAAGGTGTTTCTGCACCGATCGCCTTGTGCGCCAACATACTCATGACGCCTTCCACATCACCCTCACAACCGAGAATGAACCCCTTTGACTGAAGATAGGACATGGATGCACAGGGTGCAATGCCGTATTGTGCTGCAAATTCGGGCCAGCATCTTATGGCAAGTGCATCGAGATTTCTAGATGTCATGAAATTCTCGAACTTGACGGATAGCTCAGCAACTTTTCTCAACTGCTGTGCTGTGATCGGTTTGGTGTTGAAGATTTTCTTGATTTCCTCTTCAACGCTGTCAACTTTATCTGCTTCTGTCTCAGTGTTCATAACATCCACCAGATCATAATGATCAAGAAGCATACCTGTTTCAGAATATGTTCCGAGTTCATCGATGCCCACATTGAAAAAGCCTCTTGCACGGTAGCCGAGAATACCGATATGTGAACTGCTAAGCACTTTTTTTATCTTCAATGCACTGACCCAGTCTTCATCAATTTCATTTGAAACGGATACATGGAATGTATCATTTCCTCCCTTGAAAAGATTGGATGCGTTAAGATTTACCCCACAGACTGAATTAAGTCTTATCTTGCCGCCGTTATAGGGAAGTTCAGGCAGTCCCCAAAGCAGTAAAGGTTTTTTTATCTCGTTGTTTATGATAAGTGCAAGATGGCCAAGATGGAAAGTTCCGCTGATGATAGCTACCCCGTCAACGTTATGTTTAAGCAATTCTTCTGCGGCTGCTTTAGCTTCTTCGGGTTCAATTACCGTCTTTTTAACAAATACGAATTCTACATCTTCTCTCATTTCGTAATTTTCAATAATACCTTTGTAGATATCTGACGCTGCTTCAAAATCAAATGTCTTTCTGACGAGACAGATGACTCCGATTTTTAATTTTTGGCTCATTTGATCACTCCTGTTATATTATTTGTATATTGCTCCTGTTTCATAAAAAAGTTTTTCAAGTGCTATTGCCAGTCCTCCAATAGCAGGTGTTCTGTATTCAAGGCAGCTTGTCAGCAATTTATCTCCGATTGGTTTATTCTCTATCTGATTGTTCATCGTTTTTTTCAATTGTTCAATCAACACATTGTGTTTGAAGAGGTCGCCAAAAAATATTATCTTCTCTGGGTCTAAGGTTTTAATGAGATTAATAATCCCCACTGACAGATGAAAAAGATTTTGATTGATACGTTCGATAATCTTTTTCTCACCCAATTCAAATGCCTTGAAGATCATTGAACTTCGAATTGTTTCTTTCTTCCCATTGCATAAGTCATATAATACGGGGAAATTCTTTTGACTGAAAGTTGTCTTTATTTCATTTTTTAATCTTCTAGTTGAAATCAGTGTTTCGAGACACCCTCTTTGTCCACAGCTACATTCTGGACCATCTGAATCGATAATGATATGTCCTATCTCTCCTGCCATGTTCTGGTAGCCGTAGAGTAGCTTTTTATTAATGACAATTGCGGCACCAAGACCCGGACCATGTTTGATGAAGATAAAATCACTTAAATCCTTAATTTCAGAACAATAGATTTCAGCTAGAGCAAGTGAACGAACATTGTTATCGACGACAACAGGGATTTTTAACGATTTTTCAAGGATCTCTTTAATATTCACACTCTTTTTCCAGATATCATAAGCCTCATGACTGACGCCGTCAACAGGATCTACTTTGCCGACTATACCTACACCTATACCCAATACATTGCTTTTTGAAATATCCATTTTCCAGAGTAAGTCTTTAATATGTTCAACAATTTCAAGTAACGATTCTTCAGGTTGTTTTTCAGAATCGGTATCAAGTTCTTTGTCGCCGATGATGTTTAAGTCGAGATTTGAAATTGCAAGTGTAATTTTTTCTTTCTCAATATTTATACCGATAACATATTTGTGTTCCATTTCAATATCAATCAGGATTTTTTTTCTTCCTGCTTTTCCTGAAGAATCCGCATGACCTACTTCTTTGATAATTCCCTCATTCAACATCTCATTTGAAATGATCGTAATAGCGCCTGCTGACAATCCTGAGATTTCAGATATATCCTTTCGGGACATCGGTCCGTTTTCTTTAAGAATATTTAATAAGACTGAACGATTTGCTTTTTTAATAGAATTGAGATCCATAACCGATTTTTTCATAAAAAAACCACCTTTTTTATTTAAAACCAGTATACATTATATCAAATAAGAATAATAAATTAAAAGTTTAAATTATTCCCAAAATATCCCGAAATATCCAATTTGATACAAATATAATTAAAATACTCTCTTATTTCACGTTATACTAAGAGTTCCTTTAAATAACTTGAAATATGTTTTTTGCAATATGTAGTTTTGTTTAGTATAATAGTTCTGTTGATAATTTAAGCTTTATATTATTAGAGTTAAAACTTTTTCAGGGAGGTTTTATTTAATGAAGAAACTATTGTTGGTCGTTTTAGTTGTTTTATTCTCAACCATGATGTTTGCAGAAACTATCAAGGTATTAGCTTGGGATGATGCCCATTCTCAATCCTGGAAGACACTGGCATCTGAGTTTGAAAAGGCAACGGGTATTAAAGTATCACTTGAACTGATTCCATCCGGTTCAATGCTTCAGAAGACATCACTCAATGTTACCGAAAACAAGGCGAATTATGATTTAGTCGCTATTGACGAAGGTAACGTAGCCAAATTTGGTGACCTTTTACTCCCTTACTCACAGTGGGCAGAAGGGAAAGTATTCCCAAAAGTTGGAACATCGGATATTCCTGCAGCGATCTTTGCAGCAGCAGAATGGGATGGAGAACTTGTTGGAATCCCTAACAACGGAAACATGTACGTTTGGATGACCAGAGAAGACATCGTCAACAACGAAGCCTATCAGGTAGAATTCTTTGAACAGTTTGGTTACGACCTTCAAGTTCCTACAACATTGGATCAGTTAATGAACATGTGTATTTTCCTGGAACCAAAAGGAATCTTTGGATTCGCACCGTTTACGGCAACCAGTGAGGGGGCTACTTGTGAAGCCGTTATGTTCTACGAATCATTTGGAACAAGCCCACTCACAATGGAAAATGGAAAATACAGAGTTTCACTTGACAGAGAAAAGGCATTACAGGCAATCATGTTCTACAAAGACTTAATGGAATATGCACCTCAGGGCGCTATGAGCATGGGTCACGGAGAAAGAATCGGCGCCTTCAGCGATGGTCTCGTTTTCTCCATGTTCCAGTGGCCGGGAATTGTTCCTTCACACGAAAATGAAGACGAATCAATGGTTGCAGGAAACATTGTTTACACAGCACCTCCAGCAGGACCAGCCAGAAGAGCGGCTGTAAGAGGCTGTTGGATCTTCGGTATTCCGAAGGCTTCAAAAAATCAGGCAGCAGCAGCTGAATTTGCATACTGGGTAAACAATTACGAAGTAGGACTCAAACTTGCAGAAGAAGGTATGACACCTGTAAGAACAGACCTTCTCGAAGAACTCTCAACGGAAAAACCATGGTACACGGGTATGGCAGAAGCTGGAAAATTTGCCGTCAGCAGACCAAACAGAAGCACACATTATCCGGAATATTCAGACGTCATTAAGACAAATTGGCTCGCAGCCGTTACAAACAAAATGACTCCAGAAGAAGCTGTTGAAGCAACCATCAACGGACTTAACGAATTATTGGAGAAATATGAGTAATAGCAGTTTGAATAAAAGGCTTTCCCCCCGCAAGGAGGGGAAGCCTTTTTTATATTTCGTTCTTCCGGCAGTCATAATCGTTGGGGTTGTACTTGTTTTTCCAATTTTATACGGAGCTGGTCTTTCATTTTTCAATTGGCCCCAGGTAGATGATGGTACAAGAGGTTTTGTTGGATTGAATAATTATTTTGAGTTGTTCAAAGACAATGAGTTCTGGAGGTCATTGGTTTTACAACTCGGATTCATCATCATCGCAATCCCCATAGAATTAATCATAGGTTTTTTTGTCGCCATATTGTTCAATCATGAATTTCCATTGTCCGGTTTATTGAGAACGCTTTTACTGTTACCTGTTTTCATTCTTCCGATTTTATCCGGTTTAACATGGAAATTGATGTTGCAACCAAGATATGGCGCGATTACGTATTTATTCTCTCTGATTGGGATTGAATTTCCCCAGGGAATTCTAAGTGACCAATCTCTGGCTTATGCGGCGGTTATTATCCAAGATATTTGGAGAATGTGGCCGTTTATGTTCATGATCCTCTATGCCGGAATCAGCAGTCTGCCAAACGATATTATTGAGGCTGCTGAAATTGATGGTGCCGGATTTTTCAAAAAGACTTTTTCAATCACATTACCCATGTTGAGAGGAACGATTGCGACGGCCATATTACTACGAACAATTGATGCCTTGAGAATATTCTCTGAAGTCTTCGTTATGACGAAAGGTGGTCCTGGAAACGGAACCATGCTCTTCTCCCTGTATATACACAAACAGGCATTTGAATTCGGTAAACTGGGATACGCCTCTGCTATGGCTGTACTGCTAATCGTCATATCGTTGTTGTTTGCATTTGGTCTGGTTAGAAAAAACATGGATATCGATACAATGTAAGGGGCTTGGTGAAAATATGAAGATGAAAAATAAAAAAAAGATAAAAAAATGGATCATATTCGCTGTTGCCCTGATCATTGTTCTGGCAGAACTTTTTCCCATTTGGATTGTCATTTCAAACGGATTTAAGCGAGACTTGGATATCAGAAACAGCAATCCTTTCGATTTTCAATTTACAACACGAAGTTATGAATTGATATTTCAGAAGAGCGATTTTCTTCCTTCTATCGGAAACAGTTTGATTATCGGTATTTCTTCGACGATCATATCGTTGATATTTGGTTCAATGGCTGCTTATGGTATTGCGAGATTCAGGTTTAAAGGAAGAAAGGTAATGTCTTACTCATTCCTGATTTCGAGAATGGTTCCACAAATTGCATTATCTGTTCCAATGTTTATGCTATTTGACAAATTATCGATGACCGATTCACATATCGCTTTGATTTTGGCTTACACGAGTTTTAATTTGCCTTATATCATATGGTTGCTGTTACCTTTTTTCAGTGCTGTTTCACCATCATTTGAAGAAGCGGCAATGGTTGATGGCTGTACAAAAAAACAGGTATTCTGGAAAATATTCCTGCCGTTAACAGCACCTGGTTTAGTTGTTTCAGCAGTGTTCGGATTTATCATGGCATGGAACGAATATATATACGCACTTGTCTTGACAGGAAATGCAACAAAAACAGCCCCACTTGCCGTGAATGGTTTCATGGGACAATATGCACCAAAATGGGGGCAACTCGCCGCATCCGGTACGATTATACTGATACCGATTATCATTTTCACACTAACGCTTCAGCGTTATATTATCAAAGGTTTGACGGCAGGGGGAGTAAAAGGGTAAGTTATTTGATATAAATGGTAGGTTTTAGATATTTGAAATTTTGTTTGAGATTAATCAGGCTTTCAGAATGACCAATGATGAAAATACCAGATGGAACAAGAGAATTATAAAATTTGTTTACCAGTTTTTCGCGAACCGATTCACTAAAATATATCATGACATTTCGGCAGAAAATGATATCAAAACCTTTTTTGAAACTGAAATCTTTTGTGAGATTGAAGCTTCTGAAGGATATATAATTTTTTATCGTTGGATTTATTTGGAAGCCTTTTTGTGTTCTTTCAAAGTATTTCGTTATGAAATATGGTTGCATTTCATTCTTTATCGAAAAAGGATAAAACCCTTTAAGTGCTGTTTTTAAACTCTCTGTACTGATATCGGTTGCAAGGATTTTTGGGTATATTTCAGGAAAATTTTCAAGAAAAAACATCGCCATTGTGTACGGTTCTTCGCCGGTTGAACAGCCGGCACTCCATATTCTCACTTCCCTGTTAAGACGAATTCTTTTGTTCTTTGACAGAATCGTTTCAAAGTTCTTCTTAAGAAATTCAAAGTGTTGATTCTCTCTAAAAAAATCAGTTTTATGAGTCGTTATCCTGTGAACAAATTGATTCCAGACTTCCGTTCCTTCGTTCTTCTTTAAATACTCAAGCAGTTCTTCGTAACGCTCAATATTATGTATTCTCATAAAATTATCCAATTTTGATTCCAACATGCCTTTTTTACTTAATTTACATTCCATACCCAACTTTGAACCTAGATAATGACTGAATTGTTCATAAACGACAGGTGTAAACACATGTTTTTTATTCATGAATCTCCTCCAGGTAGTTTATAAGAAAATCAGGTATTTCATTTATATCAAGAATCTTTTTCGCTGCATTAATTTTTATAGCTTCTTTAGGCATCCCAAAAACAACACAACTCTTTTCATCTTGAGCGATTGTAAAAGCACCACTTTTTTTCATATTTAATAATCCCGCTGCACCATCAACACCCATCCCTGTTAGAATAATTCCTATAGCATCTTTTTTTGCTACACTTGCTACAGAATTAAAAAGTTTCTCAACAGCTGGTTTCTGATGATGGATTAATGGTCCGTCAACCAGTTTTGTGAAATAAAAAGCACCCTTTTTTTCAATTTCCATATGCATCCCACCCGGTGCGAGATACACAATACCATTTTTTAACTGTTCATCACCTTTCGCCTCTAAAACCGTTAATTGAGAAGAATTATTCAGATTTGCGGCAAATTGTGTTGTGAAATTCTTCGGCATATGCTGAGTCATCACGATCGGCGGCATCTTCCCTGGAAGTCTTGAAATGATCTTTCTGATTGCATGTGTTCCACCAGTTGAAGCACCAATTGCGATAATAGGTTTAGAAAGTGAAATATTATGAAATATTCCGGTGTTTCTTTTCTTGAGACCTCGTCTTTCCAAATTTCTTAATTGAATAGCGGTTAAATTTGAGCTTGTTCGTATTAGATTAAACATTCTGTCATAAATTTCTTCCGCTTTATTTTTATTTAAAGGTTTTTCTATGACACCTACCGCGCCTAAATCATAAGCTGTATACTCATATTTAGACCTGTCTTTTGCAAGTGAACTGAAAATGATAACTGGCATTGGTTTCGATTTCATCAATTTTCCGAGAAACGTTAACCCATCCATTTTCGGCATTTCGATGTCGAGGATTAAAACATCCGGATTTTGATATACTATTTTATCTCGACCTTCATAAGGATCTTTTGCGGTGGCAATGACCTCCATATCCGGCTCATTATTAATCATTTCGGAGACAGTTTTTCTTACGACGATTGAATCATCTATTATCAGGACTTTAATCTTTTTATTCATGTGTATACCAGTCAGATTCTCTGATTTTTTTGATTTTATAGACCAGTAATTCTCCGGTCTCAGTATTGAATATTACTTTTCGGCCTAAACTTCCCCCAATGTCGCGAGATGAAATTGAATATTTATTCTTCTCTAACCAAGTTATCGCATAATCAATATTCAATGAACCAACAGCAGATTTCATCGTAACATTAGCCGCACCACCAAGAACATGAATGTCCCAATTTTTTCTATCAGATTTCAGATTTTGCAACATATGAAATAAATAGGGGATAGAAACATTTCCGTAGCGACCGTTTGGCTTTTCTTCCGCCTTGGGAAGTACAAAATGATTCATCCCGCCAAATCTTTTCTCTCTATCCCAGACAGCGATTGAAACACATGAACCGAGGACAGTATGAATATAATATGGTTCCTCGCTAACAAAAACATATCCCGGATGTAAAAAATATTTATTTTGGTCTTCATTGAAAATATCGTCCATAAGATCACCCCGCTTACACTATATAATACATTAAATACAAATAAAATTCAAGATAATTATTTATTAAATAAAGATGATATGTATTCAATTAGTAACACTCAAAGGGTGAAAGCTAAAAAAAGGCTCTTTATTATCTGTAAAGGTAGAAACGATGATTGTTTTGTATTTTTCTGCAAAAAAAGGATAGAAATAGTCGTTCTTTGGATTCGACAAAAGAGATTGATATTGCCGTTCTGAAAAATCATATGTATAAAGATTAAACGTTCCTGTTTTATTGGAGCTGTAAATAATCTTATCTGAATAATAATCGCTTATATCCACTTCGTTAAATGGTGTATTCGTTAGTCGAGTGATAGTGCCATTGGATAAAGTAAAACAAAATAGATCAAATTGTGTGTGTTTATTCATTGAAAGGAAAATATTTTGATTTTTAATTGAGAAGGACTGAATAAAACCAGAAAAATCATATGATTCGATTTGAGTACCGTCATCATCGATGACAAAAATATGATTATTATCGCTATAATACAATTTGTTGTTGTAGGTACGAAGACATGTTATCTGTCCACTGGCGATTTCCCGGATGCTTTCATCTTCAAATGAATATTTTTGTAAAGAATAGTAGTTACTTTTACCACATAAAAAGAAAAGAAATCCATTACATAAAACAGGAAAATATTCACTGGATTGTGGAACAACAATTTCTTTTTCCTTTAACGTCTGAAGATCTAGAATAAAAGGATTTCGATTTCCATATGTCTTGTCGCTGATATAGATAAAGAAACGTCCTGTTTGATCAAGGAAAGGGTATTCATAAAGAGCGTCAATCTCTACTTCATATAAGGTATGTGAAAACAATGAACGTTTTATCATCGCATTTGAACGAGTTTTGATAAACAAACTGACCATTTTGTTTTTATCAAACTCAGTATAATAAAGGCCAGTTATTTCTATCCCGTTGGCGATGAGTATCATCTTTTCTTCATTAAATTTTACTTCAAATTGAAAATCTGGAAAATCATTGTTTAAAGCGTTCACTTTTTCATCAATTAAAGGGATAAAAGGTTGTACCTTTTCATGGTACAACCCGTTATCTGCTAAAAGAATCGAATTAATGAACAGAAAACCAACTACAATGATCCATCTTAACAAGAATGAATTTTTATCATATTTGTTGTCCCTGCTTTTCCCCATGGAATCCCTGCTGTAATTAAAATTTTTTCCCTTCTTTTTACAAGTTCCAATTCAAGAAGTCTTTCAACACCTTTTTCTATCATTTCATCCGTATTTTTAGTTTCAGGTATCAATACCGGCATAACGCCGCCAACCAAGGCAAGATTATAATAAGTTTCTATACTTGGTGTAACGCCAATAAGATTAGCATCAGGTTTAAAACTGGAAACAACCCTTGCTGTATGACCTGTTACGGTAGAAGTAACGATAATGTTTATCCCAAGCAATCTGCATATTTCTTTGCAGGATTTAGCAATTGCACCTTCATCCGTGTTGATAAATGCCTCATTCAAACGATCTTCAGTGTTTTTGTTATAAATTAAATCATACAGATCTTCCTCGGTCTTCTCCGCAATCCTATCCATAACTTGCACAGCTTCGACAGGATGTTTTCCGATCGTTGTTTCACCTGATAACATAACTGCATCTGTTCCGTCAATGATGGCATTAGCGATATCAGTCGCTTCAGCTCTTGTCGGACGGGGATTTTCTACCATTGATTCCAACATTTGTGTAGCAGTTATGACAGGTTTTTTTTGTTCGTTTGTCATTTTGATAATGAGTTTTTGAGCAACAGGAACATCTTCAGTTGGGATTTCCACACCGAGATCTCCTCTTGCGACCATTATACCATCTGCTTTATAAATGATACTTCTTAAATGCTGCATAGCCTGTTTCGTTTCTATTTTGGCGATGATCGGGATTCTTCCTTTATATTTTCTTTGTTCATCCCGACAAATATCCAAATCCTCTGGATTTCGGACAAAAGATTGTGCAATATAGTCCACTCCTTCTTTAACTGCTAATTTGATATAATTTTTATCTTTTTCGGTTAAAGGGGGTAACCCTATATCAACACCGGGAACGTTAACGCCTTTATGATGTGAAATATAACCGGAATTCATCACAGTAGTGACAATGCTCGTATCGTCCCTTTCTATTACTTTCAAACCAATGAGACCATCATAAAGTAGAATAAGATCTCCTCTTCGAACATCTTTAGGAAGACCTTTGTAACTAATTGAACAGATTTCATTATTTCCGATTAAATCTTCACTGGTCAATATAAATTTTTGACCTTCTTCCAGAAGTACCTGATCAACTTCAAACTTCCCGGTTCTTATCTTTGGACCTTCTAAATCCAATAATATTGCAAGTGGAATTTGAAGTTCTTTTCTAATATTTTTAATCCTTTTGACTATTTCCATATGCATTTCGGGTGTTTCGTGTGATGTATTAAGCCTAAAAACATTTACACCTGCTTTTATCAAATTTCTCAGCATATCTTCTTCTCTTGAAGCAGGACCTAATGTTGCGACTATTTTTGTCCTTCTCATATTGGACACCTCAACTTTATGAAAGCACGTAAGACAATTTGTAAAGATCCATATTGATCTTCTTTTTCTTATCAAGAAAATCATCATATGGAACCCTCGTCATTTTATTTCCCTGAAGAGCAATCATCTTTCCAAAATCTCCGTCAAGAACTGCTTCGACAGCATGTAATCCCATTCTCGTTGCCATAATTCTATCAAAAGCAGAAGGACTTCCTCCGCGTTGTACATGACCAAGAATAGTAATTCTTGTTTCATAACCTATCTTATGTTCAAGGTGTCTGGAAACGGTATATGCGCTTGCAGCACCTTCTGCGACGATAATTATACTGTTGATCTTTCCTCTTTTTCTCTCTTCAAGCAGTCTGTTGGAAAGTTCATCGTAATCTACGGGAACCTCAGGGATTATTGCCGCTTCCGATCCTGTAATGATAGCTGTCATTAAAGCAATATAACCATTTTCTCTTCCCATAACCTCGACAATAAAGGCTCTTTCATGTGAACTGGCTGTATCCTTTAATTTCTGGACAGCTTCCATTGTTGTGTTGAGGCATGTGTCCACACCAATGCACATATCCGTTCCGAAAATATCATTATCTATACTCCCGGGGATACCAACGGTGGGTATTCCATGATCATCATTTAAGTATGCAGCTCCGTGTAAACTTCCATCACCACCGATTACAATCAGCGCCTCAATTTCATTTTTCTTAAGAATTTGAGCTGCTTCATCTCTTACATCTGCAACTTTAAATTCCGGGCACCTTGCCGTTCTTAGAAATGTTCCACCTTTCTCCATTATTCCGGCAACATCTCTGTATTCTAACTTCCTGATATCCTCGTCAAGAATTCCGGAGTAGCCTCTAAATATCCCATAAACTTCTATACCACTCTTTATAGCATATCTAGTTGCCGATCGTACAGCGGCATTCATGCCGGGGGCATCTCCTCCACTAGTCATAATTCCGATTCTTTTAACAGCCATTTAAATCTCCTCCAAGTCTTTTTCTTTTTCGTTTATTTTTCTTCTGATCTCATAAGCAGAATTCAAAACTATATTTTCTAACTCATCTATTCTATTATTTTTTCCGAGTGATACAAGATCTATTAAAATAAGGTATTTATTCTCCCTTTTGATAATCGTTTCATCCTCAATGCCTAGAGCTCCCATTAAAAAGATAACAAAATCTTCTTTCTTAAGCTCAAGGTCACGGCTGTTTTTATTCAAGCTTCTTGCAGCACCCTGCTTCAAATGCTTTATTTGCTCATTCTTTTGTTTGATCTTGTCTAAAAAAGGCCTTCCGAAGTTTTCAAGAATCTTCTTGATTTCTATACTGTTCAGTCGGTACTTTTCTTCATATCCATCCATAAATTCACTGTTTTCATTGCAATAATCACACCAGAATTGGTACCAATCGTCTTTATCATGCTGGAGTATGACAAAAAAATCTGATGATTTTTCTCTTAATATACTTCTCACAAAACACCTCTTAACATTAACTAAATTTTCTCTTGAATAAACCAAGAACGAGATCGACTTCCCCTTTTCCAACTTCAAGTTCTTTTGCAATTGCCGCTGAATCTAACCCTTCGGAAGATAGGTTTAGGATTTTATGCTCAAGCGAACTTGTTTTAAGATCGAAAGGTTTTTCGATTTTATTTATTTCAATATCAGCTTCCTTTTTTTCATTTATCAAATTTACTTTGGGAATTTCTCTATCATCTGATCCTGAAAAAGAATCATCATTCTTTTTGTATGGGGGAGTTCTTTTTGATTTTTCTGGTGTATAGGCCTCGGTATAATCAATTTTAATTTCCTCAGCTTCCTTTTCGGAAAAACCATCAGAGTTTTCGCTTTTTTGATCAATATTATGGAAATTTTTAAGATTCTTAAGGTTATTCTTTTTTTCGATTTCTGTCATGATTTTTGTGGCATCTGACAGCATTGATGAAAGTTTAAAATAAGTTTCGTTAGCCTCTCTCAATAACTTGTTCATTTCAGAAATTTTATTTTCAAGTGATGATAAACGTGTTGCGGATATATGCTGAAACTTACTGACAAGTTCCAAAACCCTGTCTTCAAAATCTGTCAGATCAATTTCAGAATTCTGAATCTTCTTTTTGCTGTTTTTAATAAAAAAAAGACTAAATAAAACAATAAGAAATATTGTTGATATTGTTACTACGATCATGATTATCTCAGGCATATTTAAAAGACACTATTTTGTATCTTCTCCTTTCTTTTTTTCATTCAGAGGGATTAATTTCTCAATAGCATCAAGTTTCTGAATCAGAATTTTTAAGTCACTCTTTTTCATCAATGTGATTCTGATGCTATCCTCTTTTTTTTTTGAAATATCATGGATGTATTGTTCATGATATTTTTTAGCTTCTAATGCGCTAATTTTTCCTTTTCTTTGAAGCTCGTCAATCAAGTTTAATAGTCTTCTACCGAGGTAAACAGAAAAACCGTAACTCATCGTTAAAGGATTCATATGCTCGTGTAATTTCTGGTTGCTGTCCAATTTGTCGAACATCAATTGAGTTTCTTCCTGAGTTATTTTACCCTTATTAATCAAATCTTCAAGCTTATTTTTCATTTCAGAAAGATAACCAATCCCAATCAGGAAAGTATCATCAAAGAAATTCAAGATCATTTCCTCCTATCTTCTGTCATAAATTCATATATAACCAGAAGACCCAGAATAAAAACAGCTGCATATGCGAATATCTGATTTTCAAAATTGTTTATACTGATAAGTAAAGCAGCGATAATAATTGAGATCGCCAAACTGTTTAACCCATTCTTCAAACCATGAAGAAGTCGTTCTATTTTACCAGATTCCAAATCAAGTTTTATTCTTCCGGAATTGTAGATATTCTGTATACTTTTAAGATTTCGCGGTGACATCAAAAAGCTCCAAAGGCCCTCTTCTTCAAGTGCATCCATACGATCAGCATATAGACTTAACCATCTTTGTCTAAGATAATCATCTAAAAAAGTGATTGCATTAAAGGAGGGATCAAGTTTTCGTGCAATTCCTTCGATCATTAAAATAACTTTGCCCATCAAAAGCAGCTGACCGGGAACCTGTACTTTATGTGATCTGATCAATTTAAAAGTCTCGGTTATCATTTCAGACATACTGAATTCTGTAAGAGGTTTTCCGTAGTATTTTGCAAACATTTTTTTGACTTCAATTGAAAATTGAGCACTCAATTTCATTGGAAAATGGTCAACAATTATTGCTGTTAACAAGTCAGAATCTCTTCTTGTTAATGCCAGAACCATTTCAAGTAAAAAGCGCCTTGTGTACTTATCAATTGTACTGACCTGACCAAAATCAATGAAATATAATCTGTTATTTTTGGTGGCGATTAAATTTCCGGGATGCGGATCGTTATGAAGAAAACCAATCGTGAAAACTTGCTGGAACATGCTGTCAGCACCTGCTTCAACTAACCTCCTTCTATCAATTTTGAATGGGATATCCTCATCTTCCAATTCAAGTAATTCAGAGAATCTTATACCGGGTATATATTCCATGACAAGTACATTTTTTCTGCAAAGTGCCTCAATGGATTTTGGAGCGTAAATAACATCGTTCATTCTGAACGAGTTGTTAAACTTATTCAAAGCGTCCATTTCTGATAGAAAATCCATTTCTCTGTTAATTGCTAATCCAAATTCTTTGACAATCTGAATGAGGTCAAAATCTTTAAAAAGTGAAAGTTTCTGAGCGAACTGTGCCAAATGTACTAAAACATCAATATCCTCTTCCACTGTTTTAATAATCCCGGGTCGTCTCACTTTAACAACGATTTCACTTCCGTCATTTAACAAAGCTCTATGGACTTGAGCGATTGATGCAGCTGCAAGAGGTTTTTCCTGAATATAGAGTATTTTATCGTTCCATTCAGGAAGATGTTTTTCCAATTCTGCAATAAAAGTACTGAAAGGTATCGGGGGAACATCATCCTGAAGTTTTCTCAATTCATGAATAATATCGGAAGGAAGTAGATCGTATCTTGTTGAAAGCATCTGGCCCAATTTTATGAAAGTAGTCCCCAGCTCTTCCAAGGCTAGTCTGACTCTCTCACCTCTATCGGATGGATGTTTTTTTAAATTGAATTTTTTAAAGATATAACCTAATCCATATTTTGAAAACACTTCGATTATCTGAAAAAAGCGTTTCCTACTGGATTTTCTAGTTATTGTGTCATAATCCATTTTTCCTCCCGGATATATTTGCACTTCATTTAAAAAGGAAACCCTGATAAATTATAGCATATTTTATTTTCGTTTGAATCAAATAATGAATTACTTTAAAGTAGAACTTCTCCTCTTCTTTTTTTTTAGTTATGTGAAAATAAATGAAATTTCTTAAAAAAAAGAGGAAGTGATAAAAATATCCATTTAATTGAACTTCAGTAGCTATAAATCGCTATAATCGTTTCTAAACAAATTTCTATAAAAAAAACAAATCTGTTATAATGGAAGCGTTTCCACGACATAATAAAAGAGTGGTGCATAAATGAAATCTAAAAACATTACTATACGCGATGTAGCGAGAGAAGCTGGTGTTGGAGTTGGAACGGTTTCCAGAGTTCTGAATTCAGGATCAGTCAAACAGGATACGCGTCAAAAAGTTCTTGAAACAATTAAAAGACTTGGTTATAAGCCGAATTTTTTTGCCAGAACATTAGCTGGAGGTAAAACCGACAGGATATTGACAATCATGCCTGAAGTCAAATCGGAATTTCATTGGCGCATACTGGAAAGTTTTGATCATGAGATTGACAAAGAGAATTTTCAAAGTATCATATATCCGCTCATTTCTCGTAAACGCTATGATGCTTTGATAAGCAATCCATCTTTTATTCAGGAGGTTGAAGGCGTAATCATCATGACCATTACACCTGATATTCTTGACGACAGATTTGAAGTAAATGCACCTGTTGTACTGATAGAGGAAAAGAGTAATAAATGTTCTTGCGTTTATTTAAACAATAGAAAGGGTGGGCGTATTGTAGCAAACCATCTTCTTGAACGAAATATCACTAAATATTATGCGATTTATTCATCTGCGGCAAATCCATTTATAAAGAATGAGCATATGAAGGATAGAATTATTGGATATCGGGATACTTTGATTGACGCTGGGAAGCTATTTGAAGATGAACAGATTATTTATGCAGATTACAGTCTTGGCCCTTCCAATGAGCAGATAAAAAAAATGTTGACAGAAACGAATCGCCCGGGGATATTTGCCATGACCGATAATTTTGCATTACTTGTATTGCAGGTTGCCTCAACCATTGGTCTTTCACCGGGTAAAGATTTTTTTCTTGTTGGGTATGATAATCAAAGTTGGACTGAAAAAGCAGGATTAACAACTATAGAACAGCCAATAGAAGAATTTGGAAAAACAGGAGCTAAATTACTGATAGAAAGGATTAAAAATCCAGCCCTTCCTATCAGACAGATAGAATTTCCACCATTACTGATTAAAAGAAATACGACATAAATGAAAGAAGGAGGCTAATCTATGGCAAAATCACCAATGGGTAATATCCTGAAGAAAGAGCAATCGTTAGCGTACAAATTGTTGATTCCGACGCTTGTAGTGCTTGCATTGGTTGCAATTTACCCTCTTGGTCAGGTAGTAGTTACCAGCTTTACCGACAGAGTATTCGCAAGTAATGAAGAGACCAAATTTGTAGGTTTTGATAATTACGGAAGATTACTTGGAATGACTATCAAAGAGTTACCCCCAAAAGTTGATGATGATACCGGAGCAATTGTAAAAGATGAAGAAACTGGTGAGGTGGAGTATACGAGATCTATTTCTGTTTTACCAAGAAAACCGAACAGATATAAGGAGCTTTTTCAATTTAACTGGTTTGGTAAAAGGTATGTTGTCGGGGCGCGAGATAAGGAATTTCTAACTGCAATAGGTAATACATTGGTGTTTACAATTTTTTCGGTGCTTTTAGAGACTATCATTGGATTCTTTTTAGCTTTAGTTGTAAACAGTAATTTTAAAGCAAAAGGGTTGATGAGAACGACAATGTTGATTCCTTGGGCGGTTATAACGGTTGTTTCTGCTAGAATTTGGGAGTGGATGCTTCAACCGGGGACTGCTGGTTTCTTCAACATGATAATGTACAGGTTAGGTTTTTCGGATGGCCAGGCATCATTCCTTACCAACAGTGCTTTGCAGATGCCAACGATGATCGCTGTTGATGTCTGGAAAACATCTCCTTATATGGCATTGCTGATTCTTGCAGGACTTCAAATGATACCAAAAGAATTATATGAGGCTTCGGAAGTTGATGGAGCGGGCAAGATCAGGCAATTTTTTCAGATTACCTTACCGCTTTTGAAACCATCACTTGCCGTCGCATTGATATTCAGAACATTGGATGCTCTCAGAGTTTTTGATGTTTTCCAGGTATTGATGGAAAGCAAGATGTATTCAATGGCTTCGTATAATTATTTCCAGCTTATTCAGAATAGAGAAATGGGAGTTTCATCGGCAGTTGGCGTCATCATTTTCATCATTATAGGACTATTCTCTGTTCTTTATATACGCGGACTGGGAGTTGATCAATCATGACGAAAACAACTAAAAAACGCATTAACAGAATTCTATTCTGGATAGTGGTTATTGTAGTATTTATCTATCTGGTGTTCCCTTTCTACTGGGCTGTCAATTCTTCCCTGAAGAATGAAAATCAGTTGATGATGACACCGGCTACCTGGTTGCCCAGGGATGGTGACGGCAATCTGGCTATAACATGGGATAATTACAGGGCGGTATTTACAAACAGTACCTTTGTCAGGAGTCTTCTGAATAGTACGATTGTTGCCGGTGTTACAACTCTCGTGTGTCTTGTTATAGGGTCATTTGCAGCATTTTCACTCGGTAAGCTGCGATTCAAGGGTAAGAAACCGGTACTGTACCTGGTTTTATCTATGACGATGTTTCCGCAGGTAACTGTTCTCGCAGGATTATATGCTGTGATAAATGCTTTAAATTTGCCTCCAACGTTGAGTATGATCTTATCATATATGATCTTTACTTTACCGTTTACCGTTTGGGTATTGACGTCCTTCTTTAAGGAATTACCGGTTGAATTGATGCAATCGGCACAGGTTGATGGCGCAACACCTTTTCAAACTTTTTATCATATTTTGTTGCCGCTTACGGCACCGGCTCTTGTAACAACAGGCTTACTTGCGTTTATAGCTGCATGGAACGAATATCTTTTTGCTTTAACTTTTACAACGATTGCGCCTAAAGCAAGAACCGTTCCGGTTGCAATATCTCTATTCACAGGTGAAATCGCAAGACAGGAACCTTTTGGTGAAATAATGGCGGGTGCAGTAATCGTGACGATACCAATTGTAGTACTTGTACTGATTTTCCAAAGAAAAATCATCGCAGGATTAACTGCTGGTGCAGTTAAAGGATAATCCGGGGAGAACCCGAAATTTTAAGGAGGTTAACACATGAAAAAGTTATTTTTAGCAGTTTTATTGGTTGCGTTGTTATCCGTGGGTGTTTTTGCTGCAAAAACTATTACAATTGCAGCAGGAGCAGTAGGAATTGAACTTGAATTGGCAAGACAGGCAGCTGCAGAATTTGAAGCGCTTTATCCGGGAGTTGAAGTTAATGTTCTCGATACACCTGACATGGTTCAGGACAGACTTGGACTCTATCTTCAGTTCTTTGAAGCACAGAGTGATGAAGTTGATGTTTATCAGGTTGACGTTATCTGGCCTGGTGACCTTGCACAGCATTTTGTAGACCTTTACCAGTATGGTGCATATGATTATGCTCCAAATCATTTTAAGGCGATAGTAGACAACAATACTGTTGACGGAAGACTTGTTGCTATCCCTTGGTTTACAGATGCAGGACTTCTTTATTACAGAGAAGATCTTCTTAAGAAATACGGTTTTGAAAACCCACCGACAACATGGGATGAACTCGAGGAAATCGCTAAAGTTGTACAGGAAGGCGAAAAGAAAAATAATCCTGATTTCTGGGGATTTGTATTCCAGGGAAATGCATATGAAGGACTTACATGTGACGCCCTTGAATGGGTTTCATCAAACAACGGTGGAACAATTATCAACAGAGATAAGGAAATTACAATTGCTAACTCAAATGCAGCCGAAATACTTGACCAGGTTGCAGGATGGGTTGGAACAATCGCTCCAGAAGGTGTTCTTTCATTTGCTGAAGAAGATGCAAGAAAAGTTTTCCAGGGTGGAAATGCAATGTTCATGAGAAACTGGCCTTATGCATACATGCTTGGTCAGGGAGATGACAGTGCCGTTAAAGACAAATTTGATGTTTGTGTTCTTCCACATGGAAAGGGCTCAAGTGCAGCTACACTTGGTGGATGGCAGCTTGCTGTAAGTAAATACAGTAAAGATCCTGCTCTTGCAGCCCAGGTTGCTTTCTTCCTTGCAAACTATGCAAATCAGAAAGAAAGAGCTATCGTAGGTTCATATAACCCTACTATCAAAACACTTTATCAGGATCCTGAAGTTCTTGAAGCCGTACCTTTCTTTGGATCACTTTATGATGTATTTACAAATGCTGTAGCTAGACCTTCAACAGCATCAGCACCAAAATACAACGAAGTATCAACATTATTCTTCAAAGCAGTTCACAATATTATCAGCGGAGACTCAGATGATACAATGGGAACGCTTGAGGAACTTGCACTTGATATTGAAGAAGTAACAGGGTACACAGCAGTTTTTGAATAATATTGTTTTAACAATCCCCCTGTATAATACAGGGGGATTTTTTTTATGGAGGTATAAAATGAGTAGAGAATGGTGGAAAGGTGCTGTTATTTATCAGATTTATCCCAGAAGTTTTCAGGATTCAAATGGTGATGGCATAGGAGACTTGAGAGGGATTATCAACAGACTTGATTATCTTGAATGGCTTGGGGTTGACGCCCTGTGGCTTTCTCCAATCTTCAAATCACCAATGAAGGACTTTGGTTATGATATCAGTGATTATCTGGACATTGATCCTATGTTTGGTACTCTCGATGATTTTAAAGAATTACTTCAAAAATCACATGAAAGAGGAATGAAAGTTATAGTAGACCAGGTTTACAATCATACATCAGACAAACATGAGTGGTTCTTGGAATCTGAAAAATCACGAGACAATCCCAAATCTGATTGGTATATCTGGGTAGATGGTGAAAAAGACAAGTTACCCAACAACTGGTATGCTTATTTCGGTGGTCCGGCATGGGAGTGGAATGAAACGAGACAACAGTATTATCTACATCTCTTTGTCAAAGAACAACCGGATCTTAACTGGCGAAATCCAGAAGTTGTAAAAGCCGTAATGGATTCAATCAAATTTTGGCTCGATATGGGTGTAGACGGTTTCAGATTTGATGTTGTTAATATGTATTACAAAGATGAAAGATTGAGAGATGATCCGAAGGTAGAGGGGAGAAATTCACCTATCGACTACCATAATTATTACAGGGTATTTGATAATGACAGACCTGAAACATTACTTGCAGTTGAAAAGATAAACGATTTGGTCAGTCAATATAATGACCGGGTAACTATCGGAGAAGTTGGTTCACCAATGGGAACTCCGGCTTATTTTCAATATTCCATGCCCGGAAGATTGAATATGGCATTCAATTTTGAATTTAAGGAAATAACTGATTATTCTGCTAAACCTTACAGAGATAAGATCATGGAAACCGAAAAATTATTCCAGTCAGTAGCATGGCCAAGCTATGTTCTTGGAAATCATGATTCCTCAAGATTTCCCACAAAATTTAAAAACAAAAAAAATAAAGATAAAATGGTTCAAGTGTTGGCAACTATGTTATTAACCCTTAGAGGAACACCTTTTGTTTATTATGGTGAAGAACTTGGTATGGAAGATGTAGAAGTACCATTTGAAAAGATGGTTGATCCGGAAGGTATTAATTTCTGGCCAAAGGCAAAGGGAAGAGATCCTGAAAGAACACCGATGCAATGGGATGATGGATATAACGCTTCTTTCAGTGAGTCAGAACCGTGGCTTCCTCTTTCGGAAAAGTACAAGGAAAATAATGTAAAGAATCAGCAGAACAATCCTGATTCCATGCTTAATTATTATAAACAGGTCATTCAGTTAAGAAAGAATTCAAATGCAATAAAATTCGGGGCACTCGAACTGATTGATATTCATGAAAATATACTGTCATATCGAAGAAAATATGAGAATGAAGAAATCTTAATCATTTTAAATTTTTCAGAAGAACAGTTTACAACTGATGACCTTGGAATCCTTGATTACAAAGACGTCGTGCTTTCAAATTACAAGCGTGAGAAATTTGAAGGTTGTATTGCTTCAAACGAAGTATTGATCTTAAAAAAATAGGGAAAAGGCAGGTTGGAAATCTGCCTCTTTTGTTTTCATAACGAGGTGATGAAATGATAAAAGGTGTCATATTTGATCTTGATGGTGTTATTACAGATACAGCTGAATATCATTATCAGGGATGGAAAAGAATGGCTGATGAAGAGGATTTGAAATTCAGCAGAGAGATAAATGAAAATCTGAGAGGTGTTTCACGTGTCAGATCTCTTGAGATTATACTTGAACATAATGATAAAGATTTATCAGAAGAAAAAAAGTCGGAGCTGTGTACAAGAAAGAACGATTATTACAAAGAATTATTGACACAAATTACGGAAAAGGATTTTCTTCCAGGTATTAGGGAGTTTGTTGAAGCCTTAAGGGATAAAGGCATAAAAACAGCTATAGCTTCAGCCAGTAAAAATGCTGCTCCGGTTATTAAAAGTCTGAATGCGATTTCTTTATTCGATTACATTGCCGATGGATATAGTGTTGAAAACACAAAACCAGCGCCGGACCTTTTTCTCTTTGCGGCCGGAAAAATTGATTGCGATCCCATAGAGTGTATAGTGTTTGAAGATGCTGAAGCGGGAATTGAAGCAGCTAACGCAGGTGGGTTTAAATCTGTTGGAATAGGACCGGAAGAGAGGGTTGGACAGGCAACTCTAAGATACGACAGTACGGTTGAAATAAGTATTGATCAAGTATTATCTTTGTAAATCAGGTGGTTTCATGAAAAAAATACTCGACAATCTAATAACTCTCAGTGGCTGGGAAATCATAGAGAAGGGTTATGATAAATCGGGAGTAATAATTTCAGGCAGTAATTTCATGACTGGAAATGGTTATCTGGGATATAGGGGAACGGCTGCTGAAGAAGGGAAAGAAGATTATGCAGGTTGCTTTGTAACGGATACATGGGATAAAGCTGATGGAAAATGGGAAGAGTTGTGTAATGTTCCAAACGCTCTTTTTACTGAAATTTATTGTGATGATATCAAGCTTTCTCCTAAAAAAGCTACTGTTAATGAATATCAGAGGAAACTGAATTTAAAAAATGGTGTCACATCTATCAGCTTTATAATGGAACCGGTTCAATTTTCGGAAGAAAAATTTGCAAGTCTCTTCAATATTCATATTATTCCGCAAAAGATAACCATTAAGACTGATCGAAAAACGAAACTCAAAGTAGTCGAAGGCATAGATGCAGATGTTTGGAATCTAAATGGAAATCATCTGAAGGAAATCAAGTTCGGCAATATTGATGATATGTTATATGCAGAATCCATCACCTGTGAAAAGGCACAAACGATAGCCGTTCTTTCAAAGACCGTGATATCAAATATTGATCTTTCTAATTCTCCGATCGAAGAAAAAGCTTATAAATACACCAGAACGGTTGAATTTGAAACTGACGCGAATCAAGAAATTACAATCATCAAATATATGATTTGTTATCATTCTAATAACGTTAAAAATCCACTCGAACATTGTCTAGCTGATTCAAAAAATCTGAATTATAATGATTTAAGAAAATTAAATGATAAAATTTGGGAAGAAAATTGGAGAAGATACGATATCGAAATTAACGGAAATATACAGGATGAACTTGCCGTCAGATACAATACCTACCAGAGTATTATCGCAACTCCAATACATGATAGCCTTCCTGTAGGAGCCAGAGGATTGTCCTGCCAGGCTTATCAGGGAGCTGCATTCTGGGATCAGGAAATCTTCAACCTTCCAATGTATCTTTTTACCAATCCGGAAGTGGCTAAAAAGATGTTGATTTACAGATATAACACTCTGGATGGTGCAAGAAGAAAAGCAAAACGGTTGGGATATGAAGGGGCTTATTATGCTTGGATCAGCGGGAAAACAGGTGATGAGCTCTGTCCAGACTTCTTTTTCAAGGATGTTATCACTGGAAGACCTATAAGAAACCATTTCAACGATTGGCAAATACACATTACACCGGATATCGCCTATTCCATCTGGCAATATTATGAATTGACAGATGACTATGAATTTCTTAGGGATTACGGAGCAGAAATCATTTTTGAATGTGCCCGTTTTCTCTCATCACACGTTGTATACAAGCCTCGAAAAGACAGATATGAATTCGTGAAAATACAGGGGCCGGATGAATACCATGAAAATGTAGAAAACAATGCCTTTACAAATTATCAGGCTTACTTTAATTTTGAAAAGGCTTTAAGAACGATTGAGATTCTTTCGGATAATGATTTAGACAAGATTTCGAAAAAAATAAACCTATTAGAATGGGAAATTAAACTCTTTAAAGAAATCTACAGGAAACTATATCTTCCACAACCAAACGAAGAAGGTGTTATTGAACAATTTGACCATTATTTTATGCTTGAAGATGTAGTTCCTGCATCAAAGATAAAAGAAAGACTGATAAGGGACGATGAGTATTATGGATGGCCAAATGGTGTAGCACTTTTTACTCAATCAATAAAGCAAGCTGATATCATTCAACTTTTTTTCGTACATCCCGAACTATTTGAGATAGATATTATAAAAGCCAATTATGAGTATTATGAATCGAGAACACTTCATTTTTCGTCATTGAGTCCGTCTGTTTACTCTATCATTGCTTCAAGAACAGGACATATTGATGAAGCTTATAAAAATTTTGTGAAATCAGTTTATATTGATTTGAAAAATACTAATGAAGCCATCAGTGGTGGAACCTTTATTGGCGGTATTCACACAGCGGCATCCGGAGCTGCATGGCAGATGATAGTCAAGGGGTTTGCCGGGTTTAAAATACAAAATGAACAGATATATCTTGACCCTGTTCTTCCGGAAGAATGGAAATCCATTTCATTCAATCTTTTTCTTGATGGGAATACTTATCAGATTATTATTGATAGAAAAGAAATGAAAATTCAATTTGAAAAGAGAAATGAAAAGTATTCAAAGCTTATTGTTAAAGACACACTTTACGCATTAAATACTGGGAAAACAATTATCCCATTTTAAATTTTTTTATAAACTACAAAACCGCTCATAAAGTGGAGTGCACCCCGAACATTGGACAGAAAAAGGACAATTGTAGGAGGTGCATTTTCTATGTCAAAATATGGAAAGAGAGAGAAAAAGTATTTATTGAGAGAATGAAAAACAAAACAGTACAATATCAGAAAACAGACATCGTGCAATTTTAGATTTTCTTTAAGGTTTAATCAATGAGTTTATTCGAAACTCCAATACTCGTCCAAGCGGGGATTCAAGTTAGTGCAAGTATTTGGTGTAAAAACCTTATTACTGTATTTACAGACGCTTGAAGAAATTTATCATTTTAAGCGAACATTAAGCCAAAACAAAGAAGGGGATTCCAGATTCAGTTTCGAGAATAGTCCCATACTGTTTCGTAATTTTCCCTATTTAACTTTTTTAGCGACAGATCATAAAGGCAATGTTTTTATTTATCTTTTTTCTTTGGATAAATCTCGGGAACAAAAGTTTGATCTGAAAGGGGTGGCCTGATATAATTCTCATCGGTCTGTCTTGGTGGAAGTATTATCTTTTTTGTTGGAATATCTTTGTAATTAAATTGACTTAATAAATGGTGGATACAATTCAATCTTGCGTGTTTTTTTACATCGGCGTTGACGACAAACCATGGTGATTGTTTTGTATCCGTATATTTAAACATCTCATCTTTTGCCTTAGAATATTCGACCCATTTACTTCTTGCTTCAAGATCCATAGGACTGATTTTCCATCTTTTTGTCGGATCGTTGATCCTGTCTTGAAAGCGTTTTTCCTGAACTTCGTCACTGACTGAGAACCAATATTTTATCAATTTTATCTTTGATCTGATCAGCATTCTTTCAAATTCAGGACAGCTTCTCAGAAATTCATGGTATTGATAATCAGTACAAAATCCCATCACACGTTCAACACCGGCTCGGTTATACCAACTTCTGTCAAAAAGAACGATTTCCCCGGCTGCCGGAAGATGGTTGACATATCGTTGAAAATACCATTGAGTCTTTTCTCTATCAGATGGTATTCCAAGTGCAACAACACGACTGAATCTTGGATTCAGCTTTTCCATTATCCTTTTTATTACACCCCCTTTTCCTGCGGCATCTCTTCCTTCAAATATCACTACTACCTTCTTCCCTTCTTCTTTTACCCATCTCTGCAGCTTAACTAACTTTATCTGTAATTTCAGGAGTTCTTTTTCATAATCGGAATTTTTAATCTTTTTCATCTATATCCCCCTTTCATAAAGACCAAGAACGTTTTATATTCACTTCAATTATATTTACACAACTTATTATATTATAGCACGATTATTTTTAATATCTGTTATAATGGGGAAGTCATTAAAAATTCTTGAAATTAAGGAGGTTTTAATGCAGATTGTTGAAAATTCAAGAGATATTACAGTATTAACGACTTCGTCAGATTACAAAGATAATTTTATGATTATTGCTTGTGATTCAATCGGTTCAATTGGAAATAAACCATCTGATGTCTTAAAAGTCGAACCGGAAATTTCTGCTAAGTACTGTCTTCGCGTTTGTTTAAACGAAATCTATTCGGTAGGTGCAAAACCATGTCTCATAATCTCAAATGTAAGTAACGAATGGGATCCCACCGGGAAAAATATCTATAAAGCAATAAAAGCGGAATGTGAAAAATATTCAATGAATGATATTCAAATCAATGGCAGTACGGAAGAAAATTTTAAGACACAGATGACAGCATTCAGTATAACGGTTATTGCCAAGAGCGAATGTCTGAAATGGAACATGACTGAATCGGATGATTATATCTATCTTTTCGGTTTGCCGTATGTCGGAAAAGAGGTCTTGGAAAATGAAGACAGACTTTTGAACCCCACTGAGATTGAAAGATTGCTTGCAAGACTGGATATTCATGATTTTATTCCATGCGGGTCCAATGGCATTAAAAAGGAGATAAAGATATTGGAAGCAATATCCGGATGCAGATACATTGATTTTGATAAAATCGATGAAACAGTCATTTCAAAATCTGCCGGACCGGCAACTTGTGGTATATTTTCGCATCCATCTGATGATCTACTTTGGAATAATATACAATTAATCGGCAGAATGTCGCAGGAGAGGGTATGAGAAAAATATTGATAACAGGTGGTCAGGCTTCAGGGAAATCCAGTCTGGCTGTCAAACTGGCTGACGAAATAAACGGCAATAGAGTTTTTATTGCGACGGCAAGATACATAGACGGCGAATTAAAGGAAAAGATTCAGAATCATATAAAAGAACGCGGTAACAGATATACGACTCTTGAAGAACCCTTAGATTTGTCCAAAGCCTTTCTACAGGCCATAGAGATGAAGAGCGATATCATTGTAATCGACTGTATTACAATGTGGATATCAAATCTGTTGATTGAAAAAGAGGAAACTGAAATATTGAAGTCTGTTGATAAGTTCATAGCAACGATAAATGCATATGAAAACACTCATACAACACTTATAACCGTTACAAATGAATGTGGATCCGGTGTAATTCCTGCAAATGAATTATCAAGAAAATACGTTAAATATTTGGGAAGAGCAAATAAAAAATTAGCAGCAGTTTATGATGAAGTGTTTTTAACTTGTTGCGGATTGGAGATGAGGTTAAAATGATAATTGGTGCAACTTCATGGCAGATAAGAGGAACATACCTTGAAAATGTTGAACATATTAAAGATGAACTTGAATTTTGTGAATTACTGGTTTATACATGGAATAAAAATACATCTGACTTACTTGAAAAGGAGATAAAGAAAATACTTAAGCTGATAGATATCTCAGTACATCTTCCAACCGATACTTTGGAGAACGCCAGAAAGGCATTTGAATTCTTTAAAGAATTCAAATGTATTAACATGACTTTGCATCCATTTGTGAATTTTAAAAAGCTTGCTGATTTCTATTTCACAACATTGGCAGACAACCCTGGAATATCTATGACTTTAGAGAATCTTGAAAATGATCTTTTTTTTGATTTTGTTGAATATTTAAAGGATGAAGCAGATAATATCTATGTGACCATGGATTATGGTCACCTGCTATATGAAAAAAGGTCAATATCAGAATTTTATAACAGATATTGTAAGCAAATAAAAGAGATTCATTTTCACGGAGCTGACGAAAAAAAGGCACATATATATCCGATAAATGAAGTGATAAAAGAATTCAAAATATTTATTTCAGAGCATGATAAATTAAAAAAAATACCCGTATGTATTGAATTATTTAAATGGGAAGAAACCAGTAGGCTGGCAAGGGACTTAAAAAAGTGATAGATGATTTTTTACTTGCCCTTGGAACCTTATCAAGGATAAAAGTCCCTCGGATAAACCGGATTAACTATCAAAAGTCAACCCTTTATTTCCCGGTTGTAGGATATTTGGCTGGAATAATATTGTTTTTCAGTGATCAGCTGTTGATTTTGGTTTTTTCTGAAACCATTTCAAAATTAATTGCATTATTAATTTATTATATGTTATTTGGCTTTTTTCATTTTGATGGATTGCTCGACTGCATTGATGGCTTCTTTCCATCACATAAGTCCAAGGCTGATCGCTTAAGAATTATGAAAGATTCAAATACAGGAGCATTTGCCCTTTTATTTGGTGTGCTTTTTCTTATCGTTGAAATATATTGTGTAGTGAATTCTACTGAGTACTGGTATTTCTTTCCTGTATTTGGGAGAATTTCGCCTCTTTTCCTTTTGTCCTTTTCAAAACCGGCAGCAAATAACGGACTCGGAATGCTTTATTTCCCATACCCGAAGTATTATTCAGTTTCTTCAATTATCTTAACTATCCCGATTTTTTTTCATTCTCCGTTAGTCTATTTCTGGTTGCTGGGCGTTATAATCGTTTCGTTTATCATTATTAAAATTTCTAATGCCAAAATCGAAGGAATAACCGGGGACGTTCTCGGATTATCAATAATGCTTTCGGAACTCTCCTATCTGATCTATCTAAATACTAAACTATTTTTCAAATGAAATCATAAAACTGTTCTTCGACGAAACCCTCACTCAATTCTTCCAAATGGAATATAATGGTTCCCAGAATTGAACTTAATTCATCTTGATGATTGAGTAACAGGCCGATTGTGAATCCAATGTACCTTAAGGAATCATTTTCATGGCTTTCGGATATGCAAGCATTAAAATTTTTATTGATATAGTTTCTTATGTTTCTGACCACAGCTCTTTTTTCCTTAAGAGAAAATATTTCATTGATTCGTATTTTTATAACTATCTTAGAGAGTATAATATTGTAACCTCCATAAAAAAGAGAGGAGAACCTCCCCTCTCATATTATTCTTTTTCAATGGGTCTTGTTATAACAACATCAATACCCGTATCAAAGAGATTTGAAAAAATAATTTGTCCAATATTTACAGGTGCCGTAAGTGTAATCCCCTTTAACTTTTCGATTAGATCAAATATTTTATCCTTTGGAATAGCCCCGGTCGTCTTTACACTTGCCAATGGATATTTCCCACCCGTAACTCTGACATTGGATGTAACGACTCTTCTTGGATCTTTGATTTCATTAATTGCATACTCAAGTCCTCTCGGACAGCGATTTCCAGAAACGTTAATTGCGTCCCCTTTTATTTCTACCGATAATTCACATCCAAGAGGACATGAAATACATGTAATTTCTCTGGTTTCCATCATTCTACCTCCTGAATTTCTACTTTCAGACTTTCCAATCCGAGTTCCTTTATCTGTACTTTATGTTTTTCAGTCAACACGATATCGACCATTTCGCTTGGTTTCAGACCCATTTCCAGTTTTTTTACAATACCATCACCGATGATAACGTGACCTTTTTTCATGTTTTTTCTCGGTCTTATATAGAATTTGAATTCTTTTTCATCAAGGCAGCATTTTAACGGTGTCATGGATCCAACATTCTCTCCTCTGACAACAGGTATCTTTTTAGAATCTTTGAATCCATGCTTTATCATTTCAGAAGCTGCTTTTCCGGCCTGAATTCCTTCAAGGGTAACAAAATCAACCAGATCATATACAGCTACATTATTCCCGGCCGCAAATACCCATGGATGCGAAGTCTGTTGATGAGAATCTACTACGACACCTCTATTGATTGAATCAATCTCTACAAACGATTCGATCAGTTCGTTTTGAGGTAATAAGCCGACAGATAAAATGAGCGTATCACATTCAACTTCACGCTCTGTTCCCGGAATAGCCTTTAGTGTGTCTGGAGTAAAATTCATCAGTGTAATTGATTCCAATCTTTCTTTTCCCTTAACATCAACAACACTTGTTGAGAGGTGAAGGGGGATATCATAATCATCAAGACATTGCGAGATGTTTCTTGCCAGCCCACCAGAGAAAGGCATTAATTCAGCTACACCGAGAACTTCCATGCCCTCCAGAGTAAGTCTTCTTGCCATGATGAGTCCAATATCTCCACTGCCAAGTACAAAGGCTTTTTTTCCGGGAAGATAATTCTGGAGATTAACAAATTTCTGCGCTACTCCAGCAGTGTATATCCCTGCAGGTCTCGCTCCGGGAATTCTTAAATTACTAAATGGCCTTTCTCGTGCCCCTGTTGTCATGATAAGGGCTTTCGGCTTATAACACGTCAGTCCTTCGGTACCAACTGTAATGACCTCTCTCTTTTCATGATCTACTTTTAAGACAAATTTTTCCGAATGAACATCAATTTCCTGATTTCTTATTTTTCTTCTATATCTGTCTGCATATTCGGGTCCTGTGAGTTCTTCCTTGAATACATGCAAGCCGAATCCATTATGGATACACTGATTTAAAACACCACCGGTATTCCCTTCTCTTTCAATGAGAACTGTTTCACAGCCACTGTTTGTTAATTCAACAGCAGCTGCCATACCGGCTGCTCCACCACCAATCACAAGGGCATCTAATTTAATTTCTCTCATTTTCTCACCTTCCCGGACAATAATTCTGTATGGCCGCTTCTGAATTTAACTCTGTTCATCGGAATATTCAGCTCTCTTGATATTAGTTCAGTTATTCTGGGGAGGCAAAATCCACCTTGACATCGTCCGAAGCTTGCTCTTGTCCTGAATTTAACGCCATCAACTGTTCTTGCACCTCTTTTAATAGCCTCGATAATCTGAGCTTCAGTGATCTTGTTGCACACACATACAACTTTTCCGAAATTACTGTTTTGTTTTACTTTCTCTTCCCAGATTTCAGGATCCTCTTCCGGAAGAGCTGGATAGGGTGGTAAAATCGGGTCAAATTCTTCTCTTTTTGTAACATCAAAAGCTAATTCCTTCTTCACTATTTCTTCAGCAATATATTTTGCTATTGCAGGAGCTGCAGTTAATCCGGGAGATCTCATCGCAGCTGCATTGATAAAACCAAACACATTTGTTGAACCAACTGTGAAGTCTTTTTGTGGACTTTCCGGCCTTAATCCGGCAAAAATCTTTACGGTAGCTGAAAAATCAAGATTATCAACCATATGATTTGTTTTTATTCTTACTTCTGTAAGTCCATCAGCTGTAGTCGTTGTATCTTCCTTCTTTTCCCTATCCATATCAAGAGCTGTTGGTCCAAGCAATATACCACCATCCACTGTGGGTAATACAAGGACGCCTTTTGAAACTTTTGTGGGAACGGGAAACAGAACATTCGTCACGACTTTTCCCAGTTTTTTATCAAGGAGTATATATTCACCTTTTCTCGGGTGGAGTTTTGGACACTGAGCGCCTGCCATTTCAGCAATATCATCGGCATATAGTCCTGCAGCGTTAACCAATACGTCGCACTCATAACTGTTTTTATCGGTCTTTACACCTTTAACTTTAGTCCTGCCATTTATTTCTTCCGTTATGATATCGCAGACCTTCTCCCCTGCTCTGAAGTCCATTCCATTCAGTACAGCGTTTTCGACAGCGGATATGGCAACCATCCAAGGCTCAGTTATACCGGCAGTCGGACACCAAAAACCGGCTACTACATTTTTATTAATATTTGGATTTTTATTGAGTATTGTGTCTTTATCATGCATTTCGCAATCGGGTACTCCATTTCTTATGGACTTTTCCATCAATGCTTCAAGATATGGAATCTCATCGACACTGAAAGCAAGTACATATGAACCTATTCTCTTCAATTCGAATCCAAGTTCTTCAGATAATTCAGTGTACATCTGATTTCCCTTTGCAGCGAACATCCCCCTTGTGGTTTCCGGTGGGTCGTCATAACCCCCATGAATTATCGCTGAATTTGCCTTTGTAACACCCCAGCCGGCATCTTCTTCTTTTTCAATCAAAGTGACATCCATATTGTACTTCGTAAGTTCTCTTGCGATTAGTGAGCCAACAACACCAGCGCCAACTACTACTGCCTTCATAAATTCTCCTCCTTAAAACAAAAAGCGCCACGTTGATTGTTATTCAACGAGGCGCTCTTTATTCTCTATGCCTTAATAATATTCAGTTTTCCAAATTCAACTGATTATAGCACAGTGAATTCAATTTGTCAAAAATTTATCTTGTGTATGGAAGAAGAGCCATCTGACGTGCTCTTTTGATAGCTGTTTTAATTGTTCTTTGGTGCTTCGCACAACTTCCATTGATTCTTCTGGGTATGATTCTTCCTTTATCAGAAATATATTCCTTAAGGAAATTTAAATCTTTATAATCGACAAAATTTGTGTCCTTTGAACACAAAGCACACTTCCTTCTCTTTCTTCTTCTGAATTTCTGATTTTTTGAATTTCTTCCTCTATTGCTATTCTGTGGCATTATAATTCCTCCTTAGTCCTTACTGATTAAAATGGTACTTCATCATCGCCCGATTCTCCCGGACCATCAAACACATCGTCTGTGTTCGTCACAATTTCTTCATTGTCAAACGGTTTACTAGAAAAGTCATTTGAACCAGTGTTTCTCTGATCAAAGGCATCTGCATTTCTTTTTGTTTCCATAAACCTAATATTTTCAGCTATTATATCTGTTGAATATCTTGTCGAACCATCCTGAGCCTGATAACGTGATACCTGAATTCTACCTTCTACCATTATCAATCTTCCTTTTGCCAGATAATTGGAGGCAAACTCTGCTTGTTTTCCAAAAACAACTATCCTGAGAAAATCAGTTTCCTGACCTCCCTGCTGGTTGTCCTTTCTGAATTGCCTGTCAACAGCCATCGTAAACTTGGCTATCATTAACCCATTCGAAGAATAGGATACCTGTGGATCAGCAGTCAGCCTTCCGACCAGAATCGCCTTATTATAGCTGATTCCCATTATTATTCGCCTTTTTCCTCTACGTCAAATACAGGTTCTTCTTCTGAAACAGTTTCTTCGACAACGACTTCTTCTTCAATTTCAAGTCCACCATTTTTTCTACTCTGAAGAATCTTTTTTCTTTCCTCTTTTTCGATATCTTCTCTTCTGACAATCTGTTTTCTGATGTATTCGGGTGTAACATGGAAGAGATTTTCGAGTGGATCAAGATCTCCTCCCTCTGCTCTGAAAAGAATTACCGTGTAGTCACCTTCAGTAAGTTTGCTCTTTGGAAGAGTGTATGCAAGTTTTCTAACTCCCCATCTGTCAACTTTTTCGATAACACCGTTGACTTTTTCTTCAATCGTTTTCTTTACTTTTTCAATTCCGAGTTCTCTCTGATCCTCAGGAACTCTTGGATCTGAAATAAACATCAATTCGTAAATTCTCACTTTTTACCTCCTACGGTCATTTTGGTCTTTGTGCTATGCACAAAAACAGGATTTTTTGCCGGGTGATTATATCACAAGCAACCATTTTCGATATGTAAAGATTGTGTAAAATCTTTAAATTCGCATTATTTAAACTGTGTCGTTCGAACCCAAGCTGAAATGTTTTCTAATTTCTCAAATGTTTTCTTTAATTTTTTATCAGAGACAGACTGTCTGAAAACAATAAAATGTGCTGAACCGGAACCGGTCATTCCTTTTAACAAAACAGAATTACCTTTTATCTCGTTAAACTGCTCTATAAAATCCCTATACGCTTTAGATTCAAGTTCTTCTGCTGCTTTTTCAAAATCATTAAACGATAACGCCTGTTCTTGATCCTTCAAAGAAGCATGAATTCTGTTGATTTCATCGTGAGGGGTCCAGGAATCAACATCATCGTCTTCCCAATCATCTAGGATCTTGTCACTGATCTGTTCTTCAACAATCTCTGTTTCAAAATCACTGACACTTTCTACATCTTCTATAGCTTCCCAATTTTCAAATCTTAAATAATCAATAACGGAGTACATTTTAGGTGTTGAAAACGTCATCATTGGCTGACAAACAAACACCGGGAAATTCGGAAGACCATCCAAACTAGTTATTATATTACCCTTCCCGGTTCCTATAGCAGTTCCTTTATGGAAGAAAAAGGCAATATCAGAACCAACTTTATTCCCTATTTTAATCCTGTCTTTGAGAGAAAGCTTATATTTTTCTGCAAAAAAATCTATGATAACTGCCGCGTCAGAACTGGCACCTCCCAAACCGGATTCCGGCGGAAGCCTTTTGAAGATATGTATATCATAACCTTTAATTTTCTTATTAACATGTTTTTCAACAGCCGCTACTGCTTTGAAAATCGTATTATTTAAATCCCACTTAAGGTCTGGTTTAAATGGGATATCCTGTTCGTAAGAATAGGTGAATTTAATATTATTTCCACTATTTTCACTAATTATTACATCATCATACAGATTTATTGTCTGAAATAAAGTAATAATATCATGAAATCCATCTCTCCTTTTTTCAAGAACATCAAGATACAGGTTTAATTTTCCATAAGCCTTTAAATGATGTTGTTGGTCACTCAAAATATCTCGCCTCCAATTATTCTAACCAGCTTAAATGCTGTCTAACTTCATCCGTTTTTGAAGAACTGGGGAATTTTTCAAGAAAAGTGGTAAAGATTTGTTTAGCCTTATCTGATTCCCCCATCTTTTCATAGCACAAGCCTATGTAAAAATAAGCTACATCTACCTTCTTAAAATCAGGATATTTTGTCAGCAGATTAAAAAACAAATTTTTTGCTTGATTATAATTTTGATTGTTGTAATAATATAGCGCATAATCCTGCATCGCCCACGGAGTTTTTGGAGAATTGGGGAAATCATCTATTAATTGATCAAAATTAATTTTTAATTCTGTTTCGTTATTCTGACTTATGAAATATTTTCCCCTAATGTATAGAACAGCAGCTTTAGAAGCGGAGGATAATCGTTCAAAATTAACATCCCAGCAGAAATTATAAGCAGTCAGGAGATCTCCTTTTTTCATATAAGCTTCCGCTTTCAGAAACTTGAGTTCATCTTTCAATATAAGATCAGTAGTCGCATTAATTTGGTTATCAAGTTCAGTAATGATAGCAGTAAGATTGACCGAAGGTGAACTGAGAAGAATATCATATTTTTTCATCAATGAATTGGAGATGTATTTTCCAGTTTTATCATTTTCTATAATCCAATCGTATTCTTTTACAGCGTTAAGACTATCATCCATCTTAGTAAATACTTCAGCAAGATAAAGCGCACCAGTTAAAGAAGCATCCAAATCGGTGAGGTTATAAGTTTTCAGCTCATTGAAATATGTTTTTGCCTGATTATAGTTCTTCAGTTCCATTTCAACGATACCGAGATTTAATAAACATTGCAATCGTCCAAAATCATCGGCAATTTTCATGGCATTATCGTATGATATCTTGGCATTTGAGTAATCAGATAGTTGGAAATACAAATCTCCTTCAAACAAATATCCTTTATAAACATAATCGGTGCTTCCGGAGCTGATAACTCTCTTAATATAATTTAAAGCTTCCTGAGAATTGTTCATTTCTTTATTTAAGACAGCCATTAAGTAATTGACTTCGTTATAGAACAATCCCGTTGAAAGCACTGAATTCAAAAGTTGCTCTGCTTGAGAAAATCTATTTGTGTTCATATAAACTTTGGCTGTTTCGAGGTCAATTTCTGTTTTTTTATTTGGGAATTTTGCCTTAATTTCATTAAGGAAAGAAAGGGTTCTCGTATAATCACCGGTTTCACTCAAAGCTTCTATACAGGTTTTTGCAATTTCGAAAGCTTGAGCGGGATTTTCAGAAAAACCGGAATTTATTGCATTTCGCCAATTCTGAACGGCATCATTAAGATTATTCGTTTCGTATGCCAGCCATCCGATTACATTATAAGCCTCCATTTTAGATTTATTATCAGAAGCATTTAAAAGAATGTTTTCTATATAGCGTTTCGCATTTTGATAATCTCCGGTTCTATATAATATTTCCACATGCTGTTTAAAAATCTCATTTTTGTATCTTGAGCTTCCATAATCTCTAACCAGTTTCTCGGAATAAATCAAAGCATCTTTGTAGTTTTTAAGATTTATCATTGCGTTGATGACTTGATAGATACTTGCAGCGATTAGATCTTTGTCTTCACCGTTATCAGAAGCTTTTTGAAATGCCAATATTGAAGCGGGAAAGTTTCCTTGTTCATAAAGAATTAAACCTTTATAATAAGAAGCAAGACCAATAAGTTCGGAATCGTTAATTTGTTCAAATACACCTACCGCACCTGAAAAATCATTGTTTTCCTTAAGCAGCATCCCACGTAGTAAAAGGGAATCCTGTCGATAATCTTCATATGTATATAATTTATCTAAAAGGATCATCGCATTATTAATATAATTTTGCCTGTATACATCAGTAGTATTATCTAAAAGATAATAGTAGGAGTATATTGTGGAATACACACAATATGAATATTCAGAACCTGATTCAGGTAAAATATCCATCGCTTTTTGATAATTTTGTTGTGCTGATAAAAAATTGCCTTTGTAAAAATATGCATCCCCAAGGACAACATATGCTTTTCCCTCAAAATCAATGTTTCCTGGATTGTTAAGGATTAACTTGTTGATCGAATCAATCGATGATTGGAGAAGTGACGTATCATTTAAATCGTAAGAAAATTCCACTTGTTTTTGCAGGCTCATTAATTCAAGTAATAATTCATTTGTCTGTTTTGCAAAAATAACTGAAAAGAGTAGAACAGACAGCATAACAATTAAAATTCTCATTTTACTAAACAAAGAGAACACCCCCAGATTTTATATGCCAGTTGCTTTAATAAAATTTTCAATTTCCTTTTTACTCAATTGCTTAAGAGCGCCTATTTTCTCAATACCCTCTAAAGTAAACGTCCCCACACGAAGTCTTTTAAGATATAGAACCTTATGACCAATATAAGAACACATTCTTCTTACCTGCCTCTTCTTTCCCTCTTTGATAACAATTCTTACCCAAGAAAAGTCCTCTTCACTTCTATCAATGATCAACTTCGCAGGTGATGCATAAAAACCTTTCAATTGGAATCCCTCATTAAATAATTTAACATCATTTTCATCCGGTGTGCCCACAACTTTTGCTAGATATTCCTTCTCAACTTTCATCTTTGGATGAAGAATCTTATAGGTAAGATCACCATCATTTGTCAATATCAAGAGTCCTTCCGTATCTTTATCCAATCTTCCTACCGGATGGACACGCACGGAAATATTGTGATATTTGTTTAGATAATCCAGGACTGTGCGTGTTTTAAAAGGATCTTTTAACGCAGTTATATATCCCCTTGGTTTATTAAAAAGATAATATTCCGATGATTCTAATGAGACAACTTTATCATCAACTTCAATCAGATCAGTCTGTTCATTGATTTGTATCCAAAAATCAGTAATTATCTTTCCGTTAACCTTTACCCTGCCTGATTCTATGTAATCTGATGCTTTTCTCCTGCTTGTTACGCCAGCTTTTTGAATATATTTTTCCAGTTTCAAATTTTCTCCTATCAAAAGGGCTCTAATAAAATCGCCGATATGCCTATTTTTCTGGTCGAAACCTCAAATTCAATTGTAAGATGATCCTTAAAATTATGCTCATCACTTCTAATAAAATACTTTCCCTTAAACGTAAAACTTCCTAAAAGTTGATCAAATATTTCTTGATTTTCATAACTATTCATAACCGGTAATCCGATTGAAAGTTCGAACAACCATGGTTCTAAAAAGTATTGTCCGTATATCCCTGCTCCAAACCAATAATCCGCATTATTCCAGGCATTATAATTTGCCTCATCTGTACCTGCATCAGCATCTGTAGTATAAGATGAATAAAAACTGCCAAATTCAAATGTGGAATAGATACCAAAGCGGTATCCTTCCATGCCTACTTGCCTTCCGAGTAGAGGAATCATTGCATCCGCATCAAAATTCCAGTACATCGTTGGCGTTGCTGATTGAACACCTTCTTCGTCAAACGAAAATTGTGGATGGTATGAAATATCCAATTCAATGATATCATTAAAATCATTATAAATTCCTGTATCAATATTTATTCCGTGTTTTGATATATCACCGGGTGCAAATCTATAACCTGCACCTATTTCAAACAACATTGAGAAAGAGGTTATCGTAGTCATGAAAATTAAAAAAGAAAGAATAAGGACTTTTTTAGACCCTGCTTTCGTATTGCGTGCCAACAACATCAATCACTCCTTTCAGGGTTAAAATAGTCAGATGATAATTTAAAGATGATGCATCTAACCCTGATCTATCAAGTATAACATCAAAATCGGTAACACCATCTCTTATAATGGTAAATATCATCATTTCTTCCTCTGTAAGTTCTTCAAGTATTTTTGAGGAGTTGTTTTTTTGTTTTTGAACATAGGATGGAAATTCTTCAAGGATATCTTCAGTTTTTAATATTAGTTTTGCACCTTTTTGAATTAATTCATTCGTTCCCTGAGAAAGGTAAGCGTTAACCGGCCCAGGTACAGCGAAAACATCTCGATTTTGTTCCAAGGCACATTTTGCAGTGATCAAAGAACCGCTTTTAGATGCCGCTTCAACAACGAGGACCGCATGACTGAGTCCGGAGATGATTCTATTTCGTCGAGGGAAAAAATAATTCATCGGCTTTACCCAGGGAAGATACTCGCTGATTATACAACCATCACTTAAGACTTTTGCGTATAAAGAAGCATTTGATTTTGGATAGATATAATCAACACCGCATCCCAATACGGCTATAGGTTTTCCGCTTTTTTCTATGGTTTTTCGATGTGCAAGTCCATCAATCCCGAAAGCCAGTCCGCTAACGATACACACATTGTTTTCAACAAGACCGGGTATAAAAGTATCAATTACAAACTTTCCGTAGTTGGTGCATTTTCTTGCGCCTACAACAGCTATCTTTAGATTTTCTTCGTATAAATTTGTTTTATTCCCTTTAACGAAAATGAAGTGTGGAGGATCCGGGATTTCCCGAAGGAGATCGGGATAGTGCTCATCCGATATCTCAAAAACCGACAGATCTTCCCTCTTTAAACAAGACTGTAACCTGGATAATTCTTCGTGGAAATTATCCAAGTTAATATTGTAAGGGATTCTGTTCTTATTCTTTATCAATTCTTCTATTGATCTATTTTGGTCAAAAAGTTTACTGAGATCTTCAGTCTTTAAATTTAATTTCGCTGAAATATAAAGTCTTTCAATACGCTCCACAATTTTTTACCTTTTAAAGGATATAAGCGGACAGATCTCTATCCTGAACAAACTCAGAGATATGTTCATTGACAAATTGTCTGTCTATAACCAATTTCGTCAGTTTCTCATCAGGTGCCTGGAAAGATACTTCTTCAAGGATTTTTTCCATAACGGTATAAAGCCTTCTTGCACCGATATTCTCCAACTCCTCATTTAATTTAAATGAAACCGTTGCTAATTCATCCAACCCGTCATCTGTAAATTCTATATCCACGCCATCAGTTCCCAAAAGAGCTTTGTATTGTTTTGTCAAGGAATTTCTGGGCTCAACTAATATTTTTTTAAAATCACTTTGTGTCAATGACTCAAGTTCAACTCTTAATGGAAATCTTCCCTGAAGTTCAGGCATTAAATCAGATGGTTTTGCAACATGGAAAGCACCAGCCGCTATAAACAAGATAAAATCAGTTTTCACCATTCCGTATTTTGTCATAACGGTTGTTCCTTCAACGATTGGGAGTAAATCTCTCTGAACACCCCCTCTTGAAACATCGGGTCCAGATTTAGCGGATTCACCGGCTACTTTATCTATTTCATCTAAAAATACAATTCCCTTATTTTGTGCCAATTCCAATCCGTCAGTAACGATTTTATCTTCATCGACCAATTTTTCCGATTCAAGTGGAAGGAGTATTTTCCGTGCATGTGAAACACTGACCCTTTTAGTTACAATTTTCTTAGGCATCAGATTACCAAACATCCCTTGCATATCAATTCCCATATCGCCAAGTTCTCCGCCCATCATACCCATTTGAGGTGAATTGGACTGTTCAATTTCTATATCAATAAACCTGTCTTCAAATTCGCCGTTTCTTAGTTTTTGTACGACTTCCTCTCGTGTCCACCTTGAATCATTATTGGGCTCCGGGTCAGCTGATGGCTGGTTGGTTTGTTGATTTCCCTGAAAAAATTGACCGAATATATTGCCAAGATTTTGCTGGTTTTTAGGCTTTTTTCCTGGATGAAGAATTGCTTCAACAATTATCTTTTCTACTTCAATTTCTGCAAGCATTTTAACCTTATCCATCTCTTCAAGCTTAAGTTTATTGATGGCGGCTTCAACAAGTTCACGAATCATACTCTCAACTGAACGCCCAACATAGCCTACTTCAGTAAACCGCGTTGCTTCAACTTTTATGAACGGTGAATCAGACAAGTTTGCCAATCTTCTGGCGATTTCCGTTTTACCGACTCCAGTGGGTCCAATCATCAGGATATTTTTGGGAAATACTTCCCTTTTCATCTCATCGTCAAGTTTTTGTCTTCTTATTCGATTTCTAAGAGCGATGGCAACAGACTTTTTGGCATCTTTCTGACCAATAATATATTTATCCAGTAACGCTACTATCATTTTTGGTGTTAACTCTTCTTTACCTGGCAAAGCTTTATTCATCACTTACCCCTTTCATTATCATTATTTCTTTATCTTGTAAAAACAATTTATTTTCATTAATCGCGATATCTTCGTCGAACTCTGAACCCTCCGAATCAGATATGTATAATGACGTATATAGATCACTTCTTAAATCAAAAGTTGCTAAATTACCAAGTTCCTTGAACTCTGAAATTTTTAAGATTGTCCAATCTGTATAAAAATCTATTATCCAAGAAATCAGCACGGTACAGATGCTGAAAATGATCAAACAAACCGCACTCGAAATAAAACCTGAATTTCTTTTTCTAAACATCCTATTGACGTCAAAACCTGAGATCACTCTACATAACCGATATAAGGAAGATTTCTGAACTTCTGATCATAATCGAGCCCATAACCGAGTAAGAATCTATCTTGCGTTTCAAAACCAACATATTTTGGGACTATTCCAAAATGATCCTTTTCGTATTTATCGATTAATGTTGCTACTTCAAGCGTTGCCGGCCGATATCTTGACAAATAATTTAGGATGTACTTTAATGTCCTACCGGTATCAAGAATATCTTCAACAACAATGACATTTTTTCCCTGAACAGGTTCATCGATCCATGATTTTACATTAATTCTTCCCGATGATTCGGTGCCTTTATAGCTGGCAACTTGAATAAATGAGTAATTGATGTCCATATCAATGTTAAATAAAAGATCCGAATAAAAATGTACGGATCCTTTCAGAACACATACCATGTGCAACGGAGCAGATAATCCCTGATAATTTTTAGTGATTTCTTCTCCCATTGCTTTTATTCTTTTTTTTATCGTGTCTTCTGTATAAAGGACTTTGATATTGTCTTTTGTAACTTCCAAATTAATTCCTCCCGTTTTATATTCTCTCGAAAAGCGAAATGACTTCTTTCTCGAGCGATAAGATTTTTTGATCTGTTTTTTCTCTTTCTTCGGTATTCACGGATAAATAAGCTTTTATTTTCGGTTCAGTTCCTGAAGGTCTGAAAATTACCTTTTCCTGTTTATTAAAAATGAATTCAATTACATTTGCATTCAATTCACCGTTTTCAAAATTATAGTCTTTCAAAATTGCTTTCCTTTTCCAAATAATCTCTGGATCTGTATGCCTGAGCGTATTTATAAATCTATCCATTTTTTGTCTACCGTCAATTCCTTCACTTGTATGTGTACATAGAGATTCCCTGTAAAAACCGTATCTTTCGCCTAGTTCTTGCAATCGCTCTAAAAAACGTTTACCGCTTCCGTATTCTTTTAACATCAATGCCAACAATCCTGAAGTAGAACAAGCATCTTTGTCGCCTGCATGATCCCCGTACAGATAACCAAAACTTTCTTCAAATGAGAAGAGAGTCTCTACACCCTTTTTTCTCAATTCAAGGGCTTTTTCTCCAAGATATTTAAATCCTGTAAGTGTTTCAAAACACATCAAATTATTTACTTCTGCAAATTTCTTTGCCATGTCAGTCGTTACGATGGTTTTTAAGATGGCGTAAGGTTTATCGGACGATTTTTTGTACGAAACGATATAGTCCAGCAACAACATGCCCAATTCATTACCGTTTAGAGAAATATATTCGTCACCATCATAAATAAAAACACCAAGTCTGTCAGCATCAGGATCTGTTGTCAAAAGGATTTCGGGTTTTTTTAAGGAAAATTCAGATAACTTTAAGGCTTCTTTAAAACTCTCTGGATTTTCTGGATTTGGAACTTTTAAAGAGGGGAAATCGCCGTTTGGAATCATCTGTTCTTTCACCTCGATGACATCAATACCATAATACCTCATTATTTCAGGGACGAATTTTGCCCCTGTTCCGAACAATGGAGAATATACGACTGATACTTTTTCATTATTTGATGAATGATGATTAAACTGATTCAGTTCTTGAAAGACAGCTGAAAAATATTCTGAGTAAAACGCTTTACTTACCTTTATGATGGTGCCATCTGAGTCGCTTATTCTTTTTGGGTTCAGAAATGGGATTTCTTTAAAATCCTCTTTCAAAAACATAACTTTTTCAGGAGAATATTGGACACCATTTTTGTCATATACTTTGAACCCATTATAATTTTTGGGATTGTGACTTGCTGTAATAACAATACCGCCATCACACTTTTTCTCCTTGACCGTAAAAGATAAAACCGGTGTTGGAACAGATTCATCAAAAATATATACCGTACAGCCGTTTTCTGCAAGTGTCTTTGCGGCGATATTGGCAAAGTGACTTGATTTGTGTCTGGTGTCGTAAGCGATTGCAACGCTTTTCATTGATTTCGCCAAACCGAGACAGATCCTTCTAACCCAAAAATCGTTGATGCCGTTCAAGCCGGATCTTATAATATTCCTAAGCCCTCCCGTTCCGAAATCTGCAGTAATACCGAATCTTTCAAAAAGTTCCTGATTTAAATCGGACACATTCATTTCTTTTAAAGACATCAAGTCTTTTTTCATCCATCCGTCTGAATTTTTCAACCATTCTTCGTAAATCTTTAAATATTCATTTCGATCTGTCAACCCGAACTCACCTCAGAAAAAATAAACTACTGTTAATTTGTGCAATTATACCATGAAGACACTTTCCTTTTTGATTCAGTTCAAGCTAGGAAAAATGCAGAATAATGCACATAATGATTGGATTGTGTTTGTTAAAGGAATGAAAAAAAGAATATTGTGTCTTATTGAGATTAAAAGTTAAAGGTGGATTTGACAAAGCGATGTGATTGTGATAGTATACGACAAAACTTAGGAAGGAGATTCTTATGAGTAGAAAAGTTGTTGATTTTAGCAAAAGAATAAATAATCATGTTCTCGTCCTTATTAGCATCCCCGCTTTCGGGGAGGCTAAAGTCTTGTGCTAGACTGAGCATCTTTCAAAAGCGGGGAATTCTTAAAAGAATTCCCCGCTTTTTTTTTGGATTCAAGCCTTGAAAGGCTTAGACAAATCATCTTACAGGAGGGTATTACATGAAAAAAATCAGTGTTGTTGTCATGGTGTTGTTAATGTTTGTTGTTTCGTTCGCAGGAGCTCAGGAAGTAAATCTTTCTTCGGTATTTTGTATGACCGGAGGCGCAGCGGCATACGGAGAAATGACTTATCAAGGGGTAAAAGTTGCAATGGAACTCTTTCCTGAAATTCTTGGAATGCCTGTGAAAATGACGGTCATTGACACGAAAAGCGATAAAGTCGAAGCTGCAAATGGTGTAAGAAGAGCCATAGAAAATGAAAATGCAGTGGCAATACTTGGAAATATCATCAGTGGGAACAGTCTTGCAGGTGGTGCGGTTGCAGAAGAATTGAAAACAGTTATGGTATCGCCAACTTCGACAAGTCCTATAGTTACTGAAGGCAAGAAATACATGAATAGGGTATGTTTTACGGATGCTTTCCAGGGTCAGGCTGCTGCAAAACTTCTTTACAATCTTGGAGACAGACATGTTGCAGTCTTCGTTGATGTTGAACAGGATTATGCTGTTTCGCTTGCCAATTATTTTAAAAAGACATTTGAATCACTTGGCGGAACCATGTTCTATGAATACTACAAATCCGGAGATCAGGATTTCTCAGCTCAGGTACTCGATGCGATGTCAAAAAATGTTGATGCATTCTACATGCCCGGATATTATCAGGAAATCGCTTTAATCTCCTTGCAAGCCTATCAGAATGGTTTTTATGGAGATCTCGCAACAGGTGATGGTGCATATGCAGATGAAACAGTAGAAATCGGTGGAGAAGCTGTTGAAGGTCTTTATCTTACAGCTGGTTACCATGCTGATTCTCCGGCATTTAATGAAAATGCCGAGAAATTCCTGTCAGCTTATGAAGAGATGTTCCCCGGTGAAAAACCTTCAATGTTCGCAGGTCTTGGGTTTGATGCCTATATGGTTTTAAGAGATGCAATAGAAAGAGCTGGAAGTCTTGATAAGGAGAAAATAGCTGATGAAATAAGAAAGACAAAGAAGTTCCCTGGTTCTACAGGTTTTATAACCATAACTGATGAAGGAAATGCCGAGAAATCCGTTGTCATCGTCAAAATTGAAGATGGTAAATATGTATACGATTCAGTCGTTAATCCATAGAATCTAAATGAATTTGAAAATCATGCCCAAGTCTCGGAGGGCGAGGGCATGATTCTTTTAAAGGGGTGTTGTTGTGAAGGTTGAAGTTTTTATACAGTTATTGATTAACGGATTAAGTCTCGGCTTGCTATATGCGCTAATTGCTGTAGGGTATACGATGGTGTACGGAATTCTTAAATTGATTAATTTCGCACATGGAGAAATATTCATGATGTCAATTTTTTTTACATTCTATGCCATAACAGGTGCCGGAATGCCCTGGTGGCTAGGAATGATAGTTGGAATAGCCGGTGGTGCCTTATTAGGGATGCTAGTTGATAAAATCGCATATAAACCATTAAGAAATGCACCGAGGATTTCAGCTTTGATAACAGCTATAGGTGTTTCAATGTTTATTCAGAGCCTTGCAATTGTATTGTTTGGTGGGATACCGGAATCTTTCAGAAGGGTGTATCCGGATTTTTTCAATAAAATATTTACAATCGGCGGAGAAATAATTGAAAAACGCGGAAGAGAGATTGTCATTAACGCAGTGAGAATTCCTAGTATAACACTAATAACATTTGCAGTAACGGCGGTCACGTTTGTCACCCTATGGTTCATCCTTTATCGTACAAAAGCAGGAATGGCTATGAGAGCAGTTTCAATGGATACAAAAGCGGTAGCGCTTATGGGGATTAGTGTTGACAGAATAATCGGTATGACTTTTGCATTAGGCTCTGCACTTGCCGCAATCGGTGGGATTATGTGGGTTGGCAAATATCCACAGGTTTGGCCGATGATAGGCTTCATGCCAGGTTTAAAAGCTTTTGTTGCAGCTGTTATTGGTGGTGTTGGTTCAGTATCAGGAGCTGTTATAGGAGGATTAATACTTGGTCTTATTGAAATACTTGCTGTTGGAATGATGCCTCAGATGGCAGGGTATCGAGATGCTTTTGCCTTTATCATCCTAATCGTTCTTCTTTCTTTTAAACCTTCAGGTATCATGGGTAAGAAAGAATTGGTTAAGGTGTGATGTTATGAAGAAAAAATTATGTATAAAAACACAAATTATATTTACAATTATTTTTATAGCGCTATTTTGCGTATTGTTGGCTTCCGCCGAACAAAATCTGAACAGTTATTTTGTCAGAATCGTATCACTCGTTGGTATTTTCTCTATAATGGCAATCAGTTTGACGCTTGTTAATGGTGTTTCAGGTATGCTTTCACTTGGTCATGCTGGATTTATTGCTATCGGCGCTTATACCTCTTCAATATTGACAATGACAATTCAACAAAAAGAGGCATCATTTATTTTAACCGGCGTAGCGTTTCCGTTAAATACAGAGATGCTTTCCAGTATGCCTTTTTTATGGGCAACGATCATTGGAGGAATATTTGCAGCTATAATGGCTTTTGTTGTTGGATGGCCTTCTATGAGACTTGCTGGCGATTATCTTGCAATCACAACACTTGGTTTTGCAGAAATTATCCGAATAGTTTTACTGAATTGGAGTAAGGTAACAAATGGCTCACTTGGGCTAAAGGGGATTCCTTCTTATACGAATGTATGGTGGACCTGGGGGTGGGTTTTAATCACATTACTTGTTATCGGAAGTTTTGTAAAGAGTTCTTATGGACGTGCGTTAAGAGCGATACGAGATGATCCGATTGCTGCAAAATCGATGGGCATTAACGTCTTTAAACACCAATTAACATCGTTTGTCATCAGTGGTTTTTTTGCAGGAGTTTCAGGATCTTTATATGCACATTGGCTGACGTCAATTGATCCTAAACCGACAACTCTTGGGATCACTTTGACGTTTAACATTCTGATAATGATTGTTCTCGGTGGACTCGGAAGCTTATCGGGTGCAGTGATTGGAGCTGGTCTATTTGTAGTCTTATCAGAGCTTTTAAGATTTGTGGAATCCGATATGATCATTTTCGGATTAACGATTCCTGGAATTTCCGGAATGAGAATGCTTGTCTTTTCTGCATTGTTCATTATTATAATGATCTTCTGGCAGAAAGGAATAATGGGGAGAAAGGAACTGACCTGGAATTCACTTTACAATATATTCGATAAGTTCAGTAAGAGGGGTGTAGATGTTGAAGAAAAATGATTATCTATTAAAATTGGACAATATTACGATGAAATTTGGTGGACTCACGGCAGTTGAAGACTTCAACGTTGAAATCCAAAAAGGAGAAATACTAGGATTAATTGGACCTAATGGAGCCGGAAAAACAACGGTTTTTAACGTCGTTACAGGTGTATATCATCCCACTTTTGGGAAAGTACTCATAGAAGAAAAAAGAATAGATGGTTTCCAATCACATTATATAACTCATTTTGGAATTGCCAGAACTTTTCAGAATATAAGATTATTTAAAACAATGACGGTTTTGGAAAATCTTCAGGTTTCAATGCATCATGAATTAGTCAACACTGGTCCGGATAGAGTTTTAAAGAGATGGAACAGGGAGAAAAAAGGGGCATCTTTTCTATGGCTATGGAAATCCATCTTCAAAGCAGGTTATTCAAAAAAAGAAAAGGAACAAAGAGAGAAAGCTGAATACATCCTTGAAAAACTTGGAATGATCAAATATCGGGATGAATTGGCTGGATCATTACCTTATGGCGAGCAGCGAAAGCTTGAAATAGCAAGAGCACTTGCAACAACACCAAAACTGCTGCTTTTGGACGAACCGGCAGCAGGCATGAATCCCTCCGAATCGGTTGCGTTGATGAATCTTGTTACGAAAATCAGAGATGATTTCAACGTGACCGTATTTTTAATCGAGCATGACATGAAATTTGTCATGAATCTTTGTGAAAGAATAGTTGTTCTTGATTACGGCAGAGAGATAGCAATGGGAACTCCTGAGGGAATAAGGAGCAACCCAAAAGTGATTGAAGCTTATCTTGGTGAGGAGTGGAAGCATGTCAATGTCATCTGATTTAATGCTTGAACTTGAAGATATAAACATTAATTATGGCCCCATTGAAGCAGTAAAAAATATAAATATTAAAGTTCCGGAAGGGAAGATTATCACTTTGATTGGTGCTAATGGAGCCGGTAAAACATCCACTTTATCAACTATCAGTGGTCTCGAAAAAGTACGAAAAGGGAAAATTAAATTCAGAGGAAAAGATATTACAAATAAACCGGCACATCTTATAACACAGATGGGAATTGTACATGTCCCTGAAGGCAGACGGATTTTCTCCGGATTAACTGTACGGGAAAACCTTATAATGGGTGCTTATAACAGGAAAGATAAAGAGGGCATTAACAAAGATTTGGATTGGGTTTTTAATCTTTTTCCAAGGCTAAAAGAAAGGATAAATCAACCGGGAGGAACTCTTTCAGGTGGAGAACAGCAAATGCTTGCGATAAGTCGGGGTCTTATGACGAATCCGAAATTGATGATGTTAGATGAACCATCATTGGGGCTTGCACCACTTCTGGTAAAAGAAGTTTTTGAAGTTATAAAAAAAATCAACAAAGAAGACGGAGTTACTATTTTGCTCGTTGAACAAAATGCCGCTTCTGCATTAAATATTTCAGATAACGCCTATGTTCTGGAAACGGGAGAAATAAAACTTGAAGGGGATGCAACGTTACTCCTTTCAAACCCAGAGGTACAAAAAGCTTATCTCGGAATGTAATTCAGCAACAAGAACCAACCAATAAAACCTTCCTTAAAATTCGGGCGTATTATTGAAATGCGCCCGTTTTTTATTGAAATAAAATTGACTATGCTATAATCAAAAGCAATTTAAATATGAAAAGAGGTAAAAATGCAGGGATTTGATGAAAAAAAATATGAATTGATAAACAGAATCGTCTCAGAGAAAGGTGCAGAAGCAATCCCCTCTCTGATAGAGGTCATGAATTCCAATGAAGATGATCATGAATTACTTGAACTTGTTCAGGAGACTGTCATTAACATCGGGATTGAATCCTACTATGTTCTAAAAAAATATCTGATAGATGAAAAGAAAAAATTTGAGAACCAGCCTCGTGAATACAAAGAAGCGGCTTTTAGAACTACGATTTTGATGATTATTGATGTTATGGGTGAGATTGGATCAAAACGGGAGATTTCTCTCATTGAAGCTTTTCTCCCGCTATATGATGATGAAAAAGCGCATCTTGTTATCTATGAGTCAATTGCAAAATTAGGCGGAGGAGAAAAATATCTTGATCTTCTTGAATTACTCGCTTTTGATGATGATTTCACTGAAGAAATGATCGGACAGTTGATTATGACTTTTTCATATATTGAAAATCCCCGAGCACTTTATGACTTGCTTAAGATAAGCCAATTCAAGTGGTTAGGGACCAATGAGAAAGTAATGGTAGAAAATGCCATTAAGCGATTGATTAATTTGAGAAAAGAATTTTATGAATTACTTGAAAAAGATCCATACGGTAAAATAATGTTGAAGAAAATTCTGGAGGGGAAAAAATGAAATTAATGGCAACCTGTACAGCAGGTTTAGAAAGTCCTCTGGCACATGAAATAAAAGAATTAGGTTTGAATGTTATAGATTCAAGTGATGGGAAAGCTTTATTTGAGGGAGAAGAAAGAGATGTTATCAGGACAAATCTCTGGCTTAGAACTGCTGAGAGAGTGTTTATAGTGTTGGATGAGTTCCAGGCATTTACATCTGACGAACTGTATGATAATCTCTTTAAATATGATTGGAAAAGTATACTCCCTAAAAATGCCAAACTGTCAATTTCCAGAGTTAAAATAAAAAAATCTGAATTGAAGAGTATCAGAATTACACAATCAGTTGCTCAAAAAGCCATTCTATCAAAATTATGTCAATCTTATTCTTTGAACCGGATGCCGATGTCGGGTAAAGAATTTCCAGTTCATATTTACATCAGAAAAAATAATGTTACGGTTGCACTGGAAACTTCTGGAAAAGGCCTTCATATGAGAGGTTACAGAACACTATCCGGTAAAGCTCCCTTGAGGGAAACAATAGCTGCGGGATTGTTGAGTTTATCACGTTGGAATGAGAATATTGAACTGATAGACCCATTTTGTGGTTCTGGAACAATCATTCTTGAAGCGGCTATGATTGCAAGAAAACAAGCTCCGGGATTATATCGTTCTTTTCTTTTTGAAGAATGGGATTTGATTGATAAGAACCTGATTAACAACGAGCGTCGTGATGCAAGAAAAATGATAAAAAGAACAGATGCAGTTTTAAAAGGTTATGATACATCTTCAATAATGATTCAATATGCAGAAAAGAATGCAGTATCAGCTAGGATTTCAGATTATTGTAGTTTTGAACAGCAACCGATGGAGCAATTAAAAAGGAATACAAAATATGGTTATATATTAACAAACCCCCCATTTGGAGAAAGGTTGAACGATAAAGAAGCTGCCTTCAAACTTTATCAGCAGATGAAACATTTTAAAAATGACCTTCCGGATTGGTCCTATTTTATTTACACTTCGCATGAACAAGCTGAGAAAGCTTTCGATATGAAAGCTTCAAAGAAAAAATGGATTTTAAATAGTGGGTTAAAGACTTGGCTTTATTTTTTCTGGGGGCCTAAACCAAAGAAAGGTGATGACAAGAGTGCTCTTACTGGCGACGATGAATAAACATAAAGTAGAAGAAATTTCAAAAATAGTTCCAAATATTCCTTTTAAACATATAAGAGATTTCAGTGAAAAGTGGGAAGTGGAAGAGACCGGAGAAACTTTTGAGGAAAACGCAATGAAAAAAGCGGTTGAAGCAGCTTGTTATTTTGGTTTTTTAACAGTTGCAGACGATTCAGGGCTTGAAATTAAATCTCTTGACTATTTCCCGGGGGTTAAAAGTGCAAGATTCATGGTGGATAACAGCTATGAAGAAAAGATGGATAAAATATTGACTTTAATGAAAGAATATAAAACAGAAGAAGAACGCTCTGCTCAATTCAGAACGGTAGCCTGTTTTTATGATCCGTTGGAAAACAAAAAAATATTAGCTGAAGGGATTGTCAAAGGACATATTTCAAAGGAAATACAAGGAAAAGACGGTTTTGGTTATGATCCAATCTTTATCCCGGAAGGGTTTGAAAAAACATTTGGCGAATTGCCTGAAACGGTTAAAAATTCATTCAGTCATCGAGCGCGTGCTTTTAAGCTATTAAAGGATAAACTTGTAAATGAGGGTTATATCAAATGACAACAACCGAGATATATCTGTTTCGTCATGCTCAAACCCTTTGGAATGAGCAAAAACGATTCCAGGGACAAAAGAACAGCGATCTTTCTGATTTGGGAATTTTACAAGCTAGAAAAATGGCTGAAAAAATAAAATTACTCAAACCGGATGTTTTTATAACATCCGGTTTAAAAAGAACGAAAGAGACTTTACAATATGCACTTGAAGAAATGGGTGAAGAACGTAATATCTACGAGTTTATTGAATTTAATGAGGCAGCTTTTGGAAATTGGGAAGGAATGCTTCTTGAGGATGTATTGAAAGAATTTAATGTGGAATATGATACGCATAAAGAAAGGCCACATCTTTTCAAATTGCAAGGTGCAGAAACTTATTTTGAAATACAAAACCGCTCAATAAAGGGAATTAAAAAAATTTTGGGTAAATTTCCGGGTAAAAAGGTTGCAGTTGTGACTCATGGTATGGTTATATTATGTTTAACAGGTTATCTCAGGAATATCCCGATAAAGAGAATTCGGGAAAAAGTATCTATCCCGAATAATACAGATTTTCTTAAGACTTGTTGGTATCACTAATATCAATTAAATACATCGTTTTGAAAATCAATATCTTCTCCAATTTCCAAAGAGATTTCAAATTTTTCCGGGCTGATTTTACCCGCATAAAGTTCTCCGAACATCTCACGAACATATTCATCATCTACTCCTGAAAGCAGTTCAATGGGAATTCTCCTGTTAGGAAGATAGATATCAAAAACAACATGACTTAACCCCTGAAAGGGGAACATCAAGTTGTCGTTGAACGCCTCAAGCTGAAACACCTCTTCAAGTGTATCTTCAATGTCGGCCAATTCATACCCCATTTCTTCCAGTTCTTCAAAGACTTTTTCGTATATACTTTCTTTATCACTTAATCCAACAATAAGGGCTCTCAGAACAAGTGCCATTGCTATTTCCATTATTTGTGAATTAAATTTAATCACCAAACCCTTCTTAATCAATTTTATCAGCATAATTATAGCATGATTTATTTATATTTTTAAGTATGTGTGTTTCTATTGTTTTATCTATTTGTTTAATATTATCTGCGGCTTACCGTCTTTTTTGTGCGAAATTACATATGAATCAGCGTGATATACATCATTTAACAATTTTTGATTGATGATTTCTTCAGGAGTTCCAACCCGGTTTATCATACCAGCAGCTAAAACAGCTATCCTGTCACAATATAAAGAAGCCGTGTTGATATCATGAAATATCGCGATAACAGTAGTTTTTTCCTCTTTATTTTTTTTAAATACCCTTTTAATCAATTGCTGGACATGTCCGATATCAAGATGGGCAACAAATTCATCCAGCAATATGACAGGTGTTTTTTGCGCAAAGCACTTTGCAATTAAAACTCTTTGTCGTTCGCCACCACTTAAATGTAAAAATTGTTTATTTTCAAAACCCTGCAATTCTGTTTCATTTAAAGCTTGTCGAACGATTTGATAGTCCGTGTCCCTTTCATTTGAAAATAAACTTAAATAGGGTGTTCTCCCGAGATGTACAATTTCTTCTACTGTGAAACTATATGCAGGCGAGAAATCCTGCATCACGGCAGACATCTTTCTTGAAATTTCCTTTCGCTTGAGATTTTTTAAATTATCGCCATCAATAATTATACTTCCGTTTTGAAGTTTTAAAAATCCCATTATTAATTTAAACAGTGTTGTTTTTCCGGCTCCGTTTGGACCAATTATTCCAAAGAACTCACCACTCTTAATATCAATATTGATATTTTCAAGTGTCTTTTTTTTATTCCCGTGGTATTTAAAATCTAAATTTTTGATCTCTATCATTAGTACTCCTTAATCATTATAAAATTGAATTTTGTATTGAAATGAGAGGTTTTATACCATTTGAATCAAGTTCAAAATCGAATATCAGTTTCATATCTAACCAATATTGTACACCGAGGTCTACCCAAATTCCGAAAGTGGTTGATGGGTTGACAGCTAATCGTTCATTTACATCAATGTTTTCAGCAAGATGGAAAGTAAAGGAAGATAATTTAAATTTCCCGTCAAGCGTTCCAACGGGAGTAAAGTTACTGAATGGATACCATCCCTCGGCAGTTAACCTTAATGTGTTATTACTCGTTTTTTGTCTGATAATGCCGGTACAGGAAAATGGTAATGCAATGCCAATACCTGTTTGTGTATAGAATCCAGATGTCCCCATTTGAATCAGTTGATAGAACTCTGGAACTTTCACGGGATTATCAGGATAACCGATGTAGTCGGCAGACCAATATATTGAAGTGTTTGCAATTGCTCTAAAGTCAAGGTTTTGAGCAGTATGAAAGTATCCAAATTCGAATCCGGGTCTTAAAAGCAGATATTTTTCCGACTCTCTTAAATAGAAGGGAATTTGCACGGTGCTTTTGATCGTTTCAAAATCAGAATTACCGTTCCATGAAATGGAAGTATCTGGTATTCCCCTGTGAATCAAAGAATAATCCCATTGTTTATAATCATCAAAACTGATTAAATAACCATACCAAATCCATTCTTTGAGATCGTCCCAACCGGCAATACCAGCTACTCCTGTTAATTGATCTTCAAACGGGAAAATAAACGGAATGCCAAATCGGAGAATCGGCAGAAGCGTTCTTTCTGAATTCCAATTTTCCAGAAGATTAGTAAAGACAGGGTTTTCTTCAATACGAAAAGAAGGTTCTTTGAAACAATTTCTATTACTTGAATCATGATAACTTGATTCTTCAACAGTTTTTTTTACTTTATAAAGGTCAAACCCTTTTCCGGAATAACCCCTGTAATAAATCTCATTATCAAAACAAATTGGACTGTAGGCTCCCCATCTCGTGTTTGTTATTTGAGTTGTTTCATCATTTGAAAGATTCAGAGAATATATATTATAAGGGCAAAAATCATTTGTTATATAACTTTCTCTGTTTGAAGAAAAATACAATACGTCCCCATTTATATAGACATCGATCTCGTTTTGAGGTGTTTGCGTAATTTGTTTAATTTTTTCGTTTTCTATATCCATCTGATAAATATCAGAGTTTCCACCGAAAGAGATTGACAGAAAACATTTTGAACCATCAATACTAATATTATTAATAAAGTAATCTGCATTTGGAAATAGATAATCATTTCTTTCTTTCGTACTGATGTTAAAGGAAGACAAGCCCGTTCCCCCATTTTGCAGATAGGTAAAAAAAACAACTTCTTCTGTTTGCCACTGTACAGATTTTGGCCTACTGATTTCTTTTATTCTTCTTATATTTCCCTCATCGTTTTCGATAAAGCAGGATAGATCATATTTTTCGAGTCCATCTGAATTTGCAAAAATAAATGCCTTTTTTCCGGAAGGTGAAACATCGAAATCAGTTGGGATACCAATAACTTCTTTTTGTTCTTCTGAAACACTTTTCATGATTAATTGACTCTCTTCTCCGTTTTTTTGCTGGAAATAATATAACGCAGTTTGATTACCAGCGTTCATCCCGGAATAATAGCCTGAATTTGTTATATTTTCACTTAAAAACCCTTTCTCTTGATAAGTGATGGAAGATGTCTTTTTGTGAAGCCAATTTTTCCATTCATGAATGAAATCTGTAAATTTTCTTTCAGAAATTTCCTCGATTAATTTTATAAAATTAAATCTGAATTTTTCTCCATAATCACTGACCATATGAGAAATAGTATCAGAACCGTATACTTCCTCTATGTACTTTATAAAAAAGGCACCATAGAGATAGTTGTATCCGGTAGGTGTAAATGAAGCAGAATTCATTGATCCACCGAGAGAGAGTCCTTTAAAAAAAGAATCTTGTATCTCTGCTGAAAGATAGATATGATATCTGTCATCGTTGAGTCTGCCTTTTTCAGAAAGCAGAGATTCTGAAAAAATAGACACCCCTTCATGAAAATACGAAGGAGTAAATGCAGTATCAAAAAGCATTGAGACAGGACGACCAAACATATTGAGAACATCTTTTACCCAATCAGATTTATTTGCTATTAGTATATGTGTTAATTCATGGGAGAAGACAAATGGGACCCACCATTTAAAAGAGTTGTCATAATAATCAACCGAACTTCTGTTGATATAGATGATAATGGCATTTGAAAAGAAATCAGCGTAAGCATTTGAAAAATCAACACCATCAAGAAGATAAACTCTTAAACGTTCTTGTAATTGAACAGTATAAAATTCCGTTAACTTTCGATAGATTTCATCTCCCTGCTCAATCAATTGCACAGCCTGTTCTTGGGTTTCAACTTGATAATAGATGTCAAATGATTGAGCAGGAAAATACAACATAGATTTTGAAAAGAACATCACACATAAAACATTGAATAATAAAAAGATACCAATTATTTTTTTCAACCTTATTCTCCTTTTTTGGTTTTCCCAGGCTGTTTACTATATAATAAATAAAAAGAACAGGAGGAAAATCAATGAATATTAATGAACGAGCTTTGGAGCTACATAAAAAATGGGGTGGTAAAATTGCCACCGAAGTAAAATCCAAGATTCACGATAAAGATGATCTTACGATTGCTTATACCCCTGGTGTTGCAGCACCGTGCAGAGCAATAGCCGAAAGACCTGAATCTGTCTATGATTATACTATAAAAAACAATACAATCGCTATTGTTACAGATGGATCGGCCGTGTTGGGACTTGGAAATATAGGAGCCAGCGCAGCATTACCCGTCATGGAGGGGAAAGCAGTACTTTTTAAAGAATTCGGTGATTTGAATGCTTTTCCAATCTGTCTTAAAACTCAGGATCCTGATGAAATTATTAATATTGTAAAAAACATTTCGCCGGTATTTGGCGGAATAAATCTTGAAGACATCGCTGCGCCAAGGTGTTTCTATATTGAAGAAAAATTGAAAAGTATACTCGATATTCCCGTCTTTCATGATGATCAGCACGGAACGGCCGTTGTCGTACTCGCTGGCATTATCAACGCTTTAAAAATATGTAAAAAGGACCATAAACATTGTAAAGTCGTTATAAACGGTGCTGGTGCTGCCGGAATCGCCATAGCAAAACTACTGCTGAAATATGGATTTAAAAATATAATTTTGTGTGATAAAAAAGGCGCTATTTCTAAAAAAGCAGATTGGTTAAATCCCGAACAATATAACATGTCAAAAATAACAAATCCTGATGATGTAGAGGGGAATTTACAGAATGTCATTCAAAATGCCGATGTCTTTATCGGTGTATCAGCACCTGATATCGTTAATGAAGGGATGATTAAAAGTATGAATAAAGACTCAGTTGTGTTTGCGATGGCAAACCCGATCCCCGAAATAATGCCGGATATTGCTAAAAAAGCCGGAGCGAGGATTATTGGAACCGGGCGTTCGGATTTTCCCAATCAAGTAAACAATGTACTTGCTTTTCCGGGTATTCTCAAAGCGGCTGTCAAAAACAGAAAACAGATAACAGATGATGTTAAAATAAAAGCAGCCGAGGCATTGGCATCATTTATTCCGGATCGAGAACTTAATGAGGAAAAAATTCTTCCCTATGCTTTTGAAGAGGGGATTGCTGATTATATAGCAAAAAAAATTGAGGAACTATATTAAAAGATAAAGGGGGTGTATAGATGAGAGAAATAATTATCCTAGGAGAGTCTTTAATAGATTTTGTATCACAGAACTATTCTCATGAGCTCAAGTCTGTTAGCACTTTCACAAGACATGCCGGTGGTTCTCCGGCAAATATCGCATCAAATCTTATTGATTTCGGAATTAATCCTTATCTAATCACAAGAGTTGGAAATGATCCTTTCGGAAAATTTCTAATTGAGGAATTCAAAGGGAAAAAAATCAATACATCATTTGTTCAAATAGATTCTGAACATAATACATCAATTGTATTTGTTTCCAAATCTCCTGATACACCTCAATTTATGCCGCTTCGTTCTGCTGATTATTTTCTTGAATATGATGATCGTTTATGGGAAATACTATGTACAACAGAATATTTTCATATCAGTGCATGGGCTATATCGCATAATCCCGTAAGAACTACAGTATTTCGTATCTTGAAAGAAGCGAAATCTTTTAATACAAGACTCTGCTTTGATCCAAATTACAGAAAAGTTTTGTGGGAAAATAAAAACAACGCATTAGATATCATAAAACAAATTCTTAAAAAAACATGGCTTTGTAAACCTTCCGATGATGATGCCTTTCATATTTTTGGTAAAGACACCTTTGAAAATTATATTTCAAGATTTCACCGGGCAGGGGCAAAAAATGTTATCTTAACAATAGGGAAAGACGGGGCACTTGTATCAGATGGCAAAACGATAAAACATCTGCCAAGTGTTGCAAAAGAGGTTATTGATTCAACGGGGGCTGGAGATGGATTCTGGTCCGGATTGTATTATTCACTGTTGCAGGGGAAAGATTTGTTTTCCGCGGCTGAAACAGGTGGCGCTGTTGCGGCATACAGATTGAAAAGTATTGGTTCGGACGAATCGCTTCCGAATATTGAAGTAATTAGTGAAGAGTTTTTAGCGTTGGATTAATGTTATAATCTCGAAATTTTGTACAAAAAGGAAGTGAGAAAATGAGAGTTGCTTTTTTAAATCCACAGGGAAATTTCGACCCCAAAGATCGTTATTGGACGCAGCACCCTGATTTTGGCGGACAACTTGTTTATGTAAAAGAAATTGCTTGTGCTCTGTCCAAACTTGGTATAAAAACGGATATTATTACAAGAAAGATAAATGATAATAATTGGCCTGAATTTTCGGGTGATATAGAGCTTTATGAAGGCTTTGACAATCTTAGAATTTTAAGATTTCAATGTGGTCCTGATAAATTTCTAAAAAAAGAGGACCTTTGGCCATATATAAACGAATGGGTAAGAAATATTATTGAATTTTATAAAAAGAAAGATGAAATGCCGGATTTCATCACTGGCCATTATGGCGATGGAGGAATTGCCTGTGCTATGATGAGCCAATCTGAAAAGATCCCCTATTCATTTACAGCTCATTCACTTGGTGCATTAAAAATGGATAAGATCGGTATAAATAGTGATAATATAAGAGATTTTGAAAGGATATTTCATTTCAGTAAAAGACTTACAGCGGAAAGGATTGCAATGCACTATTCGTCTGTAAATTTTGTCAGTACTCAAATGGAACGTTTTGAACAATATGGTCACCCGAAATATTCGGAATATATAGATGTGAAAGATGATTCACATTTCAAGGTATGCTCCCCGGGAGTAAACCGAAAAATATTTAATGAAACGTCTCGGAATCAAGATGTTGACTTTGAAAAGGCTTTTGCCGTTTATAAAAAACCTCTTATCGTACTATCCAGCCGTATAGATCCGAAAAAAAATCATATTGCCGTTATAAAAGCTTTTGCTGAATCGGATGAGTTACGCAAAAATGCACAATTAATGATAATAGTTCGTGGGGTAAGTGATGTTTATAAGGATATCACCTCTTTGAAAGATACAGAGCAAAAAATTGTCACCGAATGGCTTCAGATAATCAAAAAATATGATCTTGAGAGTAATATTTCCTTCTTCAACGCTGAGAGCCAAAGTGACCTTGCATCAATTTACAGAGCCGCTTCACACTACAATTCTATTTTTTGTAATCCTGCCTTGTATGAACCATTTGGATTAACCGTTATTGAAGCGATGTCTTGCGGTTTACCTGTGGCAGCTACAAGTAATGGTGGTCCGAGTGAAATATTAAAAGAGAATGGTTATAAATTCGGTTTCCTTTTTGACCCTGAAGATATCAATACTATAATTTCTACACTTTTGCATTCGATTTCATTATCTGAGGAATACAGCAAATTTTCAAAGCTGTCAATCTCACGTGTTCTGGAAAAGTATACCTGGAAAAATACTGCTGAAAATTATTTAAAAGAAATTAAAATAAAAATCTCTGAATTTAAACCTGCAGAAATTGATCTTTCCAAATTTCTGGAAACAATAAAATAAAAAAATGTTCAAAAATGTGCTCCAAAAGTTGAATAAAAGCCTTTGGAGCGTATTTTTATAGATATTTTGCCTTTTTAGGTTTGAATGTTATCTTTGTTGATTTTTCGGTTTTCTCATTCAGCTTCTCGCTATAAAATTCAGAAAGTGCTGATTGAGAATCAAGCGAGGGAATTCCCTGATGTTTCTTCAATTCATAATCGCCATTTGATTTTTGAATGCGTAATTTTGTATTATCCGTTAATATTATTTCCAGCACTTCTTTTATTTCATCTTTTATTTTTGTTTCTTCTACAGGGAACAACGTTTCAACTCTTCTGTCAAGATTTCTGGGCATCCAATCTGCACTGGACATAAAGATTTTGGGATTTCCACCATTTTCATAATAATAAATTCTGCTGTGTTCGAGATATTTGCCAACTATACTGTAAACGTTAATATTCTCGCTTAAGCCTTTAACTCCACTTCTTAGAGCACATATTCCCCTAACAATTAAATCTATCTTTACTCCGGTCTGCGATGCTTTATACAACGCTTTAATTATATCCTGATCAAGAAGAGAATTATTTTTTACGATAATTCTTCCCTCGCGGCCCTGCTTAACATGTTCAATCTCATTCTCTATGTAATGAATAAATGTATCTCTCATTCCAATCGGAGCAACTGAGAATTTTTTCCATTCAGGCGGTTTTGAATAACCCGTTAACACATTGAACAAGGCTGATGCGTCAGCTCCATAACTTTCTTTGGAAGTAAACATTGCTGTGTCCGTATATAATTTTGCAGTTTTATCATTATAATTTCCGGTTGAAAGATGAACGTACCGTTTAATCCCATCATCTTCCTGTCTTACAACCAACAGTATTTTACAATGTGTCTTTAAGCCAACCAAACCATAGACGACATGACATCCTGCCATTTCTAGTTTTCTGGCCCATTGAATATTATTTTCTTCATCAAATCTAGCTTTTAATTCTACAAGCACAGTCACTTGTTTCCCATTTTCGGCAGCTTTAATCAAGCTTTTCACAATTGGGGAATTTCCGCTGACCCTGTAAAGGCTTTGTTTTATTGCAAGTACCTTGGGATCTTCAGCAGCTTCTTCTAAAAACCTTAAAACCGGTTCGAAAGATTGATAAGGGTGATGTAAAAAGATATCTCTTTTTTTTATCGTACTAAAAGTACTTTTTCCTTCTTTAAATTCGATAACGGGCTGTGGATAAAATTTCTCATATTTTAGTTCATCATATCCATCCATCGTTGCGATCTTCATAAAAGCAGACAAATCAATTGGACCATTGACTTCATAGACTTCATCTTCAGAAATTTCAAGCATCTTAAACAGAATTTCCTTTGTCTGGCTGGTTGCTGATTTTTCCAGTTCGAGCCTAACCGGAAACCCTTTTTCTCTTTGCCTTAAGGATTTTTCAATTTCTTCAAGCAAATCTCCTGCATCCTCTTCGTCAATACTTAAATCAGCATTTCTTGTCAATCGAAATGGACTGACACTGATGATTTTATGACCTCTGAAAAGTTTTTCAATATTTAATTTAATTATTTTTTCCATTGAAATAAAAAGCGATAGTTCTTCATTTTCATCAGCAAGTCTTACAAATCGCGGTAGTACGGAAGGAACCTGTACAATTGCCAGCATCGCTTCTTTTTTTTCATTTTCAAGAATAACTGCCTGATTCAGACTTTTATTCAATATTTGCGGAAAGGGTCTTCCCTGATCAATGGCCATGGGGGTTAGAACGGGGAAAACGGTTGTTGTAAAATATTCATTTAAAAAATCAATTTGAGGTTTTGTTAACTCATTTTCATCAAGAAAGGTAATCCCTTCACTCTTTAATTTAGGCAAAATAGATTTATTTAAACAATTATACTGTTTTTCAACCATCCTGTGTACTTTTTCAGAAATAGCATTAAGTTGTTCTTCGGCGGTCATTCCTGCCGCATCTGTTCTATCATAACCGATATTCATCTGTTCTTTTAAACCGGCCACTCTAATCATAAAAAATTCATCAAAATTTGATCCTGTAATTGATAGGAATTTTAATCTTTCCAATAACGGATTGGCCTTTGATATAGCTTCATCAAGGACACGATCGTTAAACTCAATCCAACTAAGTTCACGATTTAAATAATACTTTGGATTATCAAGATTCACAACTTCACCCCTTTAAAATTTCAGGTTTTAAACCAAAAATATCTTCAAAAAATTCAGATTTTGTTTCGATAGACCACTTTTCAAGCATCAGTTTTTTATTTGCAATGATCCGCAGTTTCATTTTTCGTCCTTTTATCTGAATTTTGATGTCTTTCACTTTACTGGAATGTGATCTGTCCAACGCATCAGCAAGTCTTAGTAAAGCCAGAAGTTTAGCTATTATCAATCGATCTCTTTGGTCCATTTTCATCATCTCTACATCTTCAGATAAAAGAAAGTGTTTACTATGATATTCAGCAACAGAAGCAACGATGTCCGTTTCCCTTTTTGTAAGACCTGGAAGCTCTGTACCTCTTATTATATTCGCTGAGTGTTCTGAATGATTTTTTAATTGTATAAACTTTCCAACATCATGCAACACTGATGATAATTGTAACAAGAGTCTTTCTCGAGAACCGAGCCTATGTTTGGATTTTAATCCATCGAATAATTTCAATGATAATTTTTCAACCTGATTCGCATGCTCTTCATCAAACAAAAAACGCTTACCAAGGTTTTTTGCTGAAATAACAGTGCTTTGCTGGAATATCTCTGTGAGAATTCTGTATTCTTCCAAAGAAAACATCTCTAAAAGAAGAGCATCGGTTAACATCACTGAAACTGAATTGATTGGGTTCACATCAACAATATCAAACAGCATTTTATAAATACCTATTGAAGGCAAAAGGACATCTAGATGATGTTCAGGAAGATTAAATTTATGTGACAGTTGCTCTGTTGTATCTGTTTTGATTTCTTCAAAAAGCTTATTGATCATTTTAATATCAATTTCTTCTATTTCTTTTTTGGGATTCCCCCCACACAATTGAATTATGGACTCAATTTCCTGACCACATGTTATGAAATGTTCAACTCTATTGATTTTTGGAATCGTTTGAATTGATTTCACAAAACTACTGAGGTATTCTCCTATAACAATATGAGCATTTTCAGGGTCTCCCTGATAATTTCTGAGCAATTCAGTTAATTTAACAGATCCTATTCGTATGTTTTGCGAATAGATGATTTTTTGTTCTTTACAAATGGCAAGTCCCAAGCTTCCGGTTCCAATATAACCTAGAAACAACAGCTTATCTTTATAAGTCGTATTCCTTAGTTTTAAAAGCATTGCCCTGTAAATAAAAGATTTTTCCTGTGGGTCATCGAGGACTTCTACAGTAAATCTTGTTCTGCTTTTTATCTGATCAAGAATAAAAACGATATTGCTCGCTTCTCTTAAGGCGGTGGTACTTACAACTCTTACCTTTTTTACCTTATATTCTCTGAGTATCTGTTTATAATCATTAAGGATTTTACAGATTTTATCAACTTTTTTTAAACTGATTCTCCCTTGATTAAATGCGTCTGAACCAACATTCAAAGGCTGATAGAGATACTCTAATTGTTTAATCTTAGATCCATCTGATTCTGATAAATTCAGATATATACCATCGGAAGCTATACTGATGGCAGCGGCTAATTCATACATTTTACCTCCTAAAATGATGTAAATCTCATTTTATTTCATTCTTTCTTCCACTAAAGTCAAACCACCGTATAAACAAGCATCATCACCCAGTTCAGCTAGTTTAAACCTGCAATTATCCATCGCATGTGGTACGGCATATTGAAAAACAAAGGGTTTTATCTGATCTATAAACGATTGACCTAATGCTTCAACTATCCCTCCCCCAAAGATAACCATTTCCGGGTTTAGAATACTGATAGCTGATGCAACTGCAATTCCAAGGTATTTTGCAGCTATTTCTACTGATTCAGTGATCACAGCATCTCCTGATTCAAGCGCCTCCTTTATGACTGAACTTCTTAAAATATAATGTTCAGGTTTCTTTTGCAGCTCCTCTTTTATACAGCAATCTCTTCCATGCGCGATCTGAGCTTTTATGTATTTCAGCATCCCCGTTTTTGATGCATAACTTTCAAGACAACCTCTTGAACCACAACCGCAAATGATACCTTCGGGGTTAAGAGAAATGTGGCCGATTTCTCCGGCAAGCCCCATACTGCCTGTATAAATTTTTCGATTTATGATAATCCCGCCACCTACACCTGTTCCGACAAAAAAGCCTACCGTGTTGATGGTATTTTGTGCAGCACCGTGCCCCCATTCACCGAGCAATGCAACATTTGCATCATTTCCAATCAAAATCGGATAATCAAATCTTGCGGCAAGTTCATCGGCAAGAGGATAGTTTTCCCAGGGTAGATTGGGAGTGAACAAAACCGTACCTTCTTGTATAACACCCGGTACTCCTGCTCCAATCGCTTTAACCAGATATTCTTCTTCCTCAGCGGTTTCAATTAAACTCTGTATAACTTTTGAAATTTGTGACAAAATGATTTCGTTACCTTCGGATGCCTTTGTAGATTTTTTTTTTCGTTTTATCAAATTTATTTCTTCATCAAAAAGGGCACCAAGAACTTTTGTACCTCCAATATCAAGCGCGATGACTGCATTTTTTTTCAATTCTTTCACTCCCTATTCTTAAGCAGATTCGTAATGCCCTATGTAATTTTATTATATCATATGAACTCATTCCATTTCAGAGCTGATGAGGATTTCAGAATAAAACAAGCATGCTATAATATTTTAACAGGGGGTGTAAAGATGTCAATGATTGAAGATTTTAAAAATGAAAGAGAAGAGTTAAACGGATATGTTTTCAAATACGCTGGCAAAGAAATGAAGCGATTTTTCAGCCTTGATGGACAGATGTACAGGGAAGGTGCAATTGATTCTGCGACAAAAGAGTTACTCGGGTTAGTCGCCTCGGCAGTTTTACGATGCGATGATTGCATAAAATATCACATCATGCAATGTGTCGAAAATGATGTTTCATCCCAGAAAATTCAGGAAGCACTTGGTATTGCCATGATGGTAGGAGGTTCAATAGTTATCCCGCATGCGAGAAGAGCTTTTAAATTCCTGGATACAATCATTCAATCCGGTGAAAAACTTATAAAAAAAGAATTTATTGAATTATTATCGGTAATAGAAAAAATATTAAAAACTGATTTTGATACAGATGAAAAACTTCATTCTGTCTGTAAATTATTACATGAAAAAATAAGTTATTATGATTGGGTCGGTTTTTATCTTGTTGATAAAGACAAAGAAAAAGAACTGGTACTCGGACCTTATGTAGGCGAACCTACAGAACATACACGTATCGCATTTGGTGAAGGTATTTGCGGACAGGCAGCTGAAAGGGAAATCAGTTTTGTTGTACAGGATGTATCAAAGGAACAAAATTATCTTTCTTGCGGGGTAAAAGTCAAATCTGAGATACTAAGTCCGATTTTTAAAAACGATGTGCTCGTTGGAGAAATTGATATTGATTCCCATGTTGTGAATCCCTACACAGATCAGGACAAGATATTCCTTGAAGCGATTGCCGATATGATCTCTGAATTATTTTAAGAACAATTGTTAGTAAAAAAATAAAACACTTTAAATCTTTTTTCGTCTATGCTATATAACTCATAAAAAAGGTGGAATTTAAGATGAATAAGATTAAAAGTGTTTTTTTTCTCGTGATTTTATTAATATTTACAAGTCTTTCGTTTTCTGATGGGGTCATTATACCTGTTGAATGGGGAGAAACAAAAAATCCTTTTGTTTTGCTGGAGCATGATGTGAATATTATAATTGATGAATTGATTGCTACCGTGAAAATCGAAGAAACTTTCTGGAACAATTCCGATGTACTACAAAAAGTGGTCTATTTTTTCCCAATTCCTGACAAAGCCGTAATCTCAGATTTTAAAATGAAAATAGGTGAAGAATTCTATACGGGAGAAATAATGGATTCTGAAGCTGCCAGACAGGAATTCACAGAGCTTGTAAAAAAGAATAAAAACCCTTCCTTATTAGAATTTATGGACGATAATTATTACAGAATTGAAATACCATCCTTTAATCCTCATGAAGAACGGGCTATTTCACTAACTTATACTCAAGAATTATTACAGGAAAACGGATTAGTTCAACTAAAATACCCTTTGGAAATTGAAAGCCTTTTAGATTCAGAAATAAAAAATATTTCTATTAAAGGAATCATTCTTTCAAAACATTCGGATATTTATTTTGTTGAATCAAGTTCGAATGAAATTAATAGTACTATTTCCTCTGATAAACATACCGCAGAGTTCAATTTTTCAAGAGAAGCTTTTACACCAAAGAATGATTTTGTTTTAAAATACGGTCTTGGTAAGAATGAGGTGGAAGCCTATATGACAACTGATACCCCGGATATGGGTTACAATACATTCTTGTTGGAAATCCATCCTGATATTGAGTATGATTATTATCAACCCAAAGATGTTGTTTTTGTTCTTGATAAATCCGGTAGCATGTCCGGTATAAAATTTGTTCAGGCGCAAGAAGCGGCAAAATTCATCATTAGCAGACTATATGAAGACGATAGATTTAATTTAATCCTCTTTAACCATGATATTAATGCATATAAGCATTTATATACCCTCTTTGATGACAGTGAGAAGCAGGATGCTATTGATTGGATTTATTCAAGTTATGCAGAGGGAAATACGAATATTTATGGCTCTTTAGACATGGCATTACGCGTTTTTCAAAACGCAAACAATATAAGAAATCCAATTCTTGTGTTTCTAACCGATGGAATTCCAACGGAAGGCATTGAAGATCCTGAATTGATTGTGAATCATGTAAATGATATGGGAAGAACTATTCAGGGACTACGCATTTTTACTTTCGGGGTAGGTTATGATGTCAATACATATATATTGGACTTATTAACTGTAAATAATAATGGACAGACTTTTTATGTCACTGAAGATGAATCCATTGAAACTGAAATTGCAAGAATGTTTTCCAATATAAGCAAGCCGGTCCTGTCGAATATTAAATTGGAATTTATCAGTGATAGTGTTGAAATACTTGATTATCTGCCGAATAAGGGACTTACTGTTTATAAAGATGAACCTCTGAAGATCTTTGGTCGTTACAGAGGGTCAGGTGAGGTAACACTTAAGATTTCCGGAAAACTTGGCGAATCTGATTATCAGAATACCTTTACATTTAACGTTCAGAACGATACAAATAAATCAATTTCTCTTCTTTGGGCGAGTCGTAAGATTTCTAATCTGATTAATCAAATCAGATTAACAGGAGAAACACAGGAATTAAAATCTGAAGTTGTTCAGCTTAGTAAAACTTTCTCGATTCCAACCCAATATACATCTTATCTTGTTTCAGATGATACAACAGACTTGGATTTCGCGGATCGGGATTTAAAAGTCCAACCTCAGACTCAAGGCAGTGCTGTGCCGCCTTTTGCATCCAATGTAAACTCACCTACAGCATCTCCAAAGAATCAAACCGGAAAAGTAAATGTATTACAGTCTAAAAATATGAATCAGATGTCAATGGCAAAACAAGCTGAAGAGGCGGAGGATTTAATGCAGGAAGCTATGAATCAGGCAGATTACAGATTACTTCAAGGTAAGAGATTTATCTGGCATACTGATCTTGATGCATGGGTTGATGATGAATTTATTGAAGAAAATGTTATAACTATAAAAAAATACTCAAAAGAATATTTTGAGCTTATAGAAGTAAATAAAACAATTGTTGAATATCTTCAATTTGAGGCAAAAATCTATCTTCGTATAGATGACAAAAACTACATTATAGAAGAATAAATAATATCGATACATTAAAATGTACCTGTTAATATTATCACAACAGGTACATTTTTTTTATTCTATTGTAGTATTATAATACTTTTTAATGGTATAATATAATAACAAATTGGCATCTGCCAATTTATTTTTTCTTTTATATATTAAGTTTTATTAAGCGTATTCCGTTAATAATTAATAATTCTTCATAAGAAGAATTATATATCACAAGGAAGGTGGTTGTAAAATGAAAAATTCTTTTAAAGTGTTGATGTTGTTGTTCTTGGTTTTACTGTTTTTAACTTCCTTTGCGGCTGCAAAGACGACAATTACATGGTGGATTAATCCATGGCGTATTGCCCCTCCCGGATTCCCGGCAGACCAGGCTGCAGGTAGTGAAGATTTCCCAAAATGGGTTTCTGAGGAATTCATGAAACTCCATCCTGATGTTGAAGTTAAATATGTTGTTGTTGGAAATTCAGAATTCCCGCAGAAAATGGCGGCAGCTATTGCTACGCGCACACAGCCCGATCTCTTTAAGGGACCGGTTTGGGACAGTAGATGGGTAAAAGCAGGATTACTTGAACCAATCGATGATTATCTGACTGAAGAAGACTTGAATGATTTCTACTCGGTAGCCCTTGATAATCATGAATTCAATGGAAAACACTACGTTTTCCCATGGACATTCGGAACAAATGGTATGGGAACTTCAATGCTTCTTTATACACCTGATTTTGAAAAAGCAGGGGTTGACTGGAAGAAAATCGTTGAAGAAGGCTGGACGATGGAAGAATTCCTGGAAATCTGTAAAAAATTAACATGGGATACAGATGGTGATGGAGAAAATGATCATTTCGCTTTGAGCTTTGGTGCAAAAGATATTCATAATATCATGAACTTTCTTTATGCTTTCGGTGGAAAACTTACCAATGAAGATGAAAGCGAAGTTCTTATGAATTCACCTGAAGCGGTTGAAGGACTCCAGTTTGTCGTTGACCTCGTAAACAAATACGGTGTCGTACCTTCCGGTGTAGAAGGAATGGGCGTTTATGATGTTATCGGTAATTTTCATTCTCACAGAACAAGTATCGGATTTGGTGGTCCTTATGAAATTGGAAGAATTACAAGATATTTCAAATCTCAGAAATGGGAATTCTCAGAATTATTTGAACCAGTCTTAGCGCCTTTCCCTCATGTTGAAGGTAAAGATCCTGCAGCATATGCTGCAACCGGTGGATTTATTGTCTTTAAGCAGAGCGACAAAAATAAAAAAGATATGGTTATGGAATTCGCAAAATTCCTGACAAACAAACAGAATATGGCGTTATTGGAAAGTTTAAATTATCTTACATCAAGAAAATCCGTTAACAAAGAGCTTTATGCTGGAGATGACTACATGAAAGCACAGGTTGATGTATTTGGTGATATCATGGGAGATTACGGAATAGAATTCTTTGGTTCTCAATCCTTCCCATGGGGAGAGATGAGTAAATATTTCACTGCGGCTATGGAATCAGCTTTTGGTGGAACAAAAACACCACAGGAAGCACTTGATTATTTCCATGATGAAGCAAACATAATTTTAAAGAAAAGAAGATAAAACTACATACCGGTGGGGAATCCCCACCGGTTATTCGGGGTGAAAATTTTGGCTTTGTTAAAAAAGATATGGAAAAACAAAAGTGCATACCTTTTTGTTTTGCCACATTTTTCTTTATTTTTAATTTTTTTTCTCGTCCCGGTCGGATGGGGAATGTATTTAAGTTTATTTGATTATTCTATATTTTCGCAGGAATTCATTGGTTTCGAGAATTATAGAACTTTATTCCATGACAAATTGTTCTGGAAGGCTTTAGGAAATACCTTTTTATATACTTTTGGTGTTGTACCGCTTTGGTTGGGGAAAGCGTTACTGGTAACGGTGCTTATCTATCCTTTCAGAAAAGGGATAAGAACTTTTTTCAAATCAATGTTTTATCTGCCGCATGTTAGTTCAACAGTTATTATTTCAATGATTTGGCTTTGGGTTTTTAACCCGACTTATGGATTATTAAACTACTTTATGAAATCAATCGGTCTCGATGCTGTGACATGGCTTGGGAATGCATCCACTGCAATGCCCTCCCTTATAATAATGCAGGTCATCATGGGAGGCGGTTCAACAATCGTTCTTTTATCTGCAGCAATGTCTTCAATACCGGAATATTATTTTGAAGCTGCTAAGCTTGAAGGGGCTAATTCCTGGCAAATATTCAGGAAAATAACGTTACCTTTGTTAAAACCGACAATTTTGTATTCTCTTGTTATGGGAACAATTGCAAATTTCCAGACCTTCTCAAATATATATATCATGACAGAAGGCGGACCGGAGTTTTCTACTTTAACTGTAGCTTATATGGTCTATGACACTGCCTTTAATAATTATTATCTTGGTCTGGCATCTGCCATGTCGATGATTATGTTTGTCATACTAGTTGGATTGGCGTTAATACAATTTAAATGGCTTAGTTCCAATGTGGAATATTAGAAAGGATATGATTGGTTATGAATAAAATGATTGTGAAAAAAAATATAAACAAAACAATATCACTAATAATACTATCAATCCTCGCATTATTGGCTTTTATTCCACTTTACTGGATGGTTGTTACAGCTTTCAAAGAACCAACACTGACGATGAAATTTCCACCTGAAATTTTCCCGAAAGAGCCGACTTTACAAAATTTCGAAGCCTTGTTTCAGCGGAAAGATCTATTCAGATGGACGCTTAACAGTTTGATAGTAGCAGGTACAGTAACACTAACGCAAATATTTCTTTGTGCTATGGCCGGATATGCTATAGCTAAAAAAAAGTTCCCTGGAAGTAAAATATTCTTTTGGATTTATATCAGCTCCATGATGATTCCAAAACAGGTTACCCTGGTTCCTTTGTATATCCTTGTGGCTAATCTTGGAATGATCAATTCATATCCTGGCTTGATATTACCCAGCATAGCCGCACCTTTTGGTGTGTTTCTGATGAGACAATTCATGGTTTCACTCCCTAATGAAGTTTTGGATGCTGCCAAAATTGATGGCGCAGGTGAATTTAAAACTTTCTGGAGGATCGTAATTCCGATGTCAAAACCGGCATTAGCTGTTCTCGGTATTTTTACTTTTGTAGGCGAATGGAATTCTTTCCTTTGGCCGCTTATTGTAACACAGACTTCGGAAATGAAAACGTTACAGGCAGGATTGTCACTAATTCAAGATGAGGTCCCGATGGAATATGCGTACCTAATGGCAGGCGCAGCATTTGCCGCGCTTCCTATGGTTATCGTATTTCTTTCTTTCCAGAAATATTTCTTGAGAGGTGTAACGGTAGGTGCTGTGAAATAAGCATTTTTTAAGATAAGTTATACATTGTTTTCTATAATTGAAAAGGGATTCTTTCTGCGAAAGTCGAAAAAATCCCTTTTTATTACCGCTTTCTCAGAGAATTTTATTCAATTAAAAGGTCAATTTTATTCTTTACATTTTCAAACGAATCAAATAGAATTGTATGGATTCCCAATAAATTTGCTGAATTTATATTCTCCGCACTATCATCAACAAAAACAGCATTTTCTGCTTCCACATTTTCTGCTTTAAGAATATACTGTAAGAAATTCGGGTCCGGTTTAGCATATCCAATCAAGTTAGATGGATAAACTTTTTCGAAAATATCATAATCACCATTATTTGTATGTTTTTGATAGTGTGAATCAATCGTATTCGTTCCAAGAACTACTCTGTATCCTTTTGATTTGATCTTTTCAATCACATCATACATACCCTGTCTTCTTTTAGGGTTAAAATAATCATAGAAATAATCACTTTCAACAGTCAATCCGGAATTTTCCGAAAAACTTTTCCATAATTCTTCAGCGTTGATTTCTCCGGTTTGAATTTTCCTTAAATTATCTTGAGTTAGGAAGTTTAAAAATTCTTTTTTTGATAAATTCAATTTCTTACAGATGTCGTCTGTAACATTTGTATCTGTACACATCACGCCACCCATATCAAAAACAAAAAGATTAACTTTTATAATGTTCAGCCTCCTTAATATCTTTTTGATTATAAAAATTCCCCTCTTTATAGAGGGGAATTATACTATCTATGTTATTAAACCATCTTTTGCGCTATATTAACAAGTTCCACAAAACTTTCCTTTAATGAAGCTCCCCCGATAAGCCCACCATCTATATCTTTCTGCGCGAGTATTCCGGTGAAGTTTTCAGGCTTGATACTCCCACCATAGAGAATGCTGACATTCTGAGCAATTTCTTCGCTGTAGAGTTCTGCAACTTTTTCTCTAACAAATTTGATAGCTTCCTGTGCTTGACTGTTCGTTGCAACCTTCCCTGTTCCTATTGCCCAGACCGGTTCATAAGCAATTACAACTTTCTTGATTTCTTCAGGTGAAACATCCTTGAGTCCTTCTTTCAATTGGGTTTCAAGCACTTCGAATGTCTTTCCGCTTTCTCTTTCCTCAAGTACTTCTCCGATACAGAAAATTGGCTTGAGTCCCTTTTCGAGTGCAAATCTTACCTTTTCGTTGATCAGGCAATTACATTCTCCAAATATCGCTCTTCTTTCACTGTGTCCAAGAACCACATATTCGACACCGAGATCAAGCAACATTTCAGGTCCGATTTCAGCGGTGAAAGCTCCATTTGATTTTGGATACATATTCTGAGCCCCAACTTTGATATCCGTTCCAATCAGTACATCCTGAACCTGAGAAAGAGCCACATATGTAGGACATACGACAACCTCTACTCTTTCATCAAGGTTTGAAGTCTTTCCAAGAACAACTCTTGCAAAAGCCATAGATTCTGATGGTGTCTTGTTCATCTTCCAATTTCCGGCAACGAAGACCTTTCTTGTCTTTCTATCTGCGAGACTCATAACACCTGGAAGTTCTTTACCTTCCAGCATTTCCAGTGAAGCTCCTCCACCTGTTGATACGTGAGTAACCTTGTCTTTAAAACCAAACTTGGCAATCGCAGCCGCGCTATCTCCACCACCGATAACTGTTTTTGCATCTTTCATTTCTGCAAGTGTTCTTGCAATTGCTTCTGTTCCCTTTGCAAAATCATCTATTTCAAATACACCCATTGGTCCGTTCCATATAACCGTCTTTGCGCCATCGAGAGCCTTCTTGAAGAGGTCGATGGAAGCAGGTCCGATATCGAGTCCCATTTTCCCGGCTGGTACACCTTCTTCTGCTGTAATCGTAACGATTTCTATCCCGGCTTCAATCTTTTCAGCTGCGATTGTATCAACGGGTAATACAAGCTGAACACCGTTCTTTTCTGCTCTATCCATAAGTTCTTTTGCAAGTTCTACCTTGTCCTCTTCAACGAGCGAATTTCCGGTCTCATAGCCTTTTGCCTTCCAGAATGTGAACATCATGGCACCACCGATGATAAGTTTGTCTGCTTTCTGGATGAGATTTTCAATAACACCGATTTTATCAGAAACTTTTGCCCCACCAAGAATAGCAATATAAGGCTTTTCAGGATTTTCTACAACGTTTCCAAGGAATTCGATTTCTTTTTCAAGAAGGAATCCTGAAACAGACACGAGATAATCTGCCACACCAACGTTTGAAGCATGCGCTCTATGAGCTGTACCAAAGGCATCATTAACGTGAACATCGGCGAGTGAAGCAAGTCTCTTTGCGAGTTCGGGATCATTTTTCTTTTCACCTTTTTCAAATCTCGTATTTTCAAGGAGAAGCACTTCTCCGTCTTTGAGTTCTGAAACAGCTGCATCCACATCGTCTCCTACGAAGTTTTCAACGAACTTTACTTCTTTTCCAAGAAGTTCAGAAAGCTTCACAGCAACCGGTTTTAGAGAAAATTCGGCTTTTTTTTCTCCTTTTGGTCTCCCGAGATGCGACATGAGAATAACTTTGGCACCATTTTCAAGTGCATATTCTATTGTGGGGAGTGCTCCTCTGATTCTGTTGTCATCTGTTACTTCACCGGTTTCTTTGTTGAGAGGTACGTTGAAATCTACTCTCATCAAAACCTTTTTACCATTAAGTACTACATCTTTTATTGTAAGCTTGTTCATAATATCCTCCTGTTATCTTTAAAATCAACAAAAGGCACAGGATTTCCTGTGCCTTCTTTTTCATATTCTATAGACTAAAACCTCTTATAACATCTTTGCAAGTTTGTCTGTGAGGTCTACAACTTTACAGCTGTATCCGTATTCGTTGTCATACCAGCAAGCTACCTTAACAAGTTTTCCGTCAATAACCTTTGTCTGACCAGCATCAAAGATTCCCGCAACGGTTGAGCCGATGATGTCAGAACTCACGATTGCTTCTTCTGTATATTCGATAACGGTCTTCATTTCATTTTCTGCCGCTTCTTTAACGGCTGCATTGATTTCTTCAACAGTCGCTTCTGTTTTAAGATTTACTGTAAGATCTGTGAATGAACCGTCTGGCACAGGAACTCTAACTGCGATCCCATCAAGTTTACCCTTTAATTCAGGAAGTACAAGTGCTACTGCCTTTGCAGCTCCTGTAGAAGTAGGAATACTGTTAACAGCTGCTGCCCTCATTCTTCTGAAATCTTTTCCGGGAACATCCATAACTTCCTGCGTGGATGTGTATGCATGAATTGTTGTGAGGAATCCGTTTACAACGCCGAACTTGTCATTAAGAACCTTGATGGTTGGAGCGATTGAGTTTGTTGTACAGGATGCGTTTGAAACAACGGTCATTTCAGGAGTGATAACATCGTCGTTAACTCCGAGAACAACTGTAGCATCTACGTTACCCTTTGCAGGTGCTGTGATGATAACTTTTTTTGCACCGGCATCAAGATGTGCCTGACATTTGTCTTTATTGTTGAAAACTCCTGTTGATTCTATAACAATGTCCACACCATTTTCTGCATGAGGTATTTCTGCAGGATTTTTTATAGCAGTAACTTTTACTTCTTTGCCGTTAACGACGATAGCGCCCTCTTTAGCTTCAACTGTTCCGTTGAATCTACCGTGTACTGAATCATACTTTAAAAGATGTGCAAGAGTCTTTGCGTCTGTGAGATCGTTGATTGCAACAACATCATAAGCGCCTCTCTTCATCATTTCTCTGAAAACGAGTCTTCCAATTCTTCCAAAACCATTAATTGCGATTTTTACGTTTGCCATTTAATAGTACACCTCCAGATGTATTTGTGTATTTTTTCACAGATATTATATCATAAATTAGTTATAAATCAAAATCCAAGATCGGGAAGTCCCATGCTTGCTCCTACGCTTCCCATGTATTCTTCCTTCTGCTTTTCTATATCTTCCACACCTTGATTTACAGCTGCTATAATAAGATCCTTGAAATCATCAATTTCTTCCAAAAGATCTTCATCAAAATCTATATTCAACAATTTATGCTCTCCGGACATCTTGATCGTCAAAGCACCACCGCCAACTGAAAAATCAAATTCCTTTGTCTTGAAATCATCCTCTTTTTTCTGGAATTCTTCCTGTGCTTGCTGTGCTTGCTGAAGTAACTGATTCATTTTCGGTTTTTGATTTCCCGAAGCTGGTTTTCTAAGACTTTTTCCTCCAAAACTTCTCATTTTTTTTGCCACGTTTCTCTCTCCTCTCTATACAGTATCATTATCATTTATTGTAATTTTTGAATCTGGGAAAAGGGTTTTCACTTTTTTATATAACTCAGTTAATTCAGACGGAATTTCTTCTTTTTCACTTTCCGGTTGTGAAACCGCTTCCGTTTTAATATTCAAATTCAAAGAAGCCTTTTTTAAATAGTCATTTAAAACAGCTTGTTTATTCTCCAAAACAAGATTGGAAAATGGTCTTGAATTATCTTTCCATATAAAGAAAGTTCCTTCTTTTTTCTCAGTTTGTAAAAGATTTAGGGCTGTATATAAATCAGCATCAGTATCAAACAATTCAGAAAAATCGTCTTCGTTAAATTCTTCACGACCGATTTGATTGGTCTCAATTCTCTCTTTTGGTATCGCTACTTTCTGATCATCAGAATTTATCCTGTTCTTTTTGTTTTGGTCCGGTTTTTTTTCATTCTGTTCAACTTCGGTCTTACAATCTGCGTGATTGTCGGCAAAATCTACAAACTCAACTGTAAATAGAATATTTGGTGTTTCGCTGTATCGGATTTCTTTACTCATATCAGAAGCCTTTTTGGCTATTTTTAAATAAAACTTTTTAAGAACTGGTGTTTCAACTTCAAACAAAGTATCCAGAATGAATTCTGTCAAACCTTCTAAAAAGACCTCAAAATTAATTCCGTTGTTATACAAAGATTCGGAAAAATTTATGATGCCTTCAACATCATCAAGACTCAATAGTGATATGAAATGTGTAAAGCGTTCCTCGTCTACTCCACCAAGTACATCAAGAACCTCACTTTTTGTGATTTTTTTATCTATTGGCAAAAACCTCATGATTTGTTCAAGGAGAACCATAGCATCTCTCATTCCCCCTTTTGCTCGCTTGGAAATATACATCAACACATCCTGATCGATATCATAACCCTCTAATTCGCTGATCTTTCCGATATGATTCCTGATGGTTTCCAATGTGATATTTCTGAATGGAATAATCTGACATCTGGAAAGAATTGTATCTGGTATCTTTTCAGGATTAGTTGTCGCCAGAATGAACACAGCATGCTCCGGTGGTTCTTCAAGTGTCTTCAGAATAGCGTTAAAGGCTTCATTTGTTAACATATGAACTTCATCAATGATATATACTTTATATTTTCCTTGTGCTGGTTTGTAAGCCACTTTATCTCTGATTGCCCTAAAATCATCTATCCCTCTGTTTGAAGCGGCATCCATCTCGATAACATCAAGATGCGATCCGTTTTTAATTGCCAGACATTGTTCGCATTCATTACATGGTTCGGAGTCTTTTGGATTCAAACAGTTTAATCTTTTGGCTACAATTCTTGCAACAGTTGTCTTGCCGGTTCCACGTGGTCCGGCAAAAATATAAGCATGAGCAAACTTCTCTTCCGATAGAGAAGCACCAAATAACTTTTTTATATGTTCCTGTCCTGCCAATTCGGCAAAATTATCAGATCTGTATTTTCTATAAAGTGTCTGCTCCATCCTTTTCATCCTCTTCATCAAATTATATCACAAGACATCAGGATGTTATATCAATCCCAATAAGCTTGGGTTTCAATGTTTTTCCCGATCTTCTTTTCCAGTTTTTTTGTATTTGCGTTAACGTACCACAACATTGGGTAAGTGAATATTTTCGGAATAGTCAGTTCGAAAAGCTTCTGAGAAATTTCCGGAATTTTTGAATCATTTAAAATACCTTCAACGGCTATATTTATGCCTTTTATCAGTTTTTTACCTCTGCTTCCCATTTCTTCAAATGATTCTCCATCCATCAAACCGGCACCACCATAAGAAAGCCCCCCGGCAAAATTCATGGAATTTTCTTTAGCATAAAATTCCATTGACTTAACAGAGTTTGCATTTAATTTCCAATAAGGGAATGCACATTGACTCATTCCAAATAAGATCTTGTTTTTCAAGATAACGGAATTTTTTTCGGAAAGCATTTCTAAAAACTTCAACATGTGAGCAGGCATATAATCTGCGTACAATGGCGATAAAAATCCGACTATATCTGAGATATTAACCTTCTGAATTGTTTCAGTTTTTATTTTATCGTAATTATCAATGCTGTAAATCATTGTCGTCTTTACTCCTCTTTCTTCGAAAGCCTTTCTAAAAGTTTTTGCAAAGATATAGGTGTTCTTCTTTTTTCTTGAGCTTCCAACTATTAGCAACGCACGTTTATCCATTATTATCACCCTTCAGAACGGACTCAGTTAATATTTTCACAGTGTCATCATGTAAATTTTTTCTCTCGAAAACGAAGCTGTCAAAAATTCCTATATTCAAGTTGATAGCATTCATATGTACAATTCTTGAAAAATTGTTTGTTTGTTCTTCATCAAAGTGATCTGCAATGCCTATCACATACATGCTTTTTGGGTTTGGATAACGTTTTTTGTGAACGAGCTTTTCTTTTGATATTTGATAATATGGCGTTGCGAGGAGTGCGAACTTATCTACAATTAATTTAAAATCTGAAGAATATCCACCAAATCGTAATTCTGTCAGACAAATTAAGATTTCAGATTTCGTAATAGGCGTTAAAACATCTGATGTATTGTCTTTCATTATACATCTTCCCGGTTCTTTGTATAAACAGCCATCACATCCTCTGCAGGGGACAATGTTCAGTTCAGTAGTTTTTACAATATGAGTTTCTACACCTTTTTTACTTAAGGAAACCCCTAATAAGTCTGAGAAACAGGTCGTTTTGATATCTTTTTTCAGTGTGTCAATGATTGCAGCTTTCATAACTTCACATCCCTATAGATTTAAATTAATAAACCTTGAAAATTCCGCTTTGTGAATGCGTTTTTCCATATCTGTCAGTGTATTTTACAATGATGGTATGTACTCCCCTTTCAAGATCTTTTGGTAATGGAGCAGAATAGAGATGAGCACATAACCTGGCAGTTCCATACGCGAGATTCTTTTTGTAGACACTCTGAACATACGGGTCATATAGGTTTTTCTTTTTCATACCATCAAACGCTGCCCCATCCAGACTATAAAACACTTCTGAATCATCTCCCGCATTAAATACGTTTGCCATAATATCTGTAAATTTGAGGGCTTTTTGCTTTATATTCCCTCTTGGAGTAGAAATTCTGATCTGAAAGTCCTCATCAAAATTGGCAGACTTATACAGATGTGAGTAGCTGCTTCCATCAAAGGAAATCAAGTTGATTCCATTTGGAACACCGTCAGTCTGTAAAGCTTCAGGGATTCCGCGTTCATCCATAGGCCCACCCCACCATGAACCACAAGCAGCACCTGCTACTATGATATGAATGGGGTTTTCACCGTGCCAACCTAATGATGCTCCAAGAAAATCATTTTCAAGTGTATGTGTATGTCCCGCCAGTGCTAAAATATTTTCTCTGCCTTCCAGAACTTTAAAGAGTTCTTTCATATCCTTCATGTGATCTTTTCCGGGATTATCCACGAAAGAATAGATTGGTATATGCATCGTTAATACGATTAATTTGTCTTCTGAAACATATTTCAAATCATTTGCGAGCCATTCCAGCTGTTCTTTTCCAACATTCCCGAAGTATGAACTTCCAATATATTCAACATCATCCAACACGACAAAATGAACGTTACCATAATCAAAAGAATAGTACGCTGGCCCAAAAAAACTAATAAAAGTATCAAGACTATGTTTATCATCAACTGCATTGAAATTCAGATCATGATTTCCGGGAACGTTATAGATTGGGAAGTTTGAAGTCTTACATACCTGAAGATAATCAGGAAACAATTCAACATGATTATCCATAATATCACCTAAAACAATTGCAAACTGTTTATCCGTATTAACAAAATCGACAAAAATATCATCCCTGAGATAATCAATTTCCTCTACCGTTTTTGTTTGGGGATCTCCAATGGCTACGATATCAAAATTATTTTTAACTTGTATCGGATATAACGGGAAGTTAATAGCTTCCGGAAGATCACCTGTGGGTTTTATTCCCATAATAATATTCTCTGGAGACCCTTCAGGATAATGTATATAATAAAACTGCGGAATATTGTATTCATTTACTGCTGTCATATATTCTGTCGGTTTTGTTATAAAAAGAACACAATCTTTTCTCTCAGGGAGAGAATACGAACCGTTCGCATCTGTTAAAATACTATCCAAACCGTTTGATACAACAACATTTGCTATTCCCCTTTCAGTATTATCGTAAAAACCATTTCGATTTTCATCCAAATACACGGTTCCTTTAAACTCAGATGCAACTAGCAAACTGCCAATCATTAAAATCATTAAAGCTAAAGTTATTTTTTTCATATTCCCCTCCTGTATTTTTAACTGTTCATTGCGCATTTCCTGCAATGAAACCTGTTGAAATGGCTAATTGTATATTATAACCACCTGTATCACCATCAATATCAAGTACTTCACCACAAAAATAAAGTCCCCGTATCGATTTTGATTCCATCGTTGAAAGATTAACATCATCCAGATCAATTCCACCAACAGTAATCATTGATTCGTTGATCCCCCCAATTTTCTTTACCTTTACAGGATACGCTGTAAAACTCCTTACGATCTGTTTTCTGACTATTTTGTTTAATTGAGATAGCCTTGTGTTTTCATCTATGCAATTTTGTTTTAGTAGTTTTTCAACTAATCTTCTCGGAAGATCGAATTTTCCGAGAAAGTTCTTTAACAGGATCTTACCGTTCCTCTCTGAATGCTTAATAAACTGCTCGTTAAATGTTTCAGAAGAATCAAATCCGGTAAAGTTAATCTCTAGTTGACAACCCTTTTTCATATATCTTGAATTATCAATAATAAGTGGACCAGAAAACCCCTTATGGGTAATCAGCATTTCACCTTTTTTTCGGATTGATTTTTGATCATCATTTATTATTTTTATTCCGGCTTTTTTAAATGAAATACCGGCAAGTTCAGACAAATCAAAAAATTCCGCATATACTGGCGATAGCCCAAAAAAAGGTTCATTTACCCGACACCCAAGCTTTCGGATAATCGTGAACATAGAGCCGTCAGAGCCTGTTGCTGGAAATGTAATACCACCGGACGCAATTATTACCTTCTCTGCTGAATAAACCTTTTCGGCAGTCTTTACTTTAAAACTATCATTAACTTTCGCTATTTCAAGAACTTTTTGAGCTGTATGCATCTTTCCATCGTGTTGATTGAAAACCTTTAGAAGCAGATTTAACATATCTATTGATTTTTTTGATTTTGGAAAATATTTACCATCTTCCCGTTGAAAATATTGAAATTTATTATCATCCAGGAATTCAAGAAATCTTTTGTTATCATACTTTCTTAAAAACCTGAGTGCCTGTTTCTTTCTCATTCCATAATGGTTTGAAAATTCATTCAAGTCACCGGAATGTGTGAAATTGCATTGCCCGGAACCGCTAATAAGCAGTTTTTTTCCTGGACTTTTATTTCCTTCCAATATAATGGTCTTATTCCCTTTTTTGGTGGATGTAATACCGGCAAATATTCCGGCAGGACCTGCACCGATAACGATTGTTTTAATCAAAAGATCACCTGTTAAAAAATGATGGCGGCAACGTTTTGCATAAACGATTATAAGCTGATTCAACGGATTTTGGAATATCAACATGAACAATAAAGTCCCTGCCATACGGGCCATAACCGTTCACATCGTCTTTCAATCTGGGAATTTCCCCCAGTACAAGTTTTATATATCTTTTTAAATCCCATGGATATACAGGTCTATCAAAACTTACCATATTTTTTATTTTGATAATTTCAGGTTTCTGTATTGAATAATTGTAGAACTTTACATTCTGTGAAATCCATTCTCTTTTGAAAGATGCAAAAGTTCTTCTTTGCATGGTTGCATCCTGAATTAGAAGCACGGTTGTGAAAGACATCCTCTTTTCCCGTAACAATTTCAAAGATTCGTAAGCATTTGAACCACAGTTTGTTGATTTTTTTTCTATCAGGATATCCGAAAACTTGATCTTTTTCTTTTTTGATATTAGTTGAGACAGTAATTCCGCCTCTGATTTTTCACATAATTTCAATTGTTTATATGTCTTATCAACTGCTTTTAGATTTTCATACAGATATCCTGTTGAATGTCCTATACCACCTGATATGAGTAATTTGTCCGCATTAAATTCCAAAAAGGCTTCAACCGCAATATCAACCGATTTAATATCTGCGTTTCCAAGCAGTACAATTAGTTCGATCTTCTCTTTTTTTTCTTGTGTCATCAGATATTGATTATTTATTGTTTTAAAATCCCTAATAGAAAGATAATCTGAAATTGTATTTAAATCACATACATCTTGTTCTGTAAACTGATTGAGATCTGTCAATTTCAACTATCCCCATATCCATCAGGATGATTCTTATGCCAATTCCAGGCCGTACGGATAATCATTTCCAGATCGTTAAACGAAGGTTTCCAGTTTAATTCAGTTATGGCTCTTTCGGATGAAGCAATCAGAACAGCGGGATCACCAGGTCTTCTTTCGCTTTCAACGGCCTTTATGTCATGTCCTGTTACCTTTCTTGCGGTTTCAATAACTTCTTTGACAGAGAATCCTTTACCGTTTCCCAGATTATAGATGCTGCTTTCGCCTCCATTCACCAACCGCTTCAAGGCAAGTATGTGCGCCTGTGAAAGATCTGTAACGTGAATATAATCACGAACACAAGTGCCATCTTCTGTCGGATAATCTGTACCAAAAATTGAAATGTACGACCTTTTTCCAAGTGGTACCTGAAGAATGAGGGGGATTAAATGACTTTCTGGATTGTGATCTTCCCCAATACGACCACTGATATGCGCACCCGCAGCATTAAAATATCTTAATGCAGTGTATTTTAATCCATAGGCATCATCAGCCCATTTGAGCATTTTTTCAACCGCAAGTTTTGTTTCACCATATGGATTTTTTGGCAACGTTCTGTCCGATTCAAGTATCGGGATGTTTTCCGGTTCCCCGTAAGTAGCAGCTGTGGAAGAAAAAACGATATACTTTACATTATATTCAATCATGCTTTCAAGTAATGAAACTGTACCACCTACATTATTGTCATAATACTTTAGAGGATTTTTTACACTTTCACCGACGAGTGAATCAGCTGCAAAATCTATGACCGCCTCTATTTTTTCAAAGGAAAACACTCTTTTGAGATCATCATTTGATCTGAGATCACCAATGTAGAGTTTAACATTTTCTGGAATAGCCTTTTTATGACCTTTTTGCATATTATCAAAAACAACTACTTCCTTTCCTTGCTCCACTAGTGCCTGAACTGTATGACTTCCAATATAACCGGCTCCGCCACATACTAAAATCGCCATCTAAAATCTCCTTTCTTTTATGTAATCATTGCTATTATACAAGATATCAACCCTAACAACAAGAAAGCCATAATTGTTTAATTTACTATAAAAAAATCGTAAGAGGTTTATTTATAGTAAATCAAGAACCCCCGAAATTGAAATAGCTGAATAGCAAAGAAGCGCTGCCATAATATAGTTAAAAACTTTCCCGTAATTTTTGAAGAAACGATTGAACAAAGAACCGAAAACAGCCCATAAAAATACGGATGTAAAAGCAAAAATCCCCATTCCAACAGAAAAGAGAAAGAATATACCGACATTCTTAAAAAAAGGAAGAATAAAAGATGATGCGATTGTAATAGCAAAGATGACCCCTTTCGGGTTGATAAATTGAAGAATGATTCCGGTAGGATAAGAGATCATGGCTGATGAATTATATCCTTTTCCTTCTTTTTGCTTACCGACGTCTTTTTTAAAAGCGATCAGATAAGCGAGATAGAGCATGTAAATAGCGCCAATAGGTCCAATTATCCATTTAAATAATGAAATATTTTCAAACATGAATAGATTAAAGATACAACTTATAAATACAAGTATTGTTACCCCGGTCAAAACGCCGAAAAGAAACTTCAGAGTATCTTTTAAACCGAATTTTTGAGAATGTGTCATAGCCATGATATTATTCGGTCCAGGTGTATATATTGCAATTGCAGCAAAAGATATAAACGCCAGAAAATCAAACACATTATCACCACCCATGATAAAATTATATCAGTATAGCATATCAACATAAATAATGGAAAAGGAGAGAAATTAATGTTTACAATAGGGTGTCATTTATCGATTTCAAAGGGATTTTATAAAAGTGCTCAAGAAGCTGGCAGCATTGGCGCGAATACTTTTCAATTTTTCACCCGGAATCCCAGAGGCGGAAAAGCAAAGGCTATTGATAGGGAAGATATTTCAAAGTGTAAAACGTTTATTCGTGAGAATTCATTCGGAAAACTCTTTGCACATGCATCGTATACGATGAATCTATGCTCAGATAAAGAACAAACTCGTAAGTTTGCTTTGGAAATTCTAAAAGATGACCTTGAAAGGCTGAAAATGATGCCTGACTGTTATTATATTTTCCATCCCGGAGCTCATGTTGGTCAAGGGGTTGAAAAAGGAACACAATTAATCGTAAAAGCTTTGAATGAATCTACACAGATAAATCCGGATCAATTTATTCTTTTAGAAGGTATGTCCGGAAAAGGGACGGAAATCGGAAAGACCTTTGAAGAACTACAGACTATAATCATGCATTCAAACAGTGAAAAAATAGGTGTTTGTCTAGATACATGCCATTTATATTCTGCAGGATATGATATCGTTGGTCAATTGGAGGCAGTACTGGATAATTTCGATAAAATAATCGGTTTAAGTAAATTAAAGGCAATTCACCTCAATGATTCAAAAACGGAGTTCAATTCCAATAAAGACAGACATGAACAAATTGGGAAAGGGTCAATCGGATTAGAAGCGTTCAGAAATATTATCAACCATCCAAATCTGAAAGAACTGCCATTTAACCTTGAAACACCTTTAACCCCTAAAGAACACGCAAAAGAAATAGATTTATTAAAGCATCTTTTAAATTAAAAGGGGAAAATCCCCTTTTAATCGTTTTATTTGACTCGATTGAGTTTCACGATAACAGCCTTCGCTTCTTTTGCTTCAAGATAATAGAAATATAGTAGATCGTCTGTTACAACATCTGCAAAAGCATATCCGTCATGATGTTCCGCAAAATATAATTTTTTCCCGTCATAGGAAATCACACCTGAAAAATTCTCTTTCATTCCCTTTTCATAGACAGTATCAATTAATTTGTACCCTTTAAACGCATAATCATTTTGTTCGGTTATGACATATGAGGCAATTTTCCCTGAAGTGAAACGATCGCCATCTTCAACGTGCCCTGAAATAGTCTCTGCTTTCCATTCACCAACAAGATTTAAAGTGACAACGGCAAAACTTTGAACGAAAAAAAACAGCAATAAAGTAAATAACAAAAACTTTTTTTTCATAAAGTACACCTCCGGTATTTTTTGGGATATTCAATTATAACAAAAAAATAAAACTTGACAAAGGGAATATTTTTTAGTACAATGTATATGTACTTAATTACATAGGTAACTAAGTGCATACCGAAGGAGGTGAAATATGAAATTGGATGAAAATTCAAGTAAACCTCTTTTTCTGCAAATAGCCGAAATTATTGAGGATATGATTATTGAAGATGATTTAAAAGATGGAGAGCAGGTATTCTCAACTAATCAATTATCGGAAACGTTTAAGATAAATCCGGCTACAGCAAGAAAAGGACTAAATTTACTTGTTGACAAGGGGATTCTATTTAAAAAAAGGGGACTGGGTATGTTTGTTGAAAAGGGTGCAAAAGAAATAATAAAATCTGAAAGAAAAAATCACTTCTTTGATAATTATGTTCTGATTTTATTAAAAGAAGCAGAAAAATTATCTATAACAGAAGATGAAATTATAAAGATGATTAAACAGGGAGAAGGTGAATAAATGTCTGCGAACAAGTTGGTATTAAAAGATGTTTCCTATTCATATGAAAGATTTGAGGCTTTAAAATCTATTTCTTTTGATGTAAAGGAGAATCAAATCATTGGATTAATAGGAAGAAATGGTTCCGGGAAGACTACTTTATTGAAAGTGCTTGCCAATCAATTGTTAAATGGCAAAGGAGAAATTCGAATAGATAACACGACATTTTCTGAGTCTAAAAAGCTTCAGAAACAGGTTTGCTTGGCGCGAGAAACGTTGGGAAAGACCTTTGAACAATCTGAAATTATGAAAATCAAAGATATTTTCACTTTTGCAGAACTTCTTTTTGAAAATTGGGATACTGAATTTGCAAATAGGCTTATTAAGCGATTTAAATTGGATACAAAGAAAAAATACAATAAAACTTCCAAAGGCATGAAAACAACCGTTGGTATCATCATCGGTCTTGCAAGCAGAGCGGAAATTACATTGTTTGATGAACCTTATGTAGGACTTGATCCGGTAGCAAGAGAAATATTCTATGCAGAATTACAAAAAGATTATAATACAAACCCAAGAACCATTATTATCTCCTCACATCTTATCAATGAACTTGAAGGGATTTTCGAGAAGGTTATCATTATTGACGAAGGAAAAATTATTATAAACGAGGAAACTGAAAAATTACAGGAAAGATATTATCTGCTCCAGGGAAGAAAGAACGATATTGAAAAATTCCTCCACGAGTTTAAGGTGATGAATATTGAAAGTATCGGTTCTTTGGCTTCCTATTCCGTTGAGGGATATATAAATGACGATAAAGAAAGATTATTGAAAGCAGAGAATATTGAAGTCAGTAAAATTAGTCTGCAGAAATTACTCTATCATCTCACAAACGGTGGTGAAACACATGAAGAATAATGTACAGAAGGTTCAGATGAAGCTCTTCACAAATTTTCTTATGACATTTATTTTTATTTTTCTGGGAATTGCCTTTTTTAATTTTATTATGCCAATTATATTCGAAGGTTTAGGAAGTATTGATATCGAAGAAATCAAAATACAGTTGATTATGACTTTGTTTGTGATGATTTATACGGTTATGATTATATTTGCTATTAAGAGTACATCCACATACTTTGACTTGTTATCCATGTTTTCTATCCCAAGGAATGAAATCATGAAGTCAATTCATACAACCAATATTATCTTAACATTCTCGGGTTCTGCAATTGTCAATCTATTATTCCTGATGGTTGATATACCACAAAGATTGTTGATCTTACTATTAACGACGATTTCTTTGTATCTGATTATGAATTTCCTTAATTTTATTGCATTCCTTGGAAAGATTTTTGGTTGGTATTATGTTGTGGGGTCCTTTCTTTTACTCGCATCTTTTATTATAGCTGTTGTTAATTACATAGGAGGAATGATTTTAATGGGTCTTTATATCCCGCATATAGCATCCTTCCTTCTTATTTCAAGCTGTTTTTTGATTGTCGTAAACAACTTTTTATCCAAAAAATACGAATACAAGATGTGAGGTGAAAGAAAATGAATATCAAGGGACTTTTATTTTTATTTTTATCGGTTATAGTACTTACTGTTACCATAAATACAGTTCGAAACAACAATCATTTCTTTATAAGGTATCGAAGTAACATCTCTTTTGAACAAGGCTTGGAAATAAAAGAAACTTTTTATGTGATAAAAGATACTGATATTTACATTGAAAGTTTTAAAGATTCAGATGAGATGGCTATCAAGGTAGAAATTTCAAATACAGATGAAAATTTTTACTTAAACACCACAGGTAGGCAATCAGAACCGTATAGATTACATTTGAAAAAGGGATTATATCAACTTTCTGTAAATGGAGAAAATGGGTTAGGGAATTGGTTTGATCTCCGGATCTGCTATTTCACAGATGAAATGAGGTTCCTAAATGAAGAAAGCTAAAGAAAAGCGGCTCAGAAAGCCGCTTTTCTTTCTTAATTACCAGTTCAGTGTACTCAATGGAATATCTGAAATAAAAACTGTATCGGAAGCACTTTTCAGTATATCAAGATAATACATATCCGTATGTCCTGAAACAGAATTGATTGCTAATGGGTTTCCGCTTTTGTCCTTTATGACGGGTAATTCAACACCGGTCTTCTTTATATAGCATCGTATCTTATTTAACCCTGTCAAATCATGGATCAGTATTTCAAATTCAAAATCATCAATAACCAGTGCAACCATCTCATGGGATATGAGAATATGATTGATATCAATTCCATAATTTTCATTATAGAAGAAGTTCTGAGGCTCCGAATTCCTGTTGAATCTGTCACCTGAATAGAACAAATCCGTTGCGTCTCCACGGTTCTGCTTGTTCTCGATTGACCAAAGATTATCTTTCTGAATAATTTCTACCATATAATGATATGATTTCGACGTTCCGGGTGTCCAGGGTTGAGAATTACCGTATTTTGAATCATCACATCGGTAAATCATAACACCATTTTTTCCGGGAAGCCAATCATTGTATTTATTACTTTCCTTAAATTCATAAAGAAAGTACTGATTGCTGTTTTGCGAATTAACACATTTATAGATTTGTCTGTTTTGTATCTCTACGTTTTCCTCTCTGTTTTCGTTAAATGTGATAGCATCATACCAACCAATCTTCAATTTTGACCAAGCGGTAAATTCAGCCGGGGCACCACCGTATCCGCTTTCTTCATTATTACCGTATTTTGCTTTTTCGTCATTCCAGCTTCCACCTCCCATTAACCCCCAATAACCAATTCCGTATGAATTTCCGGATGTATCGTAAAGGTCAGGAAGCCCAAAGATAAGATGCCCTAATTCATGGCAGTAAACCCCTATCGTCATGTCATTGGCCTGTAACCAGTATTCAGGCTGCATGGAGTATCTTCGAAGCCTAACACCATCTCTCGTCTGAGTTCCTATCGTCCACTGATGACTCCAGATATCACTTGTCCCACCTTCAAATTCTGCACCTGTACCTGCATGAACAACAAGAAGAAAATCAACTTCTCCGTTATTATCGTTGTCATAATCAGAAAAATCAACTACGCTGTCGGCAGCATCAATAGCATCTTCAACAAGTTTCTGAGAGTTATTGGGATAGGAACCAAGACCTTTACCGCTTCCCACATAATATTCATAATCATTTGGCATACTAAACCAACCGAATACATCAAACTCCAACTGGAAAGAATTGTTCGAAACAAATTGATAATACTCACGCACACTGCTAACATTAGTGGATACTGGATAGTTAGTCTTAAAATCGAGTCCTTCACTGTTCAATAAGTCTGTAAAAAAACTTGGCTGAACAATATTATTTTTATTTGGAAAATGAACCAGTAAAACAACTGCTTTAAAAGTTCCTGAGAAATCTCTTTCTATAATTTCTCCTTCAGAAAAAGATCTTTCCGGTATTTCTATTTGACCTCTTTGATTATCAATTGCTGTTTTTCTGAGTGGCATTGACAAACAAAAAGAAGAGATAACTAACATTAATACAAAAAACAACAGAAATTTATTCATTCAAAAAACGCCTCCAATTTCATAGCTAAGTCACTGTTAATAAGACTCCGGACTTCTTCGAATTTAATTTGATCGTCTTTAAGCTTCGCAGAAATGGCAAGGGTGTTGTACAATGTTGATTTCTCAATGCGTTGTCCGTTAAGTTCAAAAAACCAGTTTTCCGGAATTGATTCTATTTTTTCAAAATAACCCAAAATAAGATGCTCATTTCCCATCATAAATAGTGTAAGAATTTTTCCCGCATAAGCAGAATAATCACTTACAAGATTCAACGATGTATCAAAAGTACCGGAAGCGGTAGTATATTGTCCTAACAAATAATAGGCATACCCTTTTAACATATATCCTTTTGATTTCTCAGCATCATTTTGTGCTGCAAGAAGAGCTTCATTTGCATACTCCAATGCAGTTGAACCTGATCCACTCTTCAAAGCATTTTCAGCTAATCTGATTGTTTGATTGAAATCTGTAAACAAAAAACATCCTGATAGAACTAAAATAATTAATAATAATAGGAAAAGCACAGTTTTTTTCATCATTAACACCTCTTTTCAAAGCAATTATATCATTTTCCCCTGTTAAGTGTTACAATACCATCGACTTAAATAAAGGGGGAATAGAAATGGAGTTTAAAGCTATTAAAACAGGCGACAATTTTGAAATGGAGTTTAACGTTACAGATGAAAAGGTGATGGGGTTTGCTGATGTCAGTGGGGATAATAATCCTGTTCACGTGGATGATGAATTTGCAAAAAATACAAGGTTTGGAAAAAGAATCGCACATGGTATGCTCATTACTTCTTTTATTTCAAAAGTTCTGGGAAGAGATTTTCCGGGAGATGGAACAATTTATATCTCTCAGGAAGTTAGATTTAAAAGACCCGTATTCATTGGAGATATTGTGACAGTAAAAGTTGAAGTTCTTGAAAAAAAAGTGGAGAAAAACAGATTAATATTGGCTACCGACGTTTTTAACAAAGAGGGGAAAAAAGTTATTGAAGGAAAAGCTGAAGTTTTAAAATCATAACACTTGACGTCAGGCGCTTATTGTGATAAAATATCTATCGTTTTGAGCGCAGGAATAGCTTCAAGGGTAGAGCGCTGCCTTGGTAAGGCAGAGGTTGTGAGTTCGAATCTCATTTCCTGCTCCATAGTCCTCTTAAATCTTTAAGAGGACTTTTTTTTTAAAGGACACTAAATACTTAGTGTCCTTATTTTTATGGTAAGATATTTATGTTTTATAAAGAGTTATATCAAAGAACGATTAAAAAGAAGGTGACTTTTGAAAAGCGGATTTGTAACATTAATAGGAAAACCAAATGCGGGGAAATCAACATTGATCAATAATCTTATGGAACAGAAAGTCGTCATTGTATCTGATAAACCTCAAACCACCTGGCATCGGATAAACTGTATCTATACTGATGACGATGCACAGATTGTTTTTACGGATACGCCGGGAGTTCATAAAGCTGTGAACAATGTCAACAGGTATATGCTCAAAGCAGTCGGAGAAGCACTTGAAGGAATGGATCTGATATTGTGGTTGATTGATCTTACAAAAGAAATCAATCGAGGGGATGATTATGTTTTTGATAAGATTAAAGAAATAAACAAACCGATAATTGTTGTTCTGAACAAATCTGATCTTGTTGATAAATCCATAATAGAGCATCATCAAAAACTAATGACAGAGAAGTATGGTATTCAAACGATCACTGCAATTTCTGCGAAATCTGAAGATTCAAGACTACCATTGCTTAAAATGATTAAGGATCGGTTAACAGAAGGTGGATCTCTATATCCTGAAGATATGCTTACAGACAGATCAAATAAATTTCTTGTATCAGAAATCATACGTGAGAAGATCTTCAGAATAACGTATGAAGAAATTCCATACTCTTGTGCTGTATATATCGAACACTTTGAAAGTGATGCGAATAGCACATTAAATATCAGGGCAGAGATATGGGTTGAGAGAAAAACACAAAAAGGGATGATTATTGGAAAGGGAGCATCTCTGATTAAAAAGATAAGAAAAAGTGCGGAGCGAGATATTAAATATCTCTTTGATACAAAAATCAATTTGGAATTATATGTACGCGTAAAAACTGATTGGAGAAAAAAAGACTCACTTTTAAATTCCGATTTATATTTTTCATAAGGGGAAATCATTGAAAAAATTCATCAAAATCCTTAAGGAGAATACACCCGATGAGATAAAAAAATTTTATATCGTTGGTGGATATGTCAGAGATCTGTATCTAAATCAAGACACATTTAATGATATTGATGTAATATGGCCCATTGACGCACAAGAGATTGAAAAATATTTAAAAAAAAGATTTCTCGTTAAGAAAAAAACAAAGACTTATGCCACTTCGCTTTATCATAATGGGAAAAAGTTCTTAGTCGAGATCAGCCCGTTAAAAAGTCATTCAATCGAAGAAGATCTATTATCCCGAGATCTCACGATTAATTCGATAGCCTTACTGGTATCGAAACAAGATAATGAGGTGAGATGGGTAGACCCTTCAGGGGGAATAGAAGATCTCACATATCAAATCTTGAGAAGTATCAGAGAAGAAAATCTGGTAGAAGATCCCCTTCGGATGCTTCGGGTATTCAGATTTCAGTCTAAACTGAAATTCGAAATAGACAATTATACTTTTGCTTGTATAAGAAGGAACAGACAGCTAATTAAAAGGGTACCAAAAGAAATGATTTATTCAGAATTAATGAAAATTTTTCAATATCAATACTGTGAAGTTGCGATAAGAAACATGACCAATGCAGGAATCCTTCAGGAAATTATTCCGGAAATCGTACAAGTAACAACGTTCAGACATCAAGATAAATTCCATAAATATGAGACCGTTTTTGAACATAGTATGAGAGTACTTCGAAATTGTAAATTAAAAAGACTTCCGATAGAATATAATCTAGCAGCACTTTTTCATGATATTAAAAAACCATCCGTCTATGATGGTAAACATTATCTGTATCATGAGATAAAAAGTGCTGTTAGTACAAGGGAAATATTGAAAGAATTGAAATTCCCCAACAAAATGATTACTCATATTTCAGACATTGTTGAAAATCATATGATCCCTATGGATTCAAGAAAAAAATTGATCGAGATGAGATACAAGCTTGGGAAAGACCGTTTTCAAAAAGAAATTGAGTTTATTCATGCGGATAAAATGGCAACCCATTCTGATTGGTTACAATCAGAGATGTGTAGGGTGTTTAAAGCCCTGACAAACGAAGTTCTTGGTTATGATCCTTTTTTTTCTCGAATAGATACTATGATTAATGGGGATATAATTATTGCACTTGGGATAAAACCATCTATCGGTATTAAATATATACTCAATTATCTAAGAAATTTCTTTTTCAAAAAACCGGAATTACTCAGTGAAGAAAAAGTTCATGAACTTCTTAAATTAAATTTAAAATATGAAACTGATTATAGACAGTTGAAAATGAAGAAAAAGACTTACAAGAGAAAATATGAATATATACGTGAGAATAAAATCTACGGTTTGTTGGAAAAGGGAGAAAAATTAACGTTTAAAACGGGGATATTTGAGTTTATATATCTCTCAAAAGGAGAGTTTGAACCTTGGCTTTCAAAAAACAAAAAAGAATGCTCATTGTTTTTCTTATAATTGTTTTTCTGAATTGTTTGCTTTTTGCTGAAAATGATTCAGCTGTTCTTGCGCCTCAAGAAAAAAATATTTCTCAAGACATCATATATGATTTTGATTCAATCTATGCTATGCAAAAAAACATTAATACCTTGAAAGATGCATTGTATTCATGCCTTTCAACTTTGCTTTATGCGAAAGAGAACCTTCCGTCGGAAGATGAAACGGACAGATTGCTAAAAAGAATATATAAAAAAATTGAATTGGCAACTCAATACTCAGCCGGGGATGAAATCTTTCAGGCAATAATAGGTGAAAACACAGAAAGACTTATAGATGCTGTATCTGAATTAAAAGAAGCGACTACAACCTATCAAAACAGTTACGAAATAGCAGATTTCATCATACCGGATTTTCAGGATTCAATTGTGCATTATCGATTTGAAGACTTCCGAAGGTATTTGGAATTAAACAAACTATTGGGACTTAACCTTGTAGAAAAACTTTCAGGAGATCAATTAAAAGTACTGACCAATCATTTAATCAATACGATCAAGATTAATAAATATTATTTTGGTAATGATCTGTATAGACAATTGGTTGAATTTGGTGGAGAAAAATTTATCAATTATCTCTCTATTCAAATCACTCCGTATATCGATATGTCAGATGAGGCAAGTTATAAAGAACAACTTTCTTTATTGAATACATATATTAATATCTATCAGATCTATTACAAATCGGATTTTGAAAATAACATCCCAAAACAGAACTATAATTATTATTTATCCCTTAGTAATTATTTCGAGTATCTGGAAAATGTTGAAATTTTGTCGAAAAGATTTATTACTTCGGAAGCAACTACTTTGAGTAGTTTAAGCGATATATTTCTCGGATATCTAAATCAGTATAATTCGATGCAAATAAAAACAGGAAATCTTGATGAAAAAATACAGAATATGATTAAAAATGCTTCTACGAGACTTGTTTATGCTGATCAACAAATTAAATCAAAGTATCATGACGCAAAAAAACTCTCTTTAAAAAATCAGGAACTACAGGATACGTTAAATAATTTCAATGAAACCCTGAATGTAGACATTTCAAATGAAATGGAGAAAGAAGAAAAAGACGGTTTGCTTTTAAAAATACAGAATTATTTTACGGATTATAATTTCAATCCATTTATAATTATTCCACTATTGATAATTGTGTTTATAATCATTTATTTAATGTTACCCTTAAAAACGAAAGGTGTTTTTCTGAAGAGGATCGGTTTAACGGGAAAAGCTTTATCACTTCTTCAAAAAGCTTCAATTCAAAAACCTATGGATGCTGATATACATATCAAGACAGCTCAACTATATGAAAAAATGGGGAGAGATGAAGATGCTATTAATGAATATAAGATCGCTTCAAAAGTAATTGATATGAAGGGAGAGTAAGAAAATGAAATTTCAAACAAAAAATAAAATCTTGAATTTTCTTTTCATCATTATCGTTTTTCTCTTCTTTTCACTGGTTTTCCTGTATAAATTATTTCCGCTATCTTTTATCGTTGAAATTAACAAAGCCGCTCGAGAATATACTTTACCTTCTTCATTGATTGCGGCAACCATAAAAATGGAAAGTAATTTCAATGAAAGAGCTGTTTCATCTTCCGGAGCCTTTGGTTTAATGCAACTTATGCCGGATACAGCTGAATGGTTATATCAAAAAAACATCATAATCGGGAATTGGCGTGAACCAGAAAATAATATTCTGATGGGGTCATATTATCTCAAATCATTGATTCTTCGATTTGAAGATATTTCTCTTGCTTTAAACGGTTATCATAAAGGACCGAATAAAATTCAGAGAATGTTAAACGCAAATGAAATTTTTGATAGAACATACAGTAATCGTATTCTATTGTACAAAACCGTATACACATTACTGTATATGGATTATTTAAATACTGATTAATCAATAGGAGGCTTTTATGATAAAAGCAGAAAAAATAAATAAAACATATCAAAACGGACCGAATAAGATACAAGCTTTAACGGATATAAACCTGGAAATAAAAAAAGGAGAAATCGTTTCTATTCTTGGCCCATCAGGGTGCGGAAAAAGCACTTTGTTAAACTGTCTTTCTGCAATTGACGAACCTGATAGCGGTATTATCACAATAAATAATCAAATTTTAAACAAGATGTCAGATAACAAAAAAACAAAATTCAGAGCAAAAACGATGGGGTTTATTTTCCAGTCTTACAATCTGATTCCGGTTTTAAATGCTGTAGAAAATGTTGAAATGGCTCTCCTGACTCAAAAACAGCATTTGAAAAATACACAAAAAAAAGCGGAAGAAGTCTTAAAAAAAGTCGGATTATCAGAAAGGGTTAAGCATTATCCCAATCAATTAAGTGGTGGTGAGTGTCAAAGAGTTTCAATCGCAAGAGCATTGGTTCACGATCCCGAAATTATTTGGGCTGATGAACCAACAGGCGCTTTAGATACTGAAACTGGATTAAAAATTATGGATTTGATCTTATATCTCAATAAAGAATTCCAAAAGACTTTTGTAATTGTGACGCATGATGAAAGAATCGCAAAATTTTCAAATATAATCTTGAAAATGGACAGCGGTAAAATTTTATAAAAGATGGTGCGGATATGAATATATTATTATCTGTTATACTTTTTCTTGTATTTATATTGGTTTTATTGATGTTAAATAAAAAGATACGATTAATAGCGATAAGAAATCTTTACAGGCGAAAAGCACAAACTTTGCTTATAATATTAGGTTCAATGGTTGGAACAGCTATGATTACAGGCTCTCTCGGTATAAACGATTCAATGAAATTTATGTTATATGCCCAGACAAAACAAGATATAGGGGAAATAGATCTTGTCCTTTATAAAGATGATTTTTCTCAGGAAAATTCTATGTTTTCAAAATTAAATATCCCTTCAGAGTTTCATCCTTCAGAAATTTCAGATTTCTCTGACAGTATTGAAAATAGTATTTATACTGATTATGTGAACAATGCTTTTTTCATAAATGTTAATCTTTATAATGGAACAAATACGATTGCCAACATGCTGAATAACGATACAGTTAAGTTAATCGCGTTTGATTTTAATAACCCCGGTATATTTTCAGAATTCCTTTCAGAAGGTTTTCGTGTTGTTATAGATAAAGAGATTTTTGGAAATATCTCAATTCAGGAACTATCAATCTCCAAACCAACTGGCAAAACGCTTGAAATATTCAATAAAAAGAAACCGCTTGAAAATTTCGTGGTTTCAGAAAAAGAATTACTGACTTTAAACAATCTTGATCGGCATGGTCAACCTAGTAGATGTATTTTTATGGATATGGATTACTTCTACTCGCTTTTCCCTGAATACGCAGGTAAAATGAATTTACTTTTGATATCAAATACAGGGGACTGGCTTAATGGAAGATATCTTTCTCCTCAGATTATTGATTTTTATAAACACAGTAATCTTGATCCAAGCGTTTTTGTGATCCAGGAAATTAAAAATAACGAAATTGAAGCTGCTGGAATGGCAAATATCGGGTATGTTTTTTTATTACTTAGTTGTTTTTCTATTCTCTCAGGATTATTCTTGATTATTAATACGTTTAATATGCTGGCAAAAGAACGTGCTAAAGAACTGGGAATGCTACGAGCCATAGGTTTCCTAAAAAAAGATATAAAACAATTGTTTTTTCTTGAGGGAGTTTTTTATACGATATTTTCCTCAGGTTTAGGTGTTCTATGTGGCATCTTAGTTTCCAAATTTATTCTTGGGAATATTACACAGTATGTGTTTTCCTTATCAAATAAATTCCTTGATGTTATTGGAAATACACTCGTTAATATGGCTGACATACCCGTATTTAAATTTTATATCAGCTGGGATTCCATTATTATTTCTTACCTTTCCGGAGTCATTATCTCATTAATGACAATTTACCTTTTTTCAAGAAAAATATCGAATTTTAAGATCGTAAATGCCGTTAAAGGAATTGAGGAGGAGAAAGAATCCACCAGCAAATTAAGAAATATTATTTGTTTTCTTTTTATCATCTTTGGAATTATTTTGATGTCATATGGTTATATCTCAGAGTATCTTACCCTTTTCTACTTAGGAATTTCTTTATTTAGCCTTCCGTTAAGTGTATTTTTGTTTCATCATACAAAGAAAAAACATATAAAACTTCTCTTTGCAAGTATCCTATATAATACACCACTTGTAATACTTCTGATAGCATCTTTTGTGATAAATGTTAAACTTGAAGATTATCCATTCCAATACCTCCTTTTGATACTTGAAAAAAGCGGCGTTTTTATACTTTCGCTTTCCATACTCTTTATGAACAATCTTGTTTTATTAAGAAAGGTATTAACCGGAACATTTCTTTCAAAAATTTTTAAACCTTATGTATTAAAACTTGGGATTGCATATCCTGAAAACGAAAGGAGAAAAACGGCATTAATGATTGCAATGTATTCTCTTGTTATCTATATTATTGTTTTAGTATCCGTTATTCCTTATACTCAGCAAAAAGGAATTGAAAGAAGTAAAGAAACAATATTCTGGAGCTATAATGCTTTTATTCCGGATCTTTTTAATACTTCTTCTGAAAACTTGAAAAAAGAACTTAGCTCAAAGCCGTTTATTGAGAAAGTAAATGAACTTTATACATCAATAATAACCGATGATTTTGAAACGCGTCAGCAGGTCTTTTATTCCGATGTAGGCTTACAGATCAATTCAGATATAGGTGAGTGGGTTGGTAGTGGTTCTGTTAATTCAATTGATGACGCATTACTTTCAATGGAAGAAAATTACAATCAATATATCATATTAAGGAGTAAATCTAATGATGTTGCAAAAATTGAAAATATTGAAGATGAAACATCGTTGAACGAGGATAGCGAACTCCTTGGAACTTTTATTTTTGATAATGTCACCTTTTTCCAAGGGATTGTTTTTAACAACCCTGAGGTTATAGAAAACGCAAATACAATTAAATATTTGCTCGTAAAAGTAAAAGGAACCACAAAAGAAGAGATAAAAAATAATAAACTTTTATTCAGAAATTTTATGGAGGAAAAGAATTTACTTGCAATAACTGATGATGATGTGATTGAAATATCAGAAGTGGCTATTACAGGCATGATTCAGGTACTAAACGGTTTTCTTTATTTTGGAATGATTATAGGAATCATTGGAATCTCAATTACGATGTACCGGGCATTCCTTGATAGAAAAAAAGTGATTGGTATGCTTAAGGCAATTGGTTTCAATGGAAAAGAGATCTTTCATACATTCTTGTTTGAAACAAGCATTATTGTAATTGTAGGATTGTTTATTGGGATTCTTTCGGGTATAATCACATCGTCCCTTGTGAACGCTCTCTTCTCAGACATAGGAGCACCCGGTGGAAATATTCTCTCTATTCCTTGGATAGAGCTTGGAAGGACTGTTTTAATTTTCTATATTTTTTCTATAATCTCAACATTGATACCGAGTTTTCAAGCATCAAAATTAAGCCCTGCAGAAGCTTTAAAATATTATGAATAAATGGAGGTTTTTATGAAAGTAACAGATTTCATCACGCTAATAGAAGAGAGAATTCCCCTATCCATTCAGGAAGATTTTGATAATAGCGGTCTACAGATCGGTCCTTTTGACTCAGTGGTAAAAAAGCCGATTTTAACTTTAGATATTAATGAAGCGGTTGTTGAAGAGGCACTTAATACTGGAAGCAATCTTATAATTTCTCATCATCCCTTTTTCTTTTCAGCGTTTAAAACGATTAATTTACAAGAAAAAAAGGCTGCATTACTAACAAAATGCATACAAAATGAGATTACTCTTTATTCAGTGCATACACCAATTGACATAATTTGGGGTGGGCTGAACGATTATTTTGCCGAGTTATTGGAACTTAAAAATATAGAAGGTTTCAAAAAATCTAAAATGAATCCTATTTATAAGGTCCAGGTCTTTGTACCCGAGACCCACAAAGAGATCATTGTTGATAAAATCGCAGAACTTGGTGGCGGCTGGATTGGAAATTATTCAGATTGTACGTTTTCCAGTAATGGAATTGGGACTTTTAAAGCTCGTGAAGGGACTAATCCTTTCATTGGAGAGTTTGATAAAAGGGAATATGTAAATGAAGTGAAGATCGAAAGTGTTATCCCTCAGAAAAAATTAATTTCTTTAATAAAGGGAGTTGAAGAAGCGCACCCTTATGAAGAAGTCGCCATGGAAGCATTTCTTTTAGATATGCCTGAAAGACATTTTTATATCGGGAGAATTGGGAAATTACCTTCTGAATCCACTTTAAGAGATCTTTTAAAGAAATTAAAATTAATAACATCAGAACCGTCTATCAAGTATAATGGGGATTTGGATGCAAAAATAGAAAGTGTTGCGTTTTGTACCGGAAGCGGTAAGGATTTATTAAAATCAGTTCCCATGAGTGGTGCAGATGTATTTATAACCGGAGATATTGGTTATCATGACTTTCAATTTGCAAATGAGAATAATTTTTCGCTTATTGATATTTCTCACTTTAATACAGAAAAATATTTCCCGGAGGTTTTTAAAAGAATTTTCAATGATATAAATTTAGACTTTATTGAATACAGTAATTCTTATTACAGAGATTTTTAGATATCAATAAAGGTAAGAAATGTAGTATAATAAATTAAGAATCAATATTACTATTAAAGGAGGATATTATGGCTCTCTGGATTATCTTAGGAATAGTCGTTGTTATTGCTGTATGGATTATCGGTACTTACAACAAACTCGTTACAGAAAGAAAAAAGGTACAGAACTCTTGGAGTCAAATCGACGTACAATTGAAGAGGAGGAGTGATCTCATACCGAACCTTGTCAACTCTGTTCGAGGCTATATGAAACATGAAAGCGGTACATTGGAAAAAGTAATGGAAGCCAGAAACAAAGCGATGAACGCTGGCACTCCAAATCAAAGAATACAAGCTGAAGGTGAATTAAGCGGTGTTCTGGGAAGATTATTTGCTGTTATGGAAAATTATCCTGATTTAAAAGCAAACGAAAATGTTATGTCCCTTCAGGGTGAACTTACAAAAACAGAAGATAAAATTGCTTATTCCAGACAGTTCTACAATGATATTACCATGAAATACAATACTGCAATTGAGGTATTTCCGGGAAATATCATTGCAAACATGTTTGGTTTTAAACCATTTGAATTTTTCAGCATACCCGAATCCGAAAAAGATGCTCCTAATGTGAATTTGGAATTTTAATATTTGTTCGTATTATAGTTACTTTTTATTAATTGACAAATATCGATATTAATGGTAGTATATGCACGCTGTTGTTTGAAACAGCGTGTTTTTTCTGTCGGAAGATTATAAGACAATCAATTTTCTGATTTGGAATAGAGGTCATTGAAAAACGGATAACGAAAAATAGACGAACCAGCAAGTGAGACAAGATGAAAATTTTGACTCCAACGCGAATTATATCGGGCAGATATAATTTGAGTGCGAGGAGATTCTGAACAAATCTCCAAACCGAAAAAACCAAAGTGATGTGAAGCTTGAGGGACGAGCTTCTCGAAGTATTCTTCGAATACTTCATGAGATAGTTTGAAAGACAAGTTTTATACGGGAGACCGAACTGAAAAGTTCAGACCATAATCACTGAGTGACAACAGGGAAGACCTGAAGCGATTTTTACTAATTACGATGTAATTAGTTACATAAAATTGGATGGAGGGTTTGATCCTGGCTCAGGGTGAACGCTGGCGGCGTGCCTTACACATGCAAGTCGAACGAGAAGGGATGGAAATTCATCTTCGGATGGAAATTCATTTTGGAAAGTGGCGAACGAGTGAGTAACACGTAGAAACCTGCCCATCGGAGGGGGATAACGACTGGAAACGGTTGCTAATACCGCATAAGCTCGAAAGAGGAAAGCTTTAGGGTGCCGATGGAGGGGTCTGCGGGCCATCAGGTAGTTGGTGAGATAACAGCTCACCAAGCCGACGACGGCTATCTGGCGTGAGAGCGTGATCAGACACGAGGACACTGAGAAACGGGTCCTACTCCTACGGGAGGCAGCAGTGGGGAATATTGGACAATGGGGGAAACCCTGATCCAGCAACGCCGCGTGAACGAAGAAGTCCTTCGGGATGTAAAGTTCTTTTAAATGGGAAGAAGGAAGTGACGGTACCATAGGAATAAGCCCCGGCTAACTACGTGCCAGCAGCCGCGGTAAGACGTAGGGGGCAAGCGTTACCCGGAATCACTGGGCGTAAAGGGAGCGTAGGCGGCCTTGAAGGTTGTATGTTAAAGACGACGGCTTAACCGGAGAAATGCATACAAAACCGCAAGGCTTGAGGATATCAGAGGAAAAGGGAATTACCATTGTAGGGGTGAAATCCGTAGAGAGTGGTAAGAATGCCGGTGGCGAAGGCGCTTTTCCGGGGTATACCTGACGCTGAGGCTCGAAAGCTAGGGGAGCGAACCGGATTAGATACCCGGGTAGTCCTAGCCGTAAACGATGTTCACTAGGTGTAGGATGTCGACAGGCAAACTGTGCTGAAGCTAACGCGATAAGTGAACCGCCTGGGGAGTACGTCCGCAAGGATGAAACTCAAAGGAATTGACGGGGGCCCGCACAAGCGGTGGAGCGTGTGGTTTAATTCGAAGCTAAGCGAAGAACCTCACCAAGTCTTGACATATAAGTGGTAGTGAAGCGAAAGTGGAACGACTCCAGTTTACTGGAGAGCTTATACAGGTGGTGCATGGTCGTCGTCAGCTCGTGCCGTGAGGTGTTGGGTTAAGTCCCGCAACGAGCGCAACCCTTGTTAATAGTTGCCAGCATTTAAGATGGGCACTCTATTGAGACTGCCGTCGAAGAGACGGAGGAAGGAGGGGACGACGTCAGATCATCATGCCCCTTATGATTTGGGCTACACACGCGCTACAATGGGTTAGGCAGAAGGCAAAGCAGCAATGCGGAGGGAATCCGTAAACTAACCCCCAGTTCAGATTGCAGGCTGAAACCCGCCTGCATGAAGTCGGAATCGCTAGTAATCGCAGATCAGAACGCTGCGGTGAATACGTTCCCGGGCCTTGTACACACCGCCCGTCACACCACCCGAGTTGGGAATACCTGAAGAGCATGGCAAGCCGACCAGCAATGGAGGCAGTGCTTTAAGGTAGGCTTGGCGAGGGGGGTGAAGTCGTAACAAGGTAGCTGTATCGGAAGGTGCGGCTGGATCACCTCCTTTCTAAGGAGACTACTCCACAAAAGTGGAGAAAAAAATGGTTCATCTAGAGAAGTGTTTGAAAAGACACTTCAATTCGTTATCCGGTTTTGAGTGAAAGCTCAGTAAGTAGGTCCTTGAAAATAGCATAGGGAAGTAGTAAATTTCTTACAGGAGAAATTACTACATTACTTCTTTTACTACTCCAAGTAAAAGAAAGTAAAGCTGACACAGATAGAAGTAAGTGAGTTTTGAAAAGAACTTACAGGTGATTACTTAGAAGATCACTATGATTCTTTAGGGGAATCAAACAACCGAGTTTAGTGATCAGAGATGATTACGAGACAAAATAGTTTCGAAGGCTCCGAAAGGAGGCTAAGAAACTAAAAGATGATTGGTCCGCAATCATCAGCAACAAACATCCAAAAGATAAACCTCGAGTTTATCACAAAATAAAGTTCCAGAAGATTGGAGACAATCTTCGAGAGCGCACAATAGTTAAGGTAGTAAGGGCATTTGGTGGATGCCTTGGTAGTAGATAGCGAAGAAGGGCGTGACAAGCTGCGAAAAGCCACGATAAGGAGCAAATAGCCGTAGAATCGTGGATACCCGAATGGGGCAACCCGTAGTCCGAGGGGACTACATCCCGAAAGGGAGGCGAACCCGGTGAAGTGAAACATCTCAGTAACCGGAGGAAAAGAAAGCGAAGCGATAGCGTGAGTAGCGGTGAGCGAAAGCGCTGAAGGCCAAAACACATACATGTCAAGCATACGGGCGTTGTGTATGTGTGGTAGTGGGAATGAGATAGGCGAACCGTAAGATAGCCGGGCTCACAGAATATGTATAGCAGAATACCATGGGAAGGGTAGCCGAAGAGAGTGACAGCCTCGTAAGCGAAATACATATTCGGAGTTTCTTATCTCCCAAGTAGCACTCAGCACGAGGAATTGAGTGTGAATCCGGGGGGACCACCCTCCAAGCCTAAATATATCTACTGACCGATAGTGAAGAGTACCGTGAGGGAAAGGTGAAAAGCACCCCGGGAGGGGAGTGAAAAAGAACCTGAAACCGAATGCCTACAAGAAGAGGGAGCGCAAGTGACCTCGTGCCTTTTGATTAATGTGCCTACGAATTATCGTATATAGCGAGATTAAGCCGGGAAAGGTGTAGTCGCAGGGAAACCGAGTCTGAACAGGGCGACTAGTTATATGCGATAGACCCGAAACCAAGTGAGCTACCCATGTCCAGGGAGAAGGTGGGGTAAGACCCATTGGAAGACCGAACCAGTTTGTAGTAAAAAACAATTGGATGAGATGTGGGTAGGAGTGAAAAGCTAACCGAACTTGGTGATAGCTGGAACTCTCCGAAACGTATTTAGGTACGGCCTCGTTTTTAAAATTACCGGAGGTAGAGCACTGAATGGGTGAGGGGGGCAACCTCTGATCTCAATCAAACTCCGAATGCCGGTAATGGATGAACGGGAGACAGCCTGCGGGGGATAAGCTCCGTAGACGAAAGGGAAACAACCCAGACCAACAGCTAAGGTCCTAAAGAGATGACTAAGTGTGAAAGGAAGTGAAGAGTCGAAGACAGCTGGGAGGTTGGCTTAGAAGCAGCCATCCTTGAAAGAGTGCGTAACAGCTCACCAGTTGAGACCCTTTGCGCCGAAGATACAGGGGGCTGAAGTCATACACCGAAGCTATGGAATCGAAAGATTGGTAGGAGAGCAATGTATAGTAGGGAGAAGCGTTATCGTGAGGTAATGTGGACGAGATACAAGAGCGGATGTAGGCATGAGTAACGAGATGATGGTGAGAATCCATCACCCCTAAAGCCCAAGGGTACCTGGGGAAGGGTCGTCCTCCCAGGGTAAGCCGGTCCTAAGGTGAACCTGAAAAGGGTAGCCGATGGAAAACAGGTAAAGATTCCTGTGCCAGTGTATAGAGAATTGCAAGCGGGAACGCAGGAGGAAACGCTCCGCGAACAAGTGGCAAATTCGTCCAAGCTTTGAGCCGTTGAGGTGTGCAGTGAAGTACACACACTGAGGGAAGAAGTGAAGGGGAGCTGATCGAAGGATGAGCAACGGAGTTGAAATCACACTGCCAAGAAAAGCCGCGTGCCGTATTGACCTATACATTGACCGTTCTGGAAACCGACACAGGTGGGCAAGCTGAGAAGGCTAAGGGGAGCGAGAGAACCTCCGTTAAGGAACTAGGCAAAATAACCCCGTAACTTCGGGAGAAGGGGTGCTCGAACAGGTTCAGAGCTAGTTCGAGCCGCAGTGACAAGATTCTGGCGACTGTTTACCAAAAACACAGGACTCTGCAAATTCGAAAGAAGACGTATAGGGTCTGACGCCTGCCCAGTGCTGGAAGGTTAAGTGGAGATGTTATCCGTAAGGAGAAGCATTGAAATCAAGCCCCAGTAAACGGCGGCCGTAACTATAACGGTCCTAAGGTAGCGAAATTCCTTGTCGGGTAAGTTCCGACCTGCATGAATGGTGTAACGATCAGAATACTGTCTCAACGGAGGACTCGGTGAAATTACACACTTGGTGAAGATGCCAAGTACCCGCGATTAGACGGAAAGACCCCGTGGAGCTTTACTGTAGCCTGGTATTGTGTATTGTTGTAAGATGTACAGGATAGGTGGGAGGCGAAGAAGACATATCGTCAGGTGTGTCTGAGCCGCTGTTGGGATACCACCCTTCTTACAACGGTGCACTAACGTGTGAGTGTGAAGAGCGCTGCATGGACAGTGCCAGGTGGGCAGTTTGACTGGGGCAGTCGCCTCCTAAAAAGTAATGGAGGCGCGCGAAGGTAGGCTCAGGCTGGTTGGAAATCAGCTGAAGAGTGTAAGGGCAAAAGCCTGCCTGACTGAGAGAGAGACAACTCGAACAGGAACGAAAGTTGGTCTTAGTGACCAGGCGGTGCAGAGTGGAATGGCCGTCGCTCAACGGATAAAAGTTACCCCGGGGATAACAGGCTGATACCACCCGAGAGTTCATATCGACGGTGGTGTTTGGCACCTCGATGTCGGCTCATCGCATCCTGGGGCTGAAGCGGGTCCCAAGGGTTGGGCTGTTCGCCCATTAAAGCGGTACGTGAGCTGGGTTCAGAACGTCGTGAGACAGTTCGGTCCCTATCTGTCGTGGGCGCAGGACACATGAGGAGAGTCTCTCCTAGTACGAGAGGACCGGAGAGAGTAGACCACTGGTGAGTCAGTTGTGATGCCAATTGCAAAAGCTGAGTAGCTAAGTCTATGAAAGATAAGCGCTGAAAGCATCTAAGCGCGAAGCGAACTTCAAGATTAAGTGTCCCATCCTATATGGAGTAAGGGCAGTTCGAGACTAGGACATTGATAGGCCACAAGTGGAAGTTCAGTGATGAATGGAGCTGAGTGGTACTAATAGCCCGAGGCCTTAACTATAATTGGAACTTGCAAAACAAGTTCCTTGGGAGTTTCTTCGAAACTCCAAGTAGTTAGCTGAAAGTTATTTGGGAGATTTTAAAATCTTTCTGCGAAAGATCATAAAACTCCAGATAATCGGAAGAAGGATAAAATGGAACTTGACAGAGTTCCGAATAGTAAGCGTCAGTTTTAAAAGTAATGAAAATTCCTTATGCTATTTTGAATGACTTATTTTGTTCATGAGAAAGATAGTCTTTCTTGAGAACATACCCTTTATGCTAGGTGAACATACACGGAAAGGAAACACCCGGTCCCATCCCGAACCCGGCAGTTAAGCTTTCTGTGGCCGATGGTAGTACGGTCATCACGCCGTGTGAGAGTAGGTATCGCCTAGCTTTTCCTTTATACCCCATCCTTTTTAGGATGGGGTTTTCTTTTTGTTCTTACGAAAAGATTATGCAACGCCACATATATTATCCTCGTAACGAGCAAGACCACCTATGCAGGTGGTCTTTTATTGGTAATAAATACTTATTTATAAAATATTGAGATCAAGATAATATGTCTTGAAAATGCTTTATTTCCTTTAAAGGTTCAGTGATAGATATAACATCTAATCGTATATAATCCCATTCCCTCACAGAAGAATGAATATATTTTTCCATAGTCAAAATTAATTTTTGAATTTTCTTGGCGTCAACCCTCAAATAAGGTTCCGGAAAAGATTTCCCGCCTTTAACCTCAACAAATATAAGCTCATTCTTTTTTTTGCAGATTATATCTATTTCACCAAGACGTGTTCTGTAATTCCTTTCTAAAATCTTATAATGATTTCTTTTTAAATAATCACAAGCGAGATTCTCATAATAGTCACCAACAATCTTAGTGCTTTGCTTAAGATATTTTTGGAACAATTACATACCCCTTTTTCTTCAAAAAGACACTATTTTGAATACATCTATCTTCGCGTAAATCCGAAAGAGAACAAATCACTTCAGAATAAAGAAACGTATTATCTTCAAAAGAAGTTTGCTTTACTTTTTCAAAATATTCAATTAATTCAGATACATCGTTCCTTAATTCTAAACTTGTTTTGTCTGTAAAGGTTATTTTTGATAGTTTTTCTAGTCGTTTACACAAAACAGCATCAATCTTCATTATAACCTTTAAATAAATCAGATATATTTTTAATGTTCTCACTTTTTGAAACTGATTCTTTGTTTTCTAGATTAACCTGCTTGTACAACTCTTCCCTGTAAACGGGAAATGTTTTAGGTGCATCTATTCCAATTTTCACAAACTTTCCATCAATATCTATTACCTTTAAAGTAATTCGGCCTTCAGGCGTTTCTATAAATATCTCTTCATTACTCTTTCTATTCAAAACGAGCATAGAATCAGTCCCTGTCTTTTTGATTTTCTTGTAGCTTTTTAGATCGTTCAAGTTCTTCTTTTACGTAATGACGCAAATGATATTGACTTGTTTGTGGTATATATTGAAGCCCCAAATTATTTTCAAGATTGATAAGAATCGGAGCCGCAAGATTTATGGTCATGGACTCTGGATTTGAATCTGGAATCCTCACAACTGATAACACAAATAATTTATTCTTATCATTTAGTTTAAGTAGGGATATGATATCTTCAGGAACATCAATACTATAATCACTCATAACCATCCAAGGATCCAGTACCGGTAGAGAAATCTTTTCATCTTCAAGCGATACCAGCCACTGAACAGGTTTTGTATCTTCAAGTGCAAATAAGGCAAATTTTCTGAGATTCTCAAAACCTGGCAAACCGCCGTTAAATAGTATTATATCCTTTTCTTCTAAATCTATTTCGCCTATATTAGTCTTGTAGTGCATTGAATTCCAACTCCCAATTTTAAATTAATAACCCAATTTTTCAGGATGAGCAAGTAAATCAACAGTTTGAACAACAAGCCAAACAGCAGCTTCTCCATACTGTGTAATTCTAAAATACTGATCTTCAGTTATACCAGGTTCTTTTGTAGCTATTACAAGCAAACCTATTGTCGTTTCACCATTTTTTAACGGATAGGCAAAATAGCCTCTTACACCGGCTTCAAGCTGATAGTCTCTTGCTTCATTTTTACCAAAACCATTTTCAATCAGTCTGCTGGCATTAGTAGTAAAATAACCTTGACCATCGTTAAATGATTTGGCAAGAAGACTTTCGTTCTTTATAAGATCGAAATTTCTCTGTCTGATATTCTCTGGATTTCCTTCTGCATCAGGTGCAGAAAATCTATCTTCTATGTAGATAAATGGTATTAACGTATTACCATTTGTCCAATTCTTTGTATAGATCCCAACAAAATTATAGCCTTCTCTGTGAAGTAATGATGTAACCAAATCCTGTAACTGATCCCATCTTTCAATATTATAAGAACCGTTAGGATTCTCTGGATTTCTCCAGATATATTTATCCGTATTGTCATACTGCGCAACATCATTATGGATTGTTTCAAGCAGCAATGCCATTTCAAGTTGAGCATTATGCTCATATTCCATCCCTTCTACTTTAACTTCAACAAGCCAGTCTCCAAATATCATCAACGACAAAGTCATTAATAATCCCAATAACAATAATCTTTTCATTCAGAACCCCTCCATTTTTTATTTATCTGAATTATACCATGATAGAATAGTATACAGTTGAAAATCCCCAGTTTTGTTAATTTTTGTCCTCAGAAACCTTTTTCAATTCAGTACCATGATCGCTATCATGTTCACTTTCTTCCTGTATTTTTTTATGATTTTCCAATAATTTTTTTATCAATTGATAATTAATACTTCCTCGCGGAAAATTACCTTTTTTATTCTTTACACCTGCTTTTTTCCCCATGATTATTTCCATAGCTTCTTCTATTGTTTCAACAGTCCATAAAGTAAAAGTATTACTTTTTACAGCTTCTAAAATTTCATCGCTAAGGATAAGCGAATCAAAATTCCCTTTAGGAATAATTACACCTTGTTCGCCATTCAACCCGTGTAACTTACAGATTCTGAAAAAGCCTTCAACTTTTTCTGTAATACCGCCTACAGTCTGTACTTCACCTTTTAAACTCATTGAACCTGTAATTGCAATCCCTTGTTTAACAGGAATTTCACTAATTGCAGATATTAATGAAATAGTTTCGGCAACAGTGGCACTATCTCCATCTACCTCACCATATGTCTGTTCAAAAGAAGTCGTTACCTTTACGGAAAGTGGGAAATCCTTTGCATATCTCGCTTCAAAAAAACTTTCAAGTGTCAATACCGCTTTTTTAAATATTTTTCCACTCATATCTACTTCTCTTTGAATATCGACAATTCCGGAATTTCCAATAGAATATTCTGACGTTATCCTTGCCGGCACACCGAATACATAATCTCCGGTATTAAGTACACTTAATCCATTAACCTGACCTATCTTTTCACCTTCAGTATGGATGATAATCTGTTCATCTTTTATCATCTCATCAATTTTTTCTCTTTCAAGACTAACTCTTTTTTCTTTCGATTTAAGTGTTAATTCTACGATAGAAGCATTAATGATCTTTGCTTTTGTCTTAAAAGCGTGTCTGGATGCTTCGATTAGTAGGTCTGAAATTTTATTAAAATAAGAAGATAATTTTTTTCTAGCCCCGGAAAGTCTTAACAAATAGGAGAAGATTGATTTAACGCCTGATTTATCAATTTTCGCTAGATTCTTTTCTTCTATCACACTTTTTATAAAAGAAAGTATGATCTTTTGATTTTCCACAGTATTATCTAATTCAAAATCAAACTCGGCTTTGATTCTGAAAAGTTTTTCGAAATCAGGATCCAAATCGTAAAGCATATCATACATGTACGGATCACCTATGAGGATAACTTTTAAATTAAGAGGAATACAATTTGGTTTTATAGTTGCCAGTGATGAATAACCACTTCTACTTTCGATATTTTCTACATTTATTTTTTCTGAATATAGAATTTTTTTTAAGGTATCCCAAACATAGACATCTTTGAGTATATCTTTTGCCTCAATAATTATGTACCCACCATTTGCACGATGACAAGAACCCGCTTTGATGAGTGTATGATCAGTATAAAGATAAGAGTTCCTTGATAAATACTCAATCTTTCCAAATAGGTTGGAGTAAGTTGGATTCAATTCAAATATTATAGGAGCCCCTTTTAATTTAGCATTGTCTACAAAGACATTGATCTGATAGGCACCAAATAATTTCAATGCTGCTTCTTGATCTTCCCCCATAATAATCATAAGATTATCAATTAAATCTTGTCTGACATTTTTAAAATATTCAACCAATTCATCATATTGCTTGTATTTTTTCTCAAGTTTCATAAAGAGAGGATTCAAAGTAAATTCAGCACTTTCAGAATTTAATTTCTCAGCTTCCTCCTGATATTCGTTACTAATTATCCTTGATTTATGAAGATAGCCTTCTACAAGTTGTTTTACTTTGATTTGATTTGCATCATATAGATCCTTTTCGGTTTTATCAAATAAAAGCATTTCTTCTTCGTCAATTTGCTTATTATCCTTCACAGGAATCGTCATTATTCCATTTGGTGCAGCCTTAAGCTGAAAATTAAGTTCATTAGCTTGCTCATTGATTTTATCCCATAATACTTTTTGTTTTTCATCATATTCGTGTTTTAATTCTTGTGATTTTTCCTGGTAAAGATCACTTTCAAATAAGTTGTCGAGAGCTTTCATTGTTTCTTCTAGAAGTTTTTCAATATCTTTCCCAACTTTTTTGGCATCTCCCGGTTTTAAAGAAATTGCAAGAGGACTCCATTGATCATCAAAATTATACACGTATATCCAATCTAATGCTGTTTCTTTATCCTTTGCCACATCTCTGACGGTTTGTCTGACAAAAGTGCGTCTTCCGGTGCCGGTATCTCCGACTACAAAAATATTATAGTCACGGGATGTTATCTCAAATCCTGCCTGCATAGCCTCAAATGCTCTTTCATGTGCCTTCGTACAATCAAATTCTTGATTGTACTCCTCAGCGAAATTAAAATCATTATCATTGAATAATATTAGATCCTCATAATTAATTTTTTTCAAAACAAAATCCCCTCAATCAGTAAAATTTTCTTTTATTTTTTCAATATCTATTATGTTTTCAATTTTATATGGAGTCGATATTTTCAGTAAATACTCGATGTTACCTTTTGGTCCTTTGATAGGCGATATTTCAAATTCTTCCGGTGTTATTTTGATTTCTTTGCAAAATTCTATGATATTTTCAACTGCCTCATATCTAAACATATTATTTTTCACAATTCCTTTTATATTTTTGTTCTTTTCAAGCTCAAATTGAGGTTTTATTAAAAACACACCGGTTCCTGAAGGGGAAAGAAGCTCTTTCACAACAGGAAGTATAAGCGTTAGTGAAATAAATGACAGATCACCAGTGATAAAGTCAATATCTTCTTTAAAATCAGTCCTTTTCAAGTATCTTGCATTTGTCTTTTCCATCACATAAACCCTGTCATCATTTCTAAGATTCCAATGCAATTGTCCATATCCAACATCAACAGAATATACTTTTTTTGCACCGTTGAGTAAAAGAATTTCTGTAAATCCCCCTGTTGATGCCCCAAGGTCAATGCAAATGTTATCTTTAACGTTGATATTAAAAGAATCAAAAGCTTTTTTTAATTTTAAGGCGCCTCTGCTAACATATGGAATTGAAATTTTTTTTAGCCTTATTGCACAATCATCGGGAAATCTTTTTCCTGATTTTGTGATTTTTTCTTCATTAACAATAACATTTCCAAGTAATATTTCAGAGTTAGCACGCGTTCTTGATGAAAAAAAGCCTCGATCAACTAAAAGCTGATCGAGTCTTTTGTTTTTCTTATTTGACTGATTATCCTTTTTAATTCTAGCTGCCTCCGTTCATATTAGTAAATGCAGACTGAAGAGCAGAACTCTGTGCGTTTAAATTACTGATAGTTTGCTCCATTGCAGAATATTTTTTCCATAAAGCTTCAAACTTTCTGTTCAGCTTCGAAGACCAATCGACTATTTCGCTGTTAATACGACGAATTTCTTCATTAATTGTTCCACTGAATCCGATAATTCTTTGAAGCTTACCGGTATTAAATTTATTATATTCATATATTTTATCCGTTAGATTTGTAGCAAAACCTGTAACTTCAATACCTGCAACTGTTTCGGATATCCCAAAAGTCTCCCATACAGCATCTGAATTATTCATCAACGCCTCTTCTAAAAGATAATCGTTGATCACAAGGCGTCCGCGTTGAATATTTCTATATGAATCCTGATAATCGTTGAAGCCATCTGAAGCACCCAAACCGATATCGGTTAAAAAGTCGTACTTCAATGACGTATCGCTATGATTAGATAAAAGTATATTCTTTAATCCACTGTAAGTAGTCGTTGTACTATCAGTAACAATGATATCATTTGGACTTGAGAGTTTGAATGCAAAACTCCCATTCCCATCTTCTACAATACTTGCATTGACATTGTAATCACTAAACTGTGCAAGTCTGTCTATGATATCCTGCACTGTGTCTGATTCGGAGTAGGTTAATTCAATTGGATTTGTAAAACCATCAACATGAATAGTTAACGTCCCATCTGTTCCGGAAGGCAAACTGACTCCCAAATCATCTAATGTAGAAGCCGCACTACCATTTAAAGAGTTTGAATAATAAACTTCAAGTCCACTTGAATCAAGATCCTGATATGCCATTCCTTTTAGTTCATTAAATATATCTTTTAAAGTTGAATCTCCAACGAGAACACCTTTTAACGCCTCATCTTCAGAATCCTCTTCATCATCCGAAGAGTCGGACGCGCTTGATGATGTTTGAACCTGATCTTCTTCATCATAAAGCCTTACATATAGATAATCCATCAATGAGTTGTACTCATCAACAAATTCCTGTATATGTTCCTTTGTTTCTTCAATGTTTTGAGTAACGGTTACTGTGATCGGCGTTGCACTTTCCTGTCGAGCGGTAAAACTAATACCTTGAAGAACGTTGGAGAAAGTATTTGTATCACTGGTAATCTCCGTTGTAATACCACCGAAATCTACGGTAGCTTTTGCCTGTACAGCTTCCTGAAACCCGCTATCCGTATATCCGGCTTCAGAATGACCGTTTGAATGATGCCCCGCTGTTTCATCTGTTGATATATTAAACGTATCAAGAACCTCTCCAGAATCACTTAATGAAATATCAACATCAGGATCTGTACTGCCAATCTTTAAGGTAAGGTTCCCTCCCGAATCAACGACAGTAGCATACAATCTGCTGTCAGCAGCATTAATTTTCGCTACCAAATCATCTAATGTATCTCCTGTTGCAGAAGAATCATAATTTATATACCTGTAATTTCCATCAATATTTACAGTGAGTTTTCCGCTATCTCCAGTTACACCAAGTGATTCCAATGTATCACCACTCGCTCCCGAAACGGTCGAGGTCGATTCATATTCTTCGGTTAATTTAAAAGTCCTTAACAACTCCCCAGAATCAGAAAGTTCAAAGTCTGATGTTTCATCAATTCCCGATAGAACAAGTTGAACATCACCGGAACCGTTATCTATAACTGAAGCAAGCACAGTTCCATTGATATTCACATCACTGTTAATATCCGAAACGATATCATTTAAAGTGTCGGCTGAAATATCATAAGCAACAGCATAATCCATACCGCCAATAGTAAAAGTCAATTCTGCATCTGTTGTCATACCAAAAGTATCCAAAATATCGGTAGAAGCTCCGGATACTCTTTCAGCAGAAGCATACGTTTCATAAAAACGCATCATCTCCAGCATATTACCCGCACCGCTTTCAGATATTGATAATTCACTCTCGGGATTTTTTGCATTGATGAAAAACTTAAAAGCCTGATTATCTCCGGTTTGCCCGTTAGAACCATAATAGATACTGACTTTTTCAAGTAAAGCCTCGTTTGTCGGGTCTGCATAGATGTCAGTAATCCATTGATCAAAATCATCAGTTGCAGCATCGTAATCAAGTGTATAATCTGTCCCATCAATACTAACCGTTAGTTGGCCAGAATTAATACCCATCTCATCCATAGTTGCCGTCGGATCCCCAAGAACAAAACCACCTGATTTGAATGATTCAGTCATATTCAGAGACTCCAGTAAAGTACCGGAATCACTAATTTGAAGATTAACACTGGCATCTACACCAGAAAAGAATATCTTCATACCGTCACTTGAATTAACCGCATAAACTTGAAGATTATCATCAAGATTTTCGATCTGTTCAGTAATCTCTTCAAGCGTATTGCCTTTGTAATAATCAACGGAATAACTCTGTCCATTCACATTAACCGAAAGCGTACCGGAACCTGTGATTCCATTGCCTGTACCTCCAAGGTTTTCAAGCTTTGTTGTACTTTCTGCCGAAACCGAAGAAGTTGAATAGTAGGATTGACTTTTAGAGAGATTATCAATTGTTACATTGAAAGTTGTGTCTTGAATTGAACCACTTGTAGAAACCGTTAAAACATTCTCATCTGACGAAGTTGCATCATTATGAAAAAAATTAGATTGAAGTTTCCAATCGTTCACAAACGCTCTAAAATCATCCAACTTATCCCCCACAAGCTGCAACGCAGTTTGTCTGTTTGTTAAAGTCTCTTCCTCTTCTTTTAGCTTTGTAACCGGTTCAGAGAGCTTTGTCATTTCAGCATCTATCATAGAATTAATATCAATTCCAGACGCAGCACCAGCCATATGCATACGGCTTTGTTGAGAATTGCTTAAATAAGAAAGATAATCCGTTGACATTTTATTTTCACCTGCTTATAGTGGTATTTTATTTAGGCCATCTCATCAAATAAAATACCAATCATTTCATTGATTTTTTTTGAAAGCTCTACCATGGATTCAGGTGGAATTTCTTTGATAACTTCACCGTTATCCCTGTCGACAATCCTTACAACCTTCATATCGGCTTCCTTATCAAACTCTATCCTTAATTCACCGTTATAAAGTTCTTCAAGAGCTTTTATTCCAGTCTCAAAATCCTGAATGGCAACATCTACTTTTTTTGAATCTTTTACCTCTTGCTTTACTGTTTCGTGCTTCTCATGATTTTGATTTGTACTTCTAATGTTATCTGTCCTCGCAACATCAAAAGATTGAATCTTGTTGTCTACATTAATATTCATCGAGATCCCCTCCCTGGAATCTATATTTATACAATCATTTATCGGCAATTATTTTTATATCATTAACGTTCTTTATGAAAAATAGCTTTCCTGATTTCTACAGCTATTAATTCTGGAAAATGTAAATCAACTTTTAAAGGGCCTCTCTTTACATTAATCCAACCCAAACCCGATATCACGAGATCTTCACCGGCTTTCACAACAAAACGCCTGGTTTCCCATTGATAATCTGATACTTGTTTCTCTTCAAATGGCGGTTGTAACAATTTCCCAAAATGTTTTTTGTGTATTGAATCGGCTTTCTCAGTAGATGTCTTGTGATATTTAACATTGTGCCCTGAAAATATCTGAAAAATAGGAACCTTTCCTTCTTCATTATCAAGGATATCTATCCTGCATAATCCGCCAAAAAAAAGTGTCTGACCTTCTTCGAGTTTATGAGTTTGTCTTGTCAGTTTATCTGTTTGAAATATCAAATGTCTATATTCAGGTTCAACACACTGCATCATTCGATTTGGGATTTCTAAACCAGGTGTATCAATTATTATCGTTCCGTTTTTTAAAGTTCTCTTAACTCGTCCCAATGTTGTACCGGAAAAATCACTTGCCGTAGACGTGTCAATTTCAATTTTTGGATTCCAGTTTCGTTGGGAAGTCAGAATTCTATTTAAAAGAGTGGATTTCCCAACATTGGTAGCTCCTGTAAGACAGCACTTCCCGCATTTCTCCATCCTATCAAGAACCTTCTTTATTCCAAAACCGTTAAGACTGCTGACAGGAATGATTTTTACTGCAGGAATATTGAAGACTTCCGAAAACCATTCCACAATTTGAGATGATGAAATGATCTTTGGTATCAAATCAAATTTATTAAGAAGTATGGTATAGTCATTGCCAATCACTTTTTTTATTTCCTTGTTCCAGGTTCCGTTTATATCAAGCAAATCAACGACTACAAAAGTCTTTTTACATTCTTTTGCAACCTGTTTCAAATCGGATAACGTATAATGCACAACTTCCGGAGAAATGTTTTTCCCATAATGTTTGATTTTATAGCATCTCTGACAAATTGGATCTGATCTCTCAATCAAAGATCTTTCAGGGACATACCCGATTTTATTTGGAAATTCACTTTGTAATTCCACACCACAACCATGACATTTCATAATTTCCCCTCATCCGTTTTTTCAAATTTATTTTTTTTACTTGTTTTATGATGTTTCTCAAATATTTTTTCAATTTTTCTGAAAAACTTTGTTATTGGTAATTCATGTGTTAAATCTAAAGGTTTAACCTTGACCGAAAACATTTTTAGTAAATTGGCCATTAAAATGTCAGTAAACAATTGATCACCTATAAATATTGTTTCAGAGCCAATGATATTCTTCTGTTTCATAATTGTCTTTGCTTTTCCAATCAATGGTTTTTTCATCAAGCCATATACTTCCATTCCCGGACCGACTTTATTTCTTATAAGATGTAATCGTTTGGTATGTCTGGTATTTGACATGATAAAGACTCTGAATCCCATTCTTATAAGTCTTTTTATCGATTGAACGGAATTTTCGTCTAAATCTTTTTCTTTCCATCTTGCCAGGGTATTGTCCATATCAAATACTACATTTTTGTACCCAATTCTAATATATTTTTCAAAATCAATCTCTTGCCAATCATCGCATCTTTCATCCGGTGTGATCAAATGAGATAATCTGAAAAACCATCCAATAGTATAAAAATAAATAAGATAGCTTATCCGTGTCATTCTGCTAACTATCTTTTCAAATAAATCACTGTATTGCTTTCTGAAAGGATTAACCAATATCGTATGAATATTTAATCTGTTTCCTGCTATGATATCCGTAAAAAACAAATCTCCTGTCAGGACTGTATGATCGGGTTCAGCCTTTAAAAATTCGAGTACTTTCTTCATATTTTTAATTCCCGGTTTTTTCATAGAACCAAATACAGGAACTTTCCCGTTGAAGTGCTCCAAAATATTATTCGCCCGACTGGCAGGTGCATTTGTGACAACACATACCTTAAAGCCATCAACAAGCAATTTCTCAAACAGTGATATGGTCTCCTGACTCACTGCGATACTCTTCCAAGGAGCTAATGTATTATCATAATCAAACAACAAGGTATCGATTCCAAGTCTTTTTAATCGTTCGAAATCAATATCATAAATTGTATTATAATGCTCCCGTGGATATGGCAGACTAAGGATGTCCCGGATTCGGACCATATTTTACAACTTCCAGATTTATTTCCTCTTTCAAAAGTTCCAACATTTCCATAACCTCATCAAAAAGGTCAGCGGGAACAACGATTTTTAAAGTGCCATCTTCCGCTTCGGCATGCCTTATATTCATAACATTATCATAAGCTTCAGACATATATCCCAGTAAATGAGCTTCTTTAATTGGCATTCTAACATATACATCATATTCAAGTATCGTATCAGAATGTGTATCCGGCTTCAACATTATATTTTATACCTCCAGTATCATAATCAACATTAAAATCTATATTGTAATTATCATAATTAATTTTAGTTCCTATATTCAGAGAAATATTCTGTATAAAATCCCACGAACCAGAATTTTCTTCCGAATTTTCAGAATACCCTATATTACCATATAATTTTAAAAACCAGGGATTACTATTCAGCAGGTAATAATCGAACCCAACTATTAAATCAATATCATTATAATATTTAAGCTCGGTTCTCAAGAAAAGATTGTCAAAATTATATGTGCCATATAACAAACCGTGAAAAGCATTTTTTTGAAAATTATAACCACTTGAAATCCCAAAAGCGTATGGGTGATGCTTCAATTTAAAATTTACACCATATGAATAATCATCTATAAAATCACATCCAATTGACAATAAACCTCCAAAATCACCAGAATACCAATTAATAATCGGCAAAGGGTACAAATTCAGTACACCTAAGCCATATTCGAATGGATAACTCTCTTTTTTTAAAGAGAGTTGAAAAGCATTATCATTGAGTCTCATCCGATAATTGAATTCTGGCATATAAGCTTCCGTAAAAATTGAATCTTTTGAAAATTCAGTTCCTGCAAAAGAAGCATTGTTGATAATATAGATTCTGTTCACTGAATTAGAAACTTTCAAATCGAAAGAACTATCCTGATATCCAATGTAATATTCTTCGGGAGTAGAATAACCGATATAAAAATGATGAGATGGATTTTTTTTAACTTTTTTTGGAAAATAAACCATTGATGGATTTAGAACCCCGACGTCTTTTTTTAAGTAGACAAGGATATTTTCCTGAGGATCAATTATTGGATACCGTCTGATTTTATTTTCAAATATGATGCCAGTCGTTTTGAATTGTTTTCTTTTATTAAGCCTTTGTGGCACCGAATTCTTTTCAAGAAAAAGCAGAGCGATATTTTTATTCTTCATAGTTAATGAAATGTGCTCGTCAAAAAACGACGGAGAAATTGAAAGAATCTTTTCCGTTGTATCTTTCTCCATTTCAATCACTCGACTTTTTTTCTTTCCTTTATAAACAATATTTTCTGAATCGATATCATCTTTTTTTATTATTTTATAAATAGAATACTCTGTTTTAATTTCATAGAATGGCTTTTTCGGAATAAAGTCCAACTTTTCTTTCAGCGAATACATTCCAATTGGAAGATGCATTTTCTCACTCTGTAAATTCCCGGTAATTGTAAAATTATAATCAGTGGCAAAAAGCACAACTGAAGAGACAAAAAATACAAAGAAAAGAAATTTTTTCATTACTCTTCCTCATTTTGATTATATAAACTGACCTTGTTCCTTCCATTGTTTTTAGAAAAATAAAGGGCTCTGTCTGCATCTGCAACAATTTCCAAATACTTCTCGTAACGTTTTTCAGTTGTACAGGAAACCCCTAGACTCAAGGTAATATTAAAATCAAATGCCTTACAGGATTCAACTTCCAATCGTATTCTCTCAGCAACTTCCTCTGCATAATTAAGACTTGTATTTGGTAGGATAACTACAAATTCCTCTCCACCATATCGACCAATGACATCATAACTTCTAATCGCATTTTTTATTAATTCAGATACTTCTTTCAGAACTTCATCCCCGACATTGTGACCATATTTATCATTGATTCTCTTAAAATGATCCAAATCCGCCATGATTACCGAAAGTGGTGAATCAAAGCGCTGGCTTTTATCAAATTCTTCCTGTAATCGCCTGGTATAGTACCATCTTGTATATAACCCCGTTAAAGGATCCAGTATGCTTGATTTATAGGAAATTGCATTTCGGATAGCCATGGAAATAATCGGCTCAAGATTATCTATAAAATGCGCAAATCTGTCAAATTCTTCATTGCTCATTATTAAATTAGAATTTTCGACAAACAGCATTACCTTATGCGTATCATCAATAAAAAATTCAGCTTTTGCTTCAAATGGTGTTCTGATCAACCCTTGTCTTTTCTTCAACATTTTTTTTATCAGCTGTTCTTCTTCATCTTTCTTATGTGTATTTAAGGACATCCAGCTTTTATAAATAATCTTATTATCTCTTAAAACTGCAATAACAAGTTTTCTGATAGAAACAAAAGAAATAATCCAATTTGCAAATTCAGACAGAATCTGTTCCGGTTCTGCAGATGCGGTAATCGTTTTGGAGAAATTAATGATCTCATGCAACACATTCATTTCATTAAATTTTGTAATTAAATTTGTTTCAAGATTGTTCAGCACGGTGTTACTCAGTGTGATTTCTTTTTTTCCGGATCTCAGTGATTTTGAAATTACATTAAGAATATCTTCCGCAGATTGTTCACCTTTTAACAAGTCATCATTAATCATTTTTGCAGCATATGCCATTTTCATTGATTTGTACATATCAACAGCATTTCGCGCAAATTTCCTTGCTTTACGGTACTGACCCAGTTCTCTGTATAAATACGCATACGCTTCGTAAGTTAACGCTAGCGGTAATTTCATATGGGCTTTAAGATAATATTGGACAAGCGTTTCTAAATACCTTTCAAATTCTCTCGGACAATTTTTTGCAAGTTTGTCTTTAAACGCAACAGCTATTTCTTCTTTCCAAAGATGATGTGGTTTTTTAAACTTATCAAATAACAGCTTTATTTCTTCAATATCTTCTGAAAGAGCCAATTTGATTACATCTTTAAATCCATAATCCTGAATAAATTGTTCTTTCAGTACCGCTTCATCAATATTCGTCATATCTCCATTCAACAAGCTGGCAACTACAATAAAACGTTTAGCTTTTTGAGTGGTTTCATAAGTATCCGTAAGGTTTATAGCCTTTTCAAGATCTTCAACCGCTTCTTCTATCTGTTTATTGTACGCATGATACAACCCTTCAACCAAATAACTTAGAGCGAGATTATTCTTGTCATTGTATGTCCTTGCGATTTCACGACTTTTCTCGATAAAACTGAACATACCTGAAATATCTCCCGAATACAGATAGCTGTTTGCAAGACTTAATGTAGGCTTAAGAGCTAACTGTGGAATACCGTAGGTTTCAGAATACTTGATAGCCTTATTTAATATAGGTTTTGAATAATGTGGACCATATAAATCCATTATCGTTCCTGAAGCATCATATACAATAGGTAATAAAAATTTTATTTTGAGATTTTCAGCACTTTCCATGTTCTGCTTACTATAAGTCTGCGCTTTATCCCAATCATTCTTTCTCCAGTAAATCCTAGAAAGAAGCAATTTAAAAAGAATCCGTAAATATTTAAATCTTTTAATCCTTGGAATGTTTTCATAAATAGGATTGATCATAGCTAAAGCCATATCAAGTTTACCGGTTTCATAATAGGATAATGCTAAAATAAGATAATTCGCATAATCCGAGAATTTCTCCAGTTTTAACTTATGATGAACATTTATCTTTTTATAAAATAATTGAACCTCTTTAAAATTACCTTTTAAAAAAAGATTATACATGTAAAGGTGTTTCAGACGTTTTGATTCTTTAAATCTTTCGGATACCGCATCATCCAGAATATTTCCTTTTAAAAGGGTTAATAAAGAAGGCAGCATCAGCATCTCATCGGATATTTCATCATGTTTAAGAAGACTTTTGGCACTAAGGAAATACTGTTCTATAATTCCCCAGCTTTTATTCTTGAAAAAGCTTTCTCTTCCGGCTTTGATATACATTGCAGCTGCAGATCTTTTCCTGCCCATTTGTTCATAATGCCAAGCTCGTTTTGAAAATTCGGAAGAATATTCAGAAAACTCAACATGTATCCTTTTCTTTTTCTCATCGTTCAGCAAATTATATGCCTTATCCCATATCTTACCGATGGAAAAACGATACTTTTTATTCTCTTTTATATAAATACCAATTTTTCTCAATTTTAAAAGGATCTCTTTACTGCTTTCAACATTTTTACCAAGTATCTGACATAGTCTGACAAAATCATACTCAGTAAACTTTTCTGACAAACTGGACGTTTCAGATAAGAATTCAACTTCTTTTTCATCAAGAATTCCAAGTAATTTTTCGACATAATCATCCATGCCATGCAAATCGTAAATATCACCATCCAAATACCATTTACCCTCTGTTATTCTAAGCTTGCCTGTTGAATTCAAAAGCATGAGAAAATTGTAAATAAGTCCCGGATACCCATTTGTCAGTTTAAAAATCCAGTCAATATGCTCCTGGTAATTTGAAACAAACCCCTTGCCCAGTAGTATCTCAAGAAATTTTTTCGATTGTTCTTTCGTAAAAGGTTTTAAATAAAATTTACGCGAAAAGTGAAAATTGCTCTCTTTTTTACATGAAACTGCAGTAATCATAACTTTTGAAGGAATAATCATTGATTGGATATAATCAAGTAATTTCAGGTAACTATCATCAATGGTGTCAAAATCATCAACCAGTATGGCAACATTCTCCATAATACCGATTAATTTTCCGATAATCCGCGCAACTCTATCAAGATTGTATGAATCACTCAGATCCCACAAATACTGAAAATCTGCTAAATTGACTCCTGCATATTCCGGATTTTCAGTCAATTGGAGCAACTCTTGGGAAAACTGATTGATAGAAGTTGCCATTACTGTTTTCCAGCCGTTGTTTCTTAAATCAGTTTGAAGAAGATTCAGGAAAGTTGTCTTCCCAACTCTTGTGTCGCCATGAATTAAATATGTACCCGTTTCTTCCGGCTTCAGGTCAGCATAGTACGAATTAAATTCTCTTAAATCCAAATCTCTCTCAACAATATGAGAGGAAACAATCTCTCTTTCAACGAGACCGCTGAACGCATCTTTTTTTGATGGGATGTTGATTTTATCGTTAAACAGTCTTCCAAAATGTGAAGGTCTCTTTTTTGGGTCTGGATCGGTAAGTAAATCAAGAAACTCAGAAAATTCTTCCTTTACTTTCTCTGGCAACAACTGATTTAATACCTTTCCAAGAACATAGCAATCAGAATCTGACGTGGGATATTTTCCTTTAAAGATTTCAGGTGCCACAAAGACATCATCACGATGCTGTACAAATCGTAAAGCTTCATCACTGTAATTAACCCATAGAGGGGGAAGAATTCTCAGTTTATCCGATATCATCAATTGCGGAATACCCCAAATTCCAAAACCTTCACCCATTACATGATGATAAAGTTCAAGCGCTTCAATAAGCTGTTTCGCAATTTCAATTCTATGATTATCTGATATGGGTAAAACATCAACACATTTTTCCCCGAAATAAGGGAACAAAAATAGTGGTTCTGTGGAATTGAAGTCCATATAATCAGGGAGGAGGAACCTGTTGGAGAATTGATAAAGATTTTTAATTCTGTTATTGATTCGATCTTGAAATGAACCAAAAACAAAACTTCTTAGCTGTTTTGAGCGTTTATAAATGCCGCCCGATTCTACAAGATATTCATCGCCCTCGTAATTTGTTCTAAGAAGTTTTATTATCTGCAAAACATCCTCCCCCCTTTTATTTAGACTATAGTTCTTAATTTAAGCTTTTTCCAGAATATCCATCAATTGATATTCTATCACTCTATCACTGTTAAAATCATCAAGCCCCAGATAATAATCTGTTGTATCAACAATTGACTGCAAAGGAACAAGACCTATTATCTCGGAACCTATAACAGAGACCCCATATCGCTTTGCCTCAATTTTTACTAATTCAAAAGCTCTGTAAATACTGGTTTTCTTAAAATTAGTCAGATTCATTGATACCTGAACAATGCCTTTTTCTTTCAACTCAACGCCCATCGCTTTTACAAACCTTAACCCACCACTTCTGTGTCGAACCATCTTTGCAATATTTGAAGCGATTTCAAGATTATCAGTATCAAGATTTACATTATAGGCAATAAGAAATTCCCTAACACCAACGGCAACAACACCGGCATTGGGATGTATTGAAGCGGAAGGACCATAGTCCGGTTTCCATTCTTCTTTTTGAATCTTTTCGCTGAACCCTTCAAACTGCCCTTTTCTAATAGTTGCAAGATTTTGTCTTTTCGTTGTTGAGGCAGACTTTTCATACAGATATACAGGAATGTTTAATTCTTCACCTATTCTCTTTCCAAGAGCATCCGCATAACTCATACACTCCTTATAATCAATATTTTTAAGCGGAATAATCGGAATAACATCCGTGGCACCCATTCTAGGATGTTCACCGGTGTGGTTTCTTAAATCAATCAAAGCAGCTGCTGTTTTTGTCATATCAAATAAAGCATTTACAATCTGATCCGGATCGCCAACCATTGTTACAACTGATCTGTTATGATCCTTATCCATTGACCAGTTTACGATCCAAACCTTATCATAATTATCCGCGCAACCCACAATTTTTTCCAGTGTTTCCTTTTTTCTTCCTTCGCTAAAATTTGGAACTGATTCAACCCATTTCATTTTATTCCCCCTATACTTAGAATTCTTTTAAAATTTCAATGTCCACACTTAAAGGTACTTTTAATTGATAGACATTTTCCATCTCATTTTTTATAATTTGCTTCATCTGATCCAATTCAAATTCCGGACATTCAACAACTACCTCATCATGAATCTGCATGATCATCTTGGCTTTTAAAGCATTATCTTCTATTTTCTTTTGGATTTTTATCATCGCTAACTTCATGATATCCGCGGCAGTTCCCTGAATCGGAGAATTTATTGCGATTCTTTTCGCTTCTTCCTGCAGTCTTCTGTTTTTGGCATTGATGTACTTGATAGATCTAAGTCTATTAAATTCAGTTCTTACTTCACCAAAATCTTCCGCCTTCTTTTCCATTCTTTTCATAAACTTTTTTACATATGGGTACGCTTTAAAATAATCATCTATAAACTGCTTTGCTTCTTGAATACTAATCTTCAGTCTTGATGAAAGACCATATGAAGAAATACCGTAAATAATCGAGAAATTAATCGTTTTCCCCACATTTCGCTGCTTCTCGGATACTTCATTTATTGCAACATTAAATATCTTTGATGCCGTATACGCATGAATATCCATATTCTCCTTAAAAGCTTCAATCAAATTCTCGTCACCTGATATATGAGCCATCAACCTTAATTCAACTTGAGAATAATCGGCACTAATCAAATACCATTTTGGATCTTGTGGTTTTATTGCCTTTCTGATCTCCCGCCCTTCAGAGTCTTTTTTGGGTAAATTCTGTAAATTAGGATCACTGCTGCTCAACCTACCGGTCGCTGTTCCTGCTTGATTAAAGGAAGAATGAACTCTTCCGGTAATATCGGAGATATAATTTGGTATGGCATCAATATAAGTTGATTTCAATTTGGAATATTTTCTATACTCTAACAGCAATCTTGCGATATCATAGTCTTTTGCAAGCTTTTCAAGAACTTCTTTCCCTGTTTTATATTTTTTACTTTTCGCGGTCTTTCCTTGAGAAGGTAAACCCAGTTTGTCAAAAAATATCTCACCAATTTGCGCAGGAGAGTTCAAATTGAATTCACATCCTGAAATTTGATAAATACGATGAACAATTTCACCGATTCGCTGTGCAGTTTTAACGGATAACTCTCTTAGATATTCCCTATCGAAGTATACACCATTATGCTCCATCTCAATTAAAACCTTAAGAAAAGGCATTTCCATACCATAATAAAGTGTAGAAAGTCCTTTTGTTTCAATCTCATCTTTAAATCTATTATATAACCTGAAAGTAAAGTCCGCATCTTCTCCAGAATATTCAGTTGCCTTTTCCACGGAAACATCGGAAAAATCAGCTTCTTTTTTCATCAGCGGAGGTGTTTCGATACTCTTCATAACTTCCTCAAACTTTATCATCTCATGATTGAATACATTTTTGGCTAAAAGATCCAGTCCATGCTTCCCCTTATCGGGATCTAAAACAAAAGAGGCTATCATTGTATCAAAATATTTTTCAGGGATTTCATACCCATTATTCATCAAAACTGAAAAATCATATTTAAGATTATGTCCGATATAGATGATGTTTTTTGTTGCGGACAAAAAACGCTTGAGATTTTCTTTGCTTACATTCGCATCGTCGTTATGTAAAAGGGGTAAATAATAAGCTTCACCTTCATTCCATGAAACAGATATTCCGACAAGCTTTGCCTCCCTTACATTTAAAGAGGTCGTCTCAGTGTCAAATGCAAAATGTTTTTGTTCGCGAATCAAGTTGAGAAAATCTTCAAAATTTTCATCATTTACGGTTTTATAGTCCCCCAATGGCTCAAGTTTGCTTTGAGAATGAAATTCTTCGAATATCAATCCCTGTACTTTTTCTTCAACCGACCATTCTTTTATCAGAGAATCAAATTGAAATCTTTTTAGAAGTGGGAAAAGTTTGTCTTTGTTGATACCCGAATAAAGATAGAAATCTGAAGAATCGAAATCGTCACTTAATTGAACATCATCCTTGAGTATGACGAGCTTTTTACTCATAAACCCGTCATCTTTTGATTCTTCAAGCCTTTTTCTATTTGCCTTTGTCAATTTATCAAGATTATTGTATATGGCTTCTAATGTTCCGAATTGATCGATCAAATCCTTGGCTCTTTTATCTCCAATCCCTTTAATTCCCGGAATATTATCCGCTTTATCCCCCATTAATGAAAGGTAATCGATCATCTTGCTGGGTTTAAAACCGTATTTTTCAACAAAGGCCTTTTCATCATAACGCTTTAAATTCACGACCCCTTTTTCTGTTCTAAGAACCTGTACCTTTTCCCCAACAAGCTGCAAAAGATCTTTATCACTCGTAATCACATTGAATTGATCAAAATCATCATCAAATCGCTTGATAAATGTTGCAATAAGATCATCCGCCTCATAATTCTCAACTGATAGAACCTTAATACCAAAAGCATTAACAAATTCTTCGATAAACGCCATCTGATACTTTAATTCATCAGGCATTGTTGGCCTTTGAGCCTTATAGTCGGGGTATATTTCACTTCTGAAAGTCTTCCTTGCTTTATCTAAAAAGAAAACGACTCCATCATTCATTTCAATCTGATTTTTTAATATGGTCGAAAGCATTCGAGCCAGCCCGTAAAGTGCATTTACAGGTTCTCCTTCAGTAGTGTTCAGTTCACGAATGGCAAAAAAAGCCCTATATACAAGACCTGTACCATCTAAAAGATATAATTTTTTCATCAAATGACCTCATTCCCGGTTGAAATAAATGATTTGTTCTTTATTTTATTGTGCATAACGGAACTAATCGCAAGTTCTCCATCCACTTCTTCGATAAAAACATATGCCAATTCCGCTCTCTTTACAAATTTTTGTTTTTTGTTGTTTAATTCCTTTTCGATGACATTCCGCCAAGTTCCGGTATTGATATAAAATTTGTTATACCCGTTACAAGGATAAATCAGATTTTCAAATTTGTGCCTGTGTGCAAAGACGACACCTCTAAGATTTTCATAGTCAATATCAGGTTTTTCGCAAAAACCGTAGAAATCACGCTCCTGAAATCCATATTTTTCTGGATTTTCAATGGCTTTCATAAGGACTTGTTCCGCCTTTCTTTTCATATAATTTGTCTTTTTTAAAGATCGTACCTTTGAAACAAGACCAACAAGTTTTCTACCAAAATTCACCCCTTTGTTGCTGTTGATAAAAATTGAAGAAAGTTTGTGTGCTCGAGGGTATTTTGATTGCATCCATTCTCTGGCTTGCACCGTTTTAAGCATCTTTAACAACTCTTCCATCCATAATTCAACTAAATTTATACCCATATCATAAGTTTTCATCATGACGGAAAACCAGTCAAAAATATCCATATTCGGCCTTACATCATCATAATCATGTGGAATATGTTCCGGAACATCACCATTAATCAAGATTTCTTTGAAATTTATCATCATATAACGGGCCATATAATCCCCTATCGGCGGAATCAATTGACCTGTTTTTTTATCGATACCGAAACTGTTACCAATATCAAAATTGTTTCCGTGTATCGCAAAGAGCCCCCACTCCCTATCGTATAGGTATGGAAGAAATTGTATATTGTGTGAATTCCCAAGCAGTTCCTTAAAGCGTCCCTGGAAATCAGGATTTGTATGAAAATAATAATCATGATTTCCTATGATATATGTCAATTTATGAACCCTGCAAAATTTTCTTAATGCGTTAAATACTTTTTTATGATTATTAAAAATATCATTGATAACCGATGGCTCTACTGATTCAATCAACTCATTAAAGGGTAAGACACCAAGCTCCTTTACCATTCTGCTTTCCATTAATTCAAGACCGTCTCCGACTATCACAAGTTCAGTTTCTTCTGAAGAATCAAGTAAATCCAGTAGAAGTGTCTCCAACTCATCGTCAAATAGAAAATTATCACAAAGAAAGCCGTCACCAATATGCATATCACTTATAAAAACTCGTTTCATCAAATCCTCCTAACAATTCGGAAAAAATCGCTTCCTCACAATAATTATACCAGATTAAATGTTCCAACCTGTGATACAATTAGAATAACTACTTTGTTAAGGATGATTATGCATTCAAGATTATTAAAGAAAGAAATTATTTACAATATACATGCTACACACAGGTTTACAGAAAGACAAATTCTTCCTGAAGAAATCATAGGTATAATTGATGATAAAAAAACCGTTGTGTCGATTCAAAAAAACAAAAGAATAAGATTTGAAAATAAAAATGTAGTTGTGATTGGTGAAATAAAAAATGACAGTATCTGGATAATTACAGCTTTCAGAAAATAGGTTTAATCATTCTTTCCAGGTATGATGCGTTTAAAAACCTTTTTGAGAAAATCATCTCCTGATAAATCTATTGGTGCTTCGTTTCGCAATAGCATTTTCTTTGCTTTCCGGTCGTTTACATTCATTCTGTGTAGAATGTACAGAGAAAGAAGATATTCAAACGGCAACCAGGTTCCATGACTAAATGGAACAATGATTCTTTTTGACTCCTTTAATTCTTTAAAAAGCATTTTCCTTGTTGCCATCGGCAAGGTTTCATCAAATAATGCATCTATAATCGTTGTTCGAGGTTGTTTTAACAGGTGTGCATAGGTTAATGGATCAATTTTAAGAATGGGGTGAATATCTTTATTGTAAATAATTTCTTCAAGCTCCATTCCTGAAATCAACGGCATCTGTTCTTCATAAACCTTGTACAATCTGTTTTTGTCGTTTAAAAAATACTTATTTCCAAGTCCTTTATCCATCAATTTTCTGGCAAATTTTGTTGCTCGGGATTCATGTATTATCTTTCCCATGTGCCCACCTGTTGCTACCATGATCGTTTCATTTATCCTGTTATCCAATGCAGAAACAATACATGAAATCATGCCGCCAAGACAATAGCCGACGATACAGTTGTTTTTAAGCCAAAGGCCCTGTTGCTGAAGCAAATCAATCGTACTCATTACATCGACGACAGCATGTTCCCAGATGGGAACCATGATTTCTATTTCCGGCCAAAGATAATTTTTCCCACTTACAGAACCGTTTTCAACTCGGGTATAATTCCCAGGTGGAATGATAACCGAGGAACTAATCCCGGCAGAAGACAAATGTGTTGCCATCCACAAGAGAAATTTGACATTTCTGCTGCCAAGTCCCTGCATAATAATTGCGGAGGCTTTAACTTCCCCTTTTGGCTGAAAATTATAGACTTCTACCTGCTTTGTCCCGTCTTTTGCCTTTTCATACCTGGATGCATATTTTATATAATTGCACCTGTAATTTCGTCCTTTAAAAATGTATCCTGAGAGGAACTCGATTTCCCCTTTTTTATATTTAAAATCTACAATCATCTTTTAACATTCCTTTCAGGAATTTCACTGTGTTTTCGAGGATTCTTACAGTTTGAAAATCTTTTAAAATAAATTCAAAAGTGTGATTTCCTTTTTTATGAACAAAAAACCTATAAGTAATATCATTCTTCTTCAACTTTTTCGCCAATTTCACAGATGATTTAAAAGGAACCACATCATCCATCTTTCCATGAGCAAGAAATGTTGGTATCATTTTGGGACTGATCCAGTTAATCGGAGAATAATATTCATAGACATCGCCGATAGTTTTCGGCATACCTTTCATGGTGGTTATCGTTGCAAACCTCGCAAAAAGAGATTTATTATCCTTATCAAAAACATCCTTTAAATCCGATGGGGAATAGTAGGCAATGACCCCTTTAATCCCTTTCATCTTTTCAGTATATTTCTCCTGTGTTGCATGATATGTATAATAAGACGAGTAAAGGAGAGATAAATGCCCCCCTGCCGATAACCCCATTAATATGATATTCTCTTTATCAAGATTCAGTTTAGCGGCATTCTGTTTAACATAATGAATAGCATCGGAATAATCGCCAAGTATATCTTCCATTTCATTGTTAATACCATATCTGTAATCAATCGACACGACTGCGAACCCCTTAGCGGCAAGAAACTTACTCCAAGAGACGTTATTGGGTTGATTTCTGAAACCAGACACCCACCCCCCGCCATGAGCAAACAAAATGACCGGATAATTATTTTTTTCCTCATTTGGATACCAGATATCCAACCTTAGCTGTTGAACGGACGTTTTTTTGTATACATAAGTACGATATTTAAAATTTTCTTTGGGTTCAAGAGGAACTCGCCTTGTAAAAAAAAGAATCCCAAAAACAAATACAGATCCAATAAAGGTTATCGTACCATTTAGTCCCATCAGAAATAAAAAAATCAGCCAAAGATATATCTTATTGACAACAAAATAGGATTTTTTTATTCTTTGAATAAGCTCTCTCATCAAAAAACACTCCCCGATTTCGGAACAGAACAATTATCTTATTATACAGTATAGTATCTTCCCTCTATCATCCAGACAAAGCTGTCGATTTGGTCATGTCACCGAATCAACCCAAAAACAGGGTCGCGGAATATACCGCCGGTCGTGAATCTCACCCCGCACCGAAAGAACTTTCATATAAACGGATACTATCACAGTAAATGAAATTGTCAAGATGTAGATAATTGGATTTATAAAAGTGTTCCAATCATTGGAGCTTCATGATCATTATCATTTAAACAGCCTTCAAAAAATTTTTTAACAGGTATGAGATAAAATGATGGAAGGATTGAGGAGCCGCTTACTGGCATCTTTGAAATATTATTAAATATGAAGAAATATACGCCTGATAAAACATAAACAACAAAAAAAATGTGATATAATTCCGAGAAAAGCTTTTTTCGTAGATTGAGGAGGAATTTTGAATGAGAGATTTTATTTTAAAGTGGAAAGTAACAATCATTTGGGTAGTCGCAATCGTATTTGTAGTAGGTATCGGCTGGATTGCAGTTGCACCTTATCTTAACACAGGTAGCCAACAACAGCAGCCAACACAGAGCGAATACGTACCAAACAGTTCGGAGGCACTTGCAGTCGTAACAAAAGACGCAACAGAACTCAATTATGCTTACTGGCTTATGCCTTATGAAGTATCCGAAAGAGTTCAGCAGATTGAAGAGTACTACAGATATTACGGCAGAAGCATTGATGAATTATTCGAAGCACCCTACTTAGAACTTGACACAACAAAAGCAATGGTTGACAATAAGATTGCAGAGTATTATGCAGACAATAATTCCCTCGAACCATCTGAAGAAGATATCAACAAAGCAATCGATACCCAGATAGCACAGAATATCAACTCAGATGCAATCAAACAGGCTGTCGTTCAGCAATATGGGAGCATGGAAAATTATCGGACATATTTAGAACCGAAACTGAAAGAACAGTTGAAGATTGAAAATGTTCAAAATAAAGTTGTTGAAGTAACTGATGAAGATTTAAATAAATACTTTGAAGAAAATAAGGAAGAAATTTTGAAGAATGGCAATCAGGTAAAAACAGCTCACATTCTCGTTGATGATCTTGAACTGGCTGAAGATATTCTAAAACAGATTAATAACGGTGATATTACTTTCAGCGAAGCTGCTGTCAAGTACTCAACAGATCAGTCTAATGCGGAAAATGGCGGAGATCTTGACTGGTTTGGCGAAGGAACGATGGTTGATGAATTTACAGATGCAGCCTTTGGAGGAGAAATCGGAACGATCGTTGGTCCCGTGAAGACACAATTCGGTTATCATCTGATTGATGTTCAGGATAAAAAAACACTCAAGACATTTGAAGATTTCAAAGCCAATGCCGAATTACTTGCCAATGCCGAATCAACTTTAAAAAACGAAAAATATTCAAAATGGCTTGAATCTTACAAGGCGTCCAATGCTTTTTCCTACTATCTTAATGACGATGTACTTAGCGCATATGATAAATATGAAACGATGACCAATAAAGGTGAAGACCTTACAACACCTGTTCTGAACGAATTTGCAAATTGGATCGAACAGTATATCATCGTTGATGATAATGGTACTAAAAAGATTGATCCTGAAGTGGATGTTAGAACAACGGCCTTATATGTCACAGTTAAGGAAAATATCAATGATAATCTTTCAACACAGAAAAGAATTCTTGAAGATTTTGCTGTTACAGCAGAAGATGTCAAAGAAGAATACAAAACAAAAACATCAGAAGAGTTGAAAACAATCCTTGATGAAAAAGCACAGAAACTGAATCAGTTAAATACCGATGTTGTTAATCTAGAGAACAATATTTCAGAAACTGAAACCTTGATTTCAACAGCGGCTACCGATACAGACTTATCTGCCGAAAACGAGAAACTTGCTGAACTTAAGGATACTCTTAACAAGACAAATGAAAGCATCAACATTCTTAAAGCTGATCAGGATGAATTGAATAAAGGCATGGAATATGCTGAGCTCGTCGCGCAATTGAAGAAGGAAAAAATTAATCCTGAAGATGTGGAAGACGTTATCAAGGACATTGATGAAACAACTGCTGCAAATGATAATTTAATTCTTGATGGATTAACTATTATGTATAACAGTAATACATCATCCACACAGGTAATCAGCAAACTTTATCAGTATGATCCTGAAAATTCAGAAGTAAAATTAAAATGGCTTGAAATGCAGATTGAACAATATACGACTTATTTGAATAATGAAGAAATATATAATCAATACAGAGCTTTTCTTGAACCACAACTTTTACAGTTGCAGCTTGGTTTGCTGGATATCGCTCAGAATTCAGATGAACCTGAGGAAAGAAGAGTCGCAGCGTATGAAGATGTTCTTAACCTTCTTGAGAAGTGGGGAAAATACGAAGAGGAAGTCACTTACCTTGAGGAACTTAAAGCTTTAAAATCTGATTATCCTGATATCGATCAGATCATCGCTCAGGTAAAAGAACAGGTTGAGTTAGTGAACGCAACTGATACAACCGATTCAGGAACAACAACCGAAGAGTAGTACAGATAAAAAAAACAAAGAGCCTTTTCGAAGGCTCTTTGTTGATTTTTAGAATCTTTTAATGTAATGGCTGAGGCGGAGAGACTCGAACTCCCGAATGTCGGATCCAAATTCCGATGCCTTACCAACTTGGCTACGCCCCAACAACGATTGATATTCTACAATAAAAGATTCCAAAAGTCAAGTCTTTTTATCACTTTGCTTTTTCTGTGAATGATTTAGAATATTTTTGACGGTCAATTTTCATGGAGGTGCTGTATGATTACATTAAAAATTAAAAATAATCAGAAAACGATTCTAATTGACAAAAAGGAAAAACTTTCGTCAATCCTTGAAACTTCGGCGTATAATCCTAAATTACCTGTACTTGGAGCACGTGTCAATAATAGAATTAGAGAGTTATCTAACGACGTATACAGCGATTCTGAAATTGATTTTATTGATATTACAAATTCAGACGGAATAAGAATGGTTCAAAGAGGTTTGATTTTTCTTCTTTATATTTCAACGAAGATATTGTTCCCTGAAAAAAAATTGAAGGTTTTACATTCGATTGGTAATGGTTTATATTGCGAATTGGGGAGCTGGACAGATCAAAAAGATTTAAAAAAGATCAAAGAAAAGATGAATGAATTGATCACGTCAAATCTTGTATTTAAAAAAGAAAAATTAGACAAAAGAGTTGCAATTGAACATTTTGAAAAGAATAATGATTATGATAAAGTAAGATTATTTAAATTCAGGAAAAAAAGTTCTGTAAACGTTTATAGATGTGGAGATCACGAATATATCAACTATTTTTACGGGTACATGCCACCTGACACCAGTTGCTTGAAACCCTTTGATATAGAAATATACGGTCAGGGATTTCTTCTTTTAACAGCTACTGCAGAATCTCCTGTTAAACTTCCTGAAAGAAGTGAATTACAGAAATTTTCACAGGTATTTCTTCAGTATCAGAGATGGGGAGAAATATTAAACATAGAAACTGTCGGAGATTTAAACAAAAAAATTGCAGATGGAAAGACTAAGGAAGTCATTCTGATGTCGGAAGCCTTGCATGCAAAAAAAATATCTAAAATGTCAGAAGAGATTTCCAAAAACCTTGAAAAAAGGATCATCCTGATAGCCGGTCCATCCTCATCCGGAAAAACTTCAACGGCTAAGAGACTTTCACTTCAACTCATGGCCGAAGGACTTAAACCGCTAACGATATCACTTGATGATTACTTTGTGAACAGGGAAAAAACCCCCCTTGACGAAAACGGAGAATATGACTTTGAATCAATCAATGCACTGGATTTAGATTTATTCAACCAAAATCTTATCTATCTGCTGGATGGTGTTGAAATTACCCCTCCAAAATTTGATTTTATTACGGGAAAAAGATTTTATAATGGGGAAAAAATGAAAATTGAAAAAGATCAACCCATAATCATTGAAGGAATTCACGGGCTGAACGAAAGACTTACGAGCAGTATTCCAAGAAATAAAAAATTTAAGATCTATGTCAGTGCGTTAACACAACTCGGAATTGATGATATCAACAGAATTCCAACGACAGATACGCGATTGATCAGAAGGATCGTACGTGATAATCAATCAAGAGGTCATTCAGCTTTAAGAACGATTGAAATGTGGCCTTCTGTAAGAAGAGGTGAAACGAGGAATATCTTCCCTTTCCAGGAAGAAGCAGATTACATGTTCTCATCCGCTCTCGTGTATGAACTTGCTGTCCTTAAAACACATGCCGAACAATTATTGATGCAGATAAGTGATGATCATCCACAAAACACTGAATCAAAAAGGTTGTTAAAATTCCTTGAATATTTCCTTCCGGTTATCAACGTAGAGTTTATCCCCAGGAATTCAATCATAAGAGAATTCATCGGAGGCAGTATTTTTGACTATTGAACAAGAAAATCAAAAGATTATTAATCGCCTGAAAAAAATTGAAGGTCAAATCAGAGGTATTCAAAAAATGGTTTTGGAATCTCGGGATTGTTCTGATATACTAATACAGATGTCTGCAGTAAAATCGGCGTTAAAAAAAACAAATTTCCTGATCCTAAAGAGATATGCCGATAAATGCTTAAATGACCTTGAAAAAAAGAATCCTGAAACAATGGATATCTTCGTTGATACAATGAATGAGTTTTTAGCTGAATCAGAATATGAAGAAACTAGCGGAGGTGCTGATAATGAAAAAGACACTTAAAACGGTATTTGTAATAACCCTTGCAACATTGATTCTTACTACTTCATGGACTTTGTTTGCTCAGACGGAAGAAGTCAACGTTTATGACAAGCTAAAACCATTTTTCGAATCACTTTACTTCATAGAGAATGAATTTTATGAGAAAGATACGATTGAGTATAATGATATTGTAGATTCAAGCATACGAGGTTTAATATCAGGGCTTGAGGACCCTTTCAGTTATTATCATACAGCAGCGGATGTTGCTGAAACTAATATCGAACAGGAAGGCAAGTACGGTGGAATAGGTACTGAAGTGACTTATAATGCACATTTGAAGGTAATTGAGGTTGTTGCCCCAATGTTTGGAACACCTGCATACAAGGCCGGCATAAAAGCCGGAGATTTGATTGTTTCCATCGATGCCAGCTCTGTTACGGATATGACTTATATGGAAGCGGTCAACAATCTTAGAGGAGAACCCAATACAATTGTGAACCTCGAGGTTGTAAGAGACAGCGTTGGAACACTTGAATTTAGTATTCAGAGGGCTGAAATTAAAACGCAGATGGTACAGTATGGTTTTATTAAGTATAACGAAACACCGATCGGATATGTCAGAATAAACAAATTCTTTAAAAATACCAGTTCAGAATTGAGGAAAGCTCTTGAAAAGCTATATTCAATGAAGATTGAAAAACTTGTTGTAGACCTTCGAAACAATCCTGGAGGATATCTGACACAGGCAATTTTAACGGCCTCAATGTTTATTGATTCCGGTGAGGTGATCGTTACGACAAAATCCTCTGACAATTACACGAATACATATAAATCACTTGGAAATGAGTTTGAGGATGTTCCGATGGTCGTTCTTGTAAATGGCGGAAGTGCTTCATCATCAGAGATTTTTTCAGGCGCTCTTAAAGATTACGGTCTTGCAACCCTGATAGGCGAAAAGACGTTTGGTAAAGCAGCTGTTCAAACACTCTTCCCATTATCCAACGGTGGAGAATTATGGTTGACTACAGCTCATTATTTCACACCAAACGGCAATGACATTCACAGGATAGGAATAGAACCGGATATTCTGGTTGAATATGTTGCTCCTGAAAATGATGATAATGACGAAAGTGTTGATCATACAAGTGACAGCACAAGATTTGAAATAGAAATTAACCCTGAAAAAGATAATCAATTAAAAACGGCATTAGATTTTCTAATTGAAGACTTTTAAGTAAAGGAATAGATGTTTAGAATCCTTTTTTGCCTTTTGGCAGTTATAGCAGGAGGGATCGCCTTATTTTACGGTTCCGATTCCGTTATCGGATATGATTGGAAAAAGAACGGTGAAGATTTCAGATATGCAGATCCTCCTGTTATTCAGATGAAAAGTAATTTAAAGCTAAATCAGATAGATATTGGAGGTATTCCGAATGAAAAGGAATATATAGTTTGTTACACATATGATGATTTTGAACAAATCACAAGTGATTCGGATAAGATTAATCTTGATTTTGATATACAGGAAACGGAGAATTTCGGTAATTCTTTGATTTTAAGCGCTAGGGCAGAAAATGATGACTACCTTATTATTTATGAACCCACACTATTAATAGCAATTGCAGGTTATGGCAGTGACGATCTTATATCAGAAATTGAGATAAAAGATGATTCGAATTACCTGAGAGTAGTCAATCCTTTTGAAGAATATTCAAGTTTCATCTCCGAAAATTTCAGGCGCAAAAATCTCCCTTATGCGATTAACAGTTATAATCTTACAGATGAGAAATTATCGGCAGCGATAAAAGAAAATTTCTTTCCAAAGTATACGATAGCAGTTTCTCGTCCTCCAAGAGATTTTCCTGTATCTTTGTCGTATGAGGAGATACAGTTAAAGATGAAAGGTATAATCTATGATGCTGTAATAAATGCGTATCATTCAGGGTATGAGATGGTAGTGTTTAAGGCGAATATAAAGAATTTAAAGTGTCTCCAAACAACATTAAAAGAGATGTTGCCTCTTCCTGTCAAATTACTCCCGTATCCCTATTGGAGTGAAACTTCATGAGTGGATTGTTTGATGCGATTATAAAACCTTCTTTTTACTTTAAGAAGACACCTGAAACTTATTTGGGTTCATTTTTTTCTTTAATCCTTATCATTATTGTGAATGAGCTCTCTTATCAGAATTTCATCATTAAAATAATTGGGTTCTATGGGCTTTCTGGAATTTTATTTCTTTTCTTAATTCCATTATTTGTATATTTTTCATTAATCGGATTGGATCTTTTATTTGTCTTTGGAGATAAAAACCATTGGTTAAAGACTCATTTGGGTCTGACTTATGCCCCTTATCTCTTTTTTCCACTGATCATACCAATAATCATGCGAAACGGTTGGATTTACAGGTCGTTTGGCTGGTTATTTGTCTTTATAATATGTTTCTGGTCTTTTTTACTGTACAAATTATTGGTTCGTAATAAAATACTACCATTTATTCGTTTATTTAGAGACTTTGTTTTCATCATGATTTTTGTTTTAACACATTAAGATTCAGGAGAAAAATATGGAATTTATTGGAAAACTCGTTCAAAGATTTTGGAAAGAAATTCTCATTGTCAGTATATTTCTGACGATATTCCTTGGATATCAAGGGTCGAAGATTACTTTAAATACGGATTTAATGACCCTTTTGCCGGAGGATGATGCGTACGCTCAGCAATACAAGAAACAGATTTCTTCTGTCGGGGATACGGTCGTAATCGTCGTTGATTATGACGGCAATGATGAGAAAGCTTTGGATTTTTCAAATGAATTGAAATCTGTACTGGAAAAAAAGGTGGATATTGTAAAATTCTTTAAAAATCTGAGTTCGACGTCCATGATGGGGACTACGGGATTATTGTTGACAAATAGCTCGATCTTCGAACAACTGGTAAAGACAATGAATTTCACGAAATTTATTGTAGATAACCCCGCTGCATTGGATTTCAGCATCGTTAGAGATATCGGAAATTCATTGAATCAAATTGAACAAGTTTTCACAGACGTTACTGATATCGACAGTGCAGACAAATTTGTTACATTCAGCCCTGACAAAGAGATATTTATCATCAATGTTGTTTTAACAAAAAAATCTATGGATCTGGATTTTACCAAAATGGCATTGAAAGAAATCAGAAAAGAACTTGATATTTTATGTGAAAAGTATGGATATAATTACGGTCTGTCTGGAACTTATCAACAAACGCTGGATACAAATAACATTATTTCAAATGATTTGACGATTACGACAATCATAACGTTGACTGCAATTTCATTTTTGTTTTTTGTCGTTTACGGAAATATCTATACGACTATTTCTATCTTCATCACTTTAATTATGGGAATCGGGTGGTCTTTAGGTCTTTTTCAGTTTATTTTTTCAAACCTGGACTTTATTTCGAGTTTTGTGCTTGCCCTTTTACTTGGTTTGGGAATAGATTTTGGTATACACCTTTCACATAGAATAACTGAAGATTTAAAAGCGTCTGCTGATCTCTTTAATTCCGGTGATAAGCACAAGAAAAGAGAATTAACTAAAATCGCGGTTCTAAATGCGGTGAAACATACCGGTAAGAATACATTAATTGGTGGAATAACAACAATTGCGGCTTTTATCTCGATGGTTTTTGTTGATTCACCTGCGCTTCAAAAAGTAAGTCTGATGTCAGCGGTTGGAATTTCTATTTTTCTTTTTGTAATGATAGTTATTTTACCTTCTTTACTCATCTTTTTTTCAAAATTTATGAAGCTGAAAAAAACATCAAAAACATCAAAACTTCAAATGAAGCTAGCCAATGCTTTAGCCCTATACAATAAAAAAGGGGCCAAGATTCTCATCGTTCTTTTCATTATAATCCTTTTCCCATTGATCCTTTTTACCTATTTCAGTATAAGGGATTTCAATTATACCCCTGCACAGGTTATACCTGAAAATATCGAAAGTGTGCAGATGTTAAAAAAGATAGCAGATCATAAAATTCTTTCAAACTTCGATAATTCTATTATTACATACATTGAAGATCCCGAAAAACTATACGAAGCAGAACATAATATCCATGAACGAATGCCGGAACTTCAAAATATCAATTCACTGGCGAGTATAATTCCAAAAGAAATGTTTGATAATTTCAGTTCTTTTAAAATGGAGATTGAAAATATACTGGGTAACTCACAAAATGCTTTCACATTGATATTGTTCAAAAAACTTGGCGTTTATGGTGATCTTGATTATTTATATAAACTTTTCAGAGAAAGTCCAAATTTGAGTATCTTCATAAAGGAGATCTTTCAGAGTGATATCCTTCCAAACGAAGCAAAAGACTATTTAACAACAACTATCGACGGGGAAATGGTCTTTAAGATTTACGCTGAACCCACATACAATATCTGGAGCGATAATAACTTGAAAAGTTTTGTTGAGGGATTAAACAACAATATGGGACATGATTTTTTCGGTTATCCGATCATTTATTATAAGGTCATGAAACAAGTTATACAATCTATTATCTTTGCAGTATTGTTGTCAATAGTCATCATCGCTTTTACAATCTTTATATCCTTAAAGAATTTTTCAGATTCAATGACAGTTTTAACAGTACTCGGGCTGACGATATTATGTCTTTTCGGTTTTTATTATCTATTCGGGATGAGATTAAATTTCCTTACACTCATGGCATTTCCTTTAATAATAGGAATGGCAATAGATGCTCCGATTCATCTTATTGGGAGATTAAGAGAAGAGGAAAAAAAGCATCGATCACCTGATTATATAAACAACGTCTTTCTTAAAACAGGAAAAGCTATATCACTCAGTTCTGCAACAACGGCAATAGCCTTTGCAACTTTTCTTCTTGCGAGTTCGCCGATATTGGGTGAATTTGGGTTAATCATGACAATGGGTATTCTGTTTAACTGGTTTATCACCTTTTTCTGGTTAAAGGGTTTCAGGAATATGGTAACAAAAAAAGAAGATAAGGACGTGAAAAATGCAGATAAAACTTTGTAAGCTAATTGATTTTAATAAAATTCTTTGTACAATTCACGATGAAGAACTGCATGCAAATTTAAAACAACATAGACCGTTTTTTTTTGTAAAATCTGCTGAGAATGAATTTCAATGTCTGGTCGAAGAATCACTTTCCTTAACTGATAATTTGATTCAATTTAAACTTAGGATAGCGTCAAAACTGAGATTGAAACATTTGAAGGAAAAATTGGAACTCTATATGTGTCTTGAAAACTCAATTCAAAAGAAAAAAATAAAAAAGATCGATATTCTTGATCACTATGCTGAAAAAGTTAAAAACATCGTTTTTTTTCCTGAAATAAACGATAAAAAGACTACTTTCAAACTCTTTTCTCCTTTTGCCTCTGAAGTGAAAATCAAATTTATTGACGTAAATGAATACGAAATGAGACCCATGAAATATCACAAAGAAGGTTATTGGTCATATTCTGAGCCGAAAAACCTTCACCTTCAACAGTACAGGTATGTCATAACAATAGAGGGCAGGACAATCGAGACGATAGACCCTTTTTCTTTAAGTCTGACGGAAAACTCGACAAATTCTGCTGTGATAGACTTCAAGCAGATAAAGACGATAAAAGAACATCGAAATTCCATGAACATATGTGATTCAATTTTATATGAAACACATATTAGAGATTTTACTTCAGATCCCGAAACCGCGTTTACAATTAGAAACAGCTATAAAGCTTTTACACAAAGAGGTATCACTAAAAACTGTTTCCCGGCCGGATTGGATCATCTCATAGAATTGGGGATAACACATGTCCATCTTTTACCCGTACAGGATTTTAATTCGGTAGATGAGCTTCATAAAGCTGACTATAATTGGGGATATGATCCTAAATGCTACTCTGTCCCGGAAGGTTCTTATTCAAGTGATCCACAAAATCCCTTATCACGTGTGGAAGAATTCTCAGAAATGGTCAACACGCTTCATGAAGAAAATATTGGTGTTATCCTCGATGTTGTTTACAATCACACGTATGATCAATATGACTCCATCTTTAATAACATCCTTCCCGATTACTGCTACAGATGGAATATGTGGGGTGATCTGTCAAATGGATCCGGATGCGGTAACGAGATTGCAACTGAGAATATTTTTATCAGGAAATATATTATAGACACCTTAAGACATTGGATTTCTAATTATAAGGTGGACGGATTCAGGTTTGATTTAATGGGACTGATTGATCGGGATACAATGTTTCTAATAGAAGAAGCACTTTTAAAAGAGAGAAAGGATATCATCCTTTATGGAGAACCGTGGACCGGTGGGAACAGTACATTACCGGATAATAAAAGATCATTGAAAGGATTTCAGAGAAATCACAGGATAGCCATTTTTAATGATGATCTGAGAAATGGGATAAAAGGTTTTCCTGACGATACCTCGAAAGGATTTGTTTCAGGAGATTTGTATTGGACAAATAACGTATTGGGTTCTATGCTTGGAGGCTTCGGGTATGAAGAAGAGCTTGTAAATATTTCTGAGAATCCGAGAGAACAAGTTGTTTATTCTTCTTGCCATGATAATCTGACTTTGTTTGACAAACTAAAAATAAGCTGTCCTGATGAGAACTGGGATTCACTCCTTCGAATGAACAAACTTTCTGCCTTTATCTATTTACTATCTTTCGGCGTACCGTTTATCCATTCCGGTGAAGAATTTGCGAGAACTAAATTTCTTCATCCTAATACTTACAATGCAGGAGATATTTATAACGCTATTAAATGGGGGTCAAAAGAAAAGTATAATGATCTTTACAGATATTATAAAAATGTTCTAGCTATAAGAAAAAAACATCCTTTATTCCGTTTGAACAGTAAAAAAGAAGTAACAAAAAGAGTAAATCTTATTCATTCTATTGATGGGGCATTCCTGTATAGTATAAACGGAATCGGGATTGATGAATGGGAGTATGCAATCATAGCTGTCAATATGACTGCTGATGATCTTTGGTTTAAACTTCCCGAAATAGAAAAAAAAGAATGGACAATCATCATAAATCCTTTTCAATCTGGAGAATCTCCACTTGGAATAGCATGTGACGAGTTGCTTGTTGGGGAAAAGAGCTGGTATTTATTATATTTAAAGAGGTAGAATATGTTTAATTATTTAAAAGGACAAATTACAGAAAAAGAAGATGACAACAAAATCACAATAGAAGTAAATGATATCGGGTATGATTTAATTGCCGACAATGATTTATATAATTCAAATTCTGAAACAGTGAAAGCATATGTTACAATGATCCCCGGAGAAGACGAATTCAGACTATATGGATTTGTAAACAAGACAAATAAAAAGATATTTAACCTTTTAAGGAGCGTTAGTGGCTTGGGGTCTAAAACAGCGATAAAAATTCTCTCCGTTGCAGATCCCATAGAATTAATAGAAGCGATTACCTATAATAATACAGAATTTTTAAAAAAGCTCCCCGGAATAGGGAAAAAGACCGCTGAACGACTTATATTGGAATTAAAATCGAAAATGAAAGATCTTGCAGGCGACGAGAATCTCTTAGCGAATAACAAACAGGAAGGGAAAATGACTACATTAAGCGTATTCCAGGAATCACTTGAGGGATTGACAGCTCTAGGTTATCCATCTGGAAAATCCAGAATTATATTAAAGGATTTATTATCACAAAAAGAAGACTATACCGTTCAATTATTAATAAAAGAGGCGTTGAAAAAGTTTCTTGAAATGAAAAAATAAAAAAGTGGGGGGAATTAAATGTTAGGTATCATACTGGCTGCGGGTATGGGAACGAGAATGAAATCAGAAAAACCAAAAGTCATGCACAAATTACTTAATCATCCGTTACTCGAATGGGTTATCGACAGTTTTAAAGACTTGATGAAAGAAGAACAATGTGATAAAATCGCTGTTGTAATCGGTGAGAAAATGCCGGAGGTTGAGGATTTTTTACAAGAATGGGGAACCCGTAATGACAAAATCGTAGAAACATTTTATCAGAAAGAACGACTCGGTACAGGTCATGCCGTAAAATGCGCTCTTCCATTACTTGAAAAAGAGGATGCTGATGAATCGGTTTTCATTTTATGTGGTGATGTTCCGTTGATCAAAACAGAGACTTTAAAGCGAATGGAAAAAGAATTTTTAAAAGAGAAAGCAGACGGTGTAGTTTTAACAGTCAATATGGATGATCCTTCAGGTTATGGAAGAATCATCAAAAAAGCGGATGGAATGATCAGCGAGATTGTCGAACATAAAGATGCAGATGCTGCTCAGCTTAAAATAAAAGAGATCAATTCCGGTATGTACATGATAAAGTCCAAAGAACTTGTGGAGAGTTTAAATGAGTTAAACAACGATAACGCTCAAAATGAGTATTATCTAACAGATATCGTTTCTTTAATGAACAACAGAGGAAAAAAAGTTATATCAGTCGTTACAGATGATCATTATGAAGTCAGTGGTATTAACAATCGGGTACAATTATCTCAGATTGAAAGAGAAGCAAGAAGAAGGATAAATGAAAGATTGATGATGAATGGTGTAACGATTACAGATCCGGACAATACGTACATAGATCCCGCATGTAGTATTGGAAGGGATAGTATCATCGAACCGATGACAGTCATAAGAGGCAGAACGGTTATTGGTATCAATAATATTATCGGACCAATGACGCAAATAGAGGATTGTATGATTGGTAATGACAATGTTATCGAAAGATCGCATCTATCTGGTACAGAAATCAAAGATAACGTGAAGGTAGGTCCATTTGCCCGTTTAAGAGAAAATACTATCCTCAACAGCGGTGTTAAAATAGGTGATTTTGTTGAAACTAAAAAAACTGTGATTGGTGAAAGATCAAAAGCGCAGCATTTATCATATCTTGGAGATACTGTAATTGGTGAGGATGTGAATGTAGGAGCCGGAACAATTACCTGTAATTATGACGGATTCAACAAGCATAAAACATTCATTGATGATAAGGCTTTCATCGGAAGTAATTCGTCATTGGTTGCTCCTGTGAAAATCGGAAAAGATGTTATAATCGGAGCGGGTTCAGTGATTGTGAAAGATGTAGAAGATGATGATCTGTCTATTGCGAGAGGTAGGCAGGTAAATTTTGAACACCGTGGAAAAGAGTTGAAAAATCGATTAAAAAAGGAAAGATTGAAAGGAGAAGGTGAAATTTAATGTCATTTAGCCGCCCTGTAATGAAGTTTTTTTCTGGGAGTTCCAACACTGATCTTGCAAAAAAAATGGCTTCATACATGAACATCAAACTTGGAGATATGGATTTATCAAAGTTTTCTGACGGGGAAGTAAACATCAGAATTGCTGAAACGGTAAGAGGTCATGATGTATATTTAATGCAGTCTACCTGTAAACCTGTGAATGACAACTTTATGGAGTTATTGATTATGATAGATGCTTTCAGGAGAGCCTCTGCAAGTTCTATCTCTGTAATCATTCCTTATTTTGGATACGCAAGACAGGACAGAAAAGCAAAGGGTAGAGATCCGATAAGCGCTAAACTTGTTGCCAACCTTCTCACTAAAGCCGGTGCAGACAGGGTCATAACTACTGATTTACATGCAGAACAAATTCAGGGTTTTTTTGATATTCCGTTAGACAATCTCCAGGCATCTCCGGTTTTCATCGACTACTTTAAGAACATGGTCGATTTTAATCCTGAAGAATATATGATCGTATCTCCTGATGTCGGGGGTGTCAAAAGAGCTAGAAGACTTGCTGAAAAAATGAAGTTGTCCCTGGCAATTTTAGATAAAAGAAGACCAAGAGACAATGTAGCAGAGATTGTGAATGTAGTCGGTGAAGTTGAAGGAAAAAAAGCAATTATGTTTGATGATATAATAGATACTGCCAGGTCTCTCGTCGGAGCAGCAAATGCGTTGAAAAGTAAGGGGGCAAAAGATGTCATTGCCTGTGCAACTCATGGTATACTATCGGGTGGTGCGATTGATAGATTACAGGACTCCGTGATCAGAGAAGTGTTGATTACCAACACGATTCCACATGAGAATCTGCCTGGAAAATTCAAGATTCTTGATTTGTCTGAACTTCTCGGAGAGGCTGTATTGAGGGTTCGAAAGAATCTTTCGGTAAGTATTCTGTTTAAGTAATATATTTTATATACATATTGTTTTTGTGACAATTAAGGAGGAAAAAGAAGCATGAAAAAGACCACAATTGAAGTAATTGAAAGAAATCGTGACAAAACGTCCGGATCAAGAAAAGTAAGAAGAGATGGGTTTATTCCAGGAATCGTTTATGGTCCAGATTTTGAACCAAAGAAGGTAGAAGTTAACTATTCAACATTTGATTCTATTATCCACAGAATTACAAATACAACACCTGTTACCCTTCAATTTACAAGTGAAGCCGGTAAGGGTGAAGAAAAACTTACATACCTTAAAAATGTACAAAGACATAAAGTTACAGACAGACCTATTCATATCGATTTTTATGTTCCTTCAGCTGGACATGCGATGCATATTGAAGTACCGGTAAGAACAATCAATGAACCGAAGGGCATTGAAAAAGGCGGTATTCTTGAACATCATTACGAGTTCATTTCCGTTGAAGCACTTCCAAAAAACATTCCTGAAGTCATTGAAATTGATGTAGCTGAATTGGATCTTGGAGATCATCTTCAGTTAAAAGATCTCACTTTACCAGAAGGTGTTAAAGCTCTTATGGATGAAGAAGATATCATCGTATCTGTACTTGCACCTAAAGCAGTTGTAGAAGTTGAAGAAGGCGAAGAAGAAGCGTCCGCTGAACCAAATGTAATTGGTGAAGAATAAAATTTCGCTTAAATCATGAAAAAGGTTGTAATTTTCGGATTAGGAAATCCAGGCCCGCAATATGCCTTTACCAGGCACAATGCGGGTTTTTTAACTATTGATAGATATTTAAAGCAAAATAGCATCTTTTTACAGAAAGAAGAGCATAAAAAAAACTATTCAGCCTATCAGTTGAAAAAAGACTGTACCAGAATCTTTTTAATAAAACCGATGACTTTCATGAATCTCAGCGGCATTGCGGTTAAGGAATTCTGCCAAAAAAATGGAATAGACTCTGAAGATATCGTAATAGTTTTTGATGATGTTTCTTTACCTCTTGGTAAGATCCGATTGCGCTTGTCGGGCTCTGCCGGCGGTCAAAAGGGAATGAAATCGATTATACAGGAAATGGATTCTGATATAATTAAAAGAATCAAGATCGGTATTGGACCTAAAGATATCCCTTCATTACCTGATTTTGTTCTATCAAAATTTAAAGAGACAGAAAAAGAAAAATTAGATTGGTCAATTGAAAAAACAAGTGAGATTATTGATGATTTGATTGATAAAGAATTTGAAAAGATTCAGAATATTTATAACGGTTTATCTGCGGATGGTGATGAAAGTTAAGTGTAACAGGTGCGGAAAAAAAGAGAATTTGAGAATACAGAAAGTACATGATATTTGTTTTGAAAAAAATATCGCATATTGTGATTTTTGTTTAAGGGAAATGCTTCAGTATGATTCTGAAAGGATCAGTTCTTTTCATGTCAGAAATCTTTCTGAAAAAAGTTTTCTGCTGGAAGATCGCGTTTCAAAAAAAGAGCTTTCAACGGATGATAATATTATACTTCTTTTCCTATTACCACAAATGATAGCTCAAAATATGTTTACCTTTGATACTTTTGCACAAAAGCGAACCAGAAGAACTGTTATAGAAATACAAATACAGTATTTCGATCAGAAGATAAAAAATGCCAGGAAAAACGAGGAATATCAAAATGCTATCAGATTTGAAAAAATTTCTCGTGGGCTAAAAAAATTTCTAAAGAGAAATGAAACAAAATAGGATTTCTTATAAAATCAATGATTGTGATATAATTTATGAGAAATTAATATTATCAGGAGGTGTGGGGAGTGAAAAAAAGTTTAGCAATAGTTTTTTTGTGTTCAATCTTTGTTTTTGTTTTTACAGGATGTGGAATATTTACACAGCCTGATCTCGGGGCAACATGGAATGCCAAAGGGGCATCGACTATCACAACAGCACAGGATCCGCTTTCGGTAAGGGCTTATTCGCTGGATGTAAAGCTTGAATTCGGAAGTTTATGGGATCCAAACACGGTAAAAAGCGGGACAGTGACTTTTGGTCCTGTATCAAGTGATCAGAGAATTGGTGTATCAGATCCTGAATACAAAATTGTTTCAGGGACTTATAACAAAGATACAAAAATTTTAGAACTGAATGGTGAAGAAGTTACAAACAAATCAAAGATTATTTTAAAAGGAACAGTAACCGATAAAACTTCAATTTCATCTGGAACCATTACAGGTTCAAGCAGTCAGATAGGTGTATTTGATATCAATAAACAGTAATTGAACAAAATTGAAAAATATTTCTTTATTTTAGTTACAGATATATGATATAATTTTGTTAACCCTATTCAGGCCAAAGGAGGACATGTAATGGAAGTATTGAAAGTTAGTTCGAATTCTAATCCTAACAAAGTTGCAGGGGCTATCGCAGGTGAGCTCAGCAAGAATCAATGCGTAGAGCTTCAGGCTATTGGAGCAGGAGCCGTAAATCAGTCTGTAAAGGCCGTTGCTATTGCAAGAAGATTTTTAGATGAAAAACAGAAGGACCTTTATATGGTTCCTGGCTTTGAAGATGTTTCAATTGATGGCGAAACAAGGACAGCCATCGCTATTAAAGTATGTACAATGAATCAGGAAGTTGAAGAATTTGAAAGTGAAGAACAACCTGAAGATGAATCAGGATTTTCTGAATGAAATCACTTCAGCTTGCAAAGAAGATACACGCCTCAGAGACATTCTGAGGCGTATTCTGTCTATGGACAAGTATGAAATTGAAGACTTTAAAAAAAAAATGAACATTTATTTTATTGGACGGGATTCAGAAGAAGATTTAAAATCAAAACGTTTTTTTCAATTTGTACTTGAGGCTTCTAATGCTGAACTCGTTGCAAAATCCATAGGTATTATCTGAATTATTGGAGGAAAATATTGTTATCTTTAAACTTTTTTTTAGCACATGCAGTTTCTGATTATTCGTTCACAAATCCGATGAAACTGTACGGAAACACAGATTCAAAAGATTTATTAAAACATGTATTATGGTCAATTTTGGTCTTCCTGGCATTTTCCTTTGACGTTGTTTTTTCTTCAGCAACAACTACTATTATTTTCTGTATTGCGTTAATTCTTCATTTTGCAATTGATTATCTTAGAATCAGAAAAATAAACTCCTGGATTGTAGAATTAATTTCGATAACATCCTTCATCATCTATTCCACGGTATTTTCATACCTTTTTAGTAATTCGTACATCACGTCATATTTTTCTATGTATTTGATTGGTATGATCTTTGTTTCTGTCTTACCAACACAAATCATGAGAATGACAGGAATTATAAAAACATTTGAAGCAGAATCCGATGGCATTTCAGAACGACTTGCGATGTATGTTTTTATTTGTGCTGATAAACCCTTATACGCAATTATCGTACCGATTGTCGCCCTTTTATATAGAAAGATTGTTAAAAAAGAATTTGATAAATCATGGTGGATAAGCCCGTTAATAGGATTCACTGTCCCATGGCTCTTCAAATTCATCATCTTTCATTGATACATGTTATGTTATAATTCGAATTGGAAAAAAATTTTGTTCAGGGGGAAGTTCATATGCGACGTTATCGATTAATATTGATTGTAATGCTCTTTGGTTTTGTATTTAATCTATTCGCTATAAATTTTGACAGTGCCGTTGATAATTTCAAAACGCTTGTTCATGAATACGATGCAGGTGAAAGCAGATATCAGCATGAATTTGATTATATGTCAATTTACAGAAAATACACACTCACAATAGTTGGTGGCGTTAAAAATGATTCTCATTATTATGATCTAAACATCCTTCTTGAAGACTTATTTGAGGAATCAAAAAGCGGAAATCCGACAGATGATATTTCATTGGCTGCCTTTTTAGCTTATGTATCTGCCGACCTCTTCGATAACAATTTTGATATTACCATTCTGAACAGTTTCCCTCCTTATTATAAATCATTTAACAATTACGTTCAGGAAATAAAAGATTATACATCAGACTATTTTGCACAATGGATTGGTTACGCAATAGGTTTAGTATCGGCAAAACCGGATGATTTCTTTGACATCGAAAAATCTTCGAGCAGATTAAGACTGAGATTGAAACTTGATTATGAAGAAAATTTAGCCTTAAAGGCAATTATTGAAGAAAATATAAATGCTGAAATAGAAGAAAGACTTACAACGGCCATAAAAAATGTACAAAACGATATTCGAAGGAATGATGATGAAAGATCAGTAGAACGATCAATTAAGAAAAATTCTATTTTTGTTTTTTCCGAGGTCATTGATGAAATCAACAGAGAAAAGGAAATGATTTCAAATGCCTTTATTGATAATTCTACAAGAACATACAATATATGGTTGTTGAGATTCTTGTTATATGCAGCATTGATCCTTTTATTCATGAAACAAAAAAAACGGTTACCTTTTATATTTGCCGGAATTGTTATTGCAGATGCATTATATCTTTTTATAACCGGAAGCCTTATATTATCTGACGTTGAATCACTTATTTATGGTACCCTTTCGATTATGACATTTTGTTTTGCTCTCATCATATTTATTTCTAAGATTTTAAAAAAATCACACAGTAAAAACACCTTTATCATCAGTTCATTGCTTATTATCTTTGTGGCGATACTGTATTTTGTTCCCGCTTTTACTTCGCCAGATACACTAAAGATCGATAATATTGAAGGTTTTTATGGGTCTCCATCTTATGAAGCCCTCAAAGATGATATCTTTATCTGGAATCAATCATATTTTGGTGAAATTTTTACTGAATTCGATAATTCAAATGTTTCAGTTGAAGAAGCGGATAACATGCTTACTAAAAGGTATCATCATGCGGTGAAATTTTCCGGGTCATTTATGAAAGAGGAAATAGACAATTTTATAGTAGAAAAAACAGCTGTTGAGAAATACTCGAAATTCGAGAAATTAAAATCAGCCTTGAACGCAACAGTTGAATTCTCAGCCCCTTCCATTATGTTATATAACACATTAACCGGTTCGGTCATCATCATGTTTATCACTTTGATAGTTTCTTTTATGTTACTTTCAGATGGCTCAGGTTTATCTTACAAATTGAATTTGATCTTAATCACATTCCTGTATGTATGGTTTATTCTCAGCGGTGTCTTTATGAAACAGTTTACATTTGTTGTAGAAAAGGGTTTTCCATTAATCTATAATCAACAGGCAACTCCTGATCTTCTGTTTGTATTGTCAGGATTGACGATACTCATAATATTTTTTTTTTGTCGATAGGAAAAAAACGGAACACATATCAGTTTCATAGCACTTATTTAACTTAAGGAGGTTTTTTTATGAAGAAATTCCTGGTTGTTCTTTCAGTATTGGCATTAGTACCTATGTTGGCACTCGCTTTCACCGTAACGATGGTTACCGATACAGGTGGTCTTGGAGATCAGTCCTTTAACGACGGAACCTGGAGAGGTGTCGAGATGGTTGCGGAAGAGTTTGATGATGTAATTGCTCAGGTTGTGCAATCAAACGAACAGGCTGACTATGTTCCAAATCTTTCAAAAGCTGCTGAACAGTCCAATGTTGTTCTTTCCGTTGGTTTCATGATGATTGATGCACTGCTTCAGGTTGCGCCACAGTATCCTGATGTCAAGTTCATCGGTATAGACTTTGATCTTTCTGCAGAAGGTCTTCCAAATGTTCACACTTATACATTTAAAGAACATGAAAGCGCATTTCTTGCAGGATACCTTGCAGGAGCTATGTCAAAAACCGGAACAGTTGGTTTCATAGGTGGAATCCCTGTACCAGCAGTTGTAAAATTCCAGATTGGTTATCAGGCTGGAGTAAAAATGTACAACAAGCTTCATGATGCAAATGTTCAGGTACTTGTTGGGTACACACAGAACTTCACTGATTCACAAAAGGGAAAATCAATGACAGAAGCACAGTATTCACAGGGTGCAGATATCGTTTTTGCAGCAGCTGGTTTATGTGGACTCGGAACATTTGAAGCAGCAAAAGCTTATGGTGAAGGCTATTTTGCTATCGGTGTTGACGTTGATCAGGACCATCTCGCAAAAGGAAAGATCCTTACATCTGCAATGAAAGGCCTTACAGCTTCATCCTACATGGGTGTCCTTGATGCATATGAAGGCTATTTTGAAGCAGGTCATGATGAACTCGGATTTGTTGAAGATGGTGTTCAGTTAAGTGAAATGAAATACACAAAAGATCTTGTACCTGAATGGCTTCTTGTTGAAATCGCAGGTCTTAAAGCGCTTACAATTGCCGGGGAATATGTGATACCGGCTTCAGAAGAAGAACTGGAAGTATTCTAATACTATTCTTCCCCTCTTCAATGAGGGGGAGTGTTTCTTTAAACATGGATGTTTAAATTTTTAAACATCCATGTTTAAAGAAAACGATTAATCTTAAGGAGGTGCAGAATGCCTTTCCAGATCCCCAGTGAAAATGAATACGATTCTTATGCAGTTGTTATGAAAGGAATTGTAAAGCAGTTCCCGAAAGTTCTGGCAAATGATCATGTTGATCTTTATGTAAAAAAGGGAGAAATCCACGCAATAGTTGGTGAAAACGGTGCAGGGAAATCAACTTTGATGAATCAGTTGTATGGACTTTACAATCCGAATCAGGGGCAGATACTGATAAACGGAAAGGAATTATCTATAGATAATCCAAAAGATGCCATAAATGTTGGCATAGGAATGGTTCATCAGCATTTTATGCTTGTGGGTCCATTAACTGTAGCTGAGAATATCGTCCTCGGAGATGAGCCGACAAAACGGTTTAATATCTTTGACTTGAAAAAAGCAAAAAAGGAAGTTAAAAAGATTTCTGAGGAATACGGTTTAAAGGTTGATGTTGATGCAAACATTGAAGATTTGCCCGTTGGAACGCAGCAAAGAGTAGAAATTCTTAAAACGCTATACAGAGGAGCTGAAATTCTTATCCTGGATGAACCAACTGCTGTTCTTACACCTCAGGAAACTGAAGAATTATTTATTGTTTTGAGGAACCTTCAAAATGATGGGAAAACTATCATATTCATTACACATAAACTAAATGAGGTTGTAGAAGTTTCAAACAACGTTACCGTCATGCGTGGTGGAAAGGTAACGGGTAGAATACCGACTTTAGAAACTAATCAAAGAGAGATTGCTAATATGATGGTTGGAAGAGAAGTTCTTTTACGACTTGAAAAAGAAGAGATTCAAAGAGGCAATAAAATACTTGAAGTAAAGGATTTAAGAGTGAATGACAACAGACATCTTCCAGCCGTAAAAGGTGTAACATTTGATCTTCACGAAGGTGAGATACTTGGTATTGCAGGCGTTGCCGGAAATGGTCAATCAGAACTGGTTGAAGCGATCACCGGGTTAAGAAAAAAAGAAGCCGGTCAGGTGAATTTTACAAATGAAGATATTACGCATGCTTCCCCAAAAGTCATAAGAGAACTTGGTATGTCGCATATTGCAGCAGACAGGTTCAAACATGCGATGATCAAAGAATTCACCGTCGCTTATAATATTGCTTTGGGAAGACATTATAAAGCACCTTTCGCAGAAGGTGGTTTCCTGAATCATAAAAAAATCAATAAAATCAGCAGGGAGTTGATTGAAAGATTTGATGTCAGACCCCGGGAAATTGGAATTAATGCCGGAAATCTTTCCGGAGGAAACCAGCAGAAAATGGTCGTTGCTCGAGAAGTTGACTACAAGCCGAAATGTATGATGGTCGCTCAACCAACAAGAGGTCTTGATATAGGAGCAATTGAATTTATACATTCAACACTGTTGGAATTAAGAGCGGAAAAAGTAGGAATGCTCTTGATTTCAATGGAATTGGAAGAGGTCCTGTCTTTAAGCGACAGAATTCTCGTTATGTATGAAGGAGAGTTTATGGGAGAAGTTAAGCCGGGTGAAGTAACACTTGAGGAACTGGGTCTTATGATGGCCGGTCAAACATTGGAAGAAGTGAGGAGTGATGCAAATGAATAACAGGAAATGGATGCGAATTGCGATCCCGATTATTTCAATAATTATTGCATTACTTATCGCTTCGATTATCATATTATGGATTGGCGAAGGGTCTATTGGCGAAAGATTTGCATTTCTTGGAAATGCATATTCGGAAATGATCAAAGGGGCTTTTGGCTCGCAAACAGCCATAATGAATACGATTATTAAGATGACACCTTTGATACTTACCGGATTAGCGGTTGGATTCGGATTCAGAGCCGGTGTTTTTAATATAGGGGCTGAGGGACAGATGGCAATGGGTGCGCTCGTTGCGAGTATTTTTGCCGTTAATGCCTCTTCATTACCAGCATTTATAGCTATTCCGCTAACCATGCTGGTAGGTATGCTGGCCGGCGGGATATGGGCTGGTATCGCAGGATTCTTGAAAGCTAAGACAGGTGCGCATGAAGTTATTACAACGATTATGCTGAACTGGATAGCCTATAATATCACAAACTGGGCAGTAACCGGACCTTTTAATTCCGGTGGCGGTACTCCGAAGAGCCCTGAAATAGCCACATCAACGATGTTACCAAATTTACTGAGTTCTCAGGCAACTTTTATGTCATTCGGGATATTAATTGCAATAACGGCAGCAGTTGTTATCTATATACTTCTTTATAAAACCTCCATGGGCTATGAAATAAAGTCTGTGGGATTTAACCCTTATGCCTCAGAATATGGTGGTATTAATGTTTCTAAAAATATCATACTGACCATGTTTATCAGTGGCGCCTTAGCGGGTCTTGCGGGTACTCTTGAATCAACCGGTCTTTACTACAGATTTTATGGTACTTTAAGTTCTGGTAAGGGGTTCGACGGAATTTCAATTGCTTTAATCGGACAGAACAATCCATTTGGAATTATCGCTGCATCACTGCTAATCGGTGGACTAAGAACGGGATCGAATCAAATGCAGTTTGCCGGAGTTCCCAAGCATATCGTAATGATCATTCAGTCTATCATAATATTCCTAGTTGCTGCAGAAAGAATCGTTATGAGTCTGATGGGTTGGAATAAAAGAAAGGGGGGAAGTAAATGAATTTTTTAAAAGCATTTCTTGAAACGTTTACAAATCCTATTTTCTATAAAGTAACACTTTCCGCTTCAACCCCACTCTTATTTGCAGCACTCGGGGGGCTTTTTAGCGAAAAAACAGGCGTAACAAATATTGCCCTTGAAGGAATCATGCTTCTGGGTGCCTTTTCGGGTGTTGCGGGGACTTATATTTTCGGTAGTCCCTGGATAGGTCTTATTCTTGCAATCATCGTTGGAATATCCACTGCGGCATTACATGCATGGGCCAGTATAAATTTCCAGGCGGATCAGATTGTAAGTGCTACAGCTATCATACTCCTTGCACAGGGTGTCACAGGCTTTCTACTTGAACCAGTATTTGGCAAACCCGGTTCTACACCTATAATAGAAAAAATTCCTGAAGTACATCTCTCTTTTCTTGGCGAAGGTACTTTTCTGTACAAGATGATTGGCTCATTCAGCCCTTTCGTATATCTTGCATTGATCATGGTAATTGTATCCTGGTTTATCATATATAAAACAAAACTCGGTTTACGAATGAGAGCAGTCGGAGAAAATCCGGAGGCAGCAGATACACTTGGTGTAAGTGTTTTTAAAGTCAGGTGGTTTGGTGTTCTAATGAGTGGCCTCCTGGCATCTCTCGGTGGGGCATATCTTAGTATAGGAGAATTAGGCCAGTTCAGTGAAAATATGACAAACGGAAAAGGATTTATTGCCCTTGCGGCGATGATCCTCGGAAATTGGTCCCCTAAAGGAACATTATTGGCATGTTTACTCTTTGGAGCGGCAGAAGCTCTTAATGAACAACTTCAGAGCAATCCCGCATTAGCCATACCATCATCGGTAAAACCATTGTTCAACCTGATTCCATTTGTCATCACACTTGTTGTAGTTGCCGGTTTTGTTGGAAAAACAAGAGGTCCGGCTGCATCGGGTACACCTTACGAAAAGAAAGGATAGAATGTTGGAAATATTGTCAATGATTTTAAAGATTATTGGTTTATTTTTTATGGTTCTCGGGACTTACGGTATTATAAAACAGAAAGAAATCATGGTGAAGCTTCATTTTTCCGGGATCGCTGATACTGTGGGGATTATTTTGCTCCTTATTTCGTTCTTGATTGATAAACCGGAATCTTTGAATTATTGGATCCTTTTCATCGTTCTTTTAGCTATTATCGGTCCAATTTCAGGTATTGCAATTTCGAAAGGGTATCTCGAAAAAAACAGAAGAAAATAATTCTATATATGTTTTAATCGTGATTTATTGTATCTGTTATTTAATCATCTTACTATTTTAAGGAGGGTTTTAAATGAAAAAAACACTGTTTTTTAGTTTCATGGTTGTACTTTTTGCGGCAGTCGCATTAGCAGCACCGGTCGAAGTTGAATTCTGGCATGCAATGGGTGGCGGACAGGGAGAAGCTGTCCAGGAAATCGTTGATATGTTCAACAGTCAGAATCCTGATATCGTTATCAAGCCTGTTTATATTGGAAATTATGGTGCTTTGAATCAGAAATTACTCGCCAGCGTACAAAGCGATACATTACCGGTTCTTTCACAGGCATATGGAAACTGGACTTCAAAACTCCTTCAGAGTGATGTTGTTGAACCACTTAACCAGTTCATCGATGATCCTGTAAACGGTTTATCAGAAGAAGAAATGAACGATATCTATGCTGTATTTCATGAAATGGTAACTTGGGGAGATACTTATTACGCACTTCCATTCAACAAAAGTATCTATGTTATGTATTACAATACAGATATTTTTGACCTTGAAGCTATTGAACCTCCAACAAATATGGAAGAACTTGTTGAAACGGCAAAAGCGCTCACCGTATTTGATGAAAATGGTGAAGTAGAAAGATACGGAATGTATATCAGACCTACAGTAGATACACTCTCAATGTTCATGCTCAACGAAGATACATATATAGTTGTAGAAGATGAAGATGGAGAATATGAAGTAACAATCAACAATGAAACAACGAGAAAAATAATTGAAATGCTTAAGGGATTAAAAGATAACAATTATGCAATGGTTGAAGGTGGATACGAAAACGGACCATTCGGAGAAGAAAAGATTTGCTTCTACGTAGGAACTATCGCTTCAAAGTCTTATGTCGATTCCTCCTGTAAAGGGGTTCATGATTGGAATTGGACTGCAATTCCTTCCGGAAAAACATTCCAGCCACCATTTGCAGGAACAGATGTTGTCATGTTTGCATCAGCTTCAGATGCAGAAAAAGAAGCTGCCTGGAAATTCATGAAGTTCCTTGTAGATCCTAAAGTTACAACGTACTGGTCAATGAAAACAGGTTATCTTCCGGTAAGAAAAAGCGCACTTGAAACAGCCGAATGGAAGACTTTTACCAAACTTGATCCTAAGGCTGCTGTTCCTGTTCAGTTCATTAAAGATGGATATGCAGATCCTAAACCGGCTACATGGAATGAAATTAGATATGCTGTTGGAGACATGTTCGCGAATATTATGTACGACAAATGGACAATTGATGAAGGCCTTGAATGGGTAGAAAAAGAAATCTACAAATATCTTTCTGAATAATATTCTCCATAGTTAGATAAAATGGGTGGCGATATTTCGCCACCCATTTTCTATATTTTCTTTCTTTTTTTGCAAATCTTTCTCAGCTTCTTTAATATTATTAATGTTAATATCAATATATTTAATATTCTACTTGACATATCTGCATTTTTCTTGTATAATGAACTTATAAAATGAAAGAAGGTGATTGAAATGAGGAAGACTTTAACAAAATGCCCTGCTTGTAATAATCAATTGCATATTTCTGAATATAGTTGTAGTAATTGCGGGACATCAATCAGTGGTAAATTTGAATTAGATGAATTGTTCCGTTTATCAGAGGATCAGCTTTTTTTTGTCAAAATTTTTCTAAAAAATAGAGGAAATCTATCTGAAGTTCAAAAAGAATTGGAAATTTCATACCCCACAGCAAGAAACAGATTGGAAAATATAGTCAGAGCTATGGGGTTTGAAGGCGCTCAACCCGAACGAACAGAATCTCAAAAAATTTTAGACATGCTGGAAACCGGAGAGATAAGTTCAAAAGAAGCAATGGAAATGCTCAGAGCAATAAAAAAAGGAGATAAAAAATGACAATTCTATCCATTTTTGGAGCAATATTTTTAATTATTCTTGCATTTAAGTTCTTACCGGCTTTAATAGGTATCGTTATTGCCGTTATTGCAATTGCAGCTGTTGTTGTTATATTAGCGGGTATATTCACCGTATTTTTACCGATTATAATTATAATATTGGCAATAGCCGGTCTTGTCTGGTTGTTAAAAACTTTGATTTTATAGCGAAAGGAGGAAGTGTTAAATGTCGTTTTATCAAAAAAATGGTCGCACAGATATTAATAATATTGATGAAATAATTATCAGCACTGTTGGTGGGGATTTTGAAATTGAGGGAGTAGAATCTCAGGATTACGTCTCATGGGATGCTATTTGGGAAAGAGAATCCAGTGATGTTGAAATTGTTAAGAATGACAGAAAGTTAATCATACGATTTGATGATAAAAGTAATATCGTGAAATTTCTGGGGATCACTATATCAACATCGTTTGGGAATCTATATAAAGCAAAATTAAAAATCCCAAAAAACAGATTGGAAAAAGTATTAATCAACACAGTGTCAGGGGCTATCAATACGAGTAATATGGAAGTCAAAAAAATGAAGATAACGAGTACATCAGGAGACCTCTTCAATTCAAATTCTATCACAAAGGCATTAATAATCAGTACAAAATCCGGTGATGTGAAGTCTCTCAATGTTTCAAATGAAAAAAAATCTTCCTTCACGTCAATCAGTGGAGACATTGGCATTAATGATATTGATTCTGAAGAGATTATCTGTACATCAAAATCCGGTGACATAAAAATTGAAAATATCTCCAAAAATACAAAATTCATTTCAGGCAACAATGTCAGCGGAGATATAGCTGTTAAAAATATCCCTGAAAACGCAAAATTAACAGCTGTCAGCGGAGATATCATGATTAAAAACATTAATAACAAAGCAGATTGGGAAACAAGAACCGTAAGCGGAGATATTAATGTCTTGACAAGTCCTCTTGATATTGAAATTGATTTCAATACAGTATCTGGTGAAGCTATTTTTAAAAAGAGAGACCCCATCAGAAGAAGTAAGGGACATTATTTATTCGGTGAAGGACAAGAAGGGAAGATTTCTGCAAAGACCGTTTCCGGAGATCTTGTGATAAAAACGGATAATTATGGTGTCAAAAATGAGTATGGAACACGCGAGGAACCGAAAGAAGAAAAGAGTAAACATGATCCTGATGCCGAAAGAATTGTGTTTTCCTGTTCACAGGGAATCATCACTGAAGATGAAGCCAAGGAAATGTTAAAGATTCTGGAATATTCAGATTCTGAAATTGAAAACTTCATGGAGGATTTGCAGTATATCAAAAAGGAAAATTTGAAGGATGAAGATACCGTACTCCATGAACCCAAGGTTATCCCTGAATCTAAAACAAAAGTCTCTGAACCGCAAATAGATCCTAAAAAAACAAAAATAATTACTGAAGATGTATCAATAAATACAGATCCTGAACTTGGAAATGGCAAAGAACCATATGTTTTCAAAAAAACAATAAAACTGGAAAAAGAATCTGATCAATAACAGGTGATTATATGAAAAAAAACTATCAAAATATTGAAGAAGATATAAAACATTTTGTCAATAAAGAACTGAAAGATAATTTGAGAGAGGTTAACGATTGGGTTCAGGATGTCACTAAGGGTAAAGTGATGATGATAAAACTGGACTTAAACGAAAAAGACTGGGCTGTTTTAAAGGAACTTGCAAAAATCGAAGGGAAAACAGTACAAGAATTTACAAATGAAGCGGTTATTGATTATTTAAGAAGAAAAAGCCCGGTATAATTCCATCATCTTATAAAAAAAGACGAATTTTAAATTCGTCTTTTTTTATTTTATTTAACTTTTTTATGCTATAATTTTGAAACCAACTGATTTCTGTATTAAACAGGAGGTATTTTTTGAAAAAAAGTTTTTTACAGATTGTTTTAAAAAGACAAGTCTTTATCACAATAATACTTATTATTGCATTTCTTTTTTTCTCAAATTTATTTATAGACACCGCTTTTGAAACAGCTATTGTTGAACCGATCGCCAAAACCTTCGCAGATAACACGGTTTCTTTCCGGGAAAATTGGAGTAATTCACTAATCAATCTTCAATATTCTTATCATTTGAGATTAGATCAAGCATTCAACTGTATAACAGAATACCTTGATCAGAACGATCTTTTAACAGAAGCGATAATTAACGATATTCTAAATAATGTACGCTTAAAAGAAAATTTATCCGAATTCACTATTAATTGGCGTATAGAACCTCTTATCGATTTTGACAACGAATCAAAAAACAAACTCTTACAGGAGGATTCTGTAAGTATAATTATTGATGAACTATTTAATAACACAAACACTGGCGAACCCAAAATATTAGCCTATTATAAACTACCTGATGAGCAGATACTGGAAATGGAACTGATTTCAAATGATGATTTTAGCCTTGAATTCAACAAAAATATAGCTGAATTGATAAATCATTCAAAGTATATCAAAACAATTGATTTTTATTCTTCTGACTATACACCTCTTTTTGAATCAACAAACTTAAATATGTTAGATCAGAATCTCTTTAAATCTCTTGGAGACAACAGTGAACCTATTTTGAAAAACTCCGGTGATAATATCTATACAATCTATATCAGTACTCAAAACCCTGTTATTCCCAGCTTATTTTCATCTCCCCTATTAAGAACTAAAATAATATTAGATTTCTCTAAACTTCATAACTTGAAAAACAGATATGTCACTTTTTTCAACATTTTTATTATCGCAATCTTTTTACTGAATTTATTGATTAATTTTGGTTTTTCTAAAAAATTGGTTTTAAATCTGAAAAGGATCATTAATCGATTATATGAATTTGAAAACAATCCTAAAAGTGGTTTGGGAGACCTTGATAAACATAACGACTTCAGGGAAACCGAAGAACTTGGTAACGCCTTTAAAATAATGGCGCATAAAATAAAAAATATGTTTGAAGATCAGATCAGAATAAATAAAAAGCTTGAAATTACAAAGGATAAATTGGAACTGCTGGCTTCTCAGGATGAGTTAACAGGTGTTGAGAACCGAAGGTCTTTTTATAAGAGAATTCAATATCTTATTGATAATGATATATTCCCCTGGTCAATCGTGTTTATCGATATGGATAATTTAAAAACAATCAATGATAGATTTGGCCACAACATTGGTGATAAAGCCTTGTATCTTATAGGCAAAACGCTTGAAGCATTCACAAGAAGTACCGATTACGTTTCAAGAATCGGTGGAGATGAATTTGCCGTAGCATTTGTAAATATTTCAGAGGAAAAATCAAAAATAATAATGAATAGAATCAACTCCGTATTACTGCAAAAAGGAAAAGAACTTCATGATGACCTAAATATTTCCATTAGTTATGGAATCTGCTCAGTTCACTGTAAAGAAGAAAGTGATATTGAAACAATTATAAAAATAGCAGATAACAGAATGTATGAATTCAAAAACAAAAAAAAGCAGAGGTAATAAAGTTATTTATATATATCCCTCGAAATATTTTATATATACAACTCGTCTAAAGATTAGTGAGGTGATTGATATGAATAAAAAAAGAAATTATATGATGAAGAATGGAAAATTGATAAATTTGGATACTATCATTGAAGAGGAAAAAAGAAGATTTTTTTGGAGTATAAACGGTTTACATTGATTGGGGATGATTTTATGAAAGATTTCAAATTCAAGAAAAACATAGAATCAAATATTTTAAAAAACATGAATGAAGAAATTGCATATTCAAAAGAGGACATCTATTGGATGATCCATATGTTGCATTGACAGTGAGGTGATCTTTATGAAGCTTCATTCTTTTTTTCACAAGCACGAAAAAAGAAAATTAATAGATATCGATGAGACAATAGAAAAAGCTAAGGATAATTTTTACTGGTATAATGAGAGATTTGGATAAAAAAGAAGGTGCCCAAAAAAGGGCACCTCTTTTTTTATCGAAAATAAATTATCCGTTGTTGATTGCAGCCTGTGCAGCGGCAAGTCTTGCAACAGGAACTCTGTATGGTGAACAACTGACATAGTCGAGTCCTACCAGGTGACAGAATTCGATTGAGTAAGGATCTCCGCCGTGTTCTCCACAGATTCCCAAGTGAAGGTCAGGATTTGTTGCTCTTCCCTTTTCGGCAGCCATTCTAACAAGCTGTCCGACACCTTCCCTGTCCAGCTGTTTGAATGGATCGTTCTTGAAGATTCCCTTGTCAAGATAATCGTTGATGAATTTTCCGGCGTCATCTCTACTGAATCCGAATGTCATCTGTGTCAAGTCGTTTGTTCCGAAGGAGAAGAAATCAGCATGCTTCGCTACCTGGTCAGCTGTGAGCGCTCCTCTTGGAACTTCAATCATTGTACCGACATGGTATTCAAGTTCGATTCCGGCTTCTGCGATAAGCTTGTCGGCTTCTCTTGTAACGATTTCTCTAAGCGTCTTAAGTTCTGCTTCAAGACCTACGAGAGGAATCATGATCTCCGGTTTAGGATTGAGTCCTTCCTTCTTAAGATCGATGGCAGCGGCGATAACGGCTCTTGTCTGCATAACGGCGATCTCGGGATACGTGATGGAAAGTCTGACACCTCTGTGTCCGAGCATCGGGTTGAATTCATGAAGTTCTGCAACAATTGACATGAGTTCTTCCATTGTGATGCCGAGATCAGCAGCGAGCTTTTCCTGTGCGTCTTTTTCCTGTGGAATAAATTCGTGAAGGGGTGGGTCAATAAATCTGATGGTAACAGTCATGTTGTCCATAGCCTTGAGAATTCCGTAGAAGTCCTGCTTCTGGATAGGTTCGAGTTCGTCAAGCGCCTTCTGTCTGCTTTCAAGTTCTCTTGAAACGATCATTCTTCTAACGATAGGGATTCTGTCAGCTTCGAAGAACATATGTTCCGTTCGGCAGAGTCCGATTCCTGTAGCTCCGAACTGAACAGCAACACCGGCATCTTTAGGTGTATCTGCATTTGTTCTGACGCCAAGTCTCTTGAATTCGTCAGCCCATTCGAGGATCTTTGCTACGTCTCCAACAAGTCCTTCAGGTTTAACGGCAGCGATCTTTCCGAGCATAAGTTCTCCGGTTGAACCATCGATGGAGATCCAGTCTCCTTCTTTGATAACCTTTCCGGCTACCTTGAACTGCTTGAGTTCTTCGCTAACATCAATTTCTTCTGCCCCACAAACAGCAGGTTCTCCCATTCCTCTAGCAACAACAGCGGCGTGTGATGTCATTCCGCCTCTTGCGGTGAGAACACCTTCAGCTGCATCCATACCACCAATATCTTCAGGGGATGTTTCGAGTCTTACGAGGATAACCTTTTTGCCCTGCTTTGCCCATTCTTCAGCTGTCTTTGAATGGAATACGGCCTGGCCACATGCGGCGCCTGGGGATGCTGGAAGGGCCTTTGTGAGGACTTCAGCGGCAGCCTTTTCCTCTGCAATAAATGCAGGATGAAGCATTCTTTCAACCTGTTCAGGTGTGACTCTCATAACGGCTGTCTTCTTATCAATCATACCTTCTTCAACCATGTCTACGGCAACTTTAACTGCTGCAGCAGCTGTTCTCTTTGCATTTCTTGTCTGAAGAAGATAAAGTTTTCCTTTTTCTATGGTGAATTCTACGTCCTGCATATCTTTGTAATGTTTTTCAAGTTTGTCGAATACTGCGAGAAGTTCATCGTAAACTTCCGGCCATTCATTTTTCATAGCTTCCAGTTCAAGCGGTGTTCTGATTCCGGCAACAACGTCTTCACCCTGTGCGTTGTGGAGGTATTCTCCGTAGTACTTGTTTTCTCCTGTAGATGGGTTTCTGGTGAAAGCAACACCAGTACCGCTATCATCACCCATATTACCGTAGGCCATGGCAACAACGTTAACGGCTGTTCCGAGAAGCGTGCCCTCTCCGATTCCGTTAAGTGCTCTGTACTTGATAGCTCTTTCGTTCATCCAGCTACCGAAAACAGCATCAGTTGCAGCCCAAAGCTGTTCAACAGGATCCTGTGGGAAAGCTTTCCCTTCTTCTGCATATACAGCCTTGTAGAGTTCGATAACCTTTTTCAAGTCTTCTGTATCAAGATCTGTATCGTTTTTAACGCCTTTTTCTTCTTTTACTTTGTCAAGAGCAGCTTCAAATTTAGCATGTGGTAAGCCAAGTGAAACGTCTCCAAACATCTGCATGAATCTTCTGTAGGAATCATAAGCAAATCTTGGATTCCCTGAATTTTCTGCCATAGCGGCAACAGTCTCATCATTGAGCCCCAAATTGAGAACTGTATCCATCATACCAGGCATGGATACGGCTGCACCTGATCTTACTGATACGAGAAGTGGGTCGTTCTTGTCTCCGAATTTCTTTCCTGTATCCTTTTCAAGCAATTCCATTGCTTCTTCTACCTGAGCTTTTAATACCTCTGGGTATGTGTTATTGTTGTCAAAGTAATACTTACATACTTCTGTGGATATTGTGTATCCCGGTGGTACAGGAATCCCTATGTTGATCATTTCAGCGAGGTTTGCACCCTTTCCTCCGAGGATTTCCTTCATTGAAGAATCTCCTTCAGACTTTGTTTTTCCAAAGTAATAAACCCATTTCTTGGACATCTGATTTGTCCCTCCTTGTTATCTAAAGTTTAATATACTGCAAATCAAGTTCCTTCAAAAAATTAATTTTTTCAGAACATACATTTCGAGTTATTATACCATATCTTCTATTAGATGCACTTTTTTTCACATTAAAAAGATGATTCCTATTGTTACACTTTGTGAAATTTCTTACAATGATATTTATGCTAATATATCTTGAAAATCCCTTTAAGATACTTAACATGAATAATAGAAATATGATAAAATCATAGACAATGCGAAAAAATGAGAAAAGGAGGTGTTTTATGAAAAAAAAGATAATTCTGGATTGTGATCCCGGACACGATGACGCAGTGGCAATACTTTTTGCAGGCGCTTCGGAAAAAATCAACCTGCTTGGAATCACAACAGTTGCCGGAAATTCTTATGTTAAAAACACCACAAGAAACGCACTGATCATGGCAGAAAATGCCAAGCTTGATGTTCCCGTTTGTGAGGGAGCAGCAAAACCAATACTCAGGAAACAGATCGTTGCACCTGATATTCATGGTGAATCCGGACTTGAAGGAGCAGATATGCCTGCGCCGACAAAGGAAAAAGATTCGCGTACAGCGATCGAATTTATGGCAGAGATGGTAAAGAAGCATCCCGGTGAAGTTACAATCGTGGCAGTTGGCCCGCTAACCAACGTTGCTCATTTCATCAATATCTACCCGGAACTTACGAAAGACGTTAAGGAAATTGTTATAATGGGTGGAGGGATTGAATTCGGAAATACTACTCCCGCTGCTGAATTTAACATTTTTGCCGATCCGGAAGCAGCACAGATCCTTTTTGATTCCGGTATTCATAGTGTTGTCTTTCCGCTTGATGTTACACATCAGACGAAGATCTTTATGGATGAAATCGAAAAGATGCAGGAATTCCCTTCGATGATCGTATCAAAGATGGGTCTATTACTTAAATTCTTTCATCAGACGTATTTTGATATCTTTAAAATTGAAGGGGCACCATTACATGATCCCTGTACAATTGCCTATTTACTGGAACCAGAAATATTTGAATACGAAGATTACTATGCTCAAGTTGAACTGAAAGGCGAATTGACGTATGGTCAGACAGTGGTTGATTACTGGAAAAAGTCTGGAAACAAGCCAAATTCCACATGGGCTTTAAAAGCAAACCGGGAAAGATTTATCGACTTGCTTTTTGAGGTGCTTTCGAATTATAATTAAGGAAATACCAAACAGCGTGATGAACATGTTTTTTTGAAATGAGTTGGACAAAACTAAAACAAGAACAAAATTAACAATCTGATTTAAAAGGTTGTTATCATTAAAAAAGACGTTTTAGTTTTATAATGTTAGGAAATAAGGGGTAATCAACCCCTTAAATACAGGAGGTGTATTTATGAAGAAACTTATCGTTTTAATCACTTTGGTTTTATTCGTTGCAACAGCTTTTTCAGCAGCCCCAAGAGTCTTGAACCTCATCAATGGAACACTCGGAGACAAATCATTCTTTGATTCAGCTGAAAGAGGCGTAAAAATGGTCGAAGACAAGCTCGGACTCAAAACAAAAACCATCGAAATGACTTATAACCCGGCTGAATGGGCTCCTACACTTGAAGATATGTCGGATTCCGGAGAATTTGATGTTATCATCGTGGGAACATGGCAGATGGTGGATGCTCTTGCTGAAATCGCACCCTATTACCCGGAAATTACCTATATCATTTATGACACAAGTATGCCTTTTGAAAACGGAAACCTTGACAACGTTTATGCTATGACTTATAAGCAGAACGAAGGGTCATTCCTTGCAGGTGCTCTTGCTGCTATGGTATCAAAGAAAGCCGGTTTACCTTATTCAGATCCTGACAACAAGAGAATCGGACTTCTTGGAGGAATGGATATCGCGGTTATTAATGACTTCCTCGTAGGTTATATTGAAGGGGCACAGTATGTTGATCCTGCAATGAAAATCTCAACTTCCTATGTCGGTGCATGGAATGATCCTGCAAAGGGAAAAGAGTTCACAATGGCAATGTACAGACAGGGTGCAGATGTTGTATTCGCTGTTGCCGGAGAAACCGGAAACGGAGTTCTTGAAGCTGCTAAAGAAATGGGAAAATGGTCACTGGGAGTAGATTCAGACATGCAGCTTATTTACGAAGAAAAGGATCTTGAAATCGTAAATCATATGTTAACTTCCATGCTTAAGAATGTAGATGCATCAGTTTTCAGAGCAGTTGAAATGTATGTAAACGGAACACTTCCAATGGGAACAACAGAAGCACTCGGAATCAAAGAAGGCGCTGTAGGTCTTGCTGAAAACAAATACTTTGACGCATTCCTGAAGGCAAATCCGGAAATCAACGAAAGACTTGAAGATATTACGGAAAAAATTCTTGACGGAACAATCAGTGTTACATCAGCATTCGGATTGACAAACGACGAACTTAACGCAATCAGAGACGCTGCAAAATAATCAGAAATAAGATCATGAATGGGCTTCCATTAAAGGAAGCCTGTTTTTTATACAGGGGTGATAAGGATGGATGGAACAAATATCCTTGAAATGAAGGATATATGGAAGATATATCCAAACGGAGTAGTAGCGAATAAATCTATGAATCTTTCGGTAACCAAAGGGGAAATTCATGCTTTGTTGGGTGAAAACGGCGCCGGAAAATCGACATTGATGAAAATCCTTTTTGGTATCGAACAACCGACAAAAGGGAAAATTGTGTACGAAGGAAAGGAAGTTGAAATATCCTCACCTGATAAGGCTATAGAATTGGGGATTGGAATGGTTCATCAGCATTTTATGCTTGTACCGTCTCTTACAGTTGCTGAAAACATCATACTCGGGATGGAACCTCGAAAGGGCCTTTCGATCAACATGGAAGAAGCCTATCGATTTGTTAAGGAAAAATCCGAGGAATTTGGACTGCCTGTCCCTTCAACAGAAAAAGTAAAAGACATATCCGTTGGGATGAAACAGAGGGTTGAAATTATCAAGACCCTGGTACGAGGTGCAAATCTGATCATACTTGATGAACCTACGGCGGTTTTAACCCCTCAGGAAACGGTTGACTTGTTTAAAGCGTTAAAAACACTGACAGATAGCGGGAAAACAATTATATTCATCACACATAAATTGAATGAAGTCAAGGAGATTGCCGACAGAATAACAGTCACACGAAGGGGAAAGATCGTAGGAAAAGCTGAGGTTAAGGACATCACAGAAATAGAGATGTCCAGAATGATGGTCGGAAGAGATGTTGATATCCGAATTGATAAAGAACCGGCAAACACTGGGGAGATTCTCCTTGAAGTCAAAAACGCAAACTATACCAGAAATGACGGTGTTCAAGCCGTTAAAAATATTTCCTTCAATCTCAAAAAAGGAGAAATTCTGGGGATTGCAGGTGTTGAAGGGAATGGCCAGACCGAATTAATCAGAATGATAACGGGGATATCAAAGAAAGACTCCGGTGAGATAACCATTGATGGACGAACAATTCCAGAAAATGTTACACCGGCTTTCTGTCGAAAAGCCGGTCTCAGCCACATCCCTGCAGATCGAATGCACAGAGGAATAGCACCGGATTCGAGTATAGAGGACAATATCATAAGTGACAGATTTAATCAGCCACCATTCGCAAACACCAACATTTTAAACAGAAAAGCGATCAGATCCTTTGGGGAAAAAATGGTTGAAGAATTTGATATTAGAGCGGACAACTCACAGACAAAGGTCAAGATGCTTTCAGGCGGAAACATTCAGAAAGTAGTAGTCGCAAGAGAATTTACTGCCAAATCAAAAATAACCGTCGCCGACCAGCCAACAAGGGGAATTGACATAGCTGCGGCTGATTTTATCAGAAGAAGACTTGTCAGCGAAAGAGATAATGGCCTTGCGGTTCTGCTCATTTCCGCAGATCTGACAGAATTACTTGAAGTAGCTGACAGGATCGTTGTTTTATATAAAGGGGAAATCGTCGCCCATTTTAAAGATGTAAAGGCAGTGAATGAAAATATACTTGGAGAATACATGTTAGGGATTAAAAAAATGTCACAAGAGGAAATGGGTGATTTAATATGAAATCCAAAGACAGATTTACCGTTTACAGGATAGGAATTTCCGTTGGAATAGCTCTTTTAATAGGATATATCATCATATATATATCCAGTATTCCATCTGGGGATATGAGCTTTTGGGAAAAGATGAGGGAAGCGTTTGATTCAGCAAACAATGCGTACAAATATTTCCTCACAGGAGCCATCATAAAATGGAGAAGATCAGGAGCTGCTTTCAATGAAGGCGGTGCGATTCAATGGATAAACGAAGCAGCACCAATCATCATCACAGGGCTCGCCATTTCGATGGTATTCACGGCAAAACAATTTAATATCGGTGCTGAAGGACAGATGTTCCTGGGTGCTGCGGTTGCTACTGCGGTTGCTATTTATTTCCCCGGAATTCCATTCATCTCTACAGTGGTTGTTATCCTTGTAGCCATGCTTACAGGAGCCGGTTTTGCCTATATCCCGGGTGTCATGAAGTCAAAACTGAACGCTTCGGAACTTGTCACCTCACTGATGCTCAACTACGTCGCAGTCTTTATGGGTTTGTTCCTGATAAAAACATTTCTGAGAGATACCTCTGCCGGATCACTGGTTTCGTTGCCGTTTAAAGAACCCACGATGCTGCCTTTACTAAACGAAAGATACAAACTGCATATCGGAATCTTCATCGCTTTGATCATGACCGGAATCGTCTGGTTCATCATGAAGAAAACCACATGGGGTTATAAAGTAAAAATGATCGGTGATAATCAGAATTTTGCAGAATATTCTGGTATCAATTCCAAAAAGATGATACTCCAGGTTCAGGTCGCCGCAGGAGCAGTAGCCGGTACGGCCGGTATTATCGAACTACTTGGATACCATGGGAGATTCTTGTGGCTTTATACACCGGGATATGGCTGGGATGGCATCATCATCGCCACGTTGGCGAGAAACAACCCGCTTTTTGTTCCCGTTGCCGCTCTTTTCCTCTCATACATCAGGGTCGGTGCAAAAATAATGGGAAGATATACGGATATCGCACCTGAAATTGTTTCGATCCTGCAGGCTGTCATCATCCTGCTCGTTACAGCTGAAGCTTTCCTTTCAAAATGGAAACAGAGATCTATCAACAAAGAGGCAACTGAAGCCGATAACGCTAAATTACAGAAAGCAGGTGAGGCAGTATGAACGAAGCATTACAGGGCATATTATCTCTTGAATTCATCGGAGCAGGTATAAGGGTTACAACCCCTATACTACTTGCCGCATTGGCTGCTCTTGTTGCGGAATCTGCCGGAACACCGAACATCGCACTTGAAGGTATCATGCTGACTTCAGCATTTGTCGGCGTCATCGTAAGCGGATTCACACAAAGTCTAACACTTGCAATCATCATCGGAATGCTTGTCGGTGTCCTTATGGCAGCAGTACTGGCATACTTTGCATTGAAATTGAAGACGGATATTATCCTTGCCGCAATCGCCCTGAATATCTTTGCAAGTGGCGGAACAATCTTCTTCCTGACAATGCTGACGGGTGATAAAGGGTCTTCCGCTTCGGTAAATTCACTGCTCATACCAAATGTCACAATCCCATTCATTGATCAGATACCGGTATTGGGTGAAATATTGAGTGGACATCACGCAATAACGTATGTCGCAATTATTATGATATTTGTCGTTCAGTATATGATGTATAAGACACCTTTGGGTTTAAGGATACGAGCAGTTGGGGAAAATCCGGATGCGGCCGAATCCGTTGGGATTTCAGTGATCAAAACCAGATTTACGGCATTGATGATCAGCGGTCTTCTCGCCAGTCTCGGCGGTCTTTTCCTCTCGATGGGTTACGTTTCATGGTTCGCCAGGGATATGACGGCCGGAAGAGGATGGATTGCACTTGCCGCTCAGGCACTTGGTGGATTGAATGCCTTCGGTGTGGCTGCGGGGTCATTCCTGTTTGGTTTCACAGAAGCGGCATCCTATTCATTACAGATGTTCAATATTCCTTATGAATTTACCCAGTCTCTCCCGTTCTTCATCACGATCATCGTACTCGGAGTTTACGCGTGGAGAAGATTGAAAGCTGAAAAAAGATAAAAACAAATATTGAAAGAGGTGCCGTTTAAACGGCACCTCTTTTTTTGCAAATTTTAATTCTTAAATCCAACATGATCCATAAAGAATTCCTGGCCGCCAACTTCAAGTGTGTTTATCGGTCCTTTAAGCAGGACTATACCCTGTACACCACCGGTGACTGGAATTTCAGTCACAAAAACATCGACACCGTTGATGGTAGAGCCGTCAAAATCCATCATATCTGCACTGTTTTTAAGATTACCATTGATCAAAAGATTGACATTCCCGCCAAGATCTCCATAACAGAAAATGACTCTATTGGGTGCAATCGGAAAATCGAAATCCATTCTGACGTTGTTTAAAGTCATTTCCTGACCAAGATGTCCTGCATGATTTCCGTTTACCACTCGTGCATAACCTGCAGCTGTTGTCACAAGATTACTCCACTGAAATGGGGCTATAATCATTTTTGCACCGTCTTCAAAGAAAAAATTAGTAACTGAATAAGTGGAAGCAAGAGGTAACGCTTCATAATCGATAAAAACAAAAGGATTTGAAAGAAGCGAAAGTTCTTCATCAATAATCTGCTCGGATGTCATCGGTACACCATCCAAAGGAAAGGATTCAACTGATACACAGCTTACAAAGATAAATGAGAGAATGAATATCAGTCCGGCGATTTTCACAAAATTCATGATATTCTTTTTCATTTCAAACACCTTCCTTTTTTAATCATTTCATAAAAAGATACTTAAAAAAATTTTTTGTGTCGCATGAATTATCAGGTTCGTTTATGATAAAATATAGTTAGTATACCGAACATCAAACTGATTTAAGGAGGAATTCAAAATGGAAAAAGTAACAATACAGGATTTAATGCGATTTAAATTCCCTTCAACATTGAAAAAGAATTCAACAGGCACAAAAATCGCCTTCATGCTTCATGAGATGAATGAAGAAGATAATGACTATTTATCCAATCTCTGGTTAATGGATTCTGAAACGGAAAGCTACAGACCCTATACAACAGATGGGAAAACAGGCGCTTTTTATTGGGAAGACGAGAAAACAATTCTTTTCAAATCCGGAAGACAGAAAGATGACAAAAAAGATAACCCTATCGCCACAAAAATATTCAGACTTTCAACAGAAGGTGGCGAAGCAGAACTTGCCTTTACAGTACCTGTAACGCTAACCGGATTAAAAACGCTGAAAAAGGATGAGTTATACATTATAAGAGGTATGTTTAAAAACGGGGATGAGCTTCCTTACAATGCAAGTCCAGAAGAACTAAAAGAAGCAAAAGATAAGATGGAAAAAGAAAAAGATTACGAAGTATTGACTGAAATTCCCTATTGGTCCAACGGCGGAGGATACACAAGTACAAAAAGAAATGGATTGTTTATCTTTAACAAAAAAGAAGGCACTTTCAAAAGAATTACAGCGGTTGATTTCAATACCGGTTCATTTGAACCATCAAAAGATGGCTCAAAAATACTCTTTACTGGTAGAACATTTGTTTCAAAAGCAGAGCTTAACAATCATATCTTTGAGTATGATATGGAGAAGGACAAAATTGAGCAACTCACTCCGGATTCCGTTATGAGTTATGACGATGCCGTATATTTTGATGAAAAAACTGTTATCACAAGGGGAAGTGACATGAAAGCCTTTGGGGTGAACGAAAACAAAAAATTCTTCAAGATTGACATCGAAACAAAACAAATGACCTGTATAACCCCTGACCATGATATGGGATTTTGGAATTCAGTCGGTAGTGATGCCAGATATGGTTCAGGAGCAGAACACAGTTACGAAAAATTTGAGGACAGTATTTATTTCGTCAGTACGGATAAAGACAGTTCTTACCTGTATAAAATGTCAATAAATGGTGTGATTGAACCTGTAATAGAAAAGAACGGTTCTGTTGATCATTTTTGTCTTTTAAAAGATAAGATTGTAGAAATAGCGTTCAGAGGATCAAAGCTCCCGGAACTTTACATCATGAAAAACGGAATAGAAAAACAGATATCTGAATTCAACGAATGGATTCAGAAAGAAAAAAAGATTTCACAACCTGAAGAAATAACACTTAAAAGAGAAGGAAAACCGGACATTCAGGGATGGGTAATCAAACCTGCTGACTTTGAACAGGATAAAAAATACCCGGCTATCCTCGATATACATGGGGGACCAAAAACAGTTTACGGTTCTATCTTCTTCCATGAGATGCAGGTTTGGGCGTCGGCAGGATACTGTGTGTTTTTCTGCAACCCCAGGGGAAGCGACGGTAAGGGGAATGAATTTGCCGACATACGTGGGAAATACGGAACGATAGATTATGAAGATATCATGGACTTCACTGATTTGGTTCTTGAAAAATATCCGTTTATAGATAAACAAAATATCGGTGTAACCGGTGGTTCCTATGGCGGATATATGACAAACTGGATCATTGGACAAACAAACAGATTCAAAGCAGCAGCTTCACAGAGAAGTATTTCGAATTGGATATCAAAATTCTGTACAACAGATATCGGATACTTCTTCGTTGACGATCAGAGTGCAGGGGCAACACCATGGAACAATCATGAGCAACTCTGGAAAAGTTCACCACTGAAGTATGCCGATAAGGCAAAGACACCTACTCTTTTTATTCATTCCGAAGAAGATTACAGATGCTGGTATCCTGAAGGATTACAGATGTTTACCGCTCTCAAATATCACGGGGTTGAATCACGTTTGTGTATGTTCAGAGGAGAAAGCCATGAACTCAGCAGAGGTGGAAAACCAAAACACAGAATGCGACGGTTACAGGAAATACAAGACTGGTTTGACAAGTATCTGAAGTAAAAACTTCGAAAACGGCAGATTATTTTCTGTCGTTTTTTTCTTCATATCTGTAGTAAAAAAAATACAGTTATATTTTTTGTGTAATTTTTTTCTTTCATCAAGCTGAGAAAATTCTGTTAAATAATTAAATTATATATCAAATCATATTGTAACATTTCTTACATGTACATCTTCCCCTTCTATTTAACTATTACTCTGTTATATCAGTGTATAATATTTTAATTTATGATGCACCTTTGAATTATTTGATATTATTTTGATATTTATTCCATATTGTAACATTTTCTATTGACACTTTTAATATATAATGCTATAATCTATTAAATTGTAAAATAATAAATCAGAAGTGTACGAGGTGAATTATGGCTAAAGAACTCTATATTCAGACATTTGGTAAATTTTCTGTTGCCATTGACAGCGTGGAAGTTAAAATCCCTTTTAAGAGATCCCAAAAAGCCCAGGAGATTATGAGATTTTTCCTAGCCTATCGAAACAGAAAAATCTCAAAAGATTACTTATGCGATGAATTCTGGCCAGGCATGGATTATTACAGTGCTAAACACAACCTCAGCACGACCCTTTATATGATAAGAAAGGGGTTTGATGAGGTATATGGTGAAAAAGGATTTGGAAAAAAATTATTCAGAAGCTCTTCACAAATGTGCTGGTTTGAAACACCGGGGGAAGTCAGTCTTGATATTTCACTGTTCAGACAACTGATAAAAAAAGCCTCTTTGACGGCAAAGAAAGAAGAAAAAATAAAAATCTACAAAGAGGTTGAAGAGTTGTATAACGGTGACTTTCTTTCCGAACAGCCTTACAGCGAATGGGCAATTTCCATTCGTGAAGAGTGTAAAGAACTTTCCGTAGAAGCGCTAATAGAACTCGTTAAACTGCTGATTGAACAACAGTCTTATAAAGAGGCAAAACTTTATCAAAGCAAAGCCATCAAAATTGATCCCTATAACGAAAACCTCATCCTTCAAAAAATGCTCATCTTAAAAGAACAAAAATTATTTGTAGAAGCGATAAAAACATTTGAAACCTTCGAAAGAAATCTCATGGAAGAATTTGGCTTCAAACCGTCTCCAAATCTTGAAAACCTCAGAGATCAAATCATATTGTGTCAGGAAAGTACGGAAAAAAAGAAAAATCTCGCACAGGAGATAAAAGATGAACGGTATGTGGAATTGAGCGTCTTTAAAAAAATAATATTTTTCGAATTATCCCAAAGACAGTGTGACTCTGCATTGATGGAGATCAACATTAATATAGACTGGACCAATATTCCATGGCTGTTCAACAAGATTTTCAACTGTATGGTCAGCCTCCTCAGAAAAGGAGATCTCATCACTCACAATGATAAGAGTTTTTTTATTCTATTAAAAAATATCACAGAAGAAAATATTACTATTGTTGCTGAAAGATTGATCTCCAACAGTCTGATCAATGAACTTTTTGGAAGTGACAAAAGATATCTCGATTATAAAACTTATATTTTGGATAATTTCAACGATAATAAGAAAGAGTTGCTCAAAAAACTCGACGGAACAATAAAAATCCTTTCGAGGTGATAGAAATGTTTTCTTTCTTTTGTAAAAAATGTAACAGTATTTCCTACTCAAGTTCGCATATCAGATACCAGAACACGAACCGCTGTCCTTATTGCAACGCAGAAGGGTTGGTCGAATTAAGCGATTTCAGAATTGGTGAGATCATGGTGGCATTGGGGTATATAGACAGAAACACACTCAAGAAATGCCTCGAACTGCAAAAAAGTGTTCAGAAAATGCTCGGTCAAATGTTCATCGAAAATCATTATATAAACCCTGATGAACTCAATCATATTCTTAAAATCCAAAGGGAGGCAGCTTAATGAAAAAGCTCTTTAAATTCTTAGCAATAATTGTATTAACCAGTTCCGTATTATTTGCAGTTGGAGTAGAACCGATGTCTATTGAGATAGAAGCGAACGCTGGTTCAACAGCTGAATTCGATTTGACAATCAGAGGAGAAGCACAAGATGTTATCACAAAAATAACACCTTTCCAGCCTTTGCAGAAAGAAACAGGGGATATAACCTATCAGCTCGTTGATGCAGAGGATTATTCACCGATAGGCTGGTTGGATATGGAAGACTTCGAAGTCAACGTTCCCGCTGGCGGCAAAGTCGATGTCCCCGTTAAAGTCAACATCCCGTTCGGTGTTCGCGGAACCTACATTCTGACTTTGATGGTAGAACCTGAGAGCGCGCAAGGACAGGGTATGATTCAATTTAAAATCAGATATGCCGTCAGAGTAACCATCAGAATTAACTCTTCAGGAATCAGAGAAAACGCAAAACTCGAAATAATCGAATTCGTTCCCGATGAAAATCAGTCACCAAATGTACAGGTAAGAATGAATAACACTTCCGGTTTGGACTATATCTGTTCTGTAAACGCATCCATCAGAGATGAAAAAGGAAGATTGATAGAAAATATCCCATTAATGACTGAATCTGAACAAAAAAGAGGCCAGCAGGGAATCAGGTTCTATCCTGATGCAACTCTCATCTTTTCCGGTATTCCCGAAAAGGTCACGAAAGTTGGAAATTACAGGTTACAAGCAGTTGTTAAAATGAATGATTTCCAGAGAATTTTTCAGGAAAATATCAACTTAAGCGGTGACAACTTTAAGTTCCCCGATCCAAAAGATTATTACATGATCATCGATCCTACCGAAAGACTTCTCTCCCTCAAACCTGGGAGTGTAAAGACAGAAGTGATAGAAGCCAAAAACGAAGGACCGGAAGCGGTTGATGTTACAATACAATTCGCAGATGTTAAAGATAATTTTTCTCAATCAATCAAGCCGTTTGTTTCCTTCAGAGGAACTCCTGAATTCACTCTGGAACCCGGAAGAAGCAACAGACTGGTTTCAATGTTTAAAATCCCAAGAGAGGCAACGGAAAATACATATTACGGAAAACTCACCTACAGTGCCACAAAAGAGGGCTCCCCTGTAACGGATGAAAGGGTAATACTTGCCGTTCAAGTCGGCGAGAAGAAGCCGTCATCGGCAACGTTGACAAATGTTTCATCAAGTGGCGAGGTTGTTTCAGCTCTTTTCAAGAACGACAGCGAAGTACATTTGGGAGACTTGATGGGAGAAGTTACCATCTTGAAAGAATCCGGAGAACTCGTCAGCACTACTGAAATCAACCCCATAAACGAGAAATGGATATTCCCGGAAGACGATTTCACACTGCTGGGACAATCTGAAACAGAATTACCGACAGGAACTATTCTGTACAGGGTAAAACTATACGAAGATAAAAATCTGCTTTTAGAAACTGAAGTGGAAGGGTATGTCGAATAACCCGATAGGATAAATTATTTAAAAGGATGGCTGTATGCCGTCCTTTTTCTTTATTCTTTTTCAAAGAATAAAGAACTTTGAAAATATTTTGCTTTTTTTTTGAATATGATTTGAATCTTATTCCATCAGTCTTTTATAAATATCATTATAATACGGTGAAAAAATGAAGGAATAGAAGGTGATTTGATGTACAAGAACCGGAAATATCTAAGTTTACTTATAACGATTTTAATCTCAACAGCCCTTTTGGCTGTCGAGTTAAAAATAACGCCTGTTCAAACGATGATCCAAGAAGAGATTTCCGATCCAAGATTCGAAACTGTTTTGCCATCAATTGATCTTCTAATCACACCTCTTTACACAGATGATGAATACGCCCTTTCTACTCTATCGTTTGAACGAATCAATACCGGGAAAATTATCTTAAACAATCCTTTGAAGATAGATTCTATCTATGGCAACACCTATCAGGGGGCGTATGAGGAATTTGGAAGTTGCTGGGAATTCACCGACAAAGAAAACAAAACCGTTCATGATCAGGAAGATTTCAAAGATACGAAGACAAACTGGGAAGAAATTCTGACAAAGATACAAAAAAATACCCTGTCCAGAACCCGCTTCCTTGAAAGGTTATACGATGCAACCGGAATAGCGGAAAATGACGAGGTCTTTGAATATCTTTCGATTAATGTATCCAGAAAACATGAAAACAGCTATTCAATCGACGTACAACAAAATTCCGGGAAGGTTGTCAATTATTTCACAGATACAAACAGTACCCGATTAAAGGATATAAACAGAAAAAAAGTCCTGATTTGTGCGATTAACAACGTCTGTACGGATAGTATCAAGATCAATTCTATTAACGCAGAAGAAGTTTATATCTTCAACTATGGTTGTAATATAGAAATACAGCATATTTATGCAAAAAAGAAATGCAGGATCTATAATTTTTACGGCAATGTAGAGATAGGGGATCGCTTCGCACCTGACAGGATTAATACAGATATCTCTGTTCAATTACTTGCAGATGACGGATCATTCGGCTTCAAGGAAACAGGCGGAGATACGGCAATCAACAACAAAGACTATGATAATATCCTGTACAAATGGAATACTGAGGAATACTCATTAATGGGAGAGGACGGTGTTTTAAAGCAATTAAGGCGATTACCGGTTATGAAAACAAGCCGGGAGTTATTCACTTTAAAACTTGATCTTTCCGAAAACTGGTTTGAATTTCCCGCAGGAGCGGAATATCAAAGTACATTATTTTTTACAGTGCAATCCATCACTGATTGAGGTGTTATAACATGAAGAAAAATTCCATCACTCTTTTACTCTTGCTTTTAATAATTTCCGTTTTATCTCTGGCCGCTTCAGCACAAAGTGCAACGATTAATATCGGTTTGACGATCAAATCAATAGAAGAAACCGAAACCACCGATGGTCAACCAAATGAAGAAGGAGATGGTGCGTCATTTTCTTTCATGCCAACTGATCCCGGACTTCACGAGGAAAAAGAGTTTAAATTGCGTGTTATTACAAATACAGACTTTGAACTCGAATACTTCTGGGAGCGGTTTGAAACCGTAGATCCTCGAATTGTAGCTTTTTTAAATATTGACGAAGAAAAGTATGTTCATGAATTCAACACATCCGATGACTTCAATTCTTTTCTGACTAAAAAGTTAACAGTAGGAAAGAATGTGGGGTTTGCAGAATTGGATAACACCATCAGAAAATCAAAAGTGAAACTGGAATCAAGTGAGCTGAATCTTGATCCTGATGACCCACTCGACTTCAAGATTATTTATGATCCTATGATTTTGACAGGAAGTTATGTGGAAGGAGAAGCTGAAGAAAACATCTTAAGAGTTATTATTACTTTTCTGCCACCCAAAGGATAATTCAGACATCAATTTAAATATCTCAAAAAGATACGCATAATGCGTATCTTTTTTATAAATTGTATGATGAAAAACAGCGAACTCACTGAAGTATCAAGTTATTTTATATTAGAGAAATGTATTTTTTACTTTTCTTATCCTGAGTTCATACCAAACGAAGCGGGATATCAATATACATACAATTTAATATTATACACATCATATTATCATTAACACTCATTATTTTATAACATATATAAGAGTTATATTTACGATTAGAAAATACGAGCCACACAAAACAACAAAAAGAAATCAATAAATAAATATTATTAACATTTGGAAAAGCTAATAGATATAATGTATAATTATGTAAAAGCTAAAATAGGGGGAAGTATATGAAAAAGAGGGGAAGCAAATATGCGATAATAGTTCTAGCCATGATTTTAATTTTTAGTGTTAGTATGGCTGATCCGATGTTTCAGACAAGTGCACAGGGACAAGGAGCGTCAGACGAACCCTTGGTAACATTGCTCTTCCAAGGCGATGATATGCAGACTGTACTCAGCGAAATGACGATGCAGACGGGGGTTAACATCGTTGTAGATCCTTCCGTTACCGGTATCGTCACCATAGATGTTACAGATGCAACCATTGAAGAGGTATTGGGCGTCATTTTACCTCCAAGGAATATGTATTACAAAAAATTTGAAGACTACTATTTTATTTGCCTGGCCAGTCCAAACGCGGACGGCTTCATGAAAATATCCGAAACGGCTCTTCTGGAATTGAAGAATATCTCTCCGACCAAGGTCATGAACCTCATTCCGGATTATTACACCAAATTTATCAAAGCTGATGCCGATACCAACACAATCGCCATCACCGCTCCTCAGGAAATCATCGACAAGATCGTTCACTTCATCAATTCTGTTGACAAGACAAAGGGGCAGCTCAGGATTTCCGTTACCGCCGTTGAGATCGCAAAAGAACTCGTGAACTCCAAGTCCCCTTTCGAATTTTCTCTCAATATCCCCGAATCCATCGGTGACGTGACCTCCGGTATCGATGCTGTTCTCAGCTGGGGGTATTCTGACCCTTTCACCTTTGAAGCTTCAATCTTCAACGTCCTCAGAGCTCAGATGAAGATTCTGGAAAAGAATCACCTCGCCAAGATCGAAACGGATCCGAGTGTTCTCGTCAAAGACAGAGAAACCGCCACCCTCTTCGTCGGTGAAACCCGAAACATCATCTACGAGGGCTCAGAAGGCAACAAACTCACCGAAACCATCGAGACGGGGGTCAGGCTTGAAGTAACGCCGACTATCTACCCGGAGTTTATTCAGCTTCAGCTCAAACCCAATATCTCACAGTTCGGTAAATCAGATGCAGACGGCTATGTCATCTACAACAATGAAGTTTCTTCCACCATCAATGTTAAACCCGGACAGACCGCTGTTCTTGCCGGTATCACCATAGACGAATCCAAGACAAACAATCTCTTCATTCCTGGTCTCGGACAATTACCGATTCTCAGATTCTTCTTCTCCGATGAGGAATCCACAAAGGGACAGAAAGAGTTGATCATCTTCGTTACACCTGAAATCGACAGGGGAGATGATTGTTTATGATCACTTCCTTTCAAAAAAAAGGGTCTCCCTCTTTTTTAAAAGGAATTCTATCGCTTGTACTCCTTATGATGATTCCTTTTACAGCCTTTTCATTCACACTGATGCACGAAGATACCGAGGGAAAAGGAATGATGGTTTATGAATTGAGAATGCTGGATGTGACGGAAGAAACACTTTGGTCCTGGAATCTCGATGCCGCCGCTCTCGGCCTTCCCCTTGAAGCACCGGATACTTTCTTCGTTGAAATGTCCGATCTGAACCGATTCGATATCTCCACCGACAAGATCGCCGCCATGACGGGCAATACCGTCAACTATACGGAGTTCAGAACGGATTTCCATCCCAGTGTCGTAACGGTTCCGGGAGAGAATGCCAATATTAAGGTCTTTACAGAAAAGGTCAACAAAGGCTCAACGGATAAGACGGGTTTCACCTTTTCCGTTACACCCAGGGAATTCACCTATGAAAAGGGAGCGCCTACTATCGTTGTTCTAAAAGGAGAAGGCAGACTGACGATTGATCTCAACACGGTGGTTGACATGAAGGTCGGAGACTGGACTCCTGTTGCGCTTGCCGTGACAACCGAAAAGACCAAAAACAATTCCATCTTCAAACAGGAAGAGGTGGCTTGTAAATACAGATATGCCATCATCTATCTCGGGATGTATATCGTTGATTCCTCCAAAGATCTTGGTGAAATATCCGTTCTCCCTTTCTCCAATACAGGTATCGAAAATGACCCGTTCTTCAACAGAGATGAACCCGTCCGAAGGGGCAGTTTTGCAGAGATTCACATCTCAAATGACCCAACACCAACGGGTATTACAGTAGGCGGAGAGGTTCAATACGTCTTCAGTGAACTCTTCTATCTTGATACAAATTTTGATTATTCAATCAACACGGGCATTCAGGATTTCGGTCTCGCAGGCGGTATCATGATCGATGAAGGCTTCGCCATCATCCCGTCGATCAATTACGGTGCGACAATGACAAATAGTGCGACCAACAGTGGTTATGTCATGATCGGTATTGAAGACGTCACCAGACCCTCCAACGGTCTGGAATACTACGCGGGCATCAATTTCGCCGCCTTTGATTTCACGAAAGGGGCTACGGCAACGGGATTCTTCTTCCCGCTGGATTGGCGGCTTGGTTTCAAATGGCAGACGGATAACGCCTGGTATGTGGCCGCTCAGATAGATGGGGCTCCCGATTTCTCAGCGGATATCTGGGACAACCTCCTCCCGAGAGGCCTTACGACAACCGTCGGGTATTCTTTCTATTCCCCGGTTCTCGTTAAAGCCGGTCTCAGGATCAACAGAATCCTATCCGATTACTGCTTTGTCCCCTTCATCGGCGCTCAGATGGCTTTCTAAAAATTATAAACACTTAAATAAAGGTCTAAAAATAACTTTGAGAGGGCGGAAGACCTTCCGCCCTCTATCTTTGGTTTTTATCTTAATACAAAGTCCTTATATATTCGAATAACACATGCACTAATCACATCAGTTCAAAAAAAGAACTGATAACTTTTGGATTAAAATGAAAAGCACAACTTCCCTTTCCGAATATTAACCGTACAAACCAAAATGCTCCGTATAACCGCTCCAGCGTCAACAGAAAACCACAACTATACATATAACTAATATTCTGTGTTATTATCGTTAATTAACTCACCCTTAAGTACCACTAATATGTCTGTTGTTTACATATTTCCGGAAAATATTCCGGTATTCTCAATTAAAGCACTTGTGTAATCAAACTTTATACCACATAAAAAGCTGCACTCAAACTATCCGAAAACAAATAGTAAGAATACTTGCAACAGTAAACTAATTTAATGTATTATTTGATAAAAGTAAAATAGGGGGGAAGTATATGAAATTTAAAGGGGTAAAGTCATTTGTTATCGGCCTGTTTTTATTAGTGATCATTACGACGTCTTTTTCAGAAACAAATCCAATGTTTCAGACAAGTTCTCAAAACACAGGTGAAAAGTTAGTATCACTCCTTTTCCAGGGCGATGATATGCAGATGGTACTCAGCGAAATGACGATGCAGACGGGGGTTAACATCGTTGTGGATCCTTCCGTTACCGGTATCGTCACCATAGATGTTACAGATGCAACCATTGAAGAGGTATTTGATGTCATCCTGCCGCCTCGAAACATGTACTATAAAAAGATCGCTGATTATTATTTTGTCTGCTTGGCCAGTCCAAACGCAGACGGCTTCATGAAAATATCCGAAACGGCTCTTCTGGAATTGAAGAATATCTCTCCGACCAAGGTCATGAACCTCATTCCGGATTATTACACCAAATTTATCAAAGCTGATGCCGATACCAACACAATCGCCATCACCGCTCCTCAGGAAATCATCGACAAGATCGTTCACTTCATCAATTCTGTTGACAAGACAAAGGGGCAGCTCAGGATTTCCGTTACCGCCGTTGAGATCGCAAAAGAACTCGTGAACTCCAAGTCCCCTTTCGAATTTTCTCTCAATATCCCCGAATCCATCGGTGACGTGACCTCCGGTATCGATGCTGTTCTCAGCTGGGGGTATTCTGACCCTTTCACCTTTGAAGCTTCAATCTTCAACGTCCTCAGAGCTCAGATGAAGATTCTGGAAAAGAATCACCTCGCCAAGATCGAAACGGATCCGAGTGTTCTCGTCAAAGACAGAGAAACCGCCACCCTCTTCGTCGGTGAAACCCGAAACATCATCTACGAGGGCTCAGAAGGCAACAAACTCACCGAAACCATCGAGACGGGGGTCAGGCTTGAAGTAACGCCGACTATCTACCCGGAGTTTATTCAGCTTCAGCTCAAACCCAATATCTCACAGTTCGGTAAATCAGATGCAGACGGCTATGTCATCTACAACAATGAAGTTTCTTCCACCATCAATGTTAAACCCGGACAGACCGCTGTTCTTGCCGGTATCACCATAGACGAATCCAAGACAAACAATCTCTTCATTCCTGGTCTCGGACAATTACCGATTCTCAGATTCTTCTTCTCCGATGAGGAATCCACAAAGGGACAGAAAGAGTTGATCATCTTCGTTACACCTGAAATCGACAGGGGAGATGATTGTTTATGATCACTTCCTTTCAAAAAAAAGGGTCTCCCTCTTTTTTAAAAGGAATTCTATCGCTTGTACTCCTTATGATGATTCCTTTTACAGCCTTTTCATTCACACTGATGCACGAAGATACCGAGGGAAAAGGAATGATGGTTTATGAATTGAGAATGCTGGATGTGACGGAAGAAACACTTTGGTCCTGGAATCTCGATGCCGCCGCTCTCGGCCTTCCCCTTGAAGCACCGGATACTTTCTTCGTTGAAATGTCCGATCTGAACCGATTCGATATCTCCACCGACAAGATCGCCGCCATGACGGGCAACACCGTCAACTATACGGAGTTCAGAACGGATTTCCATCCCAGTGTCGTAACGGTTCCGGGAGAGAATGCCAATATTAAGGTCTTTACAGAAAAGGTCAACAAAGGCTCAACGGATAAGACGGGTTTCACCTTTTCCGTTACACCCAGGGAATTCACCTATGAAAAGGGAGCGCCTACTACCGTTGTTCTAAAAGGAGAAGGCAGACTGACGATTGATCTCAACACGGTGGTTGACATGAAGGTCGGAGACTGGACTCCTGTTGCGCTTGCCGTGACAACCGAAAAGACCAAAAACAATTCCATCTTCAAACAGGAAGAGGTGGCTTGTAAATACAGATATGCCATCATCTATCTCGGGATGTATATCGTTGATTCCTCCAAAGATCTTGGTGAAATATCCGTTCTCCCTTTCTCCAATACAGGTATCGAAAATGACCCGTTCTTCAACAGAGATGAACCCGTCCGAAGGGGCAGTTTTGCAGAGATTCACATCTCAAATGACCCAACACCAACGGGTATTACAGTAGGCGGAGAGGTTCAATACGTCTTCAGTGAACTCTTCTATCTTGATACAAATTTTGATTATTCAATCAACACGGGCATTCAGGATTTCGGTCTCGCAGGCGGTATCATGATCGATGAAGGCTTCGCCATCATCCCGTCGATCAATTACGGTGCGACAATGACAAATAGTGCGACCAACAGTGGTTATGTCATGATCGGTATTGAAGACGTCACCAGACCCTCCAACGGTCTGGAATACTACGCGGGCATCAATTTCGCCGCCTTTGATTTCACGAAAGGGGCTACGGCAACGGGATTCTTCTTCCCGCTGGATTGGCGGCTTGGTTTCAAATGGCAGACGGATAACGCCTGGTATGTGGCCGCTCAGATAGATGGGGCTCCCGATTTCTCAGCGGATATCTGGGACAACCTCCTCCCGAGAGGCCTTACGACAACCGTCGGGTATTCTTTCTATTCCCCGGTTCTCGTTAAAGTCGGTCTCAGGATCAACAGAATCCTATCCGATTACTGCTTTGTCCCCTTCATCGGCGCTCAGATGGCTTTCTAAAAATTATAAACATCCCATATAACAAAAAGGACAGCTGATAAAGCTGTCTCTTTTTTCTATCTATTCGTATTTAACCAAAAGCTTCATGGTGTGCATCAACTTAGCTCTTAGTAGAGGCGGAATATCTACCAAACGAGTATGGACGGTATTTTATTCGCATTCTCTACCTATCGGGTATGTTCACTATCAGATTAACTATAAATAATCATCATATAGATTCTGATTAATAAAATTTCGAGCCATTCATATCATTCTCGCAGGCTAAATCAATAACTAATCAAATGCAACATACCCATCTGTCTTAAGAAATGTTCAGAATAACTCCAGAAATATATGGTATTATACTATCAACATATAACTTCGAACACTTTTTGTCATCTTTTGTAATCATTTTATACACGCAAGAAATATTTTCCCACTTTTTCTACCTCAAAACACCGCTCTTCTTTTAGACCCGAAACCTCATCGCATATTTTAAATAACCCTTGTTACTTTTCTTTCTGTTTGATAAATCATCATATCCTGTTTGACTTTTTACCTTCAAAATCTGATTGATCAAAATAACAGTTGTTGGTTTTCCCACGTACAAATCATACTTTCATAATAATATACCGACTAACCCCGGTAACTCTCGCTATCTGACGGGTCGAAAGCCCTTTAGCAAGCAGATATTTAATACACTTATCCCGTTTTTCAGGCTCAAAATCCTGCAATTCAGTGGATGAACTCACAGAATATTTTCTTTTGATAAGCCTGACTGCATCTTCATCTCTGTACCGTTTCTTATCACTGATATCCAGAAATTTATCATTGGAAATCATCTCATTGTAATCTTTGAAATCTTCTATAGCCTTTGTTCTGTCTTCGTTGAAAAGCAAAAGCACAAAATCCTTATCCACATAATGATCATCATTTAACCCAAGATACTCAGCATAGCTGCTCCACTGATAGGTAGCAATATCCCGAACCATTCTTGCCTTTAATGGATTCTGATGAATATACCTCAAAACGGCAAAAATATAATGATCTGTCTCAACCGCTTCACTCTTATACCTGTCCTGAAAAAGATGTCCCGTTCTATCATATTTCATGTTATACCAGTAAACATAACTGGCTCCTATACGTCTGAAGATCTGTCCTAATTCCTCTTTTCCGATTTTTAGTAACAAATGAATATGATTCCCCATCAAACAATAAGCTAAAACCTTGTACCCACTCTCTTTCTTATACTGTTTAAGGGTAACAAGAAACATCTCATTGTCTTCCTCATCCTGAAATATCGTCTGTTTGTTAATTCCTCGAAGCACCACATGATAGATTCCCGTCTTACTTTTTTCTCTCCTCGTCCTTGGCATTCGTCACCTCCATACCGTCCCTGCGGATTTTGATTTTGGTTTTGCCCGATGGTTTTGTACAGGAATACTGTGGTTTTAATTTGTTTGTAAATATTTTCAGAAAATATTCAGTGTCATTTGAAATAACATTGCACTTTCATTGTGTATTGTTGCATTTTTGTTTTATATCAACGAGTAAACTATAACTGTAGAAAGTAATTAAGAGAAATGGTCATTGAAAATATAATATATCATCGCTTTCTGAAGGGAGGTGAAGAAATGTGAAAAAAATTCTATTTGTTCTAGTAATTTTGTCGCTGCTGCTAATATCAGTGAACCTAGCCAATTCTAAAGATGTAATTTTAGAGATGAAGATTTCTGAAGCAGCCGATGTAAGAAAATCAGATTCACAAGGTACAGCGGGAGATATAAATGCACTAATTTACAACGAGCAAGGACATGGAGACCCAAACTCTCCAGTTAGAGTTGAGAGTTGGAGAACTACATTATTTTCTTTTTACGATTCAAATTTAGATGGTGATTGGTACTCAAACGATATTGGTAATTACGCTTTTGGTTGGAGATATCTTGGTAGTACATTGGGCTGGTCCTTTACAGACTTTAATCCAGATGATATTGAAAACGGCATTTATGATGCAGATGGAACAAATCCTACATTAAAAGATGAAGAGGACAATTATCTATTCATCGGAAATCATACAAGATTTCATGTTGCAACTAATTACAGACCTTATGTAAATTTTGAAGCACCGGAATATCTTCTAAACGGAGATAGTCGGATTAGTGTAAAGCAGATTCAAATAGGTTGGAACACAAACAGATATGCAATTATTCCCGGTGGTGAATCAGAAACATTAGATTGTCTTATGTGCCAATGCAGTCCTGGAAATTATTCTACTAATCAATTTGCAATATTTGCTGTAATAGAGATGCCGAAAGAATGGTGGACATTGGAGACAGGTGAATATTCAGGGACAGCAGTGTTAACACTCACCAGTCCTTAATTTAAAATTTCGAAGTAAAGAAAAAAGTTGCTAAACATTTTTATATTTTTATGAGGAGGAATTTTTTATGAAAAAAGTATTAATTTTTGCGTTGGTTGTTTTATTTTTAAGTGCTGCATCTTTTGCTGCAAGTGTTGATCTTGTTTTAAACATCAATAAGGGAGTCAAATTAGAAATGGGGACAATTTCTGGAACATGGGATTGGACAGATCCGGTAAATACTACAGTTGAATCTTTAGGGGCTTTAACCACGCCTGTAACAATTTATGCAAACTGTTCTTTTAAACTGTCTGGTTCACTTGATACTCCATATATTATTGGTAATTCAACCAAGGGAGTGGAAGTTATCCCTACAATGGATTGGCCAGATCCAGCCGGTTCAGTTATTCCAGCCCTCGGATCAAATGAAGGTCCTTTCAGCTATTCTGATTTAGAAACTTATGGTGGTTTTAGTACGGGTAAAGCAGCTTCTACAATATACTTCAATTTAAAAACAATAGGCGGCTTCGAATGGTATGAAGTAGAAGCAGCGGAAACTCACAAAGTTATATATACAGCAACAATCGCAGCAAATTAAGATTTTATTGAATAATCAGAACTACAGTAGACTGTTTAAAGAACAGTCTACTGTAGTAACTAATCAATAAGGATTGATTATTGTGAAAAATAAAAAGTTGACAATATTAATATTACTATTCCTTCTAACTATCACGTCACTTTTCCCAATAACATTCACCCTAACCCCAGTCCAAACCCAAATAACAGCAACACTCGAAAACCCAAAGCAACCCTTAACACTCCCAACAGCAACCCTAAAGATAACCCCATTACTCGAAGAGGAAAACTTCTCCCTCATAACAAAGACATTCAAAAGAATCAACAAATGCGGGGGAAACATAACAATCCACTCGGCGATAATGGTGAAGAACGTCCTGGGATATTCCTGTTGGGGAAGTACGGAATGGTTTGGAGATATGTACCCGTATGTTAGCGGAAATGGAAATCCACATATACACATCAACGACAACAACGGTGACAGCAGAAATGTCAAAAGTTTTGTAACAGCACCATCAAATGCTGTACAAAACACACCCATGTTGCAAAATGTGAAGGATTTTGAAAGCGAAGAGACAAAATACGACAACAACGACAAAGATGTGGATTTTGATAAGATGGTGAAAGCGATTGAGGATGGAGAATTTGAAGAGGAAGACATACTGAGATTTTTATCAAATGGAGAAAAATTAGATATCCATGACACACAATTTGTGTATACAAATGTTGTCAACATAAAAGAAGATATAAATGAAAACAACAAACAAACCCGTTCTTTTAACACTTTAAACAACACAATGAGCAATACAGCAAAGAACCTAAAAAGTGTTCCAACGTCAAGATGCTGTTGCTATCCGTCTGTAATCAGACTTGGAAGTATCGATGCCACTGTTGCAAAACTTGTATTCGTGAATTGTTGTTGTGTGGATACCTATTATATCGACGAAATAACAACGAAAAGCTGTAAAATTTTCAATTTTGGTGCAAACATTATTATTGGAAAAGTGAGATCCGACTGTAATTTCAAGATATATAATTACGGTGGAAATATTACAATCGGAAATTCAGAAACACCAAGAACAGTCCCAGCCAAAATAACCGCCGAACTCATGTACGACGAAGAAACCTTCGGCATGCAACACACAGAGCTGGGAAAAGTTATAAACAACGAAGAAACAAACAGAATCTTTTGCAAATGGGGAATGGATGAGAACACAGAATTCCAGGTCTTTCAAAACGGTGGTGTGATCACAAAATACTACACCGGAGATAACGAGTTGAGAGTCATGGAAACGGTGGATGAGTTCTTCACCATGAAGGTGGATATCTCGGACAAATGGTATGAGTATCCGGCAGGAGAATACAAGGGAACAATCTATTTTACAGTTGAGGAAGTTGAGTAAACATTGGTAATGATATCCCCCTGGGGATCTATATCAACTTTTATTTATAGAAAAAGTGAGGGAAATCTATGCAGGTATATAAATGTCTTTCATGTAATATGATAAGAAAAATCAGGGATGATGATCATCAAAAGGCATCAATAGACTGCCCCAGATGCGATGGGACAATGTACAGAATAACCCCGAAGATGAAATTGGGCGAGATACTGCTATGTTTTAACTGGATAACGGAAGAGGAACTGGCAACGGCTTTGGATATTCAAAAGCAGTTGAAACAGAGTTATCCAATCGGTAAGGTGTTGCGGTTAACCGGAAAACTGGAATCAACCGTTATCGAAAACGCCTTGGAGTTTCAACGAAAAGAATTTGTGGAAAATGTCGTATAAAATTGTTTTGTTTTCGTTTTTGTTTTCTTTTTTAGATTATAGAAGCAGCCGTGAGGCTGCTTTTTTTGTTTTGAAGGCAGGTCCGTTTTTTGAAATGCACCCCAAAAGTTGGACAGAAATAAAAAAACTTTTGGAGGTGCATTTTTTCATGGCGAAATACGAGATGAAAAAGAAGGAAGAATTTATTGAAAAAATGAAGACAAAGCAGTACAGTATCAAAGAGGCAGCAAAAGAAACAGGGATATCAAGGAGTCTTGGAACAAGATGGTGGCAATACTACCAGCTAAATGAAGAAGCCTATTATACAAAAGCAAAAGGGAAATATCCTGAATCATTCAGAAAATATGCTATAAAATATACGACAGAAAATGAGCTCAGCCTATCAGAAGCATCAGCAGTGTTAGGAATACCATCCGTATCAACATTGTGGAACTGGCAGAAGATCTATGAAAGAGAGGGTGAAGAGGGTTTGAGTCGGATAAGGAAAGGACGACCAACGGGAAAGAAAATACAGCACAAAGAGCCTCAAACAGAGGAAGAGAAGAAGATACGAGAATTAGAAGAGGAAAATGAATATTTGAAGACGGAGTTGGCCTACATAAAAAAATTGATTGCCTTAGAGGAAGCCAGAAGAAACTCAAACAACGTGTAAAAGCGGTGGTAGTAGATACTCTAAGGCAACAATATGACTTGAGACAGCTCTTGAAAGCAGCCAATCTGTCACGGTCAACCTTTTACTACCATTTGAAGCAAATGAAGCAACCAGATAAAAACGCAGAATTGAAAGCCAGGATAAAAGAGATTTTCCACGAGAGTCGTGGGCGATATGGTTATAGGCGTATAACGATGAAACTAAACCAATTAGGTTATGTCGTAAACCATAAGAAGGTTCAGCGTTTGATGCGTGAATCAGGTATCATCTGCCAAGTCAGGATGAAGAAATATCGTTCCTATAAGGGAGAAGCAGGTAAGACAGCACCTAATCTCTTGAAAAGAGATTTTAGCGCCAAAAAGATTAACGAAAAATGGGGGTTTGTCAAGTAGTATGTGTAAAAAGCGAAAAATTAACCTAAAAAACTAGTCCAATCTTGAACAGAGTCCTCAAAATAAATCATCAATTGAGAAAGGATAGCCTGCCAACCCTTAATAGGCATTCTCCCCCATTTTTCAGTAATCTTAGCCATCTTCAGGAAGATAATCTTTTCCAGAGCTTCATCTGAAGGGAAAACTCCTTTTGTTTTTGTCACACGTCGAAGCTGAGAATTCAGGCTTTCGATGGGGTTGGTGGTATAGATCAGGCGTCTGATCTCTTCGGGATATTTGAAGAAAGTTGCCAGTTCTTCCCAATTACGCCACCAGCTTTTAGAGACATACGGGTATTTTGAATCCCATTTTCCAGCGAATTCTTCAAGGTAATGTTCAGCCGCTTCTTTACTGGGCGCTTTGTAGATATCTTTCATATCAGCTGCAACTGTTTTTCTGTCTTTGTAACTGACAAGCTTCAATGAAAAACGGACTTGATGCACCACACATCTCTGGACTTCTGTTTCAGGGAAAACATTTTTGATAGCATCCGCAAAACCTTTCAAACCATCAACAGCAGCTATCAGTATTCTCTCAACTCCCCTGTTTTTCATTTCATTCAAGACGTTTAACCAATAACTTGCCGATTCATTTTCACATAACCAGAACCCCAGTATTTCTTTTTTTCCTTCCATTGTGATTCCAAGAACAATATTGATGGCTTTGTCCAATGTTTTTCCATCTTGACGCACTTTGTAACGGATGGCATCCATATAGACGATTGGATACATCGCTTCCAGTTTCCGCTCCTTGAATTTTTCTATCTCATCTTTGACTTTGTTTGTCACGTTTGAGATAAATGTTGCTGACACGTCAAAACCATAGATTTCCCGGATCTGTTCACTGATTTCCCGCGTACTCGTCCCGCGGGCATACATCATGATAATTTTGTATTCTATGTCCTCGCTGAGCTTCTTCTCGCCCTTCTCAACGATTGCAGGACTGAATTCACCGTTGCGATCTCTCGGCACTTTCAGCTGTGTTTCTCCCATCTTTGTCATCAGTGTTTTATTGTAATAGCCATTTCTGGCATTCCCTGCCTTCTTTTCGCCTCGGGCATGTTTGTCATACCCAAGATGTTCTCTCATCTCTTCTCCCAGCGCTCCGTTGATGATATCTCCAAGCAGCTTTTGTACTGCTCCTGTTGCTCCCGCTACGCTGTAATCGTCCATATTATCCTGCATCACTTTCAGAAAGATTCTTTCCTCTTCCTCTGTTTCAAATTTCATTTGTGGTTGCGGTATGTATTTTCCCATCCTGTCTCACTCTCCTTGTTTTTTCTGAATGGCTTTTTACACACTCTATTTTACACCCCCAAAAATGGCTGACAGACATCACTCAATTTTCATTGTTCGGTCAAAAGCTTTACCTGTCTCCTATCTTGGATTGCTTCAGTCTGGAGATCGTTTCCTATTCACTGACAACTAGCCCGAATCTTGGCCAAATCGCGGAAATGCTGGAAAATGCCTTCTCTAAATATGATTCTCTTGAAGGGTTAATCATGCATTCAGATCAGGGGTGGCAATACCAACATCATCGTTACAGAAGAGCACTTAACAAAAACGGTATTACCCAAAGTATGAGCCGAAAAGGGAATTGTTATGATAACGCGTTAATGGAGAACTTTTTTGGTTTACTCAAATCAGAATTATTATATCTACAGGTTTTTGATGATATTGATCATTTTAAGCATGAACTTCATCATTACATTCGTTGGTATAATGAGGATAGAATTAAGCTGAAATTAAATGGAATGTCCCCGATTCAATTTCGAGAACATTCCCTTTTAACTTCTTAATTTTCCCTGTCCAACTTTTTGGGGTCAGATCAAATGACTAATGATTTTTTCATAGCTCACCTCCCTTCTTGAAATACCTGCAATAAAAATATCCTTCATTTCGGAAAATAAATCTACACGATACAGCATACAACTACCATCGGCTATCTTACTCTTTTAGAATTCCGTATGCTGCAGTAAAGTATTTCATATCCTCTTTCAGCCCCACCTCCCTTGAAGTCAAACTGCCAATTCATATTCATATTTTCTACCTCATCAACGTCATGAGTATATCCAAACAACACAAAGACACGTAAATCAAAAAGCTAACGATTAGCAACTATAGACCCAAGACCCAACTATCAATTATCAAACATATCTAATACAGACAACTATATTAAATAGGAACAACTTTATAAGATTCTTATCATTTTATTAAATGAGTTTATTTCGTATATAGTTAAGCAATTGTAAGCTTTCTTGTGAATTATATAGTTTAATATTAATTCATATATTTTATAATATTATGGATTATAGTTTATATTTATTTTTTTAACACAATGCTTTTAAAGATTGTTTTTCGTTAGAGATAATTTTGATATTGGGTTTATCGGGTTTTGTCAATAAATTGATGAGTCTTGGAATTAGAAAATACATTCTTTTGTTTATTTTCCATATACTCTATTGTATTTCAGCTTTTTCATAAAAACTGGCTTGAAAGGGATGAAAAAAATGAAAAAATACAAATTCCTCTTCATCGTAATATTTTTCTTTGGTATAATCTCTTTATTTGCTTTAGAGTTTGAGTTGCGTGCAACTAATCTGATCAAAGAGGAAATCCTTAATGTGAAACAAGCCACTGTTTTGCCAACGATTACCGTGGATATAACACCAGTTTTTTCAAAAGAGGATTTTTCAATCATCACAAACACTTTTGAACGTTATAATCGGGGGACTTTAATCGTTCACTCACCATTACAGGTAAACGAATTTATCGGTCAGAAATCATATTCTTCATGCGAAAAAATAGGAAACATGTTTCCTTTCGAAGATTTTAACAATGAATTGTGTCTCGCCCCTTTTTGCCATAATGCTGATAATAGCAATGGTGTTATTAGAGATTTTAGAAGTAATTATCAGAACTATTTTCTATTGGGTGGGAATTCCAGAACCATCGAAGAAAGTATCAAGCATACGATGGAGCAATTTAAATTAGAAGCGTTGAGTGTACCTGGAAAAGTATTTACTTTGTATCATATAAAAGCTTTACCGGATTTCAAAGATGGCTTTCAAAGAAGTTATATAAACTACCATGATATAGACAACGATAATGTTCTTCTTATCTTCAATAACCCTTTTTTGATGGATGTGATAACGATAAGCAGGATAAAAGCAAAGCGAGTATGGATTTTCAATAACGGATGCAGCTTAAAAATTGGCCATATAGACTCAAATTGTAAACTGACCATCGTCAATTTCAGGAAAAGTACGATAGAAATCGGTTCTTCTGGTTGTCAAACTGCCATAAACAGCAAATTGAGCGTTCAATTGAACTATGCTTTAAATAAATTTGGTTTTACCTCATCAAACAACGAAAGCATCATCGACAATAAAGAAACAACAAGAATCCTTTACAGATGGAACGATGAAGAAAATTTCAGGGAAGTTCCAAATGAAGGTTTTTTTAAGTCGTATTGTAATTCCAACGCCTTAAATTTAATGGAAACACATTCTGAAAATTTAATCCTAAAGATAGATGTCTCGGAAGAATGGTATAAATTCCCTGCCGGTGACTATTCTTCAACTTTATATTTTACGATAGAATCACTTTAAACAGCTCTTATATCATTCACATATATTGAGGGGTGAATGATATGCAGATATTTAAATGTTTAAATTGTTCACATATAGAAAACCTTAATTCTTTGAACTTAATCAATATTATCATCTGCCCGAAATGCGGTAGAAGGATGCTTCGTGTTGAACCCTGTTTACGTTTAGGGGAGATTCTTATTGCTTTTAAAAAGATCACTCGAAAAGAATTGGAGGACGCATTAGAAATTAAATACTCACTTACACAACATTGCCCATTGGGGAAAATCCTAAGGCTTGCAGATATCATTGATGCTGAAGCGATTAATAATGCACTGGAATTTCAAAACAGGGCATCTCTATCGCCAGAAAACTTACCTAAAACGTGTCGATAAATCTATCGCTTTCTTAAAAAAACTAAAAAACCTTTTGCAAATAAAATATAAAAGGGGAATAGAATAGAACTGAAGCAAACGCTTCAGTTTTTTATTTTGTGTATTATTTACTTCAGGGTGATGATGATGGAAAATGTAGATATGTTGTGGTTTGATCTGGGATATACGCTGGTCAAACAGGATAGAGAGATAAAGATGAGACAGTATCTGTCTGAAAACGGATACGATGTTTCCCATGATTTTCTGGAAAAAGCTTATCATCTGGCAGATAAAAAATTTATGCGCAAAAGGCATGAATATGGGGAGTTATTTTCACTGGCTTTCTACAGACAGTATCTGTCAAATCTGATCAAATATCTTGAGATCAGGCTGACACCGGAAGCACTAATCGACTGTGTGATGGAAAACAAAAAGGGCAAAGAAGCAGTCTGGTCCTGCTTTGATTACACACATGACACGCTGTCTGAATTGAAACGTGAAGGCTACTCACTCGGTTTGTTGTCAAACTGGGATGATACGGCAAGGAAAGTTCTTATGGATAACGCGCTTGATTCCTATTTTGATCATATTGTCATTTCATCGGAAGTTGGATTCCAAAAACCGGATAGCAGGATTTTTGAACACGCATTAACGCAGTGTGGCAAAGAAGCTGAAAACTGTCTGTATATCGGGGATAATTTTTATGATGATGTAATCGGCAGTTCCGCTGTAGGGATGGATTCCATCCTAATCAACCGGTTCGGAACATTTGGCGTTGAAGAGATAGAACATCTCATCATATCGGGAATCAATGAGTTACCCGATCTTTTAAAAGAGGATATTTGCATTGAACATTATAGAATCAATCGATACGAAGTTTAACACATTAACCGAGACGCAGAAAAAAGGGGCTTTGTATATACGCCATCATATTCAGGATATCGCTTTTTCAAGTATCAAAGAGCTTTCCAGGAAAAGCAAGGTCAGTGAGGCAACGCTGATCAGGCTTTCCCGGGTTCTGGGATATGAGGGATATGCTCAGATGCAGCGTGAGAGTCAGAATCTTGTGGTGGAAAACCGTACGGTGGTACGATTGAATGAGTTTCTTTTAGATAAGGACAATAACGCCTCATGGCTTGAAAAACATTTTGCCCGTGAAGTGCAAAATATTACACATACGATGAATCTCTCACAGGAAAAGCAAATTGCCTTTGGTGCCAAAAAGATCCTTGAAGCAAAAAGGGTGTATATTGGTGGCTGGCGCGTTGAAATGTCTATTTCCGTACCATTGCATTATATTTTAAATTATATGCTGGGAAATGCCGTGTTTATCGAACATTATGCTGTTGCAGAAACACTGGCCAATATCACAGGGGATGATGTACTTTTCCTTTGCGGATTTCCAAGATATTCACGGCTTTCTTTGAAAATTGCAGAAAATGTAAAACCGTCGGGATGTTATATAATTACAATGACGGATTCTGAAATTTCTCCGTTTGTCGCTCTGTCGGATATCGCATTGTTCGCATACACCGATTCAAGTGGATTCTTGGATTCGTATACGGCTGCTTTCTCTGTCTTGAACGCGTTGATTAAAGAGGTTGCCTACCTGGACCCGATCAGAGTTGAAGAGAATTTGACGAAGACGGAAGAGAATTTTGAGTATTTTAAATAAAGCGTTTTTGAAGGCAATTTGTGAATTGCCCTTTCGAAAAGAGGTGTGAAAATGAATTTTACAACGATAGGATTCTGGGGTGCATATCCCGAACAGGATGAACCGACATCCGGTTATTTATTTAAAACGGAAGAAACGAATATCCTACTGGAATGCGGCAGTGGTGTGTTGTCAAAATTGTATGCCTTTATCAACCCAAATGAACTGGATGCGGTTGTTGTAACACATGAACATATGGATCATTGTGCGGATTTGATGAGTTTGTATTATAATGTTATGATCCAGACGAAGCTTGGGATAAGAAATAAGCCATTAAATGTCTTTATCCCGAAAGATATGAAGATGCTGGATAAATATATCGGTGAGGATCATCTGAATATTTATTATTTTGATGAAAACAGTCATTATGCGTTTATGGATGTTGCTTTCAGTTTTTCAAGAAACGTTCATCCGGTTGAAGCCTATGCCGTAAGTATGACGACAGAATCTAAGAAGATCACCTTTACAGGGGATACACAATTGTACGAAGGGTTGATTGATTTTGCTTCTGAATCAGATTTATTGATTGCGGAAAGCAGTTTGTACGAATCAAACGAAAATAACGTCGCAGGTCATATGAGTGCCTATGAGGCAGCCGATTTGGCTCAGATGAGTCAGTCGAAGGAATTATTATTGACACATCTGCCCCATTATGGCAATCATGAAGAACTTCTTTCGAATGCGGCGAAAAAATTCATGGGCGACATTTATTTAGCCGGTTATGGCTTATCATTTGAATTTTAACCTATTTAGGAGGAAAACAACAATGAAAAAGATTCTTTTGCTTTTACTGCTTGTTCTTTTAAGTGTTACTTTTTTCGGACTTGACAAAGTCGTTGTCAGGGTACCGCAGGACCCTGATTTTCTTGATCCACACAAGGCAGCAGCTTCCGGTACATATGAAATGATGTTCAACGTCTTTGAAGGTCTTCTGAAGCCTGATCATACGGGAAACGTTATCCCTGCAGTTGCATCTTCCTACGTTATCTCTGAAGATGGTCTGACATATACTTTCACACTTAGAGAGGGTGTTAAATTCCACAACGGCGAAACCGTTAAGATGTCAGATGTTCTTTATTCCCTGAACAGACTGAAAGGAACGGAAGAAGTGGAAGGTCTTTCTTCTGATTTTATGAAATACGTCGAAAGTATTATGGCAACAGATGACAAGACGGTTGTCATCAAACTCAACACATTGAATACAGACTTCCTTTCAAAGTTCACAGCCGCTATTATTCCGGAAGCCAATGATGATCAAAATGCTAATCCAATCGGTACGGGGCCTTTCCAGTTTGACGATTATCAGCCGGGACAGAAGGTTGTCCTTAAGAAGTTTAATGCCTACTGGAATCCTGAATTACCGAAACTGGATGAAGTTGAATTCAGAATCATCACGGAAAATCAGACGGCTCTCATGAGCTTTATGGCGGGTGAAGTACAGATGTTGCCGAGAGCTGATGCCATACAGGCAGAAATTCTCACAGACCGGTATAATCTCATCAGTGCCCCGCAGAATATGGTTCAGCTCATGACAATGAACATGGCGAGAAAACCGTTTGATGATGTCAGAGTCAGACAGGCAGTCAATTTTGCCATCAACAAGGAAGAGATTATCGACATCGTAGCCAATGGCTACGGAACACAGCTTGGTTCCAATATGTCCCCGATCATGGATAAGTATTACCAGGATGGGCTTCAGGATGTATACGCAACGAATATCGAAAAGGCAAAGGAATTACTTGAAGCAGCAGGATACCCAAATGGCTTCAAGACAACGATCACTGTTCCGTCCAATTATCAGTTCCATGTGGACACGGCTCAGGTTATCGCAGAACAGTTAAAAAAAGCAGGAATAGAAGTTAATATAGAACTCGTCGAATGGGGCGTATGGCTTGATGAAGTCTATGCCGGAAGAGCATACGACATGACAATCATCGGCCTCACCGGAAAACTCAGCGCATACGATATACTCAAAAGATACATGTCCGATTACGCCAGAAATTTCATGAATTATTCAAACGCAGCCTACGATCAGCTGATCGCATCAGCCATCGAACAGACAGACGTTGATACAAAGGCTGAAATGTTCAAGATTGCACAGACGCTCCTGACAAATGATGCAGCGGCAGTTTATATCATGGACCCGAATTTTATCGTGGCACTTGCCCCCGATCTTTTCGGTTACAACGTTTATCCGCTTTACGTCCAAGACATGTCGACGCTTTATTATAAGAAATAGAATTTTGGGCGTATAATCAATTTGTTTAAAGGCGATTTTGTTTATTAAATCGCCTTTTTTAAGGGGGATAGTTTTTCCTTCTTCTTGATTTTTTAAAGAAAGAAATTCTCAAAATGAAAGGAAGAAAATCTTGTACATCTATCTCAGGAAAATCATTTCCATGTTAATAACCGTGTTTTTCGTTTCAGTAATAACGTTCATCTCCTTTGAAATCATCCCTGGAGACCCTGTCCTTGCTCGTCTTGGGGTGGATGCGGATGAAGCACAGATCAAAGCACTCACGGAGGAACTGCATTTGAACGATCCGCTTCCAATGCGTTTTACGATGTGGATGAAAGGGGTCTTTACCGGAGATCTGGGCATGTCAATCCGCTATTCCAAACCGGTTGGTGAACTGATAGCTGAAAGAATACCGGTAACATTGTCTCTGGCGTTAATCGCGCTTAGTTTAATCGTTATCATCGGAATCCCATCGGGGATTATCAGCGCAAAATACGGGGACAGGTGGCCGGGTATCACCATCTCTCTCGTTTCACAGCTGGGGATGGCGATTCCTTCATTCTGGTTCGGTATTATCCTGATGTTTATCTTCGGATTGCTTTTGAAATGGGTTTCACCAGGCGGATACACAGCTTGGGATGTTGATCCGGGTGAATGGCTGAAGTCACTGATTCTCCCGGCAATCGCGATCGCTATTCCTTCAATTGCAACGGTTATTCGGTATACGAGAAATACCGTGATGGAGCAGATGAAACATGATTATGTTCGAATGGCATTTTCAAAAGGATTAAAGATGAACGGGGTACTGTTCAAACATGTCTTAAAAAACGCCTTGATTCCTGTTATAACGGTTCTCGGCATGATAACGGCAAATATTCTGGGTGGCAGTATCGTTATTGAAAAGGTCTTTACGCTTCCGGGTGTCGGGCGTTTATTGATCAATGCAATATCAACCCGTGACCTGCCGCTGGCACAGGGGATGATCCTGTACATCTCATTGGTGATCGTCATTATCAATTTCCTGATCGATATTATCTATACCATCATCGATCCAAGGATTAAACTTAAATAGGTGTGATTTGATGAAGAAGAAAAAAATAAGCCTGTACATAGGTATGATTATAATAGCGTCGTTATTGATCATGATGTTTATCAGCTTTTTTTATACCCCTTACTCTGTTACCGAAATGAACCGGTTAAAACGCTTTTCAGCTCCTTCAACGGAACACTGGCTTGGAACAGACAATTTTGGAAGGGATATTCTGAGTCGAATCATGACAGGTTCACAAACGGCTTTTTTTGTCGGTTTAGTTGCCGTTACCATCGGGCTGGTTTTTGGTGTCATCATCGGTGCGGTTGCCGGGTATTTTGGTGGACGAGTTGATGAACTCATCATGAGAATCATGGATGCCATGATGGCTTTTCCCGGTATTCTTTTCGCACTCATGTTTGTATCCATATTCGGAGTTGGCATCAGGAACACCATCATCGCTATCGGTATCATGGCAATTCCATCTTTTGCCAGGATCACGCGAAGCGGTTATATTCAGCATAAGGAATTCGAATATGTTAAGGATGCACGGGTTAAAGGTGTTTCAAACACCCGAATCATTTTCCATCATATCCTGCCAAACGTTCTTTCTCCAATCATCGTAGCTGCGTCAATGGGTTTTTCAAGTGCTGTGTTGTCCGAAGCAGCTCTGAGTTTTCTCGGGCTCGGTGTTCAACCGCCAAATCCAAGTTGGGGACGGATGCTGAATGAATCTCAGGTGTATATTTCAATCGCTCCCTGGTACGCCATCGCACCGGGAATATTGATTACGTTGATCGTTCTTGGTTTTAATTTTCTCGGAGATGGTATTCGTGATCTTCAAGACAAGAGGAAGTAGGTATTTATGTTTGACAAAGATAAAGAATTACTCAAGATAGAAAAGTTACAGATATCGTTTAAAACAGCTGCGGGAACATTTGCAGCGGTTAAGGATGTTTCTTTCAAGTTGAACCGCCATCATATCATGGGGTTGGTAGGGGAATCGGGTTGCGGAAAAAGTGTCACCACACTCTCCATCATGAAACTGTTGCCTTCCAATGCCATCTGTACGGGAACGATCGATTTCATGGGATCGGATATCAACCGGATGGAAGAAGACGTCATCCGTGAATTGAGGGGAGATGATATCTCCATGATCTTCCAGGAGCCCTTGACCTCGTTGAACCCCCTCTGGAAAGTTGGCAGGCAGATCGATGAAAATTTAAAGATGCACACGCAGATGGACAGAAAAGAGCGTTACAGAGAGGTATTGAATATCATGAACGATGTGGGATTACCGGACGTTGCCCATCTGTATCATAAATATCCCCATGAACTTTCCGGGGGAATGCGTCAGAGGATTGGAATTGCCATCGCCATTGCCTGTAAGCCGAAACTCATCATCGCCGATGAACCGACAACAGCATTGGATGTTACCATTCAGGCTCAAATTCTTGAATTATTGAAAGCGATTAACCGGACGAAGGGATCCTCCATCATCTTTATTTCTCATGACCTGGGTGTCATTCGAGAAATATGCAGTGATGTCTGTGTGATGTACGCCGGTTATATTGTGGAAAAAGCGCCGGTAGAAAGGCTGTTCGAATCACCAAAACATCCTTACACGATGGGCCTCATTAAGTCTATCCCCACAACCACTTCCAAAGGGAAACGGTTGTTCGATATCCCCGGTAAGGTTCCCTCAATCACAGATACGTTGCCCGGTTGTCCTTTCGAACCAAGATGTTCTTTTAAAAGAGATCGATGCGCTCAGGAATTCCCGAAATCCAAGATAATTGAAGAAGGCCATGAATCCAGATGTTTTTTTGCAGGTGATTTTAAATGAATGAAAAAATCCTCGAAGTGATCAATCTTAAAAAATACTATACGCTGAAAAGGACAAAATTATTTGAGAAACCCGGGGCAGTCAAAGCATTAAACGGCATCAGCTTTTCAATTCATCGGGGGGAAACATTTGGACTTGTGGGAGAATCAGGTTGTGGAAAATCCACCGCCGGACATACGATCATCCGTTTATTGAAGCCGACGGATGGGGAGATCATCTTCAACGGTCAGGAAATATCTAAGTTAAACCATCAGGAACTGAAACGTGTCAGAGAGGATATGCAGATCATCTTTCAGGACACAACCGGAGCGCTAAACCCCAAAAAAACGATTGAATGGATTTTAAACGAGCCGTTGCGGGCTCACGGGGTTGAGAAGACAGAGCGTAGAAAAATTATCCTTGAGAATATCGAACTGGTAGGTTTGGATACGAGTTATCTTAAACGATACCCGCATGAACTCTCCGGTGGGCAGCAGCAAAGAATTGGAATTCTGAGTGCATTGATACTCAAACCGGATCTGATCATCGCCGATGAACCCATTTCGGCACTTGATGTATCCGTTCAGGCACAAATATTAAATCTGATGAACGATCTTCAGGATAAACTGGGTCTGACCTATCTCTTTATCTCTCATGATTTGAACGTTGTTCATTTCTTCTGTGACCGTATCGCAGTCATGTACCTGGGCGAAATAGTTGAAATTGCAGAAGCTGAACGACTTTATAAAAAAACGTATCATCCCTATACACAATCCCTCATCTCGGCAATCCCGGGAGAAAACGAATTTATTAAAGAGAGGATTATTCTGAAAGGCGATGCCCCAAATCCGCTGAATCCACCCACAGGCTGTTTCTTTCATCCGAGGTGTTTTAAAAGGATGCCGATTTGCGATAAGATTAAACCGGAAAAAGTTGAGATAGAAAAAGACCACTTTGTCCGCTGTCACTTATATGGAAAGGAAATTAAAATATGAAAATTGCCGTGTTATCCGATATTCATTTTGATATCAATTATTCTGAAACCGATTCCCTTGAAAAGGCTTTGATCCTGAAACTGAAAAGAGATCAGCCCGATTATTTCATCATAGCGGGAGACTTATCAAACGATTACAACAAGACGCTCTATCATCTGGAAAAGATTCAAAATGACTCCGGGATTACAACCGTTTTCGTTCCGGGGAATCATGATCTCTGGAATATCGAAAATACAGAAAAGAGTACCGCCTTTATATATGAAAGACTCCGAGATTTTGAGGGGAATATTTGCGGGACACCCCTGCAGCTGAATGAAGATTGGGTCATCATCGGGGACACATTCTGGTATGATTACTCATTTGCCGATAAGCAGTTTACTTATGAAGAATTGAAAAGCGGGAAATATGCCGAAAGAAACTGGAAAGACAAGGAGTATATCGCCTGGGGGATGGATGATGTCAGTGTTACCAATCATTTTAAGAAAAAAGTTGAGAATCAGATCCTGAAACATAAAAACAAACATATCATCCTCGTTTCTCATATGCTGACGCATCATGAATTTACCGTAAAAGACCGGGAACTCTGGAAATATTTTAACGGCTATCTCGGTTCGACTGCCTATACAAAGTTAATTCAAGCCCATGATAATATTAGGTTTGCCATCATGGGTCACGTCCACTATCGTAAGCAAATTGAAGAGCAGGGTGTGGTTTATCTCTGTAATTGCTTGAATTACAGAAAAGAGTGGCAGTATGAAAGGGCTACAGATGAACTCGAGCTGGCTATGAAGGTGATTGAGATCTGAAGTTCCCGATTCAAAAAGGGATCTGGAATCGTTTGTTTTAAACGGTATCGTTTCGCTCCAAATACTCTCAATAACAAAACTCGGTACTGTAGGTCTGTAATGGCGGCAGTACAAAGGTCAATTCTCGAATAATCTCAGGAATATCAAACTGGCGCCATTCAGATGAAAATGTACCGTTAACAGCTATCATCCCCTGAAGATATTTTTCAATAAATGACTGATACCCCGTAAAGATTTGAACAAAAGTATCAATGTTCAACCGTAGTTGGTTTATCTCTTTTTTTTGTTCTATATTTTCAAGCCTTAACAATTGATTATGTTTCAACCAGAATGTTTTGTTATTCTTTTCAATAAAGTCATCTTGAACGGTCAGTAAGAACTCCGGAAAATCTCGCTCTGAATGTTTCAGCAGTTTCATCAACAGTTTTTCAACATCCAGTATTTTTAGCATTCTTGACGCTTTCTTCGTCTTGACAAGAGATGCAGAACCGGCTCTCATCGTATGACAGAGAAGCTGTACCGGTAAGTCATCCGGCATATAATCCATTTCCACTTTGTCCACCTGATCTCTGAATTGATAGATAAAAGTATTAAGTGACTTGATCACTTTGATATCTGAAAAGATGATTCTTCTGATTGAAAGAATTCTATTTTCAACGGTATACAGGATATAACCTTTCGGAACCTTTTCTTCTTCAAAGATACAAACTTGATGAACACTACTTTGCAGCATTCTTTTAAAATAACAATCGGGGATCTTCATTGGATTATAGTTCCCCTGATTCCAACAAAGTTCCAGAACATTTTTAATTTTCTTTTCGAATTTCTCTGAGTTTAAGACAAAACCGGAATCAGTATGATAAACCATTTCTTCACGCTCCGGTTTTCTGACCAGCTCAAATGGGAATTCGTATTTGGCCATATCGATTGCCGTTGTATAGCCGAGATGCTCGTAAAAAGAAGTCTTGAATGGATCCAGTGTAAATATTTCAATTCCTTTTTTTTCAGCGACATCAATGTGATGGTTCATTAATTCTCTGATGGTTCCTTTCATCCTTTCCCCCGGTTTCGAAACAACACCATCAAAGTAGCAGATTTTAAAGGGAATGTTCCTGTATTTCGCCTCTCCGTCATATGCGATATAAGATGCGATGAGTTCCTCTTCTTTTTTTATACCCCAGATATACTGCCACAATTCATCCGAATCGAGAAATTCTTCAAAAGGCGGGCTATCAAATGTCGAATTGAAACATAATTTGAAAAGGGTTCTCATTCCTTCTTTTGATGATTTATCCAGTTTTTGAATGTTCATAACTCACCTCATTTTGAAAATCAATACAACTTAGTCTATGTAAAATTGTATCATATTTTTATTTTAAGTTTTATTCGGTTATTGTAAAATCAGATTTTTTATGCTATACTGAAACAAACATATCTAAGGAGTAAGCTATGATAAAGTTGTTTCCTGCAGTATCAGTAGAATTTAATACATTTCATTGGAGCACAATCCATCATCAATCCGCATCGTCGGAGGGGATTTTGCTTTAGTTTTTATAGAGAAATTACCTGAGGTCGATGCGAAATTTTGCATCGACCTCTTTTTTTTGCAAATTTTTCAATCTCGAAAGGAGAAGATCATGTTTAAAGATACGATCAGTAACTCATTTAAGCTTGGTAAAGCGGCAAGAATTGCAAGGGAGTGTTTCTACGAAAAAGGATATTCCGAAATATTTCTCCCAACGATCGACAAACATTCACCGCAATTGAGAGGTGGTTTGAAGACGGCCTTCAACAACGAATACTACGTTGTTAAACCGGATGTGACATCACATCTTATCAGCTCGATGGTAAAGGATGATGAACTTAAAATCTTCTATGTTTCCGAAGTCTTGAATTCAACTCCGAAGGGAAAGTGGCAGATTGGCGCGGAATGGATCGGAGGAGAAGATGGCAGAGGATATAAGATTCACGAACAGATCAAACTTATCATCACCATATTGAAGCGCTTGAGAATTTCCGATTTTCAGATCGACATCGGTTCTTTAAAAAAGTGGGCGGATGTTATCAAAAAGTATGATCTTGACCCTGACATCGTGTACGATTCAATCAAAAAAAGAAGTGTTTCAGAAATCAGCAATCTGAATATTCCGGAAAAAGCGAAACAAAAATTGTTGGATAATCTGAAGTCAAGGGGGAAGAGTTCGGGGGATGATTTTATCGACTGGTTGATAAACAGGATTAACGAAGACGTGTTGAACGTTGATTTTGGCACGATCAGACATTTTGACTACTACGATGATGTCGTTCTTGAAGTTTATACAAAGAACCATGGAAGAGTTATTGGCGGCGGCGGAGAGTATCAGTACAAAACAGAGAATTGTTTTGGGTTTGCATTGGATCTGGAAGCCCTTTCAGGACTGGCAGATTTTGAAGATAAAGGAAGTGAAAGCGATGATTAATTTTGTTCTGCCGAAAGGACGTTTGATGACAAAAGCGGCAAAATTATTAAAGCAGATAGAAATTGAGATAAAAGAGCCTGAAGACAGAGAACTTATTGTAAAAGCGGGATCATTCAGCTGGATTTATTCTCGTGTATTTGATGTCCCTGTGTTTGTTGAAAACGGCATAGACCTTGGAATCTCAGGCAGTGATGTCATTGATGAACTGGAATCTGATGTCTTTATTCCACTTGAATTACCTTTCGGACAATGCAGACTCAGTGTAATTACACCCGTTGAGAAAAAGATACAGATCGAACAGATGAATAATTACCGTATCGCAACAAAATTCCCGAATATCACCAAAAAGTTCTTTGCCAACGCCGGGATAGATGTGAATGTCATCAAACTTCACGGTTCCATGGAATTGGCGCCAAAGGTGGGCGTTGCGGATGCAATCGTGGATATCGTAGATTCCGGTAATACAATCAAGGCAAATGGTTTACAGGAGATCTTCAAGATTCAGGATGTCGGAGCGAGATTGATCGTGAACCGGGTATCTCAAAAGACGAAGTTTGATGAGATTAATGATTTAGTGGATAGATTGAGCAAAATTTTATAAGGATTTTTATTGATGGAGGCTATGTATGGATATAAAAAAAATGGTAAGAAAAATACTGGAAGACATAGAAACAACCGGAATCGAATCGGTTAAAAAGTATTCTGAAAAGTTCGACGGATACAGTGGTGACCTCGCTTTAACAGATGCAGAATGGGCAACAGCTGAAGAAGTTTCGGAATACGACAGAGAGGTTGTAAACCGTATAGCGACAAGGCTCACGGATTATCATAAAAGGCAAATCGTAAACGATGATATCTTTTTCAAGGCGGATTCCATTTTCGGACTCGTCAACAGGGCGATTGACAGGGTGGGGATATACGTTCCCGGAGGCAAGCCGCTCCCTTCCACCTTATTGATGACGGTGATTCCGGCATTGCTGGCAGGTGTAAAAGATATCGTTGTCTGTACACCACCGAAGGAGGGAACGGTAAATCCACTGATCATATATATTGCAAAGAAATTTGGAATCACTGAACTTTACAAGGTTGGGGGTGTTCAGGCAATCGCTGCTATGACTTATGGTGCAGGATTCAAGCGCGTCAACAAGATTTTCGGGCCCGGTAATGCATTCGTTAACGAGGCAAAACGTCAGGTATACGGTGATGTGGGTATCGATAGTCTTGCCGGTCCCTCTGAAATCTGTGTGATTGCCGATTCCACAGCAAAGGGAGAATTTATCAAAGAAGATCTTCTTTCGCAGAGAGAACATGGAAATGATTCAAAGGCATGGCTTTTGACGACTTCAACCAACCTCGCAGATTATTGTACGGATCCTTCAATTGATATAAAAGTGCTTGATACACTTGAAGCGTGTACTGAATTGGCGAATGAAATAGCACCGGAGCATCTGGAGATCGTTACGGAAAATCCACTAAAATTATTGGATTTCATCAGAAATGCAGGAGCTGTTTACCTGGGTCAATATACACCCGTTCCAAGTGCTGATTATTTTCTTGGATCAAATCATGTGCTCCCAACGGGTAAAGCGGCAAGATTTTCCTCTGTGTTAACGGTCAGCGATTTTCAAAGGCGAATGACCGTTGCAAGTCTTTCAAAAGAGGAATTTATGGCAGATCGAGAACTTGGGATAAGGATGGCGACAATTGAAGGGCTTGAGCATCACAAAAAATCGATGGAGGTAAGAGAATGAAGAGAGAGACGTTTGAGACAAAAATCGACATACAAAAGACGGAAACCGAAATCTTGATTAATACTGGCGACACGGTATTCAATCATATGCTCAATTCATTTTTCTTTTATATGGCTCTTCCCTGCTCTGTTACAGCTGAATATGATCTGAGACATCATCTCTGGGAGGATACCGGAATCGCCATTGGCGAATTTTTAAGCAAGGAATTTGATCGAACAAAAATCAGGAGATTCGGTGCATCAATTATGCCCATGGATGACGCACTCATACTCGTTTCACTGGATGTATCCAGGACTTATGTTGCCGTTGATCTGGATATTAAAGAGAAAGAGGAAGGATTTGAAATCGGCATGTTCAGAGAATTCGTATACGGACTGTCCCGTTCATTGGCTCTATGCATTCACATCAGACAGATGGCAGGTATCAATGCCCATCACATCATTGAGGCAGCGTTTAAAGGAATGGGAAAGGCTTTTTCTCAGGCGTTGGAACCCTCAAAATTGCTTCAGAGTACAAAGGGGGTACTGTGATGAGTAAAATCGGTGTCATTGATCTTGGAATCGGAAACTTCGCCAATGTCTGCCGGGCTGTCGATGGTGAGATGTGTAATGATCCCCGAAAAATTGATGCTTATTCTACGATTATCCTTCCAGGTGTCGGGTCTTTTGACGGAATAGCTGAAAAGGTGGAGGATTTCAGAGATGACCTGTTGAGATTTATCAGCAGTGGTAGAAAATACCTCGGGATCTGCCTTGGTATGCAGCTTCTCTTTGAAAGAAGCGAAGAAGGCAAAGGAGAGCAAAAAGGACTAAGCATCTTTCCCGGGAAAATTATAAAATTCGAAGGTGTTCAGACACCTCATATGGGATGGAATTCCGTTAGCTTTATGGATGATGAAATACAAGATGTTTTAGGTGCTGATCCGTATTTTTATTTTGTTCATTCTTATTATCTTCCAAAAAAGGGCGCGGAGTTTGAAGCGGCTTATACGGAACATGTTGATAAGAAAAGCGTTGCGTTTTGTTCTGCTGTCAGGAAAGAGAATGTTTGGGGGGTTCAGTTTCATCCTGAGAAGTCCGGTGAGGTTGGAAAGCGGTTTCTGAGAGCGTTTCTTTATTCGTAGAGGCAATTCATGATAAAAGAGGAGAAAACAGATGAAAATATATCCTGCAATTGATTTGATAGATGGTCAGGCTGTGAGGCTTTACAAAGGAAAAAAGAAAGAGAAGAAGGTTTACGGTGATCCGGTTGATATAGCCATGAAATATTCAGAGTCATTCGATTTTCTACATATAATAGATCTGGATGGTGCTTTTAAAGGGGCCCCGCAACATTTGGAAGTGGTAGAGAAAATCGTAAACAAGACGGGGTTGAAGATACAATACGGTGGGGGTCTGAGAAGTCTTGAAGATATCAGAAAGGCTTATGATGTCGGGATATACTCTGCCATTATCGGCACAAAGGTGTTCGATGATTCTTTTGTGGAAAAACTCTTGAAAGAATACGATTCTGTTACCGTCAGTCTGGATTTCAGAAAGGGTAAGATTGCCGTTGAAGGCTGGTTGAAGGATTCGGAAAAAGAGCTGATACAGACCTTCAATGCGTTAAAGGAACGATTCAACCGTTTTATCTTTACGGACATCGAAAAAGACGGGACGAATTCCGGAATATCTGATCTGAAGAATTTCTGGAAAGGGAAAGAGGTTATTTATGCGGGTGGGATTTCAACATTGTCAGATATTGAAAAGGCCGGTAATCTTGGTTTTAACGGTGTTGTTGTCGGGAAGGCACTTTTCGAAGGTCTTCTGACACCTGAAAGGTTAAAGGGGTTGTAAATCATGTTGTCTAAAAGAATAATCGCTGCACTTGATATACGAAACGGAAAGGTTGTAAAGGGTATACAGTTCAAGAAAATCCGTGAGGTTGGTGATCCTGTTTTATCAGCTGTTGAATATGAGAAACAGGGGGTTGACGAAATAGTTTTTCTGGATATAACGGCATCTCATGAAAAGCGGGGTATTCTACGTAACCTTGTGATAGAAGTCGCTTCCGCTCTATCAATACCGTTCACCGTCGGTGGTGGCTTATCTTCGGTAGATGAGATGAAGGCAATCATAAAAGCCGGAGCGGATAAGGTCTTTCTCAATTCGGCAGCCGTAAAAAACCCCTCACTGATATCCGATGCGGCCGCTGTTATCGGCTCTGCCAATTTGTGTATCGCAGTGGATGCAAAAAGGGCCGACGATTCGTGGCATGTGTATATCAACGGTGGACGGATAGATACGGCTATTGATGCCGTTGAATGGTGTCAGCACTGTGAACAGCTCGGAGCCGGAGAAATATTGTTGACATCAATGGATACGGACGGCATGAAAGAAGGGTTCGATCTTGATCTAACTGCAATCGTTTCCGAACGGATCAACATCCCACTGATTGCTTCAGGGGGTGCAGGGAAACCCAGACATTTTGTTGATGTCTTTAAAAACACATCTGCTTCAGCAGCTTTGGCCGCATCGATATTTCATTACGGAACGATCAATATCATTGATTTAAAAAATAACCTTGAAGGGAATGGTATAAATGTCAGAAAAATTTGAAGGAATCTTCTCAAAAATAGATTGGAATAAAGGAGAGGGTCTCGTACCGGTCATCGTTCAGGATAGGGAAAAAAATGTTCTGACACTCGCTTATATGAACGATGAAGCACTCGCGTTGACACTTAAAACAGGCTTTGCCCATTATTTTTCGAGAACCAAAAATAGAATCAGAAGAAAAGGGGAAGTCAGTGGGAACACGCAACAATTGGTTGAGATCAAGATGGATTGTGATCAGGACGCCCTTCTGATGACGGTAAAACAAAAGGGAAGTGCCTGTCATACCGGCCATTATTCATGTTTTTACGAGACACTGGAGGGGGAAAATGATGAGAAGATTGAAGAGATCGATTATTCCCTCAATTATTTAAAAGACCTGGAAGCCTTGATTAAAAGAAGAAAAAGAGAAATGCCGGAGGGATCTTATACGACAAGACTCTTTTCAGACGGAAGAGAAAAAATCTATAAGAAGTTTGGTGAAGAAGCCGTTGAAGTCCTTGTCGCTGAATCAAGGGAATCCCTCATTTATGAATTGGGAGATCTTTTCTACCATCTGTTTGTCCTGCTGGCGTACAACGATATCAATTTCGATGAGATAATTGAGGAATTGGCTAAAAGGAGGAAATAATGCGTTTTAGAAAAAACATCATAGAAATGAAACCTTATAAAGTCCCAGCGCAACTGCCACCTGTCAGACTGGATAAAAACGAAAGCCCTTTTGATGTCCCTGACTATATTAAAGAAAGGGTTTTCAAACATTTTACAACAAATAATTTTAACCGGTATCCTGAAATAGATTCAAAGAGTTTAAGAGAAAAAATAGCCCAAAAAATGGGGGTGTCTGAAAATACAGTTTTCGTTTCAAACGGTGGCGACGCATTAATACCTGAAATCATCAGCTTATTTGACGGAGAGGAAATCGTAACTTTCCCCCCCACCTTTTCGATGTACACTTTTTATGCCTCCCGAATGGGATTAAAAACGGTGGAAATCCCTCTGGATCAATCGTTCAATATACCGGGAAATCTTGCTTTTGACACGGACAAAACTTCATTGATCATCATCTGTTCTCCCAACAACCCGACCGGAAACGATATCCCTGTTGAGAGAATCAGGGCAATCCTTGAACTGAAAATCCCGGTTCTCCTGGATCAGGCGTATGTTGAATTTTCAGAAAAGGATTATCGTTTCCTGTTGAAAGAATACGATAATCTGATCATTCTTAGAACATTTTCAAAGGCCTTCGGTTTGAGTGGTTTGAGAGTTGGTTATGCCATAACAAGTGACCGGATAGCGCAAGAGTTCAGAAAAGCCCACTCCCCTTTCAGTCTGAATTCCTTCTCATCACAGATTGCCTGTGAGATGATTGAAGAAAGGGCGTTGATGTCCAATCAGGTTGCGTTTATCGTTGAAGAGAGAGCTCGTTTTTACGAGGAATTCAAGGCATTGATACCCGTTCAATCTTCTGCAAATTTTCTTTTACTAAAGGTTGATTGTTATGATTATCTTCTGGAAAGAGGGGTTGCGACCAGAAAATTCAACGGTGCTATGAGTGATTTTATAAGGGTCACAATTGGCTCATTCGAAGAAAATGAACTTGTAAAACGTCTTTTAAAGAGATTCTTAAGCAAAAATAACACATGGATTCATTGAAAACTGACTTTCGACTATTTAAAAGGCGGTGTTAAATGTGATTAAAGTTGAAGGACTTCATCATTCGTACACGAATGATGACCATTATGCTGTAAAAAATGTCTCTTTTGAAGTTGAAAAAGGTGAGATTTTCGGATTTCTTGGGCCATCCGGTGCAGGGAAATCAACCACGCAAGGTGTCTTGACCGGTCTGCTTCCCTTACAGAAGGGACATGTGATGGTTGCCGGTTATGATGTTAAAAAGGTTGATAACAAGCGCTTCAACAAGATCGGGGTTTCGTTTGAACAGTCAAATGTTTACAGCAAACTAACGGCAAAGGAAAACCTCGAATTTTTCGCAAAATTGTTTGATGTCAAAACCAGATCACCGGAAGAGTTGTTAAAACTCGTCGGTCTTTCCGGAAAAGAAAATGACAGAGCCGGTACCTTTTCAAAGGGGATGAAGCATCGCCTGACATTTGCCCGATCAATGATTAACAATCCCGAACTGTGGTTTCTTGATGAACCGACAACCGGTCTCGATCCTGCTATAGCCGCAACGATAAAGGATATTATAAGGGATCAGAGAGATAAAGGAGTGACCACTTTTCTCACGACGCATAATATGTTTATTGCAGATGAATTATGCGATCGTGTCGCCTTCATCATTGACGGAGAGATAAAGTTAATCGATACACCCAAAAACCTTAAGCTTCAATATGGCAAAAGGCTTGTGGATATTGAATACTTTCAAGACGATGTACTGGTTAAAGAAACATTAAAGACCGTCGATGAAAATGACCGGAAGAAAATTGGCGAGATCGCTAAAAATCATAATATTTCTACCATGCACACAAAGGAGGCAACCCTCGAAGAAATATTCATTCAAGTTACGGGAAGGGGGCTTGTGTAATATGAAGCTGTGGAGCAGTTATATCAAGGAAATGAAAATTGCCGCCAGAGGCTTTTATTTTTATATAGAATTGTTCATGGCAGTGGTCCTTCTGATTATATTATTGGTATTTATTCAGGAAGACCCGGTATCGAAAGAAAAAGAGTATGTTTTTTACAATGTCCCCAAACTTATCATGCAGATCGAAACACATCGTGAAATTCAGGCCGGGAGAATGAAGATGACGGATCCGGTGGAATTGAAGCTGAAACCGGTTCAAATTGCGTTAACCGATAGGGAAACCGGTGAAGAGAAAACTTACAAATTTGAAGATGAAAAGATCATAACCGTTGACACCGCGGAAATCATCAACCCCGATAACGGAGAACTAGAAAAAACCGTATATCTGGTTGAATCCGAAGAAGACCTGATACGATTGGCTTTTTCTGAAAAAAAGATAGGAACGGAAATCAGGGTAGATTTAACCGGCACAATTTATTTCACTTATTTTCTTCAGGGATATGAAACGGATCGATTAGTTAATTTGTTGTATATCATGCACAATGAATCACCCGATGCATTAATTCAACAGATAGAAAATCAGAAAATCAGAACTCTCGATATTGCAAAAACATTGAATAACAGGCAGAACATGCTCCCTCTTTTTATCGTTTTCACTGGAAGTCTAATGGGATTTTTTATCGTCATGGCTTATATTTTTCTGGATAAAGATGAAGGAGTTATCAACGCTTTTGTCGTTACCCCCTCATCTTTGTGGACTTATCTCCTCAGTAAAGTGGGCGTTATCGTCACAACAGTTCTGATATCTTCAAGCATTATCACCATACCCATCACAGGAATAGGGATCAATTATCTTCCCTTCTATGGGTTGTTGATCACAACAACCTTTTCATTTGCGGCGCTCGGGCTTCTTATAACAACTTTTTATGATTCGATTGAGAAGGCATTCGGGGTGGTTTATCTCGTTATGATCGTTTTCATGCTGCCGGTTTTCCCGTATATCATTCCGAGTTTTGATCCTGTAATCCTGAGATATTTCCCGACTTATACCATACTAAACGGTTTTAAGGATATTCTGCTGAACAATAATATGACGTATGTGTGGACTTATTCACTGATTTACCTTATAGCCGGCGTTTTATTGCTGTGGGCTGCTAATATCAGGTTTAAGAAAACATTGACGGTTTAGGGGTGATTTGATGTTTAAGAAAATAATGGCAATATTCGGCAGAGATATTCTTTCATCCACTCGTGATGCGATGGCGGTTTATATCATGGTTATTCCGATTATACTTGCCATCGGAATAACAATTTTAACGCCCGGACTAAATGATACGACGGTTAATATAGCACTTTTGAACAGTGATGACTCCCAACATGCTCAATTTCTCAATCAATTCGCCAAAGTTGAAGAATTTGATTCGATTGAGGAAATAGAAAACAGAGTAAGAAAAAGAGATGATATCGGTGGGATCATTCCGGTTGAAGAGGGATACGAAATCGTTTTGGAAGGAAATGAAAACAAAGCCATTCAAGACTATATTGCCGCTTTAAACGCGCTTTATGAGCTTGAGGCTTCGATTGAAGAATCGAATACCGTTATCAAATCTTTTGGTTTTACGGTACCGCCACTCAAGACAAAATTAGTGAATATGTTGATTATTCTTTCCGTCATGCTCTCTGGAATGCTCATCTCCATTACTATTGTAGAAGAAAAAGCGGATAATACGATCAACGCCATCAACGTTACACCTATTTCACAAACTGCTTTTGTATTTGGAAAAAGCCTTCTTGGTGGCGGTATCGTGATGATGAGTATCATTATTTCTCTGATCATCACCGGTTATTATGATATAAACTGGTTCATGATTCTTCTGTCAGGATTCACTTCAATGCTTCTGAGCCTTATCATAGGCTTTTTACAGGGAATCAATTCGAAGGATATCATGGAAGCGGCAGGGAGTGTCAAGATCCTGATGTTTCCAATGGCCCTCTCCATTGCGGGATATGAATTATTCAGCGATAAATGGCAGTGGACGATGTTCTGGAGCCCTTTCTATTGGGCTTACAAGGCCAATGATATGATTCTCTCAAAACATGCTCAATGGTCATCCGTTTTGACGAGTGTTGGGTTGGTATTGATCATAACGCTCCTCGTCTATGTCATCTCATACCCGAGAATAAGAAAAGGCTTAAGTTAATCAAATAAAAAAACCGCAGAATTTATCTGCGGTCTTTATGGTGCCGAGGGCGGGAGTCGAACCCGCACGAGGGATCAACCTCGTCGGTTTTTGAGACCGATGCGTCTGCCATTCCGCCACCCCGGCATCTTTGTTGCAAGGCACTTCTTGTTGGTGGAGTCGATGGGATTCGAACCCACGGCTTCTACCTTGCGAAGGTAACACTCTCCCAGCTGAGTTACGACCCCAACATGAGCGTTGTATTATAACACACAACACATAGCGGGTCAAGTAAAAATGGTTAACAAAAAAGTCGTTAACATACAACTCGTTTTAATGTTGTATAATATACAGGCAATGTTATAAAAACGAAAGTTATTTATTTTTTTCTCATGGAGGAGGATGTTTATGAAAAGAATCATTTTGCTGTTTTTGCTTGTAATCGTTATGTTTTCTTCAGTAAGTTTTTCCTATTACACATTAGGAACTTCTGAAGTCCTGCCATCGCTGGGATCGCCGTATTACAAAGTCCCAAACTACTACAGTTACGGATATCCGTCATATTCTTATTTAAAACCCTATTCCGGCTTTGGATTTGGCTATCTGTCATACCCATCTGTATATAGTACATATATTCCCACTATCAGATATTCGACAACATACGTCCCATCGTACACACCTGTGACAACAGCACAATATTCCACAAGGATCAATTATCATTACACATATCCTACCTATGCACCCTATTACCCATTCAGATACTCATACGCTTATGGGGTTTACAGTCCATATTTCACTTATCCATACGGATGGTGATTTTATGAGCAGATTAAAGTATGCAATAATCATTATTTTATTCGGACTTTTATTGGGAGGAATTTTTGCGGAATCAATAACGCTTTCCGATGGACAGGTTATTGAAGGCGAGATTTTGCACATGGATGAGGAAATGATAAAAGTGAAACTGTATGACGGAAATATTTTTTCTATCAGCCGAAAAGAAGTGATGGGTGTTGATTATCAGGAAAATACACCCCACAAAGAATTGAGTGTTGAAAAGATTCCGCTGACAGCTCCTGTTACAGCTACACCTGTTTCCCCAAGCGTTGTACCATTTGAAACATATCCACCTGTTTCATACCCAATAGACATCTATGCGGGAACAGGACTACTCGATCCTGAACTTGAAGCGAGAAAACGAATCATCAAGTTTAATGAGAGAAAAAAGAACCCGTTTCTGGCGTCTACACTTGGCTTTGTTTTTCCAGGGTGCGGACATTTTTATTCTGAAAAGATCGGAGAAGGCTTCTTTTTCCTTGGTTCAAGAACATTATTCGGAACGTTGATCTGGTATGGATTCAAGACTAGAATCGATGCCCAGACCGAACAGCCGGTTTATAACGATATCGTAGTCGGCTCAGTTGGTGCCGTTGGATTTACAGCTGTAACTATTTTTGAAATGATAGATGCTTATTATGCATCTGAAGCGTTTAATGATAATTTAAAATTAAAACTCGGCATCGAAACGCTTCATGATGACGTGATACCGCTCTTTGGTGAATAATCAAAAGGGCGATTAATTCGCCCTTTATTTTTCCGCGATTTTATCAGCAAACGCCTTAATGACTTCATAGTTCAATTTATGAACATCTGTTTTTGATTTCGCTATACGTTTCATCATAAATGCTGTAAAAAAGTTTAGTCGTTTAAAAATGACCGCCCCACCAAAAAAACTCACCGGATCCGCATGTTTTAAGAGATCAGCCGGAAAACTCTGAAGATACTGTTGATGTTCTTCTTCTGACTCTGAAAGCGCACAGATGTATAACGACAGCTTTTTCTTCAAAAGTGTGCGCTTGTATCTTTCCATAAAAGATAAAATTTTCTTGTTGGGTCTCCCTATATATATACCTGCGCCTATGATTATTCGATCATAAGCATCAAGATCTGGAGAGGAATTCTGTATCAAATTGATCTTCTGAATATCTTGATCTTCAACCTGATGTTCAAAGACTAATTTCTCTGTCAATACCCTGGCACTGTTTTCTGTACCGCCTGCCTTTGAAGCGTAAATGATTGCATATTTCATCTGTTCCCCACCTTTATTCTGAGATACCCTACTATAACAAATAAATGAACGTTAGTCAATTTTTATTTGTGATGACAAAAAAAGAAGCTGCCACAATTCCAGACAACTTCTCTTCTCTATGTTTTAAAAGAAAAATTTATCTAACTCAATTCTTCTATCAGTTTTTTAAAGATGATCCTGATCTCTTCTGCGGCAGGTGAATTTGCCAATTCCACCACAGGGATAGCGTTTGAATTGGCATAATTAACATTTTCATCGAATGGAATCTTACCCAATAATTCAATTCCCTTTTCACGACAATACCCCTCAACTTCGAGCGTTCGCTGAAGGTTGATATCATATCGGTTAATCACGACCGAATAAGGAATTCTAAAGTGTTCAATGACTTCAATCATCCTTTTCATATCATGGATACCGGATACTGTTGGTTCACCGACCAGTATGGCATAATCTGTTGCGGTCAAAGAAGATGTTGCAGGACATCCGATACCGGGTGCGCCATCAATGACGACATAATCTCTTTTATGATCAACGGCAAGTCGAAGTGAATTTTTTCTGACCTGTGCAATCAGGCCACCGCTCATCTCTTCTCCAGGTTTAAGATCAGCATGGATAAATTCACCATGTTTTGTTTCTGAAAAATAATAATTCCCGGGGTGATTTTTTTTAAAATTTACCGCTTTTTCAGGACAGGCAATCACACAGGCTTTACACCCTTCACAGGCAAACGGATCGACGTAATATTTACCATTCTCACTTTTTTCAATCGCTTTAAAACGGCAGATGCTTGCACATTTACCACAACCCGAACACTTTTCTTCTACTATTTCAGCTTTATGTCCGGCCCAATATTCGTGTGTCTCTTTCATTTCCGGTTCCAGGATCAGATGTAAATTTGCCGAATCCACATCACAATCTGAAACGATATGATTCTTAAACATCACGGCAAGAGAACCTGAAACAGTTGTTTTTCCAGTTCCACCTTTTCCACTGATTACAACAATCTGCTTTGTCTTCATCTTACCAGCCCCTTTATCTGCTCAAACATCATTTCAAATTGCTCCTGATACTCTTTAAAAGTCTTTACGAATAATTCCCCCTCCGAATGTACAGCTGCGATAGCCTTATCCAGCGGTATTGTCATAAGTAACTTCTCCGAAAATTTTTCAGCAAATCTTTTTGAATGTTTTTCTTCGGAAGATGAAGCCCTATATTTGTTGAGCACGATTCCATAAGGGATACCCATTTCATTCAGGACTTTACTGACAATTTCCATATCGTGTAATCCAAAAGCAGAATCTTCTGTCACCAACACAGCAAAATCCACACCTCTTAATGTTTCTACAACAGGGCAAGAACTCCCGGGAGGTGAATCAAAGATGACCACTTCTTGATCCTCAACGGTTTCTTTCAATTCACGGATAACCTTAACGCCGGATATTTCACCTATCTTTAAAATCCCCTCTGAAAAATGTATCCCTTCTTTTGTTTTGACCGATCTCAATTTACCCAATTCCTTTGGAATTTCCTTTATCGCGTCAACGGGACATACCATGGAACAAACACCACAACCATGGCAGAGATTTTTAAAAACCATCGCTCCTGATTTGAATATATTAATTGCTCCAAATTGACATGCCTTTGAACAGGCGTTGCATTGAATACATTTTTCATTATCAACTTCCGGTACCATTTGAAATACCGTCTTTTCCTGACCCTCATCTTCAAAATCAAAGAAGAGGTGACTATCAGGCTCTTCAACATCGGCATCGAGAAGTTGAACTGTATATTTTTTTGATAATACATACGATAGATTAACCGAAACTGTTGTTTTCCCCGTTCCACCTTTCCCACTTAAAACAGCAATCTTTAAAGACATAGCTACCTCCATTATATATATGCAATTTGCATATATATTATAATCTAATATGTTGAATCTGTCAACTCTTTATAAGGGGCTTTCTGTGATATACTGTAATGTTATAAATTTTGATTGGGTGATCATTTTGAATATGTTGAATCAATCGTTTCAAGACTTTTTTAACAAATTCCCTTTTCCACTGATTGAGGTTGTTCCGGAAAAAATCGAAGATTCATTTTCTGATTTTTTATTTTCAGTAAATCAGGCAACTTTAAATTTATATGCCGCGAAAGATCTTGAGGAGCTTATCCGGAAAAGAGATTTCATCTTTCCTGTAAAGGCAAAAAATGATTTTCGACATTTAAAGAGGGCGATAAAAGAAGGGAAATGTGATATTGATTTTGAAACCGTTCATGTTTCCTGTAAAGGAACGCTAAAAAGTCTTCAATTTAGAACCGTACCCGGTTTTGATACCAAGCATAACGGAACACTTCTTCTGAGTATTCTGGATGTGACACATTATAAAAAACTGATCAATGAGAATGAATTACTCGCTCGATTACCGGAGATTAATCCGGATGTAGTCATCATCATGAAATGCGATCATTCCATCAAATATGTCAATCCCTCCGGCAGGGAGTTGTTCAATTTAAACAGCGATAAAGATTTTCATAAAGTACAGCAATTTCTTCCAAACCTCATCGATAAAGGTATCTGCAAACATTGTCGTGAAGATATTCTTTCAACACAGGAGTTCAAAAAAAATAATCGTGATTATTTCATGAAAGTTCGCCCTGTGTCATCCGGCAGGGAATGTATGATCACCATAGCAGATATTACAGATGTAAAACGTTTAAAAAAGGAGAACGAACTTTATTCAGAATCATTGAAAAGCCTGGATCAAGCGGTAATTATTACAGATGAATCCGGTAATATCATTACTGTAAACAGGGCTTTCACTGAATTGTACGGATATTCTGAAGAGGAGTTAAAGGGAGAAAACACTCGCCTTCTTAATCCCGGAATCGAAGCCTATAACAATCTCGGATTTACCAATGAAGAATACAATAAACTATTTGATTCGCTTTGGAAAAACATTTCCAATCCGAAAATCGGAAAGTGGGAAGGTACCGTTATCAACAGAACCAAAGCGGGAAAACTCCTTTGGGTTCGTTTAAGCATTTCCGCCATATTTTCTGAAGAAGACGAATTCTATGGATATATAGCACTCCCCATAGATGAAACAAGCTCTGTAAACGAATTAAATTATTCAAAGATCGAATTGTATAAAACAATTGCCGATCTCTCTGAAATGCGGGATAATGAAACAGGTAATCATATGAGGCGGGTAGGAGTCTTTTCAAAGCTGTTAGCAAAGGCTTACGGGATGCCTGAAAAATATTGTGATGATATCGAATTGTTTGCACCAATGCATGATATTGGTAAAGTAGGTATAGCCGATTCAATATTGTTAGCACCGAGAAAGTTGACAAGAGATGAATTTGATGTGATGAAAACGCACACAACTTTCGGGTATGAAATCGTTAAAGATAAGAAAGACCTTGAGATGGCAGCCGATGTCACACTATTTCATCATGAACGATACGACGGAAAAGGCTATCCAAATGGTTTAGAAGGAGAGCAAATTCCTTTGGCAGCCAGGATTGTTAAAATCGTCGATGTTTACGATGCCCTTCGTAGTAAAAGACCTTACAAAGAACCTTGGTCACATGAAGAAGCGATGCACGAGATAAATAAACAGAAGGGAACTCAATTTGATCCTGTTCTGGTCGATCTTTTTCTACATCTGTGCAAAAAATTCCAAAAAGTGTACGATGACTTAAAGGATTAAAAGGACCGTTTTTAAGAATCGGTCCTTTTTTTAATCAAATTACTTCCTTACTTCTGATAATTTGTCTTTCAATTCCTTCTCTATCGTCTCAAGTTCTCTCTCAGCTTTCATCCTCTGCTGATGCCCTTCTTTCTGAATCGTCAGAACTTCATCAATCGTTGTAATGAGATCATCGTTGACCTTTTTCAGGGTTTCAAGTTCTACTATCCCTCTTTCACTTTCTCTGGCTGTTTCCACTGTATTCTGCTTTAACATTTCGGAGTTCTTCCTCAGAAGATCGTTTGTTGTCTGTGAAACCTGTTTTTGAAGTTCAAGCGCTTCCTTCTGCCTGAAAATACTGATTGCGATTACAATTTGATTCTTCCAAAGCGGGATCGTATTAAGAAGGGATGATTGAATCTTTTCTACAAGCAGATGATTGTTATTCTGTATCAGTCTTATCTGTGGTGCTGTCTGAATAGAAATGGTCTTACTTAATTTCAGATCATGTACTCTTTTCTCAAACCTGCTTAAAAATTGAGTAGCATCGTTAAGTCGCTGAACATCCATCGGATCAGCTGTTTCATCAGCTTTTGCTTTCAATTCAGGAATAATCTTTTCTTCCAGTTCATCGAGTTTCAACTCACCTGCAGCAATGTGGAAATTCAAATTTGTCATATAATCAAGATTTTTTTCGTATACTTTATCCAGCATGACGGTGTCCTTCATCAGCTGCATTTTTGCCTTTTCGAGGTTGTTGATGATCGATTCAATCTGAACACTCATCTTTTGATATTTCCCAATGAACTTTTTAACTGCTTTTTCCATTGAATTAAAAAAGGGTAACTTCGAAAAAAAACCACCATCATTATTAGCTGCAAGATTACCGGCATCAAGATCCTTTACTTTCAGCATCAATTCAGTCATTATTTCTCCAACATAACCCACATCTTTCGCCCTGACTTCATTCAGAATTGAATCTGAAAAGTTTGCTACATCACTCTGAACACCGGCTCCAAACTGAGCAACATAATTAGAATCTTCGATGTTTATCCCTTCCCTGATCTGCTCAATTTTATTTCTGTCGTCTTCTGAAATAGGTGCATCAAATAATTTCTGGATTTCCTTCTTTTCATTTTCCATTTCCATACTTTTCCTCCTATTTTGAAGTCATTCAAACACTAAACTTTCGATCAGTTGATCTATTGATTAAAAGACGATTTAACTGTATGAATTTTCCGGTAATAGCATCTTATGAAACCAATTGATTATCTTTATCATGATATCCGTTGTAGGCATCGAAATGACCTGTTGAATTTTTGGAGCAATCCCTTTTAGGTCCCATTTTAGCGAATCGTTTCCATTCTCTGTCAACCCACTTCGGAAGCCATTGTCTTCCCATACAATTTTCTGGATTTCTTCATCCTTAAACGCCTCTACCAGTCTCTTTGCATTCGCTTTAAGTGCGATGAGTATCTGAGAACTCCAAACAGTCGGCTCAGGATAAATTATACTAATTTCATTTTTAAATTGATTCCAAATTTCAGAATCCCCTCTCATCATTTCAATCATTTGGCTTTCATATCCAGCTATGATTGGATTTGCCCCCACACCTGTTCTGAGATATTTTGTAAATAAATCAGCAGATGAATGTTCAAGATATCCAAGCTGAGAGTATATCTTGTGCAATCGGTTTAAAATCCGATCAAGATTCTCTTCGCTAATCCCATTTCCGTCATTCATAACTTTCGCCAATAAGCCTACAAATTGATTTCCTGAATTTGATTTAGTTGGATCTGTTGTGATAACACTTACCTTCCCATATATATCTTTTAGGCCAATATCTTCCCAGCTTTTCTGAGCTTCAATAATATGGAGTAATTTCGCCATATCCGCAAAATAGACACCATCACGACGTGAAACAATCCCTTCTCTTTCCAACGCTTTCGTCACAACATCCCAGCTATAAAGAACTATCGGTGAGTTAAATGGATTAGAACTCTTCAACAATCTGTTTCGTTGTTTTTCTTTAAAAAAATCCAACGAAAATTGGCCGGAAGGAAAGAGGAAATCCTTTCCCCCAGTGTTTTCACGAACCATTTCGATTGATCCCAATTTTACATAATCAATTGAAATCGAATAATCTTCCTTTAAAATCGCCTGAATCTTTTGGTTCTCAAAAATGCCAATCTTTTCTCCCCCAATATACCCTTCAAGCTCAATATCCGGAAGTTTATTTGCAGAAAAATAAAAGTACAAACCAATACCTATTGCCATCGCAACAATAATCAACCCGATTCCTCTTCTGATCATTCATTCCAACCTTCCATTTTAAGCATATTTTCTAATAATGTTATTTCCACATCAAGATCCATAACATCATTTTCCAATAATTTGTTCAATTGTTTTTCAAAAGCAATTCCAATCTGTTCAATCATTTTTTCAACCTTAAGAAGCGTCTCTTTAGATTTCTGATCTAAATGGTCGTACTTCACTATATCCCTATAACTCTTTAAAATTCTTATTGTTGCATCAAGATAGTAATTAAAAAAATTTCTTGCAAGCTTTATATCTCTGGGATCCTGCTTGAAGTCCGCAACGATGGCCTCGGCATTGCTTAAAACCTTCTTTATTTTCGAATAAAATTGTTTCGTTTCTTTAATGCTCTTCGCAATCGAAGCAATCTCAGCAATTTTTTCGTTAGCTTCTTTTGTCACATCTTTCAGATATATCGGGTCAATATCACTTAAAGTTATGTTTATTAATTCGTCTTTTTTCGGTTTAAAGACCAAAGAAAAGCCTACATACAAACCTCCAGTAATCAATAGAGAAACCCATAGATCTAATTTGAGCAACAAAAGAGTGAGGAGAAAAGCTCCTCCGGAGAATAAACCTATAACTATTTCTAACAAAATATTTTTCTTCAATCGTATCCCTTTACCTTTCCAAACACTTCTTTCAGATAATTATAATAATATACTTTTCTATTTACAGTTCTCATCTAATTTTATCATAAATAATAAAGTGAATACGATTGTTCTAAAATATCTATCTTTTAATGATTGTAGAGTTCTTTAACTTTGGGATCATTTTCATAGCGTCTGTACATCATATAGGCAAGAATTACATTCAATCCGTAAAAAACGGCACTGATCAGGAATAATGTTGTGTATCCTTCGACACTTGCGCCAACGATATAGCCAAATAGCATCGCTGCAATTGCCCTGACAGAATTGTTCAACAATGAGTTCAATCCGGCAATTGTAGATATCTTATCCGATGGCACATAAGAATTGATAATCGTTGTCCTGATGGGATTCCCGCTATTCATAAAGACGAAACGCAAGGCATAAATGACAATAAAAATGACCGGCTGTCTGACAAAAGCCATTGCAACGATCAGCGGCACAACCAATACCTGAGTGATCAACTTGAATCTGAACGGTCCAACAGCCTTTCCCATCTTATGTGTGAAGAAATTGCTGAATGACGTCCCAACTTGTGCAATGGAGAGCGCTATCCCAATCCCGAGTGTTGACATATTGAAGAGGTCTTTAAAGATAAGATTCCCGAAATGGATGAACAAACCGGCTCCAAAACCAACCGTTAACGTCGTCATAAAATGAAAAAACACCAACACTTTTGCCTCTTTATTAAAACCCGAGAAATCAAATACTGAATGAATTGTGCCACCTTTAAAATCATCTTTGATGAATATAACCGGGATGATCGCAAAAAAATAACCAACGATCGCAAACAGCAAGGCATTTTGTAATCCAAACCAGGTTCCGAGAACCCCGGCAAAAAAGTTTCCGAATACCCCTACCCCCATCATCAAACCGAGATTTATACCTATGACTTTCGCTCTTTCCTTCGGTTTTGTAATATCAATGATCATTGCCTGAATAACGGTGAAGCTAACGACGCTAAATCCTCCTTTAATAAAGGAGAAGATAAGTGTTGTCATCATATCAGTCGAGAAAATTATTCCGAGATGTGATAGCGGGAAAACGATTATTGAAAGAATCAACATTCTCTTTCTGCCGAGTATATCCGCAAATATACTGACCAGAAGACCAAGACATGCTGCTCCCCATAAAGAGGCAGACATAATATTTCCAACATCCGCATTGGTAAAACCAACTTCCCTTAAAAAAAGATTCAAGTCTGTTCTCAGAATTGATTGCATCGTTACCGCTATGATTGTATAAAGATACAGTAATTTAACTCGCATAACCCCTCCATTATAATTCGGAATACTAACAATACATATCATAGCACATGTTCTTTGAATTGGCAAATATTAAATTTCCAAAAATAATAAAAGACGCGTGTATTGAAAACCACGCGCCTTTAAGATAAGAATTGTATCACTCTTTTTTATCTTCTATGCCCTCTTCTCGTTCTTCTTCCACAACATCTCTGAGAAAAGCCTCTGCCTTGACCTCTGAATTCTCTTCTTCCATATATCGGAAGATCTGAGTCTCCAGGTACTCCATTTTCTCTTTGGATATTCACATCTTCTTTGATACTCTGTGAACATCTGCCTCTACCTCTTCCAGTCATTGCGCCTTCACCATTCGGACCTCTTCCGTCAAATCCCGGCATTTTATTCCACCTCCCATATATATGCATTTTACATATATATACTACCACAAAATTATAACTATTTCAAGAGATAGAACACATTACCGACCCATTCATGAAAGGCAGACATGAATGTGCTTAAAGCCCCTCTGTTTGGTAAAAAGTTATTTATACCCACTTCGCTTGTTTCAATCTGATAATCTCCCGGACAAGGAATCAAGTTGAAATATCTGTCTGTTTTCATTGACACATTTTCAAATGCCATCATGGAACGAGGCATATGAATGGCAGAAGTCACAAGTAAAACAGTGTTCACATCATCAGGAATCATGTCACACACGTATTCCGCATTTTCATAAGTCGTCTTCGCCTGATTCTCTATAAGTATATCTCTCTCCGGAACATTCCAGGACAAAAGAACTTTTCTCATTACTTCTGCAATCGTTGCCCCTTCCTTATCATAGACATTTCCACCTGTTAAGATAATCTTTGAGTCGGTTTCACGGTAAACCTCAAATGCCCTGTACAACCTCATCATCGAATGCTTCCCGATTTGATCATAAAAGTCTTCACCAAAAGGAACATTTCTGACGATACCACCACTGAAAACTACGATGATCGCATCTCCTGATTTCTGTTCAGACCATACGACTTCGGAATATGAATCTTCATACGGTTTCACCATAATCCGTAACCCTATATCGGTTGATATAAACCATATCACCCCAGTAAGAGCGATAACAATCCACCCTAATCTTTTCTCCCCTTTTTTAATCAGAATCCACGCAAGTATAAACAGTAAAATGAAACAAAGTCCAGGTAATTCTACGAATGAGCCAATAACTTTTTGTAAGATCAACATTGAACGCCTCCAGTATATGTTATAATCTATTGTTCGTTAAATGAACAAATTGATTATTATTTGCAATACAGATAATTATACAAAATTAGGGGGAAAACATGACGGTAAATGAAAAATTTGTGGATTTTAAAGAATATTTAAAAGGGATTTTCCTATTCGAATCAGTTGCAAACCTTTTAAATTGGGATCAACAGGTAAAGATGCCCAAAGGTGCCGCAAATAACCGAGCCGAGGTTAATTCTGCCGTTCAGATGTATGCTTTTGAACAGTTCACATCAGATAAAACAGCGGATTATCTTGATTTTTTTTTACAAAGAGAGATCTCTGAGCAGCTTTCTTTTGAAGAAAATGCAATGATAAAGGTAACAAAAGAGGAATTGGATAAGTACAAAGTAATCCCAAAAGAACTTTTTGCAAGGAGAGTAAAAGCGACCTCTCTTGGGCATCATGTATGGGAAGAAGCCCGAGAAAAATCAGATTTTTCCATTTTTAAAGATGCTTTAAAAGAACTTGTTGATATCTCAATCGAAACGGCCGGGATTTACAGAGAAAAGCTGTACCCGGAAACGGAAAACCTATACGACACTTTGATCGAACAATTTGAATCCGGTATGACAAGTCAAAAGTTAAAACAGATCAAAGGGGTTTTGCAGCCAAAACTCACTGAATTAATCAAAGTATTAAATAATGGTTCAACCCCTGATGATATAATCTTCAGAAAAAATTTTGACATCTCAAAACAAATCGAATTGTCAAAACTAATCTCAAAAAGAATGGGGTACGATTATCACAGAGGGCTTCTCGAAGTATCAGTTCACCCATTTACTAACAAGATATCCCCGGATGATGTGAGGATCACCACAAGATTCTTTGAAGATAATATAGTTGAGGGGCTTTTCGGGACCATCCATGAAACCGGTCATGCCCTTTACGAACAAGGCTTGCCAAAAGCCTTCAGTTGGACCCCTCTTGCAGAGGGTACTTCTCTTGGGATTCATGAATCTCAATCGCTTTTCTGGGAAAATATGATCGGAAAAAGTTTATCTTTCTGGAAAAATATAAAGCCTGATCTCGATAAAATATTCCCGGGAGCTTTCAACGAAGATATCTTTGAAATTTATAGAGCAGCTAATATTTGCAAACCCGGATTTATAAGGATTGAGTCCGATGAAGTCACTTACAGTCTTCATATTCTTCTTAGATTCGAATTGGAAAATGCCCTCATCAATGGACAGATCACCGTCAGCGAATTACCTGAGATCTGGAACCAGAAGATGAATGAATACCTGGGCGTCACTCCTGATAATGATGCTCAGGGAGTTCTTCAAGATGTTCATTGGTCTGAAGGTATATTTGGTTATTTCCCATCTTATATGCTGGGAAAACTTTATGCTGCACAGATGTACAAAACGATGGAAAATGAATTCAGCATACCTGAATTGATTGAAACGGGAGAATGGCTTAAGATTCGAGAATGGTTAAAGACGAACGTTCATCAAATGGGGAGTATATACAAGCCAAATGAATTAATCAGGAGGATCACGGGAGAAGAACTGGATCCAAAGTATTTCATCGGCTATATCGAAAAGAAATTCAAAGATATTTATAAAATCTAACAATTTAATTTCTATACAGGAGGGGTCAAATGGAAAAGATGATAAAAGAAGGAAGATCATTTATTAAATCCAACAGATTCGAATTACTGACAGAGAATATAAAATCTGATCAGGACAAAGGACTTGAACAGCCACCACTCGAAAAAGTCTTAACTGGTGAAGAAACGCTCATTGATCTCCCCGAACCAAAAACAATCAAACTTAAGACAAATGATTTTGCTTCAATTATTGATAGCCGTGAAAGCAGAAGATTGTTTGCCGCTGAAGCAATTTCACTCGAACAACTATCATACCTGCTTTGGGCAACTCAAGGTGTAAAGAGCATTTTCGGCAAAAACTATGCGACAAAAAGAACCGTTCCATCAGCCGGAGCAAGACATCCATTCGAAACCTATCTTTGGATAAAAAGGGTTGAGGGTTTAAAGCGGGGGTTGTACAGATATGTCGCTTTACAGCACAAACTAGTACTCCTTATGGAAGGGGATTACACAAATGAAATGGCGGAGGCTGCCATGGGACAAAAGATGGCAGGAGACTGCGCTGTCACATTTGTCTGGGCAATCATCCCATATAGAGGAGAATGGCGTTATCATATCGGTTCTCATAAAACCGTTCTGCTCGATGCCGGTCACGTGTGTCAGAATCTCTATCTTGCCTGTGAGGCCGAAGGCTTGGGAACATGCGCTATCGCAGCTTATTTTCAGAAAAAGCTTGATGCCATATTCAACCTTGACGGCGAGGATGAGTTTTCAATATACCTGTCTCCCGTTGGGATCCCAAAAAGATAAAAAAAGCCCTCCGTTAGGAGGGCTTTTTTTATCTTTTATAACCGGTTATTTCTCTTAAAAACTCTTTGCGTTTAACAATATCACCTTTTGTTTCAATACCTTTTGGAGAAAAGCCATCTACTACGCCAATTACCCCTTTACCCTGATCCGTTTCAACGGTAATGACCTGCAATGGATTGGCCGTTGCCGCAAAAATCCGGCAAACTTCCTGAATATTCTTTAATGCATTCAGAATATTTATCGGATAGCCATTTTTGATGATAAGTACAAAGATATGACCGGCACCAATATTCATTGCATTTTTAACGGCTATCTCCACAAGTGTTTCATCATTGCCTTCCCTGCGAACATAACATTTCCCTGAAGCTTCATTAAAGGCAACCCCGAATTTCATACCGGGTACGCTCGTGACGATTGTCTCATAGATGTCTTCGACTGTTTTAATAAAATGAGATTGTCCAATAATTACATTGCAATCTTCGGGAAATTCAATCCGTACAATTTCATTTTTCATCCTTTTCACTCCCTGATTTCTTTTAGTTTCTTTACAAGGAAACTGGCAACATCTATTCCATGTGTTCCCCTTCCAAATCCACCGTCCATACCGGCCTCAACTGCTATTTCATTCGTGATCTGTGTACCACCGGAAATAAGAACGAGTTTTTCACGAATGCCTTTTTCCTTACACAGCTGATCCAATTGTTTCATGCCTTTCAAGTGAACATCCCCATGCGTGATAATCATACTGCAGAGTATCGCGTCCGCACCTGTTTCAATTGCGGCATCTATCAATTTCTCAACCGGCACACTGGTTCCAAGATACGTATAAGAGACGCCAAACTTTTCAATGCCACCATGTTTGATATCAAGAATCTCTCTCATTCCAACTGAATGCTCATCATTTCCAACTGTACCGGCAACAACATGGATTGGATTTTCATGTGTATATGCCGTTACCTCTTCAGCGGAGAGAATATCCGGCTTTTCAGGAATCTTCAATGTGTTTTTATCTACAAAGAAAGGGACTTTTGCTTTCAATTCAACGTATGAACCTTCAGCTGGATGAAGGACGGTTTTTGAAATAATCGTAGGTTCTTCCAAACCAAGCCTTGTTGCAATTTCAATAGCAGCCGCTTCAGCAACATCCGGATTTTCAGGAATTGTCATATCCAATTGAATAATCCCGTCGTTCTTCCACTCAACTTCCGGTTTGATTAAGCCTTTTTCATCATTCTCTCTATTTGTTTCCATCCTGACATGACAATTGTCCGTTTCATCCAATTCATTAATATACTGTATCTTCTCAGGTCTTTCGAATGTTGAACCATCAATCGCATCACTTGGGGTTTCATATTCCGCAGGTACATTGTTGTACCCGAACATATCAACCGGTGAAAAATAATCTTCATCTCTTTCGATAACCGTATTCGCACCCAGTTCGCCATCTTTCTTTCTTGCAATCCCATCCCCGACTCTTTCCGGGAAATGACCTGAATCAACAAAGAAGCCTTTTTCTACAGCTTCGAAATATCCGCCATTATCGAGAATATCTTCCATGTATAGAATGGATCTGATTTTAAGATCCCTGATCGGTTCTCTGAGATTTTCCATTTTTGGTCCGACAAATTCCTGCATACTATCCGTGGCAACCAATGTATGCTTTGCCGTTTCTACACCTCTGATGGAATTAATGTGCCACGGTACGTTCCTTCCTTCATCCGGTGTGATGGTTGATTGAATATCAGCCTTGGTCAATCTGCTGAGTACCGTATCCAAAACATGAATCCTTGTCGCATCAAACAGGTCAGATTCGATATATCTTGTGTTCATCTGCGCTCTGAATTTATATTCTTTAAAAATGTCTCTTAGTGCAAGCGCATAGACAAAGTTTAATCTGAATTCAGGTGAAGGCGCTGTCATTGGCGGAACGGTTGACAACGAAATGAGATCTTTTTTCATCCCGGCTTTTACCGAGAAGATTGAATTAATTCCATGTTGAACAAGTAATTCCGGCATAACTTTCCATGCAACTTTTGAGGAAGCGTTAGCGTTATGGGCTCCGTCAATTTGAAGAATTTCCGCAAATGCCATGACGTGCTTTGCTTCAGCCGCATCAACAAATGATCTGATCGGATTAACACCCCTGTAAAGAACATTGTATTGAGGATCCTGATGAGCTCCATTCACCCCTTCTTCAGCAAACAGAACAGCTACTTCAGGACCGGCGATTCCTGATACGTATGAATGAAAGTTTATTGGTCTGCCAACTTCTTCTTCTATTAAATCAAGCGCTTTCCTTGAAGCTCTAAGCTGCTTTCTTGTGATTGGAATTCCACCGATTCCTTCAGGTGATCCTTCGATGAGTCCATCGAAATGTGATTGTCCAAGTGTTCTGATTACCATAATATGATCAGCGCCATGCCATGCAGCCATCCTCATTCTTCTGATATCATCTTCAAATCTTCCGGACGCAATTTCAGAAGTGATGACTTCCTGTGGTTGTGGATCTATATTATTGAAAAATTTAGCAGGTGGCAGCGGCACACTTTCTTTGAGATTCTCAGACATATTATCATAGGCATATTCACCGATCTTTGTGCCGGGTTTTAAAGATTTTCTCCAAGTCCAGCCTCGTCGTTTGGGGTGATAGTTTTCGAGATCTTTTAATATGTCATCTACATTGATCTTAGTATTTTTATCAAGCGCCATCAATTACACCCCCTTGTATTCCTTTTCGATTTCATCCCAATTCTTTCCGTTAACGAGTTCTTTCCCATACGTCATATAATCCTTACCGGTTTTCTTCGCCATATTCACCAGGATACCACCGGCACCCTTACCGAGTAAATCTCTTTCGAAGATCCCATCCACTATAACCTTAGCTTCCATGGAATTGAATCCCATTCTTAAAAGAACGGAGCGCTCGATGGACGGCGAGGTATTCTTTCTTGCGAGATCGATAAGCGGATCAACGATCTCTTCTGCTCTTTGCCAGAAAAGCTGATTTAATTCTTCATCAGACATCTTTTCAAGCATCGCTTTTCTCTGTTCAAACTTTTCACTTGTCAATTTGTGTTTCCCCCTTTTCTAATCTATTTCTTTGTAAAAACATAACTTCCATACTATATTTTTTTTGAAAATATTCTTGTCTGTACCGTTTTCACCCTATTATATACGATTTTATTCTATTCTCAAAACCATATATCTCAAAAGAACTTATTATCTCTCATTTTCTTACCTATATTATTCTATTTCTATAATATATTTTTTCTATATATTATATATTTTTCTTTATTTTTATCCTTTAAATTATAAGATTTTAATTTATTCTATTACATATTTTTCTTTTATACAATATTTATTATTATTATTTTTTATATTTATACATTATATAGGATTACATCTTTATGATTTTGTATGATATAATCTACTAACTAAATCAAAGGAGAGAAAAATGGAAGGTAAAACTATTCAATTAAATGTTCCGGTAAGAATTGAGCAAGTCGAAAAATTATCAAAAGCAGTTGCCATTGTCATGGCAAGCAGGGAAAAAAACGAAAAAAACAAAAGAATCACAAAAGCTACTTTTATCAGATCACTCATCGATGTCATTGATTTTGATGAAGCTGACCTGAAAAATATCGCCAACGAAGAGGAACTCCAAAGCACCTTAAAAAAACAAATCAATCAAAACCAAACAAACGAAGTAGAAACCATCACGATCCAGAAAATTGATGTTGCCCCACTCGCATCAATTTATAAAAAATTTGCAAAAGATGACCAAAAAAAATTAATCGCAGGCGATTTCATCAATACGCTTTTTGAAAACGAACTGGTGAACGCCCAGTCTTCAGAGGATTTGTGGGGGAAAATATTGGTCGAAAATACCGACGCAACAAAATAATTAATTTTGTTGCGCATAAATTCGCTTTTAAGGCATTATTTTTACCCTTGATGTGTAATTATTCATTGGTTTTGTCCCGCAAAAAATAACATTTCTTCAAAATAAAAGCTGATTTTCTTCAGGAGAATCAGCTTTTTCTTTACGGACGAATAATCAGAAAAACATTTACTTTCTATCATTTCACCCAATTGGCATTTTCTCATTTGAAACAACAAATTCTCTACAAATAAATGCCTTCCATCAACTAACCGGAAGTTTTCATTTAATCAATATACTATTTTTATTTTTTCTCAATTAATATGTTTGAATTATCAAACTACTTACTTCAATATTTCGGCGTCATATCCAAATAAATGATATCAATGTTTTAACCGTCTATATATTCAACAGAGGAAATAAAAGGACAATCACAATTCTTTATACTGTAATAATATAATTCTATATTTGTTTATTATAGATATTATATGTGTATTATAATAGATACTTGATGGATTATTATATATTTTAATTTATTAATTTACTCTATATAAATAATACTTATTTATAGTATTTATTATATCAAATTTTATACATATATATAATCTATATAAATATAAATTCTTATAAATAAGAAATGCTATCTTATTTAAAATTGAGAGTCTACTATTTCATCATTTAATTCAGATTTAGGTCATGCGACATAGTAAATATCAGACGGTATCATTATTCGGAGGTGGTAATAATGAAAAAAAGTTTTATTTTGAAAATGAGTGTGAAGATCTTTATCGTAGGAATGTTTATTTTGTTTATGACAGGTACTGTATTTTCAAATACAGCACAACCATCAAGGTTCACTTTGAATTTTGATGACGCCTATTTAATATTTATGCCAGGCTCTTTATCAATGCAGATCATAGCAGAAAACAATGTTTTATCGTATGGGGAAGATTGGGAAATCAAACAATTAAAACCGTATCTGTTTCATCTGAGGCTCAGAAGCTGGCAAGGTTTTTACTGGCAATTAAATACATCCAGAAAGGAAGTATATAGAGTCAGGAATAATCAGTTTGGAACACTCGGTGGTGATCAAAACAAATTACCAATCACAGTAACAAGTTCCGGATCTAATTTCAAACTACTTTTCTCAAACGCATATCTGGTTTATGTTCCGAATAGCGGAACACTGCAGATTGCAGCAGAAGGCAATGTGTTGTCATATGGCTCAAACTGGACGGCTATTCAAAAAAAACCATACCTATATCATCTCAAGAAAAACTCATGGCAGGGATTTTTCTGGCAAGTTAATACAAGCAGAAAAGAATTATATATGATCAGAGGAATCATCGGATCATATGATGGAGAAAGAACAATGAAAAATGCAGCAGTAATTCCTTATTATTGAGATAAAATTTAAATTGGGGCAATTTCAAACTAAATAATATTGCGAGAATAAAAAGAACCATTCCGCGAAATATATTTTCCCGGAGTGGTTTTTTCTCATTTTTAACATCACTAGGAAAGAATAAAACCACATCATCAAACGTAAGCGTCTCAAGATAATCCCTAATAAATAGTCATCAAAATACTAAAACGATAGAATTCAAACAGTCGTAAATTCCTAATCCATGCAGAACAAATAAGGTTATAAAACACTTCCAGATTATGATCTCAACTCTTAAGTTTTCATATCGTATTTGAACAGTTAAATATTCCTTCTAAAAAATATTACATTCCTATTATTCTATATATTATAGTATCTATGTGTTAGTACTTTTATTATATTAATAAACGTCCCTATTATATTATATTTCCTAATATATAATAGGATATTTTACTATATAATGATTTTAATACTTATATTAAGTGTATATTATTTAGTTATCTTATTATTATCTATATATATACATAATTATTATTTCTATGTTTCTTTATCTCCTACATCTCCAATCTGTTTTTCTTCTCCATATAAATCCCAGTTCTTTCTTATTATTTCTTTCTTTTTTTTGTTCACAAACCAATCTGTTCAATTTTTTTTATGGTATTATCTCTTGATACATATATTAAGGAGTGATCAGCTTGAAAAAACTACTTTTCTTTTTAATCCCAGTTATTGCGTTTATCGCTTTACATGAATATAATGATGTTATTTACATCTGGCCTTATACCATTGAACCGGATCAACCCGATATGGCAAAGGTTATAAAGAATGTAGATGGTGATACGATCAAAGTAATGGTAAACGGGAGGGAAGAAACCATCAGAATGTTGGGGGTTGATACACCTGAAACCGTACATCCCTCAAAACCGGTTGAGTATTACGGAAAAGAAGCAAGCAATTTTACAAAAAAAATGTGCCCTTTAGGATCAACCGTCTATCTTACTTATGATTGGGATCCAAGAGACAAGTACAATAGATTATTGGCCTATATCTGGTATAAAAGGGATGGGCAATGGATCATGCATAATCTTAATTTGATAGCAAATGGTTATGCACACGCTTATACCGTTTTTCATTTCAATACGGATTATATGGCTTTATTTACAGAAGCTGAAAGAACTGCAAGAAAGAAAAAATACGGATTATGGAATAAAAATAAAACACCTGAAGAAATCGCTCTTCTAGAAAAAGATATACCTGAAACCAAAGAAGATACCGATAATTCTCAAGTTGGTTTAATCTTGAACCAATCCATGGGCGATTTAAGAATTGTCTATGTTCAATTCCTTGGGAGTGATGAATTTGTTGAAATCAAGAATTTTTCAAATGATACCATCTCACTTGAGGATTTTACACTCAAGAGTAATGAAGGGCAACAGACATACAAATTTGAAGATATCTCATTATCAGCAAACGAAACGATCAGAATACACTCCGGAAAAGAAGCATCTGAAAATATTTGGAGTAAATCTTATATTCATAATGATGGTGGTGATGGTGTAACCCTTGAAGATCCCGAAGGGGAATTGATCTCGTATTATTTCTGGTAAAATCAAAAGAAAGATTTTTTTCTTATATGAAGAAATACAATCAGAAAAAGAAAGAGTTGAATCAACTGAGTTGAAATAAGATTCAAATGATTAAACAGCATCGCACAAAAAAGGAATTCCATAACATAAAAAACAAAAAAAAGATTTTTTATGACGGAATTCTTTTTTTTAGCAATAACACTTATCAGAATAAGAAAAATAAAAATAAAGACAGAAAGATGTTTATTTTCATTAAAACCCAAATACCATTGGATTGAATAAACAGTGGATAAAATATAGGACAAATATATTTTTTGACTAAACAAATAGATCAGGGAAATAGTCAAACCGGGTGTAAGACAAAATATGTCACAAAAAAAAACATCAAAGGAAAAAGCGGTATATATTGCTCCCAGACTAATGATTAATATAAATATTTCTTTCTTGATATTGTTTTTTTCATACAATCTTTTTTTCAAAATGCACCTTGTAATATAAATCTATTATTTTTGATTTAAACTCAACTTTACCGGCTTTAAATTCTAATTCTAGCTTAAGGAGTTCTTTTAAAACTGATTCAATTTCCTCATCAGAATATTGAAAACAGATTTTTCGTTTTTGTTCATTTCGATCAAATGAAAAACCGACGATATCAGAAACTGTTGGAATATTACTCTTTACCTGTGATGCTATTTCTTTTACACTGTTAAAATTAAACATATTGATATTCATTGAAATACAGATCATGCGAATTTTATAAATCAACATATATATACTACTCAATCTGTAAAGAATTTGCATTTGATTATACTCCTTAAAAATTGCTTCAAGGTTTTTCAACGCCAATATAGATTTTCTATCGACAAATTCATACGTAAATTTTTGTAATGATTCCTTCGAATAGGAATAAAACATCTCATTGAATACCCCTTCTTCAATCTTTTCATCACTGACAATCATACTGAATTTTTCAAGTTCGTTATTGATCTTCCATAAATCATTGTTCGTCTCATAGATCAAGCGTTCAGTCTGCAGGGGTGACAATTTCAAATGCTTATCGAATGCAAGTTGGCTGACAAGCAATTTCCACTCTCTTTCTTTCCAGGGTTTCGGTAGAACAAAATTCTTTTTATTCTTCTTCAAGCCTTTAATACTTTTACTTACACTTAAAAAAAGAAAATTATCCTCTGATGCTTCTAATAACTTTGCACTTTCCTTGATATAATCAATTTTCTTTTTCGATAAGGTACCTGAAAAATCACAATAGACACAATACTCCGTTGAAAACAAAGTCTTTCGGTATAATTCCGGAAGAAACTCTTCGAAAGATTTCCAAGATTTTACATCAAAAGTCTTAAACTTCTTTTTTTCCTTTTCGGATATTTTTAGACAATATCTGTATTTTGAAAAACTATCATCACCAACTAATAATTCTAACATCCTTTTCTACATATCCCCCACTAATACTTTGAAAATTGCCTCAAGTTTTACAGCTTCTATCGTTAATTCTAAAATTCTATCTTCGATTCTTAAATACTGTTCCCTGATTCCTCTTACTTGCTCCGTAGTCAAAGTTCCATTAATCACAGAAGTCGTGGCACTGTTCAAAGTCTTCTCAAGTTCTGAATACTTATTTTTTAACACAGGGAGCTGATCTACGATAACATCATGCATCAATTTATATTTCCTGATCTCAATCTCATCAAGCTTTTCCTGAACCGAATGAGAAACAGGTTTTTCAAAATCCATTGATCCTCCGATACCACCTGAAATACCTTGTGTAAAACTATTATAATCAGTTCTGAAGATTGCATATAGTGCAGCATCATTTTCTTCTTCAGAATTGAAGAGTGTTAAATACCTCCTCACTGCAATTTGAACAACATCATCATCTATTTTTTCAGGAAGGTATCCTGATAGGCCATTAATTTGAGGCTCCCCGGATTCCAATGAAGAAATCGCTTCGATTTTAATAGTTAGATAGGCCATATCCACTTGAATCATCTTGTTGTCTGTCGTCAAGACGATATCAGTTCCATCGTCATCTCTTAAAAGCACCTTCTTTTTAAGATAATCAAAAAACAATTCGATCACTTGCATTTTTCTTTTTATAGTTTCTTTCTGTGCTTCTTTATAGCGTCTTTCCGATTCCCCGGTTGATAAGAAATTATACGTCACACCTGCTGAAAACTGATAATCTGTATTCGATGCAAAATCGGTAGAAATCGATAGACTGGTATTCATATCAACATTTTCAAACATTTGTACGCCTGCCTGCACACCAAATACCCCTTTTTTTTCAAAAGGATCGTATCCGGCATTTATTTCCCCTTGTGCTTTATTCATCCATTGAAAATACGGAAGTGAATATTCAGCTGAAGTTGTTTTTTCAACACCATACATGACATCTTCCAAAGTATATGAGAAACTCACAACAGTCAACAGTATAAAGGAAATAAAAAACATAATAATTTTTTTCATCATTCGCCTCCGTAACTTTAGATTAATTTTTCAGAATGCTCTTCTCTCCGGTACATAAGTAGATATCTCAAAACTATCCCTGATCTCTTCAATTTCCAGACCGCTTCCCAATAATACCATCAATTTTATCCTTGCTTTCTGACTACTCTGCTCATGCCCCAGGATAACACCAAGCCTCTTCAATGCAGCTCCTCCACCTTTATAACCATAGATATCAAGAACTCTTCCTTTATAGCATCTTGATACCAGAACGACCGGAACTCCTGCTTTTATACATTTTTCTATGGGCTCTGTCAAAGTCGGCGGCACATTCCCCCTCCCGAACCCTTCAAGAACAATTCCCTTTGTTCCGTTGTTAACAGCGTATTCAAGGAATTCTCCGGTATCTCCCGGATATGTTTTCAATAAACAAGTCTTCGATTCAACCTTTACAGTCTTTATGTAGGTTCTTCTTAATGATTTCCTGAAAAAGAAGACACCATCATCATCTACAATCCCAAGCGGTCCAAATCCGGGAGAGTCAAAAGTCGCAACATTACTCGTATATGTTTTGGTTACTTCTCTTGCAGCATGAATTTCATCATTCAGACAGACTACCGTACCACACCCTCTTGAAAATTCAGAAGCGGCAACTTCAACTGAAGAAAACACATTTCTCGGCCCATCAGTTCCCAGTTCGTTAATATTTCTCATTGCAGCCGTTACGACAATCGGTTTTTTCGTATTAACGGTTAAATCAAGCATGTAGGCTGTTTCTTCAAGAGTATCGGTCCCATGTGTGATAACAACACCTGTAATATCCTTTCTATCCACAAGTTCCTGTACCAATAGAGAAAGTTCAAACATTTTTTCCGGTGTCATATGGGGACTTGGGATATTACAATAATTGATTGTTTCGATCTCGGCAAATCTTTCAAGTCCACTGAGCTCAGCAATTTTAGAATTCCCTACAGATGATGGGATAACCCCTTCTGTCTCTTTTCTCATTGCAATTGTACCACCAGTTGTAACGATCACTACTTTTTTTTTCATTTTTTACCCCCGTAACTTTTCAAGTATCTCTTTTTTTATATTTTCTCTCTCTTTAACTGAATAATCATCTAAATCATATAACTTTACAGCTTTCATCTCCTTAATCTTTTTCAAAAAAGGATACCAACCTTTTCTTAAAGTTATCACGGCAGCCATGGAAGAAGAAATTGAGTGAATGATTCCTTCCTGCATTTCCTTTGAAAGAGATTCGAGAAATCCTATCTCATCTGCACAAAATACTGAATGATAAAATTCTTCTGCTTCTAAAACTTGACCAATATGTTTCAACGAATCCAAATTAGGAATCATTGAAAAGGGAGAATTTTTCTTTGCCATAATTACAGACTCTTGATTAATATTAAGCCATTCAAGTACCAGACACTCCCTTTTAAAAAAAGTATTGAAGCCTTTTATCTTAAATCCCAAGTCGGATAAATCAGATATAATTGAACGAAGGGATGTGGTTTTACCCACACCCCTTTTCCCTGTAATGATCGTTATTCTATTTCGCATTCCTTATAATTTCCGGTATAGCTTTTACAGCTTCATCCAACTTTCCGATGTTTTTCCCACCGGCCTGTGCGAAATCAGGTCGTCCACCACCGCCGCCGCCAAGAATTGAAGCGAGTGCTTTTGCCATCTTACCGGCATGAACTGTTTTACCGGCAATCTCCTTTGAGACTTTTACGATAAAAGATACATTACTATCGGTCTTGTTAAAAAGACAAACAAGTCCACCAGAAACTTTTTCAATCGCATTATCTGCGACAGATCGCATAACCTGTGGATTGATGTTTTCCTGAACGATTGCAAGGTATTTGATGCCATCTACTTCTTGAATTTCACTTTGAGCACGATTTAAATTCTGTTGACTCAATTTTTCTTCCAGCTCGTTAATCTTTTTGTTTGTTTCCTTCAATTGAATCTGAAGTTTACCTACAGTTTCCGTCAATAGATGTTCTTCGGTATTCAAAGTTGATGAAACTTCTTTAAGCAAATCCCTTTGCTCTTCTATCATTTTAAAACTATTCCATCCGGTTGCACCTTCAATTCTTCTGACACCTGACGAAATCCCAGACTCGCTTTTAATCCTGAAAGGACCAATCTGACCGGTATTCTTTATATGGGTTCCACCACACAATTCAGCACTGAAATCTCCCATTCGAACAACCCTTACTTTTTGTGAATACTTTTCATCAAATAAAGCGGTAACACCTGATTTTTTGGCCTCATCCAAATCCATTTCATCCGTAATCACATCCAAAGCATTCATGATTTGTTCATTTACGATGGTTTCAACTTTCCTTATTTCACATTCGCTCATCGGTTTAAAATGTGAAAAATCAAACCTGAGTCTGTTTGGTGAAACAAGAGAGCCAGCCTGTTTGACGTGATTTCCAAGGACCGCTTTCAAAGCCGAGTGCAGTAAATGTGTCGCACTGTGATTTCTTGCAGTCGAAAGTCTCGTTATATTATTAACTTCCAGAGAAACAGCATCCCCTTTTTTCACTGTTCCTTCTATTATTTTGACCCGATGAACGATTACCTTATTATAAGGATTGAAGACCTCCATAACTTCTCCGGTAAAATTCTGATTAAATAACTTACCGGTATCGGACACCTGTCCTCCTTTTTCATCGTAAAACGGAGTATGTTTAACAACAATATCAACCGTTTCATTTTCTCCCACCTCATCTATCAATTCATCATCTCTTAAGAGAAAAAGAATTTTTGACTCTTCAGTAAGTTTTTCATAACCGACAAATTCGATTTCAGAAATGGTATCCGGATTGAGTTTTTCATACACCTTTGATACCTTTGCATACTCAAGATTGCCTCTTGCGGTTCTTGCCATCTCTTTCTGATTTTCCATCAATATTTTATAACCGTTTATATCAACATCTTTTCCCTGTTGCGCTGCAATTTCACTGGTTACTTCAACAGGGAATCCATATGTATCATAGAGCTTGAAAGCATCGTCAGCCGATATTTTTTCAGTTGTCTTGAAGAGTTCATCGAGTAACGCAAGTCCCTGTTCCATCGTTCTGACAAATTTTTTCTCTTCTTCAAGAATGATCTGTGTAATGATATCCTGCTTTTCCTTTAATTCAAGATAATGAGACCCCATCTTTGCAACAACCACTTCAACCAATTCAGACAGGAACGGTTTTTTTACACCATGAAGCCAACCGAATGTCAAGGCCCTTCTGATCAATCTCTTTAAAACATACCCTCTCCCATCATTTGATGGTAAAACACCATCCGAAATCATAAAGACAGCTGAACGGACATGATCCGAGATAACTCTTAACGCAGTTATTTCCCTCTTTCCTTTATTATAGTCAATTCCCGTTAATTCTTCTGCTTTCTTTATGATAGGTTGAAAGAGATCTGTCTCAAAATTGGAAGGAACCTGCTGAATAATAGAGGAAATTCTTTCAAGCCCCAGCCCTGTATCTATATTTTTTCTTGATAAAGGTGAAAAAGTTCCATCCTCGTTGGCATTTAATTCTGTGAACACGAGATTATAAAATTCAAGAAATCTGCCGCAATCACATGCAGGCGAGCAATTTTCAGGATCCGGACAATTATCATTTGGTCCCATATCAAAGAAAATTTCTGAACAGGGTCCACATGGACCGGTTGGACCGGCAGGACCCCAGAAATTATCTTCTTTACCAAGTTTTACAATTTTTTCAGCTGGAAAACGGATTTGTTCTGTCCATATTCTATATGCTTCATCATCATCTTTATAAACGGATACCCAAATCTTTTCTTCGGGCATTTCCATTACTTTCGTGGAAAATTCCCAAGCCCATCTTATGGCTTCCTCTTTAAAATAATCACCAAATGAAAAATTCCCGAGCATCTCAAAGAAAGTATGATGTCTTTTTGTTCTCCCAACTGAATCTATATCATTTGTTCTGACACATTTCTGACAAGTTGTCGCTCTCGGATAAACAGGTTTGACTTTTCCCCAGAAAATTGGTTTGAACTGAACCATCCCAGCAATCGTGAAAAGAAGTTGCGGATCATTTGGTATTAAAGACGAACTGGCTAATCTCTTATGCGTTTTTTTCTCATAAAAACTTAAAAAGGATTCTCTTATTTCTGCTGCAGTCATATATCTCAATAGCGTTCCCTCCAAAATAATATCATCTGAAAACCATCATCAAAAAAAGCGTCAGCGGACCGACAAACACAAGTGAGTCAACTCTGTCAAGTAAACCGCCATGTCCCGGTAAGAAATCTCCCGCATCTTTTAAATGATGACTTCTCTTGATAGAAGATTCGAACAAATCTCCAAATGTAGCTCCCCATGTGATAAATAATGTCATCACTATCACTTCAAATAAATTCAATTCTACACCCATCCCATTTCCAAAAAACGTTAAATAAGGCAGAATTAACTTCACCAATATCGTTATAAGGATGAGACCAAAAAACGTTCCGATCATCCCACCAACAAGTCCTTCAATAGTTTTCTTAGGACTGATACTGGGCATCAGTTTATGTTTTCCATAACGTATACCGATAAAAAAGGCAAATGAATCAAACAGCCATGGGGAAGTGACGGCGTATAAGGCATATACCCAACCATAATTTTGATAAATATACAATATACAAGTTAGTGACAAAGCAATATAGATAACACCAAAAACCAAATTTACGGACACATCACTGGATTTTTGGGAATCTTTATAAATCAACACACAAAGTCCGGCAACAATGGGGGTTAAAATACCGTATATCATAAATATCAGATCTGAACGATTGAATGCAATTAATAACCCAGAAAGGACTACATAAGCCGGAATAACAGAAGAAAGAATGATGACTTCAGTTGTGTTTTTTTTCTCACCGAGAAAAAGCTTCACATATTCATTTCCCGATATCAGACTGGCAAGAAAACCCAACAGAATAAATGTCCAGAAATTATAAAATAATAAAACTGCACCAGTTCCGAATATTATGCCGTACTTCCATCTGTTTTGTATTTCCTTTTTATCCGGTGCCAAAAAAATCAACTCCATATATTTCCGCGAAATTTAAGAAACTCTAAAAACCTGATGTAAAGAACTCAAGAAAGTATAAAAAGACAATATAACCTTGATCGGTATACTGTATACACTAAAAAATACTTTATCAAGGCATTTTCAATCCACCAAATCGTCTATTCCTTTTCGAATATTCAGACAGCACTTTGAAAAATTCAACTTTATCAAAATCCGGCCAATGGACATTCGTAAAAATCATTTCCGAATAAGCGAGCTGCCATAGTAGAAAATTGCTCAATCTCTTTTCTCCGGAAGTTCTCACAAGCAAATCAGGATCTGGCACATCCGGCAAATTTAAGAATGATCTTAAAAATTCTGAATTTTCATCATGCAAGACACTTTCTTTAATTTCACCGTTTTTAACCTGTTCATACATACGAAGGAAGGCATCCCATATTTCCTGCCTTCCACCGTAATTTAAAGCCAATATCATATGAAGTTTGTCACAATGCTCAGAACTTTTTTCTATATTTTGCGCTGTATTAAATGCTTTTTCCGGTAGTGATTCAATATGACCGGTAAAACGAATTCTTACTCCACGCTCTATCATTTCCGGAGACTTGCTTTCAAGATAATAAACAAGTGTCTGGAAGAGAAATTCGACTTCTTCCGTTGGTCTTTTCCAATTTTCAGTTGAAAAAGTGTACAACGTACAGTATTTTATACCGACATCATTACATAATCTTACGACTTTTTCGGCGACCTCAGCCCCGGCAGCGTGACCATCAGAACGTTCCAGACCATTTTGTTTTGCCCATCGTCCATTTCCGTCCATTATAAAAGCAACATGACGGGGCAAGTGTAATTTTTTTATTTCATCAAGTTCAGAAGACTTTTTCATCCCAAGTCCTTTAGACTTCCATTATTTCGCTTTCTTTTTCCTTGAAGACTTCATCCATTCTGTCGACGAAATCGTTGGTCAACTCCTGAACTTTTTCTTCTAACTTATGCGCATCATCTTCAGGAATATCTCCGTTTTTCTGTTCTTCCTTAATATCTTTCATCGCTTCTCTTCTGACGTTTCTAACAGCAACTTTCCCCTGTTCTACAATCTCATGAACCATTTTCACAAGATTTCTTCTCTGTTCTCCTGTTGGAGGCGGGAAATTCAATCTGATGCTGGAACCATCATTTATCGGTGTTAAACCGAGATTTGAAGCCAGAATTGCTTTTTCAATTGCTTTTAACACTGTCTTATCCCAGGGTTTGACAACAAGTGATCTTTCCATAACAGAGACGCTCGCAAGCTGTGGAATTGGAGTTGGTGTGTTGTAATAATCGGCAGAAATCTCTTCAAGGAGTGCCGGGCTTGGTCTCCCCGTTCTAATATGCTTCAATTCTTCCGCTATTGAATCTACGCTTTTTTGCATTTTTTCTTTTGCTACTTTTAAATGATTATCCATATCACTATCCCCTTTCATTTGTTCAAAACATATAAAACTGTTTATCTCTAAAACACCTCTGTGTATTATAGCACAAGCACAAAGTTCTATAGATATTCTACTTAGTTTCTTTTAATAAAATCACACGATCGCATAAAAGCATCAAATGCACTTTTACCTTGATTATCCTGTTTGTATACTCCTGCATTTTCAAGAACCGCTGCAAATTTTTTACCAATGTCATTTTGAATCAATGCCAATGCACCCTCTTCCGAAAGATTTTGATTTCCTTCCAACAGATCAAGTATCCATTTTTTATGCTTAAATAGCTCATCTTCTTCCGTTAAGGAATCAAGAGTATGAACACTTTTTTTACCGGTGAGATATTCTGAAATCATGAGTGTCTCCTTTTCAAGTCTGCCGGGAAGTATGGCAAGCCCCATGACTTCAATGAGCCCAATATTCTCCTTCTTTATATGATGAAGTTCGGGGTGCGGATGAAATATCCCTCTCGGAAATTCATCTGAAGTTCTGTTGTTTCTTAACACAATATCAAGTTCATATTCTCCGTTTTTATTCATTCTTGAGATAGGAGTTATCGTATTATGTGGAACAAGTACGCCATTTTCCATACTTTCATGTAATATACCGACAGAGGAATCATCGTATTTCCTCCAATCTTTCAATATTTTATCCGCGATTGAAACAATTTCACTTTTATTGTTGGAACTTAATCGAATACTTGATAATGGCCAGTTCAAAATCCCAATTTTAACACCATCATACCCTTCAAGAAAATATCGATCCTGGATTTTTGCATTTACCATTGGCATCTCATATCGTCCACCCTGATAATGCTCATGTTCCAGAATTGAGCCCCCAACGATCGGCAAATCCGTGTTGGATCCGATAAAATAATGCGGGAATCTATCCAGAAATTCAAACAATCTTTCAAACGTTTTTCTGCACACATTCATCGGTTTATGTTCTTCAAAGATAAGGATACAATGTTCATTGTAATAGACATATGGTGAATATTGTAAATACCAATTTTCGCCACAAAGCTCAACAGGTATCAAACGATGATTTTCTCTTGCCTGTCTTTTCATATTCCCTTCGAAACCCATATTTTGAATACATAACACACATTTCGGATAATCCGTTGCAACAGTGTTCAGATTTTTTTTCAGAAGCAGAGGATCCTTTTCAGGTTTTGAAAGGTTAATAGTCACTTCAATATCACCATAGTTGGTAGAAGCTGTCCAATGTTTGTTTTTCGAAATCCTGTCCGTTCTGATATAATTCACATCTTCACATATCTTATAAAAATAGTCGGTTGCTGCTTGTGAATCTATTCTCTTTTCAAGATTATAGAAATTTTCAGCAACTGTTGAAGGCATTGGTGTCAATAATCCCATAATTTTCGCATCGAAGAGATCTTTTTTGGTTATACTATCTTCGATTATTCCTTCCAAAACTGCATAGTCAATCAATTCTTCCAAAAGGAGATGTAAGTCCGGCAAATAAGATTCATCAAAATCGACGATATAGGGCTCATCAATCTTTAAAAGATCAAACAATCTGTTTCTGATAAAAATCTGATCAAGTTTACTGATCAGATTTTTCTTAAAACCGTAAACCAGTAGTTCTTCTACACATTTTGCCGCTTTCTGTTTTGGATTTATAGCCTTCTCCATTAATGCATTCACCTCATGTTTATTTTAATATTTGATTCTCCATTAAATATTCGACAACTTCTTTACTCCTTGGAACCGCCAGATGATCAAGATTCATAAAGTGTTTTCTTTCCTGACCCTCATCTATTCCCCACATCTGCTGACTGTATAGGTTAACAACACCATCATTTCTTCCGTGACGCGAGAAATTTTCCATCGTTGTATGCGATATCATATCTCCGGCTGTTTTCATCAATTCATAAGTTACAGACAGACCCGAAGTGATATCAGTTGATTCAGCTGTCAACTCTGCTGATACCAGATAAAGTTTATCCAGATATAGATCATTTTTATTTAGAAGCAGCGTTTCGGGTTCTGAAAGAAACACTTCCTCATATTTTTTGTTTTCAACATCTGAATATAAATACACACCTAAAGATCGACAATAATTTTCAGGTGTATAGAGCATACATAAGCCACCGGGAAAGGGATCAAGAAATCTAAGCATCTCTGTAAATAGTTTACCAACCATTTCCGGGTGTTTCCTCGAAAAATATAGCATAAGTTCTGCACTTTTAGCCGATTCTGTTCCATCTATAAACGAATACAGAAAATTCCCCATCGTTAGATTTATATTCGGAGGCGTACCGGTTTCAATCCCCTCTACATCCTCCATCAGTCCTTTATTAACACTCAGGATAAACGTTTGCGCCAATGTTCCGAGATGAGGGGTATCAAGTGTTATAAGCTGATCGACATAATCTCCAACTCGGGTCATATTAAATTCGTGATTCAAACAGAATCTTGAGACAAGCCCCCCCATACTTGAAGCAATCATGTGTATCTCACTGTAATCTTTGTGAATATTATTTCTGATAATTAATTCCGAAAGTGCCTTCCCGTATAGACTTGCAGGATAAACCGACGTATCATAGGTAAATTCATAAAAATCATATTCAGAAAACGCTTCCGGATGTTTATTAACATACTCATAAAATCCATTCCATACATCAAGTCGACCATCATTCCGCCACACTGCATCAATATGTGGAACGATATCGTAATGCGAATCAAAATAAGGGATATTTTGCTTACCATGAACAAATATGATCGCCTTGTCTTTTCTGTTTACATCAGATGGAAGACTGATCACCTCATTGTATACTTCTATCGGGTATCTTGCAAGATCATATTCTTTTGTCTCAGATATGGCACTCACACTATCCATAAGCGCTGTTGGAATATTTCCTGCAAACATATTATCCAGAACAAGATAACCAAGATTTGTATTTTTAATTTCGAGTTTTAACCTTTTCTGATAAGTTGGAAACATTCTGAAAAGATCATGATAAGGCTGAAGAGCCAGATATCTTTCAACTTTCAAATCCACATTTTCAACGCTCAGTTCTGATTCAAGGTGTTTCAAATCAAAACCATCCCATACAAGTGTTTTCAAAGTTCGCCATAAAGTTTGACCCACATGATTGGCGGCAACCCAGAAAAAATCAACAAGTACCATCGGAGCACCTTTCGTACTTTTCGAAGAGAAAATAGGATATATTTTTGTAAAAGATTCAGAGGCATCTGAAGTCATATCAACATCAGCCTTGATAATCGCAAAATGAGCATCCGTTTCGTCAGGTAACATAAGTGGTTCTATCAATCCGACTAGATCAAATCTTTCATGTACAGAATTTTTAGGGGTATAGGTTTTCGTTTCAGCCGTTCTTGTTTTTTCAAGTGTCCTCATCAAACGGTAAGAATTATTATGTACCGATAAGACAGAACATGAAGTAAATATTTGATCTTTCAACTGATCGATAACAAGGCTTAAATATTCATCAGCATCTGAATAGGTTATCTCTCTGTTGATAAACGATTCTATCATCTTTTTTTTACCTTCTTCATTGGCATTTCTTAAAGCTATTTCAAATGTTTTATATGCAATCATTTCAAATTTCGTTTCCAGTAAAAGCAAGTTATTAATTGAATCTATTTGAATCACGCCGTAGGATTTTGATACTTCCTTATTCAGCTCATCCAGTTCTTTTTTTATAGAAGCAGCAAGATATTTCAACAATTCAAGATTAATAGCCGTAATCATAGAATTTTTCTTTTTCTCATCATCGAACAGATAATAATAGGGAATGATATCAGAGCTCACCTTTGCATGTTCAACTACTTTATTCATGTAATCATCATACAAAGCAAGTAAAGAGAAAATCTCTATTTGTGAATATGAGTTTGTTATCTCATCATCAAAAAATGTATATGCCTTCAAAGGAAGATTTTCATCGGCCTCTTCATAAATAGTCGGAGAAAAATCAACAGGTTCTGAAAAAAAGTAATTTGAAAAATTATTATAAAAAATCACATTTAATTTATGCTTTTCATCTATGTATTGTGTGATATTTTTTGTATTTTCTTTACTTTTAAAATAATCGTTTGCATTTTTTTCAACTCTTGCCAGATTTCCCAAAAAATAATCGATATAGCTCATATCATCCAACACGATTTTTGTTGTTGAAAAACTTTGGAAAATATCTGTTGCATCAAACAAAGATTTTTGAAGCTGGAGATAACCGATAACCGCCATCTCACATGTATCAGATTTACTTTTACTAAAATCCGACAGTTTATAGGTTTCTATATGAATATCGCCAGTCACTTCTGAAGCTTTTTCAAGATCAAAAAGCAATGAACAATATCTCTCCCCTGAATCATCTACTACAAACAATCTTTTAAAATCCTTTTCAGAAAGAATTTTGTCAATAGCATCACTGTCAAGATTAGAAAAATACGATAATCTTCTGCCATAATCCTGTGTCATTTCCTGAATAGTTGCAGAAAAAGGCGTTGTAAACATTAAAACCAGAAAAAACAAAAGAAAAATTATTTTCATTATTACCCCTTTCGCGATGAAAAACGAAAAACAATCATGACGACCAACGATAAAATCCAGCATTATTATAACATGCAAAAAAAACATCAGGAGTCCTGTAATGGTATAATCTGAAGAAGGGAGTTCTATTTTTTCATTCTGGAGGTTGCTTTTGGATATTCTCACAAATCTTTTATCCGGACTATTGGTAATCAACATACTTTTTGCTATTTCAGTTGTATTCCTTGAGAGAAAGAATCCTCACTCGACACTTGCCTGGCTAATGGTTTTGATTTTTGTACCAGGGCTCGGATTTCTTTTATACCTTTTCTTCGGACATAATCTATACAAGGAAAGGATGTTCAAATTAAAAGAATCAGAAGATCGTATTCTTAAGAATATCCTAACCCTTCAGGAAAAGGAACTCGATTCTCAGCAGATGAACTTTTACGACCCATCGTTGATAAAATACAAAGATATTATAAAGATGAATATCAAAACAGACGAATCGTTTTTTACACAAAATAACGATATCAAGATATTTATCACAGGTCACAGAAAATTCGAAAATCTAATAAAAGATATAGAATCTGCTAAAAGTCATATTCATCTTCTGTACTATATTATTAACGATGATGAGATTGGAAATTTGATTGTAGATGCATTGATAGAAAAGCTTAAGGAAGGTATACCTGTAAAAGTCCTTTACGATGATGTCGGCTGCTCAAAGACCAGTTCGGAATTGTTCATGAGACTTGAAGACCATGGTGCTGAAACTGCCCCTTTCTTTCCTTTCAGATTACCAAAATTCCATTTCAGACTCAATTTCAGAAATCACAGAAAATTAGTTGTTATTGATGGCAGGATAGGCTACATAGGGGGGTTCAACATTGGGGATGAGTATCTTGGAAAAAATACCCATCTCGGCAATTGGAGAGACACACATTTGAGAATCAAAGGCGATGCTGTATATTCCATGCAAATCAGATTTCTCCTTGACTGGGAATATGCCATTAAGGAAAAGCCAAAAAAATATGATGAAGAAAAACTAAAAAGTTCACTTGAAAAATACGACTATCAGGATACACTGTTCCCGATCATTCCCAAAACCGGAACCAAGGCAATTCAAATTGTTTCCAGTGGACCGGATTCTGAATCAGAACAGATAAAATACGGCTATCTCAAACTAATTAATAAGGCAAAAAAAAGTATTTTCATACAATCACCGTACTTTATTCCGGACAACAGCGTCATTGAATCCTTAAAAGTTGCTGCCCTCTCGGGTGTAGATGTACGGATAATGATTCCCTGTAAACCTGATCATCCGTTTGTCTATTGGGCAACTCTCAGTCACGCAGCAGGACTGTTAAAATCAGGTGTTAAAGTCTACAGATACATGGACGGATTTCTACACTCTAAAACAATCGTTGTTGATGGGAAATTGTCTTCGGTTGGTACGGCTAACTGGGATGTCAGAAGTTTCAAGTTAAATTTTGAAGTCAATTCTTTTATTTACGACAGAGAAATATCGAAACGACTCTATGATTACTTTCTTGAAGATGTTAAAAAATGCAAAGAACTCAGAAAGATTGAATATAACAAACGATCGGCATTGATAAAAATCAAAGAGTCTTATTCAAGATTACTATCACCACTGTTATAAATAAAGAAGATAAAACCCTCCTTTTATATATCCGTCTCTAAAAAATACGTCTTAAGCGTCATATAAATCTGATTCTCCCCATATTTTCGCATCAATTCATCAACTCTCTCCGAAAGTGACCAATGATGAAAATCACATCCGATTAATCCCTTTGATAACGCCTCTATTAAGTCGGGTTCAAGCGAATCGGAGAAAATAACACATTGCTCTATAAAGCCTTTTGTAACCATCACCCGAAACTGAATCTCACCCCAGGTAAAACGTTTCCCAAATTCATGGGAAAATTCTGGTGTGTTCCCGTATCTCCATTCATGGGACTTATATTTTTGCAGGATACTGAAAAACGCTTCACATTGCGACTCATTGGAGAGACTGAAGGAGTCCGGAACGTTGTAAGCCTCTGAAAATCCGTATACAAGTAAGTCTTTCATCTTTTCGATCGTTAAATTCGGTTTTAATTCCTTCAGATTAATCACTCTTGATCTTACCGATTTTACCCCTTTTGATTTTAATTTTTCTTTCGAAACATTGAGATATTTCTGTATCTTTTCCGGACACACATCGATAAGAATCGTCCCATGATGTAATGATGTCTTATCTGTGTGATAAAAAGCATTACCTGAGAATTTCTTTTCATTGACAAGCAAATCGTTTCTTCCACTGATATACGCCGTAATACCGATCCTCTTCAAAGCCTTGATGATTACTTCAAACTGCTTTATAAGATTAAACTCCCTCTTTGGAAGAATAAAAGTGAAGTTCAGATTGCCTAAATCATGATAAACCGCTCCACCACCGGACATCCTTCTCGCCAATTTACCTCTGTCAGCTTCAAATTCTCTCAGATTGCATTCCCTGTAAGGGTTCTGATTTCTCCCTATCACAACCGTATGCGCATTCTGCCACAAATAGAAGATAACCTCATCTTCTTTGATATTCTGAAATAGATGTTCTTCAAGCGATAGGTTAAAAAACGGATTGTAGGAGTCAGAATAAACAAGCTTTGTCTTCATATCACATTGTTCCAGATCATCGGGTGATATCCCATAAATACACTCCGCCACACTCTGAAAACTGTTTGTATTCAACATCATTAAAAATCGAAATCATTTCTTCGGCGATAAAGTAATATTCAGTTTCATCCCACAATTCTATATTTTTTTCACGATAGTTATCATGCTCTTTCCTTGTCCGGAAGGATACATCAACGATATACAATCTACCATCTTCTTTTTTTAAGAGATCAAGATATTCACGGATAAGTGCTACTTTTTTCTCGAATTTAAAGTGGTGCAATACATAGGCAGCAATAATAATACTGAATTTTGCTTTCAGAAATTCTTTTGGAACACCATCATTCAAATCATGCTGCACAAGATAGGCACTTCGCATTTTTTCAGTTGCAATGGCAAGCATTTTATCCGAAAAATCTATGCCGTAGCATTGTCCGTTTCTGATATAGAATTCATTCAGAAAATTCCCTGTACCTACCCCAACATCAAGAATCTGTGTACTGTGATTAATCTCGCATGATTGAAGAATTTCATCCTTTATCTGCTCATATCCCACAAACGGAAAGTCATTTTTAATTACATTTGCATCGTATCGTTCAGACCAGTTATCAAACAATTCTTTTTTTATTTTTATCACCTCTTTCAGGTTATTTTATCATTTTTTATCATTGAAAAACAGAAACACTGAAAAAGACATAAAAATATACAATTCTGAACATCAATCACAAATCCATCTGACATGTAAAAGCATTTTGCGCTGTGTTATAATAAACCTGCAGTGCTGATGTTTTTTAGTTCTTTAGATTTTTAATATTTAGTTCTCAGGATTATTTTATTCCTTGATTTTAAAACTCGAGGTGGTATGTATGTCAAAACCTGTACACATCATAACAATGCAGAACACTTCAGAATGGTTTTTTAAACCAAAAGAAATGTTTTTTGGTTATATTATAAGGACAGGGAAATTCATGTTTGAAAAAAGAGAAGAATTTGATATTCTCAGGAATGCTAAATCTTTAACCGTTTTCAGTTATTTTAATGCCTGTTCGCTACAACGAAAGATAGAAAAGAACTCTTTTGATCCGAAGAACAAAGTCATATATTTCAGATATGATGAAGATATACCCTATGAAATCATTCAGATCTATAAACATAGAATGATGACTACAATATGTCGGTATTGTGATCTGAAAAAGATCGTATATGATCTTATAAAGCTTGTTTCATTAGATAAAATTCTTTTTAACGATGAATATGTTGAATGGATGGACAGAACCGTCGAAGAAGCCGGTCCTATTCCTGATGAGGAAAGAAGCAAATTAAAAACTTTCCTTAATCTTTTTTCAAACAGTTATATCACAACATTCCTGTCAATCAGCTATAAGCATGATATACAAAAAATGTACGATGATAGAGAAAAGATAGTGTATAAACTGTTGGAAATGAAATACCTAAACGATATCGGTATGGTAAAGATTATTTAAAGGGTGATGGAGTGAAAAAAGTACTGACAAATCTTAATGTATATAATTCAGACAACAGATCTTTTAAAAAGAAAATGATTTTGCTCAACGAAAACCGGTATCAATTTATCACTCAAAACGAACTTAAACAGAAAGAAAAGAATGAATCTCTTGATCTTGAAAATCTTAACGGATACTATCTTTATCCATCGTTTACAGATTCTCACCTACACCTTCTTGGCACCGGGATGGAAAAGAATCGAATTACACTAGCCGATTGTACCAGTAAATCAGAATTGATTTCTATCCTCTCACAATTAGCCGAAACAGCTGAACAAATCATATTACGTGGATGGGATGAAAATCGGTTAGGGTTTTCCCCGGATAAAAAATTCCTGGATAAAATTACAGATAAATGTTGTCTGTTGACAAGAAAATGTGGTCATATAGCAGTCTGTAACACTCCCTTTATAAATCTTCTGAAGAAGAACAATATAATAGAACAGGACGATTCTGATTTTTCAAGTGGTTATCTAAAAGAAAGAACACTTGAAAATGCCATCAATGTCATCAAATATGATCGAAATGAAATACTAAAAATGTTGAATTCTGCAAGCGATCATTTATTAAAGATGGGGATTACTTCCGTTCACAGTGATGATTACCATTCAGTCGAGTTGAACACGTTACTTGAAGTATTGAAGCAACAGAAAAAAATCAGGTTATTCGAAAAAATAAATCCAAAAAGTATTGACGAGTTAAAAATGATGATAGAAGGAAGAATATTTAATATCGAGAAGAAACAAAACTATTTTACCAGAATTAAAGCCGTTAAAGTTTATCTTGATGGTTCCTTCGGGGGTCAAACTGCTGCTTTAAATCTACCATATGAAGGCACAGAAAACAAAGGGGTGCTTTATATGGGATCGCATGATTTTTCAGAATATGTTCGTTTATGTGAACAAAACGGATTACAGCTTCTGGTTCATGTTATCGGCGACAGAGCACTTGATGTCGCCCTGAAGGGATTTGCACAACATATTTCTTCTTTCAACCCCTTAAGACATCGATTAATTCATGTTCAAGTTGCAAACGACGCCCAATTAAAGCTGATCAGAGAGCTGAATCTTTTCCTCAGCATACAACCGGTCTTTTATGACAAAGACTATGAAATGGCCAAAAGGATCTTAGGAAAGACAAGATTTGAAACAATTGGATATCCTTATAAAAAAGCACTCGAACTCGGAATCGAATTATCTCTCTCGACAGATTCACCGGTTGAAGCAGCAAACCCATTCGAAAACCTCACCAGTGCATTAAATTTTATGGATATTAAAACGGCATTTGAAAAATATACGCTATCAGGTGCAAAGGCAGCTTTTGATGAGAAAAGACTTGGGAAAATAGAAGATAATTATTTTGCAGATGGTTTTATGCTCAAACACAATCTATTTGAGCTGGAATCTGATAAAATCCCGATATTGAAACCGGAGTACACCCTTTTCAATGGTAATTTAATCAGCCATATACAACATTAAAAAAGGAGGATACAGCAAATGTTAGGAATCGTAGTTATCGCAGTTATCGGTGCACTTGGATTTGCAGCAATCAATTTTTCAAGTGTAAAAAAATTAGACGCTGGCACGCCGTTAATGAAAGAAATTGCCGGAGCTATTCAGGAAGGTGCAGATGCATTCATCAAACATGAATACAAAATCATCTTCACTTTGGCAATTTTCATCATGATCGCTTTGATGATACTTGTATCATGGTATACCGGAGCGGCTTTTATTCTCGGTGCTGTAATGAGTGCTTCAGCCGGATGGATTGGTATGAAGATTGCAACACTTGCAAATGTAAGAGTATCAAACACAGCCAGAAAGACAAGCAGTCTTGGAAAAACACTTAAGGTAGCCTTCCAGGGTGGAAGCGTTATGGGGTTATCCGTTGGTGGATTTGCCCTCCTCGGTCTTCTGATTGTTTATTACGTCTTTGGAAAAATGATGGGACAGGTTGAACCGGCCAAACTTATCATCGAGTCTAACTGGCTTGGGATAAACTTTATCCCATTCACTATGACTGTTTCAGGGTACGCACTTGGTTGTTCAGTTATCGCCATGTTTGACAGAGTTGGTGGAGGAATTTACACAAAAGCTGCTGATATGGGTGCTGATCTCGTTGGAAAAACTGAGGCAAAGATTCCTGAAGACGACCCAAGAAATCCTGCTACAATCGCAGATAATGTTGGGGACAACGTCGGAGACGTTGCGGGACTCGGAGCTGACCTCCTCGAAAGTTATGTTGGCGCTATCGTATCAGCCATCATTCTTTCCGCGTATATATTCTATACAAATTCCGGAAATGCAGCAACGATGATTTCAGACAGCATGATTTCAAAATTGATCACATTCCCCTTGATATTTGCCGGAATTGGTGTTATCTCAAGTATTCTCGGAATTCTTTTCCTCATCGTTAAAAAAGTTTCAGAAAAACCTCACAGAGAACTCAACGTATCTACATGGACGTCGGCAGCACTCACAATAATCTTTACAGGAATTTTCACCTACATGTTTTTTAACGGTGAAAATCTTCAGGGAGCAGGATTTAATTCAGGTGTTTTATCTCCATGGTTCTCGGCTGTATTGGGTATTGTGAGCGGTATAATCATCGGTCAGCTCGCTGAATATTATACAAGTTACGATTACAAACCGACCATAGGAATTGCAAATGCTTCTAAACAGGGAGCTGCACTAACAATCACACAGGGGCTTGCAGTCGGAATGAAATCGACCTTTTTCCCCGTTATCGTACTCGCCATAACGACTATTGTGGCAAACGCTTTTTCCGGACTTTACGGTGTTGCAATGGCAGCAATCGGAATGCTTTCATTCGTTGCAGCTACTGTTTCTGTTGATACATATGGACCAATTGCCGATAATGCCGGTGGCATTAGTGAAATGTCAGAACTTGATCCAAAAGTCAGAAAAATCACGGATAAACTCGATTCAGTTGGAAACACTACCGCTGCAATCGGTAAAGGATTTGCAATCGGATCAGCCGCTCTTGCCGCTCTTTCACTATTTGCCTCATACCTTTATTCACAGGCACAGCCAGGTGAGATTAATGGTACATATGAATTGATACTGAATATGATCAATACTATGACACTTGCAGGCGCACTCGTTGGTGCTGCACTTCCGTATCTTTTCTCAGGTATTTTGATTGAAGCTGTTGCAAATGCAGCAAGAAAAATGGTGGATGAAGTCAGAAGACAGTTTAAATCAGAACCAAAGATACTCACAGGTGAAGTCAGACCGGATTATAAAAAGTGTATTGAAATCTCTTCCGCTGGGGCATTGGCAGAAATGAAAGTCCCTGCATTAATCGCAGTTCTAACACCAATCGTAACCGGATTTATGTTCGGTGCTGAATTTGTTGGCGGTCTGTTGATTGGTACAACTCTTTCCGGTATCATGCTTGCTCTCTTTACTGCTAATTCCGGTGGTGCCTGGGATAACGGTAAAAAGTATATCGAGTCCGGAGAAGTAAAGGGTGAAAAGAAAGGTGGAGATGCTCATGCCGCCGGTGTTGTTGGAGATACAGTAGGGGATCCGCTTAAAGATACTGTAGGACCTTCACTCGATATTCTCATTAAAATCATGTCAGTTATCTCACTGATCATGGTATCTGTATTTGGGAAATATAACATAATGGGTTTATTCCAGTAGTTTCGAAATATAAGAATAGTTCAGGGAATGGGTATTTAATCCATTCCCTTTTTCTTTTAATGTTTTTAAGTTATAATTAATGTAGATTAAATTTTCTGGGGGTATTTTTGTGTGGAATGATATTTTGAATGTCCTTTCAACGAATTCTTTTAATTCTTATCTAACTGCTTTGTTGATTCTTCTCATCGGATCTTTTACAATCACTTTTTTAAACAGATTTTTAAAAAAAAGGGTTGAGAAATTTGAAGATGACCCGAAATTCGCGATTTTTTCTTTTTTATATTCTGTCTTTAAAAAAACATTTTTCCCTTTAATCTACTTTGGAATATTGCTTACTGCAATAGCTTCTCTGAAGATTCCCGAAATATTTGATACGATTATCAATTATGTTGGGATCATACTGTTATCGATTGCAAGTATCAGGTTTATCAATTCAGTTATCGATTACTGGTTTAAAACACTGCAAAACAGAAAAAATAAGACGATTTCTCAGGTACAGGGATTAAAAGGGCTTTTCAGTATGCTGAAAGTTACCGTATGGATACTTGGGATACTGATAGCAGCTCAAAATATGGGGTATAATGTCAGCACAGCAGTCGCAGGGTTTGGAATCACAGGTATAGCCGTTGTCTTTGCCGCCCAGTCGATATTAGGAGATCTTTTCAGTTATTTTTCCATTTTATTCGATAAACCCTTTGAACCGGGAGATTTTGTTATAATCGGAGACATGATGGGAACAATTGAACACATAGGCTTTAAAACCACAAGATTAACCAGTCTCACGGGAGAACAGCTGATCATATCAAATGGTGATATGACAAGTTCAAGGTTGAAAAATTACAAAAGAATGAAAAGAAGACGTATCGCCTTTAAGATTGGTTTTGTCTACGCTTTAAATCATAATCAGTTGCGGGAAATCCCTTCAATTTTTGAAGAGATCATCAAAAGCACAGATAATGTTACTTTTGACAGGGCACACTTTGTTGACTTCGGACAATACAGTCTTAATTTTGAGGTGGTATACTATGTTAACTCGAATGATTATCTGGCATATATGAATGCACATCAGGTGATAAATCTTGAAATCAAGAGAATATTCGATGAAAAAGGAATGGAATTTGCATTCCCGACACAAACGATTCAAGCTGTTATTGAAAACAATCATACAGGCAAACATGAAATGTCATAATTGAGGGGGGATAACATGAAACATCTTTGTTCTATTCTAATGATATTACTTTGTCTTTCAGTCTCATTTTCAGCAATTATTGAAGTCGGTAACACCGGATCATCCTACACATCAATCAATCAGGCCATTCTCGCTGCCTCTGATGGAGATATCATTAAGATTCACACGGGAACTTACAACGAAAACCTCAGGTTTTCAAAAGCAGTTACACTTGAAGGTGTAAATGTCAACAATGTTGTTATAAAGCCAAGTGTTCCAACTAAACCGACGATAATGGTTGAGAACTGTAATATGCTGAATATAAAAAATATCACCGTATACAGTAACAGTATAGCAATATCACTTGCCATGACAAACGCCATCATCAACAATAATAAGATTATTTCAACTCAAGACGGGATAAGAGCCGGAACACTTAACCATGAACTCTCAATTCTTAATAATTCAATAAACGGGAATTATGCTTCCGTACGGAACAAAAACACCACAGGTGTAATGCTTGTCGGTGTCGGTAAAACCATTATTGAAAACAATGAAATCAACGCTTTCGGAACAGGAATGTACCTTGGTGGAAAAAACCCGGTTAAAGTAACTGAAAACCAGATCATTTCAAACGACACGGGTATCTATATCGCGGGGAATTCTAATGTTATTATCAACAAAAACAGATTGTATAAAAACGCATATAGTGGACTTGTTATCGTTTCGAAGCCGACTGTTTCGGTCGAATCAAACCTATTTTCCTCAAACTATATGTATGATTTAATACTATCAAACAACAAATGCGGTGATTTTTTGATTAACTTTTCTGGCAAGTTAAGGGGGCAGAATAATATTTTCAGCGAAAAGATAAAGATTTGTCCTGAAGATTATGTTCTGGAGGACAACTTTATAAAAGATGAAGAAAAATAGAACAATCGGTCTCATTTTTGGTGGCATTAGTCCTGAACATTCGGTTTCAGTCGAATCTGCAAAGACTATTTTCAGAGCATATATTTCAAATAATAAGAACTGGACGCTGAAAATTCTTCCCTTTTATATTGATGAGAAGGGAATATGGTATGATACGGTTTTTTCAAGTGATTTACTTTTACAAAATACAACTAAAGGGAGATTTAAAACATCGGAAGTTCCTTTTAATTTTGACGTTGTTGATATTTGGCTCCCCATGATTCATGGGAAATACGGTGAAGATGGTATTATTCATAGAATTTTACAAAAGACGGGAATTCCTTACATGGGAACGGATCCCATGTATTCAAAAAGATGCTTTGATAAAATTCTCAGCCGTAATACAGCAAAATCGCATGATATCGTACAACCTGACTTTATCGTTTTTGAAAGCCATTCATGTGATATCAAAACATTGCCGAAAAAAATAAAAGCAACGATCGGATTCCCCTGTTTCGTAAAACCCTCCTCAACAGGATCTTCAATAGGGATAAGTAAAGTTTATGATCCGTCTGAAATTCAAGATGCGATAATCAAGGCAACAAAGATTGATCGAAATATTCTGATTGAAAAATCCATAGAAGATTGTATGGAACTTGAGATAGCCGTAATCGGAAGAAGCAGGAGAAATTTTTCAGAAATAGGAACGATAAGTTATAAGGATAAGTTTTATACAAATGCCGCAAAATACAGTAATACAAGCACAACAATAATAATTCCGGCACCTATTCCGTTTACCGTACAACAAGAAGTCCATTCTTTATCTGAAAAACTGTGTGATATCTTTAAAATTAAAGATTTTTGCCGGATAGATTTTTTTTACGAACAAAATGATTCTAAACTCTACTGGAATGAAATCAACACAATACCTGGATTCACTCAATACAGCATGTTTCCATTGTTATGGAAAAGAAAATATCAAACTATAAATATAATTATTGAACAAATTGTTAAAAACGCCTTCAAATAAAGTTGTATATTAATTCCGTCTAATTCATAGATATAAAAAAAGAGGTGATAATATGTATTTCGACAAATTTTCACAGAATGCCGCAGAATTGTTTTTAATCTCACAAAAAGAAGCAGACGATCTCGGTCATAAGATTATTGATCCCGTTCATATACTACTTGCCGTTTGTAAAGTTCCATCGAGTATGGTATATGAAATTTTGGTCAATCAATACGAAGTACAATACAATGAAATAAAAGAAGAAGTCATAAAAACAACCGGGCAGGTTCATCAAAATAGAATAGATTCGAGGGGAAGTACGTTTTCTCCACAAATATCCCCACGTTTAAAGGGAATTTTAGCAAACGCTTTTGAAGAATCTAAAAATTTTTCAAGCCCGAAAATTGAAATTGAACACATATTCCTTGCAATCTTAAGGCATAATCAGAATGGTGTTGTAAGAATCCTTTCAAGACTACATATCAGTGTCAATTCATTGACAAAAGAATTAATCATGAAAATGAATCCCAATTCAAACAGTTTTCATCCGGATTCAGATGATGATTTCAGCGGTGCTTTCGACTCAAAAACGGAACAGAAATCAAATACCTTCCTTTTAAAACAACTTGAAGAATTCGGGACAAATCTAAATGAATTGGAAGAAGCCGGTAAACTTGATCCTGTTATCGGTAGAGAAGTAGAAATTCAAAGACTGATGCAGATTTTGATTAGAAGGAAGAAGAACAATCCTGTACTAATTGGTGAACCGGGTGTAGGGAAAACCGCAATCGTAAATGGCCTTGTTGAACGAATCGTAAAAAACAAAGTGCCGGTTATTCTGAAAAACAAAACGATTTTTTCACTTGATATGGCTTCATTGATAGCGGGAACAAAATATAGAGGTGAATTTGAAAAAAGAATGAAAAAGCTCATCAAAATCATCCAGCAGGAACCCAATCTAATCATATTTATCGATGAAATTCACACGATCGTTGGCGCAGGTGCGGCTGAAGGTGCAGTAGATGCATCAAACATCCTTAAACCGGCACTTGCTAACGGTACAATAAAATGTATAGGCGCTACGACACCTGATGAATACAGAAAGCATATTGAAAAAGATGCCGCGCTCGAAAGACGTTTTCAGAAGATAAATGTTCAGGAGCCTGATTATTCAATGACCGTTAAGATCCTTGAAGGATTGAAAGAGAAATATGAGCTGCATCATAAGGTCCAGTATACGGATGAGGCTATCAAAGAATCCGTTAAACTTGCCAGAACATATATATCCGATCATTTTCTTCCGGATATGGCTATTGATGTCCTGGATGAAGCGGGTGCAAAGAAAAGACTGAGTATTTTAAAATTACCTGAAAATCTCTCTGATTACGAAGATAGAATTGCGTTGTTGAAAAAACAGAAAAAGACAGCGGCAAAAAACAACGATTTTGATCAGGCAAGACGTCTTCAGGAAGAAGAAAAAGATTTGACAGAGGAATACAGCAAAGAATACCATGATTGGAAAACAGAGGCGATTAATCGAATAGAAACCGTAAATTTTGAAGATATAGCAGAAGTTGTTTCGAAATGGACAGGAATCCCGCTTACAAAGATAGAAGAGGACGAAAGCAACAAACTGCTAAAAATGGAAGATGCACTCCACGAAAGGGTTGTCGGTCAGAATGAATCTATTGTTGCCATATCAAAAGCAATACGGAGGGCAAGAAGTGGCTTAAAAGATCCGAAACGCCCTGTTGGAACCTTCCTGTTCCTGGGTCCGACAGGAGTTGGAAAAACTGAATTAGCCAAGACTTTAACGGAATATCTGTTCGGAAACGAAAAAGCACTACTCAGGTTTGATATGTCCGAATATATGGAAAGATTTTCAGTTTCCCGCTTACTGGGAGCTCCCCCTGGTTATGTCGGCTACGAGGAAGGCGGAACGTTGACGGAAGCGGTCAGAAGAAATCCGTTCTCAGTCATTTTGTTGGATGAAATAGAAAAAGCCCATCCGGATGTTTATAACATTCTTCTACAAATTGCAGATGAAGGACGATTAACCGATTCTCAAGGCAGGGTCATTGATTTCAGGAATGCCATCCTGATAATGACCAGTAATATCGGTGGAGAAACTATTAATAAGTCAAAAAATGCTCTTGGTTTTGAAATACAGCAGAATGCTGAAATGAAATACGATGACATGAAAAAAACGGTAATGGGAGAGGTAAAGAAAATATTCAGACCTGAATTTCTAAACCGCCTTGATGATATCATCGTTTTCCATCAATTAAACCGTGAACATATCAGTGAGATTATTGATATTCTTCTCACAGGACTTTCCAAAAGACTTGAAGAAAAAGAACTCGCTATAGAATTGAGTAAGAATGCAAGAGAATTCCTCATCGATAAAGGATATGACCCAATTTACGGTGCCAGACCCTTGAAAAGAGCTTTACAAAAGCATATAGAAGATCCTCTTGCGGAAGAACTTTTATCTAGCAGATTCCGTGCCGGTGACACGATAAAAATTATTATGAATAAAACGGAAGGCATCAAATTCCAGAAAATTGAGATAAAAGATAATAACAAAAAACTCGTCGGTGTCGGGTCTGTGGAATGAAGAAAAAGAATAATTTGTTTATATGCGATATCTGCGGTTATGAAACAGGTAAGTGGTTTGGTAAATGCCCTCAATGCGGTGAATGGAATTCCGCAAAGGAGATCAGTGTACAGGAAAAAAAGATTGAAGGACAATCCGGATTAAAAGGAAAAGGCTTTATCTCTTTGAAAGAAGCAGACTTTTCAAAGATGGTTAGATTCGATACAAAATTGGAACACTTAAATCGCGTTCTAGGCGGCGGGTTGGTAAACGGATCGGTTCTCCTCATAGGGGGAGATCCGGGTGTGGGAAAAAGTACACTTGTCACACAATTATGTTCCAAATTTAAGAAGAGCTATTACCTAAGTGGCGAAGAGTCGTTTGAACAGATTTATATGCGTTACAAACGGGTATCTGAAGGTGATTCAGAGATAAAGGTGATGAGTTCCTCCTATATTGATAACGCTATCGTTTTTTTAAAAAAAGAAATAGAAGAACATCATGATGAAACGGTTGTCATAGTCGATTCCATACAGACAATGAGAACGACTGAAATCAATTCTTTACCGGGTGGAGCTGTACAGATAAGGGAATGTACCTCAAAACTTGTAGAGTTTGCAAAGACAAATAATGTACCGGTCATCATTATTGCCCATATCACAAAAAGCGGACAAATTGCAGGTCCGAAACTAGTAGAACACCTTGTCGATGTCGTTCTTTATTTCGAAGGCAACAATGATACTGATCTCAGAATACTCAGAAGTGTAAAAAACCGTTTTGGTCCGACAAATGAGATTGGCGTATTTGAAATGAAGGAAAAGGGATTGTATCAGGTACTGGATCCTTCGGAAAGATTTTATGATGCCGAGTCAAACCTATCCGGTAATTCTCTCGGCGTTATCATTGAAGGAAACACACCGCTTGTGGTGGAAGTTCAGGGACTTGTGGTTAATGCACAATTCAGTACACCGAGAAGATTAAGTAAAGGAATCAAACCCGAAAGACTGGCACTTATCTCGGCTGTTTTAACGAAGAGATTAAATATTCAAGTTGAAAAGAATGATATTTTTATAAACTTATTGGGTGGTATGAAGACGGTGGATCCAGGTATCGATTTTTCAATTGCTTTATCGCTTTATTCATCTTTTACAGACAGAATATTCCCCAAAGCAACCGCTTCTTTCGGTGAGATAGGGTTAGACGGAAAGATTCGTTCTGTATCATTCCCTGAAAAAAGGATAACCGAATTAAAACGTCTTGGATTCACAAGGGTTCTCGTTCCTTCCAAAACAATAAAGCGACTTTCAGAGAAAACAATCGAAGGAATTGATATCATAGAATACACAACACTTCAGGAAGCGTTGTTAAAATCATTCAAATAATGGAGGTACAATAATGGGATTAAAAACTGAATGGAAAGGAAACATGGAATTTTTAGCCAGAACAGAATCAGGCCATGATCTTACAATGGATGCTTCAGAATCATCCGGTGGCCATGATAAAGGCGTTCGACCAAAAGAATTACTATTGGTTGGTTTGACTGGCTGCACCGGAATGGACGTTGTTTCTATCTTAAAAAAAATGAAGGTAGAAAATTACACCTTGGAAGTTGACGTTGATTATGAAAAAACAACTGAACATCCTATCATATACAGTAAAATTCATCTGATTTATCGTTTTAAAATTGAAGATGATAGTCAGAAACCTAAAATCGAAAAAGCAGTCAAATTATCTCAAGATAGATACTGTGGCGTATCGGCAATGTTAAAAGCTGCCAGTGAAGTTTCTTATGAGATAAAATACAACTGATAAATATACGCTATCAACGTAACAAGAACCGTCAGAAGACGGTTCTTGTCTTTTGAAACATTAACATTTGAGAATTCTTTTTTCTCATGCTATAAAATACACAATTTATCCCATAATACTATTATTATGGGATAAAAGGGCTGATAATCACAAAAAACATTCATTTCAAACAAATCAGATAATAAACAGTCCCCCCATTTGCCAGATACTTTCAGCTTGATTGGTGTTTAAATAATTTCGATAAAAAACTAATTACAGCATATTTTAGAGTATTCTTTTTTCTTTGTTTACAGTTTCATGTATGAAATTGATTGAGAACCGGAAATTGTTTCATTACAAATTTTCTGGATATTCAATATACATATAAATAGGTCTTGGCTGAAGAAATAACATTTCTTAATCCCTTTTTTTAGAAAGAACTATCGTTCAATCAAGAACATCTCCAGTATTTAAGGTACTTAAACAGGTAATTGTCTAAATAAGGCATAGTACCCAGCTGCAAATCCGTTATGTCGTAATGGGTGTTATAAACAAGCGAGATGAAAAGAATATATCTTTAGGAAGCGTCTCCTCGAGATGGGAAAGCCGGAATCATCAATGATAAAATAAAAACTATTTAAAACATTTATAGCCTCTTATTTTAATATGCAGATATTTTTATTTTAACTGCATTAAAACTTTATGTATCACTTGAATTTCCGCATGTAACGTGATAGAATTTTAGTGTTCTTGAAAAAACCTAAACTCATAAAGGGGGTAAGACAATGAAGAAACTGTTATTTGTCACAGCAGTTCTATTGTTAGCTTGTTCATTAATGGCAGCACCAACCAGAGTAGCGTTTATTTATGTAGCACCCATCGGGGATGGTGGATGGAGTTATATGCATAACCAAGGTAGACTGTATCTTGAAGAATCATTTGGAAATGACGTTGTTACAGGTTTTATAGAAAATGTTCCAGAGGGAGCAGAAGCAGAAGGTGTTTTCAGAGGGTATGCCCAGAGAGGTTATGATATTATTTTCGGGACTAGTTTTGGATATATGGATGCAATGGAAAAAATTTCAAAGTCTTTCCCAGACACAACTTTCATGCATTGTTCAGGTTACAAAAATACAGAAAACATGGCGGCATATTTTGGTAGAATGTACGAACCAAGATTTCTCAGCGGACTTGTTGCAGGTGCGATGACTGAAAGTAATATCATCGGTTATGTCGCAGCATATCCAATCCCTGAAGTTATAAGGGGTATTAATGCATTTGCAATGGGTGTTCAGTATGTGAATCCAAACGCAAAGGTACATGTCGTATGGTCAAACACATGGTTTGATCCATCAAGAGAAAAAGAAGCTGCCGTTTCCCTTCTTGATATAGGAGCGGATGTCATCACTCAGCATCAGGATTCACCGGCACCACAGCAGGCAGCACAGGACAGAGGCGTTTATTCTATAGGTTATAACAGTGATATGAGTGCATTTGCACCGGAAGCTTTCCTTGCAGCTCCTGTCTGGAGTTGGGGTCCATATTATGAAAGAGTCGTTCAGTCTGTTAAGGATGGAACATGGACGAACGATTTTTATTGGGGTGGACTCAAAGAGGAAACCGTCGATATCGTTATCAGTGAACTCGTACCAAACGGGGTCGCAAAACTCGTAAAAGCTATGAAAGAAGATATTATTAACGGAGTTGTTCATCCATTTGATGGTCCGGTTTATGATCAGGATGGAACACTCAGATACGATGAAGGAGAAATGCCTTCAGATGCTGATCTTCTCAGTATGAACTGGTTTGTCAGTAACGTCGTCGGAAAGATTAACTAAACAGATTAAGATAAAGGGGCTGAAAAGCCCCGCTTTTTTTTGGAGGGATACGATTGGATAATCAAAAACCGGTTCTTGAAATGAGAAACATTACCAAAGCATTCCCGGGTGTTCTTGCAAATGACGACATTTCTATTCAATTGAAAAAAGGGGAAGTACATGCCTTACTTGGGGAAAATGGTGCCGGGAAAACAACGCTCATGAACATTTTATTCGGCATCTATCATGCGGATAAGGGTGAAGTCTTGATAAACGGTGAAGAAGCTTCTATAAAATCGCCTTATCACGCTTTGACAAACGGTATTGGGATGGTTCAACAGCATTTTACACTTGTCCCTTCATTTTCAGTTGCAGAGAATGTCATTCTTGGATTGAAGGATTTTGGTTTTGTCATCAAAACCAAGAACATTGAATCAAAGATAAAGGATTTGGGGGATAAATATGAATTACCTGTACATCCTCGTGCAAAAGTCTGGACTTTATCCGTCGGTGAAAGACAAAGAATAGAGATATTAAAATTATTGTATACCGGTGCAAATATCATCATATTAGATGAACCAACTGCCGTTTTGACACCACAGGAAAGCGAATTACTCTTTAAAGCTATTCGAAAATTCGTTGATGAAGGATCATCAGTCATATTCATCAGCCACAAACTGGATGAAGTCCTTGCCATAAGTGATCGAATAACAGTTTTAAAAGAGGGGAAAGTCGTCGATACAGTTGATAGAATAGATGTAGACAGAAAAGATCTTATTCGAATGATGGTTGGAAGAGAAGTTCTGTTGGACCTTGAAAAACCCGTTGTTGAAACAGGAAAAACAATGCTTGATGTCAAAGACCTCAGCGTTAAGAATGATAAAAACCTGATAGCTGTCAATAATCTGGATTTACAGATCAGAAGTGGTGAAATTCTTGGTATTGCTGGTGTTGCAGGAAACGGTCAACGTGAACTGGCAGAATCTATCTATGGATTGAGAAAGTGGGAGAAAGGATCTGTAGAACTTGACAGCAATCATCTCATCAATGGTCATGTCAATCAGCGTATCGCTTCCGGTCTCTCCTATATCCCGCAAGACCGAAAAACGATTGCGACTTGTCCAAATCTATCGGTCATGAGCAATATCTTTATGAAAAATACAATTACAGAATTTAAAGACAAATCATCTTTTAATATGGATAGTAAGGCGATGTTCAAAAAAACGGATGAATTGATTCAAGAATATTCAATTTCCACCCCTTCCTCAAAGACAGATGTTCGATATCTTTCGGGTGGGAATCTTCAAAAAGTCGTCCTTGCAAGAGAATTATCAACAAGTCCAAAAGTCATTATTGCCGAACATCCCACACGCGGGCTGGACATAGGGGCTATGGAATTTGTGTACCATTCTCTTCTTGAGCAGAAAAAAATGGGGGCAGCAATCCTTCTGCTTGCGGGTGAACTATATGAAATATTCAGATTATCAGATCGGGTAGCCGTTATGTATGAAGGAGAAATTATGGGGTATACACCTCCGGATCCCGCCTATATTGAAAAGATCGGGTTTATGATGGCAGGTTCAAGACAGGGAGGGATCCAATAATGCGTATAAAGCTGGAAAAACGCCTTAAAAAAATAAAATATTCAAATATAATCGTTCCGGTTGTTTCCGTAGCAGTTGCTTTACTCATCATGTTCATCATTCTCCTGATTTTCTTTGCGGGAAGACTGGGAAGTTTGTCCGCTGCATTCAGTGAAACGACGTCTGCTTATAACGAAATGTTGACCTGGCCTTTCTTCAACCGATATGGATTGATCAGTACATTAATGAAAATGGTACCGCTTGCATTTGTAGCTCTCGGACTAAGTTTTGCCTATCGAATGAAAATCTGGAATATAGGCGGTGAGGGGCAACTTTATATGGGTGCGCTTGCCGCAACGTGGGGTGCGCTTTTCCTCTTTAGAGGGATAACCAATCCTTTTCTTATGATTCTAATGGTTTCTATACTTGGGATGATAGCAGGTGCTTTATGGGCGTTAGTTCCAGCATTGATGAAGGCATTTGCCAAAACGGATGAAATTGTTGTTACCCTGATGCTTAATTATGTTGCCATTTTCTGGGTTGACTACCTGGTTTATGGTCCCTGGAAAGATCCCAATGGTTATGGATTCCCCGGTACAGCAACTTTCCCGGATCAAGCGATGCTGCCGTCCTTTTCAAATGGCGAATTTCATATTGGGATATTCATTGTTATTGCCCTCGCTATCGTTTTACAATATATCTACAAAAAAACAAAATGGGGGTTTAACTCTCAAATAGTTGGCGATAACATATCAGCAGCGAGATATTCCGGAATAAACGTTAAGAAATACACGGTCATCTCACTCGTTGTCAGCGGTGGAATCGCCGGTTTCGGAGGAGCCATTCAAATGATGGGGGTTCAGCATAGATTAATGCATGGGTTTTCTCCTGGGTATGGTTATACGGCAATTATCGTGGCATGGCTTGCAAAATTAAATCCAATTGCAAGTATACTCGTTTCGTTCCTGTTTGGTGGTTTGCTGGTCGGAAATGATCAATTGCAGATGTTTTATAAACTGCCAATGGCGTTAATTTCAATATTTCAAGGACTCGTCCTTTTCTGCCTGCTTGGCGGGGAAGCAATTGCAAACTACAGGATCAGATTTATAAAAAATAAGGAGGTTGAATAGGATGAACGATGTTTCCTCATTTATCATATCAACACTTCAGGCAACAGTAAGGTCGGGAACACCATTGCTCTTTGCCGTTCTGGGTACAATTTTCACAGAACGATCAGGTATTATGAATCTTGGTCTTGAAGGCATCATGCTTGTTGGAGCCATTGGTGGGTTTGTTGCATCCTATACAACATCAAATCTTTTCTTTGCGGTTCTGCTCGCAATGATCGCCGGTGCGATTCTTGGTCTGGTTCACGCCTTCTTTACCGTAACACTAAGAATCAATCAAATTGTAAGCGGTCTTGCGATAACAATGCTTGGAACGGGAATCAGCGGACTCTGGGGAAAGGATTATATCGGTGTTATTGCTAATCGCTTTGAACCCATCACGATCCCGGTTCTTGGAGATATTCCATTTGTAGGACCCATCCTTTTTCAGCATGATTTACTGGTTTATATCAGTTTTCTGCTTGTTCCGGTTATGTGGTTTTTTATCTATAAGACAAGAGCCGGGATGACACTCAGAGCGGTGGGGGAAGCTCCTGATGCAGCTGATGCAAAGGGAATTAACGTATTCAAAATCAGATACCTTTATACCATACTTGGCGGTTCAATTACAGCTATTGGCGGAGCTTATCTTTCACTCGCCTACAATTCCATGTGGATAGAAAACATGACAGCCGGTAGAGGGTGGATTGCAATAGCCCTTGTCTTATTTGCCACATGGGATCCTGTGAAAGCACTTATCGGAGCCTACTTATTTGGGGGTATAACAGCACTTGGTCTTAGACTTCAGGCAGTAGGCGCACATATTTCCCCAGATTTTTTAAAGATGCTGCCGTATCTCCTCACGATTATCGTTTTGTTCTTCACATCAACGGATAGTTTGAAGAGAAAAGTCGGTGCGCCTGCCTCTCTCGGTGTATCTTATTCGAGAGAAGAAAGAACATGACACAAAAAAAGAACAGGTTTTCAAGCCTGTTCCTTTTTTGTCTGTTTCAATCTGCTTTTTTTATTCCTGAACCCAATCGGAATAACCGCCCTTGTAATGATAAATGAATTCGAAACCAAGTTCCTCCATCAGTTTAACAGTTCTCGTACTCCTGCCACCACTTTGGCACATTACAAGATATGTAGCCGTCTTATCGTACTTCGAAAGTTTATTTTTAAAATCATCAGAGAAAAAATCCATATTGATTGAATTTTCTATAGACCCCTTATCGTATTCATCCGCTGTTCGAACATCAAGAATAAAGAAATCATCACTGTTAAGATTTTCCGATAGCACCTCTATTACCTGTTCCCTGTTTATGTCCGTCCAGTTCCCGTCTATAAAAGAATTATCCATTTCACTTTCCTTATCAGAAACATAATTGATATCAGACTCATAAACGAAAACATTATTTAAGGCTATCCCGTTTTCCTGAAGAATCTCCTTCACATTTTTTATGTTCCCATTATCTATAATATGGTAATCAAGTCTGTTCAGTGATTTTACAACAGTATGTAAATCATTAAAATCAATCAACCTCGTATTCGGAAGTGTGTTTAACATCAACAACGCCATTTCTTCTGTTATTACATTTACAACTCTCAAAGAAGTATCAACAAAAGACTGATCAAACCCTCTTACTGTTTCTATATAAATTTCAGAATCAAACACACCGATTGTTCTGTTGGTATAACTAAAATCACTATCGAAAAAAACAGCCGTGGGTGTTCTCTTTACCCCATATTTTCTGAATAATTCAGAATAAGAAAAGATTTCTGAATCTTCCGTGTTTAAAGGAAATCTTCCCCGGAGATGTGGATATGGTTGAATGTCAACCACGATAAACCTTTCCTTTAAAAAGGTCATCACATCCTCATCCATCAACGTTGTTTCTTTAAAATCATCACAATCTTTACACGTCGCCATACTAAAAAGAACCATAATAGGTTTCCCCGTAAATTCAGCGACACGTACTGCATCATCATATTTATTAATAATCACATAATCGCTGTAGTCGTTTTTTTGCGCAAACAATCCCGAAAACACCATAAGCGTTAGAACCGATAAAACCAAAAACCTTCTCATAAATCCATCCTCTCTGTCATCTTTAATTTCAGTGTCGAAATCTCAAATCCGAATCTTCTGTAAAAATCCAAAACATCCTCGTTGCCCGCTGCAACTGTAACGGATATCGACTCCAAATTATTTCTTTTTAACCAATCAATTGATTGTTTCATCAATTCGTTACCAATCCCGAATTTTCTATACGCTTTTTCAAGATAAAGTGACTCTATGTCGCCTTCTGTTCCATTTACCGTTGAAATACAATACCCAATAGGTTTTTCGTCATCCTTGACCATCAACAGATACAACTTTTCTGCATCAAGTAACACCTTTTTTCTTACATCAAATGTAAACATTCTGAAACGCTGTTCAAAATGAATTGATTTTTCCGCATGCATTTCCCTCAGTCTTTCCCACAAAGGTTTAAATTGATCAATTTCCTCAATTTTCAAAACATTATAATTTATTCTCATTCTTACCCTCCCAAGATGACTAAAATTTGTTTACAACATCCATTTTAATTCTACCATCTTTGAGTTCAATGATTCGATCAGCCATCTCTGCAACTCTCTGATCATGTGTAACAAGAATAAATGTCGTTCCAAATTCTTTATTCACTTCCCTTAAAAGCTCATAAACAACCTGTGTGTTTTCTGAATCGAGATTTCCCGTCGGCTCATCTGCGAGAATAATTGGGGGATTATTGATTAAAGAACGCGCAATTGCTGTCCTCTGCTGCTGCCCACCGGAAATATTCGTTGAAGGTTTATTCTTAACTTCACTGAGTCCCATTTTATCCATCAGAAAATCTGCTCTGTCCAGAATCTCTTTAGGAGGTTTTATATGGTTCATCCAATAAGGCATCAGCACATTTTCAAGCGCGGTAAACTCCGGCAACAAATAATGAAACTGGAAAATAAAACCGATCGTTTTATTTCTGATACCCGACAATTGCTTCTGTTTCATACGACTGATATCCGTTCCGTCAATGATCACATTCCCGGAAGTCGGTGTGTCCAGAGCACCTATGATATTCAGCATGGTGCTTTTTCCGCTTCCCGATTGTCCGATTATTGCGTTGAATGATCCTTTTTCAACTTCAAGATCAAGATCAAATAACGCCTGTGTCTTAACAACCGTTCCATAAATTTTATTAACCTTTTCAAGTTTCAATACAGTATTATCCATTTCTGATCACCTCAATCGGACTGAGCTTTGCACTTCTTCTTCCGGGTATTGTTGCAGAAATAACTGCCGCCGCAATAGCAATTCCCATAGACAGGAATATAAAGCTGTAATTCAAGTAAATTGGAACAACAGCTGTTCCATCCGGATTAACGGCAAATGTCACAAACATCCAGATTAACCCAACACCGAAAAGTGTCCCAAAAACCGCACCAAATATTCCCAGGATAAGGCCTTCAAAAATAAATATTTGTCCGGCCATAGAATCTTTGATTCCCATTGCCTTTAATATCCCGAGTTGTCTCGATTTCTGCACAACACTTATAGCCAATACGCTTGCTATTGCAAGTGCCACTGAAACCATAACAAACACCTGTATCATTATGCTGGATATACTCTGACCGTTTAAAGCACTTAAAAGATCGGCATTTTCCTCTTTCCAGTTCAACATTTTTATCTCATCATTATCAAGATATGTAAACAATGATTCCGAAATGATGTCCGCCTCGAAAGGTTCTGATATTTGAATTTCTATCGAAGTGGAAGTATTCGGTTTGTTCGAGAGAAGTTGAACGGTATTCAGACTGGAAATCATCCAGGATCTATTTGCAGCCCCAAATCCCAGCTTAAAGATCCCTGAAATCGTGACAGTCTTTGGAAATAATATATTCGGAGGAATCACAACGGTTAACGTATCCCCCCTTTTCAGCGAAAGTTCCTCTGCCATTTCATTTCCTATGATAACTTCATTCCGAGCGGTTGGGAGTTCGCCTTCCAACAATGCTTTATCAAATTCATATATTTTATTGGCATTCTCAAGATTAAAGCCTCTTATAAAGGTTGAATAATCTCTTTTTTCTAGCCTTATGATCCCTGGAGTCTCCGATACAGGAACAATGGCTTTAATCTCATTTTCATATTCAGATTCCAATATTTTTTTTACGACCGATTCGGGATCAACAATAACATTATCATCTCTTGCCGAAGCAACCGTAATTTGAGATGAATTCCCTATTGTCTCATTAACCAGATTTTCCTGTAAACCCTGTATCAGTAACCCGATAAATATCTGTACCGAAACCCCTATTGTGATCCCTGCGATAATCAATACTGACTGACCTCTTGATGATTTCAGAAAACGCCATGCGATTCTCAATGCAAGCCTCATCAGATCACCCCCTGACCTTTTCCGAAAATTTATCTATTGCATCAAGATCCTTTAAATAAAAATCAACGTTTAATTTTTCAAGAAACTCGCTGTTAATTTTAAAAGCACTTCCTCCAACGATAATCTTCAAATCCTCTTTAACCCTTTTGATATCATCGATGAATTCCCTGATTCTATATAGATTATACGTGTTTGAAACACTTAGCGCTACATAATCAGGCGCTTCAAATTCAACCGCTTTTATCATTGACTTTCGTGGTGTATTGCCTCCGGCAAATATCGTTTTAAAACCATTCAATTCAAACCAGTCAGATACGATTCTTAAAGGTAATTCGTGATATTCCTGCGATGGACAGGTCATAATTACTTTTTTCCCGTTACTTTCCATTCTTTGTTTCAGAACATAAGGATAGATGACTTCAACTACCGTTCTGACCACCGATGTTCTCACATGCTCTTTCCAAATGCATAAAGGTTCTTCCTGAAAAGGACATTCAAACCAACCAACTGCCGGAATAATATATTTTTTATACAATTCCCTGACGGTTAAGTTCCCCTTACTGATTTCATTCACAACCCATCCAATCAATTCCTCTTTTTTTTCATCAGCAATAAGCTGATAAAAATCCTTTATATCAAGCATGATTCCCCCTCCTCAGATTTAATTTTGTATAGGGATAGATATATTATTGAGACGGTAGTTAAATAATTATAATTGCATCAAACAAGTGGTATAATTTCATAAGAGGTGATTTGATGAAAGAAAGATGTGTTGAATTCATAAGAAAAACAATTTCAGATTATCAATACGATGGGTGTTTGGTTGGGATAAGTGGTGGTATAGACTCTGCGGTCGTAGGCGCACTCTGTGTAGCCGCCGTCGGTCGCAAAAAGGTTTTTGGACTTTTGCTTCCGGAAAGAGATTCTGCCACTGATACCGTTTCGGATTCAAAACTCGTATGTGAAGCACTCGGAATTGATTACAAGATAAAAAGCATAAAAAAAACTGTCAAAGCCATAGGCGGTTATGCACTCAAACCACCAACATTTTTCATGCCGAGAAAGATTCAGGAAAAATATGTTAAAGACAAATGGAAAGAACTTGAAACCACCGATGCCTATATCGATGATCTTGAAGCACGCGGCAACACAGAATTCAGAGAAGGACTTGCCTTTTACAGGGTCAAACATCGAATCAGAATGTGCGCATTGTACCTTGAGGCGGAGCAGATGAATTTTGCAGTTGTGGGAACAACCAACAGAACCGAAATGGACACAGGGTTTTATGTAAAATGGGGGGATGATTCTGTTGATATAGAACCTATCATGCACCTCTATAAAACTGAAGTTTTCGAACTTGCTCATCAATTGAATATTCCTGAAAAAATAATTCAGAAACCCCCTTCTCCGGATCTTTTACCGGGAATTACCGATGAGTTTGCGATGAAAATCACTTACAGTAATCTTGACAGAATATTAAAAAAGATTAATCAAAATGAGAGTCTCAATGGTGAACCGGAAGAGGATGTTAAAAGGGTCCGCAAGATCATCAAAGCTGCAAAAGGGCGGATTATCAAAAACTTAAATCTCATGAATACGAAATAGCATTTTGAAGAAAAAGCTTATATTTTATGATATAATGATTGTGGTAATTATTGGGGAAGTGTTTGAAAAAACACTTCCCTTTTGTTATTTCAGGAGATGATATTTATGGTTGTATCAGAGGTTATGACACCGGATTTTGAAACACATTATTTATTGCCGATTGCCGGATCTAAAATATCTGCAGGATTTCCTTCCCCGGCAGATGATTTTATCGAAAATGCGCTTGATTTGAATGTAGAACTCATAAAGAACCCGGCAGCGACTTTTTTTGTTCGCGTATCGGGAACTTCCATGAAAGATGCTGGGATATTTGACGGCGATATCCTCGTTGTGGACAGATCCGTTCCGGCTGCAAACCGGAAGATCGTCATCGCTATTCTCAACGGCGAACTCCTCGTAAAAAGACTTTTGAAAAGAGGGGATCAATACATACTCATGCCGGAAAACAAGACATATAAACCGATATACATTTCACATGAATCAGATCTAAATATATGGGGGGTGGTGACCAATGTCATCCACAGGGTATAGGGGATCAGGACAACGCTCTCTCTTCTCAACTCAGAGAGAAAACGTCAAACATGCTTTTTGGATAGGAACCAGCGGATTCTCATACGAAGATTGGATAGATACTGTTTATCCCCTAACTGTTCCAAAACGAAAATGGTTTGACTTCTACACCACTATGTTCAACGCATTGGAATTGAACATGTCATTTTACAAAATTCCTTCCGTTAAGGTTATAGAATCGTTTTTCAAACGCACAAATTCAAATTTTCTACTGACTGCAAAAGCACATAAATCAATGACACATGACTATAATTTAGAATACGTTCATGCCTTTCAGGCCTATGCAAAACTCTCGGAAGAATATCAAAAACCTTTTCAAATCCTCTTCCAATTTCCTTTTTCGTTCCATTACACTGAAACAGGTTTTGATTATCTGAAAAAACTCAATTCAAAGTTCTCCTGTGAGAAAGCTGTCGAGTTCAGAAACGCTGAATGGATACGCGATGATGTCCTCAAATGGTCAATCGATAATAAGATAACCATCGTATCGGTTGATGAACCACATTTAAAAGGTCTTTTACCAAGAGAACTGTTTGAAACAAACGGCATTTATATCAGATTTCACGGAAGGAATTCTCTCAAATGGTGGGAACATGAAAACGCCTATGAAAGATACGATTACCTCTACACCGAAGATGAACTGGCTGAATGGATAGATAAAATCAGAATGGTACCTTCAAAACCTGTCGTATTCTATTTCAACAATCATTACAAAGGGCAGGCGGTAAAAAATGCCAGGCTCTTCGCAGAATTGATTGAAAAAAGAGTTGAGGAGCATGAATAACAAATACTATGCACTGGTAGATTGCAATAATTTTTTCGTTTCCTGTGAACGGGTTTTCAATCCCAAACTGGAGAAAGTTCCCGTTGTTGTTCTGTCCAATAATGACGGTTGTGTCGTTGCGCGTTCACAGGAAGTAAAAGACATGGGAATTCCCATGGGAATTCCCTATTACCAGGTAGCCAAAAAATTGAATCATGCAAATGTCAGAATTTACTCTTCAAATTTTGTATTATATGGAGATATGTCATCAAGAGTTTTAAAGACTTTATCCAATTTCTCTTACGAGATTGAGCCTTATTCTATCGACGAATCTTTTCTCATCATCAGAAATATGACATATGAACAATTAATCAAATGGGGAAGAGAAATACATCAGACTGTCAAAGAATGGACCGGTATACCCGTTTCAGTAGGCATTGGGAAAACAAAGACACTGGCAAAGCTTGCCAATCATATCGCTAAAAAAAATCCCGAATACGGAAACGTCTATCACAGTGATCATCCGGATTTTATTCACTGGACAACTCTATATCCGGTAACAGAAGTGTGGGGGATCGGAAACCGCTTGGGTGGAAAATGTAAAAAAGCGGGGATATATTCCGTTTCAGACCTTATGGCAGCTGATCTTCACTGGGCAAAAAAATATCTGGACACAGTTGGAACACGAACACTCATTGAATTAAAAGGGGAAGAGTGCATCGGTTCTACACTCCCCGGTCAGAAAGGGAGTATTGTCCGATCACGTTCTTTTGATCCACCGATAACTGATTTTGAAACGCTTTACAGCAGAGTGGCTTTGTTTGTCGCTACTGCAGCTGAAAAACTGCGAGAGTATAAAATGTGCACAAAAGTCTTTACAATCTTTATCATGACCTCTCGGTTCATTGAAAACAGCTATTACGGCTCTGTCCCTGTAATTTTGGACAGGGCAACCGATAATACCGTTGAATTGCTCAAATTAACACGAGCCGCCTTGAAGAATATATTCAAACCCGATCTTTATTATAAAAAAGGTGGTATTTCAATGGGGCAACTTATTTCTCATGATTCAGTTCAATTGCCTTTAAACAACAAAATCCCTGAAAATTTTGAACAGAAAAGTGAAAAAATAGTTGATGTGATGGACATGATAAACGAAAAAATCGGAAGACATGTTATCAAACTGGGAACCTATTCGAAAGTATCTAAAAAGACAGACAAAAAAGAAAAACTTTCCTGCAGGTTCACAACTTCATGGGAAGAACTTCCAATTGTCAATGCAAAATAGCGCTTCGTTCACGAATATAAAAACACCGGAGAAAAATAGTATAATGTTGTGGTAATTTTATAGATTATAAATTTGTACGGAGGTTTTAAAATGAATATCAAAGAAGAACTAAAGAAATTTGTAGCCCGGAAAGTAATGGATTTTGTTAAAAATGATATGACCATCGGATTGGGTTCCGGATCAACAATGGTATACGTTATAGATGAAATCGGAAAAAAGATAAAAACCGGAGAACTAAAAAACATTTCCGGTGTTCCAACCTCATTCCAGTCTTCCATATTGGGAATGGAAAATGGTATCAATATCCTTGACTTCAATTCTGTAAAGAAAATAGATATTGCAATTGACGGTGCGGATGAAATTGACCCGTCAAAATACCTTATTAAAGGTGGTGGCGGTGCACACACAAGAGAAAAATTCATAGACTATTATGCCGAAAAATTTATAGTCGTTGCCGACGAAAGTAAGCTGGTTGACAATCTTGGCAGCACATTTGCCGTTCCGGTCGAAGTCCTTCCGGAGGCCTATGTATCCGTTAAGAATATACTGAGTAATATGGGAGGGATGGCAACTTTAAGAATGGCAATGAAGAAAGCGGGGCCGGTTATAACAGATCAGGGCAATTTCATTCTGGATACAAAATTCGAAACCATTAAAAATCCGAGACAGCTCGAAAGAGATATAAACAACATCCCGGGAGTACTGGAAAACGGTCTTTTTACAAGAGAAGTTGAAACTGTATTAATCGGAAGTTATAAAGAAGGAAACATGAATTTAATTCGGTTATAGAATTATTTTTTGTATAATACCTTTTGTGTAAAAAATTTATCAGCTTTTCAAGGGGGTGCTTCACTTGCAGAAAAAACGTGGCTACATAGCGGATTTTCTTTCAAAGAAATACTATTTGTACATAATGGGAGTAATAGTCCTGCTGGGTGTTGATTATCTACAGATACAGATACCGATGTATCTCGAAAGATTGATTGATAATGTTAAATACCTGAATGGCGGAATGGACGAAATCGTATCCGTTATTCAGGTAATCATTCTACTGGCAGTGGGAATGTTCATTCTCAGATTTCTATGGCGCTTTTTTATTATCGGTACTTCCAGACAATTCGAAAGATATGTCAGAGGAAGGATCTTTAAAAAATTGCTGTCACTTTCACCGGCCTTTTACGATAAGATGAAAACCGGTGATATCATGGCGAGAACAACCAACGATTTGAACGCAACCCGAATGATGCTGGCACAAGGCGTCATTATGTTGACAGATTCCATAATACTGGGTGGGCTTAGCATCTATATGATGATCACAAGGGTTGATCTGAGATTAACGCTTATCGGAATCCTTCCGCTCCCTATCCTTGCAATTGTAGCCATTTCATACGGTGGAACTATTCATAAACGTTTTGAAGCGATGCAAAAATCTTTTTCCAATCTTACCGATACTGTTCAGGAATGTATCGACGGTATGCAGGTATTAAAAAGTTACACGATGGAAAATGAAAGAAGTAAAACATTCTTCGGTAAATGTAAGGATTATTACAAAAAATCAATGAAGCTCATCAGAATGTGGGGAACGTTCTTTCCGTTGATCGAATTAATGGCGTCTCTTGGCATGGCATTAACTATCTGGTACGGTGGCAGACTTGTCATCATTGGAGAAATCTCTCTTGGTCAGTTTGTCGCATTCACCCAGTATCTGATGATGCTCGTTTGGCCCATGATCGCGATTGGATGGGTCGTTAACGTTATACAGAGAGGGAGAGCTTCGTATAAGAGAATTATGTGGATAGAAGAACAAACGTCTGAGGTGAGAGAGCCAAAAAAACCTGAAAAAGCTGATCTTTATGAAGAAATAAGGATTAACGATCTGTCGTTTGTTTATCCGGGGAGCGAAAAAACCGTTCTGCATCATCTCAATATGAACATTAAACCCGGACAAACTGTTGCATTTGTAGGAAAAACTGGAAGCGGTAAATCCACGCTTGCAAAACTCATCGTCAAGATGTATTCCGTTGACAACGAAAATATTCAGATCGGTAACCATGACATCAACAAACTCTCCATGAAAGAGATAAGAGAACAGGTAACATATGTTCCACAGGAAACATTCCTTTTCTCAGCTTCGATAACGGAAAACATTGGATTCAGTGTAGATGATTACTCTCAGGCTGATGTCGAACAATACGCCCATCTCGCCGCCGTCCATTCCAATATACAGGATTTTCCACAAGGTTACGGAACAATAGTCGGTGAAAGAGGTGTTACACTCTCAGGTGGTCAGAAACAGAGAGTCGCCATTGCAAGAGCCCTCATGAAAAAGACGCCTGTTGTCATTCTTGACGACTGTCTTTCTGCCGTCGACACGGAAACTGAAATGAAAATACTCGATAGCCTGAACGAAGAGATCAAAAATAGAACTACCATCATCATTTCACATCGATTGAAAGCAGTTTCAAAAGCGGATAATATCTTTGTGTTTGACAATGGGAAGATAGTAGAAAATGGAAATCATACAGAATTACTTGATAAAAAAGGTATTTATTCCGAACTTTACAATAAGCAATTGATTGAAGAAGAATTAAGAGGGGAGGAATAATCATGGCAGATAATACAGATTACAGGCTTGAAAGCGAAACAGCCGGCAGTAAGTTTGACTGGGAAATATTCAAACGTCTCTGGGTGTTTGTAAAGCCTTATAAAGGACTTTTTATTATAAGCCTTGTCTTTCTTGGACTCGCAACAGGTTTACAGTTATCTGTTCCATATTTTACAAAGATAGCCATAGACAATTATATGTCACAGGATTATACCTATTCGGTATCCAGGGTTGAGATCAGTGATAGTTACAAAACAGAAACAAACGGGAAGACAATTTGGCTGAAAAAAGACGACATTGGCAGGTATAAATTGAATTATCTGAAAGGTCAGAAAACAGGATTCGAGTTGACGGACGGAAATGATTCCTATTACCTTTCCCCTGAAGTGATGGAAGATTTCAGAGGTTCGGACATAAACTCGTTGAATAACCTTGTGATTATACTGATCACCGTTCTTGTCGGTAATTTCTTCTGTACCTTCGGACAGGTTCTGACATCCAACAAAATGGGACAAAAGGTCATCCTTGATGTCAGAAAAACATTATTCGACCATCTTTTAAGACTACCAATGAAATTTTACGACAGAAATCCGGCGGGAAGAATCGTTACCCGGGTAACAAATGACACCGAAAATCTGAACGAATTTTTTACAACCGCCATCACAAGTATAATTAAAGATGTCCTGATGTTAATTGGAATTGTTATATTTATGTTCATCATCAGTGCACAACTGACGGGTTATGCGATGATCGTTATCCCATTCATCGTTCTCGCAACTATTTTGTTCAGGATATTCGCACGAAAGGCATTTAGAAGGGTTCGTACAAGACTGGCGACGATTAATTCTTTCCTCGCCGAACATATCTCGGGAATGTCAGTCATTCAGCTTTTTAACAGAGAAAAAACAAAAGATGCAGAATTCAATGAGAAGAATCAGAGTTATTACAAATCAACCATTCAGCAATTGACAGTCTTTGCCATATTCAGACCAACTATGGACTTCCTTTTCTACGTCGGAATGACAACCGTTATATGGTTTGGTGCAAAAGACCTCATTTCGGGAAGCCTTACCTTCGGTATTCTATATGCCTTTATCAATTATATCGACATGCTTTTCCAGCCACTTCGAGATATATCCGAAAAATTCAACATCGTTCAAAACGCTTTTGCTTCGGCCGAAAAAATCTTCTCATTGATGGATGAAGAAGAAGGAATCGGTAAAAACGGTAAAGAAATTTCAAAAAAAATTACAGAAGGTAAAGTCTCATTCGAAGATGTAAAATTAACTTACGATGGAGAAAAAAAGGTGCTGAGAGGCATTTCACTTGACATCAAGCCTGATGAGGAAATCGCTATAGTGGGTGAAACGGGAGCAGGGAAGACTTCGCTCATGAATATTCTGACGGCTCTTTACCCTATTCAGGGTGGTAGTATAAAGATTGACGATGTATCCATCTACGATTATCAAAAAGAATTACTTCGACATGGCATCGCTGTCGTTCTTCAGGATGTATTTCTGTTTTCGGGAACTGTGTTGGACAATATTAGGCTCTTCAATGAAAACATATCGCGAGAACAGGCGATAGAAGCCGCCAAATACGTTCACGTTGATCATCTGATCGATAAATTTGAAAAAGGATTTGATACACAGATAACGGAAAGGGCAACAACCCTTTCAGCAGGAGAACGACAGCTGATAGCACTTGCCAGAGCCGTCGTATCCGATCCAAAGATCCTCGTACTTGATGAAGCTACCAGTAACATCGACCCCGTTACGGAAGGACTCATACAGGATGCTATGAAAAAGGTATCCAACAACAGAACGGTGATCACTATAGCCCACAGACTTTCCACCATCAGAAATGCTGATAGAATCCTCGTTATGCATAAGGGTAAACTTGCCGAACAGGGATCACATGCTGAATTAATGAAACAGGATGGCATATACAGACAACTCTACAGATTACAATATGATTTGAATGCATAAAAACAAAAGATGAGGGTTTTACCCCTCATCTTTTTTATTTACACAACTTATTTTAAAAAATACCCTCCTGCACATCCCTGCGCAGGAAGATGAATCATCTGGAGATGAATGACTTTATAGCTATAGCTGTTCCTGTGCTATCTGCATTCCTCTTTTAACGGCTTCTATATTTATATCTACCAATTTTGCCTTTTTTCCCGTCAATTTTTTTTCAAGAGCCGCCTTGACGGATTCTAATGATACGGTCCCGGCTGCAGCCAGATATGAGCCAAGAATTACCATATTGGCTACCTTTCTGTTTCCGATTTTCTCTGCTACTTTGTTCGCATCAACTTTTATGACCTTGATATCCGTTCTTTTTGGTTCTCTGTCAACTACTGATGTATTTAATATCATAACGCCATTATCAACCAGTTCTTCTTCGAATTTGATAAGTGATGGAATATTCATTGCGATGACTTCCGTTGGTCTGTCAACGATAGGTGAACCGACTGCTTCTTCATCCATAACAACCATACAATTAGCCGTTCCACCTCTCATCTCAGGACCATAAGAAGGCAGCCATGTAACGTTTTTATTCTCCACCATTGCTGCATAGGAAAGGATCTGCCCGATCAGCATGACTCCCTGTCCACCAAAACCCGATACTATTGTTCCATGAAGGCTCATTTAGCATCACCTACCTTGTCGATAAAGAGTCCGAGTGGGAACTCATTGAGCATTTTATCCTGTGCCCAATCAACAGATTCTACAGGTGACAAGCCCCAGTTTGTGGGACAAGTTGAAACAATTTCTACCAATGAATAACCAAGGCCCATTTTCTGTGCTGTAAACGCTTTCTTGATAGCTGCTTTTGCTTTTCTGATCTGCTGTGGTGTGAAAAGTGCAACACGTTCAAGATAAGCAACACCTTTAAGATTCTGAAGCAATTCACAAACATGAACCGGATGACCCATATCACTGACATCTCTTCCGTACGGTGAAGTTGTTGTTTTCATTCCTTCAAGCGTCGTAGGAGCCATCTGTCCACCTGTCATCCCATAGATAGCATTGTTGATGAATATCGTGGTAAATTTCTCACCTCTGTTTGCCGAATGAACCGTTTCAGCTGTTCCGATTGCCGCAAGATCTCCATCACCCTGATAGGTGAAAACGGTTCTGTCAGGAAGGGCTCTTTTGATACCGGTTGCTACCGCTGTCGCTCTACCATGTGGTGCCACTGTTCCATCTACATTAAAGAATTCATAAGCAAATACAGAACAGCCAACAGGAGCCACCATAACCGTATTTTCCGTCATTTCAAGTTCATCAAGGACTTCAGCTACGAGTCTGTGAGCGACGCCATGGAGACATCCCGGACAATAGGTAAACTCTTTATCTGTTAGAGCATTTGGTCTCTGCATAATAAGTTTCTCAGCCATTGTTACACCCCCATTTCCTTCTTAAATGCGTTAAGCACTTCTGTTGGTGTGGGAACAACGCCACCTGTTCTTCCATAGAAAGGTGTAGCACATTTCCCGTTGACACCAAGTCTTACATCTTCAAGCATCTGTCCCGCACTCATTTCAACACTCATGAGGAACTTGCATTTATCTGCCGCTTTATCCATAGCAGCATAAGGGAATGGCCACAAAGTAATCGGTCTGATAAGCCCTACCTTGACTCCCTCTTCTCTCGCCATCTTGATAGTTGTCTTGATGATTCTTGCCATTGAACCATACGCAACAAATGCGTATTCAGCATCTTCCATCATGTACTCTTCTACCATCACTTCGTTTTCAGTGATCTTTCTGTATATCGCCTGATAATCTTCATTCATTTTTTCAAGTTTAACCGGATCGATATCAAAAGAAGTGACCATATGCTTATCTCTTCCATGTGTTCCGAGTAATGCCCAGTCATCATGTTTGGGAAGGCTGTCCATATCTCTGTACTCAGGAAGTGAAACAGGTTCCATCATCTGCCCAATCATACCATCAGCAATGATCAAAGCAGGCACTCTGTATTTGTCTGCAAGATCAAAGGATAAAGCGATATGATCTACCGCTTCTTGTATCGTTGAAGGTGCAAGTGTGATTAGATGGTAGTCTCCATGACCGCCACCCTTTGTTGCCTGAAAATAATCTGACTGTGCAGGCTGAATATCCCCTAATCCGGGACCGCCTCTCACAACGTTAATAAACACAGCTGGTAATTTAGCTCCTGCAATATACGACACACCTTCCATCATCAGGGAAAAACCGGGTGATGATGTTGACGTCATGACTCTTGTTCCGGTACAGGCAGCACCATAGACCATGTTCACCGCAGCAACTTCGCTTTCCGCCTGCAGGAATGTCCCTTTAATCTCAGGAAGTCTTCTTGACATATATTCCGGTAGTTCACTCTGAGGCGTAATCGGATAACCAAAATAGAGTTTGCATCCTGCTCTTATAGCAGCTTCTCCCATGGCTTCCGTGCCCTTCATCATTATTTTATCGTTTGCCATATTCTCCACCTCACTCCTGTTCCTTCGTTACTCTGTAAACCTTGATACATGTGTCCGGACATGTCATAAAACAAAAACCGCATCCAATACATTTTCCATCAGGATCCACCTGTTCAGCAGGATGATATCCCTTCATGTTAAAACCTTCTGCAAAAGAAATAATCTTTTGTGGACATACATTTAAACATAGTCCGCAACCTTTACATCTTTCCGTGTCAATTTCAATATATGCTCTTCTGGGCATTGTCTAACCTCCCTTGAATAATTGTTCTCTAGAACATGGGCGTCATAAACCGTTTGATCCTGAACTGTTCATAGTAAGTATTAACCTCAACAAAATCAGGTACAACCGTACACAACACCGGTATATTTACAATTTCCGAAATTTCTTTTATGTATTCTTCACCATCTAAAATTGTCTTTTCACTGGTCTCATAGGATAGATTTGAATTGTTGACCAGATAATCCACACGAATCCTGCTTTTTAATGTTAATTGCTCAATTTGATGCTGAATTTTCTCAGGTTTATCTGCAAATGGCCTGTTTTTATTAATGACTAAAAGACCCGCATAATCCGTTGTTTCAAAGAAACGATTTAAAGACCCCAATACTGTTGCACCATCATCATTCCCACCGACGTCAATAACATTTCTGTATGATGGATTCTGAATATATCCACCTACCTGTGGAACAATTATGGGTAAATCCGCATACATCATCGCATTCGATGGCACAAGAACATCAATTCCTTGAGATTCCAGAAAACGCTTTTCATCTCTTGAACGAAAGTATGGGCTTATAGTATCTATATCTGCAAGACTTACTTTTTCGTGGATTTCTCTCATCCTTAACGCTGTATTTATTGCCATTTCAGTTTTACCTGTTCCAAACATACCGAAAAATATGATGGCTTTTTTTTCTTCAATTATTTTTTTAAACAATTTCAATTCACTTCACCTGTATTCCTTTAAAACAAGCAAACACAAAAACCCTTACAGAAGTAAGGGCTATATAGAATCGGCTGTTTATAGAATCTCTTCTGAATATATTTTTGTTTTAACCTGACCCTTAACTGCTCTAAGTGCTGCAAGTGCTAATGCTTCCTCTTCATCACCACCGGGATAAACAAATATTTTACCGAGGTAGCTGACTGATTCACTGATCCACTTAACAACATGATCCTGATCATAGGCTAATCCGCCCGTTAAGATTATACCGTCAATATCACCTTTTAAAACGGCAGCCATTTTTCCAATCCATTTGACAATCTGGTAAATCATCGCTTTATAAACCAGTTCTGCTTCTTTATCACCGTTTCGGATCTTCTTTTGAACTTCAACAGCATCATTTACACCGAGATAAGATACAAGACCGCCATTCCCCTTTAAATTCTTTTTCATTTCAGAATGAGTATACTTCCCCGAATAGCAAAGGTCAATAACACCTGTCAAAGGAAGTGTTCCGGATCTCTCTGGTGTAAAAGGTCCATCACCATCCAAAGCATTGTTAACGTCTACAACTCTTCCCTTTTTATGTGCACCGACCGAAATACCGCCACCCATATGAACCACAATAAAATTCAATTCTTCATATGATTTTCCAATTTCATCTGCAGCTTTCAACGAGACGGCTTTCTGATTTAAAGCATGAAAGATGGATTTCCTTTCAATCATAGGATGACCGGAATATCTGGCAAGATCACACATCTCGTCAACAACAACCGGATCAGCGATATAACTCGGGATGTTAGTCCCCCTGGTTAATTCATAAGCAAGAACCGCTCCAAGATTTGATGCATGTTCCACACCTTTTCCCGATTTAAGTTCTTCAAGCATTTTTTCATCCACTCGGTATACCCCTCCGGGTATAGGCCGTACAAGACCACCTCTTCCAATAATAGCTATAAAATCGGAGATCTCAAGATTCGATTCCTTAAGAAAATCTTCAATGATCTCTTTTCTGAACTCGTATTGGTCTACTATCTTTTCAAACTGACTGATTTCTTCAGCCGTATGTCTGAGGGTTTTACTGAGGTATTCGTTTTCTCCATCATAAATAGCCAACTTTGTTGACGTAGATCCCGGATTTATTGCAAGTATTTTTTCACTCATTTTACCACTTCCGAAAGAAGTACATTAAATGCTATAGAATTTAATTTTGTCTGTTCACTATCTGATCTGGATGTTAAAATGATAGGAACACTGCCACCGAGAATAGACGTTGCGAGCTGGGCTTTCGCAAGAAAAACAAGTGCCTTGTAAAGCATGTTACCCGCTTCAATATTTGGGGCAATGATAATATCTGCCTGACCAGCAACAGGACTCACAATTCCTTTGTGTTCCGCTGATTCAAGAGATACAACATTATCAAGCGCAAATGGCCCATCAATTATTGCACCTTTTATCTGTCCCCTGTCAGCCATTTTAGATATAAGAGCTGCATCTATCGTTGCCGGCATTTTAGGATTTACGACTTCAACCGCACCAAGGATCCCAACCTTCGGCAAGTCATTCCCAAGGGCATTAGCTGCTTGAATCGCATTCTTGATAAGATCAACTTTTTGCTGAAGTGTGGGGGTAATGACCATACCGGGATCCGTTAAGATAAGCAGCCTGTCAAAACCCGAAATCTCAAACACCGCATTAAGACTCATCGTCTTTCCGGTTTTGAATTTATACTCATCACTAAGCAATACCTTGAGAAGTGTTCCCGTTTTAATCGAACCTTTCATAACGGTATGCGCAGTTCCCATTGTAACAAGTTCGGCGGCTTTTTTTGCAGCAGTAACAGCATCCAGGCAATCGTAAATCTTAAAACCAAGATCAACCGCTTCAATCTTTTTCAATATTTCTTCTATTTTATTAGCTTCTCCGCAAAGACAAAAATCAGCTATACCTATTTCTTTTGCCTTTTTAGCTGCTTTTAAAACTGTTTCATCAGCAGCGGCAGCAATAGCAATCGTCTTGTTGAAGCTCTTTGCTTTTTCAATAATCTCAGATACTTTCTTAATCATCAGGAATTTACCTCCGTCAAAGAAAAGGTCCTGCAAGTCTCATTCTCTTTCAGGACCCTTAAACATCCCGTAGCAAGGGCTTCCAGTTCATTTTCACCCGGCACTACCGCAACCAGACCAAAACTGGAAACGTATCCCTTTATCATTTCTACAAAATCGATACTGTGAGCCAATCCTCCGGTCAAGATGATACAGTCTACCTTACCTTGAAGTACAGCACACATGCCTCCGATTTCTTTTGCAATCTGATAAGCCATTGCCTCTATAACCTGCAAGGCTTTTGGATCGCTTTTTGCCTGTTCATAGGCAACAAGAAGGTCGTTTGTGTTCAAATATGCTTTAAGCCCTGAATTTTTGGTGAACAGCCTTTTCAGTTCCTGTTTGGTGTAATCCCCCGAATACGCCATTTTAACAACATCACCGATTGGCATTTCTCCCGATCTTTCCGGACTGAAAGGTCCTTCATCATTTGCGTTGTTTACATCTACCATCTTTCCATTTCTCTGTGCGCCTATTGAGATACCGCCACCAAGATGAGCTATAACAAAATTGCAATCTTCATAGTTTTTTCCTATCTCATCGGCTATTTTTCTCCCAACTGCTTTCATGTTCAATGCGTGCAAAAGACTTCTTCTTTCTATATCTCTAAATCCCGAAAGTCTTGAAAGATCATCAAACTCATCAACAGACACAGGATCTGTGATAAAAGCCTTTTTATCACATTCACATGCTAAATCGTATGCTATAACAGCGGCAAGATTCGAAGCGTGTTCTACCTTACTTTTATTTTCCAGATAATCCACCATCTCAGCGTTCACCAGATATGTTCCACTTGAAAGTGGTGGCAATATCCCTCCCCGTGCAGCAAAGGCATCAAATTCCTTTATATCTTCTTCAACCTCTTCTAAAAACTGCATTATATCTCTTTTTCTAATATTTTTTTGTTCAATAATTCTTTCATACTCTTCGAATTGCTCTGGACTATGAACAACTTTCTTCTCAAGTTTTAATATTCCATCTTCAAATATTCCGATTTTAGTCGTGGTGGAGCCAGGATTTATGGATAATATCTTATACATATCAAACCAGACCTTTCTGCTCCATATACTCTTTGATTGTCTTAACGAGTCTCTTATTCCCCTCAACAATTTCTTCATGCGACGGCAGACAGAACGAAATCCTCATTGAATTCTTGACTTCCTTTCTGGTCTCTTCATTAACAGAGAAAGCCTCTCCAGGAATATAGATAATGAGATTCTTTTTGGCAATCTCAAGCATCTCCATCGTATCAAATTCTTCCGGAAGTGTCACCCAGGTAAATAAACCGCCATTAGGATATGTCCATGAAACGCCGTTTATTTCAGAAAGAATATCCTCAAAGGCCTTGATCATGGTATCTCTCTTTGCCGCATATAATTCAAGTGTCGGTTTCATCTCAACAATTGGATCATAATTCTCAATATATCTGGCTGTTAATCTCTGAGTCAAAGTAGAAGTACAAAGATCTGCTCCCTGTTTTGCCATAACGATTCTTCTGACCATAATTGGGTCACCAATGACGATACCCATTCTGAGTCCGGGTGATAGAACCTTACTGAATGTATTCAGCAACAATACAGGATTAACTTTGTATTTATCGCTATCCTGAGCAAGTTTATAAATAGTTGGAACTTTTTCTCCTTCAAATCTGAGAGCACCATAAGGGTCATCCTCTATGATGATCAGGTCATTTGAATAAGCAAGGTCTAAAATGCGCTGTCTCTTTTCAAGGGAAAGAGAAATACCGGTTGGATTATCAAAATTACTGACGATGTAGATAAATTTAATTTTCTGCTTCTCTTCATCTGAAAGTGCGTTTATCTTATTTTCGAGCATTGTGATATCAGGTCCGTCGTTTTCCATGGGAACCGTTAAAAATCTGGGATCTCTTACTTTAAAAGCACTTGCAGCCCCAAGGTAAACGGGAGAACAAATAGCACAAATACTATCAGGATCAAGAAAGGTTTTGCCTATAAGATCCAAAGCCTGCTGGGAACCTGTCGTTATTACGATATTATCATTTTTCAAACCACTTATACCATGATGTTTCTCAAGGAGTTTGATATACTGTTCCTTCAGTATATCGTCCCCTTCAGTTGAACCATACTGAAGCGAAACTTTGTATTCATCTTCTATAACACTTTGAGCAAGTCTTGACATCTCATGTCTTGGAAAAGTTTCTGGATCCGGAACCCCGCCACCAAAGGAAATCATTCCTGGAATAGAAGTCGATTTTAAAAGTTCTCTGATAATACTGGCTTTTGTATTTTTAGCAATCCAGGAGAGTTTCGCGTTAATATACTGCTCTCTCATATTCATAAATTAAGCACCTCCAACTATTTTTCTTTTTCTTTCAATTTCATTCTAACAGAATCTCAAAACCAAACCACTATATATTAACAATATATGTATATTCTATCTCTATATTATATTATATATAATTATTTTATATTTATAAATTTGAAAATTATTGCATTATACAAGATATAATGCATATTATTGCACTAACCCTTCTGTTGTATTCTCAAACAAAAAGGAGTAAAATGGAAAATGATTCGATAATTTTTGGAGGGGATTTACTTGCTACTCGCTTATAAAATCATAGTAATTATCTTTCTTGTATGGGTTTATTACAATCTTATCACCGGTAAAATGAACAAAGCAGCCTCGGGTTTCGCTGCCGGTGCTATCCTGATATCTTTAAACAGTATCTTCAATTTGATACCAAATTTTGATCTTGAAAATTTAAGCACATTTGTAGATTTCAAGACAATATCTTTACTTATCGGTATGATGATAATTATGCCTTTCATAGAAAAATCAGGTTTTTTTCAATATCTGGCGGTAAACGTTGTTAAAGCCAGTCGCGGGAGTCTATTACTTCTTTATATCATCACCAGCATAACGGTTGCGATAAGCTCTGCGTTTTTAAACAACGTCAGCACGGTCATGGTTTTCGTTCCGGTGATCCTCGCCATAATGGAAACGATCGATAAAGACCCCTTCCCGTTCCTTATGATGATTATTTTATCTGCAAACCTGGGAGGTACGGCAACCCTTATCGGTGATCCTCCCAATATGGTCATCGGTTTTGCCGCCGGAAAGTCTTTCACCGATTTTTTAATCAACGTAGGGCCATGTGTCCTCATCACTCTGGCATTTGTTTTGTTTTATACGATAAAAAAAGAAAAAAGCACTTTCGCCTTAACGCCTGAGAAAAAAGAAATGCTCGATAAATTCAGAAAAACAGATGCAAAATCACAGATCAAAGATAAAAAATTGATGATAAAATCTTTAACGATCTTTCTCGGAGCAATAATCGGTTTCACTCTCCCTCCACAACTCGGAGTTGATCCCGCATATGTATCTCTGATAGCCGGTGCGGTAATGCTTATCGCCATCAAAGCATCTGACAAAGATATGGAAGAAGTTTTCAAAAAAATGGAATGGGGAACGATATTTTTCTTCATCGGGATGTTCATACTTGTATTCGCATTGCAAAGTATTGGAATCATAGATTTATTGGGCACCGGTATCATGAGTATCACAAAGATCCCCGGGATAAATGAATTAACAATCAATATCATTTTCATCATATTGATTATTTGGATACCTCTTTTACTCACAGGCATCATGAGTGCAGTCCCCATGGCAATGATCATGGTACCAATCGTTCATAACCTCATTCAAAAATCTGCTGAAGCGAACATACAACTATCGCCTCTGATTTGGTGGGCACTCGTATTCGGAACTTGTTTTGGCGGAAATATGACCGTCGTAGGCGCTGCAGCAAACATTGTTGTTTCAGGAATGAGCGAAAAACTACAGAGAGGCAGAATAAATTTCTCAAACTATTTACGATACGCGTTACCTATCGTCATGATATCCGGTGTTCTCTCAACTGGTTATATTATGTTCCAATACCTCGTATTTTAAAAATATTCAGGTAACAGAAAACAATTATTCCATATTTCTTCATCTTGTGATATTATATTATACATATTGAATAGTGAATGCTTTTTTACAACGTTAATCGTTTTTTCAGGATATCTCCATACAAAAAGGGTGAAGGAATGGATTTTGTAACTGATTATTATTTTAAAAATGCTCCGATAGGATTTGTTTGTCTTCGAAAAATTAAAAATTTGAACAAAAGAGGTACTGATTATGAAATTCTTCAAATTAACGATTTCATTTTCTCTCTCGTCAAAGACGCTGAAAAATACCTCAATATCAAAAGACTTTCGATCCTCTCCGAAAAACTCGGACAAAACATTTTCGACTGGATCGATTCCTACTATGATCGAGTTGAAATCGAAAAAAGAATTGAAGTCGAAAAATTTGCTGAGATATTCTCAGGATGGTACAACTTCACAATGATCATGGAACAAAATGATATCATGTGCATTTGGATTGAGGATATAACAGCAGAAAAAATAATTATAGATATTTCTCAAAAGATCATTGATTCAAACACTATCGATTACCACGAACTTGCCGAAAGTGCTCGAAGGATTGCTGATGCAAAATATTGTTTAATGAATGTCTTTTCCAAAGATGAAGAATATTTCAAAACTGTCGCAGCGGCCGGTAAGAGAAAAGATCTTAGCACAGCAACAAAAATATTGGGAATCAATCCAGAAAAAAAGGTTTGGAAATCCGATTGTCATTTTCTGAATAAATTACGACTATCCCATATTTCTCAATTCAAACGCGTTAGTGACTTTATGGGGGATTCCATTCCAAACAAGTTACTGAACACTTTAATGAGCGCTCTGAATATCGGGGACTTTTACCTCTGTCGGATTCAAAAAGATAATAAATTTGTCGGCGTCTTCACACTGGTAGCACAAAAGGGCAAATCGATAAAAAATAAAAACAAATTAATCACTTACTCACAGCAAGTCGGCTTATACCTCTTAAGAAACAAGACTATCGAGAAAGAAACATTTTAAAAATAAAAAAAAGAGGAAACATCCTCTTTTTTTTATCTGGTGGAGGCGGGGGGAATTGAACCCCCGTCCGAAAACCGCTTGTAGAAGGCATCTACGTGCGTAGCTTCTGTTTGAATTTCGGAAATCACAGGCACAAAAGCAATCCTGTAAATTCCTAGTCACTAAAAGTCCTTATTAATAAAGCGACATCATTAATAAGCAAGCCCGAATTATCGACGTTCTTCCAGCCTGTCTCAGGCTAAACCTTCTGGAGAACGAGCAGTCATTATGCTGCTAATGCAAATTCTGTTTCGTCAATTAAACTTTTTTGTACACCCGTTTTACGAGTCTGATGTAAACTCGGCACGCTTCCTTTTACTCGTCAATTCCCGTCGAACCCTGATCGCCCCCCAAAGGGGTTAAGAGTATACGAAATCTATCTGCGAATCGTATTATATCATATTCTTTCATTTTCTCAAAGCATTCAAAATATTTTTTTCAAACGCATCACATTTCTCATACAATTCTTCCAGAGTACCATCATTAGTAATGACGTAATCAATTTCAGCTGCTTTCGCTTGCTGTGTAGACAATATCCGTTGGATCTCTTCCACGTTCTTTCTACCCCGTTTAAATGTACGTTCTAAAATCTTATTTTCCGTAAGGTCAACAAAAAGGATCTTGTCAAGAAAAGTATTCATCTTCATCTCAAATAAAATAGCCGCTTCCACAAAACAGATTGCTTCTTCTTTCTCACATTGCATATCAATCCATTCCTTTGCCATTCCATTCATCACTGGATGCATGGTTTCATTCAGAAATTTCAATGATTCCCTATCAGAAAATACGATGGATCCAAGTTTTCTTCTGTCGATTTCTCCATTTTCGTCAAGTAAGCCTACTCCAAATCGCTTCACAAGAATTTCAAAAATAGAGCGTTTCTTTAATACTTCATGCCCTACAATATCCATAAAAAGCACCGGATAACCGATGCTTTCAAAATATTTCGCCACAGTAGTCTTACCGGAACCTATTTTCCCGGTAAGACCTATTGAAATAATTCTATTTATACGCCTTCATCTCCTGCAATATCCATCTTATCAATGAGAACGGAAGGTGTAAAGATTCCCGATGCCATGGCAAATGCCATCTTTTTGTCCGACGCAACAGCCTTCATCGATTTTAAAACATTCAGAAGATTCCCTGAAAGTGTTATCTGTTCGACTGGAAAAACTTTTTTCCCATCTTCAATTTTAAACCCTTCCGCACCGACAGAAAATTCCCCTGAAATCGGATTCGCACCCGAATGCATACCCTGAACGCTTGTGATATATAGACCGTTGTTCATTTTCCCGAACAATTCTTCAAGTGTGATATCTCCAGCTTTAACATCCACATTGACAGGTGAAATACTCTCTGTTCCCTTATAACTCCCTCTGAACGCATTCCCGGTTGGTTCAACACCATCTTTAGCAGCTGTTTTTAAACTATGCAGGAAGGTTTTTAAAACACCGTCTTTTAGAAGATCTTTATCCTTGGTAACAACTCCCTGTGAATCGGCAGGTGTGTTAAAGATACTGTCGGTATAATTTCTGACATCTCTGATACTGAGCAGCTCACTTGCAATCTTTTCATCCAGCTTTCCTTTTAAAAGAGATAATCCCTTCTGTACATTGTCCGCTGAAATCATGTGAAGGAATAAACCCAGCAAATTGGAGAAAACATCGTTATTCAACACAACATCATACTTGCCGCTCTTAACACTTTTTGCATCAAGTAAGGCAACCGTCTTCTGTGCCGTTTCCTCTGCAATCTTTTCGATATCTATCTTTCCAGGATTCTTTGAAAAACCGAAAGAAAGACCGAATTTATTCTGTTTACCATTTGAAGCCATAGCCCCTGAATACATGCCGCCACCACCGGTTACATAAGTATATTCTGAACCATAGGAATTGGCAAAATATATTTCACTGTAGGAATTATTATTAAAACAATAGGGCACCATTAGGATTCTATCGTCTTTGTCCAGTATGAGTTTCTCAAGTTTTTTGACATCTTCAATCTTTTTAGCGGGATCAATTTTCTCAAAAGCCATATCATAATCTTCCCAATCGGAGATAAGTGTCTTCTGATCGTATACAATCTCGCTCTCTTCACTTTCAATCAGTTCAAGATTTTCGAGCGCATCATCGACAATTCTCCTGGCTTCTTCAGGTGAAAGATCTTCGGTGTAGCTATATCCGGCTTTTCCACCTTTAACAGCCTTAAAACTTGAGCCCCCATTTTCAGCATCTTTATAACTCTGAATTTCTCCTTTATTAACAGAACATTCGAATTCATGTGATTTTGAGGTGTATAGTTCAAACTCTTTTAACCCCTTTTTAGCGGCATAATCGAATACATTTTCTTTAAAGATTTTGGCGTTCATTAGTTTCTACCTCCTACGATTAATTCTGAAACCCTGATTGTAGGTTGTCCAACATCTGTTGGAATCGAACCGGACATAGAACCACACATCCCCTGTGCTCTATCGATATCATTTGCTACCATATCGATCTTCTGAAGAATTTCGTATCCTTTCCCTATCAAAGTTGCCCCTCTGACAGGCTTTGTAATCTTTCCATTTTCCACCATGTAACCTTCTCTTACTGAGAAGTTAAACTCTCCTGTAGACGGGTTAACAGAACCGCCACCCATATTCTTTGCAAAAAGTCCTTTTTCAGTATTCGCGATTATTTCTTCAGGTATAAATTCACCAGGAAGTATGAATGTATTGGTCATTCTGGATGTCGGCGCAAATGTGTAATTCTGTCTCCTGCCACTACCGGTTGAAGGCATTTTCATTCTGATACCACCCAGTTTATCGATAAGAAAGCTCTTTAATATCCCGTTTTCAATCAGGAGATTTCTCTGCGTCGGATGACCTTCATCATCAACATTTAAAGTTCCCCATGCATTTGGGATTGTGCCATCATCAACTGCAGATACACATTCATGAGCGATTTTCTGTCCCATTTTGTCTGCAAAGACAGAGGCTCCCTTTGCAACAGATGTTGCCTCTAACGGATGACCACAGGCTTCATGAAATATAACACCACCAAATTTATTTGAAATAATAACAGGCATTTTCCCAGCCGGTGCAAATTCAGCGTTGATCATTCTAACCGCTATCCTTGCTGCTTCCGCTCCTGCTTCTCTTACATCAAAGGTGTTGAAAAACTCAAAACCCATTCCGGCTCCGGGACCGAAAAATCCAGTTTCTTTTTGACCATCTTTTGTTGCAATAGCGGAAATCATTAACCTACTTCTAACTCGCTCATCTTCTTTGTAAAGTCCTTCAGAATTCGCAATAACAACATTTTGTCTGTAATCCCAGAAATTTATTCTAACTTCACTAATCTGCTTCGAATAACCCTGAGCCCCTTCATGAGCAAGTTTCATGACTCGGTACTTTTCTTTTTTTGCAACTTCATCGGGATAAAATATGATCGGGCTGTTATTATCAAATCCCTCTTTTTGAAGATTAATTGCAACATCTTCAGTCGTTTCTTCGTTTATCGCCTGTGCAACCCTTTTACTCGCCTTGAGTACCGATGCTTCAGTCAAATCATTTGTATAAGCGTAAATCGCCCTTTTTCCTATGATACCCCTGAGGCCAACACCTCTTATCGTACCGGAATTTACCTTTTCAAGTTTTCCTTGATTCATTTCAAGGGTATTACTTTTTCTGTTTTCATAAAACACTTCAGCAAAATCGGCTCCGCCTTTTTTAATTATATCCAGAGCCTTTTCAATCAATTTTTGATTCATCTTTCCACTCCCTTCTTATTCTTTATTTCAAGAACTGTTTTTTTATTGTAAGTCTTTATCGCCTCTATCTCATCCGGTGACATTCCCTCTTTCCATGAAAAAGACAAAATCGTATTGTTTAGCTGAAGGGGGTCAAATCCCTCGGGAAGTTCCTGCGAGCCAAACACATTCTCAAAATCTTTTGTTCCTGGAATAGGTGTATATTCATTAATCTCAGGTATGATATCAAGTTCCTTACAGATATCATGCACTTTGATCGCTCCACTAAAAGTTTGATTGGGAAGATTGATCATAACAAAAGCAGATACTTCACGCTTTGTAAAACCGGATCGTTTTAAGATATCTATAGCTCTGAAAAAATCAGCATTTGTTACCTTTGCACCTGTCACTTTCTGTAAAACAGGATCAATCGTTTCAAGTGCCACCTTAATGGTTCTGACATTTGCCGCTTTCATCAACAAAGCCGTTTCTTCAGTCAATAACTTACAGTGAATTCCGTTCGGTATATGAAACATTATACCTTTTTCGGGTAATTTTCTTTTAATTATCTCTTTCAAAATTCTATCAAAATGCTTTTCACGATTAATTAAAATCGCATCATCAAAGAAGGCAACACTTTTTACTGCAAACATTTGCGTGTATTTTTCAACGGCATCAATAATCTTTAGAGGATCTTCCTGAGTGAAATTTTGAAGAAAGGGAGTTGCACAATATGTACAATTATACGGGCAGCCAAGCGATGTCAGAAATACGATGTGACTTGTATGATGCTGATAAAGATCGTAGAGCGGAATAAGATTTACTTTATCCTCAAGGTCTTTTTTCATGGGTATTCCGTTACTTCTCAGAAATTTGATAACATCTTCCATCCTACTCTCATGACATACCAAATCTGCACCGGATTTTTCCGAATGAATGGGAAGCAGATTTGCATAATTCCCCCCCAATACACTTTTAGCGTATGGAAATGCTTCTTTTGCGAGTTTTATCGCTTCAAAACTTCCCGGATACCAATATGTCATCGCCGACGTCACAAAAATATAATCTGGATTCCAGTTTTTTTCTTTTAAATTCCGAAGCTTTTTTTTAAAAAGGGGCATCGGCAACCCATATCGTTTGAAATATCTTGGGACATGCGACAAAGGCAAGGGTTTATCAATCACAGAATCTTCAAATTTCCCTGTGCCATTCCATTTACTTTTTGTCTTTTTACCTCGCCAGCTTTCAATTTCCGGATCGTTTCTATCAAGACAATCAATAAGATGCAAGTCATGCCCGCTATCATCAAGATTTCTTGCCAGCATGAGCAACCCCAATGGCTTCAGCCAGTAATCATATGATGCTACATCATATATCCAAGGATTTATTAACAAAATCTTCAATACTCACTCATCCCCTGTACCATTTGATAAATAAGTTTTTTCCATAGAGAAGAATCCAACAACCGTTGGATCAAAGATAAGATTTACACTACCAACAGGCCCATTTCTCTGTTTCCCTATGATGATTTCAGCCGGGTGAGGATGATTGAGTTTCTGAATATCTGAAGTTGCCTCTTCATCATCATTTTTCCCGCGCTTATAATAAGATTCTCGATGAATAAACATAACGGTATCGGCATCCTGCTCAATTGCACCTGATTCTCTTAAATCCGAAAGCCTGGGCCTTTTATCTTCACGCTGTTCGACTGAACGGGAAAGCTGAGAAAGCGCTAATACTGCGATATCCATTTCTCTGCCGAGAACTTTTAGACTTCTTGAAATTTCAGAAATTTCCTGCTGTCTGTTCTCCCTGTTTCTGTTACTACTCATCAACTGTATATAGTCGATAACAATTGCATCAAGTCCATACTCTTTTTTGATTCTTCTGACCTTTGTTCTCAGTGCTCTCGGCTCCAACATAGAATCATCGTCAATAATGATATGTGCTTTCATAAAGACACTGGCAGCATGTGTCAACCTTTCCCATTCTTCAGCCGTTAAATTCCCTCTTCTTATCTTTTCAAAATTGACCCTTGATTCAAGACTTAGCAATCTTAAGGCGATCTGCTCAGAAGACATTTCAAGGCTGAAAACACCTATTTTCAACCCATGATCTACAGCCATGTTTTTCGCCATTTGAAGGGCAAAAGCAGACTTACCCATAGAAGGTCTTGCCGCAATAATAACCAGATCGGAACGATGAAATCCCGTTGTCATTTCATCTAGCGCCCTGAAACCTGTGGATAACCCCGTCACTTGTCCCTCTGCAGTTTGTTGGGATTTTATGTTATCAAGTTTATCAAATGCATCGTTTACAATCTTACCAATCGGTGCATATGATTTTTCAACGTATCTTTCTCCGATACTTAAAATACTCCGCTCAGCCTGATCAAGAATATTATCTACATCATCAAGACTGAATGCACTTTCTACAATTTTACCGCCTGAATTGATCAAATTCCTTAATATTGATTTTTCTCTGACAATTTTTGCATAATATTTTGCATGGGCTGAAGTTGGAACACTATCTGCCATTTGAGCAATTCCTAAAGTTCCCCCGGCCTTTTCCAGCTGCTGATTCTTCAGCAAAACATCTGCTACTGATATCGGATCTATTGAATCCCCTACATCAAACAGAGTTTCCATTCCGCTAAAAATAAGCTTATTCGCCTGATTATAGAAATCTTCATGTTTTAATATCTCAAAGACATCACCCGCTATTTCAGGATCGAGCAAAATCGACCCTATAACAGCCCTTTCTGCATCTATATCATTTGGTGGAACCCTGTTTATTTCGTGCATCTAAACGACTTCCTTCCTTACATGATACTTTTCTGCCAAATTTTCTGACGAGAAAGAATAAAGCTATACCTGCAACAATTAAAATAACACTGATTACCTGAGCAGCTCGTAAATCTCCCCAATATAAACTATCCAATCTTAATCCTTCAATAAAGAATCTTGCAATTGAATAGAAAATCATATAGAAAGCAATCATTTCTCCATAATTCCTTCTCTTGTTTCTGTAATACCAGAAAAGGAATACAAAAACGCCAACATTCCAGACAGATTCGTAAAGAAAAGTCGGATGAAAATATTCAAACGCTTCGTATCCCGGCATTCGAAAACTAGGTGGAATATACATTTTCCAGGGTAAATCGGTTGGTTTTCCATACGCCTCATGATTACAGAAATTTCCCCATCTTCCAATCGCCTGCGCAAGAGGAAAAAGGACAGCTGCTATATCAAAGCCTTGAAAAAAGGTAAAGGTACACTTTCTTCTTATTTTTGTATAAATATAAACACCAATTGCAGCACCAATAATCCCTCCGTGTATTGCCATACCACCATGCCAGGTTTTGAAGATTTCGCCGGGCATCGTTGAATATACATCCCATCTTGAAAACACATAATATAATCTGGCACCAATGATTCCGGTAAAGACACCAACGATAACAGCTTCCGCAACATGCTCCTCGTCTATCCCTTCAGAAATGGCCATCTTTCTGCCTATCAGATAACTCATGATGATACCACTTGCGATCAATACGCCATACCAGTGGATTTCAAATGGTCCAAAAACAATAATTACAGGTTCAATGTACATCTGATTGGAAAAATTTGCTTTTAAAAAGAAAAACATTCCAACAATAACAATCACCACAAGAATTAAAAAGAATATTTTTTTCTTCATACTTCCCCCCAATTTATCATTTATTATTTTTTACCCCTTAATTGACCGCAAGCCCCTGAAATATCCGTGCCTTTTTCATGTCTTAAAACAGTCTCAAATCCATTTTTTTCCAAAATCTCTTTAAAATCACTAATATGTTTTTCACTCGGTCTTTCAAAATCACCTTCAACCGGATTGATTGGGATGAGATTAATATTTACTTTCAGTTGTTTAAGATTTTTAGCCAGCGTTCTGGCATCGTTTCTGGAATCATTTACATCTTTTATCAGGATGTATTCTATCGTAACACGTTTTGACGTCTTTTCATTGTACGCCTTTATCGCTTGGATCAATTCAGGAAAAGAGAAAAGATTGTTTACCGGCATCAGTTTTTCTCGAACAGAATTATCCGGTGCGTGAAGTGATATTGATAAAACAACTTCCGGAAAATCCTCAGCCATATTTTCGATACCCGGAATAATACCTGCGGTTGAAACTGCTATCCTCCTTTTCGAAATATTTAGCATGTCTTTACTGTTTATCATTTCAATCGATTTTTTAACACTATTGTAATTCAACATGGGCTCTCCCATCCCCATAAATACAACATTAGTAATCTTTTCACCAAAATCCTTTTCCATGGAAAGGATTTGCCCGATGATTTCTGAAACTTTAAGATTACGTGTAAATCCGCCTTTACCCGTTGCGCAGAATGCACAATCCAATTTGCATCCTACTTGTGTGGAAATACAAGCGGTAACCCTTTTTGGATGAATTAAAAGAACTGATTCAATTAATTCTGAATCATCAAGTACCCATAGATATTTTCTTGTGCCATCTAAAGCGGAAACCTGTTTATCTCTAAGTTCAGGCAATCTGATAGAATAGTCTTTTCTTAAAGAAACTCTGAAGTCTTTTGAAAGATTGGACATCTTACTGAAATCATAACAATTCTTTTGATAAATCCAGTTCATTATCTGTTTTGCACGGAATTTTTGAATACCCTTTTCTACAAATAAATTTTGTAATTCAGAAAGCGTAAGTTCCAGGAGATTAATCATCAATTTCAACTCCATTCATAATCATTTTGTTATATGCGTTTATCGTTTCGGGTAGTATTACATTCCCCTTTTCTGTTGAACGCTTTATTTTATTTTTTAAAATTTCCAGACAAGTTCTGTCAAGGTTCTCTACAGCCATCTCTCTTAGTAAGTCCACTCCCTGAAATTCCCTGTTGACTTCAACCGAATCGGAAATGAAAAGAATTTTTCCAATCCCGGAACTGAAAGAAAAGCCGCTTGTATGAAACCTGACTGCTTCCAGAATCTGTTCCAGATTTTCTAAATCAGGATAGTTCTGCCTCAGATGGATTGCCGCAAGTCTTCCATGAAGCAATACAGGACGATTGCTTTCCCATTCACTGACTAAAACACCAAATTCATCTGCCTTTGCTAAAAGTTCATCAGATTTCAGATTTCTGAAATAATCATGATATAAAGCAGCAATGCTGACAGATTCTTCATTTTCACCGTGAATTCTGGCTAATTTTACCGAATAATCCAAAACGCCTTCAGCATGGCGAAGGCGTTTTGGATTTAGTAACTTTTTCAAATTTTCATGTATTTCATCAACGATCGTATCTGATTTCAAATGTTACCTCCACTTCATTTTCAGGGTAAACTGCAAGCGGAATCTTTATTAAAGTTGCATTTTCTCTTGAATAACTAACCCTGTCAACGATTATACTGGCATCCCTCGGAATAACAAAATTGAGCTGTAGCTCTTTTTTTTCATCCGAAAAATTTTTACAGGTAAACCGGTAGCTTTCAAAATAAGTTTTTCCGCTTCTGTTTGAATTGATCAAATCAATTTTCCCCTGAAGATCATATGATTTACCATAGCTGATTTCAAGAGATTGACCCTTACTTTTATTTTGTACTGAATTTTCTCCAAGGAATATTGTGTTCCCATCATTTTCTTTTTGGACCCTAATCTTACCTGCCATCAATTCTACCGGCAATTTCTCAACCTTTATGGTCTGTTCAAGTGGTTCAAAATCTCCTGTACCACTTGAATAATACCCATTAAATGTGTACAGTTTTTTAAAGTCTATATCCTTCTCAAGGTATTTTGAATACAGTACTGTTCCTTTTTTAAATGTATATTCACCTGGAATTTTAAATATCTTATAATCTTCAAAATCCTGAGCAGCTATTCCTCCTGCATTAAAACTTTCCACTGCATAATCCATCATCTTCGCTGATCTTGCATAGACAGGAGATTCCATTTTGTTAACATCCCCCGAAAAGATAAAAAGATTTTCAGTCATCAAATCATCCTTCGTGTTATTTGAAATCGCAATAGTCCCAAGAAGGTTAGCTTCCCCTTTTATCTCGTCAAGCGTCAGGTTGTATACCGTGTTGTAATACAGATTCTGAAACATAAACGAATATTTCAAATCTTGAATCTCATCAGCAAATGTCAAATCCAGATAACGTCTTGCCTCACCGACATCGATAGAATCAAAGAGCGGAAGTCCCTCATCAGGCGAAAATACTCCTAAATCCCCTGAAAGTAATACCGGATTATCATATAACAGGGTATAACTCTTAACCGTTCCATCACCGAACATCCATTTTATCTCTTTTCCAATACAAGATTTTAATACTGATTCCATATCGAAAGGAAGTTTATCAACAAACACATAGTTTTCCGGATACGGTGAAGAAACAAAAGAATCGGAAAGCCAGGTATCCGGGACATCAATCTGAATTCCGGTGCCATTTCCCATAACTGTATCACCTTTAACTGCATACCCATCCGGATAGATCATCATAAAATCCGAGGCAAAAACACTCATTGCAAAAACCATCAAAAGAACGATATAAATCCCTTTTTTCATAAAATCCTCCTTAAAATTCCCATAATTCTTTCCTGCTGGTTGAAACAGCAACTGCCCCGTCTTTAATCAGTTGAGATACTTCATCTTCAGTATCTATCATCCCTGCCGCAATCATTTGAATAGAATCTATCTTTTTATAATCTAAATAATCGGAAACTTTTTTAAAGGCTGCAGCTGGAAGTATTTCAAAAAACATCGGCTGAGTATTAACCAGCATATCTTTGATTCTGGAAAGTGAATTACTGTCGAGTGCAAAACTTCTCAACACATTTGGAAGACCATAACTATTTGCAATATCAATCATTTTCGGCTTTACCGTTATGATACCATCAATCCCCTGAAGAGAAGCATATCGAAAGGCGTACTCTCCACTTGCCAGACCATCACAAAAATCCACATCAAGAAAGACGTTAAAACCCATCTTTTTTATTTTCTTGACGTGATTTGAAATATTAACAACATCCGAACTGAGAAGAAAAACAGTGTTCCCCTTATATCGTGCAAGATATTCAATTTCCTCTTTAGGATTCCATATAGCGGCAATCCTTTCTGAAAACTTGTATTTTCTCATTATTTTAAATTTTTTTCCATAAAGTCACAGAATTTTTCAGCAAGCTCCGGATCAAATAATTTTCCATTATCGGTTCTAATAATCTGAAGTGCTTCCAGTGGTTTCATAACACCGACAGAAAATTCAGAATCAACGGTATTAAGCGCATTATCATACCAATTTACAATTGTAAGGACTCTTACCCAATATGGAATTTCATCACCCGACAAACCATCCGGAAACCCTTTTCCATCATAGCGTTCATGATGACTCCTGACAAACGGAACAAAATCATTTAATATTTCAAGTGTTGAGATATAGACAGAACCGGTTATCGTATGATCCTGCCCGGTTTCCTCAAAAGTTCTCAACCTTGTCGGCGAATACAGCATTAATTGTTCAACGCCTATTCTGCCAACATCATGAAGCATCGCATAATGAATATACATTTTCCTCTCTGATTCTTCAAGCCCCAGTGTTGCTGCAAAATCAATAAATAGACTGGCAACACGCTGGGAATGACTATAGCCCCTTTCATCTTCAACCTCCATCAGGACTATAAACGGCTCAAGGACTGCTATAATTCGTCTTCTCATTGAATATGGAGAACAAAAATCAAAATTGGCATTTTTATTGTGCTCAAGAAACCAGTTTACAGCAAGAAAAAGATTCTTGTTATCTACCTTATCTTCAATGATGAACCTTTTCTCACCATCAACATAACCGAACACACCTTTCTCATCAAGTATCTGAAGATGCGTTCCTTCCTGAATTGGCGTTTCATCATCTGAAATATAAGAATTTGAAGGAAAAGGGATGAATTCCAGGTAAACATCCAGCAACTCCTCAAGTACATTTCTGATCGTTTCATTACTTATATTCATAAACCCATATTTCTTTTCACCATTATTATTCATAATGAACAAACACCTCCATTTAACCAAACATCTGCGATAAACTGATCAACATCGTATTAAAACCAATGATTATCGGATTCATAATTATATGAGCTAATCCAAACACAATAGTAACCAACAATATAAGAATACCATAAATCTGATATTTCATAACAAAATTCATGTATTTTGATGTGGTAAAAGCAGACCAAACTTCAGCTGCATCCAACGGCATTATTGGGATCATATTAAAAACCGAAATAACTAGATTGGCTATCATGAAAGATCCCATAAAATCTGCTAAATAACTGATATAAAACAGAGCGGATAATGGATGCGGATTAAAAAACCAGCTGTACTTATGAATTCCCAGTCCGTAAAAAATAATTCCGGTGATTAAAGCGACAACGAAATTGGCGATTGGCGCAGAAAGTACGATGAAAAATACATCTTTATTTTTATTTTTTAATTTCAGAGTATTAATCGGAATTCTCCTTGACCAACCAAAATTAAAAACAAGAAAACAGATTAAACCAATCGGATCAATATGCTTAAATGGATTCAATGAATATCGCTTTAATTTAATTGCCGTATCATCACCAAGTTTGACTGCAACAACCGCGTGTATATACTCATGCAAAGAAAGTGCAAGTAAAACTGCCGGCAATCTTACCAAAATCTGCCTTATGAAATCCATAAGGTTAAATTCAGAGAGAAACTGCATCAATCTATCTTCCCTTTACACTCATCTGTACAATTTGACGAATTTTTTCATAAATTTCCCTCTTATCGCTTCTTCATCAATTGTCAGATAGCAACCATTTTTATAAATAAAAACACCGTCTATCATTGTTTCATAAACATCAGAACCTCGCCCCGCATATACAAGACTTGATATTGTATCATTATTGGGAAAGAGATTGATATGATCCATATCTACAATCGCAATGTCCGCTTTGTATCCTTTCTTCAAAAGACCCACATTTTCCCAGCCAAGTCCTCTGGCAGCATTAACCGATGCCATCATTAAGGCTTCATTTGCCTCTACACAGACAGGATCTTTTGTTACACCCTTGTGTAAAAGAGAAACCAGAAGCATTTCTCGCCACACATCAAGATTATTGTTACTCGAAACACTATCTGTCCCAAGTGCAATATTTACCCTTTTATCAAGCATCTTATGGACCGGGGCAATTCCATTCGCCAGTTTAAGATTTGAAGAAGGATTATGAGCAACACAAATACCATACTCCGAAAGCACATCAATATCGTCGTCATCAACATAAACACAATGTGCTGCGACTGTTTTTGTATCAAATAACCCCAATTTTGCCAAATCCTTGAACGCATAGGATTTTTTTTCCGAAAGTGTTTCCTTTAAATGAATATGTATGAGCGCATTATTTCCTTTGGCAACATCACTCACTTTTTTTAAATAATCAGTTGAACACATATAAGGAGAATGAGGACCAAAACCAATGTGAATCTTCTCGTTTGAAGAGAGATGATATTTTTCAAAAGCGTCTATATTTTTTTGTAAACGTCCACCCTCATCACCGGAATCAACAAGACCTCTGCAGATATAACCTCTCATACCGAATTCATCAACTGCCCGAATGATCTCTTCAAGCATCATATACATGTCGACAAATGCCGTGACCCCATTCCGTGTCATCTCCATCTGCGAGATAAGTGTTGCAAGGTAGATCATTTCTTCATCAAGTTTATCCTCAAGAGGAATGATCGTATCAAAAAGCCATTTTTCAAACGGCAGATCGTCACCGGCACATTTCAAAGGTGCCATCCCGGAATGCGTGTGCGCGTTAATCAAACCTGGGATCGCAAGATATGTCCCCCCGCTATAATCAAAAACTTCCGAATCATCTGTCAGCCCCTCATATTCTCCTTCTTTAACGTCTTGAATGATATTATCCTCTATAATGATAAAACCGTTTTCTATTACTTTATCTTCAGAATAAATCATGAGATTTTTCAGAATCTTATTCTTCATATTTAACCCCTTTTCGAAAAAAGATTTTTTGCCTTATATTTCCCGGAATTATTCAGATATCCATTTTTTACTGCTTTTTTACCCTTCTCTATAGTTTCGATGCCGGCCTTCAATGAAGCCGATTCAGAACGAAGCAAAGAAAGCATTTGCGTTTCAATTTTTTCAATTTTATGAAGGAGCGTTTTTTCAGTGGATACATCCCTTTCCGCATCACAATTTCTAAGGTCCTCTATAAGCACTTCCCTTTTCTCCAACAAATAAACGTAGGTTTCATAGCTTTTTGTTCCAGGCAGCGGAAAACCATTATCCATCATATTAAGCATTTGCTCTGAAATATTTAGAATCTCTTTGAGTTTATCTTTCATAAAATCCATAAAATACCTCTATATTATAGCTCCTTTCCATATTATAACATTTAATCAAAAAGAAAATATAAACAAAAACAATTATATTTCCTTTACTAACTTATTTTCAAACATTGCCCCGTCATCTATTCGCCAATTCCAACGTTCTTTTTCTCTTTCAAAGATTAATGTTATAATCCCATCAGAAAGCTAAACTTACTGAAAGGGGTATTATATGGCAAAGGCTAAAAAAGGCGATACGGTAAAAGTACATTACACGGGAAAACTTGAAGATGGAAGAGAATTTGATTCTTCAAGAGATAGAGAACCGCTTGAATTCAAAATTGGTGGTAATCAGGTTATTAAAGGGTTCGAAAATGCGGTAGAGGGACTTGAACCGGGGGAAGAAATCACGGTTACAATCCCCCCATCTGAAGGATACGGAGATTACGACGAAACACTCAGAAGAGTTTTCGATCTTTCACAATTCCCAAAGGACCTTGAGTTAAAACCCGGAATGATGCTGAACGTCCAGGGAGAGCAAGGTGTGGCAACATTTACCGTGGTAGATATACTCGGTAATGAAGTTGTCCTTGACGGCAATCCACCGCTCGTTGGAAGAGATCTTATCTTCACCATCAAATTGGTAGAAATTTTATAAAATCCGTCCGATTATGAAAAAATATATAGTTTTTTTCGTCTGTTTACTAGGTACATGCGATATATTTCATCATAATCAAAAAGGGGGCGCATTAGATGAATTTCACAGTTGATGTTATGAACGGCAATCAGATTAAATCTATGAAAGTAACGGCTTCCAATCAGAAAGAAGCAAAGATAAAAGTAAAAAAGAAGGTAGGAAAAGATAGGATTATAGGGATAAAGGTTTCAGAATTACAATAAAAGAGGGGTGCCATATGGCACCCCTCTTTTATTGTAATTTTCAAATTTATATGCTAACATTGTATCGTTAAAATCGGAGGTGTTTTGATTGATAAAAAATGTGGTCTTTGATGTAGGCGGAGTTTTACTTGATTGGAATCCCTTGAGTATTCTGGAAAAAATGTTCGATAAAGAGCGTGCAGAAATACTTAAGCAAAATATGATGGATACACCCTATTGGGCGGAGCTCGATAGAGGTGCGCTTGAAATAGAGGATGCGGTTAAGATTTTTTCAAAAGATATCCCGCATCTTGAAAATGATATTGAATTCGCACTAACGAATTTTATAGACTATCTTCCCCCAATCCAGGAAAATGTCGAAGTTTTAAAACACCTTTCCGGAAAAGGGTTCAGGTTATTTGTGTTATCCAATTTTCAAAAAGAAGCTTTTGATACGGCCGTTGAAAAATTCGAATTTTTCAAGCTTTTTGACGGTATGGTTGTATCTGCAAGGATAAATATGATTAAACCGGACAAAGAAATCTATGATTATATCCTTAATGAATATCAGTTAAAAGGAAACGAAACAGTCTTTTTTGATGATACGATTAAAAATATTCATGCAGCTTCTGCAGCCGGAATCATCGGTGTTCATACACCTTCATATAAAGAATTACATGATTATTATATACATAATCTTAAGTGAGGAAGTGGGAAATGTTTTTCGAATCATTGGTTGAATGGTTTATCTATTCTCATCTTGCAATGATCAATATTATGGCTCAGTTTTTTGAAGCACAGAAATTCTCACCTGTTCAGATCGGGGCTCTCATGGCTGTAATTCCTTCAATATCTCTTTTGTCGAATCCATTCTGGTTTTCAATCAAAAGGAAATACGGTGATAGAAAAGCATTTACAACTATTACGTTATTTTCGGCCGTTTTATGCTGGACTGTCTATTTTCTTCCGGGCTTTATTCCCAAATTCATCTCGTTGATCTTCTTCGGATTTTTTTCAACAGGTGTGATCCCAATCGGAGAAGCCGGTGTCATGAATTCATTAATGAAGAAGGGACTCCATTTTGATAAGGCACGATTAATAGGAACTATCGGTTTTTCTTCAATCTCATTCGTTTCAGGTTTCCTATTCGAAATCAGTTTCGCTTTTATGTTTTTGATCTCTACATTCGCGCTGTTGCTTGCACTTTTCTTTTCAAAGAGATTGTCAGATGTTGAAATCACAATTAAAAAAAGTCATAAAACAGATGGAACCGGAAATAACAGAACACTAACTTTTTTATTAATTGCCGCAACACTCGGTATTATGTGTGTTTCTTTCTGCGGTACTTTTTTACCGGTTCTTGTCACAGAAAAAGGATTTCCGGAAAATACCGTTGGAATTTGTTTTGCCATTTTGTCAATTTCAGAAGTTCCTTTTCTTTTCTTTGCAAACAAAATAATTAAAAAAACCGGAACTATATTTTTAGTTGCAACAGCAATATTGATGATGAGTATCAGACTTTTCCTGACCCCTCTTGCGGAAACCCCTTTACAACTGATGTTGACAAACGTTTTCCATGGATGGAATTATATCGTCATCTATTTCTCTATTTTTAATTTCATACACTATAAAATGCCAACCCATAAATTGGACAGGTCACAGACTGTATTCTGGATGATTACGCAAGGATTAAGTTTTCTACTCGGAAATCTTGGAGGCGGGATCCTTGTACAATACATTGGACTCGCTGAATCATACAGAATATTGTCAATAGCCATGTTTTTACTTTTCATCCCTTTATTTCTTTGGTATCTTTCAAATAAAATAAGTGGAGGGAAAAAGCCTGAACCATATAAATCTTAAGAGGGGATAATATGAAAAAAACTTTAATCGTTTATTTTTCATCGTTTATTGTAATCGGTCTTTTGCTTTATTTTTTTTCAATGTCATGGATGAATTTTCTCTTTCAACCGGCACTTACGAAAGAAATCAACCTTTTTTTAACAGGTTTAGAAAAACTGCACCCTCAAATGACGCAATCAGCGTATTTGAATTTTAGTGAAAAGATGCAAAACGCAGTCAAAATCCTTCCTGTTTTTACAACGCAATATAATTATCTGAGCAAAATAAACCCCTGTTTCAAAGAATTTGAAGATACTTTCACTTATGTCGATTTTTGGGATGATACCCTCTACTCGGCTTCGGTTTTGCCAGTCGATTTTCTAATGGTTGATCAAACAGTTCTGGTAGATTCATCAATTGGAAATGTTATCCCTGAAAATGCTGAAATTCTCGCCATCAATGAAAAAAACATAGCGGAAATTATGTCCTTCTTTACAGATTTTGTTTATGCCTCAACTGAAGATGAACGCATGTTTTGGGCAATTGAAAGAGATTATATGAACTTTTTCCCTGAATTTTTCAAAGCTAAAAATTATAAAATCCGATACAAATTGAATTCAACGGTTGAAGAAGTGGCACTCAATGCTGTCCCATGGAATGAATATTCAAACTGGCGAAAACGAAGAGACTCAGCAATTATATCCATACAAGAAACCCATGAAATGACCGTCATCAAACTCTTGGATCTTAAATACGATAACAACAAAATTCACTCAATGAGAACCGTACTTGAAAATATTGTTCAAAAACAACCAGACAACCTGATTGTTGATATATCCGGGTGCAAAGGAATTGACACAAACTATTATATGGTCCAATTACTCCTATCTTTCTTAAGTGATCAAGAACAAGCACTTATTCCCGAACAGGATACCAAATATTCTCAAGAGAGGAACAAAATCGCTGTCATTCCTCAGGAAACCACCTATCAAGGAAATTTGTATTTTCTTACTTCAAAATATTCAATATATCCACTGGTCAGATCACTCATTGCATTCTCAGAACGAACAGGTATAGGAAAACTTATCGGAGAGGCTCCTTTATCCGAACTGGATTATTTCTCAAATCCTTTTTCTGAACCGTTATACAATTCCTACTTAATCCCACGAATAAATAGAATACAAAACAAATTTAATGTGATACTCCAAAAAGAAGATTATTTTAAATACCACGAATTTAGTAAAAAGGAGTACATTATCATCCAGAAATATAATGAAGAAACCTTGCAATTTATTTCTGATACATTCCTTTAACTATTATGAAAATTATGGTAAAATAGAATGAATCTGAAGTTGGATTTTTTAGAATCATTGCAAATCAAAGGTTGGTTGTAGATGGAATTATCAGGATATCTTTTTGATATTAAACATTATTCAATACATGATGGTCCGGGTATAAGAACAACTCTTTTTTTCTCCGGCTGTCCTTTGAAGTGTTTATGGTGTCATAACCCTGAAGCGATCTTCGAAAATCTGATCATGAATTCGGATGAATTGCGTTTACATCACAGGCAATCCGACTGTATTCGATGCGGTTCTTGTATAGAGATTTGCACTTCGAAAGCGATTTCTATGACGGGAAATGGGATATCGATAGATTTCTCAAGATGTACAGGGTGCGGCAATTGTATAGAAAAGTGTCCAAGTAATTCGATTTTCACTTTAGCAAGAAGATATAGGGTAACGGAACTCATTGACATAATCGAAAAAGATGCTTTTTTCTATAAGGATTCAAGCGGCGGGGTTACAATTTCAGGTGGAGAACCTTTTTATCAGCCGGAATTTCTTTTTAAATTAATTTCAGAATTAAAAAAAAGAGAGATAAATATATGTATCGACACATCGGGCTATTTCAAAACGGACCTCCTGAAAGATGTTAAAGACGTCACGTTCCTGTATGATCTGAAATTAGTCAATGATGAAAAGCATTTACACTATACCGGTGTATCCAACCAGCTGATCCTTAAAAATCTTGTTGAATGTGACAAAAAGAATATTGATATCATCATCAGCATTCCTTTAATCCCGGGCATAAATACCGATTCTGATGATATCGAAGGATTTATTGCTTTTATCAAAGGATTGAATAATTCACATAGCGTCAGATTACTTCATTATCATGAATTTGCGCTTAATAAATACGAGAGGTTGGGACTACAGTACAAATTAAAAGAAGTCAAAAGAGATGATTCGGTTTTCCGTCGAATTGAGGAACAGTTCAAAACAAGTGGTCTAATAATTCGGTAAAGGGGATTGTATGAACGAAAGAATCAAAAGATTGAAAGAATTAAGTTTTAACGCAAAGCCATCTATAAGCAGTGAAAGAGCTGTGCTTGAAACTGAATTTTACAGGCAATATTACGGAAAGTTTTCAATTCCCGTGATGAGAGCCATGTTTTTCAAGTATCTCTGTGAAAATCAAGCCATTTATATCGGAGAAGATGAACTAATAGTCGGGGAACGCGGTCCTTTTCCAAAATGCGTCCCGACTTATCCTGAGTTGACCTGTCATACTATTAAAGATTTAAAAACGTTAAATACGAGAAAAATGACACCTTATACTGTATCTGAAAAAGTATTTAACGATTATGAAAATATAGTCATTCCATTCTGGAAAGACCGAAGTATAAGAAGTAAGCTTTTTGAACATGTTACGCCCGAATGGGAATTGATGTACGAAGCGGGTCTTTTTACTGAATTTATGGAGCAGAGAGCTCCAGGGCATACAACATTAGACGGAAAAATATATCAAAAAGGACTCAAAGGGTTTATTGACGAAATTAACCGTAGTGTTTTGAAACTAAATTTTTCAGAAGATCCTGATGCTTATAACAAGCTCGAGGCGTTAAAGGCAATGAAAATTTCCTGTGAAGGGATAATCATGTTTGCCGAAAGGCATTCAAAAATGGCACAGGAAATGGCAACCAATATGACAAATATTAAACGGAAATCGGAATTATCAGCGATCGCAAAAATATGTAAAAAAGTTCCTTTCCATAAACCTGATACACTCCACGAAGCGCTACAGATGTACTGGTTTATTCATTTAGGGACGATTATGGAATTAAACGGCTGGGATTCGATGAATCCGGGGCATATTGACCAGCACGTTAATGACTTTTATTTAAATGACAAAGAAATCGGTATTATAGATGAAGATAGGGCAAAAGAACTGATAGAATGTTTCCTGATTAAATTCAACAATCAGACCGCACCGCCAAAAGTAGGCGTAACAGCTGAAGAGAGTGGAACTTATAACGATTTCACAAACATCAATCTCGGTGGATTGAAAAGGGATGGTTCATCCGGCACAAATGAATGCTCATACATTTTTCTTGATGCCATTGATGAGTTGCACCTTCTTCAACCAGGAAACAATCTTCAACTCTCTGAAAATACTCCAGATGCATTCTTTTTTAAAGTCATGAAAGTGATCAAGAAAGGGTATGGTTACCCATCGGTCTTTAACGCTGATGGTGTTGTAAAACAACTTACCAATCAGGGCAAAAACCTTGAAGATTCGCGGGAAGGTGGTTGCAGCGGCTGTATCGAAACGGGTGCATTTGGAAAAGAAGCCTATATTCTTACCGGCTATTTAAACGTTCCAAAAGTCCTTGAATTGACTCTTTTCAACGGAATAGATCCACTAACCGAAAAAATGACAGGGCTTTATTCAAAAGAAAAATTCGATAATTTTTCCGAATTTTATGATACTTTCGAAAAGCAATTACAATATGTAATCAATGAAAAAATAAAGATGAATAACCTTTTCGAGTCAATTTATGCTCAGAATATGCCGGCACCTTTCCTATCGGTATTGATTGATGATTGTATACAAGAGGGGAAAGATTATTATAACGGGGGTGCCAGATATAATACAAACTACGTCCAATGCTGTGGAATTGGTACTGTTACTGATTGTCTTTCCTCAATTAAAAAGCATATATTCGATGAAAAATACATACAGATGGATATCTTGAAAGACTCTTTAAAAAATAATTTTCTTGACAATGAACCGTTAAGATTGTACCTGAAAAATAAGACATCCTTTTACGGAAATGATGATGATCAAGCCGATGATATAGCGAAACGGGTTTTTAACAGTCTCTACGATTTGATACATGATAGAAGAAGCACACGTGGAAAAACCTATCAAATCAACTTCTTATCAACAACCTGTCATGTTTACTTTGGAAAAAAACTCGGGGCATCTGCCGATGGCAGATTTGCATATCAACCGTTATCTGATGGAACATCTCCATCTCACGGAGCTGATAAAAGGGGGCCAATAGGGGTAATAAAGTCTTTGAGCAAACTTGAGCAGTATCGAACAGGCGGTACGCTGCTTAATCAAAAAATTCTACCGGATTTACTCAAAACAGACGATGATATCAGGAAGATGATGTCTCTCATTAGAAGCTATTTCAAACTTGGGGGTCATCATATTCAATTCAACGTCATTAATTCAGCAAAACTCATTGACGCACAGAATAATCCGGAAAATTATAAAGGACTGCTCGTAAGAGTGGCAGGATACAGTGATTATTTTGTTGATCTTGATATAGAGCATCAAAATGAAATCATTTCTAGAACTCAGCAGGGAGTGTGGTAAAAATGGAGAATACACTCAAGATTCTATTGGCAGAAGATGATCTTATCAGCAGACGTTTGATCAAGATATTGATTGACAAAATTGGATACAACATCAAAACTGTAGAAAATGGTCAACAGGTCATAGAAGAAATGAAGAATAATGATTATGACCTTATCTTGATGGATATTCAAATGCCGGTTTTAGATGGTCTTGAGGCAACTAAAAAGATCAGAGATATGGAAAGTTCTGAGAAATTAAGAAGAGTTCCCGTCATAGCTGTCACAGCCCATGCAATGGTTGGGGATAGAGAAAAATGCCTCAATTCGGGAATGGACGATTATATGACAAAACCGATAGAAGAAGTTGAATTGATAAAGAAGATAAAACAGTATACAAAAAAAGAAACGGAAATGAAAATAGGGGATATCAGTAGATTGAACGACCTCCTCGGAAACTTGGACGATGTAATTGAGATTATCAACGATTTTATACATTATTATCCCGATCAATTAAAAAAAATCCAAACAGCTTATGAAAATACGGAATGGGATGTCTTGAAGGATCTCGCCCATAAATTGAAAGGGAGTGTCTCTAATTTCGAAGCGGAACGTGTTGTAGACTGTTGTAAAAAAATCGAAACGCATGTCAAATCAAAAAATACAGAAAAGGTTGCTGTGGAAATAAAAAAATTACCAGTTGTGATTGAAGAATTAAAAAGTTATTTGTTAAATCAGATTAAATAAAGAGGAGGGCTATTATGCAGTCGGAATTTAATGGTTATATTCAAACATTTGGCACTCTGGGTTTTTATAAAAACGGTGAGTTGTATGAGGATGATTTTCCTGGTGCTAAGAAATCATTGGATATCTTTAAATATTTGATTTGTAATTATAAGAGGAAGAGTTTAAAAAAAGAAATTTGTGATATATTCTGGCCGAATATGAGTGAGAACAAGGCCAAACAAAATTTATCATCCAATCTTTATTATCTCAGAAAAGGTCTGGATGTTATTTATGATAAAGGTTCATTCGGGAAATTTTTTATCAGATCAAATTCTCATTTATGCTGGTTGAACAAACCACTCGAACTTGAATATGACTTTGAGATGTTCGAGAGTTATGTCACGAAAGCTTCAGAACAAAAATCAGACAAAATTAGAGAGGAGTATCTGGTTAAAGCATTGGAATTTTACAAAGGTGATTTTTTTCAAAATGCAAATGAAGTATGGATTATTGCCAAAAGAAAATTCTACAAAGAAAAAGTAATAGAAGTTCTGCTTGATCTTATAGAAATCGAAAAAAAGAAATCTGAAAGCAATTTGGATCAATATTTTGAAAAAGCGATGAAAATTAATCCGACAGAAGAAAGAGTTATTTTTGAAAAGATTAAATATCTCTCTGAAAACAACGACCTTCTCGGAGCAGTTAATTGTTATCGAGAATATAAGAAAAAGCTGGTGGATGAATATAAAATCACATCGTCCCCAAAGATAGATGAATTCATTTCAAGCATCACAAAAGACTATAAAGTGGAAGTTGTACCAAAGCATTTTACAGAGAATATTAATTATGTTAATATGAGTAAGTTTCAAGAGATTTGTGCTTTTGAACTAAGAAGAAGGGACCCGAAATCATTGCTGTTAACTTTATGTTTTAAGGACTTTGATGAAACGATGATAGACAAAAAAGGTTTTTCAAGGGATTTCTTTATGAAAATTCGATTGGGTGACCGTGTGACGTTCGCAGCTGGAAATATATTTGTCCTATTTTCGGAAGCAGATAAATTGTCATTGCCAATACTGATTAATAAATTCTTTCCCGTTTTTGACAAATACTGTAAAGGGGCAAGGATTAAATATAAATGGCATGAAGTGAGTACAAAGAAAACAAATCTGATAACATATGGTGAATGGAAATAATTTAAAGATGAGGTGATATTCAGATGTTGGACATTAAAGAACTGAGAAATGATCCTGCGAAGATTAAAAAGGCCATGGAAACTAGAAACGAAAACCCTGAGACGATTGAAAAGATCTTAATACTTGATGAAAAAAGAAGAGAAATCATCCAGAAAGCTGACGAATTAAAAGCACTTAGAAATCAGCTTTCAAAGAGTGTTGCAAAACTCAAATCACAGGGAAACCATGAAGAAGCATCAAAAAATATAGCCGAAAGTAAAAATATCGGTAATCAGATAAAAGAATTTGATGACGTTTTAAAAGAAGTCGAAGAAGAGCAGAACACGATACTGTCACACCTTCCCAATATTCCATCGGAACAAACACCCGTTGGAAAGGATGAAAATGAAAATGTTGAAATACTAAAATGGGGAACGCCAAGAGTTTTTTCTTTTGAGGCAAAACCACATTGGGAAATCGGTCCCGATCTTGGGATGATGGATTTTGAAAGAGCTTCTAAACTAAGCGGATCCAGATTTGTTGTTTTGAAAAGTCAGATAGCAAGACTTGAAAGAGCTCTCATTAGTTTCATGCTCGATACACATATCGAAAACGGTTATACCGAAGTCAATGTTCCCTTTATGGTAAAAAGAGAAACGATGTATGCCACCGGTCAGCTGCCTAAATTTGAAGAAGAAGCGTATAAGACAACTCCCGACGATATGTTTCTGATCCCTACAGCGGAGGTCGTACTTGCGGGAATTCATAAAGATGAAATCATAGAATTCTCAGATTTCCCGATAAATTATTGCGCCTATTCCGCGTGTTTCAGAAGGGAAGCCGGAAGTTACGGTAAGGATGTCCGAGGAATGATTCGAGTTCATCAATTTGAAAAGGTAGAACTCGTTAAATATACGACAAAAGAAAAGTCATATGAAGAATTGGAAAAACTCACAAATGATGCTGAAAATATTCTGAAGGCATTAGAACTCCCATACAGAAAGATTCAACTCTGTACCGGAGATCTTGGATTCGGGTCAGCTTTAACTTATGACCTTGAAGTATGGCTTCCGTCTTACAACGCCTACAAAGAAATCTCATCCTGTTCAAACGACATAGATTTTCAAGGTAGAAGAGCAAATATGAGATACAGAAATAAAGAGAATAAACTGGAATATGTTCATACATTAAACGGATCAGGTCTTGCAGTAGGAAGAACACTTGTTGCAGTATTGGAAAACTACCAGAATGAAGACGGCTCAGTGACAGTACCGGAAGTTCTCAGAAAATATATGGGGGGAATTGAAAGAATCTTTGGGTGAGTTTGAACTTTTTATATTTTGAGGAGTCTAAACATATGTAAAGCAAAAAATGAGAACCCCTCATAATATAGAAAATTAAACCCCTCACACTAAAAGCGGTCTATCCCCCCAGACCGCTTTTGTGCTATTTATTACATTTTTGCAAAGGGGAAATGCAATGAACACAAATGAAAAAAAAGAAATCAGTAAAATTTTAAAAAAGGAAGTCGTTCCAGCTATCGGTTGTACGGAACCAATAGCCGTTGCACTTGCGGTGGCTAAATGCAGGGAAACATTGAACGAACCGATCGGAGAGTTGAAAGTATATGTCAGCCCAAATCTTTTCAAGAACGGCATGGGAGTAGGCATCCCGGGGACAGGTATGGTCGGACTTCCAATTGCGGCAGCACTTGGAGCTTGTGGCGGCTCTTCCAGATTCGGACTTGAAGTATTAAAACACGTGAAACAACGTGATATTATCTCTGCAAAAGAAATGTTGAAAGAGGGAATAATTCACATTGAGATAAAAAAACATGCCAACCCTTTATTCGTTGAGTGTATCTGTTACAGCAGAGATAAGGTACACGCATCAAAAGTTATCATTCAAAAAGAACATTCAAATATTGTTCTTATCGAAAAAGACGAAAAGGTGATTTTTGAAAAAGTGGAAGAAACGCCGAGAAGCGGAAAAGAATTAAACGCTGCTTTTTTATCATTTGATAAAATCATAGAATTTATTAATGACGTCGATCGTGAAGAGATTGAGTTTTTAAAAGAAGCCGTAAAAATGAACAAAGCAATCGCAGAAGAAGGTTTGAATGAAGGATACGGCTTAAACATAGGAAGAACGATGATGGATGAAAGCAATTCCAGCATATTCAGCTGCAAATGTAATGCCACTTATGCTATTGCCTTGACGGCTGCTGCAGCTGATGCGAGAATGTCGGGCTGTGTTTTACCGGCAATGAGCAACAGTGGAAGCGGAAATCAAGGCATTAACGCAACTGTTCCTATGGTCGCATATGCCGAAAGAGAAAACATCTCTGAAGAAAAGATGTTGCGTGCTATTGCCCTTAGTCATCTCCTGACAATCCATATCAAATCTTATCTTGGACGCTTGACGGCTCTTTGCGGTGTAGTCGCTGCATCCACAGGTGTCAGTGCCGGTCTGTGCTATTTGATGGATGGAAGCAAACGTCAAATAGAGATGTCGATTAACAACATGATAGCCAATCTGACAGGAATGATATGCGATGGCGCAAAACCGGGTTGTGCCTTAAAAGTAGCTTCCGGCGTTAATGCCGCTTTCCTTTCAGCTTCTTTAGCACTTGGGATGAAGGGAGCAACAGAATACGACGGTATCGTAGATAATGATGTTGAAAAAACTATGAAAAATCTCGCGAATATCGGAGCTGAAGCGATGAAGATGACAGATGAATATATTTTGAATATAATGGTTTGTAAATAAAATAATTTCAGAATTTCATAAAGACTTATGAAAATAATGGTATTATTACGCATATTGAGTTATAGACGGTGAAATTTTTGAAACCTTTGGAAATTTTGAAGCACTATTATGGTTATGATGAGTTCAGACCCGGTCAAAAGGAAATAATCACTTCAATAATGATGCAGAGAGACACGATGGCTATCATGCCGACGGGATCAGGAAAATCTTTATGTTTTCAGATACCCGCTCTTTTGTTAGATGGAAAGAGCATCGTTGTTTCCCCTTTGATTTCTCTCATGAAGGATCAGGTAGACAGCTTAAAAGCCATGGATATAGAGGCTAGTTTTATCAACAGTAGTCTGTCTTATGAAGAAATATACAAAAGAACTGAAGATTTCATCAACGATAAATATAAAATACTCTATGTTGCACCTGAAAGACTTGGAAGTTTTTATTTTTCGGAAGATATTTATAATTCTAATATCTCTCAAATAGCTGTCGACGAAGCGCATTGTGTTTCTGAGTGGGGTCACGATTTCAGACCCAGTTATCAGAATATCAGCGAATTCGTGAAACGTTTTAGAAAACGCCCGGTTGTCAGTGCTTTTACGGCTACAGCCACCAAAAATGTCAGGAAAGATATTGAGAAGCTTCTCGAACTTGAAAAACCTGAAATTTTTAATCTTGGACTCAGAAGATCAAACATATACATAGAAATCCTAAAAGGCGAAAACCGAAAGAATTTTATATTAAATCTTTTACAAAAACGTCCTGATGATGCCGGAATTATCTATTGTGCCACCAGAAAAAGCGTTGAAGAATATTATGATTTTCTTCTTAAAAAAGGCTATAATATTGGAAAATATCACGGTGGCATGGAACCGCTTGAAAGAAAGGAAATGCAGGATGCTTTTATCCTTGAGGATATCAATCTGATGATTGCAACAAACGCCTTTGGTATGGGCATTGATAAACCAAATATCAGATATATTGTTCATCTGAATATGCCGAAAACGATAGAAGCTTATTACCAGGAAATCGGAAGAGCGGGAAGAGATGGCGAGAATTCTCAGGCATATATGCTTTTTTCAGAAGCTGATAAAAATATTCAGAGATTTCTTATAGAGAAATCCGATTTATCGGAAGAAAGAACTTTGGTAGCCGGCAAGAAACTTCAGGATATGATCAATTTTTGTCACACACATGATTGTCTTTGGAATTATATCTCGACATATTTCAACGAGGAAAACGAAGAAAAATGTGAGAACTGTTTTAATTGTCTGAATACGGCTATCAAACAATATGATATAACCGTTGAGGCTCAGAAGATATTGTCCTGTGTCTACAGATTAAAGCAGTCTTATGGTTCATTGATGGTTGCTAAAGTTTTAATGGGGTCAAATTCTTCAAAGATAAAACAGAAGGGATTTGATAAACTCTCAACATTTGGTATTATGAGTGAATTTAAAGAAAAAGAAATAAAAGATCTGATCAATTTTCTGACGGCTGAAAGACTTTTAAATGTTTCACCCGGAAGGTTTCCATTACTCGGGTTAAATAAAGATTCATGGATGGTTCTTCGTGGTGAAAAAAAGGTACTTAGAAAGACAAGTATGATTATTACCACTGATAAAGAACCGAATGAAGAGTTATTCCATCGACTGAGAAAATTAAGAAAAACCATTTCAGAATCACAAAATGTCCCGCCATATGTCGTTTTTCCGGATTATACACTCAAGGAAATGAGTTCAATTAAACCGGCAAACGAAGTAGAAATGTTGCGTATAAAAGGGGTAGGAGAAAAGAAACTGGAAAAATATGGTGCACTTTTTATCAGCGAAATTAAAGAATATGAGGGAACAAATGATTGACAATTTCATTCGTCTTGGTACCAGGACGCTTGTAGAAGAGTTGGAATACTTTTATTATAATATCATAAGCACTTTCTCTTTTAAATCTTTTTTTAATGCTTATCGAGATGATATTTGTGAAAATATCAGTCTTTTTATGTTTGCAAAAGGATATCCCTCGCTATACGTCCTGATTTCCAAAACAGGCCCTTATTTAATTGGTCTGTCTCCGGAAAGGGGAATATTCAACTCAACAACAAAACAGCAAATAGTAACAGCTCCGTCAGATTTCTCTGATTTTTACAGAAACTTCTATCAAAAAATAAACGCAGTTCCTCCTGAAAAAAAAGAGATTAAGATGTTTATCAATATCCATCAAAAAACGACTTCTGTCTCATCGTTTGCCGTATTTGGGAAAAAAAACGAAACAGCCAAATTATTAAAAGAAGAAAATGTACTGGGAATAAAGAAAATTTCAGTTTCAAGCCTATTTACAGAAGACAAACTCCTCTATTTATTAAAAGCATATGAACGATGGAATGAAAAGAATTACAGGATCGATTTTAACGGCGGAAAAGTGTTTTTTTCACTAAAATTAAAAAAGGAAGCCATCAATACAGAATCTGAATGTCGTGCGGTAGCCGCGATGGTCAAGACCGTAGTCAGTGAATCTTATTCGAATATTTTTGAGAAACTTTCCGATCCGGACGCCATTAGTGGGATTCCTATGATATTAACCACTTTTCAAATAAAGTTTCCCATGCTTCCCAAATGGCTACATATGATAGATGTTTTCCTTGTAAGATTTGAAAACTCTCTATCGGAAGTTGACAGAGTTCTGGATGAAATAATCTTTCCTCAGATGAAATTTTTAAAATAGGTGATCAATTTGGAAAAATTTACGATTAGTTCCGGTAACTTAAAGGGAAAAAAGATTCAAGGTGTCGATGATAAAAGAACGAGATATACACCCTCAAAAGTAAAAAATTCTCTTTTTTCGATCATCAGTTCAAACATAGAGATCGAAGGAGCAGATTTCCTGGAATTGTGTGCGGCCAGTGGTCAAATCGGAATAGAAGCTATCAGCCGTGGAGCCGGAACCTGTACTTTTGTCGATATTTCCCCCCTCTCTATCAAGACGCTCAAAAACAACGTTAACGCTTTGGAGATATCAAATCAGATCAAAATTATCAAACAGGACATGATCAGATTCCTGAGAAAAACAGACAAAAGATTTGACATTGTTTTTATCGATACCCCCTTTATAGAAAGTTTATATAAAAAAATGGTGTCCGCTTTATTATGTAAAAATGATATTATTCATCAGAATGGGCTTTTGATAGTAGAAACACAAAAACGATTTGAATCAGTAGAATCAAAAATGTATGACTTGATAAAATCACATGAATACGGTACGATAAGAATCGATATGTATAAACATAAAGAACAGTTTAAAGAGGAGGAAAAGCATTGAAAACTGTTGGAATTGATCTGGGCGGCACAAACATTAAAGGGGGACTTGTCGATGAAAATGGTAATATAACCAATCAAAAATCGATCAAGACCCTTATTGAGGAAGGAAAAGAAAACGTCTGTTCAAGGATGATTGAATTGATCAGAGATGTTGCAGACGGTGAACAGGTAAAAGTAGGGATCGGTTCACCCGGTTCAATAGACAGAGAAAACGGTATCATTATATATGCCAATAATCTCATGACACTCAACGGAGTTGAGCTCGTTAAGGAAATTGAATCAGCAACCGGTTTTGAAACATTCCTTGAAAATGATGCCAAAGCTGCAGGATATGGAGAGAGATGGTTTGGCGGAGCAAAAGGATCTGACAATTTCATCGTGATTACACTCGGAACAGGTGTTGGTGGGGCGGCTTATACCGAAGGGCATATGATCGTAGGCGGCCATGGCCATGGCGGCGAGCTCGGGCATATGATTGTTGATCCTTCCGGACCAATATGCAGCTGTGGTAACAAAGGTTGTTTAGAAACGTTCTCATCCATCAGCGGGATGAGAGAATGGGTGAAGATCTTCAAATCCCGTTATCCTGAATCACTGGTTTTGAAATATGCTGAAGGTGGACCCGTTCAGGCGAAATATATCTTCGATGCCTATAAAGAAGGGGATAGAATGGCAGAACTTGTCGTAAGAAAGTTCTGTTGGGGTCTGGGTATCGGAATCGGTTCACTTGTCAACATTTTCAATCCGGATATCATCATCCTGACCGGCGGTATCTCAAGAGCCGGAGATGTTTTTCTTGACGAAGTGAAGCAGGTTGCTCATGAACATACGTATGGTTCTTTGGTGAATTCTTATGATATAATTGTGAGTGATTTGAAGGAAAAGGGAGCAATTCTTGGAGCTGCTTCTGTTGCCCTTGAACGCACAAAATAACAATATAGAAAAAAATTAACTAATTTCACTACGGAGGTGTGGCATGTCAGTAAATCTTAAAGGAAGAGACCTAATCAGTATTAAGGATCTTACGCCAGAGGAATTCTTCCAGTTTATTGAGACAGCAATATCATTAAAAACAGGACTCAATATGGGTCAGAGACCGGACATCTTAAAAAACAAGACACTCGCGGAAATTTTCCAGAAACCATCACTCAGAACAAGGGTATCATTTGAATCATCAATGACTCATCTTGGTGGACATGGAATATACCTCGGACCGGATGACATCAAACTCGGTCAGAGAGAAACAACTGAAGATATTGCAAAGGTTCTTTCAGGAATGGCAGATGTTATCATGGCAAGAGTATTTGAAAACAAAACAGTTCAGGACCTGGCTGAATATGCTTCAATCCCTGTCATTAACGGACTTTGTGATTATGAACATCCGACTCAGGCACTTGGTGATTTCCTCACCATCTATGAAAAATACAGAAAATTTGAAGGGCTAAAGATCTGTTACATCGGAGACGGAAACAATGTATGCAATTCAACAATATTCTCAGCCGCTCTCATGGGCACACACATCACAGCTGTCACGGCACCCGGATTCGAACCCACCGAAGAAGTCATCAACAGCGCAAAGGCAATTGCTGAAAGATACGATACAGGTTCAATCATTGAAGTTACAAACAGTATAGAAGATGGTATCAAAGATGCCGATATCGTTTATACGGATGTTTGGGCAAGCATGGGACAGGAAGCCGAAGCGGATGAAAAGAAAAAGACTTTCATGCCTTATCAGGTTACACTTGATGTCTTCAACAAGGCAAAATCAACAGCAATCTTTATGCACTGCCTTCCTGCACATTATGGCGAAGAATGTACGCATGAAGTGGCACATTGCCCGAGAAGCGTTATCTTTGATCAGGCTGCAAACAGAATGCATTCAATCAAATCCATCCTTGCACTCGTTACACCGTAAGGATTCAGAATTATTAGAATAAATTTTAATTCCGGCCTTCCCTTTCGGGAAGGCCTTGTAATTATGAGGTGATAAATGAAAAAAATACTACTTTTCTTTTACAGCTTTTACTTTTTTCCGGCTGCAATAATTATGTTGCTTTACGGTCTCGTTCAAATGAGGAAAGCACTTAAGATACAGGAAAAAGAAGGATTTGATGCAGCTCAGGCATTTATACGAACAAAATCACCATCTTTTTCAAGAAAAATATTTTCAAATTTTGGGTGTCGACCTGAAATTATTGGAAAAGATAAGCTTCCAAAAGATGAAAATTATATTATTGTGATGAATCATCAGAGTTTTCTTGATCCGATGCTTTTACTCGGTTTTATCGCAGAAGATCTTTTTCTCCTTGCAAAGGAAGAACTGGAAAAAATCCCATTTTACAAGGAAGCGATGCAACTTTTCTGTATCACAATTGACAGACACAATCCGTCAAAAGCAGTGAAATCACTCAGAAAAATACTGGAATTTCTTAAAAACGGTAAAAATATTGGCATATTCCCCGAGGGAACAAGATCAAAAGACAGTTCACTTGGAAAATTTGCTGAAGGTAGCTTAAAGATAGCTCACAAAAGCCGAAAGAAAATTGTTCCTGTTCTGATAAATGGATCAGGTGATGCCATGCCAAAGGGGAGTTGGGTTGTAAGGCCTGCAAAGGTTAAGGCTATTATCATGGACCCCGTTGATGCAGGAGAATTTAAGGTATATGAAGAATACGAAGCATATGTAAGAGATCAAATGGAAAAAGGATTGAACAAATTGAAAGGATAGTTGAGGTGATGGAAATAGAAAATATACAGCATTTTACTAAAAAAGAAGAATTGTTCAACAGTATTTCTCATGGTGCTGGAACAGTATTTGCAATCACTGCACTCGTGTTACTTTCGGTATTTTCAGGTTTAACAGGAGATGCCTGGAAAATAGTCGGGTCTGTTATTTACGGCGTCAGTTTGATAGCACTTTTTTTGGCTTCTACCCTCTATCACGGTTTCAGACCCGGAAAGACCAAAAATATCTTTGAAATAATGGATCATTCTGCAATCTTTATCTTGATTGCCGGTACATACACACCGTTTACACTTGTCAATTTAAGAGGAGCGGTTGGGTGGTCAATTTTTGGTATTGTCTGGGGATTAACACTCATTGGGATTATCTTTAAAATCTTTTTCATCAGGAAATTCGTCGTTTTTTCCACACTGTTATATATAGCAATGGGTTGGTTGATTGTCTTTGCAATCGGACCATTATCAGAAACACTTTCTTCAGGAGGTTTATTTTGGCTGGTTTTGGGAGGAATTTTATACACCGCGGGAACACCGTTTTACATCATAAGAAAAATACCGTATCATCACGCTATCTGGCATCTTTTCGTATTGGCCGGGAGTTTTGCGCATTTTATATGCGTCTTTTTCTTTGTCATTCTCGAATAAGTCTATTATTTATACTGTTTTTTTTGTTGCTCTCAACTTCATTCCTCATCGCCAGTGACTTTGAATATTCACTGGAATATCAAGAAGCCATAACACCATTTACAGTAATACCTGTTTTCTTTCATGATGTTCCTGAAAATGTTTATGCGATAAAAGCCGAGATAAAACTTTTCGGTAACAATGATAACAAACAATTCATTCAATCTCATTCAGCCTATTATCCCATCTTAACCAACAGCAAAGAAGAATTTTTTTCGTTAATTCATTTTATGTGGATGATCGAAGAAACACAATTGTCAGTCGTTGAAGAGATGACGCAGGAAGAGAAAAACAGATTTCTACAAACCTTTCCAAAAAAAGTCGAGATCGCTATTGATTATGATCAACCGCTCGAATCATATTATGAACTGATGAAAGTATCATTTGATCAAGAGAAAAATAAGAGAGTCATAGAAACAATATGGACACCTGAAAACAACTCACCAAGTCTTAAAAACAATGGGAATAAAAAAGCCGTCATATTCCTTCATGGTTTACAAAACGCCGTCTATAAAAATATTCTCTCAAATTTAAAAGGAAATGATTTTGACGGTTGGAGAAGTGAAGAGTTAAGAGATTACTGGAAAATGTATTATCAATTTGAGAATACTGACTATTTTGAATATCATTATGATACATACTTTTACGATTCAAAGTTTTATGGGGAAAGGTTGACGGAATTGATAGAAAAAGCGGGAATAATCGATTCATACGATGAAATCTATATCATTTCATACAGTATGGGGACGCTGGTTGGTCAATACGCTCTAAATTCAGAATTATCGTATCATTCAGGATATCTAGGGGACGAAGTAAAAAATCTCTTCTTAATTGGCGGTGTTCTCGAAGGCACGTATTTTGTTAATCTGACCGATTATCTTTTTGAGTATATAACACGGGAAGCTTCGTTAAAAGCGATTAATACCAATTACAATGATGAAAGGGATACATTCCTGTATGAAGTTCTTTCAATGCTCAATAATTATTTTGAATTGTTACTTAATCCCGAAAAAGTCCAGTATTTTCTTGATCAGTTTGTTGAATTCTATCGCAACAATCCCGTTCTTTCATGTCTGCTTCTAACAAGTTTTGATGATGTTCCTGTTACCGGGGGTCAAATTGTTCCCTATGCAGGCGTTAAGTCAATGCGTTACACGTCTTCCGAATTTCTAACAAAATTGGAAAAAGAATTTGCGTTTAACAGAACCACTTACGTCATCAACGAAGAATTGAATCTTTTAAATAAGACCCATCACTACAAAGACAAAATCATCCTGATCACATCTTATGCTTCAAATTCTGAGGAATTCCTGAAAAAAACATCCGCATTGATGAAGTTCATGAACTTCACACCGGGTTCGGAGAATTTGATGAGTGACACACAACTCTTAAATATCCCCTTTATTCAGTACATGATACAAAGGGTTCTTTCAACTATTATTCAGAATTTTGCGGCAGTCATCTCGGAAAGTGACCATACTCTGAACGATGGATTTGTCACACAATGGAGTCAGAACTTAACTCCCCATCAGGAAGGTATTCGGAAAGAAAATCTATATATTTTTGATGATTTGGATCACGCACAAATAAAAAACGCCCCTCTTGTCCTTCAAGTGATAAGAGAGAGAATAGATTAATTCAGGCTATTTCTGTTTAATCAGAATGTTTGCCCATATGATTTTTATCAATTTCCGTTCTATTCTTTCCAAACAATATTTTTATCTGAATACCTAAAAATATCGGCATGAGTATAATTTGAGTCATGAGCGTGTGACATAAACTGTATAGCAGGGTTAAAAAGATATTTGTTGGGGTTAAGAACAGTGAAACAGCTGAAACTAACCCAAAGATTATCCCCGCTACGATGGAAATTAAAACCAACCCCATACTGAAAGGATTGTAAACGGTTAAAGCAATCGCCGTGATTAAGATATTCCAGAAGATCAAATTCAGGAATTCATGCGTTATAAAAAAAGGGATACACATATTGAACCAGTTTATTCGCTGCCTGATAAATTGCTTCAAGGTATCCGCTGCCCGTTCTTCTGAATAAAGGGTGTAGAAAAATTCGATCTTATTTGTCTTTTTTTTCATCTGACTGTAAAAATAATTATCCTCACTAAAACTGTCTTCTTCAAAGCGAAAATTTGAGACGAGATCTGATTTGACAAAAAAACCCGACCCTTCGAAAATGGTTGATTGAATCTTCAACAATCTAAAGACACCAAACATCAATTCCTCAACATCGCTCATTCCATAGGTTAAATTATTCTTCGCAGTATTCCTTCTTGTAATATGAAGGACATCAATATCCCTGCTTTGTATTGCAGCTACTGCGTTTTCAAAATCGCTCCTCGAAATCATACTGTCTGCATCAATAACAAGAAAATAATCGCAGTTAACCGTTTCAAAGGCATCTTCAAGGGCAAAAGCCTTGGGATGAATATGAATTTCCCTGCGTTTCAATGGTTTGAGGATAAATCTTTCCGGATAAATTTCAGAGATTGTTATCAGTTCTTCATAACTCCCGTCCGTTGAACCATCATCATAAAGGACAAATTTCACATTTTCCGGAAAACTCAGATAATGCTTAACGGTGTTGATAATCGTATCGCCTTCATTCTTACAGGCTGTTATGATACAGATTTCTTGTGAAACATCATAAGGTCTATTTGCATAACTTTCTCTTTCGTATTTTTTAACCGATCTGATCCTGACAGAAGTAAACAGAAATGAGAGTGGCAGCATTATAAAAAAAAGGAAGATTGAAACCTTTACCGTTCCGTTTATGACAAAAATGTTCAAGCAGACTAAAGTTAAAACAATTATGATAAGCTGAATAAAAGACCTGCCTTTAATGCTTTTTGTAGAAGTCATCTTAAATAAAATTCCTTTTCATACTATTTTTCACCCAGTTTATTATACCTTTAATAACAACTACAAATCAACATGCCACTCATTTTTTAAGTTATTTCATTTCATTTGATGGAATACATCACTCATCAGAAAGCTCATATTTTTCTTTCGCAATCTCAAGGTGTTTCATGATCTCGATATTTTGAGGACACTTAGACTCACATTGACCGCATTTTACACAATTTGATGCTTTCTGTTCCTCAGTCAGCCAATTGTTGAGCCAGAATTTCGCCTTCTCATGATCATTGAAAATTGAAGCATGATTGTATGCCCAGAACACTTCAGGAATATTGACTCCTGCCGGACAAGGCATACAGTATTTGCAGTTCGTACAATTCACGATCATTCTTTCGTTAAAGATCTTCTTGACCTCTTCAATTGCCTTATTCTCTTCTGCAGATAAAGAATCGGGTTTTGAATCTGAAGCTGTCTCAACATTCTCAACAACTTGTTCCATATTGGACATTCCGCTGAGAACAAGAGAAATTTCTTTAAAATTCCAAAGATACTTCAACGCCCATTGAGCTGGTTTCCTCTTGATTGAACAGGAGTCCCAAATAGCCTGAACATCATCCGGAAGTTCCGTCTTGGCAAGCATACCGCCTCTCAAAGGTTCCATAACGACAGTACCGAGATTCTTTTCTGCTGCATATCGCATCCCTTTTAACCCGGCCTGATAATTATCGTCGAGATAATTCAGCTGAATCTGACAGAAATCCCAATCATAATCATCTGTTATTTCCCTGAACAAATCAAAATCATCATGAAAAGAAAAGCCGGCATACCGAATCTTCCCATCCGCTTTTGCCTTATTGAGAAATGATTTGTAGTCATTTTCACAGATATTACCCCAAAACTTCTTACTCAAGGCATGAAGAAGATAAAAATCTATTACATCTACCTCCAGTTTCTCCAGCTGTTCATCAAGAAGCCTTTCCATATCCTCGTGCGTTTTTACGTCCCAAACGGGGAGTTTAGTTGCAATATTGATCTTTTCTCTATAGCCATCTTTCATCACCTGAGCACAGAACGATTCACTATTCCCCCCATGATAAGGATAAGCTGTATCAAGATAATTAACCCCCTTATCTATGGCATAACGCACCATCTGCGTTGCCTTTACCATATCAATCTGTGAATCATCCTGATCAATAACCGGTAGCCGCATCGCTCCAAATCCGAGGATGCTGATCATTTCATTTGTCTTCCCAAACTTTCGATATTGCATGAATACCACTTCCTTTCTTATCTGTGAGTATAAACATTAGAGGACACTCTATGTCAAGTGAAATATTTCTTGAACACCTCTTATCAATTGGCTAATTTCTCAACGATAAAAAACAAACGACGTACGGCATTCTCGATCTCTTCAAACCCAAGATGTCAAACCCAATGATGAGTATATTCGTCTCTGAAATCTTTTTCCCATAATCATAGCAGCTTAACAACTCTACCTCAACGCCGCCTGATCTAAAACAAGGCAGATCCAATTCGGAAAATAAAACATCTTTGAAAATTACTGCAAGATGCAATCCACTGTACTCACCGTTAATGATTATCCTTTTGCCGAAAATTTCCCTTAATCGTTTGACAAGCAAACTCATCTTTGCCTTATACAATCTTGTCATCTTGTAAACATGTTTCTCATAACTTCCATTGATGATCAGCTCATTCATTACTGCCTGATTTAAAGTGCAGGGGAAATTCCCAATCCTTTCAAAGTACCCTCTTATATTCTTCAAGAAATGATACGGTACAACCATATACCCAATACGCAAGGACGGAGACAGTGTTTTACTGAACGTTCCGATATGAATAACCCGCTCAGGGTTTAACTGAAAGATAGAATTCAAAGGGGCTCCCTTATAACGAAATTCACTATCATAATCATCTTCAAGAATGACATGATTGAATTCGTCAGCAATCGTCACAAGCTGTTGACGGCGTGAAACGGAAAGCGTTCCACCAAGCGGAAACTGATGCGAAGGAGACGTATAGATTAACGAAGGGGTCTTTTCTTTGATCTCGTCAACAACAAGTCCCTCATTATCCACACGACATGGCAGCAAACGATAGCTGTAATATCCAAAAACACCTTCTATGAAATCGATGCAGGGTGATTCCATTAATAATGATTGAAAATACGGCTTTAATGCCGAAGCGAGAATTCGCATGGCGTCCTTTGCACCGGAAGTGATAATAATCTGATCGGATTCACAGATAATCCCCTTATGATTAGCCAGGTATTGACACAAACTTTCCCTCAGAGGTTGATACCCTTCATAAGAACCATAATCAAATAAAACTGTTTCATTTCGTAATAAAAGTGAATGAAGGGCTTTTTCCCAGGCTTTCACAGGAAAGTTTTCAAGATCAGGTGTTCCCGCTACAAGGCTGATCCCGGAAACGGAACTGTTCTTCTTTTCCGTTTTATCTTTTATCTCCTTTCTCACATTACGCTTTGCAATATTCTCAGCAACAAAAGTCCCGCTCCCTCTTGCGGCATACAAATATCCCTCAGCGATTAACTGTTCATAAATCTCCAGAACAGTATTGCGAGAAAGATTCAAATCCTCGGCAAGACGACGTGTAGAAGGCATTTTCACCCCACCTTCAACCTCACCGTTCAGAAATTTTAACGTAAGCGCATCATATAATTGTTTTTTTATCGGAACAGATTTGTTCCTGTTGATTTCGATAAACATAAAGACTCCTTCATGAAAAGGCTATTTTCAGAATATGCTAACACGAATACCCTGTAAGTTTTACTTCAATCGCTCAAATGAGTTAAATAATCCCTTCCAAGGCATCCTCTCTTTGTCTTAATGATAGCAATTCTATCTGGCTCTGTAAAGAGCCAATAAATATGGCTATTTTACAACCACTTATCTCAATCAAATTCAAAAAACAGATGTGTTATTTTACTCTTCAAATATATTTACAAAATCTTTACATAACCCCCTTGATTTACAATAAAAATATGACTATAATTATGGTCAAGAGGTGAGGTTTTTGAGAAAGTTTTCCGAAATGGCGTTTTACAGTTTGGCAGATGCGAAGAAGAAGTTTTCCAGCGTCGTCAACGACTGTAAGGAAAAGGAGATCATCATAACGAAAAACGGTAAGCCTGTTTCGGTGATGATGGATTATGAAAGATATATGAAATTAATGGATTTTCTTTCAAAAGTCAAGGATCTATATCTCATGGAACTCAGCGACGATGAGGATATCAATTTAATCAAAAAATTGAATTTGGACTATTTTATTGATGAGAATAATCAGGAGGTGTGATTTAAGTGGCAGAAGTAAAACTTGAACATGTATGGAAGATATTTGACGGAAACGTAGAAGCCGTTAAAGATCATGATTTTGTTATTGGAGATAAGGAATTTGTTGTATTGCTTGGACCGTCCGGTTGTGGAAAAACAACTACGCTTAGAATGATTGCCGGATTGGAAGAGATTACAAAGGGAGAAATCAAGATTGACGATAGAGTTGTAAACGATGTTGAACCAAAAGACAGAGACATCGCAATGGTTTTCCAGAATTACGCTCTTTATCCACATATGACCGTATACGATAACATGGCTTTCGGACTGAAACTCAGAAAGTTCCCAAAGGCAGAAATTGAAGAAAGAGTTAAGAATGCGGCACAGATTCTCAGTATCGAACCATTGCTCGACAGAAAACCAAAACAACTTTCAGGTGGACAGAGACAGAGAGTTGCCGTTGGTCGAGCTATCGTTAGAAACCCAAAGGTCTTCTTGTTCGACGAACCCCTTTCAAACCTCGACGCAAAACTCAGAGTTCAGATGAGATCAGAACTTAAGAAGCTTCATCACAGGCTGGATGCAACAATCGCATATGTTACACATGACCAGATCGAAGCGATGACAATGGCCGACAAGATCGTTATCATGAGAGACGGTCTCGTACAGCAGGTTGGCGATCCATACACCATTTACAACCATCCTGCAAACATCTTCGTCGCAGGATTTATCGGAACACCTCCAATGAACTTTGCCGACTGTAAGATTACAAAAGACGGAAAGGGTATGTGGGTTGTTGAAAAATCAAATGCCTTCAAGGTTAAAGTTCCCGCAGATTATGAAGAAAAGGTATCAGCTTTTGTTGATAAAGATATTGTATTCGGTATCAGACCTGAAAACATCTACGACAAGGTATTCTCAAAGAATGCTGTAGATGGCGAAAATGTTGTAAGTGTCAAGGTTGAAGTTATCGAACCGCTCGGAAGCGAAACGCTTATTCATGCTGAAGTTGGAGACGGAAAATTCGTTGCAACGGTATTACCTGAAACAGGTGCAAAACCGGATATGAAGATGGACCTTGTATTTGATCTCAAGAAGATGAGATTGTTTGATCCAAACACTGAAGAAGCATTGATTTAAGCGATTCACATCTATTAAAAGCCGCGGTGCGAAATGTTCCGCGGTTTTTTTGTTTTTTTACATGATATAATCATGCACATGAAATAACAGGAGGCATTCTATGGAACAAAAATTTATACAACTAACTGAAAACTTTTATTATCTTGAAGAGGAAGAATACAGAGACAGACCTGCGTTGGGTTACTTTAAAGGCAAAACCGGTTCTGTTATGATAGATGGCGGGACTTCAATAAAACACATCAGGCAATTTCTGGACCATCTGAAGGAAAATCATCTAAGTCATCCCGATTATTGTGTGCTAACGCATTGGCATTGGGATCATATCTTCGGGTTATCAGAACTGAATGGTCCAATCATTGCCCATGAAAACACAAAAAACATCATGAAAGAAATGGAAAATACGGATTGGGAAAATACGATAACAGAAAAAGATTATCCGATAAAAAATGAATTTGAAGATGGAGTTTTCGACATTGGAATCCGATTACCGACTATCACCTTTGAAAAGAAAATGACCATCGAAACGGGAGCGGATACCCTCATAATAGAAAAAGTACAGGCTGATCATACGGATGATTGCTGTGTGGTATTTAGTGTAAACGAAAAAGTCCTCTTCTTTGGAGATTGTCTTTATGTCGGTTCAGATGATAAAAAAGGATTTTATTATCATAGGGAAGTTTATTTGAATCTTTTGAAAAAGTTGATGAGTTATGGTGCAGAATATTATATTGACTCTCACAGCGGTGTTCTAAAGCATAATGATATGGAAAAGATGTATACAAAATTCTCAGAATTGACTGCCTTGATCGAAAACACCCCTTCGAAGGAAGAATATCTTAAAAACATCCCGGAAATCCATAAAAATTCCATGTCTGCTGAAGCACTCGACTGGTATTACGAAACCTTCAGAAATGGCATGAACGTTTAAGGAGATCTTATGCGAAGAAAAGATAAGCAAATCCACGAAATAACTGCCGTTAAAGCTATTATCAGGGAAAATAATTTACTGCATCTGGGTTTAGCGGATAACAATATCCCCTATGTTGTTCCGATGAATTACGGTTTCGACGGCGAAAATCTCTTTCTCCATTGCGCAGTAGAGGGTAAAAAATTGGATATCATCCGACGGAATAAGGCGGAAAAGGGAACACCCTGTTTTTTTGAAATCGTGGACTCCGTGAAATTGCATATCGTAGAAGACAGCAGCGAATGTACGACGTATTTCAGGAGTGTAATGGGAAACGGTAAGATTTTCATCATAGATGATCTGGAAGAACGGTATGAGGGCTTAAAGATCATCTTGAAGCACACCATCAACCGGGAGCTTGAGCCCCTTCCCGCTTCTACCCTGAAAAAGACTTGTATCTTGAAGATAATACCGGGGGAATTAACCGGTAAACAGGCACCGGTGAGGTAATTTAATGACAAAAGAAGGGATTTACTCGGAAATTTATTCAATAATTCGAAATATACCTGCCGGCAAGGTTGCATCGTATGGTATGATTGCATCCATTCACGGAGGATGTACAGCAAGGATGGTCGGTTATGCACTCTCAAAATCCTCTTCTGATATGAAACTTCCCTGGCATCGCGTGATAAATTCTCAGGGGAAGATAAGCCTGGGAGACGAAGAATCAAAAATCCTTCAGAGGAATATGCTTGAAGCCGAAGGAGTCGTTTTTCATAATGACAAAATCGATTTGAAGATTTTCGGGTGGAAGATTCTGGCGTAAATCTTAAAATCAGCATATGGGAAGGTGCAAGACCTGCCCATATGCTGATTATCCATTATTTGATATGATTCTTCACAAGTCTCAAGAAATTTTCAGAGAATACTTTTTCTGTTTCCACTTTTGTAAAACCTCTTTCCAACATTTCTTTTTTAACATTTTGTGCATCCGAATGACCTCTGACAACGTTGAAAAAAGTTCTGCCGTTATTAAATTTAATCGGTTCAAATTTATCCGATATACTTGAATCGCAGAAATCAAATCCAAGAGCCACATAATCGATACCGACGAGTTCTTTCATTTTTTCTATATGATTAACATACGCTGTGATATTAGAAGTTTCATCTTTATCACTGACGAATGAACTCGCTGAATTGATGCCGATTAGCCCATCTTTTTCTGCAATTGCCCTGATCTGTTCATCGGTTAGATTCCGCATCACAGAAGTAAGGGATCTGGAATTTGAATGTGTTGCGAGAACAGGTTTCTTTGAAAATTTGATGACATCCCAAAACCCTTCATCGTTCAAGTGACTAACATCGATGATCATTCCAAGCGCTTCCGCTCTCTCAACTATTTGAACGCCAAATGGTGTAAGGCCACCTTTTTTCCCTTCCCGCTGTTCGTTGAAAAAACAGCCATCTGCCGCATAATTTCTTCTGGACCAGTTCATGCCAACAATTCTGACACCAAGTTCATAAAAAATATCCAGCAGGTTTATGTCGTTGTACAAAGGTTCAATTCCCTCAAAAGCTAACATAATCCCAATCTGATGATCTTTTAACGACTCGATATCCTGATAGTTTTTGCAGAGTTTTAATTCATGATCGGATTCTTCTATCTCCTGATAAAGGCTGCTGATTTGATCAAGTGCATGACGCAATGCCATTTCCGGAATAAAAATATCATCGATAAAAAGTGAGGAAACGATCACTCTAAATCCACCCTCTCTTATTGATGGGAGAAAGTCTTCCCTGATAACATTATGCCTCCCCTTTCTTCTCTCTTCTTCCACCAGCATTAGCAAATCAAAATGTATGTCTACGTTAAAATCGTTCATTTCTAACATCTCCTCAGAAATTTTCTTTCTTTTGTAAACTTTTCTGCATGATTTTACCATATTTAGGTTATAATCATCATAGCAAGTTTCTGAAGATTCTGGAGATGATTTTATGAGAATGAATATTTTAAATACGGAATTAAAAGATCAATATATAAATCGTATTACCGATGTTGATTTTAATGGCTCTCTCGATGAAATAAAAGCATCCATAAAAAAGAATTCAACCCGTGTACTCTTTGAAGATCTACTGGATGACTTAATAGAACAAAAAGTTGACGAAACTGATTTTGAAAGAAAAAACAGAATTAAATATGAGATTTCGACCGGGGAATTTTCCGATATTTCCGAATTGGATTATTTGTATCTTCCTTCCGATACGGTTGAATTCAGGAAATTCGAACGCCTGGGGATCCCCGCTGCTATCGGTGCCGTTCTTTTCGGCTGGTTATTTTATTCTCTGATTGGCGGTTTTTTCAAAAGTGACTATCATGCTGCCCTGATCGGTATGCCCATAGGTGCCTGGTTATTTGTATGGCTTTTTTCAAAAGCTATCAGACATCCGAAGATTGCCAAAACGATTAAATGGGCTGCAGTTATTGGGTTTGCAACCCTTACAATCGGTACCGTGTTTTCGAATATACGCAGTTCTTTTTTTGGTAAGAATAAGTTGAATTTTGTTCAATGGCTATTGGCTGCAATCATCACTTTTATGATTTTCTGGATGCTTCATATATTCAAACCTGTAAAGATAAAAAACAGAGTTGAAATAAAAAAAGCACTTGAAAGCCAGATTACAGTTTTTGTTGAAAACAAAATCCGGCTTTTTGGTGAAAAACTCAATGAGATTCTTTTTGAAAAGCCCTCTGAAAATCTTATCATGAAAAGGATACCTGAAGATCAGTTTAAAGCGGATCATAAAATTCCCGTTTCGCTTGTCTCTTCGAAACAGATAATCCCTTCAATGCAGCAATTATATACAGCATCAGAAAGCGATAACGCACAGGATGCGCTTATCTCGGCAAAGAGTTTTATAAACGCATTGGAATCACAGGGTATAAAGCCCATAGATAGAGAAGATGTCTTCCCTTTCACTGAAGACGAAAAAAAATACTTTGATACTTTTGGTATTATTTCCGAGGGAGATACAGTACAACAGCTTTATCATGCCTGGGTAGATTCCGCTGGAAATACAGTCATCAGGGGCAAAGTCAGGAAGGTAAGATGATGCATACACTAAATAAAGATTTAAAACAGATTTACGGTCTTGATTTCGGTACATCCAATACCCATCTGAGTCTTTCAACTTCAGGCGACAGTAATCCGATAGTCGATGATGTCAAGATCAATTCAAATTCCTCAATCCCATCCGTTATACTTTATGATGAGAGGACGTTTGAAATCATCGGATTCGGACAACCGGCAATTGAAGAATGGTATTCCATGAATAAAAGTGAAAAGAAGCGCTTCACGCTTGGCAGCGGCTTTAAACAGCGGTTGGCATTTAACAAACGTGCACAGACTGAAACGGAGATGTTTTTAACGGTGCTCTTCAATACGCTCTACAGACAAAAACTGATTTCTGATATCAGCGACGCAAAACACTACGCATTAACCTGTGGAATTCCGTCAAAAACCGTGAAAGACCATGTCAGTCTGATGTCTTCTATTCTTGAGAAATCTACCGGTTCACATCCGGTTCTTATAGAGGAACCACTTGGTGCATTGTTCTATCATCTGAATCGTAAAGATATTACAAAAGAGGATGCCTCTAAAGGGGTTCTCGTTGTTGATTTTGGAGGTGGAACCCTGGATTTCGCCTATTTGAAGAATTTCAGGATTCAAAAGGTATGGGGATCCCCGGTGATTGGTGGGGTCCTGTTTGACGATTTGTTCTATAATCTCTTTCTCGAACAGAACAAAGGAATAAGAAAAGAGATAGAAGATGAGGGATTGGACGGTTATCTGAGAACGGTTTATTTTAAAAATCTGAAAGAAAAATATTCTTCGTTGCTTTCAGCTTCTATGAAAAACGCTTTCCGCGAAAACGTCACTTTCGCCACCTCTTCATTCGGATCCTTTTTCATAGAAAGTGATGACTTTATTTTTAACAGGATGAAAGAGTATATTCCGAGTAATGAGATGATAAGAGATATGGCGGGACTATCAGATTTTTCCGGACTTATCAAAGAAGGGAAGATCAATCTGATAGAAACGCTTAAAAACGAGATACAACGCAGCGGAAAAGAATTTAATATAACAAAAGATTCTGTATCATTAATTATACTGACGGGGGGAAGCAGTCGATGGCAATTCTTTATGGATATGATTTCTGACGAATTCCCATATACACGAATCGTCTCATCTGCCGATCCTGAAGCAACGATCAGTAGAGGATTGGGTCTTTGTTACTCGGCAAGACAATATGAAGAAAAGGTTCGGAATGAACTCAGAGAAACAAAAAGTGAACTCATCACTAAACTTCAAACAGCGTACAAAAAAATATTCAACAGCAGTCTTAACAATTATTTTGACAGACTGTTTGATATTTACAAACCTGCTGTATCAAAAACAATCACCGATTTCTTTGAGAACAGTGGTACGTTGAACGAATTTGAAATATCACTAAAAGAGGCCGTAAAAGAACAAAAAGTGATGGTTGAGAACACAACTTCCGGTTTTATGAGCGAGGTTAATTTTCTTATCGAAAATAAAACAAAAAATGAGTTGAGTAAATGGTTTAATAAATCGATGATCAAATTTGAATTTGCACAGAAAGGTTTATTAACCGGCGCGGATCGAATTTCTTCTGAAAATGATCTTGAAGCTATCAGCGAAACGTTATTCCTTCGACTCTCCACCCTCTCATCTTTGATCGTCAGCATTGTGACAAGTTCGTTGTTTGGATCCACCATTTTAATCCCAAGTTTTTTTGGACCAATCGCCTGGTTAACGGTATTTATCGGATCAATCACGATATTATTCGCATCAATGGCAGGGTTCAAAAAAAAGATGACAAAGGGAATTAAAAATATGCGGATACCAAAATGGCTGTTAAAAACACTTATGATCAATGAAAAAGCGATTATCAGACGTTCTGACAAGTCTTTAAGGACTTCTCTAAATCAGAATAGAGAAGAGTTGACAAAAAAAGCTAACAATATACTGGATTCTAACAAGAAGAAACTTGAAAGGCTTATCGAAGAACAGATTGAAAAAATAAGTTATTCCAACATCATTGATTTCCTATGATAAAAAAGAGAGCGGCTTTTTTTATCCTTGTAGATATGATAATATCAGTCTTGATAGTTTCTATTTGTATGCTGACTTTATTTAAAGGAATAGAAGTTCTCAATGTCAGAAGAGTGGATTCATCTGATATAATAAAATTAAGAAATAAAATAACTTGTGCACTTACGCATAAGGAATTGTATGTTATCGACAACAATCTGTTACCCATAAGAACTTATCGGATATCTGAAGAACTATCGGTTGAGATCTATGAGATAGTGGTTGATGAAAAGTACAAAGAAAGATATAAGTTTAAAAATATAGAATTCGGATTGATCAGTAAAAGGAAAGGTGAATGAATTGGCAAAAATGATGAAAAACTGGTTAACGGACATCGTAAACGATAGTCTTGTGAAAATTGGAATTGAAGATGCTGCTTCAAGAATCAGAGTGGAGGTTCCGCCTAACAGAGATTTTGGGGATTTTTCAACAAACGCTGCGATGGTATGTGCAAAGTCAGCAAAGACAGCTCCGAGAAAACTTGCAGAAAAACTAACCGAAGAACTTGAAAAAAATCAGGCCGTTGAGAAAACAGAAATTGCCGGTCCCGGGTTTATTAATATTTTTCTCAAATCTGAGTTTTATACACAAAAACTCCTTGAAATACTGAACGCTGAGAAAGGCGCTGACTATTTTAAATACAATATCGGAAAAAACGAAAAAGTTCAGATAGAATTTGTCAGCGCGAATCCAACGGGACCATTAACCGTTGGTCACGGGAGACAGGCAATTATTGGCGATATACTATCTTCGGTATACAAAAGATTTGGCTATCAGATTACCAGGGAATACTATTTCAACGATGCGGGAAAACAGATGAAGAAACTATCCAGGTCATTATGGGTTCGTTACAATGAACTTTTCGGAATCGAGAATGAAATTCCTGAAGGTGGCTATCACGGAGATTATATCATTGATCTGGCGAAGGATTTCCGGGAAGAAGTTGGAGAAAAGTATAAAAACATATGGAATGAGCAAGCAGACGCCGACTGTCTTGCAAAAGCTAAAGATGAAATGTTTGACCACATTAAAAACACGTTAAAAACACTCGGTATCGTCTTTGATGTTTATTTTTCAGAAGGATCTCTTTTCACGGACGGTACGGTTGACAAAGTTAAAGCATATTTTACCGATAACGATCTTGTTTATGAATCAGATGGGGCACTCTGGCTAAAGGTTTCACAATTTATCGACGAAAAGGATAAAGTCTTAATCAGATCAGACGGTATGCCTACGTATTTCTTTACAGATATTGCCAATCATTATAAAAAGCGTGAAAGAGGATTCAGAAAAGTCTTTGATATATGGGGCGCGGATCATCACGGGCATATTCCAAGAATGAAAGCCGCCATGAAAGCGCTTGGTATTGAAGATGATTTTTTCAACGTGATTCTTCATCAAATGGTATCATTGAAAAAAGGTGGCGAAATTGTCAAGATGTCAACAAGAGCGGGAACTTTTACAACGCTTGACGAACTCGTTGAGATGGTAGGGAAAGATGCAACGAGATATTTCTATGCCATGGTAGATAAGGATGCACAACTTATTTTTGATATCGATCTTGCCAAGAGTCAGTCGATGGAAAACCCTGTTTATTATGTTCAGTACGCTCATGCAAGAATCTGTAGTTTGATTGAAAATGCTGAGAGAAAAGGCATTGCGTTCAAAAGAGGGGAAAATCTTGAAAAACTTGGTTCAAGAGCTGATAACCTTATGATTAGGGACCTTCTGCTTTATGTCGACAGCTTATATGAGATGATCAGTACCAATTCGCCTCACAAATTGACAAATTATATCCATGATATAGCCGCTATGTTCCATCAATACTACAACTCGAACGTATTTGTCAATCCTGAAGATGCACAGACTTCAAATGCAAGATTGAACCTTGCCATTGGTGTCAGAACCGTTATTGCCGATGCACTTTCTCTTATAGGAGTTGATGCACCACAGAAGATGGAGCAGATTTAATGCCAACAGGAATGAACAGGACAGATACTGTTGCAGCAATCGCTACCCCTTTCGGAAACGGGGCAATATCAATCGTAAGACTTACGGGACATGACAGTCTTTCCATATTGAAAAAACACTTTTCAGGGAGTACAGATGCATTTACTCCCAGAAAGGTTTATTATGGCAAATGGCTCAATGAAAGAAATGAAATGATTGATGAAGTACAGATCATCTATTACAAAGCGCCTTTTTCATATACAGGTGAAGAAATGCTAGAGATCATGTGTCACGGTGGTCAAATTGTCACAAATATGATCATGGAAAGTTTAATGAACGACTGTAAACCGGCTTTAAACGGCGAATTTACTTTCAGAGCTTTTTTAAATGGTAAAGTTGACTTAATAAAAGCACAGGCCATTAATGATTTAATCAACGTAAAAACAAGAAAAGGGGCAAAATTGCTCGCCAAAGGTCTTGAAGGAAAATTGTCTGCCCTTATCGAAAATATACAAAATGGTTTTACGAAAATAGCTGCGATGATTGAAGTTCAGATTGATTATCCCGATGAAATATTTGAACATAGTGAAACGGACGAGATTCTTCAGGCATTGTTCAGTGTAAGAACTCAACTTGAAAATGTCCTAAATGGTGCTGCAAATTCCATTCGCGTTAAAGATGGTATAGACACTGTCATTATAGGACCTCCAAATGCAGGAAAATCAACTTTACTCAACACACTTTTAAAAGAGGATCGTGCAATTGTCACGGATACTCCCGGAACAACAAGGGATTATATCAAAGAAGAATTAAATATCAACGGTATTCTTCTTAATCTGGTCGATACAGCCGGTATTAGAGAATCCAAAGACACCGTTGAAACGATAGGGATAGAGAGAAGCCTCAATATGTTCAGACAGGCTCCATTTGTCATGTTCATCTTTGATATAACGGGCAGTATTGATGAAAACAGCAGAAACTTGATAGAAGAAGCGCGATTGGAAAATAAAAGTATTTTGATCCTTTTGAACAAGATGGATTTACACGATATTGATGACAAAACCGCTAAAAATGAAATGATAAAAAAAGAACTTGAAACCTATGCCAATGTTCATGAGATCTCCGCCCTGAGAAAAAGAGGGATTGCAGAACTTGAAAACTACATATTTGATGCGGTAAAGGATCTCGTATCATTGGAAGAGAACGATCTGATATTCAACAGATTACAAAAAAACACTCTGGAAAAAATATATGGCTTAACCAATTCCACTATTGAAGATATTCAAGAGGGGTTTACATTAGATCTCGTTGCCATAAAGATCAGAGAGATAATACAGGATTTAAATAGACTAACAGGAAGAGATTATGAGGAAGATCTTGTCAATACACTTTTCTCTACATTTTGTCTTGGAAAATAAGGGATGATCATTTGAATGGAAAATTTAATTGGAAATAATGAGATATATTACCTGTTTACTTGTCCCAGGATGTTTTACTTTTATCTGAAATCGGACAGAGAAGATGTAGTTGTTGAAAACGCACTTGAAAAAGACAGGGTAATGAGCATTAGAGAATATTTTAAGAACATTATCTGGGTTGATTCGAAAAAAGACCCTGAAATTACAGAGAGAGCTATTTTTAACAGAAGAGACATGTTAAATCCCTTACTGGAGGGTCAGATTGACGGTGAAAATTTCAAACTCAGTATCCACGCATTATTATGGAAAAAAGACAAATTTCATCTTGTCATTTCTCATTTGTCCAGAAGACTTAGTAAGAGACATCTCATTTTGGCGTCACTTTTCCTTAAAATTGCAAAACAAAATGATATTCCCGTATCTACAAATGTTCTTTTTCTCAGAAAAAAAAGTCTAAAAACAAAGAGAATTACCGAGAATGAACTAGATTTTTTCTTTAACGAACTTAGAAATCTTGAGAATCTGGATGGTCCCCCTACTGCTTCCGGAAATAGAATCTGTAATTTTTGTTCTTTTTGGGAAAAATGTCATAATCTGGAAACGGATGACAGAAAAAACCTCCCGGTGGTTCAAATCAGAGGTATCGGTTCAAGTGTTGAAAAAATGCTAAATAATGTTGGTGTTTTCACATTGAAAGATCTTTTGGATATCCCTTTGACAACTGAACTTTCTGAAGAGATTAAGAATATTGTCAGATTTAAACTTCAAGCTTATTCATTTGTCAACAATACGGCACTCTTTTTATTACCCCCGGAAGAAATGATAAAAGATGATGATAAAAGCGGTGTATACTTTGATATAGAGGCTGATGAATCACCTTATTTGTTTGGTTTTTTGGAAGATGATGCTTATAAATATTATTTACTTGAGAAAAAATTCAGTAGAACGAATCAGATCAATGATATTTTATCCTATGTTCGAAATATTCAAAGCAATCTTTATCATTATTGTGAATACGAGAACAGAATATTGAGACAACTCTCAAATGAAGTAAAAATTGATTTTACAGCTGACAGGCAAATGATAGACATTTATGAATTATTTATAAAAAAAGTCTATACCCCATTAAGACATTATTCGTTAAAATCAATCGCCAAGTGGCTGGGATTTAAATGGCGCGTCGGGCTCGACGGTAGAAGCTCAATACAGGAATACAGAAGGTGGTTGAATACCGGTAACAACAAACACCTTGAGGCTTTATTACTGTACAATGAAGATGATTGCAGAGCAACAAAAGTCTTAAAAAACTGGATTACTGAACCGGAAAAATTCAATCAAAAATATTTAATCCTGAAAAAAGGAGATGTTGATGATATCCTCAAAAGAAAATGAAAAATTACTGTTGGCTCTTAAAGAGAAGAAGCTTTTTCTGTTTGATATGGATGGTACCATTTATATTGATGATCAGCCAATTGATGGTGCAGTGGACTTTATAAAAAGTCTTTTAGATGATGATGAAAAAAAGGTCTATTTTTTCACGAACAATTCATCTAAAAGCAGAAATGATTATGTCTTTAAATTAAAAAGCATCGGATTGGCGATCAAAAAAGAAAACATCATCAGTTCAAATCAGATTGCCGCTCATTATATCAATGAACACTATACAGGGGCAAAGGTACTGTATCTTGGAAATTTCGAGGCATCTCAGGAGATGAAAGAATTTAACGTAAATGTAATCCCTTCGTATGTAAAAAATCTTGACCAAAAGGCTACCGTTGCGCTGCTCGCCTATGATACGGGTATTAATTATGAAAAAATAAAAGTTTTCGCCTATTTTCTTAATAAGGGGATTTCATATATCGCAACACATCCGGACATCAACTGTCCTTCAAAAATTGGCGGAATACCCGATGTTGGTTCGTTCATCGAAATGTTTGCCGCTTCAACGGGAAGATACCCGGACAAAACACTCGGTAAACCTTCAATCGAAGTGTTGGATTTTGCAATGAAACTCGGAAATTGCGAAAAAGAGGAGACGGTATTCTTCGGTGACAGGATGTATACAGATATTAAGATGGCTGTTGATAATGCCATCACTTCTGTTCTTGTTCTAAGCGGAGAAACCGGTATCGGTGATCTACAAAAATATGATTATTCACCTGATTTCGTTATTGATTCATTAAAATCTTTACTAACTCTTTGAGAAAGGATTTTTCATGATGAATTTATTTAAAAAGAAAGAAAATTCAGCACCTGAAAACATCAGATTCGATGCAAGTGAAAATTTAACACTTAATGAAGAATACGCACAATTAGTCAGGAGATATACCGAATCATTAAAAGATAAGTTCACATCCAAAGACATCATTAACAAACTCCGTATCAAAGATAAAGAACTCCAGCATATTTTGTCAAGATGGATCGCAGAACTCGTTGAAAAATCGGAATTGGATCTCATACTTACCGGCACGAACAGCAACGGTGATTATGTTTTTCTGCGTGGTGATCTATTTGACAGATTGATAAAAAGTCAATTAAACGTGATGTCATACCTTTCAAACGAAAATCAAACCTATCAATTTCTTCAGGAGATTTCAGGTTCTCGTGAGGTCAATCTCAGCATCCTAAAATCGGAGATTGAAAGGAAATTGTCCCCTCTGGTTCGATTTGATGACGGCTCAAGAAATATGCCGATAATGCTAAACCTTTGCAGATTTTTAGTTCCAGAAACAAATGTAATTATGAGTGATGAAATCCTAAATATTTTCGGGATCTCTCAAAATATTGATGATACAGAGAGTAAAAAGGTAAAAAAGATGATGTTTACCAATTCTGCTAAAGAACTAAAAAAAGAAGAGGCAGAAAATATTATTACAACCGCTTTTTCTCTTCTTTTGCAAGAAGCCGGCAAGTTAATCCTGACAAAAGAAGAAATTGAAAAAACAAGAGCTTATAAAGTTTTTTTCTCCTCAATTGATTTTGAAGCTCTTCAGAAATTAATGCAGGAAGTTTATAAATTCTCACCGATAACGGGTTCTGAATTTATCAGTTTTTACCCCGAAAATTGGCTTGATCTAAAGATAATCAGGCAGCAAATAGAAAAAGAAGGGGAACAGTCACCTGCAATGAGTTTTGACATTTTGGTTCGGGAAAACTATTCTTTCCTATCAGAAGGGGAAATAGAAGCTCTGAAAAAAATAATTAAAGCTGAGCACGAAGCGGACGATACCAAATTTCTCAAAAACAAAAAGGCCCCAAAAAAGCCACCACAAGATGAAGAGACACAGATAATCGCAGATTCACCGATTCCGGAAAAAACAGAAGAAGAAGAAGAAGAAGAAGAAAATGAAACGATTGACAGCATAACAGCATCTAAAAATGAAATAGAAATGAACAAGAAAACCAACACAGACAAATTTACTGACCAAAAAAGCAACAGTCGAATAGAAAAAGAGAGAAAAAAGAAAAAAATAGAACCCTCCGAACCTTTAAAATTCCTCGATTCCATGATCGTTAATGAAAATAATAAAGATCAGCAAAAACAGACTAGCTCAACTGAAAAGCCAAAAATACCTCACGATTCGCTTCATAAATTAAGAATAATTGATATAAAAACTTTAAACAAAAAAGAAATCCATTATCTCATCAGAATTCTTGATTCAACGATCGTCGATTCGGGATACTATTCACATCACTCAACAGATGAAGCATTCAGTCATTTCCTCACAAAGATTGAAAAAACCGACTTGTTTATCATAAACACAGAGGGTGAAAACAGTATCATTACAAGAAATCCTGTCTGTAGTCATAAAGAATATTCTCGATTAAGGGAGGATATTGATGCAGCATTATTGACCGAAGTAGATGAAAAGCTTCTCAATAAAAAAGAAAATGGTGTAAAAAACGAGGAAACAGCAATAAAGACTACTGAAGCCCACTCCGACAGTGATAAGGCTGAAGTAGCAAAGACCGGTGATAAAGCAGCAGAAGCAATACATTCGCTTGACACCTTGATAATGAATCAGGAAAGTTCACATGAGTTGTCAGAAACGTTAAAAGCGGACAGCGAACAGAAAGATGCTCATATCGCGGATACAGTATCAGGTGGCGACTATGATAATTTGAAAGATTCTTTACTCGCAGGTCTTATCGTTGAAGATTCCGATATACAAGAAGAGGAAAATTTCGCTTTAAATAAGAACACAAATATTGACGCAACGGATAAAGATAGAAACTTTGTAATAAATGAAACGCTGCCACCAACGCTTGAAAATAAAGACAGTTCCGAAGAAGATATCGCACATCGGGAAATTTTTGAAATAATAAAAAATAATTTTTCCTCGGATTCCGATATGCCTTCTGAACGCAATGATTTAGATTCCCATTCAACAGAAGTGAACCGATCGACGAACCTTCCCGGAAATGAAGAACGAAGAGAAGATACCCTTCAAGACACTCTAGGAGATCCAAAAAGCAATGATGCACAGGATGAAGAAAATCTTTTGTCGGGAAAGATCATATCGGTGTTAACAGAGAATGAGGAAAACTGGCTAAAAATTGAAATGATGTCTAAAATGCTTGGATTTGAACTCCGGGATGGGTTGGCATACAAACCGGATATCGCTATATTTGATGATAGTTATAAACATTTAGAACCGATAGCCAGAAATTCCGGTGCCATGATTATGCAATTGGAAGATTTCATGAAGCGTATTGGTCTTCCCGTTTAAGAGGTGTAAATTTGAAAAAAATCCCGGTATTTTTTGGTATCTTCATCATCGTATCCATTATCATCTCCATCGTCTATTTTAATCAGGATTCTCAATTCGAAGTATCTACTTTTAAGAAATTGGAAGTCTATTCTTTTGAGGAAAAGATAAAATTCAACAAAACCGTTGAGATTAAAGCAGCTAACGATGATTTCATTGAAAGAACATATGTGAAAAGAGGAGATTTTGTACATAAAGGTTCCATTCTGATGAACTTCGAAAGTGATGAAGAAGAATTCCTTTTGTCAAAAGCAAGAAATGAATATGCAATGGCCGTTTTGAATTCCGGAAGTGCTATTCAGGACGAAAAGAAAAAGGCGATCGCCCTTGCCGAAAAGAAACTTTCGAATACCAAAGTGATCTCTCCCGTTGATGGATATATTGTTGGAATGAAGGCGCGTGAAAATCTGTTTACTGAAAAAGGAACAACTTTGTTTTCTCTGATTGAAGCTGACAGTGAAATGTATTTAGTCTATACTCAAAATGACAGAAATTTTATTCAAAGAGCTGAATATCTCAGCCTTGAAATTAAGCCTGAGAACATCAAAATGATGATTAACCCTGATGATATAAAAGAACAGCAAAGTGATTTACTCATTAAAATTCCTCTGAAACTTGAAGAAATCAACAGTGCTAATTTAGATTTTCTTTATGGAAAAGTTCAGATCAGTTATCATAGCGACGATTTGGCGTGGATTCCGATTGAATACCTGATTGATTCTACCGTTCGATTAGCTGATGGGACACTTATAACTGTCGAAATAATCGAGAGAAAAGATGATTTAATTCTGGTTAGCGGATTAAAATCAGGTGAAATTCTAACAATCTTGAGGTGATTATATGGCAATTATTGATATACCAAAACTTATTTATCATGCACACAGACTTAATGCATCAGATGTGCATCTTTCTGTTGGCGAGCACCCTGTTTACAGGGTCTTTGGTGAATTACAGCGCCTTCAGGATGTTCCGATCTTTAGCAAAGAGGAATTGGAAAAAAGCCTTGAATACCTTTATGAAAAAATTAATCTTAAAAAAGGTGAACAGAAAGAACTTGATTTTTCATTCGGAATTAAGGATGTCATTCGTGTCAGAGCGAACATTTATTACGAAAGAAGAAATCCAGCTGCCGCTTTCAGAATTATCACAAAGAAAGTCAGAACACTTGAGGAGCTAAAACTACCCGCTGTATTAAAAGAATGGAGCGAGAAAAAAAGCGGACTGATCCTCGTTGCAGGTCCCACCGGAAGTGGTAAATCAACTTCTATGGCAGCGATGCTTGAACATATCAACATGATCAAAAATGTTCATATCCTCACCGTAGAAGACCCGATAGAATATATATTTGAAAGCAAGAAAGCACTTGTTCATCAAAGGGAACTCGGATTGGATACCGACTCTTTTAAAGACGGATTGAAATACGCCTTGAGGCAGGATCCGGATGTTATACTCGTGGGAGAAATGAGGGATCTTGATACGATGGCACTCGCTTTGACAGCAGCAGAAACGGGACATCTTGTATTCGGAACCATTCATACAAATTCCGCGCCAACAGCACCGGAAAGAATTATCGATGTTTTTCCGGCTCATCAGCAAAAACAGATTACACTACAGCTCGCTAATTCTCTCATTGGTGTTCTATATCAGCGTTTAGTCCGAAAAGCTGACGACGAGGGTTTTTTTCCTGTTGCTGAAATCATGCTCGCAACACCCGGCGTCAGAAATCTGATCAGAGAACAGAAACTTCATCAGATAGGAACGCTGATGGAAACGGGGAAAAAGTTTGGGATGAAGTCCTTTGATGATGCTTTAATCGAGGCATATGAAAACAAATTGATAACAAAAGAAAGTGTCATGCAATATTGCAGGGATACCGAAAAAGTGGGGAAAAAATTTGGAACATTCAGATATTAATACAACGATGGAAAGTCTTTTTGATTTCGATAAAATTGTAAAAAATAAAAATGAAATCCCTACGGATATCTATGCGTATATTGGGGACTCCTTTTTTAATCTCATCGCAACTTTTTTGTCGATAAAAGACGGCAGGACAAAAACCATCCTGGCAAACCGTCGTGGGGTTGAATTAAAACGTGCATCCGGTCAAAAACAATTATTGGAAGATTGTATGGAAAGGTTAAATAAAGAAGAAAAAGAAATCGTAAAAAAGGGATTAAATTCAAAGGGTGCAAAAAAAAGAGGCAATGATATTGACTACAGATATGCTACTGCATTTGAAACATTGATCGGGTATCTTTTTCTCAGTAAAAACTGGGAACGCCTGGAAGATATTTTCAGAAACCCCGCATTATGACGATAATAGAATAGAATAGTATAGGGGTGTAACTATGAATATCTCACAAATATCAATCCCGATTAACATAAAAAAGGCTGATTCTAAAACTAAAGGAGAAGCCCAACTCGGTAAAGTTATTTCCAAAAACGGGAAGGAAATACAGGTTTTAATAAAGGATAAAGTATATAAAATAGAGCCCGGAAATGTCGGAAAGATTAAAACCGGTGATATGATACAAGTTTTTTTTGGTAAAGATCTTCCCCAAGAAGTTTCAAGTGAAGTATTAAAGAAAATCGGTGCAAAGCTGATAGACGTCTATTCTCTATCGTTACCGTTTAAGACTTCACAGGAGTTGGAAACCTTAATCAATAAAATGCCACAATCGGAAAAAATGAGATTTGCTCATGTCTCGAATCAAATTTCCAACCTTGCTGAATCCATTCTGAAAGAGGATTTTAATATTGAAATAAAAGAGAGTGTAGAAAACACAAAAAATGCCTTCGATTTATATGATTCACGTCTTCCGTTTAACAGACGCCTGATAGAAATTTCATTGAAGGCAAAGGCAATGGGCAAGGCATGGGATTATATACCTGACAAGATTAAAAAGGAAATCATCAAGGAATTTGTTCTCTTTGATTTCAAAAAAATATTAAAAGGGGATTCAGAAAAAACTGAGATCCTATCCGATTCCGGTAAAAAGGAATCTGGGGTTCTTTTGCAAAATATACAGGATGAATCTGAAAAAGGGAATCATTCTGATAAAAAGATTAAATCTTCAGACTCCAAGTTGATTGAGCCAAAAGATAAACCCTCTTTTGATAAGCCTTTTCCCCATAAAAACGTTATCAAACAGACTGCTCAAAATGCCTCTGAAACCCTTTTGAAACCATCATTCTCTTTAAATAAAACATCATCAAACAAAGGAATGGTTGAAAACAAAGAACAACCGCCTTCTACCTTTACGGGTAAGGCAGTGATTCAAGAGGAAAATCAGACATCAAATACAGTGAATACGGAAAAGAACCGTATTCAAAAACAAATTACCGGCACAGTTTCCAAACACATATTCAATGTAAAATATCAATCGACTCAGACAGACCCCGCATCAAAAGAAGAGTTGATTAAAAACACTGTTAACGAATTGAAAGGCCTTTTGAAAGAGCTAATCAGCAAGCCTATAAATCTTGAGAAAAATCATGAAAACTTAAATCATATCTCAGAAAAATTTGAATCTCTCAAAATATCGGGCAATACGTCTCCTTTATTAACAGAAAAAGTGACTCATCCTCTCCATTTAAGATTGGAAGAAACCATTAAACAGAATAATCTGCCACTTGAGGATAAAAATATCTTGACTGTCCTCAATAAACTTGTAAAAGCGGGAAATGAGGAGCAGATTAATTTTGAGTCCATCAAGATAAACCGAGAAGTTTTCTCGCGTTTAATCTCAAAGGAATTCTCCTTTGAAACCATTAAAAATGATCCTATGTTGAAGTTTGAGATTAAAAATATACTGCGTCAGTTGAATGGACTCGGTATTCCACCAAAAGAAACCGTCTTAATCGCAAATGATATTGTCAATATAGCTGTCAGATCATTTAAAGAACCGGATACGGCTCAGAATATTTTCCCCAATTCTTTAAAAAACTACCTTAAACTTAAACTTCCTCAGTTGATTATTGACAACAAAGTTGCCCAATCAGATGAAAGATCTTTAATTTCAAGAATACAGTCTTTTTCACAGAAAGCGTATATTATTGTTAAAGATTTCGTTCAAAAATTAATTTCATCACCGGATGATACGGATTCAAATAGAAATTCTCCTTCACAGAGTCAAAGAAAAATGGACACCAATACGCAAGCGGAAATGAAACAGGAAACGACCTCTAAAAGCGCGGGCTTGGAAAAGAACTCCCAAATCAAGAATGATCCATATCAAGAAACCAAACAATTAACAAAGCTGCCAAAAGAAATAGCTGCCAATCTTTCATCATCAGAAAAGAAACAGATAGTCAATACACTTGAAGAATCAAAATCCCTAAATGCAAGAGGAAAAGAAGCCATTACACTTAAAAATAATATAGCAGCCGCTGATCAGGAAAAATCACCGGTAATAAAAGATGATCGAACAACGCAAGAAACTACTTTAGATTCAAAGTTAAAAACAACAGAAGATAAACCTTTGCAGTCGGGTTTATCCGAAAAAAATGAAATCAATTCCGAAAAACTTTTAAAAATGTTAAACATCACTTCAGATAAAAACGAGTTCAATCATGTATACTCTGCATTATTGAACTTTAACGGGCAACCGTTTGCCGTTGATTTTCAAAAGCAGAGTGTCAATAAAAGCGGTTATGATAAAACCGAAATGTACAGGGTTTATATTGAAACAGATACTCAGCGGTTTGGAAATGTATTTATTGATACGATTGTCAGCGGTGAAAATCTTGATATCTATATATATGCCGGGCAGGAACATACCGGTGAATTTACCAATCACTCGTCGGTTCTTTCTAAAAGAATAAAAGAAACCGATTATAAGCTAAGAAGTCTTTTAATCCGCGAAAAAGCTAATCAAAATGATATCCTTAAACATAAAGTGAAGCTGTATACCGATAACAAAAGAGATGGAGGGTTTATTAAACTGGCATGACACCTAAAAAAAATCAATTTGGAAAGAATATACTTGAAGATGAGATAACAGAAGCCGCAGCTTTAAAATATGACCCTGAGGCAGGGCCTGTCCCTCGACTGATTGCACAGGCAAAAGGAGAACTTGCACGGCGTATTGTTGAGATTGCCATTGAAAATGATATTCCTATTTACTCTGATGAAAAGCTCGTGGAAAAGCTTCTTGAACTGGATTATTATTCTGAAATACCTCCTGAACTTTATAAAGCAGTTGCGGAGGTAATAGTTTACGTATATCAACTTGGAGGGTTCAAAAATAAATGAAAAAAGAAATTGAAATCATAAAATTTGAAAACATTGATGATACATTACAGTATTTTTTTAAATCCAGACCACATGGAACAATTAAGCTTGGTCTTCAAAGAATTAAAACCTTGTTGAGAAATGCCGGAAATCCCGAAAATTCTTTCAAAGCCATTCAGGTTGCGGGAACAAACGGAAAAGGGTCTGTCACAAGAATATTATCTACCATCTTCACTACACTTGGGCTCAGAACAGGGGCAAATTTCTCACCGCATTTGGTAAAATTCAATGAAAGAATTACATTCAACAACGAAATGATCAGTGATGAAGATATTGTAACCGTAGCCAATCAACTTAGTGAAGCAGTTGCCATAATGGATGCTCAATCCGATGAAATGAAGCCCAGCTTTTTTGAATGTACAACCGCAATGGCATTTAAATATTTTAAAAACAAGAGAGTAGATGTGGCAGCAGTGGAAGTTGGACTCGGTGGAAGACTGGATGCCACAACAGCACTCACACCCGATGTAACCATCATCACCTCAATAGGTCTCGATCATACCAAAACTCTTGGGGATACGATACCTTTGATTGCAGCTGAAAAAGCAGGCATTATCAAAGAAGAAGTGCCACTGGTTTGCGGAACAACCAAAAAGGATGCCGTTGAAATCATTGCGCATGTTGCTAATGAAAAAAACGCAAAAATGTATCTCGTGAACAGGGATTATTCTTTCGAAGCGCTCAGCAATCAGATCAATTCAAATCGCTTCACTTTCCATTCTGAAAATTTAACTTTAGATAATATAGAATTAACAATGAACGGTATTCATCAATTCCAGAATGCATCAACAGCCATCATGGCTTATCTTGCCTATTGTGAGAAAAATACCATAGATCCGGATATTGACGCATTGAGAAAAGGATTAAAGAAGGCATACTGGCCCGGACGATTTGAGGTACTGAACGAAACTGAGAAAAACCCTGTTATCGTTGATGGCGCGCATAATCCGGAAGGAATTAAAGCATTGATCAAAAACTGGAACATTTATTTCCCAGAAAAAAAAGCTGTCCTTCTAACAGGAATGCTCAGTGGAAAGGATTACGCTTTTATGACATCACAGCTATCATCCATTTCAAAGGAAGTAATCGTAACAGAACCCAATGCACCAAGGGAAACGGATACCAGATTAATTGTTGATGCCTATAAAAAGATTAGGGACGCTCATGATGTACATTATGAACCGGAACATATAAAGGCTTGTGAAAAAGCTGTTGAGCTATCAAGAAAACTCGATGCACCGATACTTATTACAGGTTCGTTATATGTTATCGGGTATTTAAAAAAGATCATACAGGAAAATTATTTATAAAATTGTTTAGATACATGTTAAAATAGAAAAGAGCTCATAATTGAAAGGGGTTTTATGTGTGAAGAAATGGTCTAAAACAGATTTTGAGGAATATCTTTACAACTCCCTGGACTTAAATTTAGGAATCACAAAAGATAAAAACTGGAAAGATGAGATTTTATATTCTATCAAAGCCGGTGGGAAGAGATTCAGACCGGCTCTGTGTTATAACACAGGGATTGATCTTGAGATTGATCATAAATTGCTTTACAAAATCGGAACTGCTGTTGAACTAATACATACTGCTTCGCTTATTCATGATGATCTTCCCGAGATAGACAATGATGATTTCAGAAGAGGCATTCCATCTCATCACAAAAAATATGGGCAGGGAAATGCCGTTATCGCAGCTGATTATATTTTCTTTCTCGCATTTAAATACATTTCACAGATTAAAAACACAACCTTGAATACTTATTTTTCAGAAATTGCAATGGACCTTGTTTATGGCGAGTATCTTGACATTCAATATGAAAAGAGTGAAAATAATGATCTTTCACTCATAGAAAATATGTACCGATTAAAAACGGCAAGACTTGTTCAATTCCCGATTATTTCACCGGCAATCATATCCGGCAGAAAATCAGAACACATTGAAAAATTGTCTAAAGCCGGAGAAATACTCGGCATCACATTTCAAATAATGGATGATCTTAAAGGAATTGAAGGCAAATTTGAGGATATCGGAAAAACGCCGGGTAAGGATATTGAAGGTAATAAAAACACGATGACTTCAATTCTGGGGACAGAAAAAGCAAAAAAGAAAATACAGAAAGGTAAAGAAAAATTCTTTGAAATCCTTGAAGAAATAAAAGCATTTGATGGAACTGATTATTCAAACCTTTGTCAATATATCTCTCAGACATGGAAAACACTGGAAAAAAAATAACGAAAGGATGATATACATTGTCTTTTTTTAAAAGTCTCCTGAATAAAGTAAAGGATATCCCAAAAGCATTCAAAAAATTTAGTATAAAAAATCTGATCCAATATTTTAAAACACATCGCTTGATGAGTATTATTTATCTTTCAGCTGTTGGGGCCGTAGTCGTTATAATAATCGTACTCACTCTATCTATGAAAGATGCTGAAGCTGAAATAGAAAGTACCGGAGAAGATCAAACGCAGGTAAAAACCGATATAAAAGATCTTTCAATTACCATACCTGAAAATGCTTTCCCATACCCTAAAAAATTCAGGATAGAAGAAATCCCAAGGAATGCAGCGTATGACAACTTCAAGCAGCTCGGAAATTTTTATGGAGATATTTATGAATTAACACCAGTCGACGGGAGAACCGATCTTGCCCTGGAACCTATGACGTACGACTATTTAATTCCCGGTGAGTTCTATTTTGGAAAAGAATTTAACAATGCGGAACTCATCTACATTGAGGATAAAGAGAACCCCGTCGTTAGAGTCTTTTCGGGTGGAGAGATTTATGAAAACAGCAATAGTCAGCCGGTCCTCCGGGCAAAAGGGTTTCATGGCTCCTTAATTGGACTGAGAATCAGCAATCCGGTAAAACCCGAACTTGGTTTAAAGGAAATAATCGAAAAAGAAGATACACTTAAGCCTGATCTTATGCTAATTCCGGGAATTGATTCAAATTTCAAAGGTTTTCTCCCAAATACGATTTCAAATTCAAACCCGCAAGGAAATAATTTATGGGAAGTTACTTTCCCCGATAGAAGTATATGGGTCTATCAGTATCCCTTGACTGAAACCCGTACAATGGATTATGTTACCGAAGCTAAAACCTTTTTCAATACAATATCGATGAAAAGTTATGTTCGTTTTGAAGCAGATAAACTCGCTCAAAAACTACTTTCATCAAATAAAACCTTTGACATTATCGCACACGGTATCGGTGGAATCATTGCGAGATATGCCGTAGAAAATTATCCAATTACCAATGTCAGAAAGATGGTTTTGGTTTCTGTTCCAAATTCAGGTTCAAACATCGTAAACCCTTCTTTTTTAAATTTAATCTATGGAAAGGATCCGGAAATTCTTTCGAAAATATATGGTCTGACATCAGATACAATTCGATACCTTGAAAGGAATAATTTAAGTTATCTTGAAAAGGTCAACACATTTTATATCGATATACTGCCATATTCCGAAACAATTAACACTTTACAAACTTCGATTAGAGAAGATATAGAATATTTCTTCGTTGCAGGTAGCAAACCTGATTTTAATGCCGATCTTCAGGATTCACAATTTGCGAAATTTTACCCTGAAAACACTCTTGAAAAAGGTGACGGAATCGTTTCGGTTTACAGTGCTATTGCCCCTGCAGTTGATGAAGCAACAAATAATATGGAAAATATCACGTTCAAGACTTTCCCTTTCTCTTTCTTTGATATATTCATGCAGCAACAGACCTTGCAGTATATATTTGCATTCCTTGAACAGGGAATAGAAGTTGTAGAAGTTCCTGAATTTAAGGATGATACTTTTAAAGAATGGTTATTCGATACAGGGTCAACTTTAACGGCGAACGAAGACATCCGATTACCCGATACTGATCAAAATTCAACTGAAAGTTCTGTTGATTTGAACAGTACCGATACAACCGGTTCTGCAACGGAACAGATATCTGATAAAAGCGCAACAGATTCTGTTGATTCGGATCTTGAACGCTGGCGAAATCAGTTTTTTAATAACAATAATCAAACCGTAACTTCAACAACAACGGAAAGTGAAACATCTGAATCCAATACAGCCTCCGACAACAATAATACTTCAAATCATCAGGATACTGACAACACGATATCTGCCAGTTCTTCCGGGACAACATCTCCGGCAAGTGAATCAGCTATAGCTGACAATAGTAGAATTGACACTATCGTTTCTATTCTCAACGATATAAATAACACCAGTAATTCTACAGACACAATTTCTAAAAATAATCACACCGGAGATCTTAAAACATATCAACCGGATTCATCTATGTGGAATGGTACTGAAATACCGCAGAAATTCAGCAACATAAATAATATGATTGTGTACAACTATAATCAGTTTAAAATACCTGATGATATAGAGCCGTATGGAATGACAAGTGTCAACGGTTCGCTATATCTTTTTGACAACAAGGGGATTGTCTATTTTAACAACGGAATTTTTAATCGAATCAATGACAATCAAAGCTTTGCTTATACAACCTATTCCGGAAGTCTTTTTTCAGTTCATGACAATATCCTGACACAGTATATAAATGGTGAACCGGTTAAAATGGAATATCTGATGTTTGATGCCCCGGTTTTATCCATCGGTATCAACGATTCTGTCCAATATTACCTCCTTCATTATAATGGTTTGACACTTGAAACACCTTTTTCATCCTTCAAACTTGATGGTCATTACGGAGAAATAATCATGCATGGCATGTATCCTTATATTATTACGGATGAAGCAGTTTATCTCTTTAACGGAAAGGAATGTCATGAGATATACAGACCATATAGTAATGATATCAATTTATTAACGGGTATAATAGCACAGGATTCACTGTATGTGATTGCTTCGGATTATTCTTTAAGGGTCATAAGCCTTGACGGTAAAAAAGAACTGCTCTTAACGTCTAATAACACAGGAGGCATAAAAGTTCTGAAAAACCCACAGCAGGTTATTGTGGTCGGTAAAAATAAATTCAATATCATTGATTATCAGTATAAACAGCCAAAAGGAACCTACTTTGATATACCGGATGACGAGAAAATAAAAGATGCCGTTATGTCGAATGGCAATATGATGGTCTTAACCAAAAAAGATGCACATTATTTCCTTAAAAAGGTGGCAATACTTGAATGAACAAGAAAATACTCTTTGTAATTTGCATTATTCTGTTACCGATTTTAATATTCGCAGGTTCTGACCAGGACGAGGCGATGTCCCTTTACTTTTCCGGTAAAGATTCCTATAATTCCGGTAACTATTTTGATGCTCAAAGATATTTTCATTCCGCTCTAATCAAAAACCCTGATATAGAGGCAAAAGCCCCTAACATTAAATATATGCTCGGGGTCAGTGCCTTTAACAATGATGATTACAAAACAGCCAAGACATATCTTTACCTTTTTACAGGCAATCCTATAGCCGATGACCTTTTAAAGAAAATTGATGAACACGAGGCAACGCTACCGGAGGGTTTCCTCTATTACAATGATATGGAGGAGAAATTTACAAATGAAGCGAGTAAATCAGCACTTCAAACCGCTTCATCAACCGTAACTGAGGAAAGTGGAAACACTTTAACACCGATAATCCTTTTAAGTGCTGTCAGTGTATTGATTATTGCAATCGGTTTGTTCATTGAAATAAAAATAAATACGTTCAGTAAACTCGCCCTTAAACTGGTAGGTGTTTCTCCAGATATTTTAAACGGGCAGCATAATGTAACTAAACCTGCCGATTCGGGTTTTTCTGAGGAAGATTCAGCCGAGGAAACGAAAGAAGCGATTGAAATAAACGATAAAGATTTACTTGATACACCTTTTGATGAGGAGATAAATATTGAAGAAATGGCTTCAAAAGATATCAGAGAACTTTCAAAATTTTTCGGAGATGATGAGCCACTGTTCGAAGAGACTCCCACAGAGGAATCAGTTGAAGTTGAGCGGGATGTATCCGTGAACTTTGAAGAAAATATCACAGATGAGTTTGATGACGCAAGAAGTTCAATATTAAACGCTGTTTTGGATGAAGATGAATCTGAAAGTTCCGAAGAGAGCGAATTAAGAGAGAATAATGTCGCTTCTTACACACCTAAATATGAGCACCTTGATAATATCCCGGATGATTTCGACGTTAACTCGGCAATTTCAAAAGCCTATGAACTTATTGAATCAATGGATAGTGAGGAAGTTGATGAGGATACGTCTGAACAATGGGTTTCTATTGATGAATACTCCGATTCTCTGGATGAAGAAGAAAGCTTCAACGTGAATTATTTTCAGAATATAGAAGAAATGGATGATGAAGATCTGAATAAATATTATAATTATATCTTTACAAAGCACAATAAAGAAAAGGTAAAATGAAGTCGATCACATCAACTGTACTCGTTTCGATCTTTTTGAAAGACGATCAATACGAGATTCTTTTTACGCAAAGAAGCCGATCCCTGAAACATCATCCGGGTGAGATATCTTTCCCCGGGGGGAAGATTGAAACGAATGAGCGTCCTATAGAAGCAGTTAAAAGAGAAACAAAAGAGGAAATCAATGCTGATATTTTGAAAATAATCGATTCTCTTCAACCTGTTTTGACTTATGTATCAGACCACAACATCTTACCGTTTATAGGTATCATTGATACGGGAGATCTTATTATTAATCCGAACGAGGTTGAGAGTATTCATACAATCCCTTTTAAAACTTTCATGAAAACAAAGATGACCATGAAACGATTTCCGTATAACAACAGGTTCATCTCTTTACCTGTCTGGGATTTCAAAGATTTTTTTATTTGGGGAGCAACAGGACGAATACTGATGTTATTCAAAGAATGGGCAGAAAATAATCATTTTTTTAACGGTACATCTATGTTATAATCTGCCAGGTTAAAATGAAGGAGTGGTATTGGTGTCAATCAGTTTGAACATACGTTCGGTATCGGAGATGGCAAAAGGGCAGGGAGTAGACTCCGCTTTTAAAGAACAGGCAAAATTACTGAAAAAATCCGATGTACTGGATGTCCATGTTAATGATAACAGAATATTTGATATTGTTCATGCACACACGTTTGATCTGGGTTCCAGATCGTTGCTGAAAAAGTACAAGAATAGAGGTAAAAAAACGGTCATTTCCTGTCATGTTATGCCCGATTCACTGGAAGGCTCTTTGAAAATTCCGGGTTTTATATTGAAATATCTGGTAAAGTACATGATCAGCTTTTACTCTATGGCAGACAGACTTGTTGTTGTTAATTCTTTTTACAAACAGGAACTCATAAGACTCGGGTTACCTGAAAATAAGGTTTATTATATTCCGAATTATGTATCCAGAGAGGTGTTTAAACCGGTTAATGAACAACGTAAACAGGATTTGAGAGATGATTTTGGTTTATCGGGAGATGAATTTGTCATCGTTGGAGCCGGACAGGTTCAGAAGAGAAAAGGAATTGACGATTTCATTAAAACAGCCAAAAAGTGCCCCCAATTTAAATTTGTCTGGGTTGGTGGTTTTTCGTTCGGTAAAATTACAGATGGCTATGAAAAATATAAAAAGATGATAGAGAATCCTCCTGAAAATGTTATTTTCACCGGGATTGTTGAAAGGGAAAAAGTCGCTGACTATTTTAATGCCGCTGATGTTCTTTTTCTGCCTTCATATCAGGAATTGTTCCCTATGACTATCCTTGAAGCCTGTAACTGCCAGTTACCACTTCTCGTCAGGGATATCGAATTATATGAAGAAATACTCTTTAGAAAATATATGTCAGGAAACAATGCAGATGATTTTACGAAGAAACTCAATGAATTATATACAAACAAAGAACTGTTCAATAAAATTAAAGAAAAGTCCATAGAAATTTCAGATTACTATTCCGAGAAAAATGTCATGAAAATCTGGGAGAATTTTTACTCTGATCTCATCTCAGAATAAAAATATGTTAATTCACAATAAAAAGGGATCCTTTAGGATCCCTTTTTTTACTGCATATTTTCGACGACATTTTTAAGCCAGGAGCCTTTCTTATACCGCCTTATCAATATGATTAACTTTAAAACTTCCTCCACCATGCACAAAGAATATACAATTGGAAAATCCCAATTGAGGACCAGTCCTGCCAGTGCAGTAACCGGAATACCGACAAGCCATAAACACCCTGCTTCAACTGCAAAGGAAAATTTCGTATCGCCTCCGGCTCTTAAAATACCAACGATAAATAGTCCATTCATTATCTTTACCGGAGAATACAGCATCGATAACCTCAGTAAAAGTATTGATAATTTTTTTACTTCCGGTGTTACACTGAAAAGTGAAACAAACTGAGGGGCGAATATTATCATGGGAATAATCAAAACAAACGCTATCCCAAGATCAAGTTTGATGATCTTCTTTGACATATGTTTCGCTTTATCATAGGATGATCTGCCAAGTTCCTGACCAATAACGACAGCTGCCGCATTTGCCAGTGCCAGAAGAACCGAAAATGAAAATCGCTCAATACTGTTCATGATCCTTGTCGCCGCAAGCAATCCAGTGCCCATATAACTGTAGATGATTGAATACATGGAATAACCGGTTGACCAAAACAGCTCATTTGCAACGGTTGGAAAAGTGTATTTTAAAAATCGCTTCACAAAATCTTTGGAGAGACCTGTAAAATGTTCAAGGTGAACTCTGCCAGGTAATTTTTTACGATAGACGATGATCAGAATCAGGATCATTTCAAAAATCCTGGAAATAAGTGTTCCGATCCCGGCACCTCTGATACCCAGTTTTGGTAACCCGAAGTTTCCAAATATCAGAGAATAATTGAGCAACACATTCAAACCAATTGAAACAATACTGATGACCATTGGAATAACTGCATTCTCTGTATTTCTCAACACAAATGAAATAGTCATGGTAACACCAAAGGCAAGAAAACTAACGCCTATGGCATTCAGATATCCAGCCCCCTCATTAATAACAAGTTGATCCGGTGAAAAGACTCTAAGTGTCTGTTCAGGAAAGAAAAACGCCAAGATAAAAAAGAAAATTGAAATCAGTGTAGAACAAATCAACATTAAAGCAGTGGTTCGTGAAATATTATACTCCTGTTTTGTTCCCCAAAATTGTGCGATAAAAATAGCACCACCTGAAACGAGACCAAATGTGACAACATTGAAGATAAAAAATAATTGATTGGATAAACCGACAGCTGCTATGGATACCTCCCCAAGCTGTCCAATCATCAACATGTCTACGAAGTTCATGCTAGTTAGGATGATTTGCTGTATTGCAATTGGTAAAGCAATCTTAAAAAGTCTCTTATATATATTCATGACAGGATTCTATCATATTCAATTTCAAAAAACAAGGCTATCGATTCGTAATCTGAAATATTTTTCATAAGACGTTATGAAAAGGTAAAGGGAAAATAAAAGAAATGTATAGAATAATAAATTGATAAAGGATATTGGAGTTGAACAAATTGAGAGAACTTGAAAAAGGTATTATTGTATTTGATAACCCATATGGCGGTTCAAATATAACGACTATCACGACAGCTGAAGGGACTTTAGTGGTAGACAGTTCGCTTTTTCCTTCAAAAGCATCCGAAATCGTATTATATATCAAGCGGTTAATGAAATCTGAAGTGATCATGATGACAAACACACATTATCATCCCGATCATTCATTCGGTAATTCAGGAATCAATGCCCCTTTAATCGCATCAGAAAAAACAGAAAATTATCTTTCCATGATGAATCATGATTATATCGACCAGGTCATCATGAAAGATGGGGCATTAATTGAAGAAGATATAAAGATCGTACACCCTGCCATGACTTTTAAAAAGGAACACACTCTCATACTCGGTAATCTGAAAATTGAATTTGAATTGGTTGGTGGACATACACCGGATTCTACAATTGTAAGAATACCTGAAAGAAAGATTGTCATTCTTGGCGATTTACTGGTCAGCGAATATCACCCGGAAATTGTCGTAGACAGCAATATTGAAAAATGGATAAAAATATTAAAGCAGTTAAAGAGAGAAAAGGCAAAATGGTTCATAACCGGACATGGTAAAGTTTGCAACAAACTTGAAATCGATAGGATGCTGTCATATCTTCAGAAAACAATCGCTATAAAGGAATTTGTAAACCATCCCGAAAACATCGTTGAAGCACTTGGTCAGGATAAAAATTTCAGAGATCGTAAGATGCAATCGCTTCTTGTGGAGAATATAAAGGTCATTATGGAGAAAACCATTCCATTTTCATAAAATTATATAGATTTGTTTTCATAATTGTCTTATTTAGACTTGCATTTTCTGAAAAAGTATGTTAGAATCATTTCGCTTCGGGAGGGAAGAGAGTTTCCGAAGCGGGAGAGCTGCTAGCTCAGTCGGTAGAGCACATGACTTTTAATCATGGGGCCGAGGGTTCAAGTCCCTCGCGGCTCACCATTCAGAGTTTTGGGAAGCGCGAGTGTGGCGGAATTGGCAGACGCGCTGGACTTAGAATTCAGTGAGAATGATCTCGTATGGGTTCAACTCCCATCACTCGCACAGTTTTCTGCGGATGTGGCTCAGTGGTAGAGCATCTGCTTGCCAAGCAGAGGGTCGCGGGTTCGAATCCCGTCTTCCGCTCCAAAAAAAGGATGAATCATAAGATTCATCCTTTTTTTATTCACTAAATAGTTTCCAGCCAATTCACCGCATCTTGAAATGTATAAAAGAAATTGATGCGATTACCTTTGTTTGATTCCAGTACCATTTCCGAAAACCTTCCCGTGTTTTTCTCCGCTGAAATCACAAATGCAGCTTTAAATTGATAAAGAACCAGTTTCTGCAGATAATCTCCCGCAATTTTCGTTTTAAGATCAAAGAACGTATCACTGAGATTATTTTCATTGATTAGAACTTTCTCAATATGATTATAATAACAATTTCCCAACAGATCATTCAATTCGTTGACGGATTTTATTTCGTAATCCGCGGGAAAAATCGCATAACCGTGCTTCTCATTAATTGTCAAATTGCTAAACATTTAAAATTCCCTCCAGTATTATTACAGCTTCACCGGTTAGGGTGACTCTGCCTTTCTCCATATGCTCTACATTAACATATCCGCCTCTTGAGGAAGCCTGATAACCTCTAACAAGAGTCTTCCCCAACCTTTCTGACCAAAAAGGTCCAAGAAGCGTATGCGAAGAGCCGGTTACCGGATCTTCGTTGATTCCTTCCCACGGTACAAAGACCCTGGAACAAAAATCGTAATTTTCAGCTTCCCTGTTATTTTTTGCCGTTACGATCAGACCATGTACATTTAAATCAAATTCCAGAGCTTTCATCTTCATAAAATCAGGCTTCAACATGACTATTTGTTCTTCGCTTTCAAACAGCAGCAAAAGAAAATCACTCGTCTTTGAGTAATAAACTTCAAAATAATCAGAACAATTCAAGGCATCCTGTATATCCTCAATCGGTCGTTCAACGCTCTCCGGTTTATTTGCAGGGAAATCCAACTGAATATTGCCATAATGCTCCTGAGCTTTCAGCACACCACTCTTCGTTTCAAAACAGAGTTCACCCTGAAAACCAAATTTCTCAAAAAGACAATGTGCTGCGGATAGTGTTGCATGACCGCATAAATCAACTTCACATTCCGATGTAAACCACCTTAACTTAAATTTGTTTTCATCAGCTGTTTCAATAACAAAAGCTGTTTCTGACAGATTCATCTCCATTGCAATTTTCTGATAAAGTTCTTCCGATAAAGCCTTCTCAAGAACGCAGACCGCAGCCGGATTCCCTTTGAAAAACTCATTCGTAAATGCATCAACCTGAAATATCTTAATCCCCATACCTTACACCTCCATTTGTTTATATTATTATACATTGACAACTCTTTTTCTCAAAAACTTCCTGATGATAAATCCTGATGGAATTAATAATGCAAGTGATATAAAAATCAAAACGATAAAGGCGTGATAAAAGGAAAACGCATCTGCAATCCATCCAAAAAAGGGAAAAACACCGATCATTGAAATACTAAACAACATACTGTCTATCGAGATAATCGTTGCTCTCTGATGAGAAGGAATATGCTTATTTAAAAAACTGTTAAACATAACATACATACCTGATTCCCCAACCATTGTAAAGACCAGAAAAATCAAGGATAATAGTGTGATATTCCTGAAAATCCCAAGTATTGCCAAGCCAAATATCCCTGAAAATATCATCAGGCCGAAGAATAAGAACGGATATTCTGAAATTACCGACCACTTCCTCTTTCTGAGAAAAGACTCGATTCTCTCCATATTTATCGTACTCAATGCACATACACCGGATCCAATGGCCAGAAATATACCAACCTGAGAAACACTAATACCTTCGCTTCTCCAATAATTCTGAATATAAAAGAAGATAACCGTCGCAAAAGCGGAAAATATCGTTGTAAAGACGGTTAGAAAAGCTACTTCCCCATTCGAGAAGAGTGTCTTAAAACTTTTATAGGTATGAATAAAAAAATTCTTTAAAGAGTGTTCAGAATTGACTATTTTTTCAATAGGCGGTTCATAGAAAGTCGTTGAAATAATCAGGGAAATGATCCCAACCACTGCAGAACATGTATACGCCAGCATAAAACTTTCTTCTCCAAGCATTCCACCAATAAATAATGATAAAATGGATGCAATATTGAAGATCGCTTCATTTCTCCCAAGCACTTTTGTATACCCTTTCTCTTCCCCCAAAGACTTCATCGAATCATAAACCAGTGCTTCACCTGAACCCGAATCCAAATTATAGGACAAGGCTGAAAAAACAAAAGAAAGTGCAAATAGCCAGAATGAATCAGAAAACATCAGGATGAAAAGGGAACAAAGACTGATGATCATTCCCATAACCCGGCTTAATTTCCTCCCCATAAGATCGGCTACAGCACCCGTCGGCACTTCCATCAACAGTGATGTAATATGAAATATTCCTTCAAGTGCCCCAATTTCCAGCAGACTCATTCCTCTGAATGCGAGATAAAGCATCCAAAGCCCCCTCGTAAAGTCAATACTCTTCACAAATGTGAATAAATAATTTTTCCCAATATTATGCTTTAACTTTTTCTTTATCGTGTTCATTATTTCCTCCAATTAAAAAGACCACGGCGTATACGATATAATCGCAAAAAAAATTCAGACTGTCGTCTGATTTTTAACACCGTGGTCCTTATGTACAATTTATAATTAAAACAAATCGGTTTCTACATGAAAACAGACGGCATTATCCCAATACAGTTTTCATCTATTCCTGACATAACATGTCCAAACACACATATTATAATCATATCGGGATCGCCCTCCTTAAAAATAGAAATTTCGATACGAATACTATCGATTAATATGATGGTATCATAAACAAGATGGATTGTCAACATAAGGGCACAACATGTTATAATCATCTGCTGATTTCAGGTGGTGATAAATTTGAAAAATGAATCATTTGAACGTGATAAACAGTTTTATAAATTTGCCCTGTATGGATTTCTGAAAAATTTGAGGTTCTTCGAACCGTTCATGATATTATTCTTCCGTGACCAGGGTTTTTCATTTCTAAATATTGGTATCCTATACATGATCCGAGAATTATCGACTAATCTGACAGAAATCCCAACCGGTATTTTAGCGGATTATGTTGGAAGAAAAATAACCATGGTTTTCTCTATGATCGCTTATATCGTTTCTTTCATTATTTTCTTCACTACACAGAACATGGTTCTTTACATCTTTGCAATGATTTTCTTTGGTTTTGGAGAAGCCTTACGATCAGGTACTCATAAATCGTTAATCCTGAGTTATTTAAAACTCACTAAAAAGGAATCGGCAAAAGTCCAATATTATGGATTAACCAGGAGTTTTTCACAGAAAGGATCGGCAATAAATTCCTTAATCGCCGCTTCACTTGTGTTTTTTACAGGAAATTACAGAATCGTTTTTCTCGCGGCAATTGTGCCGTATATTATAAATCTGTTCAATCTTTTAACCTATCCAAGCCAATTGGATGATGTGATACGGAAAAGAACAAAAAGAGCAACACTTAAAGAAATTATAAAGCCATTATCAGACCTCAGAAAATCCGAATATCTTCGCGTCTATTTAAATTCCTCAGTCTTCAGTGCTTTTTTTAAATCTTCTAAAGATTTCCTTCAGCCAATACTAGAAATCTTTGCCGTTTCAATTCCTTTTTTCATCCCGATCAACTCAGAAAAGAAAACTGCGTTCATTCTGGGGTTAACGTATTTCTTCATTTATCTTTTAACCTCCTACTCTTCAAAATATGCGTATCTCATTCAGAAAAGAATGAAGACCCTTCATCATGCCTTAAACCTGACGATGATTGCAGGGATAGTTTTTATACTTTTCGCTGGAATTTTTAATGTTCTTTCATTTGAAATAGGGGCTGTTATCATGTTTCTTCTCATATTTATCATCCAGAATTTGCGAAGGCCTTTAAACGTATCACTGATCAGTGATATAATTCCTGAAGAGAAGTTGTCAACAGGATTGTCTATCGAATCTCAATTAACAACCCTTTTAATAGCCTTATTTTCACCATTGATAGGTTTCCTGGCAGATCAATTCGGTATCGGCATCGGTCTGATACTCTTTGCCATTTTAATTTTGTTGACTTTTCCATTTCTTAAACTTAAAAATGCAGGTGATCATTATAAATCAAAAAGTGAGTGAGAAGTTCAGAGTGGGTTACAGAGACACATTTTATAAAAACCAGGCAAACATTGTCAGTATCATCAATTATTTCAGTGAAATGGCTCGTCTGGCGGGTAAATATTATGAACAGGAAAAAGATATCCTGAAAGAGGAATCCATTGCATGGGTTATATTAAATTGGGAAATAGATGTCAAAAGATATCCGAAATACGGAGAACACATCCATGTCCAAACAATTGCACATGCAATCGATCGTTTTATTGCTTTTAGAGAATTTTTAATCTATGATGAAAACAATAAACTGATCACCTCGGCAAAATCAAAATGGATTCTTTTTAATGTTGAAAAACGCAGACCGACCTCAGCAAGAAGCTATATGTATGATCTTTACGGGGTCACGTCAACGGAAGCCCCTTTTGAAATTAATAACCCGCAAGCATTTGATGTTGACAACAGTGATTTTTCAAAGGCGTTTGAAATCAGAAAATTCGATGTTGATTATTATCATCATGTCAATAATGCCATATATCCTTTATGGATCTATGAATCTCTTCCTTTAAACTTTACCGACACACATATCGTCAAACATATCAAACTGTATTATAAAAAAGAAACCACATACGGAGAACATGTCATCGTTCATACGCGTAAAACAGCCGAAAATTCATATTCTCACGAAATAAAAAATCGAAAGGTAAAACTTTATTATTAAGCGAAAGTGAATGGATTCAAAAATAAAAACGGGCAATTCGCCCGTTTTTATTTTCAGAAATGAATCTGAGGGGATTGGAAGAATAGCGGTGTTCGCTGAAATATAACCAATGAATTCGCTGAAGGATTATTCGAAATAACCTTTTTATATGCCAAATAATATAATTTTAAATAATTATTTGAGAATGTTGGATATGTCATCCCGGTAACGGTTGGCCAGTTTGACGGATCGGTATAGTATTCCATCTGAAGAATGAAATCACTTGTAAACTCTACATGCTGATCTTCTGCCCCGTTATGATCTGAAACCCCATAATAACTGTCATAATCAGGATATGCACTTTTATCGGCACTTGTAGAGGAAATAAACATATCCAGATTTGCCTGCTGCGGACTGAGTGCAGCAAAATAATCCGTCCAGCTTCCGCCATGACAGGTTTCAATAATAACCGAGAAGTGAATATCAGGGTATTCATCCATCATATTTTTTAACATCCCTGCGGTAAAGCCATACCCTCCGATATTCATGTATTGATAATTCCCGTGTGCGATAAAATAAAGTGTTATATTTTGCATCATAGCAGAAGAGTCTAGAAGCGCTTCAACAGCAGATTCAACATCCGATGGCGAATTATTCGGATAATCCACCGCTGTTACATTTGATACCCCCATCAATCCATTCATAGCGGTCACCATATCATCATGTGCATCACCAGCTTCAGAATAAAGATTCTGACTTGGTGTCAGCCCCTGGACAACAACTGCACCATGCGTTCTTAAATACATGATGATATTGGGGTTGATCATTGTATAGACCGGAATCAGGATTTTCCTTGGATTCCAGATAGCATGTACAGCTGAAAATCTTTCATTCAAAGACAGTTTCATAACATCTGGTGTTTCTCCATTAACCGTTGGCCAGCCATTTGTTTCCGATTCGTGCAAAATCTCACCGGATCCGTCTATAACCAATATCCTACCGGGATGGGAATAAAAGGCTCCCGGAGCCTCATCAAGGTAAAATACCCAACCATCCTTCTTTAACTGAGTTCCCCTTTCGGAAGATAACAACTGTAATACACCAACCGTCTCAGAGCCAACCGTATCACCGGCTTTTACCTCTCCGATGACTATCCCCACACTGTGGGGATCCGCTTCTGCTTCTGCCCAATCAAGGAACGTCTGCTTTGCAAGCTCGAATTGTATGTTAACGCCACCTGCAAGTCCACCACTACAAGAAACCATTATTACCGCCAATGAAAAAACAACAAGTACGATCATTACTTTTAAACCTTTCATCTAAAACACCTCCGTATTCAATTATGTAAGTATCATTCATAAGATAATACGGAGGATTTTTTAATCTATCGCATGATCATTGATAGTAGATCTGTGGTTCCTGAATACTGATAGGTGTACGTTCAGTCAAAACATAGGAATCCGATGACGGTGTACCGGCAACGGGATAATTCCTGTTTCTCGCATTTGTAAAACATAAATAATAAAGTCTCAGTTTATTATTCGCCAAAGCGGGCGTCGTTAATCCGGTTACTGTAGGCCAGTTGGCTGTCGCTGTATAGTATTCCATCTGAAGGATGAAATCGCTCGTAAATTCCACAAATTCATCCTGTGCGGCATTGTAATCCGTCAGGCCACTACTGTAGTCCCAGTCCGGGTATGCCCCCTTCGTCCTGGATGTGGATGAAATACTCATATCAACATTCGGTACCCCAGCCGCTCCAAGTGTCTGGAAATAATCTGTCCAGCTTCCACCATGACAGGTTTCAAAAATCAGATTGAATCGAACATTCGGATAGGTATCGATAAGGGCTTTAAGAGTCGATGCGTAATAATACACGCCGCCAACGTTCATCAGTTCAATATTTCCATGCGCGATAAAATACATCGTAATATTGGATACTTTCATCGTGTTGACGAGATAGCTGACGGCACTTGCCACATCTGTAGGGGTATTATCCGGATAATCCACCGCCTGAACATATGTTACACCCATAAGGTCCTCCATCGCATTCGTCATCATATCATGCGCCTGAGAGGCTTCATAGTACAAACTCTGAGTTGGTGTCAAACCATTTGTGACCACAGCACCGCTTCTGATTAAATGGGCAATAACACCTGGCCATCTGATGATCCCTACCGGTACATACACATGCGAAGGATTGTAGACTGTAATTGTATTTGTTTCACTGGCAATTCTCGTACTCGCTTTTTCCAAAACATAATCAGGCGGTGTCCCATTAATGGTTGGCCACCCTTGCGTATTTTCACTGAATAAAATCTGACCACTTTGACCGACAGCAAAGATTTTACCGGGATGAGAGTAAAATGCTCCGGGCTGCTCATCAAGGTAAAAAAGCCACCCCGCTTCCGTCATGGGAGGAGACTGTCTCGGTGAAATTCCCGCAACAGGTGCCGGATTTTCAGATGAAATGAGATCTCCCGCATTAAAAGCTCCGACATAAGCACCAACTGCCTCCGGTGGGACCCCCGCCTGGTTCCCTATCCAGGTAACAAAGGCTGCTTTTGCCTGAGTCAGGTTAAACCCGATTACCCCTCCGGCACAGGATACGATTATGAAAACAAAAAAGACCGTCAATATCAACAACAAGAACACTAAGAGACTCTTCTTCATTATAATTCACCTCCAATAGATTTAGAAGTGTTATAAATCGAGAACGAATAAAACGATATCACGAGTTTTAAAAAAAGATCCTCTACTATAATGATAACATTGTTTCTTTTCATTCGGATATTATTTACAATCATATCCTGTTATTATTCAATAAAGTTTGTAATTTTTTTCCAAACAAGTCATAAATTTTTTTCTTTTCAAATACCTTACATTTCAACAAATAACTATTCATTTTGTTTTTTTACAATTTCATGTTATACTGATGCGTCGCCATGGGAATGGTGCGTTTGAAAATTGAATATAATAATCGGAGGCGTGGTCGAGATCAGTAAGTCTGAACATGAAACGGGGAACGTTCGGATCGAAAGGCGAGATCACCGAAGGATACAAATCTCCCCCAAAAGAAATGTATTCCTGGGAATATGAGAAATACTCATATTACTGTCACGAAATTCGTGGAGCGTCGGTTGGTATTGGTTCATTCGGATTGATTAATTGTATCCGTTAATGAGGCAGGATAGATTCTTGATTGAGAACCTATATAGACAGAGACGCTTAATAGCGTCTTTTTTTTATTAAATTTTTCGGAGGTGGACAGATGAAAATTGGTGTTGCAGGAGCTACTGGAGAAGTAGGTAGAATGATGTTAAAGGTTATGGAGGAATACAAGGTACCGGTAAAGGAACTGAGAGTATTTGCGTCCGCCAGATCGAAAGGAGAAAAATTAAAATTTAACGGAAAAGAATATATAGTCGAAGAACTAACGGATGATGTCATGAAGGAAAAATACGATTATCTGCTATTTTCTGCAGGTGGTGGAACTTCCAAAAGATTTTCACCGGTTGCTGCAAAGGTAGGAAATACAATAATAGATAATTCTTCTGCCTTCAGAAGTTTAAAAGAAATCCCGCTTGTTGTTCCGGAAATAAACGGGGATCTTCTGAAAAACTACAGTGGAATCGTCGCAAATCCAAACTGCTCAACGATACAGATGGTTCTTGCATTGAACGGGCTTCGTGAATTCGGAATAAACGAGATTGTCGTTTCAACCTATCAATCAATTTCGGGAGCTGGGAAAAAGGCCTTGAATGTGTATGATAACGAATTATCGGCAAAAGGAAAAGAAATCTATCAGGAGAACGCCGTTTTCCCAAAACAAATAGCAGAAAATGTCATCCCGTTAATCGGGGCGATAGAAGATGATAGCGGAATCAGTAACGAAGATTATAAGATGGTCAATGAAACGAGAAAGATTTTCAGGGATGAGTCTATAACAGTTTATCCCTTTACAGCAAGAGTCGCGACGAGATATTCTCATGGTGAATCAGTGTTGATCAAATTGAGGGAAGATATCGATAAGGAAACCTTTATCAAAAAGGTCTCAAAAACACCGGGTGTAATTTGTTCTGAAGAGTTGATAACCCCCATAGATGCAGCCGGTACAGATACTACATATATCTCCAGAATCAGAAAGATGGATAAAAATACCTTTATGATTTGGGTCGTTGCGGATAACATAAGAGTTGGAGCTGCTACAAATGCAGTCAGAATATTATTGGAACATCACAGGATAAACGGAGGTGGATAAACATGTTTCAAGGTGTCGGTACCGCAATAATTACGCCAATGCGGAGAATAAATGAAAAAAACGAAGTGGATTATGACGCTTTAAGCCGATTTTGTGAGTTCCAGATAGGACAAAAAGTTGACGCAATCATTGTTCTTGGCACTACCGGTGAAGCGCCCGTTTTTAAAGAAAAAGAAAGGGACTTGATTATCAAAACAGTTGTTGACACAGTTAACGGAAGGGTTCCGGTCATTGCCGGGACAGGAACAAACGATACGGAAAAATGTATTGAATGGAGCCTCAGTGCTGAAACACTCGGGGCGGATGGTTTGTTACTTGTCACACCATATTATAATAAATCAAGTCAGGAAGGACTTTTCAGACATTTTAAAATGATAGATGATAAGACCAACCTCCCTTCCATTCTTTATAACGTTCCATCAAGAACGGGTGTTAATTTACTTCCGGAAACCGTTATAAAAATCTATAAAGACTGCCGAAAAATCATTGGTATAAAAGAAGCCAGCGGTGATATCTCTCAGATGACAAGACTCGCATCAATGAAACCGGAAGGGTTGAGATTATATTCCGGTAACGATGATCAGGCACTGCCATTAATCAGTCTTGGAGGGGATGGTGTAATATCGGTCTTTTCAAACGTCTTCCCGGATATTATGCATAAGTTGATAATGCTGTCATTAAACGGAGATTTTAAGACAGCTGGAAAAATACAGAAAAAGTACCTGAACTTTATGACTCTTCTCTTTAAGGATGTTAATCCTATTCCTGTAAAATATGCCGTTTCAAAACTCGGATATTGCGAAAATGTCTTAAGATTGCCTTTAACGGAAGCCTCGGATGAATTAAAAGATTTAATTGACCTGGAGATGCAAAGATTAGGTGATGAAGAATGAAATATGGTTTGATGGGATATTCCGGACGAATGGGTAAATTGATTCAGGAAGTCTGTTCAGAAAGAGGCCATACACTTGTATATAAATGTGACATGAACACGGAAGACGAAATCGGGATGCCTGAAGTACTCATAGATTTTTCACTTCCTGAAGCTTTTAACAAAACAATGGTTATGGCAGAAAAATTTAACTGTTCTCTTGTAGTGGGAACAACCGCTTTGAATATTGAGGATATTCAGCGTTTAAAGGATTATGGAACGAAAAAGAGTGTCGTTTACGCCAGAAATTTTTCAAAAGGTGTATTGATCATGAAAGAGATCATTAAAGGGTTGTCGGGAAGAATATCTGACTGGGATATAGAAATCATCGAAAAACATCATAGATTTAAAAAAGACAAACCCTCCGGAACGGCAAAGATGCTGGCAGAGTGCTTTGATTTTGATGTTCCTACTTCAAGTATCAGAGCAGGAGGTATCCCGGGTGAACACTCAGTATTAATCGCCGGTTTGGGTGAGATGATTGAGATCAAACATCAGGCCATCTCTCCCAGAACGTTTGCAGAAGGTGCCTGTTTTGCCGCTGAAAGAATAATCCGTCTCAATCAGGGTTTTTATACATTCGATCAAATCTGTCATATGGAAATGGAGGAAATCGACAATGGATAGTTATGAACTGATAAATTTAATCGCAAAATCAGAAAAACAAACACCGGTGAAAGTTTTTCTCAAAGGAATGATAAATGAAAAGATCATTGAAAAAAATGGCTATTTCGGTAATGAAGATTCAGGCATCCTCTTCTGCTCACTTGATGAATGGAATCAGATCAAAGAGGAATATACTTCCGAGATTATCAGCTATAAAGTAGAAAACGACAGAAGAAACTCAGCTATCCCACTTTCAGATCTGACTCAATATAACGCCAGAATTGAACCGGGTGCAATCATCAGGGAGTATGTTTCAATCGGGGATGGTGCAGTCATAATGATGGGAGCGGTCATTAACCTTGGAGCGGAAATCGGGGAAAAAACCATGATTGATATGAATGTGGTCGTCGGGGGACGTGCAAAGGTTGGAGATAATTGCCATATTGGTGCTGGAAGTGTATTAGCAGGGGTCATCGAACCACCGAGTGCGGACCCGGTTATCATAGAAAATAACGTGTTGATTGGAGCAAATGCGGTTGTTGCAGAAGGTGTAAGGGTTGGAAGAAATTCTGTAATCGCAGCGGGTGCTATCGTACTCGAAGATGTACCGGGAAATACAGTTTATGCGGGGGTCCCAGCAAAGAAAATAAAAGATGTAGATGATAAAACCGCATCCAAAACGCAAGTCATTCAGGCGTTGAGGGACTTATAAGAATGATGTTGTGCGTTCAGAAATACGGTGGTAGTTCACTTTCAGATACCGGAAAAATCAAACGGGTTGCAGAAAGAATCGCTGAAAGAGTTTCAAGCGGGTATAAGCTCGCTGTTGTTGTATCGGCAAATGGTAATACCACGAATGAGCTGCTCGACAAGGCAAGAGAAATAGATTCAAATCCGGTGTCAAGAGAACTCGATATGCTCGTATCGACTGGCGAACAGATTTCAGCTTCTCTTGTCACTATGGCTTTACATAAAATGGGAATTTCTGCCGTATCCGTAAATGCTTTTCAAATAGGGATCAAGACAAATTCTATTTTTTCATCAGCTAAAATAAAGAGTATTAACAGCCTTAAAATCAAAACCCTCCTGTCTTCCAAAGATGTTATTGTTGTCACCGGGTTTCAGGGAATAACCGAAGATAATGAAATTACAACATTGGGAAGAGGTGGCTCAGATACATCAGCAGTTGCACTTGCCGCAGTTCTGAAATGTGACTGTGAAATATTCAGCGATTATGACGGAATATTCACGCTTGATCCAAGGGTTAAAAAAAGTGCTAGAAAACTTGAGATTGTTACCTATGATGAGATGCTTGAGATGGCAAAACTCGGGGCAAATGTACTTCACAGCCGATCCGTTGAAATTGCAAAGAAATTTTCCGTAAAACTTCGATGCGCTTCTACTTTTGAAGATAAAGGGGGGACTATTGTGACGGATGAAAATATTGAAGCACCGGTCGTAACGGGATTAAGTATCATGAAAGATCAGACGCAGATAACGCTTTCAGGTCTGCCAATGAATACTATGATGCATAATGACATCTTTGAAATTGCCTCAAAAAATCATATGAACATTGATATGATTTCTGTCATTCAAGTCAATGATAAATTTGATGTTTCTTTTACCGTTATAAAAAATAAGATAAAAGATGTTAAAATGACATATAAGGAACTGCTTGAGAAATACGATGGTGTACAGATCAAAACTCAACCCGGATATGTTAAAATTTCAGTTGTGGGTCTGGGGATGAGAACTGAATCCGGTGTTGCCTCAAGGTTCTTTAGAGCACTTTCAAAAAAGGAGATCATTATACGGATGGTAACTACCTCTGAGATAAAGATTTCTGCACTGATTGCTGAAAATTATCTCAAAGACGCGGTTGATTTTTTAGCAGAGGAGTTCGATCTATGTATAGAATGAAAATGTACAACGAATATGACTTCAATGTAAAAAAAACTAAGGGCATTTATATCTGGGATGACAAAGGAAACAAATATATGGACACATTCAGCGGAATAGGTGTGCTTGCTCTCGGTCATTCAAACGATGAGGTGCTTACCGCTCAAAAGCTACAGATGACAAGATTCGAACATATATCAAATTTCTTCTTTCAGGATAAGGCAGAATCCATTGCAAAAATTCTGGTTGAAAACACAGGCAGAACGGGACAGGTATTTTTCACAAATTCGGGAACTGAAGCAATTGAAGCGGCTTTAAAAGCTGTGAAGAAAAAAATGGCTATTTCAGATAAGAAAAAAATCATTACATTTGAAAGTGCCTTCCACGGGAGAACACTTGGTTCTCTATCATTAAACGGTTTCGAAAAACTCAGACAACCTTTTGAACCACTACTGGAAAATATCATCAGGATACCCTTTAATGATCGAACGGCATTTGAAACCGTTTTTTCCGAAAACGAAAATGATATTATCGCAGTTTTTCTGGAACCGATTCTTGGCTCCGGTGGTGTTGTCCCCCTCTGTGAAGCACTCTCCGAATCGATCAACAGATTAACATCAGACAGGGAAATATTACTCGTAATCGATGAAATACAATCCGGAATCGGTAGAACCGGAAGATTCTATGCTTATCAGCATTATCATCTCAACCCGGATATCATAACACTCGGAAAAGCTATTGGCGGTGGATTGCCTCTGGGAGCAACGATCTTTTTAAACGGTTCGGAAGAGATATTCCAGCAAGGCGATCATGGTTCTACTTTTGCGCCGAACCCCGTTTCCCTCGCAGGGGGGGAAGTCGTTGTAACCCATATTGATCAATTATTAGGCGATATTGTTGAAAAAGGTGCGTTTTTTGCTGATGCAATAATCCCGGTGCCAAAGATTAAAGAAATTCGGCATAAAGGTTTAATGATAGCCATAGAACTTTTTAACGAAGATCCTCATTTACGTGACAAAGCATTGGAAGCAGGACTGTTGATAAACGTTATCAAAGATAAGACAATACGATTATTACCGGCTTTAAATATCACTTTTGAAGAGATCCGGATAATAACAGAAAAATTAAACGAATTGTTGAAGTAAGACAGGGTAAAAAACCCTGTCTTTTTTTTATGGATTATCATTTTCCGTTTTTATCCCACCGGTTATTGCACCAACAAAAACATATTCTCCGGGCGCAACGGTAAAGATGTAATAGGGCTCTGTTACTTCTGGATTTAAAGGTTGTCTGAATACAACAAAGTCAAAGATATCCAAGGGTGCCGTATCCCCCCAGAGGTAGATTTTCAGAATTTCAACAGCATCATCAAGGTCTATTCTGAGATATTCCGGATTATAGACCTGATCTTCAAGCCATGGTTCAGCTACAATCTCGGAAGTTCCCCATTCTCCATTCATCTTCGTGATAACGGCTGTATCGCCTACATCAGCCGCAAAAACAAATTCCCACCAAATGAGATCTTCTATTGTTTTTGCACCTCTAGCTACCATACCATCATATTCGGTTCCATCTTCAGGTCTGATCCCACCAGTAAACTCATAGAACTGCAATGCCACACCCGGGTTTTCGGCAAGAATTCTATCTCTTGCTTCTTTAATGATTTCCAGAGTAAAGAAATCCTCTCGGAACGGTATGTACCTGATACAACCTGTGAATAAAATAACAATCAGCAATAACAGCAAAAGAATCTTTTTCATGCTTACACCTCCACAAAAACAATTGATTTGACACAAATCCACCAACGTTACCTAATAGTCCGATATTTTTCAAACCATACTAATATAATATCATTTTTTAAATCAGAATCTCATAAGAAAAGGCTTATAATATGTCTGTATCGTAAATATAAATTGAAATTTCCCAACATATTTGCTTTTTCCCCCAAATAAAGTCGATGTCTGGTATAGAGAACAAAAAATATGCTATCATTATGAGAGGATTTAAAAAAAGAAAGAAGTGATCGATATCTTGAATAGACGCTTATATTTTATATTTATTATTTTCATTGTTTTGGTTTCTGCTTATTTCTCAGCAACAGGAAATTATATATTCGAAAGACTCGGGAGAAAAGAAGGATTATCAAATTCTTCCGTTTCTTCGATCATACAAGACAAAAATGGTTTTCTGTGGTTTGGAACCCAGGGAGGACTTAACCGTTTTGATGGTATAAATTTTAAAACTTATGAACATGATCCCTACGATAAAACATCATTACCCCACAGATTGATTCAAACAATGTATCTTGACTATGACAACAATGTCCTCTGGATTGGGACCTATAATGGGTTAGCACGTTTCGACATTGATTCAGAAACTTTTACGCATTACAAACATATACCCAATGATGACACATCATTGAGCAATGAAGTTGTTACAGCAATCACAAAGGATAATGATGGCAATATCTGGGTCGGAACATTAAATGGGTTAAACGTACTGAACCCGGAAACCGGTGTGATAAAAAAATACCCGGCATCAGATGATGAGAGTAAATCAATCAGTGGAAATACGATAAGATCTTTGCTAAAGGACAATGATGGCAATATCTGGGTGGGAACGTTAACCGGGTTAAACCTCTATAACAAAGAGAATGATTCTTTCCAGCTCTTTTCATCAAAACAATATCCCATTTTTAAAACTGATTACATCATGGCCCTTGACCAGGATGAAGATGGTATTATTTGGATCGGAAACTGGGGAAATGGCCTCTTAAAATTTAATCCGAAAACATTTCAATTCGATTTAATCAAAATTGCTGATAATACGATATATACATTGAAAGTTGAAAAAGATCGTTCAATCTGGGCAGGGACATGGGGAGGCGGTCTTTACGAATATGATTTTAACAGTGATAGCGTCCTTGAGTTCAGATATGATGAGAGAAACCCCGGTTCACTCAGTCATGATACCGTTTATTCAATCTTTATTGATGATTCCGGTCTCATTTGGATTGGCACCAATGGCAATGGTCTGAATAAATTAAACCGCCGAAAAATTGATTATAGAAAGTTCAGTAGCAGCGCTGAAGATGAACTTGGGATATCAAGGGGAAAAGTTAACTCTATTCTTGAAGATTCAGAGGGAAATCTTTGGTTTGGAATCTATAACGGAGGTCTTAATAAATTCGATGTAAAGGAACAAAAGATCTTTAAATATGTGAATATCCCAGATGACGATTCTTCATTAAGTAATAATATTGTTACTTTTATTTACGAAGACAACCAGGATAATTTGTGGATCGGCACAAACGAAGGTTTCAACAAATACCTTCCTGAAACTGATAGTTTCAAACGTTTTCTTCCGGATGGCACTGATAAAAATCCAACGGGTTCAATCGTATATCAAATGCTTGAAGATAAGCATAACAATCTCTGGATCGGATATTACAAAAATGGTGTTGATATTTGGAACCTTGAAGAAAACCGTTTTGTTAATTATAAATCAGATGAAAAGGATTCAACTACACTTAGTGATAACCTTGTATATTATTTAATTGAAGATGTTGAAGGCAATATATGGATTGGCACCAATAATGGATTAAATCGATACGATGAACAAAACGATAATTTTGTCAGGTATTTCAACGATCCACAAGATAAAAATACAATCAGTAACAATACGGTAAGAACACTCTTTGAAGACAGTAGAGGCAATATCTGGATTGGAACGTCAAGCGGTGGTATTACCATAATGAACGAAAAAACGGGAAAGATCACACATTACTCAAAAAAAGACGGATTGTCCGATAATGCGATCTCCTCTATTTTGGAAGATGATAAGGGAAATATTTGGATCGCCACCTCATACGGAATAAACATATATGATTATAAGCTTGATCAATTCAAGCATATCACTGAACAAGACGGACTTTGGGGTATGGAATTCAATCAGGGGCACGAAAAGGCAAAAGACGGTTCACTTTACTTTGGGGCCATGCATGGCATATATGTTTTCAAACAAACACCTGAGATGATCAATTTTCATGAGCCGCAGATTCATATTATTGATATAAAAGTAATGAATGAAAATTTTAAAACAAAGATCCCTTATTATAATCTCGATGAAATCACCCTGCCTTACAACAGAAATTTCATTTCTTTTGAATTTATTGGTATTGATTACTTCTCACCGGAAAAAAATCAATATGCGTACAAACTTGAAGGGGTTGATTCAGAATGGATTTACAGTGGAAACAGAAATTATATGAGTTACTCAAATCTTCAACCCGGAAATTACACTTTCAGAATAAAAGCTGCAAATAATGATGGGATATGGAATGATACCGGTACATCTATAAAATTAATCATCGCATCTCCGCCTTGGCAAACCTGGTGGGCATATTTACTATACATCATTATAGCTTTTGTTCTTATTTATTTTATTCTTATGGGTATGAATTTAAAATTAAAGAAAGAAAGTGCTGAAAATTCGAACAAAGCAAAATCAGAATTCCTCGCAAATATCAGTCATGAAGTCAGAACACCTTTGAACAGTATTATCGGTTTCAGCACCTTACTCAGTGAGACAGAAGTCAATGATCTTCAACAACAGTATCTTTCGACTTTAAAAAACTCAGCCCATAGTCTGCTAGCAATCATCAACGACATCCTGGATATTTCAAAGATTGAAGCAGGAAAGATTGAAATGGAAATCATCAGGATAAACCTCCCGAAATTATTGGAACAAAGTATTGATATGGTAAAATATCAATCTTCAGTAAAAGGGATAGAGCTTGTTTTGAACATATCTCCAGAAGTGCCTGAACACGCTTATTTTGATCCGGTAAGATTAAAACAAATTCTTCTGAACTTATTAAATAATGCCATAAAATTCACACACGAAGGAGAAGTGGAATTAGCTGTTGATTTTGCTTCATCAGATTCTCATACCGGAATTTTCAGTTTTTCAATTAGAGATACCGGGATTGGCATATCAGAAGAAAAACAAAAAAGACTCTTCAAGTCTTTTTCGCAGGCTGATGCATCAACGACAAGGAAATATGGCGGAACCGGACTGGGATTGTTTATCTCTAAGAATTTTGTCAATAAAATGGGCGGAACGATATCGGTCGAAAGCACGGAAGGTGCCGGGTCTACGTTTAGTTTCAAGGTTGAAACGAAATACGATGAAAGAACATGGTTATCTGACAAATCTATTGAATCAAAACAAAACGCGCTTCTGATTGGAAAAAATACTACATTATTCAATATGCTCAATAAAGTGTTTTCAGAAGTAGGTGTAGTCTCCAGTCAAATTGATACAATTGAAAAATTCAAGTCAGTACAGAAAGGGGATATCCCTTTTGATTTCTTAATAATTGATTATCATCAAAAAGATCATGAACAGCTTACAGCTTTTAGTCTTGAATTAAAGCAAAAAAATCATCAGCCAAAAACTATTCTATTAATAAACGCTGAAGACCGTAATAATTTTAGCAAAACTGTTTTCGACCATTCACTCATTAAACCATTTAAAACAGACGAACTTTTAAATCTGTTCAGAAGGGCTGAGAATCAACTCCCAAATAATATCGATGGCATACACAAACCGATCACTTTGAAAAAGTCTCCTAAGATTTTAATCGTTGAAGATGTCAGAATTAATATGCTTTTAATTAGTACAATTATTAAGCAGATTCTGAATTCTCCGAGAATTTATAGCGCTGAAAACGGTAAGTTGGCATTTGAGGCTGTTGCTAATGAGAAATTCGACATTATATTGATGGACATTCAAATGCCTGAGGTAGATGGTATTGAAGCAACTAAGCTGATCAGAAAGCTGGAAAGCGAAAAAGAAATCAGAACGCCGATCATTGCATTAACAGCAGGTGCTGTGGCGGGTGAAAGGGAAAAATGCCTGAATGCAGGGATGGATGACTTTTTGACCAAGCCTATCAACAGGACAATACTTGAAAAAACCTTGTTAAAATTTTTATCCCCGTCGGATATGATTCAACAGGAAATAAAAATCATTTCACAGGAAAAAAACTTCAAACATTTCGACAAAGAACAACTATTGCAGAAACTGGAAAACGATAAAGACACTTTAATGCTTTTACTTGACGCAGCAGAAAATGATATTGAAGAAAGGATCAAAAAACTAAAAGAAGCCGCCGAGATCAAGGATTATGAAATAATCAGAATTGAAGCACATGCAATCAAAGGCAGTTCCCTTGAAATATGTCTGAACAAATTCGGAGAAATGGCAAGAGAAGTAGAAATCGCATCTAAAGAAAAGAAATCAGACATTAAAAATTTAATTCTGCAATTAGATGAAGAATGGGCCATCGTAAAAAAAGAAATAAAGCGAGAAAATGTAGAATAATTTTTATAAAGAGGCTTTTTTCTGTATAATACTTTGGACTGGATTTCATAAAGGAGATGAAGAATGAAAAAAGCCATATTTATATTGAGTAAAGAGAATTGCAGCAAATGTGAACAGGCGAAAAAAGACCTGACAGAAAAGGGACACAATATTATCGAGATTCCGATAGAATCCCTTTCAAAAGAGGCGAAACAATCGATCGTTGCAATCAGAAAAGCCTTTGGTGTTGATCGTATTGATTTGCCTGTGATACTTGATTCTAAAATCTATTCAGGTTACAAAAAAAGTGATTGGGAATAAAAAATTAGTTATTAATCTAAAAGCAATCCTCTTCGGAGGATTAATGTCTTTGATACTATTTTTTATTTTTTATTCAACGGAAATATGGGCATTAAACATCCCGGGTACGGAATTGGATGGTACCTGGGTTGTATCAGAAAGTGAAAAATCTGATCCCTTAAATACAAAGCTTCCAACTTTTAAAACTAATATCCCTTTTCATAAAATCACTGAACGTAGTTTATTTATCAACTGTCAATATTACTTTGACGGTGACTATAAGTATCTTGTACTCCCCTTTCTTTCTTCAAGCGGATTTAGGATATATTTGAATGGTACATTGATCAATCAAACCGGCGATATTGATCATGGGACTGCAAACGTCTGGAATCATGTTCACTTGATCGCACTTGATAAGCATTTACTCAATACTCAAAAAAACGAGCTCATTATTGAACTCTATTCAATGTATACTCATGGTATTGATAAAGCACCCATTCTTACAAATTTCGATAATACTTATACAAAAGTCTATGTGCAGAACCTCTTCAGAACTTATATTCCTTTTATTTCTATGGGGGCCGCATTGATACTTGGTATTATACTGATCATACTTGGAATCTCAGATAAAAAAACAAGAAAACTTTTTTTGTATCTTGGATTTTGTATGTTACTGACGGCTATTTTTTTATACGACGATCGATTTAGAATATCTACCGGAACGATTGATTTTTTTCTCATCCTCAGGAAATTAACCGTAAGCGCGGGATTTCTCGCCTCATGGTTTCTTACCGCCTCTATAGAACTTTATTCAACGAATAAAACAAAAATTTCAAAAATATTGCTCGTTGCCAATATCCTTGCCGTTTTGTTCGGTATACTACAGCCAACATTTGCAGCTCATGCTCAATGGATCGCAGTTTCTCTCATCATTAACATTATCAACATATTAACAGCAACTATTATACTTGTAATGCATATAAAATCAAGAGAATGGTTGCTGCTTCCAATCTTCTTTATGAACATTACTTTTATTCACTATCTTATAACCTGGCATGTTTTAAGGGACATTGGCCCTAATCTAACAGATTTAGGTTTAATTTTCGGAAGCCTTGGTTTCGGATTAATTTTAATCGTACAATTCAGAACACTCCTCCATAATAATATGCTGATGCAAAGTAAAAATTATGAGCTTGAACTCCAAAAAAATGAAGCCTTAAAGGCTGCGCAGATGAAGTCTGATATTATTGCTCAAACAAGCCATGAGATCAGGAACCCTTTGATGGGAATATTGGGTATGTCCGAATCCTTATTGTCAAAGGCTTTGGATGAACAGACTATGGATGATATAAGCGTTATCAAATCTTGTGCATTAAACCTCAAGGAAATCTTGAATAATATTCTGGATAATGCAAAGATTGAAGCCGGGAAATTCGAATTACATGAAGAAACTTTTTCAATCAACGAAGTGATAAATGAATTGGATGCAATTTATTCAATTCTATCGAAACAAAAACAATTACAGTGGTCTGTTTATGTCGATGAGATAGTACCGGAACTAATCAAAACAGATAAAATTCGCATAACGCAACTTTTAAACAACCTGCTTTCCAACGCTGTAAAATATACGGATGAAGGAAAAGTGGAACTGACGATCACAACGGAAGAAGATACGTTAATTTTTTCAGTAGCTGATAGCGGTGCCGGTATCAAAGAAGAACTTCAGGAAAAGATATTTGACCCCTATTATCAGCTTGAAAACAGCCATCATATTCAGGGTACCGGACTTGGTCTTTCGATCGTAAAAAAACTGATTACCATGTTCAACGGAGAACTTTTGTTAAAAAGTACTACGGGCAAAGGATCAACGTTCACAGTCAAAATCCCCTTCAAAGTAGCGGATATGGTTCAACCCCCTTATGAATATTCGAAGAAAAAGGATTTCAGTATACTTATTGCCGATGATAACAGAATAAATCTCCAGGTATTGAAAAATTATCTGGATGATCTATCGATAAAATTTATTTCAACAGCCAACAATGGCAAAGAGGCGTTGGAAAAAATCGAAAAGGAAAAGTTTGATTTCATTGTTTTGGATATCAATATGCCCTTTCTCACGGGTGATAAGATAATATCAAAAGTCAGGAATTCAGAGAATCAAAACAAAAAGGCCTGCTTTATTGCTTTGACAGGAGAAAATTCATCCCAAACGTCAAAATACTTAAAAGAAAGTGGATTTGACATCGTCTTAAAAAAACCTGTTTCAAAAAAAGTTTTCTTAAATCTTTTTTCAAAAAACCAAACTGAAAATAATACACGGGAAATGATCAAAAAATCAATTTCAAAACAGATTGAAAAAGCCGGACTCGATGAAGAGACAACTTCATTGATCATCAATGAGTTTCTTAAAGAAACACCGGAGCAATTGAAGATGATTTCAGCGGCAATCGACAAAAGAGATATGCAGACAATCTATGAAAAAATTCATTATTTTAAATCATCTCTCGATTATCTTGGAACTGAAAAAGCTATCAATCTAAGAATAATACTTGAAGAAGCTGTAAAAAATGAAGATTATCATTTTATCGATCTTTATTATCGGGAGTTTTACAAAGAATTGCAAGCCATCATGACTCTTTTTAAAAACATTGTGGAAAGGAAAGAGCACCTGTAAAAGAAAACGGAGGAAGAATCCTCCGTTAGAAATATCTTGAAATTACCTCTTCAACTGTCGTTATTTTGTCAATATAGCCGGCATTCGTTCCGGCAAAAGCAAAGCCGTTTTCCATATCTCCTCTCGAAGCAGAGAATAAGGCTTTTGCTATGCAATAGGGAGCTGTCTTAAAATTACAGGTTTTAATACATTGATACGGACATCCAAAAGGCTTAAGGATCCCCGCTTTTACATCATCGAGAAATTTATTTCTTACCGCCCTTCCGGGCATACCAACAGGACTCTTGATGATTTCAATATCTTTTGCCTTTGCATTAACGATCGCCTCTTTTAAAGTGATATCAGCATCGCATTCTTCGGTTGCCACAAAGGAAGTCCCCACCTGTATACCATCTGCCCCCAAATTTCTAACTTTATCAGCATCCTGTTTAGTGAAAATGCCGCCTGCAACAACAAGAGGAATTTCTTTTTCCTTAATTGATGCCAGATATTCCCTGATCTGGGGCACCGTTACATCAAAATAGTCTTCAAAACTTTTCTTAAGGAAATCATTCTTGAAGCCGAGATGGCCGCCTGCTTTTGGGCCTTCCAGTACAAAACCGTCCGGCAGCCTTTTAAAATGTTTCATCCAACTTCTGACAATTACTTTCGCACCTTTCAAGGAAGATACAATAGGTACAAGACGGGTCTTAGAATCTTCAGGTACTAAAGAAGGTAATTCCAGAGGTAATCCGGCACCCGAAAATATGACATCAACACAATTTTTAACCGCTGTTTTAACCATATCGTTGTAATTTGAAAGTGCAACCATTATATTCACACCGATAATACCATCTGTCTTGCTTTTTGCCGTTATTATCTCTTTTTCCAATGCCCGTAAATCCGCTTCACGTAATCCTTTATTATATTCTTTATCCTGAAATCCAATACCAGCAGTACCAATAACCCCTATTCCACCGGCTTTTGCTACAGCTGATGCCAAGCCGGACAATGAAATTCCTACAGCCATACCTCCCTGTATGATAGGTTTTTTTGGTATCAATCCATTAAAGTTAAGTTCTTTAATACTATCACTCCTATCCTCAAAAAATGACCACGAGTCACTTTTCGTAAAAAATAAATGACTAAAAGTCATCCATAAAGTATATCATAAACAGTGCAAAAGTGGAATATCTGTATATTTTTTTCTGTTGACTATTGAACTTTTTTTCCTTATTCTATATACTATAAAAAAAGGCAGGTAGAGATCAATGGATAATCATTTAAAGAAAAAATACGAGACTGAATTGACCGCAAAATTAAAACAGTATGTAATACAGAATTCTGATCTTACAGAGGGTGATTTGTATGAATTACGTCATATTGTACCGGATATTGACATAAAGGAATTTGAATATCGTATGATGACAATCGTTGATTTTTTCGTCAGGGCAAGAAAAGATGAGTGGAAAAACCGAATTCAGAACGAAGAGAAATATGCCAAAAGTATCATTAACAGTATGTCTTTTTTTGAAAATCAAAATTGGCTTTCAAATATTCCGGATGTAAAAGAAACAGCAGAATATCTTGAGCAGAAACGATTGGATGCATTAGAAAACCCTGCAATTTCCAGAGAAGATTTCCACAAAAATGTCCTGAATGTCAAAAAACTTTATAAACAGAGTACTTTTTTTGAGTTGGAACAAACAGACCAAACAAAAGAAAAAAGCAAAAGACTTTCACAAAGAGATTATGCCCTTGCTTTCGAAAAACTTGAAGATGTTGCGTTAAAAAATAAATTGATAGATGAGATCACTTTACTATTCAAACAATTCAAAAGTTGCGAACTTGAATATATCCTCTTTAAAAACACACTGCTCAATCTTTATCTTTTCCACGGAAAAGATACTTATACGGCATTTAAAAGAGAAATTCAAAAATATGATACACTCAACATTGCGGATCTAATGAAGATAAAGGAAAAAATCCTTTCAAGAAAATAATACCTGTTCTTTTTTCCGATTCATAAAAAATACTTCGATCCCCTTCATTATAACAATATTAAATATTTCTTATTCATATTTTCATATACAAAATCGTATAAAATAACAATTTTATACCTGAAGTATATTATAATATCTTGGGGGTAAAAGTAAATATTTTCTTATCCAAATCAATTTTTATTTAAGGGGGTCTTTTTTTATGAAAAGACAGTATTTTCTTGCGTTCTTTGCAATCGTTCTTGTTTTATTTTCTTTCGTAGCATGTATGCCTATGGTAGAAGAGAATCCGGGTTCAAACCCGAATCCTCAGCCACCTGAAAACAAGCCATTGACACTTTCTTTAGAAGAAACTCAGGCTTACATTTACACAACTTTCACGGCAACTGTCACGTCTACTGATCCTGATATTGACTCCATCCAGCTTTGGAAAAAGAAAGACGGAGATGATCAATGGGTAAAAGTATACGGCGAAAATTGGTTTGCTTTAAGCAACAACCGATATGTTTTCAGCGTAAATGTCAGTGAGTTCGAACAGGGTACCTATACGTTGAGAGCCCAGGGGCTTGGCGATTCAGCAAAAAGTTCTGAAAAACAGCTTACTGTTTTACCCGTTGAATTAATACCTGAAGTAACGGCAAATGTGGCCGGTGATAACATCACAAATCATGCTTTTGTTGGAGCGACAGAAACAGTAACCGCAACGTTTTCGGTAGATGTTGATTTTCAGACAGAAAAATTAAAATCGATATTTGATGAACTGAACTGGAAATTTGAATTTTCAGGGGCACAGTATATTGCCAAAGAGGGAACTGTGACACCTGATACATTTGAAAGTACAGAAGTTGCGATAGAAATGGCTACCGAATGCACAAAAATTGCAACTCTGACTATTCTTGCAACGGCAAACGAAGCGACTTATTCAAATGCCGCAACTTTTACATTTACGCTCGATATGAAAGACCCTGTTGTACAAATCAACAATTTTAATATGTCCGATGATGAAGATTGTGCCACTTTAGTGATCGCCGCATCAGATACAAAGAGCCTGGATCATGCCGTTTTCTCTTTCTTCGCAGACAAGGGGATTCAGGGAATCGGTTGGGGAAAACAAACGATGACCTGGGGAACACCAGATATTACAATCGGTACCGGCGAAAAGGCAATAACCGGTGTATGTGATTATTCGGTGGATCAATTGAATAGTTCTGTTCAAAACGCGGTTGCAACGATCACATTCGATCTCACGAAACTCGATGGCGTGACCTTAATCGCAACGGCAACCTTTAATGATAAAGCTGATTATGGGATGACGCATTCCTCTGAATCAACCGATTCTGTATTCTTTGATAACATCTATCATGAAATCAATGAAACGAATAAAACCGTTCCTGTTTTTGAAAGTACTTTTGTATTGACAGATGCAACTTCCACCGGAAATCTAACGATCAATTTCATCGATGCCTTCAACAACGCATCAATCTCACAGGGAAATTATTCCTTTGTATCAAGTGACCATTCATTACTCTCAATCGTTCCGGTATTTGCAGAAAACCCAAGAAAAAAGCTTGACATCTGTACCGGTTATGCAACGAAGATTGTACAGGATGCAACGGTTACCATTGCCGCACCGGGAGAGCCAACAGAAGGAGAAGCCAGTCTGACCGTTACGGCAACAGACACAAATGGGAACAGCAAATCCATGATCATTCCTGTGATCATTGATACTCAGCATCCAAAATTAGCTTCAGTAGATGGTCATATGGCTTTTGGTCAAGGCGCAGATGATGATTATGTCAACTTTGCTTTCAGAATAACCGATGCAAACCAGGGAATATCATTTGAAGAAGTTACCGTTATCATAAACGGTAACGAAAATAACGCCAACACCTATCAGAATAATAATGTGGACATTGTTCAACTGAATGAACCGAACCAGTATAAGTTAAATTTCAATGCGGGTTCTTATGCCTTAACAGAAGGTGGTACTGTAAAATTAAGAATCAACGTCAAAGATAAATATGGTAATGAAGGAATCACAGAATTCGAAGGTAACGTATCGAATCCATAGAAAATAACTCCTGACAGAAAAAGCGCCCTTTTAAAGGGCGCTTTTTCTTATTCAAATCCTTCTTTTATATGTACTTGAGGCGAAGGAATCCCATTAAACGATGTTCCGTATTCAACGGTATAGGCTCCGGCATTCTTAAAATACACCTTATCCCCCATGGTAATACTCATTGGAAGATCCACTTCATCATAAATCGTATCGACACTGTCACAGGTTGGACCGGCAAGCGTAAAGACCGCAGTTTCCTCTTCCTCTTTCCCCTCAACAATCAGTTCATATCTGAAATTTTCTATTGTTTCAAGCAAACCGTGGAAGATACCGGCATCAAGAAATACCCAGTTTTCCTTTTGTTTTCTTGAGCGTAAAATGACTTCCGTTACAAGTGTTCCGATATCTCCAACCATCGATCTTCCAGGTTCAACAATAACCCTCAGGTCGGGAATATCCGCAAAATACTCATCGATAGATTGTCGAATGATTTCACCGATTTCTTCAATCTGAGGAATGGGTCTTGTATGCTGAATCGGCATTCCTCCACCAAGATTAACCATCTTCAGTTCGATTCCCTCATTTGATTTCAATTGATAGAAGATTTCAGAAACCTGAACAATCGCCTCTTTCCACTTATATTTATTGTATGTTTGAGAGCCGACATGGAACGATACACCATACGGTTCGAGCCCCAGATTCCTCGCGTGAATTAATAATTGAATGACATGATCAATATCTGTTCCGAATTTCTTGGACAAAGGCCAATCAGAATCATCCGTACTCATCAAAAGTCTTGCATAAACTTTACTACCAGGTGCGTTTTTTGCAATCTTTTCAAGTTCCATCTCACTGTCAACAGAATACATTTCAATATTGTTCTCTCTTGCAAATTGAATATCTTTTTCCTTTTTTATGGTATTCCCAAAACTCATTTTATTGCCTGGAATCCCAAGTTTCAACAAATGTTCAATCTCTCCTCTTGAAGCGACATCAAAATGCGAACCCATATTGTTTAGAATTTTGATTACTTCAATATGAGAATTAGCTTTAACCGCATAATAAATCTCAAGTCTTTCCATAATCGAATTCAGACGTGTGTAGTTCCTTTTTAACTGTTCAAGGTCAAGAAGCAAAAATGGTGTTTCATACTGCTTTGAAATATCATAAATTTCATTTGTTACTTCCATAAGATCACCTCTTAATAATAATAAAACCAAGGGATATATTACACTAAAATCTTTCGATTTTCAAGCATCTCAATGAAAGTCTTTACAATTTCAGGATCAAATTGCGTTCCACTATTTCTCTTAATTTCCTCTACGGCATCTTCAAAACTCATCGCAATCCTGTAAGAACGATCAGAAGTCATTGCATCAAAGGTATCCGCAACCGAAATAATTCTGGAATAAAGCGGAATTTCTTTACCTTTTACCCCGAAAGGATATCCATTTCCATCCCATCTTTCATGATGGTATTTTACTGCTTGTACCATACTATCTAATTCTTTCGCAGTGCTCAAAATCTCAGCTCCCCAAACGGGATGCTGCTGAATCTGTTCATATTCTTCAATTGTAAGTCTTCCCGTTTTTAGCAGAACGCTACTGGGAATAAGTATTTTTCCAATATCATGTACCAAACCTGCCCAGTAAACCTCATGACATTCTTCTGTTGATAAACCATATTGACTGGCAACTTTCTCAGCCATTATACCTACATTCTCTGAATGCCCTTTCGTATAGGGATCGTGTATCTCCAGAATCTTTATGATAGATAAAACCAATTTCTCCTGATACATGTTTTTTGCATTTAACAAGCGTTTGGTTCCCAAAAATGAGGCGGCAAAATTGGAAAAAGCGTCAAATACTCTAACATCTTCCTCATTAAATGCTTCCGTACCTTCAGTAGAGTCAATACTTATCGTTCCGACAACTTCATTTCCGATTCGAAGCTTGCCGATTATCGTATGCCCTATCGGCTTACTGGCTTCCACGAGTTTTTCTCTGGACTCATTATCAAAAGAACTCGTTCCCTCATCGAGAACATTCTTTATAACGATTGTCTTTGGAACTTCAATCTGTTCGTGCCGTTTTAGTTTAAGAGATTTCAATTTTTCTATATCATGTCCGATGGCACAGACAAAGTTCCAGCTTTCATCCTGATAAAGCGAAACACTTCCATATTCAGCCTTATCAATAATATTAATCAGCATTTCAAGGAGATGATGTAAATAATCTTCTTCTGATTTCAAGTTTACGTGATTCATCTCAGCAGCTGTTTCAAAGATATTCTCAAGTTCTGTTGATAATTTCTCGAGTTGTTGACAGGAATTTTCCAGTGCCTGATGATTTGCACTCAATTCTTCATTCGCTGCGGTAAGTTCTTCAGAAAATTTCTCCTTTTCCTCTATCGTTTTGAATAAATTAAATGCCATATTTTCGAATGAAGTTTTAAGAAGTGCTAATTCCCGTATCTCTGTTTCAGGAATATTCAGACTGAATTCATCAATATCAAACTGATCAATCGCTTTAATCGTTTCTTCAAGAGGCTTTACAATCCTATTGGCTGAGTGTCTTATGATGAATGTAAGAATTATGGTCCCTGTAATCAATAATGCTGAAATAAGAAGCATCATTACCCAGAACTTGTTGATAATTTCAGCATCCGGAACTAAAACAAGCAATTGCCAACCGGGTGAATACTCAAGAGTATTAACAAATATAAAATCATTCCTATTTTGTTTATATGGATTATTACTGTATAACGAACCGTTTTCTATTGTTAAAATCTTTTCTTTTGTACGCCTATCAAAAGAGTTGATAAAATTCAAATTGCTGACATAATCGCCGGATAAATCCGAAGTACAAATCAAATCACCGTTCTCCGATATGACGACGGCTTCTCCATTCCCTTCAATTTTAACATCAGACAAGACCTGTTTAAATTCACTCAAATTGACTGTTCCGCCAAACACCCCTTCAGTATGTCCGTTCTCATCCGTCAATCTTATCGCAATCACTACAACCATTTCCCCGCTTGCTCTTGATACAAGCGGTTCACTGATAATTGTATCTCTTTCACCGTTAACAATCGCCTTGAAATAATCTCTATCGTCTATCTTATTATTCAAGTCGTGACAATCATGCGCCATTCCCTCTATATTTGTGATAAACAAAGTTTCAAAATATCCCGGTTTTTCATTACATATTTCCTTAAAATTATCACCCATTTTTTCATTAACATTCAGAATACCGTCAGAAGCTTTTGAAATCCCTTCAATCTCAAGCACAAGACCGTTCAACCAAATATCTACTTTTTCTGAAAACGCGTATGCAATCTGTGATCCAAGATCTTTCGTTAAGCTAGTCTGATAAGCCCTTAAACTTATCATCAGTAATAGTGATAAAACTAAAGAAAATATCAGAAAATAAAGAACAACCTTCCTGATCAGATAATCCTTGTAATTGTATTTTCCAGATGTATCGTTTTTTTTCATATATCAGTTATTCCTTTTCTGTTTTTTCAACAGCTGCGACTATTCTTCCACTTAGTACGACCTTTTCATCACAGTAAATCACACACAACTGACCCGGTGAAACGGCAAACTGCTTCTCTTCGAACAAAACTTCAAGCTTATCTTTTATCAGTTTTATTTTTACGTTGACAGGTTTCGAATTACTCCTCACTTTGCATTTTAGCATCTTTTGTGAAATTTCACCAATTTCGCGCATATTTATAAACATGTTCAAACGATCTGCTATAAGTCCGGTATGATACATATTCTGATGTACATCAAGTATTACTTCATTACTACCGACCTTAATCTCCTTAACAAACAGCTTTTCCGAATAAGAGATTCCCAGACCCTTTCTCTGTCCAATTGTATAATTACAAGTCCCGTCATGTGTTCCCATAACAGTTCCATCGACAAAGACAAAATTGCCTCGCTTTGTCTGCACACCGTGATCAAGCAGATATTTTCGATAATCATCTTCCGGAATAAAACAAATTTCCTGACTATCGGGTTTTTTCGCCGTTCTGATATTCTTTTGTTCAGCGATCTTCCTGACCTCTTCTTTCGTCAAGTCGGCCAGGGGAAAGATTATCTTTGGCAAATATTCCTTCTTCACGGTAGAAAGAAAATAACTCTGATCTTTTTTAAGATCGGTGGCCTGTGAAAAAAAATAATTTCCTTGAATCTTAACAATCCTGGCATAATGTCCGGTTGCGTAATAGACATCTCCGTATTTCCTGCGCATCATTTCTATCAGCAGCCCAAACTTTATCTTTCTGTTGCAAACAGCACATGGATTTGGCGTCATACCAATTGCATAAGTTTCGATAAAATATTTTTCAATTTCCTTTTTAAACTCTTTTTCAATATCAACAAGTTCCCATTCAACACCATTCTGCCTGGCAACCAGTTGTGCATCCTTTATTTCCTTTTCAGACATTGATCCGTTTTGCATCGTAACACCACGGACGTTAAATCCCTCTTTTTTAAGTAAATAAAGAGCAACTGAGCTGTCAATCCCGCCACTCATAGCAAGTATCACATTTTTCATTTCATTAAAGTCCTTCCTCGTTTATTTCAAAAATATTTATTTCAGCACTATCCATACACAAAATATAGCATCTGTTGTTTTCAATCATACATTTAATCGGATAAGCACCCGTTTTATGTTCTTCAATCAATTGATTGTATTCATCAAAAACCTGTAGTTTCTCATCAAAATTTGAACACAAAACATAGTATTCATCCTTATAATTCTCCACATCCAATACACCTTTTGCGCACTCTCTGACACTCAATGATTTCAGGACAAGATCATAAATATAGACCTGTTCTTCACTCATAGATGGGATGATCAGCGTATCTCCAAATCTGATCATATCCATGATATGGGAATGGCCCTCCCATTCGGTCAACACTTCAATACCCATCTTTCCCCAGCTTATGGTGTGAACGCCGTTATCAAGATAACCGCTTATGGCATATTTCCCTTCGCCAATTCTGACAACGTTCAACGGTTTTTTGACATGTCCCTCAATATTCCATCTGAATATCGATGATACGTTTATGATACCTATTGAATTTTCCAGTTCAAAATCCCTTGACCAGGTATGGTAATTATCGTAATAAGGTAGAATTGCCAGACCATCAAACATATAGAATTTCGGAACTCTTCCGGTTAGATCAAACTCCTGATAGATCCCCTTTCTTTCGATATCAAGTACCTGAAGATAATATTCTCTTTGTGTGACAAAGTATAATAAATCACCTTGAACAATCGAATATCCAGGGCCTCTTCTTGTTTGAATCGAATGTGAAAAATCCAGATTATCTCGATGATAAAAATCCAGTTTATACCCCCAAAAATCCGAGACAATCACGTAATCTGCAGATAACGAACAATATACCGGATAACTGCTTTTATCAAGTGTCTTGACCACCTGCTGTTTCTGAATATCCACAACCTTTACCACTTCGTTTTCATAATCAACGACAAAAATCCGGTTAAATATATCATCTGAAAACATATGCACCGGTTTACCTTCAATATTTATATCGGTAATATGCTGAAATATTTGTTCTGAAAAAAGCAGGGATCCGGAAAGAATAAAAAATGCGATCAACAAAGAACAAATCTTTTTAATCATCATACAACTTATTCCGACTGAAGGCGAAGATCATAAATATTAAGCACTTCCGCCTGCCAACTTTTAAATTCTGCTTGTAAGGATGATATATCGGGATCAAGTCCATTTGATTCCAAATAACCAACCGCCAGCTCCTTCAGATGTCTTGTATCATCATCAACAGGATCAAGAAGATCTGCATAATACGTATACGGTGTTTTATTTGTAAGCCTGTATGTATCCGACATCATTCGGACAAATGTATTGTGAAAGGATATAATTTTGTCTACGGAAGGTTTGATATTCACAAAATTTAGAATCAGACAAATGATGACAAGAATAACTGAAACATACTGAACAATAACCCATAATTGCCTTTGCCATATCTGAAATGAAGTGTTGGGAGATAAAACAAACCCCAAAAGAAATCCCGTTGCAAGCCCACCGATATGAGCAATGTTATTAATACCGGGTACGGTAAATCCAAGGAAAAGGTTGATTAAAATCATCGGCAATAATGCCGTTCCAGCAAAACCCTTCAACCGACCTTGAATAGATCCATTGATTCCGGCTGAAAACATCAATCCGATCAATCCGAATATGGCACCGCTTGCACCAACCGAAGGCACTGCCGAATAAAACACCTGTGTCAGTAAGTTACCTGCCAATCCGGACAGCAAATAAATAAAAACAAACTTTTGTGATGTATAGACTCTTTCAACGATGATCCCAAAATAGAAAAGTGCGTATGAATTGAAAAACAGATGCATAAGTCCACCATGAAGAAAATTGGCTGTTATCAGTCTGTACCATTCTCCATTTGATACATACGGACCGTATTGTGCTCCAAATTGAATCAAAGTTGAAGTATCAGCGCCATTCCAAAAATTCCCCTGGCCTGAAATCGTCGTCAACAAATACATAATTAAATTCAATATCAAAATCCCGGCAGTCATTGGAGATTGCTTCAGAAAATAGATAAATTTTGAATCTCTGTTACCATAATTCATCTCGGTATCCCAACTCCATTCTCATTTAGTATTTCCATCACACCTTTTTCAGTAGTATCTACAACAATCCCCGATACCTCAAACCCCAGAATCGAATCAAGTACCGTTAGATATTGAGAGAATTGAAGATTCTGTGGTGAAAAAGCCGGAATGATTTTTTGATGAAGAATATGCTCAAGAGCCCATTGTGTATCGTATGATACATTCTTTTTATCGGGGAACCAGTACCAGAAAACTGACCAGTCAACATACCCTTTGTTAATCCAGAAAACCCAATCCTGAAAATGATTGTCCAGTGACTGCTGATAATCACTCGTATTGAACATAAAAATCCTGGTCGATAAACCGAGTGATGTCGTCAAAGCCTTCATCCTCTTGATAAGATCATCCAGTGCTTCTCTTCTGTAAGTCTGAAAATTTACGATTCGCATGGAATTATCCCGTCTGTATTGCTCAAATTCTTTTAAAGCATACGGATTGTACCCATAATCCTGCGACGGATATTCAAAGTTATAGAAAGCGATTTGATTTGGTTTATAGTTTTTCAATAATTCTTTGATGATGGATATAGAAAAATTTTGCACAGCTGGGATCCCAGGATCAAGGATCACAGGATCTGTCAGAACTTCTCCTGATGAATTTCTGCTGAACCAGTCAGGATGTTGTTTTGCAATATGCAATTGATTAAATGGTATATCTTCTGAAGGCCACACGGTAAATACGTCAATCAAAGGAATAATCTGTATATCAAAATTGTAAGCCTTCTCAAGGATATAAGCAAGCGGGTCAAAAGAGGCAGGGGTATCGTTGTTCAATAGAACATTACTTCTCGGCAGCATTTTAGAATCATACAACGATTCCATAAAGGACACGGCCGGTACATAAAGTGTATCAATTCGATATTTAATACATTTCCCGAGAAGTTTGTCGATTGATTCCTCACTCACAAGATCTATTCTATCGACTACAACAGATAAACCCTTATTCACAGATGAAAAAAAAGTAGTTGAAATGATCACGATCATCATCAACAGCAATAAGTTCTTTTTCAAGACTATCCCTCCTGATTAAAACTTCAAAATCCGCAAAAATTATACCATAACGTGTTATACTTTAATGTGAACCTTTCAATTTGAGTTACATTTTTTATGGATTTTATCTCGTAAAAATGCTACATTCATCATAAAGGAGGATTTTATGGAGATTAAAGTAATAAAAAAAGAGGATATCAGTAAGCTTATCAGTTTAATTAATGAAATTTTTGATGATTATCCCATCGAAATCAACTGGACCGAAAAAGATTTTGAGATGGATATGATTGAAAACAGAATCTCTTTGAATGATTCATTTTTCTTGATGGATGAAGAACAACACATCGGTTTTATCGTAATGGCAAAAAATGCGAGAAGTGCTAGAATAGACTCCATGGGTGTCATAAAATCACGAAGACGTTCCGGGTTGGCGTTTTATCTCCTCCAACATGTTATTGAACATTTAAAATGGAAAAAAGTAAACGAGATTACGCTCGAAGTCATTTCAACACATGATCTAGCCATCAGATTTTATAAAAAACATGGCTTTTCCGTAAGGAGAAATCTATACTCTCTAATCTTCAACCTTAATGACTATTCACCTCATCGCTTTCTTTTCAAAGATGGAAACGCTCACATCATACACGAATTATCACTTAGAGCTGAAATGATATTCCATCGAAATCCGAATTGGCAAAGAACACCACTGACACTTGAAAATTCGGGAACGAGATACTTTAAACACGTTATTTACGATGCGAATAAACGATCACACCCTATCGGATATGTTGTTTGGGGAGAAAATCCTGATCAGGCGTACATCGTGGATATTTATTCGGTTAACCCTGAATATGCGCTGGCAGAAATCATTGCCGACGCCAGACGGTTTATCCGTGAGGAAACAAACCGGGAAAAATGTATCATCACCAACTTACCTCAGGATGACAAGGTCTTCGAAAAGCTTGTAGAATCAGGCGCACAAACTTTATTTAAACAATACGAAATGGGAATGAATATCCGTTGACAAATTACTTTACCGAGGTCTATGATTCTCTTTTAAGACAATACGGAAAACAAAACTGGTGGCCGGCAGACAGTATTTTTGAGGTTATGGTCGGTGCAATACTTGTTCAAAACACACAATGGTTTAATGTCAAAAAGGCCATCTGCAATCTTAAGAATGAAAGGGTTCTTGAACCCCGAAAGATGTCATTATGTTCCGAAGAAAGGTTGGCAACATTGATCGTTCATGCCGGTTATTACAACGTTAAAGCCAAACGCTTAAAAAATTTCATGAATTTTCTGATCGAAAACAATTTTGACTTTTACAAATTACGACAAAATACAGCTGATGATTTAAGAAATCAACTTTTAAATATTAATGGGATCGGTCCTGAAACAGCTGACAGTATTTTGTTATACGCGCTGGATCATAAAACTTTTGTTGTAGACGCATATACGAGAAGAATGTTTTCCAGACTGAAAGCTGATTATGTGTGGATGACGCGTGTAACTTACGCTGATTTAAAGCAATTCTTTGAAAACAACATCCCTCATGATCTTTATTTCTATAACGAATTCCATGCACTCATCGTCGTTCATTCAAAGGATATCTGTAAAAGTAAACCTTTATGTCACGAATGCCTTTTCGCAAATATTTGTGATCATAATATAAACGATCGGAAGTCATGAGATGAAGAAAATCATCGCATTGAACACTTCAAGCAGAGAAAAGAACACCTACACACTGCTGAAACGAATTGAAACTGAACTGTTAAAGCAAGAAATAGAAATGAACATCATCAATCTGCATCATTTTGAGATCAAATATTGTAAAGGGTGCGAATTATGCATAACAAAGGATATCTGCCCCCTGGAAGATGATATCCTCAAAATCAATCAACTTCTAATTGAAGCAGACGGTCTGATCTTTTCTACACCCGTATACATGGAAAACCTTTCAGGTCTTCTAAAGACATTTATTGACAGAAATTGTAAATGGTTTCACAGAAGTCCTCTGATAAAGAAACCCTTTCTCGCTGTATCAACCACTATGTCAAGTGGTCTGAAACCGACTTTAAAGTATCTTGAAACCGTCGCAACAAGATGGGGAATGGTTCCATGCGGCTCTATTTCAAGAAGACTCAGAACATTCGACAAACCAATTTCCGAAAGGGAATTGAGCTCTTTCATCAGATTTGTAAAAAATCCGAAAAAAATATTTCAATTTATATCTCCTTCAAAAACCATCAACTTTAATGTCCAGAAAGCGCTTGCATTAAACCTTTTTGAAATTGACAAACTTTACTGGGAAAAACACGGATTAGATGACAAAAATTATTATTACAAGGCAATAGCGGATCCCTTTACAACGATTCTCGGAAAACTCCTTTTCAAAACCATCAGTAAAAACATTAAACAAAATGATCAAAAGATATAATTTTACGTATTTTTTACAATAATTCAATCAACCGAATAGTTAGATTCGATGATTTCCTCTGTCAATAATGTTCATTTTGTTTCATAATCAAACAGAATAAAATATTTCTAACACACCATAAACAGCCTTCCTCGTACTAATCAGCAATACTGAGATATACGCCATATTTTACAGATATTCACTCTTATTCGGATATATTTGCTATTAACAAACGAATATGCTATAATTTGACAACTTACAGATCTTAAAACAAGATCAAAAAGGAGAGGATTTGATGGGAAATTAAAACTTCCAAAAGAGTACAGAAGCAAACTTGATTTATTGGAAACAGAAGTGGCATTAAAGAAACTCAAAGATTATTTCGAACGTGCACTTACTTATGAACTTCACCTTACCAGAGTCTCAGCTCCATTATTCGTTCAACCGGAAACGGGTTTGAACGATAACCTGAACGGAGTAGAAAAACCCGTCTCATTTACCGTCAAAGATTGTGATACCTATGTTGAAATCGTTCATAGCCTGGCAAAATGGAAAAGAAACGCATTAAAACGTTATTCTTTTTCAATTGATGAGGGCTTGTACACAGATATGAACGCTATCAGAAAAGATGAGGCGCTCGATAATCTTCACTCAATTTATGTTGATCAATGGGATTGGGAAAAGATTATTAAAAAAGAAGACCGAACTGAGCAGAAACTGAAAGAAATCGTAAGAAGTTTGTACAGAGTATTCAAAAGCACTGAAAACTATATCACTTTTGAATACAAAAAGCTCTCAGCTCCACACCTGCCGGATGAAATTACGTTTATAACCACTCAGGAGCTGGAAGACAGATTCCCCGATCTCACCCCAAAGGAACGAGAAGATCAGATTGCGAGAGAAAAAAAGGCTGTTTTTATCCAGAAAATCGGCGGAAGATTAAAATCCGGAATCAAACACGATGGCAGAGCACCGGATTACGATGATTGGGAACTGAATGGAGACATTGTTTTTTACTATCCAACACTCGATATGGCCTTTGAAATGTCTTCAATGGGGATAAGAGTCGACGAAGAAAGTCTGCAATTACAACTTGAAAAAGAAGGGTGTACAGACAGACTTGAAATGGATTTTCATAAAGATTTATTATCCGGGAAACTGCCATATACAATAGGCGGTGGTATCGGACAATCCAGAATATGTATGTTTTTCCTCCAGAAAGCCCATATCGGAGAGGTACAGGCATCTATATGGTCGAAAGACATGATAAAGGACTGCGAAGAAAAAGGAATCATCCTACTTTAATTTATAAACGAGCCCCGATGCAGTTGCATCGGGGCTTTATTCTTACTGCCTGTTCGGATGGAAAAGCGATAAAGCGATATTCAATCCACCAAACACGATTAAATACGAGGCAATTATCCATAAGACCGTCAATAAGCCTGCAACAGGGTTTGAAAGTAGAAATATACCAACGATCACCGACAAGATACCATCTACGACAAGTAGCCATTTAAAAACTGTTTTCACGTTGTTCGCCTTCAAAGAAAATCCGGCCAGGAAATCGAAAATACCGTAATAAATCATCCCTATGCCCATGATAATGATAGCTGCCACTTCAATGACTCCCGGAAACAAGAATGCCATAATACCTATCACTATACCAACAATCGTTTCAAAAATCAGCATCGATTTTGGTTGCGTATTATTCCCGGCCTCTTTAAAACGTAAAACCTGAATCAATCGGTACACACCAATCATCGCTGCCAGTATCCCTATCACTTTAACGATTATAACCGACGTGATACCGGGCCATGCAAGAAGAACTATCCCGAATACAGCGAGACCAATTCCTATCAGCATTACCTGCCACCATTTTTCCCGCAAGATGGAATCGGTTGTCTTGTAGAATTTCTTTTCCATTCTTATCCCTCCAGATTTTAAAATATTCAATTGATTATCAAGATGATAGATATAAATAAAAAGAAAACGCATCATGCAAAGACATGATTTCCTAATATGAATCGAAGAGTTAGCTCAGCACAGGCACTCCCGTGGCACCCGAATGAGACCACTTATGGCTGCTTCCTTCCGGACCTGACCAGGTTCGCGGGCATTCGCCGCACAGGACCTCTGCCTCAATACCACTTTTTCGAAACATACATTACGGGATAATCAAACTCCACACAATGCGCAGAAACAATTCTATCATAAAAAACATCATAATGCAAGCATTTATAATAAAACTTCCCCTTTACGGGGAAGCTTCTTAATCAATTTGAATATCTAAACTCTGTTTTTTCTCTTCTTCTTTCTTTTGAACTTTCAATTCAAGAATACCGTTCTCAAATTTGGCGGAAATTTGTTCAAGATCAATATCTTCCGGCAGGGTGAATTGTCTTTTAAAAGCCCCATAATTTCTTTCAGAAACGTGATAATTCTTTTCATCTTCTGATTTTTCTTGCTTAATCTGACCGGAAACTGTTAAAACGTTGTTTTCCACATTTACTTTGACATCTTCTTTGTTAAAACCCGGAAGCTCAAATTCAAAAACATACTCCTTCTCACTTCCATAAACATCAACTTTCGGTACCATAAACTGCATACCTCTTTCTCTTTTCCCGGAAAGGAAGCTGTCAAATACTGAATCTACGTCTCTTTGCATTTCTCTAAACGTTTTGAAAAAATCTTCGTTGTTTGCCTTTCTTACAATTATACCCATTAAAAACACCTCCACTTTCAAAATATTTTGGGTTTCAAAAAAATTGACGAAAGCGAAGGTTATTTTATTACACCACAATCATATTATATTATCCGAAGAGAATCAACTATTTATATTTCATATAACTTATGTTTTTTTCCAAACTTCTTCAATAATCATTTTTGTCATGGGGAGATCCAACGCCCTTTCCTTTAAGCGCTTCACAAATCTTTCAGCATCATCAATGACATCACGGGCAATTGAATCCGTCGCATGAATAAAATATCCAATACCGTGTCTCGATTCAACAATCCCCTCATTTCCAAGTTTTTCCAACGCCCTCATAACTGTATTGATATTGGCACCAAAAGTTTTAGAAAGCTCTCTTACGGGAGGGAGTTGATCCCCTTCAGTAAGATTCCCCAAAAGGATTTCCTTTTTTACCATATTCATGATCTGAATATAAATCGGGAGACCCTGATGTTTATCCACAGTGGTAAACATTCACAAATCACCCCCCTTTATAATACAAGCTTGTTCTGAAACGGCACAAATTCTTTCTTCCCCTGAAGATATCCAAGTACAATCTCTTTAAAGTTGGGATATCTGCCAACATCTTCCTGTGTTTTAACCAGGCTGCCATTTTCCACAATCCCTATAACAGTACCAAACGGAACAGTTTCTCCTGTATTGACAAGTCTGTGATTTTCTTTCGCATTATCAATGGTATCACTATAAAGTATCTCTCCTTCACGAATAATCGCAAATGAAGACGCAATCTCCTCAAGTTCATAGATTTCATGTGATGATATAATGATGGTTTTATCAGATTGCTCATCTATATAATTTTTAATGACACTGAGAATTTCAGATCTTATAACCGGATCAAGATTTTGTGTCGGTTCATCCAGGAGCATCAGATCAGCTCCTGTAGACATACAAAGTGCCATATTCAACAAAGTTTTCATCCCCATCGAATAAGTACTAACCCTGTCATCCAGATTAAACCTGAAATGATTGGCAAAACTTGAAAAAACCTTTTCATTCCATGTCGGATACAATCTACTCCAGAGCTGATGATAATCCGCACCCGTAAACCTGGAAAAGGTCAGTCTTTCTTCCGGCATCACAGACATTTTTTCTTTTACTTTTGCCGTTATTGGTTTTCCGAAAACGGTTATTTCTCCCTCATCCGGTTTAATCTCACTGAATATAGTTCTCAGCGTCGTTGTTTTACCGGCACCGTTCGGTCCGATCAGGGCGAATATTTCACCGGGTTTCACTTCAAGACTGATATCGTTAAGAACTCTTTTACTCCCAAATCTTTTCGTCATATTTTTAATGAATACACTCATTTTGTCGCCCCCTTCTTCATGAACAGGTATAACGCAAGTGCAAAGAGCACAAATGCAAACGTTGCTGCGGCAGGCATACTTCCCTGAGTAACAGGACTGATATACCAATAAAAATTCCTGAAGCCGCCAATCGAAGATAATATCCAATCCCCAATGAGAACAAGGAAGGGCATACCCAGATTATCCATACCGGAAATAACAAACATCATGGAAATTGAAAAATATGAAGTTGCGAATATGACTGAGTTAAGCCAAGATTGTATAAAATACCCCATACTCATCATCCCCATAGGGATCGCCGCACCAATAAAATGCGTGATTGTAATCAACGTTATCATAAATCCCCAGGAGAGCAAAAAGACCTGATGCAGTGTAAATGGCAGAATCATAAGATTAACAGTTCTTTTTTGCTGGATATCCCATGCAAGCATACTCGTTGCCAACAGAAAAAGAAAAATTAGTTTAAATCCAAAACTCGGTACAAAAAGGAATAACGAAAAAACAAACAACCTACCAGCTTTCTCACTAAATTCCTTAGTAAAAAAGGCCTCTATTCTTTTAAACATAATCACACCTCCAGCCTTAATCTTCTCTTGAGTAATTGTATTCGCTGACATTGACGCTGAACATTTCACCCTCTCGATTTACATACAGAACGGAATCCCTGTCAGTCGGTCTTCGTATATCAAACTTCCCAAGAGCGGCTTTCAATTCAACGACTCTTTCGCCATCCCAGTGTTCTTTAAAGTAAAGATTACCGTTGAGGACTTCCGATTCAAATTCAAAATGCCTGAGTTTCTCAACATCACCATTTATATTCGCCGCTTCAGCCTCAAAAATAAAATCCCCACCATCCAGTAGGCCACTCCAGTTTAACACCGATGTTTTTACAAAAAGATGATTCGTATGATAATCCCCTTGTACATTTAAGGCATCAATATGATATTCGATATCATCCGCAATCGTATTTCCCATCATCGTTGCAAACTGCCCATATAATTTGATATTTTCAAAAGGGTAATGTGAAGGGACATCGATCATCAGCGTCCTGTTACCATCACTACTTCTGCTGTCAAGGATCAGCAAATCCTCTTCATTTTCCTTTGAAACGATCATCTCAGAAGGGTAGACAATACTTTCAATATCATCTTTAAAATTAATCCTGAATGAATTCCCTTTTATCGTCAGATTCTTATCCGGTACACTCTCTTTATCTGGATTGATAAGCTGTACTCTTGAACCAAATCCAACGGAAAACTCTTGACCGTTTCTCATGAACCATTCCCGTTGCATGAACCACGGCAGATTCATTCCGGAAAGAAAATCATGTACGTAATACGTTGCACTCATTATCAGCATAACCAGGACAAAGAAAATAATCATCAAGACCTTGAATTTTTTAAAACACAACGCAAACAAGACCCCTGCAATTCCCGCAAAAACAATTTTCGCCGCCATAAACGGCAAAAACAAAGCAAGACAAGATAATACCAAAGCGATCCCAAGTTTTAACAATATCGGATAATTTTTATCCATAAACACACCTCCGTTTTGTTTTATGGTTATTTAGTGTTCTATTTAATTATAACACATAAATCCCTTTTGTCAAGTGTATAGAACATAATAAAACCCGAAACTTTTCAGCACAATTCTAACCCCCTTATTAAGGTATTTGAAATTTAGTATATAATCACTATAAATAATCAAAAAAAGGTGGGGTCAAGAGATGTTGAGGTATATTTTAAAGATTGCAATTTCAGCCACATTACTCGTAATCGTATCGGAAGTCAGCAAAAAAACATCTTTCTGGGGTGGACTGATTGCTTCTTTGCCCCTTACTTCAGTCCTTGCGTTGATATGGCTTTATTTTGACACAAATAATAAAGAAAAGGTTGCAGAATTATCCATGAATATATTCTGGTTTGTCCTGCCATCACTGTTGTTTTTTGTGACCTTGCCAATTTTCATCAGCAAGCTGGGATTAAACACATATCTGTCAATGTTCTTGTCAGCATTGATTACCATGTTTGGCTATTGGATAACGAGTATGATCCTTGAGAAGTTTGGGATAAAAATTTAATTGATGATAAAGGCAGTTAAATAACTGCCTTTATCAAATCAGTAATTCTTCAATATCTTATTGATGATCGTTGCATTTTCTATAGAATCTTCAGCTGATAAAAGACCGGTCTCCACACCGTCGACAACCTCTGAAAAATGATCAATTTCAAGCATATAATTATCCGGACACTCAACCATAACCTCTTTCAGTTCATTTCCCTTTCTAATTCTGTAAACAAGATTCCCCTTCCCGTTGAATGTATAGGGTGTTATCAGAGAACCCTTTGTTCCAATTACTTCGAATTTCATAGAAAATGCCTCGTTGAAGGAAACATGTGAAATGGCATGAATACCATCTTCAAAAGTAATAATATATGAAGTGGACATATCAACATCCGAATCACACTTCAGCAAAGTTGACTTCACATCAGTAATCTTTTTACCGGAAAGAAATCTTGATAAATGTAGTGTATAACACCCCAGATCATACATGGCACCGCCGCCTAAATTTCTGACCCATCTGATATCGTTCGGCCTCTGAGTCAGATCAAAAGTAAAAGTTGATGTCATGGCTCTTACCTCTCCAACTTCACCGGATTCAATAACCTGCTTGACTTCTTTTATCAAAGGGCTGTGAATATAGGCAAATGCCTCAATCAAGACTCTTCGCTCTCTCTCAGAGGTCTCAAACATTTTCTTAACTTCTGATTCATTCAAACCGATCGGCTTTTCACAGAGCACATGTTTCCCGGATTCCAACGCCTTCTGAACCCACTCAAGGTGAAGAGCGTTGGGAAGGGGAATATAAACCGCTTCAACGTCTTTATCATTGAGCAGTTCTTCATATGAATAATATCTCCTTTCAGGTTTAAATAATTCCGAGAATTCATCTGTCTTTTCTTTTTTTCTACCCGCTATGGCAAATAAGACCCCTGACTTCGAATGAATTATTCCGGGAATAACGGCTTTTTTTGCAATATTAGCCGTTCCAAGAACGCCCCATCTTAACTTTTTATCCATAAAAAAACCTCCTTAAACGAATTATGTTATAATTCAGTATATCAGGTACGGGTGATTTTATGAAAAAAAAGAAAGCACTATTTTTAATTATTATAATTCTAATCGTTGCGTTATTCTTCAGCTCCTGTTCATTCATAGAAAATAATATGGCTTATATCGATTCTACCGAAGATGCTGTCAATACTATATATACCGCATCAATAGTCGGATTGGTTTTGTTTTTATGGGGGAGGGAATTTTAATCCTTAAACGAAAGCTCACGGGCATGTCCATGAGGGTTTCTTTATAAAAAACAGGAAGTCTTTTTAAAAACTTCCTGTTTTTATTTTATGTTTTTTTCTCAGTCATACAAAAAACATGCTGTAAAATGACCCGGTTCAATTTCTCTAAGAGCCGGTATCCCTTTTGAGCATTTCTCGAATGCCTGAGGACATCGTTTCAGGAACCTGCATGTTTCAGGGGGATCAACGGGAGAAGGAACATCTCCCGTTAAGAGTTGTTTCCCTTTTTTTCGCATATGCGGATTGGGAACGGGAATTGAATCCAGCAGTCCTTTTGTATATGGATGTAATGTTTTTTTGAATAATTTTTCCGTTTCAGCCAGTTCAATAATCTTTCCAAGATACATAACCGCTATCCTGTCTGATATATGCTTTACGACACTTAAGTCATGTGCGATAAACAGATATGTCAAATTCATATCTTCCTTTAACCCTTCTAAAATATTGATAACCTGCGCTTGAACAGATACATCGAGAGCTGAAACCGGTTCGTCACAGATAATAAAATCGGGATTCACAACCAATGAACGGGCAATCCCAACTCTCTGTCGCTGACCTCCAGAGAATTCATGAGGGTATCGTCTCATGTACTCAGGCCTGAGGCCGACTTTTCCGAGCACTTCTGCAATGATGTTTCTTCTTTCTTCACGTGTTTTACCAATATCATGAATTCTGAGACCTTCGGTTATAATATTTTCTATATTCATCCGCGGATTCAATGAACCGTACGGATCCTGATAGATCATCTGGATTTTCTGACGATATTCTCTCAACTGTTGGCCTTTTAAAGCAAAAATATCAACAGGTTCTTGACTACCATTTTCATAATATTTAAAATGACCGGCGGTCGGCTTATAGATTCTAACAAGCGTTCTTCCAAAAGTTGTCTTTCCGCACCCTGATTCTCCTACAAGTCCAAGTGTTTCACCACGTTTAATCTCCAATGTGCAATCATCTACGGCTTTCAAATGAGATGTCTTCTTTTGAAAGGTGCCGGTTGATTTACTAAACCATTTTGAGAGATTTTCTATTTCACATAAAACATCATGCTTCATTCACATCTCCCCCTTTTTTTCAAGCCAGCATCTTGATTGATGAGGTTTTACTGATTCAATACTAAATAATTCAGGATTGCTTGAAATACACCTTTCAAAGACAAACGGACACCTGGGATTGAAGCGGCATCCCTTTGGAAAATTGGCGGGGTGTGGAACGTATCCTTTGATGGTCGATAATTTTTTCTGATCCTTTTTTTCTATTTCAACATTTGGAATTGAACTCAAAAGCCCTTGGGTATAGGGATGTCTCGGATTGTCAAAGATCTCAAAGACATCTCCAATCTCAACTATATTACCGGCATACATGACAATGACCCGATCACACATCTCGGCGATAACCCCCAAATCATGAGTAATCAAAATGATAGAAGCATCAATACTGTTTTTAAGATTATTGATTAATTCCAGTATCTGTGCCTGCGTTGTTACATCAAGAGCAGTTGTCGGTTCATCGGCAATGAGCAGTTTAGGCTGACAGGCAAGTGCCATGGCAATCATAACACGCTGTCTCATCCCTCCGGATAATTGATGAGGATATTCCCTTAATCTTTTTTCAGGCTCCGGAATCCTGACCTTCTCCAGTAAAGCGATTGATTCTTTATGTATCTCATCTTCGCTCATTTTCCTGTGAAGAATGAAAGATTCAGCCAGTTGCCATCCTACTGTATAGATCGGATTCAACGATGTCATCGGTTCTTGAAAAATCATTGAGATATTTTCTCCTCTGACTTCTGATAACGCTTTTTTACCGTATCCCAGAATATTCTGACCTTCAAATTCGATGCTCGTTTCCTCACCGAGAATTGAATTGTTGGGTAACAATCTGAGTATTGAATAAGCGGTAATACTCTTTCCGCAACCGGATTCGCCAACTATTCCCAAAATCTCGTTTCTCTTGACTTCAAAAGAAACACCGTCTACCGGATTCACAATTCCAAATTCAGTTTTAAAGCTGATGGAGAGATCCTTTATTTTTAATATACTGTTTGAATTTTCCATACTATCACGACTCACTCACAAATTTTGGATCAAGTGCATCTCTAAGCCCATCACCAAGGAAATTAACATTTAAAACTGTGATAAAGATAAAGAACCCCGGGAAGAAGGTCAACCACCAGGGATTTTGCCCCGATCCCGTTCCGAGAATGTAAGTCATTGATCCTTGAAGCATATTTCCCCATGAAGGCATCGGCGGTTGAATACCCATCCCGAGATAACTCAGGGAAGATTCAGACAATATCGCATAGGACAGATTTAAAGTCGTTGTAACGATAACAATTGGAATAACATTCGGCAGAATATGCTTCAGAATAATTTTAATCTTACTCTGGCCCATCGTTTGAGAAGCCATAACGTATTCCGATTCTCTTAGCGATAATGTCATTCCCCGAACGAGCCTCGTCACTCTCATCCATCCAAATACGGTCAAGACAAGTATGATACTGAACACACCGGAACCAAAAGCGAGACTCAGGATCAATAATATGGGAAACATGGGGATCGAAAGCATGATATCTACAAATCTCATCAGAAGTTTATCCCAAATTCCCCCGAGAAAACCGGATACCAGTCCGATAATCATCCCGATAATCGTCGAAACGACAGAAGATACGATCCCAACAATCAAGGAAATTCTACCCCCATACATAATTCTGACAAACACATCATGTCCCAGTTCGTCCGTTCCAAGTATATGATTTTCAGAAAACGGTGGTGCAAATATCGCCATGAAATCCATCTCATCATAATTGGTTTCAACAAACAAAGGACCAATAAAAGTAAACAGAATCAGTGCGAAAATAACAGCAGCTCCGATTACCGCCAGTTTATGTTTCATAAACTTCTTCAGAACAAGTTGATTATAAGATCCTACAGGCAGACCTGAAACTTCATTTTCGAGTTCATCATATTTTTTCTTAAACATATCAGCCACCTCTCTTAACATCATCCAGTTTGATTCTCGGATCGACCAGAACATAAAGAACATCTGCTATAAGATTTGAAATCAGTGTTATTATCGCGAGAAACATGAGACAATTTATCGCAAGATTGTAGTCGCTTGCGAGAACAGCCTGGTACATTAAGCGTCCCATTCCCGGCCAGGCAAAAACGGTTTCTATAATCAATGCACCCCCGAAAAAATAAGGAATATCCAATGCAATAATCGTAATAATTGGAATCATCGCATTTCGAAGCGCATGTTTCATGATAACGCGGGATTCTCTAGCCCCTTTTGCATATGCCGTTCGAATATAATCCTGATCCAATACTTCAAGCAATGATGCCCTGATATATCTAACCCAGAATGCTACCTGAACGATTCCCAACACAAGTGCCGGTAGAATCAAATGTCTGAATTTATCCAGGAAAACAGTCCAAAACCCTTGTAAACCATATGTTTCTATGCCTGATATAGGTAACCACTGTAAGACAACACCAAACAGGATAATAGCCATTAACGCAAACCAGAATGAAGGAAGCGAAATTCCGACAAAAGCAAAGATGGTCGTCGAATAATCAAATACCGAATATTTCTTGACAGCGGAGTATATACCTATGGGTAATGCCAAAATCAACCCGATAATCCATGCGGTAACCGTCAATAAAAGGGTATTTGGAATCCTTGAAAAGAGGAGTTCGGATACCGGAACCTTGTATTGACTCGAAAAACCGAGATCTCCAATCAGAATATTTTTCAGCCAGTCAAAGTATTTAACAACTATTGGATCATCAAGATGATAATATTCCCGTAATTCAATGAGTCTCTCAGGATCCTGAGCAAATGCCCTTGGGTTCTCCATCCTCATTTGAAGAAGCGGATCACCCGGCATTGCATTTAACAACGCAAAGACAATAAATGATATGATAAAAAATATAGGTATCAGTTCAAGAGTTCTCTTTAAAAAATAGCCCCTCATAATAACCCTCTTCTTTTCTTAAATTTTTTTCCCTTTCTGAATATAATCAGCTGAATTTAATCCGGCAAGCAATTGAACGGTAACGAGATCTTTTATTGGAATTGCTTTATAATTAAATTCACCTTCCAGGTAATTAAAATGATCATCAAACATCCCATCAACTTTTTTCTTTGCCTGAATTATTTTTTCAGACCCTGAATCGATATTTTCGTTTATCATCCTTCTGAACATACCGAGCATCAACCCCTGATAAAACTGTGAAACCAGAAGATTATCGAAAACTTCTGATACTTTTGCCGTTCTCTCTAATTCTTTATTCGTATTTATTTCATTTTCCTCGACTTTTAAATACGGCAGCATCATCTTGAGATTATGAGAAACAGCGGAATAAAACGGGGAATCCTTTGCTATGATATCTTTGTCTATATCATCAAAGATATTTTTCAACGTTGTATTGGTTTCCATGGAACGCTTAACATTCTTCAATCTCGCTTCCTTCCTGGTCATATCTGAATCGGATAAATCTTCTATCCGCGGATCATAGTAATACGGCATTTCACAAACCAATGTAAACGTCCCCGCAATTTTATCGGCATACTCATCTGAACAGGTCCCGGCAGTTATTATATTTGCAGGATCTTCCTCACTATTTTGTTCAATATAATCGTATTCCTGAGATATTGATGATAATTTGTAAACGGCAGGTGCCATTGCTTCAAGATAGGGGGCTTCAGGTTCCCCAAGGGAAAGCGGAAGGTTGACTAATGAGGGTAATTTTTCAAATATCGGATACAGATCCCGAGAATCTTCTGTGATGTAATAATAAACTCCACCGAATCCCGCATTATGCAGTGAAAACATAAATTCCGGTTTTTTCTCTTCTATGAGTTCCATTAATACTTTTGTCTCGGGTAGTGGCGAATCGAAATGAAGTGTCTTGTAATCTATCGGGAATGTCCATTCTATCTGCTCGTGTGCCGGAGGACGATAAAAATCCTCAGCATATTTTCTGATTGAGGTACTGTCATTAAACCATCCCTCATTCAATTTTGTCCCATCAACATCTATCACTTTTATAAAATACCATGTGTAATCCAATCTGGTTCTGAGCGCTTCATCAGTTGCCAGCCTCTCAGAGAGATAATCAAGCATCATTGCTCCAATGGGTTCATTCGGATGCGGACAGCCAAACATCAATCCGTTTTTGGAGCCATCTCCTATTTTCAATACATAAATCGGATGTCCTTTTCTCGATTCCCCCGCTTTATAACATTTAACCACATCCGGATATTTCTTCGCCAGCTCTAATGACCTTTCATCCAGTTCATCAACCGTATAAAACTTTTTATAATCCGGAATGTCCTTTATTAAATACTGAAAATCCATATTTTGCCTCCCAATAAATATTCTAAATATTCGTAGAGACCGAACACCATCAACCCGCTTGAAATCAAATGCAAAGAACAACTATTTACATTTCTGTTCTGCGGGTTGAAGCATTCAGCCCCTACAACTATGACTTTCTAAAGTTTCTTATAGAACTTTCATCTATTTCTGAATATACCAATTCTGAATGGACCATCCAAGTCCACCATCATATGTAGAACTAAAACTTCTGACAAACTTCTTTGCAAAATGTGGTGTCGGATCTGCCATCAATGGAATAGTTGGAAGTTCATCTGTCCATAGTGCAAAATGATCCTTATAGAGTGCGAGCTTTTTATCAGCCTCAAGCGTCTGTGTTAATGCCTCGAGAATTTTATCATTTTCGGCATTTGACCATCCTGTATAATTTGTTCCCCCAAAACCATTTGCTTCTGAAGGAATACTGGATGTCCCCCAGTAATTTGATGCTTCGTCACTGATTCCATACCCCCAACCGGTAAGTAGTGCATCAAATTTACCCAACGGCATAACTTCTGTCCAAAGGACAAGTGATGGTTTGAGATCTATATTGACTTTCATTCCGATACCTTTCAGCATTCCCTGAATGAGCTGTGAAAGCAATTCTGTTGTCGTACTGCCTGCACCACCAATAAGATCGAACTCAAATACCTTTCCATCTTTTTCATAATATCCCTGTCGATTCATTTCCCATCCCGCTTCTTCCATGAGCTGCTTAGCCTTTGCAGGATCGTATGGATAATGAACGACTCTTGGGTCTTTTAACGCCTCTCTCATCATATGCAATTCAGTAATCCATGTGTCAACGATTTCCGCTTCATTTTTATAGACAATCATGTTTATCTGATCTCTGTTCAGCCCAAGAAGGAATGCCTGTCGAACTCTCTTGTCAGCAAATAATTCATTGGGTTTTGATGGATCTTCAGGATCTCTGAAATTAAGATCAACACACTGATAAGCTACATTGGGTGTAAGGAATACATTATAGATATCTGATTTCTGATCCCTGAGCTGTAAACTCTGTTTCAGATCAAGGGTATATCTGCCGACATCAATTTCACCGTTGAGTGTGGAAGCAAACACAGAATCGGCATCCGGAATGATTCTGAAAACTACCGTGTCGATATTCGGTCTGCCCATATAAAAATCATCAAATGCTTCAAGTACGACATACTGACCTTCTTTATATTCTTTGAACTTGTAAGGACCGCACATAATGGGGTTTCTTGTAACTGAAGTCGAAAATTCCTCCCATTGACCTGTTTCCTTTGCCTTCTCGAATCCATCTCTATAGGCATGCTCCGGAAGTTGGAACCAGCCAAAATAATAGGAATAAACCGAGGAGCCAAATTTGGCGTCAGCCATCAACTGATCGAAATAAATGGTAAAGCTGTAATCATCATGTACATCAACTTTGCTGACAAGATTTTCAAAATAATTCGAACTAACCGGTGCATCTGATGTCATAACTTCCCACTGGAATTTGGCGTCATGAGCCGTTACCTCTTCACCGTCATGCCATTTTATTCCTTTTCGAAGGTTATAAGTAACCGACATACCACCATTATCAAGCAACTTAATTAATCCGTTCTCAACAGATGGGATTGTTTTTATCATTCTGGGGATATAGAATCCATCTTCTTCTGTTCCCAGGTAGCCGTCACCAATAATATTACAAATTGTCCATGTGAGACCTGCTGATGTAAAAAGCGTGTTGAATCCAGGAGGATCAGCCGTCACGGCAGTAATAACCTGTCCCCCCTGTTCAGGTGGGAATACGGCAGAATATATCGACCTTGCCGCTTCCAATTTTGTCACAGGTTCCATTGGAGCTGCAAGATAACCGTATCTGTGATCCAGTAACTGCCGATTACTCTGATAGGCAAGTGTAAAATAGCCTGTTACTTCTTCCGGAATCACCGCTTCATCATTTGACCATGTGTAAGCATCTGCAAATTTTGTCGTTTCATCCTTGAGACCGAGAAAATCGACAAGTGCCACAATAAAATCCTTTCTTAAAACGGGTTCATCTGAGCTTTCAAATGACACGTTTTTTCCTGGAAAAGCCTTTTCAAGAGCTTCTGAAAATTCTTTCCATGTGAGTGAGTCTGTATTGCATTCAGCCAGAATTCCCTCAGATTGAATATAGGGAACCGCAACTTCTTCTGAAATCTGAGCAAAAATTACTCCGATCAATACGAAAAACATAACGACAAACAAAAAACACTTTTTCATTATTACACCTCCGTATAAGATGATGGTACCATTAATATCTGGTAGTCTTTATGTAACACTCATGGTATTTCAGGAATTATATCATAAAAATGATCTTCAAAGAAATTATTTTTCGAAGTAATTCAATACATGAAATTAATGTTTCTTATTTATCAAGGAGTTAGTTATACAAAAGAGTTTCATATGTCATATGCCATCAAAAAATCGTTCAAGGAAAGTAAAAGAAGACAAATGCTTGTTCTTTCCTTTTTACCCGTTTTAGAAACAGTTTCTTTTATTTATTTCACGACTATTCATTAACATACGTAACGAAAGATAAATCATTCTTTTTCTTTTTTTAGTTGTAGAAAATCTATATTAGAAGTATTTTTAAGCAAAATTAATAAAAAGCCTCCTTTAAATGGAGGCTTTTTATCTATCTTGTTCGATACAGTCGGTCTCCTGCATCTCCGAGACCCGGTACGATGTAATCTTTTTCGTTAAGTCTTTCGTCTATTGCGGCTGTATAAATTCTGATTCCCGGATGCTGCTTAAGAAGCTCATCAATACCTTCCGGAGCCGACAACAGCGAAAGGAAGATGATATTTTCCTCTTTTGTCCCGTCTCTGACGAGTATATCGATACTCTTGGCAGCTGAATGACCTGTTGCAAGCATCGGATCAACCAGGAAAAGTTCCTTCTCTTCAAGATCAGGCATCTTCGCATAATACTCTATAGGTTTATGCGTATCCGGATCTCTGTAAAGTCCAATATATCCTACAGAAGCGTTTGGCATAAGTGTTAAAACAGCATCGAACATTCCAAGACCGGCTCTTAATATAGGAACGATAACAACATCTTTATCGTTAATTCGTTTTCCTTTTGTCAACCCAATCGGTGTCTGAACTTCCACTTCATTTGTTTTAAGGTTGGCTGTTGCCTCATAAGCAAGGAGTAATGTAAGCTCTCTGAGCAACTCTCTGAATTCTTTCGGTCCCGTATTGGAATCTCTCATAATTGTCAATTTATGTTGAATCAATGGATGTTCAACACAAAACACCTGTTCCCAGTTTTTAAATGCCAATTTAAAAACCCCCTTCTGTTTTTAGTTTTTTTATCGTTCTTTGTGTGGCAATCTCATCCATTTCCTTTTGAACAGTCAGATTCTGTTCAAAATAAAATTCGCCTTTCTTCTTATCTTTTAATTTTTCAAGTGTTTTACATTCTTTATCTATCGCCAGATACTTTCTTTTTTCCGTATCCAGAATACGTTGTAATTCAATCAGATCCTTTTTATAACGATCAAGCATGCCATATTCTGCATCAATATAATTTTCCCAAGACACACAATCCACAGCGGAAACTTGACCGGAATTCATTAATGTATAAAATCGCGTTTCCTGTTCTACGATATGATATTTGAAATCGTCAATCATCTGCTGTTTCATATCATAATTTCTTTGAGCCTGATGTACGGCCATCTTCTGTTGATCACGTCTTTTATGAAATATTTGCAGCACTCTTTCAAGTCGAAACCTGAATCTTTTCACTTAAGAACAGCTCCTATAAAGTTCATTAATTCTTTTATGCCCTTCCTCTTTGTACTGGAAAACGGAAAGATTTCAAAATCACCAAACGGTTGAATTTTTTCACGCGTTTCTTTAATCGCAATCTGTATTTTCTGGGTAGATAATTTATCCGTTTTTGTTAAAATAATGGCTATAGGGATCTGAAATTGAATAATCCACTCAAGAAAAACAAAATCCGCTTTTATGAGAGAATGTCTTGAATCAATCAGCATGAAGAGCATGGAAAGCTTTTCATCATCAGAAAAAAATTCTGTCATCAATTTTTCCCATTTACGTAATTCAGACTCAGAACGTCTCGCATAACCATAGCCGGGAAGATCAATAAAATAATCTTTATCATTTACAAGAAAATAGTTAATAGATCTTGTTTTTCCCGGAGTTGAACTGACCTTTGCGATTTTTGTATTGATCAAAACATTCATCAAAGAAGATTTCCCTACATTCGATCTACCGACAAATGCTATCCCTTTTCTGGAATCATTTATCAACTGATTTGGGAGATAAGCCGTTCTGGACAATTCTGCCCGTTTAACATTATACATCTGTTTACTCCTTTACAAGTGCAATCTTCAAAACCTGATCAACATTATCGACAAAGTGATATTTCATCTTTTCTTTTATCTCATCCGGTATTTTATAAAGATCCTTCTGGTTTTCTAACGGTAATATAACCTCATTTATTCCTATCCTGTAAGCCGCCATCACTTTTTCCCTGACACCACCGATCGGGAAGACTTTCCCCCTCAGACTGATTTCACCTGTCATGGCAATATCGTTTCTGACCGGTATATTCTTCAAGCAGGAAACCAGGGAAGTGATAATCGTGACTCCGGCTGAAGGTCCGTCTTTTGGGACGGCTCCTTCCGGAAAATGCAAATGGAGGTCATTCTTCTCAAAGAAATCCTCTTCACAACTCTCTTTACACTTAACCTTGGCAAGTGAAAGGGCGATCTGAGAAGATTCTTTCATGACATCCCCAAGTTGTCCGGTTAGCTTAATATTCCCCTTTCCCGGTTGGAAAAGTGCTTCTACTTGAAGAACCGTACCCCCGACAGATGTCCATGCAAGGCCTGTTGTAATACCAATCTCCGGTTTTTTTAAGCGCTCATCTTCAAGATATTTTGCCGGTCCAAGAAGTTGTTCTACGTCTTTTTTTCTGATCTTCATTTTATCCAACGATTCTTCCAGGAGTTTGAGAGCTGTCTTTCTCACGATTGATGCAAGCTCTCTTTGCAGGTTTCGTACGCCTGCCTCTCTCGTGTAGCCATCAATAATCTCGTTGATGGCGTAGGGGGTCACAGTAACCTTATCTGACATATTATGTTCTTCAAGGATTTCCGGGAGAATATAATTTGAAGCAATTTTCTCCTTTTCCACTTTCGTATACCCGGGTATCTCAATCACTTCCATCCTATCGATTAAAGCCGGCGGAATCGTGTATAAAACATTGGCTGTCGTTATAAAGATTACCTTCGACAGGTCAAACTCCGTTTCCAGATAATGATCAATAAAAGTCTTATTTTGCTCAGGATCAAGGACTTCAAGTAAAGCCGCTCCCGGATCACCCTGAAAACTCTGACCCAGTTTATCAATTTCATCCAACAGGATCAACGGATTTTTCACACCGGAGTCTCTGATGAGTTGAATAATTCTTCCGGGAAGGGCTCCAACATAAGTCCTTCTATGCCCACGAATCTCCGCTTCATCTCTCATCCCGCCGAGGGACATTCTGACAAATTTCCTGTTCATAGCGCGTGCAAGTGATTTCCCAAGGGATGTTTTTCCAACGCCGGGAGGGCCAACAAGACAGAGGATAGGTGCTTTCAGTCCTTTTGAGAAAGAACGGGCTGCAAGATATTCAAGGATTCTTTGTTTCACTTCATCAAGTCCGTAATGATCCTCATCCAGAACTTTTCTCGCCTCTTTAATATCTATTTTATCTTCGGATTCCTTGTACCATGGTAATTCCAGAAGCCAGTCAAGATACGTTCTGATCACAGTTGATTCTGCTGAAAACGCTGGGGATTTTTCGAGTCTTTCCAGTTGCTGCAAGGCCTTTTCCTCGACTTTTTCCGGAAGATTGGCCTCATCAATTCTTTCTTTGTATTCTACAATTTCCGGATCTCCGGAACCATCAAGTTCCTCTTTAATCGTTTTCATCTTTTCGCGTAAATAATATTCTTTTTGATTCTGTTCAATCTTTCCTTTGACTTTTCTTTCAAGATCCTCTTCGATCTTCAGCAATTCGTTTTCTCTAATCAATATCTCAAGAAGGAATTCAAGCCTTTGTTTGGGATGTACAATTTCAAGCAGCATCTGTTTTTCTTCAAGCTTGATCGGTAGCATAGAAGCAACGAGATCCGCAAATTTATCTGAATCTTCAGTATTGTCAAATGCCTGAAGTGCTTCGTTTGGGATTCTTCTTGTCAGATTAAAATACTTTTTTCCTTCTTCCTTTACCCTTCTGACAAGAACCTCAAGAGATTTTGTGTTTCTGTATTTTGGTTCAAGGATCTCGATTTTTGTCTTCAATGTATCTTCATCTATCACCGTATCAAACCTTCTGGCTCTTGAAACCCCTTCAGCTAATACCTTAAAGGAATTATCCGGTAATTTCATCAACTGCATGATCCTTGCAACGACACCATATTCATACAGATCATCTATTTCAGGTTCATCTACCTGTATCTCCTTTTGAGAAACCAGGAATAAAAACCTTCCTTTTTCTTCAATAGAGTCTTCCAGCGCATTTAACGATTTTTCTCTGCCAATATAGAAGGGCATTACCGCTCCCGGATATATCAGCATGTTCGTTCTCATCGGAATTAAAGGTAATTCATTCGGTATATCTTCCGGACCTTTTCCTTCCGCAGCAAAATCTTCCAAAGCCTTAAACTTTGCCATTTCTAACCTCCAAATTCGTTTTATTTAATCATTTATTTTATATCTACGACAGCCCCAAGTCCCCTGAGCTTGTCAATTATTCTATCATATCCTCTAAAAATATGATCGACTTCCTGGATCAGGGTATCTCCATTCGCCGTCAATCCTGCAAGGATAAGGGCGGCAGCACATCTTAAATCCGTTGCCATCACCGGAGCCCCCTCCAGTTCATCAACACCATTTATCATTATACTCTGATTTCTTACAAAAATTCTCGCACCAAATCTTCTCAACTCTTCAGCATGCGAGTTCCTTTCCGGAAACACCGTATCCTGTACAACGGATTGACCCTGACAAAGTGTCAATAATGCCGTCATCTGTGGTTGCATATCCGTCGGGAAATAAGGAAAAACATCTGCTTTGACAAAAGTTCCATTCATGGATGCAAGCGAGCGATAGGTAAAAACCTTGTCATTTTCAATCTTAAACGGTGCGTTGATCTTTCGAAGTATCTCTGTTAAAGCGATATTATCCTGTTCCACATACCCTTCCACTTCAATTTCTCCACCTGACATCAATCCGGCCAGTAAATATGTCCCCGCCTCCATTCTGTCGTATATCACTTCAAATTCAATTCCGTGTAACGCTTTCACACCGGTTACCGTCAATGTTGAAGTTCCTTTACCTTCAATCTTTGCGCCCATCCCGATTAAAAAATCAACAAGCTGGGAAATCTCAGGCTCTTTCGCAGCATTGTTTAAAACCGTTTGTGTGCCTTCAAGTTTTACCGCTGTCGATAATATCTGCTCTGTCGCACCTACGGATGGAAAAGGTAAATCTATAACCGCTTCTTTTATCTCCCGCACTTTTTCAGTAAAAACGACACCATATTCAATATGATTATCAAACCCCAGTTTCTTCAGACCCATTAGATGAAGATCTACAGGTCGGGGGCCAATCGAACAGCCACCGGGAAGCGGTACCTGTGCGGAATCGTTTATAACGCTAAGCGGTCCAAGAATGTTAAATGAAGCTCTCATCTTTCGGATCAGATGATAAGGTACAACATTTTTACAGCTTTCATGCGCTTCTATCTCGATAACACCATCTTCAAAAACAGCTTCTATATCCAGTGAACGTAATATTTCGAGCATTGTTCTAACATCTTCAAGATCCGGTACACGCTTAATCACAATCCTGTCATTTGTTAACAGACTCGCTGCCAGTATTGGCAAGACGGCATTTTTTGAGCCACTGATCTGAACTTTTCCCCGAAGTTCATTTCCACCACTAATAATCATTTCAGACATAATAGTCCCCCCTTAATTTAATACAGTTCAATAACGGTAACGCCGGTTCCCCCTTCCTTTGGTTTTCCAATTCGGAAAGATGAAACTCTTCCGTTTGAATTTAAATAATCCCATATGCCTTCAGCCAATTTGCCCGTTCCTTTCCCATGTACGATATATCCCGTCTTCCTGTTATGAAGGATAAGACTTTCAAGAAATAATTTGACCTTGTCAACACCATCTTCAACATTATTTCCCCTTATATCGAGTCTGTGAGAATTGTAAGCAGCAGTTTGACTCCCCATATTATAAAAGACAAATTTCTGTTCCTTTTCCTTCTCCGGAATCTCTGACTCCCCAGCCATCACCAGATTACCGGGATCTACTTCAACTTTAAGAATCCCATTTTGCACGATTAGCTTTCCGGCTTTTCTTTCAATAACTTCCAATGCAACAGCTGTTCCTTTAATCTTGACCCAATCCCCAGGTTTAATCGAATCAGGATCACTGATCCCAACGGAAGTGCTCGCAGTTTTCAGTTTTTCTTTGAATTCTTTCAATTTCCTGTTTTTCATTTTTTCAAGATTCTTGTTCGTTTCTTTTACAGCTTTTAACGAAGCAGACTTGCTTGATTTCAACTTATTAACTGTCTGTTCCGCTTCTTTTTTAAGATTGGCAATATACGCCTCAAGTTCGTCTATGTCATCCATAAAGCCTTCTATCTTCTTTTTTCTAATCTTCTCGAGACTCTCCTGCATCTTTTCTTCTTTGTTTTCAAGTTCTTTTCTGATTTCCTGAGCCCTTAGTTTTTCCTCTTCAAGTTTTTCCTTATCATCATGAAGGGCATTCAGGACCTCATCAACATTTGCATATTCCTGACTCTTAAATTTGTCGGCACTTTCAAGAACTTCAGATGGAACACCAAGTCTTTTTGCAATCTCAAATGCATTGGAACTTCCGGCAAGCCCAACTCTCAATTTATATGTCGGAGACAATGTCTCTATATCAAAACTGACCGAAGCGTTTAAGAGTCGCTTGTTTCCGTAACAGTAAATTTTAAGCGGCGTAAGATGGGATGTGACAATCAGTTTAGCCTTTTTTTCAAGCAATACTTCAAGTAAACCAAGAGCCAGTGCCGCTCCTTCAACGGGATCTGTTCCGGCACCAAGTTCATCTAAAAGAACGAGTGTCTTTTCATCAGCCTTGTTTACAATCTCGGTAATATTTCTCAAATGCCCTGAGAATGTGCTTAAAGATTGCTCAATTGACTGTTCATCACCGATATCTGCCAGTATATGGTGCACAAATCCGATTCGACTTCCCCTTGAAGCCAGTATGGGCAATCCACAAAGCCCCATCAGATGGGCAAGACCAATTGTCTTCAGGGTAACCGTTTTCCCACCTGTATTTGGACCTGTAATGACGATCCCCTGTTTCTGTAATCCGATCGCAACTGTTATGGGAACACATTTTTCGCCAAGCAGCGGATGCCTGACATTTAACAGGTTAAAATCTGAATCATCGCTTAATTCAGGAACGACACCATCATATTTAAAAGCAAATTTTGCTTTCGCCCAGAGCATATCGAATTTGACCAGTGCCGAAGTGCTTCTGTCAAATTGTTTGATATTATTTAAAACATACATGGACAATTCTCTGAGAATTCTGTTGATTTCCTCGGTTTCCCTATCCTGAATCTCTCTGGATTTATCGTTCATCTCAACCAATGCCTCCGGTTCCATATAATAGGTTCCACCGGACGATGAAGTCGAATGCACGATTCCCTTGATATTCGAACGACTTGTACTTTTAATTGGCAGGACATATCTGCCGTCTCGGATAAAGTAACTTGCCTGTTGCAGATTTGAAGCAAATTTCGAGGTCACATAAGAATCAAGTTTATGCTTCAGCGTATTCATTATTCTTCTTTTTTCAACCCTGATCTGTCTCAATTTGTCTGAAGCAGAGTCTTTAATTTCTCCCATATCGTTAACAGCATGCTCAACCTTTTTAACAAAAGTTGGAAGCTCAACCATTTCGTAGATGACTGCATTGAGATAAGCGTAATCTTCTTCCAGCTTTGAAAACCACTCTTTAAGATTCTGCATTCCCAACACCGTGTTTTTAACCTTCAGCAATTCAAGCGGTTCGAGTATATCTCCCGCTCTTGCAACATCAATTTCTTTTCTGATATCAAAGATCCCACCAACAGGGGGTTCTCCTTCCTGATACATCAGATGAATCATTTCCCGTGTATTTTTAAGTTCTTCCCTTGGATTCTCAACCGGTTCCAGATTTAAAACTTCTGTCCTCCCAAAATTTGAAAAGGCACAATCGCTTAACAGTTCCAGAACTTTTCCAAATTCAAGTTTAGTTTGTGAATAATTCTCCATAACGAATCCTTTCTATAATTCTATCTTCTCGACCACATCTTTCAAATCACCTTCCATTACGTGCAGATAATTTTCCGTAGTGGAAATGTTTTTGTGGTTCATAAGTTCCTTTATCTTGTACAGGGACACATCTTTACTCATCAATGTGGTTGCAAACGTGTGTCTTAAAACATGCGGTCCCATCTTCTTTTTATCAATCCCCGTCATTTCAAAATACTTTTTTACCATTCTGTATATGGCTGTTCTGTCGATCGGATTATTCCGCTTTGTTAGAAATATGGCTTCATTTCCCGTATCCAGCTTTCTGCGTTCATGCAGATACACGTCAAACAACTCCGATACGGATGTGTTCATGTAAACAAAATCCATTTCCTGTCCTTTTCGCATAACTTCAAGTACATATCTGCCATCTCTTCCTTTTTTCTCACACCCAAACGTCATACCGGCAATCTCACTCACACGCATTCCGGTAGCAAGAAACAGCGAAACGATCATCTTGTCTCTTAAGCCTATAAAGCCCTTCGCCTGTTCGGTTATGGTTTGAATCAGGAGCAGATACTCATCTTCCTGTAAAAAAACCGGATTTTTTCGTTTTATCTTGATTAATTTTACATCTTTTGCAGGATTTTTTGCAAGAATCCCTCTGGAACAGAGATAATTAAAAAAAGATTTTATAGTAGAAAGTGTCCTGTTTTTTGCCCTTTCTCCAACTTCATGACTGAAAACAAAATCCTCAATATCTATCAATTGAAGATCTTCCAGTTCAAGTTCTTCCTTCTCAAGATATTCGATAAATACACTTATTTCACGCTTATATTCTGTTATAGTTGTGGGTGAATAATGCTGTAATTTCATCCACCTCAAGAATCTCTCCAGGTTTTTCCTCATCGTCTCCCCCCATTAGATACCAAATATCGATAAGCATAACAAGTCCCTTTTTTGTTCTGAAAAAAGAAATCATTTCCTTTTTCAATCCCACAAATAAAAAGATACCAAAATCCGTCATCCTCTTCCTGTAGATGCCCCCAGCAATTTCAAAAAGAGTCCTTTTAAATCTCTCGGAATTTCCCTGCCAAAAGAGGTTGAGTTTATCAAACTCCGGCCTTTCAAGTTTACCGTAAAACAATTTTAAATCTTCAAGGTGAAGGCCATAAATACCAAGGTACTTCCTGTATATTGTCGGTGAATTATTGTACACCAATTCTTTCACAATATCCTGCCAATCGTTCATATCGTATTTTAAAAGATCAAAGTTGTTCTGTGTAATATCAATAACCTTTTTCAATTACCCTCTCCATTTTGAGATAATCCATTTATTCTTCTTCCTGATCATCTTTATCTTCACTATTTTTATCCATGTATCTCTTAAAATCATCAATTTTCAAATTATCCAGAAATGAATTAAATTCCTGCTTTTCCGCATCTTCCTGTTTTTTTCTGTCAAAACTTACTGAATCACTAATCCCCGCTTCAAGTAAAATTTCACTCGTTACATAAATGGGGACCTTTAATTTATTCGCAATAACGATACAGTCAGATGGTCTTGAATCAATCTCAATAAAATGCTCCTGATACTCCCCTTCTTTCGATAGATCCCGTGTATATTTTCTAATCACAAGATTTGAAAGGAAAGTACCGTCCTTTATCGAATGAATTACAACATGTTCAACTTTACCCTGCAAAGCTTCGATGCTGCTGATCATCAAATCATGTGTCATGGGTCTTTCGAGAGAAAAGCCTTCCATCGACATGGCAAGCGCCCAAGCTTCACATGCTCCGATCCATATATAGACTTTCTTGTTGACACCTTCCACTTCCAACTCAACAACCGGAGTATTATTATTTTTATCCATCAGCAGTTTCCCTACTTTTACCTTTTTCATCTTTCACCCACTCTGTTTTTGATAACCGTTCAACTTCTCTTGAAAAAAGAATCCAGTTTCGAAAAGGAAAGACTGAATCTAACAGGCCTTCCGTGAGGACATGAAAAGACTTCATATTCATCCATCTGTCTGATCAGCTCCTCAGCTTCAGATTCATTCACAAAATCTCCTGTTCTGAAAGCATTATGACAAGCAATCGTTGCATAAACATGATCAAGGACTTTAGATTCCTTTTCTAGTTCCAGTAATCTGAGTTCATCAATTATCTCTGTAAAAACTTCTTCGACTTGCTTTTTATCTATCAGATTGGGGATGCCTGTAATTTCAAGACTTTCATCCTCTATTATATGATAATCAAAACCCAGTTCTTCAAACTTCTGTTTTTTATGTCTCAGTATCTCGATTGCAGCCTTATCTGTTTCTATAACTATTGGATTGAGCAATTTCTGTATAAATAATTTTTTCTCTTTTTTCTTGATCTTCTCAAATAAAACACGTTCATGTGCCGCATGAAAATCTATCAGCGTTAATCCATCCATTTCTTCAACCACAATATATCTTCTATCTACAATTCCAAGAATTCTTCTATCGGAAAATATTCTCTCTTTTTTATTCGAATGAATATGAGAACCAGGACGATCATCCGAATTTTCAACAACTGATTCTCTTTTGAGACTGTCAATAATTTCAGATGTATCCATCCGTTTGTGCTCTTTCGAAACAAACCCCTTTTCTTTTTTTATCGGTAAACTGAAATCTTTTGCCCGTTCATCGTATATTGCTTCCCTTGTAAATACTGATGAATCGCAGTCAGATGCAACGGTCTCTCTATTCTGTTTAAATCCCATCTGTTCAGCAGGCTTTTCATTTACGTAATCAGTATCTTCTTTTGTATTCAATTGTCCAACATTGATGGCAAGTGCATAGTTGTTAAAGGCATTATTTAAAGCTTTCTTGACAACTCTGAAAACAGCACCGCCATCGGAATACTTAATCTCAAGCTTCTGCGGATGAACGTTGATATCAACCGTATCGGTAGGAACGGTTATAAACAAAACAGCGAGCGGATAACGCCCTTTACTCATCAAAGGGGCAAAAAAACCTTTTATCGCTCCATAAACAACTGAATCTTTTACATAACGCATATTCACAAACAAAGTAACACCCGTAAGATTCGGTCGGTTAACCTGGGGAGAAGTGACCGCCCCATATACCGTAAAGCCGCTATCGGTATAATCGACCTTGATCAAATTCCCGGAATCTTTAACTTTTAAAATACGACTGATCCTTTTCTCAACGGATTCAGGCTTAATATCATAAATTACCTTTCCATCCCGAATAAACTGAAATGCAACTTCAGGGTTTGAAAGGATAAATTTTTCGATCGTATCAAGTACATATCTCGACTCGGTTTGAGGAGATTTCAAAAATTTTCTTCTAGCCGGAACATTAAAAAAGAGATTTCTTATTTCAATTTCAGTGCCTCTGTTCATGACAGAAGTCGATTCCTCTACGGGAACCGATCCCCTGAAATAAATCTTTCTCCCCACATCCTCATCATCTGTTTTTGAAGAAAGATACATCTCTGAAACAGATGCGACAGATGCAAGTGCTTCGCCCCTGAAACCATAAGTAGAAAGGTTCAGAATATCATCCCATTGACCAATTTTACTTGTGGCATGAGGCTCAACGGCAAGCTTTAACTCCCCGGATGGTATACCTTTTCCATTATCACTGATGATGATAGAATCTCTTCCGCCATTCTTTATCTCAACTCTGATTGAAGTAGCATGCGCATCAATAGAATTTTCTATCAGCTCTTTGACAACCGAAGCGGATGACGTTACAACTTCTCCGGCAGCAATCTTCATATATATTTCCTGCGGTAATTTCTTTATTGACAAACATTAACTCCTTTTCGCTGCAACGGCAAATGACAAAATTCCGACGGAAACAGAAAGATTTAAAGAATCCATCTCTCGCTTCATGGGAATCTTCACAATATGGTCACATTTTTCCTTAACGAGCCTTCTGATCCCTTTCCCTTCATTCCCGAAAACAAGAGCCGTCTTGACATCCCATTCTACCGTTTCATAAGATTCACCATCCATATCCGCTGAATAAACCCAAAAACCGGAATCTTTGATCGTGTCAAGAAATCTTGAAAGGTTGACAGTTTTTATGATCGGAATATTAAATGCTAAGCCTGTAGACACCTTTATGACTGTGGGGTTAACCTGAACTGAATTGTCTTTCGTGATGACAACGGCATCAGCCCCGGCGCCATAAGCCGTTCGAATGATGGCTCCAAAATTCTGCGGATCGTTAACCTGATCCAGGACAATTAGAAATCCTTCTGATTTTGCTTGAACTTCAGCAGCATACTTTTCTTCGGGATAATATTCGAATTCATTGATATCCGCATAGATCCCCTGATGCCGAACGTTCATTCCAAGCACATTATCCATCGTCTTTCCCGGTATCTCCGAAAAATTCAATCCTTTTGCACTGATATCCTCTTTTATCTGATTGATAGTTCCATGCGCTTCTTTTGATATGTAAATATTCTTAATCAGTTTCGTGTTATCACTTAACAACAGTTCTTTTATGACATTTCTTCCGTAAATTTTCAAATAATCACTCCCATCAGTGTATTATAACACGATTATTCGCTATTCATGTGTTGAAAAAACAAATGATTTATGGATTTTTTAGAATAAACGCGGACAATCCGAGACAACTCCTCCGGGTAGGCATATCTCTCCATATTTGTTATAATAGGTTGTTTTATTCAGATGCACCTTATCTGAATTTCTTATCCATATACAGAAAGTGAGTGTTTTTCATGTTACTTAGAACAGATAATTTATCATTCGGCTTTGCGGATACGATGCTTATTTCCGAATGCAATATACAGATAGAAGAAAGAGATAAGATAGCTCTTATAGGTCAAAACGGCTCGGGAAAGACAACACTGCTTAAAATACTGACGGGTGAAATAGCACCGACCTTGGGATCAGTCATTAAGAAAAAAAAGATCAGAGTCGGATACCAAAAACAATTCAGGGTTGAAGAGCCTGATATCACCTTATGGAAAGAACTCGAAAAAACCTTTCAGGATGTGATTGATCACATAAAAAATGAAGTAGAAATAGAACATGAACACCTTGCATTTGAGAAGAAAATACGTTCGATTCTCAAAGGAGTCGGTTTTGAGGAAAGTGATTGGGAAAGACCTTTAAAAACCTTTAGCGGGGGAGAACTAACGAGAGTTTCGCTGGCAAAATTATTCATGAGAGATTATGACTTGCTCATCCTTGACGAGCCTACAAACCATCTCGATATCGCTTCCGTATACTGGCTTGAAGATTTTCTTAAAGCCTACAAGGGGACAATCCTTATGGTTACACATGACAGGGAGCTGTTGAACGGTGTCATCAATCAGGTCTTTGAGATAAACGGCGGAAAAATCTGGAATTTCAGAATGAAATATGAGGATTATCAGATGCAGCGTGCCAGAATAATCGAATCAAAAGAGCGTGAAATCAAAAAACTCGAACAGGAAGTTGAAAAACAAAAAAAACTGGTCAGACAATTTGAAACCTGGGTTAAAATGGGCAGCAAGAAAGCTATCAGTCAGATGCATTCACATGAAAAGATGCTGGAAAGGGCAGAGGAAAAACTGAACAGTGTTGAAATGCTCCAAGATGAACACACGCATATAGGTGATATCCCCAAACCGGACAGATCAAATTACATCGTTTTAAGATGTGAGAATCTTTCACGTGTCATAGAAGGGAAGACTATTTTTAAAAACGCTTCTTTCGAAATACATCGCGGAGAAAAGGTCGTTCTACTGGGTAAAAACGGTGTTGGAAAATCCACAATGCTCAAAACATTTGCAGGAGAACAGATCCCCAGTGATGGTTTTTATGAATTTGGCGACAAAGTCAGTTTCGCTTATCTTTCACAGGATTTATCCAATTTGAACGAAGAAAATACTATTTTCGAAGAATTGAATGAAATTCTGTTTATGCAGTACGACAGAGAAATAAGGGGATATGCCGGACGTTTCGGGTTTACCGGAGATGACGTCAACAAAAAGATTTCCATACTAAGCGGAGGAGAGAAACTGAAACTGACACTTGCAAAACTCCTTCTGAAAAAACCCAATCTACTGATCCTCGACGAACCGACAAATCATCTGGATATTCTGTCGATTGAAAGATTACAGGAAGTATTGATGGAATACGAGGGAGCTATTCTGATGGTCACGCATGATCGAAGACTTCTCAATTACGTTTCGGATAAAATTATCGTCTTGATGCCGGATAGAATCAAGGAGGTCAAATCAGTTTCCGATTACGTCGAAAGCATAAAATCAGAATCTGCTTTCAACAATAAAAGCAGTAAAAATAAAAAGAAGAAATTAACATATGAACAACAGAAGGCATTAAAAAACAAGATAAAAAAGATAGAAAATCAAATCATTGTTACGGAAAAGAAATACCATGAATTGGAAGAGGAAAAGAAAGCAACCATCAAAACGCTTAACAGCCCACTTTATGCAAACGATTATCAGAAGCTTCATGAATTGGGAAATAGACAGAATGAGATTGAAGAAGAGTTGCTGAATATCCTTGAACACATGGAAAATCTTGAATTAGAAAAAGAGGAAATCTTGCAGGGGGAAGAAAATGATTAAAATCGATGGTACAAATTTGGATTTATCAAAAGTCGAACGTATTGCCTACAAATTTGAGCAGGTTGAAATTGATGAAAAATGCATACCAGGCATTGAAGAAAGTGCCAGAAGAGTACAAACATTCGTTGATAACTCAGAAGTAGTTTATGGTGTAACAACCGGATTCGGAGCGCTGGCAAGTGTCAGAATAGAATCCTCCAAGTCTCATGATCTGCAGAGAAATATTATCCTGTCTCACGCAGCGGGTGTTGGCGAACCGCTTGAAATAGAAATCGTCAGAACGATGATGCTGTTGAGAATAAATTCTTTAATCAAGGGATATTCGGGGATCAGGTATCAGACTTTGCAAATTTTAATTGCCTTTCTTAACAAGGGAATCACACCATATGTTCCCGCTCAGGGCTCCGTCGGCGCCAGTGGAGACCTCGCTCCGCTTTCTCATGTCGCCATGGCAATGCTGGGTGAAGGAAAAGTTTATTATAAAGGTAAACTGATCGAAGCGTCTGATGTGATGAAAACCGAAGGAATTGAGCCACTTGTTCCTGTTCAAAAAGAAGGTCTCGCCCTTTTGAACGGCACTCAGATGATGTGTTCCGTACTGACGAATGTTTTACTTCGGGCTTACCGTCTGTTTGAATGGACGATGGTTTCCGCTTCAATGAGTGTTGATGCACTTCGGGCCTCCACATCCCCTTTTGATATCAGGATTCATGAATTACGCCCTCATCCTGGACAACAATATGTTGCGCGTAAACTCCTGAGTTATTTAGAGGAAAGCGAAATAACAGAATCTCATAAAAATTGCGGAAAAGTACAAGACGCTTATTCATTAAGGGCAATGCCGCAAGTATACGGTGCTGTAAGAGATACATTGGATTACGCAAAACAGACACTTGAAAGGGAATACAATTCTGTGACAGATAATCCGATTATCTTTGAAAATGAAGCAATTTCCGGTGGAAATTTTCACGGTGAACCAATTGCTCTTGTAGCTGATTTTACCGCTATTGCGCTGACCGAACTGACAAGTATGACTGAACGAAGAATCGACAGACTTGTTAACCCGTTGGTTTCATCCCTTCCGCCGTTTCTTGCCAGAGGAGAAGAGGGAATCAATTCCGGATTTATGATCTGGCAGTACACTGCTGCTTCATTGACCTCTGAGAATAAGGCACTTTCACATCCGGGATCCGTTGACAGTATCCCCACATCAGCTTTCCAGGAGGATCATGTTTCAATGGGATCAGTTTCTGTCAGAAAAGCTTATTCAATCATGTCAAATGCAGAAAAAGTAATCGCTATTGAAATTATGCTTGCTTACAGGGGAATTGAATGTTTACGTCCATTGAAATCGGGTAAAAAACTTGAAAACATCATAGAAAAGATAGCCACTATTCAGGAGGAGTATAATAGTGACAGATATTTTGGAAATGACTTCCGAAATATTCTTAAGTATATAAAATCAAACGAAATCCAGGGGTGATTTTTTGAAATTTACAATGAAGAAATCAGAACTTGTAAATGCCGCTTCAAAGATAGTAAATGTTATACCAAAAAAGAACATTAAGCCCATTTTATCGGGAATCAAGATATTCGAAAATGATGGTGAGATATTCTTTAATGCAACAGATATGGAATCTTCAATCAAAATAAAAGTGGACACCATGGAAGTTGAGGGAACCGGTTCATACGTTCTGGATGCCAAAACACTTGATGACATCTCAAAAAACCTCTTGAACGATGAAGTGACTTTTAATCTCGAATCCAATAAAGCAATTGCGCATACCGGTGCAGGTGAAATCAAAATCCCTGTCATGAATTCTGAAGATTATCCGGAATTGGATTTCGAAGAAATTGGAGAAGATCTCTCAGTCCCCCGTGAAATAGTTTTGAGAATGATGGAAAACGTCATTTTTTGCGCAACTACCGATGAAATGATCAGAAACTTAAACGGTATCCTTTGGGAATTTTCCGGCAAATATCTCAGACTGGTTTCAGCTGACAGCTATAGAATGGCTGTAACTGAAGAAATGATATACGAAGGCGATTCAAACGCTTTGACGTTCTTCCTGTCTTTAAAAGCGATGAAGGAAATTCAGTCACTCCTAAAAGAATCCGATCAGGAAGCATTTAAAGTAAAATTTGATGGAAAAAGGGTTTTCACTAAAATAAAAAATATCACATTTGTCGCCAGGTTGATGGATGTCAATTTCCCAAACTATAAGGCTGTTATCCCCAGTAGTTTTCAGACAAAAGTCATCATCAACAGAACGGAACTGCTAAAAGCTCTTAAATTGATTAAGATTATCGCCAAATCACAGGGAGATACCGTTAGGCTTGACATCTCGGATGAACAGTTGCTGGTTTCCGCACGCTCACAGGACAGAGGTGATGGAGAAATACCGTTCAATGTCAAAAAAGAAGGACAGAATATGCTTGTAGCATTTGATCCATCATATCTGATTGAGGGACTCCAGCATTTCCAAAGTGAAGAAGTGGAACTCAATTTTGTTGATGAGGACAACGCGCTTCAAATCAACGATCAGGATCTTGCCGGTTTTTTACACATCATCATGCCTGTTAAGATCAAAAGATGAGAATCGGAATCGGCTACGATGTCCATAAATTGTCAGAGGGAAGGAAATTAGTTCTGGGTGGTGTCCATATTCCATTTGAAAAGGGACTATCAGGTCACTCTGATGCAGATGTACTGATTCATTCTTTAATGGATGCTTTACTCGGTGCTCTTAATCTCGGCGATATTGGACAGCATTTCCCGGATGATGATAAAGAATATAAAGATATCAGCAGTATCATTCTGTTGAGCAGGGTGTATGAACTCATTTTTAACAGGGGATATAAAATCGTTAATACCGATTCCGTTTTGATCGCTCAAAGGCCAAAGTTAAAAGAATATTTGCCTAAGATGGCTCAAAATATCTGCCGGGAATGTTTTACCCCGATTGACAGAATAAGTATCAAGGCAACAACGACTGAAGAACTTGGTTTTGAGGGCAGAGGGGAAGGTATCGCTGCAAAGACGGTTTGTTTATTGGAGGAAATGAATTGAACTTCGAATTTATCATGGGACGATATGTTCCAGCAGATTCTCTTTTACACAGAGTCGATGCAAGATTCAAGCTGCTCTATACTGTTGCAGGTATTGTTATATTATTTCTGTTGAATAATTGGGTGTCAATCGGTTTATATTCTTTTTTTGTTATCGGTTTAATCGCTGTTTCACGAATGGGCGTAAGATTAGCCTTGAAGACGATCAAGTCCATATGGATATTATTGTTGCTTGTCTTTATTTTTCAGATGTTTGATTCTTCGGGAAAAATCATCCTGGATCTTGGCTTTCTGCAATTTACCGAAGAAGGTTTGTTGCAATCCGCAAAGGTATCGGTAAGACTTGTTTTACTTATTTGGTATTCGACTGTCTTTACAGCCACAACTTCACCACTAAAAATTGCCGATTCCATTGAGAGTATTCTTAAAACATTCAGAGTAAAACCTCAATATGCGCATGAAATGTCGATGATCATGTCAATCGCCATAAGGTTTATTCCCGTTATCTCGATGGAGGCCAATCAGATTATAAAAGCTCAGAAAAGCCGCGGGGCACGTTTTGACACCGGTAATATCATAAACAGAATTAAGGCTTTTTTCCCGATTATAATCCCCCTCTTGGTCAATACTTTTAAAAGAGCCGATGAATTAGCGATGGCAATGGATGTTAGATGTTATAACGGTCATTCCGGAAGAACGAAATACAACAAAATGACAAGTGGATTTCTGGATTGGTTTGTTTTGCTATCTATCATCACTTTTTTTGCAGTTGTTATTTTTATAGACAAGCTATTGGTTTAAATTAAATTAGTGAAAGAATAAATTACCTCTGCGGGAATAACTTTTCTTTGAAAAATCAAAAGAACAAAAAACGGAGGCAACATGGAACATTCGATAGATTCAGATTTTAAAAAAAACCATAAACACCTTCTGGGTGTAGATGAAGCCGGAAGAGGCCCGCTTGCAGGTCCGGTTGTTGCAGCAGCTGTCTATTTGACCGATTCACAGGAAAACGCAATTCAAGATGATCTCCCATTCTTAACTGACAGCAAAAAACTGACCGAAAAGAGACGAACCATCATTTATGACTATGTCCTCGCAAAAGGAATAAAGTATGCGGCAGGTATTTCCAACGAAACAATTATTGATAAATATAATATTCTCAACGCTACTAATATTGCAATGAACAACGCTGTAGATTCTTTGGGTGTCAGATTCGATATGGCACTTGTAGACGGTAAGAACTTAAAGCTCATTTTCAAGAACAGACAAATTGTTAAAGGAGATTCCCTTTCACTGAGAATCGCACTCGCTTCAAACATCGCAAAGGTTACACGCGACAGAATGATGTATGATTATGCAAAAACTTATCCAGAATACGGATTTGAAAATCATAAAGGATATGGGACAAAAAAACATATAAACGCCATCAAAGAAATAGGGGTACTTCCACTTCACAGAGTCACTTTCAGACCGGTCTACGAGTTTATAGAAGAGAAAACGCTGATTCGTTGGGCAAAGGAAGGAAAAATCGATGAAAGTAGAATTCTGGCAATTCTCGAAAAAAAACAAAATAAAAAAACCGGGAAATAACTCCCGGTTTTCTTCAAAATCTATCGAAATTGATTGATTATATTTAGTCTACAACGATAACGTCTGCAGCCTGAGGTCCCTTGCTTCCTTCCTGGATCTCAAACTCTACAGCCTGTCCTTCTTCAAGGTTCTTGAATCCGTCAGACTTAATTGCTGAGTAGTGTACGAAAACGTCTTCTCCGCCATCTTTTGTGATAAAGCCGTAGCCCTTCTGTGTGTTAAACCATTTAACTGTACCTTTTGCCATTAATTGTGCCTCCTAATACTTCCTTGATTGCCTTCTGAAAACCTTAAACAGGTACTACGTTTGCAGCCTGTGGTCCTTTACTACCATCCTGTACTTCGAATTCTACAGCCTGTCCTTCTTCAAGGTTCTTGAATCCATCTGACTGAATTGCAGAGTAATGTACAAATACGTCGTCTCCATCTTCCTTAGTGATAAATCCATAACCTTTCTGAGTGTTGAACCATTTTACAGTACCTTTTGCCATTAATTTGTTCCTCCTATATTTCTGCACGCCAAACGTGCTTGATGGTCTACTATACATCATTTTTTCAATTTTGTCAAGTGATATAAAGCAATTATCTCAAAATAACAGAAAAATCGAAACATTTCTTTGAGCTTTGTCCTATAGAATTAAATTCTCCCTTATTTCAAGACACCCCTCGAAAACCGAACACAAATTGAAATCATCTTATTCAACATGGTTTCACGTTTTCTTCATATTCTATTTGAAAGGAATCGATGACAACTTGTAAAAAAACTTTTAATAATTTAGTTGAAGTCTTGTCCAATCATTTATTGAGCCGAAGAATTTTTATCTGTTGATAAAAAAAATCCAAGAAAACATCTTTCTTCTAAAACATATCCTGAAACCAATGTTCATCACAAGAACAAGTAAAAGATTTTCAGTTTTCCCTTAAGCAAACAACTTTTACTCCGATAACAAATAGGAAAAGATAAAGATGTAAAGGGATGATTCGCATGGCAGATATAAGTATTTTCTCTATTTTAAACACAGGAGTACTTGGAACGTATACGTCAAAACTGGCAATGAGTGTTACAGCACACAACATAGCCAATACCAATACTCAGGGATATTCAAGACAACGCCCTGATATCTATACAACACCTCCGTTGGCAACCACTTCATTAACACAACCTGGTATGCCCATGACGATAGGTACCGGATCAATGGTCAAACGTATTGAAAGAATCCGTGATCAATTCCTTGACACACAGTATCGTACGATAAATGAAAATCACAGCTACTGGGACAACATGTCCAGTAATCTCCATTATCTTGAGCAATTAATCGATGAACCTTCGGAAGATGGTTTCAGACAATATTTTGACAAGATGTGGTTTTCATTTCAGGAAGTTATGAACAATCCCGCAAACGACGCAACGATCCAAAGCGTTAAAGGAGAAATCAATAATTTTGTTCAGGTTTACAAAAATCTATATGGAAGATTTGATGAACTACGAGATAATCTCAACCAGGATATAAAAGATAATGTTTCAAAGATAAACAGTATAACAGATCAGATCGGTTCGTTAAATTCGCAGATCAGGATTGCCCATATCGGAAATACATCCCCTAACGATTTACTTGATGAAAGAGATCGGTTACTTGATGAACTGACAAAATATGTGGATACAAACATAAAAAGCGGTGAAAACGGACACATAGAAATCTATATCGGACAGCAGGTCGTTGTCCATGGAGATATTGTAACAGAAATTAAAACAGCTGTCAGACCGGAAACCATCAACACGTATGATCTTTTTGTCCGCGGAACACTCATCAATGTTAATAACGGGCAATTAGGCTCTTTGCTCCAGCTGAGAGATGAAACCATTCCGAATTACCTGGATAAATTTGATGAAATGTCACTGATGCTGACAGATAAGTTAAATTTGATTCATCAAGCCGGCTATGATAAAACCGGTAAGATATCAGGTATAGATCTATTCAAAGAAATGGAACAGATAAGATCATCCCTTCCCAATTTGTACAGAATGGCAGGAACCAATTCAATACTCAACGGACCCATTCATATGGCTTCCACAGAAATCTCGACAAATCCTTCAGGAACAGCACTGGGATTAAGTGGTAATATTTCTTTTGTAGATCTGAATAATTTTCTCTTTAATTCAGCAGTGAGTACACAGGATTTCAAAACCAGTACAAAATTCGAAGAAGTAATGGCAGCTATCAATTCTTTGGGGCTATATTCCACAAATGCTAAAGACATCACAGTTGATGCTGCAGCTAACGAAATAGCCCTCACTGATTTCGATACTTATGTCGGTAAAGCAAATGTCTTTTATAAAACAACGGAATATATAGAATATTCAAATGATGGCATCGTCGATCTTCCAGACTTAATAGACATAGATGGAGATGGACAATTTACAAATGAAGATATCAAGATAACAGATTCGAATACGGGTACTGTGTATGAGGATTTCACCTATGATATAGCAACGGGAAAACTTGTAATAAACAACTTGCCACCCGATTATTCAGGAGATGTGGATATTCAACTCTGGAAAAAAGCAGAAATGTCTGTTACAGATGGAACCATTGATTACAGCAGTATAGAAACGGACCTGGTTGCAGAAAGTACAGATAATTTTAAAATATTCCTGAAAACCGTCAGAAGCGATGTCATGAGAACAACGGATCTTGATAAAAATCCCACAGGTCTTTACAACATGCTCCTTGGAATTGTCAATGACGGTGTTGATGAGTTCGGCAATGTGGATAAAGATCTGGTCAATTCGCTTGGAGACCTGAAAGACCTGCTTGTGCTGGATAATGACGGATTACTTGCAAGAATGGGTTATGAGACCATCGCCAAAGATTTTCTAAAGATTTCCGATTTCACAACAACTTTGGATACCTATCTCAGAGATGGTCTTGAAGGTATATGGTGGCTGGATAATATGGTTAATGAAAATGAGTTCAGCCTTGATCCAAACAGTAAGATGCTGTCAATACTGACAGATGATTTTTCAGAATACGAAAGTTCATTTACATTTGCAGATCCGTCTAAATACACATTCTCAAACTACGATAATGTAAATGATACGGTTGATATACTCTTGAGTGATGATATAGCTGACTATGATGGTAAGACAAGAATTGTGTATGCAACGGAAGAAACAAATCAAACGGTTGCCAATGCAGGTGGTGGTGTTGGAACCGTAACGATTTCAGGCTACGGTCTTCATGACGGAAACGGAGATGGCGTGATCGATGAGAGTGATATCAAATTATACGGAAATACATCCGGACTCCTAAATGACATAACATTAAATGCAGATGGGACGATAACCATCAACACCGGTTGGAATGGTGTAGAAGATGTCAGCGTAGTCCATTGGGATGAAGTCAGAAGGGATATAGATTCTACCGTCGGACTTGAATCCGAACTGAAACTTGATAAAGATATTGTGAATTTTGCAAATCGGGCAAACCCGGTTGATTTGGGGGCAGATATAAAATTCAAGTATGCTAAAAATAATCCGGATGAGACTTTTAACGATCCGGTACATCTTTTTTATGTCGCCGAGGAGACCGGAAAAACAGTCACACTTGATTCGGGTTCATTCAAGCTGAATAATCTGATCGATATCAATGATGATCAGGAGATTTCTACAGCTGATCTCAGTATTCGACTCGATACAGATAATGACGGTATCACAGATACGGTTTTAAAAGAAGGTGAATTTTCTTACGACAAAGACCTTGAGATGGTTACTATCGATACGGTAAAATATCCCGGTCTGGTCAATCCCGTCACAATGGACATCAGAAGATGGGTTAAATCATACGAAGGATTTGAAGATGGGACATTTGATTTCACAAAGCTCAATCAGGAACCGGTTTCACTTGACTTTTCAAAAACTGCTCCGGGTAAAAGTGATTTCAGAATATTTAAATCACCATTGATCGACAAACCTCAGGAGATAAACGATACAACTAAACTTAAAACACTGTCTTTCACTATCCCGGTTAATCAAACCGATGGTTCTACTATTAACACAACTTTCCAGGTTGAATTTTATACACAAGACGAACTGGTGGATAAAATTAATAATAATCTGGTTTTAAAAGACTATTTGAAAGCTTTTGAATACGGAGATGATTTCTATATCTCCGCAAAAGGCACGCTTTCAGATATTTCCGAAGTAGTCGTAAGAGATGAATTTAATATATTGGATTCAGTTGATATGAATGTATTGAATGTAAATGCATATGATACATTAAACAATATTATGTATTCCTATAACGATGCTTATGCGGGAGATTACAGCTTCAGTAACTTCGCCAATACAAACCCAGACACGATTGATTTGAACATTAAAAACAACCTCTCAGAATACAATGGAAAGGCAATCGTTAAATATTCAACGTATAAAAGAAATTTGTCGGTTTCACCAACAGGTGCAAAATTCAAGGTTGATCTGGGTACTTTTGAAATTAAGGACACCAACGAAGATGGAAAAATTGATAGACAGGATATTAAACTATTCCAGACGGGAACGACGAATGAGATAACGAATTTCTCATATGATGCTGATAATAGAGAAATACGCCTTGAATCAGATCCCGGTTTTAATCTTGATATCGTGTATTGGGCAGAAGATGTTGTCAATTTGAATGGAAATCCGGGAGACACCTATACGGTAGAGCTGAGCAACGATGTGATTAATTTTGAAAACCCGGATCTCAATCTTGTTAATCCTGGGGGAACTGTTGTTGCCGCAGATGATTTTTCATTGAAAGTTCAACTTGCACCGGATGAAATGTCTGTCACACTGGGCACTGTAGATATTGATATTTCATTAAACTCAACCGATTTGGAATCTTTAGTCGAACAGATCAACAAAAAAGTGCCAACCGGAATCACTGCAGATCTGACACCAGATAATCGTCTTGTATTTCGAGCTGGAAATTCAGTTGATTTTCATTTCGGTCAAGTCCTGAGCGATGGCAGAATCGTACAGGTTTACGATATCGATGCTCCTACCATTTTTTGGGAAAAAATGGGTTTTCTTTCAAATGATGCAACTTTTGGCGGAAATTGGAATTATAGTACGGATCTTGTTAATAATTATCTCGATGAGAATGCCCTTTTACACAACGAGGTAAGCTCAGATAATCTTGATGTTGACACCAGACAGGCAAATGGCCTTTATGATTTTACCAAACGTCTGGCTCTATCAGGGCAGATCGAATCGAACCCGATGCTACTCGCCATTGATTTCGGCAAATGGCAGGATCTAGACGGGGACTGGATATCTGATCTTCATACACCGGTAGGAGGTTCCAGCAGTTCTTCCGATTCAATCATTACAAAGCTGGCAGCAGCGAGAGATTCTCTGTTAATCAATAATGGCAGCACAAGTTTCACTGATTTTTTTGGTGTTTTTGTATCAGAAATGGGTATCGAATCTCAAACGGCCATGAGAATGACCTCAAATAATCAAATCATGCTGACCCAGATCGATAACGAGAGAGAACGCGTAAAAGGCGTTTCTCTTGATGAGGAAATGTCCAACATGATCAAATATCAGCAAGCCTTTAACGCTTCCGCCAGAGTTGTTACAGCTGTAGATGAAATGATTTCAAGAATCATTGATCAGCTCGGACTTGTTGGAAGATAAATCAAAAAATACTTTTATGGTTAATCCTTTACGTAATTTAATAAATGAGTTTAACAATATAATCGTTCTAACAGGTGCCGGAGTCAGTACTGACTCCGGTATTCCTGATTTCAGAAGTGAATCGGGTACATATTCCCGCTGGGACTCTGCGAAAGTGTTTGATATAGAATATTTCAGAAGTGATCCGGAATACTTCTTCAATTACGCAAGAGAAGAACTCTATAATTTTGAAAATATCAAACCAAATTCGACTCATTATTTTCTTGCAGCATTGGAAAAAAGAGGGAAAATAAAAGCGATAATTACACAAAACATCGATATGCTGCATCAGAGAGCCGGCAGCAAAAAAGTGTTTGAATTACATGGTTCCATCAAAGATTCACATTGTTTGAGTTGTGGCAAATATTATCATTATCAGATAATGCGAACAAAGGTCTTCAATGAAAAGATCCCGCACTGTAAATGCGGAGGGATCATCAAACCGGATATCGTGTTTTTCGGTGAATCATTACCTGAAAAAGAGATTAATGGTGCCTATGACGCAACATTAAAGGCAAATCTCTTCATAACAATGGGGACATCACTTTTGGTTTACCCGGTCGCTTCTCTCCCACAAATCGCAAAGGAAAACGGGACTAAGCTTATCATCATCAATCGCGAAGCAACACCACTCGACAACTTTGCAGATTTAACAATACATGATGAATTAAACACCCTTATCAAACAACTTGAAAATCATTTCTAAACAGGGAAGAACATTGGTCAGAATGTGCTATAATTTAATGTCCGTTAACTTCCTGAAATTGAGGTGATTCAGATGATTAGAACGCTCTTCACAAAGGATAACCATCACGAAAAAGAATCCCTGAGTGTTCATAGAGTAGAAGCTCTTTATGATGGTGTATTGGCAATCGCAATGACACTACTCGTACTCGATATTGATATACCCGCAACTTTCGATATCTATGATTCTGCTACACTCCTCAATGCATTATCAGAAATACATCTCACATTTATCGATTATTTTATCAGTTTTTTCATAATCGCTTCTTTCTGGGTAGGGAATAATACTGAATTTCGATTCATGAAAAAAACGGATCATTCCAATCTCTGGTTGATGCTGATAACCTTATTCTTTATCGCTTTGATTCCATTTACAACCTCTTTACAAAATGTCTTTTCCGGTATAGCCTTATCCGAGATAATCTTCCATATCAACGTACTGATCATCGTGGTCTTAAAATATGCCAGATGGGAATATATTGTAAGGAACAAACAGTTGTTAAACATTGAGCAAAATTCAATATCGGAAACCCTTTTGCATGTAAGACTTGCAAGAAGAGCGATTTTGATACCACTTGCCGGTATAATGTTGACATTCATCATCAAAGATTATTCTAATCTTATTTATATTGCATTTTTCTTTTTAAGAGTGCGGATAAAACAAGAAAAACCATAATATGTTATAATATATACAACAGTCAACGGATGAAAGGGGTTAAAATATGAATAGTTTTAAATTGATTTATGGTATATTATTTCTCGCTCTCGGTATTATAGCTTTACTTGCCGCAATCAATGCGATAAGCCTCAGTTGGGATTATTTCTGGCCGCTTTTTATACTGATACCGGGTATTTCCTTTGAGTATACTTTTTTTAATCAACGAAGTAAAGGTATTAAAAATCCCGGTATACTCGTTCCCGGGGGTATTCTGATAACAATCGGTATCCTTTTCTACATCAATGTTTTCTTCGGCTGGCATCTAATGGAATATCTTTGGCCTGTTTTTATTCTGGCACCTGCAGCCGGTCTATTTCAATTATATCTATTCGGACCAAGGGTCAAGGCATTATTGATACCCGTTGGTATATTGACCGGAATTGGTTGTTTTTCGTTGATCGTTGAGATGTTCAAGATTGACTTCTTTGTATACATCTTCTCAATCGTGTTGATAGCTCTCGGTGTATACCTTATTTTCAGAAGTGTAAAGAAACCTGATGATTATCAGTGAAAGGATATGATTCTATGGATAATAATGGGATTTCCCAAGAGGAATTGGATTTCATTTTAGAAAAATACAGCAGAATAACGGGAAAGTCAAGATTACTCCTTGATTCAAATGAAAAACTGAAGAAAATGGTCGATGATTATAAGGCACATCACGGAGAAGAAATTCCCGATGCAGAGGTCTTGTTGGATTTTTTACCGTATCTTCTTGAAAAGATTGAAAAAATGGAAGAAAATTAATACAATAATGCTACTAATTTTTATACAGACAAGAAAACGGAAGCGGAGCTTCCGTTTTCTTGTTAAAAATCCAGCATCTTCCAGAATCCAATATCTTTAAAACCTATACGATGATAAATAGAGGCAGCCTTCGGATTATCAAAGAAAAGACAGGCACTCTTACCCCTTTTGAACAAATCATCGACAATTTTAAATGTACAGGCGGATGCATATCCTTTTTTTCTAAATGCCACACCGCTATCAGTAGCCACACCGATAATCATACCCGATTTAGAGTTTTCTGCAGCAAGAGAAGCCGTAGAAATGATTTTACCGTTAACTCTTAAAATGGTTGTCTTTCTTGAGCCATCCCTCAATGAATTCTCAAATTCATCACGATCGGTATTGTTAAATTCAGGAATTCTCTCAAACATTTCAACAATTTCAGCTGCATCTTCGGGAACAGCATATGTAACATGTTCAATCGGTAACCCTTCAAGATTTTCAGGTTTCTCACATTTTGCAAAATATTGGCTTTTTATGCTATCCGGTTTTTTTATCAATAACGGTTCAACCAAATCAACTGATGCTTTCTTTCCGGAAACACCTATAGCCCCTTCATTGATAAGGTTATTAATCTGCTCTTGTACCGGAAAGACATCTATGTCATCTTCTCTGGTATAGACATTTATAAATTTTAAGTAACTGAGCACCAAAGCATTGATATTGCCACGGTCTTCATTATAAAATACTCTGCATTTAGGATTATCAAACCCATAATGTTCAACATCACCAAGGAGAAAGAGATTAAATTCAGGTTCATTTGAACAAAATTCCAATATTCTTTTTCTATCTTTTTCTGTAGCAAGAAACATCCTATCACACCCCTATAAAGAAAGGGTCGAATTCCTTCGACCCTTTCTTTTACTATTATTCATTCAAATAGGATCTTTTTTAAAAAGACCCTCTCTGATATTTTTTACTTCTTCTTTCGATCAAACATTCCTATGAGAATAGGACTGGCGATAAAGATTGAAGAATATGTACCCACGATTACGCCAACTGTCATCCCAAAGGCAAAGGGTCTGAGTCCAACTCCGCCGAAGAGAAGCATGGTGAACACAACGATGAACGTTGTCAATGAAGTATTGATCGTCCTGCTAAGAACCTGATTGATACTGTCGTTGATAGTTCTTTCCATTGTATTCTTTCTTGACTTCTTGAGGTTTTCTCTGATTCTATCGTATACGACGATCGTATCATTCAAAGAGTAACCGAGAAGTGTCAGAATAGCTGCAATAACGGATACATCAAATGGAATTCCAAATAAGGAATAAAGTCCCAAAGTGATAACAGCATCATGTGCCAGGGCAATAATAGCACCAACACCAAATGAGAATTTAAATCTGAATGTGACGTAAACGAGGATAATCGCAAGAGCAATAATCGCTATCCAGGTTGACTTTGATCTAAGTTCATCAGCTGCAAACCCGCTAACCGCATCAAAAGATTCTATTTTAAGATCCGAAGGAAGCTTTTCAAGAAGAGCGTCCTTGTCTTCACTCTTGTAGAATTCGATTACTTTTACAGAAAAGTTCGATTTGATTGTTTCATCACTCTGTATATCGTTGAGCTTTGATATTTGAGCCATTTCAAAGCCTTCTTCTATATCAGAAAGTTTTTCTCTCAATTCAGAAACCGTTAAGTCTTCTGTGGATGAGAATACGAGATCTGTCCCGCCTGCAAAATCGACTCCAAAATTGAATCCTTTTGTGAAGATTGAAATCAACGCAACCAGCACAAGAACGACTGAAATGATGATAAACATTTTTCTCTTGCTTGTGAAATCTACCTCTCTTCTGCTCATTTGCTAACACCTGCCTCTGATTCAGGATTATGCCATTTATTGTTGATTGAACCAGACATGCCGTCCAGCAACACTCTAGAAACAACAAGCGTTGTGAACATACTACCAAGAATACCAATGATAAGCGTAGTAGCAAATCCTCGAATTGTTCCGGTACCGAGATAATAAAGAACAACTCCTGCAAGTATCGTCGTAACATTGGCATCAAATATTGTAGAGAATGATTTTCCGTATCCGCCTGCAATCGCATTAAGCGGTGTTTTACCCATTCTCATTTCTTCCTTGATTCTCTCAAGTACAATGATATTTCCATCAACGGTTGTACCGATAGTCAGAATGATACCTGCGATACCGGGCAATGTTAGGATAAAGCTTCCGCCACTCATTACACCAAGAAGTAAAAGTGAATTATAAACCAATGCAAGATCGGCAACAACACCAAGAAGTCCGTAAGTGATAATCATGTAAACAAGAACGATTCCAAGTCCGAAAAGACCAGCAATAAGACTTGCTCTGATAATGTCCTTACCAAGTGTCGGGCCAAGTGTTCTCTCCTGAAGTTTTTCAAGATCGGCAGGAAGGTTACCACTCTTGATAAGCGCTGCAATTTCCATTGATTCTTCGGCTGTAAAGCTACCTGAAATCTCTGCACTACCATCTCTGATCGCTGTCTGTACAACCGGTGCAACAAGTACGATATCATCAAGTACAATTGGAACCTGTTTGTTAATAAAATTCGATGTGATTCTTGAGAAGATGTCAGCGCCTTCGCTGTTAAATGAAAGCTGTATCTTGAATCCACCTCTCTGAGTATCAGGAGCAGCAGTCGCATTGTTAACGGTTGAACCGTCAAGATAAAGTTTCTGTGATCCTACTTTTGAGTATTCTCTAACCAGATACCATCTGTCTACACCGTTTACCTGTTCTCTTGACTTCACCCAGATTGCATCTGTATAGGCAAGTCCAATCTTTTTAGCTGGTTTTGTATCTGAGTCAACTGTATCGAGGATTTCTCCAAAATAAAGTTTACCTTTTTTACCAACAAGTCTTTCAGCAACGCCGGGATCCTCAACACCGGGTATTTCTACTCTGAGTCTCATATCCTTTCCACTTGCTACTTTCTGAACAACAGCTTCCGTGTAACCGGCATTGTCCAGCCTCTGTCTGACAACGAGAACAACTTCATCTGCAACTTCTGAGATAGACTTATCGGTATCATCACTCAGCTTGATTGCATAATCAAGTCTGGAACCACCTTTGATATCAAGTCCCAGTCTGATATTACCAAACATTCTGTCTGCAAAGGAAGTATATTCCTTCTCAGAGTTAGGCCAGAACATAGCTATCAGAGCTGCCAAAATAACTACTACTACAAAAATCAGCCTGATTCTGTCTGCTTTCAAAACTTTCCCCTCTCTTTCCCTGATTAATTGTTAATTTTTTACTTTATCTCTCTATAGCATCATTTGGGTCTTTTGTTGATTTTCCGAGAATCGCGGAAATTGATTTCTTGGTAATTTCCATTTTTGCATCGGCAGTCTTAATTTCTACTGAAGTTTCGGTCATCGTTGTGATCTTACCGATGATTCCGCCAATCGTAACGATCTTGTCTCCAACTTTCAGTTTTGACATCATAGATTTGAACTGCTTGTCTCTCTTTCTCTGTGGCATGATGATCAGGAAATAGAACATGGCAAAAAGTACCACAATCCATATAATCATACCCAATGTTCCACCACCGGCCAAACCTCCGGCAGCTGCACCTTCTGCGGCCTCTGTCGTCTGTGGTGCAGCATCTGGTGGCGCGAATGCACTGAATAAATAATCCATTTGTTTCACCTCTTTTTCCTTTTAAGTATTTAACAACAAAATGGCGGAAGCGGTGGGGTTCGAACCCACATAGGCATGTCTGCCCACCGATTTTCGAGACCGGCTCCTTAGCCAATTCGGACACGCTTCCGACCAAACGAAAGATATTATATCACATAATTATTTACTATATCCACCAACTCTAATTTCACCATCTTCAAGAATCATAACAACTTTTTCGAAATCCCTGTTGGCATAAAACTTTCTATCCCTCATCGTAACTTCTGTACCGGCGTACATAATCTTTTTCACGATGATTTTCGACCCTTTTACCATTTGCTCGATTTTCTGCTCTGTCTCAACAAGTTCATGTTTTAACCTGGGAAGTTCGACATTTATATTATTGATGGTATGAACACTTTTCAGAAGCATTTCCATCTTATCCTTCGGGAATTGATTCTTTAATTTGTCTTTTAACTCCTTGAGCTTTTTAGCAATCTGCTGTACCTTAACGAGGTTTTCCTCATCAATCTTTATTTGTGATTGAAGCAGCGTCAATTTTTCTCTCAAGGAGGGATCAATCCCGACCTCAAGACTCGTCTTAAGATTCATGGTAGAACCGATGACATTTGCGATAATCTGATGACCTGATGACGCATATCCCCCAACAAGTTCACCCGTTTTTCCTTCAATCAGAAGATCATGTTTCGCCTTTAACGTTGAATTGACCGATGCTGAATCAATAATGATATCCTTCCCCGCTTCAAATTCGGCATTTTCAACAAACCGCACCTTGATGTTCCGACCTGCTGCAAGAAAAGCCTTCCCTCGGCCTTTAACCCCGGCGTCAATTTCAATATCTCTCCCGGCAATTAATGTCGCAGCTTCAACGATATCATTTACCTTAATATCTTCTCTTGCCTTTACGACAAATCCCGGCTTTACAGTCCCTTCGATAACGACTGTCCCTTCAAAATCTATATTCCCGATTCCCGCATCCAGATCACCGTTCACGATCAGAATCTGATCAACGTGTATCTTATCCCGCTCAAAACGAAGTACCCCTTCTTTTATCGAAAACATCTTCGTGTTCTCGGGATCAATCACAACATTTTCTCCCTGAAAAACCTTTAGACTTTTATCTTGAGGTTTTTTCGGAACAATCGGCTTGCCAAACACATCCGTTCCCGGTTCTCCCTCTACAGGCGGTTTCCTTTTTGCAATAAGAAGCCCTTTTTTTACGACAAAATCTTTATACACGTTCCTCTGAGCCCTTTCGATTTTACCGGCAGAAAATTCTTTCAGCAAATCCATATCAAAGTTAAAATAGATTTGTGCATCTTCCGATTCTTTCGGGGGAATCCCTTTTGCAAAAGGAAAAGGAACATCAGGAACCTGGAGTTCCAGAAATCTTTCGATGGCTTTTTCGTCGACACCAAATTTCACTTTCCAAAGACTGATAACTTCTTTTACCTCGCTCATCTCAAGGGGTTTATCATATCCATCAACCGGTCGATAGACAAGAAAAGCATTTAAGTTATTTGTATCAGTTTTGATCTCAACTCTATTAGCCACCGAAAGCACCTACCTTTATTTTTTAATGATTCAAATTAATACTCATCCAACTCCGTTCTCATTTCGTTGATTCCCTCAAGAATCTGTTCCGGTGGAATAAGACTCCCATCAACCCTGCTGAGCAACCGCATCAATTTTCTACCTTTATTCAACCTTGATACTTCCTGGAAGATCTGCCCGAGGTTCAATTCAGCTACCATTACCGCATCAACCTGATTCATTAATTTGGCAAGTCTCGCATTCGGGAATGGCCATATCGTGATTGGTCTGAATAGCCCTATCTTCATTCCATCCACTCTGGCGAGTTTAACAGCTCTCTTTGCTGCTCTTGCAGCCGTTCCATATGCAATGATAAGAATCTCGGCATCCTCTGTCATATATTCCTCATACATACAGATCTCATCTCTGTGCATTCTGATTTTTTTATCCAGCTGCCTTAAGAGTTTTTCCGCCATCATGGAATTGCCCATCGGGAAACCGGTCTCATCGTGAACCAATCCTGATACATGGAACCTGGTCTTTCCCATGCTGACCAGCGGTGTCGTCGTATCATTTATATTTTCGAAAGGATGGTAAATTTCTTCATCTTCAAACTCATCATCAGACATTCTCGGAACAATATACTTCGGATCAATGGCGGGAATTTCAAAACTTTCTCGCATATGTCCAAGTGTTTCATCCATCAGGAAAACAACCGGTGTTCTGAATCTTTCCGCGAGGAAGAAAGCCTTGATGATCAACGTGTAAGTTTCTTTAACCGTACCGGGATAAAGGGCAATAATCGGATGATCACCATGAGTTCCCCACTTCGCCTGCATGATATCACCCTGTGAAATTCTCGTAGGAAGTCCTGTACTTGGCCCCCCACGCATAACATTAACAAAAACACATGGTGTTTCTGTCATTGCTGCATATCCCAACGCTTCCTGCATCAGTGAAAAACCGGGACCACTGGTTGCGGTCATGGACTTCACACCCGAAAGGGATGCACCGATAATCGAACAGGCACTGGCTATTTCATCCTCCATCTGTATAAATTTACCGCCAACTTTTGGTAATTCTTCCGCCATGGTTTCAGCAACTTCTGTAGCAGGCGTAATAGGATATCCTCCGAAGAACCTGCAACCGGCCTTAAGCGCGCCGAGAGCACAAGCTCTGTCACCCTGTAACAATACATAATCGCCTTCTTTATACATTATCCTCTTCTCCTTCCGATTCAACTATATCTATTGCAAAATCAGGGCATAATCTTTCGCATTGCTTACAACCGATACAGGCTTTTTCATCAGCAATGACGGGTTCATTCATTTTCCCCTTTCTTATTGCATGAGTCGGACAAACTGAATAACATATACCACATGCTTTACAAAGGTCTTCATTTACTTTTACTAGATAATGTTTCTTCTGGCTCACCAATTCCTAACACCTCCGGGTGTATAATTTTCTGATATTTTCTAATCAAGTCATAATCTGACTCGACATCCCCAAAGTAGCACAAAATGTGTCTCTTTTTATACCCCAATCTTACCATAATGAATGCTGATAGACCAAATTTTATTAACTTTACGTCTGCTGAATTAAGATAAAAATGATACCGATTGAAAATAACAATTCCTTCAACAGGATCAATTATAATTTTATTGAAAAAAAGTTCACGAAGAAAGATTACTGAACATATGATGGCTATAAACTTAAACATTGCATGCAGAGGTAAAAAAAGAAGATAGATCGTCATGAAAAGGATAATAAAAGATTGAATAAAAACTCTCAGAAACAAGATTTTTCAACTCCAAAAAGAAAAAGCGCGTTATACGCGCTTTATTTAAACAGCCCTCTTAACCTTTCCGGCCTTCAAGCATTTTGCACAAACTTTAACTTTCTTTCTCATACCATCTTCGCCAACTACTCTGACAGTCTGAAGATTAGGTTTCCATGTTCTTCTGGTCTTTACGTTGGAGTGGCTTACACTGTTTCCGGTAGTTGTGCTCTTACCGCATACGTCACATTTCCATGCCATAATAATGCCTCCTTTCAAGTCCAAATTTCTATTTACCGAAGGCAATTATACCAATACATTGATGATTTTGCAAGGTTAAATGAAAAGTTACAGAGATTTATATTTGCTGTAAAGCCACTTGTAGTCATTCATTAAAATTGTGGTATATTAATTCAATTAATTTTTTATAGTGTTTTTTCTATTCTATGTTTAGGAAGGTGAATACAATGAAAGTTCTGAAATTCGGTGGTACGTCAATAGCAGATGCAAAAGGAATCAGAAAGACGACCGAAATAATAAAGAGAGAAAACGGAAAAGTAGTAATTGTTTCAGCTTTCGGGGGAGTTACAAACAAGTTAATCAAAGCGGGTCAATTGGCAGAAAAAGGAGATATGAATTACGTTGACTTTTTTAAAGAAATTGAACTCAGACACAACACTGCCATAAAATCCCTTGGTCTTCAAAACGATTTACTCTTAAGCAACAGGATAAATAAATTGCATGAAGAACTCAAAAGAGTTCTGGAGGGCATATTTCTTTTAAGGGAAATATCGCCAAAATCAAAGGATCTTTTCCTGAGCTTTGGAGAAAAAATTTCTGCAAACCTATTAACATTTAATCTGTTAGCGGAAGGGTTAAAATGTGAATATACAGATTCCGCAGAATTCATCACAACGGATGATCATTTCGGAAATGCGAGAATTATTCCTGAGCTGACCGATAAAAGCATCCTGGACATTTTCTCAAACAGTGAAAATATACACGTTATCCCGGGATTTACAGGAAAAACAGAAAATGGTGTGATAACAACACTCGGAAGAGGCGGCTCTGATTTATCAGCGACTTATATCGGCTCCGTTCTAAATGCCGAAGAAATTCAGATATGGACAGATGTAAACGGCTTTATGACGGCTGATCCAAACAAAGTAACCGAAGCCTTCAGCTTAACTCAGCTTAGTTATGATGAAGCTCTTGAATTATCCTATTTTGGGGCAAAGGTGCTTTTACCGCATTCAATAAGACCGGCAAAAGAAAATCGTGTACCAATAGTCATAAAAAACACCTATGATCAAACATTTACAGGTACGATCGTCAGCGTTGAAACGTCGCCGTTAAAAAATTTTGCAAAAGGTATAACATCGATAGACAACGTTTCACTCGTTAATATCAGGGGAAGCGGCATGATAGGTGTTCGAGGGATATCAGCGAGAGTTTTTAAAACACTTGCAGAAAAAAACATCAATATCATACTCATCACGCAGGCATCTTCTGAACAGTCCATCTGTGTTGCAATTGACCCCTTGAACGTAAAAAAGGCAAAATCAAGTCTTCAGGAAGAATTTTTACTTGAGATCAACGCAGGCATGATAGACGAGATAGAAATTGACAACAACCTTTCCATTGTAGCAGTTGTCGGAAACAGCATGAAAAACACACCGGGAGTCGCAGGGAGAATTTTTAACACTTTTGGAGAAAATGGTGTAAATGTCATAGCAATCGCCCAGGGAGCTTCGGAATTGAACATTTCAATCGTTATAGACAGAAAAGACGAAAATCTCGCTCTTAATATCCTTCATGACACCTTCTTCTCCCCAAATTCTGTTATGAATCTGATCATAGCCGGAAAAGGACTGATCGGGTCTGAATTGATCAAACAGATAGCCGAAACAAAGGAAGACTTTAAAAGAAAACATCACATTGAATTGAGAGTCATCGCAATACTGGATTCAAAAAGAAAAATATTCTCTAAAACGGGACTCGATCTCTCGAAGTGGCAGCAGAAATTGAAAGATTCAGACCTGACATCAGAAATTCCAGCTCTGGTGCAAAGAGTCATCAACAATAATATCATCAACACTGTTTTTATTGACTGCACTGCAAGCGAACATGTTGCAGCAGAATATGCGTATCTGATGCAGAACAGAATCTCGATCGTCGCAGCGAATAAAATAGCAAACACAAAACCGATGAAAGACTATTTAAATCTTAAAAACGCAGCTGTTCATTACAATATTCATTATCTTTACGAGACAAATGCAGGCGCCGCATTACCGATTATAGATACGTTGAACAACTTAATTGACTCAGGGGATGAAATCACAAAATTTGAAGCCATCTTATCCGGCACGATCAGTTATCTCTTTAACGCTTGGACCTCTGAAAAGAAATTCAGTTCAATAGTTCACGAGGCTAAAAATAAAGGCTTCACAGAACCGGATCCAAGAGTTGACCTTTCCGGAACAGATTTCGCGAGAAAGATGCTTTTATTATCGAGAGAATGCGGGTCTGAACTTGAATTGAAGGATATCAAGATAGAACCACTTCTGCCTCAGGATTGTATGCAGGCAGCTTCTGTGGAAGAGTTTTTCAAGAAACTTGAAGAAAACAATCAGACATTCAAAAAATTGATCTTGCAAGCAGAAAAAAAGGATCGCAAACTGAGATGGATCGGCTCTTATGAAAATGGAGAAGTTTCGATCAAATTAGAGTCGGTCGATAATACACATGCTTTTTATTCGATGTCAGGAAGCGATAATATCATTGCAATTGAAACAAACAGATATAAAAACCCTATCGTTATAAAAGGGGCCGGTGCAGGAGCCGAAGTTACCGCTGCAGGAGTCCTCGCTGATATCTTCAAGATTGCGGCTTCAATGGAAAAGAGGTGGCATTACTAATGAGAAGCGTTGAATGCATTGGAAAAGCAACCGTTGCCAATTTTTCATGCGGCTTCGATATACTTGGTTTTTCCGTTAATGATCCCGGAGATCTTGTAAAACTAACCAAAACAGATGATTTTAATGGTGTTGTAATCAAATCCATAATTGGAACGGATCAGTTATCATACGACCCTCAAAAAAACACAGCCGGCTTTGCAGTTTTAAAATATTTTGAAATGTTCGGGATCAAAGATATGGGAATTGAGATTGAACTGACGAAAAACATGCCGCTTGGAAGTGGGATGGGATCAAGTGCGGCAAGCGCTGCTGCTGCTATCATCGGAATAAACAAACTGTTTATGGAAAAAGCTTCCGAAAAACAATTGCTGGAAATAGGCCTCTCCTGTGAAAAACTTGCCTGTGGTAGCGCCCATGCGGATAACATCGCCCCATCACTGTTTGGCGGAATCACACTAATCCGGGATACGAGAACAAAGGATTTTGTAAAAATACCGGTTCCGAAAGGCTTATATTGTATGATCATACACCCCAATATTATCATCAACACAAAAGATTCTCGAGAGATCCTTCCCAATACTCTTCAGCTCAAGACAGCAGTAAAACAGTGGGGAAATATAGCCGCATTAACCTCGGCTCTTTATCAGGCAGATTTCCAACTGTTAAAACGCTCTATCGAGGATTTTGTTATAGAACCCTATCGGTCAAAGCTGATTCCATATTTTGATGAAATGAGGCAAATTGCCATGGATAACGATTTATTTAATCTCTCTATTTCCGGTTCAGGTCCGTCAGTTTTCTCACTGTCTGATTCGGAGGAGAAATTACACACTGCCGGAAAAAAGATACATCAATTTCTTTTTAACAAAGGAATCAGTTCGAACAATTATATTTCAAGTCTGAATGAGACTGGTTCAGAAGTTGTAAATTGTGAGGTGTAACATGAAATTTTACAGCACTAAAAATAAATCATGCAGTGTTAGTCTTAAAAAAGCTGTTCTCTCAGGGATGCCTTCTGATGGAGGATTATATATGCCGGAGTTCATCCCGGTATTGAACGATACTGAAATACACCGAATGGAAGTTGAATCCATTCCTGAAATTGCAATGACAGTCTTAAAAGATTATGTCAGTGAAGATATCAATATAACGGAACTCGAGGAAATTGTATGGGAAGCGTTGAATTTTCAGTTTCCCGTCAAAGCAATTGATGAGAATAAGGCAGTCCTGGAACTTTTTCACGGTCCCACTCTCGCCTTCAAGGATGTCGGTGCCCGATTCATGTCACGTCTGATGTCAAAACTTATCAGAAACGAGAAGCAGGGACAAAATATCATTGTCGCAACTTCAGGTGATACGGGAAGTGCTGTGGCAAGTGGTTTTTACAATGTTGAAGGAGTTCAGGTTTTCATTCTCTTTCCATCCGGAAAAATCAGTACGCTTCAACAAAAACAGATGACAACGCTCGGGAAAAATATCAAGCCCATTGAGGTCAAGGGAACATTCGATGATTGTCAGAAGATTGTAAAAAAGGCTTTGAATGACGAGTATATCAATGAAAAGCATCGAGTGACAACGGCAAATTCAATAAACGTCGCCCGACTGCTTCCGCAGGCTGTCTATTATTTTAAAGCGTACCATGAATCAAAAAAACTTAATCCAACGAAAAAAGAAATCGTTTTCTGTGTCCCAAGCGGTAATTTCGGAAATCTTTGCGCAGGGCTCCTGGCTAAGAAAATGGGACTTCATATCGCTCATTTTCTTGCCGCAACCAATGTAAACGATAGCGTACCTGAGTATTTAAGAACAGGGCATTTCCAAAGTAAATCATCCGTTCAGACGATATCAAATGCCATGGATGTTGGGAATCCAAGCAATTTCGAAAGAATTCTGGATTTGTATGATAATGATTTAAAAAGAATAAAGCATGATATCAGTGGTTATTCTTTCAACGATAAACATACCCTCGATATGATGAAAAAGACTTTTAATGACAGGGGGTATATTCTTGACCCTCATGGAGCTGTGGGCTTATTGGCTTTAGCTGAATATCTTAAAAAGAATGATGAAAATTTCTTCGGGATTTCCCTTGAAACGGCACATCCATCAAAATTCCGTGAAACAGTAGAAGCTGTTATAAAACAGGAACTGGAGATTCCTCAGCGATTACTGAACAGAATAAAACTAAAAGAAAGTTCTATTAAGGCAAACAACAATTATCAGGAAACTAAAACGATTTTGTTAGATCAGATGATATGAAATGCCCTCTTTTTCAAACTTTTTCAAAAGAGAATCATTAGGAGAATTCACAACATATATATGTTAAAATAAAATGCCTATAAAATGAGAATTCTTATTTTTTCATGATTTTAGGATCTATCGTATTCAGGGAACAGAGAGGTGAAATAGATGAGAGATAGAGAATTGGAAAAAAACGGCATTAAAATGTCTTCACTTCCCTCGGAAATGCGCGAAATTATGAATATTCTAAATAAAAATTATGAATCCGAAGAACTTCAAGGGGTTTATGACGCTTACATGTATGCCCGTAACTGTCACGCTGCTCAGATCAGAAAAACAGGAGAGCCTTTTATTATTCACCCTGTAAATGTGGCGCTGATATTGGCACGTCTTAAAATGGATGTTATAACGGTTAAGGCAGCTCTCTTACATGATGTTGTTGAAGATACGGATGTTTCCATTGATCAGATACATGAGAAATTTGGAAATGAAGTAGCCCATATCGTTGACGGTGTTACGAAAATAGACAGGATAGAGCTTTCTAAAAGCAATCTGGATAAAAAAGCAGAAACTATTTTAAAGATGTTCTTTGCAATGACAAAGGATATTCGTGTTATCTTGGTAAAACTTGCTGACAGACTACATAATATGAGAACACTTGATTCGATGAAACCCTATAAACAGAAAGAAAAAGCGACGGAAACCTTGCAGATATTTGCTCCAATCGCGCATCGATTGGGAATTCATGCGATTAAGTGGGAACTTGAAGATCTTGCTTTCAAATATCTTTATCCTGAAGAATTTGAGAAAACACAAGAACTTGTAGATTCAAAACGAGCGACGATAGAAATATTATCAACTGAATTTAAGGCCAGTCTTTTGTCCGAATTGATTACAAACGGTGTAGAATGTGAGATTAAGGGAAGAGAAAAACATCTGTACAGCGTATGGCAGAAGATGAGAAAAAAGGGTAAAACAATTGATGACATGTACGACCTTATCGCCCTCAGAATCATCACAAAAACAGAATCCGATTGTTATGTGGCACTTGGAATAGTTCATAAATACTGGAATCCAATCATGTCCCGTTTAAAAGATTATATTGCAACACCAAAATCAAACGGATACCGTTCCATTCACACAACGATGATGACACATCAGGGAAAAATACTTGAAGTCCAAATCAGAAGCGAAGAAATGGATGAGGAAGCGGAATACGGTTTGGCTGCCCATTGGGCCTATAAAAGTAATAAAAAGAATATTCTCAGACAGCAGAAATGGCTCAAGAGTCTTGCGGAATGGTACAAGGACTATCAGATGGGATTGACAAAATTAACAGATTTCCAGAACGAATTGATGGAAGAGGATGAAGTCTATGTCTATACACCAAGGGGAGAAGTCAAACATCTTCCGCTTGGTTCAACACCAATAGACTTTGCCTATTCAATACATACCGAAGTTGGACATCATTTCGCCGGTGCGAAAGTCAATAATGAAATTGTACAGATGGATTACAAGCTGAAAAATGGAGATAAAGTCGAGATCATCATCAATAAAAACAGAAAAAACCCAAGCCTTGACTGGATAAAATTCGCTAAATCCTCCGGAACTCGTGCAAAGATACGAAGTTTCTTCAAAAAACAGAACAGAGATGACCTCATTGAAGAAGGTAGAAATATCATAAGAAGAGTCGCCAAACGAGTAGATCTATCAATGGAAAAAGTCATCAGTTCAGACGTTTTCCAGAATTTGATCGGTGATGTGACAAACTTCACCGAAGAAGATATCTTTATGAAAATAGGCGATTCCAAATATTCCTACGATCAGATAGCCACGCTTTTTGAAAAAGAGGAGGAAGACGAAGAGGATCTTATCATAACCTCTGAAAAACAGGTAAAATCCAATAACATCGTTTTTGTAAACGGTGAATCGGGAATTTCAGTGAAAATAGCGAGATGCTGTAATCCGATACCCGGAGACCGGGTTATCGGCATAACCAGTAAAAAAGGGATAACAGTTCACAAGATTAACTGCCCGAATGCTAAAAATGTTACCGAAGGTGATACGGTTCAGATACAATGGGGGGACAATACCAATGAAATGTATCTGTCTAAGATTTATCTTGAATCCTCTGACACATCAGGACAGGTTGTAAAAGACATCGTCCAGAAGACGAGGGAAAAAAGTGTCAAGATACTTGAGGTCAACACAAAATTTGATGATAATGATTATGTGATTTACACGATAACCGTTCAGGTCCGAGACAGAAAACAACTATTCGATGTAATGGGCTATTGGAAAGGCTTAAAAGGTATCACAAGAGTTTACAGAACAAAAGGGGGATAGGGTTTGAGAGCTGTATTGCAGAAGGTAAAAAATGCCAAAGTAACCGTTGACGGGGAAATAACGGGGGAGATTGAACATGGGCTTGCCGTTCTACTCGGTGTAACACACTCTGATACCGAAACGGATGCGGAATGGATTGCCAAAAAAATTGAAGGCCTTAGAATATTTGAAGATGAAGAGGATAAATTAAATTTGTCCGTAAAAGATATCAACGGAAAAGTGTTGCTGGTTTCACAGTTCACATTATTCGCCGATGCAAGGAAAGGAAGACGTCCTTCATTTTCTTCAGCGGCATCACCTGAAAAGGCAAATGAATTGTATCTAAAATGTGGCAAGATGCTTGAAAATACGGGGCTGGAAGTGGCGTACGGAAAATTCAGGGCACATATGGACTTATCACTGACAAATGAAGGCCCGGTAACGATACTGCTTGACTCGGAGAAGCTGTTTTGAAACAAACCATCATGCTTCATATTTGCTGTGCTCCTGACGGTACAACTGCAATCGAAAGATTACAGGAAAATTTTAAAGTCATCGGCTATTTCGGAAATTCAAATATTCAGCCATTAGAAGAATATAATCGGAGAAAAGAGGCGGTTGTTCAGTTGTCAGACTATTACAATATTGAAATCGTCTACGGAAACTATAATCCTGAAGAATGGTTGGAAAACATGAAAGGTTTAGAAGAACTTCCGGAAGGCGGATCAAGGTGTAGAAAATGCATTTTCGGCAATTTGTTTGAAACTGCAAAAAAAGCAGACGAATTATCTATCGCATCATTTACGACAAGTTTGATGACAAGTCCGCATAAAGATGTAGAATGGATTAAAAGATGTGGTGAATATATTCAGAAACAGACAAATGCTGAGTATCATCATGAAATATTCCGAAAAAAGAACGGTTTCCTAAATAGTGTACAAAAAAGCAAAATAATAGGCCTTTACAGACAAAATTACTGTGGTTGCTTACATTCTATATATAATTTAAAGAATGAAATTCCGAGGAGTTGATCCGTTATAACAGTGGATTCACTATACAGAGAAAAAATACCTATACATGTTGCATTTGATCTTGACAACACGCTTAATTGCGGTCAAACCTTCAGGTGGAACAAGCGTTATGACAAATGGTATGGTATAGTCAACAGACAGCCTGTAATTTTAAAATATTCCAAAGAGGAAAAATATCTCGAAATTATCACGAATTCAAATGAGTTCTCCGGCATGGCCGTCAGTGACGGTATTTTATGGTACCTGGGTTTGAACGATTCCCTTGAAAGCATCAAAGAGTCCGGGAGAAAAATCATAGAAAGAAAATATCCCGATTTCCTCAAAACTTATGATGTTATTTTTGATACCAGACTTGGTATCCGGATGTTAAGACAGCATCCCTGGGAGATGCTGGTTGAGTATTTATTATCAACACAATCCAATATACCAACCATAAAAAAAAGAATTGAGCTATTATCCTCGTATTTTCCGGCAAACAGAGCACATCTTGCGGATGAGGACTTTTTCCTTTTTCCTTCGGTCAAACAATTACGGCAGTTGGACGAAATAACCTTTAAAAGAATGAAATTCGGTTATCGTTCAAAATGGTTAAAAGAACTTGTTCAGACAATAGATTTGAACGAATTCTATCAGATTAAAAATCAGTCGCTTGAACATAAAATACGTTACATGACACAATTTAGCGGTATCGGGTACAAAGTAGCGAATTGTATCGCGTTATTTGGTTTTTCTGCATTTGATGCCTTTCCGGTAGATGTGTGGATTTCACGATTCCTGGAAGAGTATTTTGGAATAACCGGGAATGCGGAAAAACTTATGTATAAAGGACAAGAAATATTCGGGAAAAATTGTGGCTATATTCAGGAATATATCTTCTTTTTTATCAGAAACAGGAAGCAACCATTTAATATGGAGGTAAGTAATGGCAGTTGAAAAATTCATCTTTACTTTTAATTCCAGAATCGACAATATAAGGGTAATGCGAGCTTCGTTAAAAACTTTTCTCAAATTAAAGAAGATATCCGATTCAGATATCTTTGATACTGAACTTGCTGTAAACGAGTCCCTGGCAAATGTTATTGAACACACATACAAGTATAACGATGAAGAAATCATCATTCTGAAACTTTTCTGGAATTCGGAAGAACGAACTTGTGTTTTTGAAGTACAGGATAAAGGCAAACCGGTTGATAAAAGTAAGATTAAATCACGGGAACTCGATGATCTTCAGGATCACGGACTCGGGATATATCTTATACAGAATATCATGGATGAAGTAGAGTTCAAAGCGATAAAAAATGGAAATATACTCTATATGAAAAAGAAATATGCGGAAGAGGTGTAATATTATAAAGATTAATATTATTGGAGGCGGACTTGCAGGAAGCGAATGCGCCCTGTACCTTTCATCAAAGGGATTGGATGTAACGCTTTACGAAATGAGACCCGAAAAAAAGACCGACGTACATGAAACGGGAAAACTGGCAGAATTGGTTTGCTCAAATTCGTTAAAATCGGAAGCAGTTGACAACGCCTCGGGAATGTTAAAGAAAGAAATGGAATTGCTTGGATGCAGTCTCTTGAAAATTGCGGAAGAATCAAGAGTTGAAGCAGGAAAGGCTCTGGCTGTCGACAGAAAAATATTTTCCGAAAAAACAACTCAGGTTGTAGAAAAAAAAGTAAAAGTCGTCAGAAAACCCATAGAGGATATCGATGAGTTTGATCTGGAAAACGAGATAGTAGTTGTCGCAACCGGACCACTAACGTCGGATGCATTGATGAAATCATTAAAAAAAAGACTTCATACTGAGGAATTGTTTTTCTTTGATGCGGTTTCACCGATCATTGATACACAATCAATTGATCTGTCAAAGGCTTTTTTTGCCGATAGATATGAACAACTTGAAGAAGGCAGTGAAGATTTAAAAGAAGGAAATTATATCAACTGTCCGATGAACCGGGAAGAATATGCGATATTTCGTGAAGCGCTCATCAACGCAGAGGAAATTGAAAGCAAAGAATTTGAAAAGAAATTTCTCTTTGATCGTTGCCAACCGATAGAAGAAATTGCAAAATCAGGAATGGACGCCATGCGTTTTGGTCCGATGAAACCTGTTGGTTTAATCGACCCGAATACGATGAAAGAGGCCCATGCCATCGTTCAGCTTCGGAAAGAAAACAAAGAAGGTAGTATGTATAACATTGTTGGATTTCAGACACGTTTAAAATGGGGAGAACAAAAAAGGATCATTCAGTTGATTCCGGGGCTAGAAAATGCTGAAATACTAAGATATGGCGTCATGCATAAAAATACATACATCAACAGTCCTGTATTACTTGACACGCAGTTCAATTCAAAGAAAGAGAAAAATCTCTTTTTTGCCGGTCAGATAACGGGTGTTGAGGGATATGTTGAATCTATCGCATCGGGACTGTTTGTGGCAATGAATATATACCGCAAGATAAGCGGTAAAGCATATTTTCAATTACCGGTTGAAAGTATGATGGGGGGACTGTTCCATTACTGTACAACGGCAGAGAAGCTTTCTCCGATGTATGCCAATTTCGGAATATTGCCTGAATTGAAACAGAAGATGCGAAAGAAGTTCAGAAGGGCTAAAAAAGCTGAAAGAGGGCTGAAGATATTGAAAGATTTTATACGAAGTGAACAATTAACAAATAATGGAGATGATTAAGTGAAAGTTTTAGATAAGGGGTTTGTTGAACTGATTGATTTTATGGGATCGGATCTCAGAGCTGTCGAAGCTGCCAGAGTCTCTTTCCAAAAAGGTCTGAGCGGTGAGAAAAGAGATCGAAAGCTCATTGATTTTCTGATGGAAAACGGTCATGAAAGTCCGTTTGAGCATATCGTATTCACATTCAGAATCAAAGCACCGATGTTTGTTGCCCGGCAATGGTTTCGACATAGGATTTCAAGTTTTAATGAGATCTCCGGAAGATATTCTGTCATAAAACACGAATTTTATTATCCTGAAACCTTACGCATACAGGATACTGTCAACAAACAGGGAAGTCTTTTCGGTATGGAAAAAGCGTTACAAAACACCGGAATAGAAAAAATAAAAAAACAGACTGAAGATTGTTATAATACATATGAAGAGCTTCTTGCGTCAGGTGTGGCAAAGGAAATGGCACGTATGGTTCTCCCCGTCAATATTTATACCCAATGGTTCTGGACCATAAACGTGAGGAGTCTTATGAATTTCCTTAATCTCCGGGCAGATTCCCATGCTCAATATGAGATTCAGGAATATGCAAGGATAATCGCCGATATATTCCGTAAAAAATGTCCCTGGACATACGAGTCTTTTATAAAACATTTTTACAAAGGCGATTTGTTGACAACGGATAACTGATTAAATTAAATTTCATGCTTTTTTACAGAACAGGAGAGTGATGAATGATGAAACTCGTGGAAGTGTCTGAAGCGCTTGAAGCAAAGATACTTGTTGGTGAGGAAAAGAAAAATGACCTTGAAATAGACAGAGCGGGAGCGGCTGATATGATGAGTGACGTTCTTGCCTTTGCTAAACCGGGAATGCTTCTGATTACGGGACTAAATACGGCACAGGTTGTAAGAACGGCGAGTATCGTGGGAATATCCGCACTCGTTATCGTCAGAAAAAAACAGATACCTGAAGCAACGATAGAAGCCGCTAAACTTTTTGGTATACCGCTTCTGCATTCTCCACTGGCAATGTATACGGCTTGTGGAAGATTATATGAGAATCATCTGAAAGATATAAAGAGTTTATAAACTACATCAACGGGGTGATCGGACAATGAAGGCTACAGTCGATAAACTGATAGATCAGATGCAATTGCTTTTTAAAGATTTGCTGGCAAAAGATATTATGATTCCCAACGTTATTTCTATCTCTTCTGAAAGAACAATGGAGCAGGCAAAAGAATTGATGAGATTGAAAAAAATATCAGGATTACCGGTGGTGGATGAAGGCAAACTGGTTGGGCTTGTAAGTATAGAGGATATCATTAAGGCTCTGGAAACACATAAAATACTTGAGCCCGTAAAGAAACATATGAGCACAAACCTTAGGGTAATTACACCAAAAGATCCATTGCCAAAGATTTTTGAGCAATTCACAAGACATGGATATGGCCGATTTCCTGTAGTGGATGAAGACAAAAAATTACTCGGTATCATAACAAAAGAAGATATCCTGAGAAGTATACTTGAAGAATTCAGAGTCCTTTACGTCAGGGATAAAAGGATGTCTGACGTACTTGACGGTGATACACTCAACCGTTCGCTCATAACTGGAGAGGAAATCAACAAATCAGGCGCTGATTTTGTATTTCCTGTAGACTATACGGAAGTCAGTCTGTCGGGTATCGGTGCGGCAAAATTAAAGGATTATCTTCTGAATCAACGCGGTATACCTGAAGATATCGTCAGAAAAATAGCGATTGCGACTTATGAGGCTGAAACAAACGTCGTTATTCACAGCGGAAGTCATGGAACGGTTTATTGTTTCGTTCACGATGAATTGATAAGAATCCGAATAGAAGATCACGGAAAGGGAATCTCTGATGTTGAGACAGCTATGACAGAAGGATTTTCAACAGCATCCGATCAGATCAGGGAAATGGGATTCGGTGCCGGTATGGGATTACCCAATATACAACGTTATTCGGATAAAATGGTCATTGTATCGGAAGTAGATAAGGGTGTTGTACTGGAAATGCAGTTTTTTCTTAAAACAGAAGGAGAATAGGTGATTTTTTGACAGAACAGATACTCGTCGTTCCGGCTAATCAACTCACAGAATTGATTGAAGAAAATCCGGGACTTCATGATTTTGAAGAAGAAAGATTAGAAAAAATTATTCAAATCCACGGTGAATTCAAACCCCGTGATGAAATGGAGCACAATCCTGAATTCAAACAGATTATTCCTTATATGGCAATGTATAATAAAGATGATGAAATTTTGACACTTATCAGGACAAAATCTCAAAGCGAAAAAAGATTACACAACAAAGTCAGTCTTGGAATAGGCGGGCATATTAATATTGAAGATTCAAAAGATCCCCTTGATGCATACAAAAGAGGGATGGAGAGAGAGATCAACGAAGAGGTTGATGTTGAACTGTTAAATAAACCGCAATTCCTTGGCGTCATATATGATGGAACTACAGATGTCGGTTCTGTCCATCTCGGAATGGCTTTTAAAGTCTTGATTAATTTTCGGGATATAAATGAAAAGGAAAAATTTGAATACAGCTGGAAGACATCCAAAGAATTACAGGAAATGACTGAAAGGATGGAAGGATGGTCAGTGCATATTCTTGAAAAGCTGTGAAAAGGAAGCGGGATGAATGAAAAGATTCTATCAAAAGATGCTGATAATTGCTGCCGTTGTTCTATTAATATTTAGTTTAAGCAGTTGCCGGAAGGTTCCCGGTGAAGATGTGGATGTATCACGGTTGATTGATTTCAGATTAAACAATTTTAAGGCAACTAAATTTGAATTTGATGAGATTGGGGATTTTCTCGAAAATGAATCCTTTGAAGGAAATATGGTTCAAATTCATTACAACAGGAGCTTTAAAAACGAAGTCGTAAACTCAACGGACTTTATCGTTATGGTTGCGGCAAAAGCAGAAAATAACCGGTCGGCTTATAAACTCTGGCGTGTATTTGCCGGAGAAAATGATGCCTCTTTTAAAGCGGCGTTTAGCACATTACCTTTTTTCAAAGGAGAATACTCTCATGAAACTGATGACGCTTACATCATCTCATGGTATGACGGTAAATGGTTCTTCTTCATTAAGACCTCCACGGAAGTGCTTCGTGACACCATGAAAATGAACCTGGAGACTTTTTTCGAAAATGATACGGTTGTTAATGAGAGTGTGATAGACATTTGACTTTATACAATAAACTGAACACCTATTGGAAAACAAGATACGGTAAAAGAGTGCAGCGGATACCTGTTTCTACGGGACTTGGCTGTCCGAACAGAAATGCAGCATCGGGTGGCTGTATTTTCTGTGATCCTTCAGGAAGTGGTTTTGCAGCAGAAAATCCTGATGTAAAAATTTCACAACAGATAGAAACCATGATAGCTCGGACGGAAAAAAAATATGGCGAAAATATTTTCTTTGCTGCCTATCTTCAATCGTATACAAACACATACGCTTCGGAAAAAAGACTAAAAGAAATATTTGATCAGATATTTGTCGACAACCGAATCAAGATCATGGATATTTCCACCAGACCTGACTGTGTCGAAGATCACAAGCTCGATCTCATTCAATCCTATTCGGATAAGGCCGATATCATCGTCGAATACGGTTTACAATCGATCAATCGTCAAACGTTGATCGATTTAAACAGAGGGCATACGTTCGCAGAGTTTGTTGATGCCGTTGAACGGACAAAGGCGAGAGGGCTGGAAACACTTGCGCATATCATCATCGATCTACCACAGGATTCAAAAGATGACGTGATTGAAGCCGCCAGGCTATTGAGTGCCTTGAAGGTTGATGGGGTTAAACTTCACTCTCTTTATGTCGTTGAAGGGACTGAACTCGATAGAAGGATAAAAAACGGTATGGTTCAGTTGCTGGATTTCGATACTTATCTTGACAGAGAAATCGCCTTCCTTGAAAACCTTGATCCGTCGATTGTCGTACACAGACTCTGCTCAGAACCACCTACAGAAGGAGCTTACGGGAATTGGGGAATGTTAAAAGTACAGGTCATACAAGCGGTGGAAAACGAATTAAAACGCCGTGAAACATTTCAGGGGAAAAAATTCGATTACTTTAAAAGATAATATGGAAGAGAGACTATTGCAAAGGATCAGTTGCGAAGAAAACGTTTCGTTAAAGGAATACAGTACCTTTAAAATCGGCGGAAAGGTAAAATACCTCTTTAAGCCCAAAACAGTTGAAGAACTAACCGGTTTGATTCAATCCCTGAATAATAAAAAGAAAAATTATCATATCATCGGAAGAGGATCAAATATTCTGTTTGCCGATAAGATGAAAACTGAAACGATCATCACAACGACCGGAATCAAACAACTTCATACTGATCAGGATAAAATTTCAGCGGATTGTGGTGTTCCTCTCCGTGAATTCTGTTATACAGCACTTAAACAAAACCTCAGCGGTGCCGAAGGTCTGTCCGGTATTCCCGGAACCGTTGGTGGCGCAGTCTATATGAATGCGGGTGCCTATACCTATTCTATGGATCAAATACTCGAATCAGTCCTGGTATACGATATGAAAACCAAAAACATAAAAACACTTTCCAATATGGATTGTCAGTTTAGCTATCGAAAATCAATCTTCATGAAAACACCGCTCATTATTCTCAACGCAACGTTCCAATTAAAAAAACAGACAAATAACATCGGCATAAAAAATTTAGTTAAAGAGTTTGAACAGAGAAGATCTGAAAAACAACCCCTTCATCTTCCTTCTGCCGGAAGTGTTTTTAAAAAACCAAACGAAAAATTCTATCCGGCAAAAGAGATACAGGAACTGGGTTTGAAAGGCTTCTGCATCGGAGATGCCTGTGTTTCAAATAAACATTCTGGGTTTATCGTCAACCTCAATCAGGCTACGTCTGAAGATGTACTCAATTTGATCGCATATATACAAGAGAAGGTATTTAAGAAAACAGGATTTCTCTTACATACTGAGATAAAATATCTTGATTAAATCCTTACACATATCATTGCATTGATATTTCTTATAAAAAGACCCATATAACACATTACATATGATAAAATACCTATGGAATAAAAACAAAATATTTTTGGGGGGTATCAATCATGTGTGGTATTTTTGGCGTTGTTGGTGAAAAACATCATCTGGGTGAACTGATCGACGGATTAAAAAAACTGGAATACAGGGGTTATGATTCTGCTGGAATAGCTTACGTTTCAGAAGGACGGGTTGAAGTGGCAAAACAATCAGGAAGAGTCAGTGTACTCGATGAAATGTACAAAGACAGAAGACAAACTTTCATGAAAGTGGGAATTGCACATACTAGATGGGCAACTCACGGAAACCCAAATGATATAAACGCTCATCCGCATACGGACTGCACCGGTAAGATAGCTGTCGTTCACAACGGGATTATCGAAAATTTCAGCGAATTAAAGGCCATGCTCTCAGAATCCGGCCATAATTTTTCCTCGGATACCGATACTGAAATAATCGCCCATCTGATCGAAGAATATTATGGAGGAGACATCTTCAAAGCTGTGAAAATGGCAAGAAAAAAGTTGAGAGGTGCCTATGCCATTGGCGTGATTCATTCCGACGAACCAAATCGTCTGATAGCGGCAAGAGAAGGAAGCCCCTTGATAGCAGGCAAAACAGGAACAGGCGGCATCATCTCATCTGATATCACACCCATATTAAAGTACACAAAAGACATGTATTTTATTGAAGATGGCGATATTATAGAAATTGACCTGGATGGAATCACTTTTGAAAACGAAAAAGGAGAAAGGCTTGAAAGGAACATACAGACGATAGACTGGGAAGAGGCAGCGGCAGAAAAATCAGGTTATAAATTCTTCATGGAAAAAGAGATGAATGAAGAACCTGAAATCATAAAAAAGGCTCTGTTCGGTAGATTAAAAGAAGAATCAGTGGAATTCACCGAACTGGATGGCTGGCAGGATTATCTGGGCGATATTGAAAAAATTAAGCTTATTGCCGCTGGAACCAGCTATCATTCCGGGATGGTTTTTAAGTATTTCTTACAGGAATTGCTGCCATTGACCGTCGATATAGAGATTTCATCCGAATTCAGATATATGAAGCAATGGAAATATGACGACAAAACGTTGTTTATCTTCATTTCACAATCCGGAGAAACACTGGATACACTCGAAAGTCTGAAACTGGTTAAAAACCTTGGCGGAAAAACACTCGCCATTTCAAATGTAGTAGGCTCAACCATCACAAGGGAAGCCGATAAAACCATCTTTATAAACGTAGGTCCCGAAATCGGTGTTGCTTCTACAAAGGCCTATGTCGGACAATTGCTTATTCTTTATCTACTCGGAGCCTATCTATGTCAACTCAAGGGATGTCATCTCGAAAGAACTTTCTACAATGATCTTCATGCGATGAGTACGCTTTACGAAAAGGCATTGAAAGACTCCGAATCAATAAAAGAAATCGCCAGAAAATATGCCCATTATCTGCATTTCATGTATATTGGCAGAAGACAGAATTATCCGACAGCCATGGAAGGCGCTCTGAAATTGAAGGAGATTTCATACATCAATGCAACCAGTTATGCCGGTGGAGAACTCAAACACGGCCCTATCGCCTTACTTGATTCAGAGTTCCCCGTATTTGTTGTCATTCCGAAGGATGATCTGTATGATAAGATGAAGAGCAATGTCATCGAAACCAGGGCGAGAAATGCGAGATGTATATCTTTAACAACGAAAGGCAATGAAGACGCCCGTCTTTTCTCAGATGATGTACTCTTTATGCCTCCCTGCTCAAAACATTTGCTCCCATTGATATGTACCCCTTATATTCAGCTTTTTGCTTATCATATTGCGGATATCAGGGGTCTTGATGTTGACAAACCGAGAAATCTTGCTAAAAGTGTTACTGTCGAATAAAAACTTTTATCTTTGCTTATAGAAAACTGAAAAGTCTCCAAATGCCGATTTGGGGACTTTTTTTTAGTTCGTCTAAAAGATCAGGACAACAAAAACTAACCTCCCAAATTGTTCCTTATAATACCCCTTGACAATTCCTTATTGTTCTGTTATAATCCATATGTAGTTAAATAAAGGAACTATACAGAACTATAAGGAGTGATAATGGTGATAAAAAACTACATGACGGTGGATGAGATCTCAGAGAAATTAAAGATGCATCCGAAAACCATCAGACGTTACATCAGAGATGGAAAAATCAAGGGACGAAAGATTGGAAAATCCTGGTACATCTCCTATGAGGAATATTTAAAATTCACTGGAGAGGAGGATAAAAAAGCACAGGCCGTTCAACTTCCAAGAAAGATCAGTGTTTCAACAGTTGTTGATATTCTTGTCAACGATATAGATGAATCCATGAGAATTGCCAATATGCTTTCCGCAGTGATGAACAATAAAGACCCCAAATACGGGTCTTCAACGATGACATCACAGTATATTCAACCCGAATCAAAGATCAGAATCATGCTGTGGGGAACAGTAGAGTTTATTCAGGTCATGCTGGAATCCATTTCTGTCATGACACAATATTGACAATTGGGAGGAAAACATGAAAAAAAGAGTTTTGATAACCTTAATTTTGAGCATTATATGCATTCTCAATGTATTTTCATCCGAGAACACAACAAATATTAACTATTCTAAAGAGGTGGGGAAAATGTCAACACAGACAGTTTTTAAAACAGAAGAAGGAAGACAAAAGATCCTTTCAGTTTATGATATGGTCATGTCCACATGGCAGGTTGAATACAAAGATCAGTATATTGATACTTCTTTCGGAACAACTCATCTGATCGAGTGTGGAGATCCTTCAAAAGAGCAGATACTTCTTTTTCACGGTTCCAGTTCAAACTCACTGATGTGGCTTGCGGATATGGTTGAGTTAAGTCAGCACTTCCATGTCTATTCAGTGGATATTCTCGGCGAAGCCGGAAAGAGTGATCCTGTCAGGCTGAATCTGCATAATTCAGATTACAGTGAATGGGTAAAAGAACTATTGATAAAATTGAACATTCAAAAGACTCAATTACTTGGAAATTCACTCGGTGGATGGGTTTCCCTCAAATTTGCAACAACTTGTCCGGATGCGGTATCAAAAATAGTTCTAATTGCACCCTCCGGTATCACAGAAGTCAAACCTTCATTTATGGAAACGATGATGACCTGTGCGATGAAAGGTTCGGAAGGAATGCTGGAATTAAATAAAATGATCTACGGCGTGAATGAACTGCCGCAACAGGTAATTGATTTCACAAATCTCGTAATGGAAAACTTCAATCCGATTGTAGAAGCTTTACCTTTATTTCCCTCAGAGGTGCTTCAGAAACTAACAATGCCTGTTTTATACATAGCCGGAGAAAATGATATTCTCTTTGATAGTCAAAAAGCGGCTGAAATATTGAGAGAAAATTGTAAAAACGCTATCAGCAGGATAATAAAGAACAACGGACACGTCGTATACAACACGATGGATATGGTTATTCCGTTTCTGAAAGAAAAATAATAAGATCACATATCAGTCCTTTCCTTTGGGAAAGGACTTTTTCGTGTCTTCAGAATTTTCGCTTACACAAACAGTTCCCCCCGTCCAATTGAATTCTTCATTCATACTCACCCAAGGTAATTGACTTTTTCATATGTAATACGTATACTCAAATTAAATATAATATGGAGGGTGAATATGAAAATATTATCTATTCTTGGCAGTCCCAATAAAGATGGCAATACGGCAAAGCTTCTTGAATATTATCTTGAAGGGGTAATTGAAAAAAATCCCGGCACAAAACATGAAACAGTATTCCTCAGAGAAAAGGATATTTCTCCCTGCATGGGTTGTAATGCCTGTAAGGGAAAAGACGCTAAAGGATGTATCGTGAAAGATGATATGCAGCAATATTATCAAAAATTGTCAGAAACAGATGTTTTTATCGTAGCGACACCTGTTTACTGGTTCAATATGACGGCACAGACCAAGATCTTTATCGACAGATTATACGGATTGAACTTTAAAGATTTCCCGGACGGGAAAAAAATGGTCTTGCTGACAACGTACGGAGACCATGATATGGTCGCTTCCGGCGCTATAAATCTTGCCAATTCTTTACGAAGAACGGCTGAATTTCTCGGCATTAATTATACCTTTGAATATGGTGCCAATTCTTCAACACCGATTGAAAAAAACCATGTCATCTATGAAGAGATAAAGGCTCTAGGAAAAAAGCTGTAAATATCTTTATCGCAATAAAACTTCGTTAGGGCAGGATTGTTCCCCTGCCCCTCTACACACGGAATCGGTAAAGTGCTATAATGGAGTAAACACTCACATCATCCAAGTATCTATAAAACGAATGTTTCAATATTTTTTAGTGGAGGAATGATTATGAAAAAATTTTTGATTCTTCTAACTGTTCTATCTCTTTTATTCATTTTTAGTGCCTGCTCGGCAACCGGGGGTATCGGTATCGTAACTTTTGACCCCCTCTTACTCTTCATGAATTTGATACAACCCGGAACTTTCTGGATGGGTGATACAAAAGCGCTTTCATTAGCTGGAAGTCCAATCAGACCTATTCATCAAGTGACGTTTACTTACAGTTATTATCTGAAAAAAGGCGAAGTAACAAACAACGATTATGCAAACTTTTTAAACGATTCAGAGGTTTCACCAACCGGATTTCTTAACGGACACAAACTGCTGGATATAGGGGGGCCATATTGTGAGATTGAATACACGGGAACAGAATTCCGAACGATCAGTCATCTCAAGGGCAACTATCCCTTACACAGCGTTTCATGGTGGGGCGCTATCGAATACTGCAACTGGCTGAGTGAAAAGGCCGGGTTAAGTATCGCGTACGATGTATCAGATGGCCAACTCCTGACAGCAGAAGGATCCCCCACCAAAAATATCACGATTGTTGAAGGATACCGCCTTCCGACAGAAGCCGAATGGGAATACGCCGCAAGAGGTGCCGAGAATGATTATCTGACGACAACAGATTATCTCTTTGCGGGAAGTAATACGATTGATGACGTCGCCTGGTACATGGACAATTCATTTAACGCAACTTTCCCTATGGTCAGTGGAAAAGGAACACAAATTTGTAATGAAAAAGAGGCAAATGAAATCGGTTTTTTTGATATGTCGGGAAATGTTGCCGAATGGTGTCATGACTGGTATCTCAACACCTATTATTCAAGCTCTCCGCCAACAAATCCTATCGGTCATCATACCGGCACCTCCAGATCAACGAGAGGCGGGAGTTGGAATATGCCGGAAGCTTTTTCCATTATTTTAGAAAGGACCTTTACGAATCCCGATAACCTGTTTGCTTTCATAGGGTTTCGATTCGCTTTGACAAAGCAATAAAGATTTAAATGTCCCCTATATTCTTGACAAATAACCGTCGATGATATATAATCCCAATGGTTAATGAGTTCAACCATTAACCTTCTTCTATTTCAAAAGGGGGGTTGAAGATTAAGATCAATTTTACAGATGATAAACCTTTGTTTTCACAAATTGCCGATGCGATAGCCGATGATATTTTAATCGGTGTTTATAAAGAGGATGAAGCAATCATTTCGACCACTCAACTTTCAAGGATGCTGAAAATAAATCCGACAACGGCTGTTAAAGCAGTCGGGCAGCTTGCAGATGAAGGACTGATTTACAAACGGCGCGGACTTGGAATGTTTGTAAAAAAAGGCGCTTCAGAGAAGATTAGAGAGAAGAAAGCCAGACATTTTTATGATGTGTATGTGAGGGAATTTCTGAGTGAGGCCCAAAAATTGGGATTGACAACAGAAGAAATTATAGAGATTATCAGGGGAAGTGTGGAAATTGAAAATTGAATGTAAGGAAATAAGTAAAAGTTATGGAAAAACAAAAGCTTTGGATAAGGTTTCTGTTGATTTTGAAGACAGAAAGATTTACGGATTACTGGGAAGAAACGGTGCAGGAAAGACAACGCTGCTTAAGATCATTTCCGGTATGATTCCTCATTATGAGGGAAAGGTAGTTTTTGATGGATTAGAACTGGTACATGGTGCCATGCCCGGAGACGTTTTTTTCGTAGAGGACAAGATCAAACATTTTTACAAACCGGCAGGAAAATTATTTGAAATCGCAGAACGGTTTTACCCGAATTGGGATCATGAATTTACCGAAACAGCTATAAAAGCATTTGACCTCGACATCAGTACATCTTTCAGGAAACTATCATTGGGTATGAAAACAATGATCAGCACAATCATTGCACTCAGTTGTGGTTCTGATGCAATTATCCTTGATGAACCGGTTTTGACTTACGATCCACTGGTCCGAGAAAGATTTTACGAGTTGTTGTTGTACGCCTATGATAAAAAACCCAGAACCATTATCATTTCAACCCATCTGGTTGATGAAGTTTCAAAACTCTGTGAAAGAATCGTGATCCTTGAAAAGGGTACGATAAGAATGGATTTGAGTCTTGAAGAAATTCATACAAAAGCTTATACGATGCTGGGACCTGCAACAGACGTTGAGAACGCCTGTTCCGGTTTGAATGTGATCAATATAGAAAACCACGGAAATTATAAACTCGCAACCATCTTCGACAGAAGAAAAAAAGATATATCCCCAAACATATCCGTGGAACAGATATCCCTGCAAAAACTTTTTATTCACCTTGTTGGAGCTGATAATAATGAATAAATCTTTAACGATGGCTAAAACAAATTTCAGGCTGGCAACAATCCCATTTATCATGACACTGTTACTGGTTGGTGCAAATCTGATCAATCAGATCGTCATGCTCAGTATCCGTGATGTGGACCTTGGTATGGTTTCATCGGGAAATATTGCCATCATATATGCCGTTCTGATAGCACTTTTCATACCGTTAGGTTATTTCAGAAGGCTCATAAGTCTTGGGGTGAAGAAAAAAAACTTCTTCAGGGGGACGATCTTAACTTTTATCCTGACAGCTGTTATATTGTCAATCATAAATATAATCATTTATTATATAGAACTTGCCATCGTCGGAAACCGAATCTTTTTGTACATGAATATACTGGATGTCTTTAACTGGTTCCGTCACGGGATTATCGGTTGTTTCTTCTATCAATTCATCGCTTACATGCTTCTGATGTCCTTTGTTAATCTCCTTGCGGTCAGCAATGATAGATTGGGTGGATGGATTATTTCAGGGATTTCGGTCACGATTATTTCGGTCTTCACGCCTATCAGACCATTGAGAAATGCATTAGCTGCATTCCTTGAGGCAATTCTTTTCAACCGATACCTCTTCCTTCAATTCCTTTACGGTATTATTCTATGCACGATCATGCTTTTGGCAATCAGATATTTCATCCGAAAAAAGGCTTTATAAATTCGGCAACAAAGAAAAATTCTCCTCCTCTTTTTCCGTCTAATGGAAAGAGGAGGAGTTATATATGGAAAATAATATTAATAATAGCAAAAAAAGCTTCTATATTAAGGGTATGACCTGTGCGACTTGTGCCCAACATGTCAAAGATGCCATTTTAAAAGTAGAAGGTGTCGATATGGCGTCAGTTAATCTGGCTACGGAAACAGCCTTTATCATAGCGGATCACGAAATTCCTTTTGCTATGATACAGCGTGCTGTCAGAAATGCCGGTTATGATGCCGTTGATAAGCTTGTTGAAAGAGATATTGAAAAAGAGGTTGGAAAATCCAGGATAAGACTAATCATCTCTCTTTTAATCACGATCCCTTTATCTGTTTTGATGCTCTTTCATATGGGTGGAATTGATATCCCGGGGTATCTTCTGATGGAAGTTATCTTTGGTGGAATTGTGATATTCTACACCGGATTTCCAAGTATTAAAAGTGCATGGATCGCAATTGTTCATGCTCATACAAATATGGACACGTTGATATTTCTCGGGTCGTTAGCCGCATGGATTACAGCCATTCTAAAACTATCCGGAGTCAATATTAGCTCTTTCGGAGCTCTCGGTGCAATGATCGTTACCATACACCTAACGGGAAAATATATCGAACAGCGTCTTAAACACAAGGCATCAAAAGAGATAAAGGCACTTATGAAGTTAAAAGTTGATGAAGCCGTTGTATTAAAACAGGGAAAAGAGAACGTTGTACCCCTTGAAGAAATTGTTCCCGGTGATATCGTCATCATTAAACCGGGCGAAAGAATTCCGGTGGATGGGATCCTATATTCCGGTGAAACAGCCGTAGATGAATCCATGATATCCGGAGAATCAATACCTGTTTTCCGAAAGCAAGGGGAACAGTTGACAGGAGGGTCTATGAACCTGACCTCTGCGGTGAAAATAAAGGTTAACAGGCATTATCAGGACACTTTTCTTTCTCAGATGATCACGTTGATTAATGAGTCTCAAGGAACAAAAATCCCCATACAGGCACTTGCGGATAAAATCACAAGATACTTTGTTCCGTTTGTTGTTGCTGCAGCTCTTTTCGGATCCTTACTGTGGTTTTTCAATTTCAACAGCTGGTATCCCTCACTTGACGGCATAAGATCATTTTTCCCATGGATTCCAGTGGTGGATAATGCCCTCTCATTCAGTATCTTTGTTTTTGTATCATCTATCGTTATCGCATGTCCCTGTGCACTTGGTCTTGCAACACCAATGGCGCTTGTAAGCGGAATGGGTATGGCAACTAAAAAAGGGGTTCTGATTCGAAACTCCGAAGTCATTCAATCGATAAACGATACTGATGTTATCATCCTTGATAAAACGGGGACCATCACCGAAGGAAGACCAAAAGTTGTAAAGAAAAAGATAGATGAAAAGTTATTATCTATCGTTGCAGCGGCGGAATCAAGATCAAATCATCCTCTTGCCAAAGCAATAGCGGCGCTTTATCGCGGAGATCATTCGGAAGAATTTGTCTTTGCCGATGAAATTGCAGGTGAAGGGTTAAAAGTAATGTATAAAACAGATGAAATATTCATCGGAAAACCTGAAGATAAAAATAACCCCGAATATATTGAAATGCAAAAACTGGGTCAAACAATCGTTGAAGTTCGTGTGAACGGTGAAGCAAAAGGGTGGCTTGCACTGGAAGATCCCATCAGAAAAGAGAGCATTAAAGAGATAAAGCGTTTGAAGAAAAGAGGCCTGGAAGTCGTAATGGCGACCGGCGACAATGAAAACACAGCCAAAAAGGTAGCAATTCTGGCAGGTGTTGATCAAGTTTATTCCGGTTTGATTCCCTCTCAAAAAGTAGATATCGTTAATGGATTTCAGGCAAAGGGAATGAGAGTTCTGATGGCCGGAGACGGTATTAACGACGCAGCGGCTTTAAAAGGTGCAGACATCGGAATTTCCTTTTCAACCGGAACAGATCTTGCGATGGACAGCTCAGATATCGTCATAGTAAGTGGTGGCTTATCCGGGATTTCTGCCACCATGACTATTTCAAACATTATGTTTACCGTTATAAAACAGAATCTTTTCTGGGCATTCTTCTATAATCTTATCGCAATTCCGATAGCCCTGATGGGGTGGTTACATCCCGCCATATCAGAATTGGCAATGGGAATCAGTTCTATAACGGTTGTTTTAAATTCATTGAGAATAAAATCCCTAAAGAAAACAGAGGTGAAAAAGATGACTTATAAGATCAAAGTAAATGATATGAATTGCCAACATTGTGTTGCCACAATCGACAAAGCGCTTGTCTGTGCAGGTATTCAAGATAGAACGATTGATCTTCCGAATAAAATTATAACACTTGAATGTGATAACCTTGAAGTTGCAAAAAAAGCCATAAGCGATGCAGGCTATTCTGTAGAAGTCCTTTAAAAGAAAAATCATAGAGGAAATATTATCACCCTGCAATTTAATGTTATAATTATTTTGACATTTGATGTGGGGTGATTGTATGAAAAAAAAGTTCTTTTTTTTTATTTTGCTGATTTGTATCACAACAATATTTTCGGAGAGTGTCGTCATGGTCTTTCCACAGGAAGACGATACCATCATCTTATTTGATGATCATTCCTGGTATTACCATTCAGAGATCACATGGTACAATTCTGTTGATTTCCTCCATTATGATGATGACAATCAGTTTGCCATCCTTGAGGAAAAATCTTATCTTTCAGCCAAAAACAGTATTATTATTTCCGGTATAGCCATGAACACATCTATGTCGGATAAAAAATGTGAAGTTGCCTATGTAGTTCTTGATCCAGATCGTAATCTTCTCAGTTCCGGAAATGCAAGAACTCAGCAGTTTATAGCCCCTGGAAATCTTTTCCCTTTTAAAATAGAACTTGAAAATAAAAATAATGCCAAATATATCAGTTTTGACTACGTCAAGGAGGTAGAATGATGAAATTGACAGATGCTGTTACACAAAGAAGGACAATCAGAAAATATAAACAACATGAGATTTCGGAAGATATACTGAAAATCCTTGTAAATGCTGCAAGACTTGCCCCTTCTGCTATGAATAAGCAGCCAATTGAATATCTTGTGATCACGGAAAAGGATTTAAGAGAAAAAATATTTGAACAGGTGAGATGGGCCGGCTATATCACACCACTGGGAACACCCGGAAAGGACGAAAGGCCAATGGCTTATATCCTCATCCTGTTGAGAAAAGATCTTAAGACAGCCTATTCCTATCATGACATCGGGGCAAGTGCTGAGAATATCATGCTTCAGGCAATGGAATTTGATATCGGCAGTTGCTGGTTAGGCAGCTTGAATAAGCAGAATGTCGGTACTATTTTGGAAGTACCGGAAAAATATGAAGTTGACACGTTGATTGCTCTGGGATATAAAGATGAAGATGCCGAATACTTTGATTCCGATGAGACGGTTAAGTACGATAAAATCGACGGTACATATAAGGTCCCAAAGCGAAAACTTGATTCCGTCATGCACTTTAATAAAATCCTTCCTTAATCGAGGTGTTCATCATAAAAATTAAAAAGAACTATTTTTACTCATTGTTTTTGACACTCATCCTAATAGTTGTTCCGATATCATTCTCTTTTGAGTTCACCGATGTTTTGAACGCCTGGAAAGAGCGAGGGTATGCAATCACAGAAAAAGGGGATTATAAGATCGTAGAATTCAGATTCAATTACGACACTGTCGCAACACTGGACGTCAATTCCAGAGAGTTGATCATCTATACATATACCGGCACACCTTTGACGAAACCCGACCCCTCATTTATCTCTGACATCCGCAAGACATTAAACAACTCAGCCATTGATGGTGAAATAAGTGAAGCAATACTGATGATTCTTTCTGCAACCGATTATTCTTTCGGAAAAGAGGAGCTGTTTGCAAACTACCGTCTAAAAACAACCATTTACGATAATAACAGTGTTATCCTCCAATTAAATCATCATGTCTCTGCAACGGATATCTCGGAACAGATAGACGTTGAAGAGAATAAACAGCTCAAAGAAAAAATCGGGAAACTCGAAGAGCAGGTTTCAAAACTCCAAGATGAGATTAATCGTTTAATTTCTGAAAACGAATCCAAAACCAGAACGATTGAAAGACTTGAAAGCAAAACAACCGGACTTGAAGCCTCACTTGAAAAATATAAGAACCTCTCCGAATACAAAGAAAACATCACCGATAATCTACAGAAGACTATAGAAAGATATAAGGAAATTGAAAGACAGAAAATTGAAGAGATTGAATTCAAAACCGCTATCATAGATGACCGAAACAATCTGATAGAGGCATTGAAAACCGCTGCAAGTCAAAAAGAAAGAGAAATGAACCTTATGATTGAAGCTCTTGAAAACAGGCTCAAGTCGATGGAAGAGGAAAACAAGCTGCTACGTGAAAATGAAGAACATTACAGCTCCAGACTCTATAGGCTCAATTCTCTGTATAATCTTCAGATCTCTGAAACGGCAATCCCGGTAGAAGGTCCGGTCACAATGGTTGAGAACCCAACCCCTGAAGAACCCATTTCAGATGTAGAACCTGCTACCAAAACGATAAAAAAAGAGAATGAGGCAACAGGAAAGGAATCGTTTGTGATGGAACCCATACAAAAAAACACGGAAAAGCCGGAAAAAGAAACGATAGAGAATAGTACCGAAGAGAAGAATGAACAAGGTCAAGAAAATAGGCTTCCCTTAAAAGAAAAAGTTTTAAAATCAATCAAATATTACAACCACGACACATTATCCCATCAGATATCCTACGAGTACAACGAAAACGGAAAGAGCCTCAAGGAGATCATTTCTCTGCCAAACGGAAATATTGTCAGCACGGTGGAAAACCGCTACTATGAAAATGGAAATCTCTACGAAAAAATCACCTGTCAAAACAACAAGATGATCGGTAAAGCCGTGTATCAATATAACAAAGAAGGTATTCCGATTAGAATTTTCATTTACGACAGCACCAGTATTAAAGGGTATCAGACCTATGAATACGATCCGGAGGTCTCAAAAGAAACGCCTGTTTTCATCAAACATTATGAGAACAATCAACTGAAAATGACTGAAATCAACACATTTGACAGTGAAGGGAATCTGGTCAGAACCGAGCAGAGAGATCTGGATGATCAATTACTCTCCTTTACCGTTTTCGAGATAGTGGATTCAAAACCTGTGAGATCCGTTTATTTCCTGGGTACTGAAATGAAGTACAAGACCATTAATCATTTTGATGCAGAAGAAAATATTATATCTCAGGAAACATTTGATGCAACAGACAAGATAATATCAAAGGCTGAATTTGTCTATAAGTGATACTATAGCCAGCCTTTTTCCTCCCAATTTTTTATTACACCTGAAAACATTTCTTTATTTTTCAGAACAAGTCTTTTAAGAAAATTTTGCCTGAGAAAAGAAATCCATTTCGTTTTAATCGCCCCTCTGTTGTAAGAGGGGTTTTCTTTTATGTTCGAAAACAATTTCAAACCACATTTAGACGCCTTGGAAAACAGCTTGCTGTGTTCATAACGTGTGAAGTCGCAATATTCCATTTTGTTCATGGATACAGTTTGCGAATGCAATATCCCCGATAATTTCGGGAAAACCATTGTACATTCAACAGCAGTTTTCTTGGTGGGTGCAATGCCACTTGTTGCAATTCCCAACGACCATTTAGCATCAAAATCACCATAGTATAAACTGAACAAAGCCAACCTATCCAGAAAAGTTTTCAATTGAGTGGTGATATGCCCTTCATAAACGGGTGAACATAATACAATGCCATCAAACTCAATAATTCTTTCCTTCAATTCCGTAATAAAATCATTCTGAAAGCACTTACCGGTTTTCAAGCAAATAGAACAGCCCTGACAATAATTTAAATCATATTGACAAAGATTAACCCATTCAGTAGTTGCTTTTGGTTCAACACTTTTTTGAACCCAACGCATTAATTATGCAGTATTACCATCAACATTCGGGCTGCCATTAATGAAAAGGATTTTGATATCACTCATCTCTCTCATACCTCTATAATAATTAAAGCGTTCCTTTAATCTGTCATCCCCCTGATAAATCATCAAAAGATTTACCGGAAGCACGTATAATAATACGATACAGATTTAATCGAAAACAATCAGTAATTTCAAGTACCAAAACATCGCATACGCCAAAATAACAAAACTCTTTAAAAGAAGTAATAAGAAAATTTAATATTTATTATAAACCATCCGGAAATAATAGATCTATATCGCCATCAAATTCAGAAGCCAATATATCCATATAAACGGAATCGTACCTTGTTTTGCCAATTTTATAGGCTTCACGCCGTCGTCCGATTTCCTTAAAACCGCATTTTTGATAACATTTCATCGCACGCTCGTTGAATGAAAAAACTCTCAGCATGATATTATGGAGGTTTAAAATATTGAAACCGTAATTCAGAAGCAATTTAATGGCTTCAGTACCATACCCGTTACTCCAGTAATCTTTATCTCCGATCATGATCCCCAGTTCTGCTGTCTGCTGAAGACGATCAAAGGCAAATAGACTACAGTTCCCAATCAGTTTCTCTTCTTCATTTAAGATGATGGCAAAACAATTTCCTTCTTTGATCATACCGTCAAGAGCTTGTCTTTCCTGTTCAACACTTACCGTTAGAGACGGTCTTCCAATCTTTACCGTTACAGTCATATCATTAATCCATTCTGAATAAAGCGGGGCATCTTCTACATTAATCGGTGACAGATAGATTCTCTCACCCTTTATTTTTTTATAATAACGCATTCTCTCTCCTCATCCATTCTATTTTTTGAATAATCATGATTCAATGGTATAATTTCTTAATTTTGTTATAAGAGGTGATTCTTATTAAACTTGCCATAATATACCATAGTGAAAGCGGAAACACAAAAAAAGTCTCTGAATTAATAGCCGAGGGGATAATGAAAGTCGAAGGAACTGAAGTCAGATGCTTTGACATAAGCGAAGTTGACTTTGATTATATCAGCGATTCGAAAGGGGTAATCTTCGGAACGCCTACTTACCTTGCCGATTTTTCATGGCAGATGAAGAAATTTCTCGATTCAGGTATTAAAACAGAACTTTCCGGAAAACTGGGGGCAGTGTTCGCAACCGAGAATTTTGTCGGTGGCGGGGCAGATTTTGCACTCTTAACAATGATCGGCCACCTTCTTGTAAAAGGCATGGTCGTATATTCAGGTGGTGCCGGTTCCGGTAAACCCTATACACATTTCGGGGCGGTTTGTGTAAAAGACGGAACGGAAGATCAACAGGAAAGAGCTGTTATCTTTGGCGAACGGATTGGAAAAAAAGTAATGGAACTTTTCAACACAAAAATTTAAATTTGCACTGCAGTTTCACTCTTTCCAAATTGTGAAACTGCATTATTTTGCAACACTTGTTCATTTTTTTTCAACACGACTATCATAAAATATTTTTTCAAATTTCAATAGTTTTTTTTAATGTTGAGGGATTCACTCCCACTTGATTTTATCTCAAAAAGTGCTATAATCACTATAAGATATAATTAGTTATGCAAAAGAGAAAAAAATACCCGATTAAATCAGCTTAAAAAAATATCCTTAAACAAAAAAAATAGTTTTTTCATATTTGCCTTTTGGCAAAAAATACTCAAGGAGGCTGGTTTTAGTGAAGAAAGTTTTTATTTTATCGTTGTTAGTCGTTTTTAGTTTTGCAGTATTTGCTGCAGCTCCGTTCCATATTGGTATCGTTACGGGTACCGTTTCACAGAGTGAAGATGACCTTAGAGGTGCTGAACAGCTTATTAAGGAATATGGAGATGCAAATGACGGCGGATACATCGTTCATGTAACTTACCCGGATAACTTCATGCAGGAAGTTGACACGACAATTTCACAGATCGTTGGACTTGCAGATGACCCAATGATGAAGGCAATCGTTGTTAACCAGGCTGTTCCAGGAACAGTTGCTGCATTCAGAAGAATCAGAGAAACAAGACCTGACATTCTTCTTCTCGGAACACCTCATGAAGATCCAACAATGGCAATGGACACATTCGACCTTGCAATCAATCCAGACAACGTTGCAAGAGGTTACCTCATCATTGCAGCTGCAAAGAAACTTGGTGCAGAGAAATTCATGCACATCTCCTTCCCAAGACATATGGGATACGAACTTCTTTCAAGAAGAAGAGACATCATGAGAGCAGCTTGTGAAGATCTCGGACTCGAATTCATCGACATGGGTTCACCAGATCCTACAAGTGATATCGGTATTGCCGGTGCACAGCAGTTTATTCTCGAAAAAGTTCCTGCATGGCTCGAACAGTATGGAGACAAAACAGCATTCTTCTGTACAAATGATGCACATACAGAACCACTGCTTAAGAGAATCGCAGAACTCGGCGGATTCTTTATCGAAGCTGACCTTCCTTCCCCAACAATGGGATACCCCGGAGCTCTTGGTGTTACATTCACAGAAGACGAAAAGGGTAACTGGCCTGCAATCCTCGCAAAAGTTCAGGAAGCAGTTCTCGCAAAAGGTGGCGCAAACAGAATGGGGACATGGGCATTCTCCTTCGGATTTACTGCAACAGCAGGATTGGGAGAACATGCAAAGAGATGTGTCGAAGGCGACTCAGAAATCACAGATGCTGATGATGTTATGGCTGCATTCATGAAGTATACACCAGGTGCTGGATGGAACGGAACACTTTATACAGATGCTGATGGCGTTGAAGCTGAAAACTACATGCTCATCTATCAGGACACATATGTATTCAATCCTTATACAAGTGGTGGATTCCTTGGAATGACAGAAATGGAAGTTCCAGACAAATACTTCGACATAAACTAATCAACTAAAAATCACAGATAAATCATTATTATCTTTGATAAAGGTGGGAACGGATCTGTTCCGTTCCCCCTTATCTTTAAATATGGGGTGAAGTCACATGCCAGATGAAGTCTTATTGAAAATGAAAGATATAAATAAGGATTTTTTCGGAAATCAGGTCTTGACCGGTGTTGATCTCGAATTAAAGAAGGGACATGTGCTTGGACTGGTGGGAGAAAATGGTGCGGGAAAATCCACACTGATGAAGATCCTCTTTGGTTCAAAAGTTATTCATGAAACAGGTGGATTTACAGGAGAAATAGAATTTAACGGAACTGTTGTAAATTTTGCGTCTCCCTTTGATGCACTTGATGCCGGAATCGGAATGGTTCATCAGGAATTTATGTTAGTTCCGGGATTCAATGCAGCTGAAAATATACAGTTAAACAGAGAAATAACAAAATCCAATTTCTGGGTGGAAGTCTTTGGAGACAGGATGAGTACACTCCAGAAGGATAAGATGATTGAAAGGTCTCAAAAGGCCATAAACAAAGTGGGTATAGAACTTGACGCAAAAATGCTCGTTTCGGAAATGCCCGTTGCCCATAAACAATTTACTGAAATCGCAAGAGAAATTGACAGGGATGCAACGAAATTACTGGTTCTCGATGAACCAACGGCAGTTTTAACAGAATCTGAAGCGGAAATCATGCTGCAGGTGGTCAGAAGACTTGCAGACATGGGGATATCAGTCATTTTCATCTCACATAGACTCAAGGAAATCATGCAGATTTGTGACGAACTTGTCGTTTTAAGAGACGGAAAACTTGTCCGTGAAGTACCGGTTCCGGAAACAAACCCGGATCAGATAACTGAATGGATGGTTGGAAGAGATTTAAACGAAGGTAAAAAAGCAAAAGAAAAGAAAGTTTCGAATGAAAAAGAGGAAACCATTTTAAAAGTCAACAATCTTTGGGTTGATATGCCCGGAGAACATGTCAGAAATGTCAACCTCGATATCAAAAAAGGTGAAATCTTCGGAATTGGTGGCCTTGCCGGTCAGGGAAAACTCGGAATTGCCAACGGTATTATGGGACTTTACGCAGCCGGTGGTGATGTAACCTTCAACGGAAAAAAACTCGTTCTGAACGATCCAAGAGGCTCATTGGATGCGGGAATGGCATTTGTTTCTGAAGACAGAAGGGGTGTTGGACTGCTCCTTGAAGAGCCAATTGATTGGAATATATCTTTTACAGTCATGCAAACTCAAAACAAATATGTCAAAAGTTATCTCGGCGGACTGGTTAAATGGCGAGATGACAAGGCAATCGCAAAACTTGCAAATGACTATATAAAACTTCTCGCTATAAAATGTACAAGCTCGAGACAGCTTGCAAAAGAACTCTCAGGTGGAAATCAGCAAAAGGTTTGTCTTGCAAAGGCTTTTGCGGTTAGACCCGAACTGCTGTTCGTTTCCGAACCAACAAGAGGGATTGATGTTGGAGCCAAACAGCTTGTATTGGAAACATTGAAAAATTATAACAGAGAATACGGTACGACAATAGTTATTTGTTCATCAGAGCTGGAAGAATTGAGAAGCATCAGTGACAGAGTGGCAATCGTTTCAGAGGGAAAGATTGCCGGTATACTGTCGCCTGATGAAAGTCTCAAGAAATTCGGTGCTTTGATGATAGAAGCGTGACAAATATTGTTATGAGAGGATGGCAGATAAATTATGATGGAAAAAATTAGAGATTTTATTGATGCGGCGGGTTGGCCGCGACTGATTATAGGATTATTTCTCCTCAGTCTTTTTATAACGGCGCCTTTTGTTGAAGTCAATATTTGGACTTCAATCAGTGACGTTATCGTTCGATTCGGGATGTGGGGTGTTCTGGTTCTCGCAATGGTTCCGATGGTTCAGGGTGGTTGTGGACTGAATTTCGGACTTCCATTGGGAATCATAGCCGGTTTGCTCGGTGCGGTAATAAGTGTTGAATTACAGATGACCGGTATTATCGGATTTCTTTGCGCCGTTACCGTTGCGATTCCCTTTGCTGTATTTCTTGGATGGGGATATGGTTTATTACTGAACAGGGTTAAAGGATCTGAAATGACCATTGCCCTTTATGTTGGTTTTTCCTCGGTTGCTTTCATGTCCATGATGTGGTTGCTGCTCCCATTTAAGAGTCCTGATATGATCTGGGCTTATGGTGGAAAAGGACTTAGAACAACGATCAGTGTGGAGAATTACTGGTATCACTCGCTAAATGATTTCTGGACAATTCAAATAGGTGATCATTTTTATTTCCCGACGGGTATGATTATATTCTTTGCGATCATGTGTCTGATCGTATGGGCATTCTTCCACACCAAAACAGGAACAGCCATGACAGCTGCCGGTTCAAATCCCGAATATGCGAGGGCATCCGGCGTTAATGTTGACAAGATGAGAGTCATCTCCGTAATCCTTTCGACTGTTCTCGGTGCTGTTGGTATCATCGTTTACGAACAATCTTTCGGCTTTATACAGCTATACCTTGGACCGTTCTGGATGGCTTTCCCTGCAGTAGCCGGAATCCTGCTCGGAGGAGCTTCCGTTCATAAGGCAACCATGATTAACGTTATAGTCGGAACTTTCCTTTTCCAGGGTATTTTGGCGATGACACCTTCAGTTATAAATAATATTATTCAGACCGATATGTCTGAAACAATCAGAATTATCGTGTCCAACGGGTTGATTCTCTATGCCCTGACAAGGACTATAACGATAAAGAGTGCGAAGGTGAAAAAATGATGAATAACAGTCTAAACAAAAACTCAGGAGTGTCAAGATTCTTTATCAATAATGCTGTACCACTTCTTTTCGTCATATTCAGTGCGCTTGCAATACCGATGGCGGGCTTGTCAAACGAATACCTCATCCAGGAAATGATCATCCGACTGGGAAGATATTCCTTCCTGGTCCTCTCGTTGCTCATCCCTGTTATTGCCGGTATGGGGCTCAACTTTGGTATTGTACTTGGTGCGATGGCCGGACAAATAGGACTTATCTTCATCACCGACTGGGGGATTGTTGGATTGCCCGCCTTTTTCCTGGCAATCATTATTGCAGCACCAATCGCTATCTTCCTCGGATGGATGGCAGGTATAGCATTGAACCACGCAAAGGGACGAGAAATGGTTACATCCTATATCCTCGGATTTTTCATCAATGGTGTCTATCAGCTTATAGTGCTTTACGGAATGGGGATGATTATACCCGTAACATACAACAAACTTATACTCCCGCGTGGGTATGGGGTTCGAAATGCAATAGATCTTAAAAACATACTGGGTTGTGTCGACAATCTGATTCCACTTGAAATTGCAGGTATCAAGATACCGGTTGCAACTTTCATACTGGTCGCAATCTTGTGCCTTTTCATCGTATGGTTCAGAAGAACAAAACTCGGACAGGATATGAGAGCTGTTGGGCAGGACATGGAAGTTGCAGCAAATGCGGGTATTAACGTTGAAAGAACCAGAATTCTATCCATCGTTATTTCGACTTTCCTTGCTTCTATCGGGCAGATTATATTCCTCCAGAATATCGGTACCATGAATACATACAACTCACATGAGCAAATAGGGATGTTCTCAATCGCAGCCCTTCTTGTTGGTGGGGCTTCAGTTGCCAAGGCAAGTATTAAAAACGCCTTCTTTGGTATCATATTATTCCATCTGATGTTCGTTGTTGCACCTCGAGCCGGTAAGACACTCATGGGCGAGGCTCAAATTGGTGAATACTTCAGAGTATTTGTCTCTTATGCCATCATAGCCCTTGCCCTTGCCCTACATGCGTGGCGAAAAAATAAAGAAAAAGAAAGAGCCAGAATGCAGTTCAGAACCAACGCTGAAAGCTCTTCAAAGGAAGCGTGATTGACATGAAAAGATGGTTAATCAGATTCGCATTAGTCGTTGCAATCATTCTGCTCTCTGTATTCCTGTTTATCATCGGAAAACAGCATACGCTTTTAATAGACAATAAGACAATCACCATTGGTGAAACAGAATACACGCAATATGACATCGTCAATGTTTATGTCGATGATGGAGAAAAACTTGAAACGAAGAAAAGAAAGCGTAAAAAAGCTGAAGTCGTTGGACCCAATCATAAAATCGTAGTAGAAGTGCTTGACAACGATAAAAATGTTATTCAAACAGAAGAATATACATTTAGTTTAAAGACGGGAGACGCTAAGATGATCATCAACATTCCGGCACTGCTTGGGGGAGCAGCCGAATGGATCACGGCTGACGAATAGGAGGTATTTTCTTCTGAAACGGGGGCGCAGATGCGCCCCTTTTTTATTGGTAGATTTGAGAAGCTATAATTCTAAACAACGCTCCATGCCATTCAATAACCATTAAGCCTTCCGCTTAATCAACTTCACGACTTCATAGACCCATAAGATAAAAGTTGAGAAACCAAGTGAAATCATCAGCTCCTTGAAACTGAGAGCGACCGTTCCGAAAATACCGTTCAGTAAAGGAAGATAGATTACAGCCACTTGAAGTAAAAATCCTATCGCAACGGCACCGATCATATAAGGATTCTCGTTGAATTTCTGCTTGAAAAGAGATTTCCCGCTTCTGACACAGAAAGTAAAGAAAAGTTGTCCGAAGACCAATGTGGAAAAAAGCATCGTTCGCCATACCGCTTCTTCTGCCGTATCCGTCTTATACATCAATCCGGGAATCATAGAGAATGCGGCAATCAACAAGCCGGTCAAGAGCAGCCATATCCATCTTGTTCCTATAACGCTTCCATTCACAGGATTGGGTTTTCGCTTCATGATACCTTCTTCAGACGGTTCAACGGAAAGTGCCAGAGCAGGAAGCCCATCACTGATCAAATTGATCCAGAGAATCTGAAGCGGTAACAACGGCAGAGACATTCCGAGGAACGGACCAATCAGCATAATCCATATTTCAGCAATATTGGAGGCCAGAATATATTTGATAAATTTCTGAACGTTATCATAAATCGTTCGTCCTTCTTTTACAGCCGAAACAATGGTAGAAAAATTATCATCCATCAGAACGATGTCAGAAACCTCTTTTGACACATCAGTACCTGTTATTCCCATCGCCAAACCAATATCAGCTTTTTTAAGGGCAGGTGCATCGTTCACACCATCTCCGGTCATGGCAACTGTTTTCCCCTGCCGCTGAAGGCTGTCAACGATCTGAAGTTTATTTTCAGGAGAAACTCTTGCATAGACGGATTTCTCCATGACAATCTTATCGATTTCCGTTTCCGTTTTTCCATCCAGTTCTGCCCCTTTGATGACCTCGGTTTTATCTTGAATAATATCGAGTTTCTGAGCGATGAAACCAGCTGTGAGCGGGTGATCCCCTGTAATCATGATGGGTCTTATACCGGCTCCCTTCGCTGTCGCAACCGCCTCTTTAACCCCTTCTCGCTCAGGATCCATCATCCCGAACATTCCGATAAACGTCATCCGTTCTTCAGCATAACGATAATCCTCTGATATCTCTTCATCAATTGGTCTGTAACAAATTCCGAGTACGCGCATACCATTCTGAGCCAGCTCATCATGCGCTCTCATAATTTTCCCTTTTAAGGTATCACTCATTTCAAGGATCTCATCCCCATCCAGAACTTGATCACATCTTCTCATCAACTGATCAAGGGCTCCTTTTGTAAACGCGATGTTTCGGGATATGTTCAGTTTTTTAAGCAAGCTGTACAATCTTTTATCTTCAGATTCAAGTCTTTTAAAATCTATTGCATGAACAGTTGACATCATTTTCCTATCCGATTCAAAAGGAATTTCCGCTTTCCTTTCAAAGATGGTTTCCGTGTTATCTTTTTCGATACCAACCTGCATGGCTGCAAAAACAAGCGCTCCTTCAGTCGGGTCTCCAATAACATCTGCCTGTTGCTTCTTGTTTTGAGGCGGTTGTATGATTGCGTCATTACACAATGTCCCACCTGCCAACATCAGATTTAATGCACTTCTGTCATCTTCCGGAAGTGATTCGGGATCATCCTGATCTTCAACACCGAAGTCAAGTTTATTTCCGGCAATTTCAAGAACGGTCACTCTCATCCTGTTTTCAGTAATGGTTCCCGTCTTGTCGGAACAGATGACATCGACTGATCCCAAAGTTTCTACCGCCATGAGCTTTCTGACGAGGGCATTCCGCTTGAGCATTCTCCTGGCACCCAGTGCAAGCGCTATCGTCACAACTGTCGGAAGACCTTCCGGTACAGCGGCAACGGCAAATGAAACAGCCACCATGAACATTTCTTTCAGTTCTTCGCCACGCATCAATCCCATCACAAAGATGACAGCAACGATTCCGAGAGCGGCAAGTGCCAGTATTTTACCCAGTTTATCCAATCTTTTCTGCATAGGGGTTTGTCCTTCATCCGTCTCCTGTATCATAGAGGCAATCTTTCCGATTTCTGTTTCCATACCGGTTCTGATAACAACCCCCGTTCCTCTTCCATATGTAACCACTGTTCCGGAATAAACCATGTTCTTCCGATCGGCAAGAGGTGTCGTATTTTCAGCAGTAAAATCATCCTCTTTTTCGACCGGTTGTGATTCTCCCGTCAAAGCGGATTCCTGTACTTTGAAATTATGAGCTTCCAGTAACCTGATATCTGCCGGGATATAATTCCCCGCTTCGAGAAAGACACAATCCCCAGGAACAAGCTCTTCAGAGGAAATCAGTGCTTCCTTTCCATTACGTTTTACACGAATTTTAGGAATCGAAAGTTTCTTTAATGCATTCATCGCCTGTTCTGCCCTGTATTCCTGTGAAAAGCCAAGCAAAGCGTTGATAATAAGGATAATTGAAATAACGATTGTATCCCTGAATTCACCGATCACACCGGTGATCACAGCTGCCGCAAGCAGTACAATAACGATTGCCGATGTGAATTGCATCAGAAAGATCTTCCAGGGACTTCTCCCCTTTTTCTCTTTCAGTCTGTTGTATCCGTGTTCCTCAAGTCTTTTTTTTACCTGTGCTTCTGACAAACCATTCTCCGGATCAACGTGAAAGGTTTTTATGAAGTTGTCTTTGTCCATCTTGTACCATTCATTCGGTTTCAACAGTATCACTCACTTTCATATATTATATTTCTTTTTCATCTTATTATAGCAAATTCCGAATCGTTCCTTCTGTAGAAAATAATGATGACCCCTGAAGAAATAATTAATAACTTGACATCAGACTTTGAAAGCATATAGAATTATAACGATTCATCAGGAAATGCAAAGATGGAGAAAAATACTTGAGAGGTGATAAAGTGTACACATATTTAACTGAATACAAAGGTGCTGATGCGCTTGAAAATTTCATCAGGATCAACAACCTAAACAAGAATAAAAGTATTCTTTTCCAGGTCTTTTGTGGAAAAGGTAATCAGTTTTATATCAGTGGTATTATTGACGATATCTCTAACATTGCACCTAATGCCACAATTATCGGTGCAACTGCCCATGGAGAATACTTTTTAAAGAATGAGAAAACAAACAAATCTTTCATTGTACTATACGAGACAGACCAAAAAAAAATTGAACCATTCTTTATTTCAATTCGTAATAGAAATGTGTATGATTGTTTTACAGAGATGGGGGAAATACTCTTCAAAAACAACATTAAGAATGCGATTCTATATGCCGCTAAAATCCCCGAAGAAAATTCTGAACCAGGAAATGCAAAAGAATACATTAATACTTTCAATTCAGGCTCACAGAGGACTGTAAATATTGTTGGAGGAATAGCGGGAAACATTAACAATTCCTCAGACAGTTACATTTTTAACGGGACTACTATCACGGATAACGGAATAATGGCTGTCGGTTTCATTTCTGATGACAATTTCATCACAAACACAAGCACTCAGGCATGTTTATTTTATAAAAAATATCTTTCAAAAGAAAAAGAAACACTTTTTTTGTTTAACAATGATGCATAACAAAAGGTTTTACACCTATAATCCATTTTGTTTTAGGAATTCCTCAAGAAGTTGATTAAAATCATCAGGCACATCCACATTCACACAATGCCCGGCGTCTTTTACAAGCACAAATCTTGAAGAGGGTTCGCTTTTCTCCAATCTTTTCCCCGCTCTTTTTGCCATATCTATATCGTGCTCGCCACAGATTATCAGAAGCGGATAGTTCACAGGTTCTGTTTTTTTTGTAAATATTCGGTTCATTCCCTGCATCCCCCTGAAAGATTTTCTTGAGAATTTGGAAATCCCGTTTCGGAAAAGTTCCCTTCCCGTTTCCGTATAAACAGATGTCTGAACGACATATTCCTTAAACTTCGGCATCGAAAAGATGAGCTTGAAAAGCCATTTAAACATCTCTTTCCTTTGTGCTTTCATGATATCTTCATTATCTTTGTGAATGGAATAACCGCCTACAATCGTAACAGAATGAATAGATTCGGGATATTTATCGGCAAATCCCTGTGCAACTAATGAACCTAACGATACACCAATAACATGCACTTTTTCTATCCCGTTTTCTTTCAGGATACCGGAAAGAATTTCAGGCATATCTCCCATATTCACGTTTTCCCTGTTTACCTGACTGTCACCGTGACCGATCATATCAACGGTGATTAAATTGTAAATCTCAGAAAAATGTTCGATCTGATATTGAAATATCTGATGATCAGCGAAGGCAGGATGCAGGAACAAAAGTGTTTCTTTTTTTCCGGAATTACCGATATAATAGCTGCAATTCATGTCCTTAAAGTGATATTGTTTGATTTCAAGTTTGAACATTTTATACCCCTTTTATCTTATTTTCGAGTTTTCGGAACTGTGATTCACAAAACCTCTTGTAATCGGATAAAATATAATAGTTCCCGTGCGTCACTTCAATTCTTTTTGGTTCGAAATCCAAGACCTTTTTAATACTTGATTTCCATACCTGAGGGTCATAAGCCCACATCGGTCTTTCCGGTTTTTCAGGAATGATCAGGCTCATGTTGAGATCACCGATGATTGCCGTCTTATTCTCCAGAAAGATTGACACAGATCCGGGCGTATGTCCCGGAGTATGGATAACTTTGCCATGTACACCATAAGGTTTAAGATCGAATTCTTCTGAAGAAATCACAATATCCGCTTCACATGGCTTAACACCCTGTGGATGCTCGGTGTCTTTTTTCCCGATGAAGAGGTTCAACACCTTTCCCAGAAAGGAGAAGGGGATCAATTTGAAATTCATCCCTTTCTTCATGGTCTCATAGTCATTTTCATGAATGATGACTTTTGCCCCTGTCCTTTCTTTAATCTCGTTAATACTGCCATAATGATCAGAATGAGCATGTGTGACAATGACATAATCAACCGTTTCCCCTTCTTCAAGATTTAACTGAATATCATACATAATCAAAGCTGCATCTCCGGGGTTTCCCGCGTCTATCAATATATTCTTATCATCTTTGATCAGATAAGCCTTCGAACGTTTCAATTTGATTGGAATAATCTGCATATTCTTTCCTCCAGTAGATTTAATCACGATATTATAACATTATCAAAGAGAATGGCATGCCATCTTTTTAATCGGAGGCTCAAAGGGCTCATTTAATTTTCAACTGCACCGATATCATAGGGCTCGACTCTTTTTTTATCTTCAATATCGTAAGAAACGTATTTTAAATCTTTCCCGGTATCTATACATGGACTGTCATTTTCAAGTTTATACACATCAACCAAATTTGGGTTATCAATGATACTGTTTCTGTCGCAATCAAGATGATCCTGCCATTCGGAAAACGATTCGGTATAAAATTCTGTATCCGGTCTGCCATCTTCAAAATAAAGCAGACCGTTGGTGAAATAACAATTGTTATCCATTTTATAAGGGGGTTCAAGCGCACTCATCCCGCCCAACTCGTCTGCATATCGGATGTATATCATCGGACTGTCGATATTGTCCTGATAGATCAGATTGTTATAGATTTCAGGATTTGTGTTGGCTGGTCTTCCCGCTTCGGGATCCCAATCCTGAAAACTGAGACCAAAACAAATCGGACTCATCGCCGTTTTTGCCGTGTTAATGATGGTGTTGTTGTAAACCTTGGCATCTTTAGAGGCGTACAACCCAATTCCCGCATACACCGTATTGATGATAACATTGTTTCTGACGATACCGTTGATACTTTCATAATAGTCGGGATTGACGTCAAGATCAAAATAATCCGTGCTGGTATCAAAGCCTATCAGAACGCCTGAAAATCCCGTATCCCTGATGAGATTCCTTTCGATGATACAGTTCTGAGCGCCTCCCTTGAAGTAAATACCGGTCGTAAAAATGTCATGGATATAACAGTCCTGGACGATCATATGGTCGCCATTCACGTTATCAATCCCCTCTGCATTCTCGGCGTGTATATTTGACGGTCCAACACCTGAATTGTAGATTTCACATCTTCTGATGGTGATATCGTTGCAGTTTGGCGTAATTTTAATACAATCTCTGCCGGTATCATGTATTACACAATCCTCTATGATGATATCGGAAGCCCCATATCTCTCATCGGGATTTCCCCAATCCCACATGGTCTCAACCTTGATACCGTAATAATATCCCCCTTTTATTTCCAGATTCTGCAGTCTGCACCCCGAACCATCCACATAAATCCAGATGGCAAAGGTCTGCTCTTCATCATCAATCGTATTCCAGATGAGAACGCGGTCATTCTCCACATCAACCGGTCTCAGTGTGATATTTGGCAGATCAATCTTGACCTCTTCACGATACGACCCTTCAAAAAGCATGATGGTCTCGCCACCCTCACATTGGGATAACGCAAAATTGATAGTCCTGTATGGATTACTGAAGCTGCCTGAACCGATGGTGTTGCTCCCTGTTGTCGAAACATATACCGCATCATCAACACTGTAATCAGCCGGTTCCGAGAGTTTTTCAAGAAAAGAGATAATAGTTTCGGGTGTAAAAAGATCTGCCATCATATTCGCATTACATGAAGTCAGCAGAGCAATTGCCAAAAAGAGTATTGCAAGACATAATTTCTTACTGCTATTCATATTCACACCTCTTCAATTCTTATTTTTTTGTTTTTCATCACGATCCATATTATTAAAGCACAAATTTGTTTATTTTGGAAGGAGTGCGGTTCATAAAAATATAAATAAATCAATTCATTGATGTGAAATACCGCCATAAAAAAAATCCCCCTCGTCAGAGGGGGGGTATTCCATTACTTTTTATAAACGGTGCAGGAGCTCTTCAAATACTTTAAAGACTTTCAGCTCCAATTCTTCAAAACCATCCGTAATCTTTGAACAATATCCGTTGATAAAGAATATCAATGTCAATTCCTTTTGAGGATCATAATACATTTCGCTAAGAATCCCATAGGCCATTCCGGAATGCCCATAGAGTGTAAATCCTTTTACAGGGTGATCCTCAAAGATGTGAAGATTCAGACCTTTTTTTCTGTAAAACCCTTCCAGGGCAAAACCTTTCCAGCTGACGGTTTCCATCAACTCAATCGTTTCTTTTTTCAACAAACCTTCTCTTTCTCTGAATGAGGCGGAAAGCTTTTTCAAATCATGCAGCGTCGTATGAAGATTACCCTGCGGACCGAAAAAAGCTGTCATCTCACCGATTGCATACCCTTCACACAAATCCTTTCCCTTGTAGAATCCATTTTCATCTAATCGCTGTTTTCTCTCAACGGTAGAATACCGGATTTCCCCGGAGTCTTTTTCAAAATCATATTTCCCGTAAAGCGAGGCACAGTCTTCTTCGGGTTCTTCAATATCCAGAATATTAAACGTTGAATCCGTCATTTTTAAGGTTTTGAAGATATTCTCCCTGCAAAATTGATCAAATCTTTGTCCACTGATCTTTTCCACGATTGCTCCGAGTATGATGCTGTTTAAATTTGAATAACTGAAGGCGCTACTGGTTCCCGGTTCAGCCGTATTTTTCCAGAGTTTTTCTTGATCATATAAACGGCCATCCCGTTTAAAGATATCACTGATTGTATAATAATCGTTGAACCCTTTTCCATTCATCGTATACAATTCCATATAATAATCTTTGATGGTAGAGGTATGATTCATGAGATGTTTGACCCTTATCGGCTTATCCTGAAAATGAGGGTTGATAATCTCAAAACCGAAATAATGATCGACCCGCTTTTCGATATCCAGTTTACCCCTTTCAACGAGCAGCATGGCAGCAGTTGCAGTTACTATTTTAGAGATGGATGCAACTCTGTAGATCATATCCATCTCATCAATTCCTACAACACCTTCAAATTCTTTTCCTTTATATTGAACGAGATATGCGATTGATGCTGATTCTCCTTCGATCATGATCTCGGTCAATCTTTTTTCAAGGTCCAATTCTATCCTTATTTCGGAATCTGCTGAGTGATGCAATGGATATTCCCCCCTCCGAGTAATATTTCTCTTGAGTATACCGGAATAACCTTTCGATTCGGGAAATGTTCCTGTATCCGCTCCAGGGCTGCCCTATCGTTTTTATCGTTAAAAGTCGGTACGATCACAGCTTTATTGGCGATAAAGAAGTTGACATAGGAGGCTGCCAGTCTATTCCCCTCAACCCTTTTAACGGCATTCCCCTTTTCTATACCGGCACTTTCCTCTCTTTTGATATAAAGTGGATCCGGTTGAATTAGTTTATCGACTTTTAACGGATTTCCCAAGGCATCTGTGGAAGTGGAAAGAATCTCATATGCCTCGGCAGAACGCGCGTATTGTGGATCAGACCGGTCATCAGTCCAACACAACAGAACGCTTCCAACGTTACTGAAACAACAGAGATTGTCAACATGACCGTTTGTTTCATCGTTAAAGACACCCCTTTGAATCCAAATCGTCTTTTTAATACCAAGATAATCATGGAACACCTGTTCCATCTTATCTTTCGTCATCCCTCTGTTTCTATTTTCAGAAAGCACACATTCTTCAACGGCGATCATCGTTCCCTGTCCATCTACATGAATGGCGCCGCCTTCAAGCACAACACCGGGTTTATAAGTATCATAATTCAGAACATCTGAAACTTTTCCGGCAACTTGAACATCCCCGTCCCATGAATCGTACAACCCGTCTGTTTCACCACCCCAGGCATTAAAATCCCAATCCACGGTTCTGATTTCTCCGGTCTGCCTGTTTTTAAGACAAGTTGGTCCGATATCCCTCATCCATGAGTCATCGTATGTCAGTTCTATCATCTTCACATCCGGAGAAAGAAAAAGTTCCGCCCTTTCGCAGTCCTGTTCTCTGACCCCCATATACATCTGCTCAGAAAGGGCTATCAGATTCGCCACTTTGGCAAAGGTCTTTCTTGCCGGTTCAGCCCCATCACGCCAATTATCTCCACGATAAGGCCAGAGCATGAGACAGCCGGAATGAGGTTCGAATTCTGCCGGCATTATAAAATTATCATCTACAGGTTTTGAGTTCAAGAGCATTTTCTTTTCCTCCATTTTATCAAGCGTGTTTTCTTTGTAATGACCGGTGAAGTTTTGTTTTTTAAAACTTCAAAAGACTTTGTTTTTTTAAAGTCTCACTCATACAACCAGCAGGCAACCTTATGATTATGCGAAACGTTTTTAAGAACCGGTTTTTCCTTCCTGCACCTGTCCATCACATTTGGGCATCTGGTGTTGAACGGGCAACCCTTTGGTGGATTAATGGGACTCGGTGGCTCACCTTCCAGATGAACAGTCCCCAGCTTTCTGTGTTTTGGATCCCAATGCGGAATGGATCCCATCAGGACTTTGGTATAAGGATGAGCGGTATTGTCAAAGACCTCTGTCGCTTTTCCCTCTTCCATGACACTGCCAAGATACATGACCATGATCCTGTCGCTGACATGATGTACAAGATCCAGATCATGTGAGATGAAGAAGTAAGCCATATTCGCTTCTTCTTTTAATTCCTGAAGCAAATTGACAACCTGACTCTGAACTGATACATCGAGAGCCGAGGTCGGCTCATCACAGACAACCATTCTCGGTTTCAGGGCAATCGCCCTGGCTATTGAGATTCTCTGTCGTTGTCCGCCACTGAATTCGTGAGGATACCTTGAAGCGTATTCCGGATAAAGGCCGACCCTTTGTAAGAGATATTCGATGTATTCGTCTTTCTCCCTTGGATTGCTATACATCTCATGTACATCGAGCGGTTCTCTGAGAATATCCCCAATCGTCATTCTGGGGTCAAGTGAACTGAACGGGTCCTGAAAAATCATCTGCATATCTTTTCGATACAATTTTTTCAATTCTTTTGGAAGTTTTTTCCCGATAGTATATTTCTGACCATCCGGTGCCCAATATTCAAGATTACCGGCAGTTGGTTCATAAATATGTGTGACACATCGTCCGAGAGTCGTCTTTCCGCAACCGGACTCTCCAACAACCCCCAGTGTCTCGTTTTCAGTCAATTCAAAATCTACCGTTTCCAACGCCTTGACATATCCGGCTATTTGAAGAAACACACCCTTTTTTATTGGAAAATACTTCTGTAATCCATTCCCTTTTATAATCATTTTTGATCAGCTCCTGTTACATAAAGCCAGCATGCTGTTTCATGTTCTTGGCCAAGATTCACAAGCTCGGGATTCTTGTCTCTGCAGATATCCATCGCATGTGGACATCTTGGATTAAATCGACACCCCTTCGGAAATTCAAATGCCCTTGGAACCGTTCCTTCAATATACGGCAGTTTCTCTCCCTTCAATTCCCGCTTCAGCCTTGATTTCAACAACCCCTGCGTATAGGGATGTTTGGGATTATCAAAGAGTTCGATAACGTTCGCCTTTTCGACAATCTTTCCGGCATACATGACATGAATCCGATCGGCAAGCTCTGCTACAACCCCCAAATCATGAGTGATAAAGATAATCGAGGTATTAAACTCCTTCTGAAGATCTTTCATCAGGTTTAGAACCTGCGCCTGTATCGTCACATCTAAAGCAGTTGTCGGTTCATCGGCAATCAGAACATTCGGATCACATGCCAAAGTAAGAGCAATTAACATTCTCTGGAGCATCCCGCCACTCATCTGATGAGGATATTCATCATAGCGTTTTGAGGCTTCGGGAATCCCGACCTTTTCAAACATAGAAATTACTTTTGACCTGATGTCACCCTTTGATAGACCTGAATGCATCGCAACAGCTTCAGCAGCCTGCTCTCCAACTTTGTAAAGGGGATCAAAAGCAGACATGGGTTCCTGAAAGATCATTCCGATTTCTCCCCCTCTGATCTTACAGTATTCTTTATTCGAAAGTCCAACGAGCTGTCTGCCGTTATAGTCAATGGTCCCCTTTATAATGGCAGGTGGCGATTTCAGGAGTCCCATAATGGTTTTAACCGTTACACTTTTTCCGCACCCTGACTCTCCAACCAATGCGAGTATTTCATTGTTTCTCAGCTCAAATGAAATATCATCGACCGCTTTCACGATACCATCATCTGTTTTAAAATGGGTTTTAAGATTTTTTACATCAATTATACTCATACTTTATCAACCGTCCTGTATGGATCTAAGGCATCTCTTAAGGCATCTCCGACAAAATTGAATGACAATACGGCAAGGATAATAAAGATACCCGGTATCATCAGCCAGGGATGTGCCTGAATTTCTGAGAGTGACTGTGCCTGTTTTAATAAGAGCCCCCAACTTGTCATCGGTTCTTTGATACCAAGACCGAGGAAACTGATGGAACTTTCACCTAGAATCATTCCCGGTATTGAGAGTGTGGATACGACGACAAGATAAGTAATTGTATTGGGAATGAGATGCTTGGTGACTATCTTAAAATCTGATTGCCCCACAACTTTGGCAGCCAGTACATATTCCTTTTCTCTCAACGAGAGTACCATCCCCCTGACAACTCTTGCAACACCCATCCAGCCGATGAATGACAACACGATAACAATCCCTATATAAACCGCAGTACTCGGCCATGTAGGCGGCAACAGCATAGCCAGTACCAGCCAGAGCGGAATTCTCGGAAATGATCTGAGGATTTCTATGAATCGCTGTATCAGAACATCAAACCAACCGCCGTAATAACCTGAAAAAGCCCCAATAATTGCCCCGATGACAACTGAAATGAAGGTTCCTATCAAACCAGCCGTCAGAGAGACGCGTCCACCGATCAGAACCCTTGAGAAAAGATCTCTTCCGAAACGGTCTCCTCCGAAGAGATATAGTACTGCATCATCCTGATTGCCAATTCCAAACAGATGAATATCCGTTTCCCAGAGTCCCCAGAATTTATAGGTGTCCCCCTTCGCAAACATTCTGATCGGGTACATCTTTTCATAATCGGTTTCATAGACAACTGCGAATGTAACCGGATCTCTTGATTTTTTTACACCGTAAATATGAGGACCGACAAATTTGCCGTCATGTGTCCAGTATATAGTAGATGGTGCCGCATGAATGAAATTTCTCTTTGTATCTTTATAATTATAAGGTGCCAGAAAATCGGCAAAAATGATCGTTAAATATAAAACAATCAGTATAACCAGTCCGATTATTCCCAGCTTATGCTTAAAAAAAGCCTTTCTTACTCTGTTTGATGTATTCCCTTTCATCTTCATCCTATCCACCTCAGCTCATTCTTATTCTTGGATCCAGCAGAGCAAGGAGTATATCTGCCAGAAGATTCGCAATCTGTGTGATGAACGCTATAAACATCAGAAATGTCATCACGAGATACTGGTCATGATTCATCAGCGCTGAATAGAAGAATGGACCCATTGTCGGCAAGTTTAAAACAATAGCCGTAATAATCGTACCGCTGAAAATATTCGGTAATTCCATACCGGCAATACTAATCATAGGATTAAGGGCATTCTTTATAACGTGTTTTCTCACTTTGCGCTCCGGTAACCCTCTCGCCCTGAGGGAATCGACAAACGGAGAACCGAGTGTATCCAGCATATTTCCCCTCATAACCCTCATGAGTCCGGCAAGACCGGATAATCCGATAACCGCCATCGGTAGCCAGATATGTGAGAACAAGTCAACAACCAGGCCCCAAGAGAAAGGAGCACCGATAAATTCAGGGGAAAAGAGACCTCCACTTGAATTAGTCAGATACATGAGTATCAGTGCAAAAAAGAAATTGGGGATTGATATACCGATAAACGCAAGGAAAGTGATCAGATAATCCCCGAATTTATACGGATGTAAAGCTGAATAAATCCCAAGCGGAACGGCTAACATCCACTGAAACAGGATAGTTGACAGTGCAATACCGATAGTCCAGCCCATTCGTTCTCCGATCAGATCAATAACCGGTCTCTTATAGGCAAAGGAATATCCAAAATCTCCTTCTGTGAAAATTTGTTTCAGCCACATGCCGTATCTGACCATGGCAGGCTTATCAAGACCAAGTCTTTCTTTAATCAATTCAATCTGTTCCGGTGAGATTCTCGGATTTTCCAAATACTGTGAAACAAAATCCCCTGGCTGTAATTCGATCAGAAAAAAACAGATGAACGAAATCACAAACATCATGGGAATCATAATCAAAAGCCTTCTGATAATAAAGGAAGCCATAAAATCATCCCTCTCTAAATAAATTTCAAAATCATTTTTATCTCTATACTTCTTTATATGGCTACTGAAGAATCGTGTAGAGGTCGAACATCTTCGACCCGCGATTGATACCTGAACAACCACTGTACTATTAGGCTTAACAAGCGGGCGGAAAATATTCCGCCCCTACAGATTTCAAATTACATCTTTTTCTTGAGTTTAAAGTACAAATAAAAGGGCAGGTTCAAGACCTGCCCTTGAATCATTCACACGTTCAAACTATTTTCCAATTATTTTCTGAAAAGTGTGTATGATGCGTATGCAAGTGAACCGTCATCTGTCTGTGTGAAGTTTCCAAGTGTTTTGGATACTCCCATAAGATCCATTCCCTTACAAACGAAGATGAATGGAACGTATTCGGCATAGATTTCCTGCCAGATACCATACTGTTCTTTTCTCACTTCAGGATCCATTGCAACCTGACCCTTTTCAAAGGCATCATGAACCTTGATTTCCCAATCAGTCATATTTCTAAGATCAGCGTAAGGTTCCTTTGTTTCAGGATCCATCGTTGAGAAATGGTTATAATAAAGTGAGTACCCCGGTGACCAGATAGCCTTCCTGAGCTGAGGATCAGGCTGGTTACCGAATGCCCAGAGACAGGCTTCGTAATCGCCACTAAGTGCCTTTGTAGATCTGAGTGAAGAGTCTATGACCTGAAGTTCACATTTAACACCGACAGCTTTTGCCTGTTCGGAGAAAAGATAAGCGGCATCCTGATGTGCCTGGTATGTTGAAACGATCAAAACAAATTCAACGGTGTTTCCACTTTCAAAATCTCTCCATCCGTCTCCGTTTCTGTCTACGAGTCCCAGGGAATCGAGAATTTCTTCAGCCTTGTCAGCATCGTGTGCTCTTCTGATATTTTCTATTTCAGGATTGTAGAATGCCTTGTTTGCAGGAAGTACAGGAACGCCACCAAGAACTGCAAGTGTGTTGTATACTTCTTCTATGATTCTTTCTCTGTCAAGTGCGTATTCCATAGCCGCTCTGAATTCTTTGTTGCTGAAGATTTCAGCAAGTTCAGGATTCTTTGCATCAAAATTGAATGCCAGGTGAAGCGGGCTTGGTGTTGGTCTTGTTGGCTGTGCTCTGTAAACTGTAAATGGTGCCCCGTCGAGTTCCATCTGTTTGAGAACCGGGAAGTCAGTTGCTTCGATTGATCTGTAATCAATTTCTCCAGCCTGGAATTTTGCATTTGCAACCTGATCGTCTTTTACGACGAGATATTCGAGGTAATCAAAGTAAGGTAATTTGTTTCCCCATCTGTCTTCTTTCCAGTAATTAGGATTCTTTTTAAGAACAACTTTCTGATCAACGATGTACTGATCAAGAACGAATGGTCCAGTTCCTACAATCTGATCAAGAGGGGTGTCTGTTGTCCAGAGTTCATTAACTGAACCCGGGTCTTCTGAGTTGATCTGATCTTTCAGGATGTGTGATGGATAAATACTTGCATGTGAAAGAACTGTAAAGAAAGGACCATATGGCATTGGAAGTGTTGCCTTAACTGTCATATCGTCTACTTTTTCAAACTTAACGAGTTCTCCACCGATCGTAAATCTTGCGATTGAATTTCCTTCAGCAAATTTGTTGAGAAGGAAGTTTTCGAATGTGAAGATAACGTCATCAGCTGTGAACTGAACGCCATCTGACCATTTAACGTCTCTCAGGTGGAAGGTAACAACTGTGTTGTCTTCACTGACTTCCCATGATTCAGCAAGCGCAGGAAGAAGATCGTTTGTAACCGGATGCATCTCAACAAGTCCGTTAAGATAATTTCCCGCTACTGTATAGGCTACACCATCAAGTGTACCGTAAAAATTAAATGACTGTGGGGAACTGGCAACACTTAAATACATGGTTCCGCCAAGATTCGGCTGTTCAGGTGTAAGGAGTTCATCGACGATTGCCGGTGCGGCAAATGCCATCAAAACTACCATTGATAAAACAAACAAAGCAATTAGTTTCTTCATAGAAACACCTCCAAAAGTATACGGTCTTAAAACGTTAAGACCTATAGTTATATCATTTATTCCTCTATCGATGCGTTAGCGTTAAACAACACGATGAATTATAACTGAAATATGACAAAAACACAATTCATGAAACTGACAATAAATTCTTTTTTTCGGGGATTATTTGTGATTAGCTTCGTTTTGCTTCATATTTGACACATAATTACATTTGATTATTTTCTCTATTTTTGATATAATGTAATTCCAATACGTTAATTGTTATAACATATGCTTCGATCAAACAAATTCAAATGATGCATAATAAAGGAGAAAAGGTTATGACTTTACAGGAAAAAATAGGGAGATTATTCCTCATCGGTATACAGGGGAAAGAAATCACCGAAGAGACAAAAGAGTTGCTCGACAGGATAAAACCCGGATTTATCATTCTTTTTCAGAGAAATGTAGAATCCAAAGAACAGTTAAAAAAACTGATAACAGACATCAAAACCCACGTTGGAAGGGAAATCGTTTTTGCAATTGATCAGGAAGGCGGTATTGTCACAAGACTTGAGGAAGGATTCACAATTTCTCCAGGGGCTATGGCAATCAGTGCAACGGGAAATCCTCAAAATGCTTATAAGACAGGTAGAATACTTGGAAAAGAGATGCGAGCACTGGGTATCAGCTGGGATCTCGCACCGGTTGTCGATGTAAACGACAACTACAAAAATCGCAGTACAGGCGTCAGGGCATTTGGTGACACACCCGATCAGGTAGCGTTGTATTCACAGGCGTTCTATAAAGGCCTCTGGGAAGAAGGTGTAGCAGCGACTGCAAAACACTTCCCAGGAAATGGGAGTATAGAAGCTGATCCGCATCTTGATATGCCTATATTGAATAAGACGCTTGACGAATTGATGGAAAATGAATTCATTCCCTTCAAGAATGTGATTGATAACGGAATTGAATCCGTTATGATTTCACATGTTTATCTCCCAAAAGTCATGAAGGAAAAACTCCCCTCGGCCATTTCAGAAGAAGTCATGAAAGAGCTTTTGATCAAAAGGCTCGGATTTAAGGGCATTTTAGTTTCAGATGACCTGACAATGGGGGGCGTTGCAAACTTCTATGAAGTGGATGAGGCTTCATACCACGCCTTAATGGCCGGTATGGATGTTATAGATATTTGCCATGAGAGCTCCAATATGCTCAGGGCCTACGATTATCTCTTAAAGAAGGCTCAGGAAGATAGACAAGTTTTAGCTGAAATTGACAGAGCTTTTGAAAAAGTCAATACGTTCATTGAAAAATTTAACGTTCCAGTTTCAGATATGGATCTCTCAAAGATTGGAACGAAAGAAAATCTGGATATTTTAGATGAAATCACGGCTGAATCAATCACTTTGTATAATAATCATGACAATATGATCCCGTTAAAAGATCTGGGAACAGATGATCTCATATGTGCCGTCAGACCGCTTCGTCAGTCACTTGTTGAAGAAGAAAGAGCAGGTTCATCCACCGCCGGAACCATACGGGAATTGTTCCCTGAAACTGTCTTTGTCCAATTCAACGCAAAATTGTCGGAAACGGAAGCCGATGAATTACTCAAAGACAAAAAAGGCAGAAAAGCAATTGTATTAACTGAAAACGCCTATCTTTTCCAGGGACAGAAAAGACTTGTTCAAAACCTGATCGAAAAGTATGAACAAGTTCTGTTGATTGCTTTGAGAAATCCATACGATGGCGGTATAAAAGGGATTAAAAATAGTATATTCTCCTACGGATACAGTAATCCAAATCAGAAAAACCTAAAAAAGGTACTCTTAGGAGAAATTGAAGCAACCGGAACGTGTCCGGTTCCAATTCCGGAAATAAAGTGATATACAACAGAAAAGGAGCGGATAACATTACCGCTCCTTTTTATAAACATCTCAGTTAATTTCTTTTATCTTTAAAACAATCATTCAAATAATAACAAAACGCCGTATACTCATCTCTCACGGTAAATCCTTCACTTAAAAAGAGATTTAATCCCGCTTCATTTTCAGCGTTTATCGTAAATCCGCAACCGGCTTTAAACTCCGCCGCAAGGTTAAGACACGTCCTGAGAAGGAAACGGCCAATCCCTCTCCCCCTATATTGGGGTAACACTGCAAGCTGACTGATCCACAATTCATCTTCCGCTTCAAGCGAACAATAAAACAATCCGATCGCCATACCGTCAAGATAACAAATCCTGGCACAACCGGGAAATGTTGAATCCGTTTCAATATCCTCTTTCACCATAGTTTGCGTATAAGGAATATGCCCCGGAATATCTTTATAAGCGATATTTATAATATCACACCAGATTGCCATATCCTCAACGGGTTTAAACGATTTTAACGTTATGGCTTCATTCGGTTTTTCGAAAACCTCCCGGGTTATCGTTCTTTTTTCAAGAAAAAAAGCTTTACGGCTTTCTTCAAACCCAATTGCTTTAAGGATATCAATTTCAACAAAGTCGGTCGTCGGTAAAAAGAGAAAGTTCTTCACTGAACCTTTCTTTTCCGCATACGGTAGAACGGCTTCGAGCAGCATCCTATAGAGAACCGCTGACTTTCTGCGTGAATGCAGCAGGATAAAGCGGCCTTTTGAATGGATTGTAAAAGAATCATCCAACAGAAGACAGGTTGCCCCAATCACTTCATCTTCTTCGTATAATAAAAATCCCGGCCGGCTTTCTTTCAGTTCATACGCATCACTCAACGGAAAAAATGACTGATCCAGTTGATCTGCAAACAACCAGCAATAATCATGGAAATCCTTTTTATTCCTTTCATCAATGGGTCTTAAAAAAAACACATCATCACATCCCTCTTTTTCACACAATTATACTATAATCTGACATAAGGTCACTTTTTAAAGTTTAAACACCTTCAATTTACCACTCTCAAGTTTGTAAACGCTTTCGGCATTCTGAGATACAAAACGTCTGTCATGACTGATAAACATCATGCCACCCGGATAATGTCCGATGATCTCCTGCAGAACCTCCAATGTTTCTATATCCAGGTTATTCGTCGGTTCATCCATAAAGATGTATTCCACATTACTCAGAAGAATCTTAACAAATGCCGCTTTCATCAATTCCCCACGACTTAGCGATTCGATAGCCTGATTCAGCGTTTCCTCTTTGAGCCTTGCCGATTTCAACGCTGAGTGTATGACGGGATGCTCTAAATCTAAATCATCAAAATTTTCGATCAATCTTCTTTTTCTGAAAAAGGTTTGAATATCCTGAGGGAGATAAGCATAGGTCACCTTTTCATTTCTGTAAATTTCACCATCATAATCATTTATCTCATCGAGCAGCAATTTGAAGAGTGTTGTTTTCCCACATCCGTTACCTCCGATTATGGCAATCTTCTCTCTTGTGTGTACTTGAAAGGTAACATTTTTGATCAACGGGTTCGAAACGGTATAACGAAATGACAGATCTGAAATATTCAACAACAAACGATTTTCAACTGTTTTGATTCTGAAATTGAATTTGACCGGTTTTTCAATAAAAGGTTTTTTCCCTTTCAATTCCTGGATCAATCTGTTTTTCCGAACAGCAGTTGCCTTTGCTGTTTTTGCAAGTTTAGAAGCCTTTGACCCGATGTAACCTTTATCAATTTTATTCGGTTGTTTCCTATCGGATCTGTTTTTTGCATATTTTTCCTTTTCTACTTTTGAGCTCCAGGTTTTCTTCTTTTGAGCCACCCGTTCAAGACTAATTATTTTCTGTGAAAGACGTTCACTTTCCTTTTTTCTCGCCTTAATATTCATCTCTATAAATTCCAGCATATCGGAATAACACCCTGAAATTTGCTCTGAATTTCCCCTTCTGATGTAGACTGTCTGATCACTGACACGATCAAGAAAGGTTCTGTCATGACTCACAAGGAGGAATGAAAAACCCTTCTGTTTCTTTTTATTGATAAACGCTTCAAGAAAGATCCGCATAGCTATATCCAGATGATTTGTTGGTTCATCCATGATGAACAGATCGGGGTTTGTTATCATAATGCTTATGATCTCCATGATCTTTTTTTGTCCGGGTGAAAGCGTACGAAACGCCCGACTCAATATTGCTTCATCAAATCCAAATTCGCTAAGTTCTTTAATAAGTAAAGTTTCCATCTCAAAACCGTTCAGATGAATATAATCATCCATCAGCATCATATATTTCATATCGGAAACCGCTTCATCATCCAATTCAATCGCGATATCCTGAAGTTTTCCAAATTCTTTAAAAAGAAAATGTTTTACAGTCCCTTCAAAAGAAAATTCCTTCTGTTGAAGATAACCGATTTTCAATTCCTCCTGCAGATACAATTCACCGGATTCAAAAGGTATTTCACCCATAATACATTTCAACAAAGTTGATTTACCGCATCCATTTGGTCCTGTAACAGCAAGACATTCTCCCTTCTTCATACTGAGACTCACATTTTTTAAAATCTCATATATTCCGTAATTCTTTTTTAATGCTTTTATATAAAGCAAAATCGTTCACCTCTTTTTTCTGTTCAGATTTTCGGATCATCACAGCTGAGGTGCAAAAAACACACAAAAAGGCTTCAGCATATTCGCTGAAGCCTTTTATAAATTTTATAGTATTAAAATTTCACTCGGTTAGATTGCTATGCTGCAATGATCAAATATTCAATTATCGATTATATGATCTTTTCTTGTGAACATACTTTCCCCTCCGTTTACAGCATCGCTATATTATAACACATTCAATCGATGAGTTTTAAGAAGTCGTCTTCTGAAAGAATCTTAATCCCAGCTTTGATTGCTTTATCATACTTTGAACCTGCATCTTTACCACAAACAAGGTAATCTGTCTTTTTCGAAACACTTCCGGTTACCTTGCCGCCTTCTTTTTCTATCAAAGCCTTGATCTCATTTCTTGACATCCGCTCAAGTGTCCCGGTGATAACAAATTTCAAATCCTTAAGGGTCGTCTTTTTTCCTTCCACAACCTCTTTCATATTCACACCTGCTTCGGACAACCGCTTTATAATGCCCCTCACCTGTTCAGAACCAAAAAACCTTATTATTGATGATGCCATTTCAGATCCCACACCATCTATTACGGAAAGGCTATCAGAATCGGCATTCATCAAATTCTCAAGTGTTAAAAAATGCTCTGCCAGCTCTTTTGCCGTCTTTTTACCAACATTCGGGATCCCAAAACCTGTCAATAAAGCGTGTAATTGATTCTGTTTACTCTTTTCTATTTCTTTGATGAGGTTATTGGCAGATTTCTGAGCCATCCTCGGTAATGGAATGAGCCGCTCTTCTTTTAACTGATAAATACCCGAAATATCATCAATCATCTTTTTTTCAACCAGAAGATCGATAATTTTCTCTCCCATTCCTTCTATATTCATCGCATCTCTTGAAACAAATGTCTCGAGTGATCGCTTGATTTTCGCGGGACATTGAGGATTGAGACATCTTACCGCTACCTCTTCAGCCTTCAATTTACCAGTTTCGCCATTACAAACCGGACATCTCTCCGGCATATGAATTTCAATCTCATCTCCGGTTCGCTTATCAGCAATAACGCGAACAATCTGCGGAATGATCTCACCGGCTTTTTCAACTAATACGGTATCTTTGATACGAATATCTTTCTCCCTGATATTATCCATATTGTGAAGATTGGCATTCTTTACGGTTGTGCCGGCAAGTTGTACCGGTTCAAAATGGGCAACAGGCGTGATGACACCTGTTCGTCCCACACTCCAGGTCAGAGATTTGAGGATGGTTTCCTTCTGTTCTGCCGGAAACTTAAAGGCAATCGCCCATCTCGGGCTGTGAGAGGTCTGACCAAGTTTAGAATAAAGGACAAATTCATCTACTTTTACAACCAAGCCGTCAACATCAAACGGCAAGTCATGACGCTTCATCGTCCATTCAGACCAGAAAGTAATGACTTCAGAAATAGAGTCAAATCGCCTGAAATTGTCTTCAACAGAAAAACCCTCTTCCTTCAGCCATTTCAAAAGACTTGACTGAGAATGTAAATCGTAGTCTTCAGGGTCTACGATATGATAGGTAAAACAGCTCAATCCCCTCCGTTTCACCTCAAGCGTGTTCAGCTGACGCAGTGTTCCTGCTGTAGCATTCCTTGGATTAGCAAAGACTTCAAGACCATTTTCTTCCCTTACCCGATTCACTTCCGCAAAGACCTCATTCGGGATATAAACCTCCCCCCTGACTTCCATATCAACATCTGTTTTCAACTTTTTTGGCAACCCCTTCACCTGTTTAAGATGTTCAGTGATATCTTCACCTTCAACACCATTTCCTCTGGATATGCCTTGTTCAAGAATTCCATTTACATATCTTGCCACAAAAGAAACCCCATCGATCTTTAACTCCACACAATATTTAAACGTTTCTCCGGGAATCAACCGTTTAACACGATCTGACCATTCAAGTATGTCTTCTTCACTGTAAGTGTTATTAAGACTCAACATGGGAACAGAATGTCGAACTCGTTTAAAATTGTCCACTATCTTTGTTCCAACATTCTGAGTGGGGGATGTTGCATCATAAAATTCAGGATGTTCCGTTTCAAGTTTTACAAGTTCTTTATACAACTTATCATATGTTTTATCATCAATAACGGGTTGTGCGAGAACATAATATCGATAATCATGTTCCTCAATCTTTTTACGGAGTTCATCCACTCTGTCTTTGATCCTTTCCGGTTTATTCATCGCATAATCCTTTCAACTCTCTAACGGCTTCCGCAGGATCGTCATTTTTAAAGACGGCACTTCCTGCAACAGCCATCGTAACACCTGCATCATACACTGATTTTATGGTTGTTCGATTCACACCGCCATCTATAGAAATTTCAAGATTAGGATTGAAGTTATTTTTCATTTCCTTCAACTCTTTTATCCTGTTAATTGAATTGTGAATGAATTTCTGTCCGCCAAATCCTGGATTTACACTCATGATTAACACCCCATCGAGATATTCGATAATATCCTTTAGAAGAAAAACAGGTGTATGAGGATTAAGGGTTACAAAGGCTTTTGCACCTTTTTCCTTAATCGCCGCTATTGAACGGTTTAGATGAACACAAGCCTCATAATGAACAGCCAGGATATCCGCACCGGCTTCAATAAAATCGTTAATATAACGATCAGGTTCTTCAATCATCAGGTGAACATCAAGCGGCAGATCAAATCTTTCTCTTATGGCCTTCACAACCGGGATCCCGATTGTTATATTCGGAACAAAGTGGCCATCCATGACATCAATATGAAGCATATCAGCCTCTTTTTCTATCGCAACAATCCCTTTTTCAAGGTTCACAAAGTCAGCAGAAAGTATAGACGGTGATATCTTTATCATTTTCTCCTCCTAAAAAAAACGAGGGACTTCTGAAAGCCCCTCATTTGATATCTCTTAAGAATATATAACGGTACAAAGCTTTTATCCTGACGGTGAATTGAGTGTCAGCAACAACGATTAATCGTCATCCTCGATGACATCTTCGTCATCAGCTGAGCCCCCCAGGGCTTCGTATATATAATTAACCGCATCTTCAACACATTTAATGTTGTCCGTATCATCTTCGTCCATTCTGATACCAAATTCGTCTTCTATTGCCATGACGAAATCAACGAGATCAAGAGAATCCGCACCAAAATCATCAACGAAAGTTGATTGCATCTTCACATCACCTGTTTCAAGATTGAATTTTTCCATCAATAACTTTCTTAAATGTTTGAAAATTTCATTTTTAGTCATATCTATCACCTCAATTATTTTTCATTTCCCGAAATTATAACACAAGAATTGTCAATTTCAACTAAACAATTCAGTCAGATTTTACAAATTTTTAAGATGGAGATTCGTTATTTTCCACCTTTCGGGATAACACAAATGAACTCGAATTCCTCAGTTTCTGATGTATTCACGAATTGATGTTCAACGCCACCGGGAACAAACACAGTATGACCATTTTGAACCGGTGTAAACGCATCTTCAAGAAATACTTTCCCCTCTCCCCGAAGAATAAATACTTCATGTTCCCAATCGTGAACATGCCTTGGAGAATGGCCTCCGGGTTGAACGGTAAATACCCTCATGATGAAATTTTCTGCCCCATGCTCTTCACCGATAACCACCCTTTTCTGAACACCTTTGATTGCCTCTGTGTCATATATTTCAGGTGTAAGATTTCTCCACTTGATTACTTGTCCCTTTTTCATCCTTATACCTCCTGAAATCTTTTTTTCCGGAATTCTGATAGGATCTATACGGTTCGATCACAACATACCGATATGGTTCCAATCCCTTTGAATAACTCTTAACGCCTTTGACACTTTTGATCGCTTCATGCACAATTCTTCTTTCAAAAGCGAACATCGGATCAAGTTGAACTCTTTTATTACTTGACTTCGCTCTTCTGGCATTCTGAACGGCAATCTTCTGAATAATCTCTTTTCTTCTGTCCTTGTAGTCTCCTACCTCAATATATACTACAACCTTTATATCCGTAATTCTGTTGACGTAAATGTTTGAGATGTGTTGCAGAGCACTTATCGTTTTTCCGTGTTTTCCGATGATTCTGCCGAGATGTTCACCGCTCAGATTGATGAATATCTTACTGTTCTTCGTTCGATAGGTTATATTTACATCATTATCATCGCCATTTGAAAACTGGAGTATGTCCTTGATGTATTCACGAACCTTTCTTGCAAAGAAATCAGTTTTCATATTAATTCTGATAGTTGCATCTCTTGAACCTATTTTCAGGAAACCTTTGGAACCGGGGTCAACAACCTCATAATCATATTCGTTATTATTCAATCCCCATTTTTTTTCTGCGTCTACAAGAGCCGCATCCACTGTTTTGCCTGATATCTCAAACTCTTTCATTTAATCCCCCCGTGTCACTTCCTTTTAATACCGTTGAAAAACTCTTTAACTGTCAATCCGTGAACATCATTACGTTTGTAGATAAAGTAGGTAATCACAAACTGTAAAAGCTGTGATGAAACCCAGTAAAGTTGAAGCCCTGTGGGTAATCCTATAAACATGAACGGGAACAATGCCCCCATCAATACGCCCTGCAATGCCATTTTAGCTTCACTGGAAGTGATCAATGCATTGAAGAATCCTACCAGAACGGCAATCAACACCAGCCAGATGTTCTGTGCAAAGCCACCAATAGAAAGATCCTGCCAGATCAGGAAGCTGCCACCAAAGGCATATAATTCTGACTGATATCTGATAACTGCATAGAGCAGAAAGAATATTGGCATCTGAACTAAAAGTGGTAAACAACCGCCTGCAGGATTAATCTTGTTTTCCTTGTAGAATCGCATGAGTTCTTCCTGCTTCTTCTGCTTATCTTCGATTTTCATAATCTTAGTGTATTTCGGATTTTTCTCAAGTTTTTTTCTTTCGATCATCGACTTATTCTGTGCATGCATCAGCGGATACATCAACAACCTGACGATAATTGTAAAGATGATGATTGCCCAGCCATAGTTTCCGGTCCAACTCTTGAGCCAATCAATCAAACCGATAAAGAGATAGAAAATGGGATCATACCAGCTGGAAGCACCCGGATAGCTGTTAACGACTCTTGATATCCAGACATTGTCGTTCGGAAAGGCCTTGTTGATAAAGGTAACCTTCTTGGCCGGTCCCATATAACCATGTATGGTCATACCATCATAGGGTACATCTACAACGTTGGCATTTCCCTGACCGTTTATGCTGAAATTAGCCCCTTTACTCTGTTCTATTGACCATATAACGAGCCCCTTTGTCTTTTCATAATAATTGGTCATGATGAGTCCATTTTCACTCACCCTGTCCTCTGTTGTGAATCCGACTCTTGGAAAAGCAATCTGCAACCCTTCGGGAATCTCACCTTTTAGTTGAAGATAAACCTCATAATAAGGACCATAGGTAACTGTGACGATTTTTTGGAATTTTCCGTAATCAAATAAGATTTCTACATCTTTCTTAAAGTCTTCTGTTTTATTTTGAAACTCTTCAACCTGAACGCCGTTAACCATCACATTACTCGGATAAACTTCTGTTGCGTTTAACGTAGTGTAAAAACCATCCTTATCGTTTCTGTAAATAACATTCTGTCCCTCTATCGTTAACGTTACTTCATTGAGTAACCCCTTGTCGATATCGAACACGTAACTCGCTATCCTACTCTTAACACTCAGCATCCCATCAAGATAGGTTACTTCCGTCTCATTCACAGCAAACATAAGCGTTGCAAATGAGATGAGTATCAGAAACAATACTATGATCTTATTTAATTTCATTGATTTTCCTCCTCTGAAAGTACCAGAATTTTTCTGGAACCGGATCAAAACCACCTTTGTTAAAGGGATTACACCTCAACAGTCTCCAAACTGTTAAGAATGACCCTATAACAAAGCCGTGTTTTTGATAAGCTTTTATGGCGTAAGTAGAACATGTAGGATGAAACCTGCAACTCGGAGTAGATTTTAATGGAGATACAACTCTCTGATACAGTCTGATCAAAGCCATCATTAACTTACTCGGTAACTTTGATAAACCCTTTAAATAACCTTTCAAGCTCGATTGCAACATCGGTAAAATTCTTCCCCCTAAAACACTTTGCCATATTTTTCCTCGGTAAAACAAAGACATCTGTTCCATCCGGAAATCTGAACTTGTTTAATCGAAAATACTCTCGACAATACCTTTTCATACGGTTTCTTGAAACGGCATTCCCAAACTTCTTTTTTACACTAACCCCAAACCGAACGTTACCCTTATGATTTTCTTTTACGAAGGCAACAAAGGTCGGGGTCTGTAAAACCCTTCCCTGATGTACGATGTCTTTGATTTCGGAATTTAACCGCAGTTTCTCATCTTTACTGTACGTATAGATAATCAGACTGCGAGTCTCTTCCTTCCTTTTCTTCTTCTGTTGAGTAATACTCTTTTTCCGCCTACTGTCTTCAATCTTGCTCTGAAGCCATGTGTGTTTCTTCTTTTTCTTCTTGACGGCTGGTAAGTTCTTTTCATAACCTGCCACCTCCTTATATGTTTTCACAAAATTCGCTAAATTATATCCATTTGTATGGTCAAATGTCAAGTCCTAATTTTTTTTTTTACCTTAATGGGAAAAAAAAGAGAATCTTTAACAAATTTTCAGTTTCTCGTATAGAAAAAAATGATATGATATCTCTGCTGAATTGAAATCTACATTGCGTATTTTTGTGGTCAAAGATACAATCCTTTCTCAGTAGGTGATATGATATAGAAACTCAGGCGATTACAAGAGAGAAGGGATTCTTCCAGCATCTGAAAAAAAATATCCATCCTGGTCAATGGGAAAAATGGTTTGCTTCTTTAAATATTTCAGAGATAAAAGATGATGATCATCTTATATCATTTGCTGTTGGGAATCTCTTTCTTAAAGAAAGATTAAAAAACAAATACGGTTCTACCATCGCAAAGTCTGTTAAGGAATATTTCGGCACAGATTATACATTTGTACTCGAATTTGCATCCGTGAACACGGAGACTTCAATTGATGGAAAAAAGTCCCAGAATTCATCCACATCAGATGAACCGCTTATCAAAAGAAAACCTGTAGCATTATCAAATCTTAATAAACAGTACACTTTTGAAAGGTTTGTACCGGGTGGCGGCAACCAGTTTGCCTATGATTCCGCAATCGAAGTGGCAAGAACTCCGGGAAAATTCAGTCCAATGTTCATTCACGGTGATGTTGGATTGGGGAAGACCCATCTTTTACAGGCAATTGCACATCGCATCATGGAAACACATCCACAAATGAGGGTCCTTTACACAACTTCTGAAGAATTTATGAACAGCCTGATCTCTGCTATAAAAACAAATACAACTGAAAAGTTCAGGGAAAAATTCAGAAGGAATGTTGATGTACTGCTGATCGACGATCTTCAATTTCTGATTGAGAAAAAAGGCATTCAGAATGAATTGTTTCATACGTTCAACACCTTGCATGATGCCGGAAAACAAATCGCATTCTGCAGTGATCGAAGTCCTGCTGAACTCGAGAGTTTTCACAGCAGATTAATTTCCAGATTCCAGATGGGACTCGTTGTTGAAACGATGGCACCGGATGTTGAAACAAGAAAGAGAATCATCAAAAAAATTGCAGATTTGGAATCACTTGAAATTACCGATGAAGTTGTGAACTATCTTGCTGAAAACGTATCAACCAATATCAGAGAAATCTACGGATACCTCATCAAATTGATTATGGCGACAAAACTACAAGGTAAAAACATGGATCTTCTGACGATCAAGATGATACTCAGCGAAATATGTCCGACACATTCACTTAGAAAAACGAAAACCCTTTCTCCCAAGGAAAGATTGTTCACTGCTGTAGAAAAATCAACGGGTATAAAAGAAACAGCCCTTATCTCAAAAACAAGAAAAAAACCCGTCAGTGAAATCAGAATGCTTGCCATGTATGTCGCTGTGACGGAAATGAAAGAACAAGTGACGAGTGTCGCCTTGTGGTTTGGTAAGACGCATTCTACAGTAAATTACTCGATCAACAAGATTAAAGAACAGTTGAAAAAGGGAAATGCAAGGATATCAGATCTGATTGATTCAATCACCGTTGCCCTTGCCAATACAAGAGCAGAGAATAAACAGGAACATGCCTGATTGGAAAAACAAAAGGTCTTCGTTTATTCGAAGACCTTTTGTTTTATATAGAATCCCCTGACGGAATCAGACGAGATGAATACACAAAGTTCATCATCAGACAGATATACGACAGGCATCGATGAGGTCTCAAAAAGCCTTTCGCCGTCCTGAAGAAACCAGCCGTCATGGAAAAATACATCATCATCTTTTCGAGAGTCAAAATGTGAAATATCAAACTTCATTCTTCGGATGTACCATGAGATCTTTTGATCAGTTCCTTCCAAAAGAACAGAGACCCTTTCATCCTCCTCTTCAATACCGGTTAGTCCCTTGATATTTATCAATCTTTCGTTAAACAATTCATTGTACCCATATTCACTGTCAATCAAAATAACTCTTGAAAACACATCGTAAACGGCAACATATTGAGCCGTTTGAATGATTTGCAGTGGTAAATAATCAATGACTCTTATCCAGAACTCATTCCATAAAGTTGTATCAATACCACTTATACGTTTATCTGCAAGAAATAGCCACAAACTTCTTTTCGTCTCTACAGCATTGACAATAGGTGTTTCAAATGTCAACTTTGGTTCAAGCATCAAATCATAAACCGTGAAATCGGTAATCAAATAATTAGCCGTTAGGGCAACAACCTCCTCATCAAGATAATATGCCTCAAAACCTTTTCTTTTAATGATTAAGCTCTCTTTATCACCTTTGAGGACATAACAGTACCCATTCGCGAGAATATCATCATACGACCCGTTTAAATCCATTTCAAAAGCAAGCGATCCGGGCTCCCCCTTTAAGTGAATCTGTTTTTGAAAATATTCTCCACCTTCCAGTGTAAATAATTCCTCATATTCAGTATACCCGTCTTTATTGATAAACACTCTGAAATCACCGGCCGTTGTCTCACATTCAAGTGTTTTACCGATGACGTTTTTCACTTCAATATCTCCTTTATACAGACGTATCGAGGCCTCTGTATCAACCTGAATTTTTATCTTAGCACTCAATTTTCCCACATCAAGCTCAGTGGACATATTTTCAATCACATACAGGTATGTGATTTCACCGGCATATTCCAGTTTATGAACACCGGACTCAACTTCCAGTGCTATAGGGGCAATGTATTCAACCCCGTCAAGAAGAAATCCGGTACTCTCTGAACTGTTTATATACAATTGAAATTGATTCTCAGAAAGATCGTAGAAAGTAATAGGGTTAAAGGGAAGGCTAACGGACAGTTCTTCATCACCTGTTTGAATCAGAATTACATCCTCAAATGTCCTGAATAAAGAATAGTCGGGACCTCTGTAAAGTAGTTCAGCATCCGTGTAGGTCTCATCAGCACTTTTTATCAGGATAAGTTTCGGTAATTTCCTTTTAAAATCGCCAAATTCATTCAAGAACAAATCATACAATTCGGTTTCAATCTCATCTTCTATAAGGATCAGAGATTTCATATTATCAAAACGCTTTCCATTCCAGGATACATTGAGATAAAGAAATTTATCTTCTATCGTTTGTAAGAATATATCCATCTCCTCTCCCGATCCGAGAACAAAGCCACATCGTCGCAAAACCCTCTCGATTGCAGAGAGGTACTTTTCTTCACCTTCATATTTTAAGCTGATAACAGGCTGCGAACGCCACCATTCACTTTCGGTAAACATTTTACCGTACACACTGATTTCGTATTCACTTATTGAAATATCGGGATAAGTCAGAAAATCTTTTTCAGAAACCGGTTTTAATGCAAAAGCAGATAAGGAGAGTAAACAAAAGAGCATCAGTAAAGGTAATCTTTTCAAGCTCATATGCTCCCCCTGTGTCTGACAAAATTGTAAAGGATAGTCCATGTACCGGCAAATACTTTAAATCCTATTAAAAGGTTAAACAGCAGCGCATTTCCACCCGAAATTAGTGTCCCCGGTTCACCCGGAGGCAAAAAATTCTGTAAACCCTGCCGATTTAAAATGATACCGACAATTCCGGATATCGGGATAAAAAACATAATGATTTTTTCAATAAGATGAATACCCATTTTTTTCAATCCGTTTTCCATCGCTTCAACATCACGTGTTCCACTGATAACAAGCAATCCGGTTCCGGCAATAACACCACCTACAAAACCACCACCCGGACCAAGATGCCCTGTTATCATAATATAGATGGAAAAAAGCAAGGACATAAAAAAAATAATATTCCCGGAAATAGACATTCTCATATCTACAACATCATATTCGTAATCAATTTGTTCATCTGATCCGGTATTGTTCCTGGGAAGTTTATCAAGAACCATTGATACCCCAAAAGCGGCAACAAAGAATACAATGACTTCAAACAGCGAATCATATAATCTATAATCAAGGTATATCGCCGTTACGACATTTAACGACCCATTTTTTTCAAGGACATCATCAAAAAAAGAAGCCGTATTATCGAACTTTTGTGTCGAATTAATATTGATGATAACGGTTATCCCAAGAAAGATTAAAATACACAACACGATAATCTGATTAAATTTCATCCGATATGCCTCCTGACAATTTCTTCAAGTTTGTTGGTCTTTATCAGATTGTTCAGATATTTTTCAAAATCAAGTGCCATTTCAGGTCTGTGATGCTCAAAAAGAAAGAGATAATGGGCATCGTTAATATATTTAAAATCATCGGCTTCAGCTTCATGATTGATGATCTTTTCTTTCATTCTTACCAAATCAATCGGTAATCCATTTGGATCAAGAAACACACGCGTTTCAAGTACATCTTTTTTTATCCATTTATCATTCTTTAAATAAGGTTTATTTTCAGGAATAATGCCCCCAATAAAAATGTCACACTTTTTATGAAGTGCTGTAAATTCTTCATCGTCGCAAAGTTCTACAAATTCAACTTCGAGACTTTCCTCTTTTAAAAAGCCGCTGAGAATCTCATATTCAAAACCCGTCAACTCACCGTGCATGCCCTTAAAAATAAGATATGCCGTATCCTTATAACCTACGATTACTTTTCCCGTTTTCCTGATAGCTATTAAAAAAACAAAAGTTGTAAAACCGGCACCGAGAGCAAGTGAAGCAAATGAAACATCCGGAGCACCCATAAACATATAGGCTCCGGATGTCATTGTTCCATATAATCCAAAAAACAAAATTGCCGTTTTAAGATTTTTCACGGTCAGCATGGTAATAGAGAGTATAAATGACAGACTCCAGAACAATGCTGAAAACATATCTATCTCCTCAATTATTTAAGAACAAAGAGAGAGATTGAATCTCCATCATTATTGACACCCATTTCAGCATAAATTGCTGAAGGATATGCCATACCCATTAATTTTGTGAGGAGATCGCTGATATCGACAAACATCATCCCATAGTAATTATCCACAATACCGAATTCTGTGCTGAGCTGATTGTACATCTGATTGTTTGTCAATGCAGGTGTCTGTGAAAGTGTCGCTTTAAGATTTGCAGGATCAACTGATGTCATGATGACTTTATCAGTATCAAGAACCAGATAAGGATTGACTTCTACATCCATTCCTATTTCATCACTGTAATCCATGTCATCTGCTCCATCATCAAGAAGCATATAACTCATACCATCAACAGTCTGCATTGATTCGCCTGACATGCTGATGAGTGATTCGATCTGATCAACCTTTGTTGATCCGAGATCTGCATAGAAATCAAAAGTCATTTCTCCCATTTCATCCATACCAAGGTCAAAGCTGAATCTTGCCTTTCCATTGAAACTTTCAACGAGATCGAAAATCATATCGAGCATAGCAGGATCTACATCTTCACCGGTTTCAGCAACAGCCTGTTTTGCAACCTGCTGCATCATTGGGTTGATCATTTCCCAGATTTTACTCATGTTATTGATGGCGAGAGCACCTTTTACAAAACCCGGAATCTGCATTTCTTTTTCGATTGCTGACTTTGTGACTCCCATTTCAACAGCAAGCTGTTTGTATTCATTACTATTGTAATTTGTCTTTGTGTAAGATTCAAGTACAAGACCATTTTTAACATAGCCTTTTGTCCATGAATATTCCTGGGAAGTCATCATTTCTTCAGGCATATCAAAGTCATACATTGACTTATACGCAGCCATCATCTTTTCATTGTCGATTTCTCCCATATAGAAAATCATCCAGTTTCCTTCATTATAAAGATTTGCAAAGACATCATTTCTCATGATACTGTTCATCTTTGCAGCCTTAGCCATTTCGAGTGAAGCCTGATCCAAAGTGATAATAACATGTCCGTTATCTTCTTCAATCATAACTGGTCCATTAGCACCAAATACAAGCGGTGTTGGAAGAAGTTTGTTGAGTGCAGCCAAAACATCAGCCGGTGCAACAGTAGGTTTGAGAATAAAGGCAAATTTGAGATCCTGCACAACTTCCATAAGTGGTGCAAGTGCCATCATCGGATCCATACTCATAGCCATTTCAGGATCAGACATCTGACTGTTCATCTTAACCAGGGCATCATAATTGACTTCTCCCTGAACAAACATTGCCATATCCCCCTGTAACAACGCCCAAAGATTTTCAGGAACAAAATCCGGATCGGAATATTTCATGCTTTCAATCTGCTGTCCAAGCATTCCTTCAATTCCCATATCTCTAAGAAGGAAACCGAAAATCGTATCCGCCTTAAGCTGATCATAATTTTCTGAATTGTTTACAGATGTAAATGCAAACACCGCATCTGCAGGAATATAATCCGTTACATTTGCAAATGAACATACTGCAAAAAGTGACAATACTACTAAAGTTAAAACAAATTTCTTCATAAAGCACCTCCATTTTAGATGTTAGACTTTTTCGTTAGTGAAATAAAAATATCTTCAAGTGTTGGTTCATTAATCCTAATGTTCTCGATCGTTTCAAAATGTTCAAGAAGGATACCTTGAAACGCTTTAACCCTTTCATTACTCTCTATCGTAAAGACATAGTCATTTTGATCCTCGTGAATAATATTGGTTATCCATTTAAATCTGGACAACGCATCAAGATTATCCTGCTTATCCATAAAACCCTTTACAAAAATTTTTATTGATCCCTGTCTTTTTAATTCTACAGACTTAAGATCAGAAATCCTGTCAACGGTTACAAGTCGTCCATTATCTATAATCGCAACTCTCTTGCAGATTTCCTCTACGGACCACATCACATGCGTTGTGAGCAATATTGTTGTCCCCTGTGTTGTGTTGATATTCAGAATAAAATCCCTGACAACCTGTCTCGATCTCGGATCAAGTCCATTTGTCGGCTCATCAAGAATAAGCAACTCGGGATCATGTAATATACCACGACAAATATTGATCTTTTGTGCCATTCCGGTGGAGAAATTCTTTATTTTCTCATCCTTCCATTGCCACATATCAAACTTTTTAAGTAAAGATTCTATCCTGGTAGTTGCTGTATGTTTATCAAGTTTATAGAGACTTGCCGTAACCATAAGATTTTCAAAAGCACTCAAATGAGGATAAAGAATAACTGAAGCCGGAACATACCCAATGAGTTTCCGAATCTTCTTTCGTTTGCTACCGGTATTAAAACCGAATACAGCAACGGAACCGGAATCTGCATCCAACAAGGTAGCCATAATCCTGACCAAAGTCGTTTTACCGGCACCATTCGGACCAAGAAGCCCAAAAATCTCACCTTTGTTAAACGCAAACGAAACATCCCTTAAAGCCTGAATCTTTCCAAAACGCTTGTTGACAGATTTAATCTCTATTAAATTCTCTGCAGAATTCATAATTTATCCTTTAATTTTTAATATTCCTGCCGGTTAAATCCCCCAGTGCTCCGGCACCGGCAATTTCTATTTTCTGACCTTCGGTCTTCATTTTTCTTTCTGCTTCTTCCATCATTTTTTTATATTCTTCCAGTTCAGCTTTAATTGCAGACATATCACCGTTGAACCAGTTCATTATACTTTCACTCAGCCCTTCTACCGCACCAAGATCTACTTCCTCGGCAGAACCAAGATATTTCATGATATTCAGTTGCTTTCGAACGGCAGCTCTAATATCATCCTTCGTCACATTCCCCTTGTCTACCATAACTGAACCGAGTACATTCATTCTGAATCTGAGATCCTCCATAGAAGCACTCAAACCTTCAATTCTTGACAGCATAACACTCATTATTTCTTCTAAAGACATGTCCATAAACAAAAAAACCTCCAAAATATAATATATATCATCAAATCCGATTTAATAAATCAACAGCAGGAAATAAAATCTCCGCCTCCCATTTCACAGCAACAGTCAAGACAATAAAGTGTGGCACAGATTCGACAGCACTGATCAGAATCAGTTCTCGCATGTCCGGCTCTTCTTGAAAAGAAAGTGCCATTTAAAGTCTGCTGATATGCCGCACGATATTCGCTATTCTCAGGATTAAGTCGCATCGCCTTTTCAAACAACGCTCTGCCTTCATTATAATTTCCATACTGAATATGTATAACACCCATCAAATAATACCATTCAGCATCACGAACTTTTGATTCATTTAGAAGATTTTGAGCTTCACTAAATCTTCCGGCTTGAATCAGACGTCTTATCTGCTGATAAAATTCATAGTCACCTGTATTTCCAGAGGTCCCATTGTTTGATGAATAGGTCCCTTCAGTGTTTCTGTCGGCATAATTACCATTTATCAGCATATCGTAAGCTTCATTGATCTCTTTCATCTTTTGTTCTGCCAGTTCTTTCATATGTTCTTCTTTATATTTATCAGGATGATATTTTTTCACAAGCTGATTATATGCATCTTTAATTTCTTTTTTTGAAGCACCGGGTTTAACCCCAAGCACTTTGTATGGATTATTGGCCATCTGTATCCTCCTCAATCTCTTTCATCTCAGTTGTCTTATCAAGTATACGCCTTGTCATCACTGGAATAGCTCGTGATATTATACCATCAATTTCATAATTATATACCCCAAGATATTTCTCAAATCGCATGAAACAATCGTACATGTGATCTAACAAAAGATGCATTCGCCATTCTTCTTTCAAACCTATCTCTTTCACAAGTATATCATGCTCTTTTTTTTCCAGAAGAAGATCTCTATTTGAGAGTAATAATGGATTATAACGCCATTTCTTTAAATCGCTTTTAAGATCTTCAAAGGCATCCATAAGATATATCCATTTCCCAAGTAAAAAAGCAAATTCATAGATTGGAATGGGAATCTTAATTTCGATAGATTCAGATGCAATCTTCATGACACTTTTCAGGATATAACCGAACCTATTTGATATTTCATCAACATCATTTGTCTTCCGAACGGATTCAAGCTGATACATTTCATCAAACATCTTATTGAGAGATAAAAGCTTTCTTGTTTTCAATTTTTTATCCCATCTTGCGGTAAAACGATAGACAGAGCGATATAAACCTTTCCTTAAAAGCTTTTCGTCTCTCATCTGATCGAGAAATTTATTTCTGAACATAACAGCCGTAACTTCTGCAGAGAATCTTTCAATATCAGTTTTTACTTTCACTCTTCTTTTCTTCAAAGGATGTACAATACAGTTCTCATAGCGATAAACGAAAGGATTATCCTTTAAAGAAGACAACACAAGCGAAAGCAGAGTCACATCATATGAGATCATGAATCTTGAAAACTGACCGAATTCATTTCCCAACGTTTTGCATAGTGAGCAATATTCAGATTTAAAAAGATAATTGTCGTACTCTGATACTAACGGTCTGATATATCCAAACATGAATTTTCTTTCAATATCTTTCGAATGCCTTTCAGAATCTCAGTATTATCAGTTGCAACAACACTGAGTTCAACTTTCCCAAGTCTTTTAGCCAATTCAAGCTTTGTCAGATTTTCAAAAAGATATAACTCCGCATCCAGACTCTTTGATTTATCTTCCCAGAATTTTTTTGTATTCTCGGAACTGTCTGAGGCAAGAAATAACATGTAAAAAGTGTTCTGTGTATACAAATATGAGATAAGTTTCTCTTTTCCATAAATTAAAGCACCCATACGGCTCGAAAAACCCAATAGGTTAATAATTTTTTCCTGTATTTCATTTTTTATTCTTCTCAAATCAAAATTCTCCTCTATCGTATTTGAATGCTTTCAACGAGCACCAGATAAGAATGCCAATACAAATTGAATTCGAAATAGTGGAACTGCCACCATAAGTAAAAAAAGGCAGAGGTAGACCGGTAACCGGTAACAAGCCGAAAACCATCCCTACATTGATGACAAACTGTACAAAAAAAACAGAAAATACGCCAAGGGACATCCATTTTTTTAACCCGGTACGCTTATAAAATATGGTCACAGCGTTTGAAAATAAAATAAACCAGAGTGAAAAGAACAGCAGCATTCCATAAAACCCCTGTTCTTCCGCATAAACCGCTAAAACAAAATCAGTATGATCGGCAGGAATGTACCCGTAGAGGTTTCCAGGTCCTCTTTGATAGCCTTTTCCCGTAACACCCCCCGAAGCAACCATTGTCAACGATTGTTTCGTTTGATAATAGCCATCCGGATTTGTTGACGGATTTAAAAATGCGGTTATTCTTCCGCGTTGATATTCTTTTAACCCAAAAGAAAAGACCAGCACAATCAAGAGTATGAGAATCAAAACAAATGAAATAACAATCCGCTTCCTGGGCTCTGTAAATAGAAAATACACAAAATAAATAAACAGATAAACAAGAGATGTCCCCAGATCAGGTTCAACGGCTACGAGAGCTGCGATTAAAAGAGTAATTAAAAAACTAAAAAGATTCATCCTGCGAAAGTTACTTGAATTGGCATAGAGATACGACAACACAACCACAAGAACAGGCTTTGCAAATTCTGACGGCTGTATCCCCCCAAAAGGGGTAGAAAACCATCTTCTGGAATCTCCCCAGTTTTCTCCCGCAATCAATAACAATGCAAGAGAAACAATCGTGATCGTTAAAACGGGGAGTATATATCTGCCGAGAGTTAACCGCTCCAAAAGGTACACCGTTAAGAGTATGGTGATAACTCCTGCAATCACCCAAACGATCTGTGAATTTGGTAATCTGGTATATTTCGAATTTAACACTGCACTGTATAGATTAAAATATCCCATCATCGAAAGCACTATATGTACAAGGAATATCTGCAATGTTTGAACTGTCATTTTGTTTTTTCCATGCATTAGTCATGTCACCTAAAATAAAAAAAAGACGGTCAACAGACCGTCTTTTTCTTGTTATAAAAGATTATTCGTCAACGAGCTGGAGAAGTGCCACTTCACTCGCATCTCCACGTCTTTTTCCCATTTTGAGTATTCTTGTGTAGCCACCGGGTCTGTCTTTGCATTTCTTAGAAATTTCATCGACAACCTTGTTTGCAAGTTTTTTATCTCCAAGATAGGAATAAGCATATCTTCTTGAATGTACCGTACCATCTTTTCCTTTTGTAATAACCTTTTCAATAAAAGGTTTTACTGCCTTTGCTTTTGGAAGTGTTGTTACAATACTTTCATGCTCAAAAAAGTCTCTCATGAGATTCTTTATAAGCGCTTTTCTATGATCACTAGCTCTTGATAATCTGTTAAGTTTATTTCTATGTCTCACTCTTCTTCCTCCTTCTTACAGAGCACTTTCAGCGAAGTTTAAATATCAAGAGAAATATCAAATTTCTCTTTAAGCTTGTTGTTAACTTCTTCAAGAGACATTCTACCAAAGTTCCTGATCTTTAATAGTTCCTGAATCGGCCTGTTCATAAGTTCGCCAATTGTATTAACCTTATCTCTTTTAAGACAATTCAACGCTCTTACGGTAAGATCAAGTCTTTCAATAGGAAGTGAAGCGACATCTTCACCATTTTCTCCATTCTCTGATATTTCTTTTTCTCCACTTGCTGTTTCTTTTGCTTTTTCAGATTTTTCCTTTGCTTCCTTTTTGACTGTTTCTTCAACCACTGCTTCAGCAATAGTTGTAATTTCTTCTTCTTCAGCTTCTCCGGTTTCAGCTTTGCTCGGACTTTCAAAAATCATCTCAACAGATGTTAATTCAGGGAGATTTTCCTGAATTTTGTTAAAATGCCCGATAAGAATATTTGAAGATGCCCTGAGGGCTTCTCTTGGTGTAATATTCTTTTTGGTCCAAATTTCAAGAATCAGTTTGTCAAAATCGGTTTTCTTACCGACTCGAACATCTTCATCTCGGAAATTAACCCTCATAACCGGACTAAAGATACCGTCAATCGGAATCATCTGAATATCATCGATCTCATCAAATTCAGCTATTGGAACATAACCCTTTCCCATTTCAGCATACATGAACATTTCAAAGTTTGCATCTTCGTTCAATGTCGCAATGATATGATCAGGATTCGTCACTACGATACCCGCAGGACATTTTATATCTCCAGCTGTTACAACTCCGGGACCCGTCTTACTGATAACAAGCTCGACATCCCCTTCGAGTTTCACTTCTTTTCTCAGCTGTATCTGCTTCACATTCATGATTATTTCAAGAATGTCTTCCTTTACCCCTTCGATTGTGTCATATTCGTGGAATTTTTCAGGAATTTTTATCTTTGTTATTGCCAAAGACATAATAGAAGACAGCAATACTCTTCTGAGTGAATTACCTATAGTCGTTGAAAAACCTTTTTCCAAAGGTGCCAGGGAAAATCTACCGTAGTAAAAATCTCCTTCTTCTCTTTCTTCCTCTATAAGTAACTTCTTAGGCATAACATATTTAATCATTCACTAATCCCTCCCAATGGAGTTTCTTCTTTCCATACATTGCAGATTTATAAAATACGCAATGATTACTTAGAGTACAATTCAACAATTGACTGTACATCTATTGGAAGTCCAGCTTCTTCCAATTCCGGATATCTCAGACAAGTAGCCTGGAATTTATCAAAATCAACATCAAGCCATGGTGCAGTTCCTCTATCTTTTGAACTGGCAATAGCATTTGATATGACGGATATCGATCTGCTCTTTTCCCTGAGTTCAATTACGTCATCTGGTCTTACTCTCATTGAAGGAATAGTTGCCTTCTTACCATTTATCTTAAAGTGTCCATGTGTAACAAGCTGTCTTGCCACATTTCTTGAAGAAGCAAATCCCATTCTGAAAACCATGTTGTCAAGTCTTGATTCAACGATCTTAACAAGGTTGTCACCCGTAACGCCTTCTTTTTTTCTTGCTTCTTCAAAGTAATTCCTGAACTGTTTCTCAAGAACTCCGTATATTCTCTTCATTGTCTGTTTTGTTCTGAGCTGCATACCGTACTGTGTAAGCTTTGCTCTTGAAGTTGGTCCATGCTGACCCGGTACATATGGTCTTCTCTCAAAAGCACACTTTGTTGTAAAACAGCGGTCTCCTTTAAGGTAAAGTTTCATACCTTCTCTTCTACATAACTTACAAAGAGGACCTGTATATCTTGCCATTCAATTTACCTCCCTTTACATTCCTCGTCTTTTCTTTGGTCTACATCCGTTATGTGGGTTGGATGTAGTATCTTTGATGTTGTTAACTTCAAGGCCTGATGCCTGGAAAGTTCTTATCGCTGCTTCTTTTCCCGGTCCAGGACCGTTCACTTCAATATCAAGCTTCCTGAGACCCATTTTGATAAGTTCTTTACCAAGCTGGTCTGCTGCCATCTGTGCAGCATAAGGTGTGCTTTTCTTTGAACCTGTGTATCCAACCGTTCCACCACTTGCCCAAGTAATCGTGTTTGCATTTGGGTCACTGATCGTGATGATCGTGTTGTTGTATGTGGATCTGATCTTAGCGATTGCTCGATCAGATGTTAGTTTCTTCTTCTTTCTTTTTTCTTTCTTTTTCTTAATTGCCATCTACAGCCCTCCAATCCCTATTTTCTCTTTTTACCAATACCAGCTTTTCGGCCTTTTCTGGTTCTGGCATTTGTCTTTGATCGCTGACCTCTTACTGGAAGGCCTAACCTGTGTCTTCTTCCTCTGTAACTTCCAATTTCAACAAGTCTTTTGATGTTCTTTTGAACTTCCTGCTTCAGTTCACCTTCAATCTTTAAGTTCTCGTTGATATACTGAGTAACTTTTCTGATCTCATCTTCACCAAGATCCTTGACTCTTTTGTCAGGATCAATCTCAGTAGCAGCGAGAATCTCATCAGCCTTTGTCGGGCCGATACCATAAATGTACCTTAATGCTACAAATACCTTTTTCTGATTCGGTAACTCTACACCTAATACACGTGCCATCTAATTATTTACCTCCCTTTCCGTTAGCCCTGTTTTTGGTTATGTTTCGGATTCCTGCTGCAGATAATCCTCACAATACCTTTTCTTCTGATTACTTTACAAAATTCACATCGTGGCTTAACAGATGCTCTTACTTTCATGGCAGACACTCTCCTTTCAAAATAACAAGGCGATTACGCCTTTTTTCTATACACAATACGACCTTTTGTAAGATCATAAATTGATAGTTCTACGACAACACTATCACCAGGAACTAACCTGATGAAGTTCTTTCTCATTTTACCTGAAATATGTGCCATTACCTCATGACCATTTTCAAGAATTACCTTAAAAACCGCATTCGGCAAGGCTTCCATAACTTTACCATCTACTTTTATAACGTCAGCACTATTTTTTGGCATTCATTCCCCCTTGCCCGATTCCCTATCTTGATCTTGAAGGTAATTTCCCTCCATTAGGGATTTTTTTTGGAGCCTTTTCAATTTTTCTCCACCAGGGTATTAAACACAATCTTTTTGACATTGTCAACACTTCCGGAGCCATCCACTGTAACAATTTGGTTTCTATCCGTATAAAGTTTTATGAGAGGGGATGTTTTTTCAACATAAATCTTGAATCTTTCCCTGACAGTAGCTTCTCTGTCATCATCTCTCTGAATAAGTGTTGTGCCATCATCATCACAGATACCCTCAACTTTTGGCTTCAATGTAATAACATTGTACACTCTTCCACATTCAGGACAAACTCTTCTCGAACTGATTCTGCTGACAACTTCCTCTTCATCCACATCCAGAAAAAGAACTCTTGCCTCTTCCCTTCCAAGATCGGAAAGAATCTGGTCAAGAGCTTCAGCCTGTTTAAGATTTCTCGGATATCCGTCAAGGATAAACCCATTGTCACAATCAGAATTAGCGAGTCTGTCTTTTACAAGATCAAAAAGCAAATCGTCAGACACAAGCTGACCTGAATCGATTACACTTTTGACTTTTTTCCCCAGTTCTGAACCAGATTTTACTGCTGCCCTCAGCATGTCACCGGTAGAAATATGTGGAACGCCGAAGCGTTCCACAACTCCTTTAGCTATTGTACCTTTACCGGCTCCCGGAGGACCAAGAAAAATCAGATTAAGTTTCTCAGTCATAATTATCTTCTTCCTTTCAGTCTTCCTTTCTTCATGAACCCGTCGTAGTTTCTCATAATCATATGCTGTTCCATCTGCTGTACGATATCAAGCGCAACACCAACTGCGATCAAGGCAGAAGTTCCACCAATCCAGATGTTAACACTCAATATTGCAGAAAGAATATAGGGTATTACTGAGATGATAACAAGGAACATAGCTCCCATAAACGTCATCTTATTCAATATTCTTGAAAGATACTTCTCAGTTGGCGCCCCCGGTCTTATACCGGGAATAAACCCACCATATCTTTTGATGTTTTCTGAAACATCATGAACATCAAATGAAATAATACTATAGAAATACGCAAAGAAGAATATCAGCAGACAATAAAGCGGAACATAGAGATATCCACCGGTACCAAGCCATCTTTCAACTCCGGCATTTCCGGACATTGACGCAATGGCTGCCGGAATAATCATGATCGCCTGACCAAAGATTATTGGGATAACCCCACTCTGATTAACCTTCATGGGGATATAGGTGCTCTGTCCGCCATATACCTTTCTCCCACTCATTCTCTTTGCATACTGAACTCTTACTCTTCTTTCACCCTGCTGAACGTAGATGATGGCAACAACCATACCGACCATAACAGCAATGAGGATGATCCATTCCATTATTCCCATCTGACCAACAATTGCCTGACCAACATAGCTTGGGAATCTTGATACAATACCGGCAAAAATAAGGACTGATATACCGTTACCAATACCCTTCTCCGTAATTCTTTCACCAAGCCAAATCGCAAACATTGTTCCCGCAAGTATTGTGATGGTAGAAACGAAAATGAAGAAGAATGGAGCAATTCCATCAACGATTAAAGCAGGATTTCTTGAAATTGAGAAACTCAAGATGAATCCCTGAAGTGTTCCAAGACCAACTGTAAGGTATCTTGTGATCTTTGCAAGCTTTTTCTTTCCCTCTTCTCCTTCTTTTGAGAGTTCCTTAAGAGCAGGAACAACACTCATCAGAAGCTGAAGAATAATTGATGCGTTGATGTAAGGTGTAACCCCCATCATCATGATGGAGAATCTCTGAAGAGCTCCTCCTGCAAACACATCATAGAAACTAAACAATCCACCGGCTGCACCTGACTGGAAACTCTGGAAAACATTTCCCCATTCAGACAAGTTGATACCGGGAATCGGTATATAGATTCCCAGTCGGTAGATGATTAACATTAACAAGGTAAAAATTATTCTGTCTCTTAGTTCTGGAATACGAAAAGCATTCTTAAATGCTGCCCACAATTCAGATCACCTCAATTTGGCCGCCAGCTGCTTCTATCTTCTCCTTTGCACTCTTACTGAAGGCGTGAACTTTAACAGTCAGCTTTTTACTGATTTTACCGTCACCTAATAATTTTACACCATCAAGTTCCTTCTGAATGATTCCTCTTTCAAGAAGGCCTGATACTGTAACCTCTTCATCACTGTTGTATCTTTCTTCTAATACATCAAGATTTATAACTGTAAATGTCTTTTTATTAACATTATTGAAGCCCTTTTTGGGAACTCTTCTGTAAATTGGTGTCTGTCCGCCTTCGAAACCGGCTCTTGCCTTTGCACCGGATCGTGATTTCTGACCCTTGTGACCTTTTCCGGCAGTCTTTCCCTTTGTTGAACCGGGACCTCTTCCAACTCTTCTTGTCTTTTTCATTGAACCTTTTGTAGGTCTTAAATCTTCTAAGTTAAGGGGCATCTAAAAACCTCCTCCCATGTAAATTTTAGACTTCTTCTACAGTAACAAGATGCTTAATCTTGAAGATCATACCTCTGATCGCAGGATTGTCTTCTTTTTCTACTGTAGAATTCATTTTTCTCAAACCCAAAGCATTTGCTGTTGCTCTCTGATCACGGTTATATCCAACAGGGCTCTTTGTCAATGTGATTTTTAATTTTGCCATTAAGCATCACCTCGAACGCCCTTGAAAACCTGCTGAACTGTAATATCTCTTTTTGCAGCAATATCAGCCGGTGATTCAAGCTCTTTCAAACCTTTGTAAGTAGCTCTTACAACGTTAAGAGGTGTTCTTGAACCAAGATTCTTTGTAAGGATATTATGTACCCCTGCAAGTTCAACAACTGCACGAACGGAGTCTGATGCCACAACACCGGTACCTGGAGCAGCAGGCTTCATGAGAATTTCTGCTGAAGTCCATCTTGTCTGCACTTCGTGAGGAATTGTCCCTTTGATTATCGGTACAGTGATAAGATTTCTCTTAGCATCTGAAATTGCTTTTCTGATTGCATCCGGAACTTCCAGCGCACTACCGATTCCAATTCCAACTGTTCCGTTTCTGTCTCCAACAACTGCCACACATCTGAAATGAAGGTTCTTACCTCCACCAACAACTTTAGTCGTCCTAGTTATGTCCACAACTCTTTCTTCGAGTTCTGGCTGATCGCCTTTAACATTGTTCTTAAAATTTCTGTCCTGAGGCAACTCAATCCCTCCTTAAAACTTGAGACCGGCTTTTCTGGCACCATCAGCAAGAGCTTTAACTCTACCATGATACTTAAAACCGCCTCTATCAAATACTACTGCTTCTATTCCGGCATCAAGTGCCTTCTTTGCAAGATCTTCCCCTACTTTTGCTGCTGCTTCTACATCCCATGTCTTTGCAATTGAACCCTTCAGGTTCTTTGCAATTGTTGATGAAGAACAAAGTGTCTTCTTTGAAGCATCATCAATAATCTGGGCGTATATATGCTTTTCACTTCTGAAAACAGCAAGTCTTGGCTTTTCAGGGGTTCCTGTTACTTTTTTTCTGACTCTTAAATGTCTTCTCTTCCTAACGATCTTTCTGTCAATCTGTTTTATCATTCAATACACCCCCTTATTAAACCTTTTTACCAACTTTTGTTCTTACGACTTCATCAACGTATCTGATACCTTTTCCGCCGTATACAAGTGGTTCTCTCCATTTTCTTACGTTGGCCGCAACCTGTCCGACAACTTCCTTGTCAATTCCGCTAACGATAATGCTGTTTGGTTTTGGAACTTCAAATGTGACGTTTGCAGGTGGTTCAACGTTAACTTCATGAGCGTACCCAAGGTTCATATTAAGGGTTGTCCCCTTCATTGCTGCTCTGTACCCAACACCTACGATTGTGAGCTGCTTTTTGAATCCCTCAGTAACTCCCGTGATCATATTTCTGATGTGTGAGTAGAAAGTCCCTGTCATCGCTCTGAAATATTTCGCTTCACTCGCTCTTTTCATTATTTCAAGATTAGGTTTTATATTAATCTCGTTACCTTCCATCACAACGATAATCTTTTCGTTAAGTGCCTTTTTAAGTTCGCCTTTGGGTCCCTTAACGATTATTTCATTTTCGCTGAGTTTAACTTCTACGTTTGCAGGTATAACAAGTGGTTTCTTTGCTAACCTGGAAATCATCTTTTTCTCTGCCATCATAACACCTCCCGATATTACCAGACGTAGGCGATAATTTCGCCGCCAGTTGAAAGCTTTCTCGCTGTCTTGTCTGTCATAACACCCTGTGAAGTGGTAAGTATAGCAATTCCAAGACCACCCTTAACAGAAGGAACGTTATCCTTTGAACAATAAATCCTTCTTCCGGCTTTTGAAACTCTTACGATTCCTTTGATAACCGTCTTTCTTTCTCTTCTAGTTCCCTTGTATTTCAATAATACCCTTAAGATTCCCTGTTTTCCATCCTCGATGTATTTATAGTCATTTATAAATCCTTCTTCTTTAAGAACTTCACAAATATTCTTCTTTAATTTGGAAGCAGGAATATCTACACTCTCGTCAAATACGGAGTTTGCATTTCTAATTCTTGTAAGCATATCAGCTATTGTATCGCTCCACACTTGTAACTACCTCCCTTCACTTACCAGCTTGCCTTTCTAACACCAGGAAGCTTACCTTCTAACGCCATCTTTCTGAGACATACCCTGCAAATTCCAAACTCTCTGTATACTGAATGTGGTCTTCCACATACTTTACATCTGCTGTATTCTCTAGTCTTATATTTACTAGGCTTTTTCCACTTTTCTACCATTGCTTTTCTTGCCATTTTCTCCCTCCTAAATTATCCTCTTTTAAAGGGCATACCCATCAATTCAAGAAGCTTTCTGGCTTCTTCATTTGTTCTGGCAGTTGTTGCGATAACAATGTCCATACCCTGAATTCTTTTTACATTCTCAGGTTTGACCTCTGGGAATATAACCTGTTCTGAAAGTCCGAAAGCATAGTTTCCTCTTCCGTCAAATGAGTTTGGATTTAACCCTCTAAAGTCTCTTACTTTAGGAAGAACTATGTTGCAGAGCTTATACATAAAGTTTTCCATAGATCCATTTCGAAGCGTTACCTTGATTCCAACTGGCATTCCTTTTCTGAGCTTAAAGTTTGCGATAGCCTTCTTTGAATAGGTGACAACAGGTTTCTGTCCGGCAATTTCCTTAAGTTCTTCCTGATGGATTCTGAATAAATCCTTGTTTCTGGAACCTTCTCCGACTCCCATATTTATTACTATCTTTGCAAGCTTGGGAACCTGCATGACGTTCGTGTAATTAAACTCTTTCATCATGGCGGGAACGACTTCATCGTTGTAGTACTTGTTAAGATAACTTGTGATTCTCGCTGGCTTCTGTGCCTTTTTTTCTTTCTTTGCCATAATTATCTCAGTATCCGGTTATCCTGACAGGGATATACCGCTGAGCACACCTCCTTGCAGATTAGTCTTTATCGATTAATTCACCGCATTTTTTGCAGTATCTCTTTTTATTACCATCATCGAGAACTTTCCAGCCGATTCTTGTCTTTTTGTCACAGCTTGGACAGACTACCATAACTTTATCAGTTCTGATCGGATTGTCTGTATCGATGATTCCACCATTTCTTTCCTGCTGAGTAGGTCTCTGATGTCTCTTAACAATATTGATCTTGTCAGCGATTATCTTTGAATCCTTAGGAATAACTCTTAACACTTTTCCTCTTTTACCCTTGTCTTTTCCTGAAATAACTTCTACGAGATCTTCTTTTCTGATTGTATAGTTAAATTTATTTGCCTTTTTAAGTTTTTTCACAACAGCACCTCCTTATAAAACCTCTGGTGCCAGGGATACTATTTTCATATAACCCTTTTCCCTTAATTCTCTAGCAACGGGTCCAAAGATTCTTGTTCCCTTCGGATTGTTCTGTCCATCAATAATAACAGCGGCGTTGTCATCGAATCTAACATACGTGCCGTCAGGTCTTCCGACTTCTTTATGCGTTCTAACGATGACAGCCTTAACAACCTCTCCGGCCTTAACATTTGAATGAGGGATTGCTTCTTTGACGGATGCGACAACAATGTCTCCGATTGAACCGAAATTCCTTCTGGATCCACCCAAAACGTTGATTACAAGTAATTTCTTCGCGCCTGAATTATCAGCGACGTTCATAATGGTTTCTCTGTAAATCACTATGCATCGCCTCCTTCAGTTTCCAGTACCTTTGTATCAGCTTCATCGAGGATGTCTCTCTTAACGATTTCGAGAACTTTCCATCTCTTATCCTTACTGATAGGATTTGCTTCTTCTATCTTCACAACATCGTGCATTCTACAGGCATTTTCCCTGTCGTCCGCTTTATACTTCTTAGATCTTTTAATCATTTTTCCGGTAACTTTGTGTTTAACACTTCTGGTTACAAGAACAACTACTGTCTTGTCCATCTTGTCACTTACAACTTCTCCGGTTAAAATTCTCTTAGGCATCGTCTACCCTCCCTTATCTCTTGATTCCCAATTCACGTTCAGTGAGAATAGTCTTAAACCTTGCTATGTCTCTCTTGCATGATTTGATAAGATTTGTATTATCAAGTTGCTTCAAAGCTAATTGGAAACGAAGGTTCATCAACTCTTTCTTTTTTTCTTCAAGCTTTTCGTTTAATTCTTCATCAGTAAATTGTCTCAGTTCACTAGCCTTCATTTTATTCACCTCCAACAGCGTGCCTCTGTACAATCTTAGTCCTTATAGGAAGTTTGTCTGAAGCTTTTCTTAATGCCTTCTTTGCAAGTTCGTCAGATACACCGCCAATTTCGAACATGATCTTACCCGGCTTTACAACAGATACCCACATGTCAACATTACCCTTACCTTTACCCTGCCTTGAATCCTGTGCCTGTTTTGTAACCGGCTTGTCAGGGAAGATTCTCAACCATACTTTACCGCTTCTCTTCAATGTTCTTACCATTGTAACTCTGCATGCTTCTATCTGTCTTGCAGTTATCCATCTGGCTTCCAAAGCTTTTAGACCGTATTCGCCAAAATGTACACTGGTTCCACCTTTTGCCTTACCAGTCATTGTTCCTCGCTGCTGTTTTCTATATTTAACCCTCTTGGGCATCAACATCTGTAATTACCTCCTTCTCTACGTGAAGAATTATTTATCAGTGGTGTATACCCAAACTTTTACACCAATAACTCCCATTTTCGTATTTGCAACTGTATAACCGTAGTCGATAGCTGCACTGAGAGTCTGAAGAGGAATTCTGCCTTCACGATACCATTCAGTTCTTGCAATTTCGGCTCCGCCAAGTCTACCGGCAACCATAACTTTAATACCTTTTGCGCCACTCTTCATGGCATTTCTCATAACCCTTTTCATCGCTCTTTTGTGTGATGTTCTCTTCTCAAGCATACTTGCGATGTTTTCGGCTACCAGAAGGGCATCAGTCTCAGGTGTTTTGATTTCCTTGATGTTCACAAAAACCTGCTTACCGGTAAGTTTCTCAAGCTGTTCTCTGAGAACCTGTACTTCTGAACCTTTTCTTCCAATTACTATTCCGGGCTTAGCCGTATAAATAGTAACTCTTACTTTGTTCTGGCTGGGTCTTTCAATGAAAACTTCATCGACTCCTGCATCTGATTCGACAAGCTGACCTCTCTTTGTCTTAATCTGATACTTTTTGCCTCTGACAAGTTTTCTGATCTGTTCATCTTCTATTAAATAATCGGAATAGTTTTTTCCACCAAACCAATTTGCCTGCCAATCCTTCGAAACTCCCAGTCTAAATCCTCTTGGATGTACTTTTTGACCCACGGCTCAAATCACCTCGTTTCACTTTCGTCTTTTTCCGCTGATACTGATCTGTCTTCTACCACTACAGTTATATGAGCCATTCTCTTGTAAAGGATATCAGCTCTTCCTCTACCTCTCGCCCAAACTCTCTTCATTCTCGGACCCTCATTAACGTAAGTTTCTTTTACGTATAAGCTGTCTGCATCCAATTCAAAATTGTTGATTGCGTTTGCTACTGCTGAATCAAGCACTTTTCTGACAAGAGTCGCACCTTTTTTTGGTGAAAAATCAAGTACGTCCATCGCTCTGTCCACTTTGATTCCCCTGATTGAGTTAACTACTGATCTAACTTTTTTAGGGGAGATTCTTAAATACTTGGCTGTTGCCTTGGCCTCGGTTACGGGTGTTTCAGCCAAACGCTCTTTTCTTTCTCTATGAAAAACTGATCTCTTTGCGTGTGCCATTTCCTACTACTCCCCTTTCTTACTTACCAACCTGACCGGCTTTTGCCTTTTTATCGGCATGTCCGCCAAATCTTCTGGTAAATGAAAATTCTCCAAGTTTGTGTCCTACCATGTTTTCACTTATATATACAGGTATATGTTTCAAACCGTTATAAACTGCGATTGTATGTCCTACCATTTCAGGAATGATAGTTGACGATCTGCTCCATGTTTTTAAAACTTCTTTTTTTCCGGCCTGGTTCAATGCTCTAACCCTTTTCAGGAGCTTTGGTTGAACAAAAGGGCCCTTTCTGGAAGATCTACTCAAAGGCATTACCCCCTTTATCTTCTCTTAGATTCGTTTCTTCTTCTGACGATGAATTTATCAGAAGCCCTCTTACCTCTTCTGGTCTTGTAACCTTTGGCAAGTGTGCCCCAAGGACTCTGTGGATGTTTTCCACTCTTTGATCGTCCTTCACCACCACCCATAGGGTGATCACAAGGGTTCATTACCATACCTCTTACCGTAGGTTTAATTCCCAGCCATCTCTTCTTACCAGCTTTACCGTAAACTTCGTTACTGTGGTTTTCATTTCCAACAATTCCGATGGTAGCCTTACAAGTTTCAAGAACTCTCCTTAATTCTCCGGAAGGCATCTTAAGAAGTGCATATCCGCCTTCTCTTGCCATGATCTGAGCTGATATACCAGCTGATCTTGCAATCTGTGCCCCTTTCCCAGGTACAAATTCAATCGCATGAACAAGTGTACCAACAGGAATTTCCTTGAGCATCTTTGAATTTCCAGCCTTGATTTCCGCATCAGGACCACTTAATATTTCATCTCCAACGGAAAGTTTTCTCGGTGCAAGGATGTATCTCTTTTCTCCATCTTTATAGAACAAAAGTGCAATTCTTGCAGATCTGTTAGGATCGTATTCAATCGACATAACCTTTGCAGGTATTCCATCCTTGTTTCTCTTGAAATCGATAATACGATACATTCTTTTATGACCGCCACCACGATGCCTTACAGTTACTCTACCTCTGTTGTTTCTTCCTGCTGTCTTCTTAAGAGGTGTCAGTAATGATTTTTCAGGAGTAGTCTTAGTAATCTCTGAATAATCCTGTCCAACGGCATATCTTCTAGTCGGGGTTGTTGGTTTATATCTTTTAAGTCCCATAATTCAGCTCCCCTTCCTATTAATAAAGGTTCTCAAGATCAGAAATGGTATAACCTTCCTGAAGCTTGATCATTGCTTTCTTCCAACTTCTTGTCTTTCCTCTGAACATTCCTCTGCGCTTTGGTTTCGGTTTAACGTTTAAAACGTTAATCTTCTCAACCTTTACTTCGTATATATTCTCAATGGCATCTTTGATCAATCTCTTGTTCGAATCTCTGTGTACTTCGAATGTGTAAGTACCATGTGCCATATTCGTTGTAGACTTTTCAGTGAGTATTGGGCGAAGCAATACATCTCTGTATTCAAGTTTAATAGCCATTAACCCAACACCTCCTCAATTTTTTTAACCGTGTCTTTAGTCAAAATTACCTTGTCGTTGTTGATAATATCAAACACATTGAGGCCATCAACATTAACTTTGCCTTCCCCTGAATTTCCGGGATTGTCGGCAATGATAACCTTAGTCGTTTTAATATTCTTTCCCGACATCTTCGTGTTTTCGTACTGAGCCACCTTGAAAGGTAATACAACAAGATTCTTGGTTGTATCAACATCAAGAGCCTTTAATATACCTCTAAAAGCCTTTGTCTTAATTTCATCCATTCTGAAATCATCGATCACAATGAGATTTCCCTCTCTGTATCTTGCGCTCAATGCTGATTTCAAAGCAAGTTTCTTCATTTTTTTCGGGAGATTCATATTGAAATCTCTCGGTTTTGGTCCGAATGCTACTCCACCATGTCTCTGATGTGGTCCTTTCAAGCTTCCCTGTCTGGCACGTCCTGTATGTTTCTGCGGGAAAGGTTTTTTTCCTGTACCCTTTACTTCAGCACGTGTCTTTGTGGAGGCCGTTCCCTGTCTTCTGTTAGTGAGCTGCATATGAACGTATCTAAACATAACATCCTGATTAGGATCTATGTCGAAGATATCCGCTCTTAATTCAACTTCACCGGTATTCTGTCCCTTAAGGTCGAGAACTTCGATTTTAGCCATTGTTTCCTCCTTCCAATTTCAAATCATTAATATGATTTAACTGTGTTCGTGATGTAAACTACACTGTTTCTTGCGCCTGGGATTGCTCCCTTGATTGCGATTAGGTTGTTTTCCTTGTCGATTCTAACTATTTCCAGATTCTGAACTGTCTTCTGTACATTTCCATACTGTCCAGGCATTTTTTTACCAGGAAATACTCTTGCAGGGTATGAATGCTGACCGGTACTACCAAGTGCTCTGTGGAATTTTGAACCATGTGACTTTTCACCACCACTGAAGTTCCATCTCTTCATCGCACCAGAATAACCTTTACCCTTAGAAGTACCCACAACGTCTACCTTTGTTCCCTCTTCAAAGAGCTCAACGGTGATCTGCTGTCCGAGTTCATATGCATCTACATCGTCAACTCTGAATTCTTTAAGATGCTTCATCGGTTCAACGTTTGCCTTTTTGAAATGACCCAGTTCAGGCTTTGTCAATCTGTGTTCTTTCTGTGTTTCGAAACCGAGCTGAACAGATGTATAACCATCCACTTCTTCAGTCTTTTTCTGAACAACGATGCAAGGTCCAGCCTGTACAACCGTAACAGGAATTCTCTTACCGTCTTTGTAAATCTGTGTCATTCCAACTTTCTTTCCAATTAATCCGCTCATTGCTGTACACCTCCAGTTATGTATCAGAGCTTGATTTCGACATCTACACCGGATGGAAGATCAATTTTCATGAGTGCTTCCACTGTCTTTGGTTTTGGGTCCAAAATGTCTATGAGCCTTTTATGTACTCTCTTTTCAAAATGTTCTCTTGAATCTTTGTGTTTGTGAGGGGATCTCAAAACACAGTAAACCGTTCTTTCTGTTGGTAAAGGAATAGGACCTGATACCTTTGCATTCGTCGTCTTCACGATATCAACGATCTTACCTGATGACTGATCAAGCAATTCATGATCGTATCCCTTTAATCTGATTCTTATCCTCTGTGAGGCCATCTGCTTTTCCCTCCAATCATACAAAATACGCTACAAAAGGGGAGCGCCCTTAAAAACGCTCCCCCGCATTATACATAATAATAGTAAAATGTAAATTAAATATATATTACACTTCTATTATTCGATAATTTCTGCTACAACTCCAGCTCCAACTGTTCTTCCGCCTTCTCTAACAGCGAATCTCATACCTGTTTCGAGAGCAACCGGCTTAATCAGCTGAACTGTAGATACAATGTTGTCTCCAGGCATGATCATTTCTACGCCTTCTCCGAGATCTGTGATCTGGCCTGTAACGTCAGCTGTTCTGATGTAGAACTGTGGTCTGTAACCCTTTGTGAATGGTGTATGTCTTCCACCTTCTTCTTTCTTAAGAACATAGATGTTAGCCTTGAATGTTGTATGTGGTGTGATGGAACCCGGTTTAGCCAAAACCTGTCCTCTTTCTACATCATCTTTCTTTACACCTCTGAGAAGACAGCCAACGTTGTCCCCTGCAACTCCTTCGTCAAGAAGTTTTCTGAACATTTCAACACCTGTACAGGTTGTCTTTGCAGTCGGTCTGATACCAACCATTTCAATTTCGTCTCCCGGATGGACTGCTCCTCTTTCGATTCTACCTGTAACAACTGTTCCTCTACCTGTGATCGTGAAGATGTCTTCAATCGGCATAAGGAATGGTTTGTCTGTTTCTCTTACAGGATCCGGGAAGTAGTTGTCACATTCATCCATGAGTTCGTAGATGTGTGCATTCCATTCGCCATCTGCTGTTTCTTCTTCTCCAGCCTTAAGAGCAGATCCTCTGACGATTGGAAGATCGTCTCCAGGGAATTCGTACTTGCTGAGAAGGTCTCTGACTTCCATTTCAACGAGATCGATCAATTCTTCGTCATCAACCATGTCACATTTATTTAAGAATACTACTATTGCAGGTACGTTAACCTGTCTTGCAAGCAAAACGTGTTCTCTTGTCTGTGGCATAGGACCATCTGTTGCAGCAACAACAAGGATAGCTCCGTCCATCTGTGCAGCTCCGGTAATCATGTTCTTGATGTAGTCAGCGTGACCCGGACAGTCGATATGCGCATAATGTCTCTTTTCTGTCTGGTATTCAACGTGAGCTGTGTTGATAGTGATTCCTCTTGCCTTTTCTTCAGGTGCCTTGTCGATAGTGTCAAATGCAGCAAAGTCTGCAAGACCCTTCAAGCTGAGCGCCTTTGTGATAGCAGCTGTAAGTGTTGTCTTACCATGGTCGATATGACCAATTGTTCCGATGTTAAGATGCGGTTTGGTTCTCTCAAACTTCTCTTTTGCCATTAGTTAATACCCTCCTCGTTATCGTTTAATAACAGTTTTAATAAGGTTCTTACTTATTTTTAAGAATCTTTTCAAGCGTTTTCTCATTCACCGCGTCATAGTGTGAGAACTGTATCGTATACGTTGCTCTCCCCTGACTCAATGACCTTAATATTGTAGCATATCCAAACAATTCTGACAATGGTACAAATGATTCAATTACTTTCGCATTCGATCTTGAATCAAAATTCTCAATTCTGCCCCTTCTCGTGTTAAGATCACCAATGATATCTCCCATATATTCTTCGGGAGTTGTGACTTCAACAGCCATAATCGGTTCAAGAAGATAGGATTTCCCTTTCTTCAGAGCTTCCTTGAGCGACATTGATCCGGCAATCTTAAATGCCATTTCCGAACTGTCAACTTCATGATAGGAACCGTCATAAAGTGTTGCTTTAAGGTCGACGACCGGATATCCTGCAACTGCACCATCCTGCATCGCCTCCTCAATACCAACCCTGACCGGGTTGATGTACTCTTTCGGAACTGAACCACCAACAGTTTTATCCTCAAACACAAAGCCTGATCCTGCCTCGAGTGGTTCGTACCTGACCTTAACGTGTCCATACTGACCCTTACCGCCACTCTGACGTGCATACTTTGCTTCAACATCAGAAGACTCTTTAACGGTTTCTCTGTATGATACATGAGGTTTACCAACTCTTACATTTGCACCAAACTCTCTCTTGAGTCTGTCAATAACTATTTCAAGATGCAATTCTCCCATACCACTTAAAAGCGTTTGACCCGTTTCATTATCAACCTGAACCTTGATGGTGGGATCCTCTTCCCTGAGAGCTGCAAGACCCTTACCCAGTTTGTTCTGATCATTTTTTGTTTCCGGCTCAATCGCAATCTGAATAACCGGTTCCGGAAAATTCATCTCTTCCAGAAGAAGCGGCTGATCCATAGTTGCAAGACTGTCTCCGGTGGACGTAAACTTAAAACCTATTCCCGCAACAATCTCTCCCGCTCCAACTTCATCAACATCTTCTCTCTTGTCAGAATGCATGTAAATCAATCTGCTGAGTCTTTCCTTTTTATCTTTGTTGACATTCTGAATATAATTTCCTTTCTTCAAAGTACCTGAATACACTCTGAAGAAAGTCAACCTACCGACGAACGGATCTGTCGCAACCTTAAACGCAAGGGCTGCAAACGGTCCATCATGATCTGCACCAAGCTCAATGATCTCATCCGATCCGGGCACAATTGCCTGAACAGGCGGCACATCCTTTGGTGATGGAAGATAGTCAACAACAGCATCAATAACGGGCTGAACACCCTTGTTCTTAAAAGCCGTTCCACAAAAGACGGGAACAAATTCACCCTTAACCGTCGCACTTCTTATAGCCTTCTTCAATTTTTCAACCGGAACCTCTTCTCCTTCGAGGTAATGCTCCATAATTGATTCATCATAAGACGACATTTTAGCAACGAGGTCCTCATGAAGTTCCTCCGCCCTTTCAAGAAGATTCTCAGGAATTTCTTTTGTAGTGAAACTGGTCCCCTCCGCGTCATCCCAAACAAAAGCCTGCATGCCAAGAAGATCAACAACCCCTTCAAAAGTATCCTCGGCTCCTATTGGTATCTGAAGAGGAAGAGGATTTGCCCCAAGTTTCTTTCTCATACTCTCGACAGACATATCAAAATCCGCACCGAGTTTATCCATCTTATTCATGAAAGCAATTCTCGGAACTTCATACTTGTCAGCCTGTCTCCATACGGTTTCTGACTGTGGTTCAACACCAGCACAAACATCAAAAACCGCAACCGCTCCATCAAGAACCCTTAATGACCTTTCAACCTCGACGGTAAAGTCAACGTGTCCGGGTGTATCGATGATATTAATACGATGATCTTTCCAAAAGGCAGTCGTGGCAGCAGAAGTAATCGTAATACCTCTCTCCTTCTCCTGTTCCATCCAGTCCATCGTGGCAGTTCCATCGTCGACACTACCAAGGGTTCTCTTCTTCCCGGTGTAGAATAATATTCTTTCTGTAGTTGTAGTTTTACCAGCATCGATATGAGCCATAATACCTATATTTCTGACTCTCTCGAGAGGAATCTGTTTATAAGACACTATTCTTCCTCCATTTAATTTAAACGATTACCATTTGAAATGTGCAAACGCTCTGTTTGCTTCCGCCATTCTGTGCGTATCTTCTTTTTTCTTAATAGCAGATCCCGTCTGTTCAAGGGCGTTGATAATTTCATCTGAAAGTCTGTATTTCATCGGTTTTCCTTTTTTTCCTCTTGTAGCAGCAATAAGCCATCTTAATCCGAGTGATGTCTTTCTTGGTTCAGCAACTTCTACAGGTACCTGGTAAGTTGACCCTCCAACTCTTCTTGGCTTAACTTCCACTTCAGGCTTCACATTATCCATCGCCTGTTTGAACATCTCAAGTGGATCTTTTCCAGTTTTCTCTCTAACGATATCAAAAGCATCGTAAACGATCTTCTGTGATTTTGATTTTTTACCATGATACATCAACTTGTTGATCAATCTTGATACAAGTAAATCGTTGTATACTGGATCCGGTTCAATTTGTCTTTTTTCGGCTCTTCTTCTTCTCATTTAAACAATTACCTCCTACGCAGCCTTACATTATTTAGGAGCTTTTGTTCCATACTTGGAACGTGCCTGTTTTCTTCCCTCAACACCTGCTGTGTCAAGTGCTCCTCTGATGATTCTGTAGCGTATACCAGCCAAGTCTTTTACTCTTCCACCTCTTACCATTACAACAGAGTGTTCCTGAAGATTATGACCTTCTCCTGGAATATATGCAGAAACTTCCATTCCATTTACGAGTCTTACCCTTGCTATTTTTCTCAAAGCAGAGTTAGGCTTTCTTGGAGTCATTGTTGTAACTCTTACACAAACGCCTCTTTTCTGAGGATTTCCCTGTAATGCAGGTGCTTTTGATTTATCCTTGATGATCTTCCTGCTGTTCTTTACTAACTGATTAATTGTGGGCATCTATTCGATATTCCCTCCTTTCACTAATTTTTCTAAATTTAACCAAACGCATTTTACTACGATAACGGGTGCGTTGTCAACCGCACCCGTTAAAAATCAAATAAATTTACCTTTATTTAATACATCTTTTATCAAAAATACATGTATCTGCATTCCGATAAAGGGCTATTTCTTCTTCCTCTTCTTCTTCTTTGGATCTTCATACTTACAGCAATTACAGGGTTTTTTCTCCACATGAGCCTCAAATTCATCTCTGAAGCAATTAACGATTGTTCTCAACGGAATCGGTGCTGCTTGGCCAAGCCCACAGAAAGCTGTCTGCTCCATAACATCCGCAAGCATCAGCAACTGATCAACTTCTGCTGAAGTCCCCTGACCCTTTGCTATCTTTCTGAGAATTCTTACGGCCGTTCCGGTTCCCTCTCGACATGGTGTACACTTCCCACAGGATTCATGCGCAAAAAATTCCATGGCTGTCTTTGCACAATCAACTGCACAACTGTCTTCATCCATACACAGTATAACACCTGAACCGAGAGAAGCGCCTTCTTTCCATGAGTCATAATCCAAACCTACTGAAAGGTTTTCGGTATCCATAAATGTTCCGGCAGTTCCCCCTGTCTGAACTATTTTAAGCTCTTTACCATTCGGAATCCCGCCACCGTATTTGTAGATGAGATCAAAGAGAGACGTTCCCATCGGAACTTCTACGAGGCCTCTGTTAATAACATTACCGACAAGTGTAAAGACTTTTGTACCTGCACTTCCTTCAGTACCAATCGCCTTAAACGCATCCGAACCGTTGTTGATGATCCACGGAACATTGGCAAATGTTTCAACATTGTTAACGACGGTAGGTTTTCCATAAAGACCTTCTACCGGTGGATATGGCGGTTTCAGTCTTGGTCTTCCGGGTCTTCCTTCTATGGATTCAATCAATGCTGTTTCTTCGCCACAGATATAAGCACCGGCTCCAAGCCTTACAGAAAGATCAAAGGAGAAATCCGTACCGAAAATATTTTCTCCAAGAAGACCATATTCATATGCATCTTTGATAGCCTTTCTGATATTGTCTATCGATCCGTGATATTCGCCACGGATATAGATATAACCTTTATTTGCACCTACGGCATATCCTGTAATCGTCATGGCTTCCACCACTGAATGCGGATCCCCTTCCATGATCAATCTATCTTTAAACGTTCCAGGTTCACCTTCATCGGCATTACAAATAACGTATTTTTCAGGATTTGTCGTTTTCGCCGTAAATTCCCATTTCATTCCTGTAGGAAATCCTGCGCCACCTCTTCCTCTGAGATTCGAATTTTTAACTTCAGCAATGACATCTTCCGGTTTCATACCGTTCAATACCTTTGCCAATGCCTGATAACCGTCTCTTGCAATGTATTCATCTATCTCACGAGGATCAATAATACCGACATTCTTAAGCACTATTCTCTGTTCCTTGTCGAGTTTATCCTCTTTTTCATGATGCTTGATAACGCTCTTTTCTATTAAAAGATCGTTGACAGCTCTTCCCTTAAGAAGATGCTCAGTAACGATTTTCTCGAGATCCTCGATATTTTTTACTTCATAAAACACTTCATCCGGATAGATGGCGATGATAACACCATCTCTGTACACGCCAAGCGTTCCGGTTTCTAGTACCTCAACAAAATTGTCGAGACTATAATTTTTCACACTTTCTTCAAGCTGCTTTTTAAACTGTCTGGCTCCTCGAAGCGCACTGCTTGAATCAACCGATACAAGAACTGTCTGTGTCTTCATTATTCACCACGCTCCTCTTCACGGAGTTTGTTGATAACATCAATAACTTTTTCTGGTGTGAGATTTCCATAGAATTCATTATTTATCATGATGACCGGAGAAACTCCGCATAACCCAAGACAACCCGTCTTTTCCAACGTAAAGAGTCCATCTTCAGTTGTCTGATTGAATTCACATTTCAGTTCTTCCTTCAAAGTGTCTACAACTGCTTTCCCACCGGTCACATGACACGGAAGACTGTTGCAAACTCTGATAACATACTTACCCCTCTTTTCTACCGAAAACATCGTATAGAATGTAAGTACTTCATAAACAGAAGACTGTGGAATCTTTAGAATCTCCGCTACCTTTTCTGCAGCCTCTGGTGGAACAAAATTTTTAAAATGATTCTGAATTTCATGAAGGCAATTGATTAACACATCACCCTCAGCAAGACTTTCGTCTGTAACAACACCGTTAACAATTTTTTCTATAGCTTGCATCTCTTTTTCCGAAACCACTGTTACACCCCCTAATAAATTTATCTACGGTGTAAAACAAAAACGGGCAATCCTTTCCAGGACTACCCTAATTATTCTTTTATGGTGAAACTTTGCTGATAGCACCGAATCTACAAACCTGTACGCAGCTTCCGCATCTTGTACAGATTTCAGGATCAATTTCATGAACCTGTTTGACAGATCCTTCAATTGCCGATACCGGACATACTCTTGAACAAGCTGTACAGCCAACACATTTTTCAGCATCAACCACGTATCTTGTTAAAGGCTTACAGACTTTTGCAGGACATCGACCTTCTTGTATATGTGCTTCATATTCTTCTCTGAAGTAATGAATGGTTGAAAGAACCGGCTGTGGTGATGACTGTCCGAGTCCACAGAGAGAAGTATCCATGATATTCTTTCCAAGTGACTCAAGTCTTTCGATATCTCCATCTTCGCCTTCACCTGAAGTAATCTTTTCAAGAATTTCAAGCATAACCCTGTTTCCTTCCCGGCATGGCAGACATTTACCACAGGATTCCTCAACCGAGAAATCGAGGAAATATTTTGCGACGTCAACCATACAGGTATCTTCATCCATGAAGACCATACCACCGGAACCCATCATCGTCCCGATCTTCTTCAGATTTTCATAATCAATCGGTGTATCAAGATGCTCAGCAGGGATACAGCCACCGCTGGGGCCACCGGTTTGAACCGCTTTAAATTCCTTACCGTCAGGAATACCACCGCCAATATCATAAACGATTTCTCTAAGTGTAATCCCCATTGGAACTTCCACGAGACCCGTATTCTTGACCTTCCCTGAAAGACAGAAAACCTTTGTCCCCTTACTGGTTTCCGTCCCAATACCGGAGAACCATTCAGGACCTTTTGTGAAAATAGGCGGAATGTTGGCATAGGTCTCAACATTGTTGTTAAGCGTTGGTTTACCCCATACACCTGATTGAGCAGGGAATGGCGGTTTATTTCTTGGCTGACCTCTCTTACCTTCAAGAGATTCTATCAGGGCTGTTTCTTCACCACATACAAATGCACCGGCTCCCATTCTGATTTCGAGATCGAATGAGAAGTCTGTTCCCATGATATTGTCGCCAAAGAGGCCATATTCCTTTGCCTGCTTTATTCCTTCATTCAATCTTTCGATTGCAAGTGGATATTCAGCTCTTATGTAAACATACCCCTTGTTTGCCCCAACAGCATAGCCTGCGATAGCCATCGCTTCAAGTAACGAATGAGGATCTCCTTCAAGGATGGATCTGTCCATAAACGCACCCGGGTCACCTTCGTCAGCATTACAGAGAACGTATTTCTGATCAGCTTCAACTTTTTTGGTTAGTTGCCATTTAAGACCTGTAGGGAATCCAGCTCCACCTCTACCCCTAAGACCACTCGCCTTAACAGTTTCTATTACTTCATCAGGTGTCATTGAAAGAGCTTTCTGAAGGGCAAAATAACCATCATGAGCGATGTATTCATCAATTTCGAGCGGATTGATGATACCCATGTTTCTTGTAGCAATCTTTACCTGTTTGGTAAAGAACGGATGATCGTCGTATGGATTCTGTGTCTTAACCTCTGATGCTGGATTATCAAGAAGTTTGTCCTCAACGATTCTTCCTTTTAAGATATGTTCGGAAACAATCCCGTCCACGTCAGCAGGTGTAAGTTTCTGATAATACACACCCTCCGGGTAAATAACCATAAGAGGACCTGCATCACACATTCCCATACAACCTGTTTCGACTACCTTTACGACATCCTGAAGAGCGTATTTCTCAATCGCCTTGTTCAGTGCATCAAGACAACTCTCTTCCCCGGCGGATATACATCCACCACCTGCACACATTAATATTGTATTCGTTGCAACCGGCAACTTACTTCACCTCGCAATATTTAATCTTGTCAAATTTCCCCTTTTCTTACAAGCAAATCACTTACAACTTTTCCATTCTGTACATGCTGGTCAACGATTCTTGTGACCTGCTCCGGTGTCACATGACCATAGATGATCGGATCCTGTCCTTCCATCACAACTTCTATGGTCGGTTCAACATCACATAATCCCATACAACCGGACTGTACAACTGAAACGTCTTCGATTCCATTTTTGCCGAGTTCTGCAACTACCGCCTGAAGCGTATCCTTCGCACCCGCAGCTATTCCACATGTTCCCATCGCTACTACGATCTTACCCCTCTTGTCGGTATCTCTCATCTGAATATCCTTCACAGCCTGTTCCTTTATTTTCATTAACTCGTCCAAACTCTTAATCTTTGCCATTTGCTGTTCACCCCCTGTATTTCTTTATGATCTTTGGCACTTCATCTGCAGTCACTTTACCGTAAAAATCTTTCTCACCAACAAGTACAACAGGAGCCATTGAACATGCTCCAAGACATCTGACTCCATGAATGGAGAAATTGCCGTCTGCTGTCACCTCTTCCATTTCCACACCGAGCTCTTCCTTAAATCTGTCAAGTACTCTGTCCGCACCTTTTACATAACAGGCTGTTCCAAGACATACCTTGATCTGATTTTTTCCGGAAGGTTTCATCGTGAAGAGATTGTAAAAAGTCACAACACCATACACCTGACTGACAGGCAGATCCATTTTTGCCGCTACATGCTCCTGAACTTCAGGTGGCAGATAACCAAATAACTCCTGCGCTTTATGCAGGACTTCAATCAGGATACCTGATTCCTCTTTCGTTTCTTCAATAAACGCGTCAAGGGATTTGTACAGCTCTTCATGATTTGCACAAACCGCTTTTGATTCACTTGCTGACACCAGCTACACCTCCGATTCGTGATTCTGTTCACAAACTATTTCAATCATAAAAACCAAAATCCTTTACTCAATCGTAGTCTGCTTTAGGTTAAAATCCACTTATCTTTTTTCCAAATCAATTATAACACATATATAATCAAGGTTGCACATCACCTTATTGACTGATTTTAAAACTTTTGTTAAATGACAAAATTTACAGGAATATAAAAGTCTTGCCTATATCTGCGATGCCAAAGATTAATAGTTAGCCTAATATAACCCATTATTGTGAAAAATTACACATAAAATAACGCATAATCTTGCATACACATCTTTATGATTCGGTTAACTAATCTTTTTAACAGGCAAGGATATCATCTATATTAAGCATATATATTCTTATACAAAGAACGTATAGATATTTTTTAATCAATATTATTATACCGATTATTCATTTCTATATAGTGAAAAATATCACTTTAAGTATCATTATCATACAACTATAATTTTCTGACCTTTTAAATTATGAAATAATCGGATTCAAGAGTGAATAAGTCAAGGTTAAAATCCGACTATTCGTTATGATAAAGGATAAATCTTTTTCACACGCAAATCACTCATATAAAGGAGGAAGAGATGAGACAGATAATAATAATTGGTACCATATTGTTCATGTGCTTAACAAGTTCGTTTTCGTCAACTCATGGTTCAAACGATGCTCAGAAAAATATTCAAATCATAGAAGTTCATTATATCAGTGCAGATGAATATGTATTGTTCAAAAACAACGGTGAAGAAACAGTAAACATGGAAGGCATGGTTCTTGTAAGTTCATCCATGGGTCAAATTTACCAGTTTGAAAAGCTATTTCTGGAGCCGGGAGAAACCTTCAGATTACATTCCGGACCGGAGGCTTCTGGTCTGTGCTGGACATACGATTATGTACACAATGACACAACGGATGGTGTTTTACTGACAGATAAAAACGGTGAATATGTGTCTGCCTACAGATGGGGGAGATAGAAATGCGGCATGACCAAAAATGAATAAAAGAGGATTCTTGGAATAACCAAGAATCCTCTTTTATTTAAGAATAGTTTTAAGCCAAATAACTTGATTTACGATTTATCAGGAGTCTTTACATCATCCGTTAGAACTTTTAAAAGCCGTAGATAATGACTCACTCGCCTTCCAATGCTTCCTTTGCTTCTTTTATATGCCGTGACTGATAGTCATATAGATCTCTTTCATAAACCTCTTCCATCAAGTGGGAGCTTATCAGAAAATCTGCAGTTGAGCGATTTGTAGCAACAGGAATATTGTAAAGTGTCGCAATTCTGAGAAGTGCTTTGACATCAACATCATGTGAGTGAGGAGAAAGCGGATCCCAGAAGAAGATCAGACAGTCAATCGTCCCTTCGGCAATTTTGGCGCCTATCTGCTGATCCCCGCCAAGCGGACCACTTTTAAATGCGTATACGGGAAGTCCGGTCTCTTCTTCGATAAGACTGCCTGTCGTACCCGTACCATACAGATGATGTGTCGCAAGTGTTCCCCGATTAAACTTTACCCAGTCGATCATGTCTTTTTTTCTGAAATCATGTGCTACCAACGCTATATGTTTTTTTTTGCCGATTTTCACTTTCTTCATCAAATTATCCTCCAAACAATGAGTATTGTGCATGTTCCTGTAACCCTTCAAACGCATCCATTTCCTTTAATACCTCTATAATGGATGTCGAACAGGCCGTTCTTCTTTTAAAATCATCAATCGAAATAAACGATTCTTTTCCCCTTTCAACGACAACAGACTCTGCGGCTCTGTCTCCAAGACCTGAAACCCTGTTAAGCGGTATCCTCAACTTTCCGTCTTCAATGGTAAACCGATTAACATCTGACTTCTTAATACTGACAGGCAAGAATTCATATCCTCTCAACAACATCTCAAGTGCAATCTCGTTTACAACTCTCGCGGAATTCAACTTCTGTTTGCTCATACTGCCAAATGATTCAGGATCTTTGAGCCATTCCTTTATCTTTTTGGGTCCGGTCAGTATGAGATTAACATCAAATTCCCCGCCTTTTACGGTGAAATAAGTCGAATAGTAAGCGAGCGGATGATGAACTTTAAAGTATGCAACACGAAACGCCATCGAAACGTAAGCAACAGCATGAGCTTTCGGAAACAGATATTTGATCGCTTCGCATGATTTAATAAACCAGTCCTGAATACCATGCTCTTTCATGAGCTCGATATCCTCTCCCTTAAGTTCTTTCCCTTTTCTTACAATTTCCATGATCTGAAAAGCCTTTACATGCTCCACACCGCTCTTGATCAACAGATTCATTATATCATCTCGACACGCAATGACCTCTGAAAGCACAGCAGTCTTATTTTTAATCAGCATATTGGCGTTGTCCAGCCACACACCGGTTCCATGAGACAGACCTGAAATTCTTACAAGATCGGCAAATGATCTGGGTTTTGTATCCATCAACATCCCACGAACAAAATTTGTCCCAAACTCCGGAATACCAAGTGATCCGTTGATAACACCGGGAATATCATTCTCTTTGATGCCAAGTGGATTTGGACTGGAAAAAATCTCAACAGTCTTTTCATCTCCCATCGGAACATCCAGAGGATTAATACCGGTTATATCGTACAGATAACGCATAAAAGTAGGGTCATCATGTCCGAGTGCATCAATCTTTACCAGGTCATCATGAATGGAGTGATAGTCAAAATGGGTGGTTCTGACTTCCGAATGCCTATCGTTTGCCGGATGCTGGACGGGAGTGAATTCATAGACATTCATAGACTTGGGAACGATCATAAGCCCTCCGGGATGCTGACCCGTCGTTCGTTTAACGCCCGCTATTGTCTTTGAAATTCTCTCCTTTTCTATATCTTTGATATTTTCATCGGTACATTCCTCGTACCTGAGTACATATCCATACGCCGTTTTATCTGCAACGGTACTGATAGTCCCCGCTTTGAAAACATGGTCTCTTCCAAAAAGCTCTTCAATATATCTATGCGCTCTCGTCTGATATTCCCCTGAGAAGTTTAAATCAATATCAGGCACTTTATTTCCATTAAAACCCATAAAGGTTTCAAAAGGAATTTCCTGACCGAGTCGTCTGTACTGGGCACCACATTCAGGGCATTTCATTTCCGGAAGATCATACCCGGAAGATATCGATTTATCATCAGAAAACTCATGATGTTTACACTCAGGACAGACGTAATGGGGTGAAAGCGGATTAACTTCTGTGATCCCCAGCATGGTTGCGGCAAAAGAAGACCCAACGGATCCCCTTGACCCGACAAGGTAACCGTCTTCCATCGACTTGTTTACAATACGCTGTGCAATCAGGTATAAAACCGAATAACCATTCCCAATAATGGCATCCAACTCAAAATCGAGTCTCTTTTTCACTTGAGGGAGAGGATTTTCACCGTATATTTCATGCATCTTTTTGTAGGCAATTTCTCTGACTTCTTCTTCCGCTCCATCCATTTCAGGCGGATGCAGTTTTCTGGTAATCGGTTTGATATCCTCAAAATCAGCAATGAGCTTTTTAGGGTTTTGAATCACAAGCGCTTTTGCCGAATCGGCTGAACCTGTTATCATTTCTGCGATCTCAAGCATCTCTTCCGTCGTTCTGAGGTGAAGATTAACGGCATCAAACATTGTACTCGGAAACTGTTTCCCGCGTCTTCTCAAAGCCTTTTCACTGATCTTCATGATAGACCATGGTTTTTTATGTTCTTTCTCAAGATAATGGGCATTCCCGGTCATGATACAGGGCAACCTCATCTCCTGACTTAATTCGTAGAATTTCCTATACATTTTTATCATTTTATCGTAGTCAAGTCCCTCTTCAACAGCGGTATACGCATCAGGAGGCATGACTTCAATAAAATCATAAAACTGAGCCATTTCTTTCAATTCATCATCATCGTACCCAAAACGATACCCATTTGACAATTCACTCATGGGACTTCCCGTGCCGATAATCAAACCTTCTCTGTTCTTTGTCAAAATATCTTTAGGAATCAGAGGAACCGCTCGACCAAAATAATTCAAATGACTTTCAGTGATCAATTTATAAAGGTTTCTCAAACCGGTTTTATTCTGTACATAAACGGTAAAATCCCTTCCGAACAATTTCGTCAGATCCATTTCCGACTTCAAACTGTCAAGTCCCTCAAGGGTATCCTTCCCCCTCGTCGTCGCTATTTCAGATAATTTGAGAAAAACATCAGCGGTCACTTTCGCATCTTCAAAAGCCCTGTGATGATTAAATGCGTCGAGCCCCAACGCTTTAACAACTTTATCAAGAGAATTACTCTTTATGCTCAGCAGCGATCTGGAAAGCGACAGGGTATCTACATATGTATTGTTATAATCCATCCCAAGAACCTTTAAAGCCTGTTGTTTGAGAAATCTGTAATCAAAATTGGCATTATGAGCAACCAGTATCGTTCCTTTGATAAAGTCCATAAACCTTGGCAATACCGCTTCAATCTTCGGCTGTCCTTCAAGCATCTCGTTCGTTATACCGGTAATCTCAATGATCTTCTCCGGAAGTGGCCTCCCCGGATCAACAAGCTCAGAAAAGGTCTCGGTAATCTCTCCATTCACTACTTTTACCGCTCCAAACTCGATAATCTCATCATTTAAAGGACTCAACCCTGTTGTTTCAAAGTCAAAGACAACATATTCCATATCAACAATCTTTTCATGGAGAGCATCTTCCTTTATCTGATTCAGAAATTCCTTATTATACACAATAGGGGCTACATCAACCAGATACCCTTCCATTCCGAATATCGGTCTGATCCCCTTTTTCACACATTTTTCATAAAGATCCGGAAAGGACTGAACAACCCCGTGATCTGTTACGGAAATGGCTTCCCAACCCCATCTCGCTGCCGTATCAATATAATCACCGATTTGCATGATAGAATCCATCGCACTGATCTGTGTATGTGCATGAAGCTCTATCCTTTTTTCCACCGCATCATCCATTCGTTTTTCCTTCGGTGTTCCGAATTCTATATTATCGATAAAAAAGGAAGGTTTCTCAGAACGGTTGTCAACCGACGCTTTTCCGATCGCTTTGGCAACCTTTCCATCTTTCAGATTTGCCCCAATCCATTCCGCATTTTCTCTGAAGGCGATGCATCTCACCGAATCAGTTCCATCGTAGATTCCGAAGGTTGCAACTTTCGGCCCTTCACGATAATCTACCGAAAAGACCTCCCCTTCTATGGTAAATTGAGATTTGTTGAAAACCATCTGATAAATAGGCGTTGTTGTTTCCCCAATTGCCGGTTTTTCCTTAGGATCAACTTTTCTTGGATAAGATGATTTAAAGAAACGCTTTTTTGGCATTTCCTGCACCTGATTTTGAGATTGAATTTCATTCTCCGCCATCATCTCGTACATGGCATCAATGTCAAATTTCGGTTTAGCCGCTGTCATTACATCTTTTCCCAAAGCTTCATCCAGCTTAAAATCCACCTTCACATCAAAACCGATTTCTTCAGCAATCGTATCCGTCAATAGCTTTCGATTCTTCTTTATCTTTCTAAGTATAAATTCGTTCGGTACACAACAACATAACCTTTCTGCATCTATCGCCTCGACTGAAACCTTGTCCGTTACATATGAAAAATTCCCATTCAGTATTTTTAAAATACTTTTCCATCGAAGAACCGCTTCCTGTGCCGGATTAAGATTTTCATTCTTTAAAGAAACCCTCATCTTGCAACCAAAATATCTTTCAAGTGCCATCTGAAGAATTCTCGTTGTTTCAGATTCCACTTGATCTTTATATTCCAGAACAACCTGACCGAAAACCAAATCACGTTTCCGATTGATTGAAAAATCTCTTATAACGGCTTTCAGTTCAAGCTCAGCCAAACCAAGTTTTTCAAGTAATTTTTCAGTCGTTAAGCGAATCTCCTGTACCTTAAAACACATTCTGCTTATTCAACACTCCTTTAACCTGTCATCTCCCCACATGCCCTCTGGAATTAATGTGACAAAGAGCGGCAGCCAACCCATCTGCAGCATCATCAGGCTTCGGCGTCCCTTTTAGACCGAGGAACATTTTCAGAACTCTCTGAATTTGACCCTTTTCTGCTCTCCCATTCCCTGTGACAGCCATTTTTATTTCAAATGGGTTATATTCAAATATCTTCAACCCCTTCTGAAAAGCTGCCAGTTGAATAACACCTCGAGCTTCACTTACAGCCATGGCAGTTGTCACATTCTTAAAGAAAAAGAGTTTTTCTATTGATACTTCATCCGGTTTGTAATCCTCTATGATTTCAGTCATTGATTCATAAATTTCATTTAGTCTGAAAGAAAGCTCTTTCTTTTTTGTCGTTTCGATTACACCATGCACAACATGTGAAAATTTGTTCCCTGTTGCTGAAATAACACCAAAACCAACTCTCCCATATCCAGGATCTATTCCAAGTATTTTCATAATTCCCCCAAAAAACAATCAGGTTCCTCTCATTATCATTCTATAGGATTGAGAAGAATCTGATCGTTTAAAATTTCTAACAAAATATTTTTTTTTGGTCATGCGTGACCAAATTAATTTTAGCTTCCCGCTTTCGCCTTGTAATCATCGGCAATTGTAAGGATTAATAAATCAATCATCTCTTGAAGATTGCTTTTCCGATATATTCTGTTCCTCTTTTCACGGGCATTCCGCATACCTTTTGTATATCCTGATATAAAACGTTTAAACTGACCAATCACCTTATATTCCTTATATTCCTGCACCAACAATTCCACATGCCTTCTGATAACTCGCTCACGTTCTTCAAAAGACATCTCTCGAATCTCACGCTGTGCAATATAATCGCGTGCATCACGAATCAACCAGGGATTGCCAAAGGTCCCCCTCGCAAATAATATACCGTCAAGTACCGATTCATATGAGAGCAATTTATCAATTTGTTCAACTTCAAATACATCCCCAGTCCAGAAAATTTTAGTATTCCCGGATTTTTCCATCCTTTCAAGGATAGATAGATCTGCTTCACCGGAATATCCCTGTTCGACAGTTCTACCATGAATCGATATAAAATCAATATTTGTATCATCACATATTTTTATGATATCGTTGTAATTTTCATACCCTTCCCAACCTCTTCTGATCTTGATACTCACAGTTTTTCCGTAACCGTGTACCACCTTTTCCAGTCCTTCAAGGATATCTTTTAGATTTTCAAGGTCATGAACCATTGCGGATCCTGATCCATTCCGCACAACCTTTCTGACAGGACATGCAGCATTCAAATCGATACCCGTCACTTTTGGGAAATTAACACAAATATATTCAGCAGATCTTAAAAGGTCCGGTCTGTTATTCCCGTAAATCTGAACAACGCACGCTTCCTCTTTCCCGGGAAGAAGATGAAGTGTCCCGTTATCAAGCCGTGAAACACCGGTTGCATTAATCATTTCCGTAAAAATATAGTCGACACTGTCCCCGTTTATTTCTCTGATAAGCTGTCTGAAAGATTTGTTCGTTACACCCGCCATAGGGGCAAGGGAGAAGATTAAATTCTTGTCTGTTTTCATTATGCTTTACTCCTGTTTTCAGTTGAGTCAATCTAAATTCCCACCACTTGAAACCCTCAAACAACAACGTTATCAAACGGTAGAAATCTTATTGAAGAACATTATAGCATTTTGTCCACATCATTTCTGTAAAAAAGTATGAACAAAAAAAGAAGCCTTTCGGCTTCTTTTTTTGTTCATACTACAATAGAATACGCAGGTTAACTCTCGACGAGTTCACCATATTTATTTTCAGGCAGCATCGCCTTTGCCTGCTGAATTTTTGATTCGAGTTCGAAATCGAATTCCCCTCTGTGCTCGCTCATTTCAAGAACACTTTCCATTCTGATGATTTCTTTTCTAAGCTGCTGTGTACTGTTCATAATTATCAACTCCTTTTAAAACAAGATGATTAGCAATAATGCTTTTTTCTATACAAAACACCTGATAGCCTTTTCCATCTGCAACAAAACAGCAGGAAACAACCAACAAGTCACAATAATGAGTTTCTCTCTGATTTTAATAAAGATAAAAGATACTCTGAGAAAACAGAAAATCGGTGAGATTTCTAAAAATATTTCTCAAATTCCCATACGCCCATTTAAAGACAATCGCTCTGAATTATTCGATACCGGGTCGTTTCATTATAGCACATAATAATCTTTTTTTCAAGTTATATTTTATTAACTAAAAAAGCGGTTCAGCGAGTTTTCAAACAAATTATAGTGCAGTCTACAATCTGCTTGACATGCAAAATGTTTATGTTATAATTTTCGCAAAGAGGGCAATAATAACTTTTCAGATGAAAGGAAGGATGAAACTGTGGGTAAGAAAATGCAAACCGTAGATGGCAACACCGCTGCAGCGCATGTAGCATATGCGTTCTCAGAAGTAGCAGCAATCTATCCTATTACACCATCATCACCGATGGGAGAATTTGCTGACGCATGGGCAGCAGAAGGAAGAAAAAACGTATTCGGACAGAAAGTTAAAGTTTCCGAATTACAGTCAGAAGGAGGAGCTTCAGGTGCAGTACATGGTGCTCTTCAGGGAGGATCATTAACAACTACATTTACAGCTTCACAGGGACTGCTTCTCATGATCCCTAATATGAACAAGATTTCAGGAGAATTACTGCCTGGCGTGTTCCACGTATCGGCAAGAAGCGTTGCAACACATGCACTCTCAATATTCGGAGATCACTCCGACGTTATGCACTGCAGGGCAACAGGATTCGCGCTTCTCTCATCAGCAGGCGTACAGGAAGCCCATGATCTTGCAATCGTTGCACATCTTGCTGCTATCGAATCAAGTGTTCCATTTGTACATTTCTTTGATGGTTTCAGAACATCACACGAAATCCAGAAAGTAGAACTCTTCGATTACGACGAATTTGCAAAACTCGTTGATTATGACGCAGTAAAAGCATTCAAAGACAAAGCACTCAGACCCGAAAAACCCGTTACAAGAGGTACGGCAGAAAATCCGGATATCTTCTTCCAGAACAGAGAAAGGGCAAATGAATTCTACAACAAGGTTCCATACATCGTTGAAGAAAAGATGAGGATGGTAGAAAAGCTCACAGGAAGAAAATACAGACTGTTTGATTACGTTGGAGATCCAGAAGCTGACAGAATCGTTGTCGCTATGGGTTCCGGTGTTGATACGCTTGAACAAACCGTTAATTACCTCAACGCAAATGGCGAAAAAGTTGGACTCATCAAAGTAAGACTTTACAGACCATTCTCCGTTGAACATCTCCTTGCAGCCATTCCTGACACCGTTCAGTCAATTGCAGTTCTTGACAGAACAAAAGAGCCTGGTTCCGCAGGAGAACCACTTTATGAGGATATCAAATTCGCATTCTACGGACACAAAAACAATCCAACAATCGTTGGCGGAAGATACGGACTCAGTTCCAAAGAATTCACACCTTCAATGGCAAAAGCTGTTTATGACAATCTTAAAGGTGCTTCACCAAAAGATCACTTTACAGTTGGCATAAAAGATGACCTCACATTCACTTCTCTGGAAGTTGATGAAAAGATCGTTACAGAAGACAAAGACGTTAAGAGATGCCTCTTCTGGGGATTCGGTTCTGATGGTACGGTTGGAGCCAACAAAAACTCCATCAAGATCATCGGAAATCACACAGACATGTATGCACAGGGTTACTTTGAATACGATTCAAAGAAATCCGGTGGCGTTACAAGATCACATCTCAGATTTGGTCCTAAGCCAATTACATCACCATACCTCGTTTCAACAGCTGATTTCGTAGCATGTCACAGACAGGCTTACGTTCCTATGTTTGATCTTGTAGAAAGTCTCAAACAGGGTGGAATATTCCTGCTCAACACAAACTGGACAGCAGACGAACTCGAAAAGGAACTTCCAAACTCTCTTAAGAAGGCTCTTGCAAAAAAAGAAGCCAAATTCTACATCATGGACGCTTTCAAGCTCGCCGGAGAAATCGGAATGGGAGAAAGAATCAACACCATCATGCAGGCGGCATTCTTTAAACTCGCTGACATCATTCCTTACGAAGATGCGAAACAATACATGAAGGCCGCTATCAAGAAGACATACGGTAAAAAAGGTGACGATATCGTAGAAAAGAACTACAAGGCTGTAGAAATGGGAGAAGCTTACACAGAAGTTAAAGTTCCGGCGGAATGGGCAGAACTCGAACCGGAAGTTAAAGCCGTCGACATGAGCAGAACTGAATTTGTCAGAGAAGTTGCAGATGTTATCAATGCCAAAGACGGTGACAGTCTTCCTGTTTCAAAATTCTCACCGGATGGAACATTCGAAAACGGAACAACGGCTTTCGAAAAGAGAGGAATTGCTGTTAACATTCCAATGTGGAAGGCAGACAGTTGTATTCAGTGTAATCAGTGTGTCATGGTATGTCCTCATGCAGTTCTCAGACCAAGACTCGTTACGGAAGAAGAACTCAAGGATGCACCGGAAACACTTGAAACGATTACACCAATGAATCCAAAACTCAAGAACGATTACAAATTTAATCTTCAGATCAGCGGACTCGACTGTACAGGTTGCGGAAACTGTGCTCAGGTCTGTCCTGGAAAAGCGGGAGAGAAAGCACTCGTTATGGTCCCAATCGAAGATTACGTAGAAAAGAGCATGAACAATTTCAACTTCACAGAAAAGCTTCCTGACAGAAATCCGCTTGGCGACAAGATGTGGAACAGCGCAATGTACAATAGACCACTCTTCGAATACAGTGGTGCATGTCCGGGTTGTGGAGAAACACCATATGTTAAACTCGTTACACAGCTCTTTGGAGATAGAATGGTAATTGCTAATGCAACAGGTTGTTCATCCATTTACGGCGGAAGCGCACCCGCAACCCCTTATTGCATGAACAGTGAAGGAAAGGGACCTGCATGGGCAAATTCACTCTTTGAAGACAACGCGGAATACGGTTATGGTATGGCTATATCAATCAACACTTCAAGAGATAGAGTTGCACTCCTTATGGAACAGGCTATCGAAGCCGGTATAGAAGGAGATCTCGCAGACCTCTTCAAGACATGGCTTGAAAAGAGAGAAGAAGCAGACGAAACAAAGGAACTCGCTCCGAAGCTTCAGGCAGCTCTTATCGCCGCTCTCCCAACCGTTACGGGTCAGCTCAATTATCTCCTCAACGAATTAATCGACCTCAAAGATTACTTCGTGAAGAAATCCGTATGGATCCTTGGAGGAGACGGATGGGCATACGATATCGGTTACGGTGGACTTGACCACGTTCTCGCTTCCGGAGAAGACGTAAACGTCCTCGTTATGGATACAGAAGTTTACTCCAACACAGGTGGACAGGCTTCAAAGGCTACCCCAACAGGCGCTATCGCAAAGTTCGCGGCTGCCGGTAAACCTATCCGAAAGAAAGACCTTGGTATGATGGCTACGACATACGGATACGTCTACGTTGCACAGATTTCACTTGGTGCCAACATGAACCAGGCCTTCAAGGCTATCAGAGAAGCTGAAGCATACAAGGGACCATCCCTTATCATCGCTTACACACCTTGTATCAATCATGGTATCAAGACGGGTATGGGAACAACCATCGCCGAAGAAAAGAAGGCTACAAGCTGTGGATACTGGCCAATCTACAGATTCGATCCAAGACTGGCAGACGCAGGAAAGAATCCATTCCAGCTTGATGGACCGAAGGAACTCGATGGAAAATTCCAGGAATTCCTTGATGGCGAAATCAGATACTCATCACTCAAACAGTTATTCCCCGAAAGAGCCGAAATGCTTGATAAAAAGGCTGAAGAAGATATGCTCTTCAGATATAACAAGTACAAGAAGCTTGCAGAAATGGAATAATTTAAATAGTTAAGACGAATCCCCGCCTTTCAGGCGGGGATTTTTTTATAAGAGGGTGTTCATCATGAAAAATAATCTTAAAATTTTAATATTGATCACGTCTATAGTATTCTGCTTCAATTCATCCCTGTTTTCTACTACTTCTGAAATATCAGGTTCCAACTTAGATATCTCTACGCTTCAGGACACATTGAATCAGGCTTATTCAATCTTTCAAGACACAAATGAAGGACAAAATGCCGATTATATCCCGGAACTATCCAAAGTGCCTTCTGATTTATTCGGTATCGTCATCGTAACGGTTGATGGATATATTATCCAGGCAGGTGATACGGATTATTCCTTTGCCATCGAATCGGTATCAAAACCTTTCACCGCAGCACTGGTTTTACAGGAAACAAAAGAACCGGATATCCTGCTGAATAAAATAGGGGTTGAACCTACCGGTCAACCTTTCAATTCAATCATTGCAATAGAAACGATCCCCGAGAGATCTGTCAACCCACTCGTGAATGCAGGAGCCATCGCGGCGGTAAGTCTTTTGCCTGCAAATACTGCTGAAGAGCGTTTTAACAAAATCATTCATTTTTACGAGAAAATGGCTGCATCAGATTTAAGCGTTCTCGATTCAGTCTACTTATCGGAAACAAAGACAAATGCTCATAATAAGGCAATCGCTTTTCTTCTGGATAGTTACGGAAGACTATACGCAGACCCTCTCGAAGTCACAGATGTCTATACCAGACAATGTTCCATTGGAATCACAACTAAACAACTCGGAATAATGGGAGCGACTCTGGCAAATAATGGGATAAACCCCATATCCGGAGAAGCAGTTCTCAATTCAGAATATATACCAAAAATTTTTGCAATCATGATGATGTGTGGTTTTTATAATGAATCCGGCTTTTGGGCATACGCCGTCGGATTACCTTCCAAAACAGGGGTGGGGGGTGGCATTGTCTCTATAGTCCCCGGAAAAATGGCAATCGCCGCGTTTTCGCCAAGACTTAATGATGCCGGAAATAGTGTGAAAGCGATGAAGGCAATTGAATACATCAGCAATAAACTTGCATTAAGTCTGTTCAAACAACCTGAATGAAAAGAATAAAAAAGTCAGGCACAAGCCTGACTTTTTTTGTAAACCCTGTATAGACAATCATCAATAATACGATTCTCTGATAATCTCAAATTGATTCGTCTCAGGGTTGATTGAAAATATTCTCGTTTTTTCATCCGCAAAACGCAATCCTATTTCATTCTCAGCTTTTACGTTCTTTTGATTGATCCTTACAAAGTGTCCCCATTCTTCATCGAGTTCGATGGAAATAAGGGAATTTAAGATTGCTGAACCTGATTGTCTGAGCTTATAAGCCCTGAGATAATTATTAGCATCTATAAAATAAAGATAACTGCTGTTATTCCAATTGAATTCAATCGGCATAAATGCACGTTTTACCTTAAAGCCAAGCTCAACATCACCCGTCGGGCTGATCAGGAGAAATTCATTCCCCTCCTGTTTCCATGTCCAAATTGAAAACACTGACGTTATGAAACATAAAAAAACGAGAACGGTTAAAAAGAGTCTTTTCATAAACACCATCCAATTTTATAAAGAATCAACGATTCTTTTGAGAAATACCGGTAAAACAAAACTTGCCCTGTGAATTTCAGGTGTATAATACTCGAGTTCAGCTTCAAGTTTTTTATCTTCTCTCACTCTGTTCTCAGGACTTCCGGTTTTACTTCCTATCGTATACGTCCAGAAACCTGATGGATACTGAGGTGAAAATCCTGTATACAGCTTTGTGGTTTCAAAAACACTTTTAATTCTTGAATGAGCCATTTCAAGCCAGGCCGTATCATAAACCGGGTTCTCCGTATGGGCAACGAGAATTCCATCTTCGGTCAGGGCGTTTTTACAATTCTCATAAAATGTTTCTGTAAACAGATTACCACCTTCTCCGGCAGTCGGATCGGTCGAATCAATAATAATAACATCAAAATGATTATCAAATTCTGCAACGTATGCCGCTCCATCGCTGAACATAAGATTGGCCTTTGAATCCTCCATCGCATACGATAGCTTGGGAAGATATTCTTTTGCAGCGAGAACAACTTCCTCATCAATCTCGCACATATCAACCTGTTCTATTGATTGATGTTTGAGGGTTTCTCTCAATGTACCGCCGTCACCACCCCCGATGATGAGAACTCTCTTAGGATTGGGATGCGCAAACATCGCCACATGCACCAGCATCTCATGGTACATAAACTCGTATTTTTCCATGGTTTGAGTAATCCCGTCAAGGGCAAATACTCTTCCAACATTGTAAGAATCAAAGATGTCTATTCTCTGAAATTCTGACTGTTTGGAATAGATCAGTTCTTTAATCTTGATAAAAATACCAGTTTCTCCACCATGAAACATCTCTTCATACCTCAGATGATTCCAATTATATAAATCGTTATTATTCATTTAAATCGCCTCTACCTTGAAAGGGGAATCCTCATGAATGCCAATGTCCTTATATTTTCCTCTTCTAAATTCATCAGTAACCGTTCTTTGTGCATTAAACATACGTTTCAGGTGATCAAAAGCCTTCCACGGATCAACATGATCTCCACATGTAAAAACATCGACTGCAGCATAACCATATTCCGGCCAAGTGTGGATGGTCAAATGCGATTCCGATACAATAACAACCCCACTTACACCATGAGGCAAAAATCTGTGAAACCCAGATTTCACAACTGTTGCCCCTGAAATAATAGCTGCTGAATTCATTTCATTTTCTACAAAAGTGACATTGTCCAATACGTCATGATCACAACCATAGAACTCCGCCAAAAGGTGTTTACCCAATGCTTTCAATACTTTCATCCCCTTCCATTCTGTGACTTATTTAATCAATTTTTATCCATAATAATTTTGCTTTTGCTTTTTTTTCGTTGTTCTTTACCTTGTGCTGTTTATCAGCCTTATAATAAAAACAATCTCCCTGCTGAACCTTGTACTGCTTTTCATCAAGATATAAAGTAATCGTACCATCAATCAGATAACCGAATTCATCCCCTTCATGAAAATCCTCCAGTTCCGTTTCAGCCCCTGGTTCCAAAGAAACAAGAATTGCATCTATTCCTTTGTTTTCCACTTCGTTCATCAACATCTGCGAAGTAATGCCTGTCGGCTCATCGTATACCGGTACACGTTCTTCCTGAGAATAAACGATTTTTGGCATTTTCTTCTCTGAAAAAAATGAGGTCAGATCACTCCCGACAGCCTTCAGAATTCGTTCCATATTTTCAAGTGTCGGTGAGGTCTTATCCGTTTCAACCTGGGAGATAAAACTTCTCGCAAGGTCAGCTCTGGCTGCGACATCTTCCTGTGTCAACCCCAGTGATAGTCTTAATTTTCTAATCTTATTCCCAAGCTGCATACGGTTCCTCACTCCTCTCTTGTTCACTAAAATAACAATTTTTGTCACTTTAGACCACATTATAGCATTAATATGTGTATGAGTCAATACTTTTTTATTCTTATTTAACAGCTATTTAAAGTGATATATCACATAAAAACCACCGGAAATCAATCTCAAAATGAAATATGAAAAATCTGATATAATGTATATGTTACAGGAAAAACGAAAAGTTAATGAATATCAATGGAGGGATTTTATGAAAGATTTTAAACGATTGAATGTCATCTTTTTTAGGGTTAGTTTATTATTGATCGTCGTTTTTATCAGCAGTTGTACATTCAATTCAAATCAAAATTTGGATACAGAAACCATAAATTACATCTACCCCGTGTTTGAAACCGAAAAGATCACAGCGGTAACGGTAAAACCAATTGAAGACAAAACTGATCTGGTTTATCTTCTTTATGAGAGTAGTCCAACCAATATCAGCATCCGTTCAAAAAAGAATCCCCTTTTCATGGAGGGGCTGTATTTCCTCAACACTCAAACAGGTTCTACCGAAAAGGCAACTGATACTTTGAGTACTGCACTTATCGGAACAAAACATCTGCTGGCTCTTGACGATATGTTCGTCTACATCAAAGCCAATAAATTGGGCTCTCTATCAGAAACAGCCCAGTTGAACTGGGAAAATGATTATTCGGATTCAGATTTACTTTGCATCAACACGATAAACGATAAAACACATGGCCTATTACTGTCATTGTTTATGAAAAACGCTCAAGATGAATTTAGCTGTGTCCTCCTCGACCCTGTCAACGGGCAGGAGATTTCACAAAATCCATTCAATAATTTCATAACAGGTGAAATTTATTATGGCCCATTCCAGGGGTTTGAATCACCATTTGTCCTTTCAAAGGCTGAAAATTACCATATTAGCAATTCAGAAGGTCTCTTTCTCACACCATCATTTGAGGAAACAGAAACAATCATCTCTATCGCCGTTCAAAAAAACACTCAACATGAAAATATCCTTTGTATTCTCTCAGTTTATGACAGTAAAGTCTTTAAAACCATCTACGATACAAATGGATCCTTTTTAAGCCGAAAGGAATTGTCTGAAAATAACGATGTGTCTTTACGTAACACAAGGAAGTCCAACAGAGAATGGGTATTTGACTCGTCTCTGTCGCCAGTTCCAATAACAGGAACGGGAAATTCCACTTATTTTGTTTCTCAAACGGGTATCCCCCAAGTTTCAAATTCGAACAATATCCCAGAATATATACCGGATATCAAATTTGCTGCAACTAACCCAATTACGATCAACGAATGCGAACAGGGGAGATGTTTTGTAACCCTCAGGGTACAGGCCGGAAAATATAATTCTTTTTACACCTATTTGGACGGAAACCTCCTTGATGTCTTTGATGTCGCTGTAATTCCTCAGGATAACGGAATATACGATATCTCATTCCATATTCCGCAAGGAACACATAAAATTAAAATATTTGGCGAATATAACTATTGTTATTCTAATGAGATAACCACAACTCTCGACTGTCAATGTCCAGGCTTAACCCCGACGATAAAATGGAACCCTCAAAATTCTCCTGTCGAAACCACTCATGAAGCCACTGCGGGTCTCAGCATCTGGTCCAATCAGGAACTTAATTCCATTTCTTTAACAAATAACGGTATCCCCCAAGAAATCTCCACTCCTTTATCGCTTGAATCAACTGACGACGAAAACTTTCCGTTCGGTTACGGCTTGACAGTTGATACGTTAAACGAAGGAGAAAATTCCATTGAAGTTATTGGAATAAACGAAAACGGAAATTCCAACACATTACAACATACGATGAATAGAACGCCTCCCAGCTCGGTTCCGGTAATCGGTTGGGCATTGGATGAAGAACCACCACAAACAACGACTGACCCAACACTTACTTTGAATATGGTTTCAGATCAGCAGCTCGATTCTCTTACAATAACCCACAACGGTGTTGAAAATGTCTTAAACAATCCCGATCATCAAATTATAGGGGAAGAGTTCCAATACACTGAAAGAATTGATCTCACAGAAGGTCCGAACACATTTTCCATACTTGGTGAAAACGAAAACGGCTCATCCGATCCACTCAACTTTAACATTCAATGGACTCCTCAAGCTCCACCTCCCGTTCTCACTTTCCCAGATGATAATCAACCGCCTCAAACCACCACCGAGGAAGTTCTTGTGTTCTCCATTCATTCCGATCAGGACATTGATACGCTTACAATCACTGTAAACGATGAACCTCCTACCGTTATCGACGACCCTGTGTCTGTTCCGGCTGGTCCCGGCGACGATGGGATTATCCTTAACACTCAAGTCACATTAATTGGTGAAAACAACCTCGTTTCCATCGTTGGCGAAAACGAAAACGGCTCGTCCGATCCTCTCAACTTTGACATTCAATGGACTGCTCAAGCTGAGCCCCCCATTCTCACTTTCCCGGAGGGCAATCAGCCTCCACAGACAACTTCTGAGGAATTCGTTGAATTCTCCGTTCATTCCGATCAGGACATTGATACGCTTACAATCACTGTAAACGATGAACCTCCTACCGTTATCGACGACCCTGTGTCTGTTCCGGCTGGTCCCGGCGACGATGGGATTATCCTTAACACTCAAGTCACATTAACTGGTGAAAACAACCTCGTTTCCGTCGTTGGCGAAAACGAAAACGGCTCGTCCGATCCTCTCAACTTTGACATTCAATGGACTGCTCAAGCTGAGCCCCCCATTCTCACTTTCCCGGAGGGCAATCAGCCTCCACAGACAACTTCTGAGGAATTCGTTGAATTCTCCGTTCATTCCGATCAGGACATTGATACGCTTACGATCACTGTAAACGATGAACCCCCTACTGTCATCAACGATCCTGACTTTGTTCCTGGTGGTCCGGGTGACGATACTTTTACGCTTAATACTCAGGTCGATGTCCCTGTCGGCAACAACACCATTTCCGTTGTCGGTGAAAATGAGAACGGCTTATCCGATCCGCTCAACTTTAACGTCGAACGTACAACTCCATCCACCTCACCGGTACTTGAATTTTTCGAACAGCCACCTGCTCAGACAAATGACGGCAGTGTTGAAGTTGTGTTCCTTTCCCCGGATCCAATTTTTGCATTTGAAATTACACATGGCAATGCAGATCCGGAAACAGTCACAGCTCCAAATAAGGAACAACGTGAGGGAGTCGATGTCGTTCCTTTACCACTGGATTTAATTGTCGGAGAAAACAACTTTTCCATCAGAGGAATGTTTGATCAAGGTTGGTCAAATTCAGTAGATTTCACGATTGTCCGTAATCCTTAAATAACTTATAAATCATTAAAAAGGCCTGAGATTGCATCTAATCTCAGGCCTTTTTTATACACATCATTTTGTTTGATAAATATTTTCAGTGATTTTTATTTATCCTTCAAACCTTTATAAATCGTATTGATATTGTGCTCAAACATTCCAATATACGTTCCCTCTTGCGTTCCGGGAGATCCCATTGAGTCAGCAAAGAGTTCTCCTCCAAGTTCAAGTGTATATCCTCTTGCCTCAACTGCTTCAATCAAAGCTTCTATGTTTCTCATCGGTACCGAATTTTCAACAAAGACTGAAGGAATATTCTTTTCTACAATGAAATTTGTCAGATCAATCAGATCAGATGCTGCTATTTCCGACGCAGTACTGATTCCCTGAAGACCACGAACTTCAATTCCATAAGCTCTTCCAAGATAATTAAAGGCATCATGAGCTGTTATCATAACTCTTGACTTCTCTGGAATCTCTGCAACCTTCTCTTTTGCCAATTCATCCGCATGTTCCATTTCAGTTATAAAATGAGCAAGATTTTCCCTGTAAAAAGAAGCATTTTCTCCATCCATCTCAATCAATTGCTCAGTCAGAAACGTTGAACATTGCTGCCAGATGTCTATTGAAAACCAGATATGCGGATCATGCGCTCCGCCTTCATCTTCAAGAACAATTAATTCATGCGCGTCCAGCATGTCTCCAACGCCAATCGACTGAATCCCAAGTTTATCAAACTTCGCAAACAGTTCCGTCATCTTGCCTTCAAGGTGAATCCCTACATAAACCACAAGATCGGCATCAAATATCGCTCTCACATCGCCTATACTTGCTCTGTAACTATGAGGATCGATCCCCGACCCCATCAATGCTGAAACATTTATCCTGTCACCGCCAATGTTCCTGACTGTATCCGCCAGGATATCTGTCGTACAGACAACATTCAATTTGGCAAAAGAAAGTGAACCAAGTAGAATAACCAATAATATCATCCATCTTTTTTTCATACCATCACCTACGCTACGGAGAAGAAGTCCTGTTTTTTAGTTTCAACAAAACGCTCTCCCCTCTCAGTCAGTTTTAATAACCCGGCTTCATCTGAGAGCAGCTGTTTTCTTTTAAGATTCATAAGAACCTTGTCAGAAAACACTTTCTCCCAACTGAAATGTTCCTGCAGATGATCCCTTCTGTTTTCAGTTTTTTCAGCTTCTGATCCACTATGATTTTCAATATGAATTAAAAGTGCCAGTTCTGCAAACTCATAACGCTGTATTCGCCTTAAACGAACCATATAAAGATATCCCTTTTCAGGAGAGAGAAAAAACGCTCCCATCAAAGCAACACCAAGAACGGTTGTTATTGCCCCTGCAATAGATGAATCGAGCCACACAGCAAGATAATAACCGCCTATACTGCAAACAACGCCGGCTAATACCGCATAGAAAACCATCAGTTTTAAATTATCCGTCAATAGATAGGAAATAGCCGCCGGTACAACCATAAAGGCAACAACAAGAATAGAACCGACCGCATCAAATGCAGCAACAGCTGTGATGGAAACAGATGCCATCAAACCATAATGGATCATTACGGGAATAAATCCAAGCGATGCCGCCAAGGCTTTATCAAATGTGGATAATTTCAATTCCTTAAAGAATAAACTCATCATCAACAGATTGACAATCAGTATTATACCCATCACCCATGCAACTCTCGGCCCCATATTGACACCGTTAAACCAGAATCGATCAAAAGGCACAAATGCCAATTCTCCAAGCAAAACCGCATCTGTATCAAGATGAACATTACTGGCAAATAATGTTACGAGAATGACACCAACACTGAAAAACATAGGGAAAACCATACCAATGGACGCATCTTCTTTTATCAGTGCGTTTTTGTTAACAACTTCAACGGCAAGTACCGTTAACAAGCCTGCGATTCCGGCCCCAATTATTAACCAGGGAGAATTCAGATTATGTGTGAGAAAAAAACCGATGACAATTCCCGGCAATATGGCATGTCCTATCGCATCACTCATCATAGACATCTTTCTCAACACAAGGAATATGCCCGGAAGGCTACATGCAGCACTGACGAGAGAAGCTGTCAGAATAATCTCAAAATCAGGATTCATACAATTCACCTCCGTTTTCCACTTTCTTTGCGAATTCAAGTCCCTTTTCGGTCAAATACCATTTGTCTTTTTTCATACCGATAAATCCGTTATTTTTCCCCCTTTCCAGACTGCCTGAAACATTGTATTTCTCAGGTAGTCTTAAAGTGATAACGGAGATATCGTGTCCATGAGAAAAATCCTCATGCTCCTTCGCAAGTTCATAGAATGATTTGAGCAGTAGTTTCATAGACAGTTCCTTCTTCTGAGATCTTTGAGCGAAATATTTCCAGATAAGACCATTTCTCGCTGCGAAAAACACTGAGAACACAACAGCAAGTGTAACACTGATTGTGATGATTGGACCGGTTGGAAGTCCTTCTATCTGAGTACTCAGATTTGCACCGATAAAGCTCGATACAGCGCCAACCATCCCAGCAATCAGCATCATGTTACCCAGTTTATCAGACCAATGCCTCGCAGCAACAGCCGGTGCAATTAACATCGCACTCATCAGAATAACGCCAACAATCTGTAAGCCGATTACAATCGCTATTACCTGTATAAACGTCAACAATGCATCAAAAAACCTGACCGGTATGCCTATCGACTCGGCATATTCAGGATTAAAAATCATGACTTTCCAGACCTTCCAGAAAAGCAATACAAGAAAAAATGCCACAAAGCCAAGTACCAGCATCATAACAATATCTTTCTGCATCAACGTCGCTGCCTGTCCGAAAAGGAATTTCTCAAGACCCGCCTGAGACGCGGTAGGACTTTTCTGAAGATAACTGATTAACATCAGTCCAAATCCAAAAAATATAGCGAGCATAGAGGCAAGTGCCGTATCAAATTTTAGTTTTGAATTTCTGACGATAAACTGAACAATCAATGTCCCGAGCCAACCTACGATAACCGCACCGATGATAAAGATCAACGGCGTCTTTTGTCCGGTCAGCATAAAGGCGAGCACGATACCCGGAAGAGCGGCATGTGAAACAGAATCACCAATAAGACTCTGTTTTCTCACAACTGCAAGTGTTCCAAGCGATCCGCTGATCATCCCCAACAATGCAGCGCCTATCGAAATAATTGCAACGGTATAATCCATAGCACCCACCTACACTTCTATTTTAGCCTTGACACGTGAACCATACGCCTCGTGAATATTTTCCTCAGTGTAGACTTTATGAACAGGACCACTTGCAATTATTTTAATATTCATAATCGTTATCCAATCAAAATAATCTTTGATCGTCTGCAGATCATGATGAACGACGATCAGAGTTTTACCACTGTTTTTCATCTCTTTCAAGACACTGATAATGGCTTTTTCAGTCTTCGCATCAACACCCTGAAACGGTTCATCCATAAAGTAAATGTCAGCATCCTGCATCAAGGCCCTTGCAAGAAAAACCCGTTGCTGTTGTCCACCGGACAGTTGGCTGATCTGCCTGTTTTTAAATTCAAACAACCCCACCTTTTCAAGTATTTCAAGCGCGTCCACTTTGTCTTTTCTTGATGGTCTCTTAACCCATCCAAGTTTACCGTACCTCCCCATGAGGGTACAATCCAGGACTGTTGTTGGAAAATCCCAATCAACACTCTCCCGTTGGGGTACATAGCCAACCCTTGATCGCATCTCGTTGTAGGATTTGCCATAGAATTTAACATCACCCGCAACAGGTTTAATCAATTCAAGCATTGTTTTGATCAGTGTAGACTTACCGGCTCCATTGGGACCGACAACCGCCATCATCACACCAGGTGGAATAGACAGATCAACATCCCATAATACCGGTTTTTCTCTATACGCAACGGTTAAATCGTTGCATTCAATAATAATATCTCTCATGATTCCCTCCTTCAAATTATCTTCTCATCATAAATATACCACATATGTTATTTTATTTCAAATTATATTCTACATATGTAATTATTATATCCATATTTATATATTATACAGGAGTATATTTTTATAAAAAATTCTTTTCTCAGCCGCTTCAAATATCTATTTTTATTCCGCATACGGTTGATCATCGCGTTGCTTAAAAACCCCATTCCTTTTTAACTGTGAATTCCAGTAAATATGCGCCAGCGGAGTTGACGCTATCAAATTATAGAGAAACTGCTTCCAGGGTGATAAGCGTTCGGGTTTCGCGAGTAAGCGTAAAAGATTTTCATCAAACCTGCCATCACGCTCAAAGATTCTCCCCAACTCTCTCAGATTCTTTGAATCTCCAAAATACTTTTCAGGCATTAGTCTTGCACCTTCCGAACCACCTCTTACGATCGCCCCTTTGTAGACAGCTCCAATTCTTTCGGTAAAACGTTGGCAGTATTTTTCAACATAACGTGAATGATTCGCTTCGGGAAATCCTGATTGAATCAGATAGGAAAAAGCCTTTTTCTTAAATGCTGTACACTGTTGTGCAATCATCTCAAACAATTCCTTGACAAATCCGGGTAACCAGTCTGTATATAGCGGGAAGCCTATGATAATAGAATCAAAAGCCTTCATCTCTTCTACCAATCCTTTTATATTGTTTTGATTATAGAATGCTCTTAAGTCAAAATACTGTATTTTTACACGATCCATTTCCGCTGTGAAATATTCAAACAATTTATTTGTGTTACTGTTTTTCCCCCTTGGGGACCCATTCACAACACATAATTTCATAATATATCACCAACCTTAATCTCATCAAGCGGACTGAAAAACTTGACATGAGAATGAAAGTTTATAGCCAGTCTCTTATAGATTTCATGACAGCCTTCTATATCCTCTGCTTCGTCCTCAGCATCAGCCTGATAAATCACACCAATATAGGGATACTGCTCATATCGTTTGCGATGATGACATTCACCGTCAACGAGTGTAATATAGGGATGAATCAGAGGAATCAATCGGTCAGTTGCCTTTTTAAGAACAGAAGTGGTCATTCCCATCAGTAAAGGAGAGGCGAATATGACCAAATCGCTGTTGATAACCGATTTCAAGATTTGATCCATATCATCTTTTAAAACACATTTCCCGGGCTTTTTTACCCAACAGCCAAAACAGCCAATACATTGATTGATAGTCATATCTTTAATAGAATAGGTCATTACTTCTTTTATCTCTTTATTGTCAGTCAATTTATTTGTAAATAATGCCAACTTTTCGTTAAAACCTTCTGCTTTTTCCATAGAACCATTCAAAATGACGATTCTCATTCAAACACCTTCCCTTCTTCAACAGCAAGCCCCTGCAAAGCCCTAATTTCAATTATTTTCAATCGCTCATTTGTTACAATGGAATTATCGTTTAATTTATTCACTTAATCGTCAATGGTGCATTTATTTCTTCCCGTTTTTTTACTGGTATACAATAATTCATCAGCCCTTTGCAGCAATGTATCAATCGAATCTTCCTTCTTCGCAAGCGTAGCACCAATGGATATCGTGACCCCTAACGGTTCATCATCAACCGTGATAAAACTTTTTTGAACCAGCAGACGAATTCTTTCAGCAGCATTTGCCAACTCATCGGCTTCAATATTATTTAAACAGACAACAAACTCCTCACCACCCCATCTTGCCACGATATCATTCGATCTGAGATTATGAAACACTGTATTGCTGACCATTTGTAAAACTTTATCCCCAACATCATGGGAATAGTCGTCATTCACATGTTTGAAGTGGTCAATATCTATAAATAGTACGGCGAAAGGTAAATCAAATTTCTTGTACATCTCCAGAAACATTTCCAATTTTTCTTTCAAATAGCGTCTGTTCGGAATCTGACACAGTTCATCTTTCAAAGCAAGAGATTCAAGCGCTTCTATTTTCCTTTCATTCTCAGTTAACGATTCAAAAGACTTAAAGATCTCTATACCGCCTTCGATTTCGCCTGTCTCCACATTTTTAACGGGAATAGATTTAACATATACCGGTATCCTGTGCCCATTTTTATGATGCAGGAATACTTTTATATCAACACTTTCCCCTGTTCTCATCGTCGTCATCAAAGGACATATCCCCTGACAAAGGTTATTCCCATATTCATCAACATGCACTAATATATTGTCAAAACAGTGGCTTCCCACTACATCTTTTGCTATATACCCTGTAATTTTTTCAGCGGCTTCATTCCAGAAGAGGATCTTACGATGAAGATCGACAAAATAAACACCGTCATACAGATTATCTAAGATATGCTTATAGAGCTCATGATTATCCATAATAATCAAACCCTTTCATTTAATATTATATTTAGCTTATTATATCACGGTTATACTTGACAAGCTAACTGTTATATAATATAATAACTAAATAGACGACCGGTCTATTATTTATAAGAAGGTGAATGAACTGAACACGAAAGAAAAAATAGTTGAATCAGCCGCAAAACTGATACTCGTTAAAGGATATAATCATACTGGGCTCAAAGAAATTTTAAACACTGCCGGTGTTCCAAAAGGTTCCTTTTATTATTATTTCAAAAACAAAGAGGATCTTGCGATCTATCTGTTACAATACTATTACGAAAACATTGAGAAAATGATGGATAAAGCATTTGAAGAAAACAGCAAGCAGCCTATATTAGCCATAAAAGAATTCATGAATAACTTTACAATAACATTTGTCGAAAAGGGGTTTACCGGTGGTTGTGGAATAGGTAATATGGGGCAGGAGCTGAGTGATACAGAAGAAATGGTCAGAAAAAAAGTAAGTGGATTTTTCCATCTGCTTGAAAAAAAGATAGAGCATCAACTCCTGGCAGCTCAACAAAATGGCTTTTTATCAGAAGATATAAATTGCAACGCTTATGCAAAATTTATCTTCAACTCCTGGCAGGGTGCATTACTCAGAGCTAAAATAGAGAAAAATGCTGAACCAATTAAAATATACATCAATGAAATATTTAAAAATATAAAAAAAGGAGAAAGGATATGAAAACCGTTATTATAGTGTCAAGTAGACATGGTTTCACAGAAAAAGCGGCAGAAAAGCTCAGTGAAAAACTCAATAGTCTCGTTGATATCAAAAGTCTTGACAAGAATTTTGAAAGAGATTTTTCCGAATATCACAATATCATTTTCGGAAGTCCCGTTTATGGGGGGAAATTAAGACCCTTAACCGTTAAATTTATCAAGGAAAACATTGAGCAGCTCAACACAAAAAACCTCGGTTTCTTTGTCTGCTCAAAAGAAAACAATAACGTCGAAAAAATCATTGCATCAAATCTTCCAAATGCTTTTACTGAACAGTTAAAAATTAAGGGGGAATTTGGATACGGTGTGAATTTTGATCAACTCTCAGGTGTTGAAAAAGTTGCAACAAGGATCATCATGAAAAAAGGAGAATCGGAAGCCATTTTAAAAGAGGATAATATTGCCGAGTTCGCTGAAAAAGTCAATCAATTCGATTTGATTTCAAGATAAAAGGAGCTGAGTTAAGCAAATGCTATTAACATTGATTATAATAAGTTGAATTTAGTTTTTAATTCCTCATTGGAAGATAATCAACCGCCAGCCGCCTTCCTTCGGCTGCTCACTTTTAATCTGATTCAAATTCCTCATTGGAAGATAATCAACCAAGAGAAGGGAGTTCAAATCAGGCGTTTCGTCATCGCATTCAAATTCCTCATTGGAAGATAATCAACTGGTGTAACTGGTATCTCTTTTGTAAGAGATTAATATAATTCAAATTCCTCATTGGAAGATAATCAACCTAAACATGTCTCTGTTTCTGGTGTATATTCAAGATAATTCAAATTCCTCATTGGAAGATAATCAACATTCCTTGTGATAAGTGTCGTCCGGCGTAATGAAAAGATTCAAATTCCTCATTGGAAGATAATCAACGCTGTTTGCCCGAACCACCATCGTCAATTTCATTAATTCAAATTCCTCATTGGAAGATAATCAACGAAAATTTTCATACAAAAAAATAAAGGAGTGATACAAATTCAAATTCCTCATTGGAAGATAATCAACGGAGAGGATAAAAATGATATTTTTAGGGATTATTGTATTCAAATTCCTCATTGGAAGATAATCAACAAATGTTCAAACGGAAAAAGATGAAGAAACTTATTACATTCAAATTCCTCATTGGAAGATAATCAACGTACAACATCTTATTGACCTATGTCACGATAGCATTATTCAAATTCCTCATTGGAAGATAATCAACACACTAATTCGCTTGAAATCGAAAATGCCATTTCTTTATTCAAATTCCTCATTGGAAGATAATCAACCAAAGCACGTTTCAAAGAGATGCATAACCTTGAAGAAATTCAAATTCCTCATTGGAAGATAATCAACAAAATTCTCGTGCAAAAAAATAAAGGAGTGATACAAATTCAAATTCCTCATTGGAAGATAATCAACTGATTATTCTATTTGCACTCTTTGGTACAACAATCCTTATTCAAATTCCTCATTGGAAGATAATCAACAAAAACCCAAGCCATTCAATCAGCTCTGTATCGGGTATTCAAATTCCTCATTGGAAGATAATCAACAGATAATTTTTTTATTCTGATTACACTTGTCTTTGAAATTCAAATTCCTCATTGGAAGATAATCAACTCTGAGGGAACAATAGAGCGTACTGATATCCGGGTCGGATTCAAATTCCTCATTGGAAGATAATCAACCAACGTAAGCGACAACGGCTTGTACCCTTTATACAAAAATTCAAATTCCTCATTGGAAGATAATCAACACTATCCATAGTAGAAAGTACCTGATTAAACATATCATTCAAATTCCTCATTGGAAGATAATCAACCCGACATCCTTAGGTGCCTGTTTTTTAGGATCTACTAATTCAAATTCCTCATTGGAAGATAATCAACTTAAAAAAGAAAGATAAGAATGTCAAACAAAAAGCATATTCAAATTCCTCATTGGAAGATAATCAACCAAGAGTGATGAGATCTGAGGAGAAGATCGGGATATAATTCAAATTCCTCATTGGAAGATAATCAACATCCATCTCTACCAATTGTGCTTCATTTAAAACTTTATTCAAATTCCTCATTGGAAGATAATCAACTATAACTGTCCAAGACATCCCTTCCACAAAATTTTGATTCAAATTCCTCATTGGAAGATAATCAACGAGAACAGCAAACAATCTCCCGAGTCGATATCCAGCATATTCAAATTCCTCATTGGAAGATAATCAACCAATATCTGAAGAGCTAAAATTCTATAAGCATACTCTATTCAAATTCCTCATTGGAAGATAATCAACTGTTTTCTTACCATCTTTTTCATTGTGTGTCCTCCTTATTCAAATTCCTCATTGGAAGATAATCAACCCAAATCGCTTAACCATTCTGCCACCCTGTGTCTGATTCAAATTCCTCATTGGAAGATAATCAACGAAGAACTACCTGTTTACAGGCATTAGAAATGAAAATTCAAATTCCTCATTGGAAGATAATCAACTGAAAACTTCTTTAAAGAACGCAGCCTCAAGTGTCTTATTCAAATTCCTCATTGGAAGATAATCAACCTTTTCAGAACTCACAGGATACGGAGGAGGTGTTTTAAATTCAAATTCCTCATTGGAAGATAATCAACGTGAAAAACTGCCAAACAAACTGTCAGCATTAAGTTCATTCAAATTCCTCATTGGAAGATAATCAACCAACGTAAGCGACAACGGCTTGTACCCTTTATACAAAAATTCAAATTCCTCATTGGAAGATAATCAACTAAAACAAAAGCCCCAGAAGGGGCTCTAATCAAAAATTCAAATTCCTCATTGGAAGATAATCAACCATTGTTTCCCTATCACCAAAGTAAATGTTTCTCATATTCAAATTCCTCATTGGAAGATAATCAACACCAACACGGTTTGACAACAAACCATTCCTTGCTTTCATTCAAATTCCTCATTGGAAGATAATCAACCGTATTTCTTTGCTGTAAGCGTCATCTGTCCAATGTCATTCAAATTCCTCATTGGAAGATAATCAACAGCACCTGATCTTCATTCGTGTTCCTGTAAAAATGAATTCAAATTCCTCATTGGAAGATAATCAACTACATCGTTCCCTACGGCAATCAGGCGTCGTTTATCAATTCAAATTCCTCATTGGAAGATAATCAACTCATAACAAATTTATTGTTCAGGTCTTCTTCTTGTATTCAAATTCCTCATTGGAAGATAATCAACTTCTTTGTGTTGTATGCCATTGTCTACTAATGTTTTTATTCAAATTCCTCATTGGAAGATAATCAACAAGCACAGAAAACGGGAAAAAAGCAGTAACAAGATTCATTCAAATTCCTCATTGGAAGATAATCAACATTCACATAACCGTCCCCTCCTGAAGTGGTTAATATATTCAAATTCCTCATTGGAAGATAATCAACACTACCGTCAGGTTGCTCTACCTGCTCCTTTTCTCTATTCAAATTCCTCATTGGAAGATAATCAACTTCCATGCCTTAACATCGGATAGTTCATAGTTTGCTATTCAAATTCCTCATTGGAAGATAATCAACCCCATTAGCTAAGCCATATTCCAAAGCACCAAAGGTTATTCAAATTCCTCATTGGAAGATAATCAACCGGGATGAGCTTCACCGTAGGAGTCCCCATAATTCAATTCAAATTCCTCATTGGAAGATAATCAACCTGTTATACCAAAACCTTACAAACAACCTTGAATTATATTCAAATTCCTCATTGGAAGATAATCAACGAAATTTTCAAGTTCTTTCTCACAAGCCTCTAAATATATTCAAATTCCTCATTGGAAGATAATCAACCGACATCCTTAGGTGCCTGTTTTTTAGGATCTACTAATTCAAATTCCTCATTGGAAGATAATCAACTTATACAGGTACCGTACAGTATAATTCTTCGAAAGAAATTCAAATTCCTCATTGGAAGATAATCAACCGGATTATGAGGAGGTGGAGGCGGTTCCGTTCCTGCATTCAAATTCCTCATTGGAAGATAATCAACCCGCTGCCTTTTCAATACATATTGAACATTTCGTATATATTCAAATTCCTCATTGGAAGATAATCAACTCCGAAGTCAATGACCTTTGAAGGGAGTCCTAGCATAATTCAAATTCCTCATTGGAAGATAATCAACCTTCATACATTCCATCTTTTGTAGGAATATTTTCAGATTCAAATTCCTCATTGGAAGATAATCAACCTGATACGTTTTTCTTTGCTTCTTCAGAGAATAATTCATTCAAATTCCTCATTGGAAGATAATCAACAATGCAATTCACGATAAAATTTCCCTATGATCTTATAATTCAAATTCCTCATTGGAAGATAATCAACCAGTTGCGGAATCCCCTTCAAAGATTCTGTTATTCTTACATTCAAATTCCTCATTGGAAGATAATCAACTAAAGCTGAAGGTGGCTTTTCCACTTCAGTTGTTTTCATTCAAATTCCTCATTGGAAGATAATCAACCCTTTACCTTCATCCTCACACACTCCTTTAATTAAAAATTCAAATTCCTCATTGGAAGATAATCAACAAACTGCCCAAAGGGTTTGCCATCACAGAGACTACAAATTCAAATTCCTCATTGGAAGATAATCAACAAATACATGCAGTTTGACAAAGACTTAGAAGGAAAATTCAAATTCCTCATTGGAAGATAATCAACAGCAAAAAAACACAGCTGTTTATGAGCTTTACAAGCGTTTTAAAATCATAATTTGCGGCAACCTTTCAGGTTTTAAAATTGTCTTAAATGAAATTTGAAGTTGGATCCTCTGAATTAGTTATTATTTCTCGTTCATAGGCGTTTTCGAATTTAATCTTATATATGACGATGTTGTCAATGTCTTTGTCAATGACCTGATACAATTCAGATAACAGGCTTCTATAGCCTCCTTCAGTAACATCTCCTTCAAAAACAGAATTCTGCACCCTGCTCAAATATTTTTTACAGATTTTGAATGTTTTCCGCAGTCTTTTCTGCCCTTCTCTGTCCTCTTCACTTTCAAGTCGGATATCATATACGAGTATTATTCTCAAAACCTACCACCAGGACTTGAGCGGAACATATTCTTTTTCACCTATAACATGCTTGACAAGTTTATACGCTTCAAATTTGATTAAATTGCTGTATTTAACCTTTCGTTTTAATTCTCTGTGATGAATGGTTTTATTGATCAAAACCTCAAATTCCTTTAAAACAATATTTCTTCCCTTTTCATTCAGATAAGTACCATTCATCGCTTTCATGAAATAACTTTCCTTGATTTGTCCCTGATTGATCAATCTAAAAATCATTCGATCAACGAATAGTGGCTTAAAGATTTCTGATAAATCCAGCGACAATGAAAATCTCCTCTCTGACGGTTGATGTAAGTAGCTGATGGTGTTATCCAGCTGTGTCTTGTAGATTTCCTTTATCGTTTGAGAATACAGCAAGGAATTCCCAAATGAGATCAAAGCATTTATGGGATTATTTGGCGGATTGTACGCCCTCTTTTTAAATTCCCAATCCGTTATCTCCTGCCAGACTGAATAGTATTTCTTTCTGAAATGAGCTTCTACACTCATCAGCTGATTTATATTTCCGGCATCAAGGATCTTTTCTGGAAATTCTCCCAAATCATCATAAACTTCCCCCAGCTTCTCGGAATCCTTCTTCCGTTTTTCAATCGTCCTTCGAATATTGAAAAGCGATCCCAAAACAAAACGCTTCGCAATAACAAGTCTTTTATCATCATCCAGATAATGTTCCGCCTGTTTTACCTTTACAAGACCGGATAAATTGCTCTCTCTCGGACAAAAAGACCCTGAATACATTCCATAATAGCTGAAGAAATGAATCACGATTTGATTTTGCGAGCAAAATGTGAGTAGTTTTGAGTTTAACGAGACCTCTCCAAAACAAAACAGTTGCTCTACATCGTTAACCGGAATAGGTTTCTTTTTTACTTCATTTCTGAATTCTATCGTATTGTCTTTTCGATAAAGTTCCCCTGAGTTCATAATATAATAATTTTTACTCATAAAAAAACCTCACACAAAACAAAATTCATAATACGAACAGCGTTTACAATAGTGCTTCTTCTCAAGTGGAGGAATCGTATCAGAATTTATGATTTTTAGAATCTTTTTTTCGGTGTTCACTATAACCTCTTCATCCGAATCTGTGAAGTTAATCGTCAATCGCCTCATCATTTTCGGATAATGAAGTTTTCCAGTTGAACATTTAATCCCGTTCTGCCTCAACTGATAAATGTAGAATTTCAGCTGCCATATACTGGCATCTTCAAGTGCCTTACTATTCTTCACTTCGTTGATAACAACTTCATCCTTCACCTGTAAAAAATCAAATTTTGAGCCGTTAAAATCAACTTCTTTGTAAGTCTTATAATTAAAATGACTCTCATGTGTGTTTTTGCCAATTTTCACCTGGTCGTTGTAATTTTCAAATCGGATATTATTCGCATACAAATACATCTTTCGCTTACAGATATAATAGTATGCAATCAACGTTCCCCCGATTCTGTTATTTTCCATCGCCACCACACCTTCAGATAAAGGAATCAGCTAAATCACTATCCTCTTTTTTATCATCTTCAGCATTTTCATTTTTTGAAACTTTTCGTTCCAATCCAACCGTGTTGTCATACACATATTCCGGTGAATAATAAAACTCAAATTGATATTTTTCACTGGCGCTTCGTTTCAATTTCTCAAAATTCACCGAATAAGGAGATACATTTACGATATATTTCCCTGCAATTTTTTCTCTGAAATTCATATAATCATTGATTACACCACTTGCCAACTCATTCTCAACCGTTTCAAAATCTGCCATTGGAATAATGGGGATTTGAAAAATATCCCTGAACAATTTCTGAGCTTCCTGTTTAGAATCTGCCGTATAACCGTGTTCAAGCAATTCAAGCGTCTGTTTATATTTGGGATAATAGGACTTTTTCAGATTCTCTTTAAAATAGACAACTTTAACGATTTCCGCCTTCATCTTTTCATTCAGTACATGTCCATTTTCTTTCAACTTACTCTCAAAAGCCTTTATAGTTGCCTTGATGATATCTTCCAAATACACACCACCGTAGAGTAATTTTGTGTGTTCTTTTTTACCTTTTTTCCCACAATAAACGATGATATTCGGTTCTTCCGGTACATTTTTACCACTTCTGAACCTCCTATAAACCCTTCCCATCCTCTGTATCAGCGCATCAGCTGGTGCTATGTCTGTAAAGAGATAATCTGCATCTATGTTGAGTGAGGCTTCCACAATCTGAGTGGAGACGAGAATTCTACCTTTCGGTTCGGCATCTTTTGAATTTTCAAATTCCTTCATTACAGCTTTTTCTTTCTCTTTTCTATCATTCTGAGTAAATTTTGAGTGTAATAATGACACTTTTTTACTATCAGATTCATTCAGAAAATTCAGAATTTTTCTGTAAGTCTCCTGTGCATTCCTAACCTTGTTCCGAAGAACAATAACCCGTTTTCCAGCCAGCATGAGAGAGCAAATCTCCTCAATATCATCTTCTATCATTTTATTCTCAAAAACGATATGATGTTTTTCAATCTCGCCAAAGGCTTTATCTTCGTATTTATTGATTAAAACATCTTTAAAGTCAGTATCTGTTTCAAATGTCTCACCTTCTTCTTTTTTGTTTCTCTTATCCTCCAGCATCTTCTCAAGATTTGTCAAACCAAAGGCCTTCTTCAAATCATCTTTCAGAAACTCCGGAAGAGTAGCCGTCATCAGCAACACATTCCCACCCATAATAATGGCTTCACGGATAAGCGTAACGATAATGGCAATCGCCCTGGGATCATAAGCCTGTATTTCGTCGATGATCAAACAGGAAGAGGATAACACACAGAAAATTCTTTCATACCCGGGGTATTTCAAAGCGACCGGAAAAATCTGATCTCCTGTACAGATTTGAACCGGATAGCCCAACTGTTTGGATACGTTGGTGATCGTTCTTATCATTCCCATCGTATCTTCGTTGATAGTTTCCTGTTTTTTTGAGAATTTTTGATACAGCATAAGTTGTGCATCTGAATGAAGAACCGTACAGTTTTCTTCACCAAACAAGCCTTTACTTCTATCATAAACACTGTTAACGGCTGCTTTCAACGGAAGTGAAAAAACCATTTTTTTCCCCTGAGCAAACATATAGGCAAACTCTGTCTTTCCAGCTCCTGTTGGTGCGAGTAAAATGACGTTTTTTCTTTCATTGCCTGATTTCTTCAATTCATTGTATTGCCAGGAATTCTCAAATGGTGGTGTCCAGTCTTTTTCTTTTGAATATTCTTCAAGTTTTTTATATATGAACTCTTCTGAAAGACTTTCCGTTTCAACTTTCTCATCTGTTTCAACCCCTTCAACCGCAGATGCAAAATGATCTGCACGCATCAGATTGCCGAGAAGAAAAGTGCTCTCATTGGTGATTTCTGTCGCCTGCATAATCCTTTCAGGTAAAAATGCCAGGAAATAGGGTGGTGTGATCATACCCGTTTCTATAATCGTTCCACCATTATCCAAATATTTATACAGCCCTTTGTCAAATTGAATAAAATCTGTCAGTTTTACATCGTCAAGGGTGATATCTGCCATTTCCAGTTTTAAATTCGCTTCCATTTTCACAAAATCATCTTCACTCAACCATTTAATTTCATCAATACTGCTCAACAACATACCAATCGAGCTTTCACGCCAATGATGGAAGGCAACGGCGTTTAAGACCATCTTTAACAAATCTTCAGAACTGAAAATACTTTCTGATTCTTTATTTCTCTCCTTAATAAATCCCAGAAGTTTTGACTTGTTAATAAAAAAGAGCGAGAAATAATTATGAGGCATCTTAAAATCATAAACTGCTTCTTTGAATTGATTGTCATACGGCAAATCCAGTTTTTTGAACATCGTCTTCTGAAAATCCGGTAAAACTTTTCCCAGATCATGCAATAAGGCAGTTAAAAGCATCAGGAGTCTTCTCAATCCTGTAATTTCATTTATTGTCACAATCTCATCCATCTGTTCAAAAACATTTATTGTATGCTTGTTTAAAGTAATGATTTCATCCTTCTCATCTTTTTTACTTTTAGCAATAATCCCAAAATGTGTTTTATTTTTATGAGCCAAGTTCATCACCTTCTTCAAACTTGTCTATTCTTGTGAATATCACCGGAAGCTCCGTTACTTTGTCCGATTCCCATATGGAATCAATAAGATATTCAAAACTTTCTGAAGTGAGGGTTATCGGATAATTCTGAGATTCCAGTACTTTCACTTTTTTCCATTCAAAATTTCTCAACCGGGTGTTATTAACAGATACTATCTCATATTTTGCCGGGATCAACATGGTTCTTCCTTTCAAAGTATGAAACGTTCGCTCATATCCATCAGTTTTCTCCGCATTAAGATACTCCTCAGGTGATGGAATCCAAGTCATATACTCTGTTTTTCCAGAATAAGATTTTTTCTCAAGTTTCACAACATCAGTCGACTTCACAACAACCCAGTCTTCACTCCTTCCAAGATGGAGATGCGAAAACCATTGTTCCGGTCTTCTAAATCCCTCTTGAATCAAACTGTAGAGATTCTCATTCTCGCAATTAAGGTACAGAAAAAGCTTCACATCGCTCAAAACAAAAATCTTGACCGGAGATTGTCCTCCCGGATGTTCTATGTTATTATCTCTCAATTGCCGATTGGAGAAGGAATGATATTTAGCTTTATGAGCCTTCGGACTCAAATTGCGTAACCAGGTGTACTCACAATCCAATGACTCAAATCTTGAAAAAACTGCCAGACCAAAATCATTTTGAAACAGCAAACCCTTATCCCCAAGTACATTGCATAAAAAACCGATAACGGTTGAAAATGGTGGAACTGGATACGTGTGCCGAATCGAAAATGACCAGGGTTTTCTAAAATGAGCCTGCGACAGTTCAAGCTCAATTCTCAAGGCATTCATACTTTCACTCTGCTTCATTCAAGAATTCATTGACAAATGCTTCCCAATCTTCCACTTTTTTATCCTGAGCAACATCAATTTCACCATCAAGCAGGTCAATTCCATCAAATGCAAAACACTTCTGAATATACTGATTAGTCAACGCGTTATTTATATTTGAAGCCTTGATCTTGAATGATCCTTTCTTCAATTCTTCCTGATTCAATTCAACATAACCATTGAACACTGGCATGGGGACGTCAACAATTGCCGCTATCAGAAATACCGGATTCAGTCCGGGAGCTTCTCCACTTGACTGAAAAACAATCCCATTTCTGATTACTTTGAGAAAATCTCTCAAACGCTTTTCTCTTTCCTCTTTTTTCAAGGCAAAATTAATCTTCAAAGCCTTATCGTTGTTCTTTACCTTTTCTATTTTAATGATTCCCTTGTCATTTTCATATTCATCCTCAGCAATTTTTTTTAATCCAACGAATTCATATTTAACCTTTTTTGAAACAACGATTAATGAATCTTCTTTTTCTTCCACTTTTGCCTCTTCCATCAGCCAGTAATCTTTCCCCAGTACGTTGCCATTAACGGTGACATTCCCGTTGTAAAGTGAGCTGTGTTCTTCCTTTGAATAGGGATTTGGCTGTATGGAAGGATCATCGTTTTTCGCCCTTTTTATCAGTCCATGATTGGCATAGAACAACAAATCCCCTTCCCAAGGCAACAGAGAAAGTGCTTTTGTCATTCCAACAGGGCTTTTTCGCATATTCATACTCTCCGTCCCCATATAGCCAAAGAAATCAAGTTCGGCTGAAGTGATGATATTTTCTGTTTTCAAGTCAAATTGAATAACTTTTTTGTCCCCCTTACCGCTCGGAGAGACTTTTGTTTCCTTCCAGGTATTCGGGTTGAGGCTGTTCAACGTGTTAAAAATGTGATGTGTCTGCGACACTCTGGATATAGCACTGTATATCTTGTTGCCTCTCGTGATCTTCTTTATGGATAAAACGTTATTCCCAATCTTTTCATCTCTGTTAAGGGCTGCCGCATCGTATACAACAGCTATTGTCAATGATTTACTCATATTCTTTTCCTCCCTTTTCTCTTACACTGCCAATGAGGGTGTACATGTACGATTTGAAATTGACGTCATCTTCAAATATGTCAATGATAAAAAATGGTAATCTCTCACTGTAACTGACAAATATTCTTGTAATAATGCCAAACACAGCATCTTTATTCCCAACTCTTATCTGCTCTATGAGTTTGAATCTCATCTTAAATATACTGTCCTGTAATGAAGGAGAAAGTCGCTGTGTTTCATGTCTAATTGTCTTTAAATCTGTACTCATTGTATTTCCACCTCCTGAGAGCTCTGAATAAAGGGCTGAATAACTTAAAACCAAATTTCTCCCAAAGTTTTCATCCGCTCTGATACATTTATATGCGTTATACAATAATCCTTCGTAATTCCCTTCAACGACGATGTCAATTGGAGATTCCAGCGAATACATCCCAACACTTTTATGTTTTGAAAGCCTCTTCAAACTGTTTAACACGAAAGGTTTAATAATGGCTTCCGCCAATCTTTTTGAAAATGTTTTTCTGATAAAACCTCTTTTATAATCCCTCTGAATGATTTCTATGTTGGATAAGGACCAGATACCGATTGTCTTCATATTGATCAAAGCCTTTTCGAGTGCGGAAGAGATATCCAACTTTGAGTATTCTTTCAAAGTCAGATTCAAGATAAAATTCAACTTGAATGAATTGGTGTTGATAAAAAATTTGTTCTTTTCAAAGGAAGACAAATGCTGAAACAAAAACAAACTTTCACATTTTGGACATAAATAAGTCTGAGGATCACCATTCCAAAAGGTATTTGGAAAGCTTCCATGTAAAGATCCCACATCTGGAGCATTTGAAGTACTGATTGAATTTTTCGAAATAATATCTGATGGTATGAATTTTTCACCACAAAAAGCACAATTTAACCCCTTTACTGGTTTTTGTTCTCCCCACATATCAAAGTATTTCTGAAAATAATAGATAATTCGCTTACCATCACGTTGTTCTTTTGAGGCAAAAACATTTGGATATTTTGTTTTGTTTGATGCGAATAAAGATCTCAATATATCTTCTGGATTGGGTTTTGGATCTCTCAACATCTCTCTTGTCAATTCTGTATATGCTTTTGTTAGTTCCCAAATCTCAACTTTCTCAATTTCTTCTGCTGATTTATTTTTTTCCACTTCAAATATTCTGTCTATAAAGTCAATTGGAATATTTAAAGTTCCATCATCATCCAGCCATTGGAATATTTCTTCATAGCCATACATTTCCACAAGACATCTTATAAACCCATCAACAGAAATATTGTAAATCTCATCATTGGGATAAAGTGTTATAAATTCTTTCATCTTCCACCTCCTTTACAGTATTCTGAACATGCCGAACAACTGACCTGTTCTCGTTCCTATTCCATAATCATATAAAAACTGAAGTGTCTTAATGGATGATACAAGTTCAAACTCACCTCTTGTAGCCCGGACATATCCCTTGTAATGAGGAATTTGATCTATTTTTGATTTATTTGTTTTGATTTTGATTGGGCTAAACCCTTTTATTCCAAGATATGCCATACGTTTTTCGGTTACTTCATTTAAAACACTCTCAAAGCTGTCATGTTCAGCAGTTACATAAAAGTTTTTGAAATCTTTTCTGTCAACTTTGGGATTTTGAAGAACAAACGGACTCATAGTTTTTATTGTAATCTTTTTTCCAATAGTTTTGGAAGGTAATGGTTCTATCTTGGTGATTTTCAGTCGCTGATTATTTTTCAGTAAAATCATCTTTCCTTCATTCATAAAATCCATACATCCATTGATAAAATATGAATAGATATCAAATCTTCCCGTTGAAAAAAAGAAAGTTATTGGTGAATCAGTTATAATATAGTCTTCCGCTATCTTCATATTTTTCCCAAGATAGAGTGCCGAACAAAAAGGCATTCTTTTTTTATCGGAGTTATACAAATTATTAAATACAGGACTCTTGCTATAAATCGTTTTCAAAAAAGAAATGCCAACTGGTTTAATATTTTTATTTAACAATAATTGTTTTTCAGAATCATCGCTACCCAACATTATCTTTATTCTCATATATCCCTCCTTTTATTTATTTAAAACAGTATATTATAATCCTATTATTTACAGTATAATCTTATTTGTGTTATCTGTCAAATTTTAATATATATTATATACATCTCTTATTAAATATGGTTCTTATTACCATATAGAGAATTTACATTCTTCCCCTTGATATACTTATTTACGGATGATATTATTAATCGTTTATTTTCCAATAGGAGTTTAAATTATTTAATAAGAGGGGCTTATGGCTCAACAAGAAATTGATTATCTTCCAATGAGGAAAGCAAAAGGACGGAATTCCTTCCGTCCTTTTGTCTATTACTATTCACAATGAAAACATTTCCTAATTAAATTTATTCAATAATCCCTTTAATCCGAAGAATACCCTCATATTCCTCCCGGGTCATATCACCATCAATAAATCTGAGAAGGTCTTTCTTTGTAAGTTTTATCTGTCTGGCAACTTCTTTCAGTAGATAATCGCCATAGTCTTTATTCCCATGGCTAATGTATGTATTTATTTTTGTCTTTTTCCCGGCAAGAGTGTAATAGGTATACTGTTTGTGATGACTTGGATGCTCAATAAAACCATTGCGTAAAAGAGCCTTCGCAATCATTTTACTGTGCCTTGCTGTCAACGTCAAACACCTTCCAATCATCGAGAACTTTATCCCGGAATTCTTCAGTTTTGCCATCCAGGGTGATAGCTGTAAACACCAGATCATTATATAGAAGTGCAGCAGCCATAATTGCATTTCCAAGCGCTTCCTCCAGTCCAACACCAAGGATTCTGATATCAAGCTTCTCACATGCAATCAAAATATACCCCTCTTCCTCTGGATGTACAACAAATTTCAGAGGAGTGCTCGGTTTATAATGTCTGCCATAATAGGTAAATTCCTGGACATTGAGCTCACTGGTACCATTTTCATTTGTTTTGAATTCTCCCAAGTATTGATAGGTACCAATATAATGTCTCATATCACTCACATTTATCACCTCACTTCAATTGGCAGGATATATTTAGTATACCATTAACCCCCTTCATCCATTCACAATGGAAATTAGCTCAATTACCTCAATAATTCTGTCATACGCCTGACAGTCGTTCTCATCACACAGATCATCGACTGCCTGTTTTAACTCTTTCTTCAACTGTTCAAGGTATACCTTATCACCCTTTATCTCTTCAAGTGAATTTTTATGGCTCTTTTCGATCACCTGTTCCAGTTTCCGGTTCACTAGCTGAGAATAGATGATTTTCTTAAAGAGGTCATTATCCCGCATAAATTCAAAGAGCGGCATATTGACTTTCTTCTGTTGCGGTCCCGGATTTTCTATATCACCGGAATACCGGGGGATAATGTGAATATGTGCGTGGAAAACACTTTGTCCGGCATCTGATCCGACATTGACCCCAATATTATAGGCTGAAGGTGCATACTTCTTTTCCATGTATTCTTTCGTCTTGAGAATGACATCCCGTGAACTTTGCCATTCTGCTTCTGTCATATCGTAAAAATCTGCAAAATGTCTTTTTGGGATAACAAGTGCATGCCCCTCATTCAAGGGATATTTATCGTAAATCACGAAGAACAGATCATTTTCATATATGATTTTGTCTTTTTCATTCTCATAAATATGACAAAATATGCAATTCAACTCATTTATCCTTTCTCGTGAAAGCCAATGCAGCCTTTACAATTTGAGTTTATTTCCGTTGCAATCTCTACAGCAATGTCCCCTGCAGTTCTGGCATTGTTAAGCAATAAAGCGATATTGGCCTTCATACTTCTGCCCTCACTTCTTTCGGCAATGTTCGCCAACAGGAATGGGGTAAGTTCTTTTCCGCCTATCCCTCTTTCAGCAGCTTCATTTGTTGACGCCTCAATGATAGCGTCTATCTCCGATGCCGGAAGCTCTTCATCCGCAGGAACCGGATTCGCAACGAGTATCGTTTGATTACTCTTCATGGTCATTTTAGCATCGTAAACTTTGGCGACTTCCTGAGCGGAGTCTACCCTGTAATTTAATTTTATATCGGAATTCCTTGAATAGAAAGCCGGGAAGGTATCCGTCCCGTATCCAAGCACCATGATCCCGTAAGATTCAAGCTGTTCCGCTGTTTTATGAAGATCCAGGATAGATTTTGCCCCCGAACTGACGATAACAATCGGTGTCTTACTCATCGTAAAGAGATCCTGTGAGATATCGAATGTTTCGGATACACCTTTATGAACACCACCGGTTCCGCCTGTTGCGAAAACTTTTATATTAAATTTATCAGCCACCCATGCCGTTCCACTGACCGTTGTTGAAGCATTCTTCCCTGAACCAATCGCAAATGGTAATTCTCCTTCACCAACTTTTATGACTTCATTTTTCCCGTTTCCAAGGTATTCAACATCGTCTCTTGTGAGTCCAACTTTGAGTACACCGTTGATAACACCGATCGTTGCCGGAATAGCCCCGGCTTCTCTGACTTTTTCTTCCATAGCCAGTGCAACTTCAATATTCTTCGGATAAGGAAGCCCCTGTGCAATCAAAGTGGATTCAAGCGCAACAACCGGTTTATTGTCTTTCAACGCCTTTTCTATCTCTCCCGGAATTTCAAACCATTTTTCTCTCATCATTTTCACCTCTTTTTTTCTGTTGTACTATTTTAGCCTAAAAACCAAAACTATTCAAGTTTTTTTGATGAATCACAAATATCATGGTATACTAAAGATGTATTTACTAAAGATATCTTTAGTAAATACATCTTTAGTGCTCAGAGAGGTGTTTCCATGAAAATGATCAACAGAATATCCGAAAAAAAATATCTTGAAAAAAAAAGGGGATCTGATAAGGCTGAATTAATCGTTATATATGGCAGAAGAAGAGTCGGAAAAACTTTTCTGTTGTCAAATGTCCTGCAAAACTCACTTTTTCTGACAGCAGATCTTTCAACACCGGTTAATTTGATGAATACATTTCTTAATGAAATCAAATCATCCATTGGATTACCAAAAAATATAAGAATCAGCGAATGGGATGACTTCTTCAGCTTTTTACTCCATTACGTCAAACGACAAAATACCAAACCGGTTATCGTCATCGATGAGTTTCAATACATCTCACTGAACGATAAATCTTTCCTTTCAATTCTCCAGAAATGGTGGGATAGAGAATTTAAAAACTTGAATCTGATGGTCGTCCTTTGTGGATCATATGCGGGGATGATAGAAAAAATCGCACTCTCTCAAAATAGCCCCTTGTATGGCAGACGGACAGGGCAATATAAAATTGAACCGATGGATTTCTATGATTCATCACTTTTTTTAAAAGATACACTTTTAACAGAAAAAATAAAGATATTTTCTGCAACAGGTGGTATTCCAATATATCTTAAAGAATTTTCAGATTATGCTTCATTTGAAGAAGGGGCAATCGAAAAATGTCTTTCACCGGGAGAGTTTCTAGTTGAAGAAGGGGCTTTTATTACAATGGAAGAATTTTCCAGAGACGCTTCACTTTATTTTGACATCCTTCGAGTTGTTGCTTCGGGAAGAACAACACCGAATGAAATCGCTACACTCACAGGTATCAATTATAATGGACTCGGTACCTATTTAAGAAAACTTATCGATTTGAATCTGTTAAAAAAAGAACGGCCTTTTTCTATCAGAACTCCGAGAAAAAAATCTCTTTACAGCATAGGGGATCATTATCTGCGATTTTATTTCAAATATATTTCTCCTAACAAAGAGCTGATTTATCGTGAATCAGCCGCTCTACTCATGGAGAAGATCAATGAGACTTTCTCTGAATTTTGTTCCTATACGTTTGAAGAAGTTTGCAAAGACTATCTGTGGCGCTCGCTTAAACCGGATACGATGGGAAGATGGTGGGACAAAGATAAAGAAATCGATATTGTTGCCGTCAAAGACCGGGTTCTTCATATCTGTGAATGCAAGTGGACCTCAAAAAAAGTTGATTTTAGGGTATTAAACAAGTTAAAATTAAAAACCGATGCATTATTGAAAGATCTCAAAACAGAGTTTAAAGAAATTCATTATCATCTTTTTTCAAAGAGTGGGTTTGAAAATTTCAACAAGGAGAAAAATGTTGAGCTTGTGAGCTTCGAAGGAAGATAAAAAGGCAGATTCCAAGATCTGCCTTTTTATATCAATAAAACTATTTCAAGTTATTAAAGATCGAAATACATCTGATATTCGATTGGATGTGTGACGGCAGAGACTTTTCTATGCTCTTCAATCTTCATACTTACCCATTTTTCAATCATTTCCTCAGGGAATATATCCCATCTTCTCAAGAAGTCATGATCTTCTCTGAGAGCGATAGCCGCTTCTTCAAGATTCTTTGGCAGAGGATGCTGAATGGATTTGCTGAGATCGCCTTCAAAAGGACCATACCCTTCAGCTGTCGGATCAATCTTGTTCATAATACCATCCACACCTGCCATTATCATAGCTGCAAATGCGAGATACGGATTACAGGTGGCATCTATCGTTCTGAATTCAATTCTTCTTTTTGCATCTTCTTTTACATACCCGGGTATTCTGATGGCAGATGTTCGATTTGAAAGAGCAAATACAGCGTTTGTTGGTGCCTCAAAACCGGGAACAAGTCTTCTGTAGGAATTTGTTGTCGGATTGGAGAAACCAAGCAACGCCCTTGAATGCTTAAGTATTCCGGCTGTATAGTTAAGCGCCAGTTCACTCAGGTTGTAGACTTTGTCACCTGCAAAGACATTCTTCCCTTCTTTTCGCATAAACTGATGAACATGCATACCATTTCCCGCTTCATTATAAATCGGTTTTGGCAGGAAGGTGACGAGAAAACCGTGTTCAAGAGCAATGTTTCTGATAATGTATTTTACCAGAAGCGTTGCATCCGCAGCTTTTCTGGCATCCATAAAGTTTGTTTCTATTTCAAGCTGAGCTGTTCCCACTTCATGATGATGATATTTAACCTCAATACCGAGACCCACCAGTTCATTCACGATTTCATTTCTGAGAACAAAGAATTTATCGAACGGAGCCGTTCTGTGATACCCTCTCTTCTGTCCGATACAGTATTCTCCCGTTTCTCCTGAATTCCAGAATCCTTCAACACTATCCAATCTGAGCATGATACTGTTCGGTTTCACTTCATTTGCCACTTCATCAAGTACATGAAATTCGTATTCCGGTCCGAAGAGAATTTCATCGGCAATCCCTTCTTCCTGAACCTTTTCTACAACTTTTGCCAGTATGCCTCTTGGATCCTGATTGAAGCGTTCTCCTGAAAGAGCCTCATAAACATCACAAATCATTGATGCCGTCGGATATTCTCCAAAACCATCCATCATAATCGTATCAAGATCAGGAACCATTACCATATCACTTTTTTCAACAACAGCATAACCAAAATTAGAAGCATCAAAGCCCACACCATCATCGAGCAATTTGTCTGTTATTGTTTCGATTGGAAGTGTAACGTGCTTCCATCCACCGACAAAATCTACAACTTTAAGGTCAACATAAAGAACTTCATTCTCCTGTATAAATTCCCAGAACTCTTTTTTTGTCATCTTTTTTCCTCCCGTAGTTTTTTTTATATAATGGAACTATTTCTCTTAACAACCGTAACAAAACACCCTGAAAGATAGTGCATTTTCCCCCTCATGAAAAACTTTGTACACGCTCGATTATATCATCGAATGTAATAATATAAAAAAGTTATTATTCTTAATAATCTGCATCTTTTAATGAGAAAGGCGAAGCCTCTTGACCCCATGCTATAATAAAGAGGATTATGGAAATCATTTAATTTTCTACAAAAGTCATTTAAAGGGATATACAGACTTCCAATTATAAAAGGAGGAAGAAATATGAAAGTCGGAATTATGGGTGATATCATTTTAGATATCCTGTTAAGGCTCAATACTTTTCCAAAAGAGGATAGTGAGGTAAAACTGCTTTCTGAAAAATTTTCAATCGGAGGTTCCGCATTTAACACCGCAAGTGAAATGATTTGCACTCAGTCAGAACCTCTTCTTATCTCCTCTTTCGGCTATGATAAAGAGGGAATAATGATCGCTTCACAACTTTCACCACTGAAATTGAATCAGAAATATATAAGGCAAATTGACACGAATACCGGGAAAATCTATATCCTTTTGACTTCAGAAGGGAAGCGAACGATGCTCTCTTCTCGTTCAAAAAAGCCGCTTCCAGAAATGGGTGATATTTACGATGATTTTCTCAACGAGATTCAATGGCTGCATATCTCCGGGTATCTTCTGACAGAAAAACGGGAATACGAGATCACACTTGAAGTTGTAAAAAAGGCAAAACAGTTACATATCCCGGTATCAATAGATCCCGGGACTAACACCGTTATCCACAACTTCAGAGAAATATTGGATGTACTGCCGTACACCGATTACTTTTTACCAAATCGGGAAGAATATAATCTGATGAAAACGCATCGCGAATTTGAAGAATATCTTCATACCTTACAAACAAGCATTATCATAAAGGATGGGATGTACGGTGCCACGATTTTAACAGATGATAATTTCATTGGTGTTAAGGCAAAGATAATCCCGGACTGTACAAACACTGTAGGCGCCGGTGATGCGTTTAACGCAGGTTTTATTTCAGGAATGCTGGAACTAACAAATAACAAAAAATTGATCAATGCCTGCGAACTCGGCAACGATTTTGCTTATAAAAGGTTAACGAACTAAAAAATACGTTTCTTTGTAATTCTGACGTCATAAGGCCTGTTTTTTATTTAAGAAAACATAATGAAGTTTCGCATATCCACCAATCGATTATTGATGCCTATCACCCATAAAGGAACTGTCATAAGACAGTTCCTTTATGGGTGTCGTGCTACTCTGAAACCAACGTAATCAAAGTAGTTCCCCAGATCACTACCGTTAAACCGATCGGCTATACGGCAAGCCGAAAAATCATTCGCAAAGCTTCCACCGCGAATCACATGTGAATGTGTATCTACTGTCCCGGCTCCCTGAAAATAAGGATCAGTTCTTGAATTATTCGTATATAGATACCAGTTATCCGAACACCATTCACTGGCATTTCCGGACATATCCTTGATATTGTAGCCATTCGCCAATTTTTGTCCAACAACTTGAACATGTCTTCCGCTGCCATCTCCAATGTCACTGTTTGTATAATACCAGGCATAGTTTACAAGTTGCAGATCGTTGGAAACACCTGCCCATTGCAAATTTTCACCGCCTCTAGCAGCATATTCCCATTCAGCCTCAGTTGGTAGTCTGTAACCTTCATTCACAGGATAATTTCTTAATTGATAGGTTTCAACAGCTGTATCCCATACGTAAGCCTTTTCCATGCCATTCTCTTCACTCAGCCAATTACAGTATTCAACAGCACCAATCCAGGTCACATACACAACCGGCATCTGTCTATAGTTTAGAGGGATTCCGTTATATTCTGTTTTTACATACCATGAATTTCCATTGTAGCCTATCCCGGAATAGACATTTGATGTCGTATAAAGAATCCTTTTCCCATTCAATTCACCATAGACACCATTCAATTCTACCCCGGTATCATTCATAAAAGCAGTAAATTCTTCATTATTTATCTCATATCTTCCCATAAGTATTTTTTGCGTAAACGTGACATTGTGTAAAGGTTTTTCATCAATACTTCCCGTATCAAATTCATCGCCCATCTGAAAGGCCCCCTCGTTGATCGTTATGGTTTCAGGTGAAGCTATGCCATTTATATGTCTGAAAGTTGCATATAAATTCCTAAGCGAATTTACCTCCAGTTCAAAAGGATTCTCCGTACTGATACGCGTTCCATTTTCATACCATCCGTTGAATTCGTATCCGGTTTCCGCTACTGCGAATACTTTAATATCCGTTCCTTTGTATACCATTTTAGTCACTTGATTCGCCCAGACACCACTTTCAAATCGAACATCCCCACCTTCAGCCTTGTTTACCCCGAGAGATACAAAGAATTCCGGGACAATCTTTGTACACCCGCTTAAAATCAAGATAAATAAAAGTACAATAGAAATCAGAATTTTATTCTTAGTACTCATCACAACTCTCCCCTTTCATATCCAGCGATTATTAACCCATTTTATCATTTTCTAAAAATCCGTTCCAAGAGGATGGCGTTTTTAGAAATCGTATATTGTCGTTAGATTATTTTTTCTTGACAGTTTTTTGAGTATGATAGAATATTGCAGAAAACACTTTAAAACGAACAGCTTAAAGCTGACCAGTTAAATTCAGGAGGTAGATAAAGTGAGTATACATATCGGTGCAAATCCGGGAGATATTGCAGAAAGAGTTTTACTACCGGGAGACCCTCTCAGGGCAAAATTTATCGCAGACACTTTTCTTAAAGACGTCGTCTGCTACAACGAAGTCAGAGGTATGTACGGCTACACGGGAACATATAACGGAAAAAAAGTTTCCGTACAGGGTACAGGCATGGGAATGCCTTCGGCATCCATTTACATCAACGAATTAATCGATGAATTTGGTGTAAAGAAGCTAATCAGAATTGGGACATGCGGTGCAATGCAACCCCAGGTAAAAATACGAGATGTCGTCATAGCCATGAGTGCTTCAAATAACTCCAATATGAACAGAAGAATCTTCGGAAACAACTTAGATTACGCGCCAACAGCAGACTTTGAACTCTTAAACGCGGCATATAATCAGATAAAAAAAATAGAAGCGGATGTACATGTGGGCGGAATATACACAAGTGATGCATTCTACGGCGTAGATCCAAAAGAAACGGAAAAACTCGTTGAGTACAATATACTTGCTGTAGAAATGGAAACAGCTGCTCTCTACACGATTGCAGCTCAGAAAAGAGTTCAGGCATTGACACTGTTGACGGTCAGTGATTCACTTGTCACTCAGGAAGTAACCTCTTCCGAAGAAAGACAGAATACTTTCCTTGATATGATCAAGATGGCTCTTGAAGCAATCTAAACAGAAGATATTATAAAGCTCTCTTAAAGAGAGCTTTTTTACTTTATCATAAAGAGAAACGCTAAACAGAAAGAATATAGAAAAATATCTGATGCTAAAAGATATAACCGTAACAACCGAAAACCTTCCGGCCTATTCATCCAATAGTTTTCTGAACAAATTAAACAGCCTGCACGATTATGTATCCAAAACAAAATCCCCTTGACATTTGATACAACACACTGTGTAACCCTTAAGCACTGCATCATTAAAACTTTTTTGAAGCTTAAGAACCATATCAGGAATATTCATCTGACGGACAAAAGCCTTATCAACTTTCCTTTAAATCTTCTCCCAAAAAATGGTTGTCGAAAAAAGAACGCTCTTCTGGGGTGCGCTTCACTGACTAAAAGAAAACATTTCATCAAAGATCGGCAACAGAAACATCACCGGATAACCAGTTTAATTCGCTGTCTTTCATAAATATAGCTGGCCAATCCAGATTAGAACTATCCCATTTCGTAAAATCTCTGATGGAATGATATAAAACAGAAACAGTCTCATCTGTTGGGGCGTTCAGTAACTTTTGAATATGCGCCATAATCCCATCGGGCTTTTGTTCAACACCCTCAAGAACTTTAAGAAACCATTTGTGATACGGATACAGTGTTTCATTAAAGGCCAGAATCAACCTACCGGAAAAAAGGATTAAATTTGATACCGAGCGGGTTAAAAGATAGGCATTGCGCTGTTTTAATGCTTCATCACAATACCATTTCCACGCCTCAAATTGAGCGTAAAAGCGCATAATATTCTCAGATTTTCTTTCAACCGGATATCTTACGACTTTTTGTATCAACTCATGAATATTTTCAATTTGCGAGTAGGTTGGACGTGCTCCTTCAAATGCAAATCTTGCAGGTTCACTTCCCCTCTCGGCAACTTGACGGATAAATTCAAGACTGATATACTTCCCGTCGATGTACCCCGTTTCATAAGTACAGGCGTCTGTTTCAAAATAATGTAGCTCACCTGTCTTCAATCGTTGTCTGTAGGAATCGTCAGAAATAACAATCATCAAATCAACATCAGACCGTTCAGTCTCAAAACCATGTGCAATAGAACCACATAAGATAACTGCTAAAATATCTTGCCGATTTTCAAGTTTCTTTGTAATATTTTTAATCGTTTCAATATGATGGATAAACATTATGACACCATAAAATCAAGGGTCCATGATATCGTCTAGCGGGATGGAAGTGATATGTCCTTCTTCCGATTCGGGATCTAATGTCCATATTGTACCAAAATCCCAAGTATGGCCTATATTGGAAAAAGGAATACCAATCCCGAATTTAAGATGTTCCAGTGACCCGTATACACCAATATCAGCCCACCAGTCATAATCCTGTAAATCCTTTTTATTAATCTTTATGTTGAATCCGGTATTCGCATCAAGACCAAAAATAAGGGCTTTGAAGATATCAAAATCAAAAACAGCATTGATTCCTATGTTGACGGAATTATCCTGAAGTTGTTTCAAATGTGGTTCATCCAGGAAAGCAGACCCCTTATTAAATCCTTTCTTGGTCGCATTACAATGATGCCAGGTCTTTGCATATGGAATAAATCCCAATTTAAAAGCTAATTTAGCCCCTATATCAAAATCAACACCAAAATCACATTGTCCCGTATTCAGACTCATTATATAATCTAAAGAAGCCGGAGTTGATTCTTCCGATTCGTAATCTGCTATAATATTTAATTCAACACCAAGTTTAAACTTTTCGATATCGATGTCAATCGGGATGGTAAAAAAAGTACCTTTCTTCTCGGTATCTGAAGCATGTCCCTGCAAATCAAAGAAAAAATTGAAACCGTTTTTTGATTCAACCGCAAACCCACCTTTTCCCGAGACTTCATGCCAGGAAACATTTGCCTTCAAATTAACATTCACACCGAGATGAATGTCATACCCAATTTCTAATTGGACGGTATCCTCGCCTTTCCATAGAGAAGCCGTTGCCTGACTGTCAAAAATATTGTAATTCCCTCTTGAAACAAAAGCGTTTAATTTTTCTTTTGCTGCCTTTGTCCCATAACGCTGAATCATTTCTGCCAAATCCCCTTCTAACTGAATCCTCAACGCTCCTACAGCTTCCTGAAGATGAATGATATCTGTTTCATACGTCTTTGATTCACTTGAACCATTGACAGCGGATATTCCCGTTACCTTTCTTGCCGTAGAAGTCGAACTGTCCAGTATATAATCACCAACTTCAATTTCCGGTAGATCAGGGTCGTTGATACTGATCAGCTCTCTATCTGAATCTGTCTGATCATAATAAACACTGTCGATTACGAGAGCGGGTTCGCTATGATGTGCTGAAATAATTCCTGATTCATACGCATAAGGTTGGGTTCCTGACTTCTGTAATCTGAAGAGAACGGTTCGATAGCGCTTGTCAATGTCGATCGTCATCTGCTCATTTTCTGAAGGAATTTCCATCGGAAAACTCAACAAGCTCACATTCTGAAGGCTTCTCGGAACATTTTCACTCATATTATCATATTTTATAAATGCTAGACCATAGTGATTTTCATGGATCGCTTCTACATTAAGAAGATGTCCTTGTCTATTGTGGATTTCGTCTTCAAAAACCTCAATTCCCTCTTCATGTGTGATTATTTGCCCATTCTCGTTATACAAAAGATAGTCAAGGATCAGCTTGTCAGGTGTCGCTTCTACAACATAATAATAACCATAACGCTCTTCAATCGTTTTAAATTCATATTCTCCTCCATCCACCGGAACGAAGCCCTGTAATTGATCAAGAACAGGAATCAAGACCCCTTCAGTGAGTTGATTCAAATCAGTCGCTGAATAGATCAATCTTCCACCTGTAAATGATCCCTGACTGATTTGTTCAGCCGTCATCCTTACACTGAAACCCAAACTATCATCTCGAACGATTGTACACCCTGTTACCAAGACCCCAATCATCAATACAAAACAAATTTTTTTCATCATCTTTCTCACAAACAATCACTCCCCTGACACTTTTAGTAGGATATTTTTCCAGAATACGCCATCTAATTTTGTTTTAAATCCTATCGTTAATTATAACATATAAGAAAGTTATACGCGTATCAAAAAAGCAGGTCTTTCGACCTGCCCAAATGTTACCATTGCTCCCTTTTCCCCTTGTATCTTTTAAATTTTAAATTTGTTGATTTCAAACGAAAGTTTCTCCGCCAGTTCAGATAATTTTTCCGATGAATGATTCAATATTTCCACAGATTCCGATTGCCGGTCTACCTGTTCAACCATTGATTCAACCTGCGCAGAAGCATTTACCATTGATTGAGCTGACTGATCCATGGCATTTGCGATTTCATCTGATGCAGCACTCTGTTCTTCCGATGTACTACTCAGATTTTCAACGGAGGAAATGACATCCACGAGATTTTCCGAAATCGCTGCAAATTGCGAAAGAGCTTTTTCAGAAACTTCATTCATGTTGTTGACGATGTCAAGTGTTTCATCAGAAGCGGTGTTCACTGACTTGACGCTATTTTCGATATCTTTCAGCATAAGTTCAATATCATTCGTAGCATTTTTAGTTTCTTCAGCAAGTTTTCTGATCTCATCTGCGACTACTGCAAAGCCTTTTCCGGCCTCACCCGCCCTTGCAGCTTCAATAGCTGCATTTAACGCGAGAAGATTCGTTTGTTCCGAGATACTGGAAATCGTTTGTATAATCTCTCCTACTTTTTTTGCCTTTTCCTGCAATTCAAATACATTCTCAGTCGTTTCTTTCGCCTTGATTTCCGCATCTTTTACGATTTCAGCTACTCTGTTTAAATCATGCTGACCTGTTTTTGCTGATTTTGTTGTCTCATTCGTTTTATTGTAAACGGAACCGGCGATATCTGAAACATTCCTTGATGAGGCAGCCACCTCTTCTATCCCGGAACTCACTTCTTCAATGGCGGCAGAAGTATCTTGCACATTATTATCAGTACTTTCAGATATTGTTTTTAATTCTTCAGAAATGCTGGCTGAATCTCGTGAAATATTTGCAATTTCTTCTGCAGATTCCTGAACACTTGACATGGCCTCATGAACTTCAATCAACGTATTTTTAACCTCAAAAACAATATCTTTCAATGTATTTTCCATCATTCCGATTTCGTCATTTTTAATCTTTTCACTGAATTCAACCGTCAAATCAAGTTGTTTGATTTTTTCAGTTTTCATGATCAGTGCTTTCATTGATTTCTTTAAGGTATAGACGATCAGGAATACATCTATTAAACTGAATACAATAACGACAATAACGAGTATAAAGGTTATATTGTTGCTTCTTTTGATAACATATATACTATTATCACTTTTCTCGACGGCATTCTCAAGGCTTTCATTAAGTTTCTGACCCTGCATTTCATTCAGTTGAAGAATCGTTTCTTTTATCTTCTTCACTGAATTGCTGACGCCATTGTTAATAATTTCAAGGGAAAGTATACCCGCCTGATCTATATTTGATAAGATAAAGGCCTCATCTTTCTCAATCTTTTCTATTTCGGCAGTCATTTCCTCCTGCTGTTTTATCAAAGCTATGAACGCATCTGTTTTATTTAAATACTCATTTAGTGTCAGCTCTATTAAAACGGCAGTGAGCGGGTCAAACAGATCGAACCCGTAAACAGATTTGATAAAACCGGGTTTGTCGGGAACCAAAACACTATCCAGAATCATCTGTTTTCTCTCTTCCATTTCTTCCTTTATTTTATCCGCTTTGTCGGGTGTTACAGACAAGGCACTCAGCAACAACCTCAATTCCGTGAAATTCTCTAAAGGAACATTTTTCCCAAGAAATTCAGCTGTCCAGATCTGTTCTATTTCCATGACCGTCATATCTCTTAGTCCGCCTTTATTTAGAAAACTCTCTTCTAAATTCGCTTTACTTTCATCTTTAAGTTCCGTTAAGGTGTAGGCGTTTTCCTTTTGAACCTGAAATTCTTTCTTAAAATCATCAACCTTCCACTTATAGACCTTTAATGCCTTTTTCCGATCACCTGCTAATGAATCTATTTCAGTCTCAAGTTCTTGTATCGTGTTATTTAATTCATATGATTGTTTCTTGTAGTCAATCTCATCCAATTTATAATAATAGATATTTTCAACCTGCAAAGCCATTTCATCATAGATTTCTTGCAGAACGGCTCCAACCTGCATCTCTTGTGACAATTGAATATTTTCTCTCAATTGAGTCTGAAAGTGTTCATAATTACTTTCAATGATCTCCGGATCGCTAATATAGCCCAACTTAAGAATCGTTTGAACCATGTTGTTAATCTTATCCGAGAACATTTGCACTTCTTTCGCTTTAATATGCTCCTCTTTGGCAAATCCAACCTGTTCTTTGATATTCGCCCCCTCTTTTTCTATCTGTGAAGAAGAATTATAAGATAACAATAAGAGAAGAAGAAGAAAAACGATGACCGCTGAAAAACTGAAGATTATCTTTTTAGAAATTGACAACACACACACCCCCAATGATTTCTCTTGTAATTGTTTATAATATTTAGATTTTCTTTCTTTTTAAACTATAAGCAATTGCCTGCTATGAATAAAAGTATACGAAATTTAAATTTGTTACAATGTTAATTATATCACAGTACAAGTTTTTTTCATAATCCGAATTTTATCTAATGGTTAATTCAAAAGAGATTTCTTTGCAGTTCTTCCACCGATTAGCGATCGACCTTATAACGTGTAAGCATAAAAAAAGACGGGGAAAAACACCCCGTCTTTATGACTGCCAAATGAATCATCGCATGTCGCCTTAATGCTTCAGTATCATCTTACCTAAAATCTACTTCCCTGTTTCAAAGTACATCTTTCATGATTGTCTCTTTAAATCCAGTTGCTATACCGCTTGTTCCTTTACTTAATAGAGCATGTTTCCTGTTACTTTAAAACCTGTCGCAGTATTTCTCAACGCCTTATTCGGTGATTCTATGTTTCCTACTACGGTTTTACTCCGGTAATCTGATACTGTGTTGCCTTTTACAGTATTACTGTTTGGCAGTGACATTAACCAACTTGTTTTATGTCAGACGTTCATTCAGCTCCACCAGATGGTGCTGTTCCTCTTCTGGCGAGCTCTCTATCTATCATGAAAATTCCTTTATTCTCATTTCCAATCATTTTCAAGAGCTGAACGTACTCGTCTACACTTGCTTCCTCTTCAACCTGCTCATCAATGAACCATTGCAACATTGATATCGAAGGCCTGTCTTTTATTTCCTCAGCAACATCAATCATCTCATTAATCCTTGATGTTATGTGTTTCTCATGTTCATAAGCTGCTTCGAAAGCAGCAAGAGGAGAATCCCATTCTTTCTGAGGCTTTTCTATCGCTTCCAACTCAATCCTCCCACCTCTCTCGACGAGAAAATTGTAGAATTTATTCGCATGCATCATTTCTTCTTTAGATTGAAACGTAAACCAGGCTGCAAATCCCTTGAGATTTAGATCCTCAAAATATGCTGACATCGACTGATAAAGGTATGCTGAGAACAATTCCTCATTTATCTGTTTGTTAATTTCATCTTGCATTCTTTTTTCTATCATTTTTTATTCCCTCCGTTTATTTTTATTGTCACATTCATATAAGTTGACGCTCTGCAATTCGATTTTATTACACGACCTTCTTTATTTCCACTTCAAGTTTTTCAAGTGCCTCTTTTAATATTGATCGGGGGCAAGCAATGTTAAAACGCTGGAATCCTCGCCCTTCTTCTCCAAACATCATGCCTTCATCAAGAGCAAGTTTAGCCCCTTTTAAACAGATATCGTTGATTTTTTCATGTGAAAGACCGAGTTTTCTAAAATCAACCCATACAAGATAAGTCCCTTCCAAAGGAAACACTTCTAACTGCGGGATATTGGTCCGAATGTATTCCACCATAAATTCATAATTACCCCATATGTAGTCCTTTAACTGTTCATACCATTCACCACCATGTTTATAGGCGGCTTCAAAGGCAATAATACCAAATAGATTCAACATATTAATATGCCACATGTCCATTATATCTGCTACCCTTTGTCTGAGCCATTCATCTGGAATGATCATCGTAGATGTTGCAAAACCTGCAAGATTAAACGTCTTACTAGGCGCCACACAGACAATTGCGTTTGAATAAAACGCTTCTAAATTAAGGTAGGAATAATGCCTTTTACCATTAAACACAAGATCCGAGTGGATTTCATCTGAAACAATTATAATCCCATGTTTTTTACAGATTTCACCTATCTTTTTAAGTTCTTCTTCCCCCCAAACTCTGCCAACCGGATTATGAGGATTTGACATGATGAAAAGCCTTGTTCGTGGCGTGATTCTGCTTTCAAAATCCTCGAGATCCATCGTATATTTTTTCCCTTCAAGTTTAAGTGGATTTTTTATCAGTTTTCTTCCGTTGGTTTCAACAACACTGAAAAAAGGATAATAAACCGGAGTCTGAACAATGACTTCATCACCAGGCTGTGAAAAGGCATTAACAACTACCGCAATCGCGTTTACAACACCAGGTGTCGGTACATACCAGTCTTTTTTGGTTTCAACTCCGTGTCTTTCCTTCATCCAGTTTATGATAGAAGAAAAGAAGCTGTCTTCTTTTCCTGTATAGCCATATATCCCATGTTCAGCTCTTTCTACAACAGCATCAATAACGGGTTGCGGTGCTTTGAAATCCATATCGGCAACCCACATGGAAGTCAATTCACTGTTTCCGAAAATTTCCTTGAGAAAATCCCATTTAAAGGTTTTTGTTCCTTTTCTTTCAATTCTTTCATCAAAATTGTACAGCATGTTCCCCCTCCGCATTTATAAGTTTTGTTCGAGAAACTGTTTTATCTGAATGGCAAGTTCTTCATTCCTGATGATTTCCTTAATCTCTTCAATTGAAGCATTCCTGATTTCCTTTACACTCCCAAAACGCTTCAAGAGCTGCATTTTTCTTTTTGCACCAACCCCGGGAATTTTTTCCAGCAGAGAACGTCCCATACGTTTATCTCTGAGCTGTGAATGAAAGGTGTTCGCAAATCTATGAGACTCATCCCTTACGGCGATCAAAACTCTTAACGACGGACTGGTGTGTTTTAACTTAAGCTCCCCTCTTTCGTCCGGAAACACGATTATTTCTTCAGCCTTCGCCAAGCCTATCATATCATAATCCTTGATATTTAGTTCGTCTTCCAAAACTCCTTTAACCGCACTTACCTGTCCGGCACCCCCATCAATCAAGAGAAGATCAGGTAAAGGATATTTGGCAAAACGTCTTCTGATAACAATTCTCATGGATTCAAAATCATCCGGTGCGTCAAGAGAGGTAATCCTGTATTTTCTGTATTTTTGTTTATCGGGTTTCCCATTCAGAAAGGAAACAACCGATGCAACGGTGTAAAGCCCCTGCGTATGAGCAATATCTATCCCTTCAATTCGCTTAGGCAAGCGCTTCAAACCAAGATTGATCTTTAGCTGTTTTAACGCTTCCATACTGACTTTTCGACTCTCAAGCTCTTTTTCAAGGTTTTTCTGAGCCATTTTCATCAATTCTTTTTCCGGTTCAGTCTCTGGGGGTCCAAAATAATCCACATTCAGAAGCGCCTTGAATTTCTTTTCATTCTTCCGGATAAACTTACAGATGACTTTATCCGGAATATCATTCTTTTTACCGTAATAAAACTGAGAAAAAAACTCTTCCAACGAAAGATTCTCATCAACATCCTGAGTGATCGCAGCAAAAATAGCCCCTTTTTTCATTCTTATAACCGTTACTTTTCCTTCCAGGATATCCAAAGCAAAAAAATCTCTGTTCAGCATATCTTTCAGTACAATATATTGAGGTTTAAAGATTCTATCTGTTTCCCGAATCAAATCGCGTACTTTAGCAGCTTGTTCAAACATCTGATTTTCTGCGAGAAATATCATTCTATCCCGCATCACTTCTTTCATCGACTCAATATCGCCATTCAAGAACACTTTGACTTTTTCCACCTTTTCGGCATATTCCGCTTTCGTGATTTCAGTACATGGTGCACTGCATCTCCCCAGCTGATATTCAAGACAGGGTTTCTTGATCTTTTTGAGATCATAATCACAAGGCCGAATCCCATAGGTCTTGTAGATGATTTCCATGATCTGTCTCAGCATCTTTGCACTTGTAAACGGACCAAAATACAATCCTTTCTTAGTCCTGTTTCTAACAAGCGACATTCGAGGAATATCTTCATCTGTGATATGTAGATAGGGATAAAATCGATTATCTTTTAAAAATGTATTGTATTTTGGTTTGTATTCATATATCAGTCTTGATTCAAGCAGAAGCGCATTCTTTTCATCTTCTACGATGATATGTCGAAGTGTTTCGGCATCTTTTCTGATTCCAAGAATCTTTTCTCTTTCACTTTTTTCGGGAGGAAGTGTTTCGCGGAAATAACTTAGTATTCTCTTCTTAAGGCTGATCGCCTTTCCTATGTATACCGGTTTCCCTTTTTTTTCAAAAATATAAACGCCCGGTTTGTCCGGGAATTCTACTGCAATCTTCTTCAATGGGTGTTCATTGTTCTGTTCATTCATCTTTTCTATCTTCGTACGTCCTCTTCCATATAGTTTCCAGTTTATCTTTTACTCTGCTCTCTTTCCCATATGGCGATGGTCTGTAAAAAATGACATTTTCAAGGTCTTCGGGCAGATAACTTTCAAGCACGAAAGCCTCTTTTTCATCATGCGCATATTTGTATGCTTTCCCATACCCCATATCTTTCATCAACTTCGTCACTGCATTTCTTAACTTGAGCGGTATCGGTTTGTCCGGATGTCTTTGAACCTCCGAACGCGCCTTTTTATAAGCCAGATATACCCTGTTGCTCTTTGGGGATACCGCCATATATATTGCCGCTTCCGCCAAAGACGTTGAACATTCCGGCATTCCGATAAACTTTGAGGCTTCAAAAGCCGCAACGGCTACCGTCATCGCATTAGGATCCGCCAGACCAATATCTTCACTGGCAAATCGAACGATCCTGCGTGCGACATAAAGCGGATCTTCTCCCGCTTCAAGCATTCTGGCAAGATAATAGATTGCCGCATCAGGATCCGAACCACGCATACTTTTTATAAATGCCGAGATAAAATTAAAATGCTCTTCTCCACTTTTACTGAATTTAACATAAGATCGGTTCAATATCTCTTCTGCCAGTTTAGTATCTATCGTAACTGCTTCCTTATCATTGGCATAATTCTCCAGAATTTCCATATAATTGATAAGTGTTCTCGCATCCCCACTTGACCAGTCTACGAGTAATTCTATCGTATCTTTCTGTAGCTTTATCGGATCAACCTTCGCTTTGTTAATATGCTCAAGTGATTTTTCCAGTATTTTCGTCAAAGCCTCAGGACTGAGTTGTTTGAATACAAATATTTTACACCTTGATAAAAGAGCCGGATTTAGCTCAAAACTGGGGTTTTCAGTTGTTGCCCCAATTAAAATAATTTCTCCACTCTCAATATATGGAAGCAGAACATCCTGTTGAAGTTTATTAAAACGATGAATTTCATCGACAAAGAGAATCGTTCTTGCCTTGAATTTTTCAAATCTTGTCGTTGCATCATCAAGAAGAGGCTTCAATTTTGACATAGGAAATTTCGCAGCCGAAAAACTGATGAACTTTTTCTTTGTTTTGTTTCCAATAATCTTTCCAACCGTTGTTTTCCCGCATCCTGGAGGACCATAAAAGATACAGGAAAAGAGATCATCGTTCTCAATTGCCTTCTTGAGAATTGATCCCTCACGTAATATGTCATATTGACCCCTGACATCGACCAAAGACCTGGGTCTCAGTATTTGTGCCAGGGGTTCATGTTTTTCATTTCCGTTCTGTGCATTCCATAGAACATTACTACTCAATCAATCACCATATTTATAAGCTGAGTTTCGATTCAAAATACTCGTGTGTCAGAATCAATCCCTGCTCTAATGTAAAATGCGGGTTCCAATTTAATTCTTTTTTTGCCAGTTCGCTGTTGAGAACGCTCTTTCTCAAATCTCCGGGTCTTTCAGGTCCATGCTCTGCCTCTTTTTCATAACTATTGACCTTTTTTGTCAATTCAAACAATTCATTGACATCAACAGCGGTTCCCGTCCCTATATTGTAGGTGATAGCTCTGCCGTTGTCCATTGCAAGCATATTCGCATTCGCAACATCCTCAACAAAAACATAATCCCTGATATACTTGCCATCACCATTTATCGTCAACGGTTGATCCTTCAGCATCCCTTCGGTGAATATCGCAACGACACCCGCTTCACCATGAGGATTTTGTCTGGGTCCGTATACATTTGCATAACGCAATATCGTATAATCAAGTCCGTATTCCTTTTTGTAAAAATGCAAATACCTTTCACCTGCCATTTTCGCAATTCCATAGGGCGAAAATGGTCTTTCAGGTTCCGTTTCAGGCGTTGGATACACGGAAGGATTTTCACCATACATAACCCCTCCCGAGGATGAGAAGATAAACTTCTTTGTACCGTTTTTCACGGAAGCTTCCAGGAGATTAATCATACCAAGAATATTAACATCCGCATCATATTTCGGTTCTCTGACAGATCTGGAAACACTGATCTGAGCCGCAAGATGGAATACAAAATCCGGTTTATGGACTTCGAATGTATGAGCGACTAAATCACAATCTCTTATGTCACCTTCAACAAACACAACGTCCTTGTTCAGTATATTTTCCTTCTGACCACTTGAAAGATCATCAAACACCACTACATTTAAGCCTCTCATTATCAGAGCATCAACAACATGTGAACCGATGAATCCGGCTCCACCTACAACTAATGCCGTGTTCAAGATTATTCCTCCTCAGATTTCTCGTTTCTTAAAAAAGCTACCAATTCTGGACAAGCCGATTCGCCTTTTTCCTTGACAGCAAGAAGAAGATCAATCAATTGCTCCGTTCTCTGCTCGGAATCTTCATCAAAAAAATGCTCCATTCGACATGATAGATTGTTCGATGCTTCTTCAGGAACGCCTACAAGATCTACAAAGAATTTTTCCAACACATTATGTACTCTTTCAAGTGATTGTGCTCTTCTTAATCCTTTATCACTCAAAAGAATAAGTCCATATTTTTCGTAATTAACAAATCCAAGTTCTTTCAATCTTTTCATCGCGTTTGTAACACTCGGCAAGCTCACATCAAGAAAATTTGCAATGTCTTTAACCCTTGCAACAGGTTCATCCTGAGTAATCTCGTATATTACCTTCAAATAATCCTCTAATGCAGGAGTCAGTTCTTTCGTTTTTCTTCTACCCATACCAGGCACCTCCAGTTCAATTTGTTTCATCAAATAAAATCATAAAGCCTATAAACTAATAAGATAGATTATAAAACAATTATAACATGTATATAGACGAAAAAAAATTCTATATATAACAAAAATATATTCGATAAAAAAAGGTTTCAAAAAGACAACCCTGTAAAATTTATTTTATCGTATGAACTACGAATGAATTTTATCATAAATCTATTTCTAAACAAAATCTAAATCTGATTGATTCAGTATACCACTATCCTCTGTAATGTTCATAATACGAATTAATTTAGTCAAAACACAAAAAATATTGTAAGATAATAAGGAAGACCTAGAGTTTTGAAAAGGAGAATCAATTTATTTTTAAAATAAAAAAACCAAATTTGTCAGAATGCAAAGAAGAGAAAGTTAACACGAGGAAATGTTATGCTATAATTAGCTAGATAAATTAATTTCAAGGGGGTAGAATTGTGAGATGTTTAATCGTTGAAGATGACCCGATAACTACAAAATTATTGATGGCAGTTCTTGAAGAATATGGAGAATGCGATCACATAGATAATGGGATAGATGGTTTAGATATGGTTATCAAAGCAAGTGCCGCCGGGACACCTTATGATCTGGTGACCCTGGATATCATGATGCCGAAGATGGATGGCCATGACGTATTGGCAAGAGTCAAACGCCTCAGAAATAATAAAGCTCCCAAAGTTATCATGATAACAGCTCTGGGAGACAAAAAAAACATTCAAAAAAGTTATGTAAGAGGTTGTGACGGGTATCTGATCAAACCTATTGAACGAGAGGTCATTTTAAAGAAACTCAGAACACTCAAATTGATTGATTAATACTCAACAGGTAATTGAAAGATTATTCTTTTTCACCATAACCACCACCACCAGGCGTTTCTATTCTTAAAATATCACCTTTATTCAGAAAGAGATTGAACTTTCCAGGAAGTTTGATCTCTTTTCCGTTTTTTTTCAGGATATTTTCACCGGGTTTTCCCGGAAGTCCACCGGAAATACCGTAAGGAACACCGATTCTTCTGTCACTCAGCATCGTACATTCCGCATCATTCAACAACAATATTTCTCTGATGATTCCGTTCCCTCCCGTATGATACCCATTTCCCCCACTGTTTTTCCTGATGGCATATTGGTTTATCCTAAACGGAAATTCATATTCAATAGCCTCAACAGGCGTATTCAAGGTGTTTGTCATATGACATTGGATAGCATTCTCCCCGTCTGAATGAATGGAAGCACCTGTTCCCCCTCCCATCGTTTCATAATAGGTGAATGGTCTACCTGAAATGGCATCTACACCACCAATTGCAGTATTGTTCATCGTCCCTTCACTTGCAGCTGGGACTTTTGCCGGAATCGCTTTCGATAATGCTCCCAGCAGACAATCAACAATTCTTTGAGAAGTCTCCACATTTCCGGCTGCGACAGCTGCAGGGTGCGCAGCATCGACAACGCTTCCTTTTTCGGTCAATATATTGACAGGTCTCAAACACCCCGCATTTGTTGGTATATTTTGTTTGACAAGACATCTGAACACATAAAGACATGCGGACACTGTGATAGCATAAACTGCGTTGATACTTCCAGATACCTGTTTTGAACTTCCTCTAAAATCACAAATTGCCTCATCATCCTCTATCGTCAAATCGACTTTGACTCTGACTTTTTCATCGCTAATGCCATCGGAATCAAGAAAATCTTCAAAGGTATAATTACCATTTGGAATCTCATGGATAGTTTTTCTCATGATTTTTTCAGTGTACGTCAGCAATCCATCTGAATATTGTTTGGTCAGTTCAACACCATTTGTGTCGACTATTTCGCAAATCCTTCTTATTCCGATCATATTGGCCATAAACTGTGCTGCAAAATCACCCTGTCTTTCGACAGGTGTTCGAACATTATTGAGAATAAGTGTCATTATGGAATCGTCAATCTTCCCTTTTCTTAGTATTTTTAAAGCAGGAATAATGATACCTTCCTGAAATATCGACGTTGAAAGAGGCATTGATCCCGCGCTCATACCGCCAATATCAGAATGATGCGCTCTATTTGCCAGATAGAACAGCGGTTTGTCACCCGCTTCCTCTATAAAAACCGGTGCAACAATCGTCACATCCGGAAGATGTGTTCCACCTTTAAAAGGATCATTGATGATGATCATATCCCCTTCTTCCATCTCTTCGGCATCTATAGCCGCTTTAACCGAAAGAGGCATTGATCCCAGATGAACAGGAATATGAGCCGCTTGAGCCAGCATTTCCCCTTCTGAATTAAAAACAGCACAAGAATAGTCTCTTCTTTCCTTGATATTCGGAGAAAATCCCGTTCGATTCAAAGTTACTCCCATTTCTTCGGCGACAGCTGTAAATCTGTTTTTGAATATTTCAAGTTTTATTGGATTCAACGTTTTATTCATTCGCGCCTCCTTTAATAGCCACAATCAAATTTTCATAGGCATCAACATATACGTCATTCTCAGGAGGAATGACGATTGTTGAAGAATATTCTACAATGATTGCCGGTCCTGAAAATCTGTTCCCATATTTGAGTGCCTCTCGAGCGATAACAGGTACAGTCACTTTCAATGCATCAAACACACAATCCTGTCTACCTGTGATAGCTGTAACATCAAGATTTTCCACCGGAACCGTTTGTTCGGAAAACGCCGGTTTGGATATTTTACCCGTGGCTCTGATTCTTATATTAACAACTTCTATCGCTTTGTTGCTGTTCCTGTAGCCATACCTTTTTTCATGCATCTTGTGGAAAGATTCTTCTGGGTTTTCACTGAGTGGAACGATTATTTCGTATGATTGACCAAGGTATCGCATATCGAGAAATTTCTCTATGATAATCTTTTCTTCTTCAATTCCCTCTTTACTCATTTCTTTTATCGCTCTTTTTTCAACTCGCGTAAACACTTCATTCACCTTTTCAAGAACATTAAATGAATCAAGCATTACCGTTTGAGAATAATCTCGAATACAATCTGCAAGCATCATCCCTTTTGCAGATAAAATCCCCGGATCTCTCGGAATGAGGACTTTGGGAATATTCAGCAATTTTGCGAGAAATACCGCATGCAAACCACCGGCACCACCAAATGAACAGAGTACAAAATCAGCGGGATCAAACCCTCTATCAACGGAAATAACTCTTAAAGCTCTTTCCATAACGGCATTTGCAACTCGACAAATCCCTTCAGCCAATTCCTCTGGTTTAAGCGAGACCTGTTCAGCCATTTTTTCAAAATACCGGTTTAAGCGATTTTTATCCAGTGGCATACCTCCTCCAAGAAATTGTTCCGGTATAAGTCTTCCGAGAAACAGATTGGCATCGGTAACCGTTATGTTTCCGCCTTTTCCGTAACAAATCGGACCCGGATCTGCTCCGGCACTTTCCGGCCCGACTTTTAAAGCTCCCCCTTCATCTATAGAAGCGATAGATCCTCCTCCGGCGCCTACAGTATGAATTTCTATCATCGGTACCTTCAAGGGATAATTCGAAACAGTTGATTCAACATTCACCGGTAATTCTCCATTTATCAGGGCAACATCGGTTGACGTTCCACCCATATCAAATGTAATGATCTTTTCAAAGCCTGCCAATTTTGCAATCTCGAAAGCCCCGACAGCACCACCAGCAGGACCGGACAATATCGTCCTGACAGGTTCTCTTGAGGCAGTTGCAGAACTTATTCTACCACCATTAGACTGCATGATGACAAGATTTTCCTCTCCCAGGTCTTTTTCTATATTGGAAATATAATGTCGCATCTTCGGCTGAACATATGCATTCACCGTTGTCGTTGAACATCGTTCAAATTCCCTGAATTCGGACATAATCTCATGTGAAAGCGAACAATATAAAGAATCTCCGGCAACTTCCCTGAGAATATCCCTCATTCTTATTTCATGATTGGGATTCACAAATGCAAAGAGAAGACAAATCGCTACAGATTCAATGCCAAGATCCTTTATATTTTTTGCAATATTCCTTGCCATCTCTTCATCAAAAGGAATTATCTCCTGACCATCTTTATCTATTCTTCCCACTACCCCAAATCGTAATTCAGAAGCGACAAGATGCTTTGGACGTTTTACAAACAAGTTATACAACTGGGGTCTGTTCTGTCTGCCTATTTCAATCACATCTTCAAAACCGGAATTCATTATAATAGCCGTTCTCGCACCTTTTCTTTCCAGCACAGCGTTCGTCGCAACTGTTGAACCGTGTATCATTTCAATTTTCTCTTGATCCGCAATAATACGCTTCCCTTTTAATACCGCTTTCGCAGGATTTTCCGGCGTGGAGAGAACTTTCAAAATCTTGAATTCGCCATTTTCAAGATACACAAAATCGGTAAATGTCCCACCTGTATCTGCACTGATAATCATAGTAACCCCCTGATATAATCTTGAGCGTGTTCAAGAGAATCAACTATCATATCAGCATGTGAAATGTTTTGAGCGCCATCGTCACTTTGAAAACCGATGACTCTCATTCCCGCTTTTTTAGCAGCTGTTACACCATTCCTGGAATCTTCAATCACAATACAGTCAAGTGGGTTCATTTCAAAAAGTTCGGCGGCTTTTAAAAAAATATCAGGTTCGGGTTTTCCGTTTTCTATATGATTACCACATACGATGTGTTCAAAATAATCAATGATACCGATATTATTTAGGATAAGATGTACGAGTTTCTCTTCCGTTGATGAAGCAACGGCAAGTTTTACATCTCTTGTCTTAAGAAATTTGAGTAGCCTGACAATCCCTTTCATTGGAGACAATTGTGCATCTGAAAAAAACGAGAAATGTTCTGCTTCTCTTATCTTATTCAATTCAGCAATTGATCTGTCAATATCATATCTCCTTTTCAATGTCGTCCACATCTCAACATCTGTTGTTCCAACAAACTCCGAATACTCCTCGGAAGATACTGAAAACCCAAGTTTTTCAAACATTTTTCTGTTAATTATCCTGTACAGAGGTTCACTGTCAATCAATACCCCATCCATATCAAAAATCACACACTTTACCATAACTTCACCCCGTCTATTATCTTTCATTGAGTTATTATAACAAAACTTGCCCTATTCAGAATAAAGGTATAAAAAAAGATGGACCATTTTCGTCCATCTTTTATATGTATAAAACTGCCTATTACTCAGCTATTTTTCCGGGATTCAATATTTCATTCGGATCGAACGCCTTTTTTACTCTTTTAATAAGGTTGATTTGTTTATCACTCATAACCATTGGAAGATAAGGCATTCTCTTTGTTCCAATTCCATGCTCACCCGATAAAGTTCCTCCGAGTTCAATAACTTTTGCATAGAGTTTCTTCAAAGCCTCTTCAACCTTAGGATCCCATTGATCACCATCTTTTTCGGAACTGAGGAAAGTAACATGCATATTCCCATCACCGGCATGCCCGAAATTCACCACATCCATTTGCTCTACCTCTGATAATTCAGCGACATAATCCATAAGCTGTGGAATTCTGTTCGTGGGAACGACGACATCTTCCATACAGAAATCGGGATAGAATGCCGAAATAGCTTCCGCAATGGACTTTCTCGCCTTCCATATCTTATCCCTGGTATTCTTGTTATCGGCAACAAAGACTTCCTGCGCGCCATGCTTGAAACATAATTCTCCGATTCTTTCATACTCATCTGCAATTTGTTCTCTTCCGTTCCCTTCAATCCCTATGATTAGATGCGCAGCAGAATCTGAATAGGGCAATTCATTGTTAAGGAATTTTTCGGCAAGTTTAAGGGACGGATTATCCATAAATTCAAGAGATGCCGGTACAGTATGCGCCTCAATCATAATTTTAGGAACAAACGCAATAGCTGCCTCAACTGTCTTGAAAGGGACAAGTAGATCAACTGTAAATTCAGGCAACGGGATAAGCTTCAGGATAATTTTGGTAACGATTCCAAGTGTTCCTTCAGACCCAACAATAAGATTGACAAAATCGTATCCTGTAACATTTTTTACCAGTTTCCCGCCAAAATTTTCTATTGACCCGTCAGGTAACACAACTTCTATTCCCATGACATGTGAACCTGTCGGCCCATATTTAACAACCTTGTTTCCTCCGGCATTTTCCGCCACATTTCCACCGATGAACGAAGCATCAGAGCTACAGGGATCACCAGCATACAATAATCCGTGAGCCGATGCGGTTTTTTGAATCTCATCTGTTACAACACCGGGTTCTACCGTTATCGTCAAAGTTTCATCATCCATCTCAATGATTCTGTTCATTCTTTCAATGGCAATAACAATACCGCCAAATACCGGGACTGCACCACCTGAAAGTCCTGTTCCCGCACCTCTTGGGGTAACAGGAATCATATTTTTATTAGCAAATTTCATAACTTCCGATATTTGTTCGGCTGATTCGGCAAAAACGATCGCATCGGGCATATGTTTGTATTTCTCTCCCTTAACCTCGTCATGTGAAAAAGCTTCCAGTCTTTCGGGATCGACACTCAGACAATGGGATCCAACAATACCTTCAAGCTCTTTTATCAGTTCATCATTCATCTTTTTATACATACCCATCACCCTTTAAGTCCCTTTTCAAACTGTTCGATCATCATCGGTACGATATCATAGAGATCTCCACAGAACGCATAATCTGCAATCTGGAATATCGGAGCATCTCCATCCTTGTTGACGGCAACAATGATATCTGCAGTTTCCATACCGGCAATATGCTGAACAGCACCGGAAATCCCCACTGCAAAATAAAGTCTCGGAGACACTACTTTACCGCTAAGTCCAACCTGATGCGGATATTCAATCCATTTTGCTTCAATCGGCGGTCTGCTCGCCCCTACACCGCCATTAAGTAATTTCGCAAGTTTTCCAAGAAGTTCAAATCCTTCTTTTCTCTTCAAACCTTTACCACCGGCTATAAGAACTTCCTGTTCTTGTATATTTTCGTTTGCCCCATCAAGTGGTTCGAATCCGAGCACTTCAACTCTTGTCACCCTGAGTTCATCGTTCAGAATAAATTCTCTGATCTCACCCGTTTTTTCCAACTTTTCAGGGACTTCAAATGTTTTTGGTCTGACGGTTGCCATTTGCGGTCTGTGATTTGGTGTCTTGATAGTTGCCATGATGTTTCCACCGATAGCCGGTCTTGTCTGTAGGAGCAACCCCGTTCCCTCTTCGATATCCAGACCCGTACAATCCGCTGTGAGTCCTGTGTTTACCTTCCCCGCAACTGCAGGCAGGACAGTTCTTCCGCTTGATGTTGCTCCGGCTAAGACTATTTGTGGTTCTTCTGTTTTTATAATAGCACTGAGAACATTTGTATGTATTTCCTGATTAAAGTGATGAAAACTATCATCTTTCACAAAGATAACTTCGTCGGCTCCGGAAGCAAAAAAATCTTCTAACGGGCTTTGAAGCTCATCATAGAAGACAACAGCTGAGACGGTTGTGTTAAGTTTGTCGGCAAGCTGTCTCGCCTTTCCTGTTAACTCATAACTGACGGGGTGAACGCGTCCGTATCTGACCTCTGCATAAACTAATACCGCATTTTTCATATGATCTGTTCCCCCTTTATCTCATCAAAGAGTTGCTGAATCCCTTCCTGTATCTTCGAACCCTTGAACATTTTCGTGCTTCTGGTTTTTTTCGGTGTGCTGACTTTTACAACCCTCGTTGGTGATCCTTTTAAACCAAGTTCTTCCGGCTTGATTTTAAGATCAGCAGCCGTGATTCTTGAAACATTTGCCCTTCTGGACATCATTTTTCCTTTGAGAGTAGGCATTGACGGGTTGTTTAATGCACTGAGAACCGTCAGAAGGCAAGGGAATTTTATACGCTGTTTTTCGTAGCCATCCTCAAGAGAACGTGTAACAACAACACTCTCCTCTTCAAGTTCTATTCCGCTGATATACGTTGAGCACGGAATATTCATCATAGCCGCTACTTCCGGTCCCACCTGTCCGGTTTCTCCGTCGGTTGCTTTTTCTCCCGCAAGGATCAAATCAAAATCCCCGGCTTTTTTTATCCCTTCACTGATGACTTTTGAGGTTGCCCAACTATCTGCACCGGCAAATTTCCTATCTGTTAACAAACAGGACTCATCTGCACCAAGCGCCATTGATTCACGAAGCGCATACTCCGCTCCCGGAGGCCCCATTGATATCGTTGTGATCTTACAGTCATCACCAAACTGTTTTTTTATCCTTACAGCTGCTTCAAGTGCATTCAAATCAAGCGGGTTGATAATGGTCCCGGAACCCTCTCTTATCATGGTCCCGGTTTCCGGATCAAGCTTTACGTTGTCCGTATCCGGCACCTGTTTTATTAAAACGGCAATATTCATATATTCCACTCCTGTAAATTATTAAATTAAACCAGATAATCCGCTGCAATATTAGCCAGCTCAGTTTCAAGTTTTTCTGCCCCTTTTTCCAAGGTAAAATTATTTTCATTAAAGTTAATGAAAAGATTTCGGTATTTCTCACTTTCAAACATCCCGCCCATATAGACAAGTTTGGTTACAGGGGATTCAATTCTTTTGTTTAACGAGCGAACTTTTTTATAAAATTCCCAGGCACCGTCTCTGACAATATCCCAGATTAAAATATTATCCCAGCTCAGAAGTTCCTTCGAAAGAGAAGCAACTTCATGCCTTTTGGCAGGATCATAAAAGGAAACAATAGCTTCTCTGGGGATCTTTGACAATCTTTTTTCAAAGACCTCGAAACAGGGATCATAAGTCCCAATCCCATCTGCGTATTTTAAATATTCCTGAAACACTTTTTTTACAACCCAGAAACCGCTTCCTTCATCACCAAGCAGATATCCCCACCCACCTGCTCGATAGAAATTTTTATTTCCAAAATCGAAAAAGAATCCCTTTTCCTTTCCAACTACAACAGAACCTGTCCCACAGATAATAAGCATTCCCGCTTCTTCTTTAAGATTTGCAACCAATGCACCGTAGGCATCCGGCAGAATCTTTATCTGGTTTGCACCATCAAACAGAAAAGACAAACGCTCTTGCAGAAAAGCAATCTGTTGAACAGTAGCAGCACCGGCAAGACTGACAAACACACTCTTAATTTCAGAGCTGTATTGTGACAATCTCTTCTGTAATGCTTGAAATTGGTGAACAGCAGATTCAAATCCACGGGATGTGGGATTGACATTTTCATTTATTTTCACATGTTCTATCAGGGCATGGTTTTCATCAACAAGTGCAGCTCTTATTGTACTGCCGCCACCATCTATCCCGAGAAAATAACTCATGATTATTCTACCCCTTTTACCGCTTTTCTTATAAATCCGTCATGTCTATCAAGGAGCTTCTGAGCATCTTCCTTTTTGATTTCAAGCAAGAGCTGTACAATAGCAGTTTTTGCTTTCCAGTCACATTCTTCAAGAATTCTTCTTGAAATTTCCGGATCCGCTCCGGTTATCTCACTCACCATATTCGTTGCCCTTATCTTCAGTTTTTCGTTTAACGTGAGAACGTCTACCATATGATTACCGTACACTTTCCCCTGTTTTATCATTGTCGCTGTACTGATCATATTCAAAACCATCTTTTGAGATGTTCCCGCTTTCAGTCTTGTTGATCCGGTAATGACTTCCGGTCCGGACACAATTTTAATCACTTCTTCTGCATATTCAGCAAGTTCGGGATTCTCCACATTTGCAATTAATGCTGTCTGGGCACCCGCTTTGGCAGCATAAATCAAAGCCCCTTTCACAAACGGGGTTCTGCCACTCGCAGTCAAACCGATAACGATGTCATTCGCATTCACGTCAAGTTTTTTCAATTCTCTTTCCGCTTCATCTGGATCATCTTCAACCGCCTCAAGACTTCTGTAAACAGCTTCTTTCCCTCCGGCCATGATATAACTGAATCTCCCCGGAGCTGCATTGAAAGTGGGAACAGTTTCTACTGCATCAACAATAGCCAGTCTGCCACTTGTTCCGGCACCAAGATAGATTATCCTTCCCCCTTTTTTATAACTGTCAATACATTTTTCAACAACTCTTTCAATGGATGGAAGCGCTTCTCTTATACAAAGCGATACGGTTGCATCTTCCTCATTCATAATTTTCAATATGTTTCTGACAGGCAAAGAATCAATGTTTACCGTTTTCGGATTACCCCTTTCGGTATCTAGATGCTTCAAAATACCCACTCCCTTTTTATAGTGTTTTCAAATTAACTTGCTAAACAGTGCAAAGGTATAATCATATCTTTAATATTTATAAGATACAACACCTGTAAATGTAATAACATTATACCAGTTTTTGAGAAATTTACCAAACCTTCTTCCATAGATTTTTTTTAGATTGAACAAATTAATGATATAATTATGATTGATTAAGACATACTCAATTGAAAGGAATAATAAGTCATGAGTGAACTTGATAATAGATTTAAAAAATACGCAGACCTGTCACCATTTGCAATCATGGTTTACAATTCTGAAAATTGGATATACGCTAATGATGAAGCTGTAAATCTTACAGGGTTTCAGAGAGAAGAACTTTACAAGAAGAAATTCTGGGAAATAGTTGATGACAATTTCAAAGAAAATGTAAAAAAGCGTGGGCAGCAAAGATTAAATGGGAATTGGCCATCGGATCATTATGAGATTCAACTCAAAAGGAAAGATGGAGTTTCGATCTGGATCGATCTGCATTTGAAAAAACTCGTTATAGACAACAAGATTTCTATTATGGCGGCCGCTACACCCGTTGACGATAAAAAAAAGGCACAGGAAATCTACAAAACCCTAACGGATAACCTTCAGGATGGGATTCTTCTTTTGGACAAAGAGGGGAAGGTTGAATTTATAAACCCTATCGCAAAAGAAATCCTTGACCATACTGAGAATAATTGTCAGGATATCAGTATATTTGATTTTTTTCAATATGAACATAAACGAAAACTGTTAAAGGCACTCGATTCGGTAGAGCATCTTGGAGAATACAATGCCGAATTTGTCTTTTTAAAAGAGGACTCTAAAACACATTATGAAGTACATTTCAAATCTGTGGAATTTCAGAATAGAACAATCGTCATTCTCCATGATATTTCCGAAAGAGAAAAGGCAATAGAAAATCAGAAAAATTTGTTGAAATTACAGGATGTCTTCATCAACTTGATCACTGAAATTGTAAAAGATAAGCTTGATGAAGGGACTTATAATCGAATTTTGAAGATGGCATTAGATGTTGTCCCAGGTGTTCAGGCCGGAAGCGTTCTGTATAAAGATGGAGAAGATTTTAAGTTCAAAGCGGCAATCGGCTATGACTTTAACCTTTTGAAAAAGGTCGTCATGACAGAAGAAGAAATCGTCAAAAGTAAGAACCCTGAAATTCTTATCGTAAAAAATTTAGAGCGTTATAATGAAGATTATTTAAAAGATGAAAAGCATCAGATCTTGAGAGCCGCTGCAAGAAATCAGGATATATTTGAAATGATTTCAATTCCTATCGTCATAGAAGGAAAAGTTTTTGCCTATTTCAATCTGGATAATTTTGAAAAAAAACCTTTGATCAACGACACATCATTGAAAATCGCAAATATTTTCAGTACTGTCGTAACAGCGGTGGTTCAGAAGAATCTATTCGAAATGGAACTTGAGAAAAAAAATGGTGAATTAAAGAAGAAATCAAATTATGATCCTTTGACAAAACTGCCAAACAGGGGATTTCTTTATGACAACGCGGATTTATTATTTAAAGTTGCTGCAAAAAAAAGCGAAAAATTGTATATCCTCTATGCCGATCTTAATAAATTCAAAGAGATAAACGATTCATACGGCCATGACTTCGGAGACAGGATCCTCGCCGAAACGGGGACCCGAATAAGACACTGTGTACGTGATGTTGATCTGGCATCCAGGATAGGAGGAGATGAATTTTTATTAATTCTGACACATATGGAAAACATTCATCTGAAAAAATTCCTTCAAAGATTTAAAGAAAAGATAGAAAGACCGATCAAAATCAATGACAAGGAATTTTCTGTCTCGGCCAGTATCGGAATCTCTGTTTTCCCCGATGACGGGCATGATTTCGAAACCCTCGTAAAATATGCAGACTCGGCAATGTACCAGGCAAAGAACGAAAAAATTAATTTTTCTTTTCATCAAAAGAAGATGGATTAATCAGTCTAACGAAGTTGTTCTTCATCTCTTTCTCCTTTAAAAACGTTCAGGAGACTTCTTTGTATTGATCTCTGATTTCAGACGACATTTCCGGAAGAAGCTTGATGATTTCAGGATCATACAAAGTTCCACTCAATCTTTCCATCTCAGCCAGCGCTTCATCAATTGGCTTTCCCGTTTTATATGGTCTCGTATTAATGATCGCATCAAGACTATCGGCTACCCCTACAATTCTTGCCGAAAGCGGAATCTGGTTTCCACATAGTCCTTCCGGATAGCCACTTCCGTCAAATCTTTCATGGTGATATTTTGCAATCAATGCCGCCATCTGTAATATCTCCGAATGCGTATCCTTTAAAATGTCATAGCCAACCATCGTATGATCTTCTATCCGCTTCTTTTCTTCATAAGTTATCCTGTAGGGTTTTTTCAAGATAGTATCTGAGATGACAATGTTACCAATATCATGAAGCGGGGCCGCATATTCAATATTCGCACAGAAATCCGCCGACATCCCCAGTAATTCGGAAAGCCTGCCGGAAAGCCATCCGATCTTTTGAATATGTTTTTCCGCCTGAATATCGATCATTTCTGCCATCATGTATAATTTCATAAAAAACTCATAGACTAAATCACAATCGTTGTTAACCGGGAATTCTTTCATACGTTAAGACCTCTTCTTTCTACAGGTTAGAATGATTATATCATCCCCATCAATAAAACATTAGAAAAGTCTTTTCTGCACTATGGTGTTAAAATAAAGTTGTTACGTTTTTAGTTCAGTTAACGTAAAATGATTATCACTTTGTGCTATAATACCATTGTATTAATCACTAAACAACTTTTTTAACAAAAGAGTGATAATCATGATAAAATCCGAAACCCTTACAAACACTTTAAAAAAGAACATAAAAAATTTTGAAAGCACATCAGTTATCGTTGTGGTCAAAGACTTAAACGACAGAATTGTTTTCATGTCAAATACAGCAAAAAAGCTCTTTGACATTGATACCGAAACGAACAACATTACAACAGACCACATTCTTCCGGAGATGCGTACCATTTTCAGTGAAAGCGATGAAAAGGTATTAAAGACAGGCTCATCTGTAAGTTTTGAAATCTCTTTTCTTGATAAAAACGATAAGAGAAAATGGTTGAGGATTGAGAAATCCCCTTTTAAGGATGAGGACGATACAACGATTGGCTTTTTATTATATTTAACGGATATTACTTCAAAATCCTTGCTTCAAATCGAAACCGAACAATTAAATCAGATTCTGAATGCACATCTGATCGTTGAAGGAGTCCTTAAAAATAATACGGATTCGGAAAAGTTTTCCGACGATCTGTCAAAAACACTGATCGAAAGCAATATCTTTACTGCGGTACTTATTGAATACTTTCACGATTTCAAGAAACAGGATGTATCACAGTATGCCACTTGGCGTGATACCGAAAACAAGATCAATCACATTTATGAACGACAGACGGGATTCACAAAATGCCTCAAAGAGGTTATCAAAACTGACGGGGGGTCTTTCAATACACACGATACCCATACCAATTGTCCATGGAATACCATATATGAAAGAACAAATTCTTATAATTCAACGGTAGTATACGGCTCAAAGGTTTACGGAAGTGTGTGTATACGATTAAATGAGGGGTGGCAATTCAGTGAAAAAACAAAAAAACTGATGGATCAGCTGGTCGAAAAGATTGCATTTGGTTATTACACGCTTGAAACTCAAAAACAGATCAACGCCATTCAAGAAGAGATGGAAGAACAGCTAAAACTCTACAAAAGAGCTCTTGATGCCACAAATGATGGTGTATGGGACTGGAACCTTCGAACAAATGAAGTCTTCTACAGTGACCGATATTTCACGATGCTCGGTTATGAACCAAATGCATTTCCCGGTACTTTTGAAACCTGGAAAGAACTTATACATCAGGAAGATTTCGATATCGTATTCAAGATCATTCAAATGGAAATCGAAAATAAAAGTGATGGATTTGAGGTAGAATTCAGAATCAGAACAAAATCAGGAAATTATCTTTGGATATTGGGGAGAGGAAAGGTTTATAAAAGAGATTCTCAGGGAAATCCTTTGAAAATTGTCGGTACACACGTCGATATTACTGATTTAAAAGAACAAGAAAAGGAACTGGAACAAAAAAACGATCAGCTCGAAAACATCAACGAGGAACTGAGTGCCAACAACGAAGAAATACGGGAAATGAACAAAGAACTGGAAAAATTATACAAAGAGCAGGAAGAACTTTCGAACCAGACAACAAGGATGCTGAGACTCATGGGACAGGTTTCTTTGATCAGTACGGATGAAAAGACATTCCTTGATGAATGTCTCGACCTAGTCTTTAATATGATATCTGCTACAACTTCCGGTAAAATCATTATGCTGGAAAATGAAAGATATAACGTATTAACGGCTATAGGGATGTCCCAAAAACCACTTGAAGGCATGCACATCAAATCCGATGAATTGAAGATTCCAGAAAAAGTAAAGCTTCTCTCAAAGGAAGAGATATTGAGTCTTTATAACGTAGATGCCTTTGCAGAGGAAAGGGTTGATAATGCATTAGCAAGTGTTAAGGACGGAATTTTCACCCCAATCGTTTGGAATGGCAGTATCAGGGGCTGTATCCAGATCTTTAATGAAAATTCAGGTGATATGACTTTTTCTTTCTCCGATCTTAAAAAGATGGAGAGTTTTTCAAACCTGCTTTCAATCTTCTATCGTTTGAGAAAATATATGAAAGAAGAGGGAAAATTCCAGACCGATCTTATCCTCACACTGGTTAAAGCATTAGAATATTATGATGCGTATACAAGGGGACACTCTGAAAGGGTTGCAATTTGGTCAGCCGAACTGGCAAAGGCTGTCGGTGTTGATGAAGAAGGACAACGTCAGATTTATTTTGCATCACTGATGCATGATATCGGTAAGATATTTGTTCCTCAGAATGTTTTAAATAAAGTCACAAGACTGACCGAGGACGAATATGCCTTGATTCAATCTCATTCGACTAAAAGTGCTGAATTAATCAACAAAGTTGTAGGAATGGAAAATTTCGCCAACATAGTCCTTCATCATCATGAAAAATATGATGGCACAGGATATCCTGATGGTCTCAGAGGAAAGGCAATTCCTTATTTTTCAAGGATAATCGCTGTTGCCGATACTTATGATGCCATGACAAGCAACAGACCGTATCGAAAGCCTTTTGATAAAGAGCGTGCGGCAAATGAATTAAGACGATGTAAAGGAACACAGTTTGACCCATCTCTTATCGAACCGTTTATCCAGAAAGTATTAAAGAACGAAGAAATTTCAATTCCAAAAGAATGAACATCCTCTCTTTGTCGTCTATGATACGGGAGAGTGATAGATATGTATAAGAATATTTTACAGACAATTGGCGGTACACCACTCGTAAAAATAAACAAATTAAATAAAAACAATAATGTTGAGCTACTCGCCAAGATTGAAGGGGCAAATCCTTCGGGAAGTATAAAAGACAGAATCGCATTAAAGATGATAGAGCAGGCAGAAGCGGAAGGGGATTTGTCAAAGGAGAAAATCATCATAGAGCCTACTTCCGGAAACACGGGAATAGGGCTGGCGATGATAGGAGCTGTAAAAGGTTACCGGGTAGAGATTGTCATGAGCCAGAAAGTTTCTATCGAAAGACGTCAGATGATCCGTTCTTTTGGTGCAAAAGTAACTCTGACAGACCCTTCCGAAGGAACAGACGGTGCAATTCGAAAGGCAATGGAGCTGGTTGAAAAGTACCCGGACAAATATTTTATGCCTTATCAGTTTTCAAATAAATACAATAAGATTGCACATTATAAAACGACCGCAGAAGAGATATGGAAAGATACAAACGGTACCATCACACATTTCGTTTCTGGTGTTGGAACATCAGGAACGCTTATGGGGGTCGCCAAAGGTCTGAAAGAAAATAATCCAAAGATAAAAATTGTTGAGGCGCATCCAATAAAAAATCATTATATACAAGGTTTGAAAAATATGGAAGAAGCAATCGTCCCGGAACTGTATGACCCTTCTATTTTAGATGCATCAATTATCGTAGAAAGTTGCGATGCCATCAAGATGGCGAGAAATATCATACGTGAAGAAGGGATATTTGTCGGTATGAGCAGTGGTGCAGCCATGATAGCCGCTTTGGAAACGATTAAACATCTTGATTCAGGTGTAGTCGTCGTGATGTTCCCCGATAGAGGTGAAAAATATCTGTCGACACCGATGTTTGAAGATGTGGATTGTCATCAAAAATAGACATTTAAAAGCACTCCTTGAAAAAAGGAGTGCTTTTTTCGATTTCGATTATTCGACTTTAAAAGGCATTGAAAGCAGTTCCAAACCATCAAAATAAGAACTGTTAATCCTGAAATCATACAGACCCGGTTGCTCAGGCGCCCATAATTTTATTTCACCTTGCGATGTCTTTAAAAAGGCATACGTGATGTCATATAAGTCGTTTATATCGGATGAGCCATGGGCGATTTCGGTCGGGACAATACAGATCCAGGGAGAGGATGGAAGATATTTTTCATCAATCGTATAGCTTAATGAGATAACTTGTCCGCGTTTATAAACACCCTCTACACCATCCAGCTGAGAGAGAGACGCTTCATCTCTGATTATTGAATCATAATGTTCAGGTCTTTGAACTTTTACAGAAGCAAGTATCTTTCCGATGAGCTTTATCGATTGAGTTTCATCATCACCGTTTGCCATAGTAATAAAAAGCATCTCTTTTTCAGTTTCTATTTCTGACAGGGGAAAATAGAGAATTGTAAACCAGACCTTCTCGTCAGTTGTCATATATCCGGTATATTGCCACGCTTCCAGCCCATCAACCTTTATTATCTCTTTATCGACTATTTTTTTTGCTTCTCCCGATTCCCATTGCGGAATGTAAGAAGTTCCGATATCCGTTGAAATACTCACGTTTATATACAAACCTTCATCAATCTTATTCTTGTTCGGATCAAGTAAACCTTTCTTCAACGCAAACCCACCCGGGTACAAAGAATCAGCTTCTTCAAAATCCTCCTGAATTTCAAAAGTTAGAAAACCGTATTCCACCGTTTCAGCCTGTAAAATACTAATGATAACAATTAGCATACAAATAAACAAAACATTTTTCCTCACACTAACACCTCTTGATTTTTAATCGTACGTCCAAAAATAAAGCCGTCCTTCTATAAAGAAGGACGGCATCGGAAACAATTCTATTTTAGTTGTTAATGATCATACTGTCAAGAACATCAAGGAATTTCTCTTCCCAGTCTTCATACTGATCTTCCGGAGACATCAGATAGATATAGATATAACTGCCGTAAGAATCATATTGATCAACCACAACAAGATCAAGTACCTCATCGGTTATTCCCGTATCCTCATCATACTGCGAATACTGCCAACCACTGAAATCAATCTCATCCGTCGAATAATAATAGGCTTCTCCCTCTTCATACAGATAATCTTCATAAGAGAAGACAATTCCAATGAAGGCATATTCTTCATCATCCGGATTAAGAATAACGTAGTATTCATCTCCGGTTTCAGAATCATCGTAGAGCTCTGATTCTGCCGGGACCATAATTTCTATATCACCAATCTCAAGTTTTTTTGTTTTTTTCAGAAAATCTGGTTTTTTAGAAAATTCAGCTTTTTTCATCATAAACTGCTTCACGAGAACCAGTTCTTCATCTATGTAGAAATTGACCTTCCAGATACCCGTTTGTTTCTCTGACTCATCCTTTGCGGGAATCCAACACCAGAGGCTGAGGCTATCCCATTTTTCTTTCCCGTTTGAAGCAGCAGAAGGAACATCGAGATATACGGTATCATACAGCGTTCCGTCAGGATAGATCCATTCCCATTTCGCTTCATGTGCATCAACATATTCACCCAGATCAAGCCAAAGATACACATAGTCATCGGAATATGAAAATTCTACTTTTTCATTAACCGGCAACTCATCTTCTACCGTTTCACAGAACACAGATTTCGTGACCATTACCTTTTCATCGGGATTTGTCTGTTCTGTTGTCTCAACATCAAGAACGGCGAACGGTTCACTTTCCCCGGCAATATCAAAGGTATCGTTTGGCATAAATCTGAAAACGTAATTCCCGGGCGTTTCAGGAGCTGTAAAGGCTAAGGACCCTTCCTCACTTCCATCTGTATAACTCCATGTTACAATGTAATTGTCGACATCCCCTTCTTCGTAGATACCGATCCAATCCGTTTCGTTTCCAGGGGCTTCACTGAAATAACAGATAATTTCCTCACCCGGATATACAGCTGTCTGTTCAAGGGCAAGGTTGACTTCCGAAACAGGTTCAGCTTCTACAATCTCAAACACGTCAGATTCGGCTATCATTTCACCGGTATCCCCGTTAAAGGCTCTTAACGTATAGTATCCCGGAATATCCGGCATCCACAGCTCATAGACACCCTCAGTCAGTTCATCTGTGTAAACATATGATTCATAACCAAAATCATCCGCCCCTTCGGGAAAGACACCAATCCAGTCAAATTCCGTTCCGGGTAAACCCTCAAAATATACGGGAATATAAGAACCGGCATCCACAGAATAATAATCAATATAAACAGAAGCATTGCTATCTATTGGTATACTTGAAGATACTTCAAAAGTCAGATAAGTTACTTCAATGCCATCATAATCGGAATCATTCATCCTGAAATCATAATATCCCGGTTCGTTTGGTGCATTCATGGTGATTATACCTTCAGCATCATACAGATAGACATAATCGGAATCATATTGATCATTTACGGATTCTGAACCATGTTCAATATCTGACGGCACAATACCAATCCATGGTGAATTGTTTATGAATTCTTCTGGAATATAATATTCCACTGAAATCATCTCACCCGGCTCAAAGACTCCGTCATAGTTATCCGTTAATGCAAGATAACTCTCATCAAGTGCCGTTATTCTTGAAATACCCTCTTCATCAATCTTTATTGAATTGACAATAGCATCCATTTCAGCTTCAACAGCAGCTTCATCTTCCATGGTATACATGGCAAGGAATACCATCTCATATTCAGAATCGGTAATTTCATCCAGGGGGAAATACACTGCTTTAAAAGATACGGGTGTTCCTTCAATATCAACCTGGCCCGAATAGACTTCAACTGAATACCCGTCAATCGATGAGAATGATTCTTCCTCGAGTGTCGTCGTTTCATCAGCCTTCATTTCAGCAATCATATCATCACCGATACCGCCGTCGATTCCAATCTGAAAATACACACCTTCCCCAAGTGTATTCGTAACAGGATCAAGCTCCCCTCTTTTGAAACCCAAACCGTGGTCAAACATGGAAATTGATTCTTCAAAATCATCGCCTGCTGTGAATGAAACAAAATCCATTTCAAATTCACCTGCAAAAAGAATCAAAACGGAAAGGAACAATAAAGAAACCAACAGAAAAATTCTTTTCATGCAAATCACCTCTTTAGATATTTAGTTTAATCCTCATGATAAAGCCAATACATCTCTACCATTTATTATACCTCAATATCTAAACGACGTCGCAGGTTTTTCTTTAAGATCCTGTAAATGAACAAAAAAACGTTTTACCTATTTGACAGAAAACGATATTTAAAATACAATAGAGTATAGAAAATCTATTCGTGAAAGAGTTGAACATCATGCAGCTGGTACAAAAAATACAAACAAAAAGTGCCTTACACAGAGTCAAAGGAAGATTCCCATATCATTGGGATCTGAATATATACAGAGGATGTATACATGGGTGTCAGTATTGCTTTGCGAAATACTCTCATAATTATCTCAATTCTGAAAGTTTCTTTTCGAATTTATTTGTCAAGGAAAATATAGCCGAAATTCTTGATAAAGAATTGAGCCGGCGATCTTGGAAGAAAGAACTGGTCAACATCGGAGGGGTAACCGACAGTTATCAGCCGATAGAAGCGGAAATGAAACTGATGCCTGAAGTCCTCAAAATCTTTATCAAGCACCGAAGTCCCGTAACGATCTCAACAAAATCAGATTTGATTCTCAGGGATTTTGACTTGATTCGCGAACTGGCATCGGTTACCGACGTCAATATCGCCGCATCAATCACGACACCAAATGAAAATATCAGAAAATTGATAGAACCGGGCGCTTCTACCACTCTGAACAGATTCAGAATGTTAAAGACTTTCAAAGAACTCAACGTAACAACAGGGCTTCATTTAATGCCGATAATCCCATACCTGACCGATAAGCCAGATGATCTTGAAACCCTTTTTAAAATGGCTGCAAGCTGTGAGGTCGACTATGTTATAACCGGGAAATTATACTTAAGGGGGAAAACAAGACCGCATTTCCTTTCTTTTATGCGCGATGCTTATGAAGAAGCATTTTACAAACTATCAAAGCTTTACAATCAAAAAAACTGGGATGACACCGAGCAACTCCAGATGAAAAAAAAATACAATCAGAAGCTAAACACCCTATTGAAGCATCTCCGCATCAAACACCATTTAACAGGTGTCTATAAGAAACCGGAAACCATAGAAAAAATCCAACTGAAACTCTTTGAATAAAATCTTTTATGATTTTTCCAACGATTCTACTCTGTTTTTGCCGTGTGACTTTGCAATGTATAAAGCCGCATCGGCACGGGCAACTATTTTTTCAATTTTCCGATCTGCTTCAAATTCCGATACACCAAAACTGCAAGTCAGAGATTCTTCAATATCGAATTGATGAGTTTCTATCGTCTTTCTGATCTTTTCTGCTACAGAACGACCACTCTTAATATTACAATCAGGCAATATGATTAAAAATTCTTCTCCACCCCATCTACCGAGAATATCCACTTTTCGAATATTACGCTGTATCAAACGGGTCAATTCAACGAGTATTCTGTCACCGGCAATATGCCCGCAGGTATCGTTTATACGTTTGAAATCATCAATATCAACCATTATTATGGAAAAAGATCCTTTATATCTCAACGCTCTGTTCATCTCCGATTCAATTACGCTGTCTAATTTTTGACGATTGTATATCTGAGTCAGTTTATCCGTTATGGATAACCATTCAAATTTCTTTTCAATACTCAAATCTCTTGCAGCAACAATATAACCTTGAATATCGTTAAAATCATCTTTCACCGCATTGATCCTTACTCTTAACGGCATTGATCGTGTTTCATCCAGTCTATAAATCATTTCACCCTCTATTTCATCAATTCTACCCCTTCTTAAATCATCAAAATGTTGAATCCCTTCCTGATCGTTCAGGATAGTCTCCGAAAATTCTGTGCCACAGACAGCTTTTTTCGCTTTTCCAAGTATATCCAGACAACGTCTGTTAATATCCACAATCTTTCCATCCGCATCAATAACGATAACCAGATCGAGGACATTATCCATTATCTTTTCCACAACACTGTCCGCTGATAATGTCATTAACCTGTATCTGGTGATAGCAACCCACATTCCGGTAAACCATATCATGGGGAAAAGCGGGGTGATAAACGGTAAAATAAAATCCACAAGCGATGAGAGAACCGTTCCATAAAAGAAGATCAGAAAAGCCGTCAAAAGAAGCGTAACCGATACCACTCTGCTTTGAATCTTTTCCCTTTGCTTCTGACTTTTCCAACCCCAGTAGAGAAGAAACAAACAGGATACTACGAGATAAACCATGTAGAGCACATTGATACCCATTGCTCCAAATATCGGATCGGATTGGAATTGATCATAATTCCCAAAAAGATAGCCCTGACTATATTGAGCTAAAAACAAAAAAATGCCAGGTAAATAAATCAGAAAGGCGCGGTATTTCTGAGATTTCTTTCTTATCAGGAGTAAAACAAAATGAAGAATCGCAGGACTTCCAATTGACCAGGCTATCGCAGAAGAAAAATGCCAGAGAGAAATGATTTCAGCACTTGAATAGATATTTCTCAAAGCAGCACTCAAACTCCAGAATGCAAAAATAACGGAAATCATAAAAAAGACCCTGCTGATTGCCTTTTTGGGATTCAAAACCAACGAATAAATCCCAAGGATCAAGTATACAACAACGAAAATGAGACAGAGAAAACCAATAGAAAGCAAAACAAAAACCTCCGGCAATATCAAGAATTAAAAAGAAAAAAGTTTACTCAGGACAATTTTATCACATCTGCATCCTCAAGTATTCATATTATCATGATATATAGCCTGTCATTCATCTTTGTTTCCCTCACACATTTTCCAATAAAAAAAACACCCCAAATTTTAAGGTTTGAAGGTGTAGATCAATCACATTTGTCTTTTCCGGACAAATAATCGCTTTATTATCTGACTCATTTTCGTTTTATTCTGCAATCGCTTCTATATTGATCGTTCCAAATCTATTCAGAGGCCAGAAGGTCAATAAAGGTCCCCCCACTATGTTTTCTTCAGGGACAAAACCAAAATATCTTCCGTCAAAACTGTTATCTGTATTGTCCCCCATCATGAAACACATACCATCAGGCACATTAATTTTAATTTTATTCGCATCAGCATCAAACCAGGCGTATGAAGAAGTTTCAACATCTCCAAGCAATTCATCAAAAGCTGCTCGGTAATCCTCGGTATTACCTTCCAGGGTATACCATTGTACTTCAACGGGTAACGCTTCATATTCCGATGGATATGCCATCTTTCTAAAATATTCGGTATCAGTAAAAATTCCCGCTTGACTATATTCATATTCTTTCAGTCTTTCGGGTATCTCTCCATTTATCAGCACATTAAAAGAGCCGCTCTTTCCTCTCACAGGTGTCAACTCAATCACATCTCCAGATTTCCCGATCAAACGTTTGACATATTTCACATGCCCTTTAAATTCGGCAGGTGAGAACAACTCCATAAAATGGTCAAAGGGGCCGTACATCTCTTGAGCACCTTGATCGACAAAGGGTGTCCAGAATACGACCACTTCACCATATTCCGGCTCTCTTGCCAGATAAGTTATCCGCTCAACAAACAATCGGTCCTGTGGCTCTATCGTTGGGGCCATCGATGGTGTGGGTACCATCATCGTTTCAAAAACAAAGAGTCTGATGAGAACAACTGCAACGGCAGCATATAAAAGAGCCTTCACCCAATCCCATGCTTCGCGACTGAACTTATTTTTTAATGTTACCTCCGATGATTCCTGTTTTTTTTCAACCACAGAATACCTCCGCATCATAAACAAAGAGACGGTTCTGTTTCACCGTCTCTTTGTTTATATTTAATTACTCTTCATTTTTCTTTTCTTCTTCCAACAACTCTGGCGTTTCCAGGCTAAACTTGCCAATTGTCCCATCCTGAAAAGCCTTGAGTGTCAAATCTCTGGCTCTCGAAAGATCGTATTCTCCCCCTTTAAGCAGGAAACCCCGCCTTTTCGCAATCACTTTGTAGAGATCAAAAACGTTTATTTCCTCATCTGAAAAATCATACGCCACAAATTCAGTCAATAATTTCGGATAATGCTCTCTTAAGAATGTAACACCATAAAGAATGGCAGAATCAAGCGTATCAACATCACCCTTGATACTTCCCGTCAGAATCAATTTATATTTCACATTGTCACTGTAAAGATTCGAATAGAGAATACCGGGTGTATCCAGCATAAGAAAATTTTTACTGACATTAATCCATTGAAGCCCAACCGTCACACCAGGTGTATTTCCCGTCCTCATACTCTTGCGCCTGATAACCTTGTTGATCAAAGTTGACTTTCCAACATTCGGAATACCGGTTATCATCGCTCTTTTGAATTCGGATTTTGATGGAATTTTCGCTTGCAGCTTTTCAAGATTTTTTCTTACCCTGTTCACATCATCCTTAAGGGAAATCGTCATGCATATACTTCCCTGTTTCCTGTAATACTCTACCCATTGCCTCGTTATCGTATCATCAGACAAATCTGATTTTGTTAATAGCACGATCGAGTGTTTATTATGAAAAAGTTTTTTCCACTCATAGGCTCTACCGGAGTAGGGTATTCTCGAATCAATCATCTCGATGACCGAATTGACCGCCTTTACTTTTTCCTTGATACGTCTTTTTGCCTTGGCTATATGCCCGGGATACCATTTGTCTTCCATTTTACTCCAATTCGCCCGCTGCCGGGTCTGTGTTGATAGGACCAAATCTGTTTATCGGCCAGAATGTCAGCAGTGGTCCGCCTACGATATTCTTTTCAGGAACGAAGCCGAAATATCTTCCATCGAAACTATGATCCGTGTTGTCCCCCATCAGGAAGTACGTTCCTTCCGGTACTTTTATTTTCACCCTGTTTGATTCAATCCATGCATACGAAGAAATTTCCATATCTCCCAATATTTCATCATAAGCGACTCTGTAATCAAGTGAATTATTATACAGTGAAAACCATTGTACCTCTGTAGAAGTCAGATATTTGTATTCGGAAGGATATGCCATTTTTCTGAAAAACTGGGGATCCGTAAAAATACCTGCTTTACTGTATCTGATATCCTTAAGTCTTTCCGGTGTCTCTCCGTTGACCAGTATCCTGTAGCCATCTGCTCCCTGATCTCCAAGAATTGGTGCCAGTTCTACAATATCACCGGGTTTACCGATTAGTCTTTTGACATATTTCACATGCCCTTTAAATTCGGCAGGTGAAAATAAATCCATAAAATGATCAAAAGGTCCTAACATTTCCTGTGCACCTTTATCGATAAACGGTGTCCAGAAAACAACCACTTCTCCACGCTCCGGTTCTCTTGCCTGATAAGTAATTCTTTCAACAAACAATCGGTCCTGTGGCACAATCGTCGGAACCATTGACGGCGTCGGTACCATCATCGTTTCAAATACAAATAATCTGATAATAATAACCGCTATAACCGCATACAAAAGAGCTTTTACCCAATCCCACACCTCGTGCTTAACTTTATCCTTTAAAGTTACATTATTTTCTTTTACCTTTTCCTGAGCCACAGATCGTCCCTCCTCGAAAGTATTGTTTCCATTTAATAGATGAAAAAGTTTCCCCGATGGTGTATTTTTCACCCTTTAAATAAAAACAAGGGAACTCTGACGAGTTCCCGCAAAAAACAGAACAATTACTTCTTTCTGTTTCTTCTCTCTTTTATCTTTACCACACCAACGATATCTCTGATGTAGAAAATCTTTGCTCTTCTAACTTTACCCATCTTAAGAACTTCAACTTTTTCAACAGTCGGTGAATTAAACGGGAATATTTTTTCAACGCCAACACCATTTGCGCCTGTTTTTCTAACGGTAAAAGTCTTTCCAATTCCAAAACCTCTTTTCTGGATAACGATACCGTCAAATTTCTGAATTCTTTCCTTATTCCCTTCTTTAATTCTCTGATGTACTCTTATTGTGTCACCAATTCTGAAGGGTGTGATCTCTTTATAATCCTGCTGTTCAATTGCACGAATGAGAGCATCTGACATCTTCTGTACCTCCTTACACTTTTATTATTTATTACTTTACTACTTCTTCGCCGATAAGCCTGTCAAGTATGATGGCTATAGCACTTCTTACAGAAAGGTGATTATAATCCCCGGCCGCTCTGACAGGCTCAAGACTGTAGTCACATTTATCAAGGATCTCCTTTGGAAGACCATGTCCGGTCCCAAAGATTACAAGTATTGGCTTTTCCTGATCCCGCATTTCTTTTCTCATATCTTCAAAGGTAATGGTGTTCGGTCTCATTCTCGCCGAAGTGAATACCACAAGAGGTTTTTCCCCTTCCTTTTCTTCGATATCCGCTATAACGTCTTCATAATAGGCTTGTAAATTAACTTCCTGAAGAGCCTCCGTTCTGTTTTCATTATGATGTCTGCCTGAGCCATCAATCCAGAACTTCAACACTCTCCTGATAATCTCCTGCTGGGCAGGAAGATTTGTCACCATATAATACTCTTTTATATCATACGTCCTGCACGATCTTGCAATATCGTGAATATCAATATTTGTAACTGCAGTCGATATAATCTGATTCTGTTTTCCGAGACACGGATAGTGAATCAACGCTACATAAACTTTATTCAGCATCTTGATACAACTCCTGAATCAACTTTGCCATCACGGCTTTTTCCTCTTTTGAAAAATCTCTCTTCTTGAAAAGATCAGGTCTTTTCAGAGCGGTTCTCAGAAGAGAATCCTTAAGTCTAGCTTCGTCTATCTTTTTGTGATTCCCGTTCAGATAAACCTCTGGGACCCTCATCTCTCTAAATTCAGCGGGTCTGGTATAATTTGCGTGATCAAGCAAACCATCGTAATGCGAGTCATTTTTGACCGAATCAAAGTTTCCGACTACACCCTCACAAAATCTGCTGATCGTATCCATCATAATCAAAACAGGAAATTCAGCACCGCTCGTTACATAATCACCAATGGAGATTTCATCATCCACTATGGTCATACATCTTTCATCAATGCCTTCGTATCTGCCGCAGACAAACAAAATCTCTTCCTTTTCGGAAAGTTCTTTTGCAATCTCTGTGTCAAAAGTTCTCCCTTGGGGAGAAGCAAAAATCACATATGGTTTTCCATTCTTCTGAACCAAATCTTCATACATCTCAAAAATAGGTTCGGGTTTCATGATCATTCCCGCACCTCCACCGTAAATATAATCATCGGTGGTTCTGTGTTTGTCATGGGTATAATCTCGCAGATTAAAAAGATTAACGTCAATAATGCCGTTTTCTATCGCCCTACCGAGTATGCCCCATTTCATTCCATCTTCTATGAGCTGTGGAAAAACCGTTACGATATCAAATTTCAAAGAACATCAATCCCTGTCTTCCGAATCAACCTCTTCTTCTTTTCCGTCAGATGAGGTGTATTTCGGTCTGATAACATGTATAACCTTGCTTTCTTTATCAATCTTTCTGACAAAATCCTTTATAACGGGAATCATGACTTCCAGTTCCCTGTCTTCTTCCGGATCTGCATCTTCCGGAAAAATACACAGAACATCCGCACTTCCCGTTTCCTGTACGTCCACAACTTTTCCCACTTCTGCTCCTGTTTCATCGAATACTCTGCAACCCATAAGCTGATAGAAATAATAAGTATCTTCTCCCCTGTCGGGAAGTTTTTCAAGATCTATGAATATCTCAAAACCACTTACACGATTTGCCGCTTCAATATTATCGAATCCATCAAAATGAACAATGAGACGCTTTCCGGCATCCTTTATGGTCTCCACTTTCACCAGAAGATGTCTTCTCTTTTCTGAGTTGAAAAGAAGATAAGTCTCCCCCTCAACAAAAACATCATCATAATTGGTATACGGTTTAACCTTGACTTCACCCTTAAGGCCGTGGGTTGTCGCAATTCTGCCGATTGCTATTTTGTTTGACGTAATGTTTCCCAATTCGTTAATCATTCAATCACTTATCGCTTTACTTTGAGAATAAATTTCTCATTTCTCGCTCCAGCCAGAGAATTAAGAAGAATGTTGATCGATTTAATGGTCCTCCCATTTTTACCGATGATCTGTCCGACATCTTCTTTGTTCAATAACAACTCGAACACCACATTGCCTTCCTCCTGGGTTCTTATAATCTCCACTTCCTGAGGATGTTTGACTATACCTTTAACTATGGTTTCGAGTGCATCTTTCATTCTGCTGCCTCTGTACCAGCCTTTATTTCATTTTTTGCCTTGTCAAATCTTTCCATGACGCCATGTTTTCTGAAAAGGCTTCTTACAGTTTCTGTTGGCTGGGCTCCCTTTAAAAGCCATGATACAGCTTTATCCACGTCAACTCTTGTAAGAGCAGGATCTCTGACCGGATCATAAAAACCTAACGATTCAATATAAGCACCGTCTCTTCTTTTCTTCTGATCCATAACAACTACTCTGTAAAAAGGCATCTTTTTCTTACCCATACGGGTTAATCTGATTCTAACCACTCTAAAATTCCCTCCTTAGTTTTATTTTTGAATATTCCAGATATTTTAAACGATCAAAATCTATAAAAGCGATCGCTGTTGTTCCTACAATTTTTCCGGTGAATGCTGCTAAACTGATGCCAAATTAAAAGGGCAATCCGCCACCACGCATCATGTTCTTCATACCTTTCATCCCGGATTTGTTCATCTTTTTCATCATCTTTTTCATCTGTTCAAAATTGCTGATTAATTTTGTCACTTCTGAAAGCGGCTGTCCACAACCGGCTGAAATCCTTTTTTTCCTTGAGTAATTGATGATTTTCGGATTTTTCCTTTCCTTTTTTGTCATTGAGCGAATAATCGCCTCGACTCTTTTGATTCTTGATTCATCCACATCAAGATTCTTGACCTTGTTCATGCCCGGAATCATCCCGAGTAACGAAGATAGCGACCCCATTTTCTGAATCTGCTGCAGCTGTTCAAGAAAATCATCAAAGGTAAATTGAGCTTTCCTGAATTTCTTTTCCATCTGTTTCGCCTTCTCAGCATCAACGGATTGTTCAACCTTTTCTATCAGCGAAAGCACATCACCCATTCCAAGAATTCGGTTTGCCATTCTGTCTGGATGGAATTCTTCAATCCCATCTGTTTTTTCGCTTATACCTACGTATTTGATCGGTTTGCCGGTAATCTCTCTTATTGAAAGGGCAACACCACCACGCGCATCACCATCAAGCTTTGTCAACACAAAACCTGTTACTTCCAGTCTCTCATTAAAGGTTTTAGCAGTCGTTACAGCGTCCTGACCAATCATCGAATCGATAACCATCAATATTTCATCAGGTTCAACCATCCCTTTAATTGTTTCAAGCTCCTGCATCATCTTTTCATCTATATGCAGACGTCCGGCTGTGTCAAGTAAAACTACATCAGCATTCATTCTAACAGCTAGTTTTGAAGCCTCTTTCACAATCAGTTCGGGCGTTTTTCTGTCACCGGCAAAAATTTCGACACCAATTTCCTTCGCCAGGATTTCAAGCTGGTCTATGGCTGCAGGTCTGTAAACATCAGCGGCAACGAGCAAAACCTTTTTGCCGTCTTTTTTCAATCTTCTTGCAATCTTTGCAGCCGTCGTCGTCTTACCGCTACCCTGTAAACCAACCATCATAATATATGAAGGTCTGTGTACAAACTTCAGTTTTTCTATCTTAGTTCCCATCAATTGCGTCAACTCATCATTTACGATTTTAATGAAGACCTGATCGGGTGTAAGACTATTCATGACCTCAGTTCCCATCGCTTTTTCCTTAACCTGGGCAATAAATTTCTTAACTATTTTATAATTAACATCCGCCTCAAGCAATGACATCTTTACAATCTTGATGGCTTCTTTTATATTCTTTTCGCTTATCTTACCCTGACCTTTAAGTGATTTAAAGGCCTTGCTCATTTTTTCCTGCAGATTTTCAAACACAAAAACACACACTCCTTCTAAGAGCCTCTGAGAGTATAACCGAAAAAGGCTTTTTAGTCAACATCGTGTTATGACAGCTTAGAAAAGCTTCAACAAATTTTTAATAACAATCATGTTACGATCGATAGTTTGTTACTGTGAATCGATTGGAAGTTTATCCCTTAACCGTGCAGTACAAAACCTTTGTACAAACAATATACCATAAATCTATATAAAAGACCACTTTAAAAGTGGTCTTTTATAACGAATAAAATTCTCTGATCATTCATCCTTTAATTTGAAAACGTTAACAGAATCTTCGAGTTCCTGATTTAAAGCATTCAACGAATTTGATTTCGACGCAATCGTTTCCGAAGTCTTCGTTTCTTTGTTGATTGTTTCGGCATTTTCCCTTATATGTCCCAGAGTTGAATCAAGTGCTTTGACTGAAGTGGTCATAGCTGCTGCAATTTCCTCGGCAGATGCACTCTGCTCTTCCGAAAGGGATGAAAGTGTTTCAGAATCCTCACCGATGGAATTGATCGCTTTCTGAATGTCACTAAAATTATCACTGATTGAATTTGTTTCATCATTCAATTTCACAAAACTCTCCGACACAATTTCCACATTCTGTTTTGAAGCATCGGCTTTCTGCATAACTTCATTCAGCATCTCACCTATCTTGCTCGATGCTGAATTACTTTCTTCTGCGAGTTTTCTGATCTCATCGGCAACAACGGCAAAACCCTTTCCCGATTCACCGGCACGAGCAGCTTCAATTGCCGCATTTAATGCCAACAAATTGGTCTGACTGGCAATAGAAGCTATCGTTTCCACTATATTCTGAGCGTTGAGTGTCTTGTCCACCATTTCGGAAATACTCGAAACCATACTGTCATTTTCGTGATTCATCAGATCCATATTTTTAAGGTGACTTTCAATATATCGGGTTCCATTTTGAATTGAATCAGAAATCTTCACTATTTCTCCGGTAAGATCCTGAGAAACATGTGAAACCTGCTGTGCTGAAGTAGATATCTCTTCTATACTCGCAGTTACTTCCTCTATAGCAGAAGCTGTTGAAGATGTATTTTCGGAAATTTCATCGGATTTTTCCATCAACTCCTTCATACTCAGCAGAGATTCTTCCGTCATTCGATTCAACTCATCTGATGTACCTATCGTATGTTTAACGGATTCTTTTACTTTTCTGAATGACTTGTTCAAGGATTCGACTAAAATCTGAAGATCTTTCATAATGGTTCCAAATTCATCTTTTCGCTTAAGCATTCTCTCCTCAAACGCTACATCAAAATTCCCTGTAGATAATTCAGTGATCGTTCCTGTAATGAAATTAAATCCTCTGTTGATAATTCTGGCAACAAAAAAGAACATGACCGAAAGTATGGCAAGAATCATCAGCATAATATACAAAAGCGTCAAAAAGTTATGCAGAAGTCGTTCTTTCAGCCCAACTAAACCCGAAACGGTCACGACATATGAATCATCACCAAGTTTGATTTCATATCCGAGTTTAGTTTCTTCCCCCTGATTGAATGCCAGTTCCCCGCCGACAAATTCCTCTTCTATTCCGAAGTCTTCCAATGTTTTGCCGATCATCTCTGAGTCCGAATGTGCAATTATCACATCATTCTCAACAACAAAAACATACTCTTCCTCTCCAAGATAGATACTTTCAAGGACTGATTCAACTGTATATTTCCTCAATTGTTCCGTGTACCTGTTGTAACTGATTCCAACTTGAACAATACCTTTTTGATCTACGCGCGGAACACTGATATATTGAAAAATCTCATTCGTCGTTCCTCTCGGCTGCGGTTCTTGAACAATCGGCTGATTGTTTGTTAAAATCGCAAGCAACGGTTTTGTTTGATCGGTTGTACTGAAATCAAAGCCGAAAAAACCTTCAACGGATCCATTCGTTAAAATACCCGTTCCATCGGTAACATGTATCTCATCAACTTGCAACTGTTTTGCCAGTTCAATCAGTTTTTCCGTTTTTAAATATAAATCCGGGTCCGCATCGATCAATTTCGCGATTATATTCGCATAATTCAGATTTTTTTCATTCATCTGCTCAAGAAAATTCTGATACAAACCGTCTCTAACACCCAGTTCACTTTCAACAATCCTCGCCTGAGACTCAAGTTTCGACCACAATGCCTTATACTCAATTTCCTGAAGAGAAAAACCTGAGAAAAGGAGAATGGCGGCAAACGTAACGAGAAGAACAAGCACAACACCGAGAAAAACTCTAAAACTTACTTTATTCCATAAAACGTTCATCATCTCACCTCAATATTATCTATTTTTGTACGATTTAAAAAATCATCTTCATACAAATTATAGAATATCAATATTACACAGCAAAGTATGATGATGTGCTTTTTAAGAATATTAGGTAAAATATATCGCTATACCTTAATATATCAGAAAACTAAGTTTGTTTTTAGAAGTTATCAATCCTGAATAAAATTGAAACGGTCAGAGGTCGCATATCTGCCGAAACGCTTCCCAAACGACTGAAATAACAGAGCAAGCCCCGAAAATCCCGTACAATGTCCGGCGAGTATTGCTAATGGTTCCATCTTTTTCAAAGCTTCGATATTTAAACGAATATCCTCAATTGATGAATTAACAAAATGAAAACCACCCATGATAATTCCGATTTTTTCCTTTCCGGTCTTTTTTAGCGCATCTTTGCAGATATTCACAATTCCACGGTGAGAACACCCTGAAAAAACGTGAACTCTGTCTTCTTCAACGATGTAAAAAGCCAGTTCCTCTTGTTGTTTCTCAGCATCTTTATTCCCATTCTTTATTCTGGTAAACCCCTGGATATTTTCATACCGTTCATCAAACACCTCTATAGGTCCACTGATATAGCATTCAGGTACTATTTCGTACATTTGTTGTAATTCGACAAAATTCGCACCTTTTTCTTCCAGCATCTGTTTCGAAAAAGGTATACTCCCGTCTTTCCATGGATATTGACCGAAAGACGGAATAAAAAGGTCTTCCCCGCAAAAAATCGTGAGAGGACTATCTCGACCGGATAAAATTTCAGGTAGTCCACCGGTATGATCATAATGCTTATGCGTAATCATAGCTGCATCAATACGATTCAGATCAACTCCCATGATTCTCATGTTCGCTAAAAGATCAGTCCCATCCGTTGCTGTGTCAAATAGCATTCTGAAAACATTTGTTTTAGAATATTCGATCTCAAATAAAAATGATAAACCATGATGTGCTTTTATTCCCCTCATTTTTCCGGCCAAGTCATCCATCAACACAGATACTTTGATTATCTTCTCCAAGAACATCACCCTCTGTCTTTATAATTTTGTTCAATTAATTTGTACAACCTTTCATCTTTTTCCATGAAGAGAATACATTGATTTTCTTCTCTGTTGGTAAAACCTCTTGTGTTGGAATACTGATGCTCGATACGTTTCAGATCAAACTGATCAGTGGATTTGATATCGTTGAAAATCAATCTGAACTGCTTTGACTTTTCAAGTTTTTCAATTGCCACTATACCAAGTGTTGATGCCATAAATTTGAGTTTTGCATAGAAAAGCAATCCTTTTATCTGATTGGGAACGGGACCAAATCTGTCAAGAAGCTCTTTTTCTATTTCTTTAAAATCCTTCAAATCCTCAACCATCGCAATCTTTCGATAGATTTTCATCCTTTCGATGTTGTTGTCAATGTAATCTTCAGGTATCATGATTTCGAAATAAAAACCTTTGAGTTCCACATTCGTTCTGAGTGATTTTTTCTCGCTTTCTTCAACTTTTTCCCCCTGTTTCATACCGTGCTTTATCATAACTTCATCAAGTATCTGCCTGTATAGGTGAAGCCCTATCGTGTTAATCTCACCATGCTGTTCCATTCCGAGTATATTTCCTATTCCTCTGATTTCCATATCGCGCATTGAAATCTGTATACCACTCCCGGCACCATTAAACGTTGTAATGGCTTCCAGTCTTGATTTTGTTTCAGGCTTTAATGTATGTTTCTTCGGGTAAAGGAAATAGGCGTAGGCTCTCCTGTCACTTCTTCCGACACGTCCGCGTAATTGATACAACTGTGAAAGCCCGTATCGTTGCGAGTCATCAATAATCAGTGTATTAGCATTCGGTATATCCACTCCACTTTCGATAATCGTTGTACTGAGCAGCAGGTCACTCTGCCCCTCATAAAAATCATTGACCGTTGATTCAAACAGTTTCTTCCTCATCTGACCGTGAGCCATCCCGATTTTTATGTCCGGCACGATTTTCTTCAATTCATCATGCACTTCCTCAATATCCTCTACCCGATTATGAACATACATAACCTGACCGCCTCGCGAGATTTCTCTAAGGATAGCTGTCTTAACGAGTTTTTCGTTGAATGGGGAACTGGCAACTTCTATCGGTATCCTTCCCGGGGGAAGCGTATCAATGATCGACATGTTTTTAATCCCGGAAAGTCCCATATAAAGGGTTCTGGGAATAGGTGTTGCGGAAAGGGTCAACACATCTATTTTCTCCTTATAGCCTTTTATCTTTTCCTTCTGCTGAACACCGAATTTCTGTTCTTCATCTATGATTAGTAATCCAAGGTTATTGAATTTCACCGTTTTTGACAGAAGACTATGTGTTCCGATCATGATATCAATCTTACCCTCTTTGAGTTTTTTTATGATGTCACGCCTTTGCATTGGTGTGACAAAGCGATCCAATAATTTCACTTTCAATCCAAAATCTTTCATACGGTTCTCAAATTTGGAAAAATGCTGTTTCGCAAGTACGGTTGTAGGAACAAGCATAGCTACCTGTGCTCCTGAACATACTGCCCTGAATGCAGCACGCATCGCCACTTCAGTCTTTCCCGATCCGGCATCACCAAAGATAAGTCTATCCATCGGAACGTCTTCTTCCATGTCTTTGAAGACTTCAGCAATCGCCTTGTCCTGTGCAGGTGTCTCAATATGCGGAAAACTATCGAAGAATTTCCGTTCCAGCTCTGGATCACCTTTCATGATCATCCCTTTGGTCTTTGATCTGACAGCATATAATTTCAGCAGCTCTTCCACTTTCTGCTCAATATCTTCTCTAACTTTCTTTTTGGTATTTGACCACGTCTTACTTTTAAGATTGGTCAATTTAATCAGGTTCTCATCCCCGACATATTTATGGATACGATCGATGTTTTCAACAGGCACAAAGATTGATACACCTGAATCATATTCGAGTTTTAAATATTCCCGTGTTCCGGCAAAATTTGTGATGACTTCATTTCCTTTGTATTTCCCAATGCCATAATCCTCATGAACGATATAAGTTTCCAGCTCAATACTTTCTTCATCAATAATCGTTTCCGTTTCATATTCAAGAAACTTAGAAGCTTTTCTGGATCCTTTCCTCATTTTGATTTCTTTTGTATCCAGAGAAATAATCTCGAACAACCCCAATTCGTTTTCATCGAAGTCAGGTTTGAGCGGAGATATATTGACCCATTGGTTCACACGTAACAACTGCGATTCACTGATCCTGAGATGATGATAGTAGATTTCCCTGTACTCCGTTCTCGGGAATATCTCCAGCAAATCTTTTTCATATTGCATAATCGCAGCAAGCCCATCCTCTACATCGATAAATATGAATGAATAGTCTTCAAGGAGTTTTATAACGGACACTGCATTTTTCAAAAAGACAGGCGCCAGGGCTGTGTATTCAAGGGGATGCGTTTCAAGGTCTTCAAGAAACGGGCTGTTCGGGTACTTGGATTGAAGTTTCCTGATGCGTTCATTAAAGACTTCATTATTTTCCTGATCAAGGATAAATTCTCTGGCAGGGGTTAAATAACAATTTTCAACTTTATCTGTCATTCTCTGTGTTTCAACGTTAAATTCCCTTATTTCACTGATTTCATCGTCAAAGAACTCAATTCGGTAAGGTCTTTCGTTATGAAGCGGGAAAAAGTCAATGATGAAACCTTTTTGAGAATAATCTCCGGGTTCTTTCACTGTAAAGACTCTTTTATAACCCGTTGTATTGAGATAATCAACCACTTCTCCGGTCTTTACAACTTCAGAAACTGATAGTTTTCTTATCTTTCTTTCAAGTTCTTCAAATCCTATTGTATTTTGCAACAAAGCAAGCGTCGTCGTTAAAATCGGTTTATGATCCGATTTGAAATTCAACAAAGTTTTCATTCTAGCCCGTATATTTGAGAAAGAAGCCGTTACAGGCTCAAAGGGCAAAACATCCAGAGGTGGAAAAAGTAAATAGTCTCCTTCATTGTTCAGTTCAAGGTATTTTCTGTAATATTTAGAATCCGGAAAGACGATGACCGTTTTTTTTTGTTCCATCTTTATCGTATCAACAATCTCGGGTAATTTTTCAAAAAAGTTTTTTTCACCTGCAACAATAGAAACTCTTTTGGATAATGTTCTTTTTTTAAGCTGTTCTAATGATTGGACCAACATGATATTTCCCTTCTCTTGATTTAACCACCAGTACATCAAGCATAAAGGGCTTTGATGCAGGGGGGTGCTTGTTTATTTTTCTTTTTTTCCCGTTGTCTGCCCGTTCTGTTTGTTTTCTGTAATAAAACAGCAGACATTTATCTTTTGTAAAAGTCAGCTTTTGAGCTGCATATATGGGTACGTTCTTGTATATCCCTATAATCTTCAGCTTCCCTTTACTTTCGAACTTTTCTATGATGAAAGTCAAAGCCCTTTTGATTTCCTCAAGCTGATAACCACTTTTGGAAACCGGGGGTCTTTTTATGGGAAAATGCATAGCTGCAGCGATTGTATCATTAATCTTGAGGGTGAAATCAGTCTCACAACCAGAAACACGCGTACCAAAATCAACTGTATCCTCATAATGAAAAGAAGACGCCTGATTTTCTATAAACTCTGAATCAAGTGTTTTCAGCTCAACAGGATCAAATTCTGTCGAAACGGATTCCATTTTAGGTGTTTTGAGATACATCTCTGAAAATTCTGTCAGATTAAACTGAAAACTCATTTCATCATATGCTCGTATGTTAAAATTCGCTTCCCGCAGAGGTTCATTTTGGAAAGAAAAGGCGTTTGAAAGGATCGTTTTCAGATCTGCAATTCCTGAAACAATCGGATCTTTTTTTACATCAACTGTTTCTATATTGATTGAATACTCACTGTTAATTTCCCTCTCCTGATCATTCGGGAGAATCACATCAAACCGGATATTCTCAGAATAGAAATCGGGCGGCGGGGAATGATCTTCTTCCCCAATCACAAAAGGATCGGGAGAATCGTCTTCAAGAGTATTCAAGATAAGTTTATCGGCAGGATTTTCAGGTGCAAGAAGTTTCACTGATGATTCATTAAAGACATCACTTTCTCTGACTTCTATCAGAATCGAATCACCTGTTTTATGATCAATGATCTTAAGGTTTCCACGTTCTCGTTTTATCGTTTCTGCAATATCTTCAATGAATTTCCCTATTCTTCTGAACAAACGTACTTAAGCGCCTCCTTAAGTCTATGGAAAGGCTCCAGAATATCAATCTCATCACTAATTCGTTCTAAAAGTTTGATATCCTCACTCATAAGGGTTCCATTAAAAATGATGGTGTATCCCGTATCCAAACTTTCTCTCTGCAATTCTTCCTGGGTCCTCTCTGAGCCACCATCGTCAATTTTGGAAGAATTTGTGATATACACGGCAGGAATTTTACTCTGAAGATCAAGTAACCTGGAATCATCAAGCAGAATATACTTCGGTTTCTCCTGAACATTCTGCAGGAGTTTTTTCGCAATCACATCTACCATAAGATATTTTTCAATGGAATTACCGTATAAAATTTTTTGTAAGCCTGTTGGCTTAATGGGTTCAGAATATTTAAACTCAACCGGAATTGCATACGAATCGGTCACCATAATACCACCAAGATATTTATTTTCATCCATCCTCGTAACCATCATATAGCCTATTGACATGGAAATATCCGACATCATAACACCTCATTCTTACATTTTTCAAAAATTAAACTAAAAAAAGTCACCCCGAGAATAATACGGCAATTTTAATCCAAATGATCACAGATGTACATCTAAAAAATGTCCTCTATACTCGTCTTCTGCAGGATTTTCTTCATCATCCGATTCGTTCTCGCGTTTAAAATTCATATACTGATTCTTGTTCTGCTCCTCTGTGGAAGACTTTGTCTCTTGCTGTTCAGCCTTTTTCAAAACCGGTGTGGATTCCGTTTCTCTTTTGGTCTTTTCAGCCATTTCTGATGCTTCGGCTTCCTGTGCTATTTGTTCCACGTTGGAGAGATGGGCAATCTTTTCAGCAGCCTGGGGGCCACGCACAAAATTTGTCTGCATTTCAACCGGTCCGGTCATTGACATCCACCTCCCTGATTCAACTTCCGTTTGTCATTCATCTTTTCCAAGAAAAGTATTCATCTTTGATTTCAATTTTATCATAATACTTCTGTGTATCTGAGATATCCTTGATTCGGTTACACCAAGTATCATGGCTATTTCCTTAAAATTTAATTCCTCTACATAATAGAGCGATAAAATCATGTTTTCTCTTTCCTTTAATTGAGAAATCTCAACTTTAAGCTGTTCTTCAAGCTCCTCTTTGTAATAAACCTCTTCCGGTGATTTGGCATCACTAGAGAATACTTCTGTAAAATCTTCGGAATCCGAATCTCCTTTTGAACCGGAATCTGCGAGAAACCCATCCAGATTTAACAACTGCCGTCTTGACATCTCTTTCAAAGCAAGCGTTACTTCCTTCCTTGTCAGATTCAAATGACTCATTAACTTTTCTTCATCCGGATATTGACCATCGATATTTTGGAGCTCTATGATACCATTTTCAACCTTTTTCATTAGATGTCTTGTGTTTCTTGGAATCCAGTCGATCTTCCTCAAATAATCATACATGGCTCCTCTGACACGCTTCATCGCAAAGGTAAAAAATGCCGCTCCTTTTGAATCATCATACCTCTCTCTAACGTTCAATAAGCCGATAAGTCCCTCCTGTATCAGATCATCAACTTCAACATTTTCCGGGAGAGAACTTTTTAGAGAAATAGCAATTGCTTTTATGCGGGGTAGAAAATACCGTACAAGCTCATCCGATGTCATACTTTTTTGATATTTTTTATATGGCATTCTATTCATCTTCAGACACCTCAAATTTGTATAACTTCAGTCTTTTCTCCTCCCCCTACCTTTCGAACACTCAACATTCCATTGCTGAGATTATATTCGATACTTCTCGCCCTGTTACCACCAACATCATCAGATTTCAGACGTATTCTAAGCTTTGACAATGTCTTTTTCACAGATTCAATATTTCTTTTCCCAACTTCCATTGATGAACCGGCTTTTTTAAACATAGCCGCTCCACCTGCAATTTTTGCCTCAAGGGATGCTGTGGAGGCTCCAAGTTTTTTCATTTCATCAAGCAGTATTGGAATCCCCGTATCGGCATACTTTCCCGGTTTTGGAACCGTTCTGCCACCACTATCAGGAAGCATAACATGTATCAGACCTCCGACACCCGAAGATTTGTCAATAATACAAACACCCACACACGATCCGAGTCCCAGGGTAACCAAGACCTGCGGTGATTTGGCGGCAACGTATTCTCCTATTCCAATGATTGTCTTCTGACCCATTTGTTATCACATCCCAATGCTCTTAAGAAGTTTCGGGATTGATTTAGGCTCCATGATCTGGAACAGATAGGCTTCCACATTCATATGTGAATCAATTTCAAAATTAGTCTCTATCAAGATACTCTTATCTTCCTCTTCAGCATATACAAGGCACGTTTCCGCAACAATCGCTGATACCATGTCCGTTGTTACAAACGGAATATCTGAATTCAGATTGAGATTCGAAAATTGTGAAAGGGAAACAAGGTATGATCCACAGACAATATTACCGAGTTCACCAAAAACAGATCTCTGCATCTCATCAAGCTGCGTCAGATCATCACTTCCAGCTCCTATCAGGAGTTTTAAAATCTCCCTTGCCGGTTCTGAATCAAAAAGTAAAAGGAGATGGCCATTCAAATCCTCAAAAAAACCCATCTGAATCCCGACGGTTATCCTTTCGGGATCTTTAAACATAAATGGTATTTTTGAAATCTCTACTACCGATACGCTCGGTACCGTTATATCAACTTTCTTCCCCATCATTGTAGATAATGAAGTTGCTGCATTTCCCGTTCCTATATTTCCAATTTCCTTTAACGCTTCGAAATGAAATGATTCAAGGTTATCGTAAACTGACATCATCTTAGCTCCCCTCTTTAAGATTTTTTTCTTTTTTTCTTCTTTCCTGTTGCAAATGGAAAATATATTTTACAAGTCTATCCTCTTTACTTCTTGAAAAAGCAATATATTTCATACCGTAAATATGATTAGCGCTGTCGATGCTTCGATCCACGCGAACGATCTCGGAATCCTGTTTTTCAAGGACAATTCCGCCACCAATATTGAGGTTCAGCAATAACCTTGTCCCCACCGTCATTTTTTTTGCCGTTACCAGCATAATACCACCGGCACTGATATCTTTCGTGATGAAATTATGAATCTCTTCATTTCCATCTTTAAAAAGAAAAGAACCCTGTTTAAAGAATGGAATTCTGACAAATTGACGACGCTGAATCTTTCTCGCTTCATCCGGAATTGTCATATAGGTCACATAAAAACCCTCATCGTTTTTTTCATACGAGATCACCTTTGACAGGAAAACATACATAGAACTCCTGTCCAGCATCTTTACATAGGCTCTGACACCAGATGGTATGGGAATATATTGCCCTTTAAAACTTGGCATTCCAATCGTCATGACCTTTTTGGTGTAATCCAGTTCAAATATGCTGCTTTTGTAAACACCAGCGAGATCCGGATCAGAAATATCCAGCAAGAGGGGTTTCCCTATTTCCAAAACTGATCTTGTTGCGACCTTTGAATTAAAGTAATCCATATAACCATCCCTTAACGTCAGAAATTTTTAGTCATTTTAAAGCTTGATGTTAAAAGAATTAATTCGCTCCTGAACATTCAACAAATATTTCTTTAATTGATCATCCCTGTCAGGTTCAATTTTCATACCATATTGAAAAATATTGTAATCGCTGAACTCGTGTATCTTATGGAATATAATACTAAAATCATGAGTTTCAAGATGAATCTTTCCGGTTACCACACGAATTCTTTCAAGGGAAATAATACCTATTCCCGATAGCGAAATATCTTTTATCAAAATATCCGCTTCCTGTTCATCAGCGATCAGCTTCGCCTTTTCAATAACAGGGAATCGCTTGAAACTTCTCTGCTGTCTGACCCTAAGGTGTTCAGGTTCAAGCATATAGCGCACCAGCAATTCATTTCTCAACCCTTCAACTTCAGCTGCCTTAATACAACGGCCCTTTCCGCTTATCGTCATGGAAGGAATGAAAATGTTGAACGTCAGGATTTGATCATAAATCTCTTTTGATGAACTCAGTTTTTCAGTTTCAAACAGCAAAGCCTTTTTGTATTTCCCCATAAATACCGAGGAAAAACGTTTTCTGTCGGTATTCATTTCAGTTGCCCAGTGACTGAGATATAACAATTTTGATATAATTTCTTTCTTATTATCCATATCGGCCTACTTTATACCAAACATTTTCTTTATCTTCGAAAGAAATCCACCATCAGACGGATTTTCTTCTATTCCATCTTTTAATACCTGATCTGTCAGTCTCATGATCGTTTGAGCAGGCTGTGAATGCTTATGCAATTCAACAAGTGGAATCTGTTTGATTACACTGTTACTAACTGTTTTATCACTTCTTAAAATAAATCTTTCTCGGACTTTCCATCCGGCAAATTTCTCAATAACATATGAAAATCTATCAAGGACCTTTATATCCTTTGAAGCATTTCGCGATTGATTCATGATCAGGTATAATTCTGGAAAAATGCCCTTGCTCGCAAGAACCTTCGCCAATGTGTACACATTCATCAAAGCAGTTGGTTCAGGTGTTGTCACCAAAAACAACTTATCTGCGGAAGAATAAAATGAAATCAGTTCATCTGTATACCCGGCACCCGTATCTACAATCGCATAATTCATATCAATCGCCATATGCATAAAATCATCTATAAATCTCTTCTTCGGTTCCTTTCTGAATGCGATGAGGTCCTGAACATCAGTTCCGCTACTGAGCAACCAGACACCATAACTCGTCGGATAAATAACATCTTTTAATTCCATATCGCTGATCAGATAGTCCCGTAAGGTATTTTTTGTCGTTACACCAAGCAGGATATCTGCATTGGCGAAACCGGCGTCCGCATCAAAAAGCAGGACACTTTTTTGATTTTTTGCAAGAGAAACGGCGAGATTTGTTGCGATAACACTTTTCCCGACACCGCCTTTTCCACTGGCAACCAGAATAATTTCCAAATTTTGACTTGCAACGACCTGCTTAAGCGTCTCTGTTTGATCTGGCATCTTTAAGCACCTCTTTCACAATAATCGAAGCAAGTCTTTTTGAATCTGCAACCATAATATCCTCCGGAATCCGCTGTCCGTTTGTTACATAAGCTATCGGAATATCATAATTATTCGTAATTTCAACAATTGAACCATAACATTTTGTCTCATCAGATTTCGTCAGAATCAGATGGGTTGGTGACGCAACCGAGAATTGTTCTATGATATCAAATTGATCACTTTTTCTGATATTCATCCCTTCTGTGAGAAAGATATATTTCGGTTTCACAATCTGGAGATATCTGTTCAATTCCGACATCTGCATTTCATTTCTCTGACTTCTCCCGGCAGTATCTACGAGGATTAAATCATAATCCGTAAAATTGTTTAGCATGGCTCTCAACTCTCCCGGATTATATGCAACACCGACTTCTATCCCCATGATATCCGCACTGGTTTTTAACTGATCAACAGCGGCAATTCTGTACGTATCAATCGTTAAAATCCCCACTTTTTTTCTCATCTCAAGGGAAAGCATCGCCGCGATCTTCGTTAAAGTAGTGGTTTTACCCACCCCCGTTGGTCCTATGAAAAATATTATATCGCCTTTTTCATGATTCTTCAAAGGATTGTCGGTTTTTATAATCGGGTGAAGGATATCTACAAATTTTTTTTCAAATTCCATCGTACTGGCATTCTTGCCATGAGTTACTATCCGAAGAGATTCAACGATCTTCCTTGCCGTATCTTCATTAATTTCATGATTCTTCAAAGATTTATAAACTCTTTTATATTCATCGGGGATACCGGGAAGATAAGAATCTTTATCCATTTTCTGAGATAATTCCTGCATAATCCTTTTCATCGACATCATTTCACGTCTCATCTCATTGAGTGATCGTGTATCCTCAATTGAATTTTCAGAAACACTCAAAGCAGTCCTTTTCGATGTATTCGAATGGGTAAACGAATTCTGATTGTACGTCTGATTCATCTTACCGGTTCTGGTATAGTTCTGTTGCTGTACAGGCCTTTCATAGTCCATTTCCGGGATAGAAGGCGTATACTGCTTTTTCCGCTGTTGATTCGGTCTCGTTTCTTCTTTAATCAGAGCATTCTGTGAAAGAATTCTCTTCAATTCGTATAATTTCTTACTGTCAACCCATCCATCATATTCATTTTTGCTTTCAGAGCTGCGTGATGGCTCCTTTTTCTTTTCCTTGTCATCGGCAACAGCGGTAACTTCATATTTGACGCTACTTCCAATCCCAAGGAATCCGCCTTTTTTGAATTTTCGGGTGGAAAGAATAACCGCATCTTCGCCCAACTCATTCTTAATTTTTTTTAATGCCGTTTTCACATCATCTACAACGTATTTTTTTATCTTCATAATTTAATCACCGTTTCAACACTGAATGGAATATCTTCTACCAATTCCTCATAAGACATGACCGCAATACTCTGCAATGACCTTTCAACTGCACGTCTTAAATAAATCCTGATACTACCCGAACAGACGATAACGGGCATATGTCCATTTTGCATAATTTTCTCGACGCCTTTTGATATTTTATCAATCAATTGCTGTAACGTATCCGGATTAAGCGCAAGGTACCTTTCATCTTCCATTTCTCTGATCTGAGCCCCAAGTTGTCTTTCAAGATTCGGATCAAGCCCTACAGCATGAATCTGACCATCATCAGATCTGTTTGACACACAAATCTGCCGCTTTAAAGCCCTTCTTGAAAATTCAGTTAAATAATCCAGATCTCTTGTCTTTTCAGCAAATTCTGAAATAGTTTCAAAAATAACCGGAAGATTCCTGATCGATACCCTTTCTTCAAGCAAATTCTGTAGTATTCTTTGCATCTCATACACTTTGAGAAGGTCCGGAATCACTTCATCTACCAGTTCATTGAAATTCTCTTTCAACCCCTTAAGAAGCAAATCCATTTCCTTTCTTCCCAGAAGATCATGCGCATGTTGTTTTACGATTTCAGAAAAATGCGTGGCAAAAACACTTGGAGGGTCAACAACCGTATACCCTTGCGTCGTGGCCTGTTCTCTTTGTGTTTCGTCAATCCAGTATGCATCAAGACCAAAAGCAGGTTCTCTGCTTGTGATACCAGGCAGTGCCCCTTGTGCAGTTCCGGGATTTATTGCCAGAAGACGATCCGGCCAGAGTTCATATTTTGTCAACTCGGTTCCTTTTAATTTTATCATATATTCATTGGCTTTCAACAAGACACTATCTCTCACTCTTATGGGACTTAAAATAAGTCCGAGTTCATATGCCGTCTGTTTTCTAACCATCGTAATCCTGTCGAGAAGATCTCCTCCCTGTCCCGGATCGGCAAGAGGAAGTATTCCATAGCCAAATTCAACATCTAACGTATCCGATTGAATAATCTCGGATACTTCTTCAGCAGATGTTAAAGACGGTGCCGCTGGAGCAGCTTGTGATTCAGTTCCCCCGGCGCCTTCTATCGGTGCAGGGGGAGGCCCCTGAAGACCCGAAAAACCTCCTGTTGTACCACCTCCCGGCTCAGCGGACTGAGTGGCCGTTTCCTTTTCAGTTCTTGAACTAAAGAAGGCAATAAGCATCAGACCACCACCGATTATAATGCCGATAAACGTAGGAAGGGGTGTAAATAAAGTCAGTACAAGTAAAACACCACCTGTAAGATATAGCACTCTATTTTCACTGGTCAACTCTTTTACAAGATCGTTCCCAAGGTTTGATTCTGAAGCGGATCTTGAAACCAGAATACCACTTGCGGTAGATATCAAAAGTGAAGGAATCTGCGATGCCAGACCATCACCAACTGTTAGCAAAGTAAAGATTGCAGCCGCCTCACCAATCTCCATTCCCTGCTGAACCACCCCAATGAGCAATCCTCCGATGATATTAACAAATACGATGATTATACCGGCGATGGCATCTCCTCTTACAAACTTACTGGCACCATCCATCGCACCGTAAAAATCCGCCTCTCTTCTAATATCCTCTCTCTTCTTTCGCGCCTCATCTTCGGTGATCAAACCGGCATTGTAATCTGCATCAACACTCATCTGTTTACCGGGCATCGCATCAAGTGTAAACCTGGCACCGACTTCGGAGATTCTTTCAGCACCTTTTGTAATAACGATAAACTGAATGATAACCAAGATGAGAAAGATAATAAGTCCGACAATATAATTTCCGCCAACGACAAAATTACCGAAAGTTCGAACAACTTTACCATCAAAATTTTTACCGTTCAACAGAATTAATCGGGTCGAAGTAACATTAAGAGATAGTCGCAACATTGTTATAACCAGCAATATACTGGGAAATGAAGATAATTCAAGAGCAGTTCTGACATACATCGTTGACAGGATAATCAGCAATGACAAAGCTATATTCACGATTTGCAGCGCATCAAGAACAAAGGTGGGTACCGGAAGAATCATTAAAAAGATGATGGCTACTACAAGTAAAGATACGAAAATATCCTGGTATTTCAAGCTTTACACCTTCCCTGCATTTTGAAAAATAAATGCCAGAACCTCGGCAACGGCTCTGTACATATCATTTGGTATTTCCTCACCGATCTCAACTCTTTCAAAGAGTTGCCAGGCAAGTGGTTTATTCTCATAAAGCGGCACACCGTATTCTTTTGCCACTTCCCGAATTCTCATTGCAATATTATCTGCACCTTTGGCAACCACCATCGGTGCGGGCATCTTATCAATTTCAAATTTGATAGCTATGGATATATGCGTCGGATTAGTAACAACAACCGTTGCCGATGGAACTTCCTCCATCATCCTTCTCTGAGACATCTCTGCCATAACCTGACGCTGTTTCTGTTTGACCTGAGGATTTCCTTCTACATCCTTTCTTTCATCCTTAACTTCTTTTTTGGACATCCTGATATTTCTACTGTGTTCCCATCGCTGATAAAAAAAATCGGCAAAACCTATAATCAGCAAAGCTGCTGCAATCTGAACCGCCATATTATAAACCGATTCTGCCATAAATATCAATGAATCGGTAATCGAATAATCCGGAAGCATAAAAAGCGTATTCCATATCCCCGCAATAAACGAATAGCCCATAAAACCAAGTATGGCAAGTTTCGCAAGGTTTTTCAGTAACTCAATCACAGAGCGAAGGGAAAACATCCTTTTAAATCCCTCTAAAGGATTAATCTTGTTTAAATCAAATTTAAAGGCATTTTTCAGAACAAAAAGCCCTTTTGTCTGAGCAAAGCCTAAAACGATCGCAATAAGCACTCCTGATAGCAAAATTACCGCTAATGCCAGAATAACATCCTGTAGATTAACCATAAGATACTGTCCAAGATCTGTATATTCATTATAATCACCCATATTGGGCAACGAGATGAAGAATGTTAATGTTTTTCTAAGACCGTTATACAACGTTGGTACCATGAACCGTAGCACCACAAGAACGACCAGGAAAACAGCAGCCATTGCAAGATCCTTTGAATAAGCTACCTGACCTTCTTCCCTTGCTTTCTGTTTTCTTCGGGGTGTCGCTTCTTCTGTTTTATCGGGATCAGGTGGCGCAAAAAGCTGAATATTATACCTGATTTTAAAGTTTAAAACCCGCTTATCGTTTGAGATATCCAATCTCCCAGCTCCTGAGTATATCTTACCACAGTCTCCGCCAGAATGGGTAAGAGTCCAATGATGATGATAAACCCCACCAATATTTTCAACGGTATCCCAACGATAAATACATTCAACTGAGGTAATAATTTCGCCATGATACCGAGAACAAACATGACAAGAAGCATGAATACTATCAGAGGAATTCCAACTTTAATTCCCAATTCTAATACACTTCCCAATATGAGGGAGATATTCAGACTGGTTTCACGACTGAATGACATAACATCAGCAGGAATTTTATCAAAACTTTCTATAAAAATGGTGAGCAGCAGCATCGGCCCCTTAATGATGGTAAAGATATAAAGACCCGACAAATAGACAAGCTGCGCAACAATAACACTCTGTGTTTCACTCTGTGGATCGAAAACATTTGCAGCAGCAAAACCAACTTGATATCCAAATATATCCCCTGTAAAAAGTAATGCGTAAAACAGGATATTTGCTACAAGACCGGCAGACACACCGTATAGAAAATTGACAAATTCTATCGCCACAATCTCTCCGACCGAAATATCAATCGGAATGTATTCCGGTACATAAGATAGCGTTATAAACGAAAGCAGCATGATCGTAAAAACTTTTATTGTGGTTGGAAAAGTTCTTCCGGAAAAAAAGGGCGCTGAAAGAAAAAGACCCGATAACCGGGCAAGAATTGCTGTCCATGGAAGAAATCTGAAAAACAACCAGTTCTGGAGAGAAGGGTCCATACCGTTCACCACTTATATTAAAGTGAAATAGTAGTTAAATATCTGAACAAAATAATCAATCAGATTTTCCAGCATCCACCCGCCAAGAAAGACCAATGTCAGCATAACAACCAATATTTTCGGAACCATCGTAAGGGTTTGTTCATTGATGGATGTAACCGCCTGAAATATCCCAATCATCAATCCAACTACAAGAGCCAGTATCAAAGCAGGGGCCGCTGTCAATAAAATGGTGTAAATCCCTTCTCTTACTACATCAAGCATTGATTCAACAGTCATAAAAACCCCTCTATCTTTTTTGAAATAGATTTCCAACAGAAATATCATCCGTCAAAATATTATACCACGCATTAAGTCTTAAAAATTCTCAATTTTCTTATGATATAATCTTCTCGTTTTAAAATGGGGACATCGAAAAAAACACATTATGTATAAGGAGATGATTGGAATGAACAAAAAATCTATAATACTGATTTTGATCATGCTTACCTTTAGTTTAAGTGCATTTTCACTTGCACCTATTCAGGTCAGCATTTACAACACTACAAACGAAGAAGCCGCTGTCAATTACAAATACAACGGCAACTACGCCTATGAATTCAACGAAAATATGTGGGATGCCATGTCGGAAGGGGTAGAAAAGATAGAATGGCTTTTCATCCCGCCGAAGACTGAAGTCAAGATATTGATTGACAGGCTGAGTTTTGTCAGGATACTCATGAAAAACAAACACAACGGACTATGGTATACGCATCTTCAGATCCCGCTTCAGGCATATTGGGAAGGGCAGCAGTTGAAGATCAGAGAATTTTAATAAAAAAAGGTGGAATTTAAAATTCCACCTTTTTTTATTACCTTATAACGCGTCATCATTCAAGAATTGGTTTGATATCAATCTTCCAACCCGTCAATCTTGCAGCCAGCCTTGCATTTTGTCCGCCCTTACCGATTGCAAGCGATAATTGTGTCGGTGGAACCCAGATTCTGGAAATATGGTTCTCTTCATCCAGGACCTCCACTTCAATGACTTCTGCCGGTGCCAGTGAGTTTCTGATCAACGTTTCAATATCCTCTGACCATTCGAAGGCATCCACCTTTTCACCGTTGAGTTCTTTGACGATATTGCCAATCCTGATACCATTTTCTCCTATACAGGCTCCAACAGGATCAACTTGATGATTGAGCGATCTGAGAGCTATTTTGCTTCTTACACCCGGTTCTCTTGAAATTGCAACGATCTCCATTACACCATTTGCAAGTTCAGGAACTTCATTGTAGAGCAGAACCTTCAAAAACTCCCTCGATGTTCTATTAACCCTCATATATGCGCCTCTTGGACTCTTTTCAACAGCTTCGATATATACTTTTATCATCTTTCCATTTTCAAATGTCTCTCCCGGGATCAGTCTGTCATTAGTGATCACAGTCTCCACCTTTCCGACACGAATCTCATACCCGTTTGAAAGCGGTCTCATAATTTCAGCACTGGCCAAACAGTCTGCCATATCCTTGTACTGATTATAAAGGCTGTCTTTTTCAAGTTCACGAAGTTTCTGGATCAGAACCTGCTTCGCAGTCTGAGCAGCAATTCTGTTAAACTTTTTAACATTTATCTTCTGGCTGATCTCTTCACCAATCTTGGCATTATGTTTAATACTTCGTGCAGATTTTATATCGATCTGATAAGTTTCATCTTCAACTTCTTCAGGTTTTTCAACGACAAAGTACTTCCTGAATATCGAAATTTCACCTGTTAATTTATCAACCGTTATATCAACATGTTCCTCTTCCTTAAATGCCTTTTTATAGGAGACCTGCAGAGCCCTTTCAAGTGCTTCTATAACCTCATCCTTTTTTATACCCTTTTCTTCTTCGAGTTGCTCCAAAGCCTCGATTAAATTAATGTTCATCTTAAACCTCCAAATATAACTGTGCTTTTTTCACGTTCTTATAGTCTATCTCAAATTCCCTTTTAGAATCTCTTTCCAACACTTTTATCTTTACTCCATTTTTATCCTCATCATATTTCAACAGCTCACCGATAAAGACCGTCCGCTTTTCAACCGGAAGTTTCGTAATAATTTTTACGAAAGATCCGCAAAATCGCTTGAAATCAGCAATTTTCCTCAATTCCCTTTCAACACCGGGGGAAGATACCTCAAGAAAATACGAACCGTCAATCAGATCCATTTCATCAATCGTTGGTCCAATCTTTCTGGAAGCATCTTCACAATCCTGTACGGTAACCGCTCTTTCAGGGTGATCGATAAATACCTTCAACGTTTTTCTATTCCGGCTTGCCGTAAAACTTATATCATAAAGTTCGAGCCCAAGCTCTTTTAATGCAACTTTTGTAGTTTCTTCGATAACGCCTATCTTTTTTTTCATAAAAAGCCTCCTGAACGTCTTTCAAATCTATTTTTTAAAATACAATTCATGATTGTGATCAATGCCAAAATTGAAGAATAATCTAATCAGAAGAAACAAACATCTATCCCTTCAATTGTGCTAACATTTAAGGCGGGAGATAACCACCCGCCTTAAAAATGCTGGTATATATTTGCTTAATTTAACATCGTAAAATTAAGCCGGGGAGAAATAAATTACGTTTCTTCATACTTACCGCTTTGCCTTGCAAAACCAAGCCCGAGAGAAATCAAAACCTATTCTCCTTGTTTTCCAATTTGTAGTTCCGAAGATAGTTTCAGTATTGTTGAAATTATCCCGAAAGACATGAATTTCATACCTTTGATTAACCATTTGCAACATAACAAAATTTCGAGGGCATAAGAGCCCTCGAAATAAGTTTTACATATCTGAAAATATTCTACCAGAAAATGTTGATTAAGTCAACTGATGAATTTTGATTCTCAAAATTCATTTTGGGAGAAATTTATTGCCTTTCTCCATCTCTTACTTCTTTTTGGTTTCTCAAAATTCATCCTGGGAGAAATTTACTGCCTTTCTCCATCTCTTACTTCTTTAATGGTTTCCCAAAATTCATCCTGGGAGAAATTTACTGCCTTTCTCCATCTCTTACTTCTTTAATGGTTTCCCAAAATTCATCAGCCATCACTTTTCTCTCTGTTTTATTTTCGGGATTCGTTCACAATATATTTATTCTGCTGCGTGTTTTGCTCTGTGTTCAAGCAGGAGTTTATCGGTCTCCTGAACTTGTTCTCTCTGTTTGATCCAGAAGGATTCTTTCATCGTTTCGTTGAGTTCTTCTACTGTCTTTCCCTGTTGTTCCACCCATGTATAATACTTCAGATTATGCCATCTCTTTCTGACGGCATAGGTCCCCTCCTGAAGCCAGTCAGTTTTAACACCTTTGAAGAGCATTTCATATCTGACTTTTGCCTCACAGGCATCCATCTTTCCAAATTGTGCATCAAGATCTTTCATAACAGAACCATAACGTCCGATATTGTCTGTTGCAATGGTAAATACGGTATCATCTTCCGTCATATCATAATATTTGGCAACTTTTATGGCACTGAAAAGATTACAGACACCGGAAATCCCGAAGATTTTTGACATCATCTCAACAGCCTCTTCCTTTATCCCCTGTTCTTTCAGGAAGTCTTTACCAACTTTATCCGTTAGAAGCTGCAATCCTTTTTTTGATTCCATATCATCAACAGCCACCATGGCATCCATATTCATGACATTGTGTATCCATGTGACATGCTTATCCCCAATTCCCTGAATATCGTGTCCGCCATATCCGTTACTGATAAGCGTTGGACATTGAATCGGTTCTGATCCGACGATCAGACATTTCGGATAAACCTCCTTTAATCTGTCACCACACGCAATCGTCCCCGATGATCCCATCGATGAAACAACGGCTGAAGCCTTTCCATTTCCAATACCTTTTTTCTTAAGCTCTTCAGTCAATTCAACCAATGTGTTTCCCGTAACGTAATAGTGAAATCTATAATTTCCCATTTCCTCAAATTGATTGAGCACTTTCACATTCTCAGGATCTTCCTCTTTCAGTTCTTTCGCCTTATCGTAGATTTCCTTGACATTTGATTCACAACCGGGCGTCGGAATAACATCTGCCCCATATTCATGTATCAGATCAAACCTTTCAGTACTCATCAGTTCCGGAAGTAATACCAATGAATTAAAATTCATTCGACAGCCAACCCATGCACCACCGATACCATAATTCCCCGTGGAAGGCCAAATCAATCTATCTTTTGATACATCAACCTCTTTTCTTAAAACCTTTTCCATCAATATTGAATAGGTTGCCCCCACTTTATGACTCTGTGTGGGGAAATCTTTACCGTAAAGAACGACAATATTGGCATCAACACCCGTTAGTTCTTTCGGTACCACAAAATATCTGATCTGATTTTCACTATTTTTCCATGTAATATTGAAAAAGTTTATAGGATCAAGTGGATCTTCTTTCATCGCCTTTAAAGCCTTTGCTCTTATCTCTTTATCGATTTTCTCCGGATGAAGCATTTCTTCAAATGTTGGACCCAATACATTCTTCTCCATTCTTTCACCTCTGTCTTTTTATTTTTATTCAGACTTTCAAAAAAATTCATTTGAAAGTTTTGAATTTCCCCCATTGTAAGTCTTTGAGAAAATTATAACACAAATTATCATGTTATAATTGGGCATAATTCTTATCAGGGAGGAAACGATATGAGAGAAATGACAAAGACTTTTTTACTTGATGCATTTGCCGGAGAATCACAGGCTCATATGAAATATGCAATTTTTGCAGAAGAGGCTGAAGCTAAAGGAATGACGGGACTCGCCAAACTCTTCAAGGCCATTTCCTATGCGGAATATGTTCACGCAAAGAATCACCTCAAGGCTTTAGGACTTGTTGGTTCAGCATCGGATAATATCCAGCAGTGTATAGATGGAGAAAATCACGAAGTGGAAGAAATGTACCCGGTTTACCATGAAGTGGCTAAATTCCAGGAGGAAAAACAGGCTCAGAGAAGCTGCCATTACGCAATGGAAGCTGAAAAGATTCATGAAGATATGTACAGAAAAGCTCAGGAAATAGCAGAAAAAGGTGAAGATTATCCTGCTCAGAAGATTTTTATCTGCCCCGTTTGCGGTCACACAACAGAAGAAGCTGCACCTGAAAAATGCCCTGTTTGCGGTGTACCAGGAGCAAAATTCAGAGAATTTTAAAGTATATCCAATGAATTGAACTTCTTAGAAAATCGAACTGATACAGACACGGGGTGAAAAAACAAACACATCCGTGTCTGTTTGAATTATTACGGAGATGAAAATGTTTGAACTTTTTATAACAGATCTTGATGGGACACTTCTGGATGATAATAAAGATATCTCAATTGAAAATCTTGAAGCGATTAAAAAACTAAAAGAAAAAGGGATCAAATTCACGGTTTTCACCGGCAGAAATTTTTCCTCGGCCGTCAGATATATAGAAGAACTGGAAATTGAGGGTCTCATAGCTCTTCAAAATGGAGCAATCGTTATGGAAATGCCATCAAGAAGAGTTCTATGTGAAATTGGCTTAAAAAGTGATGTAGCAAAAGAAATCTATCATGAGGCAAAGCAGATGAACTTGTTCATCACATTATTTGCCAGATACAACGATATAAAAGACAAAGACCTCAAAGATATGTATACAGAAACAAAATCATGGACCGGAACAATGTACGAGAATTATTTTGAACACAATCGGAACAGAATAAGTGTTGTTGATTCTCTTACAGCGCTTTTGGATGACTTTGAAGCGATCGGTCAGTACGCCATGATTGGTGATATCGGTCACATTAAAGTCTTTCAGGACAAAATCAACAACCGATACGGTAATACCATTACATCTGTGTCCTACCCCATGCCGGACGGAAGTGCGTTTCTTGAAATACTGGGAGCGAACGTTTCAAAAGGGAATGCACTTGAACCTCTTTTGAACGAATACGGCACAACTGCGTCAAAAACGGTGTTTATCGGAGATAATTATAACGATCTTCCATTGATGAAAAAAGTAGGATTACCAGTCGCAACAGATAATGCGCTCCGGGATATCAAGGATTATTGTAAGATGATCGTATCGGATAATAATCATCATGCCGTTAAGGATGCCATCGAAAGAATTTTTTTTGACTAAAATATGGTAAAATTCTGAGGTTTATATTATGAGTGGGACGGATGGTCGCCGGGGATTCCCCGGAGGAAAGTCCGGACTCTTAGGGCAGGACGCCGAGTAACAATCGGAGGGAGCGATCTCTGGACAGGGATATAGAAAAGTAGACCGCCATTTATGGCAAGGATGGAAAGGTGAGGTAAGAGCTCACCAGCAATGGAGCAATCCATTGGCTTGTTAACCCCCGTCTTGAGCAAGGTCAAACAGAAAAGACGAGCTGCCCGCTCAATCTTTTCGGGTAGACTGCATAGATAAATGACCATCTATTACAGAATCCGGCTTATAGTCCCACTCTTTAATTTGTTTTATATTTTGTTGCGTTTGGAGGAAATATCTTGAAATATCATCTCTATTTATGGTCAACAGCTTTTTTCTGGGGAGTATCGTTTATTGCCACTTCTGTCATCGTTGATATCCTACCGCCCGTTAATACGGCAATGATAAGATTCCTTCTCGCCTGGCTGGTGCTTGCCTTTTTGACAAAAGGGAAAAAACCGCTTGGAAAATTTAAAGATAGAATTTTCGGCGGACTATGGGGTATTACCCTCTATTTTATTTTCGAGAATTATGCATTAAAGTATACAACACCAACCAACGTTTCGTTGATTATCAGTACGATTCCCCTTTTCAACCTTGTCTTTTTAAGGGTATTTTCAAAAACGAAAATAGATAAACGCCACCTCATCGGTTCTCTCATTACTTTTTCCGGTGTAGCCATCGTTATTATCGGTAATCAGTTCAGACTTGAAGTGAACCCCCTCGGAGACTTATTAACCTTTGGTGCTGTTGTGGCATGGATATTGTATACACATTATATCGTACAGATTGAAAAGCAAAAAGTTTTGGTAAAAAAGAATCATGGTCCTGCAGATACATTAACAATCACACGTTCTATAACATTCTGGGGATTTTTATTCCTGGTACCATCCTCAATCGCAGAGTATGTTGCAAATCCTTTCGATTATTTTCAAATTCTTAGTGACTGGCAGATTGTTTTCAGTATGTTATATCTGGGATTGGTCTGTTCAAGTCTCGCATACTATTTCTGGAACGAATCCATCAGAAATCTCGGATCGCGAAAAACAACGAATGCCATCTATATCATGCCTTTGATAACGGCAGTCTCCCAGGCAATTCTTCTTGGGGATATCCCACATATAGCAACCATTCTGGGTGGTGTTTTTGTTATTGCGGGTTTATTTTACACTGAAACGGGGAAACAAAAGATAGTAAAGTCTAATACATAAGCTACACGATAAAATAAAAAGCAAGTGACCTAAATGATTATATACAAGCTGAGAAAAATGAGTACTGAAGAACTGATTGAATACGCTCAAACAGGAACGCATGAGGCCATTGAATTGATTGTTGAAAGATACCGGGACATGGTATATAAACTTTCACAACAGTATTTTGGGACTTGGGCGGAAAAAAGTGATATAATTCAAAACGGGTTTGTGGGTCTTCTTAAGGCAATCTTTTATTATAGCAGTGAGAAGAAATCCAATTTCAACACATTTGCATGGATGAGTATTAACTCTGAGATGAAATCATTCCTGACTTATCTGAACCGAAAGAAGAACAAGATGCTTTCAGAATCTGTTTCTTTTGAGGATATTTTTCACGAAACCGAAGACGATGAAGAAGGAACGTATTTTGTTACAAAAGAAGCTCTGGATGTCTATGAGAACCCTTATCACGATTCAATGATAGTCGAAAAAACACTTTCGATGTTAAAGGAAGCCGTTTCTATTGATGAATATGATGTTTTCAGTTTATTTCTTGATAAATACTCTTATGAAGAAATATCCGAAATCAAAGATTTGAAAAAAAAGAAAGTTGACAACACCATACAAAAATGCAAAAAAAAGTTTAAGGATCTTTATAAATATAACAACGATACGATCAGTTATTATGAAAACTGGCTTTCAGGGAGGATTAAATAAATGGTTTATATTCCGGGACCGGGAACTGGAAATACGCAAAAAAGAGAAAACAGGGAAAAGACGGATAAGAAAAAGATCAAGATCGAAAAACCTGGAAAGAGAGAAAAAAAACTTGTTAGAAAATCAGAAAGACCTGAAAGAATTGTTGAAAAACCAATCCAGGAATCGAAAATATCCCATTCAACAGATCACACGTCCCCTTTTCACACCGAAACAAAAATCGTTAAAGACCGAGAGGAAAAAAAACAGCGGTTCAAAAAACAGAATGAAACAAAAACCATCCGGTATGAAAAAAAACGAGACGGATCAAATTTTATACCATATTTTCTCACGGTAATAGCGATTATATTCGCCGTCATGGCATTTTATAAGATGATTGAAACAGAGAATAACGTGACAAAAAGAATGGATACCATGAGTGCAAAATACAATACCTGGTATCAGGAGATCAAACAGCAATCCTCTGAAAACAGTGAGTTACTGAAGCCTAATGGTCTGATTAATAAAACGCTAATCGCTTCAAGCCTGATGAATGAGTACATCGTTGGCATAGATGATGTGATAAATGCCTCTCAGGAAAAAGATTTTTCAAAAGTTGCATTCGCCAGAATATTCATCAGCGGATCCAGTCCGGTATATATCTCGATAGAAGGCAACTCAAAAGTACTTTTTGCCGGAAACATGCATCCCGGTCTTTCAGATGAGAGATTTTATTATTATAAACAACCGCAGACTTTGATTGAGGGAAAAACGATAGTTGTTCCAAGGAATTTCAAAATCAACAGCGGAAATTATGAAAATACCTATATCCTCTTTTTTAATTTCGGGGATACAAAATTAGCAAAAATGGATACCCAGAAGATTTCAAATGTCACATCAAAATATAATATTTGGCTTCCGGCCAATTAGTAATTTTAAAGGAAGTGTAAACATGGATAGTAAAAGCAAGACAATATTAGAAAATGAAATGGTCATATCGGAAATTGAAAAAAAATGGAAATGCTCAACCGATAGAGCTGTTCAACTTTTTTGTAAGGCATTGGGGATCAGAAAACCAAATACCGATAAACTCGATGCGTGGAGTAAAAATAAATTAAAAAAGGCAACCGCCGGTAAAAAGACATGCTGTTCGGATTCGGAAAAAAGTGATTCCCATTCCTGCAGCTGCACCTCATCAAGTTGTTCCGGCTGTCATGGATCCTGCCACTGATGTTAAAAAAATAATGATTGTCGCACTGATATTTCTTTCCGAAATATCAGTGTTTTCGCTTGACGATTCAGCGAATACATTCAATACGGTCGTTTCCCCCATATTATTGATAATTCTTTGCTCCCTGCTGATATTTTTATTGATTAAACTCATCAAGTATAAAAAGATGACAAGACAAATCAATGAAAAGCTTAACCAAAAGACGAACACATTAACAGAAAAAGATAACTACATCAAAGAACTTGAAAACTTGCTTGATGATGAAAAAAATATCATTCAGCATATCAATAGCAAAAATACCAGACAGAAATACCAACAGATACAACTTGTATCGGCAATAGCCGCATCGGATATCAAAAAGATTGAAAATCTCATGTCAGAAACTTTACCGGATGTCGAAAAAATACTGTTAAAATCTTTCGAAAAAGGACAAAGGATAAAAATAGACGAGTTGAGTATCGATATGAATAAAAAAAAGGTTCTCTCACTGGAAAAATCCGTCCTCTTCGAAGATTATGATGAAAGTGGTAAAAAAATCTTTTTTTATCCCGTAAAGGGGGGGCAGCAGAATATTGGCGCCGTCATTCTACTGCTTAAAAATAAAACAGACACAAGTGAAGCTTTAATCAATTATCTGAATGATTTGGCTAAACTCCTTTCAACTTCCATCATCAGACAGAAGTATGAAAAGTATACAGAAGACTTTCAGAAAAATATCATCCTGTCACTTGTAAATATTCTTGAACTCCATGACGAGAATGAAAAAGGCCATTCAGAACGCGTGGCAAAAATGGCAGTTGATATAGGTGAGGCTTTAAAATTACAGCAATCAGAAATCATACAACTTTACTGGGTCGCCATGATTCACGATATCGGAAAGATATTTCTGCCATACGCGATACGCTCAAAAAGAGCACGAATGACCCTCAAAGAATATGAATTGTTTCAGAAACATTCTATCTGGGGAGAGCATATCATCGGAACAAATGATGAACTTGATGATATTGCAAAATATGTCAGGCATCATCATGAAAGATGGGACGGAAAAGGCTATCCGGATCGATTAAAAGGACTGGATATCCCCCTTATTTCAAGAATCATAACCATTGCGGATTCCTATGACAATATACAGTTTCGTTCGGTTGACGCTTTAAAAATAAAAGATGATACCGAAACGATTGAACAGATAAAATTGAATTCAGGAAAAGTTTTTGATCCGGAGCTGGTTTCCACTTTGATCGACATAAAGCACTAAGGTTTAGTAAAAAATAGAAAGAGACTTGACAATTTGTTTTTTTTAAGTTAGAATAAGTGAGTCTTTATTTAAGACATCATGAGTGCGGCTGTAGTTCAATTGGTAGAATATCAGCTTCCCAAGCTGAGGGTTGCGGGTTCGAGTCCCGTCGGCCGCTCCATAGAATAAAAAAACCTCCCTTTTAATGGGGGGGTTTTTTATTGATCCGTTTCAATACTATTCCGACCATTTCTCTTTGCTCTATATAACAGTTCATCACAAAGTTTCAGTAATTCCGGCAGGGAATATTTCATCTTCGTCTCGTTCAGATTGATCAAACCGGCACTGAAAGTGATGGATTCTCCGGTTAAACCCATACTCTTTCTTCCAAAATCATCTTTGATACGGTTGATGATGTTGATGGCTTTTTGAGTGTTCACCTCTTTTAAACAGAGCACAAATTCTTCACCGCCGTAGCGATAAAGTCTATCTGAGGACCTCGAATGTGACGTAAACACATCTGCCAGTAATTTTAATATTTTATCACCTGTTTCATGACCGAAGGTGTCGTTCACATTTTTAAAATGATCAATATCCAGCATGGTCAGACAAATAGAAGTTTTACCATTTAAACGGTTTCTCAATTTCTTAAAGTCAGAATTAAGTTGTCTCCTGTTTGGAAGACCTGTCAGGGGATCATTTAATGCCTGTTCTTTCAGATTATTCATACTGATAAAGTCTTCCGTGATATCTGTAAGATAGTAAATATAAACATTACGATTCAGATAATTAAACTCCCTTCGCTGATAATCAAGATAACGCCTTTCACCATCATCCAAAAGGATACTAACCCGATTCTCCGAAAGGTGTTCACCTTTTAAAATACCATTAATCCCAAACCGTTTTGCAATTTGACTTGAAAGAATACTAACAGCTTTTCTATTTGAGAATAGTACTTTCCCGTTTAAAGTAACGATAACCAACCCTTGATTTGATGTTTGGAACAATTCAGTAAAAACCACCTCATCCTCTTTTATCTGTTGTTTCTGAAGCCTAAAACCTTTTCTGATCATAAAAGTCAAAAACACAGCTGTTATAATAAAGACGATCAGGATTAATAAAAACTCAATAATCTTCTTTCTCAGAAAGACTGTTGTCTGTTTTTGAATTTCAGCTTCAATATCATCTAAATAGAATCCCATCCCAATATAAACATTCCATTTATCGATATTTTTGACATATGTCACCTTTTTACTGATGATATCACTGTTTTTCTTGTTAAATTTATACTCAACAAACCCTTCACCGGTATCCTTTATAACTGTCATCATTGCTTCATGCGCTATTATCCCCTCTTTATTGTCCAGCTCATAAAAAGTATTCCCAATCAAACTTTTATCAGGATGTACCAGAACGGTTCCATCATAATCGAGGATAAACAAATATAGATCCTCTTCTTTATAAAAGTTGGAGATTCGATCGAAAGTCTCCGCCTGTAACTGTCTATCAATATCCTCATTATATTTTCCCGTTGCAACGATCAGATCGTATCCGGAAAAATATCTGCAATAGGATATCTTATCAAGCGGGATGCCCTCTTTTACTTTTGGCCACTTGTACGTAAAGAAAACACCATCATCTTTTTGTATGGCAGCTAATATATCATTAACGTTTTCTTTGCCGACTAAACGTGATAGATCGGTATATTCAATACCGTTAAAATTATTGTCAGTCTCTGATCGCATCAATTCTCCTTCCGAATTGATTGCAAAATAATTTGTATCGGGATCATTTTCATCAACTTGTTTCAAAGCTTCAAGTAGTGTCAACTGTCTTTTTTCAAGGGATATCCCACTTACATCAATCGAATTGTATATCACATACAACATGTCTATTTTATTTTTGATCTTCACCCGTTCTTCCGCTTCGATTTTGGATAAATCATAATTTAAATGATCGTATGTGTTATAAACCTCTGATCGGATAACAGACTTAATCTCATCCATGATAAAATACCTGAAGACCTCTGTATCTTCTCTAGTATTTAAATAACTGAAAAAAGAGGAAAGAAAGGTTAGAAGCGAAAAACTGACAATTAACAGGATTAGAATTTTCCTATTATGGGCTATGAGATTTTTATCCATTATTTTCCGCCTCCAAGATTTTCTATTACGATAGTGTAGCATAGTTCACGGTAAAACGGTTGTATTAATAACACATATTGATTCACGCTAATAAAGACGAAAAAAACCTCTCCGAAGAGAGGGTTTTTTTCGTCTTTATTATTTATACTGCTTTCTGTTCTGTTGTCTTCGTTTCCGAAGATTTTGCTGCCTTAGTCTCCGTTTTCTTCCCTGAAGCAGTTCCGGGATGTGTTGTTGTTTTTTTTGCCGAACTCGTATCGTTCACATAATAACCGCTTCCGTTAAACTTAATCCCAATCATACCAATCTGCTTTACCATCTTTCCGCCACATACCTCACATACTTCCAGTGGTTCAGAATCGATCGACTGCAATCTTTTTTCTTCATGACCGCATTTTTCACAACGATATCTGTAAATGGGCATGAACTTCACCTCCATACTACTTTTTAAAACAATTAATCAAATGGTGCCGAGGGCGGGACTTGAACCCGCACAGGAATAATTCCCACATGAACCTGAATCATGCGCGTCTGCCAATTCCGCCACCCCGGCAAACCGCAAACCCCTTCTTTCGGATTTGCGTGTCTATTTTACACGATTAGAAACGAAATGTCAATGGCGATTCTTTTCTCTGTCCAATAATTCAAAGAAAAATTCATTTGTCTCAGTTTCTTTCAATTTTCTTAATATAAGATTCAATCCTTCTTCTTCGCTCATCGTGGAGAGCATCTTCCTAAGCAACCATGTTTTTTTCAATTCGCTCGGTGATAGAAGCAACTCTTCCTTTCGGGTACTTGACAGGTTAATATTGATTGCCGGGAATATTCGCTTATTGGAAAGCTGTCTTGAAAGCATCAGTTCCATATTCCCGGTCCCTTTAAATTCTTCAAAGATAACTTCGTCCATCTTACTGCCGGTATCAACTAAAGCTGTGGCAACGATGGTAATACTACCCCCCTCTTCAATATTTCTTGCAGCACCAAAGAAGTATTTCGGACCATAAAGCGCTTTTGGATCGACACCCCCTGACAACAACTTACCACTTGGCGGTACAACGTTGTTATAGGCTCTTGCCAGCCTTGTAATACTGTCAAGGAGGATGACAACATCGTTCTTGTATTCTGCCAGTCGTTTTGCCATCGAAAGCGTCAACTGTGCTACCTTTATCTGCTTTTCAGGTGGCATATCAAACGGTGCGGCAAATACCTGAGCATCTACTGATCTTGTAATATCCGTAACTTCTTCAGGTCTTTCATCGATTAGAAGAACGATTCTCTTTGTATCGGGATGATTCTTTGCGATACCGTTTGCAATGTCTTTCAGCATCGTGGTCTTACCGGTTTTGGGAGGCGCAACGATGAGTCCTCGCTGTCCCTTACCGATAGGTGAGAAGATATCCATTATCCTTGTACTTAGATTTCTCTTGTCATGTTCGATGGTGAAGGGTTCATTCGGATGAATTGGTGTAAGATTCGGAAAGGCCACTCTGTCAAATACCTCTTCCGGTGGTCTGTAATTAACCGCTTCTATCCTCAGAAGGGCAAAGTATTTTTCTCCCTCTTTTGGAGCCCTGACCTGACCGGAAACGATATCACCGGTATTCAGGCTGAACTTTCTGATCTGTGATTGCGAGACGTAAATATCATCATTATTCCCAGGAAGCATATTTCCCGTTCTGAGAAAACCATAACCTTCATTTGCAATGATATCCAAAACACCTTCGTTGAAGAAATAACCGAAATTCTTCGCCTGCGCTTGAAGAATAGCAAAGACAAGGTCATTTTTCCTCATTCGTGTAAACCCTGTAATCTTGTACTTCTTCGCAAGTACATACAAATCACGGATGTTCATACCACTTAATTTTCTTATATCAACATCCATTTCCTGAATATTGTCTTTCCTGGCATTATCCTCTTCTGACATTTCTTCTGTTACAGCAGAGGAATCATCTTTTATTTTAACCTCTTCTTCCGGAGTTAACTCAACTTCGGAGGGTGTTGTTTTTGTTAATGCTTCAACCTCTTCTACTTCAGTTATCGCTTCTGTTTTTTTTACAGCTTTTTTCCTGGTTGCTGGTTTCTTCGTTGCCTCTTTCTTTTCCACTTTCTTTCGCGGCAATTTTATCATTCCTTTCCCGGATCATTCTTTAATGAATGCCAGTCTTTTAAAAATTTTTCTATACCTCTATCGGTTAATGGGTGTAAAAACATCTGTTCCAGTATTTTAAACGGTACGGTCGCAATATCACAGCCCAAACAAGCCGCTTCTACAACATGTTTCGGACTTCTGATACTTGCAGCAATGATTTCCGATTTAAAACCATACATATTGATGATTTCAATCGTCTTCTCCAACATCTCCATAGAATCCCAGGAGATATCATCAATTCTGCCCAGGAAAGGACTGATGTAACTTGCCCCGGCCTTCGCTGCCAACAACGCCTGAGAGGGAGAAAAAACAAGTGTCACATTTGTTTGAATCCCCTCTTTCTCAAGAGTCGATACAGCTTTTATCCCTTCTTTTGTCATTGGTATCTTCACAACCACATATTCGCTAATAGCTGCTAATTCTCGTGCTTCAGAAAGGATTCCGTTATAATCTTCCGAAATAACTTCAGCACTTACGGGGCCATGAACGATATCACAAATCTTGCGAACATGCCCAAAAAAATCCTGAACACCTTCTTTTGCAACAAGACTTGGATTTGTCGTTACACCATCCAACAAACCATAATCCTTTACAGCACTGATCATCTCAATATTCGCAGTATCAAGAAAGAATTTCATCAAAACACCTCCCCAATTGTTCCCGGCAAAAAGAGTTAATGGGATCATCTTCCCAATCTTTATAAACTTTAGGTCAAATATGATTTACAATACAACTGAACAAATTCATAATCATTATAACATTAAAAACGTATATTATATAAGTTGATTAATAATTTATTTTCCCTTTTTATCGGTAAAAAGCACAGGTTCGGGTTTATGAGCAGCTTTCTCGGTTTTATCTATCTTATGAACAAGCAATACATCTCCAAATTTATCAATATAAATGGTATTTGGTACTATCGTGATCCCCATCGAAAGAAAAAAAAGATCAATCCTACTGAGTTTGCCAATCTTGATCTCGTATACCCCTCTGGACAATTTTCCTGAAAGAAGGAAAAACAATATTCTGACAGACTGATAAAAAGATTGAAAAAAACTAACGATGAAACCTGTAAGATACCTTATTCTGAGTGAAGATTTTCCGTTCCCTGAGAATTTCCTCGAAAGAAACAGCATAAACACATCTATTATGATTAAAAAATATAAAGATTGAATACCATACTTGTAAGTCAAACTTAACCAAATGATAGTGACTATAAGAACAGTCCACATATTAACTCCTTGAAGTTAGAGAGGGAGGGAGTCTGAAAACTCCTGAGAAAGTTAAAATGGCGGGGACGACGAGACTCGAACTCGCGGCCACCGGAGTGACAGTCCGGCATGCTAAACCAACTGCACCACGTCCCCACACATGTTAACAAAAGCGATTTATAAATGGCGGGGACGACGAGACTCGAACTCGCGGCCACCGGAGTGACAGTCCGGCATGCTAAACCAACTGCACCACGTCCCCACGCATGTTAACAAAACAATTTATAGATATGGCGGGGACGACGAGACTCGAACTCGCGGCCACCGGAGTGACAGTCCGGCATGCTAAACCAACTGCACCACGTCCCCACACATAAATAAATATATATCAATGTTTATGACCTTTGCTGGTACCCCCTATAGGAATCGAACCTATATCGGCGGATTAGGAATCCGCTGTTTTATCCATTAAACTAAGGGGGCATCCATCACGAATGCGAAAGAATATTATCATATTTATTTCGTCTTGTCAAGTCAAAAATCGAAAAAAAAATTTTTATATTACATTGTAAAGGAAATACAATAAACATTTTGTATACATTCTTTTTTTCACGGGAAAAATTTTTAGTTCGCCCATATTTCCATTTTTCATGCTATTATCTTCTTAAGAACATAAAAGGCAGGTAGATCAAATGAACAAACTGACTGAAAAAGAGTTAAGCAGAGATTATAAATTCCGAGGAAAGATTATAAATGTACGTGTAGACAAAGTGAAACTTGAGAACGGTGCTATATCGACAAGAGAAGTCGTCGAACATAACGGGGCGGTAGCCGTGTTACCTGTCGATGAAAACGGAGATTGTTATCTCGTTGAACAATTCAGAAAACCGATAGAAAAAATTCTTCTCGAAATCCCTGCCGGGAAGCTCGATAAAGGAGAAAATCCTCGCGATTGTGCAATCAGAGAATTAAAGGAAGAAACAGGTTTTGTTTCAGAAAAACTCGACGAATTAGGCTTCATATATACAACAGCCGGATTCTCAAACGAAAAGATCCATCTGTTCCTTGCCACTTCATTAAAGCAGGAAGAGGCTTCTCCAGATGATGACGAATTTCTCAATATCATAAAAATAAACTGGGAAAAACTATTAGATCAAGCGGAAAAGGGACAGATTACAGATTCCAAAACCATCTGTTCAATACTGCTGGCTTCTCCTAAAGTAACAAAAATTCTTTCCGATAAGTAGACATAAGGAGTGATTCGTAGTGATTAAGGCTTTGATTAACGGTAATGAGATAACATTCGAGAAAGACAAGTACAGTAGTTTCAGAGAGTTCTACGAAGATAACAGATTAAACAATCAGATACTCTCCAGGGTCGTAATCAACGATAACGAAGTCCCTGTATCGATGGTGGAGGAAATATACAACGCAACTTTTGACGGTGAAGAAAAGATTATTCTTGATTTTGAAGAACTGGTTCCATTCACATTGAAGCTGTTATTGAATCTGGAAAGTTACATCGTTCAATTTGAAAGCGCATTACCGGTTTTTGCAAGAGAGATAAAAAGCGGCAATACAGAGAGTGTTCAAGGATTGAAGAACATTCAGGAGGGACTTAAAGCACTTGAAACGATGAAAGTGAATCTTTTTGCCCTAACCGGAATGAACGAATCAGATTATCCCGAGCTTAACAGCAAAAAAGATGAGCTTCACGGGATTCTCGAAGAGATGAACACCTCAATCAGAGATAAAAACTGGAATGAACTTTCTCAGCTTCTTGAATATGATTTACCCGAGGCGATGAAGTATTATAAGATTTTATTTGATAAATCAAAAGAAGTACTTGAACAGAGAAAAGCTTAGATAATTTGGGGTGATTAGATGAATCAGGCTTCTACATACGGGCATCTCAGGCCTGGAATAAAAAAAAGTGTTACTCAAAATGAAAAAGGGACAGAACAAACGACCGTAATCAAGAAAAATGATTACATCGAAAAAGCTATCGAAACAGCAACGCCTGCCAAATTGGTTGAGATGTTGTATACAGGTGCTATTAATTTTCTTGCTCAGGCAAAAAATGCCATCGAAATAAACGATATGGCACTTGCCAACGATAAACTGGTACGGGTACAGGACATTATTATGGAACTGAATATCTCACTTGATATGGAAAAAGGCGGTGAAATTTCAACCAACCTGCGAAGCCTTTACAATTATATGTACAAAAGATTATTGGATGCAAATATGAAAAAAGATCTAAAGATTATAGATGAAGTATCAGAATACATCAAAGACTTGAGAGACACATGGATTGAAGCCATGAAAAAAGAAGGAAGCCTCGCAGAAAAATTACCGGATCCAAAAAGAAAACGATTCGATGTGGCTTTGTAAGGGTATAAACAACCTCAAAAAAAGATTCCCGAAAAACTCGGGAATCTTTTTTTATTGTAATAAATTCAATTCAACCCTTTAAAATTGAAAAAAAAGAGGCTGCCAAGATTCGTCTGACAGCCCTTGCTACGGGGGATGGTCGAACACAAATTACCAAACTCAAAATCGAGCCTATTCGTTGACCTTCAAGTAGAATATTACCACATTTTCGTCGCTATGTCAAGCTATTCGTTTTTATCTTTAAATCTCTTGATAATGCTCCTTATTTCTTTAGTTTTCATGGCAGTTCATTCTCCAATAATCTTCACAAGAATCCTTTTTCGTCTTTTCCCATCAAATTCTCCATAAAATATTTGTTCCCACGGGCCAAAATCTAATTTCCCATTTGTAATCGCAACAACAACTTCCCTGCCCATCACCTGACGTTTCATATGAGCATCGGCATTATCTTCAAAACCGTTATGGCGATATTGACTGTGCGGTTTTTCCGGCGCTAAACGCTCAAGCCATTGTTCATAATCATAATGTAACCCCGCTTCATCATCATTGATAAAGACACTGGCTGTAATATGCATGGCATTACATAACAACAATCCCTCCCTGATACCGCTTTCATCAAGGCAAGTTTCGACATCTCTTGTTATATTAATAAACGCTCTTCTTTGACTTGTATTAAACCACAATTCTTTCCGATAGGATTTCAATTCATTCACCTGCTTTTATTAAGTTGAGATAAAGACAATAGCATCTGTATATTATACCAAATCTCATCACATACTTCTTTAAAAATTTACCAAATATACAATCTTTAATCATGTATAATGAGTAAAATAGAAATAAACTATGGGAAGGAACGTGATGTGATGAACGAAAAAAGAGTTTTAAAAACCAATTTAATATTGTTACTGGTTATGTCTTTAATCCTGACACTTCAAAGGGCATTGACCGGTGAATTGGAGCTCACTTTTAAAATACTTATTTCTACAGGATCCGCTTCATTAATTGCAACGGTCGTTTATTTCATGAAAATACCGTTTTTCTTTAAAAGCATTATTATGCCTTTATCGCCTTTCTTCGCAGGACTCGGTTTGTCAATTACTTTGAACGGAGCACCACATATGTTTCTGATTTATATGGGGTGTATGATCCTCGCGGCACTTTATTTCAAACAAAAAAATCTAATTATCGTAGGAATAATGATAAACATTACCTTATTTTCAGTCTATTTCATCAACCCTATTTGGTTGTTAGGAGAAGGTTCAACCGTTAAAGATTTAATCATCAACATCGGAATTATAGATGCAACAGGGTTCCTGGTACTTTACCTCCTGACAAAATGGGGAAATGAAGCATTAAAAACAGCGACAGAAAACCAAACAAAAGCGGAAGCACTATTCTCACAATTAAACGCAAGAATACAGCAACTTCAGGAAACCACAAAAAAGCTGAATATGCTGGTTGAAAAATCAACAGAAACTTTCGAGATTTCGGTAGCAACCAGCGAACAAATTGCGGAAACAACTTCTCAGATTTCTGAAGGAGCTGAAATGGAAGCCCATCTGGCAAGGGATATACAGGAAAGTATGCTGGTCATTGAACCTATGACCAGCAACACCGAATCAACAACCAAAGAGATCAGTGATGTGTCAAAAGAAATGATGAAAGAAGTTGAAAAAAGCACTGAAGATGTTAAGAGTCTTTCCAAAATCATCTCTTTAATCAGCAATAACGATACTGAACAAAGAAAAGCCCTGACAGAACTAATCGATGATATAAAGACAGTAGAAGCTTCTCTGGAAGGCATTTCAAACATTTCACAACAAACCAATCTACTTGCATTGAATGCCGCGATAGAAGCGGCAAGGGCCGGCGAAGCAGGCAAGGGGTTTGCAGTCGTTGCCGATGAAATACGCGGTCTTGCTGATAAAAGTGGCGAAATTGTTCATGAGATAAACCGACGAATTGAAAAAATGGTTGAAAGCGGGGACAGTTTTATAAAAAAATCAGAAGAATCAAGTCAGTCGATTGAACAGGGCAAAAAACACACAAACTCCTTCAATGAACGTTTTTCAAAAATCGATACCGTTTTCTCAGGCATCTACAAAGATCTGGAAACCGAATACGATGGAATAAAAGTGATTTCCAAGGAGATAAACGCAACAATGGAAAAGGTTGTCAGAATCGCAAGCATCTCAGAAGAACATGCCGCAGCAACCGAACAGCTTTTTGCATCCGCAGATGAACTTAAGGATCAAATCAGCTCTCTTTCACACGAAATGAACGAGATTTCAAAATTAAAAGACTCCCTCACAAAGACCTTTGGAGAATAGCGCATGACGATACTTTTGATGATTATACTGGCCTTCTCAGCCGGCATGTTCCTCGGGATAAGGAAGCGGTTCAAAACAATAACAAAATATAAAATATTACCGGTTCTGACATGCGTCCTGCTTTTTTCAATGGGCACAGAGATAGGGACAGCTGATGAGATTTTCGACAACTTGGCAAGTATCGGTTTATACGCTTTTTTAATTGCACTTTTTGCGGTAACGGGAAGTTTTCTGATGACCTTCATCTATACAAAGTTAAAAAGAAGCGATACGGAAGAAGCGGATACACATGAATGATATCATTATTATGACAGGTTCCCTGGCCTTTGGTATCATCGCAGGAAGACTTACCGGATTTGTAATCCCTTCCGATTTCATCACAGTCATCCTGATGCTTCTCGTGTTCCTCGTCGGAATGGATATTGGAAGGGAAGAGGGAATTCTTGTAAAAATAAGAATGAACATCAAACAGATTCTTATCCAGTCACTTCTGACAATAATCGGTACTTTCCTTTTTGCATTTTCACTCTCTTTCTTCCTCCCCTATTCATCAAAAGAACTGATTGGTGCAGCCGCAGGTTTCGGTTGGTATTCACTTTCGGGGATCATGATAAGTCAGCTCTACTCCCCCCTTCTCGGCACGATATCCTTTATGGCAAATGTTTTCAGAGAATTGCTTGCAATCATCTTCATACCTATCTTGTCCCGATTTAATCAACGCGCATCGATTTCAATGGCAGGTGCTACATCAATGGATGTGCTTTTAAGTCTGATTTCAAAATCCACGTCAAGAAAAAATACATTGATCGCCTTTGGTCAGGGGGTTATTCTCTCTCTTGTTGTTCCTTTTCTCATCAGTATTATCTTTATTTAAGTGTATAGTGACATAATCGAAAACCATACAAACGCCCTTTAGAAAATAAATATAGCTTTTTTTAGATTTCAAGCCATCATTTGTTATATAATCATTATATGGTAATTTATGAGGAATTATGACAGATATTCGTTTTAGGGGGATTTGTATGGACTTTTTAAACTATTTCAGTAAAACTTATGAGGAATCAAGAGAAAGCTTTTTATCGGATTTCGAAAAAAATAAAGATCACTGGGTATCCGCTTCTCTCAGAAACGATGAAATCCTTGAAGGGTTATTCATAGATATCGCAAGGTATAACAGCAAAATGAAAAAAAACCTTCTGGTTCTCTCATCAGGGCTACATGGTATAGAAGGATATGTTGGCACCGCCATGATCCGTTGTTTCTCAGAAAAATTCATACACACTATCGATCATGAAAACACATCTATCATAACAATTCATTCTTTAAATCCGTTTGGAATGAAAAATTATATACGCACCAATGAAAACAACGTTGATCTAAACAGAAATTTTGTCAGAAACTGGCAAAATCTAAAAAAGAATCACGAGTACGAAAAAGCTCGTGATTATCTCGAAAGCAGTTGCGCACTTGCAGATCCTTTCTTTAATAAACTTGACTTTTTTTTCTCTTCAATCGGCCAATTAATACGCTCCGGAGGTGAAGGTTTCAAAAAAGCAGTGCTCGGAGGGCAGTATACATATCCCGATGGTTTGTATTACGGCGGAAAAGACTATGAAAAGTCAACTGAAATAATGATTGATCTGATAAAGAAAACTTTGAAAGATAGTTTCGAGAATATTATTTTCATTGATCTGCACTCCGGAATAGGTGAGAAAGAAAAAATGTCGATAGTCAACTCAGCCTTGGATGAAAAAAAGACAGGTGCATTAAAAAGGGATTTTAATTACAGCGATATCAAAAAAGTCGAAAAAGAGGATTTTTATCAGATTAGCGGTGATATGATCGATTATATCTATCATCAAAAAAGACTGCTTGTCCCGGATAAAAACGTATATGCCTGCACGTTCGAATTTGGAACACTTGGAGAAGATTTCATCGGACTTCTCCGCTCAATGAGAAACACGATAAATATGCGTAAGATAAGGAAAAACTATGTGGTGTCCAGTTACAGGGAAAAATATCTAAGAGAATACCGTGAAATGCTCAATCCGTCTGAGCATATCTGGAAGATGGAAGCGGTAAAACATTTCACCAAGGCGATAAGCGGTATATTAAAACATTATTCTTTTTAGGCGATTTTTTAACAATTAAGAAATAAGAGGGATTCCTTCGTACAATCCCTCTTAAAAACTTTTATTCAGGGCTAAAACTCTTTCTTTTCGAACAAACTTTTACTGAAAAAAAACAGAACCAGTATCAATAGCATTAACACCAGCGATTTCAACCAGTCAAACCCGTTCCCCAACAAAATATTATGCCCCAATGTATACGGAAACAGATTCATCCATTCAATGAATGGAATCATAGAAGTGAACGGCATGGCAAAAATCAAAACGATTCCAAGAATAACCGGTTTGATCTGATCGCTGAAAAGCACAGAAAAAAGAACAAACAAAAAATAGAAAAAAGAGGCAGAAACAATCTGCTGTACAATCACCTGTGTAAGTTCAGCATTGAAAGCTATCTTATAACCGCTCAGCATCATCACAACGGGAGCCAGTAAACTAAAAGAAAAAAGAAGTATCAACAAAACGCTATAGGCGGAAAAGACTTTACCGAAAAATACCTCAGCTCGACTTCTTCGGGCAATCAGTAAATAAATCGTCTTTTTTTCTGTTTCTCTCGCAAAAAGAGGAAAAGCGATTATCAAAGCAAGAAAGGGGGAAAACTGACCAAAATTCTTGCCAAACCACTGTGATATTAAAAAAAACTGATCATCTTTATACTGATTTTCCGTACGCATGCTGCTCGATACAAGTTCTTTAAGAAAATCCGGGATTTGCCGCATCTCTTCACCACTCATATCTACAGAAAGCATCATATTCCCTACTATTGGTCTTATTAAGAGTACGCCTGCAAGCAAAACAAGGAAAAACACGATGAATACAATCAATCTGAATTTCATCTCATATAATGTTTTCTTAAACATAATTTTCCCCCCTGAGCAATATCTGAAAAAACATCTCAAGATCCGGTACACTTACTTCAATTTCAGGAGATTGCGCTAAGGCCTCTATCGTTTTCTCATCGCTGGTTAAGAGGATCATTCGCTCTCTTTGCTTTTGACAGGAAAGATATGATAAGTCTGTCAAACCATCAAAGTCAATCGGAAGATAAAAGACCCTGAAGTCACCTTTAATATCATCAATATTTCCCGTAAACAATATCCTTCCGTCATGCATAATTGAAATCCTGTCGGCAATTTTCTCAACATCGGTGATGATATGTGACGTGTACAAAACTGTTTTACCCTCAATCACAAGATCCCTGATAATCTCAAGTACATCTTCCTTCCTTATGGGATCAAGACCCCAGGCCGGTTCATCAAAGATATAAAGTGATGCACTCTGAGCAAAACATATGCTGAGATAAAGTGATGTTTTCATCCCGTTTGAAAACCCACTGATTTTCTTTCCCATTGGAAGTGAAAAACGCTTCATAAATTCAAACGCGCGATTCTCATCAAATTGAGGAATGATTTCCCGGCACATTTTAATCGCTTTTCTTGGCGTTAAAAATTCATAAAAATTCTTCTCCTCCGGCACGAAAGAAACATTCTCTCGTACCATATCAATGGTTTCTCCCAAAACGCTTATCGCTCCGTTAAAATTGATAAACCCCAAAACTGATTTTATTGTCGTTGTCTTACCCGCACCATTAGGACCCAGCAAGGCATGAACCTCTCCCTCATGGATCGTCAGATTTAAATCCTTTACCGCTTGAACATCATTCTTATACGTTTTGCTCAACCCTCTGATTTCCAATGCATTCCGAATCGGAGGCTCTATTATTCCGTTTCCCATATATTCTCAACCACCTTTTTCACCTCATCAAGAGCTATCCCGGCATTTTTAAGTCTTTTTAGAGGTGTTCCCAGCTCTTTTTCAAGTTCTTTCAAGAACTGAGCTTTGATCTCTTCAACATTCACATTGATCATAAAACCAATCCCCTGTCTCGAAAATATAATACCATCCTGCTCTAACTCCCTATAAGCTCTGGCAACTGTATTCGGATTTACTTTTATTTCCTTTGCCAATTCCCTTATAGATGGAATCAATTCTTCCTTTTTACATTTTCCGGATAATACCGCTTCTTTTATCCCCACCTTTATCTGTTCATAAACGGGTAGCGGAGACCTTATCTCTATTTTTATCCACAAATACACACACCTCCAAAAGCATCTGTATTATAACATATAGTACACTGGAAATCAATTTTTTTCTTCACTTTTCCCTCACAATTGATTGGTTATAATATCGATGTAGGAACAAGGAGGCACTCGATGTTTAGAAAACAAAATTTGAGTGGCGTTTATAAAAAGACTCAACACAATAAAATTTACGAAGGAGGAATGTGTTATGAAATCGACTTTAAGATCCATCAGCAGAAAACTTCTTACACTTGAAGCTGAAAAGTATCAGGGAAATGAAGTGATCGTGGATCCTGAAACCGGTTTTTCAATAACGACAAATGAAAACGAAAAGATCCCGATAATGAAGTACCTTAAAAGGATGGGATTTGAAGTTTACTGGCTATGCGAAAGGGCCGGAAAAACGATGGCGATGATTATCGATAAAGCATTATATCTTTGCACAAACAAAAAGGAACTCGTTGAATCAAGATATAAAGAAGTTGATTTACAGGATTTCTCCATGTATATCGCCTATGATGACATAGTACCGGATGAAAATTCGATAAAAAACAAACTTGAAGGTATAAGTTTCAAACTGGATAATGGTTTGGAAATTTGCTGGAAAAGATATTGAAAGATATAGATTGAAACACACCCGATTAAATAAGCTTTCTTAGTGACTTTCTTTTGAGCTTCATTTGAAACTGCTTTTTTCAGAAGGAAACAAATTGTTTTCTCACTTATCATCAGCACAGATTTCACCACCTTATGACTCTCTCCTTAAAAGGTGGTGAATTCTTTCCTTTATCGTCATTTACAGGTAATTTTATTCTCTTAACAGCACAAAGAACATAATTTAGCCCCATAAACAGCAGAAATAAGTCATACGCATCAAATCTTAGAGCAATCGGATAGCCTTGTTGGTGATATAAATAAAGTTGTTCTTGTGATTCAGCTGAAGAAATGGCAAGCGCTATGGACACAACCGCAAAATCTATCTCTGACATATCCGAACAGATGGAAGAGATGACCACAGCCGTTCACAGTCAAAAACAAGATGCGAAAAATATAGCAGAAGCAGCATCAGAACAAAGCAAACAAGCAGAACTTCTCAGTAAACAAATCGAGTTCTTCAAGCTTTAAAATGGAGCCAATAAAGACAGATGTCAGGGATAAACCTGCATCTGTCTTTATTTAATAATTATTTTTTCCTTATCCCAATCAAAAAACTCAGGATTTATACAGCCCCGTTTATTTCAACGTCTCTGTCAACTCAGCTTCAATCCCTTCAGCATCCAGTTTGAACAATTTAAACAGGTGCTCTTTACTGCCTGAAACTGAATAATCATCTATTCCCAATCGATACTTTGAAGCCACAACGATATTGTTCCTGAAAATGGCATCATCAAGCAATGCACCAAGTCCCGTCCAGATATTATGATCCTCAACCGTCAGAATGATCTTATTCGAAATTTTATCCTCGAGATAGAAATTCTGTTTCCAGAGTTCGGTGGGGCATGAACAATTCAAAACACCAACATGATACCCTTTAGCGTTCATGTTATCAGCCGCCTTAACCGCTTCGGGAAGTGTCGCACCCATGGAAACAATTACGGCATTGGCATTTTTACACGGTCTTACTTCATCAATCTTTCCATAGTCAAATTGATAGGTTTCACCGAAGAAAGGATTTCCGTCAAGATCCGTGATGGGATTCAATTTGCTTCTTCCAACAGCCACAATATAATTTCCATATTGCGAAGCGGCATACCTGACCGCTCTATCCGTTTGATTGGGATCACCGGGCACAATCGTCTTAAAATGGAAGAAATTTGACGGTCCCCCAACATAATCGATACAATGATGTGTTTTGCCATCTTCTCCGGTATCCGTTCCAACGTGAGTTACGGCAACTTTCAGATTCGTATGGTTAATATCATTCAGCCTCTGCTGGTTGTACACCTCATCAATTCCAAACATACCAAAATCTGTGAAGAAAGTCACCATTTCCTCAACGGACATAGCCCCGGCTGCCGCTGCAGCATTGTGTTCTGCCACGCCAAACTGGAAAAAATTATCCGGATAAGCTTTTGCAAAGGCCTCTGTTTTGGTTGACGGCATCAAATCACAATCGATAACGGTTATCGGTGTCTTTGATTTTTCGTTCAACTGTCCAAGATCTTTCAAGGCATTTCCGAAAGCACTTCGATTATCCAGTTTTGTATCTGCCCTGTATGTTTTCGGTTTTCCCGTGTCGATATCAACCTTAAAATCCAACATAGTCTTTTCATGTGCTTTGATCTCAAGTTTTTCTCTCATTTCCTTATATTTATCGAAATCAATATCCAGTTTTAATTCATCCAGTGCCTTGTAAAGCTGATCTACGGAAAGTGTTTTACCATGCCAGGATGCATCATTTTCCATAAATGAAACACCATGACCCATCTGGGTATAACAAAGAATAGCAGTCGGTTTCAGAATATTTCTTGTTGCCTGATCCAAAGCTGCAAACAATTTCATGAAATCATGTCCCGGAACTTCTATAACATCCCAGCCATCAGCTTCATAAGTTTCTTTTATATTGACAGGCATGACGTCCCTCGTCCTGCCGTTTATTTGCGCATCGTTCATATCGATTAAAACCGTCAATTTATTCAATCCATACTTTGAAGCTGTTCTTCTTGCCTCTGCAACCTGTCCTTTCGCCTGCTCAGCATCACCCATTAACACATAGGATCGATAATCAACCTTGTGAACCTCTGAAGCGATTGCGAAACCAAGGCCGGCCGAAAGACCCTGCCCGAGATTACCCGTTGTCCATTCCACACCCGGAATACCCCTTGTTACATGCCCTTCAAAGATAGAATTCACATGTCTGAAGCCACTGATTGCTTCATCTACATTAAAGAAACCCATTCTGCCTAGAACGGCATACACACCAGGTGATGTATGTCCATGACTGATAACGATTCTATCTCTTTCTTTTTTCCACGGATTTTTAGGGAATACATTCGCGTACGCGTATATCGCAATATACATCTCCATCGAAGAAAGGGAGCCTCCCGGATGACCTGATTTTGAAAGTGTCGTCATCTTGAGAACGTCTCCTCTGCAAAGTTTTGCCATTTCCTTCAGTTTATCTATCTCTTTATCTGTAAAGGTCTTCATAACAGTACTCATTTGTGCCTCCTCCTGTTTATTAGAATTACCTCATTATAGCACAGAGTAATGCAGGTCATTTCATGAAAAATGTTATAATACAGGCATCAAAAAACGGGAGTGATTGTATGAAAAAACTCATGTTGGTTTTGACCACATTACTGTGTTCGTGTACTTTTCTTTTTTGCTCGGCAAAGACAGCCACGGATACTTTTTATACGGATGTTACAGCAGAACAGGGGGAAGTAATAATAACCGAAAATATCGACAACCCCGATTTCATCATCCTGGATGTTCGATCACCTTCTGAATATGAAGAGGGGCATATAGAAAACGCGATAAACATCAATTATTACGATTCAGATTTCACCTCACAATTAGATACGCTTGAGAAAAATAAAACCTATTTTCTTTACTGCCGTTCAGGCAGCAGAAGTAGAAGAGCATTAAAAAAAATGAAAGAACTGGGGTTCAATAAGATTTACCATTTAAAACGCGGCTTTAACAGTTGGGGGAAATGAGTGAAAATAATTCATACAGCGGACTGGCATCTTGGAAAGATCATCTTTCAGACGAGGCTCATAGAAGAACAAAAACAGGTAATTCAATCTTTTTTGGAAGCATTGGAAATCGAAAAACCGGATGCCGTGATTATAGCAGGTGACGTTTATGATCGCGCTTCACCCCCTTCCGAAGCAGTTGAACTTCTGGATAATACGTTAAAAAATATCATCTTTGACCTTAAGACACCTCTTTTTCTCATCGCGGGAAACCACGACAGTGCTGAAAGAATTCATTTCGGCAGTGAATTCATGAAGGTAAACGGTTTGTTTGTTCGCGGAAAGCTGGAAAGTTTCGAACACCCTGTAACCTTGTATGATGAGTTCGGAGAAGTTGATTTTTATCTCCTGCCCTATATTGATCCCGCTGAAGTCAAGCATTATTTGAATGATGAAGAGATACACACACATCAACAAGCTTATGAAAAGTTAATCAAACAGTTAACTGATCAGCGAAAAGAAAAAAACAGAAGCGTTCTAATAGGACATGCATTCGTTGCCGGCGGTGAGGAAAGTGATTCTGAAAGACCCCTTTCAGTCGGGGGTTCAGGTGTCGTCAATGCATCCGTTTTTCACCCCTTTGATTTCACAGCACTGGGTCATCTCCACAGACCTCAGACACTTAGCAAAACGATCCATTATTCCGGTTCATTGATGAAGTATTCCTTTTCAGAGACAACCCATCAAAAGGGATACTCAGTCATTACGATGGATGGAGCCGGACAGATAGAAATCATCAGAAAACCGTTAAAAGCGGATAGAGATATGCGTATTATTAAAGGGAAAATCGATGAGCTCATTGAAAAGGGGAAATCCGATGAACACAGAGATGATTTTATCATGGCTGTTCTCGAAAATGAAAAGGCCGTCATGAATCCCATCGGCAGGCTGAGGGAAATCTATCCTAATATCATGAAAATCGAGAGAAGTCATTCAGGCATCAATACCGACATTAATCTGACGGTAAAACAACGTGAATCGAAAAATGATATTGAACTCTTTGAATCTTTTTTCAAACAGGTCAGAGAAGGGGATGACGAATTTACAGAGGATATGAAACAAGCCGTCGCTTCAATCTTTGATGAAATATACAAAGAAGGGAATTTATAATGAGACCGGTAAAATTAACGATGAAGGCATTCGGACCCTACAATGCAAACGAAAATATCGATTTCAGAAAACTCGAAGATAACAACCTGTTTTTAATCACCGGAAATACGGGTTCAGGAAAAACGACCATTTTCGATGCGATCACCTATGCGCTTTTCGGTGAAGCAAGCAGTGATGACAGGGACGATAAAAATCTTATCTCAGATTTTGCATCTGAAGATGAGATCACACAAATCATATTTGATTTTTCATTATCGGGAAAATATTACCGTGTGTTAAGAACCCCGGAACAACAGAGAAAAAAACAGAGGGGTGAGGGATACACAAAACAGCCCGCTTCTGCTTCTCTTTATGAAATAGATGAAGGGGGCAAAGAACTCAATTTACTCACTTCTCGAAAAATAACGGATACAACCGAAAAGATCAAGGAGTTAATCGGTCTGGATGCCAATCAATTCAAGCAGATCATTATGTTACCGCAAGGTGCCTTCAGAGAATTGCTCACTTCTAAAAGTGATGAACGTCAAAAAATACTGCAAAGACTCTTTTTAACCGAAAAATATCAACTATTCGAGGATAAATTGAAAAACAAAGAAAAAAAACTGAACATAAAACTCGGTTCTGTCAACTCGGACATCAAACATCAGATCGATGAAGTCAAAGTTTCCGAAGAAGAGGAAAATGATTTTCTTGAATTACGATCCAACACAAACGGACTCGATTCGTTTATTGAAGAATTGCAGAGATTTATTGAATACAAGTATGCACAGAAAAATCAGTTGAACATTGAAGCTGAAAAATCTAAAGAAAAAAAACGGTCAATTGAAAACAAAATTGAGGATGCCAAGGTTCTTCTGGAAAGATTCAAGGAACATGAAAGTCTCAATCAGGAATTAAAACGTATGGAAGAAAAGAACGATAAGATCGTACAACTTGAAGAAAAAATCCGTCTGGGTAAAAACGCCCTGATGGTTCTTGATAAAGAATTACTCCTGAAACAGTACAGGGAAGAAAGTATTCAGAAGGAAATAGAATACGGTAATATCGCAACTCGATTAAAAAACACACAAGAAGAACTTGAGAACATCAGATTGTTAAGTGAGAAGGCTGAGAGTGAATGGAAGCCGATACTTGAAAACTCAAAAAATCTGATCAACACTTTGAAAGAATATGAAAAAGAGGTTATAACAGTCGAAGGGATTCAGAAAGAAGCCACGAAACAAAAAATACGTATAGAAAACCTCGAAAATGAGATACAGAAAACCGAAACAGCTATCCTCAAACAAAAAAATCTGATCAACGGAATCAAAGTGGAAATTAATGCCGTAGAAAATCTTCCTGAAAAAAAGGACCTGATCATCTCAAAACTGAACAGGAACAAGGATGAGAAATTTCAAAACAAATTGCTGTCAGAATTACTCTCGCAGTATGCACTCTTAAGTGCTAAAAGAGAAAAACTGGCAGAGGACTACAAACTGCAGAATAGTGAAGCGAAAGCTGCGAATAAGTCGATCAATAACATTGTCGAAAGTTTAAAAGAATTGAAAGAGATGGAAAGAAAGAACCTTGCCTTTACACTGGCTGATTCTCTTAACGATAATGAACCCTGTCCGGTATGTGGTTCCGTCCATCATCCCGCACCGGTAAAAAACAGCGTTGAAATAGATTTAAAACAAATTCAAAGACTTGAATCTGATCTGGAGGAAAAGAAAACTGAAACCAATCAACAACTCGGAACGCTGAAGATAATCCTTAAGAATGGAACAGAAACAAGAGAAGAGATGCAGAGAATCTGGGCAAAAATTTGCGAAGAAAAAGGACGTCAATTTGAAGAAAATGAAGAGATGTTCAACAAATTGACAGATGGTTTATCCGTAAAAACAAAACAACTTCAGGATGAATTCGATCATTTAAGTTCTGAAATGAATAAGATAAATGATGCGGAAAGAATCCTTAAGACAAATAGAAATAAACTGGAAAAATCAGAGAATGAATTGATTACACTCAGAGAGAAAAAAGAAATTCTGATCCAAAAGAGTACGATTGAGACCACTGAATACGTAAAAAACGAAACACGTCTATCAGCGATAAATGAAAAGATCCCTGAAAAGTATCTCGCCCTCTCTGCCTTACGACAGGAAATAAGATCAAAAATTCAAACAGCAGATGATTTAGATAAAAAGATAAAAGAATGTGCCGATAAACTTTCCCAAACCAATATACTGTTCGCCTCGTTAAAAACAAAGAAAGAGGAAGCGCAAAAACAACTTCAATCCTTGAAGGAAAAAACGGAAAAACAAAAAAAATTCTTCGTCGAAACGGTTTATGAAAATAATTTCGACTCTGTTGAGGACTACAACAGTGCCAAGATGACAAAAGAAGCGATAAAAAAAGACGAAAACGATATTGCCTCTTTTAGAAAATTGTATGATGAGAAAAAAAACAGGTTCATCTTCTTAACAACGGAACTTAAGGAAGTACAACGCCCTCAACTCATGGAACTGAAAGAAGATAAAGACAAGATTGAAAAAAAGATCTTAGATACGGAAAGCAGGGTGATTTTGATCAATGAACAGATACAGAATAACGAAAGACGCTTGAAAAGTTTAAACGATTTAAATGAAAAACGAAAAGAAATCTACAAAGAATACGAGGTGTATGGTTATCTCAAGAACATAACGTCCGGAAAAAATGCCTATCGGATCACATTCGAACGTTTTGTTCAAACGGCATTTCTTGATGATATTCTTATCTCAGCTAATCAAAGACTTGAAAAGATGACAGATGGCAGATACTACCTCAACCGCCAGATGGAGGCAGCCAATCTCAGAAGCACCAGCGGACTGGATATTGAAGTATTTGACCAGTATACGGGAGAATCCAGACATGTCAAAACACTCTCAGGAGGTGAAGGGTTTAAAGCATCCCTCGCCATGGCACTCGGATTGTCAGAAGTTGTACAGTCCTACGCCGGTGGCGTCAGCCTCGAAACCCTGTTCATTGACGAAGGATTCGGCAGTCTTGATTCCGAATCACTCGACAGCGCAATTAAGACTTTGATGGAACTGCAATCCACAGGAAGACTTGTAGGAATCATCTCTCATGTCCAGGAACTGAAAGAAAGGATAGATGCCTATCTGGAAGTCATTGCAACGAAAAACGGGAGTTATACGAGGTTTCATATTCCATAAGGAAGAAAAAGATAGAATTACTCGTTGCACCTGTCATACTTGCTTTCATAGTATCACCTCCCTCATATAAAATGAAAAATCTATATATCTGCGAGTTTATTTTTCGGAATGACAGATATTATTTTAATAAAAATCACCAAAAGTATTAAAGGTAAAAAGCTAAGTAGGAATAACCATCCCCATAAACCATCAAAGCTTGTTATTGGATTATTAGCTGAAAAACTGAAGAACCCAACCATAATCCCAACATTAAGGACTATTGAAATCATCATCGGATTCCTGAACAGCCACAAGAGAAACCCAGCGAGCAAAACAATGTTAAAAGAGATCATCGGGGCAACAAGAAGTATGTTTGCTACAAAAACAACATCAATATTTACATTAATATTCAATGCAAAAATCATAGTAAGTATACTGATAACGATACAGATTATGTACATAAGATAACTGATAATACAGGCCGTTATAATTTTTATTCCCCATACTTCACCGGCATCAACACCCGTTGTCAGAAGCACAAGAAGACTTTTATTCAGTCTTTCACTTTGCAAGCTTCTATTTAAAATGGTATTTGCATATGCGGGAATCAAAATTGGCGCAATGTAAAACAATGACATGGAAACAATTTGACCCAATAACGCTTCGTTTCCTTGAATTATCTTCGAATAATTTTGATAATTAAACCATTGAAAAAAGATAGAAAAAAGGAATAAGGTTATCAATGTAAATTTTGAAGCTCGCTTTTCTTCTAAAATTTCTTTTTTAAATAAACTTACAATTTTCATTTCTTTTCACCCGGTTTTTCAAAAAAATCAAGATAAAGCTTTTGAAGCGCATTTTTATTAACCTGTGCACTGTAAACGGGAATATCGTTTTCTATCAATTTTTTAATAACCCAGTCTTTTTCAGTGCCATTTTTTAAGATGATTTCTATCTCCCCTTCTTTATCATCATATTTTGCATTCGGAAGAAGTCTTTGAATAACTTGAGTATTAAGCATTTTCTTTGTATGGATCTCAAATGAAAGTCTATCTGCATATTTAATTTGAAGTTTTTCCAGTGTATTTTTTTCAAAAATAGTTCCTGATTTCAGAAAGGCAATTGTATGACATAATGATTCAATATTTGCCATATTATGAGAAGTCATTAAACAAGCCATATGATCAGACCTCGCCTGTTTCAAAATCATCATTAAATTGTTTTTGGAAATCATGTCGATTCCATCAAACGGCTCGTCCAATATTATTAATCTGGGGTTGTTCATTATCGCCCTTGCAAATGCCAATCTTTGCCGCATTCCCTTTGAAAATGTCTTGATTAAATCATTCCTTTGTTCGAACAAATCAATTTCATGCAGTAATTCATCTGATCTTTTATGGAGCGTTTTTCCACTTAATCCCCGCAACGCTCCATAAGTCTCCAAATACTCTTTAGCCGTTAAAAGCGGATACAAACTTTGTGTCTCCAGCATAACACCAATTTGAGGGCCGATCTTGCGAAACGACTTATGCGGATTCATCCCCAGGACCTCTACAGAACCGGAATCTTGCTTATAAAAATCTAAAATAATCCGAATAAGTGTCGTTTTCCCCGCACCGTTTAAGCCAACCAATCCAAGAAATTCTCCTCCTTCTATGGTTAGATCAATCCCTTTTAATACATGATTGCTTTTAAAACTTTTTCTTATTCCTTTTAGACTCAGAATAACTTTACCCATAGACCATCTCACTTCACTCTATTACACCATTTTTAAATATTTTCTTGTGGGAAGAAATCAATATCTTGAAAAACTTCTTTATTGTTCTATGGAACTGGGTTATAAAAGCTCTTCAACTGTTAAAGTTTCGCATGACACTCCTCAAGAAGATTATAAACTATTGGAAAAACATCCTCGTATTCACTTGCCTTTTCAAGATATTGCCTAGCCTGCTCATATTTTTCAGCAGAATGATAAATTTTACCGATCAACAAAGGGCTGTAAAAACCTTCGGGCAATAGTTTCAAATTAATATCATCAAGCATTTCAACTGCCATTTCATGTTCTCCGAGATCGGAATATTTTTCCGCTGCAAAGAGTTTAACCGTTTGGTTCTCTGGATACTCTCCCAATAATACATCAATCATTACATTGACTTCATCCACATCTCCCAGGGCGATATACACAGTCATTTTTTTATTGACAGCTCTTAATTCTTCAATCACCCGATCTTCCGAAGAAAACCCTAATACGGTGATACTAATTATAAACACAACTAACAGAAATCTAACTCTTTTGATATTTTTCATTTACTTTCACTCCTTTTCTGGTTTCGAAAAAAATGTTCCCTTTAAATTTGAAGGAAACTTTTGTTGACCATCTGTGTTAAAAATAGTTACGACAGATATTGCGGATGTTGGACAAGCTGATTTACACTTCCCGCATCTGATGCATTCCGCACCATTTATATTTTTTAAAACTTTAACGTTCATCGGACAGATTTGTTCACATTTCCCGCAGGATATACATTTGTTTTTATCCAAATCCATTCTGAAAAAACTGAATCGATTAAACAAACCATAAATAGCACCAAGTGGACAAATATATCGGCAAAACGGACGAATAATTGATAGGCTGAGTAATACGAGGACGATCAAACAAAATACCTTCCACCAGAACAATCCACCTATCACATTTCTCAATCCTGGATTTGATAATACAAGGGGGATTCCCCCTTCAAGTGTTCCAACAGGGCATACATATTTACAAAAAGTCGGATTTCCAAACCCTATGTTATCCGTCAGAAAAGCCGGAAGTAATAAAACCAGGACGATTAACATGATGTATTTCAAATATCTCAGGGCAGCATCTATCTTTTTCCATCTCTTGGATTTCCCTTTTACTTTGTAGAAAGGAATCTTATACAGTAATTCCTGAAACCATCCAAACGGACAAACCCAACCGCACCAGAATCTTCCCACAGTGAGGGCAAAGAGGGCTATAATCCCGAATATGTAAAATGAAAAGTTGTGTTTATAGCCTGAAGCTACTGCCTGCATGGAGCCTATTGGGCAGGATCCCACAGCTGCCGGACAGGAATAGCAATTCATTGAAGGCACACACATCACCTTTGATTGACTTTTAACAATTCTACCGTTGAAATAGTTGGTCACTATCGGATTCTGTGCAAAAAATGCAATCAACTGACCCCAGCCTCTTTTCAGCTTACCCAATTCCGATACACTCCAGACAAATGTTGTTCGATTTTGACAAAACGCTCTTGACTTCTCCTCTTGAAATCCCCCAGACTAATGAGACGATACTGAGGATCAAAAGGATAATAAATACCGTCTTTCTAATTTTGTTCATAATGCTTATCCTATTACATTGAGTAAATCTTCTATAGCCTCAACAAACTCATTTTCAGACGCTGTACCGAGAATTTGCTGTCCAACGATATTTCCATTACCATCCACAAAGAATGTGAGAGGAACTCCTGTAATATCTTTTAAGATGGAATCATGTAATTCTTTGTTGGCTGAAATATTCTCAAATTCCACTTCTTTTCTCTCAACTATATACTTCGCTATATCCCGTTCTTCATCGCCATCAGTAACGATTCCAAGAACGGCAAAACCAAGATCTTTGTATTCACTGTTGAGTTTATCTAACAATTCCATCTCTGCTATACAAGGTGTGCAGAAGGTCCCCCAGATATTCACCATCGTCAGCTTGTTGTTCTTGAAATATTCCTGTGTGAGGTCATTTCCTGAAAGTGTCTTTGCATTGAATTCAGGTATCTTTTGATAGCCGGATAGAGCATTAGTAGTCTTTTCTTCAGTTACAGGAGTATATTCAATCACACCACCTGGTTTTACTTTTCTATTTAACAATCTTGCTTGAACAGCTTCATCAAGAGAAATCAACTCGGCTTCAAGTGCATCGTCGAGCGATAATTTTCTCTCTTTAATCAATAAAATAATATCATCAAGAGTCATTGTATTTAATTCCGGTTCTATTTCTTTTAATCCAAGCAGCACTTCAATAACTCTTTCATAGTCTCTTTCAGAGGATAGCCAAAAGCATCTCAGTATATTTCCCTCACTGTCTACAAAGAAAGAATAAGGAACCATATCCGCATTTTTTAATAATGTTCTGTTCAGTTCTTTATTGGCAAGAAGGTTATCATATTTAACTCCCTTTTTCTCCACTATCACTTTCGCCTCATCCACTGATTCAATTCCATCTGTGACGATTCCAAGAGCGGCAAAGCCATGGTCCTTATATTTACTGTTGATTGCATCTATTGTGTGCATTTTAGCTATACATGGTGAACAAAAAGTTCCCCAGAGTTCTACCAGTGTCAGTACATTTTCTTTAAAATATTCCTGTGTAATTTCCTCACCGTCAATTGTCATTGCCTTAAATTCCGGTATTTTAATATAATATGATAGTGGATGAGAAAAAGGTCCCGGTACCATATGGGCATAGTGAATTTCACCTGTTTTACCAACATTCTTCAAAAGAAGTCCGGTTTCAACAGCTTCATCAAAGGAAATATCACCTAATCCCATTGCAACATTCAGTTCTAACGTTCCGGCTTTAATCTCCGCAACAACCTGTGCAAGAGAAGACCTCTCTGCAAAAACACTCATTGAAACCATCAGAATGATCATCACTAAAATTATTTTTTTTAAGCTCATTCATACACCCCTTTCAAATATTATTATTTCCCAAATCTTGAAATCACTATGATTTCACATTTTTTGTATCACAAAATTCATCTTACAATCAAAAACAAAACTTAATTTCATAAAACACAAACAATTAAAAACAAACACTCTCTTGATGTAATACTATCTTTTCATTTTACGTTAAGATTATACAGGAATACATATGACTTTCAAGCTGATTGTTTATTCTCTTTGTATCCCATTAATAGTGATTTTTTTGTTATATGTATTAAAGTGATTTGTATTTCAAACGGAATCTTCATGCTTTATCACTTTATTAATGAGACTTACAAACATCTTACTTTTGAAACTATTGTTTTTAATTACAGGAGGTACTTTTGAAAATTTCATCTATAATTCCAATCATTTCTTATGGAAAATATTCAAGGATATTTCTCAATTATTTAGCCAAAACGACAAAGAACAAAGATCTGAAAACTTATATCTTACTGTTAAAATCAAAATGGATTATGAAAAACGAAACCCTCTTGGAACAATCAAAAAAAGCCTTCAAAGAAACAAAAAATAAAGGGTTAAAATATTTAATAAAAACTATTATGATGACCTTATCTGAACGCTTAGAAGATTATGAGACAAATAAAGAATTATATGCTCAACTAATCAGGGAATTTAAAAACATTCCTTCTCCATACAGAAATCTTGTAGGTAAATCACTAAAAGCTAATTATGCAAAAACATATAAAATACATTCGAAAGATTTCAGAATGTGGAGTGATATTCATAATACTGATGTTCTGGATACAACGGTTTTACTAAATGCCCAGACAAGAAGGCTGTTGACAGACAGAAAAATTGGAGAAGCTGTTACACTATTTCATCAAATTTATAATTTGGCCCTTAAATACCCCCATCCAACTTTTGTGCTTTCAGGTGCCAATAATGTGGTTTGGTATTCTTATAAAGCCAATCAACCTGTCGAATCAAAGATGATTAAAAATGTTTTGTATAATTGCGGAATTTTTTTTGATGAAGAGAGTGCGTTAATAAACAGTTTAGATACACTGCTTACCGTTTTAAAGCATTACAATCATTTATTGTATTTTGAAACAGCAGAAATCATGCTATTCTATTACAACAGATTGATAAAAAAGGAGTCAGGTTATAAAGAGAAATTTGTCGGGACAATAAAAAAGGCCAAATCACTTTCTCCTTGTGTCTTGAAACCCTGTAAAAGAAAAGATGAGATTAGAAACACACAAAAGCTTCAGTTATTTTTGAAAAAGCACATTGTAAAAGTCAATCTTTTTGCCAAAGAAAACGGTATTTCAAAAACAATCCTGTACGATATACTCAATGGAAAGACAAAATGTATTAAGAGTGAATCGCTAAAAAAGATATTCAGGGCATTACGTTTCAACGAACTGTCTTTTGATTATCCCAGGACGGTTAACCATGTGATTCAGATGATAAAAGAGGATGATATATTCAAAAAAAACAGAGAAAGTATTTTTTCATTTTCGATTTTTGACTTAAAATCCCTGCTTCTGAAAGGTTTTATGACACTTGTTTCACTTGAAGGAATCAATTTGTCTAAATTATTCAGTCTTGCAGAAAAAGATCGCAGAAAACTGTATAACCTCATTAAAAGTGAACCAAATTTGATTGTCTTTTTTAATCGTTGTTTACAGTTTGAAGTTGAACCGGAAAACGTTAACCCTTTTTTCCGGGCACGGCTTGATCTTGTACATATTCTTTTTTCTGAGATAAAAAAAACTACCCATCTTCAATCACTCATTACTCTTTATGAGTCTATTGAATCCATTGATGGCTATGAAAAACTCAACATCTACTTCAGGCAGTATGTGCGATATTCATCCACACATTGGCGTTTTAGCGTTGAGGATGTCATGAGCGAGAGATATGCTGATCCAAATTATAAAAGGCTATCACTGTTTTGCAAACGAAGTAATATTTCAGAGTTTTTTGGTTATTTGTGTACTTGGGAATTTGAAGGCGAAGAGCGTAACAAATTGATTGAAATCCTGACCAAAAAGATTGTATAATTAAAAGTCATCAGATACAGATTATTATAACCTGCAATATTACAAAAAAACCTAAAATTCAATACATCGAAGAACCCGTTTCAATTCAAATTATTTGTAAGTTTCAACTCCATTAATTTTTACAGTGTTTCAACTTTGGGTATTATTTCTTGACAAATCTTGATTTTGACTTATACTGTGCTATAATTTTTTATCGTTGATGTAAGTTTGAAAACAACCCACATTTTAGGAGGTCAAAAGATGAAACGCTTTGTTGTTCTTTTAATCGCATTATGTCTTATGGTTACAGCATTATCCGCAAAAGATGTAACATTAAGAGTCATTCAGGTTTTCACCAGTCCGGAAAGAACCAAGATCCTTGAAACTATCGCAGACAAATTTGAGGAAGAAAATCCCGGAGTAACGGTAGAACTCATTTCACCACCCTACGAAACTGCTTACAACAAGATTTATCTTATGGTTAGTACGGAACAGCCACTCGACGTTGTAGAAGTTGGAGACTGGTCACTTGCAGGAATGGCAAGCATGGGAAAACTCGAATCCCTGGAATCGTATATCGCCAATTCAAACATGACAGAACACCTTATTGATGGTGTTGTAAAATCAGCAAGGATTTACAATAATACAGCGTATGTTATGCCAAATGCTGTTTATGTAAAGACGCTTTTCTACAAACCGGATACACTTGCAAAGTACAACATTGAAACACCCCCTACAACAATGGGAGAACTCATGGCATACAGCAAATACCTTACAGAAGCTGATAAGGCTCAGTTCGGATTTGACTGGAGAGGAATTGACCCTGTAAACTTTATGGATCTCGTTGTGACATCATTCTTTGATGACATCGACCCAACTTGCATGTACAAAACAACAGATGGAACCATCATCTTTGAAGACGAAAGAGCACTTGAAGGATTAAACTTCTATCTTGACCTTTATTACGAAACAGCACCAAAAGATGCCATTAATTGGGGCTTTGACGACCAGATTAACTCATTCGTTTCAGGTGTTACTCCACTCCTTTTCCAGGATCCTGATACAACCGGTCTTCTCAACAGCCTTCTTGGCGTCGAAAATTACAAAACAGCTCCACTTCCAACAGGACCTGGTGGAAAATCATATCCAACATTCGGTTTTGGTGGATGGGGAATCCCAAATTATTCAGAAAACAAGGAACTCGCATGGAAATTTATCGAATTTTTCAACTCACCTGAAATCGGTGCTTATTTCTGTAAGAACTACGGGGCACTGCCAACGGATAAAAGAGTTTATGAAGAAGATGAATATTTCAGTAGTGAAACATTCGCAGGCTGGCAGGAAATGTTCAGCAACACAGAAAAATACCAGTTCACGGACTATCCACTCGGCAATCCTGAATGGTTCAGCTGGTATCAACTTCAGGGAGAAACCCAGCAGAAGATTCTCCTCGGCAAGATGACGCCGGAACAGGCACTTGAAGAATGGGCAGACTTCTGGAAAGATGCAGGTCTTTGATTTAAATAAACGATTTGCTATAATGAGCGGGGAAATAATTTCCCGCTCGTTTTTTTGACACAAAAATTTCAAACAGGATGAGGAAAAGATGAAAAACAGAAAAAAAGGTTGGTTTATATTCTGGATGCTACTCCCGGTTTTTTCGGTCATTGGATTTCTTTCAATCTATCCGACAATTAAAGGATTCATCCTTGCATTTCAGAATTACTCGGTTTTCACTTTTAACAGAATTAAGTTTATTGGATGGGACAATTTCGAAGAGATCATTATGGATTCCGATTTTCTTCCAATTGTCTGGAACACGGTTGTCTGGATCGGTGTATCGGTCTTTTTCCAACTCATACTGGGACTTGGATTGGCTTTATTACTTCGAAAGCCTTTTAAAGGCAGGGGGTTGTATTCAGGTCTTGTCTTCTATCCATGGGCATTATCCGGGTTTGCGATTGGACTTCTCTGGTCGTGGCTGCTGAACGGACAATTCGGAATTGTAAACGACATTCTGATGAAAATGAATCTTATACAGGAAGGGATTCAATTCTTGTCAGATCCAAATACGGCTATGTTATCCGTATTGATCGTAAACATCTGGTACGGGATTCCCTTTTTCGCAATCATGTCCCTTGCCGCCTTACAATCTATCCCTGAAACAGTTTATGAAGCTGCGGAAATTGATGGCGCCAACAGCTGGGCCAAATTATTCAAGATCACACTCCCTTATATCAGACCAACGATTATCAGTACAGTTCTTGTACGCTCTATCTGGATCATGAACTTCCCGGATGTTATCTACGGGATGACTCGCGGGGGACCCGCAAAGAGTACCGAAATACTGTCTACCTATATGATTAATATTGTCTTCTATGAAAATGATTACAGTAAAGCTTCAGCTGTCGGCGTTCTTGTCACACTGATGCTCTTGGTGTACACCATATTGTATCTGAAATTCTCGGGAAACAGGGATGTGGAAATATGAGTAGAATGAAAAGAAACACATTTGGTGTTCTTAGAGGTCTGGGATTAGCATTTTACCTGATTCTGGCACTTTTCCCGCTGGTCTGGATATTTATCACGTCCATTAAACCGCCTGAAGAGATTTACACATTCCCAATTAAATACTGGCCTTCTAAAGTAAGCTGGGAATCCTATGAATACCTCTTTGGTTTTGCCAATTTCGGAAAATATTTCGGAAACAGTATGCTGGTTTCGATGGGCGCTTCCATTATTTCAACACTGATAGCGCTGTTAAGTGGTTATATCCTTGCCAGGATGAATTTTAAAGGGAAATCAATTCTTATCATCTTCCTTTTCTTCGTACAGATGATTCCGGCTTATCTGTTGATGATTCCCCAGTATTCGATGTTTGCACAATTGCGGCTGATTAACAAATTATGGGGGATAATCCTTGTATACATAGGTCTTGGTGCTGCGTTCAGCACTATCATGGCACGAAGTTTTTTCATGCGAATTCCAAAATCTCTTGAAGAGTCAGCGTTGATAGATGGTTGTACGAGGTTAAAAGCATTATTCAAGGTAACGCTACCGCTAATGCTTCCGGGTGTTGCAGCCATATTCAGTTTTTCATTTGTACAGAACTGGAACGAGATCTTTACCGCCGCACTCTTCCTGAACAGCGATTCAAAGATGACCGTTCCCGTTGCGCTTTATTCATTTGTATCGAAAGCAGGGATTCAATGGAACGTAATGGCTGCCGGAATAGTTATCTCATTAATTCCGACTATTATCGTATTTGCCTTTGCACAACGTTACATCGTAGCGGGGCTGACAAGTGGTTCCGTAAAGGAATAATCATACTCATTGGGGGGAATTATGAAAAAGATGTTATTCGTTTTAGCAGCGCTGAGCATGATGATCTTATTTTCATCGTGCAATATATTTGGACCGGATCCGACACCGACGCCACCGTCACCACCACAATATGCGCTCGATGGTATTTATAGACTTGTTACACCGGCAGGCACACTGACACTTGAAGATATGGAATCCTGGTATCCGGATGTCATCGTTGAAATACCCGGTCAGGGATGGGATGTTGATAGTACCGGTTTTAACAGCATAAATTGCGTCATCGTCAACAACACATTTAAATTCTCGGCAACCAACACAACCAACGGAAATCATCTGAACCTTTCTGATTTTTTAGTTGGTGAAAACAGTATCAACGGTAAGATCAATTACAACGGTAATGAAGTCAACGTAACCGGTGTAAGACATATGAATTAAGGAGAAATTCTTGACTATTAAACGAATAGAGAATTCGGTTGAGGGAGCAGTAGAACTGCTCCTTTCCGATTATAAGAGACAGACAAAAATATTGAATTATCTACCGGAAGCTGAGGTTTTCAGAGATAATTTGATAAAGAAAACAGATTATCTTTTCAACAATGGCAGTGGTTTTGCCTTTTACGAAGATAACACATTAGCTGGGTTTATCAGTGGCTACAAGATAAAAAAATACTTCGGCTCGGCAAACGGTGTTTACGTTCCCATCACCGGGCACAGCGTATCCCCTGAAATCTCAGACAGGGAAAGATATTACCGGAAGATGTACGCATACGCTGCAAATGAATGGGTGAAGGAAGCGTTGTTCTCTCATGTTATCACCGTGTTTGCCACTGACAAGTCACTTGTGGATACCTGGTTTGATCTTGGGTTTGGAAACAGATGTGTGGATTCCATATGTGTCCCTTCAGAATTGGATGCTATAAACAGCAACATCACGGTTAAAATGGCTAAAAAAGAGGATCTTGACAGTATTGACACGCTTTGGTTGAATCTTCAATTACACCTCAACAAAACACCAATGTTCATGCCGAGAAAACCGGAACCCATTCAATCATTAAAAGAGTGGCTGGAGGATGAATCATCCTATCTCTGGATTGCTTATCTGGAAGAAAAACCGGTTGGTTTTATTAAGATAGAAGCAGAAGGCGAAAACTACATCACAGAACATCCAACCATGATGAGCATAACGGGTGCCTATGTTGATGAATTGGTTCGGGAAAAAGCGATCGGTGCGACATTATTGAATGCTGTTCATAAATTTTTAATTGATCACAATTATAAACTTTGTGGGGTTGACTTTGAATCATTCAACATCTCAGGGAACGCTTTCTGGAATCGTTATTTCACACCGTATACATACAGTCTTGCAAGGCGAATTGACGAGAATATTCTGAAATTACTTCATTAAGCATACAAAATAATTTTAAAAATGAAAAGTGGGAAAGATAGATTAAATTCCCACTGTACCCAAAATACTATTTATCATTCATTTATATGGTAAAATAATATTAAACATAAAAAATAAATACTGGCGGGTGATGTAATGAGAAATGGCTCCAGAGAGATTTTTATTGTTCTGATCTTTTTTTTTGTAATAACAGGCATACTGACCTCATGCTTTAATGAAGTTCCCCAAAACAACAATAGTGCTTTCCCATCTGAGGTATCCCTTTCAGCGATTTTGGAAAAGACAACTATTTCAGATTTTAAAGATTACGGTTTATGGAGTATCAGTTTGCCGACAAGTGTTCTTGAAGAAAAGATTGGAACCCATTCACATTACTCTTTGAAAACTTCTGAAGGAATATTCAACTTTCAAACAAATATTGCAGATTCATCCCGCTTAATTGCTTTCCTGCCTCAAAAATTAACAAAAGAACAAATAACAGCTGGATTCATTGGAACCTACAACAGTACCGGAAAAATTTTTACACGAAAGGCCGAACTCACAGTTGAGAAAGTAATCATCATCGGTGAAGAAACCAGAAATGCAACCAACACCTACGAGATGCTTCTGACAGATTATATACAGTTCAAAGATGCAACCGCCTATCTCGTATATGATTCCAAAGGCAATTTGATTCGCCCATCCTACGTTAAAAACAATGAAGAAAATGCCTACACCTTAAAAATCTATTATGATGCAAAACAGGTAGCTGCTGAACATACCCCCGATGGAGCCTTTAAGTTCCTCAGAGATAGACAGGATCATGAGCAGTTGTTATTCTTCGGAAATGCAAACAGAACGGGGTATGATGCAACAATCACCTACAGAGAACCGGATCAGCGTGACAGGCTGAGAGAATTGGGTTCTATGGGAGAACTTTCAAATCCCGGTAATGTCTATAATCTGGAACATGATATATTTAATACTCAAACAATCGTTAAACTTCGTTCAGACCGTTTGACTACTCAATATGACAACGCCACTTTTTATTTTTCTGACTTAAAAGAATCAACAGAATGCCACTTTACGAAGTCAGACACATTTAACGCTTACACAAACGCCATCTCATTTGATATTACACAAAGCACCGAACTGATAAAAAACTCCAGATTTAACTGTTCACTGGATAAAATTATCCGCTTTGATCCAAGAGAGAAATTCCAAGCTGGTTATGACAATATCAATACAGCAGTGTCTGAGGCAAATTCAGGGGATATCATCAGAGTGCTTGATCATACACATATCAAAAACACAAATAACGAAGCAAAGATAACCGAAGAAGTCTATATCTACGGAAAAGATGTAACACTAGAATCATTATACGGAGATCTGTACATCATTGACATGGAAAATTTGTCAACAAGGGTTTTTCATATCTGTCAATCAACCACAACCATAAAAGATACCGTTGTTACAAACGGTTCTCTTACAAATAACATAGGTGCCGGAATAGCAGCACTTCAAGCCAACCTGCGTATTGAAAATTCGATCATTGCAACAAATACAGTAAGCGCAAATTCTAAAGGTTACTACGGAGGAGGGCTCTCTCTTTCTTATTCAGATGTAGTCATTAATAATTCTACAATTACAAACAACCGGGTTGATAAAGGAAAAGGTGGTGGAATAGCATTTTCAGATGGTAATGATCAGAGTAAACTTTTATTGGATCAATGTTATATCTCAGAAAACTCATCAACCAAAAGCGGAGCCGGTATCAACATATCAGGCGGGAAATCTGCTGTGATAACAAATTGCTCAATCGTCAATAATCTCATAAGCGGAGATAGTTCAATTATAATTAACGGAGGTGGCATAGGTGCCTGTGGTAATGATTTATCCCTGATAATATCCGATACGCTCATTGCATCAAACAGTGCTCTGCAATATGGTGGCGGATTATACGGTGGATTACTTTCGGCAACGATAACAAATACCCAATTTAAAAACAACGTCTCACAAAAAGAGGGTGGTGCTGTCTATTTCGATGACTATGCAGGCATTCAGAATACAGCTTTCTATTCAAACACTATCATAGATAATAACAGCACGGATACACAGGCAAATGGGGTTTATATTGAAGACAGATCAACCATTTATAACGCTGATGGAACAAGCTGGAAAAGATTTAATTCACCTCTGTCTACTTTATCATTCACTGAAAACACCAATAACAAACTAAACACCTACTCGGGTCAGGGAACGGAAAGTGGGAACGACATTGCATTTGAAGGGATACAGACAACTGAAGGAATACTTTCCATCAGCCCGAATACTGGAGAAGAGCAATCAGCAACGGTTGTCGTACTGGAATATATGATCGGTTGCGAATTTCATGTCGGAACGCTTACAATAAAAGTTCCAATCGGATTCGAAATAACGGCGGATGCCTCTGTGATTATCGATGGAATCGCAAGTTCGGCAGAAGATCATTCCTGGAGTCCACAGCAAATAGATATTTCAAACTTGAGCCTTGAAAGTGGGACAATTACACTCAGACTTAAAAACCAGGAGATTCCCGATGGTGTGACACCGGAAACAATGTCATCCCGTGATGTTAACTACACTTTCAAAGTTACTGCAGATGCGGACGGATCTGAAAATGCCTGGAGTATATCAGCTGAAACCACTGTCAATTTTCTTTCAACAAACAAATCAGCGGATATTGATATAAAGATCAAAAGCGATTATGACTATCTGACTTTGCTGAGCAGAGAAGCAACCGAAGTGCTCTTTGATGAAGATACGGCTGCTCAGACTACAGCTGCCTCAATCACACAGGCACTTGAATCCGCAAATGGTTCAACGCAGGAATATTTACTGTACAAAGCGGATGGCGGCGGAACAATCACAATATCAGAGAATGATGTTATGCCATCCGAAGCTACTTTGTGTGTAACGGCTCCACACGAAAACACACAGGAATACCGTGTGTTTTCTGGATCACTACATTTTAATCTTGTCAGAAACTATGGAGCAAGCGAGTTTTACCTGACACTCACAGAAGCCATTGATGCTTTGGAGACCTCTGAAACCGGTACAATTTATATTTCAACCTCTACAGTTGAAGAAGATGAATTAATCATTGATGATGGAAAAACAATCACTATTCTGCCAACCACAACAGTTTCCGGAAATATTGTTCTGGATGGCAGCACCTCCCACAGAGTATTAAATATCTCTGGAAGCGCTTCGGTAACCTTGAATAACATAACCGTTCAAAATGGAGTTCTTTCCAATGATAATGGCGCTGGAATTCTGATTAACAATGGAACTCTGATTCTAAAATCATGCATTGTTGACAATAATAGAAATAACACAAGCTCAAATGGCTATGGCGGGGGTATTTACAACCAATATGGTACTATCAGATTGATTAATTCTGTGATCAGTAACAATACGGCTCAAAATGGTGGTGGTTATGCACAAAATAATGTTGGTGGCTTGACCTGGTTGTATTTTATCAGCGGAATCATGCAGAATAATACTGCCAACTCAGTGGGGGGTGGAATCTTTCATGGTTCTGGTTATGTAAAAACTGAAAACGATTCTATGTGGGCAGGTGGAAACCCTAATCTTAAGATAGCAGATAATAGCTCTATTGACAATGATGGTAATGTACAACCCTATAACCCATCTCTCTACTCTGTTCATCTTATCAATAACAATGCAGGCACTGTTGAAACCAAACAGTATGGACGATAGAATATATCCGTGCTTTTTGAACAAACAAGCACGGTATTTACCCTTCCCAAAGCATATTATACGAATCCTTAATATTCTCAACGATTTTAAATCCCTGCTTCTTATAAAGCTTATAAGCAACGTTTCTTTTAGTCACACACAAACTGATCTTTGAAATATCGCTTTCCTTAGCAGCATTTTTTAAAGCTTCGATTAAAATACTCCCGACACCCTCTTGTCTGTAATTTTTAACAACACCGATAACCAAAACGGGAATGTCCTCTGAAATATAACCTCTCAGGTTTACTGCATCATTCCAGTACCGAATAAAAGCAGCGCCAGCTTTAACACCATCACTTTCTGCAACAACGGCAATATCGCCTTCACGACTGCCAAAACCTTCAAGAACATGTTTGGTATAGTCATATGATAATCCTTCCTCGAGTGTCGGTTTATCATCTTCAGACCTGCTCCAGAAAACCGCTTCAAACAACATTTCCCGAAGAAGTTGAAAATCTTCTGGTATATATTCTCTGCAATTTATCATGTTTCCCTCCAGTATAAAGTTTACCCTTGATTAAAACATATTTTCAATTAAATTCAATTATAAATTTGACAACTTTGAAGAATTATGTTAATCTAACTTTGTAACCGACGATAACGTCGATTAAATCCATAAAGGTGTAAAACATGAGTGCATACGTTAGAAAATCCAGAGAAGCCAGAATAGAAGAAATTCACAATGCAGCCCTGAAAGTCTTTCTTGAAAAGGGGTACCGAAATACTACCATGGAAGATATCATTGAAGTTACCAGTCTTTCAAAAGGTGGTTTTTATCATTATTACAAGAGTACAAAAGAGATCATCTTTGCCATGATGCAGCGTGGTAATTACAATTATCTCTCACAATTTAAACTGAACGACAACCCAACAATTGAGGAAATATGTGATCTGGTTGCCGGAATGATGGTACGAAGAATACAGGAAAAGACACCGAAGAGAAGTCTTTATATCATGTTTGCCTGTGAAATGCTATACGATGACGATTTCAGAGAACTCTATCGTGTAATTGAAAGGGAAACGTTTAACATAATAGAGAAGGGGATAAAGAAGTATTTGCCGGATTTTGAACTGAAAAATTCTGAAGAGATCCTGACCTTTTATGAATATCTTATAAATGGATTAATGCTTTCGAGGAATCTGTTTCAGGATGAAAAGACAATGAAAAATCAGGAAAAGAGACTTTATAAAATGATGTACGATGCCTGTATGGAATTTTTGAAACAAAAATAGTGAGTTAATCAATAAGCATTTATGATGCTTATTTTTTTATTCACGAACCGACGTATACGTCTATTCGTTTTCCAGATCATGTAACCTTAAAGAAGATTATATAGTAAAATTCATATCTATAAAGGAGAGAGATTTTAATGAACGAAATGAGAACAGAACTATTAGAACAAAACCCATGGAAGCTGATGTTCAAGCTTTGCATTCCTTCTATCGTAGGAATGCTTGTAATCGGACTTTATTCTTTCATGGATGCAATCTTCGTCGGTCAAATGGTAGGAAGCTCTGCAATGGGCGCTGTTTCAATTGCCTATCCGTTCACGCTTTTTAACAGCGGAATCGCAACCTTGGTTGGAATTGGTTCCGCATCAGTTCTTTCCAGAGGCATCGGGAAGAAAGACTTGGTAACAGTTAACAAGATAATGGGAAATCTGATCGTCCTGGTTGCATTACTTTCGACCGTGGTCACTGTCATTGGAATGATTTTCACAAGACAGCTTCTCATGCTCAGTGGGGCAGAGGGAGAAATCCTGAATCTAGCTGAAAAATATCTCAGAGTCATCTTTATGGGATCTCTGTTCGTCAACTTTGCTCAGAGTGCCAACATGGTCATGCGTGGAGAAGGGATCATGAAAAAGGCAATGAGCTTCATGATGATCGGTGCCCTTTTAAATATCGCCCTTGATCCGCTGATGATTATGGCTTTTGGCGAAAATGGTATTGTGGGTGCTGCCACGGCAACTGTCATTTCACAGATCACACAGGCTGTCATCACACTTGTATATTTTGTCAAAAAGAGTAAAACAGTCAGAATTCACAAACTCCGCCTGGAAAGAAGTCTCATCCTACAGATATTCTCTGTTGGTTTTTCGGCTATGCTCATGCAGGTAATGGCCTTCATACAACAGACATTACTTTATAACGGTGCATCAAATCATGGCGGAAATACACAGATTATACTGATTGGGGCTGCCTTGAGATTACAAATTTTCTCATTCATCCCGATATGGGGAATGAGTCAAGGCTTGCAGCCGGCAGTAGGGACGAATTATGGTGCCGGGGAATATAAACGGGTTAAAAAGATAACAAATGTCTTTTTAATCAGCTCAACCATTCTGGCGATGCTCTTCTGGATACCAATTGAACTCTTACCGTCAACATTCCTTGGATTGTTTATTAAAGATAGCTCTATCGTTTCAGAAGGTGGTAGCTTTTTAAGATTAATGTTCAGCATATTCCCATCACTGGGTATGATGATTATGGGATTGACATTCTTCCAAGCCATCGGTTCCGGTAAAAAAGCAAGTGTTCTGGTCTTACTCAGACAGATTGCCCTGTTCATCCCGATGGTACTTCTACTGCCAAGATGGCTGGGAATGGCTGGTGTCTGGATTGCTTCACCGGTTACAGATCTTGCGGTATTTATTTTAACATTGAGTTTATTATTGTTCGAATACAGGAAGATGGACACGATTAGAAAAAAGAGAGAATTTGTTACGGAGTAATAAAACTTTGCTCAAATCAAAAAGGCCCCTCTTTAAAGAGGGGCCTTTTATTAGTTTGTATTCACTTTAGGATTCTTATCGCCAAATTTCTAGAGAAGCTCTTCAAGAATCTGTTTTCTTTTAAATCCGGCTTTTTCCTTTGTCTTTATAAATTTATAAGCCTTAAACAAAGGTGAAGGGCCTATCTCGGAGGAGAAGTTACCAATTCCCTGATTCCAGGCGAATAATGAAAACAGTTCACCCATTTCCTGAGTCGTCAAACCAATTGAATAAGCCTTGATAAGCTCTCTCGTTGCCTGTCTGAACCTTGAAGCCCCAACAGCATTGCTCAATGACAGTAACAATTTGGTTTTTAAGTCTATAGCAGCATTTTCCTTTTCCCATATATGCTCCCAAAAATTAACGGCAATTCCAGCCAGGTCATCGTTAATATTTTTATAATTCAATATAGCTGTCGGCTTAAACGGCATATCCGCACCGCTCTCATACTTTATACCTTTTTGTACAACTCTGAAAAAATAGACTTTATATTCATTTGAAGAAACAACTTCTGTTTCGTATTCATAGCCCAGATCTGCCATAGCGGAGTACAGGGGCTTAGGCTCGAATGTTTGTATCAAACATAAACCACTGCAAACGGCCATACTCTGAGCTTTTTTAAAAAACCGGGAAGAAAATTAGTCGTTATCGCTCTGACATCAACAATTTCAAATTCTTCTTTTTTACTTAACCATTCTTTTTTCATAAAATCACTTCTTTCTTGTTGAGGATATATAATTCTATATCATAAAACGCAATTTCCATTTAGATTATGGCCTATAACATTTCATACCACTCATTAATGAAACATTATTTTCAACTGTAGCAGTCGCACACATAATGGGAAAAGAAAAAATCAGAATTTCTGCATTTACATTTTTAAATCCCTGTTTCTTCAGAAATCCACAATATGGTTTTTGATTCCAACGCTAATAAGCCTTAAAACCAATAATACTTCCAAGCCTTGAAAACAGTTGTGCTTTAAACCTGATTTACGCATAAATGCTGAAACAATGAGTCTACCACCATCCTTCAAAACACTCTTGATTTCTGAAAGTATCTTTTCAGGATTGAAATGATACGCAAAGTATTTGATATGATGATAACATCAAATTGATTATCCTCAAAGTCTGGATGACAGACATCCTGAATATCAACTGTAGTATTTATTGCCTTCTTTGTCTGCACTTTTTCCTTTGCAATTATTATCATTTTTTCTTAAAATCTATCCCCTACCTCATCCACCCGTCTCATATTTCTCTCCCTGTTCTCCTGAAAAAGTCCCCTTCATTTGAGGGGACTTTTATATTTTTATTATTGCTTTTTGAATTTTACTCTACTGTTTGATAAACCAACTGGAGATCATCGGAGCCAGCTTGACTCCCAGTACGACGAATATCGCCACGATAAAGGTCTCAATCCCCGCTTTCACACTGATTTGTTTCATAAAAAGCGCAGCCCCAAGATCCGTCAGAACACAAAGTGCCAATGCACCCCATAAGCCAAATTTGTTAAACACAAACACCATGAGTAACATGATGGGAACGGAAAAAAGAAGCCCCAGCAAAACTGTCTGAAGCATAGATACTGATGAATTTTTATTGATGATATGCATCATGGCAGCCATCCTCGGACAAATTATAAATAATCCAAAACCACAACTTGTAATAAATAATTCCATCAGCTCATCACTTCCCTGTTTTTATTCTTCGGTTTTATGAATCCCATGACAATAAGCAGTATAAACAGCAAAACATAGAGAACGATCATCGCATTGAGCCCACTCAAACCAAGTAATGAGCCTCCGGTAAAGATAAGGAATGCAAAGATAAACCCTATGATCGTCTGATAGATCAGGGAGAAGAACATCCATTTGAATCCGGCTTCTGCACTGATGGTGATGAGTGTTGCGAGACACGGTGGATAAAGAGCCATAAAGATAATCATGGCAGCTGCGTGAAGGGGTGTCATCCCCTCTTCCTGCTCTGCAATCTTGTCTCCGAGCTTCTGTGCCCCGTCTTCATCATCAGACTGATAAATACTTCCGAGTGTTGCAACAGTGTTTTCCTTCGCAGCCAAGGCACTAATAAGGCCAACGTTTATCTTCCAATTGAATCCAAGATACTTTGTAGCGGGTTCAAGCCAGGTTCCCAAAGAACCCAAGAAGCTTCCCTGAAGGGTTTCATCATGATACGTCTTCTGAAGTATCTTTCTGCTTCTGTCAGCCGTTTTCAAGGCCTTGGATACTGCCTTGGTTTCACTGTCGCTGACCTTTGTCCCTTGAACAATCGCCTTTCCGCTTCTGACAATACTAAAGAAGACAGGGTTTGCATCGTTCCATGCATCGTAGAACTGATTGTATTCGGATACCATTTCTTCTGCCGGTTTATAAGCTGCATATGTTCTGAACTCTGCCATCGCCTTTTCATAATCTTCCTTATAGATATTGAAGGCTTCAAGAACTTCTTCATCTAATAAGAATGAACCCTTTGCGGCAACTTTGAAATATTCAGGGTCCTGAAGGAGATACTTCAGGTTAATATCCATTAACACAGTCTCATCTGTAATCCCTCTCTTATCCTTGTTATATCTTGAAAGGAAAGCAAAATAATCTCCCATTTCCTCAACTGTATCAAAACTATCTGCATAAGAATTTGAACCGAGAGAAGCAACAAAATCGGAAACGACCGTTTCAACATCGGCATCATAAGCTGTCTGTTTTTCAGCACCAACTCCCGGAAAATTCAGAAGGAAATAAAGTGCAACCATAACAAATATGATGATGGTTAAGACCTTTTTAAGGAATGACCATGTTCTTTCAATGACTCTTCTGAATACATTTGTAAAAGAAGGCATATGGTATGCCGGCATTTCCATAAGGAACGGTGCCGTCTCATAATTCTTCAAAACGGTAAGTGAGAGTATCTTACTCACGATTAAAGCGACAAAGATGGTGATGGTTGAAATCATAAACATCATGAATCCTGCATGCTCAATAAAGAAAATGTCGATCAGCAGAACGTAAAAAGGAATCTTTGCCAGACAATTCATCAACGGAACAACAAGTATCGTCGCCAATCTAGCTTTTTCATCCTTGATTGCTCTCGTTGACATAATTCCGGGAATGGCACAACCACCAACATACAATCCGCCAAGCATGAGTGGAAGAGCTGATTGTCCATGAAGGCCAAAAGGCTTGAATATTCGGTCAAGTATAAAGGCAATACGCGCCATATATCCGGAATCTTCCATGATTGCAACGAGAGCAAAGAGAATGATGAATATCGGGATGTAGTTTAAAACCGAGTTGACACCTTGAACAACCCACATAACGAGTGATGTGATCAGAGGATCTGAAAAGAAACCGGCCTGTGGCAGGATTGATTCAACAGCATCCTGAAAGGCTCCGAGTACCGGCCACCAGTAATTTGTCAGATTGTAACCCTGTACGATGGCAAGCTGATAAACACCAAGAAGTGTCAGAATCAGGATGATCGGTCCAAAAAACCTGTGACAAACAATAGCATCAACCTTATCAGTAAATGTTTTTTTCTTAGTTTCATCAGACTTCGTAGACGAATCGATAATGGACTGTGCCTTAAAATATCTTGATTCCGCAATATGTATCTGAGCATTCACTTCGGAATTGTTGTTGAAATCCTCTCTGATTTTATTTAATGTATCGATTATTTTCTCTCTATTACCCACAATGATCACCACTATGTTTTGCAAATACAGGATTTGATAATTTGTTTCCCTTAATCAGATTCTCTATTTCAGAATCGTTTTCCATCCATTTAATGGCAAGCCATCTCTTGGGCAAATCATAAAGATTCTCCATATGCTCCAACTCTAATTCTATCTCAGCGATCGCCTTTTCAAGTTCCTCACCATAATCAACATTCATTACACTCTTTATCGGATTCCCCTTTGCCGCGGAATCACACATATCAAATATTTTCTTTTTAAGCTCGTCTACACCCCTTCCCTTGTTGGCGATAACGGGTGATACTCTCAATCCCAGTTCTTTTTCAAATCTCTTTACATCAATATCCATCCCTCTTGCCTTGGCAACATCCAGCATGTTTAGTGCAACAATTACCGGACACCCAAGCTCGGCAAGCTGAAAGGTAAAACTCAAACTCCTTGCAAGATTTGAAGCATCCATAACATGTATGGCAAGCTCCGGTTTTTCCTCAAGAATAACAGCTCTTGCCACACGCTCTTCAAGGGAATAAGCCGTCAGACTATATGTTCCCGGAAGATCAATAACATTAAACTTATCACCGTTGAATCTGTATACTCCAGTCTTTTTTTCGACTGTAACGCCGGGATAATTGGCAATAAACTGTCTTGCACCCGTTAAGGCGTTGAACAGTGTCGATTTTCCAGCATTCGGCTGCCCTGTAAGGGCTATTGTGAAGTCTCTGCTCATACCCGTTCAACCACCAGTAATTTTGCTTCATTATGTCTCAAACTGACATGAGCTCCTCTGATGTTGACTTCAAGTGGATCAGCAAACGGTGCATTTCTGACAACTTCTAGTTTTGTTCCCCTCAAAAATCCCATATCCAGAAGTCTCTGCGATTCTGCACCGCCCAAAGTGATGCTGATAATCTTACACTTTTCACCAGGTTTTATATTATCAAGACTCAGCTTTTCGCTCATTAAATAACCACCTCAACCCTTTTCTTTTTCCTCTGTTTTCACATCTGTTTTCTCTTCTATGAGCATGCCTTCCGTGAGCATGTTGGTGTGGACAAACCGCTTCAACTCTCAGATTTTTGGCAAGGTCTTCTTCTATTGCAAGCCTTGTGTTGTTGACGACTACCAGATAAGGTGAATTGTTCACACCGGGGATCAGAATTTCAAACTCCATACCTTGAACAAGTCCCATATCGGATAAACGTCTGGCGATCACTTCATCTCCAACATGGGATACTATTCTCATATTCTTTTTTTCCTTTATATCGCTTAATAAGCATAAATGTCTCATCTGTTCACCTTCTTGTATGGAAAAGTCTAAAAGGGCGGAATTTTTCCGCCCTACATTTTCTTAATATTATTTAATTGGGCTGTTTTCAACCTTCATGAAGATTGCCGCGCCAACTTCGTGATCCGTTCCGTCGATTGGGTCTCCTTCCATAAGTGCAACGAATCCCCACCAACCTGGCCATGGGAATGAGAAAGAGAATTCTCCGTTCTCATTGGTTGCAAATCCCATTGCAGGACTTTCTCCACCAAAATCGTAAACGGGTACATCATCGTTGAATGCGCCTTTGAATGCCTTTTTGTTCAGGTATTCAACTTCAATTTCTGCGTTAGGAACCGGTTTGCCATTCATCATGATGATCCCTCTGAATGTGCTGCCTTCATAAAGGTTCATTGGCCATACGAGTGGAACAACTTCTGCGAGCATCCCTGTTTCTTCTGCCCAGTCTGTAGGAAGTCCGGCTCTGTTTACAATGATTTTTGAACACTGTGTGATGTAGATATCTTCAGCTGCTTCAAAATAGGGTCCCGGCTGAAGTGTGAACATGAAGTCTCCCATTCCTCTCAGTCTGTAGTTCATTCTGTAGGATGTAGCGGTTCTGTCGCCGTGTATGAAATCGAACTTTTCGAGCTGATCTGTGAGATCCGTGAAGTTTCCCTTATTCCATACACCAAACTGTTTTGGTTCAGCCATGTTCATTGAAAGCGGTTCTGGAATTGAATCATGTGTACCGCCACCTGGATGTGTCCAGATCAATTCAAGATCAATCTTGCTCCCCTCATCTTCTGCGATAAAGACGTCGGGTGTGTAAATCATCTGAAAGTGTGCGAAAGTTGCTGTTGCAACTAAAACGAGTACCATTGCTGCCATTAAAAACTTTTTCATAAAAATCTCTCCCTTTAAATAATAAATTATCTCTTCTGTCTAATTGCGATTATCATAAGCATGAATACGATAAAGATCATACATACTGCTATAACACCGAGAAATACGGATACGAGTGTCAACTGTGCGGTAAATTCCTTCGCTTCAACCGTTGCACTGCCGTAGTTTCTAACCGGATAATAAGATGCGGGATTTGCATATGTAACCGGTACTGTCTGCTGAACAACTGCCGGCTGTGTTGCTGTTTGCTGAGCTGGACTCACTGCTGTTTCCGGTTCCTTTGCTGTCTCTTCAGCAGATTCCTCTTCCGCTGCCGTATTTGTCGGACCTTCCTTTTTCACAACATGTCCCGGACCCGCATCAAACACTACAAAATACTTTGGTACATCGGGAATATCAATTTCTACTGAACTGAAATCATCAAATTTTCCCTGCCAGAGAATGTTGCCATCCTCATCTTCGAGTCTGCACTCTATTCCCTGCGCGCCTGATCCATCTGAAAACCCGGCTTCTGCATAAAGTGTTCCATCACCATTGTCTTCAACGAGTAACAGAGGTGTATGCGCAAACACAACTGCCGTAGATAAAACCAAAAGTAAGAATAATATTTTTTTCATAGAACTCACCCCTTTATATTTATTGTCATATATTTTATAATATCTCCGTCTGTTTATATAACAACCGAGAAGAATTATATATAATTAAATCTCAGTTGTCAACATCTTTTTTTTTTACATATATGCCTTTTACATATAACGAGATAATATTTAATGGATTATATGCGAATTTGAGTATTAGAAGAGAATGACACAATATTAATTTACCATTTAAAGAACAAAACATATCTTTCTTGTAACCTCTCCTTTGAAACTGTGGTTTCTACAATATATATAAAACAACTATATATGCCTTTAACATATATAGAATTATGTTATGTGTTGACATCCAACAATTAACTATGTATAATCTTTCTCGGTAAAAGTACTATATACATACTACCATATAACACTTTAACCGAATAAAATTGGGGAAGAGAACCCAGAAAGAAAAGGAGATGTTTTAAATGAAGAAATTGGTATTAATCATGGTAACAGCCGTACTGCTTATGGGGATGATGTTTGCTACAGCAACAGAAAGCACTGAAAAGGTTTCTGATCTCAGCGCATGGAAAGGTTTAAACGTTTCAACAACAAAGATTCTTTCCGGTACAAGAATGAATGCATACGCTTCAGCAATTGCAGAACATAAAGACGGATACAACGCACAGATGGTTAAAATTTTCGTCAACAAGATGTACTATTCCACGTTCTTCTCCTGGGAAGTTCTCGAAGATGCAAGAACAATTGTATTTGATGGCATGTATACAGGCGAATACGATTACGTTGGCGCATTTATGACAAAATGGGGGGATTATGATTTAACATGGCAGATCTTCAAGACAGACTCACCTGAAGCTGTTAACGCGGGATACAAATATCTCGTTCTTTTCCCATACCATTCACATGAAGAAGGGACACCTCATATGCATATGAGATACGGAAATGCAAGCATCGACTATCTTGTTACAGATCCAAGTCTCTCAAACTGGTGGCCAACATGTTATCCAGCAGACAAAATGGATGAAGAAGGCCTTTACAAAGAACTCATGAGTGGCGCCAAGATGATGACAACAATGCTCCCGGATGCAAAATAAGAAAAAATCCTCAAAAAATTCATACAAGCAATTGTTTCAAAGAAAAAAGCTTAAAAACCACCAAAAGGTGTTAATTAACTTAACCCTCCCTTTAAAAAAGGGAGGGTATTTTATATACGTTAAGGAGTTATACAAGAGTACTAAAAAGTCTTATTGATGAGATTTGAATAAATACTTCGATCCGCCACTCTATTCGAATGTTTTCAGAGTCTAGCAAGTGAATGTTCTATGGGTTCTTTTAAAAATAATCTTTAAAACGTAAACGAAAAACAATTCCACTTTTCATTTCCTTTAAAAAATAAGTGTTATACTTTTTTAATACATAGATAGTGTATAATATTTTATGTCTTGAAATCGAATGGGGGATAAAATGGAAAAACACTCTCAGAAATCCTCTGATTATAAATTAAATAAACAGAATTTAACCAACAAGCTTTTATTAAAAACACTAAATCAGATAGATCAGCTCGTTTTCTATATAAATGAACTTGGCTTTGTGTTTGGTGCAAATAACTTTTTTACAGAAAAGCTAAAATACACGCGAGACGAAACAATCTTCTTAAAAATATGGGACATAGATTCCGCTTTAAATTCCCATGAATTTAATTCTTTCTTTCTGGAAATGCGTCAAACAGAACATAAAATCTCAAATACCGTTTATTTTACTAAAGATAAGAATATTTTATCTGTTAAGGCAAAATACAGTTATTTAAAATCTGATGGGAAGGAATATATCGTATGTGTTGCACAAATCGTTCACAGTGCCTCAATAAAAACAAAAAACACCTATGAATTAAACAAAGATTTTAAAAAAACCGCGGATGAATTACCGGTTCTCATCAACGAGTTCCTCCCTGACGGAACAATTACCTACATCAATCGGCATTATTGTGAAAAATTTGGTATTTTACCGGAACATATTGTCGGCAAAAATATTATGGATTTTATTCCATCCCAAAACAAAAAAGAACGCTTTAATAAAATAATCTCCCCTGTAAATGGTAAAGCTGTAAGTTCACAGATGATTGAAATGGTATTAAACGATAATAAACGAATTTTTGAATGGCATAACAGACCATTGTTAGATGAAAAGGGAAATATTGTTAAATACTACTCGGTTGGAATGGATATTACAAAAAAAGAACTGGTCAATAAAAAAATGAAAAGAAAGCTACAGACATTGACAAGGCCAATCAACGATACAACTGAAATCAAGTTCCATGAATTATTCAACATTGAGGAAATTCAAAAATTACAGGATGAATTTTGTGAAGCAACCGGAGTCGCCTCACTCATAATAGACGTTAATGGTAATATTATCACAAAACCTAGTAATTTCACAGATTTCTGCAGCTTTATCCGATCTACTAAAAAAGGAGCTGAGAACTGTCATAAATCGGATATGCATATCGGGAGATTAAATTCAAAAGGCCCAAATATTCAAATCTGTATGAGTGGTAGCTTATGGGATTCTGCCGCGGGAATTATAGTAGATGGCAAACATATCGCTAACTGGTATGTCGGACAAATAAGAGATGATTCTCAAAATGAAGCACTTATCAGAAATTATGCAAACGAAATCGAAGTGGATGAAGATATATTAGCAGAGTTATTCCAAAAGGTCCCTTCGATGACTATAAAACGTTTTAAAAAAGTCACTCAGCTCTTGTTCACCTTAGCCAATCAATTGTCAGAACTCGCCTTTAAAAACATACAACAAGCAAGATTTATAGACAAACAGAAAGAAACCGAAAAAAAACTGGTATTCGCGAAAAACCAAGCGAATGCAGCCAATAAGGCAAAAAGTGAATTTTTAATGAACATGAGCCACGAACTGAGAACGCCTTTGAATGGTGTTATTGGTTTTGGCAATTTATTAATGGATACCGAATTGAATGATGAACAAAGGGAGTTCACTGATATCGTTTTAAAATCAGGAAAAACTTTACTCAAACTGATTGGGGATGTTTTAGATTTTTCAAAGATAGAAGCTGGAAAATTCGAACTTTTTTTGGAGAAATCCTCCTTAAAAACAATCACAGAGCATTCTATCAACACAGTGAAGTACCTATGTCATCAAAAAAAGCTTGAATTATCTGTTGAGATAGACAAAAATTTACCCGATCGAATCATCGTTGATCAAATCAGATTAAAACAAGTGTTATTAAACCTCCTCGGTAACGCGGTAAAATTTACCGAGAACGGAAGTATCCAATTAAAGATAAAACAGAAATCAATTAACACAAGAAAACATACCGTCACAATGTTGTTTAGTGTCACAGATACAGGCATTGGGATAAAAAAAGAAAACAAGGAAAAAATATTTGAAGCCTTCAATCAGGAGGATTTCTCTATCACCAGAAAATACGGAGGAACTGGTCTTGGTTTGACAATCACTGATAACATTTTAAAAAAAATGAATTCGAAATTACAACTTGAAAGCGTACCTGGAAAAGGCAGTAATTTCTTTTTTGAAATTACTTTTAATTATACTTGAAAAACCAACTCATGGAAATTCACAAATATAAAAAAACATATGACTATTAACTCAACCAATCTCATGAGCATACTCATCCCTCAAACAATTAAACTGTAACCTCTATATTTTTGCCCTCTATAAATATTTCAACAATAGAATCAAAGTGATTAATTTTTTTAATCCTGAAAACTGAGGTTTTGATTAAGCCGGTTTAGTTTCAAAATCTCTTCACCCTTGCTCACCGAGTTTTCTGAAATATGAGGAGTTTTTAGTTAAAATCAAATCCTAACTATTCAAGATCCCTTCAATAATCATATCTGAAGCCTCTTCCTCCGACAGTCCTTTGGACATCAGTGTTTCAAGCTGCTCAGAATTCACCCTCCCAACAGCCGCTTCATGGGTTATCTCAGAAGTGTTATTTGAAACCAGTAATTTAGGAATCGTGCTTAAAACGACCTTTTCTCCCGCTATAATTTCATCACATTCTATATGACCTTTTGAATACTGCCCGGTTCCGTAAACTTCGTTCAGGACTTCCGCTTTTGCCTCATCTTCACCGATGATAAAGGTCTTCGCCATACCGTTGGAATGGTCTCCTTCAAGTCTTATGATCTCCTTGATGTGGCAGACATCATCCTTCTGCTCCTTAATCTTGGTCTCAGCATACCCCTTGGCAGAATCATGCAGTGTAATGTCCATCGATATATCCAGTTTCCCAACTCGTGTCTTAACCAATTCAAAGCAATTCTTAATCTCACCGTTTTTCTGGACATTAATCTTGTAATCTGACTCAACCGTCACATTTCCCGATTCACTGTGATAATGAACATCTTCATAATAGACCTTTGCATTTTCTCCCACATTCATTTCAGACTTCATCGTATGCAAAAACACATCCGTGTAGGGGAAAAAACAATGTGAAATGAATTCAACCTCGGCATTCTTTCCAATGTCAAAGGTATATTCGATGTATTGATTACCACTGTTTTCCAGAAAACCAACACACAAGAATACCGGTTTTTCCGGTTTTACGCCATCATCAATTCTGACATCCAGTTTAACGAGGTTCTTCTCTCCTTTTGATCTGACTGTAATTCCCGGTGTACTGATATCATACAACACATTGTGTTTATCGATAAATATCGTGTCTTTTTCTTCGAAATCTCCTTCAAATAATCTGTTAAAAGCTCTCTTTAATCGATTCGCATTCATATTAACCCCTCCAGGTTCTGTCAGGATTATTCGGATGATCACAGGTATCACAATTTTCCTTGTATATCCTGTTGACAATTTCCGGTTTATCATCCGCTATCAATTTCCCATTGCAGATCAACAAGGCATGATCTGCAATCAACGATATTTCCTCTCTATGGGTTATCGATACGACAGTCGTTCCCTTTGCCTTCATTTTGATAAACATGTCTTTCAGCATCTTATTCGACATCATGTCGATACCTGAATCCGGTTCATCAAAAAAGATGATCTTTGGATTCATCAATAAAGCGGAAGCCAGCTCCACACGTTTCCGTTCCCCTCCGGAGAGGGAATCATCAACCCGTCTTGAGAGATATTCTGCATTTAAACCCACTTGCTTCAAAGTCTCTTCCAATTCAGTTTCTCCGATGACCGATTCCGTATGACAAACTTTAAGATAATCACTAATCCTGATCCCTTTAAATCTTACAGGCTCTTGATAGGTGTAAGCAATCCCTTTCTTCGCCCTTTCATTTACCTTTAAATGTGCAATTGCCTCACCATCTAAAGATATTTCACCCGAATGGTTATTGTAATACCCTGTTAGTCCCATGATCAATTTTGCCAGAGTCGATTTCCCGGCCCCATTATTCCCGAGTATTGTGTAGATCTTTTTCGGTTTGAATGTGTAGTTGATTTCTTTCAATATTTCTTTATCATCAACATTAAAGCTTAAATTTTGTATTTTTAGTATTTTTAACCACCTCCAAAGTTTCGTTCCTTCCATCATTTCAATTGAATTATAAATATCGCAAGAAGAAAAACACTTCCAAAATAATAGCCAACACTATTATTTATATGACCATCTATTTTACCATCAGAAACGGTGATTGTCAATAAACTTACATCTGATTATATGAAAAATATAGATATCTACATTTGTATCTATTGACAATTTACTTTTGTTATGTATAATATTTATCGGATAGTATATTTTATATTTATAGATATACTGCTATTTCTTTTAAGGGGAAAGGGAGGATATGATGAAAAACGATCAACAGAAAAGAATGATATTGAACGATAATCTCTGGAAAGTGATGCTGAAATTATCATGGTCAGCAATTCTTGCTATGGTTTTATACGGTTTGAATACGGTATTTGACGCCATATTTGTCGGAAGATTTGTCGGTGAAACAGCACTTGCAGGTGTATCACTTTCTTATCCGCTGACACAAATCCCGCTCGGTCTGGGTTCATTGATTGGTGTTGGAGCAGGTTCTGTTCTCAGTATAGCACTGGGATCAAATGATCACACAACTCAGAAAAAATTACTGGGGAATGTTAATTATCTAAACGTTGTCATCGGGATCGGTTTCACCATTATTGGACTGATCTTTGCCGAACTACTCGTTAAAATGATGGGTGGTAGCGGCGAAGAGCTGATGTTTGGTGTGAATTATTTCAGAATCACACAATATGGGGCGATTTTCTGGATCGCAGGACTTGCCGGAAATATGATCGTTCGAGCAGAAGGTAAGATGACTTCGGCAGCTATTATGATGGGAATTGGACTTGGCGTCAATATCGCTGCAAACTACATTTTTATCGTATTATTGGGGATGGGAGTTGAAGGAGCAGCACTTGGAACCAACATTGGGATGATTGTCTACACGATCTCTTCATTTGTTTATTTCAGAAGCGGAAAAGCTTCATTTGATGCACAGGCATTCAGTTTCCGGAGAGACAGGAAGATCATCAAGAGTATTATGTCACTGGGATTTCCCTCTCTTATCATGACAATCATGAGCCTCATACAGGCTATTGTTGTACTCAACGCACTTAACAGATACGGAACGACTTCCGATGTTGCATTCTACGGAGTCGCTTTCAGAATATTCACCTTTATGCTGACACCGATTTTCGGTTTGATGAGAGCTTTACAACCAGCCATCGGAATCAATTTCGGCGCTGAAAAGTATGATAGAGTTATCAGCAGTTTTAAGATATTTGCCGTTGCCGCAACAATCATTATGCTGCCATTCTGGATATTCATGATGATCTCACCGGAATCCATGCTGCATCTTATGCTGCCTGCAAAAGAATTCCTGGCTCAGGATCTGCTGAATTTCAGAGTCTTCATGCTTTTGTTGCCGGCACTCCCGGTCATCTTCATGGCAATGACCTTCTTCCCGGCAATCAACAACAGCAAACCGGCGGCTGTCATGGGAATTGCAAGACAACTCGTATTCTATGTTCCGGTAATGTTGATTCTACCAAAGTTTTTTGGGGTCCAATGGGTTTATTACGGCTCATTCTTGATAGATACAATCATAATCATATGGGTTATATTTATGGTTCGAACCGAATTCAAACGACTTCGTACTGGTGATATAAGAATGTTGAACACACAAAAGGAAGAGATTTAAGCAGGAGGTTCTTATGATAAAAAAATTCTTTGCAAATACAAGAAAACCCGCAAAGACATTAAGCGGAAAACTTTGTGTTAATATGATGAACAGAGGTCATGCAAAGATTCATCAATGGGGACTTTCAAACATTGAAAAACAACATGTCAATGAATTCTTAGATATTGGCTGTGGCGGTGGCGTGATCATTGCCAACTTACTCAAAAGATTTGAACAGAGTACGGCATATGGGGTTGACTACTCAGAAACCAGCGTAGAGTCAACAAAAAAATTCAACAGCAAGGCAGTTGCCGAAAAAAGAGCCATTATTTCGCAAGCAAGTGTTTCCTGTCTGCCGTATTATGAAGAAAAATTTGATCTCATCACAGCTTTTGAAACGGTTTATTTCTGGCCGGATATACAAAATGACTTTAAGGAAGTATATCGTGTAATGAAAAAAGATGGCACATTCATGATTACAAATGCCCTGTCAAATCCAAAAGAAGGCGAATTCTGGCAAAAAAAAATTGATATGAACCTTTATACCACTCAACACCTGGAATATGTCCTCTTTGACGCGGGGTTCAGAAATATCAATACCATAAAGCATTCAAACGGAAAATGGATTTGTGTGCGCGCTGAAAAGACAGGAGGTTGTTGTGAATAGAACAGATGTGGCCATATTAGTCAGCAAACATTATGCTTTGGACCATCACAAAGATGATGTTGCCTTAAAGTTTGCGCTTGACAAAAGAGGATACAAGGCACAAATCGTCGCCTGGGATGATGATCGTTTTGATTTTGAAACGACTAAAACAGCCGTTATCCGATCATGCTGGGATTACGATCAGCGTGTAGATGACTTTCACAGAAGAATGCGTGAGATATCAAAAAAAACTGAATTAGTAAACGATATCGACTTGATTCTATATAATTCAAGTAAATTCTATCTCAAGGAATTAAAAGAAAAAGGAATCAACATCATCCCAACCGATTTCATCAGAAGTGAGCGGGAGATTGACGCTGTCATTGATAGATTCGATGCAGATGAAATCGTCATCAAACCCGTTATCAGTGCAAGCGGGCGAAATACTTTCAAAGGATTAAAGCGGGACAAAGAAAAATACCGGGATAAAATTCTGTCGATTCTGAAGAAGAAATCAGTCATGATTCAAAAATATATTTCAACTGTTGAGACACTTGGGGAGAAATCTGTTGTCGTCATCAACGGGAAAATCACCTATGTCATGCTGAAAAAACCGGCGAAAGACAATTTTCTCGTCCATCTTCATCATGGTGGAACATATCTCCCAACAGCAGCGGAAGAAGATGAACGAGTATTCTGCCGACAGATTCTGAACACCTTTGATAAAAAGCCTGTATACATGCGGGTTGATCTCTTGAGAGATGAAAAGAACAATGTACTAATGTTGCTTGAGCTTGAATTGATAGAACCAAATCTTTATCTTTCAGAAAACACAAGCGGTTTGAAATTACTCTGTGAGTCTCTGATAAGCCGACTAAGATAAAACGAAACTGCTTGAACAGAAAACAATTTAAGGATTCCGAGCTATCCTGTATTTTATTAAGTTATTCTATATTAAGTAAAAACGGATGGAAGAAACAGTTTTCTTCCATCCGAACATTTTTATACCGCGATTATAATGGATACAACGAATAGCTTATAATTTAAATTTTCTTATTTCATTTCTCAGATTTTCAGTAATCGTTTTTACATACCCGGCAGCTTCTGAAAGGTGTTCAGATCTTTCAGACTGTATTTTCGCAGTTTGTGCTACCACTTTTAAATTTTCTGAGATATTTCCCACGGCTTTCGCTGAAGTATCCATAGCCGCTGAAATCTCTTCCGTTGAAGCACTTTGCTCTTCAGATGAAGCGGAGAGTCTTCCGATATTTTCAGATACTTTTTCTATATTTTCTGCAATTTTACCGAATTGAGCAGAAATGCTCTCCGTCTTCAATGTTACTGTTTTCACCAGTTCACCAGTAACATCGGTGGCAGAATCAACATCTTTAACACTTTTGGTGATTTGTCCAAGAATATCACTGATATCTATGGTCGCCTTTTTACTCTCTTCGGCAAGTTTTCTGATTTCATCAGCGACAACAGCAAATCCCTTGCCGGCTTCTCCAGCCCTCGCAGCCTCAATCGCAGCATTCAATGCAAGAAGATTTGTTTGTTCTGCAATTGATGAAATCGTATTCACAATTTCTCCGACATTTTCAGCCTTATTACTGAGATCAGCTGTTATTTCAGCCGTTTTTTTCATCTGTATGGACGTCTGCTCTATATTGCCAATTACTTCCCGCATAATTTGCAATCTGGAATTTGTCAATTCCGAGGTCTGTTCTGTTTGTGTTGAAATCTCAATAGTTGCGGTGGAAATTTCCTGAGCACTTCCCGTTATACTGTCAAAACCGGTTGCAACCTCTTGAACAGACAGATTGGTTGTTTGCGTTTCCTGCTCTGTCAATTTAACGGTTTTTTCAAGTTTCACTGATTCAGATTCCTGTGAATGCGCAATATCAAACATTTTCTCAGTTGATTGATCCAATGAGTCTGATTGTTCTTTAATATTATTGGCAAGGAACTTCAGATTATGTTTCATGGTTTGTATGTTTCTTCCCATATCTCCTATTTCAGTTCCATTAGCCAGAATTTTCTCAAAAAACGCATCTTTTTCATCCGTTAAATCATATCCGGCGACACGTTTCAAGCTTTCCGATAACCTTTTAATAGGGGTTGTAATTCTCACAGAAATGAAATAGATAACCGTTAAACCAACGATCATGGCGATGAGCGTTGTGAGAACATTCATCATTTGAAGTTTATTGTAAAAGTCGTTCATCTGATTCTTTATCTCTTCATCTTCCAATCCGATAAACAGAATCGCATTTACCTTTCCATCAATATAAAGTGGTTTATAGAGTGTCAAATACGATTTTCCAAGAATCAACGCGTTACCGATATACGTCTCGCCATTTACAACACTTTCATATGCTGCGCTGTCTTTTCCCAACATTGTTCCAACAGCCCTTTGACCGGTTTCGTTTAGTATATTGGTTGAAATTCTCTTAAAATCATTCCCGGATTTCACAAAAACTGTTGCGAGATTTTTATAATTGGCAAAAACGAAATCAACAAATTTATCATCATCATTTATTTTATTACCATTTTCATCGACAAGTGTCTCGCCATTAATGCTGAGTTCCCCAAAATACTCATTAAACGAACGATAAATATTTTTCACATCACAATCCAGTTTTGTCAGCAGGGTTTCTTCATGAAGCACTCTCATGCTGTTCATTCCCTCAATCGAAAACCAGGAACCTGAAAGCCCCTTTGCAAGTGTTATGACCAACAGAATTATCCCAAACGATAATACAACCTGGAAATTGATACTTTTAAGCCTTTTCTTTTCCACTGAAATTCCCCCTCTTCTTACAGATCAAGTATAATTATCTATATAATAACTATAATACATCCCTCTATCATATTATAGGGTATAAGATATCTTATACCTATAACTATTCGGATAACAAATAGTTAATCATATTTGATATAATAACTAAACCTCATCGTATATCAGTATGGCTATCTTATCTCTACTAATTATAGGATTTGATTAAAAGGAGAACATCATGAAATATGAATTTATATATCAGGAAAAGAAAGATGGAAATTTGTTTGAACTATATCGTTCATTAGAATGGCAGCAATATTTGAAAATCGATGCTGATTCACTGAAAACTGCGATGAAAAACAGCTTCCGTATCATTTATGTTTATGACGGAGATAAATTAATCGGAACGGGACGTGTCATATCCGATGGCATAATCAATGCTTATATTTGTGGAATTGGTGTTGAATCAGAATATCGCAACAGAGGAATTGGTTCTGAAATCCTGAAAAAGCTTGTAAATGACTGTGTGAAAATGAATCTTCACGTACAGCTGATATGTGAAGAAGAACTGATAACCTGGTATGAAACGAAAGGTTTTGAAGTCTTTGCCGTTGCCATGAAAATAAAGATAGTTTAACAAACAAAGAGAGCGATGTTAAACTAACACCGCCATTCTTTTCAGCATTTATAATTATTTCAACACAATTTCTATTTCTACAGGGTTATGATCTGAGTATTCAAAATCGAGAGAGTACCCCTGAACATTAACAATTTCTACGTTCGGCGATACAAGAAAACCATCAATAACAGAAAGGAAATTAACGCCTTTTGTATATTTCTGATCAAGCGTTCTGTTTGAAGGAACTGATTTGTCCGCTCCCCATTCAAAGCCTTCCGGTTTGAAATCTTCGGGAAGTTTTACAAGCCAATCAGGCCATTTTTGAGTCGTTTCAAAAGCTGCGGCATCCGTTCCCGGTATCTGATGATTCCAGTCACCACCAACGACAACATAATTTCCATTCCCATACTCTGAAAGAATATAATTTCTCAGATAATCCAGCTGCTGCTTTCTGATGGTACCACCTTTGTCATAAGCTGACAGATGGGAATTCAATACAACGAGTTCTTTTCCATTTCCAACGGGTACTCTGCTTTCTAAAAAACATCTGTCAAGAAGTGCCAGCTGCATGGGCCAGCCTGCATCTCCCGGATACTGATAACGTTTTGCCTCTTTCAGGTTGAATCTGGATAAGGATAATAACCCTGCTTCTACACCTCCCATCGGATCAAGAAGTGGAAGTGGTACCCAGGGAACTTTGTAATTAACAGCGAAGGCAGAGCTGTAATCTTTCATTTTATCTGTGATTATTTTATACTGATCAATGTTGTAGCTTCTCCTTGCCTGAACATCCACTTCCTGAAGGAGAATTATGTCAGCAGGATTTTCTTTCATAAATTTAATCATACTGTTGAGATTCTCTTTAGTCTTTTCTTCACTTTTTGAAAGAGACATGGTTCCACCATCCATAAAGAAATCCTGTCCCTTATCAAGACCGGCATATCCTATATTAAACGTCATGATACTTATGGTTTCATCCGCTTCAATAACTCTGTCTGGATTGTTTTTAATCTCTAATGTAATAACTTCCTCCGGTTTATAATCCGTCAATGTCATAAAGAGAAAATAGCCACCAACGATTACAATTAAAATCACAAAAATTGATAGTACAACCTTCAATAACTTCATTTAGATCCCCCCAATATTGAACTTGTTAAATGTTTATATAACTTTATACACTTAACAAGTCTAACACAAATAAAGATAAAAAAGACCGTCACAATAACGGTCTTTTTTGTATGGTTGATTGAATATCCAAAGTTCAGAAGGTGTTTCTTATCTTAAATATATCCCCGGTATTTTAGCTGGCGAGTTTTTCTCCGAGTGCTTTGCAGTTTTCCTTTGCTTCATCATCCGGTGTGAGATGTGCGATAAGTCCTTCATCAACGAGATTTGCTCCGCAGCCTTCCATTCTTTCCCCCCAATCTCTCATCCACTGACCGTCACCCCAGTCATAGGATCCGAAAAGACCAAGAAGTTTCCCTGAAACACTGGATTCTATTTCTGCTACAAATGGTTCCATTTCTGTTTCTTCAAGAACTTCAACACCCATTGAAGGACAGCCAAGAGCCACCCCATCTGCCGCATCGATCATTCCTGCGTTTGCATCGGATACGTTAACGAGTTCAACTTCTGCACCTTTTGCTTTTGCCCCCTCAGCAACGGCTTCTGCCATCATTTCCGTATTTCCTGTCTGTGACCAGTAAACCACCAGTACCTTGCTCATACTACATGACCTCCAAGTTTGAAAAAATGATAATTCGAATCTTTGACGCGTTTATACTATTGATTAAATCCCCTCATTCATCCAGTTTATACCCGTTAATTTTTGTAGATGTAACTATAATTAGTATATCACCTTAAATATAACATGTCAATATACCTGTTTGACTATATATATGTAAAATTCATATAAAAAAAGACGGTTCTGAAAATCTTCAAAACCGTCATTAACACAACTACCGATCAAATCGCCCAGTTTTCAGCCTCCATACGAATATCCAGAAATTTTCTGTAAACCCCTTGTTCATTGATCAACTGTTCATGTCTACCATTCTGAACGATTCGACCTTCTTCAAGCACAACGATCTGGTCGGCGTTCTCTATCGTCGCCAATCTGTGAGCGATTATAATGATCGTCTTTTCACGTGTTAATTCACTCAACGCTGATTGAATCAGGTATTCGTTTTCGGGATCAATACTCGCTGTTGCTTCATCGAGAATAATGATCGGGGCATCTTTGAGAATGGCTCGCGCGATGGAGATTCTCTGTTTTTCTCCACCTGAGAGGGAAGAGCCCATTTCTCCAATTTTGGTGTCATAGCCGCAGGGGAGTTCCATGATAAAATCATGGCATCTGGCCTTTTTCGCCGCTTCTATAATTTCATCTTCCGTTGCATCAGCCTTTCCGAATTTTATATTGTTTCTGACGGTGTCGTGGAAGAGATAAACGTTCTGAAATACCATGCTGATATTGGACAGCAGGCTGTCACAGGTAAATTCACGAATGTCATGATTCCCAACCGTGATACGTCCCCTGTCAACATCGTAAAACCTGGCAATCAGATTGCAGAGTGTTGTCTTTCCACTTCCGGAAGGCCCCACTATTGCCGTTGTTTTTCCCTGTGGGATTTTCAACGTCAGATCTTTAATCACCTGTATATCTTCATATGAAAAAGTTACATTTTCAAATGCAATATCATAGCTGTCAATCGAAACATCTTTTCCATTACTGTCAATGAACTCTGTATTTTTAAGGTTTTCAAGATTATTCAGTGTGGAATCAATCAGGCCGAGAACATGTGCAGAATCATTAACCGACTCAACATGGGCAAACAATGAAAAGGAGAAAATAACCATCATGACCGGAATACCGAAAAAATCGGCGAATTGAACGGGCCCCTGAGCATTTAATACCATCAGACTGGCAAACCAGACAATACCCGTTGATGCCAGTTTCAAAGCGAATAGATGCAGGGCAGTTATCGGTGCAAATTGTATCTCACCCCTGATGTTGACCTTACGGCTCTTTTTATACGCCTCCTTCACACTTTTCACACTGGCACCCGTCATCCCGAATGATTTCACGACACTCATCCCACGAAGGTATTCGATGGTCGCTTTGGTCATCTTTTCCTGAGCGTCATGTACAACGGGAGAGGTTTTCTCACTGAACCTATTCAATATCTTTATAAACACACCGGAAAGAAGCACACCGCCAAGACTGATCAGGGCTATTGGAATGTTAAAGAATGCCAGACAAATGATGACAACAAAGACGTTGATATAACCGTTGACAATGATATCAAGCATCTTGAGACCTAGTAATTCCATAAATGTCAATTGAGTGGTGATCGTTGCGCTGATATCCCCTGTGTTATTTTTCCTGAAATAACCAAGTGGTACGCGCTTCAGAATATTACCGATCTCCATACGTTCCTGCGCGGCGATTTCATACCCGACACTCTCCTGTGTTTTAGCTCGGAGATAGGAGAACAGAAATCTTAACAACACAAACAGAATCATCAGACCAAGCAACAACCAGATATTTCCATTTGAGAGTTTAACTTCTCCACGCAAATCCTGAACAACAAGCATGAGTGAATAGGCGCCCAGCATGACAGACACAGCCGCAAAGAGTGAAACAAAGAATGAATAGACAAAGCCAATATACAAGCGCTTTTTATAATCACCTGTCCAGTTTATAAATCTTTTAATCGTTTTAAACATTCATTTCCACCTCTTTTTTCCCGGAAGCCGTTGACCAGCTCTTTGAGTTGATATGCGCCTGCCACATGCCTGCGTAAAGCTGATTGTTCAGCAGCAGATGCTCATGTGTATCCACTTCATGAATCTGTCCTTTTTCCATCAGAATAATTCTATCGGCATTTTTCACCGTTGATAAACGATGTGCAATAACGAGCAATGTCTTATCTTTTGTGAGTGCTGCCAGTGATTTCTGAATCTTATGTTCATTTTCAGGATCTGTGAAGGCCGTCGCCTCATCAAGAATAACGATTGGAGCATCTTTAAGAATGGCTCTTGCCACTGCAATTCTCTGCTTTTCTCCACCGGAAAGTCTTTTCCCGGCCTCTCCGGCATCTGTGTGATAACCATTATCCAGTTTTCTGATAAATTCATCACACATGGCTGCCTTTGCTGCCCTGTACACATCTTCATCACTTGCATAACGATTTCCGAGACGAATATTGTCCATTATGGAACAGTCGAAGAGAAAATTATCCTGCGTGACGAAGCTGATCATCTTTGTCAATTGCGCAATTGGAATCTTTCGAATATCCGTACCGCCAATGGTAATTGCCCCATCATCTACATCCCAGAATCTTGCCAGTAATTTTGCAATCGTAGATTTCCCGCCACCTGAAGGACCCACCAATGCATAATAGTCCCCTTCAGGAATTTTGAGATTGATATTGTGAAGAACGCGATCCTTTGTTAAGCCTGAATAGGCAAATGAACAATTTTTAAATTCAACATTATAATCCGTGAGAATGATTCTTTCCTTACTGTCTTTCAATTCTTTTATCTCCAGTAATTTGTTGACATCCTTGATCGAATATTCTATAGACTTCGCATCATTGATAAACACCGAAAATTTAAGAAGCGGTGCGACAATTCCAAGTGAAAGGATGATACACATGGTGAAATCAGAGGGTGAAAGCTGTCCGTTCATGTACAAATACATACCGATTGGCACCGTTCCGAGCAATGAAGAAGGTAAAACCGAAAGAGTGAAATTCATCAAGCCCCATGTACTGGAAAACCAATCCAGGGTATATTCTTTAAAAGATTTAATCGCATACGCAAACTTTTCATACGAAGAGGATGACTGATTGAACGCCTTAATCACCTCTATTCCTTCAGCATATTCAACAATAACACTGTTGACATGATCACTTGCCTTCATGTAATGCTTATATTGTGTGTTGAAGTTCTTCATCATCACAGCCATTGAAACCCCGGCTATCGGTATCGTTATGAGAGCAGCCAAAGCCATTCTCCAGTCTATCGTCAACAGAAAAACAAACACCGCTATGGGCAGCAGCATATGTGAGAACAGCTCTGGAATAACATGTGCAAGTGGAATCTCTATTTCTTCAACTTTGTCAACGATGATATGCTTCATAGACCCGACTCTTTGATTCAGGACCGTTCCAAGCGGTGCCTTCATCAATTTCCGAATAATTGTCAAACGAATCTGTTCCAGAATGATATAGGCAGAAATATGAGATAACATGGTTGAGAAAGTATGAAAGGCAACCTTTATGACATAACCGGCAAGAATGATCCAGACCCAATCCAAAACATTTTGCGTCGTTGCAGTCTGGTCGATAAACAATCGAATGATTCTGTAAGCTCCCACATAGGGCACAATACCGCCAAAAACACTGATGGTGGCACAGATAACCGAAATAATCATCTTCCATTTACATTTTGATGCAAACGAAAGAATGGTTGATACTACGTTTTTTTTCTTCATGATCCGCTCCTTTTATCATTTTTGTTTGAAAAAACTAATTCCAAAAATGATTATAGCAGGATCAATAAAGGTTTTCCGCTCCATAATGTCCAATATGCTCCATTTGGACGGGGGATTTTCTGTATTCGAGTGGGGAGAATCCGATAATCTCCTTAAAGGCGGTGGAAAATTTACTCGGGCTGTTGTATCCAACTTCCAGTGCAATAACAGCAACACTGTCGGAGGTATTTTTAAGTAATGATGCGGCACGGTTCATCCTGTAAGTTCTCATGTATGAGAAGACGGACATCCCGTAAACACCCTTGAAGCATTTTTTTAAAGAAGTGAGTGAAACATTATAATCTTCAGACAGCTCTTTCAAGGTGAAATGTCTGTCGAGATTTTCTGTCATCAATTTTCTAATGGACTTTATCTTCTCAACCTGAGGTTTGTAAAAATAAGGTCTGCTCTCAATCGCTTCCGGTAATTCGACAGCGGATAAAAAAAGCAGTAATTCGTAGATTTTGATCCGTATATAATATTTTCTGATATTCATGGGAACATGATATAACTCGGCAAAGATATGCCCAATCTGTTCATCCTTTCTCAAGATAAACGGGGTACTCTTCGTCAGAAATTTCTCTCTGAGCTTTCTTAAATTAACCGGAAAATTTTTAAAGTTTTCAGATAATGCGTTCTGTGCCTGATCCAGGAAAAAAGCTATCGTCATTCCATGATAATGTGATAAAGGAAAGAAAAAATCCGAATCATGCCCATGGCGGTTGTCAACTCTCAGATCACCGGCTTCTATATAAGAATAGTTCATCACATCTACTTCATTTTCTATCCTACCTTCACGACAATGATCCACACAAAACAGATCAAGATTGGTTTGCAGCTGTGAAGAACAGCTTTGCATGTGAAAATCGTTGTACATGATATAGATTCCTTCAAGAACCTTGTTCATTCTCATTTCCCCATAACCTGCTTTGTCTTTCATCTGAAAAATGTGAAAGTCATCTGTGATTTGATTGAGAGAAACGTTATCTCCCATTTTAATTTTTTGCAGTTTGTTATCTGGTTTCATATTTTCCCTTATCATATCATGTAGGGGCAGGGCTTGTGCCTGTCCCTACGCAATCCTCATTTCCAATATATAAACCAATTCCGTAAAACTAAGTTAAAACATCCTTTCGAATACTTCCTGGGCCTTCTTAAAATCATCTGCATCAGGATGTTTACTGGCTATCTCATGTCTCTTTTTTCTTTCAGGTGTCATGGCATGTGGATGATCGGGTGGTAAAGTCTTGAATTTCTCAGCCAGTGCAGGGTCAATCTTTCCCTGACAGATGAAACTTCCGAGAATTTCATTATTATTTTTGGAAAAAAGTTCATTTCCGTTTACAATACACTTTTTGGCATGCTCAGAATCTGGATAGGCTCCGAGTGTACAGAAGAATCCAACCTTTTTTTCTTCTATTTGTTCAATATATTTAATCGCCTTTTCATCCGCTGTTCCTCTGTTTATCCAATATCCCATAATAACATTATCATAGTCCACCGGTGATGGGGCATCTTCAACCGCATAGATTTCGCTTCCCTCAGGTAATACTTTAATAATTTCCTCTGCAACTTTCTTTGTGTTTCCCGTCTTACTCGAATAAACAAGCATCGTTTTCATTTTGTTTCCTCCCGTTTTCAATATATATCGATCAAAAAGCGGGGCGGCTCGCGCCCCGTAAATTACACCCCAATGCTCGAAAAAGGGGATTGTTTTATTTTTGCATGCTCTTTGTGCAATTTAAGCTGTTTTTATTCAGCAAGTTTGCTGAGCTGTTCATAAAGTTCTTCCAGGAAATCAATAACTCTTGGTGTTGGTCTGAGAATCTTTGCAGATGGTACAAGATAGATATTTTCTTCTTTTCCGGCTCTTGTTTCGAGAAGGAGCGGATTGGAATTTGTGATATCTTCCACGTTTCTGATTGCCATAGCACCAAAGAGAAAATCAGGGTTCTGTTCGAGAACATATTCCGGAGTGAGAATTGGCTTTGCCATTTCTGAACTGATCATGTTTTCACAACCGAGAATCTGAAGAACCTGTCCTGGGAGAGACTTTTCGTTGAATCCCTGAATGGGTGATGCTGAATAAAGAAAAGCACCTTTAAGATTCAGTGGTTTTTCTTCAAGTTCCGCTCTTATTTTCTTAAGTATTTCAAATTTTTCCGCACTAACTGCGATAGCTTCTTCCGCTCTTCCACAGATAACACCAAAGACAGGAAGTTCTTCAAGCATCGCTTCAAGAGAATCCGTTGCAAAGATCAGATATGCAATACCATGCTGCTCAAGGGCTTCGGCAAATTCAGTGTTCATAGAGTTGAGAATGACGAGATCCGGTTCAAGTGCCACCACTTTTTCAAGACTTGGTTTGTTTAATGAACCAACGTTATCAAGTTTTGATGTTTCTTCCTGAGGCCATATACCGCTTCTTGAAGTTCCAATGGCAATGAGTTTTTCCTGCGCATTGATCATATACATCACTTCAACAGCTCCCGGTGAAAGCGAGATGATCCTGTTGTATTCCTTAACTTCCACACTGTTTCCGTCCTGTTCAATTGCATAATGCCATTCTGCAAATGCTGTGAAGCTCAAGACAAGTGCCAATACCATAACGATTAAAACTTTTTTCATTTCTTCCCTCTCCTTTTTATGTATTAAAGTTTTTTCACATGATTCCGGAGGGCAATCTGTAAAAGGAACTTTCATCCCAATCGCAGATCACCGCCCAGAAGAAAACGTAAAACTAATGGTGTATCCCGGAAGGGCGAACCTTCCCTTTTGACAGATGTCCGCTGGGATGCCCACCCGGATGGCCTTTCATAGCAGGCTTTTTCTCCTCAATACCTTCAAAGCTGAAAGAACTCTCAGAGCGTCTGATCTTAATGATGCTCTTCATGAGCTCAACGGCAATATTGTTCCCCCAGAACACACCTTCGACATTCAACGTATAATAATCCGCCTCTTGTCTGACAAAGAATCCTTTCCCTTTGAGCTCGTTGAACGTCTCTTCAAATGAGTCGAATTCCTCTTCACTGAGTATGGCTTTATAAAAATTCAAATCGTACTGTCCGTACTGCATCTTTCCCAAAAGCTCATGGAAAAAATCAAACTCGGCGTTAGCATCTGCACACATCGACATACCCGGTGCCATTCTGTAAATGCTGATATCTCTTAGTCTTCCGCCGGCTCCATTCCCAAGGGGCAAGACATCCGCATTCTGATACTTCAATTTGATGTATTTGTACTCATCTCTTCCGGGTTTAACCAATTTGGATAGTTCCAGCATTTCAAAACCTCTTTGTGTTAAGGATTCATAAAAACTGTTATGATATCGATTATCCGACTCCAATGTTCGGTCGAAGACAACCCTTCCAGCCTGAATCTGTTTACTCAGGGCAGATTCATCGTGCAGCATCAGAGAATAGAAACTGACACTATCCACATTACAGTCAATGATTGAATTGGCATCATTCTGAATATTCTCAAAACTCTGTCCAGGGTAGGAATAAATAATATCCATACAAAGCGTCCTGTCAAACTGCTGTCTCAATTCCTTTAAACGTCTGACGGCTTCAGCATTATCCCCTGTTCTGTTGAGTACAACTCTTCCGTTGTTGTTGAACGTCTGAATCCCCACACTCAATCTGTTTACGCCCCGCTCCATCATCATGGCAACCTTTTCATGGTCAAGATTGTGCAACGTTGTCTCAAGTGTAAATTCACAATCATCGGAAAGCGGCAGATATTCGTTGAGCGTATCAAGGACTTTTCTCAACTGTGGCGTGCTGAAAATAGTTGGTGTACCACCACCAAAATAAACTGAGCTGAATGGTTTGTCTTTTATATAATTGTATGATGCATGTCTTTTTATTTCAGAACAGAGATAGTCTGCATACTGCGCAAGCGTATCATTTCGTTCTTCTTTTGATCCACTGCAAAACTTTCTGTTGAGATTACAGAAAGAACAAAGCTTGTCACAATAAGGCACATGGAAATAGATAACCCTTTCATTTTTTTCAGGGATAGCATTTAAAGTCTCCAGCATCTTTTCCTCTGGGATTCTCTCTCTTTTACTTTTATCAATTCCAAGAAAATTTCTCAACGCATACTCCGCATCATGATGCGACCGGTATCTTCTATGAAACACTGCAATACATCTCCTTTTTTCTGCAAATATGATTACAAATCGGTACGATGTATGGCAATCCGGCATCCGTTTTACCGATGAATACATCTATACCGTAAATATCTTTAATAATTTCGTTCGTGAACACCTCTTCTGGGTTTCCGGTATATTTGACAACCCCCTTTTTAATAAACATGACCCTGTCACAGAAAAGCGCTGCGAGATTCAGATCATGTAAGACGGCAACCGCTGCCAAATCGGATTCCAGTGTCATGTTTTTTACAAGCGACATCAATTCAACGGCATGATTCATATCCAGATTGGAGGTTGGTTCGTCCAGCAAAAGGATTTCAGGATTCTGTACAAGTGCTCTCGCCAGGAGAACCTTCTGGAACTCTCCCCCAGAGAGTGAGACAGAAATTCTGTTTCTGAATCTGTTGAGATGCAAATCATCAATAACCCTGTTCGTTATTTCGTGATCTCTCTCAGCATAACCTTCCCATCTGTTCTTAACATGTGGCAGCCTTCCCATAAGAATAGTTTCATACACCGTCAGCGCCATACTCATACCGGATTTTTGAGGAACATATCCCATCTTTTTGGCGATCCTGCTCTGACTCAATGAACGAATATCTTCACCAAACAACTGCACCAGACCCGAATCCGGCGGAAAATAATTCATCACATTTTTCAGAAAAGTGGATTTCCCACAACCGTTGGGTCCGAGTATCCCCAGGAATTCACCTTTTTCGACACTAAGGTCAATCAATTCAAGAATCTTTTTTTCTTTTGTGTATCCAAACGATACCTTCTCAGCCTGCAGACTATATGCCATGTCCTGCGCCTCCTTTTTTCGCCCTGAATGCCAGAAAGATGAAGAATGGTGCTCCAAAGAAAGATGTGATAACCCCAATCGGTATTTCCGTGGGAGCCAGTGCCGTTCGTGCTATTGTGTCGGAAAACAGCAGAAAAACACCACCGGCAATCGTAGTCGGAACGAGGAGCTTTGAATTAGAATATCCCATCAGCATTCTCATCGTATGCGGAATGATCAGTCCAACAAAACCAATCATCCCCGTGAAAGCTACTGAAAAAGATACAATCAGACAGGAAACCACCAGCAATCTTTTTTTGAGCTTTGCCACTTTAATCCCCAGCGAATGAGCTTCCTGTTCCCCCATCATAATTGCATCCAGATCATTTCTATAGAAAAGAAAATAACAAATCGCTATCCCAAGCGGAACGACCAGCATACCGATCTTACTCCAGGTAGCGCCACCAAGATAACCCATGGTCCAGATCATAATTCTGTATGAATCTTCTCCAATGGCATACATGGCAAATGAAGTAAAAGCACCGAGGAATGAAGAAACAGCGATACCAATGATCAAAAGGGTTGAGGTGTTGACCTTGCCTTTAAAGTTCGCCAGTCTGAAAATTGTGAAGGATACGATAATGGAGATAATAAAGGCAAAGACACCATAATAAAAATCTGGCAACCCGAGTAAGAAGGCGATGACTGCGCCAAACACAGCACTCGCACTAATCCCGATGATGTAGGGTTCAGCCAGCGGATTCTGAAAAACAGCCTGAACGACCGTACCGGAAGATGACAGCATCATCCCGACGATTAGTGCCATGATGGCTCTCGGTATTCTGATATCAAAGAGAATCTTTTTATAAACAGACTTGACTTCAGGATTGTTGAAGAACACGCCTATAATGTCCCCTATTGAAATATTGACCGTCCCAATCGAAATCGTTAATAAAAACATTATCACAGCTGCAACAAGCAGAACCGGAATCATCGTCTTTGCAGGAACCTTTTTCATACAAAATACCCCTCATGTTCAAATATAGGTTGATGTACTATTTATAAACAACCTTCGATGTAGTATACCTAACAACTTGTTAATTGTCAATATATACAATTTCCATATATATAACACTATAGAATATACCTTCGATACAAAAGTCACATCCATTCTTCTCTACGCACAAAAAAGGGAGGTGCAAAGCACCTCCTAATTATTCGAGAAAATACGATTAGTAAAAACACTAATCAACAAGTGAAACTTTTATTCAGTGGGTTGATTAAAGCTTTTTTATCACAGGAACAGTGAAAATATGATGATAACCATTCCTGCTATTTTTACCAGACCAAATGTTTCACCGAGGAACAAAACAGCAAGGAAGGCTGCTATTACCGGTTTGACATAAAAGAGGCGCATGGTATTTGAAGCCCCTATTCTCTTGATGGATTCCAACATGGTGAAATAGGCGATCCCCGTCACAAAAATCCCGAGATAAAGCACAATCAACCATCCCTGCACATCAAGGGAAGGCATATTCAGATTACCCGAAACAGTTAAGACAACTCCGTATATCAGACTTGGAAAAAGACCGGAATAAGCCGTACATCTCAAAGAACCGTATTTTTTCACCGGTTTCTTCATCAGTACGGAATAAAGCGCAAAGGTAACAGCAGAGGACAAACCAAACACAATCCCAATGCATGTATCCCCTTCCAGCATGCCAAAACTGAATGTCAGAATACCCGCAAGCCCCAGCACAATGCCGACTAATTTTCGTTTACTGAGATTTTCGCCGGCAATGACCCTTGCAAACAAAGCTGTAAAAATCGGATTAGTGGAAATCAGTACAGCTGCCGATGAGGCATTTCCTGTTTTAACGGATAATTGAAGCAACGTCATTGAAACGATACAGTTCAGACAGCCCGTCAGAACGATATAACAGAAATCCTTTCTTTCCATCTTCACCGCTTCTTTTTTTCTGGTGATCAAAGTGAGGATGAACAAAAACAAACCACCGATAAAGAAGCGCAAAAAAGTCATGGAAAACGGATCAATCTGCCCCATAATCGGTTTTGAGACAACTTCAAGACTTGAAAACAGGACCAATGTGATGGTCCAGAATAAATATGCCATTTTTTCTCCTTAAAAAACCTTGTTAATATTCTTAAATCCCTCACCAATCACATGTGAGGCTTCCTGTGCGATGACAAAAGCGTTCTGATCGATCTTCCGGATATGCCTGATCACATCACTCATCTCTCTTCGTTTGATGGCGACAAATAGCAGGTTCTTCTGATCAGAGGTATAGACGCCTTCTCCTTTCAGATAGGAGGCTCCCCTTTCCAGATGTGTTGTGACGTATTCCGCAATATCTTTTTCCTTCGTTGAAATGATGATCAAAGTGATATTCGTGTCAATGAGCTTCAGCAGATAATCCACCGTAAGCCCTGTGAAAATAACACTGATAATCGAATACAGTCCGATTCTCAAATCATAAGTGAAACCTGCGGCTATCGCTATGACAAAGTCTATCATCAGCAGAGCAACGCCCATGCTGAGACCAAAGAACTTATTGGCAATCCTGGCGAGAATATCCGTTCCACCCGTTGAGGAATTCTGCGAAAAGGTAATCGCCATCCCCAGAGCTGATATTGCAACCCCAAAGAAAACCGACACGAATAAATCCTCATCATGATACTTGGGGATCATATCAACTCTTTCAAACATATCCACAAGAAACGTGACAAGAAAGGCACAATAGATCGTCCTGACACCAAACTCCTTACCAATCGTCAGAAAGGCAACAATGAACAATACGATATTGACCGCATACATCAGAATACCGACGGAAAAGGGCAAAAAGCTGTTCAAGACGATTGCAATACCACTTGCGCCACCGGCGGCAATGTTGTTCGGGATCAGAAAACACACAAGACCCAGGGCTGTGAGAACAGCCCCTATGGTCGAAATAACATATTCCTGTATAACCTGTTTTTTATTGATCATAAATTATTGAAGTCCTTCAGTGTATTCAGTTTCAAGGACATCACGAATGATATCAAAGGCCCAGTCAAGTTCCTCTTTCTTAATGATCAGAGGGGGTGCAAAGCGTATAGTCTGCTCATGTGTCTCCTTGCAGAGAATTCCCCTGTCTTTAAGCAATTCGGTGTAGAATCTTGCCTTTCCATATTCCTTCTTGATCTCAACGCCGATAAACAAACCTTTTCCCCTGATCTCTTTGATCTTGTCCGTCTTTATTTCACCCAATTTTTCCATAAAGTAATTCCCAAGCTCTTCTGACCTTTCCGAAAGTTTTTCCTCAACTACCACATCGATAGCGGCAGTAGCCACGGCTGCCCCAAGGGGGTTGCCACCAAAAGTAGACCCATGATCACCGGGATTGAACACATCCATGATGCAGTCATCACAGACAACGGCGGAAACAGGGTATGCACCGCCACTCAACGCCTTCCCCATCACGACGATATCCGGTCTGACAGCTTCATGATAATGGGCAAAGAGCTTTCCGGTTCTGGCAAAACCCGTCTGAATCTCGTCAACGATCATGATAACGCCTTTTCTCTCCGTTATCTCTCTGACTTTTTCAAGATAACCGGCTGGTGGAACGATGATCCCCCCCTCACCCTGAATAGGTTCAAGGATAAAGGCAACGGTGTTGTCATCAATAGCAGATTCAAGAGCATCAGCATCGCCATAAGGAATGATTTCAAATCCCGGTGTAAATGGACCAAAGCCATCTCTGTACTGCTCTTCACTGGAAAAACTGATAATACTGATCGTTCTTCCGGCAAAATTATTCTCACAGGCGATAATCTTTGCCTTATTCTTTTCAACACCCTTTTTCTTTTCTCCCCATTTTCTGGCAAGCTTCAGGGCTGTTTCAACGGCTTCTGCACCTGTATTCATCGGTAATGCCTTTTCATATCCGGTCAGCTGACAGAGCTTCTTCAAAAAGATTCCCATCTTGTCATTCTGAAAGGCCCTTGATGTCAGGGTTACCTTGTTCGCCTGATTGGTTAGAGCGCTGATGATTCTCGGATGGCAATGTCCCTGATTCACAGCGGAATATGCCGCCAACATGTCTAAATACTTGTTCCCATCAACATCCCACACCCAGCTTCCGACACCTCTTTCGATTACAATATCCAGCGGGTTGTAATTGTTTGCCCCCCACTTTGCAGCTTCCTGTACATATCCTTCTGTGTACATCAATTCACACCTCCATTAAAAATATTCTCAATCTTTTTTATTGTTTTAATTCCCATTTCTTCGAGAACCTTCTCCTTATGTTCTATCGTTTCCTCAAAACCGCCAACAATAGCGCCTGCATGCCCCATCTTCTTACCCTTTGGGGCAGATCGTCCGGCAAAAAAGGTCTGAATCTCCCCTTCAAATCCTTTTGCAAGGGCACTTTTAATCCCCGTTATCTCATCACTGCCGCCAACTTCACCGACGATGACAACCTTCTTTATTCCTTCGGAGATGATAAAATCCATCGCCTCGGCAACATTTGTTCCAATCACTGGATCTCCACCCAACCCCAGTGCAATCTTTACACCGCTGCTCTCCGCGGAAAGATGTTTTGCCACCTCATACATCAGCGTTCCACTTCTTGAAATAACAGCAACATCTCCAGGTCTGAAGGCGGATTCCGGCATGATCCCCAGCTTCATCACATCGGGAATAATCATTCCCGGACAATTTGGACCGATCAACGTGATCGGTTCACCATCGTGATGGGCATTCAGCTCCTTCACCCGCTTGACAATTCTCAACGTATCCAGTTGCGGCACATGCTCCGTGATGATGATGATTTTTTTTATCCCGGCATCTATTGCATCGTTGACGGCATCGTAGACAAACTTTGCCGGCACAAACAAGATACTCGTATCAGCGGAAGTTTCGTCAACAGCCTTTTTTATATCCTGATAAACCTTTATCCCGTGAACCTCTTCACCCTCTTTATTTGGCGAAATCCCGCAAACGATATTCGTGCCATACAGTTTCATCTTTCCCGTATGATATCTGCCGAACTTCCCTGTAATTCCCTGCACACAAATTCTCTCATTACCGTTAAGCATGTACACTCACCGCTTCCATACAGGCATCCACCATCTCGTACATATGCTCATACGTTGCCATACCGGCTTCTTTCAATATTTCTTTGGCAATCTCAGCGTTGTTTCCGGCAATTCTCAGAAAGATGTTCACGTCCCCCTTCATCTTTCTGAATTCCAGGACAGCCTTTGCGATCTCATCACAACTGGTGATCCCGCCGAAAATATTCATCACAATACGGCGAATGCCCTCTTCATAAAGGGTTGAAAGCGCTTCAATGGTGATTGCCTTCTTTGCACCGCCACCGATGTCCAGAAAGTCCGCAGGCTTACCGCCTTTCATGGTTATGGCATCCATTGTTGCCATGACAATTCCCGCACCACAGCCGATGATGCCGATATCGCCATCCAGCCGGACATAATGAAACGGTGCGTTTAATTCACTTAAATCCATATAATTCGGGTATTTTTCATTTCTGAAGTAAGCATTTTCATCCAGATCCATGACACAGTCAAGGGCAACAAGCTTGCCGTCTGTTGTCAGGGCTATTGGATTGATCTCAACGTAAGTTGCATCCTCATCTTCCATGATCTTTCGCATCTTCCTGACAATCTCAGCAAATTCAACGGAATATTGAATCTTAAGCCAGGAAATCATTTCCTCAAAAAGCCCGGTTTTAACGGAATCAGCGTTTTCTTCAATGTTGATCCCCCCCTGTTCGGAAAAACTGACATAGACATCCCGTTCAACACGGTTGATGAAGATAGAACAGTAGTATTCCTTTTCGATCTCTGATTTTTCCTCAACAAGAACCCCTTCCGGTTCTACCCCTCTGATAGGTTTGACCAGCAGCTCCGACAAGGCTTCCCTGAACTCACTGTTATTGGCAGCAAACAGCACACCACCATTTTTCATGCGGCTTCCGACAAGCACCTGAGATTTTAATACACACGGCAAAAAAGGTGATTCCTTTTCCGGTTGACCGGAATAGAACACTGAAGACGGGACGCTAATCCCATGCGAAGATAGTATACCTTTGGCAAGGTATTCCTGAATTTTCATATGAAACTCCTCCTGATTTGTATTCATTTCTCCCGCGAGAAATGGTATCCACACAAGAATCAAGGCAGGTCTCCCGACTCCCGGATCATCCTACTCTTCACACCTTCCCGCAAAAATCCGCAGTGGCATATTGTGAATTTCGTCCCCGGTTACGGTGGCGGGGCCGTACCGGACTTTAACCGGTTTCCCTATTATTCGTGCTTGGGGAGCAAGCACGCTTGAGTTTTCTTCGAAAACTCATCTCACTCTTCGTTGTGACTCTGTATAAGCCTTTATTACTTCTTTAAAACTGCTGACTTATTTTAAGTTCAACGCTCTCCCAAAAACGACACCTGTAATCCTGGAGGTAGATATTTAATTTTCGTCTGATTATAACAGAATTTGTTTGTTTTTATATTTAGTCGGAAAATAAACAAAGTGCTTTTGTGAAAAAAGCACTTTGTTTTGTGAAAGTTATTGGTTTTGTTCGGTTCTCAGTAAATCACAAATGCAATTATTTTCAGCTGGTTTTATTAGGTCAATGGGTAATCAATTTATTTTTATATCAAAAGTAAAAACAAATATACGGGAAGACCTATAACACCGTCATCCCTGAACACCTTATCTTTTGTCAGTAATATTCCCTTATTAAAATTTCTTTTTAAAGTCGTATAATCCCCTTTATTAATCCTATTCTGGAATTTCACTTCAATCGGGAAAAGTTCAGATTCCCATTCAACGAGAAAATCAACTTCATTCCCTTTGGCGGAATACCAATAATAAGGACCATAATATAGATTAAGACCTTCAGAAGTATTGGATGAAAATTTTAAAATATTTTCCAAAACAAGTGATTCAACAGCATTTCCTTCATTGATAGCTATGCCGGATATCCGTTCAATGACACGTGAAATAATCGGATCAAGCGGATAAATCTTCTTTTGTTTGCGCGGTTTGATTTCTCTTTTCGAAGGATCGAAAAAAAGTACCGTCGAAGCGATAAAATTCATTCCGAGTATCTGAAAATAACTTTCGACAGTGTTCGCTGAACTGATAAAATTCACATCATTGTTCAAAGAATTCCAGGAAAATCTTTGCCCAACTATTTGAGGTGTCTTTTTCATTAATTCCATGAGCGTTATTCTTGATTTGGAAAAGCGTTCAATATCTCCCAACAAAAAATCTTCATAGATTCGTATAACGGCATCGGTGATCATGTTCTTTTCAAAAAAAGAATTTATCACCTTCGGAAATCCGCCGGATTCCCTGTAAACATTAAAATCCTTTATGTATTTCACATATTCAAATTCCAGTAATTTTAAGTCTGATTCCGAAGCGTTAATGATTTCCGATAAAGACATCTTGATCAAAATCTTATCATATATTGTTTGAACAAAGTCTTTAAATGAAACGGGTAATTGAATAATATCCACCCCTTCACCACGTCTTCCCGGCAATCTTTCTGATGATCTTTTAATATCATAGGCAGAAGAACCACTTAGAAAAACAAAACAATTAGACAACAAACCAATGTCAAAAAGATACTTAATCGAATATTGCCAGTCTTTGATAAATGAGATTTCATCAAGAAATAAATATAAATCATCGGAAGAAATACGCTTTCTCAATTGAATCCAGCTTTTGATAAGCTCCGTCAATTCATTCTTGTCAACGATATTATCAAGTGTGAGATACAAAATATTCGATGGATTAACATCTCTTTCAATCAAAGTTTTAATCATCAATTTAAGCGAAGTTGTCTTACCAACCTGCCTCGGTCCCCGTAAAGTGTACACACCTTTTTTGCCATAATCCATTTCCTGAAGAAAAGAGGGTAAATATTGAAATGTACATTTCGAAAAAGTCATGATGTTCTTATCGTTATTGATGAACTCTTTTGATTCCCACCAGGGATTTTGTATGTAAATGTCTTCTCGATTCATAAATGACCTCCAGAAGATTATAGCATAAATATACAAATAAGTACCTATTTGCTCATTGCGTTGAACAAATAGGTACTTATTTACTCATTGTATAATATAAATGGATATGTAAAGGTGTGTTATTTTCTCATTTAAACCTTCTGGATAAAATATCGACTGATCCTCGTGACTCTCACAATTTGTCTCACAGATAATCCATTCTCCAAAAGAAATCGAACACACACAGTTCTCTTTTCGGCATCAAAATTCTGTAACTCAAGCGAAGAAAAGACCTTCCCGAAAAAGATGCCCAGTTCTGTCAGATTTTCTGTTATACCAATAAACATAACTTGCCCCAATTCGCCTGAATATCTGACCAAGTTCTTCAACGCTGGTCTTAATCAAGAGGTGAATATGATTCCCATCAGACAATAGGCCAACAACTTATAGTCACTCTGTTCCCTGTATTGCTTCACCGTCACGAGAAACATCTCATTATCTTCTTCATCCTCAAATATCGTCTGTTTGTTGATCCCTCTCAATACCACATGATAGATTCCGGTTTCACTTTTCATTCTTCTTGTTCGCGGCATCTTTCACTTCCTCTTTTTGTTTTTAAGTATGAAGTATTATAGCATGAATTGACATATAAGAACCGTCCCTTTGAGTAATGAAATTTCTTTAGAGTTAATTATAGCACCAATTCTACGGATATAAGAACAGATTCATTTCAGATTTTCAGGTATAGGTTGATCTTTAGGATGCTGCTAATTCTTTCCGCATGCTTTCCACAAACCAGTTAAACTCATCCAGGCTTTTGTACGGGTTTGGTGTTATTTTTGTGACATCAATGCCACCGGATGGAAAGGCATCATCTATATATCTTGGAAAAAGATGCATATGAAGATGTGGCATTGAGTTGCCATGTAATTCATAATTAATCTTTATGGCTTTGCTGACAGTTTTTAACGCCTTACCCACTTTTTGAATATCTTTCATGAAATTCAGCATATCCTGTTCGGGAATATCGTGTAATTCGATAAAGTGTTTTTTTGAAAGGACATGGCATTTTCCCCACAAACACCCCTGAGCATGTATAGATGCTTCCACCCATGAATATTCCATTTCTTTGATCGTTACGATATCGGAAGGACTGTCATCATTGTTGCATACTGGACAATTCTTTTTATCAGTCCAGGAGGTATATCGTTCAAAATTATGATGAAAGCTTCCTTTCTTCTTTTCTCCTGTTGCTTCTCTTTTTAACTGTTGTATTCCTTCTTCATCACTCTCTCTGCAAAAATTCATAGATTCCAAGAGGGGTATTATTTCTGATATGAATTTGAAATTGGACGGGATCAGTTTAACCGTTACCGGTAAATTCCGTCCCATCTGATTGATTGCAACTTGAATAAGCTGTTTCCCAATTGATGTTAAAGAAGAAACATCTTGAATTTTCAGAGATATTATCTGCTGTTCAGAGGAAATCACAAAGCCAAGAATACCCGAAGTCATTCGGTCAACAGCTTTAAAGCCTTTTAGTTTTTGAAGTGTTGTCTGATCATTGAAACCCCATTCCAGAATTTCATTATTTGTAGCCGGTTGAATTAACATAAATCCCCTCCTTAATAAAAATGGCTTATATTATAACATTAAAAATAAAAAAACAACTTGATGGGAAAAAACACATAGTATTCCTGTACACGTAGTGAGAAAGAAGTTGAAAAAGAAAAAGCCTCCGAATATAATTAAGTGAGCACAAAAAAATAAAAGGAGGCTTTAAAGATGCAAAAAAATTATAACACTGAAAATGAAAAAATCAAAAGGATAAGCGAAAAAACACTGGTAATCGGTGTAGATATAGCAAAAGAATGGCATTATGCGAGGGTGTTGAACTGGCGAAAAATAGAAGTTGGAAAAGGAATCAAATTTGCAAATACGAGAGAAGGATTCGAGAAGTTCCTGAAGTGGCTAAGTAAGGTAATGAGACAAGAAGGAGCTACAAACGTATTAGTAGCGATGGAACCAACAGGAACGTATTATTTCGTATTTGAAGAATACCTCGAAAGAATGGGGATAGAGATTGTAATAGTCAACGGAAGGGATGTCAGAAGAACGAGTGAAGTAATGGGAAATGACAGCAGCAAAAACGATCCGAGAGATGCCCTGATCATAAGCCGATTGGCAATAGATGGCAGATACAGTGAATCAATGAGACCCAAAACAGGGAATTATTCAGAATTAAGAGAATTGGTTTCACTGCGAGAATTACTGGAAGAAGATCAAATCAGAAATACCAACCGCCTGCATAACCTGTTTGCACAAATCTTTCCTGAATACAAGAAATTCAAAAAGAGAGGTATCAGTAACGGAATCATCTCACTGTACAAAGAGCTGGGAAGTCTGGACAGAATTATACAAGCAGGAGAAGATGGCATATACAGCATTTGGAAGCAAACAGGGACAACGAATTATGGAAGAGGCAAAGCACATTTGGTATACGAGCAGGCGAGAAAAAGTATAGGAATCAGACAACAAAGTCAAGCCACTGAACACAAGATAAAAACACTCATTCGAATTTATGAGATGACACAGAAAGAATTAGAGGATACCGAAGAAAAAATACGCCAACAACTGGAACAAATGCCACAATCAAAACTATTAATGGAAATAAAAGGGATTGGAACGATCATAACAGCTGGAATTCTCTCAGAAATAGGGGATATTAAGAACTATAAAAGCTACAAACAGATACAGAAACTGGCAGGCTACGCCATTGTTTCAAAGAGCTCCGGTAAACATCATGGAAAAGAAAAAAGCAGTAAGATGGGAAGAAAATTACTTAAGAGTATTTTGTTCAGAGCGGCTATCGTTTTAATCAGTACGAATCAAGCATTTCGGAGCATATATGACTATTACACAAAAGATCGGAATAATCCGCTGATCAAAATGAAAGCGGTGATAGCATTAGCGTGTAAACTGATCCGAGTGATCTACACAATGCTAAAAACAGGTACACGATATGATGAAAAGAAGATGCTGACAGATATACACAGACCAAAATATTTAACAGCGTAGGTAGTACAAATGGTAGTTTGAACCGTCCCGAAGGAGCTGGACTCTGTACCACTGTAATGAACACCATTATTTCAATTGACAATGAGAAGAACCTCAGAAAACGTCAAACGCTGAAATCGGATTTCTGAGAGAAGCACAAAAAAAGTGTAGGACGTGAACACAATTAGAGCGAAGAAAACGACTCTGAACCACAGAAAACAAGAGCTCACCGTTACTGAAATACTGGACGAAGGAATTAGAGGGCTTAAGAAACAGATTAAGACCCTGGTATACATGAGAGGTTAGTTAAAGTAACAAAGCAGGTGAGAAACCGCACAAAATAAGAAAAGGCGTATGATGTTTCATGGCTAAAAAACGATAAAACAGTGATCATATGATCAAAAAGGACGACGATTTCAATATATTTGTGGGATTATAGGGAATTTGAAAATGAATGATTTTTGAAATGTGTTGAAATACTGTGAAAACAGGAGCTATTGGGAGGTATTTGCACTAGGAGTAGAGAGGGACGGTTTGAAGTGCACCCGAAATGGTATACAAAAAGGGGACGGCTAAAATCTCAAATTTTAAGCAGAAAAATAACGTTGTTTGTATAAACTTGGCGGGAGACCGTCAAGTTTTTTTTGAGGCCGTTCGTTCACATAATAGTCCATGTATTCTTCAGTCATTTCAACAACATCCCGGAGATTCCGAATGCTGTTTTTCTTTCTTAAATACAGAGATTCACATTTGAAATGTCCGAAAAAGCTTTCTGCGCAGGCATTATCCCAGCAGTTTCCTTTGCGGGACATACTCTGTGTGACGGATAGTGATTCAAGGAGCGCAATATAGTCATTGTTGGTATAATGAACGCCTTGATCAGAGTGAATCAAACTTCCTTTTAAATCACACTTTCTGGAAAGTGCTTGAATAGTCTCTATACTTAAACTCTTGTCTTGTTTGGTACTAATGTTCCAGACAACCGGTTCGTTGTTATATAGGTCTATTACGGTACAAATATACACCATTTCTCTTCTCGTTGGTATATAGGTGATATCTGTGACAAACTTTTTGTACGGTACATCTGCTTGAAAGTCTCTGTTGAGGATGTTTTTCTTGATTCCTTTGTCTTTGTGTTTGTAGTTTCTTTTCTTTCTGACAATGGATTGAATCCCCAATTTCTGCATGATCCCCAAAACTTTTTTATGATTGACAACAAGATTGTATTTGATTGTCAGAACATCCTTTATCTGGCGATAGCCCATCCGTTTACCGGATTTCCGGTAAATATCCAACACCAAATCTTCAATCACAGAGGATTTTATTTCTCTGTTTTTTGTATTTATAGTAAGCTGTACGGCTTACGCCTGCTATCTTTGTCAGCAGTGTGATGGAAAACTGGGATTCAAGTTCCATGATGGCTTCGTATCTAATCTCCCGAATTTTTAGTTTTTTTTTGAGAAATGGTTTGAGCGATTCAAGGCTCTCAAGATACTTAACACGTGCTTTTAACTCTCGAATCTCATCCTCGTATTGTTTCTCTCGTTCACTGCGATCATCATGACGAACGATATGTTCAGGTGCTCTGTGAGTC